>NZ_SGXL01000001.1:1577412-2873588 GCF_004216955.1 Fictibacillus sp. BK138
TGGATGCGTTCTGCAGGGAATTCTGCTTGGAGCGCCGTATAGAGTTCACCGCCTGAAACAACAAGAGCACTGAGGAATTAGAATTCGCACTTACAGCAGGTGTAGGGTGTATAGTAGTAGACAATTTTTATGAAATAAACCTGTTAAAGATGCTTTGCAGAAAACTAAATAAGAAAGTCAAAATTTTATTGCGTCTTACTCCTGGCATTGAAGCACATACACATGATTACATCATAACCGGCCAGGAAGATTCTAAATTTGGTTTTGACCTAGGGAGCGGGCAAGCAGATAAAGCTTTGCAAGAAGTCCTGAATTCTGAGTTTTTCGAGGTTCTCGGTATACATTGTCACATAGGTTCTCAAATCTTCGAAACGGAAGGTTTTACTTTAGCCATTGATAAGCTTTTTAGTCACTTTAAGAGTTGGGAAGAGGACTTTCAATATTTTCCTCGCGTCGTGAATCTTGGCGGGGGTTTTGGAATCCAATATACTTCTGATGACACTCCTCTTGAGCCAGAGCAATATGTTATGGCTATGATCGATGAAGTTAATCGTAAAATGGCTCATTTCGACGGAAAATCAATGCCAGAACTATGGATCGAACCAGGAAGATCACTCGTTGGAGATGCGGGGACAACGATCTATTCGATCGGCTCTCAAAAAGAGATTGAAGGTGTAAGACATTATGTTTCTGTTGATGGGGGTATGACAGATAATATCCGTCCAGCTCTATATCAGGCCAAATATGACGCATATACAGCAAACAAGATGAACGATAAGCCTGTCCAAACAGTATCCATTGCAGGAAAGTGCTGTGAGAGCGGAGATATGCTGATTTGGGATCTGGAGCTGCCTGAAGTAACGGATCAAGATTATCTTGCTGTGTCTTGTACAGGAGCATATGGTTACAGTATGGCCAACAATTATAATCGGATTCAGCGGCCTGCTGTAGTATTTGTAGAAAATGGTGAGGGTCAGCTTGTTGTTAAGCGAGAAACTTATGCAGACTTAATCAGACAAGATCTACCTCTTGAATCAAAGGTTTTTGTGTAAATTAGTTTACGAGGCTTTCATTTAACCGTACAATGGTAGGTGAATGAAACATAAGGAGGCCTATTTTAATGAAAAAAGGTTCAATCGAATTTGAAAATGGCGAAAAGATTTTATTTGATCTATATCAAGAAGAAGCACCTGGAACTGTTGAGAACTTTGAAAAGCTTGCAAACGAAGGATTTTATAACGGAGTAACTTTCCACCGTGTAATTCCTGGTTTCGTAGCACAAGGTGGAGATCCAACTGGAACTGGCGCAGGCGGTCCTGGATACTCAATTCCTTGTGAAACAGAAGGGAATCCTCATAAACATGTAGCAGGATCTCTGTCTATGGCTCACGCTGGCCGTGACACTGGTGGAAGCCAGTTCTTTATCGTACACGAGCCTCAGCCGCATTTGAATGGCGTACACACAGTTTTCGGACAAGTTACTGAAGGAATGGACACTGTTTTGCGCATTAAACAAGGCGATGTAATGAAAGAAGTTAAAGTTTGGGAAGAGTAATATGAAGCAGCCCCGGGTATCCGGGGTTTTTTTTGTTTTCAAAAGGTATAACTGGCGATGAGAGAAGGATCAGCAATTATTCTTAAGTAACGTTTGACGTCATTTTGTCGAATTTTCTATAAATTATTTATTACCGTGCATAAAAAAGCGATTACTGTGAAATAAATTTGATCTACCGTGCTTAAAAATTATTTACCGCTTATGAATCCATATGCGGGATGAAATCATAAAAAACTCTTGCAAGCATACAAACAGGCAAGAGTTTTAGGCAATTTCTTTTTAATCAAATCTTTTTTTGTGAAGTTTTTGCTTTTTTCTTTCTTCAATTACAGAGGTTCTGTCTCTTAATCTATGCTTGTGAACTATATTCTCACCTGGATTGTGGTTGATGCACCAACCACTTTCAGTTTTCGCTGTTTTTAACAAACATACTCTTAATAATTCGGATGTTAAGGGCAGTGAGATCGGCTGGAACTTTTTTTGTTGTTCAATCTCACGTTTCCGATCCTCAACTACATGAAAAAACGGTTCGATCTCAACACCTAATGCTATCAATGCTGTTTTTTCTGTGTAAAGTTTTTCAATTCCGCTTGTTATCATTCTTTTTGCACCGTTCATATTACCGCGTCTTTGGTGGTAGAGAGCTACAGCGATCTGGATGAGTCCCGGCCAAAGGTTGCCCTTCATTCCTTCGTTCTTCCAATGCTCTTCGAGTACTTCATGACACTCAAAATAGTCTTGGTCAGTATGGAAATAGATCAAATAATCAATCCAAGCTTTTGGATAATTCAACTTGTGCCCACACCCCTTTGTTTTTACGCATTTAGTTTACCACAGGCTACTGACTAATAAAAATACAGCTTCTGTATGTTGAAAATATGATATAATTTTATAATACAAAAAACGTTGATAAAACTGGGGAAATGTTATGCAATATAGTGTGAAGCTTGATGGATTTGAAGGTCCGCTTGATTTGCTGCTTCATTTAATTCAAACATACGAAGTAGATATTTATGATATACCTGTAGCAATAATTACTGAGCAATACTTGCAATATATACATACGATGAAAGAGCTCAAACTGGATGTCGCCAGTGAATATTTAGTCATGGCTGCAACTTTGCTTGCGATTAAAAGCAAGATGCTTTTGCCGAAGCATGAAGATGATTTTCTAGATCAGCAGATGGAATTGGACGTTGAAGAAGATCCGAGAGATGAATTGGTGAGAAGATTAATCGAATACCGAAAATATAAGTTTGCAGCAGATGAATTAAAAGAAAGAGAAGCTGCAAGAAGCTTAGTTTATACAAGAGAACCGCTAGATCTAAGTCGGTTCGAAAAAGAAGAAACTGCCCAGCAGGTAACGAATGTAACGCTCTATGACATGCTGCAGGCTATGCAGAGAGTCTTTCAGGAAAAAGTGACTCGTGCACCAAGGCAAACAACGATTGAACGCCAGGAAATACCGATAGAAACAAGAATGGATCAGATTAAACAGACACTCCTTTCAGTCGGGGGCAGAAGACGTTTTACAGATCTTTTTGAAAAAAGTTCAAAAGAACATGTTGTTGTTACATTTCTGGCTATCTTGGAATTAATGAAGGTGAAAAGTATTAACTGTGAGCAGCAAGACCATTTTAGTGAAATTTATATTACCATGATAGAGGAGTAAAAGGATTTGGAACGAAATGAAATAAAAGCGGTTATTGAAGGTTTGCTCTTTGTCAGCGGAGATGAAGGTATCGACCGAAAACAAATTGCACAAGTGCTTGAGAAAGAAAGCAAAGACATAGATGAGATTATTAATGAGCTGAAAGAAAGCTACCTTTCAGCTGACAGAGGTATGACGATCGTCGAATACGCAGGATCACTTCAATTCGTGACGAAACCAGATCATGCTGTTTATTACGAGCGTCTTGTTGAAACCCCTGGTCACTCCACCCTCTCACAAGCGGCTCTTGAGACTTTAGCGATTATTGCCTATAAACAGCCTATTACTAGATCAGAGATCGAAGAAGTCAGAGGGGTTAAAACAGAAAAGCCTCTTCAGACTTTGTCTGCAAAAGGGCTAGTAAAAGAAGTGGGAAGAGCAGAAGGAACTGGGAGAGCGATTTTGTACGGGACTACCAAAGCGTTCTTAGATCATTTCGGTCTGCAGACGATTAAAGAACTGCCTCCTCTCCCTGAAAACATTCAAGAGGAAAATGTGGAACAGGAAGCAGATCTATTCTTTTCAAAGTTTCAGGAATCTATATCTTTTGAAGATAACTAATTAAGGGGGAAGCTGTTTTGCTGATTCATCATATTGATGGTATTGAATTAGAAAAAGAGAAACCGAATACATCAGAGGATTTTTTTAACCGATCAGAAGCAACTTACGAAATAAATGGTGTTAGACATACATTTCATCTTCTCTATGTACGTTACTTTGAAGAAAAACTTGAAGATGAATTAACACAGCATGATTTCTGGAAGCAGTATCTTCAAAAATATAAAATTCGTGAAATAGCAGCATTAACAGCACTCAGCAAGAATGAATCATATATGAAAAGAAAAAGAGTTTATATCAATGAATATGAAGATTTTAAGAGTCTTTTTATGAATCCTGATGAAAAAACATTAACAACTCTTCTAAAGTCATTTGAATAATTGTATTGAGCAGCCAAGTACTTGGCTGTTTTTTTATTTGGCTAGTTCTGAAATATGGTTCCTTTGAATATGAAGCCCATACACCGCGAAGCGATAGGGAGGCTCACCGTACGTTCCGCGGAAAACGAGCATCCTGGAGCGGAAATCAACATCTACTAATAGCAACGATGTTTACGAAGACAGCCTTTTATTTCTTAATCGATCTGTTTTAAATAAAGGGTTAAGGGTAAATTATAAAAAAGTATAACGAGTTGAAGGAGAGAAATCTTTTGCCCAGAATAGCAGCAGTCGAAACCGTTAATCCTCCGCATAAACTTTCGCAAAAAGAAACGATGGAATTTGCAAGGAACTTATTTCAGGATGCCTTTTCCGATATTGAACGATTATTAAAAGTTTTTCAAAATGGTGAGATTTCATCTAGATATTTTGTAATGCCAATTGAATGGTTTAAAGAAAAAAGAAGTTTTCAGGAAAAAAATGATTTATACATAGACTTTGCTACGAATCTCGGAGCAGAGTGCATACAAAAATGCATGGGGCACGCAGACAGACCCATAATTCCTTATGAAAATATTGACGCAATCTTTTTTATTTCTAGTTCAGGTTTATCTACACCAAGTATTGAAGCCAGGATCATGAATATGCTTCCGTTTTCCTCTCATACAAAACGAATACCTATTTGGGGCTTAGGGTGTGCAGGTGGTGCGTCCGGCTTTTCAAGAGCTTTTGATTATTGTAAGGCATATCCAAAGTCAAACGTTCTCGTATTGAGTGTTGAATTATGCAGCCTGACTTTTCAGCATGAGGATTTTTCTAAAAGCAATCTTGTAGGGACTTCCCTTTTTGCAGATGGAGTTGCTTGTGCACTTATATGCGGTGACGAATCAGACATAGGGAAATCTTCAGAACTAAAGCCATATATTTTAGATACAATGTCCACATTAAAACCTCATTCAGAAGATGTGATGGGATGGGAGGTAAAAGATACTGGTCTTTATGTCGTGTTTTCTCGTGATATACCAAATGTGATCCGTACCTGGCTAAAGCCGAACGTTGATGAGTTCCTAGACCGAAATCAACTAACCGGAGAACAGATTAAAAATTTTATAGCCCATCCAGGAGGTAAGAAAGTCCTTCAGGCATATGTTGATGCTCTGGGCCTTCCTCTTTCCAAAACTGATATTTCAAGAGATGTGCTTATGTCAAATGGCAACATGTCTTCTGCTACTGTCTTTTATGTACTAAAACAATTTATGGCGATAGAACAGAATGAAGGAGATTTAGGCATTATGGCAGCGCTTGGCCCTGGTTTCTCATCAGAGCTCTTGTTAGTAGAATGGAGGAAATAACGGTGAATTGGTTTCTCGTTTTTTGGGTTTTTTTAATAATCCAGAGACTGGCAGAAGTGAAAATCGCTAAAAAGAACGAAGAAACTCTCTTAGCCAAGGGAGCAGTGGAAGCTGGGAGCAGCCACTATAAATGGATGGTAACTATGCATGTCTCATTCTTTTTCTTTTTATTTGCTGAAGTAATGGTCTTTGGGGCTTTTTCTCCTTCATGGTGGATGATTCCATTCATATTGTTCTTAATTGCCCAAGTAATTCGTGTTTGGGCGATCACCTCATTGGGAGTTTTCTGGAATACAAAAATCATTCTGCTTCCAGGTGCTGAAGTTGTAGCGAAAGGACCCTATCGTTTTATAAGACACCCTAATTACTTAGTCGTATCCTTAGAGCTTTTAGTCATTCCTCTTATTTTTGGAGCTTATGTTACTGCATTTCTTTTTACAATATTAAATATTCTGATGCTCCGTGTTCGAATACCAGCAGAAGAAAAAGCATTAATGGAACTCACTGATTATGAGAATAGACACGGTGAAAAACAACGTTTCTTTCCTAGTCAATAATACAGCGGAAGTAAATCCCATTCATAACCTGTCCTTGTTTGCATAAACTTTTACAAAACACCTAAAGGGCGGGATTTCGAATGAAACATATCATTTCACCTCTTATTTATATTGTAATATGCTCGCTTATCCTTGCAGTTTTCCCGCAAGAAGCAAAAGCTGAACCTGGTGTATCAGCAAAAGCGGCTGTACTGATGGAACAATCATCAGGAAGGGTTTTATATGGGCGGAATGAACATCGTCCCATGAGAATCGCGAGTATAACAAAAATAATGACAGCTATCCTTGCCATTGAGTCAGGAAAAATGCAGGATACTGTAACCATAACTGAACATGCTGCAAAAACAGAGGGATCATCTCTCTATTTAAAACCTGGTGAGAAAATCCCATTAACTGACCTGGTGTACGGATTGATGCTGAGGTCAGGAAATGATTCTGCTGTTGCGATCGCAGAACACGTAGGCGGAAGTTTAGATGGATTTGCCTATCTTATGAATCAGAAAGCAGAAGAAATAGGAATGAAACATACTCGCTTTCGAAATCCTCATGGTCTTGATACACACGAAGATCACTATTCGACCGCCTATGATATGGCACTTCTGACTAAGTATGCTATGACCAACGATATGTTTAAAGATATTTCAGCAACGAAGGTATACCGTTCTGAGCAAACGGGAGAAAAGTGGGACAGAGTGTGGCGTAACAAAAATAAAATGTTGAAGCTTTATGAGAATTCCACTGGAGGAAAAACGGGCTATACAAAACGCGCAAAAAGAACTCTGGTTTCAACCGCAGAGAAAGATGGAATGGAGCTTATCGCAGTTACTTTGAATGATCCTGACGACTGGGAAGATCACAGAAATATGTTCGAGTGGGGATTTCACTCCTTTCAAATGACCGAGCTAATAAAAGAAGGGAAAGTATCCGGTATTAAAGATAAAGGATATAAAGGGAAGGTTGAGGCAAACCGTACTTTTTCTTATCCGTTGATGAAAGAAGAGATTAAACAGATCTCTTCTTCCATTCATTTATATAAATTGCCCAAATCTGGTGAATGGAAAGAAGAAGATATTCCAAAACCAGTAGGTAGATATTTTATAGATTTAAATGATTTAAGAATAGCAGATTTACCCCTTTATTATGATGGAAAAGCCTTAATAAAACCTCATAAAGATGGCATCTGGACAATATTCAAAGACATGCTGAACCAGCTTTTCTTTGCTGCAAGGGAGCACAATGGCTCATGGTGAATTACATTTGGGTCGGAATGATGGTGATTGGATTTGTTGTTGCAGCTATTAACGGAAATATGGATAAGGTAAATGAAGCCATTTTCACGAGTGCGAAAGAAGCTGTAACTCTAAGTTTTGCTATGATAAGTATTCTTGTCTTTTGGCTTGGGATTATGAAAATAGCAGAAAAAGGGGGATTGTTAGAAGTTCTTGCGTACCTTTTTCGTCCAATTGTCAAATGGCTTTTTCCTGATATCCCAAAAGATCATCCAGCGCAAGGGTACATTCTTTCTAATATGGCCGCGAACTTGCTAGGACTTGGAAACGCAGCCACTCCAATGGGTATAAAAGCAATGGAACAGCTTAAGATTCTTAATGGCGGAAAGAACGAAGCAAGTCGTTCTATGATCACTTTGCTGGCGATTAATACATCAAGCATCACATTAATTCCTACCACAATCATCGCAATAAGAATGAGCTATAACTCTCAATCTCCGACTGATATCGTTGCACCGACACTTTTAGCGACAGCTGTTGCAACGGTTGGAGCCATCCTGATCGACAGGTATTACTATTACCGCTCTTTGCAAAAGGGAGGTAAATAGATGAATTTTGTTCAATCTTTCTCGATTTGGTTCATTCCTCTACTCATTGGCTTTATATTGATCTATGGAACCTATAAGAAAGTCCCAACCTATGAAACGTTTGTTGAAGGAGGGAAAGAAGGGTTCTCTATTGCGATTAATATTATTCCGTTCTTAGTCGGTATGCTAGTGGCTATATCTGTTTTCAGAGCATCAGGAGCATTGGATTATGTAATGCTTGCTATGCGTCCCATATTTTCATTGTTTCATATACCAGCAGAAGTCGTTCCGCTCGGTTTGATGAGAACAATTTCCGGGACAGGGGCACTTGGTATGACTTCTGATCTTATAGCAACTCATGGACCAGACTCCTTTATTGGAAGGTTGGCTTCCACGATACAAGGAAGTACAGATACGACATTTTACGTATTGACAGTATATTTTGGAGCGGTCGGTATTAAAAAGATGAAATATGCTTTAAAGGTTGGTCTTTTAGCAGACTTAATCGGATTTCTAGCATCCATCGCTGCAATTTCACTTCTTTTTTACTCATAAAACGAACAAAAAGAGCCATTTCGGCTCTTTTTTACGTTTAACGTGGTTGAGTATTACGAATAATGAAGGTATGATGAGACATGAGGTGAAATCATGGAACGATTGCAAAAAGTGATTGCTCAGAGCGGTATAACTTCCCGAAGAAAAGCAGAGGAATTAATCCGTGAAGGCAAAGTGAAAGTGAATGGAAATGTTGTGACCGAACTCGGCACAAAAGTCGGAACAAAAGATAAAATTGAAGTGAACGAAATACAAATTCAACGGGAGCAGCCCGTTTATTTTTTGATGTATAAACCTTCAGGAGTAATAACAGCAGTCTCTGATGATAAAGGACGTAAAACAGTTGCTGATTATTTCAAAGATATCATCGAACAACGAGTATTTCCGGTTGGCAGATTAGACTACGACACTACAGGTGTCCTTATCATGACCAATGACGGAGAATTTGCGAATGTGCTGATGCATCCACGTTACCAGTTGGATAAAGTTTACATTGCTAAAGTGAAAGGAATTCCTCCAAGAGAAAAGATTAAGCAGCTTGAAAGAGGAATTCGACTAGAAGATGGTATGACTGCACCTGCGAAAGTGAAGGTTACATCCATCGATAAGAAAAAAGGAACTGCCATCGTAGAATTAACGATTCATGAAGGAAAGAACCGGCAGGTCAAGCGAATGCTAGAAGCAATCGGTTGTCCAGTAATGAAGCTGAAGCGCGAAAGATACGGCTTTCTTGATCTTAGAGGACTTAATCCAGGTGAGTTTAGAGAATTAACTCCACATGAAATAAAGCAGCTAAGAAACATGGCTGTCACACAAACGTCAAAAAAAAGCCGTAGATAGGCTTTTTTTTCAAGTTATAGTAAAATGGAAGCGGCTAAAAGGAGCGGATAACGTTGAAGAAAAAAAGATTATGGTTTCGCTCTGCTTTGCTTGCCATCTTAGTTATCGCGATCGGTTATACAATCTATAACAGTATCTTTGAAGAAAGTGGTACTTACATAAAAAAGGGAGACAAGGCTCCTAATTTTGTACTTACTGATCTTAATGGCAATCGGGTTGAACTTGAAGATTACCGGGGTAAAGGAGTCTTCTTAAATTTTTGGGGAACATGGTGTAAGCCATGCGAACGGGAAATGCCCTATATGCAAAGGCAATATGAAACCTACAAAGAACAAGGTGTAGAAATTCTTGCTGTAAATGTCAGTGAAACGAATGTATCAGTAAAAAACTTTGCAGATCGTTATCGTTTAACCTTTCCAATACCGATGGATAAACAGAGAGAAGTAACGAAAGCATACGGTATAGGTCCTATTCCAACAACGATTCTAATTGATAAGAACGGAAAAGTGGTAGGACGAACGAGTGAATCACTGTCTGAAAAGAAAATTATTTCCTTTATGGAAAAAATCAAGCCGTAACGGGGTGAAAAGATGCAATCAATAACATGTGAATGCGGGCACTCTAACCCTTACGGTACAAGTCTTTGCCAAGCCTGTGGGAAGCCACTGGATAGCGACGTTGAAGTACTATCGAGCATGCGTTATGAAGGAAGCGCCAGACGATCGCAAACGTATAAAAAAACGTTTGTAGATCATACCTGGAACTTCTTTTCATCTGTAAGAGTTGGAGTGTGGCTGATTATTATCATACTGGTCGCTGCTGCAATAGGGACAATTTTTCCTCAAGAAACGTTTATCCCTCCTAATGTTGATCCTGCGACTCATTATGAAAGCGAATACGGAACACTTGGATTAATCTATTATTTGTTGGGCTTCCATAAACTTTATGGATCATGGTGGTTTATCATTCTCCTTGGTATGTTGGGGCTTTCTATTATTATTGCTAGCCTTGATCGCGGAATACCGCTTTATAAAGCATTAAAGACGCAAAGAGTTACAAGACATGACCAATTTATGAAGAACCAGCGATTGTTCTCGGTAAGTGAAGAAGCAGAGCTAGAAGAGATCAAATATACACTTGAATCATTGCGCTATAAAGTACGTGAAGAAAAAGGCAATCTTTTTGCGGAGAAAGGCCGTTTTTCCCGATGGGGCGCATATGTAAACCATGTTGGATTAATTATCTTCTTAACTGGCGCGATGCTTAGATTCTTCCCAGGAATGTATGTCGATGAAATTCTTTGGGTCCGAGAAGGGGAAAAAGCGTCAATACCAGGTACGAAGAGTGATGACGGACAATATTACTTAGAAAACAAAGAATTTATTCTCGAAATGTATGATAAGGAAGAAAAGAAGTTTAATAGTGCACTAAGTTCAGTAGATGGAGAAGTAGCAAAAAACTATCAGAGCAATGTGACATTGTACAAAACAACGCCTAATCATACAATAGGAGAGGAACCCGAACTAATCAAAGTAAAAGACGGTGAGATTCGGGTAAATGAACCGTTTAAATTTGATTCATTCGCACTCTATCAGACTGATTTTAAGCTGAATGAATTCAGTAAGATGAGTTTTGAATTAGAAGAGAAGGCAACGGGCAAGAAGTTTGGCAAGCTGACAGTTGATCTGCATGAACCTGAGAAAAAGTATGATTTGGGAAATGGCTACAGGGTTGAGATCGAAGAGTATTTTCCAAACTTTATTCTTAATGAGCAAAGCCAGCCTTCAACCGTGAACAATTTACCTGATAATCCTGCTTTTGTATTTTCAATGTATTCTCCTGAAACTCCAAAAGGTGAAAAAGCTTTTGTAGGTATTCAAAAGAACATTGAAGCTGGTGAGAATCAATTTAAAATGTCATTTGCAGGGATCGAGACTAAGGACTTAACGGCATTAACGGTTAGGAAAGACCATACGCTCTGGATTATTGCTCTTGGCGGAGTTATTTTCATGATCGGTGTCACGCAAGGTCTATATTGGAATTATAGAAGAATTTGGATTAAACAGAATCAAGATGGAGTGTGGGCAGCAGCTCACACGAATAAGAACTGGTATGGCTTGAAGAAAGATTTAGATTTCCTTAGTGAAAAAACAAGCTTGATAGCTTTGGTCGATAAGGAATCTGATACTAAATAGGAGTACCGTTCGAGCAGGAGGGTTTAGGATGGCTGAAATTAGCAGTACGCTTTTGTATGGCGCATTCATGATTTATTTATTTTCTACCCTGTTTTTTGCGATGTCTATCTCAGATAAAAAACATGAAAAAGCAGCTCATACAAAAAAATGGGGTAAAATTGGATTCATAACGGCATGTGTTGGATTTGCAGCGCAGCTTGGGTATTTCATTACACGATGGATAGCTAGCGGACATGCTCCAGTAAGTAATCTATTTGAATTTACAACTTTCTTTGGAATGATGATGGTACTTGCATTTATCATCTTATATGCGATCTACCGCACGAATGGCTTAGGTGTTTTTGCGATGCCGGTGGCTTTGCTAGTTATTGCATATGCAAGTATGTTTCCGAAAGATATTTCACCGCTTATTCCAGCTCTGCAAAGTGACTGGCTTAAGATTCATGTTACTACAGCGGCTCTAGGTGAAGGAATATTAGCTATTTCATTCGTTTCAGGATTAATTTATTTAATTCGCACTGTAGACCAATCTGTTTCTTCTAAAAAGACGAAGTGGATCGAGATCGTTCTGTACAGTTTAATAAGTGTAGTAGGTTTCATTATCATTTCCTTGGCTTTCAAAGGCGCAGGTTATGAAGCAAGCTTTGAAATCATGAACGATCAGAACCAGCCGGAAAAGATTGTTTATGATATGCCGGCAATAGCAGGACCAGCAAACGGAGAACAGCTGGATGATTCTTTCGGTCCGCTTTTTTCTACACCATCATGGATGAATGGTGCCAACGCATCAATTAAATTAAACACGTTTATTTGGTCACTTCTTTCAGGAGCAATTTTATATGGATTGTTAAGACTGATTTTAAGAAAAAGAATTGCGGCCGCCCTTCAGCCGAAGGTGAGAATTAATCCTGATCTTCTTGATGAAATCAGTTATCGAGCAGTAGCGATCGGTTTTCCGATATTTACTTTAGGCGCTTTGATATTTGCGATGATATGGGCTCAGGAGGCATGGTCAAGATTCTGGGGCTGGGATCCTAAAGAAGTTTGGGCTTTGATCACTTTCTTGTTCTATGCTGCTTATCTTCATTTAAGATTATCAAGAGGCTGGCATGGCGAGAAGTCTGCTTGGCTTTGCGTATTAGGTTTCTGGATCATTACTTTTAACCTTATCGCGGTAAATCTTGTATTAGTAGGCTTGCACTCATACGCATAATAAGTTTCATAAAAGTCTCTCTTTATAAAAGAGGGGCTTTTTTATAAAGTATGATGGAGAGTATCCTGTTTGTTCCAAGAGGAAGAATTCATGTATGATAGAAACAAGATAGATTTGATAGGAAAAATTTCTCAATGAATTCATGTGGAGGCTTGAAAATGAATACAGAAGCTAAAATATTAGTGGTCGACGATGAAGAACGGATTCGCAAATTATTAACGATGTACCTGGAAAGAGAAAACTACGAAGTACATGAAGCAGAAAATGGAGAAGAAGCTCTTCAAATGGCGGTGTCCATTAATTTTGATCTTATTCTGCTTGATTTGATGCTTCCGGGTATGGACGGTATTGAAGTGTGTGAAAAACTTAGAGAAAAGAAAGCCACCCCAGTAATCATGCTAACAGCAAAAGGTGAAGAGCTGAACAGAATCCAGGGATTTGAAGCTGGAACAGATGATTATATCGCTAAACCATTCAGTCCAAGAGAAGTCATCCTGCGTGTGAAAGCACTCTTAAGAAGATCTTCACCAACAAAGTTCCTTCAAACGGAAACGGTTGCAAAAAATGTGGTTGTGTTCAAGCATCTGACAATCGATCATGACGCTCATCGTGTTACAGCAGGTGGTAAAGAAGTAAACTTAACTCCTAAAGAATATGAGCTGCTGTACTATTTAGCCAAAACACCAGATAAAGTTTATGCCCGTGAGCAGCTATTGAAGGATGTTTGGAATTATGAATTTTTTGGTGATTTAAGAACGGTAGATACGCATGTGAAAAGACTGCGTGAAAAATTAAACAAAGTCTCACCGGATGCTGCTTCTATGATAGCAACAGTTTGGGGAGTTGGATATAAATTTGAGGCGGGAAATGAATGATTTGGAGAAGTGTTGTAGGGAAACTTTCGGTAACCATTCTATTGCTGGTATTAGTCGTACTGACCGTACTGACGATATTGCTTACCCAGTTTTTCGAGAATTTTTATGACAATCAGGCAAGAGAACAATTAACGAAAATGGCAGACAGGCTCGTTCTGATTATGGAGAACGATGAAAATAAAGAAGAAGCCATCAGGATCACAAGTGAAATGGCAGAAGCTTATTCGATGTCCATTATGATCATTGACGAAAATCAAGAATCATTTATCTCCACAAAATCATTTAGTGATGCTCCTTACATTCCTGTTTCTGTTTTTAGTGATAACGAACAGTTATCTTCAGTAGTGGATGAAGAGAAAAAGATTTATATAAACGGAGAATTCCCCATAATTTCGAATGATAACGAATCTGCTCATACTATGATCGTTTACGGTGAACCGTACGAGACAGGTAACGGTAAAGGCGGTGTCTATGTTTATCAATCGATCGAAAATATAACCAAAACTACAAATCATACGAAATATCTTATCTTTTTAGCGGCAGGTATAGCAATTATACTCACGATCATATTTGCTTTCTTTTTATCCACACGAATAACGGCTCCTCTTAGAAAAATGAGAGAAGCAGCTACATCCGTCGCAAAAGGTGAATTTGATATGAAGGTGCCGATCTTAACACATGATGAGATTGGTGAACTGGGAATGACCTTCAACCGTATGGGACGTCAGCTTAAAAATAATATTACAGCGCTAAACCAGGAAAAAGAACAGCTCACAAGCATCTTAAGTTCAATGGCTGATGGTGTTATTACGTTTGACAGGAAGATGAATATTCTTGTTACTAATCCTCCGGCTGACCGCTTCTTACAAGCTTTTTATTATGAATCAGGCATGAAGAGTGAAGTGAAAGGAAATGTTCCGATTGCAGTCACTCAGCTTTTTCAGCAAGTGGTCTCACTTGAAAGCGAGCAGATGACTGAAATTAACATACAGGGCCGTTCATGGGTTATAGTCATGACACCTTTATATGATCACTCGGTAATTCGCGGTGCTGTTGCGGTTTTGCGTGACATGACAGAAGAGCGGCGAATGGATAAATTGCGAGAAGATTTTGTAGCAAACGTTTCACATGAGCTCAAGACACCAATAGCGATGCTTCAGGGATACAGTGAAGCTATTGTGGATGATGTTGCAGAGTCGGAAGAAGAAAAGAAGGAATTAGCAGGCATCATATTAGATGAATCAAAAAGGATGGGAAGGCTTGTTAATGAACTGCTCGATCTTGCCAGGTTAGAAGCAGGGCATATGAAGCTCCATTATACACACTTAGCAATTCCGCCATTTGCTGAACGTATCGTTCGAAAGTTTCAAGGTCCTGCAAAAGACAGAGATATACAGCTGACACTCCATATTTCTGGTAACCATGACGAGATGGAAATAGACCCTGACCGAATTGAGCAAGTTTTAACTAACTTAATTGATAACGCCATTCGTCATACTTCACACGGAGGATTTGTTCGTCTGTCGATAGAATCAAGTGAAAAGGCAGTTAAATTTTCCATTAAAGACAACGGTACAGGAATTAAAGAAGAAGATCTTCCCTTTGTTTTTGAACGTTTTTATAAAGGTGATAAAGCAAGAACAAGAGGAAAATCAGGAGGCACAGGTCTAGGTCTTGCGATCGCCAGGAACATCGTGGAAGCGCATGGCGGCCAAATAAATGTTCATAGTAAAAATAATGAAGGTACGACATTCTCTTTCGTAATACCTCGAACTGTGAAATAAATTATCATTCTTTCCCGATTAATCTTGTTTCATAAGGAACAGCGAACTAGTCAAAAAAATGATTTCACAATTTTCTCCAGTCGGTTATAATTGATTTGTAAAAAGAAAATTTCATAAGTGTTTAAACAGGTGCTGTCCTAATCGGACAAGCATAATAGGGAAAACGGTTAGATTCCGTTGCGGTCCCGCCACTGTAATTGTGAGAAACCTAATTGATCTGCCACTGTGAAAACGGGAAGGCGTTAGGGGACGATGATCAAGAGCCAGGAGACCTGCCTGTTTTGTACATGACATGACCTACGAGGATAGGGGGGTGTTAAAGCAGTGCCATTAAGAGGCCGCTGTTTTCTGCCTGTATACCAAATTATCAATCTCCTTCGTAGTCGAAGGGGATTTTTTTGTTTGGTGAAATGCTGTTTTCGTAATTATTGTTGCAATTGGAAGTGGTTGATTTCCGCTACAGGATGCTCGCTTTCCACGAGGGGTAAGGTGAGCTTGCTAAATCGCCATTAGGAGTCTCCACCTGACCGCTTCATGGAAGTATCCTTGCTCCTGCGTCTACAAGTAAATGCTACCGATGTGAGCTTCCTCGTCGCATGCCTAGCGAGAAGCTTCTCAGGTGGTAGGCACGCACCTTACGCTCCAATCAACTTGCAAATGAAGCGAGAAGGACAACAATCTTTTAGAAAACAGCCTGAAAGAAAAAGATTATCAAAAAGAAAGAGGTAGTATGATGAAAAAATTGATTTTAGTATTTGCAGCATTGATGATGTTAATGGCTGGGTGTGGAACATCTGAGACAAAGAAGGCTTCTGATCAGCCAAAAACAGAAGAAAACAAAAAAGAAGAAGTAACCGTTCAAATTACAAAAGATAATGGCAAAGAGAAAGTTGCAGAAAAGAAAGTAGCCATTACGGAAGAAACTACAATAATGGATGTCATGAAGGATAACTTCAAGATTGAAACTCAGTTTGATGATTCTTTTATCAGCAGTATCGAAGGGATTGCTGGAAATGAACAAGATAAAACTTCATGGTTCTTTTCTGTTAATGGAGAAGAAGCTATGAAAGGTGCAAAAGAAATCACATTGAAACCTGGTGATACTGTTGAATTCGACTTCCACAAGTATGAATAAGCTGACGATCAGGAGAATTACCATCATTGCCTTGCTTGCAGCAATCTTAACTGTAGGACGCATCGCATTTGCAATGATTCCAAACGTTCAGCCGAACACAACGATCTTAATATTAGCATCATTTGTACTTGGTCCTGTTCAAGGTCTTATTCTAGCTATATTAAGCACTTTAACTACAAACCTATTTTTAGGTCATGGCCTGTGGTCTTTCGGACAGATGATCGCTTGGGGAATTATTGCAGTATTAAGCGGTCTGCTCGGAAGATACCGTCACACAATGCCATGGTGGGTCATGAGCCTATATGCAAGTTTCTGCGGCTTTCTGTTCGGCTTCATTATGTCGATAATAATGGGGGGAGTCATTACTCAAAAATTCTGGCCATATTATCTGGCAGGTCTTCCATTTGATATGAACCATGCGATTGGAAATGCCGTATTCTTTGTAGTGCTATACAAACCGCTCCTTTATATTATGGAGAAGCAGCTTAATAACAATTTTAACAAAACTGCCGCCTATTAAGGCGGTTTTTTATTTAGCCGAGAAAAGTTTGCCAGCCATGCATTCTAATTTTAAAAATCGAGTTCAAAAATTTTATTAATTGAATAGGATAGTAAAGTTGATTCTTGAAACTTAGGAGGACAAAATGAGAGACTATCTTAATCGTTTTTTTGCGGTGTTATTTTTAACACTCTGTATCAGTGTGCTCTTTATCGGTGGAAAACTCGGAGCATAAAATGCTTGATTGAGAGAGATATTCGTGGTACATATGGTAAAACGTTTTTAAAAGGAGACCAAAATGCTGACGGATTACCATGCTCATCTCGAAAAAGGTACTTTGACCATTGATTACTTAACGAAATTTGTGGAGACTGCAAAACAAAAAGGAATCGGGGAATTTGGGATATCTGAACACGCTTATCATTTTTATGAAACGAAAAACATTGTTTCGAAACCTTGGATGGAAGAAAGACGCTATTATGCGATGGATGACTACGTAAATCTATTCAAGAAAGCAGAAAAGTTAGATCTAGACGTAAGGATGTCTATTGAAATGGATTATACCCCAGGCAGCCATGAGGAGATGGAATCCTTCCTTTCATCATATCCCTTTGATTATGTGATCGGTTCTGTTCACTGGGTTGACGATTTTGGAATCGATCTTGCTGAATTCAGAAAAGAATGGGATCGAAGGGATCTGTACGAAACATATAAAGCCTACTACGACCAAATCATAACCCTGGCACAATCGAATCTTTTTGATATTGTAGGACATATTGACTTAGTGAAGATTTTTAATCACGTTCCTAAAGATAAGGAATTTTTAATGGAGCAGTATGAGAGGGTAACAGATGCATTAAAAAATTCAAAAACCTGTGTGGAGATTTCTTCAGCAGGTTTGCGTAAACCTGTCGGGAGGTTATACCCCGAACCTGAACTCCTTTCACTATGTTATAAAAAAGGTATACCTATCGTATTATCTTCTGATGCTCATGAGCCTCACCAAGTTGGGGAAAACTATGAATCTTCCATAGCGCTTGCAAAAAAGACAGGATATACAACTCTTATGACTTTTAAGGATGGAGTACGGAAGGAAGTTGAATTGGGATAGTAAAAAAACTTGGCTCGTCAGAGCCAAGTTTTTTAATGGGTAATTTACAAGTCCAGCGGTTTACAGACGAGCAGATCGTCAATGCTGACTAGTTCTTTTTGAATCTCTTCAGGCAGCTGAGTATCAAATGTTAAGACCATCATTGCTTCACCACCAGCTGATTTTCTTCCTACATGCATCGTCGCAATGTTTATTTTTCTTTCCCCTAGAAAGGCACCAACTTTTCCTATAATGCCAGGTGTATCACGATGTTCAATATATAGCAGTGATCCTTGTGGGACAAAATCTACTGTATATCCATTCAGTTGAATTATGCGACCGCCGAACCCTTTAACTAAAGTAGCGGATAGTGTGAAATTCCTGTTTTGCCCAGTAACTTTAACATGAATAATGTTTGGGTAGCCATAATCATCTGTACCTCGTTTTTCACCTACTACAATTCCGCGTTCGTTGGCAGCCACCATACTGTTAACATCGTTTACAGGCCTGTCGAGTCTCGTTTTTAGGAACCCGCAAAGAAAGCTTCTGGTCAGTGATGTCGTATCTGTTTCAGAGAGTGATCCTCCATAACCGATGGAAATTTCGGTGACTGGTTCTTTAAAAAATTGTGTGGTAAATGATCCGAGTACATGTGAGAAGTCATAATAGGCGATAAGTTTTTCATACGTGTCTTTAGATAATGACGGGAAGTTTACAGCATGTTTTAAAGGTTTGTTTAATATAAACGACTTAATCTCATCGCTCGCCATATAAGCTACATTTTTTTGAGCTTGTATGGTTGAAGCGGCAATATGGGGAGTGACGATAACATTAGGATGATCAATCAATGAACGATTAACTGGAGGCTCTTGTTCAAATACATCCAGTGCACAGCCTGATAGGTGGCCGGTGTTCAGATGGTGCAAGAGAGCTTCTTCATCAATGATCCCTCCTCGGGCACAATTGAGGATATAAGCGCCTTTTTTAGTGTTTTTAATGTTATCGTGATTTAACAATTTCCGAGTATCTTTAGTTAGCGGGGTATGAACGGTAATAATATCACTTTGTTGAATGAGCGTATCAAGGTCAACAGAAGTAACCGATAATTCTTTTTGTTTATCTAATGAAAAGTAAGGATCAAAAACAAGTACATTCATAGAGAAGCTTTTTGCACGTTTTGCAAGTTCAGAACCGATGCGACCCATTCCGATAATTCCAAGTGTTTTTTGGTAAAGTTCCTGGCCGGTATATTTTTTTCGATTCCATTCACCGAGCTTCACAGATTGATTGGCTTGCGGGATATTACGCACTAAGGACATCATCATTGCCCATGTATGTTCAGCAGTTGAAATCGTGTTGCCTTCAGGAGCATTAACAACCAGGACCCCTTTTTTTGTAGCTGCAGTAAGGTCGATGTTATCTACACCTACACCAGCTCGTGCAATAATTTTTAATCCTGAAAATTTTTCTAAAACAGATTCGGTAATTTTAGTAGCGCTTCTGACCATTATCCCTTCAATCAATTCAGGATCATGGATATCATCGACCTTTCCGAAGATGAGTTCAACACCCTCGAGTTTTACTAAAGGTTCAATTCCATCACTTGTAATGCCATCGCAAATTAATATGGTTGCAGTCACATTTCCACCCCTTGGATTCTTTATAAGTTGCATTAATATTTTGATAATTTAACACATTCTGAATAAGGGTACAACCATGTTTTTTAAGATAGCGGTTTCATAAATCAAAAGAATCTAATTGACAATGAGAATCATCCTTAATAAAATAAATAAAAAAACCCTCTTTGAAAGAGGGCCTGTAACATAGGTGGATCTATTCGTATTTTAATGCATCGCCATCAAAAGGCTCGTCGGCAACTTTAATTGAATCAGTCGGGCAGCCTTCAAAAGCATCTTGCATATCTTCTAACAAAACGTCTGGAATTTCAACGATTCCCTGGTTCTCGTCTAATGTTACAAATGCAATTCCTTCATCGTCATAATCGTAAATGTCTGGTGCTGCAGCTCCGCATGCTCCACATGCGATACAAGTTTCTTTGTCAACAATCGTATACTTTGGCATAATGAATACCTCCTAAGGAATTGGAAAACTAATCCGGTCATACATATTTAACCATTTTTTATTTAAGGTCTTCTAATCATATTGTAATAATTATCCCTCTACATTTCAATAGAAAATTAGTATCCTCATCTTATCTTTTATACCCAGCTTCCTTCAAAATATAACACTTTTACTCTTAATTCCCTATAATCTGATAAAATGGATACAAGTAAAATAGTGTGGTGATAAAGTATGGATATTTGTTTTGCCATAATGATGGACATTCTGCAAAAAGTAGATGGCAGCAGAAAGTGCTCAGGTATCTACTACATATTAACCGGAAAGAAAACATCACAATCATTGTCAGATAGTCAATGGTTTAAGATCGACCATTATTATGCATCGCTAAAAGGTTTAACGTTAGATGACTTTAACTCAATCATAGATGAGCTATATACAGATGAACTGATTAAGCTTAAAGAAGATAACGTTTTTGTGTTAACTAAAAAAGGTGCAACGTTCCTCGAGGAGATTAGTGGCACCTATTCATTCATTGAAAAGCTCAATGGTTTAAAATATGCTTCAATCGAACAAAGATGCTGGCAGATCATTACATTATTTGTTCAATCTCTTTCAAACTCGCTATATAATAATTTTGATTTTTCTCCAGTTATAAGAGAACGTGAAGCAGCTGAAAAAGTAAGAATCCTCTTTCCCAGAACTGAACAGCAAAGAAAGCATGTTGCATCCCTTTTATACAATGAATTAAATGCAGTATTACAAGAATGCGATTCAGAGTGTGCTGAGATTTTTGTTAAAAAATTATCAGGATACAACCGTGTTGGCCATACATTTGAACAGTCAGCCAGAGAGTGGGGATTATCGAGAGTCGAAACGGTGCTTCGCTTCCGTTCTGTACTGCATGTAATTTTCAAATCCATTAGAGAGCAGCCGGAGATGTATCATGTATTAAATTCCCTTATAGGAGATTTTATTGTTGTACCCGCCTTGACCAAATCTGCTATGCAGACGTACCATCTGCTGAAAAAAGAGAAAGACCTACAAGAAATTATGAAAATCAGGAACTTAAAATTGAGTACAATGGAAGATCACCTCGTAGAAATCGCTCGAGAGATTCCTGAATTTTCAATTCAACCTTACGTAAGTGATGAAGATAAAGAACGAGTTATCCTTTTTTATAATAAAACAAAAAAAAACAAGCTCAGGCCAATAAAAGAAGCATTTCCTCATCTGACATATTTACAATTACGGCTTGTTCTGGCTAAAGAGGGTGGAAAACATGCAGTTGGAAGCAGCACTTAAACAGTACTATGGTTTTGATGATTTCAGACCGGGACAAAAAGAAATAGTAGAAGATATTCTCTCAGGTCATGATGTACTAGGTATGCTTCCTACTGGAACTGGGAAAACACTGATCTATCAGTTAGCGGCTGTTTTATTGAAAGGAAGAGCTTTAATCGTTTCTCCGTTAGTGTCTCTCATGCAGGACCAAGTTGATCAGTTTAAACAAACGGGCTTTAAGAGAACGGTAGCGTTAAATAGTTTCTTGGAACATTCAGAAAAACGATTAGTCTTGGATCACTTGAAAGATTACCAGTTTGTTTTTGTAAGTCCTGAAATCATGCAAAATAAATATATACGATCAGCTTTATTATCAGTCAAATGGTCTCTCTTTGTCGTTGATGAAGCACATTGCATCTCTCAATGGGGACACGAATTCAGGCCGTATTATTTGGATTTAGCATTAATTAAAAAAGAGCTGGGAGATCCAGTTTGTCTTGCATTAACGGCAACAGCTGCAGTAAAAGTGCAGGAAGACATTCTGAAGTATTTGGAAATGAGAGACGCGAAAGTTCATATACATAGTGTGAATCGACCGAACATCTCTCTATTTGTAGAGTCCTTTTCTGATCAAGAGCAGAAGCAAGACAGAGCATTAGATCTAATAACTGAACTGAAAGGTCCGGGAATTGTTTATACAAATACGAGAAGGGGTGCTGAACAACTTGTCACTGTTCTTCTTGAAAGAGGTATGCGGGATGTTTCCTATTATCACGGAGGAATGGAGCAGGATGAGAGATTGCTAGTACAAAAGCAATTTCTTAATTCGCAGCTGCAGCTGATCGTATGTACAAATGCATTCGGGATGGGTATAAACAAACCTGATATTAGGTATGTCATTCATTATAATGCACCATCAAACGTAGAAGGCTACGTTCAGGAAATAGGGCGTGCAGGAAGGGATTTACAGCCTTCAGCAGCGATTCTTCTTTATCACCCGGCTGATTTAGAGGTTCCATTTCATTTTATTGAAAATGAGCTTCCTGATGATAATCAAATAGATTACATTTTATCAGATTACGACGTACTTTCTGAAACTACATTATCTGACCGTTTGCAGTTAGCTGGTATTTCTGAAACAGGTCAAAGGTTTATGGAGTATCATCTTAATACCTCTGGAGTGTTGGATGAAAAATGCGTACCAGAAGTGAAAAGGGAATCGTTAAAAAAAGCACTTAAAAAAAAGATAGAAGAAAGAAAAAGAGAAAAGTTAAAATCATTAAGAATGATTGAGAAATGGATAATGGATGAAGGCTGTAAACGAAATATGCTGCTTAAATATTTCGGAGAAGAAGAAATAGCAGTTAAGAATCATTGCTGCAGCGGCTGTCAAGATGAACTGACACGATTTTACGGAAAAAAAGATATAGAGGACCATATTTATCAAGCATGGGAAGATGAACTTAAACGTTTATTTAGACAGGAAGTGTAAACAACAAATATGAATAACTCCCAAGAAAAAAGAAACTTGATTAATGATTTTACGCCAAAAGAACTGTTATTAAACGTTTATATCTCGCAAGGTCTATTTTTAGTAATCGCTATTGTTATTGCTTTTATCTTTGATGTTCCTTTTCCATGGAAAATAGGAAGTCCGGTAACTAGTACTGGCCTTCTTTTAGCAGGAGCAACAGGATTGTTTTTACCTTTCATTTCTATACAATTAAAAAAAAGACTTCCTGCTCACTATTTGGATGATGGCGGGATTAATGAAAAAATCTTCAGTTCCTTATCATATCCTCATATCTTTATTTTGACAGGTATTATTGCATTTGCGGAGGAATGGCTTTTCCGTGGAGTATTACAATCGTTGTTGGGTTTAGTTATTACAAGTCTTATTTTTTCACTTCTTCATGTCCGGTATATTAAGAAGCCATTATTATTCAGTATTGTTACCCTATTAAGTTTTTGGCTCGGCCTATTATATGAAGTGACGGAAACAATATGGGTTCCGTTTTTTGCTCATTTCTTAATTGATTTTATCTCCGGCTGCTGGATTGCCAGAGAACATAAAAGAGGCAAGAATGACACCGAGAAAGGAGTGTGACTTAATTGGAGAAAGATCAGGCAGAAAATCTTAGAACAAAAGCTGCTGATTTAAGCGGTTTGCAAATGAGTACACTTCCATCAAGAAGTGAAGTGCATGGAAAGAAAAGTGTCAAAAGAAAGAAAGAAGATCATCAGAAACAACGGAAGGTTTCTATGTTTTGGCTGACAAGACTGTTGCTTTTTTCTTTTGTGTTATTGATCGTTCTGACTGTGACTTATAAATATTGGTCACAGAAAGTATCCACGCCAGTCCACAGTGAAAATAAAAAGGGTGTTGAGCAAGTTGAAATCGAACGATGAAAAGACCGTCGGGAACTTTAAAAATTTCTAACGGTCTTTATTTTAGATTGTTTTCGCTTATATTGTAGCTCCAGAATGTAATTGAATTCTGCCCCAGGTTGTTCGTTTTCCACTGGGCGTGCGGTGAGCTTTGTTCCGTTATGAGTGAGCGGAAATTAAAGAGTTCAAATGCAACAATATTTACGAAGACAGTCTTATTTTATTAGAAAGCATGAATCTGCTTGTATAGGCATAATTATTCTACAGGAGGTTTTGTGTATGAACGCATTGAATCACTGGAGGATAAAGCCTTTTGTTAATCAGCTGACAAGCATCGTTTTAGCACAGCTCGTAGAAAAGAAGGCAGAAAAAGACAGATGGAAAAAAGCAATCAATCAATGGGGATCGTCAATGATTTTTGTTGTAATTGCGACATTTGTGTATCTTTATTTTTTCAAACTTCCTGAAGCAGCACCCTTTGAAAATCCGTTAACCCTCATTTTCGGAGATGAGATGGTTTGGATCTGTACTGTCTTTATCATATTCTCAAGTTTTCATATGATTTGGATGAAGAAAAAATACAAAAAAGCAGATGACGATTTCGAAGCGATCCGTTCAGATTTTATTGATAGAAATGAAGAATGGTGGAGCGATGAGGAACAATGGGATCAGAGGCATATCGTATTTGAATTTATGAAAAAAGAATACAACATTAATATCTTTCATAAATAGAAGGCTATTGGCATGGACAGCCGAAAAACAATACAGAATTTCTCTCGTGGCACTGACCTTGTATGATTACTGTCATTTCACAGAAATGATCAATTCTGCCAAAAGCAATAGTTTGGTGTGATTCTGGGCAATACACTTCAATAGGCAAACCAAGTCGCATGCTATATGATAAATCAAGGTCAGTCACGAGAGATTTGTTCTTTAATTTAGTTAATGTCATGATGTTATTCCTCTCTAAATTTTTGTTATTCGTATTAATAATAATACGCTAAATTTACAATTTTTTCAACTAATACTTTTTAAATATTCAAAAAATTACATCTGTACTCATTCATTTTATGAGCAAAAAACCTTTCTGTGTTATGATCATTTAAACAATTGCAGGAGGCAATAATGGTATACATTTTTTTATTAGCTGCATCTTCACTATCTCTGATACTTTATATGTATATTGAAGCACACAGGAATCGTGTCAGATTAGATACAGTAAAAATAGACAAACTGCCAGGAGCATTCAAGAATTTTAAAATCTTTTTCATCTCAGATATACATAGAAGAACCGTTACAAAAAATCTTCTTGAAAAAGCAGGGAAAGCTGACATTGTAATCATCGGAGGGGACTTAACAGAAAAAGGAGTTCCTATGGCCAGGGTGGAAGATAATATTAAAATGCTGTCTAAAATTGGACCTGTTTATTTTGTATGGGGAAACAATGATTATGATGTAGATGTTACATTATTAATGAATGCTATTACAAATAATGGCGCAATCATTTTAGATAATACTAGTATTTCAATTAAAAGGAACTATGATGTTCTTGATATTACAGGGATAAATGATCTTTCTTTTGGAAAAGACAGATTGGAAGATGCGGTATTGAACTGCAGATCTTCATGCCGTATACTCATCAGTCATAATCCAGACATATCAAAAAAAATCAAGCAGGAACATCAAATTCGTATTGTGCTATCCGGACATACTCACGGAGGTCAGATCAGGCTTGGACCATTAGGAATCGCTAAAAGAGGCGGATGGTACGATGAAGGATATTTTAAACTTTTAGTCAGCAATGGCTTTGGTGCGACACATCTTCCCCTTCGATTGGGTGCACCCAGCGAGGCACATCTGATCACCCTTGGTTAAGGCAAAAAGTTTACAGTGCAATGTTTTTTCAGATATACTCTTCTTAACTTATTTTTTGGAGGAAGTGCAGATGTCTTGTGAAGGGAAGTACAACATTAAAGCGGTCTCCAAAATGCTTGGTATACAAGCTGGTACTCTAAGAGCCTGGGAAAGACGCTATTCTATTGTTCAGCCTCATCGAAATGAAGCTGGACACCGATTATATACTGATGAACAAGTATACATATTAAAATGGTTAGTGAATAAAGTTAATCAAGGATTCACAATTAGCCAAGCAGTCGACGTTGCCCAAAACGGGGAACTTTATAAAGAAGCTGCACCCTTTTCAATAGAAAATACAGATCGTGCTGCTGAAATGTCTAAAATGATTCTAGATGCTTTGCTTTCGTTTCAGGAAAAAAAAGCTAACGATTTATTGAGTCAGGCTTTCAGTATGTATAATTTGGAAAAAGTCATAATTGATATTTTGGGTACATTATTAGTACAGGTAGGCCATCTTTGGGAAGATCAAAAAATAACAGTTGCCCACGAACACTTTACTTCATCCTTTTTACGAACAAAAATTGGACAACTTATGCACTGGCTTCCTTCTGACCCTTATTTACCAAAGGTAATTGCAAGCTGCGGAATAGACGAGGAACATGAATTAGGTCTTCTGATGTTTACATTGTTCTTAAGGCGGAAAGGGTTCGAAGTAATCTATTTAGGTCACGGAATTCCAGAGAAAGATTTTGAGGTTGTTATAAAAGAAGTGGAACCGAGGATGGTATTTTTATCGTGTACAATCGTGGACCCAGCAATAAAAACATTAAGATGGGCTGAAAATCTTGATGAGAAATTCCCTGAAACTTTTTTTGGTGTGGGGGGATCTGCTGTAAGTCATCTTTCTTCAGAAGTTCAGGACACTTACAGCGATCTGTTAATCGGCAGCACAAAAGCAGAATGGGAAGACTGGATTTCTAAGAAGCTTAAAAATAAATAATGATGGCTGATATTATTGGCTTGTTTGTTTATCACCAACTTTTCACAAACTCATATATTGTAACTAAGACATAATAGCGCCGATCGTAAGGGGGACCAGAGATGCGGGTAGAACGGTTAACCTATAATAAAATAAAGATCTTCCTAACTTTTGATGATTTGAATGAACGTGGTATTTCAAAAGAAGAAATATGGCAAGACATTCCGAAAGTACATCAGCTTTTCCGTGATATGATGACAGAAGCTGATGATGAGGTAGGATTTAAAGCTGACGGTCCTATTGCGGTTGAAGTATTTTCACTTCCTGCTCAAGGTATGGTTGTTATTGTTACAAAAGGTATCAATGAGTATGATCTGGAAGAAGAATATGATGAAGATTATATAGAGATGCAAGTTACATTGGATGAGAATGATGAAATTTTTTATGAGTTTTCATCTTTTGAAGATGTTATCCTTCTGGCGAAGCGACTTCATTCACTAGAAATCAAGGGTGGCAGATTGTTCTCTTTTAATAATCATTTTTACTTAAAATTTGAAGAGGAAGAAGTTAATCCACTTGATCTGGATTTATTTATTGCAATTCTCGCAGAATTCGGAAGTTCCTCTACAATTACAAGCTATAGAGTAATCGAATATGGAAAAGAACTAATGAAGACTGAAGCAGTTAAAGAGCTTCATCATTACTTTAAATAACAGAAACAGGAAGGAGGGCGCAAAATTTCTGCGTCCTCATTTGTGTTTCGCCTTCCTGATTTTCGAAAAATCGTGTTATGATTAGTAATATTTTTTTGCTGAACAGTAAAAAGATCAGGGAATATAATAAATACATAAACTTTTGGGCTAGGAGTGACCATTAATGAAAATTGCAGTCTTATATGGTGGGGTATCTGCTGAACGTGAAGTATCACTATCTACAGGTCAACAAATTATTGCAGCGCTAGAAAGCAAGGGACATGATGTTATTGGAATTGATTTTCATCCTTCACGATTACATGAGTTGCTTGATATAGAAGCAGATGTTGTCTTTTTAGGACTTCACGGCAAATATGGTGAGGATGGGCGTCTTCAGGGACTTTTAGATATGCTGAATATCCCATATGTTGGATCTGGGGCTCTAGCTTCAGGGATAGCAATGGATAAAGCAAAATCAAAGCAGTTCTTTAAAGAAGCAGGCATCAAAATAGCAAAGGAAAAGGTATTATATAAAAAATCTTATAAAGAAGATCAGACAGACCTATCTTTTGATTTTCCTGCTGTTGTTAAGCCGAATAGAGAAGGGTCAACAATCGGTTTAACAATTGCTCATAACAGGGAAGAGCTACTTAAAGGGATCGCTGAGGCATTCATGCATGATGATACCATTCTTGTAGAACAATTTGTAAGCGGCAAAGAGGTAACAGTTGCTGTTATGGGTGAACACGGGCAGATGCAAGCATTGCCAGTTGTTGAGATCGAGCCTAAGAATGCTTATTATGATTATGAATCAAAGTATGCTGAAGGTGGAAGCATACACTATGTTCCTGCGAGATTAGATGAAGAAACAACTGCTCTCTTACAGAAACAGGCTGTTGCTGCTCATGAAGTCCTGGGGTGTGAAGTATACTCTCGTGTAGATTTTATCGTTCCTCACGATGGTACACTGCCAGTGATACTGGAAGTGAACACACTTCCTGGTATGACACCGACAAGTCTTTTCCCCGATGCAGCTAAAGAAATCGGCATGGATTATCCTGCTATGATTGAAAAATTAATTGAGTTATCTTTGAAAAAATAATTGATAAAATTCACTACCCCATCGTTTAATAATGGTGGGGCGGAGTCCTAACAAAATGGACAAACAATGGCTATAGGTATATTGGCAGAATATTAGGTATTTTCGTAACAGTATGTGATTAAGAAAGCGTTTTCTTTTTAGGTGAAATTCACTAAATTTTTCTTCTCAACAGTCTTGCAAAGGTGTATACTGTCACTGAAGCTTGACTAAACTTTAGAGGTGACAAATATGGGAGGTAAACAAATGACAGCCCAAAATACTACAGACCAAAAATCCGACAATCATCATGAAAATGACAATGTGCTCCAATCCACGCAATCCGTTATCGCGGATGCGCTCGATAAATTAGGATATTCTTCCGAAGTTTTTGAGTTACTTAAAGAGCCGATCCGTATGCTTACTGTCCGCATACCGGTTAAAATGGATGATGGAAGCACTAAAATTTTTACAGGATATCGTGCCCAGCATAATGATGCTGTTGGTCCAACAAAGGGCGGCGTTCGTTTTCATCCGAATGTATCAGAAACAGAAGTTAAAGCGTTATCAATTTGGATGAGTTTAAAAGCAGGAATTGTGGATCTGCCATACGGCGGCGGTAAAGGCGGAATCATCTGTGATCCGCGCACCATGTCTTTCAGAGAGCTTGAGAGATTAAGCCGCGGATATGTACGAGCTATAAGTCAGCTCGTAGGACCTACAAAAGATATCCCTGCCCCAGATGTATTTACAAATTCGCAGATTATGGCTTGGATGATGGATGAATACAGCAGGATCAGAGAGTTTGACTCACCTGGTTTCATCACTGGAAAACCTCTTGTACTTGGTGGATCTCATGGACGTGAAACAGCCACTGCAAAAGGTGTTACGATCTGTATTCGTGAAGCTGCTGTAAAAAAAGGTATTCAGCTTGAAGGTGCTCGTGTCGTTGTACAAGGTTTTGGTAATGCAGGAAGCTTCCTTGCCAAATTCATGCATGATGCTGGTGCGAAAGTAATCGCGATTTCAGATGCTTATGGCGGTCTTCATGATCCTGAAGGACTTGATATCGATTATCTCCTTGAGCGCAGAGACAGCTTTGGTACAGTTACAAAATTGTTTAAAGACACCATAACCAATCAGGAACTGTTAGAACTTGATTGCGATATTTTAGTACCTGCTGCGATCGAAAATCAGATTACAGAGAAAAATGCGAACCAGATTAAGGCTACAATTGTGGTTGAGGCAGCAAATGGACCTACAACTCTTGAGGCAACTCGAATCTTATCAGAAAGAGGAGTACTGCTTGTCCCTGATGTATTAGCAAGTGCTGGGGGAGTAACCGTTTCTTACTTTGAATGGGTTCAGAACAATCAAGGGTATTATTGGACTGAAGAAGAAGTTGAAGAGAAGCTTGAAAAAGTGATGGTTAAATCGTTTGATACGGTTTATACAACAGCTATGAACAGAAAAGTAAACATGAGACTTGCGGCTTATATGGTCGGTGTTCGTAAGATGGCTGAGGCTTCTCGTTTCAGAGGCTGGATTTAATATTTTGCAATTGAAATGTAAATCTCCTATCATATGATGATAGGAGATTTTTTTATTTGGCAAAATAAAGATATGACGTGTTTTTTTGGAGTGGTGAAAAAATGAAAATAGATGTTTGTATAATAGGAGGAGGACCATGCGGCCTGGCGGCTGCAGTAGCTCTTCAGGATAAAGGCATGACGTATTGTGTGATTGAAAAGGGAAATGTTGTTAACACCATTTACAATTACCCTACACATCAAACGTTTTTTAGCACCAGTGAAAAGCTGGAGATCGGAGGTTTTCCCTTTGTTCATGAACAAAGAAAACCTAAGAGAATCCATGCGCTAACGTATTATAGAGAAGTGGTAAAAAGAAACCATTTAAAATTGCGAACTTTTGAAAAAGCAGTATCCGTTGATAAAAATAATGAAGGTACATTTTCGGTAAGAACGCTGAACCGAAAAAATGAAGAAACCATCTATGAAGCAAAATACGTAATTATCGCAACTGGATACTATGATAATCCGAACTTGATGAATATTAACGGAGAAGATTTGCCGCATGTCTATCACTACTTTCATGAAGGACATCCATATTATGATTTAGATGTAGCTGTGATCGGAGGCAAAAATTCTGCGATCGATGCTGCATTGGAACTACAAAAAGCAGGGGCGCGACCCCATGTTTTTTATCGCGGCAGTGAGTACTCGCCTAGCATAAAGCCATGGGTTCTTCCTGAATTTGAAGCATGTGTCAAAGCCGGAACGATCAAGATGTCGTTTGAATCATGTGTGAAAGAGATTAACGAAGACGAGATTATTGTGGAGATCAAGGGTGAAGAAGCTGTTTTTTCAGTTCAAGCAGTTTTCGCGATGACTGGATACCATCCTGACCATGATTTTATCTCAAATATGGGTGTAAATATTGATTCAGAGACTGGGCGGCCATTTTTCTCTGAAGATACGATGGAAACAAATGTTGAAGGGCTCTTTATTGCAGGGGTAATTGCTGCTGGCAATAATGCAAATGAAATTTTCATTGAAAATGGGAGATTTCATGGAGAGATGATAGCGAGCACTATAGAAAAACGCGAAAAAAGCCTATAACCCTTAAAAGGGTTATGGCTTTTTTAATAAGAAGGAATAAAATCAGGTTTTCGCCTGATTTTATTTTATGGCAAGGTTGATCTAAGCAAGCAAGGTTATAACCATGGTAATCCAGGTTCATTCACGGTAATCCAATATTCAATCATTTCTTTTTTTGAGATTTACGTTTAATTTAAAAACAACTGCTGTAGTTTTTCATGTGAATTTGTATGCTCAAGGGCTATCATCAATTTCAGTCTAGCTTTTTGTCCGTTTAAACCGTTTGAGAAAACAACGCCTAGTTCTTTAAGATGTTTTCCGCCGCCTTCATATGAATAGATATCTTGTGCAATACCGTTAAAGCATCTGGATACAAGCACGACAGGAATTTTACGTGTGATGAGCTCTTGGATGGCAGGAACTGTTGCTGGGGGCAAATTTCCCTGGCCAAGTGCTTCGATCACGACACCATCTGCAGATTTAGCGGCAGCATTAATCAATTCTCCATCCATTCCTGCATAGGCTTTTAATAATATGACGTTCTTAGAAAATTGTTTAACTTGAAACCGGTTTGAACGGAGAGAGGTATGATGAAAAAGCACTCCTCTTTTTGTAACGATTCCGATTGGTCCATATTGCGGGCTTTGAAAAGTAGCGATATTGCTCGTATGTGTTTTTGTCACATTCTTAGCAGCGTGTATTTCATCATTAAATACGACGAGAACACCTTTGCCTAATGATTGTTGTTCGCAGGCGACTCTTACCGAAGAAATAAGATTATAAGGACCATCAGAGCCGTGTTCATTGCTGGACCTCATAGCTCCCGTAACGATGACGGGGATCGGTGTTTCTAAAATCAGGTCAAGAACGTAAGCTGTTTCTTCCAATGTATCTGTACCATGTGTGATCACTAGCCCATCATATTGATCTGCTTCTGTCTGCTCATTAATAAATGAGGCAAGTTCAAGCATGTGAAAAGGAGTAATATGAGGAGAAGGCAGGTTAACGTAGTTTTTTACCACGATTTCGGCTATATCAGACAGTTCTGAGATTGTGGCTTCAAGCGGATGTGTCTCTTTTGTATTGACACCGCCTGTGTTCTTATTTTCTTCCATTGCAATTGTCCCGCCCGTATGAATCAGTAATATTTTTTTCAATATTGCTGCCCTCCTTGTTCTTATTGTTCTCTATTCCACTTCTTAAAATATCATGTTACGATAGAAAAAAACAGTAGAAAAGAGGCAGGACATGCTAGCTGTAATTTCTGCAGCGGTGGCTCCGGCTATTGCTCTATTATCATTTTTTTACCTGAAGGATAAATATGAAACTGAACCTTTATCGTTAGTAGTAAAGGTCTATATATTTGGAGTTCTTCTCGTTTTTCCTGTAATGGTCCTGCAATTTGGATTTAAGGAAGAGTTGAACGTCCCTTTATTTGTTGATGCTTTTTTAGTCAGCGGAACTCTCGAGGAATTTTTAAAATGGTTCTTAGTTTTTTATGGAGCTTACCTTCATGAAGAATTTAATGAACCTTATGATGGAATCGTATATGCAACCGCATTATCTCTCGGCTTTGCATCCTTGGAAAACATTTTTTATCTGTACACGTTCGGGATTGAAGAAGCTTTGATCCGTGCGCTTCTTCCGGTAAGCGGGCATGCCCTGTTTGGAGTTATCATGGGCTTTTATCTAGGAAAAGGGAAGTTCTCTACTGGAAAGAAAAAAATCATTTATTTAAGTCTTTCCCTAGTTATCCCGATTCTTCTTCATGGAATCTTTAATTCCTTGCTTCTATCAAGCACCAAATATATTTTCTTCTATATGTTCCCATTCATGATTTTCTTATGGTGGTTCGCTTTAAGAAAAGTAAGAATTGCTAATTCATCAATAAATCCATATCCAAACGCAAATGCTAAGACTGGTATTTAACCGGTCTTTTTTTTATTTTTCAACAACAATAAGACTTTGAAATTGAATAAAAAAAACCGGATTACAAATGATACATGTATAACAAGTAATGGAGATTAAAATTACAGGAGGCTAACTTTCTCATGAAAAGAAATTCAGCTTACATAAAGGGAGCTTTTTTTGCAATCGCCCTTTGTTTTGGGTTATTTGCTGGATTTGGTCAAAACAATGCACATGCGTTTTCGAACCAAGTCATACAAAAAGGAGCAACTGGAGACGATGTTGTTGAACTTCAATCCCGTCTTCAATATTTAGGCTTTTACACTGGAAACATCGATGGTGTTTTTGGGTGGAGAACTTATTGGGCATTACGAAACTTCCAATATGAATTTGGTATGGATATAGACGGCTTAGCTGGAACCACAACGAAGCAAAAACTCGCAAAAGCTTCAAAGTATGATAAAGCCTGGGTGAATAAGCAAATTAATTCAGGAAAGAAGTTTTCATACTATGGCGGAGTCCCTAAGAGCAAACAGACGAAAAGCGGGGGTGCTAAAGGTGGAGCTGCAAAAGGCACACCAAAGGGCACAGCTCAAGGTAAAGCTGGTGGCGGGCAAGCAAAAGCTAAACCAGCACAAGTAAAACCTGCTAAAAATATCCCAGCTGGATATTCGCAAAATGACATTAACTTAATGTCAAATGCTGTTTATGGTGAAGCACGCGGTGAACCATACATCGGGCAAGTAGCAGTAGCAGCTGTAATCATTAACCGTGTTCAGGATACAGCATTTCCAAACACTGTTTCTGGTGTTATTTTTGAGCCCGGTGCTTTTACAGCAGTTGCTGATGGACAAATTTATCTAACCCCTAATAAACAGGCCAAGAAAGCTGTAATGGACGCTTTAAATGGCTGGGATCCAACGGGTGAGGCGATCTATTACTTTAATCCTGATACAGCAACTTCAGGCTGGATCTGGGGACGTCCTCAAATCAAGAAAATCGGAAAGCACATTTTTTGTAACTAATAAAGGGGTGAACATATAATGATACGCACAATCCTTATTGCACTGTTGTTCGTAGCTGTGGCAGGGACTGGATATTGGGGCTATACAGAGCACCAAGAAAAGAATGCTATTCTTCTGCAGGCAGAAAATAACTATCAGCGGGCTTTTCATGACTTGAACTTTCATGTAGACTCACTTCATGACAAGATTGGAGAAACGCTCGCAATGAACTCCAGAAACCAGCTATCACCTGCATTAGCTCAAGTTTGGAGATTAACATCTGAAGCTCATAATGATGTAGGACAGCTCCCGCTATCCCTGCTTCCTTTCAATAAAACTGAAGAATTCTTAGCGAAAATGGGAGAATTCAGTTATCGTACTGCAGTTCGGGACCTGGACAAAAATCCATTGACTGATAAAGAATATAAGACATTAAAGGACTTGTACGCTAACGCTACAGAAATACAGAATGAACTGCGCAGAACAGAATCGTTAGCTCAAAAGAACAACCTTCGCTGGATGGATGTTGAAATGGCACTTGCAACAAATAAGACACAAGAAGATAACACGATTATCGATGGCTTTAAAACCGTAGATAAAAATGTTGAAGGATATTCAGAAGTTAATTTCGGTCCTGAAGTATCCAACATGATGGAGATGAAAAACCGTGATTTAAGCCAGTTGAAAGGTAAAAAGATTACGAAGGAAGAAGCTAAAAAGATTGCCATCGAATTTTTTGACCTTAAGAAAAATGTAAAGATGACAGTTGAAAAATCAGGTAAAGATGCGAAATATGATGCTTATTCCCTGACGCTTTATAATCCGGATACTAAAGGTACGACGTATATGGATATAACACAAAAAGGCGGTTATCCCCTTTATGTACTATATGACCGAAGTGTAGGAAAACCGAAAATATCATTGAATGATGCCATGTTCCAGGCAGAAGACTTCCTGAAAAAGCACATGGAAAGCAAGATGGAAATGGTTTCGAGTGATCAGTATGACAATATTGCCGTTTTCACCTATGCAAGACTTGAGGATGATGTGAGAATCTATCCAGAAGTGGTTACGGTTAAAGTCGCTCTCGATAACGGAGATATTATGGGTTATGAAGGTACTGATTTCCTTCTGGCGCATCAGGATCGACGTATTCCAAAATTCAAAATTACGGAGAAAGAAGCAAGAACTAATTTGAATCCGAAGTTTGAAGTAAAGGAAATAAGCAAAGCATTGATCAGAAATGATATTAATGAAGAGGTTTTCTGCTATGAATTCCTTGGGGTACTTGGCAATGAAACCTATCAAGTGTTCATTAATGCAGAGAATGGAAATGAAGAAGAAGTTAAAAAGCTAAAAGAAGCAGAACCTTCTTATAATGAGATCTAAATAGATTGTTTTCGTGAGCGTTGTTGCGCTTGGATGAAGTTGATTTCCGCTCTTTGGACTGGAATCTCTTCCTTCCGCCTCATTTAACGATTCAATGAAGTTGTTTTTAGAATCTCTTTGTATCTATAATCTTTTAGAAAAAAACTAAGCAAAATTTCGCTTTTTGAAATTTTGCTTTTTCTTTTTTTTAATAACTGTCATAATAAGGTAAAGGCTATGAAACGCAATGTGGGGGAAGATTTTATGATTGCTGTAGGGGAACCGTTATATTTGCAACCGTTATTTTCAGATAAAAAGGATAAATACAGATGCAAAATTTGTGAAGTAAAAGATGATCGGATTTATATCGATTATCCAAGTAATGAAACCACAAATCGAACAGAATATTTCTTTGATGGCACACAGTTTAAGGCTTCATTTGTAGACAAGGAAAAGAATGTTTTTACATTTCGCACGGAACTGCTGGGTAGGAAGATTGAGAAGATTCCGGTTTTAATCATTGCTTCTCCAAAAGAGGAAGAAATACATAAGATCCAGAGAAGAGAATATGTCCGAGTAGAAACATTATTGGATACTGCGGTGAGAAATATGGATGATTCTTATCCTCCATTTAATTCTGTCGTGCTTGACCTTAGTGCTGGAGGAATGCTTTTGTCACTGCCTGTAAAACATAGTGTGTCAAAAGGAGATATGCTGGAATGTTTAACTGTTCTACCTATGCAGTCAGGTGAAAAAATTTACTTGGATCTTCAATGTAAAGTTTTGAGGATCTTAGATGGACATGCGAAAGATAGACAAAGGGCGCCACTCCAGTTCGAATCGATTGACCCGAAATCAAGACAGCACATTATAAGATTCTGTTTTGAACAGCAGCTTTTAATGAAAAAAAGGGAAACGACCATCTAGAATAACTATCTTTTTTTGGGGGAATAATACTCCCGAAAAGAAGGTGACTAAGATTAAAAGGCTAGAAAGATTATTGATTCAGCTTGCTATCGCTCATTTTATATTATTATTGGTCGCACAAGTTTTTTTAGAGATACCATCGTTTAAAATGTACACAAATAAAAGCATTCATTATGAAGGTGTCGTAAAAGGTGAAAGAGAACCTGCTTTAGAAACGATGGACCGTTAAGCAAAAATTGTGATAAGATAGATAAAGAATTAATCTGTTATTTAGATTATGTACAGAAAAAGCAGGGGGAAGTTTACCTGCTTTTTATTGCTATGTATTCATTGTCATAGGTATGGGGTAGGAGGAAACATGAAAAAATTATTATCGATTGCTATTGATGGACCTGCAGGTGCAGGGAAAAGCACGGTAGCAAAGCAAGTAGCTGAGCGCCTTTCTTTTATTTATATCGACACTGGTGCCATGTACAGGGCATTAACTTATAAAGCTCTTTTTTTAGGGGCGGACTTAAATGATGGAATCGCTCTGGAATCAGTTCTTCAGACAACAAAGATCGAGTTGGTGAAGACAGAAGCAGGTCAAGCAGTATATCTTGATGGAACAGACGTATCAGAAGCAATCAGGTCAGCAGAAGTAACTAACAATGTATCCTTCGTTGCCCGACAAAAAGAAGTACGGATTGAAATGGTTAAACGACAGCAGCAGCTTGCTGAATCAGGTGGAGTAGTCATGGATGGCCGCGATATCGGGACACATGTGATGCCAAATGCTGAACTTAAAATCTTCTTGATCGCATCAGTAGATGAACGCGCTCGCAGAAGATATGAAGAGAATCTTGCAAAAGGTTTCCCTGCTGATTTTGAACAGTTAAAAAGCGAGATTTCACTGCGGGACAAAAGAGATAGCGAAAGAGAAGCTGCTCCGTTAAGAAAAGCAGAAGATGCGATTGAACTGGATACAACAAGCATGACCATCGAAGAAGTAGTTTCAAGCATTCTTAATTTTGCAGAGGAAAGGGCACGTTAATATGAAGCTTTATTTTTTCGGAAAATGGCTTTGCGGTACTTATTTTAAGAGCTCCTTTAAACCTAAAGTAATCGGTGCAGAAAATATGCCGGATACTGGCGGGGTTTTATTGTGTACAAATCATATTCACAACTATGACCCTCCACTTGTTGGAGTTGCATCACCCAGGGAAGTTCACTTCATGGCGAAAGCAGAACTCTTTTCTGTACCAGTATTAAAACATATCTTGCCTAAAATTAATGCGTTTCCGGTAAAAAGGGGAATGAGCGATAAGACAGCTCTAAAAACAGGCATGAACCTTTTAAAAGAAGGAAAGGTAGTCGGCCTTTTCCCTGAAGGAACGAGAAGCAAAACAGGTGAGATTGGGGAAGGTTTGGCGGGTGCAGGATTCTTTGCACTTAAATCCGAAGCTCATATCGTTCCTTGTGCAATTGTCGGCCAGTATAAAAAAGGCAAAAGTTTAAAAATTATCTTTGGCAAGCCGATTGACTTTACACATTTACGCGAGCAAAAAGCTTCCGCTAAAGAAGCTACAGAGCTTATAATGAAACATATAGCACAATTAAAAAATGATAATGAATAAGTTTGTTCTTTACAATGTTAATGTTCTTTCAAAGTGAAAGTTCAATAAATTATTTTTTAATTTTTTGAGGAGGCCACGAACATGACAGAGGAAATGAGCACAAGTTTAACAAATGCTACCCAAGCTGAAGCGGGCGAAATCGTTAAAGGTACGGTTTTGAAAGTAGAAGACAAACACGCGTTAGTTGATATCAGCGCTAAACAAGACGCATTTTTACCGATTAATGAAGTTTCTAGTCTTTTTATCGAAAAGGTAAGTGATGTGTTAAATGAAGGAGATCAAATCACTGTTAAAGTGCTTTCTCATTCAGAGGACAAGCTGCTTGTTTCTAAAAAAGCAGTAGACAGTGAAAAATCCTGGTCTGAACTTCAAGAAAAATACGAAGCGAAAGAAACGTTCGAAGTTACTGTTCACGATGTAGTAAAAGGCGGACTAGTTGTAGATTTAGGTGTACGTGCATTTATTCCTGCATCAATGGTTGAATCACATTTTGTAGAAGACTTTTCAGATTATAAAGGTAAAAAGCTTTCGGTTAAAATTGTAGAGCTTGATACTGAAAAAGGACGCGTAATATTATCACACCGTGCTGTAACTGAAGAGGAAGAAGCGGGAAGAAAGCAAGAAATCTTAGATCGACTAGCTCCTGGAGAAATTATTGAAGGTAAGGTTCAGCGTCTTACAGACTTTGGAGCTTTTGTTGATATTGGAGGTGTCGATGGATTAGTTCACGTATCACAGCTTTCTCATAATCGTGTTGATAACCCTTCTGAAGTATTAAGCGAAGGTCAGACTGTTAAAGTAAAAGTTCTTTCTGTAGACCGCGATAATGACAGAATTTCGCTTTCAATTAAAGAAACACAGCCTGGACCGTGGGAAGAAGCTAGTTCTTCTATTACACCTGGAAGTATTATCGAAGGAACAGTGAAACGAATCGTTGCTTTTGGTGCATTTGTTGAAGTAGCACCAGGGATTGAAGGCCTTGTGCACATTTCAGAAATGGCAAACCGTCATATCGGCAACCCAAGTGAAGTCGTTAAAGAAGGACAGCAAGTATCTGTAAAAGTACTTGATGTAAACAGCAAAGAAAAAAGAATGAGCTTAAGTATGAAAGCTGTTCAAGATGAAAAAGATAAAGAAAATCTTAAGCAAAACCTTCCAAAAGAAGAAAAAGGATTTTCGTTAGCTGAGATGATTGGTGATCAGTTAAAAGAGTACAAGTAAACGATTTAAAAGCTCCCGATTTTTCGGGAGCTTTTTTTTATATGTTTTTTGATATGCAAAATTAAAGTGAAAAAAGTGGTGCAAAAGGGTTGGTGCATCAGGTTTTATTCATAGCCAAACGATTAAGGGCGTGCGGAAAGTGGCATAATGCTACCGAGGTGAGATTCATGAATGATGGGATACTTTTTTATTGGATCATGTGGATCGGATGGGTTGTAACAACCTTTTTAATTGAAAAAAGTCCATTTAGAAATGCTGTGATTTTTATTTTGCTGCCAGGAATAATAATATCTGGCTATCACGTACCTTTTTCGTTAGGAACAGTTAATGCAGCTTTTGCCTTCTTTTTAATGATCGGACTTGTTCATGTTATCCGTAATACAGGGAATCTTCTCTATTATTTAGCTGTAAGTTTTATAATAGCTGTAAGCTATGTAATCCTTCAGATTTTTGCACTATATGATCCTGCTAAGCTGTTTATCGATAAAAAGTATTTGCTGATTCTTTTTCTTACAGCTGTAATGTTTCTTATTTCAAAAAGAAAAATAGATCTCTTCTATATCCCATCAATAGGTATTTTTATTGGAGATTCTTTATATCAGTTATTGATCTTCAGGCTTACCGGATATTTAGAAATAGGTTCTTTGTTTGTATTGGATTTGCTCGCTTCAACTACAATGATTCTGTTTTGTATGGTAATATTGGTAGATATGTTCAAAAAAATAAGGCGTGTCTCTTATAAAAAGGTAAATCCAGCAAAGCAGATATGATGGAAACCTATAATTATTAAGTTGTGTAAGCCCTCAAGAATTTGCTAAAATAAGTGGACTTGTCTAATTTTATTGGAACTTAAAAAAGTAATGATGAATTCATAAAGAAATGATTGAACTGATCAGGAAAAAAGGGAAGTGTCAACATGACTAAACCAGTTTTAGCCATAGTGGGAAGACCTAATGTTGGGAAATCTACTATATTTAACAGAATTGCCGGAGACCGCATATCCATCGTAGAAGATATGCCGGGTGTTACCCGTGACCGGATCTATAGTTCAGCAGAATGGCTGAATACCGAATTTAACTTAATCGATACAGGCGGAATAGAAATCAGTGATGCACCATTCATGAGCCAGATGAAGGAACAAGCAGAACTGGCTATTGAAGAAGCTGATGTTATCTTGTTTTTAGTAGATGGTATGAATGGTATTACAGCAGCTGACGAAGAAGTAGCCAAAATGCTCTTCCGTTCAAAGAAACCAGTTGTTTTGGGTGTAAACAAAATTGATAACCCGGAAAGAAAAGAATTATTATATGAATTTTATAGCCTAGGAATGGGTGAACCGATCGGAGTATCAGGTACTCATGGAATAGGACTTGGAGATCTTCTCGATCAGGTAGTCAGTCATTTTCCTGAAACGGTTGAAGAAGTAAAAGACGATGATACGATTTATTTCTCATTGATCGGCAGACCAAATGTGGGTAAATCTTCTTTAGTAAATGCAATTTTAGGGAAAGAGCGCGTTATCGTAAGCAACATTGCAGGTACAACTCGTGATGCTATTGACTCCAGTTTCGAAAAGGAAGACCAAAAGTATGTAATTATCGATACTGCCGGAATGCGCAAGCGCGGTAAAGTGTACGAGACTACTGAGAAATACAGCGTTATGCGAGCGATGAAAGCGATAGAACGTTCCGATGTCGTCTTGATGGTCATTGATGCAGAAGAAGGCATCATCGAGCAGGATAAAAAAGTCGCTGGTTTTGCTCATGAAGCAGGAAAAGCGGTCGTTATCGTAGTGAATAAATGGGATGCGGTCGAAAAAGATGATAAAACGATGCAAAAGTTCGAGCAGAAGATTCGCGACCATTTCCTATACTTGTCATATGCACCGATCGTTTTCGTATCTGCAAAAACGAAACAAAGACTTCATCATCTGTTCCCGGTGATTAATCAGGTCGCCGAAAATCATTCTTTAAGAGTTCAAACGAATATCTTGAATGAAGTTATCATGGATGCAGTAGCGATGAATCCTGCACCGATGGATAACGGAAAACGACTAAAGATAAACTATGCAACCCAAGTAGCTTCTAAACCGCCTACTTTTGTTATTTTCGTTAATGATCCAGAGCTTTTCCACTTCTCTTATAAGAGATTTTTAGAGAACAGGATTCGTGAAACGTTCGGATTCGTAGGTACACCAATCAAAATTTTTGCAAGAAAGAAAAATGATTAAGGTAATAGTATGATGTGGATCTTCCTCATCTTATTATCTTATTGTTTAGGTTCCATCAGCTTCAGTTATTTGCTTACAAAGCTGTTAAAAAATGAAGATATCAGAAACCATGGAAGCGGTAATGCAGGTGCTACCAACACATTAAGAGTGCTTGGAAAGGGACCTGCGATTGCCGTACTGCTTTTAGATAGTATGAAGGGGATATTATCTGTAGCTGTTCCGTTATGGCTAGATTTTAGTCCAACTATTGCAATAATGTGTGGATTTGCAGCTGTACTGGGTCATAATTATCCCGTCTTCTTTGGATTCAAGGGAGGGAAGGGAGTTGCAACAACAATCGGTGTTTTTGCAGCTATATCTTTCTTCCCATCTTTACTTGCAGGTGTTATTGCTATTCTTACGATTTGGATAAGTCGGTTTGTTTCTTTAGGATCGATCGTCTTTTTAATCCTTACACCTTTCTTCATGCTGTATCATTACAGCATGCCCATTACTGCCATTTTAACGGGTGGCTGTATCTCAGCTGTTTCAGTCTGGCGCCATCGGGGAAATATACAAAGGCTGCTAAAAGGAATCGAACGCAAAATTTAATAATTTGGAGTGTGACATGTATGGAGAACGTTGCTGTATTAGGAGCTGGAAGCTGGGGAACAGCTCTTGCTATCGTATTAGCAGATAATGGACACAATGTCCGCTTATGGGGACGAAGAGAAGAACAAGTATCTGAAATTAATGAGGAACACCGCAACGAGAAATACTTGCCTGGCATCGAGCTCCCAAAGAGTATAAAAGCTTCTGTAAAGCTTGAAGAATGTATAGAAGGTGCAGATATCATCGTTCTTGTTACCCCTACAAAGGCGATGAGGGATGTTCTCGGCCAGCTGAAGAATATACTAACTCGTAAAGTTACAATCGTTCACGCGAGCAAAGGTATTGAACCTGGTACATATAAAAGAATTTCAGAAATTATTGAAGAGGAGCTGCCTTCTTCATTACTTGAAGCAGTAGTGGTGCTATCTGGACCAAGCCATGCGGAGGAAGTTTCTTTAAGACAGCCAACAACAGTTACTGTATCATCTGAGAAAATCGAAGCATCAGAAAAAGTCCAAGACTTATTTATTAACCAAAATTTCCGTGTCTACACGAACCCTGATGTGATTGGTGTTGAACTTGGCGGTGCACTAAAGAATATTATCGCTTTAGGGGCTGGTCTATCTGATGGATTAGGATACGGAGATAACGCGAAGGCAGCATTGATCACCAGAGGACTCGCGGAAATTGCACGGCTTGGAACGCATATGGGAGCTAACCCTCTTACTTTTTCAGGTTTAACGGGCATTGGTGATCTGATCGTAACGTGTACGAGTGTACATAGCAGGAACTGGCGGGCAGGTAATATGCTTGGAAAAGGGATGGCCCTCGATGATGTTCTAGATAATATGGGAATGGTCGTTGAAGGTGTCAGGACTACCCAGGCGGCTTTCGAATTAAGCAAGAGAGAGCAAGTTGAAATGCCGATCACACAAGTTCTGTACGATGTACTTTTCAACAATAAAGGTGCAAAGCAAGCTGTTGATGAGCTGATGCAGCGATCTCGGACACATGAAGTTGAAGATGTTTCATCTTTAAAAAGCTAATCCGAATAGGCGGATGTCTAAAAAAATTTAGGCAATCGCCTTTTCTCTTTTCACCCTTCTTGCAATGCTGCATACGATAGGGATGAAAAGGAAGTGGGAGGAGGACTTCAGGTGGAACGTGAACAACAATTTTTTGACAAGATCGAGAAAAAAACGAGTGTTAAAAAGGACGATATTTTCAAACTTGCACAATCCGTAAGTGGTTCTAATTTACGTGATGAGCGCACGATTCGAATGCTGATTTCCCAAGTATCTTCTATGGCTGGGGTAGCTGTCACGAAGCAGAAAGAAGACCAGATCGTTCAGGCTGTTTTAAATAATAACATCCCTCTAGACCTGGCAACGCTATCTAAAATGTTCGATGGAAAATAGGCGGCAGTAAGTAGCTTTTAACAGATAATTCTGCGTCTGATTGATAAGGTATTGAACGAAATCAAGGGAGTATTTAGTCAAACACCCGGTCGGAGCCGGGTGTTTTTTTGTCGTTTGAGTATATAGTGAGGGGTACCATATGTGCGAAATTTGTCTAGAGGTGTCGGCTCGTGGTTATTTTTCAATTAACGTGTGATTATGTAAATTAACGTGAGAAAAAAATGAACGAACGTGCAATTATTGCATGTTAACGTGGGATTTCTTGTATTACTACCCGCAGGGGTATTTACCGAACCGCAGTTTCACTATTCGAAACTGGATTTTGAGTGAAGTTTACAACAAATAACTCTGATGTGTCCATGAGATAAACCCAGATTTACCTCAACACGAAATGAATTTTAAAGAAATAGAAAAAATTATGCTATAATGTACGCTGTGGATAAGGAGGATACATATGAGTGAAGGTTTATTGAAAATGTGGGTGGCTTTATCGGCCATCGTTCTAATGTTTATTGCTGTTTTTTCAATCATGTTCAGCCGTTCTAAACTATCTGGTATTATACAGGGAGTCGTTTCTTTTTTTGCTTGGATCTGCATGATAGTGGCTGGAATACTAATTATAATCGTCGTATTTAGCGGGCCAGTACAAGGGTAGAGGAGGAGATCAATTTGCAAAAAAAATGGCTGATTCCTTTACTGCTAATCCTTTTTACTCTCTCTGGTTGTCTATATCCTGAAGAACGAAAGCTGCAAAACCGCATGCCTTATCAGGATCAGATCACAGCTGTACAGACAGCTGTTGACAATTTTCAGAAAGATACTGGTGTTTTGCCTATTAAAACAAAGGAAGCAGACACGGATATCTATCAAAAATATTTAATTGATTTTAATAAACTAGTTCCAAAATATATGCAGGAACCGCCTGGTAATTCTTATGAAAAAGGCGGAACATTCCAGTACGTCTTAATAGATGTTGAAACAGATCCAACCGTTAAACTGGCTGATCTGGTATTAACAGACAAAGTTCAAGATGTACAGGTTGCGTTAAACATCTATATGGATAAGCACCGTTATCCGCCGTTTAAGAAGATTGAGGAACAAGGAAGATACACACTTGATTATAAAAAATTAGGATTTAAAAAGGACCCATTCGTCACAAGCCCTTTTACAGGTAAGAAATTGCCTATGATGGTAAACGGTGATGCGAAAATTTTTATAGATTATAGAAAAGACTTAAAGCCTGCGATCGAGAGCTATAAAGAGGAGTTGGACAAGTACGAAGATATCCGCCACCTGCTAGCAGAACATTCCTTTTTTGTACCGGTCTATTCAGTTCCATATAAAGTTGAAAACAAAGAGCCTGTTTTTTTAATAAAATAGGCATGAACTCTCCCTTTTTCTAATACATTCATAGAAAAGGCGGAGAGATTTTTTTTGGAAATCCTTATAACGAAACAAGCTTTATAGTTTCATCGGTAGGCACTGTAGTGCGCCCTCCCGTTTTTATGGAACTATACAACAGAGAAAAGAGGTTCCAATAAAAATTTCCGTTCCTTTGTCATAATCAATAGGACAAAATCATACGATGTATTGTCCAAGACTAGCATCCGGAACTTTATTTGGATCGGGAGGGAAACGAATGGAAAAAATCGATATTTTTAAAGATATCGCCGAAAGGACGGGCGGAGATATCTACTTAGGAGTAGTAGGAGCAGTAAGAACAGGTAAGTCTACATTCATAAAGAAATTTATGGAGCTAGTAGTCCTGCCTAACATTGAAAATGAAGCAGAACGTCAGCGAGCTCAGGATGAATTGCCGCAAAGTGCAGCTGGACGCACCATTATGACCACTGAACCCAAATTTGTTCCAAACAATGCGGTAAAGATTAATGTTGGGGAAGGTCTTGATGTAAATATCCGTCTCGTAGACAGTGTAGGATACGCTGTACCGAGTGCAAAAGGGTACGAGGATGAAAACGGGCCTAGAATGATTCATACACCTTGGTATGACGAGCCGATTCCGTTCCATGAAGCGGCTGAGATCGGAACAAGGAAAGTTATTCAAGAACATTCCACACTTGGAGTTGTCGTGACAACGGATGGTTCAATCGGAGAAATTCCGAGATATGATTATGTAGAATCAGAAGAACGTGTTGTTGCTGAGCTCAAAGAAGTAGGAAAACCGTTCATTATGCTGATCAACTCAACTCATCCGCATCATCCGGATACACAGCAGCTTCGTAATGAACTATGTGAGAAATATGATATCCCAGTACTTGCGATGAGTGTAGAGGGAATGACGGAACATGATATTAACAATGTTCTTCGCGAAGCTTTATACGAGTTCCCTGTATTAGAAGTAAATGTAAATCTTCCAAGCTGGGTAATGGTGTTAAGAGAGAATCATTGGCTGCGTGAAAGCTATGAAGAAGCTGTAAGAGAAACTGTTCAAGATATTAAGCGATTGCGAGATGTTGATAAGGTAGTAGGCTTCTTCGCAAACTATGACTTTATTGATGATGCAAGACTTGCAGGGATTGAAATGGGGCAAGGGATTGCAGAGATTGATCTTTTTGCACCAGATTACTTGTACGATCAGATCTTGAAAGAGGTTGTCGGGGTCGAAATTCGAGGGAAAGATCACCTTCTTCAATTAATGCAGGAATTTGCATATGCTAAGACAGAGTATGATCAAGTGGCGGATGCGCTAAGAATGGTGAAGCAGACAGGATATGGAATTGCAGCTCCAGCTATCACCGACATGAGCTTGGATGAGCCTGAAATAATCAGACAGGGTTCCAGATTCGGAGTTAGACTTAAGGCAATCGCACCTTCAATCCATATGATTAAAGTTGATGTGGAATCCGAATTCGCTCCGATCATTGGAACCGAAAAACAAAGTGAAGAAATGCTAAGATATTTAATGCAGGATTTTGAGGAAGATCCCCTGTCAATCTGGAATTCTGATATCTTTGGACGCTCCTTAAACTCTATCGTAAGAGAAGGAATACAAGGTAAGATTTCATTAATGCCGGAAAATGCAAGATACAAATTAAAAGAGACGCTTGAACGTATAATCAATGAGGGATCAGGCGGTTTAATTGCCATTATTTTATAACTTTGAGACTCCTATAACCAGGAGTCTTTTTTTTATTTGGATTGGATATGAGATCTTTTGCAAGCAGTTGATCTCCGCTCTAGGTGCTCGATTTCCGCGGGGCATGCGGTGAGCCGCCTAGGCACTTTGCGCCAATTGGTGTCACATCTGCCATGCTGCTCAATAAGCTGCTCCTGCAAGAGCCTCGCACTTGGCAATTCAACCTTTCGAACTTAGATTTTATGATGAAATTAGTAAAAAGGATGCGAAAAAAAAGACAGACTTTTATACCTTTTAAACCCGTATTTTTGTAAAAAAAGGTCAAAATATAAGGAAATTTAAGGGTTAAATCGCTAAAAACGTCGAAAAAAGATTGAATTCTTTAAACGAATCGTATAATATAAGGCTTGTTACAGATATAATAAGTAAAATCCTGTATATTACATATGAAAATAATACTTAAAAAAAATATTTCACTACCGATATACCTGTAGAGAATTCCTTGAGAGGAGGTGAATGGAATGAACAAGACTGATCTTATCAACGCAGTATCTGAGCAAGCTCAGCTTTCTAAGAAAGATGCATCTAAAGCAGTAGACGCTGTTTTCGAAGCGATCACTGGTACTCTTCAAAGCGGAAGCAAGGTACAACTTATCGGTTTTGGTAACTTTGAAGTTCGTGAGCGTGCAGCTCGTAAAGGCCGCAACCCGCAAACTGGACAAGAAATCGAAATCTCTGCAAGCAAAGTTCCTGCTTTCAAACCTGGGAAAGCCCTTAAGGACGCTGTAAAATAATTTATACATAGGGCAAAAAGACCGTGAATCGTTCACGGTCTTTTTTATTTTTTATGCTGGAGAGTGTTTGTTCGTTTGATGTACAGATTAGATGAATGTTCGCTTCAAATGAAAGTGTGAGTCATTATGAGGGGTAAATAAACACTTTTACACGGTAATCTGATTTTTATAGAAAATTCGACGAACCTACCCGCTATAACCCTATTAAATAAATGAATGATCTCTTTCGGCAGAGCTTATTTCCTATGAAAGCTCAATATGTAAGGGGTTTCTCCTTTTGCTATTCTTTCAGCAGTATGCTAAAATTTTGCTATTGTGTTATTGGAATTGGAGGACAAAGAGCGTGGCAGAAGTTCAACGTGAGAAAATTGAAACCGCAGTAAAAATGATACTTGAAGCTATTGGGGAAGACCCTGAGAGAGAGGGTTTAATAGATACACCTAAACGTGTGGCAAAAATGTACGAAGAAGTCTTTCAAGGATTGAACCAGGATCCGAAAGAACATTTTGCAACTATTTTTGGAGAAGACCACGAGGAATTAGTACTTGTGAAAGATATACCTTTCTATTCGATGTGTGAACATCACCTTGTACCTTTCTTCGGCAAAGCTCACATAGGTTACATACCAAAAGGCGGTAAAGTTACTGGATTGAGCAAACTAGCAAGAGCAGTGGAAGCTGTAACAAAAAGACCGCAGCTGCAAGAGAGAATTACGTCAACGATTGCAAACAGCCTGCTTGAAACACTCGAACCGCACGGTGTAATTGTTGTTATCGAGGCAGAGCATATGTGTATGACGATGCGTGGAGTGAAAAAACCTGGCTCAATGACGGTTACTTCTGCGGTGAGAGGCGTTTTTGAAAAAGATGCTGCAGCAAGGGCAGAAGTATTAAGTCTGATTAAAAACTAAAGGAGGGTTTCCAATAATGAAATCAGAATTTGACTTTTTTGTTATAAAAGCTAAAGAAAATGGTGTAAATGTAATTGGATTAACCCGAGGAACAGAAACAAGGTTTCACCATTCAGAAAAATTGGATAAAGGTGAAGTGATGATCGCGCAGTTTACTGAGCATACTTCAGCTGTGAAAGTTAGAGGAAAAGCAGTTATATACACTAAGCATGGTGAAGTAGATACTGAATCATAAGAATAGTTTATAAGCAAAATTAACTTACCATTGGCAGGAATGTAAGCTAAATGAATGCCGGTGGATAGGCTAGGCGGTCAGCCTAGTTTTCTTTATGTCCGAAATAACGATTGAATCCATAAATAATTGGCGACTATGTTATAATAATGAGGCGCATTTCGCTGTATCTTTGGAGGTATATGATGAACAACAGGGAAAAAATTCAACGTTTAAAAGAGCATACACTTTTATTGATGCAGCATAGTTATGTCGATAAGTTTCTTGCGCCTCCAGTTTTTGATGAAGCGAAAGTGTATATAGCGTACTGTCTGCTTAGTGAACTTGAATTAGATGAAGCGGTTGAAGCGGAATATTTCAGCTCGATCCTTTTGATACAGTCTGCACTCGATCGTCATGAAGATATCCTTGATGAAGACATTGTTTCACATAAAAAAAGAAGGCAGCTCGTTGTTTTATCCGGCGATTATTTTAGCAGCCTCTACTATCTGTTATTGTCCCGGTGCGAAAATCTAGATTTGATATCCAAGCTGTCAAAAGCTGTCCAAGAAATAAATGAACATAAATCTTCTATGCATCATCAAATCAACAAAAGTAATGTGGAATACATAAAAACCGCAGGTCAAATTGAAAGCTTATTGTATATAAGAGCTGCTGAATCGTTCGGTCTGCAAAAATATATTCCGTTCATAGAACGCTATCTTCTCATATCCCTCTATCAGAGCAAGGAACAGAGAATGTCACTGAACGAGGATCAATTGGAATATTTAAATTCGTGTGAAACAGATTTACGAGAAAAAAGGATAGAGATGCCTCACGTCTTTCATCGGGAAGACTGCAGCATTTATAAATGTATTGAAAATGACTTAATGTTAGGAGAGGGTTAATCCGATGTTGAGTAAAGAAGAACGGGTTCACTCTGTATTTGAAAAGATCTCAGATCAATATGATTATATGAACGATCTTATCAGCTTCAAACAGCATAACAGATGGCGAAATGATACTATGAAACGCATCAGTGTCAAACCGGGAGACAATTGTCTGGATGTTTGCTGCGGAACTGGAGAATGGACATTTGCGCTTGCAGAAGCTGCAGGTGAAAAAGGTAATGTAACTGGCCTTGACTTTAGTGAGAACATGTTGAAGGTCGGACGGGAAAAATTAAAGAAACGCTCTTTTCCTAACATAGCTTTTTTACATGGAAATGCAATGGAGCTGCCGTTTGAAGATAACACCTTTGATGTTGTAACCATTGGTTTTGGTCTCAGAAACGTACCTGACTATTTTCAGGCGCTTAAAGAAATGGCAAGAGTAGTAAAGCCTGGAGGAAGAGTGGTTTGTTTGGAAACGTCACATCCGACAGTTCCCGTTTTCAAACAGGTTTTCAAATTTTATTTTACGTATATCATGCCTGTCTTCGGTAAGCTTTTCGCAAAAAGCTATCAAGAATACTCTTGGCTGCAAGAGTCAACTGAAGCTTTTTTGACTAAAGAAGAACTAAAGGATCTTTTTCAAAGATCAGGTTTGACCGAAGTTGAAGTGAAATCATATGCATTAGGTGCAGCTGCTATGCATACAGGTAAAAAACCGCAATAGAAGAGAGCGTTGAAGTGTGTGGAATAAAGTTAAGATTATTTTAGAAATGATTAAGTTTGAACATACCATTTTTGCTCTGCCTTTTGCCTATTTGGGGGCAATAATGGGGAACATTGTTGAAGAAGGTACCATGCCATCATTGTTCGAATGGGTATGGATCACGTTAGCGATGGTAGGTGCAAGAAGTTCTGCAATGGCTCTGAACCGGGCGATAGATTCAGAGATTGATGGAGAAAATCCTAGAACTAAGACTCGTGCTATTCCTGCAAAACTTTTAAAAATAGGTGAAGTATATTTATTTATCGCAGTGACTCTAGCGTTATTGTTTGTTAGTGCGTACCAGCTTAATGCACTTTCTGTAAAGCTGCTTCCGCTTGCTGTCTTTTTTCTTGTTATTTATTCTTATACGAAGCGGTTTACTTATCTGTGCCACATTGTCCTTGGGATTACGATTGCACTGGCACCCCTAGGTGGATGGGTTGGTGCAACAGGTACGTTAAGTCAGGAAGCATTTCTATTGTTTTTCGGCGTGCTTTTTTGGACGGCAGGTTTTGACGTTATATATGCAACCCAAGACGCGGAATATGACAAGTCACATGGTTTGTATTCTATCCCGTCTGCATTTGGCATTGCAAAAGGTCTGATAACTGCCAGATGGCTTCATGGTGCTAGTTTCATAACTTTCATCACACTTGGTGCAGTGTCAGGTATGGGGTGGATTTATTATCTCGGCGTCATTATTTCTGGTGTAATCATGGTATATGAACATTCATTGGTAAAGCCTCATGATCTATCAAAGCTGGATGTAGCCTTCTTTACGATGAACGGTGTTTTAAGTGTAGTCATGTTTATTTTTTCAATAGGGGACCTTTTATTATGAAAACTTTTACGATTGGTATTACCGGGGCAAGTGGTGCTGTATATGGTATTAGACTTGTACAGGAAATTCTGAAGAGCGGAAACAAAGTCCATCTTGTAGTGACTGAAGCAGGATGGCAAGTATTTAGAGAAGAGCTCCTTTGGAACACTGAGGATCGGGAAGCTTGTCTGGAAGAACACTTTGCTTCATTTGGCAGGGAGCGTTTTCATTACCACACGCTCCGCGATTTTAATGCGCCTATCGCGAGTGGTTCTTATCAGAATGACGGAATGGTTATCATACCTTGTTCGATGGGTACTTTGTCTGGAATCGCTCATGGAGCTTCTGGCAATCTACTGGAGCGTACGGCAGATGTTATGCTGAAGGAAAGCAGAAAACTCATTTTAGTTCCAAGAGAAACGCCGCTTCATAAGATTCATCTGGAAAATATGATCAAAGTTACTGAAGCTGGAGGTAAGATCGTTCCAGCAATGCCTGGTTTTTATCATTTACCTAAGTCTATGGAAGATTTAGTGAATTTCCTTGTAGGAAAAGTATTGGATAATCTAGGTGTTCACCATGAATTGTTTACACGCTGGGGAGACTGATAGAATATGAACATCGGGGAAATTAACTATACAAACATCATACCCCTATATTTTTATTTGGACAGAGAACGATTAAAGGAGAACGGAGTATCGATAACAGATGCCGTGCCTTCTAGAATTAACCGGCTAATGGAAGAAAAAAAGGTAGATATAGGAGGGATCTCCTCATTTTCTTTTGGAAAAAATGCAGACCGTTATAGCCTTATCCCAGACTTATCGGTTTCTGCTTTCGGAAAAGTCAATTCTATCTTTTTGTTTTCGAAATATCGCTTAGAAGAGTTAGGCGGAAAAAAGGTAGCTTTAACGTCGAGCTCTGAAACATCTGTTGCCTTGGTGAAGATCATCATGTGGCAATTTTACAGAATTGAGCCTTCTTTTAAAGTAGAAAAACCGAATTTCGAAAAAATGATGGAACTGTATGATGCATGCCTCCTGATTGGTGATGATGCCATTTCAGCCAATAGAAAGAACAGTAGCTATCATGTGTATGACCTAGGAGAAATCTGGTATAAAGAGACTGGACTTCCGATGGTTTTTGCTGTGATGGCTTATCGTAAAGAGATGGAAACAGAGAAGAGAGAATTGCTCTCTTATGTTGGTCAAAGTATGACAGAAAGCAAAGAGCGCTGTCTGAGAGAAAATTTTGCACCTGTTGTTGAACGTGCAGTCATGGAGCATGGCGGAACTGCTGCATTTTGGGAATCATATTTTAATGGGTTAGATTACGGATTTAATGGCGAACATGAAAAAGGACTAAGTGTTTATTTTCAGCTTGCTAAAGAGTGCGGATTGTTGCAGACAATACCCTCTATCTTAAAGCTTTCGTATAAGTAACAGGCGATAGGGTGAAATAAAAGTGAAGTTAAAAGACTTATACTCATTTTTAAAAAAAGATTTACAGCTAATAGAAGATCAACTCGCAGTGTCGGTTAGTTCTGATCAGCCTATGATCCATACAGCAGGCATGGAGTTATTAAAAGCTGGGGGAAAAAGAATCCGCCCTGTATTTGTTCTGCTTTCTGCTCAGTTTGGTACATACAACATCAGTCAAGTTAAAAAGCCTGCAGCAGCATTAGAATTAATACATATGGCCTCGCTTGTCCATGACGATGTCGTAGATGATGCTGACATGAGAAGAGGAAGAGAGACGGTTAAGGCAAAGTATGACAATAAGATCGCCATGTACACGGGTGATTATATTTTTGCTTCTGCTCTAAAGTTAATGACAGATATTGAGATTCCCCGTGCACATCAGATCCTGGCGCAGGGAATGAAAGAGATGTGCCTGGGCGAGATCGAACAGATAAACGAACAATTTGATACGGATCAGAACATAAGAAAGTATTTTAAGCGGATCAAGCGTAAGACCGCTTTGCTCATCGCTTTAAGCTGCCAGTTAGGAGCGATCACTTCAAAAGCGGATGTTTCCCTTCAGAGACTTCTTTATGAGTTTGGCTATTGTGTCGGCATGGCTTTTCAGATTACGGATGATATCTTGGATTTTACCGCATCAGAAAAACAGCTTGGAAAACCTGCAGGAAGTGATTTGAAGCAAGGAAACATTACACTTCCGGCGTTATTTACGATCCGTAATTATCCTGAAGTGAAAGAAAAGCTGGACCTCTACTATCAAAATGGAAATTCTGAGCTTCTGAAAGAGCTGTTAAAAGATATTAAAAGCCATGGCGGGATCGAGTATGCATCTCAAATCTCCGCGAAATACCTGAACCGTGCTAAAAATGCTGCACGATCATTACCTGATACCGATGCGAGGGACAGCTTGCTGAAAGTAGCTGATTTTATTGCTGGCCGGAAATTTTGAGCCATTGCTAATTTTTAAAATTTTTGGTACGATTTCTCTGGGGAACTTGTCCCACATATACTATACATAGATGATAGGAGAGGGAATACATGGAAAAAACGTTTTTAATGGTTAAACCAGATGGCGTTCAACGTGCGTTAATCGGAGAAATCGTATCCCGTTTTGAAAAGAAAGGTTTTCAATTAGTAGGGGCGAAATTAATGAACATTTCTGAGGATCTTGCTAAAGAACATTACGGTGAGCACAAAGAGCGTCCGTTCTTCGGAGAGCTTGTAGACTTTATTACTTCTGGACCTGTATTTGCAATGGTTTGGGAAGGTAAAGACGTTATCTTAACTGCTCGCAACATGATGGGCAAAACGAACCCTGCTGAAGCAGCACCTGGTTCAATCCGCGGTGACTATGCTGTACAAGTAAGCAACAACATCATCCACGGTTCAGATTCTGCTGAAAGTGCAGAGCGCGAAATCGGTTTATTCTTTAAAGAAGAAGAACTAGTTTCTTACGATAAAGCTGTTTCTGTTTGGATCTAATTATTTTATCTAAAAATGAAAGCGTTTTAGCCGGCCATTGTGCCGGTTTTTTTTATTTTTATGAATTTTATTGAAATAAGTAGTTGATTTCCTCGCATTTTTAGTCGATGTCAGTAAAGTTTTAAGAGCCTATTTACTAATCACATAAAAAAAGACAATAAACACATAAAAAAACGTAATCATCACATAAAAAGTGGATACAATCACATAAAAATAACCGGTAATCACAAATTTTTACATTTTATGGAATTTTCAATTACTCATGGTGGATCTATGAGTATATGAAAAAAGTTTAAAGTTCGCCGATAAAAGGGATATGGATGATGAACAAAGCAGCATATGACTAACGGGAGAGAAATAAATGGACTTGGATTATGAAGGATTTAAAAAGAATATTTTGCTAAAGACGGGAATTGATCTTTCAAAATATAAAGAAGCACAAATGAAACGGCGACTGATCGCTTTAAGAGATAAGAGATCTTTTGGTTCCTTTTCTGACTATTATCAAGCTTTATCACATGACAGCAATATGCTGGATGAATTTTTAGACAGAATGACGATCAATGTTTCTGAGTTCTATCGAAATCCTTCTCGCTGGGAAGTGCTTGAACAAAAGATTCTACCAAGACTCTTAGCTGAACGTAACTCTTTGAAAGTATGGAGTGCTGCATGTTCAACAGGCGAGGAGCCGTATACACTTTCGATGATGCTTACAGAATATAAGGGGATCATTAACTTTTCTGTTCTGGCGACAGATCTAGATGAACAAGTTTTAGAACAAGCAAAAAACGGTTTTTATTTTGAAAAAGCTGTTCAAGACGTTCCCGTTACGAAAAAGAAGCGATATTTTTTAAAGCAGGAACTAGGTCTAAAAATAAGTGATGACATAAAAAAACATGTCACATTTAAAAAGCAGAACCTTCTTTCCGATCCATTCGGAAATGATTTCGATTTAATCGTTTGCCGGAATGTGATGATCTATTTTACAGAAGAAGCAAAAGCGGTTTTATATGATAAATTCAGTAAAGCTCTACGTCCAGGAGGAGTATTATTTGTTGGAAGCACAGAACAAATCTTTAATCCTGGATTGTACGGATTAGAATCAGAAGAACCATTCTTCTACAGAAAAAAATAATAAGGTTAATTATATTGAATTTACTTTTTCATGGTTGACAGATTAAAATGAATGGTTTAATGTAACTGATAAGTTTAGAGTAATAGTTTAGAGTATTAGAGCCTAGTTGAGACAAGTTGAGAGAGAGTTCGAGTGGAGCAGAGCCGAGAATGGAAATGTACATATGCCATGCGGTTTTTTTCTGCATGGCTTTTTTGTATCCTTTTTTATAAGGAGTACATGGTCCATAGATGAATCGTCCTCTTATAACCCCCTCACTCTCCGTAATATGCGGAGGTGTACTTTATGATATTTTCCTTTCATAACCCGCCTTGAACGGTTGTTTTTTCTCAGTGCAGAACAAAACAATACGTTTAAAGGGGCGTTCTTATGATCCAATCACTAAATAAAAAATTAGTAAAAAAAGAAACGATGACAGAGAAGGAAGCTTTTTATTTTATGGAAAGCCTCGTGAATGGAAGTGTAACTGATACTGAAGCCATTTCTATCCTTACTATAATGAGCTATCGCGGTGAGACAGCTGAAGAGATCACAGGTTTTGTAAAGGCCATCCGTAAACTTTCCAAGCAGGTCAGCAGAAAATCCACTGAAGACATAATGGATACTTGCGGTACTGGCGGTGATGGAGCATCCACCTTTAATATTTCTACGGCGGTAAGCATCATCTTGTCCTCTCTTGGCATTAAAGTAGCGAAGCATGGCAATAAAGCAATCACATCTAAAAGCGGTAGTTCTGATGTATTAGAAGCCCTGGGCATTACAGTAGCAACAAACAGTTATGAAGCAAATTACCAGTTAGAAAATCATGACATTGCATTTTTGCATGCACCTTATTTTCATCCATCTTTGAAAAAAGTCGCACACTTAAGGCGTCAGCTACCTTTTAGGACTATTTTTAATATAATCGGTCCCCTGGTGAACCCGATGTCTCCAGCATATCAGCTGATTGGTGTAAGTGACGAAAGTGCCGCTGCAGCGATGGCACAAGCTATAAAAAAACTCGGTATGAAGAAAGCACTTTTAGTCACAGGGAAAGATGGGCTGGATGAATGTTCGATCACCGACGAAACAAAAATGTTCTTAGTTGAAAACGGAGAAATTACTGAGTCTACTTTTACACCTGAAGAAGCAGGGCTGAAAAGAGGCTCATTAAAAGAGATTACTGTAAATGATAAGCAAGAAAGTGCAGAATTAATCATTTCTATCTTAAAAGGCCAAGGAAATGAATCAGCAAGAAATATCGTGATACTAAATGCGGCTGCAGCATTATTTGCCTCAAACCGTGTTCACAGGATCAAAGAAGGTGTTGAAGTGATAGAGAACTGCTTGAGCTCAGGTACAGCATATAAACATCTGTTATCGATGAATAAAGAGGAGGAGAAAGCTCTTGTTAACTAACATCATAAAGCAAAAAGAAAAAGAGATAGAAGTTCTTCCTCCGGTCACGAGATCAGGAAATATAGATTTTATTGAAAAAGACCATCGGCCTTTTGCCTTGAATCTGCTCAAATCTGAAAGAAAGCCAGCATTGATTGCTGAAGTGAAGAAAGCATCTCCCTCTAAAGGTATTATTAAGGAAAATTTTGATCCTGTAAGTATTGCTAAAGAATATGAAGAAGCTGGAGCGGCTTGTCTTTCGGTTCTAACCGATACGGAGTTCTTTCAAGGTAATCTAGAATATTTAAAAGAAATTCGAAAGCATGTTTCCATTCCGCTCTTGAGAAAAGATTTTATAATCGATGAAAGACAAATTGTTGAGAGTGTTGAACATGGAGCAGATGCCATATTGCTTATTGCAGCTTGCTTAACGAAAGAAAAGTTTAAAGCCCTTTATAAATTTGCTGTAGAATGTGGTCTGGAGTGCTTAGTAGAAGTCCATACGGAAGGGGAGATTATGCAAGTCTATGAGGTTTGCAACCCTTCTATGATCGGAATAAACAACCGCGACTTAAAAAACTTTACTACAAACATCAATCATACTTTTTCGCTGCTCCCCTTTATAAAGAAAGAAACGTTAGTGATTAGTGAAAGTGGAATTAAATCGGCAGTGGATGTGAAGAGTCTCTCAGACAATGGTGTGAATGGAATGCTGATAGGGGAATCACTTATGCGTGCTGACTCTATCAAAAACAAAATAACGGAGATCTATGGTAATGTACGTTAAATATTGCGGCTGCCAGACAGAGGATGACTACCTGCTTCTTTCTTCCTCTAGAGCTGATATTATCGGTTTTGTTTTTGCTGATAGTAAAAGAAAGGTAGCGCGTGAGGACGTCTCCACATGGGTTAGGTCACACGGAAAACGTAAACTGATAGCTGGTGTATTCCAGAACAGTTCAATAGAAGAGATGGTTTCGGCGGCAGAGGAAGTGCCCCTTGATATCATTCAATGCCACGGAAATGAGTCGGTTAGTACGATTATTAAACTTAAAAAACGTACAAGGAAACTCATCTATAAAGCAATTCCTTATAGTGACAATATTTCTGAACAGATTGCTGTATATGCAAAATACGCAGATGCCATTGTTGTGGACTCCGTATCAAAAGGGCAATTTGGAGGGACTGGAATTTCGTTTGCTTGGACTCAGGTGCCGGCAATTTTAAAATTAGCAAAAGAAGAAAATGTTCCGTGTTTTATAGCGGGTGGAATTACCCCGGAAAATATTGATACCTTGCTTGATTATGGCCCATACGGAGTTGACCTGAGCGGAGGCATAGAGTACGAGGGAAGAAAATGCAGTAATCGTATAGAAAAACTGGAAAGGATGATTTTACATGTCAGCAGCAATCGTACCTGATCATCGAGGAAGATATGGTAACTTTGGCGGAAAATATGTTCCTGAAACCATAATGTTCGCCTTAGAAGAACTTGAAAAATCATTTGAAGAAGCTTTGAATGACAAAGAGTTTCAGAAACAATTTCAAAATGAACTTGCGGTGTATTCGGGAAGACCGACTCCTTTAACCTTCGCAGAACGATTGAGTGAGGCTAACGGAGGTGCCAAGATATATTTGAAACGTGAAGATCTTAATCACACAGGGGCACATAAAATAAATAATGCGATCGGACAAGCACTCTTAGCTGTCAGGATGGGCAAGAAAAAAATCATCGCTGAAACCGGAGCGGGACAGCACGGAGTAGCTGCAGCGACAGTAGCCGCTAAATACGGCCTTTCCTGCAAAGTATATATGGGAAAAGAGGATATACGAAGACAGGCGTTGAATGTTTTTCGTATGAAGCTTCTAGGTGCAGAAGTAATCGAGGTAACAAGTGGCAGTCAAACACTAAAAGATGCTACAAATGAGGCGATCAGGGAATGGGTGGCTTCTGTTGAAGATACGTTTTATCTTATCGGTTCAGCCGTCGGTCCGCATCCTTATCCTAAAATGGTGAAGAATTTTCAGCAGGTTATCGGATTTGAAACGATAGATCAGTTTATTCGGGAAAATGAAGGGAGCTTGCCCGATGCAGTTGTTGCGTGTGTCGGCGGAGGAAGCAATGCGATCGGAATGTTTGCGCCCTTTATCGAAAAAGATGTACCCCTTTTTGGTGTAGAAGCTGCCGGCAAAGGAATTGAAACGAATGCGCATGCAGCTACTCTATCAAAGGGTACAAACGGCGTGATACATGGATCCCTTACAAAACTTTTGCAAACAGAAGAAGGTCAGATTACAGAACCTTATTCGATTTCTGCAGGACTGGACTACCCTGGAATCGGACCTGAACATGCTTATCTTCATGAAACCGAGAGAGTAAAATATGAAGCTGTAACCGATCAAGAATCTTTAGATGCATTAAAGTCTCTATGCTTAAACGAAGGTATCCTATGTGCGCTAGAGAGTGCCCATGCAGTAGCATACAGCCTTAAACTTGCAAAGAATATGAACAAAGATGAAGCAATTGTCGTCTGCCTATCCGGCAGAGGTGATAAGGATGTTCATACACTTATGGAAAAAGTCGAAGGAGGAAATCAGTATGAATAAGAGATGGGCGGCTTTTCAAAATTCTGCTGATTATCGATTCGTACCTTATATTATGGCAGGAGACCCGTGTGAAGAGGCTACAATAGAACTTTCTTTAGCGTTAGAAGATTGCGGTGCAGCAGCCCTAGAACTTGGTGTACCCTATTCAGATCCTCTGGCTGACGGACCGGTTATACAGCGAGCGGGCATGAGGGGATTAAGGCAAAAGATGAACTTGGAGAAAACGATTAAACTCGTCTCAAAGCTGAGGGGAAGAGGATTGAAGATTCCAGTAATCATCTTTACTTATTATAATCTTTTGTTACAATTAGGAGAAAATCGTTTCATGACACTTGCAGAAGAGAATGGCGTTGACGGCATCTTGGTGCCAGATCTTCCTTATGAAGAAAGCTCTTACCTTAAAGAAATGTGCTCAGCTCATCACCTCGCTTTGATCTCATTAGTAGCTCCAACTACACATAACGAAAAGCTTAATAAACTATCAAGAGAAGCAGAAGGGTTTCTATACTGTATCTCTTCACTTGGAGTGACTGGAGTCAGAAGTGAATTCCGTGATGGATTGAACGATTTCTTAAGAGCTGCAAAAGAACATTCAGCTGTTCCTGTTTTGGTAGGATTTGGATTGTCCAAAAGAAATCAAATCGAACAATTTGAAGGAACAAGTGATGGATTTATCATAGGGAGTGCTATCGTTAAGAAGATTGAATCGCTGGAGAAAGAATTGATTAATAACAGAGAAGAAGCGATTGTAGAGTTTAAACAGTATATAGAATCGTTACTCCCTGTTTATAGCCGTTAAAAAGGAGTGGGAAAATGCAGCCGAAAGAACAGTTGTTATCTTTACAGCCCTACAAACCTGGTAAACCCGTTGAAGAAGTAAAGCGTGAGTTAGGATTAGAAAAAATAGTCAAACTTGCTTCAAATGAGAATCCATATGGATGTTCTAAATTAGCCAAAGATAAGATCACAGAAGAACTCTCAAATCTTCAAGTTTATCCGGATGGATATGCAGCAGAGATCAGAGAAAAATTATCTGGTTATCTAGGTGTTAAACAAGAACAGCTTATTTTTGGAAATGGTTCAGATGAAGTCGTTCAAATACTTTGCAGGGCCTATTTATCTCCTGAAACGAACACCGTAATGGCTGCTCCCACTTTTCCTCAATATCGCCACAATGCTGTTATTGAAGGGGCAGAAATTAGAGAGGTGCCGTTGATTAACGGTAACCATGATTTAGAATCTATGCTTACTGAAATTGATCACCAGACAAAGATCGTCTGGCTTTGTAATCCGAATAATCCTACTGGGAACTATATACCTGAAAATGATTTTGTTCAATTTATGAAAAAGGTTCCTTCTGATGTTATTGTGGTAAGTGATGAAGCATATTTTGAATATGTTTCAGCAAATGACTATCCGAATACCATTAATCATTTAAAGAATTATCCGAATCTAGTAATTCTGCGTACCTTTTCTAAAGCACATGGACTAGCTGCGCTGCGTATAGGTTACGGTATAGCCGATAGCACTATTATTAAAGGCATCGTGCCAGCACGAGAACCTTTTAATACATCAAGACTAGCTCAAGCAGCTGCAATAGGGGCACTGGAGGATGAGGGCTTTATTACTGAGTGTAAACAAAAGAACAGAGAGGGACTCGAACTCTTCTATTCTTTCTGTGTAAGAAAAGACCTTCTTTACTACCCATCAGAAGCTAACTTTATCTTAATCGATGTAAAATCTGATGCAGATTCAGCATTTAATTATCTATTGAAGAAAGGCTACATCGTCCGTTCAGGTAGTGCGCTCGGCTTTCCAACGATGATTCGTATCACGATCGGTGAAGAAGAACATAACAGAGAGATTATTGGACATCTCGAAACGTATATTGAATCCCTTGTAGAAAGTGTGAACTGATTTTTTAGCCCGGTATCAATCAGATACTCGGGCTATTTTCATAATTTTCAAAAAAGTATTGCATTTTCAGAATACTCTATTTATAATGTAGTTAATATGGTTTCTCTCCACTCCTATCCATATTATTCTTTCCTGACAACGCTTACATGTCAGGACTTTTTTTTGTTTATTTTTCTTTTAGACTGTTTTCATTAACAATTTTGCTTTTGTAGATGTTGATAGCCTGAGGGGTTACCTATTCAAGAAAGCAGTGCTCCTGCGTCTGCTAGAAAATCCTATTGAAGAGGGCTTTTCTCGTGGCAAGACTCGCGAGATGAATCTACTGTAGTTGGCACACATCTTGCACTCAATCAACAAGTCAGAGAAGTATACTCAACAAATAATATTCAAAGCAACTATCTTTTAGAAAGGTTCTAAAAGGTTGTGGTTGTTATTTTTCTTCCCCTTCTTTGAAAAATTGATTGGAGTGGAAGGTGCGAGACTCCTCGAAAATGAAAATCAATTTTCTTCGTGCGATGCATCGCTGTCGTAGCCTTCCTTGTCCTGCGGACGAGCGGTCAGGTGAGACCCTTAAGGCTGCAAAGCAGCAAGGGGCTCACCGCACGCCCCGCGGAAAGCGAAGCAACCTGAAGCGGAAATCAACTACTTACAAGTGCAACAAAGTTTCGGAAACAACACTAGAAATAAGCCTTCTTTTATCATATATTCGATAATAGAATCATAGCTTGTCTTAAAGAGATAAAAGGAGGCGAGCTATGCGGTATATTATTGAGCGCCCTTTAGAATCGCTTGGTACAAACACGGTACTTTCTTATCTTGTAGATTCTCAAAAAATATCATATGTATCTCAAGGGCCTCTTAGAATGAATGTTATGAAAATGTCGATGCATGGATTTAAGATGATACCTGGTCATATTACACCACTGATGTCTATCAATAAAATGACCGTAGAAGATGTAAGGAGACAGGTAGATGAGAAAACACAGCGCGGCACAACCACAATTTTAACTTCAGCCAGGATCGACTTTCTCCATGAAGCTGATCACGAATTAAAAAGAACCCGGCACCAGCTTATATCAAGTTCAATCGATTATTGTATCGGCCTCTCTCTATCACCAGAAAAAATCACTCCAAATATCGTCCGGTATTGCAAGCAGAAAAAGATTCCTTTTATTGAGTTGATCTGTGATGATTTCAGTCAGCTGACACGGGTAGTATGGGAAAGGATCAGAGAAGCTAATTTTCCGTATGGTACTGTCATCTTTCCGAAATTTCCTTTTGATATAGAAGATAAGAAGAAAAAAATATGGCAAAAAAAATGGAACGAACTTTCAGCAAATATGCAGATTCCTACTCTATATAGGGAATTGAACGAAGATGAACCGCTCCCGCTTCCTTTTTTGAAAATGCTGGGAATATATCCTCAAAAAGGCGGACTGTTCTCTGGCAGTGACGCAGATTATTGTCTGCTCTCAAAAGAAGGCATGGAAGAGAAGGTGATGTCAGTAATTGTAAGAGGTACTGTCGTCCATTCTGCTAACATTTTAGATTATAAGAAAGGCTACGGAAAAGAAATTATGATACCTCAGCCCCGTCGTTTTGGAGAATCTCCTGTTTCTCATGTATAATAGGCACAAGAAAACGAGGGATAAAGGGGTTTTAAGTATTGAATACAATCCAAGATGCGATTAGACTCGTAGAACATGGAGATGTAGAAAAAGGTATGTCTCTATTAGAACAATTAGCACAAAATGCAAACGATGCCGAACAATTTGAGATTGCTGAGGTATATCTGGATTGGGGACACACTTCAAAAGCTATGGACATGCTGAATAACTTGCTGAAGAAATATCCTGGAGAAGGAGAGCTTCTCGTATCCATTGCTGAATGCTGTTTGGATGAAGGTATGGATGAAGAAGCAATCAGTTATTTAGAGCAGGTAGATAAGAATGACGAAGAATATTTAAGGGCATTAATCCTCCAGGCAGACCTTTATGAAGGAATGGGTTTAACTGAAGTTGCAGAACGAAAATTAAAGGATGCACATGATAGAGATACTGATCACCCTATACTTTCTTATGCATTGGGCGATTTTTATTTAAGACAAGGAAAATTTGATTCGAGTTTGCCGCTTTTCCAAAAAGCCATCGATAAAAATGCTGAGATTGAAGATCTTCCATTAAGATATGCAGAAGCCTTGAGCCGTGCAGGGAAATTTGAAGAGGCACTTCCGTTATACAGAAAAGGACTTGACCATCATAAAGATCTTTATAGCTTGTTCGGGCATGGAGTTACTGCATTTAAAGCAGGTGAATTCAAAGAAGCCATTTCTGCTCTAGAAGAGTTGAAGGATATGGATCCGGATTATACGACGCTATATAGTGTCCTTTCTGAATCTTACGAGGAAGAAGGAGCTTTGGATGAAGCGTACCAAGTAATCCAAGATGGCTTGAAAAGAGATGAGCATAATGAAAATATATACTTACAGGCTGCGAGACTCGCTTATAAGATGCATTACCCAGAACAAGGTGAAGAATGGGTAAAGAAAGCACTTGAATTAAATCCTGCCCTTATTGAGCCCCTGCTGCGTTTAGGTGATCAATATTTACGCGAAGAAAGATTTGGAGATATCATTAGCCTTTACAAGCCTCTTACAGAAACGAAAGAAGAGATTCCTCTTATGTATTGGCACCTTGCAACTGCTAATAAGGAGACAGAAGATTTTAAAGAAGCATTAAAATGGTATGAAAAAGCTGCACTTCTTTTTAAAGATGATCCCGTGTTTTTAGAAGAATATGCTTATTTTTTATTAGAAGAAGGCAAACAGGAAGAAGCAAAAAAAGTCATGAAGGTTATGCTTACAATGAACCCAGAAAGAGCAGATATTGAGGAAGTATTGAACAGATTGGAAGAATTTTAAAACTTTCTGAAGCAAAGAAGGATTTTAGAAGCAATGAGAGAATATAAATATTATAAATAAGACGTGTTTTTGAATGATGGGGGGATTGCAATGAGCAGCACCGTTTCGGTCCTTGAAAAGAAGGATTTTATCAAATGGTTCCTTAATCATTATCAGTTAAAGAAGCGCGAATGTGTTTGGCTTTTAAATTATTTAGTCAGTGATGACCAGCTGATGGAAAAAGTTCATTTTGTTGAAAAGGCAGAATATTGTCCTAAAGCAATTATCATGTCTACTCAATGTACAGATGGAGTTCCATTCCGTTTTTACAAACAAAATGTTTTAACAACGGATGCAGAAAAGTCTTTCCATGATATACGTTTAAATCAGGAAGAAGAAATTTATTTGGAGCTCAACTTTAATGCTTCAAGACTTACGCCTGAATATGCCTCAGTACTGGAAGAGAATCCGCACCTGCCTCAAAATATGTCAATGGACAAAAAATACGGCATATGGGCTGAGATGATCCTCGAAAAATCTATTGAAACTTATCGTAAAAACGATATTATGGCTAAGATCGACGAAGCATTAGATCAAAAAGATTATGATAGTTTTACCAAGTGGACGACAGAACTTAAGAACCTTGAAAAACAGCCTTCTTAATTGGAAAGGATGACTCAAAAGTTGAGTCATCCTTTTTATGTGTTTATCGATGTCCAAAAATAAGGAGCAGATTTGGAACAAATGCAGTTCTTTATGCCTTCTTTCTTTCCGAATCCAAAAGTTTGCAGCCTCAATCCACGAGTTTGGCCATTTAATCCAAAAGTTTACTGCCTTAATCCATAAGTTTTTGTCGAATGTCCACGAGGCGGCATTCGTCGCCATATTCCGACAACCCTAATGTATATTTACATAGAATAACGTTAAAACCAGAAGAGTTGTGGTACGATATAAAGCAGAATAAGGAATAGTGTAAGGAGACTTAATTATGAGATGGAAGACAAGTGATGCAGATGTATTTTTAAAGTCTGGAGAATATGTTGATAGTCTGTTAATCCCGTTAACCCCGATTGATTTCAAACAAGATTTTAAGAGCAGTGTCACGATGGGTGAATATACAGAGATGCTTTGCAGCGAAATGGAACGGCAGCTGCACGGAAGGATGTTTTTAGCTCCTAATTTTACATATATAAAAGAACATTCACCAATCGAGCAGTTAAAAAGTTTCCTAGATCATGCTGCAGCCTCCGGACATTTTAAACACATCTTTTTAATGACCAGTGATGTGTATTGGAAGGAATTTGAACATACTATAACAGGGCAGCTTTTCTGGGTTCCGGCACTGCCCCTTGAAAGTATGGATGAAAAATACAGGCTGGAAGTTATTAAAGAACAAGTGAAACCGCTTTTTCAGCTCATCTTTAATGAGTGGCAGCGCGGCATAAATTCATGATAATTAACTCATGTTCATATTGACAGTAAAAGACAACTTAAGCTATCATGTTTATGTCCTAGTAATATGTGTGTAAAAGTCCGGAGGGACCGTTATTTACAGCATAAGGGGGGGAAAACAATGTCAAAGGAAGATATTTCAAGACGTCAGTTCTTAAACTACACATTAACTGGCGTTGGCGGATTTATGGCTGCCGGCATGCTTATGCCAATGGTCCGTTTCGCCCTTGATCCGATTTTAAAAGAGGGTTCTGATCAAAAATTGGTAGCGGTTACGAGTATAGAAGAGCTATCGAACGAACCGAAGCGTTTCGACTTTAAAATCAAACAAAAAGATGGCTGGTACGAGTCTGATGTCACTCAATCTGCCTGGGTTTATAAAGCGAAGAACGGTGATATTATCGCACTTTCTCCAATCTGTAAACACTTAGGCTGTACAGTGGACTGGAACACAGATCCATCACACCCTAATCAGTTTTTCTGTCCTTGCCACTTAGGGCGCTATACGAAGGATGGAACAAACGTAAAGGGTACTGCACCTCTTGCACCGCTTGATGTATATGACAGCCAGGTGAAAGACGGAAAGCTTTACTTAGGAAAGGCAAAACCAAGAAAGGGGGCGTAATGAATGCTACAAAAGATTTATGACTGGGTAGATGAGCGCCTGGATATTACGCCGCTTTGGAGAGACGTTGCAGACCATGAGGTACCTGAACACGTAAACCCCGCACATCATTTCTCTGCGTTTGTTTACTGTTTCGGCGGATTAACTTTCTTTATCACGGTTATTCAAATTCTTTCAGGTATGTTCTTAACGATGTATTATGTACCTGATATCGTGAATGCTTGGGAATCCGTTTATTACCTGCAAAATGAAGTGGCATTTGGAGTTATCGTACGCGGAATGCACCACTGGGGCGCAAGCCTTGTTATCGTAATGATGTTCTTACATACATTGCGCGTATTCTTCCAGGGAGCTTATAAAAAGCCGAGAGAATTAAACTGGGTTGTCGGAGTACTTATTTTCTTTGTTATGTTAGGTTTAGGTTTTACAGGATATCTATTGCCTTGGGATATGAAAGCGCTATTTGCGACAAAAGTAGGAATTGAGATTGCTATGACGATTCCTGTTGTCGGTCCGATCGCTAAAACATTCCTTGCCGGCGGAGAGATTATCGGAGCGCAGACGCTTACGCGATTCTTTGCGATTCACGTATTCTTCCTTCCTGCAGCATTGTTAGGCTTAATGGGTGCCCATTTCTTAATGATCCGTAAACAAGGTATTTCCGGACCGTTGTAAAAACCAGCAATGATTTAAAAGTTTCATGAGAGCAAAGGAGGGAAATATATGCATCGCGGTAAAGGAATGAAGTTTGTCGGAGACTCTCGTGTCCCTGCTGAACGTAAACCGAATATACCGAAAGACTATTCGGAGTTCCCAGGAAAAACAGAAGCCTTCTGGCCAAACTTTCTTTTAAAAGAGTGGATGGTTGGTGCCGTTTTCTTAATCGGTTACCTAGTATTGACTATCGTTCATGAATCTCCTTTGGAGAAGAAAGCTGATCCTACCGATGCCGGATATATTCCTCTACCAGACTGGTACTTCTTATTTTTATACCAGCTCTTGAAGTACAAGTATGCGGCAGGGGATTATGTTCTGATTGGTACTGTAATTATTCCTGGTCTAGCATTTGGTGCTTTAATGTTAGCGCCGTTCCTAGATTCCGGATTGGAGAGACGTCCTTCTAAACGTCCGATTGCAACTGGCTTAATGTTATTAGGTTTGATTTCCATTACATATTTAACATGGGAATCCGTTGTGACCCATGACTGGGAAAAAGCAAAGACTCAAGGTAAAATTGTTGATGTAAGCTTTGATGAAAACGATCCTGGATATCAGATCTACCAAAAACAGAGCTGTGTGGGCTGTCATGGTAACACCTTATCTGGTGGTGCGTCTGGTCCATCATTGATCGGAACTGGTTTGAAACCTGAAGAAATCATGAAAATCGCTAAGGAAGGTAAGCCTCCTGGCATGCCACCTAATGCGTTTAAAGGTTCGGATGAAGAGCTTAAAAAGCTAGCTGAATTCATCTCAAAACTTGAAAAGAAATAATGTGAAAAGCCGGCTCGGTATGGGCCGGCTTTTTTTCTAAACGTAAAGGAGCATAAAAATGTCGTGGATTTTCACAATCATCAAAGAACGCTGGTTTTTAATGACTCTTCTGCTGGTAAATATCCTGGGCACGATCTACGGTTATTATTGGTACTACTATCAGCTGATTGAAACTCCGTGGTATTTTCTTCCGTTCGTTCCAGATAGCCCGACAGCATCACTGTTCTTCGTATTTGTCCTTATAGGATTTTTACGGAACCAGCAAAATGGTCTTCTTGAAGCACTAGCAGCAGCATCTTTATTTAAATATGGAATATGGGCTGTTGGGATGAACATAGGTGGAGCTTTTGTTGGTTCTCCTTTGGATATCATAAATTATATGCTTATATTCTCTCATTTCGGAATGGCTCTACAAGGTCTTTTGTATGCCCCGTTTTATAGAATTAAAATGTGGCATATCAGTGCAGCTGCGTTATGGCTTTTTCATAACGAGATTGTAGATTATGTATTTGATATGATGCCAAGATATCCAGTTTTAGCTCCTTATCAAGACTTGATCGGCTATTTTACTTTTTGGCTTTCTGTACTATCAGTGGTGCTTGTCTGGCGAATGAGAAAGTCCTAGCTTTTTAATGCCTTAAATTAGGTCTAACCTTGTCCCAGCTCTCATACTTTTTAGTATAAGGGTACAGGAGGGACAACGGATGAAAAGGGTAGGGTGGACAGTACTGATCTTATGTATCGTTTCTATAGCTGCGATGCCTGTTTATGCATCGAATCATACAACTATAAAAGATTGGTCAGAGATTAATGAACTTACTAGTGAAATATGGGAACTAGGTAAAATTGAAAGGTATAATGAGGCGGCAGATGTTCTAGAGTTTACCTCGGAAAATATTACCCACATAGAAGATGTGCTATCGTTAAGACCTGATCAGAAGCGACTTATAGAATACACATTCTCGGATGCCATAACATCTCTGCAGAATCCAGAATGGTCAAAAGAGAAAAAGCTCAACAAACTCACTGAAGTCCGTCTCCTTGTTGATGCCTTGCAAACAAATTATGAACCGTTATGGAAAAAGACAGGTTTAATGATGCTCGAACCTTTTATTACAATGGAAAAAGAAGTCGATGATCAAAATTCAACAGCGTTTCATCAAGCAGCGAATTTACTATTAGAAAGGTATGAAACAGTCAGACCAGCTTTGATGGTGGATTTAAGTCCCGAGAAGATTGAAAAATTGGATGAACATGTTTCCTATGTAGATGCCAACAGAAATAACATTTTGACAGATGCTGAACATCAAAAACATCTTGAAGCAGCTGCTGCAGACTTTGAAGCTCTTTTTTTCGCTAAAAATGATAATTCTGAGCCATCACTGTTCTGGCTGATCTTTTCAATAGGCGGAATTATTTCATCGACATTATTTTATGTTGGTTGGAGAAAATATAAAGGTGATAAAGAAGAGGAGCTTCGAGTGCCCGGTAAGAGATAACGCTAAATGCGAATTCTTTGACAAGCAATGGTTATTAAACGTAAAATGTGGCTAACAAAAGCTTTTTATATGGAGGAATGCAAAAAATGGGTGGATTTTTAATCTACTTCGCTATTTTGCTCATTGTTCCCCTTTGGGCACAAATGAGAGTGAAAAGTACGTACAAGAAATATTCAAAAGTAGCTAACAGCACTGGTAAAACAGGTGCAGAAGTAGCGAGACAGATTTTAGATGAAAATGGTCTGTATAATGTTCAAGTAGAACCTGTTAGAGGAATGCTTTCCGATCATTATGATCCTCGCAGCAAAGTAGTTCGTTTATCTGAAGATAATTATTATGGAAATTCGATCGCAGGTGCTGCAGTCGCAGCCCACGAAGTTGGCCATGCTATCCAAGATGCTGAAGGTTATGCTTTCCTTCGATTCAGACACGCCCTTGTGCCTGTTGCAAACATCGGATCGAACTTTTCCTTCTTATTGATATTAGGCGGAATTTTCTTTCAAGCAACAAATCTATTCCTGCTGGGAATTATCTTTATGTCAGCTGCAGTATTGTTCCAATTCGTAACATTACCGGTTGAGTTTAATGCAAGTTCTCGTGCTATGGATCAAATCGTATCAACGGGTATGATTCGCAACAATGAAGAACGCGGAGCCCGCAGAGTACTGAACGCTGCAGCATTAACATACGTTGCTGGCGCACTAGTTGCATTACTTGAATTAGCCCGGTTTATATTCATGTTCTTAGGAATGAACCAAGACGATTAAAAGGCAAAACTCCCGATTTCTCGGGAGTTTTTTTTATCTTCCTATAGGGTTCTTATCTGCATCTAGAGTAAAACCTTCTCCGATTACCTCATGAACATCATTTACCGTAACAAAGGCATGCGGGTCAATTCGTTCAATAACTTGCTTTAAACGAACAATTTCATTTTTCGCGATTACACAATACAGTACTTCACGAAGCTGACCTGTAAATGTACCTTTACCATTCAATAAAGTTGCACCGCGGTCAAGTTCCTTCATAATGTTCGCTGCAATTTCAGCGTTTTTCTCTGAAACAACCATCACTGCTTTCCCGGCGTAGGCACCTTCTTGCATAAAATCGATCACACGTGCTCCAATAAACACGGCAACTAGAGTATACATAGCTTCACGATAATTCAAGTAAACAAGCGAAATGGCGATAACCATAAAATCGAAAATAAACATGGTTTTACCCATACTCCAGCCTAAGAATTTATGCCCAAGCCGTGCTATAATGTCAACTCCTCCAGTCGTTCCTCCATAACGGAATATTATTCCAAGGCCGACTCCGATAAATACACCTGCAAAGAGAGCCGCGAGGGTCATATCTTCTTTCAGGTCTATTATGATCGAGGAATATCTTTGAAAAATAAACAAGAAGACAGATACTGCTACAGTCCCGATCACTGTATAAATGAATGAATTCCTGCCGAGCAGCTTCCACCCTACAAAGAATAAGGGGATATTCAACGCAAGGTTAGAATACGAAGGATCAATTGAGAATAAAAAATAGAGAATAAGGGTGATCCCGGTAAAACCGCCTTCTGCTAAATTGTTCGTCATATTAAAATGAACAATTCCAAAAGAGAAAATAGCAGAGCCAAATAGAATGAAAAGAATATTTTTTAGTTTGATAGGATAAATCATATAATGCCTCTTTTCTGTCTAAATCGAGTTGTTTCTTTAAGTTTTTATTAAGGCTATTATCTAATAGATTGTTGCTTTTGAAATATTTAATCCTCATTGAAAAGTTGACTGGAATGCAAGGTGCGAGACTCCAGCGGGACGAGTGGGACAGGTGAGACTCCTAATGGCGCAAAGCGGCATGAGGCTCACCGCACGCCCCGCGGAAAGCGAGCATCCTGGAATGGAAGTCAACTACTTCCAATAACAGCAATGTATTCGAAAACAGCCTTTTTCTTTAAAACACGCCTTCCTATTATAATCAAAATTTCATGAAATTTGTCAAACATAAAAAATACCGATAACATATAGGTGGAACTAAAAAGATAAGGAGGGTCACCCTCATGACCAACCGTACTTTAAAAGAAAGTCAGGACATTGTTGATCAATACATATCACAGTTTAAAGAAGGTTACTTCAGCCCTCTTGCAATGCTTGCCAGATTAACCGAAGAGCTTGGTGAACTCGCTCGCGAAGTGAATCACCATTATGGCGAAAAACCAAAAAAGTCATCAGAAGATGCAAAAACAGTAGAAGAAGAACTTGGAGATATGTTCTTTGTTTTAATATGCCTAGCAAATTCCCTAAATATAGATCTAGATGATGCACTTAGTACAGTAATGAACAAATTTCAAACACGGGATAAAGACAGATGGACACGTATTGATGAAGGAGAGAGAAACAATGGATAAAATTAAAATTATTTTAGCAGGTCCTCGCGGAAAGATGGGTACAGAGGCATTAAAGATGATTGAAGCTGCATCTCATCTAGAACTGGCAGCCGCAGTGGACTCCAAAAATGACGGATTGCAAGTGAAAGATCTAGAAGGAGCTCCTGCTTCAATGGAAGCACCTGTTTACGATGACCTTGAACGATGCATACAGTCGGTAGAAGCAGATGTATTAGTTGACCTGACTCGCCCTGATATCGGGAAAAAACACCTGGAAGTTGCTCTTAACCACGGACTGCGAACGGTGATCGGCACGACAGGTTTTTCTAATGAAGATCTAAAGAGGCTGACACAGCTCGCACAAGAAAAGAATACTGGTGCTATAATCGCACCTAACTTTGCGATTGGAGCGATCTTGATGATGAAATTTTCACAGATGGCTGCAAAGTATCTTCCTGATATTGAAATCATTGAGAAACATCATGATCAAAAGCTTGATGCTCCATCAGGAACTGCTCTCAAGACCGCTCAGCTCATCACAGAAGTGCGCGATGAAAAAAGACAAGGACATCCAGAAGAAAAAGAAGATCTGCAAGGTGCAAGAGGAGCAGAGCTTGATGGAATCCGGATTCATAGTGTGAGATTGCCAGGGCTAGTAGCTCACCAAGAAGTTATGTTTGGCGGTGAAGGGCAGCTGCTGACCATCCGCCATGATTCTATGAACAGAGCGTCTTTCATGCCTGGAGTGAAGATGGCTGTTGAAAGTGTAATGAATATCGAAGGCCTTGTGTATGGTCTTGAAAATATTATGGAATAAGAGGTGTAATCATGAAAATAGCTCTTATTGCGCACGATAAAAAGAAGAACGATATGATTAATTTTACAATTGCATATAAAGATATCTTAATAGAGCATGCTTTATACGCTACCGGAACGACAGGATCTAAAATAAACGAAGCTACAAATCTCTCTATAAACTTGCTGCAGTCTGGCCCTTTAGGCGGTGATCAGCAGATTGGTGCACTGATTGCTGAAAATGAACTGGATCTTGTATTGTTTTTCAGAGATCCTCTAACAGCTCAGCCTCATGAACCAGATGTATCAGCGTTAATGCGTCTTTGTGATGTCTATCAAATTCCGTTGGCAACAAATTTAGCTTCGGCAGAACTGTTTATTAAGTCACTTGAACGTGGAGACTTGGACTGGCGCAGAATAATCGATGAAAGAGAGTCAGATAACAAATGAGCCTGCAAAACTGGCTTGCTTTCGGTGCACATGCAGATGATGTGGAAATCGGAATGGGAGCAGCGATTAAAAAGGAAACAGAAAGTGGCCGTGAAGTTATCATCTGTGACTTAACTGAAGCTGAGTTGTCTTCAAACGGTAGTGTAGATATCAGAAAGAAAGAAGCTCAAGACGCAGCTGGTATTCTAGGTGTCAAGAATAGAGTGAATCTTAAGCTTGCGGACAGAGGTTTATATTTACAAGAAGATTTTATTTTAAAAATGGTTTCATGTATCCGAAAGTTTAAGCCTGAGTATGTTTTTGCTCCTTATTGGGTGGACCGTCATCCAGACCATGGCAGTTGCGCTAGACTTGTTAAAGAAGCTGTTTTTTCAGCTGGTATCAAAAATATTAAAGATCCGGATGGACGCCATGCACATAAAGTAAAGAATATCTTCTATTATTTTATTAACAGTACAGAACGGCCTTCTCTGTTTTTGAATGTCAGTGATTCATATTCATATAAAATAAAAGCTTTGCAAGCGTATCCTTCGCAGTTTGTAAAGACAGCAGACAGTGTCGATACACCGCTCACAAACGGGTATATTGAACGCGTTGAGGCAAGGGACAGACTGTTTGGCCTTGAAGCAGGTACATCTTATGCAGAAGGTTTTATTCCAGAACATACGTATATGACCAACAACTTATAAGGAGATCGTTATGAAGTTAAAAATCGGAATCACCTGTTATCCAACAGTCGGTGGGTCAGGGGTGGTTGCTACTGAACTAGGGAAATTGCTCGCAGAAAGAGGTCATGAGATTCACTTTATCACGTCCAGCATACCCTTTCGTCTCGGGAAATTTTATCCGAACATTTTTTTTCATGAAGTAGAAGTAAATCAATATTCAGTTTTTCAGTATCCTCCATATGACCTTGCCCTAGCAAGCAAGATGGCAGAGGTAGCTAAGCGAGAGAAATTAGACCTTTTGCATGTACATTATGCTGTACCACACGCAGTATGCGCTGTTCTCGCGAAACAGATGTTAGATGACCATATAAAAATTGTTACAACTCTTCACGGAACAGATATTACAGTATTAGGCTACGACCCTTCATTAAGTGAGATGATAAAATTCGGCATCGAAAAATCTGATGTTGTAACAGCGGTTTCTCATCAGTTAAAAGAGGATACAGAGCAGTTGCTGAAAACTCGAAAAGAAATTATACCTGTACATAACTTTGTTGATGAGCGAGTTTATTACAGACGTGACAATAATTCAGAACTTAAACAAACATATGGAATAAAAGACGATGAAAAAGTAATCGTACATATATCTAACTTCAGACCCGTAAAGCGGATTCAGGATGTGATCAAAGCTTTCTCGATGATCAGAAATGAGATGGCATCAAAGTTATTACTGATCGGAAACGGACCAGAATTAACAGTTGCATGTGAACTGGTCCGTGAACTTAACATAGAAGATGATGTATTATTTTTAGGGAAACAGGAGAATGTTGGAGAACTCTTTTCGATCTGTGATCTGAAACTGCTGTTATCAGAAAAAGAAAGCTTCGGACTCGTTCTATTAGAAGCGATGGCTTGCGGGGTACCTGTAATCGGCACACGCATAGGAGGTATTCCTGAAGTGGTCGTAGATGGTGAGACCGGATACATGGTGGAAGTAGGCGACACGGCTGCTGTAGCTAGCAAAGCCGTCTCCTTATTAAAAGATGATGATAAACTTAGCCGATTTAGAGAAAATTCTGTTTTGCATGTCAGGGAAAACTTCTTATCTGAAAAAATAGTGAGTGTCTATGAAGATATCTATAACTCTTTAGTAAAGGGTTGATGTTCATATGAACAAGTTGTTTGAGGAAGCTGCATCGGTAATCGATCAAATTGAATCAAGAGGCTTTGAGGCGTATTTTGTTGGAGGATGTGTTCGGGATTATTGTTTAGATCGACCGATAAAGGACATAGACATAGCTTCGAGTGCAAAGCCTGAAGAAATTCAAAGAATCTTCCCAAAAACGATTCCAGTCGGTATAGAACATGGGACGGTCATCGTTAGATATAATCAAGTATCGTATGAAGTGACAACCTTCAGAAAAGAAGACAAATACGAAGATTTTCGCAGACCTTCCAAAGTTTGGTTTGTCACGGATCTAGAAGAAGATCTGTCTAGAAGAGATTTTACTTTTAATGCAATGGCCATGAATAAGAATTTTGAGCTTATCGATCCATTCAATGGAAGAGAAGATCTAAAAAGGCAGCAGATCAGGACTGTAGGAAAACCTGAACAACGATTCTCTGAAGATCCGCTTCGCATTATGCGTGCATTTCGTTTTATGAGTGTGTACGGCATGCGTATTGAAGAAAAAACAAAATTGGCACTGAAGAACAACGCACCTTTGCTAAAGCGAATATCTACAGAAAGAATAACGGTGGAATTCAAAAAAATGCTGGAAGGCGAGATGGCCGGAAAAGCATTGCAGCTTATGCAGGATTGCGGCGTCTTCCCATACATGCCTTATCCTTTAGAGGAAATTTCCGAAGGCAGCTTCCTGTCATTTGACTGGAGTTCCTTAGAGAGCGAAGAACAAAGATGGGCTGCAGTAATCGTTCTGACTAAAGTGGATGATGAGAGAGATTTCTTAAAGCAATGGAAGCTTCCAAATAAGGTAATCCAGTCCGTTTTGACCATCCTTTCTTCATATAAAAAAACTGGATGGACAAAAATGGATTTGTACACCACAGGATTAACTTCCGTATTATCAGGACTAAGGCTAAGATGCCTTATTCAGGATGAATCCTATGAAGAACAAGAAAGAAAACTGAAACACCTCGCAGATGAAATCATCATTCAATCTAGAGATGAAATTCCTTTAAACGGCGAGGATATATTACAGATAAAACAAGAATCTCCAGGTGTTTGGGTAGGACAACTTTTTCAAGAGTTAGAAAAAGAAATCGTTGAAGGTAAACTCCCTCTTTCTGAAAGAGAGATCAGGGATTGGGTTAGAAGGTGGGGAAAACAATGAGAGAAGCATTATTGCACATGCTGGCTGAAAATGAAGGTGAATTTGTATCAGGTCAGCAGATAAGTGAGCGCTTGAACTGTTCACGGACAGCAATATGGAAACATATATCAGAGCTTAGGAAATCAGGCTATTCGATCGAAGCCGTACAAAAAAGAGGCTACCGGCTGCTCACTTCACCTGATCTTGTAACCGCAGAGGAAGTCTCTTTATATACAGGTGAAGGGACATTCGGCAAAAAGGTCACTTACAAAACATCTGTTAATAGTACCCAGGAAATCGCACACAGCTTAGCGAGAGAAGGTGCTGTTGAAGGGAGTATAGTAATTGCGGATGAACAGACCGGGGGAAGAGGAAGGCTTGGAAGAGCGTGGCAGTCTCCGTCTGGTACTGGTATCTGGATGAGTCTCATCCTTCGTCCTGAAATCCCCCTTCAAAAAGCTCCGCAGCTCACATTGCTTATTGCTGTAGCTGCATCAAGAGCCATTGAAAAAGTCACTGGTCTTGAAGCTGCTATCAAGTGGCCGAATGACCTATTGATCAGAGGAAAAAAAGTAGCGGGAATCCTAACAGAGCTTCAAGCTGAAGCGGACTCTATCCATTCTGTTATTGTTGGAATCGGAATGAATGTCAATCAGGAGAAAAAGCACTTTACAGAAGAAATCTCAGAGATTGCGACAAGCCTTGCGATCGAAGGCGGAAAAACCTATAAACGAGCTGAAATAGCCGGTGAAGTATTGCAAGAGATAGAAAACCTGTATAGAAGTTACCTCGAAAAAGGATTTGCGGTAATAAAGCTTCTTTGGGAAGCGCGTGCTTACAGTCTTGGAAAACGAATTACAGCAAGATCTGTCACAGGTTCTATAACTGGCTACGCAAAAGGAATTACAGATGAAGGTGTTCTGTTGCTCGAGGATGACAACGGCGAGATCCATTCGATCTATTCAGCGGACATCGAATTTCCTTCTCACTAAGTTATGTACGTGATAAAATAAACGTATAGGCGGTATCCTTACAGCGGAACTGCACTAGTACAGTGAGTTTTTGAACATTAACCATATATCTGCCTAGATCCAAAATCAGGACCGGGACAGAGGGAGCAAACAATCAAAACGTCTAGGGATGTTTCCTATGCCTTCTTCCTCTTTGGAAGAAGGTTTTTTTTGCACTCTGGCCCTGTTAAAAAACAGGGAGGCTAAAAGTATGAAAACAACAAAAAGCTTTCTCAAGATGAAAAAAGAAGGCGAAAAGATTTCAATGGTAACGGCTTATGACTATCCATCAGCTGTGATCTGTGAAAAGGCTGGGATGGATCTCATACTAGTCGGAGATTCTCTAGGGATGGTTGTTTTAGGATATGATTCTACCATTCCAGTAACGCTAGAAGATATGATCCATCATACGAAAGCGGTAAAGCGCGGGGCGTCCGACACGTTTATTGTGACAGACATGCCGTATATGACCTATCATGGCTCAATAGACATGACGCTGAACAATGCGAGAAGAATTATGCAGGAAAGCGGCGCATCCGCTGTTAAGCTTGAAGGCGGAAAACAAGTAATCTCTACAATAGAAACATTGACGCACGCAGGTGTGCCAGTGATGGGGCATCTTGGACTGACTCCGCAGATGGTCGGAGTCTTGGGCGGTTACAGCGTACAAGCGAAAGAAGAGGAAGCAGCAAACAGACTGCTAGAAGAATGTCTATTAATTGAAAAAGCTGGAGCGTTCGCGATTGTTCTAGAATGCGTACCTCAGCAGCTTGCTGAAATAGCGTCAAAGAAACTGACGATCCCTGTGATAGGCATTGGTGCAGGCAAACATACAGATGGCCAGGTTTTGGTCTATCACGATATGATCGGATACGGCTTTCACCATATACCAAAATTTGTTAAGTCTTACGGAAATGTTAAAGATATGATGATCAGTGGACTCGAGAAGTATAAAGAAGATGTACAACAGATGAAGTTTCCTGAAGAAGAACACAGCTTTAACATGAAAACAGAAACGATCGACCGTTTGTATGGAGGAGTTAAGTCATGATTATCCTGAAAAGCATCCAAGACATGCAGAAATACACGCTGCAAGAAAAAAAAGCAGACAAAACGGTAGGATTCGTACCAACTATGGGGTATCTGCATGAAGGGCATCTTTCATTGATAGAACGTGCGAAGAAAGAGTCTGACATCGTTGTGGTAAGTATTTTTGTCAATCCGCTGCAATTCGGACCGAACGAAGATTTTGACCGATATCCGCGGGATTTTGAACGTGATAAAAAACTTGCAGAAGAAGCTGGTGCAGATGTTCTTTTTTGTCCTGACACAAAAGAAATGTATCCAGATAGACCTGTTGTTACGGTTGCTGTTAACAGAAGAACCGATGCTCTTTGCGGGAAAAGCAGAATAGGACATTTTGACGGGGTGGCAACAGTTCTTACAAAACTGTTTCACATCGTTTCACCACATAAGGCGTTTTTTGGCATGAAAGATGCCCAACAGGTGGCAGTAGTTCGAGGTCTTGTTGATGATTTTAATTTTCCTGTAGAGATCGTTGGGTGTGAAACGAAACGAGAATCTGATGGACTGGCGAAGAGCTCAAGAAATGTATATCTTACGGAAGAAGAAAGAAAAGAAGCTCATCACTTGTATCAATCTTTACAGAAAGCAAAGAGCTGGTTATCAAACTGCGATAGTGGTGAGACAGAAGAAAAGATGATAAAATACTTGGAGGAACATACTGATGGAACTGTTGAATACTGCAAAGTTCTGTCATATCCTGAACTTCTTCCTCCAAATAAAGACGACGAAAAGCTGATCATCGCATTAAGTGTAAGATTCAGCAAAGCTCGTTTAATAGATAATGTCATTATAGACAACATACTAGAGAAACAAGGAAGTGGGGAAGAAAAATGTTCCGTACATTAATGAAAGCTAAAATACACCGTGCAACTGTAACTGAATCTAATTTAAACTATGTGGGAAGCATCACGATAGATGAAGATATTTTAGATGCAGTTGATATGATTCCGAACGAAAAAGTTCAAATTGTAAATAATAATAATGGTGCTCGTTTTGAGACTTATATTATTCCTGGAAAAAGAGGAAGCGGTGTTATGTGCCTAAATGGCGCAGCTGCGAGACTCGTTCAAGAAGGAGATACGATTATTGTAATTTCCTATGCCATGTATGATGAGGCAGAAGCTAAAATTCATCACCCAAAAGTGGCGATCATGGACAAGAATAATATGATACAAGAAATGCTTGGTGTTGAACCTGAGGCTACCATCTACTAATTATTAATAACCTATCATGATAGCCGCAGGGGAATGAGGTGAAGAGGCTATGACACGGCGATATGTCGTTATCGATTTTGAAACAACAGGAAATTCAGCAGCAAAAGGAGACCGGATTATCCAGATTGGAGCGGTCGTCGTTGAGGCAGGACAGATAACGGACAGATATTCAACGTTCATCCAGCCAGGCGTTCCCATCCCCCCTTTTATTGAACAATTAACGGGCATCAATGATGACATGGTCAAAGATGCTCCGTTATTTGAAGAAGTAGCGCCTAAGCTCCTTCAGATGCTTGAAGGAGCTTATTTTGTTGCGCATAACGTAATGTTCGACTATTCATTCTTACAAGGTGAGCTGGACCGCTGCGGATACTCGCGGCTTTCCATGCCTCTTATTGATACTGTTGAGCTGTCTAGACTGCTTCTTTTAGGAGCAGATGGATATCAGCTCGGAATGCTTGCAGAATACCTTGGGCTGGAACATGAAAATCCGCATCAGGCCGATAGTGACGCAGAAGTAACGGCTATGCTGCTCATACATCTTTTAGAAAAGCTTGAGGCCTTGCCATTATTGACGTTAGAACGGCTATCTCCGTTTGTGAAAAAACTGCAGAGCTCTCTAGAAAATATCGTAAGTGATATGATCAGTGATAAATCTGTCTTTTTAGCAGACGAAGAAACATATGATTTTTACCGTAAATTAGCACTTAAGAAAACAGCTAAACAGAACACGGAAGAATATTATGATGACCTTGAAAGTGTAGATGCTTCTGATTTAGAACAAAAGTTGCAAAAACACATGGCGCATTATGAGATCCGTGAAAGTCAGCAAAAAATGGTAGAGCTTGTAGATGAAGCGCTTCATACGAATCAGCATCTAGTCATCGAGGCAGGAACTGGAGTAGGTAAATCACTAGGCTATCTCATACCTGGAGTTCGTTTTGCAAAAGAAAAGGATCGTCCGCTTGTGGTTTCAACACACACCGTTCAATTGCAGCAGCAGCTGTTAGAACGTGATGTGCCTTTATTAAAGAAAATCATGCCTTTCGATTTCACTGCGACACTTTTAAAAGGCAGAAACCATTATTTATGTTTGAGAAAGTTTGAACATACTCTTCAGGATCATCATGAAGACAATTATGATACGAACTTTACAAAAGCCCAATTGATAATATGGCTGACTGAAACAGAGCAGGGGGATGTTGAAGAATTATCGATGGCATCTGGCGGAAAACTGTTTTGGAATACAGTGAAGAGTGATGCGAATTCATGCTTGAACCATCGATGTCCATGGTTCTCGAGATGCTACTATCATAAGCAAAGAAGAGCTGCTCATGAATCCGATCTGGTTATTACGAATCATGCTTTATTGTTTACAGATTTAAAATCTGACTCACAGCTGCTTCCGTCTTATAAAGAAGCAGTTTTGGATGAAGCACATCATATTGAAGAGGTAGTGAGTGATCATTTCGGCAAGGAAACCGATTATTTCACATTTTTGAAACTGCTGGACAGGCTCTCCTCAACAGAAAGTGATGGCATGATGAATACGTTAAGAGAACTATCTGACCTTTTGGAAGTTCCGAAGTATGAAACATATCTGGCAAAATGGGACGGTCTGTTTCTAGATGTTAAAAATGAGCTGGATGATCTATTTAAGCAGATTAAAACGATTTGTGTAACGAAAGCTAAGTCTTCTCGATCTTCAGAGTTAACAAAGCAGACACTTCGTTATACGAATGAGGATATAGAATCGGCACTTTGGGAACCAGTACTTGAGATGGAAGAGAGAGCTAAGCAGTATATATCAGATTTAGTAAAACCGGTTAAACGTCTTTTAAAGAGCTTTGATCTATTTGAGGAACATCTTACTGTTAAACAAAAAGGATTCTTAGTTGACATTGAAGGGCTTCTAAATGATCTGCAGGATGAAGCAGCAGTTCTTCATCACCTTCTCTCATGTCCATTATCTCAAGAAGTTTATTGGATGGAAGCCGAATCAAAAGGTCCTAGACATGCAGTTACTCTTTACGCGAAACCGGTTGAGATCGATCAGATTCTAGCAGATCAATTCTTTGGCAAAAAAAGCAGCGTTGTATTAACTTCGGCAACGATGAGTGTGAAAAACAAGTTCAGTTATATATCCGAACGGCTTGGTCTCCTCGACTTTGGTCCTTTAAACGCACAGCTGCCATCACCTTTTAAATATGAGGAACAAGCAAAGCTGATGGTGCCGACTGACATACCACTCATTAATGAGGTGGATCAAAAAACGTTTGTTGCTAAAATATCAACCTCTTTATATGAGATAGCAAAAGTTACAAAGGGCCGAATGCTCGTTCTGTTTACATCGTATGAGATGTTAAAAGAAACTCATTCAGCTTTTAAATCGTTGATGGATCAGGAAGAGTTCGTACTGATCGCACAAGGTGTTGACAGCGGTAGTAGAGCAAGACTGACCAAAAATTTCCAGCGTTTTGATAACGCCATACTTTTTGGAACAAACAGTTTTTGGGAAGGGATCGATATTCCAGGAGACGATCTTTCCTGTCTAGTGATTATCAGACTTCCTTTTACACCTCCTGATCAGCCCGTAATGGCAGCGAAAAGCGAGAAACTGAAAACAGAAGGCGGTAATCCTTTCTACGATCTTTCGCTTCCGCAAGCCATCATCCGCTTTAAACAAGGTTTTGGACGATTGGTAAGAAGCAGCAGAGATAAAGGGGCTGTTTTCGTTTTTGACCGCCGAATGATCGAAACACGTTATGGAAAATCGTTTATTCAGTCACTGCCTAAACTGCCGGTTTCTATTAAGCCGGTCGACGATCTCGTTGATGAACTTCGGGACTGGATGGATTAGAACGAAGAAGCTGACATACAAAGGGAAATCCTTGTGATGTCGGCTTTTCGTTTATTGAAAGGCTTGTTATGGATTACTGCGTTTCGCCGTGATTAAGCGAAATTGCGCGAACTCTTAAATTTTAGCTTGAAAGTGTAATAAATAAATGCTGTTTTCGCAAAACTTTGTTGTTTTTGAAAGTAGTTGAATTCCGTTCCAGGTAGCTCGCTTTCCGCGGGGCGTGCGGTGAGCCTCCTGCCGCTCTGTGCCATTAGGAGCCTCCACCTGACCGCTCGTCCCGCAGGAACCTCGCACCTTGCACTCCATTCAACTTATCTATGAAGTGAAAAAATGGATTGTAAGCAAGACTCTTTTAGAAAAGACCCTAAATAAAAGATCACGTACCGTGAAATGTTTTATTAACGTTGAATAATCCCCTGATTTTAGGCATTCTAAAGTACCACTTTAAAAGAATTTCTGCTATAGTAAACAGGGATAAGTTTCAAAGTATAGGAGGAAGAACAATGGAAAGTAAAATCGAGGTTCTTTCTACGGTTAAGGTAGACAAGTCTAGTGATTTGTACAAAGTGGTTTCAGAGTTGAACAAAACATTGAAGCATCAGGATCTAATGTTTGGGCTTGCGTTAGATGACGAGAATAAAGAAAAGATGATTTTTACGATCTATCGCACATAGAGAGGCTGAAATATGGGAAAAAAGTGGATACTTATTATTGTGGGCATTTTGGTTTTAGCAAGCTGGCAGGCATATTACCTTTATAGCGGAGTGCAAGCTAAACCACAGAAAAAAGAAGCTGAAGCTGTTGAACTTGCAAAAAAAGAAAAAAATCTTACATCTGTTACAAATGTAGAGCACTTTTTCAAGAATGAAACCTATTATGTAGTAGAAGGTAAGAACGAGCATGGGACTGATATGATCGTCTGGGTAGGAAAAGATAAAAAGATTTTTTCAGAGATTGCTAAAAAAGGCTTATCAGAAAAACAGATGATTGATTATGTGAAAAAGAACCATAATGCTGAACAAATTATTGACAGCCGTATAGGCATGGAAGATGAGATCCCATTATGGGAGGTAGTCTATATCGATGATCAAGATCGCTATACGTATTATTATGGATACTTTGAAACAGGAAAACGGTATGAGATCTACCGTCTTAAAAAATCTGAACAATAAAAAAGTGGAGGGATATTATAATGAAGCTTGCAAAACGTGTGGAGGCATTGACACCTTCGACAACATTGGCAATTACAGCAAAGGCAAACGCACTTAAAGCAGAAGGGCACAATGTAATCGGTCTTGGTGCAGGAGAGCCGGATTTTAATACTCCTATACATATTATTGAAGCTGCTTATCAGTCTATGAAAGAAGGACATACAAAGTATACAGCTTCGGGCGGTCTACTTTCGCTTAAAAAAGCGATCACAAACAAATTAAAACAAGATCAAGGGCTAACATATGAAACTTCTCAGATCATCGTGAGTACAGGAGCGAAGCACTCACTTTATTCCTTGTTCCAAGCAATAATTGATGAAGGTGACGAAGTAATCATCCCTATTCCTTACTGGGTAAGTTATCCTGAACAAGTTAAACTTGCAGGGGGAGTCCCAGTTTATGTAGAAGGAAAAGAAGAGAATCAATTCAAGATTACAGCAGAAGATTTGAAAACATCGATCACAAAACAGACGAAAGCGCTAGTTTTAAATTCCCCTAGCAATCCGACTGGTTCACTTTATACAGCTGACGAGCTGAAAGCGATCGGTGAAGTCTGTCTTGAAGAAGATGTGCTGATCGTTTCTGATGAAATCTATGAAAAATTAATCTATGGCGGGGCTAGGCACACATCGATCGCTGAACTTTCCCCAGAGCTGAAAGAGCAGACGATCATCATTAATGGACTTTCGAAGTCACATGCGATGACAGGGTGGAGAATCGGATTTGCAGCCGGAAACGCTAAGATTATTAAGGCTATGACAAATTTGGATAGCCACAGTACATCCAATCCAACTACTATTTCTCAGCATGGTGCTTTAGCTGCTTACAATGGCACACAAGAGCCTGTTGAAGAGATGCGTCAAGCTTTTGAAGAGCGAATGAACAAAGTCTATGAGCGTCTTATCACATTGCCTGGCATCAGTTGTGTTAAACCCAATGGTGCGTTCTATCTTTTCCCGAATGCAAAAGAGGCTGTTGAGATTACAGGCTTTAATACAGTGGACGAATGGGTTGAAGCGATTTTAGAAGAAGAGAAAGTTGCGCTTGTTCCAGGTTCAGGATTTGGTGCTCCTGATAACGTTCGCCTTTCATATGCAACTTCATTGGACACAATCATGGAAGCACTTGATCGAATTGAACGTTTTATCGTCCGCCATTCAAAGAAAGATTGATTTTTAGTGAGCGGTCATTCATAATTTTTTGATAGAGACAGATTTTAGAAACAGTGGAGGTACATTTTGTGAAAACTACTATTAAAAAGCTACGCGAACATGTTGGTGAGTCTGTAACGATTGGTGCATGGCTCTCAAATAAACGCTCTTCAGGTAAAATTGCTTTCTTGCAATTGCGTGATGGAACAGGATTTGTTCAGGGTGTCGTTGTAAAAAGCGAAGTTGGAGAAGAAATTTTTGCAAAAGCTAAAGGATTAACTCAAGAATCCAGTCTATACGTAACAGGTACTGTAAAAGAGGACGAGCGTTCGGCACTTGGTGTGGAACTTGAAGTAACTGAGGTTGAAGTACTGCATCAAGCTGTAGATTACCCGATAACACCGAAAGAGCATGGAACAGAATTTTTGATGGATCACCGTCACCTTTGGATCCGCTCAAAGCGCCAGCACAGCATTTTAAAGATCAGAAACGAAATCATTCATGCTGTAAACGAGTTCTTCTATAACAATGATTTTATAAAAGTAGACCCTCCAATTCTTACTGGAAGCTCTGCTGAAGGAACAACATCTTTGTTTCATACAAAATACTTTGAAGAAGATGCTTATCTTTCTCAAAGCGGACAGCTTTATATGGAAGCTGCAGCGATGGCACTTGGAAAAGTATATTCTTTCGGACCGACTTTCCGAGCTGAGAAGTCTAAGACCCGCCGTCACTTGATTGAGTTTTGGATGATCGAGCCTGAGATGGCATTCGTTGAACACGAAGAATCACTTGAAATTCAGGAGCAGTTCATCTCACATATCGTTCAATCTGTGATCAAGCGCTGTGAAAACGAGCTGAAGACACTTGGTCGTGATATTTCGAAATTAGAGAACGTTAAAGCTCCTTTCCCGCGTGTTTCTTATGATGATGCGATTAAAATGTTAAAAGAAAAAGGATTTGATGATATTGAGTGGGGTGATGACTTTGGTGCTCCTCACGAAACGGCGATTGCTGAGAGCTTTGATAAACCGGTATTTATCACAAACTACCCTAAAGACATAAAAGCGTTCTATATGAAGCCGGATCCAGACCGCGAAGATGTTGTATTATGTGCAGACTTGATCGCTCCTGAAGGGTATGGAGAGATTATCGGAGGAAGCCAGCGTATCGACGACCTTGCTCTAATGGAGCAGCGTTATGAAGAACACGGATTAACAGATGATGCTTATAAGTGGTATCTAGAGCTCAGAAAATACGGAAGCGTTCCTCATTCTGGATTTGGTCTTGGCTTAGAACGTACAGTTGCTTGGATTTCTGGAGCTGAACACGTTCGTGAAACGATCCCGTTCCCTCGTCTATTAAACCGTTTATATCCTTAATAAATATGAAAAATCTCCCTGGTGCAGGGAGGTTTTTTTCTTGGCTTTATCAAAAGATAGAGCTAGTTCTTATGCTATAATGGTACAAGAGGTGTTGCAAGTGAACGGAATGTTATTTGAAAAATGGATGACAGAAGGATCGGTCAGCATACCAAATATGCTTTTGAAATCTTATAAAAAAATCGGACTTTCAGATACCGAATGTATGCTGTTCATACAGCTTCATGTCTTTATTGAATCTGGAAACTATTTTCCTACTCCGATAGAACTGGCTGAACGGATGACGGCTTCATCCCATGAGATGTCTTCCATGCTTCGTTCATTAGTTGGAAGAGGGCTCCTTGGGATGGACCAATACGAGGATAAAGAAAAAGGCGTTTATTTTGAAGCGTATACCTTGCAGCCGTTATGGAACAGGCTGATGGATAGTTTAAAAGAAGAAGAACAAATACAGAAAGAGACAAATAGAGAACAGCTTGAGAAGAATGTATTTGTATTATTCGAAAAAGAATTCGGCCGGCCGCTTTCTCCGATGGAACTTGAAACATTAAAAATATGGATGGATGAAGACCGACAATCTCCAGAACTCATACTAACGGCATTAAAGGAATCCGTTTTGTCGGGCAAACTCAACTTCAGATATATCGATCGCATTCTTTTTGAATGGAAGAAAAACGGAATAATGACTCCAGAATCTGCAAAGCAGTATGGAGAGAAATTCCGTGTCAGACAGCTGCAGAAATCTGGCCAATCCGATAAACCAAGAAAAGACAGTGAACTAAAGAGGCCCGTTTATAATTGGCTAGAATCATAAATGCAAAACAAACAGACCCATATAAAACTGGGTCTTCTTTTTCATTACAGGAGGAATGTAAACGTGTTAAACAAAGCTCAGATTCAATTTTGCCTGGAACAGATCGAGGATATGTTTCCAGATGCTCATTGTGAGCTGCATCACTCAAATCCGTTCGAGTTGACGATAGCTGTCCTGTTATCTGCACAATGTACGGATGCACTTGTTAATAAAGTAACACCAAAGCTTTTTGAAAAATATAAAAACCCTCAAGATTACTTGGAGGTTTCTCTTGAAGAACTTCAAGATGACATCAGATCGATAGGGCTTTATCGCAACAAGGCGAAAAACATTCAAAAATTAAGTGAGCTCGTCCTTAACGAATACGGTGGAGAAATTCCAAAAGACCGTGATGAGCTGACAAAGCTTCCAGGTGTAGGTAGAAAAACAGCGAACGTAGTTGTTTCCGTTGCTTATGATGTCCCTGCTATCGCAGTTGATACACATGTTGAACGCGTTTCAAAAAGACTAGGAATCTGCCGATGGAAAGATTCTGTCTTGCAAGTGGAAGAAACACTAATGAAAAAGATTCCTAAAGAACTATGGGGTGCTACACACCACCGTCTTATTTTTTTTGGAAGGTATCATTGTAAGGCCCAAAATCCTAATTGTCCTGAGTGTCCTTTGCTATCTATATGTCGTGAAGGCAAAAAGCGGATGAATCAAAAAGAGAAGAAGAAATGACTAGCAAAAATAACCATAGACTGACTCAAATGAGCGAATTCTACCTCTAGAGTCAGTTTTTTAATTCATTTTATTTGATTTTGGTACAATTTGTTAAAATATGTGATGTAGAGCGATTTTTATGTGATTGCTTGCATATTCTATGTGATGAGATCATGTTTTTATGTGATCATGACTGATTTTTACCTTTTAATAAAAGGAGGGAGTTCATTTTGGAACAATATATAGAACAATTGACAGAGATATTTAAAGAATGGAAAGAAAAAAGTCCGTTTATAGCGGAGTGTTTTAAAAAACGTGATCGAAATAAAGCAAAAGAACCGATGATCTATTTTTTTCACCAGTTTTTGAAGGCGTTATTTTTCGGTAACAGAAAAATGGTCGATGAACAGGTGTTTCTAAAATGGAAAGAGAACGTAAAGAAACTAAATGGACTGCCAGTTAATGCTATAGAGCGCCTTTCATTTATTGAAGAACAGCCGGATCATTATCAATCTTTTATTCAGTTAAGTGAATTATTTTCGGAATGGGAAAAGAAAAGTGTCATACTTTTTAAGCGGAAAACATAAGGACAAGGCACTTGGACATATGATGAAAGCATGAGATGTATCAAGGAGGGGTATCATGCAGATTCATGTGGTGAAAAAAGGAGATTCCTTATGGAAGCTTTCACAGTACTATAGACTCCCATGGCAAGAACTCGCTGCGGTAAACAGGCTGACAGCAAAAGATATACTTTCTGTTGGCCAGACACTATTTATCCCTACACCTTTTACTTATACAGTCCGGCCAGGAGATACTCTAAAAGAGATCGGGGATCTGATCGGCGTTTCTGTTGCACAGCTGCAGCAGGCTAATCCGGGTGTTACGGATGTGAATTTAGTGGCCGGTAAGCAGTTAAATGTTCCAGAACGAACGAAAAAGGATATTACGACAAATGCATTTGCTGAACCCGTTCCAAAAGCAAAAGAAAACTTTGATGCAGCAGCAAAGGGATTATCGTATCTTACAATGTTCAGTTATGAAGTAAATGAAAAAGGTGAACTGAAGCCACTTGATGATACTGAATTTTTGAAAGACGTCAAGAATAAAAATGTAAAACCGCTCATGTCTATTACAAATATTAAAGATGGGGAGTTCAGTGAAGAGGTAGGTACAGCGATACTGACAAACAAAGAGATCACGAACAAAGTAATTGATAATTCTTTAGCTATGATGAAGCAAAAAGGATACCAAGGTATATCTGTTGATTTTGAGTTTTTAGGAAAGAAAAATAAAGAAGCCTATAATCAGTTTTTAAGGACACTGACTGGAAAGATGCATCAGCAGAACTATATCGTGATGACTGCAGTAGCACCGAAGATCAGTGCAACACAGATTGGCGAATGGTACGAATCACATGATTATAAAGCTCATGGTCAGATCGTAGATTACGTTATTTTGATGACATATGAATGGGGTTATAGCGGTGGACCACCGATGGCTGTTAGTCCGATCGCTTCGGTAAAAAAGGTTTTGGATTATGCTGTTAGCGAGATAGATCCTAATAAAATATTAATGGGAATAAATCTATACGGCTATGACTGGACGCTGCCATACAAACCAGGAGGAGAATTTGCTAAAGCATTGAACCCAGTTCAGGCAACTCAGCTAGCCGGAAAAAGACAGGCAGCTATTAAGTACAGCAGAAAAGATGAAGCTCCATATTTCAGATACTGGGATAAAAATAAAAAAGAACATATCGTATGGTTTGAGGATTTAAGAAGCATGAAAGCGAAATTCGATGTTGTCGATCAATACGGTTTCGCTGGCGTAAGTTTCTGGAATTTATCTTTTGGCTATCCTGTGTTTTGGAACTACTTAGTAGACCGTTATGACATTAAATAAAAAATCCGCCAGATGGATCACAATGATCATCTGGCGGATTTTTGTGTTTGTTATTGATTGAAAGGAGGGAACTGCAAGCCCCCGCCGCCTTCCTCTTCTTCATTTCCTCCGCCTTGACCAGGAGGAGGAGTTCCAGGTTCTTGACCAGGAGGTGGTTCTGTACCAGGTTCTCCTCCAGAAGGAGGCGGTGGTGTTCCCGGTTCACCTTGACCAGGAGGGGTACCTGGTTCGCCTTGACCAGGAGGAGTGCCTGGTTCACCTTCACCAGGCGGCTGCGGCGGTTGTTCTCCCTCTGGTCCTTCAATCGTGATTGATGTTTCAGCAGGTTCGCTTTCAGTGTTGTTTTCACTGTCGACTGCTATTACTTGGAACGTGTATTTACCAGGAGCAGGGGATGGAACAACAAATTTCGTATCATTGATCGTCGCTCGTTCCTGCATCGGTCCATCGTTGTAGCTTGCAAGGACCTTAAAGGTAACACCTTCTTTTTTCTCGTACTTCCATTTAACTTCGATCTCATTTTTCTTTTCATCGAACTTCGCTTCAAGTCCTTCAATGCCAGTTGGTTTCTCAAACTTGTCGCTTACATCTGGAAGCTTAGATCCTTTAACGAACAGTTCGATAATTTTTTCTGAATCTGGCGTAAACTCACTTGCACGTTTTCCAGTTCCTTTTTCCATCGGAACTTCTGTCACCGATTTCGGTTTCTTAAAGTCAGTGTTCTTGTGCTTGAGCTGACTCATGATGTCTTTAAAGATCTGTTTGGAATAGTCATCTTTAGCATTGTCAAGGTATAGTGCATCACCATTTTTATCTTGGTATTGATCATACCCAGTCCAGACTGCTGCGGTGTAGGTTGTTGTGTATCCAGCCATCCACGCATCTTTTGTTGCATTACTTGGCATGCCGTACTTATCCCGAAGGTCTTTAGGAAAATTTGTCGTACCTGTTTTCCCAGCTAATTTTAATCCGCTCACATTGGCTTGAGTACCTGTACCACGTTTCATAACATCTTTTAACATATCTGTGATCATGTAAGCCGTATAATCTTTCATAGCTGCTTTCGGTTCCGGCTCGACTTCAATCACTCTGCCATCAGGGAATTCAATTTTACGGATCGTTGTCGGCTTCGTATAAACACCGCCATTTCCGAATGCTTGATATGCACCTGCCATTGTAAGCGGCGATACTCCCTGTTCAAAGCCTCCGATTGCATAAGACGGGTAAGTGGTATCTGGATCTAAGTCAAATCCAAGCTTATTAGCAAAGTCGGTAGCTTCTTCAGGACCTACTTCTTGGAAAGTCTTAACAGCCGTAGTATTTTTCGATTCAACGAGAGCCTGGCGCATCGTGATCTCTCCAACATTTTTCTTATTGAAGTTATTTATTGTTACATCACCGATTTTTACAGGTTCATCGTTAAGCATGTGAGCAGTGCTCCATTTTTTGTTTTCAATGGCCGGACCATAATCTAGGATCGGTTTGATTGTTGATCCTGGCTGGCGCGTGATTCGCGTTGAGAATTGGTTACTCAATTCGTTTCCTCGTCCGCTGCCGACCGCACGTATCGCACCCGTTTTCGTATCAACGATTGCTACACCTGACTGTAACAGCTCATGCTCTGGTTCTAACTTAGCTTTTAATACATCTTCTGTAACTTGTTGAGCTTTTGTATCAAGGTTCGTGTAAATCTTGAGTCCGGAAGAGAATATATCAGTTTCTTCAAGCCCTTCGATATCTTTTACATCATCCATTACTTGTTTGATATACGCATCGTATGGGCGTGTTTCAGTCTTGACTTTACCTTCTACAAGACTATCTTTTACAGAAATACTTTTCGCTTTTTCTGCATCTTCCTTAGAAACAAATTTATGCTGAGCCATTAGATTAAGGACTACGTTTCGTCTATGCTCAGCTTCCTTTGGGTTGACAGTCGGATCGTAATAGCTCGGAGCTTTAGGCAATCCGGCTAATAGGGCTGCTTCATGCAGTTCGAGCTCATTTACATCTTTGTTAAAGTACACTTTTGCAGCTGTTGCAATCCCATATGCACCTTTACCAAAATAAATCTTATTTAAATACATTTCTAGAATCTGATCCTTCGAATACTTTTGCTCTAACTGAACAGATAGATAGGCTTCACGGATCTTTCTTGTAAGTGATTTTTCATTTGTTAAAATCGTGTTTTTTATAACCTGCTGAGAGATCGTACTTGCACCTTCAGCACCAAATCCTTCGGTTACGTTTGCGAATGCAGCACCGAATAACCGTCGTACGTCAACACCGCTATGTTTACGGAAACGCACATCTTCCGTTGCGATAAACGCATTTTGAACAGGTTCAGGAATTTCATTTATCTTTACTCTGATCCTTTTTTCTTGTCCAGAAACAAGGGAAACTTCTTTATCATTCATATCCATGATTTTAGAAGATACAGGTGTTTCTAGTTTCTTCGGATCAAGCTTTGGAGAAGTAGCGGCGATTACACCTACTGTTAAAAGTCCTAATAATCCTAAAATAACTGCAAGCAATAGGAGAGTCTTCTTCCAATTGCGTCTTGGCTTTTTCGTTTTCTTCGCCGGTGTGGAACCATTAGACGATTGTCTTCTTTCTACCCGGCTTCGGTAATCTTTTGACATAGTTTTACCAACCTTTCAACTTCATAAAAAAACTAACATTATCAATATTCGTGGCAAATTCTTAGTTTATGAACAATCAAAGAGAACGAGAGAAATAGACACGATCTACAGTTTCTAAGTAATTCAGCCTAGGTTGATACCCATTAGTTATAGAATGTCCTTTTTCTTCGATTTCACCCTTCGGAATTGATTTTCTCCCCATGTTTTGTTCCTTCCAATAGTGAACAAGATAAGAGCTGTCGAGCAGATAGCTGTCATCGGTAGAGGAGAATCGAAGAATGATAAAAGAGATTCCTCCATGATCTAAAATCTGCTGCATATGTGTGATCTGATGCTCATGAAAATTCTTGAGCGGAAAACTCGTCTTGTTCTTTGTTTCTTTTGCTTCAAAGTCTATATACCTTCCTTTATACACACCGTTATAATCGGTAGTTGAAGCGAGTTTGAAGTATGCTTCACGAATGACGGCTGCAGATCGTTTCGGGTACTCAACATTCACGATTTGTACAGGAGTCGGTTTTTTGTGAATGATCGCTTTATTCGTTAAGAGATAGAATTGATTGCTTTGATTGATATCGTCTTCGAGCGACATTCCTCTGTTGCTGTAAGACACTTCTTTTTTAACAGAAGATGGGGAAGACGATCGTGTTTTGATTACAGAAGTCACTTTCTTACCATTTGGATAATGAAAGGTTCCCATGATTCATCTCCTTTTTAATGAAAGATGGCTATGCGCATTATTACGAAAATAGATACACATAGCCTCGTATAGTTTACTTTTCTAATAGTACAGAAAGTTCATCTTCTTTAAAGCCCATTACAACCTTTTTGCTCTCTTCTGACTCGATCACGGTTACAGGAGTAGCAGAAGCACCCAGATCCAAGACTTCCTTCATATAGCTTTGGTTTTTTCGTATGTCGCGTTCTTCAAATTCAATATTGTTTGCTTTCAGCCACTCTTTTTCTGCGAAACATGGAGGGCACGTTTCCTGTGTATAGATGATTACTTTTTTCTCCAATTTTTATGCCTCCTTTTTCCATTTTGCATCTTTCATAAAGTTTAGTTTACTCCTTTTTCTTATACGATACAAATATTTTATAGTGCTGATGTGAACGATAAACGTAGGACAAAACTTAGGAGGCACAGCGTGGAAGAGCGGTATCAGGATATAACAATGACAATCTTGAATAAGACGAATTCACAAAATCGTGATAATATTTCACGTACCGTAAGCTATGCCTCTTTTTTTAAAAGAAATCCTGAGATAAGATGGGCGATGCTAGCAAGTCTTGTGTCACGGAACGCTGGATACAGCATGTGTGATCTAAAAGGAGAATGGCTACCAAGATTCTTATCTGAAGATACCAGAAAACATTTATTTCATACATATGAACGGGCAAACTGGCTGATTTTCCAGGATGCTTATCCACAGCTGCTGCTTTATGAATATTCCAAAGAGAATGGAATCCCATTATTTGATCTTCTTGATAATTTTTATGTTTCAGCATTCATGAAAGAAGAATGGCGCCGTTTTTGGATCGAAAGAGATTTAAAGAGAATATGTACATCATTAATCATCAATGAACAGCATGTGATTGGTAAGCCTGTGATTAAGCAGTCATTTTATAAGAAAAGGATATTTTCAGGTATGCCATTTCTGCTTCAAGACTATATGCATTTCAGTACAGTACTATTTCCCGTTCTTTCTGGGGATGTATACGGGATTTCAGTTCATGGATTTAAATCTGTAAAAAACAGAATAGAAACGGGGAAGATGCTTTACTCCATTTTATTTGAATCGAGATGGAGTGAAGACATTATCCGTTTTTCTAATGCAGTTATTCATACTGGTTCGCGGCATGATTTTGAAAAGTATGTATATCCGAAAAAAATGAGGGAGACACCGCTGCTCAGGATGGTCTATCCAATTGTCCCCCATCATAGAAAACCAATGAAAGACTGGTATAGAAAGGGGATGGATATGGAGGTCTTCTATCACCCCGCAAAGAGTATACAGCAACCATGTCTAACAAGTTGGTATAAACAAAAACAGAGGCAGATTAAAATAGGTATCCTATTAAAAGAATGGATACAAAATCGATAAATAAAAAAGACGGCAGAGGAAACGCCGTCTTTCTTATGTTACGTGCTCGGTATATCAGGGCCATTCAGTTTTTTATCACCATAACCTGTGTTTTGCTTTTGTTCTGTTTTTTCAGTACCTTCCTGTTGTGAATACTGATCTTGTTTTCTTTGCTGTTTGCTGTCTTGATTCATTTTTTGCACCTCCTTTAATAAAACGTGAACTCATATTAGTTTTACGGTTGAAGCGACTGAATATACAAACAATCAACAAATAGCTGTCGAATTAAAGTTGAAAAAGGATATTTACACTTTCTTTGCCGAATAAAAACTAGTTTTGTCACGTGTGAAGGGGATAAGAGGATGCAGGACGAAATTAGTTCCTACAAGAAAACGGGGAGGGATTCATAATGGAAATGGTGTTGAAGACCAAAACTGTCTCTGAGGAACTCGGGGTGAATCCGACAACGGTTCAGCGCTGGGTCAGACATTTTAACATTCAATGTGATAAGAACGAACATGGCCATTATTTGTTTAAGCAAGAAGACATCGAGCAATTAAGGGAGATTAAAGCTCAGCTCGATAATGGATTATTGATGAGTGATATTCAGATCCAGTCCTTTCAAACATCTGAGAAACCCGTAGAACTGCCAACCCATTTTGATGAGAAGTTTGACCGCCTTAATCGTGCCATTAAAGCATTAGAAAAAAAGGTTGAAGAGAAAGCGGATGCTGTTGTTTCCTATCAAATGTTGCAGCATGCTTCCGAACTTGAAGAACTTATAAAAAAGATGGAAAACATGGAGGCGCGTCTTCAGGACCTTGAGGTAGCTTTATTGAAAAACAACTATCCAGAAGAAAAGCTTTATGTAAAAGAAAAACCAAAAAAGAACTGGTTTGTGAGTCTGTTTACATTATAAATGAAATGAAAAGTGTAAGTCTCTTCATTCTTTGGTACGATATAAAGAATGGAGGGACTTTTTTTATGAGCAATTTGTACAACAAAACGACAGAATTAATCGCTGATATTAATGAAGCGTTTCATATTTATAAAACAGAAACGAAGGCAAGAGAGACGGAAGCAGATTTTTATAGTGAAGTTAAGCCGTTTGCAGACCGCATCCATTTTAGGGTACAAGAGTGGGAGCCGCTCGCACGGGAATGGGTAATCATGAATAAACCTAAATACTTATATCCAATTCAGATCAAGACCGCAGCTGAAAACATTGGTTACCTGGGTATTTATGTCTTTCAAAAGAATATGAAAGATAAACGTATCACTGAAATGGTGAAATCGGTATTGTATGTTTTAAACCAGATGAAAGAACAATTGAGCTCACAAGAAGAATAAAATTTCACGTACCGTATGATCAATTAATTTTTGACCTTTCTCGAAATCATTGATGCATTTTGGGTATTTTCTTTTTTTCTTCTTATGCAAGTTGATTGAAGCGTAAGGTGCGAGACTCCTATGGGACGAGCGGTCAGGTGGAGACTCCTAATGGCGCAGAGCGGCAGAAGGCTCACCGCACACCCCATGGAAAGCGAGCAACCTGAAGCGGAAATCAACAACTATCAAAGAGCAACAAAGATTACGAAAACAATTTTATTTTTAAATAAAGGAGCGAGCAAGATGTATCATCCATCGGTTTATGATAATCTAAAGGTTGTGCTTGAAGGTGCCGTATATGATTTAGATTTTGCTGGCGCGATAGAAATTGTAGATCGAAAAGATTTAGTGGATCTTGCCGTTATCGGCAGAAGTTACTCAATTGATTTTTTCGTCTCAGGAATCAGTCAGTCTTTTAAAGGAAATCTTACTCTAAATACAAATCTTGAAAATTATGCAACTGAAAAACTAAAAGATAATCCTGAAGGAGCTGGCAGCAAGGTTTCCATATATATAGAAACACCGGTCTATGAAATTGAAACAGATTGCAAACAGCTTCAATCCATCTTGAAAAAATGGTCAGAAGATGATTTAAAAGGAGATATTCAGCAAAAACTTACCTATATATATGGAGATTCAAGAAGTGTATTCAGCAATACGATCTCCATCCATTTACAAAAGCCGTTTTCTGAAGAAGAACCTGAACGTTTTTCACTGGTACTTGAACAAGTAATCGCATCAATGAAAGAAATGAATGAATATTTTAAGGGGTATAAAAAATGACACAACTGATACATAGTTTTCCGGAATTTATCCAAAACGCGTGGAATAAAAGCGGCTTTACATCACTAACTGATATTCAGGAGCGCGCCATTCCAAGCTTGTTAGAGAATAAAGACATCGTTATTGAATCACCGACCGGAACTGGAAAAACTCTTGCATATGCCTTGCCTGCACTTGCAAAGTTAGATCCAGAAGTGAAAAATGCACAAGTTATATTTCTTGCACCAACTAGAGAACTTGCTATGCAGATCTATGAAGTTTGCCAAAAGTTCACCGAAAACAGCGGGCTCAGCGGAGCTTCTCTCATTGGTGGAGCAAACATGCAGAGACAGCTTGATAAGTTAAAGAAAAAACCTCAATATATCGTCGGGACACCAGGCCGAGTAAAAGAATTAATACAGAACAAAAAACTGAAGGTGCATGAAGTTAAAACGATTGTCATTGATGAAGCGGATCATATTATTGAAGCTGGTTTTAACGGAGATGTCGAACATGTAATAAGTGCAACCTTAAAAGACCGCCAGCTCGTCTTTGTTTCGGCAACCATTAATAAAAAGACAGAAGATTGGTCAAGTAAATTAGCAGTCGAACCTTCAATAATCAAAGTCGATAAACAAGAAACTGCAAACCAAGTGACACACACGTTCATGGTATCTGAGTACCGTGATAAGGTGGATAACCTTCGTAAGTTAATCCGCCATACACCTGGAATCAAAGCGATTGTTTTTATAAACAGTTCTATGAAAATGGATGAATTCGCATCAAAACTTGAATACAAAAAGATTAAACTTGGTGTTCTTGCTGGTAACTCTACAAAACAAGATAGACAAAACGTAATAAATGATTTTAAACGAGGTAAAATCCCTGTACTTTTAACTACGGATGTTGCGACACGCGGTCTGGACATACCAGATGTGACACACGTTGTACATCTGGAGCTTCCTGAAGATGTTAAGCAATATGTTCACCGCTCAGGAAGAACCGGAAGAATGGGGAAAGAAGGAATCGTTGTATCACTCGTAACAAAAGCAGAATTGTCTTCCGTTAAGAAATGGACAACAAATATAAATGTTCCACTGCAAAAGCAGCTACTCGAAAGAGGCAATGTAGTTATAGAAGATATTCAAAAATATACTTCTAAGAAACAAACTCCACAAAAAAGCGGGAAACCAGCCAATAAAAAGCCTGCTACAGGAAAAAAGAAAAGAGATTAAAATACCTCTAGTTTTGACCATCTAAAAAGGGTTTAGTGTTTAAAGAGAGAATCTTTCCCTATAAAGGGGAGATTGTTTTGGAAACTAGAGAATTTTTATATCAGATTAAACCGTTGCGACCAGACTTCATGGAAAATCAGTCTGCAGAAGAAAAAAACACCTTGGAGTCTCATTTTTTCTACCTGCAAAATCTCTTGCAAGAGGGTAAACTTGTACTGGCAGGACCTTGTCTTGATGCATCATTTGGGATAGTGATTTTACAGGATGTAGATAATGAAGAAGCTACTCATATCATGAATAATGATCCTGCTATCGTTGATGAAATTATGACAGGAAAACTATTTCCGTTTCGAATATCCCTTCTGAAAAAATAAAAGCATGCAGCTTCAAGCCGCATGCTTTTTTCGTGGATTTCGTTTGGAAGATCTTTATTTTTTGAAAAGCTGTACCCAAGCTCCTTGATAATAAGCAACTCCGATAGAATCATAATTTGTGCTTAAAATGTTTTGTCTGTGCCCTGGACTATTCATCCAATCGTTCATAACAGCTTGTGGTGAAGTCTGACCTTTGGCAATGTTTTCGCCTGCTGCTGTGTAATGGATGCCAAAGCTGCGCATCATGTCAAAAGGTGAACCGTAAGTTGGTGAATTGTGATCGAAATAATGATTAGCAATCATGTCTTTGGCTTTTGCCATAGCAACATTGCTTAATTCAGCATCAAGTGTTAATGGGGCAAGGCCTGCTTTTTGGCGCTCTTGATTCACCAATTGTGAAACTTGAGTTGCGTATGCACCAACAGAAGATTGTGCTGGAGCAGGTGCAGCAGGTTGTTTTGCAGCATTAGCTGGCAGATCTAGCACTTGTCCAGGATAAACCCAGTTGATTTGTCGTACTTGCGGGTTTGCCTGTTGAATTGCCCATAGACTAACATTTGACGCCGAAGCGATTTTATATAATGTGTCTCCAGATTTTACTGTATATTGTTTTGAAGACGTTGGAACATAAAGAGTTTGCCCAGCATAAATCGTTGAACTGTTTAATCGGTTCATTCCGATTACCTTACTCAAACTAACATTTTTATCTTGAGTAATTGTCCAAAGAGTATCGTTTTGCTGAACAGTATAAGGTGTTGCTGCATATGTTGCAGACCCCATCAAAAGAAAAGCTGAAATACTTAAAGAAGCAATTTTTAAACGCATAATATCCCCCGATATCCCAGTTCCTCCAACGAATCCCACTAATTAAATATTCACACAATGAAAGCGCTGAAACAACTGGGAATGGGAGAGAATATCTGTAAATAATTGTATGGTTGCTGCAGACAGATGTAGTAGCGTGTATTTTTCTTTTTTAAATAATTTGTTATTATAAGAAAGGAGTTTTTAAGAAGCAGAAGTAGGTGGAATTATGCAATATCAAGTTTTGTTGTATTACAAATATGTAACTATAGATGATCCCGAATCTTTTAAAGAAGAGCATCTTGCCTATTGTAAGGGACTTGGTTTAAAAGGACGGATCCTGGTTGCTCGTGAAGGAATAAATGGAACGGTATCCGGAACGATCGAACAGACAAAAAAATATATGGAAGATATGAAGAATGATCTTCGATTTACGGATACGGTTTTCAAAATAGAATCTTCAGAATCTCATGCATTTAAAAAGATGAAAGTCAGAGTGAGACCTGAGCTGGTGCATCTAAGTCTTGAGGATGATGTGAATCCAAATGAAACTACTGGTAAGCATCTTTCGCCAAAAGAATGGCTGGCAGCTATGGAGCAAGAAGACGTGGTGATTTTGGATGCACGCAATACGTATGAATACGATCTTGGACATTTCAAAAACGCGATAAGACCTGATGTGGAAACATTTAGAGAACTTCCACAATGGGTTAGGGAAAACTTTAGTCAGTTTAAAGATAAGAAAGTACTAACCTATTGTACAGGTGGAATCCGCTGCGAGAAGTTCTCTGGTTTTCTATTAAAAGAGGGATTCAAGGATGTTTCTCAGCTAGAAGGAGGTATAATCAGTTATGGTTACCACCAAGAGGCAAAAGGGAAACATTGGGACGGGAAATGCTATGTCTTTGATGAACGCATCTCAGTTCCAATAAATCGAAGCGGTGAAGAAACGGTTGTCGGCAGATGCTATCATTGCGGAAATCCTGAAGAACGCTATGTGAAATGTGGAAACCCCGAATGCAATGCACACTTATTAATGTGTGAGGACTGCGAGAAGGAACACAAACGTTCATGCAGCAAGGAATGTCTTGAGCATCCTTTTAATCGATATATTAAAGAACAGGAAAAAGAAAGCTCTCCAAACAAGGAGGGCTACTGAAAAACTGGTTGAATTACACCGGTTTTTCTTTTTTTGCATACAAACATGTAAGGATTGTAGCGGAAGGGTACTGACTCCGGCGTGACGAGTGGGACAGGTGAGACCCCTAAAGGTGCGTAGCGGCAGGGGCTCACCGCCCGCCCCGCGGAAAGCATGTACCCTGGAGCGGAGATCCACGCATCATCAATTTATTTAAGACTTTTTCAGTTCCTTCCAACTAGGAGCGCTTTTTTTCTCCTATTTTTTGTTATTTAACGTAAAATAAGTTTTAGGGGGGAATGAAGGATATGAAAAAGTACAACATTTTGCTAAGTGTCTGTTCGGTGAGTTTTATATTACTTGTATTTTATGACACTCGAATCGTACGTGCATTCGATGATGCAGCAAGAGACATCATTCTAAGTTTTAGAGAGGAATCATTTAATGAACTAGTTATCGCCTTTACATATGTTGGAGATGCAAAAGTATTAGGCGTACTCTGCATAATTAGCGTTATAGGCTTATTTCTTGTTAGAAAATGGCTGAGTGGTATTCTTCTGCTCGCAAGTATAGGATTATCCTATGGTTTGAATCTTGTATTAAAGAATGCATTTGAAAGGGAACGTCCATTAGGAAATCGTTTACTAGAAGAAGATGGGTTTAGTTTCCCAAGCGGAAACGCGATGGTCGGAACATCCTTCTATTTATTTTCAGCTTTCTTGCTCTATCAAAGATATCAAAAGCCATGGATTCTTTGGATCGGTACAATTCTTCCATTCTTCTTGGGCATAAGCCGCGTTTATGTTGGAGTGCACTATCCATCTGATATACTTGCAGGATTTAGTATCGGATTGGCTTTTTGTGTTTGTTTAGCAGTAATATACAAAACATTAGATTCTAATTCTGCAGAGATGCAAAACAATAAACATACCTATTTATAGATTTTCAATTGCTCTCTTAATTTGATATAATAAAGCGTAATGTTTACGAGAGGGTGCAAAGATATGCTGCCGATTGTGTTTCCGGAAAACAAACTTGAATATATCCCAGCTTTTATAACACTAGCCATCTTTACAATTTTCGCTTGGCGAACAGTTGTGTTTTTTAAAAAACATTCTGCAAAAGAATTAAAAAGAGCTCAGTTACTAGAAGAAGATTTACTAAGTAAAGAGCAGCAAAACAAGGACTTCTAACAAGTTCTTGTTTTTTTTTTGAAAAAAATTATATTTCTATGAATAGGTTTTCAAAATTAACCCATACTACCTTTAACGGAAAAACATCTCAGCTTTTCCGTACATATTATCTCCCAAAGGAGGGAAATCGCATGGCACGTAACCAAAGCAACCAAATCGTAGTTCCTGGAGCACAAGGAGCTCTTGATGCAATGAAGCAAGAGATCGCTGCTGAGTTCGGAGTACATCTTGGACCAGACACAACTTCTCGTGCAAACGGATCTGTTGGTGGCGAAATCACTAAGCGTCTTGTAGCACAAGCGTTAGGCGGACTTCGTTAATCCAGCAACCTCCTTGTAAGAAAAAACTCGGGATTCGTCCCGGGTTTTTATTTTTTTGTAGACAACTCATCTATATAATGTTACCATTTAGTCACATAATTTATGTTACCAAATTGGCACATGTTTTTATATGGAAAGAGGGTGGTATAAACAGAGATGGTTAACCAAGATCTCGTTGATGTTTTTAAGGCATTGTCACATCCAATTCGTATTGCTATTTTGGACGAATTAAAGAAGCAGCCGCTTTCTACAGGAGAGATAAGTGAAAAGTATGATGTTTCGAGATATGCGATCATGAAACATTTAAGTGTACTTGTAGATGCTAATCTCGTACTTATTAGACGTAAAGGAAGGGTACGTCTCAACTATTTAAATGTGATCCCGTTGCAAGAGCTTTATAACAGGTGGGTAAGCAAATATGAAGCACCACATGCCAGGGGATTGATACACCTAAAAAACTTAGTGGAAGAAAGGGAAGAGGATAAAATGGAACAAACAAAAGAAAGAAAAATAGACTCATTTCAGATTGAACAGGACATTGTTATTCAAGCAAATAAAGAAACTGTATTCAAGGCATTGACAGAAGATATAAACAGCTGGTGGAAGTTTAGACTAGGTGATGAAAACGCAACATTAATCCTTGAGCCACACTTAACAGGCCGCTTTTACGAAGACTGGGGTAATGGTGAAGGAGCCCTATGGGGAACGGTAACTTATTATAAAGAAAATGAGGAAATTCGATTAAATGGATTGTTAGGTATGAATGGTGCTGTTAACAGCTTTTATTCGTATAAGTTATTTGAGGAAGATAATAAGACTGTTCTTCAATTAACACATCATGCTGCAGGAATTCTCGAACCGCAGTGGGAAGAAGCTCACAGGCATGGCTGGAATGAACTTCTTGCTGTTCATTTAAAGAATTTTATAGAAGAGAAATAAGGTATAGATATGGTAGATGTCCTAACAGAAATAATCATTAATGAAACTAAGGGAAAAGTAGCACAATATGCTGCAAATCCCGATCATGCCCCAGATTGGTATGTGAACATCAAATCTGCAGAATGGCAAACTGAAAAAGCATTACAAACAGGTTCTAAGATCGCATTTATAGCAGAGTTTTTAGGAAGAAGATTAGAGTATGTATATGAAATTACAGATTTTATTCCAGGGCAAAGACTTGTAATGAAAACGGTAGATGGACCGTTTCCGATGGAAACGACCTATACGTGGACATCTATTAATGGGAAGCAAACACGAATGACTTTACAGAATAAAGGAGTTCCAACAGGTTTTTCGAAGATGTTTGTTCCATTTATGTCTTTAATGATGAAAAGAGCGAATAAAAAAGATTTAATTAAAATAAAAGAAATCCTGGAAAAACAAAAAGCTTGAGAACTGCACTCAAGCTTTTTTCTGTTTAATTGTTAGCATATATTCTGTCCACTGCACTTAAATTTACATTTAGCTGTAAACCTTGTTCATCGCGTAATCTCTTAAAAATTTGAAGAGTAGTTTCTATTTGTTCTTCTGTATGGCTTGCGGTAGGAATAATGCGGAACATGAACAACCCTTTTGGGATCACCGGATACATAACCGCTTGAAGAAACAATCCGTTATCCCGTAAGTATCTAACCCAATGAAGTCCCATTTGAAGATCGCCTCCAGGAACATAAACAGAAATAATAGGGGAAGGAGTATCCGCTACAAAATAACCTATATCTCTTAAACCGTTTGAGAGCTTTTGTGATACTTGAAAAAGTCTATGTCGGCGGTCATGACCTGACGCAACAAGTTCTAATGTTTTACGAAGACTTTTCACATAAACCATCGGTAAACTTTTTGCGAATATTTGTGTTCTTGCATTGTAGTGGATCCAATCCACAACTTCCTTGCTTGCAGCTGAAACGCCGCCGATAGCAGTAAAGGCTTTTGCAAAAGTAGATAAGTATATATCAACGCGGTCTTGAACTCCAAAATGCTCACCAACACCTTTTCCGTTAGGTCCCATTACTCCGAACCCATGTGCATCATCGACAAAAAGGCGTGCATCATATTTATCTTTCAGATCACAAATCTCATCTAGCTTTGCGATGTCACCAGTCATTCCATATACACCTTCAGTTAGAATCAGTACACCGCCTTTACGGTTCTTATTAACCGACCTTAATAATTTTTCAAGACTGTTCATATCGTTATGCCGGAAAACACGAAGGTTCCTCGGGTCGCTGACCGCAAGTTTTGCTGCATCTATGATGGAAGCATGACATAGTTTATCCATGATTACGATATCATCTTTGCCCACAAGCGAAGCAATCGTACCAATAATGCCTAAATAACCAAAGTTAAAAAGAATAGAAGACTCTTTTTCAGCGAAAGAAGCGAGTTCCTCTTCAAGCAGAACATGCTCCTGCGTGTTTCCGCTGACCATGCGGCAGCCCATCGGACCGCTCACACCCCATTCTTCGGCTGTTTCCACTGCGATTTTCTTTATATCTTCGTTTTCTGCCAATCCAAGATAGTTGTTAGTAGCCCACATGATTTTGTTTTGTCCATTAAATGACATCACTGTTCCAGGAACAGAATCTAAAATTGGGGATACAAAATACTGATCATCTGAAACCCTGAAGTCCCCGAAGTATCCTTCATTCGTTTTACATTTATCAAAGATATCAATGTGCTTCGTTTGAATTTGTGTCATATGAAACCTCCTGTTGGTAATATTCGAATGATTGTCTATTTCGGTAAAATTTTACAATTACCTTCAATTTTCGATATAAAAATTTTTAAGGTTTATCCTTTTTAAGAAAGGCTAAAAGAAATCCCTTTTTTGATGTATAATGAAAGCGTTAACAAAGTTTTTATGTCCTATGGGGAGTGGATCAAATGACAGAACAGAAAAAATTGGACAGCAAAGAAACGGAAAAAGGGATTTACACGGACTTTATTAATCAGATGACTTATGGAGAATATCTGCAGCTAGATCAAATCTTATCGAGCCAAAAAAGACTTTCTGGCCACCATGACGAAATGCTGTTTATTATTATTCACCAAGTGAGTGAACTTTGGATGAAATTAATCTTACATGAAACAAGGTCAGCTATTTCATCAATAGAAAACGGTAATCTTCATTCAGCATTTAAAATGCTTGCACGCGTATCAAAGATTCAGTCTCAGATCATTGAATCGTGGGATGTTCTATCAACACTAACTCCAGCAGAATATATGGAATTCCGTGACAAACTTGGACAAGCATCTGGTTTTCAATCTTACCAATACCGCATGATTGAATTTGCGTTAGGATATAAAACGCCTCATATTTTAGAAATCTATAAGAAAGATGCGGACCTGCATGAACAACTAACAGCTGCCCTTCATACACCTAGTCTATATGATGTATCCATTCAGGCGCTTGCAAAGGCAGGGCTTCATATAGATGAAGAAGTGTTAAACCGTGATGTAACAAAACGTTATGAGTACAATCGTTCTGTCGAGGCAGCATGGCTTGAGGTCTATAAAAATGTTGAAAAGTATTGGGACCTATATGAACTTGCAGAAAAGCTGGTAGACATTGAAGACTGGCTTCAACAGTGGCGATTCCGTCATATGAAAACAGTTGAACGAATTATTGGGTTTAAAGTAGGAACTGGCGGATCATCTGGTGTAAATTACTTGAAAAAAGTATTAGATCAGCGTTTTTTCCCTGAGCTTTGGGATTTAAGAACAAGCATATAAGATTATGGAAGGATGGCTGAATCGGCCGTCCTTTTTATGTACATAAAATGAATACCCTGCCCAATAATAATGAAAGGAACTTTAAGGAGCTAAAAAAATGCCAGAACTGCCAGAGATGGAAACATATCGAATTCTGTTAAGTCACAATATCCTCAATAAATCCATAACAGATGTGGAGATCAATAGAGAAAAATCAATTAATAAAGACGTTAAAGATTTCATTTCACATGTTCGAGGGAAAACAATAACCAGAGTAAAAAGAAGAGCAAAGCATCTTATTTTTGAGTTGAGCTCAGGACAGAACCTTTTATTGCATTTAATGCTTGGAGGATGGATGTTCATAGGGAATGACAGAAATGCTCCTGATAGGACGAAACAAGTAATTTTATCTTTTGGTGATCTTAAGCTTTATTTCATCGGATTGAGGCTAGGGTATCTTCATCTTTTATCAAACGTGGAATTAGAAGAGAAGCTCGCTGATCTCGGACCTGAACCCTTTGAACTGAGTGGTGAAGATTTTGATAAGAGGATAAGCAAGAAAAAAGGACGATTAAAGCCAATACTAGTTGATCAAAAATTTATCGCAGGAATAGGTAACTGTTATTCAGATGAAATTTGTTATAAAGCAAAACTTAATCCCTTTCACAAAGCGAAAGATCTTACAGAGGAACAAATCAAATCACTCTACGGTGCGTTCACCCCTGTTTTAAAGAGTGCAATTGAACTGGGAGGCTATATGGACAACCCGATGTACGAAGGTGATAAGAAAACAGGAGGATACAATGATAATCGTCTTGTTTACGAAAGGGAAGGACAAAATTGCTTTCGCTGCGGAACGAAGATTGAAAGGGTAGAAAGCTCGGCAATTAAATCATTCTTTTGTCCAAAATGCCAAAGATAATGTTAGGGATTGCTTGTAAGAGAGAAAGTAAAAGATTGATTCTTTATAGATGACAGGAGAGTTTCGTTTGTACACCTTAACAAATATTAAAATAAACGAACTGATGAAGATCGACAATCTTACTATTCCCGAACAGTCTGTAACTTGTATTCTAGGTCCCAGCGGCAGCGGGAAATCAACCTTGATGAAATTATTAAATAACATGATCACACCAGATGAAGGACAGGTAACCTACAAAAAACAACCCATATCTGATTTAGATCCTATTCATTTAAGAAGAAAATCCGTTATGGTTCCTCAAACCCCGGTAATATTTGACGGTACGATTAAAGAAAATTTAGCGATAGGTTCTAAATTCTCAGAGGAAGAGCCGCCAAGTATAGAGCAACTCACTGGTATCTTGGAGGAGTTTCAATTAAATAAGAAGCTTAATGACAATGCATCCAATCTCTCTGGAGGAGAAAAACAGCGGTTAGCGATAGCGAGAGCGCTTCTAATGAATCCAGAGGTGCTGATGCTCGATGAACCTACTTCTGCTTTGGATGAGGAAACAGCTGAGGTAGTGGTACATAAAATCTTGGAGTACGTAGAAAATAAAGGCCTTTCACTCATTTTTGTTACACATAATAAGGAATTAGCAGCTCAAGTGGCAGATCATACGATAGACCTTATGAAATATAGTTTAAAAAAGGAGATGACAACTCATGAAAGAAATCATTGATCTTTCATTTTGGCAGCTCCTTGCCGCGTACATATTTGTTTTGATCTTAATATTGATTGTTAAGGTCAAAAGAATTCCAAGAGAAAGAGAAATATTATTAGCTACTGTCAGGATGACGTTTCAGCTTATTTTAGCGGGTTATATATTAGTATATCTTTTTGAAAATACACATCCGATATTAACTCTTTTTTCTATTTGTATTATGCAAGTGTTTGCTATCTACAATGTTTATAAGCGATCGAACACTAGGATTAATTTTCAAATGAAAAAAATAATTGCGCTGTCTATGACGCTAGGTATATTTTTCAGTCTCTTCTATTTTATTTTTATCGTAATAAATGTATCTCCATGGTATGAACCTCGGTATTTTATACCAATCGCTGGTATGATCATCGGGAATTCGATGACAGGTATCACATTAGGTGTGAATAACCTGATTACTGGTATGAAATCACATCGGGAGGAGGTAGAAGGGGCATTAATGCTCGGAGCAACTCCAAAAGCGGCTTCAAAAAAGGTTACCAATCAAGCGTTTGATGCAGCTATGATTCCTACAATAAATTCGATGGTTGGTATGGGAATTGTTTTCTTGCCAGGCTTGATGACGGGTCAAATATTATCAGGAACTTCACCTGTTGTTGCAATAGAATATCAAATAGCCGTCATATTAGGAATCGTAGGAAGCGTTTCACTCTCTGTAATCCTATTTTTACATTTAGGGTATAAACAGTTTTTTAACGAAAGAAGCCAATTGATAAATGAACACGAGTAAAAGGAGCCCTCACGTTCAAGGGCTCCTCATTTATTCCATTACGTCTGTTTGTTTAGAAACTTTCTCCATTATTATAATTTAACTGCCAATGAATGCCGAACTTATCTGTAACCTGTCCATAAAGTTTGCTCCAGAACGTTTCTTGCAGTTCCATCACAACTTCTCCGCCTTCTTTTAATCCTTCATACATTGATTTTATTTGGTCAATGTCTTTATTTACAATGGCAAGTGTTACATTGTTTCCTTCTACAAAAGGCATGCCTGGAAATGTGTCTGAAAACATGACATTGCTGCCATCAATATTTAAACGGGTATGCATTACCAAATTTTTAGCCTCTTCTGGTAGTTCGTAATTTGGGTTTGGAGGTGCCTCTCCAAACGTCATAATCTGCGGTCTTTCTGTCTTAAATACTTCTGCGTAAAATTCTACAGCATCACGGCAATTCCCATTGAAATTAAGGTAAACATCAACTGACATTTCTTTCACTCCCATTTACATTTTTTTACGGTTGATCCATTATATTTTATCATTGAAAAGAACCAAATTTCTATAAGTCGATTGTAATGCAATTATACAAAGGGAAGTCCATGGCAGGAAATGAACATTCCATAGTAAGTCTCTGTTTCATTACGAACAAATATTCGTTAAAATAGGTAGTGAGGTGAGAGCCATGTTTCAAAAAAAATCCATTCAACAAGTTATGGATGTTTTGCGTGAACCTGACATGTCGAAACAAATCGTGCATTGGAAGACGATAGAACCACGTGAAGCGGTATCTGTTCCTATTCCGGAAAGTTTGCATTCAAATATTCAATCAGCTCTTAAAAAAAGAGGGATTTCTTCATTGTATATACACCAGCTGTCAGCATATGAGATAGCGCTCCGTCAAGAAAGCTTTGTTGCAGTTACTCCGACAGCTTCTGGTAAAACGCTTTGCTATAACCTTCCTGTCTTACAAGAGGTCGCAAACAATCCAGAAGCAAGAGCCTTATATCTTTTTCCGACAAAAGCACTTGCTCAAGATCAGAAGTCAGAGATCAATGAACTGATTGATGAGATGGGATTAGAAATTAAAAGCTATACTTATGACGGAGATACTCCTGCTAATATCCGTCAGGTCGTAAGGAAAGCAGGGAACATTGTTATGACGAATCCAGATATGCTTCATGCTGCTGTTCTGCCTCATCATACAAAATGGGTAGCCTTATTTGAGAACTTAAAGTATGTGGTAATTGATGAACTTCATACATACCGTGGCGTTTTTGGAAGTCATGTAGCGAATGTTATCCGACGTTTAAAACGGATCTGTAATTTTTACGGAAGTGACCCTATTTTTATTTGTACGTCAGCGACAATCGCTAATCCAAAAGAGCTGGCTGAACAGCTTACCGGAAATCCTATGACCTTAATTAACAATAATGGTGCGCCAGCAGGGAGAAAACATTTTTTATTCTACAATCCGCCAGTTGTTAACAAACCGCTTAATGTGAGGAGAAGTGCTACACTTGAAGCCCGTAATCTGGCAAAGCTCTTTTTAGAGAATCACATTCAGACAATCGTATTTGCGAGAAGCCGGGTAAGAGTTGAAATATTGCTTACTTATCTGCAGGAATTGGTAAAAAAAGAATTTGGAACTAAATCCATTCAAGGGTATCGTGGTGGCTATCTCCCTAAACAGCGACGTGCTATTGAAAAAGGTCTTCGAAACGGAGATGTAATGGGAGTTGTTTCAACAAATGCTCTTGAACTTGGTGTAGATATCGGACAGCTTCATGCCTGTATTCTAACAGGCTATCCAGGCTCTATCGCAAGCGCTTGGCAGCAGGCGGGACGAGCTGGCAGAAGGCAGGATGAAAGTGTTGTCATCCTGGTTGCATCTTCCTCGCCGCTTGATCAATATGTCATACAGAATCCTGATTATTTTTTCGAGCGTTCACCTGAATCTGCACGTATGAATCCAGATAATTTAATCATTTTGGTGGATCACTTGAAATGCGCAGCATATGAACTGCCTTTTCAAGAAAACGAAAAGTTCGGTGATCAAGAGATAGAAGATGTACTTGAGTTTTTGGTTGATGAGCAAGTGCTTCATAAAAGAGGAAAGCATTTTTACTGGATGAACGATTCATTTCCCGCACACAACATCAGCTTGCGTTCAGCATCACAAGAAAACGTTATTATTATTGATCAATCAAATGTGGCTGATGTAAAAGTAATTGGTGAGATGGACCGTTTTAGTTCTATGACACTTTTACATGAAGAAGCCATTTATCTTCATCAAGGTACTCAATATCAAGTTGAAAAGCTCGATTATGAAGAAAAGAAAGCTTATGTTCGCGAGGTTGATGTCGATTATTTTACTGATGCAAACCTGGCTGTTACGCTGAATGTTTTAGAGGTCGATAAAGAAACAAAAAATGAGCAAAACGCAAAAGCGTACGGAGATGTCATGGTTGTTGCAAAAGCGACGATTTTCAAAAAAATCAAATTTGAAACACACGATAACATCGGTTCAGGTCCGATTCATCTGCCTGAAGAAGAACTTCATACATCAGCAACATGGCTTACTTTTCATAATGAAAATCTTTCTGAGGAAAAATTAGAAGCCGGTCTTTTGGGTATCGCACATGTGCTGCGTCACGTTGCACCTCTTTTCGTTATGTGTGATGCAAATGACTTGCATGTTGTTCCTCAGGTTAAAGCCGTCCATAACCAGCAGCCCACTATTTTTATTTATGATCGTTATCCGGGCGGGATTGGTTTAAGTGAAAAAGTGTATGGATCTTGGGATAACGTTTTAGATCAAGCTCTGTCTATGATTGAAAAATGTCCGTGTGAAAAGGGATGTCCATCATGTACTGGAACACTGGAAGAAGGCAGTAACAGTAAAGCGTTAGCTGTAAAATTAATCGCTCAAATCAAAGGAGTGCCTCATCATGTCGATTCAAAATAAATTGAAGCGGCTAAAAAAGCATATGGCTGGTCCTGTTTCGACAGAGGTCCTTTCTCATCAGTCTGCAATTGAAAAGGGAAACGACAAAATAATTGATCATTCTGAATATTGGGATAAGTTTGGTGCAACGCCATACTTTTTTGAGGATGATTATTGCATCATACGAAAAGTAGAATACCCACTTGATCATATGTGGGGAAGAAGATACCGTTTCTCTGATGTAAAGGAAGCTGTGAGAAGGTGGCAGGATACCATGGCCGCTCATCCGCTGAACGCTAAAGACTTGGATGCATCTCAGCTTCTTTTCTTTGATACGGAAACTACGGGCTTGAGCGGTGGAGCAGGTAATACAATCTTTATGCTCGGCATGAGTCAGATAAAAGAGGATCATGTGCTTGTCAATCAATTTTTTCTCCCTGGTCCAGGTTCTGAAGTGGCACTTTATCATTACTTTTTAAATCATGTTAAAGAGCTTCGTAACTTAGTGACATATAACGGAAAATCGTTTGATTGGCCACAAGTGAAAACGAGGCATACATTAATTCGTGATTATGTTCCTTCTTTACCGGAGTTTGGCCATTTTGATCTTTTGCACGGAGCAAGAAGACTATGGAAAGAATCATTGCCTGCTGTGAAGTTATCTGTTGTGGAAAAAGAAATCCTTGGTGTCAACAGAATTCATGATACCCCAGGATACTTGGCTCCTATGCTATATTTTCAATATTGCAATGAGGGAGATCCATCTTTGCTGGAAGGAGTCTTTCAGCATAATGAGTGGGATGTTCTATCTTTAATCACGCTTTATACTCATATGTCCACCCTCGTTCAAGGAAAGGGAATTGCAACGGAAAGAGAAACATTCGAAGCTGCAAGGTGGTTCGAGGCTTTGAACGAGCATGATCGAGCGATTGCTTTTTATAATGAAGTGCTGGCTACTGGCACATCACTTCAACACCAATCAAAGAAATCACTTGCTTCTTTATATAAAAAACAAAATAAAATAGATGTTTCTGTTCGGTATTGGCAGGAATTGATACAAGAAAATCATCTTGATGAAGAACCCGCTATTGAACTTTCTAAGTATTATGAACATGCACAAAAAGATTATGAAAAAGCATTAGATTTTGCTGTTCAGGGTTTTACGATCTGGAAGGGTAAAAAAAGGCTTGTTAAAAGAAAAGAAGAACAGGAAAGACTGGCGTTTGCAAAAAGAATCGAACGATTAGAGCAACGTATCAACCAATATTCGTAAAAATTCGTCAAATTTATGAATTTATTCAAAATATCTCTTCTCAACTCCGTATGTTTTTTGTAGAATAAGAGAGGACATGAAAATGTTTTTGGAAAAATAAATTTCCCCTCTTTTTTATTCCCCGGGTAAGCGCAAAAAACGCCACAATACCTGAAATTTCATCATGTTTTTCGTCAATAATCTGTACGTTTCGATTGTTTTCGCAAAATAACCGGAAATAGAAGAGGGAAATGATATATTTTAGGCATGGAGAGATGGTACGTGAAGCAGTGGATTGTTGTTCTATTTTTTGTAATCGTCGGGTTAACAGTCATGATTGGCAATCAAATCAGTCACACTACACAAAACTTTTAATGGGAAAGCCCGGCTATAGAAACAGCCGGGTGTTTTCATTACAGGGGGTTTTCAGATGCTTCAAACGCTGCTGGTCAGTGGTTATAAAGCCCATGAGCTTGGAATTTTTAGTGACAATCACGAAGGGGTATACTACATAAAGAAAGCACTGCAGCAAAGAATGACATCCTTAATCGATGAGGGGCTGGAATGGGTAATAATCAGCGGTCAGCCTGGTGTAGAGATGTGGGCCGCCGAAGTTGTTTTTGATCTGCAGCTGGAATACCCTGATCTAAAATTAGCAGTCCTTACTCCTTTTTTAGAACAGGAGACTCGCTGGAAAGAAAATGTGCAAGAAAAATATCAAGAAATTTTATTGAATGCAGATTTTGTGGATTCTGTCAGTCGTAAACCTTATGAGAGTCCGCAACAATTGAGGGTGAAAAATCAGTTTCTCGTCCAAAAAAGCGATGCAATTTTACTTCTTTACGACGAAGAAAAGGATGGCTCACCGAAGTATTATTTGGATGCCGCCAAGCAAAAGCAGGAAATGGACAATTCATACGAAATATTTTATATTACACCTTATGATTTGGATGTGCTTGTCCAGGAAGAACAATGGAATCGTAACGAGTAAAGAGTTAAAAGAGAAAGAAATTGACATTTACGTCATGTAGTGAAAAAATAATTTTAGAATCTTTGTGTGAGGTGATTCACATGAGTGAACAGCGTTTTCATTTAACAGCAAAAGAAATATTAGAAAAAGACTTTAAACAAGGCTTTCGTGGCTACGATCAGGATGAAGTGGATAAGTTCTTAGATCTAATCATTAAAGACTACGAGAACTTTCAAAAAGAGTACGATGCAGTCGTTCAAGAAAACAACCGATTGCGTCGCGAAGCTCAAAATTCTTCTGATCAGCCGACTCGCAGAATGCCTGCAGTATCTTCAAGTACAACAAACTCAGATATTCTTCAGCGTTTGTCTAACTTGGAAAAACATGTTTTTGGCAGCAAATTATACGATTGATTCCAGTTTTTATCCATTTGTTTTTATCAATTCAGCATGCTATAATGAATCTTGCTTTTAAAAAACTAAATCAATAACGTTCGGGTAATCGCTGGACCAGATTTCTGGTTTAGAGGAAAGTCCATGCTCGCACGGATCTGAGATGACCGTAATGATCGTGCCTGGCCAAAAAATAAGCCAGGGTAGCTTGGTTTGCTCTATGAGCATACTGGGTTAACGGCAGGGAACGCACCTAAGTCCTTTGGATATGGTGTTAATACCTTGAAAGTGCCACAGTGACGTAGTCCCAATGGAAACTGCGGGAGTGGAACGCGGTAAACCCCACGAGCGAGAAACCCAAATTATGGTAGGGGAGTTTCCCATTTCGGAATTGAACGAATGGGAGAACAAGAAGCTAAGGCTTTTTGTAGATAGATGATTACCACCGGTGTACGAGGCGAATAGCCGCTTGCAGTACTAAGGAACAGAACATGGCTTACAGAACGTTATTGGTACCTAAATTAAAGCTGAATGAGGGCCCCGCTTACGGGGCTTTTTCTATTTACATAAAAAAGAACAGGGTATACTTATAATAGACAATTAAACGCAAGGATAAGGGAGTTACAAATATGACTAGATTAAGACTGATTGCAACGGCTGCAATGGGACTTGAAGCCCTCGTAGCGAATGAAGTACGGGCACTAGGTTTTGAAAATGTACAAGTAGAAAACGGAAAAGTCTATTTTGATGGCGACGAAAAAGCACTTGTAAAAGCTAATCTATGGTTAAGAACGGCTGACCGCGTAAAGCTAGTGGTTGGAGAATTCAAAGCAGAAACGTTTGATGAACTATTTGAAAAAACAAAAGCTCTTCCATGGTCGGATTATATTCCGGAAGATGGAGAATTTCCTGTTATCGGCCGATCGGTAAAATCAAAGCTCTTTTCAGTTTCTGACTGCCAGGCCATTGTGAAAAAAGCAGTAGTTGATAATTTGAAAACGGAATACAACCGTAAAACGTGGTTCCCCGAAGACGGAGCTTTGTATCGTATCGAGGTAGCCATTCATAAAGATATTGCAACACTGACGATTGATACGAGCGGAACAGGTCTTCATAAGCGCGGCTATCGCGAATTGCACTCAGGTGCTCCGATTAAAGAAACTATGGCCGCTGCTCTTATCATGCTAACAAACTGGACACCTGATAAACCATTTGCAGATCCGTTCTGTGGTTCAGGTACGCTACCAATTGAAGCAGCTATGATCGGACAAAATATTGCTCCTGGCCTGAATCGTGAATTTGCTTCTGAAAAATGGGATTGGATCGATAAAAAAGTATGGTACGAAGCAGTCGGAGAAGCTCAGGATGTAGCAAAGTATGATCTGCCGCTCGATATCCAAGGCTCAGACATTGATCATAAGATGATTGAACTGTCGAAGAACAATGCGAATGAGGCTGGGTTTGAAGGGTTTATCACGTTTAAGCAGATGCAGGTACGCGACTTTACGACAAGAAAAGATTACGGTTGTCTCGTTACCAACCCTCCGTACGGTGAACGTTTAGGTGAGAGAGAAGAAGTGGCACAGATGTACCGGGATCTAGGGTGTGCTATGAGACCTTACGATACGTGGAGTGTGTATGTTATCACTTCTAATGAAAAGTTTGAAGAGTATTACGGCAGAAGTGCGACTAAGAAACGTAAACTATATAACGGCGATCTGAAGACGGATTATTATCAGTTCTTCGGGAAAAGACCGCCGAGACAGCCATCTTAATACGGTGTGGTGGAGTCGAATCCTGTCGGGAAATGAAATCTCGTGGATAATCGACTATAATTCGTGGATTAAGGATCAAAACTCGTGGATTGAAGCCTGAAATTTTTGGATTCATCCTGCAAACTTTTCGATTCCTTTGTAAAAAGATTAATCACGTAAGGCTAGCTTAGCATAAGCTAGCCTTTTTTTTGGATACTAAGGAGTTTCTTAATATGATTGAATATAATTTCACGTACCGTACATGTTTTTTAAATTTTTTATTGAATTACACAAAAAATCACATCTTACTATGCATTTTTCGGTCGATGTGAGATTCTAATGGGTGGTTTTCATAAATGATAATCGAATATGCTGATTTCTTTACGAGATGTACTCTCACAATTTAAACATAAATGCTATATAAGTGGTTTAAATTCATTTCGCCTCTGTACATACTATGCTTAAAATACAATTAAGGCAGGTTTTAAGTATGTACGATCAATTCAGCCATTTATCAAGTATCAAGAAGGCTTATCAAAACCTATATCCCCATCTAGGTAATAATCATAAAGAAGAGATCCACCAGCTGCTTCATCAATCGATCGGCCACGTGAATAATATTGATCCTGCTTTTGCTCCATATGCAGAAATGTTTAAAGAAGATTTTTAATAAAAAATAAAACTGACCAGCAGGACTTTTTTATTGCGTCACGAATTCCTATAGCGGTATGTTTTTTATAAACATGTGAAGGGATGGATTTTATAATGACGCAAACGAAAGTAAATATTGAAAAAGAGTTTCTGGAGTATGTGAAAAAAATGGTGCATGTGAATGAAGCGATTGGTCTTATGTATTGGGACCTGCGTACAGGAGCACCAAAAAAAGGAGTAGAACAACGCTCTGAAGTAATCGGAACATTATCTTCTGATGTATTTGCAATGTCTACTTCAGATGAAATGAAAAATTTCATCGAAGAACTTTCTAAGCCTGACGTTCAAGACACGCTATCAGATGTAACGAAAAAAACACTTGAAGAAGTGAAGAAGGATTTTGAGCGCAACGCTAAGATTCCTCCAGCTGAATTCAAAGAGTATGTTATTTTGCAATCAAAAGCAGAGAACGTGTGGGAGGAAGCGAAAAACAACTCTGATTTCTCATTATTCCAGCCTTACTTAGAAAAACTTGTAGAGTTCAATAAGAAGTTTATTGAATACTGGGGTTATGAAGGAAATAAATACAACACACTTTTAGATATGTATGAGCCAGGGGTAACAGTTGAAATTTTGGACGAGACTTTCTCTAAGCTCCGTGACCATATCGTGCCTCTTCTTCAAAAAGTAACGGAAGCGGGTCAGCCAGAAACAAAATTCTTGTTCGACCACTTCCCGAAAGATAAGCAAAAAGAATTCAGTCTTCACGTATTAAAAGACATGGGTTATGATTTTGATTCTGGCCGCTTAGATGAAACGGTTCATCCGTTTGCAATCGGTCTAAATCCTGGGGACGTTCGTGTAACGACGAAGTACATGGAGAATGATTTCCGTACAGCAGTTTTCGGTACGATCCATGAAGGTGGACATGCTCTCTATGAACAAAATATTTCTGAAGAGCTAGTAGGAACACCTTTATGTTCAGGTACTTCCATGGGTATCCATGAATCGCAATCATTGTTCTGGGAGAACTTTGTCGGACGTCACTTTGGCTTCTGGAAAAACCATTATTCTACACTAAAGAGTGTTTCGGGTTCTCAGTTCAATGGTGTTGAGCTTGAAGACTTCTATCGTTCGATCAACGTTGTTGAACCTTCACTGATTCGTATTGAAGCTGATGAAATGACATATCCACTTCATGTTATCGTTCGTTATGAGATTGAAAAAGGATTATTTAACGACGAGATTGAAGTAAAAGACCTTCCTCGTATCTGGAACGAGAAGATGCAGGAATATATCGGAGTAACACCGAAAAATGATGCTGAAGGTGTACTTCAAGACGTTCACTGGTCAGGCGGAAGCTTCGGATACTTCCCTTCTTATGCATTAGGATACATTTATGCAGCACAGCTTAAAGATGCAATGGTGAAAGATATTCCAAACTTTGATTCTCTTGTTGAATCAGGAGATCTTCTTCCAATCAAAGAATGGCTGACAAAAAATGTGCATCAATTCGGTAAGATGAAAAAGCCTATCGAAATCCTAAAAGATGTTACAGGTGAAGGCTTGAATCCAGATCATCTCATCGCATACTTTGAGAAGAAGTACAGTGAAATCTACCGTTTAAACGGATAAAGACTTGGGGAGCCGGCTCTCGTGAATAATCCGAGAATGCCGGCTTTTTGTTGCCCGACTAGAGCGGACGGAACGTTCTGTGTCAACTGAGTTTTCTTTAGAAATGTTTCATTTTTACTGATTTTGTCTAAAATCTATATAAAATGATATTGGGAGGAAGAAAAATGGGAGCTGCAACGAAAGAGGATATTAAGAACCTTCTAAAATTGAGAAAACGTATTGCGGTAGTTGGATTGTCCGATCAGCCGTTTCGTACATCTTATATGGTCTCGGAATATATGCAAAACGCAGGATATGAGATTATTCCCGTAAATCCTAATGTCACAGAAGTATTGGGACAAAAAGCTTATGCAAAGCTTGAAGATATCGAAGGGCATGTAGATATCGTCAATGTGTTTAGAAGAAGTGAATATCTGCCTGAAGTTGCTCGTTCGGCAGCAAATATTAAAGCTGGTTTCTTTTGGGCGCAGCTCGGTTTATACAGTGCCGAAGCAGAAGAGATTTTGCAAAGTGCGACGATTCCTTATATTATGGATAAGTGCATTAAAGTGGAACATGCTATGATACGGTAGTATTGAACCACCCGCCAAATACGGGTGGTTTTCCCATGCTGTCTTTATCCTAGATATCAAAGGACTAAAAAAGAAACTCTTTTGAACTAAAGGTTTTTGTTCTTTAACCGAGAAATAAGAGGAGAATATAAGGACAGAGGTAGTATAGAAACAAACGTTCTGCTATGATAGAAGTACTGCAGTTCGTGAAAGGAGCAACACATTTTGGCAAGTAAATCATTATTTGACTACAACGATGATGCCATACAGGTACTTGAAGGGTTAGAGGCCGTTCGTAAGCGCCCTGGTATGTATATCGGCAGCACAGATGCCAGAGGTTTGCATCACCTCGTATATGAAATTGTAGATAACGCCGTGGACGAAGCATTAGGCGGGTTCGGTGATTACATACATGTGAAGATTCATAAAGATAACAGCATTTCTGTGTCAGATGATGGCCGTGGAATGCCTACAGGAATGCATAAACTCGGAAAACCGACTCCTGAGATCATCTTTACTGTTTTGCATGCCGGGGGTAAGTTTGGACAAGGCGGATATAAAACATCTGGAGGACTTCATGGTGTGGGTGCTTCTGTCGTTAACGCACTTTCAGAATGGCTTGAAGTAACGATCTACCGTGACGGAAAGACATATCGACAGCGTTTTGAAGAAGGCGGAAAGCCTGTTACCACACTTGAAGTAGTCGGTAACACCCGCAAAACAGGAACGACCGTTCATTTCAAACCAGACCGCACGATGTTTTCGACGATCAACTATAATTACGAAACACTAAGCGAACGCCTTAGAGAAGCGGCTTTTCTTTTGAAAGGAATTAAAATCGTTCTTGAAGATGCTCGAAATGGCGAAAAAGAAGAATTCCAGTTCGAAACAGGCTTAGAAGCATTCGTGCAATATTTAAACGAAGATAAAGATACACTTCATAATGTCGTTAGCTTTGAAGGAACGCAAAATGAGATCGAAGTAGATTTTGCATTTCAATACAATGACGGTTATGCAGAAAACGTTCTGTCATTCGTTAACAACGTTCGTACAAAAGACGGCGGAACACATGAGTCAGGCGCCAAGACGGCAATTACTCGAAGCATCAACGAGTACGCACGTAAAACGAATCTGTTAAAAGAAAAAGACAAGAACTTAGACGGCTCTGATATCCGAGAAGGGTTAACAGCAGTTGTCTCTGTTCGAATACCAGAAGAATTTCTTCAGTTCGAAGGCCAAACAAAGAGCAAATTAGGTACGAGTGAAGCACGGTCTTCCGTAGATGCTGTAGTTGCCGGAAAGCTCGCTTATTTCCTCGAGGAAAATCCTGCAATTAGTGAAATGCTCATCCGTAAAAGTATTAAGGCGGCACAAGCTCGTGAAGCAGCACGAAAAGCACGTGAGGATGCTCGTAACGGGAAAAAGAACAAACGCAAAGATTCTATCTTGAGCGGGAAGCTAACTCCAGCTACTTCTAAAAATCCTGAGCGTAACGAACTGTACCTGGTAGAGGGTGATTCTGCGGGCGGTTCTGCAAAACAAGGACGAGACCGAAAATTCCAAGCCATTTTGCCGCTTCGTGGTAAAGTAATCAACACGGAAAAAGCAAAGCTTGCAGATATATTTAAAAACGAAGAAATCAATACGATCATCCATGCGATCGGTGCTGGGGTCGGTTCTGATTTCACGTTAAAAGATGTTAACTACGACAAAATCATTATCATGACCGATGCCGATACAGATGGTGCACATATTCAAGTGCTTCTTCTGACGTTTTTCTACCGTTACATGAAGCCGCTTATCGAAGAAGGAAAAGTATTCATTGCATTGCCTCCTCTTTATAAAGTGAGTAAAGGTACGGGTAAAAAAGAAGTCATTGAATATGCATGGGATGAAGATGAACTAAAAGAAGCACAGAAAAAAATCGGTAAAGGCTACATCATCCAGCGTTATAAAGGTCTTGGAGAGATGAATGCTGATCAGCTATGGGAAACAACGATGGATCCTGATACACGTACGCTGATCCGAGTCCGTATTGATGACGCAGCAAGAGCCGAAAAACGTGTCTCCGTCCTTATGGGAGACAAAGTTGAACCCCGTCGCAAATGGATTGAAGAACATGTGGCGTTTGGCTTAAATGAAGAAACGAACATACTAGATAACGAGAACTTGTCTGCATTCTGAGGAGGTTTAAAGATTGTCACTGCTTGAGAAATTTAGAGAGCTGCCGTTAGAAGACGTAATCGGCGACCGCTTCGGAAGGTATAGTAAATACATTATTCAGGAGCGTGCATTACCTGATGCAAGAGATGGATTAAAGCCCGTACAGCGCCGGATTTTATACGCGATGTACGCGGAAGGGAACACAAACGAAAAACCATACAGAAAATCGGCTAAGACTGTCGGTAACGTAATCGGTAACTATCACCCGCATGGTGATTCTTCCGTTTATGAAGCGATGGTGCGTATGAGTCAGGACTGGAAAGTGAGAAACGTTCTGATTCAGATGCACGGAAACAACGGTAGTATCGATGGTGATCCGGCAGCTGCAATGCGTTACACAGAAGCAAGACTTTCTGCGATCGCATCTGAACTATTAAGAGATATTGATAAAGAGACCGTTGAATTCGCACCTAACTTTGATGATACGACTGAAGAACCGATCGTACTGCCTTCTATGTATCCAAATCTACTAGTAAACGGCTCAACAGGGATATCAGCAGGTTATGCGACTGAAATCCCGCCGCACCACCTTGGCGAAGTTATAGACGCAGTTACAATGCAGATCGATAAACCCGATGTTTCACTCGATGAACTTATGACCGTTATGAAAGGACCTGATTTCCCGACGGGCGGAATTGTTCAAGGTGTAGATGGCATCAAGAAAGCTTTTGAAACAGGAAAGGGACGCTTCGTTATTCGTGCCAAAACTGAGATTGAGAGCTTAAAGGGCGGACGTCAGCAGATTGTCATTACTGAAGTTCCTTTTGAAGTGAACAAAGCGAACCTCGTAAAGCGTATGGACGAACTCCGGTTAGATAAAAAGGTCGACGGTATTGCCGAAATCCGTGATGAGACGGACCGTACGGGTTTACGAATTGTTATCGAACTTCGAAAAGATGGAAATGCAGAAGGGGTTTTAAATTACTTCTTTAAAAATACTGATCTTCAAGTTTCGTATAACTACAACATGGTAGCGATTCATAACAAGACGCCAAAATTAATGGGCCTTAAAGCAATATTGAACGCATACATTCGGCATCAGATCGAAGTGGTTACTCGACTTACGAAATATGATCTTCGAAAAGCTGAAGAACGTTCACATATCGTGGAAGGTTTAATTAAAGCAATTTCGATTTTAGATGAAGTTATCGAAACCATCCGTGCATCAAAAGATAAGCGGAATGCAAAAGACAACATCATCGAGAAGTTTCAGTTTACAGAAGCACAAGCTGAAGCCATCGTTACGTTGCAGTTATACCGTTTAACGAATACAGATATTACAACACTTCAGAATGAAGCCGAAGAACTCGAAAAAAAGATTGCGTATCTTCGTTCAATTTTAGATAGCGACAAGAAGTTATACAGTGTTATCAAGAAAGAACTTTCCGATGTGAAGAAGAAATACGCTGATCCTCGCCGTACACAGATCGAAGCGGAGATTCAGGAAATCAAGATCGATATGGAAGTAATGATCCCTTCGGAAGACGTAATGGTAATGGTAACGGAAGACGGCTATATCAAACGTTCAAGCGTTCGTTCCTATAGTGCTTCTAACGGTGAACCTCCAGGAATGAAGGATACGGATTCACTCTTGCTTGTCTCTCAGCTGAACACGACAGATACGATGCTAATGTTTACGAATAAAGGTAACTATATTTACCTTCCAGTCTATGAGATGCCAGAGATCCGCTGGAAAGACATGGGGCAGCATCTTGCGAGTATCGTTGGTTTAGATAAGGATGAGAAACTGATTAAAGCATTCCCTGTAAAAGAATTTAAGGAAGATCAATTCCTCATCTTTTTTACAAAACAGGGGATGGCAAAGAAAACAGAGCTCAGCCAGTATAAAGCAACACGATATAATCGTACATTGATGGCCGTTAAACTAAAAGGCGACGATGAAGTTGTTGATGTATCCTTAACTAACGGAAATCAAGATGTGTTTATCACAACACATTTCGGATACGGGTTATGGTTCCATGAAGAAGAAATCAGTCTTGTAGGCCAGCGTGCTGCAGGTGTTAAAGGTATTAATCTAAAAGCTGGAGACCACTTGGTAAGCGGGTTCGCACTACCAGAAAATCCAGAAACCGCTCAGGTTCTCGTTGCAACTCAGCGCGGAGCAATGAAAAAAATGAAGATCACAGAGTTTGATAAAACGTCACGAGCAAAACGAGGTCTTGTGATGGTCAGAGAATTAAAATCAAATCCGCACCGCATTGTAGGAATGAAACTTGTTACAGATGAAGAGAAACAATTTGTTCTTGTTACAGCGAGCGGCAAGCAAGAAACAGTATCATCTGAAAACTTTAAATCTGCCGACAGATATAATAACGGCTCCTTTGTAGTAGATACAGGTGAAACAGGTGAAATAACAAGACTAAAGTCATTGATTTCAACAGATAGTTCAAAAGAGTAGCATTCCTGCTGCTCTTTTTCTTCTTTCTATCAGAAATGGATTTAGCAACTTAGAGAAAAGAGAGATACATAATGAAAAGCAATACGCATTTGTTAGGCGGGGTTGCGGCAGCTGCGCTTTATAAGACCGCTACAGATCTCCCGCCAGATACACTACATCACGAACTAACCTTTTTTGGGGCTGCCATTTTGGGTAGTCTGCTGCCAGACTTGTGTCATCCAGGCTCTTACTTGGGAAAAAAAACAAGTTTCCTATCAAAAACCATTTCTAAAACATTCGGGCACCGGACGATTACACATAGCTGGATTATGATTCTATTGGTGATGATGATCCCAAATTGGATCGAGTGGGTTTATGTAGAGAGTTTAAGTATTGGATTAGCGGCCGGGGTGATCAGCCATATCTTTTTAGACGCCGCAACGTCAAGAGGAGTTCAATTATTTTACCCGCTGCCATTTCGATTCCGTTTTCCTCTGTATACGAAAACAGGGACGAAGACAGAGGATCACATCGCAACGATTATTAGTTTGATAGCCGTAATTTTGATGATTCATATCTATATTGTTTCATTATTTTAATGCCTTAACTTAAAAAAGGGTTTCATTTCCTTCCTCAATGGTAATACAACAATTGTATACAAAAAAAGAGGAGTGGTTGAGAAATGGCTAGAATTGCAACGGTATTAGCAAATATGTTTGAAGATGTAGAATATACAGATCCTGCAAATGCATTTAGAGAAGCGGGACATGAAATCATCGTTATCGGATCAGAAACCGGAGCAACATTAGAAGGGAAGCAAAAAGAAGCACAAGTAACGACTAACGCTTCTATCGGTGAAGTTTCTCCTGAAGACTTTGATGCATTGTTTATCCCTGGAGGGTTCTCACCTGACATTTTAAGAGGCGATGACAAGTTCGTAGCGTTCACGAAACACTTTGCTGATGAAGGCAAACCGGTATTAGCAATCTGCCATGGTCCACAATTACTGATCTCTGCAGAAGTCTTACAAGGCAGAAACATCACGGGTTACAAATCGATTCACGTTGATCTCAAGAATGCAGGGGCTACAGTAAAAGACGAAGAAGTTGTGGTTTGTGGAGGGAATTTAGTTACGAGCCGTCAGCCAGATGACATTCCTGCATTTATTAGAGAGTCATTGAAAGTATTACAAAAATAGTATAGTCTCTTAAAAATTTCGAAAACCGTCTATGGAAGCATAGACGGTTTTTTATATCAATGAAATCGCAAGGAGTTTTTTTGTGCTAAAACTCTAGACAATAAATGAAAAAAATTCAAGAAAGATATGAAGCATGTTTTTAAAAAGAACGATGGGTAAATGTCTTTAATCAGGTGCAATTCTATATTAAGAAGTGCTTATGCGTCAACCACTGGAACATTGTGAACGATTTCACTCTTTTATACTAGTTTCAAATAGTTTATAATTATCAGAAAGGGTAGAAATATTATTCAATAGATTTTTATTAGAGTCTTTGATAGATGATTTAGAAATGGCGTCTTTTCAGGTGGCGCCTTGAATTTTGAAACACCAAGAGCAGAGCGGTTATTCGCCTTTGCAAATTTAGGGTATAAGGAAGGTTATCATGAGCAACGTACAGAAAAAAACAGACGTTATCTTAATTGGTGCCGGAGTCATGAGTGCGACTTTAGGATCCTTATTAAAAGAATTAGTTCCCGAATGGGAAATTAAAGTATTTGAGAAGCTTTCAAACGCAGGTGAAGAAAGCTCGAATGAATGGAATAATGCAGGTACAGGCCATGCTGCACTATGCGAGCTTAACTACACAAGTGAAAAACCGGACGGATCTATAGATGTTAGTAAAGCGATAAAAATTAACGAACAGTTTCAGCTTTCTATGCAGTTTTGGTCATATCTTGTAGACAGAAATCTTATTAAGAATCCTCAAGACTTTATCATGCCATTACCGCATATTAGTTTGGTACAAGGAGAACAAAATATAGAATTTTTGAAAAAACGGTTTAAAGCGCTTTCAACCAATCCCTTGTTTAAAGGAATGCAATTTTCCGAAGACACTGAAAAATTAATCGAATGGTTCCCGCTTATCATGGAAGGGCGTAATATGAATGAACCTATCGCTGCAACAAAGATTGACTCAGGGACAGACGTCAATTTTGGTGCATTAACTCGAATGTTGTTTGAGCACTTAAAGACCGAGAACGTTGAAGTTAATTATAAGCATAGTGTTAAAAATATTAAACGTATCAGTGACGGCTCGTGGGAAGTAAAAGTGCACAATATGGATAGCGGTGAAATCGAATATCATCGTGCAAAGTTCGTTTTTATCGGTGCTGGGGGAGCAAGCCTGCCAATCCTTCAAAAAACAGGTATTCCTGAATCAAAACATATTGGAGGTTTCCCAGTAAGCGGTCTGTTTTTAGTATGCAACAATCCAGAAGTGGTAGAGCAGCATCATGCAAAAGTATACGGTAAGGCTAAAGTTGGTGCTCCGCCAATGTCTGTTCCACATCTGGATACAAGATATATTGATAACAAAAAATCATTGCTTTTCGGACCGTTTGCGGGCTTTTCACCAAAGTTCTTAAAGACAGGTTCCAATTTTGATCTGATCGGATCGGTAAAACCAAACAATCTCCTTACCATGTTAGCAGCAGGTGCAAAAGAGATGTCATTGACTAAATACTTGATTCAGCAAGTGCTATTATCGAATGAAAAGCGGATGGAAGAGCTTCGCGAATTTATTCCGAACGCAAAAAGCGAGGACTGGGATATAGTAGTGGCGGGACAGCGTGTGCAAGTCATTAAAGATACACCGGCTGGTAAAGGAACTCTCCAATTTGGAACAGAAGTCGTAAGTGCTGCAGATGGTTCTATAGCGGCTTTACTCGGTGCTTCACCTGGCGCTTCTACAGCAGTTCACGTAATGCTCGAAGTATTAGAAAAGTGCTTCCCGCAGCATTTGAACGAGTGGGAACCGAAAATAAAAGAGATGATTCCTTCTTATGGTGTTTCTTTAGTGGAAAACACAGAACTATTCGAAGAGATCCACACCTCAAATGCCAAGACGCTGGGTCTTCGTGGAACAGACAAACTCGTTTATAATTAAGTCGTGCATTTGTATCAGACAAATTTTTTATAGTAATTGACCAACCCTAATAACGGCCAAATAAATTCATAACTGTGATATCGAATATAAAAAGCTCCAGGAAGACCGGCTCCCGTTGGGTAGTCGGTCTTTTTACCGTTTATCAGCCATTCAGCTGCTCGATCCATTTCAGTTGTAGGCTGATCAGAAATTACAGTCAGCGCATTTAAAGCCCATGCTGTTTGAGAAGGATTACTTTCCGTTAAGCCGACAAATCTTCTCTTCTTATCACTTTCACACGATTCTCCCCAGCCGCCATCTTCATTTTGAATACTTAATAGCCATCGTTTTGCCTGTTGAATTTTCTTGTTTTGTGGACTAACGCCGCATGCTATCAAACCTGTAATCGCCGCCCAAGTTCCATAAAGGTAACAAACTCCCCAGCGGCCGTACCATGAACCGTCCTGTTCCTGATTCTCAATTAACCAATTAACTCCTTTTTTTACAGAGTGATGATCATGCTTTAAGCCATGGAACTTTCCTAAAAACTCTAGTGTTCTTCCTGTTAAGTCAGGTGCTGAAGGATCTATAAGAGCATCTTTTGCATGTTTTATAGGGAGATTTCCGATTAAAAATCGGTTCGTATTTTTTTCAAAAGCTGCCCAGCCGCCATCATCATTTTGCATGGATAACAACCAGTTAAGACCTCGATCATAACTAGTTTGGTAAACTGAATTCGATTGATAGAAATGAGCGATCGTTCGAAGGGCTGCTTGTGTATCATCAATATCTGGATGAATTGTGTTTCCAATGGAGAATCCCCATCCTCCTGGAGCAGCATTAGGATTATGAACAGACCAATCCCCATATTTTGTGTGTTGCTGTGTTAGTAAGAACTGTGATCCTCTTATAATAGAAGAATTACGTATGGGTACCCCCGCTTCCAGTAATGTGTATAAAATAAGAGATGTGTCCCATGTAGTTGAGGGAGAGTTTTGCAGATGAGAAGTTCCATCTGTTTCACAAAACATTTTCAATAAGCCTCTCAAGGCATTTTGTATGACAGTTGAATTCCGCTCATATCCCGAAGTCAGAAGACCATAAATCATAAAGATTGTGGTTATGCTGTAGCTTAACAGAGTCCCATCGGGTTCGATGTGATTTTGAATATAAGAAAATATTTTCTCTTTTTTTAAATGGAGGTAGGAATCTCTTATGTTTAAGAGAGAAAACAAGTTTACCCATTCTTCGAGATGAGAACCTTCATTCTCTCCGATATAAAGGTCTGAGAGATCTGGTGTGTATTTAGATGTTAGTTTCTTTTTTTCATCAGCCATTAATAAAACAGGAGCAAAATGAGCTCTTGCATAACTGCTGATATCATATTGATTAATCGGTGCAGTCATTGGAAGGGAAAAAAGGATAGCGGGATCGATTGGAACGTCCGGCCACTCGTATAATCCATTCATCGCAAGAAAGACTTTGGTCAGGAGATCTGCTTCCTTCAATCCGCCACTTTGAATAATAAATCGTTTTGCGGATTTAAGCTTGTCATCATCTGATTTGAAAATCTGGGAATAGAGAAGGGCGGTATAGGCTTGTATTGTAGCGGAAAGGTTAGCTGGTTCCTCATCCGGAAAGACTCGCCATAATCCATCTTTTGATTGCTGTGATAGAATGCGGCCGGTAATCTGATTGATTAGTTTCTCATTTCTATATTCAATGTTTCTTAGTAAAATCAACATGTAAGCATCTGTGATCAATGAATTTTCAAAGCAAAAACGCCATGTCCCGTCAGGTTTCTGCAAGGACATCAATTCGTTGCATCGTCTGAAAATCTCATTTTCAAGTTTTCGCATGTCCATATAAGACCACCGCACTTTCATTAGTGGTTACAATGTATGAGGAGCAATGGTTATCCTATGAACCACTAAAGGTAAAACACTGTTATTTTTTATAAATTAACGTTAAAATCACTTTAACAGTTAAAGTTTTTAGGAGGAGTGTACTTTGAGCAATAAAGAACTTGCAACATTTGCTGGCGGTTGTTTTTGGTGTATGGTTAAACCATTTGATGAACTGCCAGGCATCCATGGCATCGTCTCTGGCTATACGGGTGGTGAAGTGGAGAATCCGAATTATGAACAAATAAAAACGGGTGAAACAGGACATCGTGAAGCTGTTCAAATCACGTTTGATCCTGAAGTTTTCCCTTATCAAAAATTATTAGATTTATATTGGCCGCAAATTGATCCAACAGATAATGAGGGGCAGTTTATTGACCGCGGCAGTCAGTATCGTACCGCAATCTTCTATCATACAGAGGAACAAAAAGAGCTAGCTGAGGAATCACGCAAAAAGCTTGAAGAGAGTGGAAGATTTAAGAAACCAATCGTAACAGAAATCTTGGCTGCAACTGATTTTTACAGAGCAGAAGAGTATCACCAGGATTTCTATAAAAAGAATCCAGAAGCTTATAAGGAAGAACGTGTGACTTCTGGAAGAGATACATTTATTAATGAAAATTGGAAAGAAAAGTAGATTTATTTACTGTAATTACATTATGTAAACCTATTATAAAGAGACTGTTTTTAAAGTCTCTTTTTGTGTATTTACAAATGGTTAGGTCGCTACTCTATTACTCTACATCTAAAGGGGACTGTAGACCGTCGTCATGAATATCTATGTAAAGCTGATTACTGCTGGTAAGCAGGGCATATACAACTTCACCAACAGTGAGTTTACGCGATTTTAATTCTTCTTGAAGCCAGTCTATTGAGATATTATTTTCTGTTAGGTTATCCTGTAAAATTTCACCATCCATAATGAGTTCCACGGGCAATTTGATTTCGGATTTGTAGATCTTTAAGTCTTTTCGTGTAACGTTTAAGTGTTGTTCTTTTTTCTTAACAGAAAGCAAGCCATTATTCTCAACAAGAGCATAGTGTACTTCATCGATCGAGAATATGTCTTTTTGGCGGAGCTGTTGATTTAAATAATCCAGCGTATAGCGCATTTTTTTCATATTGTGTTCAAGTATTTTTCCGTTCTCGATGACAACAGAAGGATCTCCTGCGACTATTTTTCGGGCTTTTTCGCTTTTTAATGAAAAGAAAGCAGACAGATAGATTAGAATCACAAAAATCGTGAAGGCGATAAAAATATACCGAGTTTCAATCTCCATTGCAAAAGCAAGGTTTGCTGAAACTGATCCCAGCGTAACAACCGCAATAAAATCAAAAATAGTCATCCTGGAAACGGTTTGTTTCCCTAGGATTCTTGCAGCCACAAAAAGAGAAGTGAAGGCGATGATCGATCTCATGATTACTTCAACATACGGATTCAAAATATCACATCCATTACAGACTGAGTAAAACCTCTATTAATCTTTTTGTCCAATTCATTTAAAATTAAGACTTACTTTAAAGAATAAAAAGAAAACGCTCATATTAAAACCTGAGCGCTGATTCGTTTTTATTTATTTTTGTACTGTTTCAATACATGGACCATACCTTCTTCGATCAGTTCATTTGCGGGGCGATCCAGTTTTTTGGCTAGCAGTTTGATCTCTTTATAAAGGGACTGACTAAGTGTTGTGTTTACATTTTTACGATCATGATTTTTTGTTCGTATTTGACTTGTGTACATTTTTTACCTCCATTTGATTGTAAGGAGTGGGTTTAAAATTGGAAAATGCCTTGCTGCACGGAATTATTTTAGCATTTGGGCTGATATTGCCATTAGGGGTACAGAATGTTTTTATTTTTAACCAGGGCGCACAGCAACCAAATATAATGCGAAGTTTACCAGCGGTTGTAACGGCAGGAATGTGTGATACCTTATTAATCATTCTAGCTGTTTCAGGTATTTCTGCGCTAGTATCTACAATACATACTCTTAAACTGGGAGTGATGGCAACGGGTATTCTGTTTTTATTGTATATGGGGTGGTCCATTTGGTCTAGCAAAACCCATATTCAAGCTTCGGCACCATGTATGACACCTAGAAAGCAGATCTTGTTTGCTGCTTCTGTTTCTTTGTTAAACCCTCATGCTATTCTAGATACGATAGGTGTTATCGGAACTAGTTCTATAGTCTATACAGGTGCAGATAAACTAGCTTTCACCTTATCTTGCATCTCAGTGTCTTGGATTTGGTTTATAGGTCTTGCATTGACTGGAAGAATAATAGGGAAATTAGATACATCTGGTTACGTTCAAAACCTCATCAATAGAGGATCAGCAATTATTATTTGGTTAATAGCTATGTATCTGGTTTTCATTATGCTTGATGCGACCTCTTATGCCTTATAGTTAAACTATTATATAAGAGATGGCAATTCAGATTCGAACATAGAAGGCGAAATAAATCTTTTTTTGTCGTAATATGATGAAAAAAGTTCATTATATGTGTTATATTATGAGTAAAACTAATATAAAGAGGGATGAATTTGTCGATTGGCAAATATGAAATATTTCATACAGTAGTAGAACTTGGAAGCTTAACAAAAGCGAGTGAAGCATTAAATATATCCCAATCTGGGGTGAGTCATGCCATTGCCAGCTTGGAAAAAGAGCTGGGTTTTTCGTTATTAACTCGTAATAAAGCAGGCATCAGGCTTACAGTGAATGGAGAAAGAATGTTGTTTTATATTAGAGATATTCTGACTCTAAGCAAAAAAATGCTACAGGAAGCTGGTGAAATAAAAGGACTAGAAATTGGGACTGTTAGAATAGGAACCTTTTCATCTATTACAGTTGAATGGCTGCCAGGAATATTGAAAAAATTCAAGGACCAATATCCGCATATAAAAGTAGATGTTATGGAAGGAAAACAGGAGGAGATCTCTCTATGGATTTCTCAGGGAGTCATAGATTTCGGTTTTTTAATGCTGCCTGCTGCTGATTTAGAGGTTCTGCATTTAAAGCGTGAAACATTTTGCTGTGTTGTGCCGGAAAACCACCGTCTTGGTGGTGAAAAAGCAATAAAGACAAATGCACTGAAGGATGACAAGCTGATCCTTCAAAATTCCACCCTTAAAATCATACATAATATTTTCAAACCAAATAAGCATTTTCCTGAAACTGCATTTCGTTTAGATGATGAGCAGGCTATTATCTCTATGGTTAAAAACTCGCTTGGCGTAGCAATCCTGCCAGAAATTGCTTTACATAATCTACCTGACGGTGTGAAAAAGATACCCCTTTCAGGTGAACGAGCTATTTCTTCCATTGGTATAGGTTCGATATCCTTTAAGAATCTTTCGCCAGCGGCTGAAAAGTTTATAGCAGCATCCACTTTATGGTTAAACGAAAATATTACGTGATCTTTTAACTAAGTATCACGGCGAATTTTAAGCCAAAAACGAATAAACACATAATTTCTTCTTTTCATCACATAATTTTTTAGACTAATCATATAAAAATCCCATGCCATCACATAAAAAATGGACTTCATCATATAATTAAACAATTTTTTACATAAAAAACTCAGAGCATCTACGATTTGCTCTGAGTTTTTTATTACAAACCGCTTGGAGAAAGCGCGATTGCTTTTAATGCATGATCAAGATCATAAATAAGATCATCCACAGTCTCAATTCCTATCGATAGGCGGATTAATTCAGGTGATACTCCTGATTTTCTCTGTTCTTCCTCAGATAACTGCTGATGGGTTGTGCTGGCAGGATGGATGATCAAGGACTTTGAATCTCCTACGTTTGCCAAATGAGAGAAAATGCTAACATTCTCAATTAATTTTTTTCCCTCTTCTACGCCGCCTTTAACACCGAAAGTAAGAATAGCTCCGGCTCCTTTAGGCAGGTATTTTTGTGCAAGTTCATAATAAGGGCTGCTAGGAAGTCCTGCATAATTCACCCAGTCTACAGAAGGATGATTTTCCAAGAACTGTGCTACCTTAAGGGTGTTTTCAACGTGTCTTTCTAAACGAAGTGACAATGTTTCTAAGCCTTGAATAAACAAAAATGAATTGAACGGAGCAATGGATGATCCTAAATCACGAAGCAATTGGACTCGCGCTTTTAAAATATAAGCCAGCGGACCGAATGCTTCGGTATAAACGATGCCTTTGTAGCTTGGATCTGGCTCCGTTAAGCCAGGAAACTTACCGTTGTTCCAATCAAACTTTCCGGAATCAATGATTACACCACCAACTGATGTACCGTGGCCGCCAATGAATTTTGTTGCAGAGTGTACGACGATATCTGCCCCATGTTCGATTGGTCGGCAAAGATAAGGTGTAGCAAGCGTGTTGTCAACAATAAGAGGGACACCCGCTTCATGAGCAATATTAGCAAGACCTTCAATATCTGCTACATCTATCTTGGGATTCCCGATTGTTTCAACATACACTGCTTTTGTTTTTTCTGTGATCGCGTCTTTAAATGATTGAAGGTTATCGGTGTCAGCAAACCGAGTCTCGATGCCGAGTTTGGGCAAAGTTACTGAGAAGAGATTATAAGTTCCTCCATAAAGAGAAGTAGAGGCAACAATTTCATCGCCTGCTCCAGCGATATTGAAAATCGCATTTGTAATGGCAGCCTGACCGGAAGCAACAGCAAGTGCTCCTACACCGCCTTCTAATTTTGCGATCGTTTGTTCAAACGCATCTTGTGTTGGGTTCATTAAACGGCTATAGATATTTCCAAATTCCTTTAATGCAAATAGATTTGCTGCATGTTCAGTACTGTTAAACTGATAGGATGTTGTCTGATAAATTGGTACCGCTCGTGCACCTGTAGCTGGATCTACTTTCTGTCCTTCATGCAATGAAATTGTTTCAAACCCGTACTCTCTTTTTTGTTCGCTCATCTCAAATCTCTCCTTAATGTTAAATTTTTTTCATCCAATATGAATTTCAGATTCTACTTATCCAACAAAAAAGACCTCTTCCAAAAGAAGAGGTCCCGATGATTTCACACGATCGAAGTCTCATCTTTCAGAACATTAGTTGTTCTGCTGAAATTAGCACCATGCATTTCTGCTGGTTGCCGGGCTTCATAGGGTCAGTCCCTCCGCCTCTCTGGATAAGAAGATTGAATATTGAATTAAGGACTATAATACATAGCTAATAATCAATAGTCAACAGAATTTTTTAAAAATTTCGGATTTTTATTTTCTGTCTCAATTTTTCCTGGAAAGCTTTTTACTGTATAGATAATACCTACTGCCCAAAATGCCGCAAGAACAAAATAAATGGCGAACATAACATTAGAAGAGAAACCAAAGGTTAAAAGCAAGGTCCTAACATTAGTTATGATAATCAGTCCGCCAACTAAAACCCCTAAGATGTGTGAAGGAATGATTCGGACTAGCCATGCTGCAATGGGAGCTGCAACAATACCTCCTGCCATGAGAGCACCAACCCAAAGCCATTCAACTTGCTCCCAGCCAAGAGAAATAAAGAAACCGACAGATGCGGAAACAGCGACAGCAAATTCACTCGTATCAACGGAACCTATAACTTCTCTAGCTTTCATATCTTTTGCAAGAAGGACAGGTGCTGTTACAGGACCCCATCCGCCACCTCCTGTCGCATCCAGGAATCCAGCAAGTAAGCCAAGCGGCATAAGCTGTTTTTTTGAAAACGTATTTTCAGAGGGTGAGGTTTTTGTATCTCTAAGTTTAGAGAGAAAACGAAACAAGATATAGATTCCAAGAATAATAAGAAATAAAGAAACATATGGTTTCACAATATCTCCGGGAAGGCTGCTTAAAAAACAAGCTCCTAAAAATGCTCCGATTGAGCCAGGCAGAATTAACCGGAGTACCACTTGCTTATCAACGTTGCCAAACTTAATATGGGAAACTCCAGATGCAGCTGTTGTCACGACTTCAGCAAGATGGACAGAGGCGGATGCTGCTGCGGGAGCAATCCCTGCCACCAATAACAGAGAAGTTGAAGTAACCCCATATGCCATTCCAAGTGAGCCGTCGATCAGCTGCGCCATAAGTCCAATAAACGCTAGAACTATTAACTTTTTCATCAAATTCCTCCTCAAAATAAAAAGGCTCTTAACAAGAGATGTTAAGAGCCTTCGGTTTTTCCGATCAGCGATGCGGATGAAATTTTAGTTATTACTATATGTTTTAGGAAGACAAATTGTCAACTGCAGGTTTGATTTTTTCAGAAAAAATAGAAAATAAAAAAATAGGGCTTGATATCCGTTTCAGATGTGATATGATTTTTAAAAATTAAACTCTTATCCAGAGTGGTGAAGGGAACTGGCCCGATGAAACCCGGCAACCTGCGATTCGTAAGGTGCTAACTCCAGCAGAATGTTTTTACATTTTGGAAGATAAGGTAATACGTTTACCTCCACTATCTTTCCGAAATGGGAAGGTTTTTTTGTTTTTAATCAGAGATATTTTGTTAAAAAAGGGAGGCCAGTGGAGTGGCGAACGAAAAGAGTGAAAACGATTTTCTTCCTCAGCTTCAAAAAATGCTGAGCAACATCAAATTTGGATCCATAACTTTAATCGTGCAGGATGGAAAAGTAATTCAACTCGAAAAAAACGAGAAGGTAAGAATCAAATAGCGCTGACTAGAAAACTAGAGGCGGTTTTTAACGTACGGGGCATGTCCCTTATAACGTTAAAGCCGCTTTTTTTGTTGGTCTATTTGTTTTTCAAGAAGGAGGTAAAAAATTGCTGACCTATGAAAAATGGGATGACAACATTCAAGAGTTTGATAGTGAAAACCTTGATAAAGGTGCAGTTAATGTACTGAAATGGGCTTATCAAACGTATGGCGACGAACTCGTTTATGCATGCAGCTTTGGAATCGAAGGAAGCGTCTTAGTGGATCTTGTCTCTCAAGTTAAACCAGATGCTCAGGTAGTCTTTTTAGATACGCAACTGCATTTTCAAGAAACATACGAGGTGGTTGAAGCAGCAAAGAAAAGATATCCTGGGCTGCGTATTAAGCTTAAGACACCCGCCTTAACACTTGAGGAACAGGCTATTAAGCATGGTAAAGAACTTTGGAAGGTGAATTCAAATCATTGCTGCACCATTAGAAAAATAATTCCTTTAGAAGAAGAACTCAAAGGCGTAAAAGCCTGGCTTTCAGGATTGCGCCGCGAACAGTCACCTACAAGGCAACATACTCAGTTTATTAACAAAGATGAGCGTTTCCAAAGTATTAAGGTTTGCCCGCTCATTCACTGGACGTGGAAAGACATATGGCAATACGCCCATAAGCATAATCTGCCGTATAACACTCTTCACGATAACGGGTATCCAAGTATCGGCTGCACCCCTTGTACAAAAGCAGCAATAAACGCAGATGATCTCCGTTCTGGCCGCTGGTCAGGAACTGGGAAACTAGAATGCGGTCTTCATGAAGGCTAAGGAAAAATAGGAGGAGATACAGTATGGCTACTTTACAACCACACGGAGGAAAATTAATTAATCAGTTTAGACCTGATACACCATATGAGCACCTACAAAAAGAAATCGAGCTGGATCTAACAGCACTTTGTGATCTTGAATTAATAGCCATTGGAGCATACAGCCCATTAACCGGATTTTTAAATCAATCAGACTATCAATCTGTTTTAGATCGGATCAGGCTGAGTGATGGCACGGTTTGGAGTCTCCCGATCACCTTGCCAGTGACTCACGAAACGGCAGGATCTCTTAGTACAGGAGAGGATGTTCGGCTAACATATAATGGCGCGACATATGGAATATTGCAGGTTGGTGATATCTATTTTCCAGATAAGCATAGTGAAGCAGAAAAAATCTATAAAACCTCTGACATAGAACATCCAGGCGTAAACAAGCTGCTGGAGCGGCCGACGGTTTATGTGGGCGGGGAAATCACGCTCGTTAAACGGCTTGAAAAAAAATCTTTTAAGAACTACCATCTTGACCCAAGTGAAACTAGACAGAAGTTTAGCAGTTTAGGTTGGAAAACAGTTGTTGGTTTTCAAACGAGAAATCCAGTGCACCGTGCGCACGAATATATTCAAAAAACGGCGCTTGAGACGGTTGATGGCCTTTTTTTAAACCCGCTAGTCGGGGAAACAAAGTCAGATGATATACCAGCAGATGTTCGGATGGAAAGCTATCACGTACTCCTTGAAAACTATTATCCGAGCGACCGTGTGTTCCTTGCTGTATTTCCAGCAGCCATGCGCTATGCCGGGCCGCGTGAAGCTGTTTTTCACGCACTTGTAAGAAAGAATTACGGCTGTACACATTTTATTGTTGGCCGTGATCATGCTGGTGTAGGCAGTTATTACGGGACGTATGAAGCTCAGGAGATCTTTTCACAGTTTTCCGCCGATGAGATTGGGATAACTACTCTATTTTTTGAACACAGCTTTTATTGCACAAAATGTGAAGCCATGGCTTCTTCTAAAACGTGTCCGCATTCGAGCGAAAATCATGTGATTTTATCTGGGACGAAAGTAAGAGAACTTCTAAGAAACGGGGAATTGCCTCCGAGTACATTCAGCCGTAAGGAAGTAATTGAAGTGTTAATTAATGGATTGCGACAACAGGAAGAAAACCAGCTTAAAGGAGATGCAAATGATTACACATCACAATACCGTCTTGCACGATAGTTCCATTACAAAAGAAGATCGAAGAAAACAAAACAACCATTCTAGCTTTGTCCTGTGGTTTACAGGACTATCCGGATCAGGAAAGTCCACCATTGCTAATGCACTTGCAAAAGTGCTTTATGAACGAAACATCCGAAACTATGTGCTTGACGGTGACAACATCAGAAATGGATTGAACCGTGATCTATCGTTTTCAGATGAAGACAGGACAGAAAACATACGCAGAATTTCTGAAGTTTCTAAACTTTTTGTTGATAACGGAACAGTGGTGCTGACAGCATTCATCTCACCTTTTATACAAGACCGTGAAAAAGCAAAAGAAATCGTTTCAGAAGAAGCATTTATCGAGATCTTTGTTTCATGCCCGATAGAAGAATGTGAAAAACGGGATCCGAAAGGGCTTTATAGCAAAGCTCGCAAAGGGGAGATTACTGATTTCACTGGAATCGATTCCCCTTATGAGGAACCGGTGTCTCCTCCTCTTACGATTCACACAAATGAAAAGAATGTAAGTGAGAGTGTAGATGCTATTTTGACTTATTTGCAAGAGAAAAAACTCATATAAAAGGGACTGATCAAATGGCATATGAAAAAGCGTGGGCTGATAATCCTAAGCTCAATAAAACAGAACAAAAGAAGCTTGTAAAAGACGGATTAAAAATATTTGAAGATATCCCTCAATACGCAATAAACGGTTTTGCCTCTATACCGGAAGAAGAATGGGACAATTTTAAGTGGGCCGGTCTGTACTTACAGCGACCGAAAGAAGATGGATACTTCATGATGAGGGTCAATGTACCATCTGGCATTTTAAGCTACGAACAGGTAAAAGCTCTTGCTCACATTTGCAAAGATTATGGAAGAGGCGTGTTTGATATTACAACCCGCCAGGCTATTCAATTCCATTGGCTAACAATCGAACAAATACCCGATATTTTTAAACGTTTGGAAAAGGTTGGGCTTTCAAGTGCAGGGGCATGCGGGGACATTACAAGAAATATTATAGGGAATCCGATTGCAGGGATTGATCCTCATGAACTATTTGACACATCACAAATTGTAAAAGAAGTATACGAATTTTTTCAGCACAATGAAGATTTTTCTAATCTGCCAAGAAAATATAAAATGTCCATCAGTTCTAATGTAAACAATAGTGCACATGCAGAGATAAATTGTGTAGCTTTTACCCCCGCTTTTAAAGAGGTTAATGGTCAAGAGACTTCTGGATTTCATATTAAGATTGGCGGCGGATTATCGTCAAGACCATTTTTAGCGCAGCTACTTGATGTATTTATTGAACCACATCAGGTGAAGAAAGTGGCGATTGCTATTACTACCATTTTCCGTGATTACGGTTATAGAGAGAAACGGCATCTTGCCCGCCTCAAATTCTTGATGGCAGACTGGGGTCCGGAAAAATTCAAGGAGAAGCTATTAGAATATACAGGACCATTGCCTTCCAAAGGCGTAGATGCATTACAAAGCTGGAACGGCGGTTACTTCTATGGTGTTCATCCTCAAAAACAAGAAGGTTTAAGCTATATTGGCTTTAATGTGCCAGTCGGGCGGTTAGATGCTGATGAAGTACTGAAACTTGCAGAGATAGCAAAGTTATACGGAAACGGTGAGATTCGAACGGTAAATTCACAAAACTTAATTATTCCTAATGTGAAACACCAAAATGTTGAATTGCTGCTGCAAGAAGATATCTTTAAGCGCATCACCACACAGCCTCTATCATTTATCGGTCATTCAGTTTCTTGCACGGGTATTGAATATTGCAATTTGGCACTTGTTGAAACGAAAGAAAGAATGCGCCAAATCGCTGAAAGACTGGATCAGAGAATCACACTTGATGTGCCGGTAAGGATTCATATGGTCGGCTGCCCTAACTCTTGCGGACAACGCCAAATCGCAGATATCGGTCTGCAAGGGGTACTGTTAAAAACAAAAGAGAAAAAGATGGTGCAGGCCTTTGAGATTTACGTAGGCGGAACACTTGATGATGGAGGAAAGTTTAATGAAAAGCTGAAAGGAAAATTTCATGCTGATCTTCTTGATGAAGTGCTGATTCGTTTTCTAAATCATTTTAAAGAAACGAAACTTCCCCTAGAAACCTTTTTCGATTATATCAACAGGATAGGTCTTGAATCTCTTCAAATAGAGCTAGATCAAATTTCAGAGCAATTAGAAGAAAAAGTTTCGTAAAGGGAGGTCTTCTCATGTATTTATATCGGTTTGAAGTGAGCTTGAAATCAGAAATTATTTCTGTTGTAATAGCCGCTTCAACAGATGAACAGGCATTTCAGCTAGTAGATGTTGAACTTGAAAAGTATTTTTTAAAACAGCTAGATTTAGAAGAGATTTCACTTTACGAAAAGAAAAAAATCCGCAGCGGTAATGGGTTTGTATTATATGAAATGGAAACCATACTAAATTCTTAAGGAGTGATGATGATGCGGAAAGTTTATCTTGTCGGAGCCGGTCCTGGTGATCCAGGGTTAATTACTGTAAAAGGCTTGCGCTGCATACAGGAAGCAGACGTGATTTTGTATGACCGATTGGTGAATAAGGAACTTTTAACTTATGCAAAACCAGGGTGCGATCTTATCTATTGCGGCAAACTGCCAAACTATCATTCCATGATACAAGAAACAATTAACAGCTTTTTAGTAAAGCACGCTCAAAAAGGAAAAACAGTAACCCGTCTAAAAGGCGGTGACCCATTCGTCTTCGGAAGAGGCGGTGAGGAAGCAGAAGCACTTTCAAAAAGCCGTATTCCTTTTGAGGTAATTCCTGGAATCACTTCAGGGATTGCAGCTCCTGCATACGCAGGTATACCTGTTACACATCGGAACATCGCTTCAAGTTACGCGATTGTTACTGGTCACAGAAAAAAGGGTGAAGAAGAAGAGTTGAAATGGGACAGTTTAGCTAAAGGGATTGATACATTAGCCATTTACATGGGTGTAGGCAATCTTCCTTATATATGTGAACAGCTGAAAAAACACGGAAAAAACAAAGACACTCCAGTAGCCTTAGTTCAATGGGGATCGTTAGAAAAGCAGCGAACCGTAACGGGTACATTAGACACGATCGAAGATATCGTGTTTCAGGAAAGTATTGAAAATCCGAGCATGATCGTTGTTGGAGAGGTGGTGCGACTCCGAGATGAACTTAAGTGGTTTGAACAGCTTACGCAAGAAGAACCAGTTGAGATGACTGCTATTAGCGGAGCACTATAAATGAAAGCCTTACTTTTTATCTGTCATGGTACAAGACTGCAAAAAGGCCGTTATGAAGCGGAAGAATTCGTAAAACAATGCATAAACTCAGTTGCTGTTCCAATAAAAGAGGTTTGCTTTTTAGAACTAGCTGAACCTTCCATTTCACAAGGATTTAATGCATGCATACAAAAAGGAGCGACGAGCATCTCTGTTGTTCCTGTATTTTTATTGTCAGCTAACCATATAAAGATAGACATTCCAAAAGTACTAAAATGTTTAAAGAGTCAGTATCCAGAAACTGAAGTCATATTAGGCCGCGAATTGGGTGTCCATGATGCCCTTTCCCACCTGTTATGGGAAAGGATCATGAATGGGGTTGCTAGTTTAAGTAATAATTCACACGTTTTATTGGTTGGAAGAGGAAGCAGTGATCCAGATGTAAAGCGAGATCTAGAGATAATCGCATCTAATCTTCAGCAACATTATGGCATACCGAGTATTCAAGCTTGTTTTTTAACCGGTTCAGTTCCAAGTTTTGAAGAAGTGTTATGGAACAGTCAAAATTCATACGATCAAGTGGTTGTTGTTCCTTATCTCTTGTTCTCAGGTCTATTAATAAATGGAATGAAGCTCACTACAAAACGATATATGGAACTTTCAAAACAAGAAGTGATCCTATGCGAGACGCTTGGGTATCACCCCATTTTAAGAGAGGTATTACTCACTCGGATAAAAGAGACACTTCAAACAAAAGAATTTGCAATATTTTAAAAAGTGAGGTATATTATGTACCCTATACACGTAGACCTATTTGGTAAAGAAGTTGTGGTAGCAGGAGGCGGACCTGTTGCTTACCGAAAAATAAGAAATCTGCTGAAAGAAAAAGCAATAATTAAGGTCATTAGTATAGATGCCGTTAAAGAGATTCAGGAATTACATGAACAAAAAAGTCTCACTTGGATAACAAGAGAGGTTAAGAGTAAAGATTTCGAGAAAGCATTTCTTATCGTCGCAGCTACTAATTCAAGCGAAGTGAATGCTGAGATCGCTGCTAATGTGAATGAGAACCAGTTGATTAATGTAGCTGACCAGCCCCAATTAGGCAATTTTATCATTCCGAGCGTTGTGAAAAGAGGCAGACTTGTACTCTCCGTTTCAACGTCTGGGGCTAGTCCCGGCTTGTCTATCTTAATAAAAAAAGAGCTTCAGCTAAAGTACAGTAAAGACTATGAATCTTACTTGGAGTTCTTATATGAATGCAGAACTATCATTAAGAATGAATTTCCTAAAATAAAAAGGAAAGCTTTATTAGCGGAACTCACAGATCCTGTTTTTTTACATGATTTGAACAAACGTTTCGGATATAAAAAGACATTAACTAACGAAAAAAATCCGTAACCTAGTATCGTAAACATAATCGAATAATACCCTTATCAAGAGAGGTTGAGGGAGCGGCCCTATGAAACCTCAGCAACCAGCAGCGTAAAGCTGAAAAGGTGCTAATTCCTGCGAGTCCACATATGGACTTGTAAAGATAAGAAGACCAAACGCTGAAAAAGTCTTCTTTCTAGAAGGCTTTTTATTTTATATAAGGAGGCTGTTATGAGCTTAGTAAATGATTTACAACAAAACAAAATACTAATCGGTGACGGTGCTATGGGTACACTTTTGTATTCTTACGGCTCGGACTTCTGTTACGAAGAATTAAATCTTTCGCAACCGGAACAAATCTATAATATTCACCAGGCTTATTTAAATGCTGGCGCTGACATTATTCAAACAAATACGTATGCAGCCAATTATTCAAAACTAGAACGTTATGGCCTCCAAGATCAGGTAAAAGAAATCAACAAGGCAGCTGTTCAAATTGCGAGAAGAGCTGCTAAAAACCAATATGTCTTAGGAACCATTGGAGGAATCCGCGGCATTAAACCAAACAGTATTTCACTTGATGAAATTAAACGCAGTTTTCGTGAACAGCTCTATTGTTTACTCATGGAAAACGTTGACGGTATACAGCTGGAAACGTATTACGATCTGCAAGAACTTGAGACCGTATTAGAGATTGCTAGAAAAGAAACGTCTCTTCCAATCATTTCTCAAGTTTCCCTTCAGGAAATAGGCTTTCTGCAAGACCGAACTCCTATTTCGGAAGCTTTATTGCATCTTGAGGAAATCGGTGCGGATGTAGTGGGATTAAATTGCCGGTTAGGTCCTTATCACATGCTGAAAACACTAGAGGAAGTACCGATTCCTAAAAAAGCATTTTTATCTGCGTTTCCGAATGCCTCTCTTCCTTCTTACTCGGATGGTAAGTTTCAATATGAGAGTGATGCAGAATACTTTAAAGAATGTGCTCATTTATTCAGACAGCAAGGTGTCAGTGTGCTGGGAGGCTGCTGTGGTACAACACCTGAACATATACGTGCTTTCTCAACCGAACTTAAGCACCTGCAGCCTGTAAAAGAAAAAGAAGTAAAGCAAAGAAAAAGAGATATTGTAATTAAATCAGCTTCAAAATCTAAATATGTTCCGCTTTGTGAAGAAGTAAAGAAGAAACAATCTATCATTGTTGAATTGGACCCGCCTCGCAAGCTTGATACATCTCGGTTTATGGAGGGTGCGAAGGCTTTAAAAGAAGCGGGAATCGATGCTCTTACAATGGCTGATAATTCACTTGCATCTCCACGAATATGCAATTCTGCACTAGGTTCGGTTGTGCAGTCAGAATTAAACCTTCGGCCGCTCGTTCATATTACGTGCCGCGACCGGAATTTAATCGGACTACAATCACACTTAATGGGACTTCATACACACGGAATCCGTGAAGTATTAGCTGTAACTGGAGATCCTGCAAGTGTCGGTGATTTTCCTGGTGCATCATCTGTTTATGATGTCACTTCATTCGAACTGATCAAACTCATTAAGCAGTTTAATCAAGGATTATCATTATCAGGAAAAGAACTTGGAGAAAAAACTTCCTTTAGTGTAGGAGCAGCTTTTAATCCAAACATCAGGTTAATTGATAAAGCTGTTGAACGTTTGGAAAAGAAGATTGAATTTGGTGCGGATTATTTTATAAGTCAGCCGGTGTTTTCACAGGAAAAGTTAATTGAAACCTATGAAGCTACCAAACACATTGATAAACCGATCTATATAGGAATCATGCCGTTAACGAGTTCACAAAATGCTGAATTTCTTCATCATGAAGTACCAGGGATAAAATTATCAGACGCTGTACGTGAACAGATGGGAAAATATAAAGAAAATCCTAAACAAGCAAGTGTTGAAGGTTTAAACATCGCTAAATCTCTTCTCGATACAGCTATGGATCTTTTTAATGGAATTTACCTCATCACTCCATTTATGCGTTATGAATTAACTGTTGAATTAGTAAATTATGCACGAACGAATCATCCATCCCTTTTAGCAAGGAGGTCGCTGAATGCCTAAAACATCTATGGAAGATCAGCTGAAAAAGAAAATATTAATTATGGATGGTGCAATGGGGACGATGCTTCAAGAAGCAAATCTCACACCAGAAGACTTCGGCGGCGAAGAATATGACGGATGTAACGAGTATTTAAATGTAACTGCACCAGATGTTATAGAGTCCATTCACTTAACGTATCTTCATGCTGGCGCCGATATCATTGAAACGAATACATTTGGAGGTACTAATCTTGTTCTAGATGAATATGATCTCGGCGAACGAGCTTATGAGATTAATAAGTTAGGAGCTGAAATTGCGAGAAAAGCAGCCGATACAGTTTCTACTGAAGAATGGCCGCGTTATGTTGCCGGTTCAATGGGACCAACTACAAAAACATTAAGCGTTACTGGCGGTACGACATTTGATGCGTTAAGAGATGCATACGCAGAGCAAGCAAGAGGGCTGATCGAGGGTGGAGCAGATCTGCTGCTTTTAGAAACAAGCCAGGATATGCTGAATGTAAAAGCAGGTTTTTTAGGAATCGAACAAGCGATTGAGCAAACAGGAAAACGAGTTCCTCTTATGGTATCAGGAACCATCGAACCGATGGGAACAACATTAGCTGGTCAATCGATTGAAGCGTTCTATATTTCATTAAAACACATGAATCCGTTAGCAGTTGGTTTAAACTGTGCGACTGGACCCGAGTTCATGCAAGACCATATCCGCTCCCTTTCTCATCTCTCAACAACTGCAGTCAGCTGCTATCCGAATGCTGGGCTGCCTGATGAAGAAGGAAATTATCATGAGACTCCAGAATCCTTAGCAGCTAAATTATCAGGTTTTGCAGAGAAAGGCTGGTTGAATATCGTAGGAGGCTGCTGCGGAACAACGCCTAATCATATAGAAGCATTAGCACAAGTGATGAAAAACTATTCACCACGATCAATACAAACGAATGAAATGCATATGGTATCAGGAATTGAACCCTTCATTTATGATGATCCAACGTTAAGACCGATCATGGTCGGTGAACGGACAAATGTAATTGGCTCAAGAAAATTCAAAAGGCTAATTGCGGAGAAGAAGTTTGAGGAAGCAGCTGAAATCGCAAGAGCTCAAGTAAAAGGCGGCGCACATGTACTGGATGTCTGCTTGGCAGATCCAGACAGAGATGAAAAGAATGATATGGAAGAGTTCATGAAAGAAGCTGTTAAGAAAGTAAAGATTCCTTTTGTCATCGATTCAACTGATGAAGATGTGATCGAGCTGGCTTTAAAATATTCACAAGGTAAAGCGATCATCAATTCTATTAACCTTGAAGACGGAGAAGAACGTTTTGCAAAAGTGATTCCGCTTCTGCATAAATATGGAGCGGCAGTTGTCGTTGGGACCATTGATGAAAAAGGAATGGGTGTTACAGCAGAAAGAAAACTTGAAATTGCAAAAAAATCGTATGAGCTATTAGTGGAGAAGTACAAAGTCACTCCTTCAGATATCATATTTGACCCGCTTGTTTTTCCAGTTGGAACAGGTGACGAACAGTATATTGGTTCAGCAAGTGCAACGGTTGAAGGAATCCGGCTGATTAAAGAAAGTTTTCCCCAATGCCTCACAATTCTTGGGGTGAGCAACGTGTCATTCGGACTTCCACCTGTAGGGCGTGAAGTATTAAATGCCGTATATCTCTATCACTGCACACAAGCGGGACTGGATTATGCGATTGTAAACACAGAGAAACTCGAACGATTTGCATCTATTTCTAAAGACGAGATCGATATGGCGGAAAATCTATTATTTAAAACAACAGATGAATCATTGGCAACCTTTACTGAATTTTATCGAGGAAAAAAGAAAGAAACGAAATCGAAGCTTCCTGACATGACGTTAGAAGAGCGGCTGCAATACTACATTTTAGAAGGGTCTAAGGAAGGGTTGATTCCTGATTTAGAATTGGCATTAAAGCAATACCCTTCACCTCTAAAAATTATAAACGGGCCGCTCATGGCTGGCATGAAAGAAGTAGGCAGATTATTTAACGAAAACCAGCTTATCGTTGCTGAAGTTCTTCAAAGTGCAGAAGTAATGAAAGCGTCCGTCGCATTTTTAGAACCATACATGGAGAGTAATGATACTTCCTCTTGGAAAGGTAAGGTATTGCTTGCAACAGTTAAAGGTGATGTTCACGATATTGGGAAAAACCTGGTCGACATCATATTAAGCAACAACGGATTCCAGGTTATTGATCTAGGTATTAAAGTTACACCTCTTGAATTGATAGAAGCTGTAAAGATGAACAAACCTGATATTATCGGGCTGTCAGGATTGTTGGTGAAATCAGCTCAACAAATGGTTATAACTGCAAATGACATGCGTGAAGCGAGCATTTCCACGCCGATTTTAGTAGGAGGCGCTGCATTATCCAGAAAATTCACAGATACAAAAATTTCAAAGGAATATGATGGAATGGTACTGTACGCAAAAGATGCGATGGAAGGCTTATCCCTTGCAAATCAACTTCAGACTCCTGAAGATCATGAAAAGCTCGCTGTTGATTTTAGTGAAAGAAAGAGAACGATAGTGTTAGACTCTGGACGATCCGATGGAGGTACAGCAACTGCGACAGCCATAAAAGTAAGATCAAACGTATCACAAAAAGCACCGGTTTTTATACCGAGTGATACAAAAAGGCATATTTTAAGAAACTATTCCTTGTCTCACATACAGCCATATATTAATTTGCAGATGCTTTTAGGTCATCACCTTGGCATAAAAGGAAAGATATCAAGATTGCTTGAAGAAAAAGATGAGAAAACCCTTCATATTAAGTCGATCGTTGATGCGTTGTTAACTGAGGCAAAAGAAAAAGACTTAATTAACCCTTCTGCGATGTATCAATTCTTTCCAGCACAATCAGATGCAGACAGTGTTTTGATTTACGATCCTGTTGATCATCGAACAATTATTGAAAAGTTTGATTTCCCACGACAGACCAAAGAGCCATACCTCTGTATAGCAGACTATCTTAAGTCAAAAGACAGCGGGGAAATGGATTATGTTGGCTTCTTTTCTGTAACTGCAGGTACAGGCATAAGAGAGCTTGCAGCAGACATGAAAGAACATGGCCGTTTTTTAGAAAGTCACGCTCTTCAAGCATTGGCACTTGAAACGGCAGAAGGTTTCGCAGAGCTTGTTCATCAGCAGATGCGTGACCGCTGGGGGTTTCCTGATTCGGTTGATTTTACTATGAGAGAGCGGTTTTCAGCACGCTATCAGGGTCAGCGGTTTTCATTCGGTTATCCTGCATGCCCAGAACTTGAAGATCAGCAAAAGTTATTCAAGTTGATTCAACCGGAGGATATAGGCATTCAGTTAACAGATGGCTGCATGATGGAACCAGAAGCCTCCGTATCTGCAATTGTATTTGCTCATCCAGAAGCGAGATATTTCAATGTGTTAAGTTAAGTATGACCATCGCAAAAAGCACCTTCATACGGTGCTTTTTTGCATTATTAGTTCTTGAAGGAAGGCATTTACATATGAAAAAGCGAATTTCTTAATACAATATTTTTGTGGAAGGAGAGAGCGGAACATGCTGAAACAGATAGAGAACGACCTTTTGCGTTTGATTTCGTCCGGAAAAGGTACTTATGGAGTTTCGATCTATCACTTCGAAACAGAAGAAGAGTTTATCCATAATCAAAATGAAGAATTCTATGCTGCTAGCATCATTAAAATCCTCATCATGTCTGCGGTATTTGCGCAAGTATCTGAAGGGAAACGTTCATTATCAGATAAGATTCAAGTGCGTTCAGAAGATATTGTTTCAGGTGACGGAATTTTGAAGAATTTATCACCAGGTATGGAATGGACGGTTCATGATCTGATTGTACTGATGATCATTGAGAGTGATAATACAGCAACCAACCTTTTAATCGATATGGTAGGAGTTGAAAACATTCAGCTATACATGACAATTTGGGGCTTTAAGCAGACTCAATTTCGTCATAAACTTCAGATAAAACCATCTAGAAATCATAATGACTCAAATTTAATAACAGCAAAGGAAATGAATCATTTTTTAAGAAATATAGCTATGGGTAATATTGTATCAATGAGTGTATGCCGTAAGATGATAGATATAATGAAACAGCAAAAAATGAATGATTTACTGCCAAGGTTACTACCTGAATATGACGGAATTATCGGAACGATTCCGATTTGGGAGATGGCACACAAAACAGGCTATGTACCAGGTGTTGAACATAATGTAGGATTATTCTATATACCAGGGCATACTTTTGCTATTTCCGTACTTAGTAAAAACGTACCCAATCGGGATGAACCAAAACGAATTATGGGTGACTTAGGATTGATGTTGTTTGATACAATTGAAACCAGTAATGTACATAAATAAAAGCTAGTGGTACGGAGATGCAAAGCTCCCAGCCACTAGCTTTTTCATATTTAACATACGGAATCATTTGGTTTTGGGTTTTTCAATCCAAATAGCGGACGAATAAATAGGGCTAAAAATGTTCCTGCCATCGCCATAATTCCCCAAACCCAGCCGTGAAGGCTGAAAGAAGCAATCCCGCTGAAATAAGCACCGATGTTGCAGCCAAATGCTAATCGTGCACCGTAGCCCATCAAAAGACCACCAATAATAGAAGCTCCTGCAATACCTGGTTTAATCTTGCCAGGTTTAAATGTTCCTTGAAAAGCAGCAGAAATAAATGCTCCTAAAATAATTCCGAAGTTCATTACGCTCGTAGCATCAGTAAGAACATTTCTGGTCAAAGCATCACCTTTGCTTCCAGCGAAATACCCCCAGCTCGAAACATCAACTCCAGTTGCCATCAATGCTTTTGATCCCCAAAGTGCAAATGCTGAAGTGATACCCCAAGGACTTCCTTTAACAGCTAAAGTTACAGCATTTAATATCGCTAACACGATAGCAGCTGTAAACAGCGGCCAAGAACCGCGCAATACTTTTTTCCACCCAACAGTTGTTGGCAGTGGTTTCATCATCGGAGGATTTTTCTTTTTAGCAATTTGAATCGTGATCCAATAGATAAAGCCAAACAATATTAATTGAAATGCCAATGCACCCAGATAACCAAATCCAGGTATCTGATTAAATGCGATTGGCGGTAGGGAAGGTAATCCCATCCAGAAAGCGAAATGGTACGCCCCTAAAACAGAACCTACAATAAACGAAATCAAAGTTAGGATCATTGAAGAAGATCCGCCGCCTAAAGAATACAATGTTCCTGAAGCACAGCCATTACCAAGCTGCATGCCGATTCCAAACAAGAAAGCACCAAATAGAATACTGATTCCTACAGGTGATACATTTCCTTCAGGTGCAGCTCCCGTAAAACTAAATCCAGTACTTAAAATCACTGCAAATAATATTGATGCAACTGCCAGCATAACCATATGTGCCTGCAATCCTTGAACATTACCAACGGATACCAGGCGTCTAAATGCGGAAGTAAATCCAAAACGAGCATATAATAATGCATTTCCTAGCAAAATACCTATGATGAACAGAACTCCTTGAGTCCAATTAGCCGTATTCACAATAAAAAATAACAAGATCAATGCGGAAAGAATACCTAGTGCAGCCCATGGCTTTTGCAATGGACTTAATTCAGTTACAACCGTAGTATAATGACGTTTACCTGATTGCGATATCTGTGTGTCAATTGATGAATGCGCCAAAGTAACCCTCCTAATCCTATAAAATTTATCGGAATTAAAGTATTATACAACGAATCCTATTCAAAATAAAGCTCTTTGGTGCATGTTTTTATGAAATAAGGTCTAACAAACGGTATGGGGATAAACCATTGTGAAGGACTCTAGGAAATACATCTGTGAAATTACGAGATCGTTGAAGTATTAGAGAATCATTTAAAAACAGATTGAGATATGATGATCAAAACACTAAGTATAAAGAGTAAGATTTTAATAATTGATAAAAGACTTAACTGGATATTAAAACAAACTTAATTTAAATAACTTTGGATTATCGAGATAAAATTTAAGTAAAATTGAACCAATACTAATTAATATGATTTTTTATATTTCGTCTCACTTTCTTAAGTAATCTTAAGTTTTGAGACTCGCTTTTACTAATTTCGCATAGCTACCTATAATAGATATTATGTCTACTTGTTTAAAAAATGTACTGATTAATAGTAATTATAAATTCATTCTTGTTCAACGACAGAAAGTTCAGGAATGCTGCGACAGAAAAGTCAGGAATGTCTCCTCCCCGACAGAAAAGTCGGGAATCTTGCGACGCAAAAGTCAGGAAAACTTGATCTACTTACGACAGAAAGTTCGGGAATGCTTGGGTTTAGTATGGCTCATTCTTCGCTTTATTGATATCTAACAAAAGCAATTTTAATTCTAAACACTGGTTAACCCCTCATAACCAATTTTTCTTATTTTACCAATTTTTCGATACCTTTGGCTCACTTCCTGTTCTCACCTTCTCCATAGCAAGTTAGGCATCTTAACAGGTATTTTCTGATTATAGAATAAGTTAATTATCACAAGGAAGGTGATTTGAGTGTTCTTTAAAAAACTTTTTTTCAAAAATATGTGGCAAAAGGTAAATAAACAAAAACCTGAAGCAATCGTACTTCCATCTTTTTCATGGGTTTCATTAAACGATGACGATGTTTTAGAAATTGTTACATATTCCAGCATTATTGAAACCGAAGACTTACCAATCGTTCGATATGGGGTTCGTATAAAAATTAATGATAAATTGATCAAAGATATCATTGCAATTGAAACGCAGGAAGGGCTCACCAATGATGTTAAATTTACTGAGAAGAGAACTCAGCATTTTCAATTTGTGTGCCATTTATCAACATATATTGAACAGATGTCATATATGAAAAACTTAAATGTAACAATTCTTAAGACTTTTGATGATGTATTTAAAAAGTGATTGAACTACTGCCCAAACACTTTTTACTCATAGTCCAAGTTTTCCTGACTTTTCTGTCCATAGCACAAATATTCCCGAACTTTGTGTCGCGGACTAACGACAGAAAAGTCGGGAATATTTTTTAGAAAACCAGTATTTATTGAGTTCAAGCATTCCTAAACTTTCTGTCGTTGTACAATTCTTTCCTCTCCTCTCCTACTTGGGTAAAGGTATACAAAAAAAGTACGTGAACATAATTGTTCACGTACAACTTAAGATTACTCATTTATATTTGTATTTTAATCTGGACTGAATTACAGATCTCATTAATTGGTTTTTTTCGTTCTAATTGTTCGATGAAATTATTTTTACGTTCTTGTACAGCTGCTTGAGTTGATTTGATTTTTCTATCTTGCATTTCACATAATGATTTTGTTTCTTTTTTAAATTCTTTAAATTTTTTTTCGAAGTAAATCGTTTTATTTTGATATATCCACTCACCGAATAAAAATATAGATCTTCTACTTCCAGAATAAATGGATCCTTCTGCGAAAAACTTATTAGTTGATGATCATGTGGCATGTTCCCATCTGCAACAAAAAAGCCTAATAAATATGCCATATTATTAGACCAGGTTTTGAAGTAATTTTCATTTATTGTGTATTGCCTTAACCAGCTTCCTCTTGGTCTTCTTGTAACATCATTACTTTGTAGGACAGAATTAATATATCTTGCTGACACATTCGCTTGCTCGGCTATTTCTACTGTTCTGCTCCCACTTTCGTACATTTTAATAATTTCAGGAATACTCATGGTGCATTTCTTTTTACGCATCCCAATCAACTCCTTTGTTTATATGTTTTATTATAACGAACATTTGTTCGTATTACGAATTTTAAGCATATCTAAAACCAAAAAATTCCCCCTCATTTGCTTATTCCTTATCTTTTATTAAAAAAAAATAAAGAGAGCCTTACCTACGGCTCTCTTTTCGTTGTTTAATTTAAATCAATTTTATAAATACCAAACCCTTTTGGATCTAGCTTATTTGTATAGGTGATCTTATCGCCTTCAGCAAGATAGTTTTGCCCGTTAGGTGAAGAAACAAAAGTCACATTAGCAGTTCCGCCGATTGGTGCAATCGACCAATTGTTATCAGCTGTAGGGGTAATTTCTTTAACTTCTGAAATATAATCCATTAAAATTTGACGGTTCTCATCTGCAGTATCAACAACATATTCGCTGCCTTTTACGCCAGGGAAGTTTCCGCCACCTCCAGCACGATAGTTATTTGTTACAACAATAAAGTCCTGGTTTGGATCGATTGGTTGTCCATTGTAAGAAAGGTTTTTGATACGACTGCTTCCAGGATTGACTACTTTACCGTCTTTATCATATTTAGCGGGTTGTGTAACATCGATTTGATAGTTAACTCCATCGATCACATCAAAATTATAAACAGGGAACCCGGCATTAAGAAGCTCTTGTTCTTCAGTTTTATTTAACGAGATTTGATTAAACTTACCTGCAGACATTTCCAGCCACTCTTTTACTGTTGATCCTTTAACTTTAAGGGCTTTAAGTGTATTGTCATAAAGATATAAATCACCTGCACTTCTAATAGTCAGATCACCTTTATGAATTTCAGTATATTCATCCGCACTGTTTCTACCCGCCTTAAAAGGGGCGCCGACAGAAAGGATAGGAAGATCTTTATATTCTGGTTTGTTAAGAGCAATGTACTTTTCAACGTACCACTTTTGAGCATTCGTTACGACTTGTACAGATGGATCATCTTGAACGAGAGCAAAGAAGCTGTGAATGTCATCTGTTGTCGTTCCGATTGGGGTGTTTACATATTCAATCGTTTTTTCATGAACTTCAGTAATAGCTTTTACTACCTTTTCGTCGGCTTTAACGTTTTCAACATTTCTTACAGAGGATTGTGAACTCGTTACTTTCCACTTTCCTTTATCTTTTTCAAGCGTTAAGTCGATTAATCCCAACGAACCTCCCCCGTAACCTGCTTGTACAGCTGGTACTCCGTTGATCGTACCACTTTCATTATCTACGCCAGGCAGAACTTTTCCGGATGAATCCTTGAACAATGCATCAAGGCTTTTTTCATCTGCTGCTGGAAACACTTTGTGAGTATGAGAGAACGTAATGGCATTAATGCCTTTAACCTTGCTCAGCGCGTATACAACATCTTCTGTATTTGAATCGTTTCCATTAAACCCAGAGTGAGCTTGCGCAATAATAATGTCTGCTCCTTCTTCTTTCATCTCTGGAATAAATCTTTCAGCAGACTCAATTATATTTTTTGTAATTACTTTGCCATCAAGGTGAGATTTATCCCATTCATTGATCTGCGGTGGAACAAAACCAATATAGCCAATCTTGATTACTTTTGTTTTCCCGCTTTCATCCGTTACTTTTTTATTAACAATTTTGTATGGAGTATATTTATTTATATCGTTTGTCGGATCATTGTCATGGTCATCAACATAAACATTAGCGTTTACAAAAGGAAATTTAGCATCATCATAAGTTTCATCTAAATACTCCAGGCCATAGTTGAATTCATGATTCCCTAGAGTTGCCATGTCATAACCCATTAGATTCATTGCAGCAATCGCCGGGTGAACTTCCCCTTCTTTTAATGGTTCAATCTTTGCTTTATATGTACCTAGCGGTGTACCTTGAATAAGGTCTCCGTTATCTACTAATATATTGTTTTTACCTTTTTCTTCAGCTCTGGCTTGATTTATAAGTGTAGACGTTTTAGCAAGCCCTACTTTTTCTGTAGCAGCGTTTTTATAGTAATCAAAGTTAAGGAGATTGGTATGGATGTCTGTCGTCTCCATGATGCGAAGGTTTACTTTTGTTGTATGTGGAGCTGGCTTTTTTGCTAATACATTCTCGGCAACCGGTATAGATAAAAGACTCAAAGCTAATGAAAATGAAACAAACTTCTTATGATTTTTATTCATATCCTTTAACTCCTTATTATGATTTGAGTCTGACTCTTCAGACCCAAAGTAATAATACCACTCCTACTTTTTTTCTAATATCATCCAATGGGACTATCAATTGTAATATTCCATTAAATGTATGATAAGAAAAAAGTCCCGCTTGCAGGGACTTTTTTAATTCTGATCTTCTTTTCTCTTATTTTGCATCTCCTTCCCCCATTTTGCCAGGGACTCTAAGGATGGTATCAAATTCTCTCCCGCTTTCGTTAAGGAATATTCTACTCGTGGTGGAATTTCCATGTACTGTTTCCGAACAATAAGTCCCTGATTCTCCATCTCTTTTAATGATTGAGATAATACCATGTTTGTAATTCCATCTACTCTGCGTTTTAATTCGTTATAGCGAAGCGTTTTGCCTTTCCACAACGCCCAAATTATCGGCAGCCTCCATTTGCTTCCAATTAAGGTCAGAGCAAATGTTAAAGGGCAATCTTCTTTTCTTTCGTATTTAGTTACTTCACTACTCATAGAATACCGCCCCCTTTCCTTTTACTCAGTTTTTACTGACTTACTCACAAATTACTGCATACTTGTTTTCATTTTTTATTGTAATAAAATTATATCGTAACCGGTTGAAGAATAAGAGGATTTTTACAATGAAGGAGTGAAAACTTTGAACCTTAAATTTGAGGTATTACCTGATGAAAAGATAGAATGCTGCAGAGATCTCTGCAATGAACTTATGGTTTATCAAAAATCAAAAGCTCACATAAAACCCGAACTGTTCGATAACATGAACTTTGAAACACGTTTGATTCCTTCTATAAATAAAGCTATTCATAACTATACGGTAGTTGTTAAAGATGAGGACCAGATAGTAGCCTATGTATATTCGAATATCTCTTCAAAAGAAACCTACTCCAATGAGTTTGCCACTTTCTTTGATATGTCTTCTGTTTATAGAGATAATGTAGCCTGTCTTTCCCAATTTTATATTAAAGAGGATTACAGACAATATGGGATTGGTTCTAAGCTTTTTAATATGTCAATGGAATGGATTAAACAATTCGACGATGTAGATGATTACTTCATCTATGTATCTAATGGCAATAATGATGCTTTGGAATTCTATAAACGAAAAGGATTTTCTATCAGTCATGATATTTTAGAGGGGTTTATAACCGTTCTGCGAAACAAGAAACAATAACAAAATAGATAAAAGGCGTACCCTGATAAAAGTGAAGTACGCCTTTTATTTTAAAACATATGGTATTGGCGGTTCATAACCTGCAATTATCACATACTATAATGTGGTATATTATTCCTTAAGGCGTCATGAATAATTAAATCAATGAAGAACAGGAGGATTTTTTTATGGCAAAAACAAAAGTTAAAAAGATGAGAGAAAAGATGATCCGTGAAGGTAAACGTAATCCAAATGAGGATCGAAGTCTTTACGCTCATTCAGAAATGTTCAAGATGATGGCTACAAAGAGAACCAAAACTAAGAAGGATCAATTGAATCGGATCAAACATAAAGAGCGGATATCAGCAGCTGGATACAGCGATGATAGTAACCGTTCTTTTTTATTTGTCTAAATTACTACTTTTCGATTTCTTCTCCTCCCATACTTCCTGTTCCCCCATAAGGATCCCATCTTTAAATCTTTTATTTATAGGTTTATGCCGTGACAAGCCTCCCTTTTTATACATATGGATAACTACTTGATAAAACAGAAAGGCGATTCTATGAAAATTCTTTTCCTTGAAAGTCATCCTATGTGGATCCACGGTTTACCTAATGGTTTAAAGGAGCTTGGTCACACGGTTATTATTTCGGGACCTGTAAGTAGAGAGAATATTTTAGATATGATATCTCAATATGAACCTGACCTGATTCTTTCTATGGGTTGGACACCAGAGCATTCAAGAGAGAAACAACCTTGGATTAGAGATGCAGCTAGATCAGCTCATATTCCGTTAGTATATTGGTCAACGGAAGACCCGCTCCATACAAAAAATTTCACTTTACCTTTAATATGTACGATGCAGCCGGATTTTGTTTTTACCGTTACTCCATCTTTGTGTGAAACGTATGAGAAATTAGGAATAAAAGCGTCACACCTGGATTTTGGTTACCATTCAAATGTTCACTATCATACTGAACCGTATAAAAAATACAGTGCAAATATCGCAGTAGTTGCAAATGCTTACCCTGAATTTATAAAACAAAATCCTGATGTATTCCGTTCTGAATCATTTAAAAATTTGATAATGCCGTTAATAGAAAATAATATTCGAGTTGATTTTTGGGGAAATCATTGGGAAAGACTAGGAGAGCAGTTAGGTATACCTATCCCATCTGATTGGATACATGGATATCTTAGTTATACAAAAGCCAGAAAAGTATATAGTTCATCCAAAATTGTTATAGGGCTGCAAAATTGTACTGACCAATTATCCCAGAGAACATTTGAAGTACTAGGTTCTGGGGGGTGTCTCCTGACTTCTGATACTGAAGCTGTTCGAGAAAAGTTTTCACCTGACCGGGATTTAATCGTATCTTCCTCACCTGAAGAAACAATTGAAAAAGTAAAATATTATTTAAAAAACACGAAACAAAGAGAGACTATCAAAAACAATGGAATGAAAGCTATAAAACCACACTCCTATTATTATAGAGCAAAAGAAATGATTAAAGTCTTAGTGAAGAGAGGAATCATAAGCTCTAAAATAGCCACTGGGGACAAAGGAAAACTAATTAATTACAAAGAAGTACTTGAGAAGAAATACAACCTTCACCATGTGAATTTAGGAGATACTCTAGGGCAGATTTCCGTGCGGTATGAAATTCCCTTAAAGAAAATAATGAAGATTAACAAGTTTACCTCAGATAAAATTTATGCCGGTCAAATTATTAAGATTAGTAAAAAGTAAAAAGTAAAAAGTAAAAACAGACTGTTATACGGTCTGTTTTTTACGTTAAGTTCTTTAGTTTGTTTTTGATCAGCTTTTGATTATTTATTAATCCTGAATCATAAGGTAAATAGTCTAAAGCGAGTTTATTATGTTTAAAAGCCTTTTTATAGTCGCCTTTTTTGTAATAACAAAAAGAGAGTTTTATATGTGGCAGCCAAGTCCATGAAGGAACATGATAAAATCCCATACAACATTCATCCCAAGTTAGCCTAGACGCATATTCATACCAATAGATAGCTTCATCCACTTGATCTCTTCCTAACAAAAGATTTCCCAGTCTGCAGCAAAAATCTGCACGAGGACTATCAAACTCAAAAGATTTATATAGACTCTCTCTCTCTTTTTCTAGGTTTTCTAAAAGATGATAACAATCAGCCAATCTTCCACAAGAGGCAATTTTATCCTCTTTCCAGGCTTCTTTGTGGTTTAAAAACAAGGTATAGAATTTGATTGCTTTATGAAGTTCATTATGACACCGGAGTTCATTCGCGTAATAAAAGAGATCTCTCGGTGAAAATGCTGCGCCTTTATTTAGCTGTTTTTCATAAATCATTAAATTACGTTTAGAGTTGTCAGTCTTGTTTTTTATATGTTGGATACTGATATCACTGTGGTATATCGGTCCGTTTACTTCCAAATATTCATGAACAGCTCCATTCCATTTAAATTGACAACGGGATCTAACTAATCTATGTCTCTTGATTATGAAAGAAGAGTTACCAAACTGATCTCTATTCACATGGTACTTCATCGTGACTGAATTTACTGCTGGATCTAAATGATCTTTCAGTTGTTTTAGTAACTTCCTGTTGAAATCATTAATAACATCATCTGCATCGAGCCACATTATATATTGTTTTGTAGCCAAACTAAATGAATAATTGCGCGCATAACTAAAGTCATCCACCCATTTAAAATCATAAATTTTATTTGTATAATGCCTCGCAATATTTTTGGTCTGATCAACAGAACCTGTATCAACGATTATGATTTCATCGACTAAATCGTGAATTGAATCTAGGCATCTAGCAATGCATTGCTCTTCATCTTTTACAATCATACATAAACTAATGGTAATCAAGGATTAAAGTCCTTTCAATGGGATGTATATTTGTCAGAGTGGTTTTTCAGAATTATTGGAGGAATAATGTAACCCTTCGGTAAGCTTAGTTTATTAGGATTATTCTTTAAAAGGAATACAGGCTTGATATGACTTTCTTCAAATAAGTCCTCTTTTGTGAACCTTCTAGGAATATCAGAAGATTCTTCTCCTTCATACAGCATATAGTCTCCAGAAGGAACATAAGAGTCCATTTGATAATCCCCAGTTGGTACATATATGCTATTTAATTCATAGTCACCGGTAGGTACATATCCACCCGTTGGGATATAATCCCCTGTAGGGACATATAAACCATATTGTTCATAATCTCCGGTAGGCATATACCCGCCAGTTGGAATATAATCTCCCGTGGGCACATAAAAACCTTCAGTTAGTTCGTTCGCGAAAGACGAAACATAATCACTAGCTGAACCATATCTTTTTTCTTTCTTTTCTCTTTTATTTTTCTTACTAACCAATTTTCCACTTCCTATATTAATAGCTTGTTTTACTTTAATAACATATGTATTCATTGTAAAAAATGTGCCGTAAATGATCTCTTCTACAATAGAGTTATCTTGTAACAAAAAAAACGTCCCCGGTAAATAGGAACGTTTAAAAGCCTGAAGAACATCATATCGTTTGTTGTGAATTTACAGATTCTTTTTGGCTGTTTTGGAACTTAGGCACAGTAATTTTTTTCGTTCGTGCGTTAAACAATAGATTTAACACAATTGCCATCAGGCTTCCTGATACAATTCCGTTCGCTGTTAGGATCTGAATGCTTTCTGGAAGCTTACTGAATAGTTCTGGTTCTACAGTTACGCCCAAGCCCATTCCGACTGAACAGGCGATAATTAAAAGGTTCTCTTGTTTTGCCAGGTTCACCTCACTCAGCATTTTGATCCCTGAAGCAAATACCATTCCAAACATAGCTACCATTGCCCCGCCCATTACGGGAGTTGGAATAAGGGTTGTTAGCGCAGCAACTTTTGGAATGAATCCTAAGAACACTAACATACCGCCAGCAACATAAATCACTTGCTTTGTTTTAACACCCGACAACTGAACAAGACCTACATTTTGAGAATACGTTGTATAAGGAAAAGCGTTGAATATTCCCCCGAGGATTATTGCAAGTCCTTCGCCGCGATATCCTTTTGTTAAATCTTTTGGAGTCAATTCTCGATCGCAAATTTTACCGAGTGCCATAAATACCCCTGTAGATTCTATGAGACTTACAATGGCAACAAGAATCATCGTGATAATTGCACTGATTTCGAAGGTTGGCACTCCGAAAAAGAAAGGTTTGGGCATATGAACCCATGAAGCTTCCATTACTGGAGCAAAATTTACCAAACCCATAGAAGCCGCTGCAAGAGTTCCTGCAACTAGTCCGATCAGAATGGATACGGAACGAACAAAACCTTTTGAGAAACGATAAAGAAGCAGAATGAACCCTAGCACACCAAAAGAAAGGAACAGATTTTGAGGAGAACCGAAGTTTTGGCTGCCTGCACCGCCTGCCATGTCCTTAATAGCGACTGGAATTAAAGTGATTCCGATAATAGTGACGACTGAGCCGGTTACGATTGGAGGAAACAGCTTAAGAATTTTACCAAACGCACCTGCAAATAACACAACGAATAATCCTGCTGCAATGATCGCCCCATAAATTGCACTCATCCCATACTGCCCGCCTATTGCGATCATCGGTCCGACCGCAGTAAATGTACACCCTAATACAACAGGAAGTCCTACACCAAAGAAGCGGTTATTCCAAACCTGCAGAAGTGTTGCTAACCCACAAGTTAATAAATCAATGGCTACCAGATAAGCAAGTTGTTCGGATGATAGTTTAAGAGCACCGCCGACAATAAGAGGAACGATAATTGCCCCAGCATACATGGCGAGAACATGCTGTATTCCAAGTGAAAACACTTTTCCTTTTTTCATAATGACGTTACCTCACTTTTTAAGAATGAAATCCCATTTGCGTTCATCTCACTGATTCTTGCAATTGATTCAACCCGGTAGCCTTTTTCAACAAGCTTTTGCCGTCCGTCCTGGAATGACTTTTCGATCACAATCCCGAACCCGCTTATAAGAGCTCCCGCTTTATTAACAAGTTCAGCCAGTCCAAGGGCTGCTTCGCCATGGGCTAAGAAGTCATCAATGATTAATACACGTTCACCAGCGTTAAGGAACTTGCTTGCAACCGAAATTTCATTTACTTTTTGCTTCGTAAAAGAATAGACTTTTGAAGTTATCAATCCATCCGTTAATGTTAATGATTTCTTTTTACGAGCAAAGATTACTGGAACATCCAATTCCAACCCGGCAAAAACTGCTGGAGCTATGCCAGAGGATTCAATCGTTAAAATTTTTGTTATTCCTTCTCCTTTAAATCTTGCAGCAATTTCACAGCCGATCTGTTGCATGAACAACGGATCTATCTGATGATTTATAAAAGAATCTACCTTCAACACAGTTGGAGATAAAACGATTCCTTCTTCACAGATTTTCTTCTCTAAAAAATTCATGTTTCCACCTCTTAGAATTATTTGAAATACAAAAAACCGGAAGACCGCTTCTCTCTAAATGAGTGAAGCAATCCTCCGGTAAAGTTAAAGGAATAGAAATAACCCAATACACCCTCAAGATAAGGATGTTCGGAAATGTTTGCGTCACTCGTAGTCAAACCCATTTACGGAGGTTTGGTAGAAACTTGCAGGCCATATCCCTGCGATTATACGAGCATATGAAGTTAACAAGAATTATACGGCAAACAATTTTAAAAAGAAACCCTAAATTTGTCTATTTATAGTTTGAATTCTTTTTGATTGTGTCGAATACTCTCTTTCCAATCAGCGCATACCCCTTTTCATTTGGGTGCAGATTATCTGAAAAATAGTCTTTCTTATTTTTGTTAATAAATAGGTCGTCAGTCCTTATGAAAGCAACATTTTGATGTTCTTTCGTAACTTGGATGGTTGACCGGTTCCAATTTAATATTGCTTCATTCACTGTTGACATATCTGCATATTTAACTTTTGGATTATATATGCCTAAAATATAAATGGTTTTGGAAGAATCCTTTTCTTGAACCTTCTTGATAATTTGGTTTAAATTATCTTTATATATTTTTTGATTGGATTGAAGTTCTTTCTTATCAAACTTAGTTAATCGATCAGTACTTTTTATAAAATCATTTGTACCTATATTTATAAAAATAAAGTCTGAGTTTTTTGCGGTTTCAGCGATTTGTTTATTTTTTAATCTTTTAATCAAGTCGGTGCTTGTATCATTCGGAACTCCATAATCGTTTACGACTAGCCTTTTATCAGTTTCTTCCTCATACCTCTCTTGTACATCCCCTATATAGCCGTTATCTTCTGTATCACCTAACCCATATGCTAAGGAATCACCAAGAGCGGTTGCTTCCATCTCGTCTTTACTAAAAGATTTAACTAACAATGCACCTGCTAATAAAACTACTAAACAAATCGCAATAATTACGGAGCTTTTTTTCATAACTAAACCACCGGCTTTCATGTTGATATTCTAAGTATGTAACAGACGGGTTTACTTTTAGACCATTCATACATTATTTTGTAAACATACCTTTTTTCAAAGGATGTTAAACAGCAGATTTCAATATCGATACAAAAAACAGCTGAGTGAAATCTTCAGCTGTTTAGATTTTATTTATTCAATTGCTCGGAGGTTAAATGAGCGACCAATATATATCGTTCAGGTGAATCTCCAATATAGTCAAACGGATAGCATGTTGAGACTGTTAGAGTTGCACGTGGTTTAGGTACGATTACTGTTCGATCGTCTTTGTCTACAATTCTTACGTTCTTTACTTTATACGTAAATTTTCCCGCTTTCGTTTCGACTACTAATAAGTCACCTTTTCCAACTTCACCTAGTTTTCTAAACACTGTATCCCTATGTCCGGATAAAATAGAATTGTCGTCTTCACCAGGCAAAACACTTTTTGAAAAGTGTCCTACGCCTTTTTCCAGTTCTTTTTCATCCGTACCGTGAACAATAGGAAGGGATGCTCCTAACTTAGGTATAATCAGTTTCCCTATATTTTCACCCTTTTTTGGACGTTCAGGATACAACACATCATTTGTTTCTGATTTCTTTACTTGATTAGCAGGATTAGATTGATAATCATCTGCTGTTGTCTGGTCTGTTTTAAAAATCATATAACCTTTCACAAACTTAAATGCGTTCGTGGTGCTGAACCATAGACCTAACAAGATTATTGCAACAGAGAATGTAAGAAGAATGATCCGAAGGTTGCTTCTTTTCTTATCTGTATCATTCATAGATTAGATTCCCTTAACACGCATTCGTCTGAATAAAATAATACCGGCTGCAGCAATAGCTAATCCCGCAAAAGTGTTTTCAATATGATTTGTAGCAGTTTTCGGAAGTTCTCCACCCTTAATTGTTTTAACTGGTGGTTTAGCTGTCATTGGAGCTTCAGTAACAATTCTCTCCGCTTCCTGAATATCTTTCCCTGCCTCCTGGATAAGTTCTGAACCAAACATCTCAGCTGTTAATACTAGATCTAGAAGAAATTCACCGTTTGTGTTGTAGATCTCCATAACTAGATCATGACCGTTTGTTGAATCCATTGTCATTAATCGATCTAAAGATAATGGCTGTTTTTCTCCATCTACCATAAGGTAATATTTTGTCTCAATCTTTAAAAGCTGTTTCATTTCTGTAAAAATGGCAAGCATCTCCGCAATCTGTTCAGCTGAGAGTTCATCTGCCGTTTCGAACTCTTCAAAAGCCATCATTCTTTCCCCTAGCAGCATCATTTGGTCAAGAAATGCTTCGTCTTCCCAGTTTAATGTTTCAAGATGTGCAAATAACTTTTCCATTTCTTCATCAGTCAGATCAATTTCAGAAAACAAATCTGCAAATTCACCTTCCAGATTTTCTTCACCATTGATGTAAAAATCAACAGCCCATTGTAGGTCTTCAATGTATTCATAGTTTTCAAGAGAATCATCATTTTCTTTTAATAGTTCTTCAAGTGCTTCTACTGATTCAAGATTATATTCTTCAAGAAGCTGCTGAAGATTTTCATCATCAATTGGAGTTCCTTCCCATCCATTTAGATAAAAATCTACAGATGCTGCAAGATCTTCATTAAATAAATAGTAAGGGCTGTCTAATACATCTTGTCCTTCTTCAATGTCGCCCCATTCAACGAGTAATTCATTTAGTTCTTCCCTGCTTAAATCATATTGATTTAAAACGGATTGTACTCCTTCTTCAGTTAAAGGCATTCCGAGCTCATCAACGGATTCAAAATCTTCTAAGTACCATTCTTTACTTTCAATGAAATCGATAAAGTCTTGTTTTTCCCAGCCTATCTCTTTTAAGTATGCTTCAAACTCTTGATCATTTTGCTCAATAGCAAAAGCTGATAGCGGTAAGATTCCAAAGCTCAAACTAAGTGCTAATAGCAGTGTTACGAAGTGTTTCATCCCTGTTCCCCCAAAGGTATAATAATATAATTTCTAGAAAATTATACTGCCGAAAACTCTTCTTGGATACAGGTTTTATTTCCCAATATTTTTATGAGATTGAATTTTGTTCCTTTGGTATATTTTGGAGGACATAAGCTATATCATTACGTTTTATTTATATAAATGTGCTATATTATTTACGATAAAATTAACAGCTTTTTCATTAAGTGAAATTACATTACTTAGAGGTGAACAATGGGTAAACAAAAAAAGAAAAATACAAATGTTAAAGAATCAAAGAAGAGCAATTCACACATATGGCTCTTTGTAATAATTGGAATTCTGACAGTGGGACTAGTAGTGTATATGTTGACAGGAAACTTCAATAAAAAAAATACGGAGGAAACTGCCATCACCTATGAAAACCAGCCATATTTAGGAGATGAAAATGCACCAGTAAATATCATAGAGTTTGGGGACTACAAATGTCCGATCTGCAAGAACTTTAACGAATCTTTCTTCCCTTTAATTGATGAAGAACTTATACAGACGGGTAAAGTTAAATTCTTTTTCTTAAACTATCCTTTTATTCATGTTGATTCAGAAAGATCAGCACTCTTTGGCGAAACGGTTTATAAAGAATTAGGTAATGATACTTTTTGGAAGTTTCATAAACTGCTTTATGAAAAGCAGCCTGATGATCAAAGTCTGGAGCGGAAAGATATATTCACAGAAAAATTCTTAAATGATACTTTGAGCGAAGTTACAACAGATGAGAATGTAAAAAAGGTCAATGGCAATTTTAAAAAGGATGCAAGTGAAAATGCAGTAGAAACAGACGAAGCCCTTGTAAAAGACCTTGGAGTAACAGGAACACCTACACTTTTTGTAAATGGTAAAAAGTTCGAAGGAAATTCATTTGGGGATCTTCAGAAAATGGTTGAAGAAGCGGCGAAGGAGAGTAAATAAAAGGTGACGAATATACCCTTGTTGATCGCCTGGTTAGCATCCATCATCGCATCTCTTGGCAGTTTATATTTTAGTGAAGTACTTCAATTTGTACCATGCACTTTTTGTTGGTATCAGCGTATTCTTATGTATCCGTTGACTATACAATTAGGAATTGCATTTTATCATCAAGATCTTAGAATTTCCCGGTACATCTTGCCGATCTCAATCCTTGGAGTGTTTGTTTCTGGCTATCATTATGCTCTGCAAAAAATACCTGCACTAAAAGCTTTTGAAACGTGTTCTTCAGGGGTTCCTTGTTCAGGCGAATATATTAATTGGCTTGGCTTTATTACTATCCCGTTTTTAGCCTTCATAGGCTTTATTACCATTACAATTTGTATGTTACTAATAAGACAGCAACCGAAATAGCGGTTGCTGTTTTTTTATAATTGGTACAGCTATTTACGGTACGTGTTCTTATATTTATTACACGTTCGCTCAAAAAACTCAATCTACGCTCAAAATCTTCTACCTGCGCTCAAAAAGTTTATTCTGCGCTCAGATTACATGCTTCTTCGCTCAAAATAGCTATTCTTCGCTCAGAACAGCTTATTATCACAGGATTTTAAGTTAATTTAAACTGTAAAAGTGAAAAACTGACTCATAAAGGACATATTTCTTTCCTTTAGAGTCAGTTTCATCTTATTATTCACCTAAGTCTACATTGTGATAAACTTGCTGAACATCTTCAAGATCTTCTAAAGCGTCGATCAGCTTCTCAAACTGGACTTGAGAATCTTCAGAAAGTGTAAGATCATTCTGTGCCAGCATTGTAAGCTCTGCAACTGAAAATTCAGTTACGCCATCATTCTTAAACACCTCTTGAACAGCATGGAACTGATCAGGTTCTGCATAAACGATAACAGATTCATCTTCTTCAATGACATCCCGTACATCTAGATCAGCTTCCATTAATAATTCAAGGACCTCATCAGCTGTTTTGCCTTCAAGTCCGATTACAGCTGTTGCATCAAACATATAAGCCACGGCACCAGAAACTCCCATGTTTCCACCGTTTTTGTTGAATGCTGAACGTACTTCTGCTACCGTGCGATTAACATTATTAGTGAGGGTATCCACGATAACCATTGAACCGTTGGGACCGAAGCCTTCATAACGGAGCTCGTCATAGTTTTCATCTGAGCCACCTTTTGCTTTTTCAATCGCACGGTCAATGATTGTTTTTGGAACACTGTATGTTTTAGCTCGTTCAAGGACGACTTTTAAAGACTGATTTGATTCAGGATCAGGCTCACCCTGTTTTGCTGCAACATAAATTTCACGGCCGAATTTTGCATAAATTCTACTCGTATTCGCGTCTTTTGATGCTTTTTTCTCTTTAATGTTATTCCATTTACGACCCATTCTTTTCACTCTCTTTCAACATTGAATCTATAACAGTTATTATACATGAAATGCACGGGCTGTTACGAGTTTTATAACATATAAAAGCAACTCCTCTACTGAGAAATTGCTTATGCAGGTATATAACTGTATAACTGAATTTATTTACTATATTTATAGATTCTTTCTGGCCGGCCTACGCCACCGTAAGAAATGTCTGCAGAGACTCTTTGTTCAGAGACTAAGTATTCTAAATACCTTCTAGCGGTTGTGCGGCTTACTCCGATCATCTGGCCGAGGTCCTCTGCGGTGTAGCCTTTTTTTTCACATGTAAGTATTGATATGACCTTATCTAATGTGATTCGATCAATTCCTTTAGGCAAGTAAGAGATTTCACTCTCCATCTTTTCTCTTTTTAAGATAGAATCTATTATACTTTGGTTCAGTTCAATTGAAGCAGCTATTTGTTGAATGGACAATTTAAATTCATGAAATTTTAATAAGGTTTCTTTAAATCTTTGGAAAATAACTGGCTTTACAATATAGTCAAAGATACCATCTTCTATTGCGCTCTTTAATGTTTCAGCTTCTGTAGCTGCTGTTACCATTATTACTTCGATTCCACGAAATTCGCTCCGGATCCATCGTAATAAGTCCAATCCATTCATATCAGGAAAATAGATGTCTAAGATGACTAGATCAGGTTTAAGGATCGATATTTGTTCTTTAGCTTCTTCCTCGTTAAGTGCAATACCGCAAACGGAAAAACCATCAATCTTTTCTACAAATCTACGGTTAATCTCAGCGATTCGGATGTCGTCTTCAACAATAAATACTTCCCATGAACGCATGATCATTGTTAACCTCTATTCTTCGGGATAATAACTGTAAAAAGGGTTGAGTTCACTTTTGTTCTTTCATGAAAAATCTCCCCGTTTAATTGATTCACAGATTGATGAACCAAATATAAACCGTAACCTCGATCTGTGCCTTTTGTGGAAAATCCCTTTTGGTATAACTTATTAGCGATTGAAGGCGGAATTCCTTCCCCATTATCTTCAACCTCGATTAATAATTGGTTTCCCAAATCCGAAAGACATATCTGAACGCCACTATCAATTTCTCTGTTTTTGACAGCAGCATCCATCGCATTATCAACAAGGTTTCCAATAATCGTTACGAGCAATTGTCTATCTAATGTTTCAGGAATATCTTTAAACGTACTAGTTGGATCGATTGAAAAAGGAACTTTAAGTTCCATCGAGCGATTAAACTTTCCAATAAGCAATCCTCCAATGTAAGGATCAGAGATTCGTTTCATGATGAACTTAGCAAAGCTCTGATGTATATCTGATTCCTTTGATATAATATCGAGAGCCTCCTGATAGGACTCCAATTGTATTAATCCTGAGATTAAATACAATTTGTTTGAGAATTCATGAGTTTGTGCACGCAAGCCTTCGCTATACCCTTTTACTTGTGCGAGTTCTTCATTAAGCCTATAAAGTTCGTTTTTGTTTCGAAAAGTAGCTACTGCGCCTACAACTTCTCCTCTATCATCCGTAATAGGAACACGGTTTGCAACAACATTGCTGTTTCCGAGCTTCATTTGTTCATCGAACTCACTGCAACCATTTGATATAACGTCTAAAAGTCTAGAGTTTGGAATGGTCAGTAATATATTGCTGCCTATCAAATCGTCTTTATCTTTCTCCAGCATTTGTAATGCTGTATGATTGGCTATTGTAACATCACCATCACGGTTGATCGCGATTACTCCTTCTCTTATAGCTTCAAGAATAGCACTTTTTTCTTTGTACAATAATCCTATTTCTTTTGGTTCTAAACCGTGCGTTACTTTTTTAACTCCTTTTGCTATTAAAATGGATCCTATAATTCCTAAAAGTAGCGTTAATATTCCAATAAGTAAGATCTTTAATTTATATGGCCAAATAATTTCATTGATACTAGTCGTCAAAAAACCGACTGAAACGAGTCCGATGATAGTTCCCTCATCATTTATGATTGGCGATTTACCTCTCACTGCTGGTCCAAGTGATCCGGTTGCCTCTGTAATACTTGGTTCTCCTGCTAAGGCGAATTCATTATCGCCGCCTACCATCTTTTTTCCGATGCGTTCTGGGAGAGGATGAGAATATCGAATTCCATCTTTGTTACCAACAACGACATACTGCGCTCCTGTTTTCTTCCTTATTTCTTCAGCATAAGGCTGTATCCTTTCAGAAGGATCTTTTTCTTCGAATGCTTCGATAACTAATGGATTGCTGCTTACCGTATTTGCTACACTTAGCGCTCTTTGACCGATCTGATCTTTTATCGTATTTTCAAACATCACCTGAAAAAGAAAGGCTAAGATAACGACAACTAAAAAGATGAGGGAGCAGCTGATGATTATTAACTTTATTTGCAGTTTCATTTATTTCCCCCTGAAAAATAGAAAAGACTTTCTGATTTAGAAAGTCTTCTCTTTCACTCATGTTTTATCCTTCTACATTCACGACTACATTTTTTCCTTTTAACTTGAGCAAGAAAGGGATTAAGATCCACAAGACAGAACAGACCAGGAAAATGGCTGAGATAGGATTTTGTATAAAAACCATAAAGTCTCCATTTGATGTAGTTAGTGCACGTCTCATATTATTTTCAATCATTGGTCCTAATACAAGGCCAAGTACAAGAGGTGCGAGCGGATAATCGTTCTTTGCTAATAAATAACCAGCTAATCCAAATCCGATTAGTAGATAAAGATCAAACGTTGTTACTTGGACCGCATAAACGCCAAAAACAGATATAGCAATAATAATCGGCAGCAAAAATTTTGGAGGTGTTTCAATGATTTTTGCAAATACTTTAACGAGGGGCATATTTAAAACTAAAAGCATCAAATTTCCTATAAACATACTTGCAATGAGTCCCCAAGCTACATCAGGATGATCACTGAACAGTAACGGACCTGGCTGCACATTGTACATGATTAGGGCACCCATTAAGATAGCGGTCGTACCGGAACCTGGAATACCAAGAGTCAGCAGCGGTATCATCGCTCCTCCAGAAGCTGCGTTGTTCGCTGACTCTGGTGCTGCAACTCCAGCAATTGCACCTTTCCCAAATTTTTCGGGAGTTTTGCTTAATTTTTTCTCAGCAATGTAAGAAAAGAAAGAAGCTAATGTTGCCCCTGCACCAGGAAGTACGCCAATGAAAAAACCTAGAATAGACCCGCGTGCAATAGGTCCTGCACTTTCTTTAAGGTCTGTTTTAGAGGGAATAACTCTTCCGACTTTTGCAACTCTTTCTTGATCATCTTCTTTATGAAGAATGGTTTTGAAGACCTCACCTAGAGCAAACAATCCCACAGCTACTGTTAAAAATTCAAGGCCCCCAAAAAGTACCGGGATTTCATAGGTGAAACGTGCAACACCCGAAACAGCATCGATACCAATTGTAGCGAGAAGCATTCCAGTTACTGTCATCATCCACGCTTTTGTGATGGATCCTCCTGCAAGACCGCTTACTGCAGCAAGTCCTAACAGCATTAATGAGAAATACTCTGCTGGTCCAAATCTCAATGCCATTTCAGAAAGAGGGTTCGCAAGCAGGGCTAACCCAATAACGGAGACAATCCCTGCTGCAAATGATCCGATGGCTGCAATTGACAATGCTGATCCTGCACGTCCCTGTTTTGCCATTTGATACCCGTCAAGTGTTGTTACAACAGAAGATGACTCACCAGGTGTATTTAGCAAGATGGACGTGGTCGAACCCCCATACATCGCCCCATAATAGACCCCTGCCAATAAAATAATTGAACTTGTAGCGGCAGCCGACGGTTCCATTCCGCCGGTTAGAGTTGCCGTTACTGGTATGAGCAGAGCTACTCCACTCATTGGACCGATACCTGGAAGTACCCCAACTGCCGTTCCGATCAAGACCCCTATAAAAGCAAAGAATAAGTTTTCGGGTTGAATAGCTGTTTGAAACCCTTGCATTAAAAAATCTATTACGCCCATGCTTTTTCCTCCTAACTAAACCATATCGGTAATCCAGGCAAAGAGCCTTTTAACACAACAACGAATAAAAAATAGACACAAAATGAAAAAGTACCTGCAACTAGCGCATTTTTTATCCATCCGCCTTTTTCCATTGTTTGGAATGATAGAAATAGAAATATGAATGTACTGATCAGATAACCTATTGTTTCAAGTAAAGAAGCATATAAAATACTCGCTATCAGTATGATCAAAAACCTTTTGATCATTAATTTTTCACGATTCTTGTTTTTGTTATGGATTGATTTCAATGACTCCAGAAAAAGTTTTACACTTAATAAAATGAGGATGAGTCCGAGTAAAAACGGAAAGACATTCGGTCCTACTTCACTTCCATAGGCACTTGTTGCTATATTTCTGCTTTCAAACAGAAAGGCAGCGCCAACTAAAGCAAAAATGACACTAGCATATCGGTCAAAACTTCCTGTATTCATATACCAAGCTCCTCTAACAAGTATTAATAAAAATGGAGAAGTAGTTTTACTTCTCCGATCTTCCTCCTATTTGTTCATGCCAAGTGATTTTAATAACTCTTCAACCTGCTTTTCTTGATCTTCAAGAAATGATGTGAACTCTTCTGCATCTTTAAATTCAGCTTCCCAGCCATTACGTTCAAGCTCTGTCTGCCACTCTTTGCTATCGTTCAAATCTTTAAGCGTTTTACCCCAGTAATCTTTTGCGCTGTCAGACATTTCTTTCGGACCAAAGATACCTCTCCATATTGTAAAATCAGCATCGATACCCTCTTCTTTAAAAGTTGGAACATCTGCTAAATCTCCTTTTAATCTCTCCGTAGAAGATATACCAAGAACTTTTACTTTTCCCGCTTTTAAAAATTCACCTACTGCTGAAGCATCCGTAGCGATGTAGTCTGCATTTCCGCCTAATAAAGCGGCGATCGCTTCCCCGCCTCCATCATAGGAAACGTACTTGACTGATTTAGGATCGACTCCCGATTTATAAGCTGGCAGCACTGCTACTAAGTGATCCATCGATCCAGGTGCAGATCCGCCTGCTGCAGTAACGGATTTAGGATCTTTTTTTACTGCATCCATAAGCTCTTTTAAACTGTTATATTTTGAATCTTCTTTAACTACAATGGCTCCAAAATCTTTTGTTAGTTGAGCGAGTGGTGTTGTGTTTTTATAACCATAAGGACTGTTTCCTTCTTTCTTAAGGTTATTAATCAAGATTGGAGGTGAATTTACATAGAGTTTATAATCATCTTTTTTATGCTGTGTGGCGTATTCGGCTAAATAAACCGCACCTCCGCCACCAGGCTTGTTTTCAACTGTCATGGTTTGGTCAACCAATTTAGTTTCCCCAAGTACCTTAGTAAGGGATCGTGCAGTTAGATCCCACCCACCTCCAGCACCAGATGGAGCAACAACGGTTATAGATTTTTTAGGATAATCTGAATCTCCAGCATTATTCCCGCTTGTTCCGGACGTACTGCATGCTGCTAATGAAGGAATAAGAATTCCTGCTAAAAGCCAATTTTTCCAAATTACATTCTTCATATGTATCCTCCTTTTTGGTAGCGCTTTCATATAACTTTTTTTAATCCTAACACGCTATTTTAAAAAAAGAAGTTTAACTGCATAATGAGCTTTTTGTTCATAAAGTTCATAGACAAAAAAAGGCCTCCTGCATATAAATCAGGAGCCCTTACTATACAATCAGACTATTTTTTTATATTTCTTCCGTAAAAAATTTCATCCATTTCTGATTTAATGCGATCTGAGATTTCCTCAACACTTCTTGAATCTAGTGAGTCTTTTGTGTAGCCGAATAGGTAGTTGTTTAAATCAAATTCTTTTAAACGACATTTTGTATGAAAGATATTCTCTTGATAAATATTGGTATCTATCATGTCATACATGTTTTTAATATCTGTTGAAAGATAATTTTGTATAGAGTTAATGTCATGATCAATAAATAATTTGTGCCCTTTAATGTCTCTTGTAAAGCCTCGTACCCTGTAATCCATCGTAACGATATCGGTATCAAATGAATTGATAAGATGGTTTAAGGCTTTTAAAGGTGATATTTCACCACAAGTGGATACATCAATGTCCGCACGGAATGTACTGATTCCTTCTTCTGGATGGAATTCTGGATACGTATGGACTGTAAGGTGGCTTTTGTCCAGTTGCATAACGACTGATTCTGGCATAGCAGTTGCAGAATCATCAAATGAATCTGTTGGAACCTCGACGACCGGTCCTTCAGAAACAAGGAGTGTAACACTGGCACCTTGGGGAACATAATCTTGTTTTGCCACGTTCAGCACGTGAGCACCTATGGTATCTGAAACAGTCTGAAGTATATTTGTTAGTCTTTCCGCGTTATATTGTTCATCAATATATTCTATATAAGCTTCCCGCTCTTCCCTTGTTTTTGTATAACAAACATCGTACATATTGAAACTTAATGACTTTGTCAGGTTATTGAATCCATGTAAAGTGATGCGTTGATCTGGTGAATTTGTCATATGATCGATTCCCCTTATGTATTAAGAATTTAAGAAGTAAATATTTTTATAATACCCATAACCTGTACTTGAAAAACGGTTGATGGTAATACTTAAAATAAAAAGAGGAAAACGCTATTCGTTATCCTCTTTGAATACGTATGTCAGATGACCTTTTTTATTATTTCATCAACCCATGCATCATCTTCTTCTAAAAACAGTTTATTGCAAAGACTTGAATGCAACCTCTTAAATTCCGGAATGATTGATGTCATTACAGACAAAATCCGTACGGGATTCCTGTCGCTCTGCCAGCTTTCCAAAAGGGATAGTTGTGCATGGTCAAAACCGCTTCTTTTCCCTTCATAGTTAGACCACACTCCCATTTGATTTGGGTTTCTGTCTGCTTCCATATCCCATCCAGCTGCAATTGACCACCGCATAAAATCAAGAGAGCTCAAGGCGTAATATAATTCTTCTCTTTTTACTCTTCTGTATACTTCATGCATGTGGGCAAAGAATTTACCCCGCCATATTTCAAAATTTTCTTCTGTTAATTGATAGGATAATGTTTGGGACTCCTGAAGGACTCTCTCCACAATTTTATGTGGATCATAGATAATTTTGGTTTCTTGCTTTAAATACAACGAAGGTCTCAAGTCAGTCTTTTTATAATAAAATGAATCCACTTTAACAAAATCGACATAATGAGCAACTGAATGGGCAGCCCAAGAGAAATCTTCGTAAAATAGAACCTCTCCCCACCTTCTTGCTCTTTCTTTTTTGTTTTGTCTATACTCTTCAAAGTGTTCATCTTCCACTACAATACGTAGATCTAAGTCTGAATATAGATCTTCATTTCCTTTTGCAACAGATCCTCCATAAAAGAACGCTAATACATATGGATCTTCCGTCAGGTCACGAGTGATCGCTTGATTCATTTTTTCTAATACGGATGGAAGTTTTAAGTCTCTTTCTTCAAATTTAGCACCAAATCCCACACATAAAAAAACATCTCCTTTGTATTGCTAATTGTATTTCTTAATTTTATATGAATCTTCTTTACTGTTAATAATCCATTACTTCCATTCTCCAAACCAATGATTCCATTTCTTTAAGAGAACTTCTTTTAACGGAGGTGTCTCGATTCCTTTCTGCTTCTTGAACTCATTAAAACTAGCAAAACCAATAAGTAATATTCCTGTTAACAGAAGATACACCCACCATGGCATATTGCCCCAATAAGGACGTGTCTGAATTAAGACGTTCAATAATAGAACAACCATCCCTATAAAGAAATAGCTTTTTTGCCTGGATATAAACCCATAAATAATACTCACAAATGACAGTGTACCAAGAATGATCGCATCCATTACTTGATAGCTTTGGATGGCATCAATCATTAATAAAGCAGCAATAAGCCCGAGCAAAGAGTATTGAACGGACGCTGCCATCTTATCAGAAAGGTTCCAGGTCTTTCTGTTTATCACATAACTTAAAAGAATCCAAGGTAAAACATTAAGTTCTGCTTGTATGATTGCAGGCACCTCGAATTGATCGATAAAGGAATAATACGCAAACATTGCAAACAAACTTGAAATGGTCTGCAGTATTTTCTTTACCGTTTCAAATTCTACTAATCGTCTAGAATGAAGATAAAATAGGATTGCGAGCAATAATAGTCCCGCCGTAGATAGGAATCCTTGTGATAAAGTTAGTCCAGCAGAAAAATAAATGACTCCGAATACCGCGAACACATCCATTGAAAACTTAGGCATTCTTGAAAGTAACTTTTTATTGTAGAACAAACCAGCCAAAGAAGTGATTAATCCCGCGGTAAACCAAATTAATGCTTTGTTTCCTGGTTGAACCGCATACAAGATAAACATTTCTTCTATGTCGACCATTAAATAAACGAGAATGATAGAAGTGGCATACTTCCAATAACCCTTCAAAGATTGATAGAAAAGGATAAATCCGATAAGCACACCTGCATGTAAAAATAAGTATGCAGGATTATTTCCTATGCTTAGCATGTATTCGCCAAGAAAGAACAAAGAAAACGGAACAATATAAATAACTATTCTGTCTTTCCAATGCGGTTTCAAAATGAAATATAATCCAGCGAGCAGGACGCTAAATATAACTGGCCCCTCATGTGGCAGCCATTCGAATATAAAATAATGAAAAGCTAAAGCGAGCATTGTTAAACCTGAATAAAAGTAAAATCTAAGTTCATATTCTTGTAACGTTCGGATCATATACATCCCATAAAGAATGGCTAAAAGTGTAAACGGCAATACGTCTTGTGACACCAATACGGAAAAACCAATCGTCAATAGTAAGAAAAAATGTGAAACTGCTTTAATCGGGTATTCACTGCTTGCTTCTACCCTTTTAAAAAGTTCGCCGCTTACAAATAAAAGAAAAGCAATTCCTATATAAATATAAACCGAGCTTCTATCTGTTAACGAAAGTCCCGCTAAATCTGCTGTATAGAACAATGCGAAAAATAAACCAAACTGTATACCCGCATAACCGGCTTTGACTTTGAAATGCTGTGTAGCAAACCACAATGCTACCATCATTAGAATTGAAGAGGACCATTTAACCCAAGATAAGCTATCAACAAAAGGTGCAACAATGAAATTAACAATCGCAGAAATCACTGCAACAGAAATAAATGCTGCAGAAAGTATCACATGATTTTTTTTAAGAATATACAAACCAAGCAATACGATACTCCCTAATACGATTGATAAAGAAAGCTTAGACTCCTGCAAAAATTCCATTCCTGCATAAAATACTGAACTAAAAAGAAACAAAGATGTTAGCCAAGCTGAAATTCTTTTCTTTTGACCACTTTCGAAAAAGTAATGGCGTAGTGCCAAACCTACCAAAAGCAAGGATATAATAGCTGCCTGTAAATAAAGTTGAGTTAAAGAGGTCATTAGAAAACTTAGAAGTATACCTCCCCCTCCTACGATCAAGCTAGATCTTTGCAGTGGTTTGAGGAACTGCCCTACTCCATAAGCTAAAGCAGCGGATATTCCAATTGCTAACCCCCAGTATTCACTTAAAGGGCTCTCCATCAAATGATACAATTCCATAAATGTACAAATTACATAAAAAGGTGCTAAGTATTTAAAGAAAGAAAATGTAGTTTGATAGCTTAAATATATAAAGTTTCCTGAAAGAACTAAGTACCCTAAAAAGAGCCAAATGCTGCCGCCACCAACCGATAATAAAACTCCGTTAACGGTAATAAAAATGAATGAAAGTACCGATATTGCTGCGTTTGCCAATTGATAGTAATTGGTTAGGTGATTATCCGAAAACTTGCCTACTAATAGTAAAACAATCGGAATCATGACGACCAATAAAAGGCTGTAATCGAATAGGAAAGAATTCTGTATGAGCTGAAACAGTCCATACGAAATGAATCCAATGAATATAAATTCGTATTCTTTCCTCTGATTAACCATTCTCATTGCTAAATAAAGAATAGCTGTCAGTATAATATTAAAGCTTTGGGAAAGCTGATTATCGAATAAAACAAGAATTAATACAGTCGATAAAATCAAGTTTGCTTGAATAAAGACTGGCAGGATTTTGAGAAATACATTTTGCTGTTTCGATCGGTTCATGTGATAAAGTGCAATAAATCCGACATTACCAAAAGCATAAGCAAAATAGAAGGCATGCTTTGTAAGGCCAAGAGCCAATAATACATAAGCGTATCCTATCGAACTCGCAATAAAAGTAATCCAGCTAAACAGTTTTGAATGAAAATAGCGGCCGAATCCAAAATAGACCGGAACACACAATACGGTTGTGAGGACTCCTAGAACATATCTTCCTTCTCCGTAAAAACTAAGCCAGCTGCCAAACAACTCAAAATATCCAGCAGACAAAATTGTAATCGGAATGAATAAAGCAAACAATACAAAAAAAGTAAAAGCTGTTTTCCTGATCTTTAGCACTTTTTCAGATAGTGCTCCTAGACCTCCAAACAAAACGGCGATTCCACCAACGAGCATTGTTTTAGTAAGTGAACTGAACACTTCCCAATTACTTGTCGCAAGTGTTAACCCTCCTAATAAAAGGAGGATAACACCAGCTGCCATTAATGAAGTAATATTCTTTTCTCTCTTCTGTTCTGGTGTTAATTCAATTTTAGGTTTTGACTGAACGATCGGCTTTACTGGTTTTGACTGAACGGGTTTTTGATTTATTGGTTCAGCTTTTATCAACGTTTCCTCTAATTTAAGATCATCAGTATATCTGTGATATCCATCCACTATTGTCAGGTAGTCTTTTTCTTTGATATACCCGCCTTTCTTCAGCGCATTCAAATCCCTGATAAATCTAGGCTCATCCATTATGTATCCCCCTTAATGCTCCTTTGTTGAATGTATGTATAAAAAAGAAAAGAGATAACAATGGGTTATCTCTTCGAAATTATAAAATTATGATAGTCATTATTTTACAGTAACTGCTAAATTGTGTCACTATTTCTATTTAATTTGATTGTAAGCATTTTGAATACAAGAGGTTTGGTGAATAATGATAATGTTCATCGTCAGCAGTAGGAGGGATTAAATGAATGGAACGAATTTATTCGATAGACTTTATTAAGTTTTTTGCCATTTTAGCAGTCGTTATCATACATATTTTTCCGTTAGATGGCTTTACCGGCTATTTTATGATTGATAACATTGCCAGGTTCGCTGTCCCCTTTTTCTTTGCTGCGTCAGGTTATTTCTTTGCTCAGAAAATGATACAAAAGGATGCATCCTTTTACTATTTGAAAGGCTATGTAAAGAAGCTGTCGAAAATTTATTTCGTCTGGCTGATCTTTTATGCTATATATGATGTTCTGCTGATCCTTCTTAAGAGCAACGATATTCAGGAAGACCTTAATAAATACTTTGATAAATTTACGTTATTAAATGTATTTTATTACGGCAAAGGAACAAGCGGGTATCAGCTTTGGTTCCTAACGGCGTTAATATGGAGTACCATCATTGTTTATATATTCATTAGATTTAAAAAGATAAGTATTCTGTTTGTCCTAAGTATCATTTTGAACTTAATTGGTCTGTTAGGGCAGGCATATACGATGTTCTTTGATCTGCCTGTCAGCACTACACGCGATGCTCTTTTCTTTGGTTTGTTTTATACAACATTAGGAGTGGTTTTCGCAGTTAACATACATTTTAAAAAAATAAGAAAAATAACCGGGATAACCTATCTCGGTCTAGCGATTATCTGTACTGTCATTCAAGTAATGGAGGGATATTTGTTAGATAAAGTGTTAGATGGCAGCCATGGTGAATACTTTTTTTCAACCATTCTTGTTACTGCTTTTCTTTTCTTTTTTGCTTTGAATAATAAAAAGGTTGGTAAAGGAATGTGGATTACAAAAGTTGGCGGTAACGCGCTTGGCATCTATATTATCCATGTATTTTTCTTAGACCTGATAAATAACGTGTTAAAATATTTAGACATTAAACAGCTGCTATCTGAGAATTTCATCTGGAACGTATTTTATACCCTTCTTATATTTTTTATTTCGTATTACACCTATCAATCTCTTCAGATCGTTAAAAAGGAATTGAAAGAATAATAAATTACGAAAGCTGAGAGCCAGAACCCAAAGGCTTGATGTCTAGCAACAGCGTTCTACCGTCTAAATCATCAATAAGCTTCTTCTAATCACTCTCACCACTTCCCCTTCCCAACATATTCTGTATTACATTACGAAAGGGCTAATAACCCGTTCACAGGGGAGGTATTATAATGGGCGTTGAATTAACAGCGCTGCATTGGATTTATGTAGTTTTTATAGGCTTAATCATTGGTTTTATGGTTAAAAGACGTGATACGACTCTAATTTGCATCGTAGGTATTTTCTTAATTGCGATAGCAGCAACTGGTTCGTTAAGCGGTTCGATCAGTAGTATATTTAATAGTTTTATCTATGCTATTACAGAGCTTCTTCCAACAATACTTGTTATTTCTATTATCGTTGCTATGAGCAGAACCCTAACTACAACAGGTATTAACGATGTGATGATATCGCCATTTTCTAAGCTGATCCGCACACCTGCACTTGCTTATTGGACTATTGGGATATTAATGATGGTGATCTCTTGGTTTTTCTGGCCGTCGCCTGCGGTGGCGCTTATGGGTGCAGTTCTACTACCGGTAGCCATACGAGTAGGTTTGCCCGCACTTGGGGTAGCAATGGCTATGAACCTATTTGGGCACGGTATAGCTTTATCGGGTGATTTTATTATTCAAGCAGCTCCTAAATTAACTGCTGATGCAGCGGGGCTTCCGGTAAGCGAAGTCATCAGTGCCAGCATTCCGCTTGTTTTTGTAATGGGGTTAGTTACAACAGTCGCTGCTTTCTATTTTTTAAAGCGGGATATGAAAACTGGAAAACTTACGTCGGCCACTGGAGTGACAGATGAATCGGTAAAAGAACTTGCGACTGAACAAAAAAAGAATCTTTTATCTGAGGGTCAGAAAAAATTCTTTGCTCTATTTATCCCAGTCATGTTTGCACTTGATGTTGCAGCAATGTCCATCCTAAAGCTTCAAGGCGGAGATGCGACAGCGTTAATTGGCGGAACATCTGTTTTTATTCTTTTACTAATCACAATGGTCAGCCATAAAAATAAGGGACTTGAGAAAACGACTTCCTACATGATTGACGGATTTCAATTTGGTTTCAAAGTCTTCGGCCCTGTAATACCCATTGCTGCATTCTTTTATTTAGGTGACTCAGGATTTACGAAGATTATTGGTGAATTCTTACCGAAAACTTCACAAGGTATCGTAAACGATCTTGGCCTAGCGCTTGCTTCAGTCGTACCATTAAGTAAGGAGATAGGAGCTCTTACATTAACTGCAGTCGGTGCGATCACAGGACTGGACGGGTCAGGTTTCTCTGGGATTTCGTTAGCTGGTTCTGTAGCCAATATCTTTGGCACAGCAATCGGAGCTGGTGCGGCAACTTTAACAGCCTTAGGACAGATTGCCGCAATATGGGTTGGAGGTGGAACGTTGGTGCCATGGGCATTAATTCCAGCAGCTGCAATTTGCGGTGTAGACCCATTTGAGCTTGCAAGAAGAAATCTGAAGCCTGTTACAATCGGGTTAGCAGTTACAACCATTGTCGCGATATTTTTAATATGATAAATAAACCCAGGCAATTAACTTAACGGACTCTCTTTTGGAAGAGAAAAAAGACCAGATTCTTGTGTCTGGTCTTTTTCTCATCCCTTTATTCCATTAAGAATAGAGAAAGTATTATTACTTTGGAGTAAGTCTCAACAGTAAGTATCTGATAAGCCTAATTTTCGACCACAATTTCTCCTTCCCCTTTTGGTATTTCAAACCCATTAAGGTAGGAAGTTAAAAGTTCTTCTGTTATAGGGAACGCATTTGCATCAAAACGTTTATTTCGTATCTTCAGCCGAGCACGCAGATCATCAGGATAAACTTTCAAATATATGAGTTTCCATTTACCTCCTGACTTTTCGATAAGCTGTTTATAGTGGTCTCTTCTTACTTTATCCCAAAAACTGAAGTCAATTACCACCTGTTGCTTATCGTGGATCAATTTAACGAGACGATTGCACAATTTACTTTCTGCAACTTTCTTATATTCATCCATCTTTTCAATTGGAAAATCAATTCCATAACGACCATTGGTAGCCCATATTTCTTCATCAATAGAAAGTCGAACAAATCCTTCTTTTTCTAATTGTTGTGCGAACGTAGTTTTGCCAGAACCAGCTACACCGCACATCATTACTACTAAAGGGGTGATTTCATCTCGTTCATGATAAATGATGTCAAAATTAAATTTTTCAAACATTTAAAATACCACCCTTACTGTTCCTTTTATTTGTTTAATCCAATATATTTTTTAATAATTCCCGGCGACTTGCATCAATAAAATTCAATGTATCTTCAAGAGTTGGAAAACTAGCTTGTGCAGATTTATCGCTGCCTCCACCTCTTCCGTTAAATGACCCCAGGTGTTCTTTTAAAAATTTTCCGCATGAAACGTTTTTAGTTCCGTTGTGAACGGCCACTGCCTTATTTTCCAAGGATGAAGCAAATAGTATAAATAAATTATGGTCATTTGCCATCATTATGGCGAGGTCTTTTATCTCATTTAAGGTTTTGTCTTCAAAAACATGGAAAAGAAAATCTTCTTCTTTCTTTAAAAGAAGTTCTTTTGCGAGGTAGGCATTATTTTCATCTTTGGCTTTTGAAAGTTCTGATTCCAACCTTTTCTTTTCCTCTTCCCACTTATCAATCCGGTCAATAACTTCCTTCCGTCCTGTATTAAATTTTGCCGCTATCATTCCTAATATTTGCTGTCCTTCATTGAGTTCTTGAAGTGCCCGTAACCCACATTTGAAAAAGAGTCTTACCATTCCTTTTTGTTTTTCGGCTTTTATTAGCTTTATAATTCCAATCTCGCCGGTTCTTAAAACGTGAGTTCCGCCACATGCGTTGTACTCTATACCTTCAATCTCTACAATTCGAATATTTTCTGTTACTTTTGGCATTTTTAGAAGAGGGATTTTAGCTAATTTCTCACTTGTAACATAATAAGTATGTATTGATTTATTATGATAGATCTCCTCATTGGCGATTTGTTCGATCTTCTCCATTTGTGAATGGTTAAGTTCAGATATTTCAAGATCAATTGTTACATTGTCTTGACCAAGGTGAAAACTAACAGTCTTTGCGTTAAAAAGTGTGTAACATACTGCTGACAATAAGTGCTGTCCGCTGTGATGCTGCATGTGTTCGAACCTTCTTCTCCAGTTCAAAGAACAGAATGCTTGTATTGTATCTGGCAGCCTTTCTGTCATATGTACGATCTCACCAAATTCATCAGTGAATACATCAAGAACCTCAATACCGTTTATCGTTCCAGTGTCGTGAGGCTGTCCTCCACCAGTTGGATAAAAAGCGGTTTCTTCTAAGATCACAAAATATTTATCTTCCTTTATAAAGGTTTTATTAATGATTGTTTCCCATTCTTTTGTATATGGTGAAGAGTAGTATATTTTTTTCGTCATGATTTGCCATCTCCTTCTAAGTCTCTTTGTTCAGTGTAAACTATCTATTGATAAAATAAAAAAGAGATAACCAAGGTCATCTCTTAAAATTAAATACCTTCCCCATTTCAATTACTGCTTCATGCCTGTATAAATGTAAATAGCATCTCTTAGAAATTTTGCTGTTCCTGGCTGATCTTTATCATAATAAGCGGTAAACCTTTCGTCATCCACGTACATCTGTGCAAGTCCTGCATGTGCTTCATTGCTGTATTCATTCCAATAAAAGGTTAACCATTGCTTGTGCAATTCAGCGGCTTTTTGAGCCAGCTTACCAGCTGGATCTCCAGTTTTGAATGCTTCAGCTAATGTTGTAAGCAGATCTACACTGAGTTTAGTTACTTCGTCATGTTCACTTTGAGTCATGTTTAGAACTTTCTCATTGGATTTGTTGACCACATCGTCACCATATTTCTCGCGGATTTCTTTTCCGTATTTGTTTTCATTATCTTGCACCATTTTTTGTTTGAAGCCTTCAAATTTTTCTTTATCTTTCATCGTAATTCTCCCTTCGTTAGAAGCAATCGTTTTTTCCACATTAGCGATTAACTTATCTAATTGTAATCGTTTGTCGAGGAGCTGTTCACGGTGTTCGCTTAGAGCAGCTGCAGCATCAAAAGAAGGAGAGTTGACGATATCTTTTATTTTGTCTAAATGGATTCCAAGTTCCTTGTAAAATAGGATCTGCTGGAGCTTATCAACTTCTGTCTGCCCATATATGCGATATCCCGATGAGTTGATTCTTGCCGGCTTAAGAATTCCAATCTCATCATAATAACGTAATGTACGAGTACTGACACCAGCTAGCAAGCCCAGCTTCTGTACGGTGTATTCCATGTGCTCACCTCCTGACAATTCTACTTTAAACCTTTACGTTGCGTGAAGGTCAATGGTTTTTTGTTTATTTATAATAAGAAACACTTTGAAGTTCTCAAAGTGTTTTGGATATAGTACTTTAATATATTTATTTTGTTTCATATACTAGCATTGAAGACTTGTCATCATCTGGTACAGCATATAAGTTAAATGCTTGATCACTTTTTTCTAAATAAACAGGATTACGAGTAACGGTGTGTCCTTGAGCTGAAAATAGCGAAATTGGAAGTTCGTGTTCGATTCTCATGGTTTTCTTATTTAATAAAGCTAATCCACCTAATTCAAATTTTTCAGAATTAGTTCCGCTCTGAGGAAGTTCTGTAATTCCGCTGCAAATCATATTTTCCTTTCCGGTATCCTCACAATCCTGATAATCAATAAAGTGACTGGGATTCTTGGATTTGTTTACAACTTTGCCATTTTGATCAAACTCATAAAATGTTCTTGAACCCCAGCTTACTGCCTTGAGGTTTCCTTTCTTAACGTCGCGTAATATTCCACCGATGTGATCATTCGTTCTAAACATTTCCTTTGATTTCATTGTTTTAGGATCAACTTTATATATAATGGATTCACTGTCTGGTCGATATTCGGCAACAGAAACCCAAATTGACTCTCCATCAAAAGCAATACCTCCAGGATGGTACATATTCCCTTCACCAAGTTCAATATCTTTTAAAAGCTTTCCTTCTTTATTGAATACGAAAAGGTGGCCGATTCCTTTTCCTGGAGTACGGTCATAACCCTCACGAGGCTGATCGTATTTTACTGGTTTTTCTATGATTTCAACAGAAGACATGTAGAATAAGTTCCCAATCTTGGTCATTCCTTGAGGATGATAGGTGTTAAACTGCAAATCAACCTTTTCTTTTTCTTCCCACGCTGTTTCACGGGAAAGCTCTTTAAATCTTTCTTCATAGTGTTTTCCGTCTGAACTTATTTGGAGAACATCAGGATTTGCATATGCCGTGGTAACTGAGCCAATCGTGGCAGCTGCGGCTAATGTGAGCATTATTTTTTTCATAATATTTTCCTCTCCTTCATTCATTATCTTTATTGTGGTAATAACAATATACCGTCACCGATAGGCCGTTCACCGGTAGAATCAGACGGAGAGCTTACCATTTTTTGATGCACTGTCATAGTAGTAGAACCTCCACCGTCAAGATTTAATGCATCAACTGCCCCTAGAGATTTAAGAAGCTGGGCACTTTCTTTAAAGTTAGCTCCTACACTATAACCAGGTTTTCTGCCATCAATCGTAACTAAAAGGATTGTTCCATCACCTTTTATTCCTGCAACTGTTCGAGGATGACGTCTTTGACCGAATTGATAAAAGAATTCTGGATTATCAGGCTGGTGAAATCCTTCTGCAGTTGAAGGAATATCAATTTTGCCGTTTTTTAGTAGCCGTGGTCCGCCATTAATAATTCCTGTCCCTTTATCAATCGAAAATTCCGAATCATTTGCAAGGACCTTTTTCTTAACTTGTACTATTTCATCAGTTGTTAAATGTTCTTTTATCCAGTCAGCGTTTTCAACTGTACCAGCTACAACTGTACTGCCAAAAGGAATCGTGCCTCCTCTGGATTCCCTAATATCAGTAACTATTCCTTTGTTATTAATTACGGCTTCAGCACCATCTCCTGAAGGAGTTTTTATCCCAAAACGTGAGGAAAATTCAATCAGTTCACTTGGATCTGTACAAGTGAAATCATGTTTAGGCAGATTTGTTTCATTATCTCCGATCCCGCCGCATCCTCTAATCAATCCAGGTGCTCGGTTTAGTCCGTCAATTTCTTTTTTATCACCATCAGACGATATTAATTGAACCTTTGTACTTACAGTAGATATAGAAGCATTGTTTTCATCATTAATAATAAAACTTGAACGACCATTCACAGCTTCACTAGAAAGCTGGCCATCTACCATTGATACACCTGCAAGATCACCTTCTGTTCCATCTTTTTGCCCCATCACAAAATATCCGCCATTTATTCCGCCGATTGCATTTGTTCTCTTAGACATACTAGTCAGTGTTTCTTTTTCAGGAATTTTATCATTTGAAATAATGGGAGAGATTTGTCCTTTAAACGTGTTAGGATCAATTTCAAGAACATTAACGGTCCAAGGCCCTGTGGTAGGTTCCCCGTCTTCCTCAGTAAAAATAACCTTAGTATCCTTATAGCCTTTTGACAGCAGTTCTTCCTTTATGATTTTAGCTTTTGACTCTTCTTGGTAAGGACCAATTCTTACTAAATATCCGAGTGGCGTATGTTCTGGATCATCTTGAGCTCTTTCGTTAATGGTTTTTATAAAGGAAGAATAGCCTAGAGATGCTAGTTCTTCTCTCAATTTGTTCGCTTCTTCTTTTTCAGTAAGAAAATCTATGTTTACCATGTAGTCCGCTTCCTGACTTGTTTTTCCGTAAACAATACGAGAATATTTTATACCTTTTTGTAATTTTTGAGAGTTTTGATATTCAATATCTTTAAATAGTGATTGTGTATCAGCTTCTGCAGTTTTTACTATTGAGTCATTTTCTGCAAAAGATGTGATAGTAAGCATCATTAGTACTGATAGAGTTATATTTGAAGCTTTTTTTAATTTTTTCATTGAATCCTCCTTTGTAAGTGTCTTCCTTACCTTACTAAATCGTTATTAAGATTAAGTAAATGTAGCGTTTTTAGTTTGTTAAAAAACAATGACATAGCCAACATTTAAATTTAAACACAAAAAAAACCACTGTTTCCCAACAGTGGTTTGGATAATTGATTTGGTTTTTATGACATTTTAAACCTTCTTTTTGTTCTTACAGATGCAATGACTGCGATTACTAAGCCTCCAGCAGTATCGGCAATAAGGTCAACCATCGTATCGAAATTCCCTCCGCCCTGTAAGGTCATCGAAAAGATCTGATCCATACTGAACTCGTAGATTTCCCATACGACCCCGCCAAAAACTGAAAAGGAAAGTACGAAAAGAAATACAAGCCAATATGAAATATCACTCCTTGCATGTTGGCGTGTCATACGTTCATAAAGTGCTATTCCGACAAATGCTAATAAAGCTCCGCTTAATAGGTGTAAAAAGGTATCCCACCAGCCAAGATGATAAAATCCTATGATGGAACCTAAATATTGTGAGGCGAAAAGAAAAGCAAAATAAGAAAGCATGATTGGCATATTAAATTTAATCTTTGTAAAAAGAATTAAACTTAATGGCACAAGACCACAGAAGATACCGCCAAAAGCAACCTGATAGCTGTGGGTTTCACCTTTTGTGAAATAGTAAAAACAAAGGTAAGCCATAAATACGGTATATGCAATACTTAATATTAAAAGGAATTTTCGTTTCATAGTTAGGTCACCTCAACGGGTAAAAAACAAAATATTTTTGCCCCATGTAATTAGCGAAAGTATATAAACAAGCACCCAATAAAACAGATGATTCTTTATTTGTAAGAATTTGAAGGTCGAGAGCGTTTATTATTTGAGAACTCAAGCTATATGCCACAAAATAAGAAATCAGAATGACTGCCAAAAAACGGATACTGCTGACACCTACAGAAGTTTTACTTTGAAATGTGAATTTCCGATTCAAAATATAGCTAACAACAGCACCTGCTGCATTGCCTATAAAAGTTGAGGGCCAATAACCAGTATGAAATCCATTCAGTAGAATAAAGCTTATGGAAATTCCAATACATGTATTTATTATTCCAACAATGACGAACTTAAAAAAGGAATTAGTTGGTTTCAGGAAGTTTTCGAAGGTTGAGATTATATGATTCATCTTTAACTCTCTGTGTATTTTTTAAAGGAAGCGGTTTTGAAAGATGATTTGGATCAGTTTCAACGATATACTTTGGTCGCCTCTTGGATTCTTTATAGATTTTACCGATATATTCGCCAATTAATCCGATCCCAATAAGCTGAAGCCCTCCGATCAGCCAAATGGATGTAATTAGGGATGTCCAACCTGTTTCGGTATTTCCGATAAACTTTAAGGCTAAGAAATAGACGCCAAACAATAAGCTTACAAAAAAAGAAATCAACCCTGTCAGGAGGACAAAACGAATAGGAGTTACAGAAAATGAAGTAATGCCATCAAAAGCAAAATAAAGCATCTTTTTGAGAGGATACTTTGTTTCTCCAGCCAGTCTTTCCTTACGTTCATAATAGACGGAAGAAGACTTAAAACCGATAAGTGGTACAATCCCTCTTAAGAACATATTTACTTCCTCAAACTTTTCCAATTCAATTAAAGCTCTTTTACTCATCAGTCGAAAATCTGCATGGTTATAAACTAGATTTACACCCATCCTGTTCATGAACTTATAAAAGAATTCAGCTGTATTCCTTTTAAAAAATGTATCGCAGTCTCTCTTTTTTCTAACGCCATAGACAATATCACAGCCTTTATTAAATTGCTCAATAAATTGAGGGATTACTGAGACATCATCTTGCAGATCTGCATCGATAGATAAAACACAGTCTGAACTTTCCTTTGCTGTAAAAAGTCCAGCAAGCAATGCGTTTTGATGTCCTACATTTCCTGCAAGCTTTAAACCCTTAACATTTCCGTTTCTTAAACTTTCTTTATGAATAATGGCCCATGTTTGATCCTTGCTGCCATCATCTACAAATAATAGCTTGCTATCATCAGATATCAGTTCCTCAGATATCATTCTTTTAAGCAGAATATCAAGGGCATCTATCGTAATCGGCAATACTTCTTCCTCGTTGTAGCAAGGAACAACAATTGTTAAAGCGGGCTGTTTCATGTAAGTACCTCCTGGCTGATTACATTGCTTTATATAAATAGATTTTCCATGCGGCCGTATCGGATTCAAAAACATCCTCTAACTCCAGCTTTATTTCAGCAGCATTCTCTATAGGAAGGGCAGAAAAAATATATTCCCCGCCAAGCTCCTTAAAAGGTCCCATATTTAACTCAACGTTCTTTAGCGTTTTACTGGAATTCTTTTTGAACATATAATGCTTTCCTAGCTGATCTGTAAATATGTAACAGCGTCCTCCCCACTCATCATAGTAGGTACGCAGCCGTTTGTTTTTTGCTAATTCTTTATCCATTATTTCCCGAAAAGCGTATTTGTATGTTAATGGATAGAAATTGTTATAGGTATCCAAAGTGTAGAATCCGTTGTATTGTGCGATGGCTGGATGTATGCCGATACTTGCGACCCTGTAGCTATCGAGTGGACGGTTAATATACTTTTCAATGTCTTGGAAGAGTTCTTCTGCATAAAATTCTTTTACCGTAGGTTTTTTACGATAAATCAACTCGTCGTTAAATAAACATAACAAGACAATCTGTCCTAAGATAAAATACGGAATTGTATACTTAAGTGCTTTATGGTCCCAAATAATTTTAAGACCTAAAGCAAAGCCCATATAGATCACTAAAGGACGTAAAAAGTGAAACCTCGCGAAATTAAATGTATCCATAAAGTGAAATCTTTCGGTTAACGGAAGCCAGCCTTTATAGAACCAAAACGCATACCATGCAGATAGTGCAAAATTTAGTACTAAGAGGAAAACGAAGACTTTTTCTTTCTGCCAAAGCTTTTTCCAAATGACAACTATGAAAGCTAGTATGGTAACCAGCAAAACAAACAAACCATGAACAGTCATTACATGAGTATGTCCAAGTACAAAGTTCTTAAATGTAAGCCTGGTGACCCACCAAAAAGGCAATCTTGCATGAAAATACTCGTCTCTTGTATTCGGGTCATCGTCATAAATAAACGAGTACACTAATCGATATTCGACTAACATAAAAATGGAAGTCATAAACAAAATCGAAAGAAAGAACGGCCAGTTCCAGGCTTTTTTACGCAGTACATCCGAAATCCAAAAAATACCCATGGCAAATAAAAAGAAGAAAAAACCTAAAACAAAACTCGAATAAAATGGCAAAAGACCAAGGACTAAGTAGTTCTTCCACCCTTTTTCACCTTTCCGAATATTTAAGAAAGCCCATAATGCTAATGGCATGCCAAGAGTACTCAACATCCCGGATGGCCAAAATGGAGTGAGAGCAAAAGCAAGAGCAGCTCCAATGGTGATCAATGTATACTTTTTCTCATGCAAGAAGTGTTTTTTAAATAATAAATACATGCCTAAAAAGGCAAAAAACCTCGTTATGCTTTGACTGATCGCATAAGCAATCATTGTCGGAAATATTGCGTGAAGCCAGACGATGCCGCTAAACTCTGTTCCGAGTGCATTCCTGGGAAGTCCATTAATGATCTGAGGAATTGTTGAATTTACCCCGCCAAACATATGCCCGCTTTCCTTTAAAACTTTATACCAGGCAAGGTTTGAATCAAGGTTATCATGTACACGAATATGTGCATTTTCTCCTAAAATGAATAAAGGAGATAAATAGAGAAGAATGATTGAGAGCGCAATGTACAGCAGCTTTTGTTCATTTGAAGCAATATTTTTAAACGCCATAAGGACACCCCATCACTAAAATAGAGTCGTATTCAGGTTTAACATAAAAAAAATATTGTATACCCTATATGTACTCAATAAAAAAAGACACTTAAATAAGTGCCCGGAATTGAATGATCGTAATAGATTAATTATTTTTAATTCCGCCATTTTCCCAAAATACTTGAATGGCTTTTCTAAGTAAAACAGCGTTGTCTTCTGCTCTTGTTGGGAGAGCTACTGCCCATCCTGCCGTTTCAGAAGCAGCATTTAGTTTTAATTTTTCCTTTGTTTGCATTGGGGAATAAAACTCTATGTGAAATCGATAATAGCTTTCAACATTTTCTGAGTTGCTCGGTCTTCCGTGTATGCCCATCATAAATGGAAACGTACAATTAAATAAGTGATCCATGCCACCTATTACTTCTTGAAGAATATCCCCTAAAGCGTTCTTTTCCTCTTCGGTAAAATCCGTTAAAGCTGTTTTATTCTCCTTACTTACAATAAAAAGACCAAAAGGAGTATCAGTAAAAAAAGGAATAAATGCAATAAAATAATCATTCTCTAAAACTACTCTTTGGCCAAATCGTTTCTCTTCTTTAATCATGTCATCAAACATGTTTCTTCCAGTCTTTTGTAAGTACTTCTTACAGTTATCTAATTCGATCTTCACTTTTTGAGGAATAAATGGATAGGCATAAACTTGACCGTGGGGATGTGTAATGGTTACTCCTACTTCTTCTCCTCTATTCTCAAAAATCATTACGTATTGGTGCTTTTCATCCTTATCCAATTTGTTAAAAGTTTCAGTCCAAAGATCGATCACCCGCTTCATCTGTGATCTTGTAAGATCGGGGAGCGTAGCATGATGGTCTGAAGAATAAAGTATAACCTCACACCTTCCCGCAGCTTCTCTTGTCTGATACAAGTTTCCTCCTACATCGTCAGGTTCTGAAGGTTCTGCTCTTAGTACAGGATAATCATTTTGGAAAACATGAACATCATAGTCTTCAGGAACTTTTCCAGACCCTGGACAAAAGGGACAATGGTCTTTTGGTAAATAAGGTCTGAATTGTCTCTTTGCGGATACCATTATCCAGCTGTCCAAAAGCGGATTGTAACGCAGTTCAGCCATTCGAGTCACCCCCAGAAGTAATACGTATGATGTAAAATGCGAGTGGTATCCTTTAGGTTATAAAATATTGGCCTTTATTTGATTTTATTATAGGCAGTTAAAGAAAATGAATGATTTAAATATTGGAAGAGTGTAGCCTCTATCCAAGTTTAATAGGTACTTTATGCTCTTCTTTACAGAATTGCACAGAAGTAGAATGACAGTGATGTATAAAAAAACATGAGAACTTTTTCTCATGTCTTGTTGGAGGAGCTATTATGAAAGTGAAAAGTAAAGTTAATCCCATGATCTTCATTCTTTTATTTTCTGCATCTGCTGTATCAGCAGGCAGCCAAGTTTTAAAAGCAAGCGGGATGATTTCTTTGATTATCTTTCTAACTGGATTCGTGTTTATCTTTTTGGGAACATGGAAACTGCTTTATTCACATAAAAGGAGTAAGTTTAGGCTGAACGTTTTCCTACTCATTGCTGCTGGCCTGTTTATTGTGTTTCTTTCCATGTGGCTGCCCTCTTTATTATTCATTCTTTAATTAAGGTTGTTGATTTTTGGTTCTAATGTTTATTCTCTTCAATGGATAGTGAATTGGAGTGCAAGTTGCGTGCCCACCGCTTGAAAAACGTCTAGTTTGGCATGCGAAGAGGAAGTGCTGTAAGCATCCTAGGCGCATGCACCCTTAGGAATCTCACCTGTCCCGCTCTAAGAAATTATCTTTGTTCCTGCGTCTATAAGTAACGTCCCTCGGAAAGCGAGTATCCTGAAACGGAACTTAACCACGTTCAAGTACAGCAAAGTTTTATGGAGGGCCTTAATTAATATCCTTTATAAATGCAATCAGCCTGTTAGCTTCCTTAAATCCAACTTGAGTATGAAACAAGTAGCTTGTTTCATTGTTAAGCTCAATATCTGAACCGATTTGAGTACATCCTTTACTCTTAAGCCATGTTTCTCCTTTATCCAAGAGTTTTTTTGATATGCCTCTTCTTCTTAAATTAGGCGACACGTAAATACCTTCAACAAAACCTGTTGGACTTGATTCTGACCCTTCTACGTAATCACTCCTAATAGAGACATGAATAAAAGCCGAAGCGATTTCATTTATTATGTACAAGAACACCTTATCTTTTGGCGAATAAATAAGATCTGAAAACTCCTTTTTCAAATCATGAAAATCATTATTAGGCCAAAGATCTACACCCATCTCTGTTACCCGGTCTAAATATTGTTCATTTGCTTCAATGATAGATTCCATATAATATATACCTCTCTTTTTTTATTTATCTCTTGTCATTCGACAAAATCGGATGACTCCTTCTTAATAAATGATAAATCTTTTAATTTTCTTTTTATATATCTTTCCTATATAGTCTAATTAATTTATAGACTAAATCATGGAAAAGAGGGAAAGCAGATGAGATATGGAGTTAGGGTTTCCTTTTTTGTAATTGGGTTATGTATCTTCAGCTATGGAATTGCTTTAGCCATACAAGTGAAATATTTAGGGGTTAGCCCATGGGATGTTTTAAATATCGCTCTCTTTGATAAGTTTGGATTTACGATAGGCACATGGAACATTATTGTGGGACTCCTTCTGATCTCAATAACTTTAAAGGTTAATAGAAAATACATAAACGTGGGTACTTTTTTAAACGCTGTTTTAGTTGGTGTAATGGTAGATACTTTTCTTTATTTTCAACTGCTTCCAAGCTCATCAGGACTTCCTTTTGATGTTCTGATATTATTCATAGGCATAGTTTTGATGGGGATTGGCGGCGGTATGTATTCTGCTGCTGGAATTGGAGCAGGACCAAGGGATGGGTTCATGCTGTCAATATCAGAGAAAACGGGTATTTCCATCAGTAGAGTCAGAATTTTGATGGAATGTCTTGTTCTATTACTGGGATTATTAATCGGTGGACCCGTCTTCATTTTCACCTTCATCTATACCTTTATTCAGAGCCCTATCTTTCAGCGTTCCTTTCTTTTTTGTTCGAGATGGATCGATAGTTTGTTAGAGTCAATAAAGGGTAAAAAGAAAGCAGCTAGTTGAGTTTACACCTTACAGTTCTTAGAGTTACTGTGCTACACTATAGTAAGTAAACATAAGAACAGTAGTAACAAAAGAAGGTTTTGTGATGAAGAGTATATTAGATTATAAAACTAATCAACTCCCTCAAATATCCATAGCTTTATTGTCGGCTTTAATTGGTGGCTTCTTTTTTTCTATTTTTAAACTCCCTATCCCTTGGCTTTTGGGACCGATGACGGCAGTTTTAATAGTTTCTAATCTAGGAATCATAAAGCTTCATTGGCCAATATATATACGAAATACAGGGTTGATTATTGTTGGTTATTCAATCGGTCTTACATTTACACGGGATACACTCTTTACGATGATATCAAAGCTTCCATCGATGGCTTTTATGACGATCCTACTTATATTGTTATGTACCGGAATGGCTTTTTTAATTTCACGTATTACCGACATTAATTTCCCCACTGCTTTGACTAGCAGTATTCCAGGTGGTCTCTCGCAAATCATAACGTTTGCGGAAGAAACAAAAGGAATTGATATTACCACGGTTACTTTCTTTCAAGTAATCAGAGTGATTATGATTATCTTTTTTGTTCCCTTTCTTATCTTCAGCCCCCTGTTTTCCAAAGAAGGATTGGAAACTGCTCCAGAGGTTATTAGCGGTAATGTGCAGCAGGAGTTCTTTCCCCAGATCATTTTATTTGCGATATTTTCTGTGATAGTTGCTCTTATAGGAAAAAAGATAAAACTGCCAACAGCCTTTTTATTAGGACCCATACTAGGTATCGCTTTTTTGAATGTATCAGGTGTTCAAGGACCGCCACTTCCCTCTGTAGTTCTGGATATCTCTCAATTTATGATTGGTGGTTATATAGGTTTATTATTAAAACCTGATAAATTAAAACATAAAGCGAAAATTATTCCTGTAGCTCTTTTCAGCAGTTTAATTTTAGTGTGTATTTCATTAGGACTGAGCTTCTTGCTTGTATGGCAGTATCACTTTTCTTCTATAACAAGTTTCTTAAGCCTTGCCCCTGGCGGTGCGGATCAAATGGGTGTTATAGGACATGAATTAGAAGCCGACGTATCAATGATTTCGGGTTATCAACTATTCAGAATCCTATTCATCTTCTTTGTAGTACCTCCCCTGTTAAAAGTAATCTTAGGATTAAGTTTAAAGAAAAAGGATTTCAATGGTAAATAATATTTCACTTTATTAAACAAACCCCCAACGTTAAAAAACGTTGGGGGTTTGTTAGTGAATCATTTACCTTCTGATTTTTACGACTAGTCCCTCATTAATTTCTAGCATCTCTTCAACACTTATTTTTATTAGGGAATTCGCAGATCCCCCTCCAGTGTATATGTATGACTGTTCTGTTACTTTAGGATCTACTAAGAAGACAGCTTTATATCCAAAAGATGGAACACCTCCTACAGGAAATCCAGTATACTCTAAAATCTCAATTTCATTTGCTAACCTTGGCTTAGAGATATTTAATACTTTTCCCACAAGGGTTGTGCTAGCTCGATCTTTTCCTTTTACAATTGCTACAATTAAACGTTTATTTTCGTCGATTAGACAAATGTTTTTTACAAATAAATCGGAAGGAGCTTGCATGGCTTGTGCGGCTTCTTCTACTGAATGACAAGACCCTGATAAACGATAATGCTCTGCTGATAGATTGTTTTCTTGTATGTACTTTTTCAACATGTTTTCATACTTTTCCATATTAGAGTTCCTTTCTTTCCCACGGTTATTATAATGTTGAAAGGACAGCACCGACAGCTTGAATCCAGCTCCCTGCTAATATTAAAGACTGACTGTATTCGGTGTCCCCATTAGGGTAATCCAGCTCATATTTCCCTCCAAGAGCCTGTAAGGCATTTCCTGCCACCTGTAAAACATTTGAGATCACATTGATGGCTTTATTTAATGAAGGTTTCTCATCTAACTCATCTCCAAGTTCAATCCCAGCCCCAAATGATTGCAGTAAGTTTCCTTTTATATTAAGCACTTGTTTCGTTCTATCTTTAAATGGCATAATCATTCCCGCAATCACGGTGGTGTTTCCCGCAGCTTGTACCTCATTTCCGATCCTGCTCAGTGTGAATGGTTCCTGTCCATCAGCTATTAATGCATTTCCTGTAGCTTGCAGAGCATTCCCTATTAAGTCAAGATCGTCAAGGAATGTATCGTTAAGGTATTGATTAGGGGTATTCGCATAAGCAGATATGACAGTTCCAATGGCCTGAATGATAGAACCGATCCTTTGTTTTTCCTCACTATTCATCTGTTTCCCATCCAATTCGCAAGTTCATTTTTCAGTGTATTCTTGGACTTGAATGGTTGCTCTTGTATTAGCTGTTCTTTAAATTAATTTGTTTCCATGTATTAGCAAGATCATCACCTATTCTATTGATTAAATCGTTAGTTGTGAAATAATGCATATGTGATAAAGGTGACCAGCTGCTGAATAGATTCCCACTGTTTATTTCAACATCAATGGCAACCGCTTTATCATATGCATCATTAAGCGGTTTAAGCGGGTACCCAAAGACATCATCTCTGTCGTACATATTTATCCAATTTCCGCTCAGACTGGGATAATATTTTTTTAGATTAGGTGAAGGTACATTGATCGGCACATCAAAGTCAGCATATCTTAAACTCCATAAAGCAAGCGGGCTTCCTAATGAATAAAATCCTGTTAGTGTGTCTCCTTGTTCAAGAGGTGTATCAGCCATACTTTCTTGTACTTTCTTAGGAACTCTGTCAGGTATGTATTGCAGATCATAAAAATAATTACTTGTTATCACCGTTCCTAAACTGTGAGCAATTACGAATAGCGGTGCGTCTTGACCTGCTTTTTCACTCAGTTTTTGAAGTCCCTTCGCATAGACCTCATGAACCTTTATATAATTTGGATTGTGGTTTGCAGACGGCTGATAAGCGATTGCATCGCCGAAAAAGTTAATTACAAAATGTCTCAACTTTACAAAATCTAATTCTGCAGCTTTTGAGAGTTTTTCCCACATCTCATTTTCCCGTCCATTGAACACACTGCCCCAATAGATAGGCTGAATAACTAATTCTGTTTCTGGGGCAGGTAAATAAGGTTTTAGATTTTGAGTAAATCTTTTAGTCAGTTCTTCTGAAAATATATCTGAAAAATCTTCTTTTTGGTCCCCGATACCATGCAGGACAACTACAGCGATCTTTTTTGACATGATGTTCACATCCTTTTTTAAAATTATGCTCAAAACGTATACGACCGTTAAAGAAAATCAATACTGATAGTAGATTGTGAGGGATTTTTAATATGAATAGAAATTACTTTCATATATTTATACTAATAGTAGTTATCGCTTTTTTTACTTGGTCATTCATAAAGCCTGCGCATTATCCCATATGGATATTAGAGGTAGGACCATCTGTAATTCTCATTTTGGCTGTGCTTTATTTTTATAACAAAGTAAGGCTGACTAATCTTTCGTATAGCATCATTGCATTATTAACGATAATGACTTTTATTGGCGGTCATTTTACGTATGATGATGTTCCGCTTTTTGATTGGTTTCAGAAAAATTTCGACTTAGAACGTAACCACTATGATCGCTTTGGACATTTTTTGAAAGGACTAATCTTCATTGTTTTTCGTGAAATATTAATCTTGAAAACTGCTTTGCCCATAGGAAAGTGGGTTCAATTTATAGCGATTAATATGACTCTTTCGCTGTCTGGATTTTACGAAATTGTGGAATGGATCGCAAGCAGAATTTCAAATAGAGAAACAAAAGACTTTGTTGGTGCCCAGGGAGATATTTGGGACGCTCAATGGGACATGTCCCTTACTTTAATGGGTTCGATCATTGCTTTACTCCTATTAACGAGATTGCATAATCGATTCATAAAATCCTTGAATCATAAAAGCTGGTCATGAATTTATTAATGATAGTTATATTAATTAAATAAATGGCAAATCCCTTTAAATACTCCTTCCCTCTTTCGATAATTTTTAGGCTTTTGATTCATACTAGAATGAGGTGGAATTATGAAAGGTATTCTGATTATCATTAGTACATTCTTATCAGGTTTTCTTCTTTATTTTGCGTGGACGGATTATGTAGAAGAAGAATTTAAGATTACCGAATATAAAGGTCACATCGTTAACAAAATTCGATCTGAACAAGTCATAGATAGGGGAACTGTCTTCACTGTAGAGCCGAATTACAAGATTGTTCTTTCAACCGGGGAAGCATTAACAGTGCCTTTTCCCATTTATCAAAAATTAAATAAAGGTGAATATACCGTTTTGTTAAAACAAAACGATCGTATTATAATTCCATAGCAAAAAGCACACCCGGCTTGCTGGAGTGTGCTTTAATATCTTACATCTGTCACTGGAAACAGCGGGAATTCCGTTGCAAATAAATAACCTAAACTTATCATTAAAATAAAGTAACCAATAAATAATAGATCAAAGATTGAAAACCCTAAATGATAATAATAAGTTCTTTCATTTGTCGAGTTAAACCTCTTTGCTTCCATCGCAACTGCAATACGAAAAGCTCTTCGTATACTTTGTGAAAGCAGAGGAATCGGCAGTGATTTAATATCCTTCAATAAACTCCTGATTCCTTTTTGACTGTGAACTCCTCGTACTTTCTGTGCATCTAGAATGGTCTGTAATTCTTCAAACATGATTGGCATCAACCGAATCGCTGCCATAAAACTATAAGCATACTTTGGTTGCAATTTAAGCTGCTGCATCAGTGAATAAAATAGCAGGACTGGCTTTGTCGTCAAAACGAATGTCATACCCATCATCGCAAATACAAGCGCTCTAAAACCTAAGTGTAAACCGCGAAATAAACTTTCCTCTGTAACGTTTACAATTCCCAATTTAAAGAGAGTTGTTTCCCCTTTTCCAAATAAAATCATTGAAACTGCCGTTGAAAAAAAAACAAGTAGAAAAGGTATGAGAAAAAGTAAGATCCGTTTATAGGAGTGACCTGTACAAAAGAAGAACAAGATAGAAACGGTAAATGTAAAAGTTATCATATCATTTAAATGATGGATCATTACAACAAATACAAACAAAAATGTGAGTGTTATTAGTTTAAGAGCAGGGTTAACCTTATGCAGCCAACTTTCTTCAAAAGATATATTCATACACATCACCCTCTGATCCTGTTTTCATATCATCCTTCTTCCAGTCGGTGATCACTTTTCCATTTTTCACTTTCCATACTGTTGTGGCAAAATGATGTATGATATTTAAATCATGTGTAACCATGATGATGATCGTTCCCTTTTGGCTCTCTTCTTGCAACAATTCGAGCAGCTTAAATGTATTTTTAGAATCCTGACCAAAAGTAGGCTCATCCAATAGCAGTACCTGTGGATTTTGTATAAAAGCAGTGGCCACACTTAAACGCCTTTTTTCACCAAGAGACAGATGATAAGGATGTTGTTTCTGTTTATCTTTCAACCCGAATATTGTTAAGAGATCATTTGCCTTTTTAAAAACATCTGCATGACTCTCTTCGTTTCTTTGCCTTAGTTCATAAGTAATCTCTTCTAAAACACTATTCGTTAGAAACTGATATTCAGGATTTTGAAAAACAAAATATGCTCTGTTATTCAGGTCAGCAAAGCTTTTTATGGAACATCCATCGATCCTGTAATCACCAGATGTTTTTAGTAATTGCATCAATGATAATAAGAGTGTACTTTTCCCAGCACCATTAGCTCCTGTAACGGCAATCCATTCTCCTGAATGAACAGCAGCTTTTTCTAAAGTAATCGCATTCTCTTTTTTTCTGTATCCTCGAAAGTTTTCTAAACGGAGCAGACTATCACTATGTTTCGTAAGAGTGTTTTGGACTTTTTCTTTTTTATATTCCTCCCATGCACTCGGATACCAAATTCCAAATCTTTTAAGCTCTTCTTTGAAATTAGAAAAAATGTAAGTTGAATTTCCATCCGCCATGATCTTTCCATCATGTGTAAACACGATAACTCGATCGATAACATCTATAATCTGATCAATTTTATGTTCAACGATGATTATCGTCTTATCCTTTGAAATAGCTTTAACTGTATCCCATACTTCGGCAGTACCTTCTTCATCAATTAAAGCAGTTGGTTCATCTAAAAATATCACCTCAGGATCTAAAGCTAAAACCGTTGCCAGTGCTAAACGCTGTTTCATTCCACCAGAAAGCGTTTGAATTTCCGTATGAATGTCATCCAGGCAGAGGCCTACAGTAGTTAGAAGCTCTTTAATTTTGACTGTCATCTCTTCCCTAGGTATTTGAAGATTTTCTAAAACAAACGCAATTTCTTCATCAACATATGGCATACAAAACTGAGAATCAGGATCCTGGAATACAAATCCCCATGAATAAGGGATTTGAATGCTCTCACTTTTAATGGGAATATCAATTGATTGAGGGATAAGACCAGATAAGACTTGCAGAAGAGTAGATTTTCCGCATCCCGACGGACCAAGTAATAATACTTTTTCTCCTTCTTGAAATGAAATCGATAAATCTTTAAATAATAATCCTTTCTCTTCTGGAAACTTTAATCTTAACTTATTAACGGATGCAATACATTCCATACAATAACACCTCTTTATTGATCCAATGAATTAAAATCCTTTTGTGACGAAGATCTGACGAGATTGGTTACACCAGTAGCTTCAAGGGCCTTAACGATGGAAATTGCTAATACTCCAGTAAAAAGAATGGTTCCGATAAATCTGAATGCCATATAGAGGATAAGATTCCAAGTTGATAAATCTCCAATATATCCTTTATAAAAGTCCAAAATTAAAGATCCTATGCAAGAACTTATCCCTGCCATAGAAACCGCTAATAAATCATAACGCTTATATCTAAATGCCATGAGTAAGAGTTCAGCAAATAAACCTTGAATGATTCCATATAATAAAACTTCTAGCCCGAATTCTGATCCCATTAGAAATTCTCCTGAAGAAGCAGCAACTTCTGCAAGAAGAGCCACTCCTGGCTTACGTATGATCAAAAATGCCACTGTTGCAGCCATAAACCACATTCCATAGATTAATTGATCAATGTGAATACCCAACGGCTTAACAGCATAATAGAGAGGTCCCCATATTTTATAAAGAATTCCAAAACCGATCGAAATTACAATTGTGACTAATATATCAGTCAACTTTAATCTGTTAGACATTTTCAGTTCTCCTTTCATTGCTTAAAGTACGCGTTGGAACCGGCCATTTTTCCAATGAGAAAGCCATCTCCCAAAACAAATATTCATACTGGCAGCTGAGTAAAAAGTGCTGTGTCATTTTTTTTCTTTCAGCGTGACTAGCATTCTCTGCTAAGTTATCTAATCGGTTTATTTGTTCTTGAACCAGCTGGCCAAACCATTCTCCTCCGTATGCGGCGATCCATTCCTGGTATATAGGTTCTTTTGGCTCAGCTCCATCAAATCTTTCTCCGATTTCATGATAAATCCAATAGCATGGAAGAATAGCAGCAATTATTTCTCCTAAACTTCCAGAATCAGCAACTCGATACAAATGTGAAGTGTAATTATAAGCGGTTGGTGCAGGCTCAAATTTGGCTAGATCTTCTCCAGTGATATGAAGTTGTTTAATAAACTTTTCATGCAGCGCTAACTCTGCCTCATTCGTCCCTTGAGCATGTGCAGCCATTCTGGAAGTTGTATATAAATCCTCAGCTCTTGCAGCCCCTAATGCTTGAATTCTTGCAAAATGAGATAAGTAATAAGAATCTTGCAGCACATAATATTTAAAATTTTCTAAAGGCAGAGTTCCCTCTGCAATTCCTGTTACGAATGGGTGATTAAGATTGGCTTCCCAGATTTGGTCAGCTTGTTTACGCAGTTCTTCAGTAAATGCAGGCATAAAAAATCCTCCTCAAGATAGTTTTTAACCAACAAAAAAACCACTTTCAGCAATAGAAAGTGGTTGTATAGAAACACTAATAAGTCAAATAGTTTCCGTAACAGCCACTTCCCTACGCTGGTATAATCCAGATCAGGTTCTAAGAGTCTCGAAGTCAAACTTCAATCTCAGCCTTTAAAAGGCACCCCTAGTGGTTTCGTAAAATTATTAAGTTGGTATTATGTTTTAAATCATAACAGGCTAGTTATAATTGTCAACTAAAATAGCAAATAAAAAAGATGGATCTCTCCATCTTTTAATTTTGATATTATTTGCTCATTGCTTCTGTTAATACAGGTACAATCTGCTTTTTACGTGAAACTACACCTTTTAATACTGCTGTATTGTTTTCAAGCTTTACATTATATGCGTCTTCAACAGACTGGGCTCTTTTTCCGAGTGCAAGTGCAGTTGAGTCATTTGTTAAGATGTCTGTTACCACGAACATGAACAGGTCCAAATCTTTTTCATCAATTACTTTCGAAATTGCCGTTTCTAGGTCGTCTTGATGTTTCAATACATCACTTGCATCTACTGTATTTACTTGAGCAACTTCTACTTTGCTTGCACCAATGTTAAATTCTTTTGCATCAAGAGAGATTAGCTCTTCAATGGACTTATCGCTTAAGTCTGCTCCTGCTTTCAGCATCTCAAGACCGTAAGTCTCTGCATCAACGCCAGCGATTTCAGCCAGCTCTCGAGCTGCTTCAACATCTTCTTCTGTGCATGTTGGGGATTTGAATAATAGAGAATCAGAAATAATAGCAGAAAGCATTAATCCAGCAATGTTCTTTTCTACTTTTATTCCTTTTTCTTTATAGATCTTATTTAGGATCGTGGCTGTACACCCAACAGGTTCAGCGCGGTAATACAATGGGTCACTTGTTTCAAAGTTGGCGATGCGGTGATGATCGATAACTTCTAACACACGTACTTTATCAATGTCATTAGCACTTTGCTGACGTTCATTATGGTCTACTAAGATAACAGCGTTTGTTTCATCGGAAACAGTTTCCACTAAGCGAGGAAGATCTGCTTTAAAATAATCAAGTGCATGTTTTGTTTCACCATTGATCTCGCCTAAGCGAACAGGCTCAACATTTTGTCCAAGTTTTGTTTTTAGATCTGCATAAACGATTGCAGATGTTATTGTGTCAGTATCGGGATTTTTATGACCAAAAATAAGTACTTTTTCCATGCTTCTACTCCTTATTTATAAATAGAATTTTCATAGCCAGCCCTTATTTTATCATAGAATAAACGCTTTTGGCTTTTAGAGTTTATTGTAGCATGGAAAAAACACTTAAGGCAAAACCGTACTGCCCATTAGATGTTTATCAACTTCTTTGGCACAGTCGCGTCCTTCTTGGATTGCCCAGACGATTAAACTTTGCCCCCGTCTGGAATCGCCAGCTGCAAATACACCATCTACGTTTGTTTTATAATCCCCATGGTTCGCATCTACTTTATTATTCTTTGTTTCCACACCAAATTGTTTCAATACTGGTTGTTCCGTTCCTTCAAAACCAATTGCAATAAACACAAGGTCTGCAGGCCATACTTTCTCTGTACCTGGAATTTCTTCAAATGAAAGATTACCATTTTCATCTGATGTTCTTTTCATTTGAATCGTATGGAGTTCTTTTAAATTTCCATTTTCATCAGCAACCAATTTTTTTGTTTGAACCGAATATTCTCTTGGATCTGATCCGAATTGTGCAGTTGCTTCTTCATAAGCGTAATCCATCGTGAAGATATAAGGCTGTTCTGGCCACATGTTTGTTTTGCTTCTTACATCCGGTAACTTAGGATGCTTTCCGAATTGAACAACACTTTTACATTTTTGGCGTAAAGCAGTCGCGACACAGTCTGCACCAGTATCACCGCCGCCGATTACAATAACATTTTTATCTTTTGCGTCTATTAGCGGTTCGCTGATTTTATCATTTAATAATCGTTTAGTGGATTGAGTTAAATATTTCATGGCAAAGTGTACGCCTTTTGCTTCTCTTCCCTCAAGATCCAGATCTCTTTGTTTTTGAGCACCAGTGCAAAGAATTACTGAATCAAAGTCAGCTTGAAGATCTTCGGGCATAACATCTTTTCCGATTTCCGTATTCAGAACAAAATCAATGCCTTCTTGTCTTAAAAGTGTGATTCTACGCTTCACAATATCTTTATCAAGCTTCATGTTTGGAATACCATACGTGAGAAGGCCTCCAGCACGGTTATCTCTCTCAAAAACAGTTACAGCGTGTCCTGCCTGGTTCAACTGATCCGCAGCCGCAAGTCCAGCTGGTCCAGAGCCGACAATAGCAATTCTTCTTCCTGTACGTTTTTTAGGAATTCTCGGTTTAATCCACCCATTTTCAAAGCCTTTATCAATAATAGCTCGTTCAATATTCTTAATAGTAACGGCTGGCCCCGCTAATTCGACCGTACATGATCCTTCACAAGGAGCAGGACAAACTCGTCCAGTAAATTCAGGGAAGTTATTTGTTTTTATTAAACGTTCTAGTGCTTCTTTCCATTTTCCGCGGTATACAAGATCGTTCCATTCAGGAATCAGATTATTGATGGGACAGCCTGATGCTGCCCCGTTGATTTCAATACCGATATGGCAAAATGGTGTACCGCAATCCATACATCTTGCACTTTGTCTTTTAAGCATATCTTCCGGCTGTTTTTCTGTATATTCTTTCCAATCCTTCAGACGGTGGAGAGGTTTTCTCTCTTTTGTATCTTCTCGCGGGAATTCCAAAAATCCGGTTGGTTTACCCATGATTATCTCTCCTTTCATCTTATGCTTACTTTAGAATCAATTTTGTTGGACCAGGACTCCCTGCTGGTGTTTTAGCAGCAGATCTTGCTTCAAATGCACTCATAACAGCTTCCTGATCTGATAAACCGGCTTGTTTCTCATCCTCGATTCTCTTAATCATTTCCTTATAATCTTTCGGTATTACTTTTACAAAGTGTGATTGAGCTGATTTCCAGTTCTCTAGAATTGCTGCAGCCTTTCTACTTTGTGTATATGAAAAGTGGTTTAAAATTAATTGTTTAACTGATTCAGTCTCATGATGGTCAACCAGTCTTTCAAACTCAATACCTTCTTTATTGCAAAGCCTCTTAAACATAAGGGGCTGATGAGTGTAAATATAGGCGATCCCTCCGCTCATTCCAGCTGCAAAGTTTTTGCCCACATCTCCTAAAACTACGACATTTCCGCCTGTCATATACTCACAGCCATGGTCGCCAATACCTTCAACGACAATGTTTGCGCCGCTGTTTCTGACAGCAAACCTTTCACCAGCCAGACCATTGATATAAGCTTCTCCGCTCGTTGCGCCATAGAACGCAACATTACCTACAATCACATTATCATCCGCAAGGTATTCTGCTGTTTTTGGAGGAGCAACGATCATCTTTCCGCCTGACAGACCTTTCCCAAAATAATCATTGCTATCTCCATTCAGGTATAGAGACATCCCGCGCGGAATAAATGCACCAAAGCTTTGTCCCGCAGATCCGGTAAAGTTAAGGGTAACTGTATCTTCAGGTAATCCTTCTTCTCCAAATCGTTTAGTAATCTCACTGCCTGCAATCGTACCGGCAACACGGTTTGTGTTTTTTATTGGAAGGTTTATAGATACCGCTTTTTGCTGTTCAAGTACAGGGTTTAGTTTAGGAAGTATTTCTTGTATATCTAATGATTGATCAATCTTGTGATTTTGAACAGTCTTGCAAGTTCGTACACCTTCAGGCTGATATAAAAGTCTTGAAAGATCCAAGTGTTTTGCCTTCCAGTGTGCAGCCGCACGCTCACCAACAGTTAATACGTCAGTGCGGCCAACCATTTCATCCATTGTCCTAAATCCAAGCTGTGCCATGATTTCACGGATCTCTTCTGCAACAAACATCATGTAGTTCACAACATGATCAGGATCACCCATAAATTTCTTTCTAAGTTCTGGATTTTGTGTAGCGACTCCGACCGGACAAGTATCGAGATGACAGGCACGCATCATCACGCATCCTAAGACAACTAACGGAGCAGTCGCGAATCCATATTCCTCAGCCCCTAGTAGAGCAGCAAGTACTACATCTTTACCAGTCATTAGTTTACCGTCTGTTTCTAGCGTCACACGTTCACGAAGTCCGTTCAACATAAGCGTTTGATGAGTTTCAGCAAGACCGAGCTCCCATGGAAGTCCAGTATGCTTGATACTCGTTTTAGGAGATGCACCTGTTCCTCCGTCATAACCGCTGATTACGATAACATCAGCAGCGCCTTTTGCTACACCTGCAGCAATCGTACCTACACCTGATTTTGCTACAAGTTTTACACTGATTCTTGCGGCGCGGTTTGCATTCTTTAAATCGTGTATAAGCTGAGCCATATCTTCAATCGAATAGATATCATGATGCGGCGGTGGTGAGATCAGACCGACACCAGGAGTTGAACCACGAACGTCAGCAACCCAAGGATAAACTTTGTTGCCAGGCAGCTGACCTCCTTCACCAGGCTTAGCCCCCTGAGCCATCTTGATCTGCAGTTCATCTGCATTCACTAAGTAATGACTTTTCACTCCGAATCTTCCTGAAGCAACTTGTTTGATGCTGCTTCTTCTGTGGTTTCCATTCTCATCTGGGATGAACCGGGCTGGATGTTCTCCGCCTTCACCACTATTGCTTTTGCCGCCTAACCGGTTCATGGCAATCGCTAGTGATTCGTGCGCCTCAGCACTCAGTGATCCGAATGACATCGCTCCGGTCTTAAATCTCTTAACGATGGTTTCTACAGGTTCAACTTCATCAAGAGGAATACTTTTCACTTCAGGTTTGAACGAAAATAAGTTTCTTAAGAATGTTGTTCGCTCATCATCGGCTAGTTTAGAAAACGTTTTGAATAATGAGTAGTCATTCTTACGGCAAGCCCATTGCAGGGTATGAATCGTTTTTGGATTAAAGGCATGATGTTCACCTGAGTTTCTCCATTGGAAGTCACTTCCTGAATCTAAAGTGTCCTCAATCGTTTCCATAAACCCTTCTTGATGTCGCAGCTGGGCTTCTTTTTGGATCTCAGCCAGTGTGATGCCATCAATTTGAGAGGCAGTTGCAGGAAAATAACGATCAATTACTTCTTTTCCAATACCCACCGCTTCAAAGATTTGAGCACCTCGATAACTTTGAACAGTGGAAATACCCATTTTTGACATCACTTTAACAATTCCGTCAGTTACACCTTTTTTATACTTTTTTACTGTCTCTTGAAGTGAGAGCTTAATATGCCCCTCTTCAATTGCTTCTTCAAACGTTTTATAAGTCAGATATGGATAGATTGCATCTGCACCATATCCAATTAAGGCAGCAAAGTGATGGACTTCTCTTACCTCACCAGCTTCAACGATCAAGCTAACTTTTGTACGTAAGCCTTTCTGTACAAGATAATGGTGTAAAGAACTCACCGCAAGCAGGACCGGCATTGGTGTTTGAGAAGGATTCATATCTCGATCCGATAAGATAAGGATACTTGCACCATCGGAAATGGCTTTTTCTGCTTTCTTTTGAAAAGAGATCAAATCGGTTTCCAAATCTTCTGAAAAAAGTGTTTGCAATATAGCGGGTTTAAAGTCAGTAATGTTATTTTCTTTTATTTGATTAAATTCATTTGTTGTCAATACTGGAGAATCCAATTGAATTCTGCGGGCGTTCTCCGGTCCAGGATGCAGAAGATTACCCTCTCCACCCAGTAATGTCATCGTTGAAGTAACGACTTTTTCTCGAATCGCATCGATTGGCGGATTTGTCACTTGTGCAAATAGCTGTTTAAAATAGTTGAATAATGATTGTGGTCTGTCTGATAACACAGCGAGAGGTGTATCATTGCCCATTGATCCTATTGGGTCTTTTCCTTCTGTAATTACAGGAATTAAATATTTATGAATATCTTCATACGTGTATCCAAAAGCTTTTTGTTTTCTTCTAATATCATCTAAATCAACAACAGGTTCTTCCCCGTTATCTTCTAATTGAAGTAACCCGTTTGTCAGCCATTCTTCATAAGGCTGCTCATTTGTCATTTCTGTCTTTATTTCATTATCTGTAATGATGCGTCCCTCTTCTATGTCGATAAGAAGCATTCTTCCAGGACTTAGACGCTCTTTGTAAAGAATGTTCTCTTCTTCAACATCAATGACACCTACTTCTGAAGAGAAGATAATATAATCATCTTTAGTTACGTAATACCTTGCTGGACGTAATCCGTTTCTATCGAGGATCGCTCCTATCTGTTTACCGTTTGTAAATGAGATGGCTGTAGGTCCATCCCACGGTTCCATTAAACAACTGTGGTATTCATAAAAGGCACGTCTTTCTTGTTCGAGATGCGGATTCTCACTCCATGGTTCTGGTATCAGCATCATAGCTGTATGTGAAGGCTTTCTTCCTGCAAGTACAAAAAATTCAAATGCCTGATCTAAAATAGAAGAATCACTTCCATCAGCATCTAAAATCGGAAGAAGCTTTTGGATATCATCACCAAATGCTTCAGATACAAACTGTTTTTCACGTGCTTTCATCCAATTCATATTGCCTTGAAGAGTGTTGATCTCTCCGTTATGAATGATATAACGGTTTGGATGTGCGCGCTCCCAAGTTGGAAATGTATTTGTGCTAAAACGGGAATGCACTAAAGCAAATGGGGACACAAAATCCTCATCCTGCAAGTCAATATAAAAAGTATCAACTTGCTGTGGTGTTAAAAGTCCTTTATAGACGATGGTCTGTGTAGACAAACTTGCAAAATAGGTTTGCAGACCGTTTTGTCTTGCCCAGTGTTCTGTTTGTTTTCGAATTACAAAAAGTTTCCGTTCAAAAACAAGGTCATCAATAATGGAGTCATCACAAGCAATAAACACCTGCTTGATAACCGGACATGTATCTTGAGCTTTCTCGCCGATTGAAGAACGATCAATCGGCACAGTTCTCCAGCCTAAAAGTTTCTGTCCTTCTTGTTCAATAAAATAATTAATTTGATTTTCGAGTTTCATTTGAGCTTCTTTATCGTTAGGAAAAAAAATCATTCCAGCACCGTATCGGCCTTGTTCCGGTAAATCAAAGTCAGTTACTTTTTTAAAGAAAAGATGCGGCAATTTAGTCATCAAGCCAGCTCCATCACCTGTTAACGGGTCACTTCCCTGTCCTCCGCGATGGTCAAGCTGGCATAGCATATGAAGTCCTTTTTTTACTATTTGATGGGTAGCATGCCCTTTAAGATGAGCGTATAGACCAATTCCACAAGCATCATGTTCAAAGTTCGGACTATATAACCCTTGTGGTTCTGGAAATTGACTGTAGGTCATCGGTTACTCCCCCTTCACGTTTTCAACTTAATGTTCAAAACTTTCTTTCAATTAGTTTAAGGTTTATAATTAATCGAAACAATATATAATTTAGATTAAAACAATCTCAAATTGAGAATGATTGGTTGTGGGAATGTTATGGAGATTCGTCAATTGGCTTATTTTATTGAAGTTGCAGAACGAGAACACGTATCAGAAGCTGCACTTGCATTGCATGTTGCACAGTCTGCCGTAAGCCGTCAGATAGCAAATTTAGAATCAGAATTAGGTGTCGAACTGTTTGAGCGGGAAGGCAGAAATATCAAACTCTCACCTGTAGGCCGATTGTTTCTAACACATGCAAAGACTGCTATGAAAGCGATCGAACATGCCAAAAAACAGATAGATGAATACTTGGATCCTGAAAGAGGTACGATTAAGATTGGATTTCCGACTAGTCTTGCCGGTCACCTGCTTCCGACAGTAGTTTCTGCTTTTAAAAGAGAACATCCGAATATTGCCTTTCATCTACGACAAGGATCGTATCGATTTTTAACGGAAAGTGTTAAGAACGGTGACATTGACCTAGCTTTTCTTGGCCCTGTACCTACGAATGATCCTGATTTGGAAGGCTTTATATTGTTCACTGAAAAAATCTCTGCATTATTGCCCGAACAGCACCCTTTAGCTGAAAAAAGAACTCTTTTATTAAGTGATTTAAGAAATGATGATTTTGTTCTATTTCCTGATGGGTACATTTTACGAGAAGTTGTTGTGAATTCATGTAAAGAATCAGGCTTCATACCCAAAATTGCTTGTGAAGGTGAAGATCTTGATGCGATAAAAGGTTTAGTCACAGCTGGTATGGGTGTAACCCTTTTACCCGATAGTTCCTTTTATGAAACGAAACCTCGTTTCACGGTTAAAATCCCTATAGAGATTCCAGATGTAAAACGAACAGTAGGAATCATCACACCCCGTGGCAGAGAACTTGCACCGGCTGAGCAAGTGTTTTATGAATTTGTTATTAAATTCTTCTCTGTGCTCGAACAGTATCAATAGTAAAATAGAGAACGGGCGGAGATCGAAATTTGTCGAGGATTGTAGGCTCGTGGATAAAGAGTCTAAACTTTTGGATTCAGACCTAAAATTTTTGGATTCGATACCAAAACTCGTGGACTCATGACTGTTTTTTTGTGGAATTACGGTTAACTAAGCTTTTTATCATAGCTATTCCTCCCTTCGCGGCATCACTAAACAAATGTATCTGTATTGGCGTTAGCCTAATCTGTCTAATCATGCTTCTATTTAAAAAGAGAGTGACCCAAAAACGAATATTTTGGGTCACTCTTTCTTATTATTTCATCCTGCGGCTTGTGTTCTATTATTCGCTTTTCTGATGTTGCGGATATTAATACGGATTAATAGTGATATAGCCAATGCTGCCACAAAAGCACCTGTAAAGATGTAGAGTGTAAGCGAGTAGCTGTTCGTTGTTTCTCGAATCCATGAGACTACTAATGGACCGACAAGACCAGCTGCCGCCCATGCTGTTAATATATATCCGTGGATTGCACCAAGCTGCTTTGTTCCGAATAGATCACCAATGTATGCCGGTATGGAAGCAAATCCGCCTCCGTAACACGTAAGGATTAAATAAATCAAGATCTGAAATACAAACGCATTTGTAACGTTTGGCAGCAGCAAAAATGCAACGGTTTGTAATGCGAAGAAAGTGGTATACACATTAGGACGTCCGATATAATCTGAAACTGTGGCCCATCCAATTCTTCCAAATCCATTAAATAAACCCATGATTCCCACCATGGTAGCTGCTGCTCCAGCACTCAGACCGGCAATATCCTGGGCCATTGGTGAGGCTACCGAAATAACAGCTATTCCGCAAGTTACATTTATAAAGAGCATTGACCAAAGTGCCCAAAAACGAACTGTTTTTACTGCTTCATTGGCAGTTAGCTGCGCTAGGTCTTTTGTTTTCTTTTCTTCTTTTTGATCTTGATCCTTCATTCCTTCAGGCTGCCAATCCTTTGGAGGCGGGGCGAGGTAGAGTGAAGATAAAAACATAAGGGCAAAATAAATGGCGCCTAATAGATAGAAGGTGTTTGAAATGCCTATTCCATTTATCAGTTTCGCGATGACAGGACTCGCGATCAGCGAGGCGAAACCGAAGCCCATGATCGCTAATCCTGTAGCAAGTCCTCTTCGATCAGGAAACCATTTAACGAGAGATGAAACGGGTGTAATATAACCGATTCCAAGTCCTATTCCCCCAAGTGCTCCGTAAAAGAAATAAAGCATATATAAGGAACCTATACTGTCAGCAAACCCTGCTCCTAAAAGACCTGCCCCGAAACAAGCAGAGGCAATCATACCTGATATTCGAGGGCCGTAACGTTCTACAAAATGTCCCATAAAGGCAGCAGATAGACCTAAAAATAAGATTGCGATACTAAAAGTTAACGAGATTTCGCTAAGTCCCCAATCATGTTTTTCCCGGAGTGGATTCGTAAATACACTCCAGGAATAGACGGAACCAATTGATATGTGAATTCCAACTGCAGCCGCAGCAATCAACCAGCGGTTCTTCACTTTATTCGCCATTGTTTAGCTCCTTCACTCATTTTTCTCTAACGTTTTCTCTTTTGTTTGATTTGCTCGTTTTTCAGGTGTATCTTGAGTTGTTTTTTCATAAGGTTCCGTTTCTTGACCCATGCCTTTTAGAAATTGCATCAGAATGGTGACCGCTCTATTTATTTCGGGGTCTTTTAGTGATTTAACAAGATCAAAATAACCGGTTTTCTCTTCTGTATCTTTATAGTCCGCTACCCGAGCTATTCCAGCATCGATCTTCAACAAAAATGGTTCGAGTTGTTTCACGTTGATCATCCCAAGCGTACCCAAGAGCAGCAGAAGATTTTTCATCGTGTTTGTGTTTTCAGGTTTGTCCATTGCTTTTACGGCAATATCCAGTACTTTATCACCTTGCCCAAACAACCCGTTTAACAGCGAAAGGATTCCCTTGTCCTGCATATGATTCATTATCTCGAGTGTTTGCAAAATCGCTTGTTTATTTTTTACTAGAGCATCTTCCACTTCCCTTAAATCTTTCGTTCGCTGTTCTTCTTCTGATACGGTAAATTTTTGGACTTTCTTAATCGCCTTAGCCATGTTGGTTTCGCTCCTTTTTCACAACATCTCCAGGGAATATATAATCTTTTCTTGCCCATTTCTTTTCAACTGCTACACCGATCTGGGGTTGAGGGTTTCCGTATCTGAAGTTTGTTTTTGGAAGAGGATTAACACCTTCTTCTTGCAGGATCTCTAATTTTGCACTTGTCTCTTTATAAGCTGGCGTATCAGTATCTTTATCTGAATAGCTGCTGGTTAATAGATTTATCGCTGCTTCTCCACTGTCGTTCATCGGTAAATAAACTTCTTTGCCCTTCACTCGATCTGTGATCAAACAATGAACTTTAACACTACCATATGGAGAAGATAGACGTACGAGAGTCCCGTCTTTAATTCCTCTTTCATCAGCAAGTTCATGTGAGATCTCAAGAAACGTATTAGGAGTCTTTGATGTGATCCCCTCTGATTTATACGTCATATTTCCTTCATGAAAATGTTCTAAAAGTCTTCCATTATTAACATGGATATCGTATTCTTCACCAAATTCCTTCGGTTCCGTCCAATCAACAGGGTATAATTTAGCTTTTCTGTCATCGAACGGGAACCCTTCTGTGAATAAAATCGGGGTATCTGTCCCATCTGGAGCAACCGGCCATTGAAGACTTTTGTATCCTTCAAGTCTTTCATAAGAAACACCTGCAAACAGCGGTGCCAACTGTGCAGCTTCATCCATGATGTCACTTGGATGTGTGTAGTTCCAGTTTGCCCCCAAACGGTTAGCGATGTCCTGGATGATCTGCCAATCAGGCTTTGAATCACCCAATGGTTCCAACACTTGATATAGACGTTGGATTCTTCGTTCAGTATTTGTAAAGGTACCTTCTTTTTCTAAGCTTGGACTTGCTGGGAGCACGACATCTGCAAACTGAGCAGTTCTCGTTAAGAAAATATCTTGCACGACGAAGAAATCAAGCTTTTCATAGGCATCATGGACGTGGTTGATATTAGAATCCACTATCCCCATGTCTTCTCCTTTTAAATACATTGCTTTAACATGTCCATCATGAATGCCAGTGACCATTTCATGATTGTTCAGACCAGGCTCTTCAGGAATCTTCACACCCCAGGCTTGCTCATATTTCGCTCGAACTTTATCATCAGCTACTTTCTCGTAAGATGGAAGACGGTCAGGCATACTTCCAAAATCACTTGCGCCTTGGACGTTATTATGACCGCGAAGTGGATAAGATCCTACTCCGGGACGTCCATAATTTCCTGTAACAAGCAGCATGTTTGAAATAGCTGTACTCGTATCACTTCCGCCCATATGCTGTGTAACACCCATCGCCCAAAGTACACAAACACTTTTTGATTGATGGATCGTTTCTGCAATATTAATTAAGGTTTCTTGAGTGAGACCAGTTGCTTTTTCGGCATATTCAAGCGTGTACTTTTCAAGGTTTTGTTTAAAATCTTCTAAACCGTTTACACGATTCGTTAAAAATTCTTTATCAGCCCAGCCTTGATCAAGAATATATTTTGTGACAGCTGAAAGCCATACTAGATCGGAACCTGCCCTAGGCTGAATAAACAGATCAGCTCGATCAGCCATTTCATGTTTACGGAGGTCCGCGACGATCAGTTTCTGGCTATTTAACTTGTGAGAACGTTTAACTCTTGTAGCGAGTACAGGATGGGACTCAGATGTATTGGATCCGATAACGATTACAAGCTCTGATTTTTCAATATCTTTAATGGAACCTGAGTCTCCTCCATGTCCTACGGTACGGAACAATCCCATCGTCGCAGGTGTTTGGCAGTATCGTGAGCAGTTATCGATGTTATTCGTTCCAATAACACCACGCGCCAATTTTTGCATTAAATAGGACTCTTCATTCGTACATTTAGAAGAACTGATAAATGTTAATGCTTGTGAGCCGTATGTTTCTTTGATTTCTGTAAACTTGGATGCTATAAGATTCAATGCTTCATCCCAAGAAGCTTCTCTAAATGAATCTCCTTCACGGATGAGGGGTTTTGTTAAGCGCTCTTCGCTGTTTACAAAATCCCAGCCGAACTTGCCTTTTACACATGTAGAAATACCATTAGCCGGAGCCTCGATCTGAGGATCCACTTTTAAGATTTCTCTTCCTTTTGTCCACACATCGAAGCTACATCCAACTCCACAATATGTACACACAGTTTTTGTTTTTTTAATGCGCTGTTCACGCATAGCCGCTTCCATATCAGAAATAGCTAATATAGAGCCATAACCGGTTTCTACACTTTTTGTTATCTCTATCATAGGACGCAAGGTTTCCCGGTTAATGCCTGTCATGTAGCCAGCTTCGCCTTCCATTCCCTTTTCCATCATGGCATTACAAGGACATACCGTTGAACAATGTCCACAAGAAACACATGAAGACTCGTTGATCGGCACATCTTTATCCCAGATTACACGAGGTCTTTCACGGTCCCAATCAATAGAAAGGGTTTCAGTTACTTGCACATCTTGACATGCTTCAACACATCGTCCGCACAAAATACATTGATCAGGGTCATATCTGTAGAATGGATTGGAATGATCTACTTCATAGGGTTTGTGGTCAAAAGGAATACTTTGATGGTTAATCTTCATCTCTTTAACGGTATTATGTATTTCGCATCCCCCATTGTTATAATCACAAACTGTACAATACAATTCATGGTTAAATAGGATCCGGTCCATCCCGATAACTTGAGCTTCTTTCACTTCATCAGAGTTCGTATCAACCTCGTCTCCATCTTTGACGGTGGTGGAACAAGCTCTGACAAACTCGCCATTTACTTTTACAATACAAGTGTCACAGGTTTCAATCGGTCCTAAACTAGGATGATAGCAAACATGAGGAACTTGATCAGGACTGTCAGTAAGAAGGTTTAAAATGGTTTGATCTTTGTTGGCTTTTACTTCAGAACCATTAATTCTAATCGAATAATCGGACAAAATGAATTCACCCTTTCAATAAAAGTTACTTACAAAAAATTCAGTCATCTAAAAATGCCGATTCCCTAATCGTTATCTCCTTAAACAAATTCTGTTATTCAAATCCTGTGGTGCGATATAAACACAAAAAAGGCTCTTTTCTAAAAGATGTTACTACAATGAGCATTGAAGTTCTTCATTGAAGAGTTGATTGCAGTGGAAGGTGCGAGACTCCTGCGGGACTGGCGGTCAGGTGAGACACTTAAAAGTGAAACGTACGAATGTGGCTCACCGCCTGCCCCGCGGAAAGCGAGCAACCTGGAGCGGAAATTCAACCTCTTTCTAAAACAACAAAGTTCACGAAAAACGCCAAAAAAAGACACCTATGAAGTGTCTAAGTAATTCAGCTATCTAAATCAATTTCGATTAAGTCGTAAGAAGTAACGATCCCAAGCGGTTTTTCATTTTCACTCCCGTTTAGTGTGATGATGATCGCTTCAAGTTTTTTATCCTCTTTATGGAACGTTTCAAATATTTCTTCTGCCTTAAAGATACTTGATGTTTTTGAAATAAATGCCACTAGCTGTTTTCCTTTTTTTCTTGTGATATCAGATATTTTTGCATTGCTTAGATCAATAACCTGATCTGCCAGCCGGTCGCTTAGCCAATTTAATAAATAGGTTGCAGTTAACAGCCAAAGGTATTCACCCTTTTCATTATATACGGGGAATCGTGAATAAGACGTTTCTCTAATGCAGCTTAGTACATCTGCTAATTTGTCACTTTCTTTAAAATGGTGAACATCTTTTGTAGCAATACTTAGTGCGGTTTCGGGCTTTTGAAAGTAACCTGCTATTTTTTCTATTCGCTCCACAATATCAAGATGCGGTTCTGCAATATAATAATCATGATCAACTTTTTCGTGAACGATCGCATTACGAAGCTTCGCAAACTGGCAAAGCTCATTATAAAACGACCTGATTAGAGAATGTTTTTTCATTCCAACTTCAACTAAATTTTTAAACCGATCATCCGTTATATCCTTAACTTTATCTATAAGACACTTATGAATTTGATTAAATGCGATCTCAAAACGTTCTGACAAAGCATTTTCTTTATTGGGTTTTAAATGGGTCACGGTCATGTTCTATCTCTCCTTATATATCCACTACACTCTTTCTACCCGCAAACAGCTATTTTATAAACAAAAAAAAAGAAGCGCATCACAGGATACACAACTTTTTCTAAAAATCTTTCCATTCAATTTTTCCACATTTGTTTTCAACATCTATTTCTACTTCAAAATCATGCTTCTCATAAAAGTGAATTAAACGGTCAACGTGATCCCAATCTCTTTTAGCAATGTAACCTTTAATTATTGGAATATTATTATCTGATGCAGTTTCTTTTAAATACTCCATGCAGATCGATCCATATCCTTTATTAGCGGGTCCTTTAATATCACCAATATGCAGTGTATGATCATCTTCATAAATCGCATCAATGGCAAAATCCCAGCCATCATATCTTGATTCACAATCGTTTAGCATGATTTTGCACTGATCCATTTCTTCTGTTTTATATACGATAACAAGGTTATCCTCTTTTGTTTGGTCAACACCGATTACATTGTAGTCTTTCGCTATTTGTTTCATATCGTTCTGTAATCGAAGAAGTTGAAACTCTAGTTCATTCCGGTCAAGTTTGTTTTCTGTTTCTTTTTCAAGTCCAAGCAGCAACATGTAATTCCCCCCTTTAGATTACTTTTACAGAAACACACAGTTTCCCATTTTACTAAAGGTAAAGAGATATTTCAATTGTAAATTGTTGCCTGCCATTAAGATTGATAAGGTATCACATAAAATTCAGTCTGCCTTTTTGTTAGATAATGTAATTTACGACCTTTGAAACACACTGATTCCTCAAGGTATATAGGAATATCCTTATTCCATTCGGGTATAAATTCTCTAATGTTAAACTCTAATGCATAACACGTATTATTCAAAATCTCTAATTCTCCACGAACAGGAATGGATTCTTGCTTATCAAATAACCCTATTAATGGACCTGCGGCGTGACAATGGTAACCAATTGGATGAGAATATAGCATGGGTGAAATGCCGCAGGCAACAGCTTTTTTTATTATTTTTTCAAAGACTTCATTACCTGACATTCCAGGTTTTACCGTATCCATAACGAGATCTTCAAATTTATTAGCTATGATTAAAGCTTTCCGGAGTCCTTCTGGAACTTCATGCTCTTCTGGATACAGGACATAGGCTAACTGCTGTGTATCGGAACAAAGACCTAAGTATTCAATGCCGAAATCAAGGTGAACAATATCGCCAGGCTGTATAGTGTCTTCAATCCTGTCAGCAGAGGACCCTTTTCTTTGAATGTCAACTGTAGGATAAAAAGAAGTTTTTAATCCAAGATCAAAGGTTTTTTGCCTGATCCATTCCACTACTTCTCGAGTTGTAGTTTGATTTGGGGTAATCACTTGATCAGATAAAGCTTGTTTAGCTATTTCACGGGTAATTGACGCCAGTTCTTTAAATGCTTCCAGTTCAGATTCTGTTCGTAATTGAAGCCAATCAATAGCCAATGGTGCTGAAGACACTAATTTAGATGAGTGCTCCTTTCCAATCGTATCTGTCATCGTCTGATAAAAGGAATGGCTTAACCCATCACAGAATGAATAATAGGGAGAAACGTTTACCGCGATTTGATCTGGCTGATAGGTATCCATTAGTTTTCGGAGTATTTCAAACGGACCTTCACCTTTCATCCCTAAGCAGCAGGTATAATAAGGTTCAAATCGTTTATTTGATGAAATTACCAGTCTTTTTACTTTTTCTGTTTTCTTTTCCCTAATAAATACAAATATCGTTAAACGCCTCGAGCTGTCTATTGAGGAAGGAAAAAGAGTAAGAGCTACTGGATCTTCATGATATTCTCTGCCTAGTGTAATCCACATATCAAATTTATGCTTATTCATTAGAACAGGCAATAGATCCTCTAGCCTTGTGAGCAGCCATTCATCTGTTATTTTATCTCTTTCAATTAGGGATTTTATTTTAAAAGTTCTTTGATCTGCTTGGATTGTCACGATAATTCTCAGTCCTCTCTATCAATGTCTGATTACACTGTTCTCCTTTCTCTATGCAAAGTCCTTCGTGGTCTTGTTTTATAATTTGATGCATATGAATAGGAGGACAAAGTGTACAAGGAGATGCACCATGATATGAATATATTTTTTCGGGGAGTCCTTTTACTTGCAGCTGCTGCATTAGTGGGAGAAAGCATAGAATTCATTGTGAATATGATACTTGCACGTCAGTTAGGAGAACTAGGATTAGGACATTACATGTCAATTTTTCCAACTGTGATTCTAATTATTATCATCGCGAGTCTAGAGCTGCCGATCTCCATATCTAAGTTTGTAGCCGAAAAAGAAGAAAATCAGCATTACAGTATGCTGAAGCATGCGACTAAGCTAACACTTATTCTAACGGCAGCTATGATTATTATTGCTGTATTTATACTGCCTTATATCCCAGTGTTCAACAGTTATCATCCGCTTGTAAGATGGTTGATGGTGTTATTAATTCCCCTTATCTCACTGACCTCGATCGCAAGAGGATTTTTCATGGGGAAACAGCAGATGGGAAAACTCGCTTTTTCAAATTTATTTCGTAAATTTGTACAGCTCGTATTGCTGGCAGGTATTTATCAATTGTTCTCTTTTGATAGAGAAACAGCTATCTTAATTGCATTAGCTACTTTCGTTGGCAGTGAACTTGTTGTCTTTGTTTATTTGTTTACCGCTTATTTGCTGCAATTCAGGAAAATGAAATATCAATCGAACCAAGATTTAAGTGCAGGTGAAGTTACAAAAAGTTTAATGGCCGTGACAATCCCAACGACAGGACTGCGGCTTTTTCATGCATTTACAAATGCAGTTCAGCCTTTTTTGATTAAATACTCACTTACGTTGACCGGACTATCTGATGTGGCAGCAACTGAACAGTTCGGGCTTCTTGCAGGTGTTGCTATCACGATTGGTTTCTTTCCTGCATTTATCGCACACTCTTTGCTCGTGGTCTTAATCCCGACTGTCTCAGAAGCGACTGCAAAAAAAGATGTAGATACTTTGAAAATGCTTCTAATAAGGGTTATGAAAATTACTGCAGCTTATGGTTTTCCTGCAGTTATCATTTTTCTTTTGTTTTCTGAGAAATTGACGGTGATGTTCTTTCACTCTGCTTCGGCTGCAGTCTATCTTGAGCTATTATGGCCATGCTTTTTATTTACGTTTTTTTTAATCCCTCTTCAGGCATATTTAATTGGTCTAGGATTGATCACTACTGCTTTTATCCAGTCTATATGGTCAACAGTTATTTCTTTTTTTCTTATGTATTTACTTGGTTCACAGCCTTCATTTGGAATGCACGGTGTTATCATTGGTATGAATGCAGGTTCCGTTCTTCTTATGCTGCTTCATTACTTTTCAGTCTGCAAAGCGATCGGAATTACCTTTTGGCTGAGTGCAAGGAACAATTTTCAAGAATAAAAAAAGAGCATCTCTTAAAGGGAAATTCCTTAAGAGATGCTTTTTATCAGACAACTTTGTGAGTATGAGCAAGGACTGCGCGAAAGTTATAAGGGCTATTTTCTTGTTTTACGAACGCCCATTGATTAGGAATACGAGATTGTAAAAATTCAAGCTGTGATTCGTTCAAACCTAGCTCAAGCCATGAGTCACCGATCTTAAAATGTTCCTCTTCCTTGAAAGAAAATCTTGTCTGAAGCAAATTTTGTAACCCTCTAATTGTAATAAACTTAAACATATAGCCATTATGAATAGCGTGTACAATATCCTCCCAATGCTCTTCAGCGTATTGAAAGAAGTTGAGCAAGCTAGCTTCTTCTTTACCTATATGACGCAAAGCACTAATATTTTTTTGTCTAATAACATCTACCAAATGATCTCCGTCAACCCCTCCAGCAATTGCAGCTTCAAGTAATAAGCCGGCTGGCATTGATAATTTCACCATACTAATCCCCCAATTTTTAAATAAATTAAGTACGCATTGGTCTTAAAATATTTGTCCGTTTTGATGCTCTCCAAATAATGAATAACAAAAGCAATACAGCTAAAGAGAAGCTTAAATTAGCAATGATATCTAGATCACCCATATGCCTTATACCAATACCGATAAACGCCCAAACGAAAACGAGCGGATAAATGAAATCATCCTTTTTAAAAGCAAAAACAATGGCTAATATCGTTCCAACTATAAGCATAGTAATCGTCCAAGTTTCTGAAGAAAGCCCGAAACCATTCCATCCCGAATATTTAAGTACAACGGAAGTATTAACGATAGTAGCTACACTTACCCATCCTAGATAGATTGAAAAAGGAGCCAGAACAAATCTTGGGCGATTCTCATCGCTTTGGATTTTTGAATAAATAATGATTAAAGAAAGCAGTAATCCTATCATTACAATAAGTGAGGAAATCAGTTTTTCATAGTGCCACACAAAAATCCAAAGGCAGTTAAATAAACAGCTAATAACAAACCAATAACCTATTTTTTTGAAAGCAGGTTGATTAATATGTTTAGGCATGGCTAGATAAAATACCCATATAGCCAGCAACGTATAGATTAATCCCCAAATCGAGAATACATATCCTGCTGGTGTAATAAGGACATTATACTTAGCTGACAGTGCACCTGTTGTATTCCCGTTTAACGGTAACGCGTTTGCCAGATAATTAACTAAAATAACTGCTCCTAGAGCCAATATATTACAATACGCTCTAAACTTTTCGGACATCTGTTGTACCTCCTAATAGGATCTCTTTAATCTTATATACCCCATTTAGAGATTGTTTATGAGAGGCTGTTTTTTTATACATTGTTGCTCTAGTAAGTAGTTGATTTCCACTCCAGTTGGCTCGCTTTCCATGGGGCGTGCGGTGAGCTTCCTGCCGCTACACGCCATTAGGAGTCTCACATTCAAAGAAGTTGTTGTGCTCCTGCGTCTAAAAGTAAATTCTGACGAAGTGTGTTCCTCGTCGGATGCCTTGCGAGAAGAATACTCAAGTAGGAGGCACGCTCGTCCCATAGGACAAGGAAGGCTTCGGCAGCGAAACATCTTACGAAGAAAATGTGACTTTCCATTTTCGAGGAGTCGGCAACCTTGCTCTTCAATCAACTTGCATAGGTAGAGAAAAGAATCATTCAAAAACAACAAGCTTTAGAAATGAGCCTTATGAGAAAAGGCAATCCTTATTTGGACTGCCTTTCCAGAAGGTTAATTGCTAAATGCCTGAGTGCCAATTTCTGCTTCACGTTTGAATAAGCGGCTGTAAACACCATGTTCTGATTCAAGCAGTGATTCATGTTTCCCGGTTTCAATCATTCTGCCGTTTTCAATAACGATAATGCGATTTGCAGCAAGGACCGTTGATAATCGATGTGAGATGATAAAAACAGTTTGCTTCAATTTTCTCTTGTTGATCGCTTCATTAACCTGAACCTCTGTAATAGGATCAAGTGCAGAACTTGCTTCATCCAGGATAAGAATAGCCGCATCCTTCACAAGAGCCCTGGCAAGAGACAATCTTTGTTTTTGACCGCCAGATAATAAACTTCCCCGCTCTCCTACCAATGTGTTTAAGCCTTCAGGCAGTGTTTGGATAAAATCTCCTAGACCGCTGTCATTTATTGCACTTAATAACTCTTCATCAGTAGCATCAGGCTTCGCTATCCGGAGATTATCAGCAAGTGAACCGTTCCGCAGCTGAACATCCTGTGAAACAATAGCGATCTGTGAACGAAGCCACCCAGCATTAATAGATGAAATATCTTTGCCATCTAAAAGAATAGAACCGCTGTCTGGTTCATATAGACGGAGTAATAAATCGACGATCGTAGATTTCCCGGAACCGCTAGGACCGACAAGTGCGATCGCTTCACCAGGCTGTACGATAAATGATAAGCCTTTAAGCACTTGTTCATCTTTTTCAGGATAGCCAAACGCTACATCCCTTAATTCAATCGACCCCACTACTTGAGGCAAGGTTATACCTTTTTCGGTTTCTGCATTTGAAGTCTTTTCGCTTAATAAAATCTCAGAACGATCGAGAGCTGGCCCGGTCCTTCTTACAGATAGCCAGTTTCTGAGCATTTTCTGCATTTCATTTGCAGCAATTGCAACAAGGCCAGCAGCTGTAAGCATCTCACCTGCAGTCAATCTATCATTCCAGATTAAATAAGCGCTCAGCCCATAAACAACCGCTAAACCAAGTCCATTATAACTCCCGATAACGACGATTGATTGCATACGTGCTTTTAATTCGTACCGAGATTCTTTTATGAACGATTTGCGGATTTCAGCAACACTTTGCACTTCTCCGTCAGAAACACCAAGAACTCTTGATAGGTGGATGCCTGTAACAGACTCACGAAGTCTTTCAAGATAACGAGATGCTTCTTTTCTGGCGTTTGCTGATGCTTGGCGTGTTCTTTGCCCCACTGCATTAGATGTTAAATAGAAGATAACCCCTAACACTACGCTTGTTATCATAAGGTATGGATGAATCCAAAGCAAAACGATGCTATAAAGGATTACTCCTTGAACGGAAGCCATGAAGGTAGAACCTTCCCATGCAAGGAAATTGTGTAGGGTATCAGGGTCGTCAGATACCCTTGCCATCATCTCCCCAGATTGATTGTTCTGGTAAAAAGAGAACGGCAAGATCTGCAGATGTTTAAACAAACGAAGTTTTTGCCAGTTCGTTACCGATTTAGCAACCTGGTGACAAAAGTATTCATCAATTACCATTAAGATTAAGTCAGCAACAGCTGCAAAGACGAGGAGCCACATTAATCCCCATAAAAGCTTATTAGACTCTCCAGGTAGGATTGTATCAACTAACCATCCAAGAGCCAGTGTTGGAATAAGCGCAGAGAAAACTTGGCTTACTGCAATGACAAAAGCATCTGCGAACACCCATTTTTTATGTGGTTTTAAAAAGGCAAGAACGCGCCTGCCGTCACGGTTTTTCGGTTTGGCCGCTAATTGGCTCATATCGCTCTCTCCTTTTCTAATTCACTGTATTGGGCCATATAGAGTTCATAGTACTGTCCTCTTTGTGCAAGAAGTTCCTCATGAGTTCCTTGTTCTGCAACAATGCCCTTATCCAAGAGCAAAATTTTGTCCGCTTCTCGAACTGTAACGAGACGGTGAGCAATGGTAATTGTTGTTCGGCCAGGGATAAGGTTCTCTAAAGCAGCTTGAACACGTTCTTCCGTTTCACCATCAAGAGAAGAAGTTGCTTCATCAAAGATTAATAGAGCTGGATGTCTTAAGATGGCCCTTGCTAAAGCAACACGTTGCCTTTGACCTCCTGATAGTTTAAGACCACGTTCTCCCACTATGGTTTCATATCCATTGGGGAGTGCAGCAATAAATTCCGTTAGTCCCGATGCTGCACATGCTGCATCTAAATCTTCCTGAGTCGCATTTTTTCTTCCATATAATAGATTCATGCGAAGTGTGTTGTTTAATAGAAAAGTTTCTTGTGACACAACTCCGACTTGCTGACGGAAAGAATTGCGGTTGTAATCAAATAGATTTTGCTGATCTACTTCGATGGTTCCTGCTTCAGGTTCGTATAGACCAAGCAGTAATTGTATAAGAGTTGATTTTCCCCCGCCGCTCGTTCCGACTATTCCTATGTGCTGACCGGATTTCATGCTAAGAGACACACCTTTAAGAACATATTCATCATTTCCAGGATAGCGGAACCATAGATTATTAACGTCTATATCCCCACGTATTGCGTTCATTTTTGGCAGGTTCTCTTCATGTTCAACCGGGAGGTCAAAATATTCATAGATTCGTTGCAGGGCAGGTATTGCCTGCTGGATGATTAATGCATTCTCTGCAAGAGAACGAATAGGGAAAAACATCGTAGGAATAAAGCCGAGACATGCTACGAGCGTCCCCACTGATATGGTATTGTTCCAAACAGCCATTCCTCCTACTAACATAACGACACCAGGTGTTGCAATATTGAATAGATTACCCAGTCTCCAGTTTACTTTACCGATCAAGGCAGCACGAATCGAATAGTTTTTCCAGTCCGTAAGTTTATTATCTTGTGTATGTACTTCTCGTTCTTGTGTTTGGAATGTACGAACAAGTCTTGTGGATTCGATACTTTCTTGAAGATGATGATAGATGTCAGCACGCATATCACGCTGCACTGCACTCATTTTTCTCATCGTATTTCCAAGTTTAAATGATGGGTATAAATAAATTGCGAATACACAGAACATAACGATCGCCACAGGCCAATATAGAGCAAATACTGCGATAAATGCAGCTACAGCACTGACCACCTGCTGGACAAATCGAGGTACAACAGTGTTATTCAAGTTTTGTACAGCTTCTACATCATGCGTAAGGCGATAAAGCATATCCCCGCGAGGCGTAGTCGTAAAGAATGACATAGGTGTACGATGCAATCGTCCAAAAGCTCTCATCTGCATATCAGTAATCACATCCAAGCCAATCTGAACCTGAATATATTCTTGAAGTGATTCGAAAACCACTTTAAATAAAAATGCAAACAGTACTCCTGCCACAAGCCAGCCGATCATATCTGTCATTTGATTTGGAAGCACTTCATCCACTAGCTTTCCGGCTAATATAGGAGGTATTACCGTAAAAGCACCTCCGATTAGTGAACAACCAAAAGCAAGCAGAAGCCCCCTCCAATAAGGTTTAAAATGCTTAAGTGTCTCTCTTAAAAGCTTCATATTTATTTCCCCCTCTCGCTCCTAAGCACTTTATTTTAAACCATTTTCTAAAAATTATCATTATTTTTACTTGTTATTTTTTTCAATATAAGAAAAATATATGAAGTATTTATTTAATCAATTATAAAAAAATTGATGGTATAAACTTTGTAGCTCTTTGAAAGTGGTTGATTTCCTCTCCAGGATGCTCGCTTTCCGTGGGGTGTGCGGTGAACCTCCTAGCGCAAGATTTATGTACAATGAAGCATTTGTGCTCCTGCGTCTACATGCAAATCCTGTCGATGTGGCTTCCTCGTCGCATGCCTTTCGAGATGATTATTCATGTAGCTTGCACGCTCCAATCAACTTATCTACGAAGAGAATTGAACAAAGTGCCTCCAGCAACAATTTTTTAGAGAAGAGCTTTTAAAGAGAAGAGCTAATTAATAATAGTTCCTATTCTTAAAAAGAAATAACGAACAAAAACAAAAAAAGACCAACACCAAAAGTCGCTTATATTGCAACTGTTTGGTATCGTCTTTTTGAGTGATTTTTGGGGTTTAAGGATTTACACGTTTTAGGGGTTTAGTGGCTGGGCCTTCTACTACTGCTCCATCGTAAGTAAAGCGGGATCCGTGACAAGGGCAGTCCCACGTTCTTTCACCGCTGTTCCATTCCACTTCACAGCCTAAATGTGTACACGTGGTATCAACAACGTGCAACTCACCATTAGCATCTCGATATGCTCCGCATCGTTTTCCGTCAACAGTTACTGCACCGCCTTCGTCCTTATTAAGGCTCCGAGGATTCTTAGACGGCTTGTCTAACTTTCCTGACACAAAATGCTTTGCTACATCGGAATTTTCTTTAACAAACTGCTTTATATCTGAAGGGTCTGCTTGAAAACGCTGTGGTTTATACAGATCGGCGAACTCGTTTTCTCTATCCATTATATGATCCCGGATGATATGGGCAGCTAGTGTACCAGTTGTCATCCCCCATTTTCTGAATCCGGTAGCTACAAAGATATGATCATGCTTGTGTGTTAACTTACCAATGAATGGAACTTTATCCAGTGTGATAAGATCTTGAGCTGACCAGCGGTACAATACTCTATCAAGGTTAAGTGATTTTTTTGCTTCTTTTAATAATGCTTCATAATGCTGATGTGTTGGAATTCCCTGTCCAGTCTGATGACTTTCACCGCCAACAAGAACTACATGTTCTCCATCTTGCAGAATGGATCTATACGATCTTACAGTTTCATCTACACTCAAATACATTCCATGAGGGAATTTATCTTTCGTTTTAACCGCTAAGACATAAGAACGTTCTGCCATCATCCTTGTAAAATAAAAACCCATTCCATCGAAAAACGGAAAATGTGTGCAGCAAGCTACAAAATTTCCTTTCACTTCATTTCCATTTTCTGTTTTTACGATTGCTTTTTTATCTTCCTTATCTTCCTGTATATCAGAAGCTGTTGTATTTTCGTAAATCTTTACACCAAGTGATTCCATTTCTTTTAATAGCGCAATCAAGTATTTAACAGGATGAAAATGTGCTTGGTTTTTCATTACAAGTGCTTTTTTATGAGGGATATCAAAAGGCATGTTTTCAGTTAGATCACCGTCAATCTCAAGCTGTTCATATGCTCGAGCTTCTTTTTGGAGTTTGTTTATTCCTTGTTCTGTATTCGCATAAAGATAAGCATCATGAGTTTCATAGTTACAGTGAATCCCATTTTTCTTTATGAAATTATGAATGAACTGACCTGCAGCATCGTTAGATTGATAATACATTTTTGCCCGTTCTAGCCCTAGATGAGAGATGAGACGGTCATAAATGACACCATGCTGAGATGTGATTTTTGCCGTTGTATGGCCTGTTGTTCCGTTCAAGACTTTTCCAGCTTCAAGTAATATTACTTGAAGTCCTTCTTTAGCTAGCAGATAAGCAGTTGTTATACCTGCGATTCCTCCGCCTACTACAACAACATCTGTGTGTTCATTTCCTTTTAATGCAGGATATTGGGGCAAATCGACATTATCCCTCCAAAGTGGTTCAGGGTATTGCGGCAAATTTTGTTCGAAACTATTCACGGAGTACCTCCTATATTTAAACAATGTTTTTATCCATTATTCCCAGTATGTGATAGTCACAACCCCAAAAAGAAAAAACAGGCTAAAATTTAGCCTGTTCCAAATTTACTTGATCATTCTTTTATCAAGAGCATAATCGTAATTTCCTGTATAGTTTTCGATCTTGCCATTATCCAGCCATATCGTTCTATTAAATAACTTATTCATAAAATAACGGTCATGTGTTACAGCCATTACGGTACCCTCAAATTCTTCTAAAGCTATTTCTAACGCTTCGCGTGAATCAATATCTAAATGATTCGTAGGTTCATCAAGTATAAGAAAATTAAACCCTTCATATACAAGTTGTGCGAGTCTTAACCTTGTTCTTTCGCCTCCACTTAGATCACTAGCCTTTTTATAAACAGAAGGACCATAGAATAAGAACTTTGCCAAGTGATGTCTGGCCTCGCCTTCTTCCATAGTTACTTTATCTCGAAAAATGTCAAGTACGGTCAAATCAGTTTCTGCTTCGAGTCCTTTTTGTGATAGATATCCAATCGAAACGGAGGATCCAAGCTTAACAGCACCAAAATCAAAATCGTTATGCTGCAGACAGTTTATTAATGTAGTTTTACCCGAACCGTTCTTACCGATGAGAGCAATCTTTTCTCCGTGCCTTACCTGAAGGTCAATATCTTCAAGAATCAAACGATCTTCGATTAACTTACTTGCTTGTTCTAAAACAACAACATCCTGACCGCTTCTTTTATTCACATTAAATTCAAAAGCTGCTTTTTTACGTTCAAGCTGTGGTCTTTTCATATTTTGAATACGTGCAAGTGCTTTTTCCATACTTCTCGCTCGTTTGAAGAACTTTTCATTTCCTGAACGCGCTCCCCAATCCCGCAATTGTTTGATTGATTCTTTTATTTTCCTTACTTTTTTTTGCAGTTCTTGATATTTCTCAAATTCCAGCAAGAGATTGTTTTCTTTTTCTTTTACAAATCCAGAGTAAGATTTGTGATATACGGTGCATTCCCCATCTTCGAAATCAATCGTCTTCCTAGTAACCTTATCCAAAAAATATCTGTCGTGACTGATAATTACTACTGCACCTTTGTATTTCTGCAAATAATTTTCCAGCCAGTTTATTGTATCAATGTCTAAATGATTAGTAGGTTCATCCAGCAGAAGAAGTTCTGGTTCTTGAAGAAGCAGACAAGCTAACCCCACTTTTGTTTGTTCACCACCACTTATTTGCTTAAATAGATGATTTGTAAGATGAGATATACCAAGCCCCACTAAAACACCATTTATTTTTGATTCTATTGCATAGCCGCCTAAATTCTCGTATTGTTCTTGAAGTTTATATAGTTTGTTTAAATTCTTTTCAAGCCGATCTCCTTGTGAAGGATCACTTAATTGCAGGTTTACTTCTTCGATCCTCTTTTCAATGTCTTTAATTTCTTGAAATGTTGCCGAGATAACCTCGTAAACTGTGGAATGAACATCATGATCAGACAGCTGGGCAAGGTATCCTACAGCTGCATCCTTTTTAATAAAAATTGAACCTGAGTCACTATGCTCCAAACCGCTTAACAGTTTAAATAAAGTTGTCTTTCCTGAACCATTTTGACCGACAATGCCAATTCGATCTTGTTCGTGTATTTCAAACGATATATTTTTAAGTATCTCATTTCCGCCGTACATTTTCTTTAGGTTTTGAACAGTGCATATAATCATTTTACATGTCTCCTTAAATCAAGTTATGCCACTGTCCTTTTTCAAAAAGGCACTTTTCTAAAAGACTGTTGCTACATTGATAGGTTGATTGGAGTGCAAGGTGCGAGACTCCTGCGGGACGAGTGGGACAGGTGAGACTCCTAAACGTGCAAAGCGCGAGGAGGCTCACCGCCCGCCCCGCGGAAAGCGAGCGACCTGGAACGTAAATCAACTACTTTCAAAACAACAAAGTTTGCGAAAACAGCCTTCAATAAAAAAACCATGAGCAAATAGTACCTGCCCATGGTTTTATCTTTAACATTGAAAAAGGAAAGGGTAAGGTTACTTATCGAAGTACAATATTTGAATAGCTGAATTTGGACAGACTCCACCAATTACGAAAAATCACATAAGTAATTGAACGAAAAACGACCAGCCAGCTAAACAGTTGTACACCTTTAAGCATTCCTTACACCTCCTTACATAGTTATGTAAAATAATTTCTATTTTATTATATGACAGAATTTTCAAATGTGCAAACAGGGAAAAAAGTTGCAGTAAATCGAAGAGAAAAGCAGGTATATTGCAATTTATAGCGAATTAGTTTTAAATATTTATATAATTCTGAAAAGGGTGTGTCTTATGAAAGTAAAATCTAATTATCTATCCAAATCCAAAGTAACATATGTAACAGAAAATATGTCAATTAGTGAAGCCCGTTATACAATCATTCAATCTGGATACCGCTGTATTCCAGTATTAGATGAAAAAGAACAAAAGTTTGTGGGCTTGCTTTTTAAGGAGACAACATCCGATTATATCATTGATAATGTAGGCTCTGTTAAAGACAATGTAAGCAGGGTTGTAGAAGAAACAGATGCCTTCATCCATGAAAATACAGCTTATTTTAAAGTGCTGTTCTCGATCCGCCGTCTTCCTTTCATGGCGGTTGTCGATGATGAACATAATTTCTTAGGAATTATTACTCATTCTAAAGTAATGGACATTTTGCAAGATTCATATGGAATTAAAAATGGCGGCTATTCTTTAACTGTCTCAACTACAGAAGGAAAAGGTTCGCTTAGAAAACTATTCACGGCCATCCATGAGGAATACAATATTGAAGGTGTGTTTACACAGGACGCTGGAAAGCAATTTTTGCGCAGAGTAGTCATCACATTTAATAAAAGTGTTACGCGCAAAGAAATCGATGAGTTGGTCCATCGTGTTGAGGCTAATGGATTTAAAGTAGCGGATATAGAAGACCTAAGAACTTTTGCGAAAGTTTAAATTGTAAACTAGCAATATTAAAATACGTTCCCGCCATCTGGGGGAACGTATTTTTTATGGTGATTTATTTAACTTCTTGCGGGACGGCTAACCCAAGTCCTTTTGCTATACGCGTGCCATAGTCTGGATCTGCTTTATAGAAATGCTGTATCTGGCGCAGTTTTATTTCATCATGCTCGACCGGTTTCATGGCGCCAACAATGGTTTCTACTAGCCGTAAACGTTCTTTCTCACTTAACAGGCGATATAAATCTCCAGGCTGTGTGTAGTGATCATGGTGATCATAGCCTACACTGTCCGCCACCCCTGTGACTGGAAATGCAGCTTGTTTACTTTCTTGAGATTCTTTAGGGCCACCGAAACTATTAGGCTCGTAATAAACAGATCCTCCCCCATTATTATCAAATCGCATTTGGCCATCTCGCTGATAATTATTTACCTCATGGCGTGGACGATTGATCGGCAGTGCTTGATGGTTTGCTCCTACACGATAACGATGTGCATCATGGTAAGCAAAAAGGCGTCCCTGAAGCATCTTATCAGGAGATACATCAATTCCTGGTACTAATGTTCCAGGTGAAAATGTAGCTTGTTCGACTTCTGCAAAATAGTTTTCCGGATTCTTATTTAAAACCATACGGCCTACTTCAATTAGAGGATAGTCTTTTTGTGACCAGACTTTTGTAACATCAAACGGATCGAACCGGTAAGTATTCACATCCTCTAGAGGCATAATCTGTACATAGAGTTTCCAAGCAGGAAAATCGCCATTTTCGATCGCATTGAAAAGATCTTCTGTATGATAATCAGGGTCTTCTCCAGCAATCTTTGCAGCTATTTCGTTTGACAGATTCTTTACGCCCTGTTCTGTCTTAAAGTGGTATTTTATCCAAACTCCATCACCTTCTGCATTAACCCATTTAAAGGTATGGCTTCCAAAGCCGTGCATATGGCGGAATGTCGCAGGAATACCACGGTCAGACATAAGGATCGTTACCTGATGAAGAGATTCAGGCGATAATGACCAAAAATCCCAGATTGCGTTCGGATTTTTTAAGTGTGTTTGAGGATGACGTTTTTGAGTATGAATAAAATCTGGAAACTTAATAGCATCTCGGATAAAGAAGACCGGTGTATTGTTACCAACAAGATCATAGTTTCCTTCTTCTGTATAAAATTTAACAGCAAATCCGCGGGGATCTCTCACTGTATCAGCAGAACCATTCTCTCCGGCAACTGTAGAAAACCTTACAAACAAGGGTGTTCTTTTCCCTACTTCAGATAAGAAGTTTGCTTTTGTATATTTTCTCACGTCATTCGTTACTTCAAAATACCCGTGAGCCCCAGCTCCTTTCGCATGTACAACACGCTCTGGAACACGCTCCCTATTAAAATGAGCTAGCTTTTCTAAAAGATGAACGTCCTGAATCAATGTTGGACCTCTTGATCCTGCTGTCATAGAATTCTGGTTGTCCCCTACAGGTGCTCCCCAGTTGGTAGTAAGATGTTTGTTTCCATTACTCAAACTAAATCACCTCATTATTTTATTAGTTTTCTTGTACAACTTTAATGATATCACTTCTCAATGGATAATCAATACTTTTTTATAATAATTCTAATATGAAAAATGTTATAATCTGTCGAATGGTAGAATATCATATACAAAAAACCAGCATCTGGGATAGATGCTGGTTTTCCGTAAACTATTTTGTTCTTGTAAGTAGTTGATTTCCTCTCCAATCAACTTTCCAGTGAGTCTATGGAAAATTAAATTAAAAGCATCAACCTTGCTAAAAGAGTGTTTTTCATTAATGAGCGGATAGGCGATTCAATTGATCAAAAAAAGATGGATATGAAACAGCTACAGCTTCACTTTGATCAAGTGAAGTTTCACCTTCTGCAACACAAGAGGCTATGCTTAACATCATTCCGATCCGGTGATCCCCATGACTTTGAACAGATGCCCCTTTTAAAGGTGTTTTACCATTAATGATCATACCATCTTCTGTAGCTTCTATTTCCGCTCCCATTTTTTTAAGCTCATTTACAACAGTTTCTATACGGTCTGTTTCTTTGACTCGTAATTCATGTGCATCTTGTATGATTGTTTGCCCTTCAGCCTGTGTGGCTGCCAGTGCAATAATCGGGATTTCATCGATTAACCTTGGAATGACATCCCCTTTAATAACAGTCCCCTTTAATGATGAAGTTTTAATGACAAGATCGCCATAGGGTTCAGAAGCTTCCTTATTAACATTTTGGTATGAAATCTGTGCTCCCATATCATTTAAAACATCTAAAATACCGGTACGGGTTGGGTTCAGTCCCACTTTTTGAAGCGTAATCATGCTGTCTGGAACTATAGCTCCAGCAACTAAGAAAAAGGCTGCAGAAGAAATGTCGCCAGGAACTTCAATATGTGTGCCTTTTAGCTGTTGTCCTCCTTCAATGGATACTGTTAATGCTTCTGACTTCACCTCAGCTCCAAAAGCTTCTAGCATCCGTTCGGTATGATCTCTTGATTTTAGAGGCTCAGTTACAGAAGTTGTTCCCTCACCTTCCAGACCTGCAAGAATAATAGCTGATTTTACTTGAGCACTTGCTATTGGAGAATGATAATGTATTCCTTTGGCGTTCCCTCCTTTTATGTGAAGAGGAACCTTATTTCCTGATTCATTGCCTTTGATTTCTGCACCCATCTGTTTCAATGGCTTTGTAACCCGATTCATCGGTCTTTTTGCAATAGAATCATCACCTGTAAGCACGGAAGTAAAAGGAGTGTTGGCAAGAATTCCTAGCATTAAACGGATGGTCGTCCCAGAGTTTCCAACATACAGATCTTCAGATGGCTGCCGCAACCCTGATATCCCTCTGCCTTCAACGGTTACATGTTCATCTTTCTGGACAATGTTAACACCTAGCTTTTTAAAACAAGAGATTGTACTAAGACAATCTTCACCAGTTAAGAAACCATTTATAGTTGTCTTTCCTTCTGCTATAGAACCAAACATGACTGCTCTATGAGAAATGGATTTATCACCTGGCACTTTGATTTTTCCATTTAAGCTTTGAATAGGCATGAATTGTTTTTTCATAAAAAGTGCCTCCTTTATACTGTGATATGAGTTAAATAGTTTTCTTGATGTAATAGCTGTTGTGCCTGATCCCGATCATTTTCGTTTTGAAAACTTAACCTCAGCACCCCATTAAGACCTTCTCTTACTTCCAGAATGGTAATATTTATGATGCTGATCTGGGATTCTGCTAAGAGTGTTGTAACTCTAGACAAAGCACCTGCTGTATCTAAAATGTCTACGTATAAATCGGAAAACGCCTGTATAGCACCTTTGGAACGAACCGGGAGCCCATCACGAAATAATTTTGCTCCATTAAAGTAGTCAAACAATTGATCTTGATCACCATTTTCTACAAAGCTGATAACTTGATCCATCTCTTCTTTCCACTCTGTTAAAAGTGATAATAAATGGTTTTTGTTTTGGCTGACAATATCACTCCACATTTTTGGAGAGCTTGATGCAATGCGCGTTATATCACGAAAGCCCCCGGCTGCGAGCTGCTGAACTAGCGGATTGTCATTGGCATGTTTTTGTGCAAGTCTTACGAGACTCGATGCAATGAGATGAGGAAAATGGCTTACAATACCAGTAAGAAAATCATGTTCATTTGGTTCAGCCACTATAAATTTTGCATGCGTTCCTTTTAGCCAGTCCTTCGCTTCTTCAATTTTTGCTGCAGAAGCAATAGAACTAGGTGTTAAGATATAAAATGCATTTTCTAATAAATGTGGTCGAGCACTTTCTACACCGGTTTTATGTGACCCTGCCATAGGATGGCCGCCGATAAAAACAATGTCATTTTCAGCGAGCTTTTCAGCCTTTTTCATTATGGTGTTCTTCGTGCTTCCGACATCCATTACGAGAGCTTTAATTCCTGTTTTTATGGAAGATAATTGATCCATAATGTTCAATGTTGCTTCAACTGGCGTAGCGATTATGATAAGGTCAGCGTCGGCTGCATCTTGTTGCAAATCATTTGCGACTCTGTCAATGACTCCTAATTTTACTGCTGTCTCGCAATTAGCAGTCTGGACGTCATATCCTGTGATAACCGCTTCATGTTCATTTTTTATTGTTAAAGCGATCGATCCGCCAATCAATCCGACTCCTATCAGCAAGACGTTCTTCATGTGCAGGCTCCTTTGGGGTTAATTCTCTTTTAAGAAATCAGTTAATTTTTCTTCTAAATCGATAGCTTGGTAAGGAGCTAAATAAGGGTGTCCTGTTTGTTCTAGAAGCACCATGTTAATAGTTCCTCCTGCAGCTTTCTTATCTTTTTTCATTCGGTTGATAAGAGATGGTACGGAAAGATTCTTTGGTATTGGTGGAAACCCAAGGTCATGTAGCCATTTTTTGAGATCTTTCCCCAGCTGTATGGTTTCTTCTTTAAGTGATAAAGCGAACAGCATACCATGTGCTACCGCCTCACCATGTGTGATACCTTTGTATTGGAGCTCCCCTTCAATGGCATGTCCGAGAGTGTGTCCAAAATTCAAAAAAGCTCTCATGCCCTTTTCTCTCTCATCCTGTGATACTACTTCGTTCTTAATCTCAATTCCTCTAGTAAGGCAGTTTAACAGGAGTTCGTCTTTTAGATCATCCAAACTTGTTATATTTTTGCGAAGATAATCATAGAAGCTACGATCTGCTATTAACGCATGCTTGATCACTTCTGCAAATCCAGATCTTATTTCGTTTCGAGGTAGAGTTGATAGAAAATCTGTTGAATAGATTACGGCTTCTGGCTGGTGAAAAACACCTATCATGTTTTTGCCTTGAGGATGGTTGATCCCTGTCTTTCCTCCTACTGCACTATCATGAGCAAGAATGGTAGTTGGTATTTGAATAAAACGAATGCCTCTCATATAGGTCCCAGCGACAAAGCCAGCGATGTCACCGATCATTCCACCGCCTAGTGCTAGAATTACAGATGTCCTGTCAAGTCCTTTCTCTAGCGCAAAACTTTGGCAGGCGTAATAGTTTTCAAAAGATTTCTGACTATCGCCCGGCTTGATTTGAAAGGTTTCATATGAAAAATTTTGATCCAGTTCTGCTTGAACATCGTTAAGATATAAATCTCCTACATGATGATCCGTGATGATCAGCAGACTTTTTGGTGCAGGTGTTAAGGATTGTAAAACTCTGCCTAGTTTAGTAATCGCTCTTTCACCTACATAAACGGGATAGTTTTTAGAAGGCGTCGTGATATTGAATTGCTCCATTTAAAACACCCTTGCACGTTCTTGATGCTGAACGATATTCTTCTTGATCACTTCCATATTATCCTGACCGAATTGCTGTACGAGTGCGCTTGCGAGTTCCCATGCTACTACAGATTCTGCAACGACACTTGCTGCTGGAACCGCACAGCTGTCAGATCGCTCGATGCTTGCAGCGAATGCTTCTTTCGTTTCTATATCAACACTTTGCAGGGGCTTATATAATGTCGGAATCGGCTTCATCACTCCCCGGACTACAACGGGCATTCCTGTTGTCATTCCTCCTTCAAATCCCCCGGCATTATTCGTTTTGCGAGTGTATCCATTCTCGATATCCCATTGAATTTCGTCATGTACTTCACTGCCTGGTTTTCTTGCTGCTTCAAAACCGATGCCGATCTCAGCACCTTTAAATGCATTAATACTCATGATTGCTGCAGCAAGTTTTGCATCTAGTTTGTTGTCATAATGCGTGTAGCTTCCTACAGCAACAGGCATCCCCTCAGCAATAACTTCTACGATGCCGCCAATTGAATCACCGTTTTCTTTTGCGTGGTCAATGGCATTCATCATCTCTTTTTCTGCCGTTTTATCTAAACATCTAACTGGAGATGCCTCTGTTTTTTCACGAAGTTCGTTAAGTGTTTCATATGTTGTTTGATCTGCTCTGACGCCGCCGATTTCTAGCACATGGCCACCAACTTCAACACCTAGCTCTTTTAGGAGTTTTTTCGCCACAGCTCCTGCCGCTACACGTACAGTTGTTTCCCGGGCTGAAGATCGTTCGAGCACGTTTCTCATATCTCGATGGTTGTACTTAATAGCTCCGTTGAGATCAGCGTGTCCAGGACGTGGTCTTGAAATGACACGTTTAACTTCAGCATTTTCATCTTCAAGCGGATCAGCACCCATGATTTTTGTCCAATGGGTAAAATCCTTGTTCTCAACGACTAATGTGATTGGTGAACCAAGCGTTATACCGTGTCTTACACCGCTAAGAATCTGTACCTGATCTCTTTCAATCTGCATGCGGCGTCCTCTGCCATGTCCTTTTTGTCTTCTTGAAAGTTCTTCGTTTATGTCTTCAGCTAAAAGAGGAAGACCGGCTGGTACACCCTCTATTATCGTTGTAAGCTGCGGTCCGTGTGATTCACCGGCTGTTAAATATCTCATAATTCATTCCTCCAATGTGCTGTTTGCTAATTTTTTGTACAAAAAAATCCCTGCTAATAAGCAGGGACGAATTAATCGCGATACCACCCTGACAGCAAAGATCAATCTCTGCCACCTTCATTGTCATAACGGAAAAGTCCGGCTTTTATAAAAAAGCATGCTCAAGAATTGTAATTCGCGAAAGGTTTTGTACTGATTCGCACCACCATCAGCTCTCTAAAACAGGGAACCATTTCACTACTCGTTTTCTTTCATAGCGATTTGTTTTATAAAGTTATAGACAGTTTTAACACGTTGAAGCGCTGTTGTAAAGGGAATTCATTCATTTTTCTTAAAATTTACATTACCTTCATCTAATAGTCAACTTACTAAAATGAACATTCAGAAATTTAATAAAACTTTTTTTGGAAAAGCTCTTGACTTTCTTTTCAAATCCATTTAAAGTTACAAACAATACTTTATGAGACACACGCTTTAAAGCGCGAAAGTGTCCGGTGTGATAATAAATGACAAATAGCCTATTAGCGGCCGCGATATAGGAAATGTGGAGAAGTACAAACAATTGGGGAGGAACCGCCGATGTCAAACGAATTAGAAGTGTTACGCAAAGAAGTTGATGAGATTTCATTAAAAATTTTAGAACTGTTAAATGAACGCGGCAATGTCGCGCAGAAGATTGGAAAGTTAAAAGAAACGCAAGGTGTGAAGCGTTTTGATCCAGTCAGAGAGAGAAACCTTTTAGATTTGATTGCTTCCCATAACGATGGACCATTCGAAACCTCTACTGTGCAGCATATCTTCAAACAAATTTTCAAGGCAAGTTTAGAGCTGCAAAAAGATGATAATAGAAAAGCATTGCTAGTATCTCGTAAAAAGAAGCCGGAAGATACAATTGTAAATGTAAAAGGTGAAAAAATTGGTGATGGAAACCCTCATTTCATCATGGGTCCTTGTGCGGTTGAAAGCTATGAACAAGTGAAGCAAGTTGCCGAGGTAATCGCTGAAAAAGGATTAACATTAATTCGGGGCGGTGCATTCAAGCCGCGTACCTCCCCTTACGATTTCCAAGGACTAGGTCTGGAAGGACTAAAGATTCTGCGTAAAGCTGCCGATGAACACCAGCTCGCTGTAGTAAGTGAGATCCTGAATCCGAATGACATTGAAATGGCATTGGATTATGTTGATGTTATCCAAATCGGTGCACGTAACATGCAGAACTTCGATTTATTAAAAGCTGCAGGTTCGGTCAACAAACCGGTTCTCCTAAAACGCGGGTTAGCTGCCACAATTGAAGAGTTCATGTACGCTGCTGAATACATCCTAGCTCAAGGTAACAGCCAGGTAATCCTCTGCGAGCGAGGTATCCGTACTTACGAGCGTGCAACGCGTAACACGCTGGACATCTCTGCTGTACCGATCTTGAAAAAAGAAACACATTTACCGGTTGTTGTAGATGTGACACATTCTACAGGGCGTAAGGACCTCCTCTTGCCTGCCGCTAAAGCAGCTATGGCAATCGGTGCAGATGCTGTAATGGCTGAAGTACACCCAGATCCAGCAGTCGCACTATCCGACTCAGCCCAGCAGATGAACATTCCTGAATTCCATGAATTCATGGATGCCCTTTTAAATAAGGAAAAAGTAAAGATTCATTCCTAATATAATAGCAAAAGCCTGGCTCAAGGAGTCAGGCTTTCTTTATGCAGTTTTTACTATTGTTCAACCTTCAAAGTATTCTTTATAATACCCGCCGATTTTTCCAGTGTTATCAATAACAAAATAAAACTCTTCTGTTTCGTTTTTCAATTCGTACATCTTTCCGCCTGTTAAAGCTCTGTCTACCATATATTTTTCGGCATTCGTGTGTACACATTTAATTTCTCGAATTGTTGGTCTTGTAGCCCAATCTAAGTGAATCATCTTAAATTCTCTCCTTTAAATATGGATGCGGCAAATAAAGCTTTCTTCCTTAAATGATAATGGTGCAGAAGGAATAATGTCAAATTCATCTTTTCACGAGGGGCTTCCCTAGTCTTTCATTATTTTTATCGTTAAAATAAATAGGAACAAAACATATATGGATGGTGGAGAAAATCATGAAAGCATTAGTGTTTGAAAAGTTTGGCGGTCCAGACGTCTTAGATTATCGTGAAATAGATGATCCTGTTATTGGTCCAGATGAAATCTTGCTTGAAATGAAAGCGATCGGTTTAAATTTTGCAGATGTATATAGAAGAAAAGGAAATTATCATCTTGAAGGACAGCCTCCTTATATATTAGGTTATGAAGGCGCGGGAATTGTAAAAAGTATCGGGGATAATGTGCATGATGTTAAGGTTGGAGACCGGATTGCATTTGCCGACGTCCCTGCTGCAAACGCAGAATTAGTCGCTGTTCCAAAGGATAAGGCGATACCCATTCCCGATGATGTTTCGTTTGAATCAGCTGCCTCTCTTCTATTGCAAGGTCTTACAGCTCATTATTTAACGAAAGACAGTTATTCTATTAAAAAAGGTGATGTCGCCCTGGTTCATGCTGTTGCAGGCGGTGTTGGACAGCTGTTGATCCAGATTATTAACCTGCTCGGAGGAACAGCAATAGGCTTAACCTCCTCTGAAGAAAAACGGCAAGTTGCCATATCTGCTGGTGCCGAATCTGTATTTTTATATAATGACAACTGGAAAGATTCAGTTGTGCAGATGACATCAGGTAAAGGTGTAGATGTTGTCTATGAATCTGTAGGTTCAACAATAATAGATAGTTTTGAAGTAACTCGTGTTGGCGGAACGGTTGTGTTTTTCGGGATGGCAGGCGGTGATCCTGTAAAGATCGATCCTCGCATGCTGATGGATACATCCAAAACATTAACTGGCGGAGACTTGTGGAACGTACTTACTTCCAGCGAAGAACGCGTTACCCGTTCCGGTGAATTGTTTGAATGGATTGCTGAAGGTAAAGTGACAATTTTAAAAACTGTCTTTCCTTTAAGTGAAGGTAGAAAAGCACATGAGTTTATTGAAAGCAGAAAAAGTACCGGAAAGCTTTTGTTGATTCCTTAAATGAGATAAAAACATGGATGGCGGCTGTCTTGACCGTCTTTTTTGTAGTTTAGTTGCATAATGCAAATGATTATATTAGAGGTATTTGTGTAGTGCAACTTATTGTATTTGTAATATACAACTATCGATTATTTTATCAAAATAAGTACTTTCAACCGATAATTTTTTTCTGCTCTGTTAAACCTTTTCCTTTGGTAGTGGAAGTGTGTAGATAGCAGCTTTGCGCAAACCAATAGGCTTAATGTTCATTGCCTGAAGTAGCTTCTTTACAGAAGAACGAGATTCTACGTTAAGAAAGTCTCTAATATCACTATTTTTTACTTGAGGATTAAATCATAGAGCATAATCTTGTAGCGCCTTTTCATGAGCATTGCTAGATTTTCCTGAACAATTCAAACAAAGCCAGGTTCTCTTTAATCTAATCATAGGGGGTTTTTTACATTTGGGACAAAAAACACCTGTCACTATTTCTTCTCTTTGAATACTGTAGTTTCTTAATATATCAGGGTTCTGTGGAGTATCTTCTCTAATTAAATATTTAGTTAATCTCTTTAGATCTTTCTTTAGTAATACGCTCTCTTGCTCAGAAGAAACATATCCATTTATTTTATTTACTAAGGTGTTTCCACGAATAATTTTTTGTGATTTTTTTCCGTACTTAGGAGAAATTCTTATGTATGATTTGGGGTTTGTAATTGCCACGAGGGAGTGAAGCGGGATTTCAGGAAATTTATTTAACTTTAACCACTTTGCAAATTGTGCTTTTTGCAATTCCACCTGGTTTATGGGGTCTGAAAAAGTTTCATCTACTCCGTCTCTAGTTCTTATCATTTGATCAAATTGATGGTCAAAATATAAATTACCTATTAGATTTTTAACTTCAATAAGTATACAAAATTGAGAGTGTACAATTAAAGTGTCAATTTGAAAGTAAAATTGTTCATTGCTCGATTGAGGTAGCCTTAAATCATGGAAAATATGATATTCATCTTCATTTAGATCCTTTAAATAAAAATCGAGTGACATTTCCCCTTTAAAGCCAGCTTGATATTTTGCAAAATCGCTTCCTATAAGGTGGATTTTTGAGTGGTTTTGTACGATTCGTCCATTTAGTACTTCTAGTTTCATTAGTTTTAGCGGTTTAGTTCTTTTCTTCACAATCAAATAATCACCTCTCCCTTTTAAATCAACAAGATACAGTTCAAGATTAGTACTGTAATTTCCTTCAAAATAGTGAATATAATTTTATGGTCCTTGAATCATTTTTATGATCCTTCAAATTATTTTATGATCCTTCAAAAAAACTTATGGTCCTTCAAAATTATTTATGATCCCACAATTAACTTTATGGGCTTTTCGACAAATTAACTTAAATTCCGACATTAAACTATTCATTCCCGCCAACAAAGTATGACCTTGTCGACCACCATGCTGCCATACAAAAAAACCACCCTCAGCAACAGCTGAAGGTGGCCACAATCTTCTAATTAACCTTCTAAAAGCAATGATTCTGGATCTTCTAGGAGTGATTTTATAGTAGTTAAGAAGCTTACTGCTTCTTTTCCATCTACGATGCGGTGGTCGTAAGATAGCGCGATGTACATCATCGGACGGTTTTCCATGCGCTCTTTATCGATTGCTACCGGTCTCCATTGGATTGTGTGCATTCCAAGGATACCTACTTGAGGAGCGTTCAGAATCGGTGTAGAAAGCATTGATCCGAAGATACCGCCGTTCGTGATTGTGAATGAACCGCCTTGAAGGTCTTCTAAAGACAACTTCTTGTTGCGGGCCTTCTCAGCCAAGTTCCCGATTTCTTTCTCGATGCCAGCAAAGCTTAAACGATCCGCGTTGCGAACGACCGGTACAACTAGTCCTTCTTCAGCGCCTACTGCAATACCGATATCATAGAACTTCTTAAGCACCATTTCGTCGCCTTGAATTTCTGCGTTGATTGCAGGGAATTTCTTCAATGCGCCTACAACAGCTTTCGTAAAGAATGACATGTAGCCAAGTTTTACGCCGTTTTGCTCATAGAACTTGTCCTTGCGGCGAGCGCGGACTTCGTTGATCGCAGTCATGTCTACTTCGTTAAAAGTTGTAAGCATTGCAGCTGTTTGCTGTGCTTCAACAAGACGTTTTGCGATTGTTTGACGTCGGCGTGACATCTTAACTCGTTCTACCGGCTTTTCAGGATTTACAGCTTCAGCTGCTTTTGGCTGCTGCTGAGATGTGCTAGCAGCTGGCTTAGACGAGCTCGCTGCCTTTTCGCTGTTTCCGCCTTCAGCATGACGCTTAACGTCTTCTGTACGGACACGTCCAAGTGGATCACGTGAACTTACTTCAGAAAGGTCGATTCCTTTTTCGCGTGCCAGTTTGCGAGCAGCTGGTGATGCGATTGGGCGATCTGCAGCCTTCGAATCTTCTTCTTCAGCTTCAGCTTTTTCAGAAGACTGCTCTTGTTTTTTAGCTGGCTCTGTTTTTTCTTCCGCAGCTGGCTTCTCTTCAGGTTTAGACTCAGTTTCAGCGGCTGATCCATCACCATCAACGATTGAAGCAATTACATCTCCAACAGCAACTGTGTCGCCAGGCTCAACTTTAATATTTTTTAAGATTCCGTCACGCTCAGCACTGATCTCGATGTTAACTTTATCAGTTTCCAACTCAACGATATCTTCACCTTTTACAACTTTGTCGCCTTCTTTTTTAAGCCATTGTGCAACTGTACCTTCTGAAATTGATTCGGCTAACTCCGGAACTTTAACGTCAAACATGTTCACGGCCTCCCTCTCGCGATTGAATGTCTAGTGCTAATGATGTTTGGATAATTTGTTCTTGTTCTTTTTTATAGATGTCTGGTTCCCCGCCAGCTGTACTTGAGCGTTCTTGTCTGCCGATGTAAGAAACATGTGCTCCTTTAGGTGCTACAGCACGGAGTTTTGGTTCGATGTATAGCCATGAACCCATGTTCTTAGGTTCTTCTTGAACCCAGATCAAGTCTTCAACATTTGGATACTCATTTAAGAGAGCGGTCATCTCTTCTTCTGGGAACGGATAAATCTGTTCTACTCGAACGATATGCATCTCAGTTCTAGCAACTTGATCCTGCTCAAGCGCTTTTTCAAGATCAATCGCAATTTTACCAGAACATAACAAGATTTTCTTAACTTTGTCATTTTCTTTGCCAAGACCTGGCTGTTCAAGCAATGGCATAAAGTGATCACTTTCGAAAGCTTCTGGTAGTGACGCAACCTTTGTATCACGAAGCAAACTCTTAGGCGTCATTACAACTAATGGACGAACTTCATCCATAGAAAGAAGCTTCGCTTGGCGTCTTAACAAATGGAAGTATTGAGAAGCCGTAGTAACGTTCGCAACTGTCCAGTTGTTTTCGGCACCTAACTGCAAGAAACGTTCTAAACGTGCACTGGAGTGCTCAGGCCCTTGTCCTTCATAACCATGTGGAAGAAGCATAACCATACCTGATTTTTGTCCCCACTTCGCACGGCCAGCAGAAAGGAACTGATCGAACAAAACTTGTGCCACGTTTGCGAAGTCTCCGTATTGAGCTTCCCAGATAACTAGAGTTTCTGGTGCAAAAACGTTATAGCCATATTCAAATCCTACTACTGAAGATTCAGACAGCGGACTGTTATGAATAGCGAATGAAACATCGATTTCATCCATTCCGTGAAGCGGGGAAAATTTCTTTCCGCTTTCACTGTCATTAAGAACAAGATGTCTTTGAGCGAATGTTCCGCGCTCGGAGTCCTGACCTGTAATACGAATTGGTGTTCCATCTTTTAAGATAGATGCAAATGCTAAAGATTCAGCCATACCCCAGTCAATCTTTTCTCCTTGGAACGCTTTGCGTCTGCGCTCTAAGATACGCTTGATTTTAGGATATACATTAAAATCTCCTGGCCACTTCAGCATGTTTTCCGTTAGCTCTTGCAGTTCTGTTACTGAAATTGTGGTATCGATATCAGGAAGTGCTTTGGATAACGGATCCGGAAGTCTAGTGTCTTCCAGTTTGAATTTTTCTTTGCGGCCTTGTACTTTTTCGTACTCTGTTTGATGTTTTGTTAAAACTTCATCTTCAATCGTTTTAACATCATCTTCTGAAAGAACGCCTTCTTTTACTAGCTGTTTCGCATAAACATCACGAACAGTCGGATGGCTGTTTACTTGTTTGTACAGTCTAGGCTGTGTTGCAGAAGGGTCATCCATCTCGTTGTGCCCGAAACGGCGGTATCCGATCAAATCGATTAAAACGTCTTTCTGAAACTTTTTACGATATTCATAAGCTAAGTGAACAGCAGCGATACAAGCTTCAGGATCATCTGCGTTCACGTGAATAATCGGAATCTCAAATCCTTTAGCAAGGTCACTCGCATATTTAGTTGAACGGGAATCTCCACTATCGGTTGTAAACCCAACAAGGTTATTTGCGATAATATGGAGTGTTCCACCTGTTTGATAGCCTCTTAAACGGCTCAAGTTCAGTGTTTCTGCAACAATTCCCTCACCTGGAAATGCAGCGTCTCCATGAATTAAGATAGCAAATGCTTTTGAAGTGTCTTGAACAGGATAACCTTTGCTGTCACGTGTTTCCTGTGCAGCTCTAGTGTAACCTTCTACAACTGGATCAACATATTCCAGGTGACTTGGGTTATTAGCCAAAGAAATCTTGATCTTGTGCGCTTGATCTGTTTCAACTGTACGGCTTGCACCTAAATGGTACTTTACGTCACCAGTCCAGCCGAAGTTGATTCCTCTTGAACCTTCAGAAGGAATCAGCTCTTTGTTTGGCGAATGATGAAATTCAGAGAAAATTAATTCGTATGGTTTACCGAGTACGTGTGCAAGAACATTCAGACGTCCTCTATGCGCCATTCCGATTAATGCGTGCTCTGCTCCATCACGGCAGCCTTCTTTTGCAGCTTCATCGAGCATCGGTACAAGCATATCTACACCTTCGATAGAAAAACGCTTCTGTCCTACAAAAGTCTTGTGAAGGAATTTTTCAAAACCTTCTACCTCTGATAGACGGTATAGAAGATTTTTCTTATCTTCAGCTGAAAAATCAGGGTAATGCTGGCTTGTTTCTACCATAGTGTTCAGCCATTGACGTTCTTCTGTTTCATGAACATGACTGAATTCATAGGCGATGTTCTTCGTATACACTTCCTGCAGCATTTGGATTGCTTGCCAGCCGTCTTTTACAGATGCGGGAGCTTCTTTCCAAATAAAGGAAGGTGGTATCGCTTTCAAATCTTCAATTGATAAATTAAATTCTTTTGGGTCAATATGGTGGTTGTCTTTAGGAAATTCGCCAACTGGATATAAGTTAGCTGCTAAGTGACCGTATGTGCGGATGTTTTCCGCAAGTTTAAGTGCAGCTGCTAATTTCTCTAAATTCATTCCATCAAAACTCTGTCCAGTACGTTCACTTGGTGCAGAATCCTCGCTTGGAGGCCCCCAAGTTTCAAATTTTTCTTTGAAAGAACTGTCAACAGATTCCGGATCCACACTATATTGATCATATAGTTCAAGGACATAAGCCATATTTGGCCCGCTTAGTCCCTGCCAAGGATTTTCTGATTTGGAACGTTGATGACTCATCTTTTGTTCCCTCCTGCTTCCCTTTGTAAGTATTGTGCTGTTGCTGTTAACAGGTGATTCATCATTTCTCGCCATTAATTTTTCCCTATATAAAGCGCTCTCAAACAATGAATGAAAAGAACCTTATCATTGATAAGGTTTCAACTGTAACAATGGTCATTGCCATTATACTATATTTTCGCAGAAAGTGAATTTTTGTTTTTGCGATTTATAAGATAATTTGCCCATTTCGTTTTACTTATAGTAAATATAAGGAGTGCGAGCCAGATCAAGGTAAAAGAAATGAGATGAATTTCCGTAAATGTCTCGTGATATAAGAAGACTCCCAGCAATAGCATAATGGTTGGCGCAATATATTGCAGGAATCCTGTCATCGTCATTGTAATCCGCTTAACTCCTTGAGCGAACAATACGAGCGGCAATGCAGTTACAACCCCTGCTCCCCATAGAAGAACAGTTGTTGAGATACCGGAAGCGAAAAAAGAACCTGTGCCGTTCCACTGAAGAAATACTAAATAAGCAAAAGCAGCAGGAACGACAAACATTGTTTCTAATGTTAACCCGGTTAATGAATCAAAGCTCCCCAGTTTTTTTGCCAGCCCATAAAGTCCAAATGAGAGAGCCAGGGATATTGCTACCCAAGGGAATTTTCCATATTCCCAAGTTAAAAGAAAAACACCGCATGCTGCAATAACAAAGGATACAACCTGCCAGCTATTTAATCTTTCTTTTAAAACTGCCATGCCTAAAATAACATTTACAAGCGGATTAATGTAATATCCTAAGCTTGCTTCAACTACATGATCATTATTAACAGCCCAAATATACATTAGCCAGTTTCCGCTGATTAATATAGAAGCTATAAAAACAGAAAAGAATTGTTTTTTACTGGATAAAAGGATCTTAATATCTCTAATGAGATCCTTTTTTCTCTTTAGAATAAACATAACTGCCAGCATGAGTACAAATGACCAAAAGATACGATGAGCTAATATTTCTCCTGACCCTGAATGGGCTAGAGGTTTCCAATATAATGGAAGGAACCCCCAGATCAAGTACGCTAAAGCTGCGTACCAGACTCCTTTAGTTTGTTCGCTGTATGTTTTCATAGATCTTTTCCTCGATTCCGGAAGATTTAAGGTTATAAGATTATATAACGGAATCGAAAGAATTTGCTAGCAAGTAAACTTAAAAGAAAAAATTATTTTCTTCTATATAATATTGTAAACACACTTCAATAGTTACTACCCCGCTACATTTGTTTAGGGGTCTGAATCCCTAATAATCTTAAGCCCTCTTTAAGGACGATCTGTATGCTGGCGCATAATGCAAGTCTTTCTGCCGTCTTATCACTGTTAAGGATTTTAACACTTCCATAAAAATGATTGAACTTGTGTGATAACTTTAAGATATATTTCGATATAATTGAAGGTTCTTTTCGCAAGAATGCATTTTGTACAATTAATGGAAAATCGTTTAAAACAGAAATCATTTCCCAGCTCTCTTCTGCAATTGAAAATTCATCTGGAATTTGACCATTAAATGGGCCTTTATTTAATAACGTTTGAATTCTGGCAGCTGTATATTGCACGTAAGGTCCTGTATCTCCTTCAAACTTGAGCATCTGTTCAAGAGAGAATTCAACATCATTGCCTTTCTCATTCTTTAAGTCATGAAAGATTACCGCGCCTACTCCAACTTGACGAGCTACTTCGTCCACCTCGAGTAATGCTGGATTTTTTTCTCGAATATTATTTTCAGCAAGTTGAATAGCATCTAAAAGAACGGTTTCAAGCAAAACAGTTCTTCCTTTTCGCGTACTCATCTTCTTTCCATCCTGCAAAATAAGCCCGAATGGAACATGATGCATGTTTTTTGACCAATCATATCCCATTTTAGTAAGGACTCGTTTAACTTGCTCAAAATGCAAAGATTGTTCATGTCCTACAACATAAAAAGCTTGATCAAAATCGTAAGTGTTTTTTCTATATATGGCTGCAGTTAGATCACGTGTCGCATAGAGTGTCGCCCCATCTGTTTTTTTGATCAGGCATGGTGGTATGTCTTCACCGACACTTACAATTTGAGCACCGTCTGAAAGTTCGAGAAGGTTTTTGTCCGTCAGTTCTTTTATAGTAGCATCCATTTTATCGTTAAAAAATGCCTCTCCGTTATACGAATCGAACTCGACACCAAGAAGTTCATAAATCTTCTGAAATGCATTTAATGATACTTCCTTAAACCAGATCCACAATTGTGATGCTTCTGGATCACCGTCTTCCAGCTTCTTGAACCATTTTCTGCCCTCATCGTTTAAAGAAGGATCTTTATCTGCTTCTTCGTGAAAGCGAACATAAAGTGTTGTCAGCTCTGGGATTGGGTTTTCTTTAACTCTTTCTTCCTTTCCCCATCGTAAATAAGCAGAGATTAATTTTCCAAACTGAGTGCCCCAGTCACCAATATAATTGATCTTCACAGTATCATAACCGCATTTTTCACTGATTAAGGCTAAAGAAGATCCGATTACAGTTGAACGAAGGTGTCCCATTGAAAAAGGTTTCGCGATATTAGGTGATGACAGGTCAAACACAATTGTTTTGTTTTTTCCGATCAAATGACTGCCATAATTCTCTTGTTCCTTTAATATGTTAGTTATCAGGTAAGCTGCCGCTGATTTTTTATCCAAGAACACGTTCACATAACCACCGACGGTTTCAACCTTACTAAAAAGACTTGGGAGGCTACTTGCTGACAATCTGTAAGCAATCTCAGCGGGAGAAGTTTTATAGATCTTTGCTAGCTGAAAACAAGGAAACGCTAAATCGCCTTGATGCAGCTGCTTCGGTTTTTCAATTAATGATTCGATTTGTTCTAAAGAAAAATCTTCTCCGATCTGACTTTTAAGATAAGATGCAAACTCTTTTTTTTCATTCATATTTTTCCCTCCCAAAATAAAAAACCGCCTCTTCTAATATATAGAAGAGACGGATTAGACCGCGGTACCACTCTTGTTGCCTTAATAAGGCCGCTTGATCTGTTAACGGGATGTCCCGGTCTGCCCTACTAATCTTCAAGCAAACATTTCCAAAGTGCGCTTCTTCTGTCAGCTGTGCCAGGCTTCCACCGTTCCCGGCTCTCTATAACAAACTAGACAGGTTACTCTCTTTTTCATAAATGTTCGGTTCTTTAGTTTTTCATATTATATGAGGGATATCCTGAAAAGTCAACATATTCCATTTAGTCAAAATCTAAGTAATCTTTCATCTTTTTGATGTATCTTTTCAGCCTGAACAATGTTTCTGTTCGCAAATATTTGGAGGTGAATGCAGAGGAAATAGCTTGTATAGAAACGAAGACGCCGTGATCACTCACCCGGACAGGTATGATACCAGTAAAGATCGTCTCTCCACTGCTTTTATAAAGAAGTTCTGTTGATACCAAAACTATTTTTTCATCTGTTTGCTCCCCTGGCTGAACTGACTCAACTTCAAATAAAAATTGAACGCTCATAGCTGCTCCTTTACGTTTGTGTCGATAATTATATGATATAATGCATTAGCTCTGTTTGTCAGTTAAAAACACAAAGGAAGTATGCAAATGTTCCAAACACACACATTAAAAGATAAATATAAGCAATTTTTAATTCTAGTTGTCCCTGTTCTCATCACTCAGCTTGGACTATATGCTATGAACTTTTTCGACACAGTCATGAGTGGTCATGCTGGTGCAAAACAGCTTGCAGGTGTTGCGATTGGCACGAGTCTTTGGGTGCCGATTTTTACAGGTTTAAACGGTATCTTAATGGCATTGACTCCGATTGTATCTCAACTGACAGGTGCAAGAAACACTAAAAACGTTCCTAGAGCTGTTATGCAGGCAGTTTACCTTTCCGTTGTACTTTCATTATTCGTGATTGTTCTTGGTTCCTTTATATTGAATCCGATTTTGGATGCGATGTCGTTAGAGGGAGAGGTTGAACGTGTAGCAAGAGGATATTTAATCGCATTGTCTTTTGGGATACTGCCGTTATTTTTATACGGAGCGTTAAGATCTTTTATCGATGCATTGGGCCAAACTAGAATATCAATGTTTGTTACTCTTATAGCATTACCCGTAAATGCTTTTTTCAATTATTTGTTTATTTTTGGTAAAGCTGGATTTCCTGAATTAGGAGGAATTGGAGCCGGAGTTGCTTCTTCAATAACCTATTGGATATCAGCTGTTATAACGATTTTCATTGTGATGAAGTTAAACGTATTTAGAAGTTATCATCTATTTAAAGAGTTTTTTAAACCTTCCCTTTCAGCATGGAAGGAACAATTGAAGATCGGAATACCTATTGGACTGGCGATCTTTTTTGAAGTTAGTATTTTTGCTGCTGTTACATTACTGATGAGTGACTTTAATACCGTTACAATAGCTGCTCATCAGGCTGCTTTAAATTTTGCTTCTTTTCTTTATATGCTTCCTTTGAGCATCTCCTTTGCTCTAACGATCGCAGTTGGATTTGAAGTTGGTGCTTCACGATATAAAGATGCTGCACAGTACGGTTATATTGGGATTCTTACCGCAATTGGCTTTGCCCTTATTTTATCAGGACTTCTTATTGGGTTTGATGAACAAGTTGCCCGAATTTACTCGAATGAACCAGAGGTTATACAGCTTACTATTTCTTTTTTATGGTACGCCGTGTTTTTCCAGCTAGCTGATGCGATAGGAGCCCCTATCCAGGGTGCATTAAGAGGATATAAAGATGTAAATGTTACATTTATATTGTCATTCATCTCTTATTGGGTACTTGGTTTGCCTGTCGGGTATTATTTAGCCAACTTCACTTCTTTTGGCGCATATGGATACTGGATAGGATTAATTTCAGGTCTTTCAGCTGGCGCAATCATGTTATTTATCCGACTTAAATCAGTACAATCCAACTCTTATTCAAAACTTATAAACAAATAAAACCAGCCAATGGCTGGTTTTATTTATTATCAAAGAGTGTCAAGTATTCTTCATAACCCTTTTCCTTTAATTGTTCTTTTGGAATAAAGCGAAGAGCCGCAGAATTTATACAGTAACGAAGACCACCTTTATCTCTAGGACCGTCTGTAAAAACATGGCCTAGATGAGAATCAGCTTCTTTGCTTCTGACTTCTGTACGGATCATTCCATGAGAAAGATCTTCTTTTTCATCGATCGTCGAAGAACGAACAGGTTTAGTAAAGCTTGGCCATCCGCAGCTGCTGTCAAACTTATCAAGAGAACTAAAAAGCGGTTCACCTGATACAATATCGACATAAATGCCTTCTTCCGTATGGTTCCAAAATTCGTTTTGGAAAGGCGGTTCTGTTGCATCGTTCTGTGTAACATTATATTGCATGGGGTTCAGTGTTTTCAGTATTTCTTCTTTTTTCCCTTTATCTTCCCAATGTGATTTTATAAAGGAATCACGTCCAGAACCTTGTCGGTATCTTTTATAATGAAACGGATTTTTCTTATGATAATCTTGATGATATTCTTCAGCTTTATAAAAAGTATGTGCAGGCAGAATTAAGGTTGCAATTGGCTTATCGAACCTTCCACTTTCCTGTAATTCCGCTTTAGATTGTTCAGCTATATTCTTTTGATCTTCATTGTGATAAAAAATAGCAGTGCGATAAGAGTCTCCTCTATCGTAGAATTGTCCTCCTGCATCTGTAGGATCAATTTGTTTCCAGAAAACTGATACTATTTTTTCATAAGAAATAATCAAGGGGTCAAACGTGATTTGGACAGCTTCAAAATGTCCTGTCGTCTCACTGCACACTTCTTTATACGTAGGGTTTTCTTTATGACCTCCTGTATAACCTGATTCAACTTTGATAATGCCTGGCCACTCTTCAAAAGGTGTTACCATACACCAAAAGCAGCCTCCAGCAAAAGTCGCAATTTCATAGTTCTTCATGAAATCAAACTCCTTTTTAAATCTATTTGTTCCATCATATAAGAATGCCTTACAAAAGCATAGAAAAAGGCTTAACGATTATCTGTCATTATCCTTTTTTAACGATAGGCCCTGCAGTTACTGGGCTTTTTATCGGAGCTGGTGGTTTATCTTTCTTTAGTTTTCGGGTATTTTTTAAAAAGTAGTATAGTCCCAATAGAACAATTGCTCCACCAGCCCATTGTGAGAAAGATAATGTTTCATTTAATAATAAATATGCGAGTAATGTAGCTCCTACAGGCTCCCCTAAAATTGCCATAGAGATCGTTGCAGCGGTTACGTACTTTAAAAGCCAATTGAAAAGAACATGTCCAAAAACGGTTGGCACAATGGCTAGCAATAGAAATATTCCCCAATCTTTCTCGGAATATCCTGTCATCGGTATGTGTAAAAGTGTATTGTATACAGCAAAAACGGCAACTGCAGATAAAAATACAGTAAAACTATAAATAGCTGCTGATATCGATTTAAGAAGCTTTTGACCGATCAACATATGAACAGCAACAACGATTGTTCCTAATATGGATAGAATATCTCCTTGAATGTGTTGTTTCGAGATACCTATGTCTCCCCACCCGATCATCACAGCACCTGTAATAGCAACAAACATTCCGATCATAGCAGGTTTAGATGTCTTTTCCCGAAATGCAAAATATGCACCGGCCATAACAAAAACCGGCTGCAGTGAAAGTAATATTGTGGAGCTTGCAACCGTTGTTAATTTTAAAGAACCCATCCAAAACAAGAAGTGAAGTGCTAAGAATATTCCTGATAAAAGCAGCAGCAACCATTCTCTTAATGAGATGCTTTTGAGAGTATTAATATACTTCAAAGTAAATGGCAGCATTAAAAATAATGTGAATAAAAGCCGGTACATTCCTTGTACAGATACAGGAGCGTCTGACCATTTTACAAAAATGGATGAAAATGATATAGCAATAATTCCGATAATCAATGGAATTAAAACGGGTATTTTAAGCGTATCGTTTTTCAAATTGTCACCTTGCACTTTCTAGTCATATTTATGTTAATATCTTTTAATATAAAAACATTCAAGGAGGAGGGATAAAAGTGAAAAAAAGATATATCGTATCCTTGCTTCTTTTGTTCATTATAATCGGTACAGCTGGGTGGTACTATTATCCACAATATAAAATAAATCAAATTAAAGAAGCATCGGTTATCGTTAAAAGTGAAAATAAGGATAAGAAACAGATCACCTATCTTGAATACTTCAAAGACAATCCAAAATCAACATTCAGTCACTTAGTACTAGGTGATTCCGTTGCACAAGGGAGAGGTTCTGAAGAAGGCGGATTTGCTCAAAAAGTAAATACAAACCTAGAGAGCTTAACTGACAAAACTTTTGTTCTTGAAAACCAAGGGATTTCTGGTGCAACCAGTCAAGGTTTGCTGAATCAGCTCCAGATACCAGCTGTGCAGGAATCCGTAAGGAAAGCAGATATTATTTCGATTAATATTGGTGGCAATGATATTGTTCAAATCGCGAAAGAAGAAGGGCCTCTTAAAGCTATTCAAAGCTATGATGAAGTTAAATCCGATTACGAACAGAATTTAGAAGATATTTTTAAATTAATCCGTAATCATAATCCTGATGCTGTATTAGTGCTTAATGAATTATACAATGTCGTAAAGTCTGAGAAAAACTATTATCCAGCTACAGAAAAATTATTAAATGACTGGAATTTAATTGCTTATGAAACGGCACTTTCCCATCCTCCGTCTGTAGTGGTTCCAGTAAGTGACGCACTTCAAACAGATGATATTGATAAATGGCTCTATGACTCCATTCATCCTAATGATGAAGGCTATGACCGAATTGCCGAAAAAACAATTACAACATTTCAAAACCATTCCTATAAAAAAGCTCAATAATTTTTATGAACAGCAAGTATTATTCAATACTTTTATATCACCGTTCCAATGTTTAATCTCCGGTAAAAAATAGAATGCTGCTGCATCTTCTAGGTTATTTAAGATTCTGTCTGGATCATATAGGAATAAGAGCTTCTTACTGCCGAGCGCAATTCCCATTTCTATATGACACCCTTTTCCTCCGGGCAGAATCACGATAACCACATCTGATTCTAATACTCCTGCAAATTCTTTTACTCCGATCTCTGTCAGTGTTTCGATTGATTCCGCTCTTTCGTTCTGAGTCCAATCATATGTAAGTTTCCATCCTAGCTGTGATCGAATATCTATTGATATCTTTTGAACAAGCTCTTTATTTTTAAAACTGGATGCGATATAAAATTTCATTTGCCCTCTCCTTCATTGAAAACGTTTTAATGTAAAAATCATATTACAATCACGTAATAATGAACAGATAAACTTGCATCTAAATGTGAACATGTTAACATAGTACTTTATAAACAACAGTTAAATTTTTGAAAGAGGGGTTGCATGTTAAAATACAGAAACATTTCTTTTATTGGGGCAGGATCTATGGCAGAAGCAATGATATCAGGACTTATTAATAATGCTGGTATCTTACCTGAACGGATTACTGCAGCAAATCATTCTAATGTTGAAAGAAGATCTGAACTAATCAACAAATATGATATTCAAGCTGTTTCTTTTAATGATTTTTCATTAAATAATACAGATGTGATTATTCTTGCGGTAAAACCAAAACAAGCAGAAGAGGTTCTGCAGCAGTTAAAGCCCAATTTGCAAGACCATCATATCATTTTATCTGTTCTTGCTGGAATCTCAACACCATTTATTGAAGAGATAATTGGAAAAAGCCTCCCAGTAATTCGTGTTATGCCTAATACATCCAGTATGATTGGAGAATCCATAACCGGAATCAGCGCTGGTAAATATGTTAAAAATGAAGATTTGGATTTAGCTCAAGAATTATCGAAAGCAATTGGTAAAGTAAAAATTATATCCGAAAAACAAATGGATGTTTTCACAGGAATCGCTGGAAGCGGTCCGGCTTATTTCTACTATCTGCTAGAACATATGGAAGATGTTGCAGTTGAGAACGGACTTGATCGAGAGATGGCTAGAGATATTGCAGCACAGACTTTATATGGAGCAAGTAAAATGGTTATGCAATCAGATGATTCTCCTGCTGAGCTCCGCAAAAAGGTTACTTCACCGAACGGAACGACGGCAGCCGGTCTGGATGCTCTAGATGAAAACGGAGGCGGAAAAGCAATTGAAGCTGCTGTAGAAAATGCTGCTGAACGTTCAAAAACATTGCGCAAAGAATTTGAAAAAGTGCCTGTACTCTAAAATTTATAAAACACAAAGCTGTTATACGGCTTTGTGTTTTTTTGTTCTCTAAACATTGTAGTTTTTGGAAGTTGTTGATTTCCGGTCCAGGTACTCGCTTTCCGCGGGGCAAGCGGTGAGCCACATTCGGACGTTTCACTTTTAAGTGTCTCACCTGTCCGCCAGTCCCCTGGAGTCTCGCACCTTCCCCTACATTAAGGATGTGAATAAAATTTGGACAGGGCGTTTTAATCAGTTCCTCCTAAGGGTTATGTCGCTTTTTGTATAGTTGAATATATATATATAGAAACTATTTTGAGGTGATTTTTTTTGAAAGAGAAATCTGCGAGAATGTTCCCATATGGCGGATATGATCCTTTTTCTACTCCTTCTCCAAAAGTATTCTCCCAAAGCCATAACATCCCTGACAGACCTCCTTATGCACCAGCAGCTCCTGCTCCCACTATGCCACAGCAATATACACAAGGATTTGCACAGCCATACATGCCATATATGCCACCAATGATGCCGCCTGGATTAGCCCCTCATCCAATGATGCAGGGTATGCCATTTCAAGGAAAGCCACAGAATGCATCGATGTATCCAAGCACACAAAATTCAGGATTTAATTTTGGCAAGATGATGGGTGGAGCAAACCAAGTTATGGGTCTAGCTCAGCAAATGGGAAACATACTTTCTTTGTTTAAATAGAGCCTTTTTAAAGGCCTCTATTTTTTTTTATTAATCTAAAATATTGTTTTAAAAGATAAACTGTCTCTATTTGATGAAGTCCTGCCCAATAAGCCACCCTAATTTGAGGAGACGGTTTTGAGACTAATCGGATCTGAGAAATAATATTTTTCGAAATAGAGAACCAATCGGAAGAATGAAATGGTCCGTGATAGGTATTGTCCCACACTTCCTCAAGGTTAGGGCTGTATAGTTTTTGACTTTTTTTGGTTTTGAAAAAAGATAACTTTTCTTTTGGCGAATGGCAGGTTTGACTTTTAGAGGCACCAAATACCTCAGAATCATAATCAGAACGAGATCCAGTATGACGGTTATTACATGCAAAATGATAGACTGGTCTAAAATTGTTTCGCTGAAAGAGCATGACGTATAAGTTTTGTCCTAACACTATCCTTTTTTTTGCGCTCTCAAAACCTTGCATGGTCTTCCCTATTGACTTATTGATCGGCAATACTGGGAAAAGAATTTGTGAAAGGTGAAGCCACTCTTGCAGTTTAAAAGATAATTGGTGTTGCAACTTTTGAAACTGTTCGGTTCTAATCAAATTCTTCTCGATATGGTTTTGTTCATTAATTATTTGTGCGGATGGCAATAAAGGAGTGCGGTCGCCATCAAAAAACATCTCCCATACCCCTTCCATAAAAGTAGAAACGTTAAAGAATTTGCATAAGTGAAATAGTGAGCACTTTCTTCTTTTACTCTCTTCATATAAAAGTAGCTGAGGATATGCGTCATGAAAAATCATACTGTTCCCTTTTTCGAGGGTAAAATATAACTCTTGAATGACAGAAGGTTCTATCAGCTCAGGCAAAAATTCTCCTTTTAAATCGGTCATAAAATAACCGGCGTTCCTGGAAACCATGTGTGCTAAAAAAGACCAGTGAACTTCAGGGTGGCTTTTATAATAGGCAAGGTATGCAGCTGTTCTTGTTATATTGTTTTTGTTATGAAGTAAGGTTTCCCTTTTAATACGATCAATTAATTCTCTGTCTTTTTGAAAAGTTATAGAAAACCCTTCAGAGCGCTTCAATGATATTTTATTCCATTTCCGCTTTAATTGTTGTTCTTGATTGGTATCGATCTTCCAGATTACCTTCTGCTTTTTAATCATAAAAAGAGAATGCATGATAATATGCAGCGGAATAAGTGTCAATTTTGTATAAAATCTTTTAGAGGTTCCCAATATTAACACCTTCCTTTATTCACAATGTATGAAAAGAAAAGGTTTATAACACAAAAAAAACACCCTTAACAAGTAAGGATGCTTCTTCATTTATTTTGAGGCAACGCCACCGGACAGCAAAAATTTCATTGCTTCTTCTGGCTTTACATCCAGTATTTTTACTCTATTCTTTGGAACTAAAAATGTAAAACCTGCTATCTGAAAGGTTTGTGGAATATAGACTGCAACGTGATCGGCGAGTTCGTCTCCTAGACTGCTTACATCCTCTGTTGTGACAAATCCTACACTTTTCATATTAAGCTCTGGATATTCGATAAGAACAACGATTGAGAAAGAACGTTTTTCACCAAAGAGTGAATGAACCGTATCCTTTATCACTGTATATACCGTTTTCACAAAAGGTGTTTTTTCAAGTACTCGATCAATAAGTCTAAATATCTTGCCTGATATATACTGTGTAGACATCCATCCTAAAACCGTTATTAAGACAATGGTTGATACGAGACCAATTCCAGGAATATAGTCTTCTTTTAATACATCTTTTAATAAGTTTCCAAGAATACTGTCTAAGAAACCAAAGATCTTGTAAATAATATAGACCGCTAACACGATCGGAAGGATTGTTAATAACCCATTAATAAAATATTTGAGTAAAGTCTTCATGTTTTCCTCTAACGTTTTTTAAGATTTCATCGCAGAAGTATTTAGCTGGATTTGAGTTTTAAACTGTTTTTGTAATTCTGCAGTTACAGGTCCAATTTTATATGTTTGTTCTTTTTCCCCTTTTAACTGAACAACGGGGGTTACTTCCATCGTTGTACTCGTAATAAATACTTCCTCTGCATGAATTAATTCTTCTACTGTAAATGATTCCTCTACTACTGGAATTTGAAGGCTTTCAGCAATTTTAAGAACCACCTGTCTTGTAATCCCATTTAAAATGAGGTTTGTAGCAGGATGAGTTTTTAGCATCCCATCTTTAACAATAAAAACATTGGATGATGAACCTTCCGTAACAGTCCCATCCCTGTGCTGGATTGCTTCCTGACAGTCCGAATCTGCAGCTTTTCTTTTAGCCATTACATTACCAAGCAGATTTAAACTTTTAATATCACAGCGCAGCCAGCGGATATCTTCTGTCAGATATGTTTGAATTCCGTTGGATTGAGATTTTTCAATGGAATCTAAAGAAACAGATTTAGCAAACCCCGTAACTACACTCTGCATATTACGTTCATACAAGTGGTTGCGAGGTGCAACCCCTCTTGTCATTTGAATATAAACCATTCCGTTCACAATATTATTTTTCGTTATTAGTTCTTCTGTCAGATGTTTAAAGGTTGAAATATCATAAGGCATTGCAAGTTCTAGTTTATTTGCGCTTTGCTCAAACCGTTCAAAATGCTCATTAAATGCAAATGGCTTTTTGTCGTATACAAAAACAACTTCATAGATGCCATCTCCAAATAAATACCCTCTATCTTCGGGATCTACAGGTATTGAGCCGCTTTTAATAATCTGATCATGATATAAAACGTATGAATTTTCCATGTATTAACCACCTCATCTATATAGTATGTATGCAATTGAGCTTTCATCTACTGTAAATGAAAAAGTGACTCCCTTCAAGAGTCACTTTATTACAAATATATATTTTATTGAATAGCACCGCCAGCTTGTTCGTATCTTGCCATAAATTCTTGTTTGAATTGGTTCGTAATGGATAAGTCATGAATCCACAATGCATTTTCGTCATTTACATCGTTACCGTTTGTACTCCAGTTTGTAGAACCCGTAATAACTAACGGGTCACTGGAAGTATCCGCATCAATGATAAAGTATTTATGATGAAGTTTTCTTGATTCCTTATCCATATAAACGGGAGCAGGATTATTCCAGCGTGTATTAGGGTTGTTTGTACTCGTTTGTGAAGCAGTTCTTCCTGTCATATCCACTGAGGCTGACCACCACATATTCCAGAATGAATCATCAAAAACCCCTTTGATATCAAAGCCAGTCAGTGTACCTTCCATATCTTGAGGAGAGCCTTCCCATTTGACTTTCAGTGTATCCACAAGTGCTTGGTCGGACCATGCAAATATACTGAAATACGCACTTTGATCAGCTGATGTTTCAATAGTCTCATTCATTTTAGGGACTGCATTATCACCAGGAGAGAAATACACTTCTATCACTTTGCCTCCTACTGTAACTTGATGCGGTGTATTATCTGTTTTGCGAGATCCAAAGTTAGAAACTTCAGGATTTGGCTGCAAATCAGTACTTCCCCACATTTCATCAAATTCAGTCTTATATATGGATGAGAGTTCAGTTGAATGTAATTCAATTGAATGATTGGAGTTCCCATCTAATATTCCAGACTCCCTGTTCTCATCTGTACCGTAAAGCCCTGTAGTGGTGAAGTTCCAGCTTCCTGTAAATACCCATTTCCCATCAATTATCAGATATTTATTATGCATCTGATCATCTGGTGAATAATAAGCATTTGTATCTTTGGACTCCCCATCAACAAGCATGTGGCCTGTTTGGCTGCCGCTGCCTACACTCACTGTGCGCAGTGTGAAATCCTGATAACCAGATTGAGGTAGATTATACTGAGATCGTTTAGTGGAATCCTCTACAGCGAAGATAATTGAATCCGAAAAAATATGAACATCATCAGCAGTGTTAACTGCTCCGTCTTTTCCTCTCGTTAATTTCTCCAAATAAAGTTTCATAAGTTCATATCTTGCATCATGCTCAGCATCACTTAATGGCTTTGCGTCAGCGATCATACGAACTGTAACACCTGCAGCAGCCTTTTCGATTAAAGCATTGACTACGTTTGGAAGATTGATCTCATATGTAGCGATATCAATAGATTCTGTTGCTTCGTTAATCCGGTTAATCAAACGGTTTTCTAAGTTCACATTATAGTTTGCAGAATTACCAGGTGTTGCAAACTGAGTTAATGCACTTTTATTAAAATAAACATTTATGGCTCCCGCTTCATTACTAATATTATTTAATTGTTCTGGCTGACCGTTTGACGTACCACTTACTGTTCCAGGTGTTCCAAATCCTGCGTCATAGTTTACAGTTGCAGTCTGCCAGTTTTGAGAATCATCACCAGATCCAGAAGGGCTTATTCTTTCCATCGTTGCTCTTGATGCTGAATCACCAGCATACCAGCTTGAAATGGTATCAATGGTTTGATTAGCTCCATCTATTAGTTCTAGAATTTCCCCGGTATTTGAAAGAGCGCCAGTATAAATCTGATCCGCTGTTATTCCGGGAACTGTTGAATCATTAGTTCTTTCGAGTAGATAAGTGTCTCCGGGGCTGATGGAGCCAGAAAGCTGCACAGTAGGAGTTCCGTCAGAAGCTTTAAGTGTCCACCCATCTAGCTCGATGACTTCGTTTGTCGGATTATACAGTTCAACCCATTCGTCGTTTGCATCTATGGTTGTACCCATCCATGCTACTTCAGATATGACTGGACCTGCAATTGTTCCTGCAGCACTTACAGGTGAACTAGACGGTGATTGAACTGAAATAGCTGAAGTTAATATTACAAATGCGGATATACAATTTTTCCATTTCATAAAACAAACCCCTTTTAATGATTTTATAAAGCCAAAAAAATCATAGCATACGAAAGCTAAGGAGTTAGCAAGCATTTTCAATTGTAAATAAAATTGCTCCTAAAGAACTTTTTATATAAAAGTTTTGTGAAGTTTTTGAGTATAAGGACCTACTAACTTTGTTATAGAACATATTTCAGGTCGCTGTTTATGGAGTAATTCAATTCACATCTCCTTTTTAAAGAAGGTATTTTTACATGTGGACAAATTTCCATAAAATGGTTAAATATGTGATTAACCCGCTTTTTTATGTGATAATTCCATAATTTTATGTGATTAGCATTAGATCACTGATCCTGTATACTCGCTGTCCTCGGGGTGCATGTTTCCTCTTCACATGCCTTAAGAGATGTACAAATAAGTGGTTGTTTTAAAAATAAATCTTAAAATAAAAAGACCGCTCTTTTCTGCGGTCTTTACATTATTGTTTAACGGTCTTAACAACTTTATTGTCTTTAACAGTTACCATATAAAATTCATCGTCCATTTCAATTAAAAAATCTTCATCATATTGCTCTTTAAGTTCTTCTTCTATTTTAAAAGGTTTTTTAAAATGATCGTCGATTACATTAAGGCGTTCTTTTCTAGTATTTTCACGATTAATTGTATCAAATACAAAATAAGCTAAAAAGATAACTCCTGCGACAATAATGATTTTTGCTGTTTTACTCAATTTAAGAATCCCCTTCCCCTTTTCTCCAAAAACAAGTATAACCTAAAAACGTTAAAACAAAAACACCTGGCTTAAGACCAGGTGTTCAATGTTATTTCCACCATGTATCATGAACGGAGGCAGGAGGATTTCGTTTATGCATGGTTTGTATGAATCGTTTTTCAATTTTTTCTTTTGAGGATGCCGAAATTTCTTTTCCTTCTAAATAATCATCGATTTCTTCATATGTTACCCCTAATGCCGTTTCATCTGGAATAAGTGGTTTGTCATCTTCTAAATCAGCTGTAGGCACTTTTAAATAAAGGCGTTTGTCAGCTCCTAAGTGCTTTAATAAAGCTCTGCCTTGTCTCTTGTTAAGTCCGAATAAAGGTACGAGGTCACATGCACCGTCGCCGTGTTTAGTGAAAAAACCAGTAATCGCTTCTGCCGCATGGTCTGTTCCGATTACAAGACATTGATAGGCACCAGCTATATCGTATTGCACTTTCATTCTTTCCCTTGCCTTCGTATTTCCTTTAAGAAAGTTATTTAATTCTTTATCAGTTGCATCTTTAAAATTTTTTACTGATGCATCAACTGCTGCTTTAATATTGACTGTAAGAGAAAGATCAGGATTAATAAATTTCATTGCTTGTTGTGCATCTTCTTCATCTTTTTGTTCACCATATGGAAGTCGTACAGCAATAAATGAATAATCGTTACCTGTTTCCTCTCTTAGCTGTTCCATTGCGAGCTGAGCTAATTTACCTGCTAGAGTAGAATCCTGTCCACCGCTAATACCTAGAACATAACCTTTCGCACCTGTTTTTTTTACATAATCTTTCAAAAACTGTATTCTTTGATTAATTTCATTATCAATATCTATTTCAGGTTTTACTAATAACTCTTCAATAATTTTTTGCTGCAAATCCAATTATATCGCCACCTTATTGAGTGTGTATTTTTAATTCATTTCCACAATTTAAAGGATCTTAATCAAATTTATAATCTTTTTCTAATTGAAAAAGGCATTCCAGTGAACGTTTAGCCCAATCACTATTATCTTCCTTAAGTTGAGTTATGTAATTGCTTAAAGCCGTTCGTAAAGATTGTTTATATTCAGGTAGATTCCCATCATATTCTTTAATCGTATGAATCGGCACCCATGTTCTTTCTCCATGGCTTAAAGCTCTTCTTTCCTGAAAAAATGGAACATCAGCTGTCTTGGGATTATGAAGGTCTCCTTGCCAAGGATGTGATACAACTGCCAGAACTTTTAGGAGTACCATTTGATTTCTTTCGTCTTCTGCTTCACCTATATATTGCCCTGTTTTATAACTGGCAAGCACTAACTTTTTATTTGCTGTCATTCTTTTTCGCCTCCAATGCATCTATCTCTTTTGATACAGTAAAAGCTAGGTCCTCGTTCCCGAATAAAGATAAAACTTGTAGAAGTGTTTCATTAGTAATATCTTCGGCCTCTTCTTTTGCTACAGTCTGCTCAAGCATATGCATAACATATTCGTTATTACCTTGGTCAGGATAAGCTTTTAAATAGACAGCTTTTGGATCAAGTCCATTATTTACACACCACTGGGCATAAATAATGATCATCATTCCTTCATCTTTCTGATAATTATTGATTACTTTTTCAGAGATTTCATTTGCACGGTTCACATTTGTTCCCCCTAGTACTAGTTGAGTTGTTATAGTTAACTTTAAAACAGGCAAATAGAAAAAGCCAGTATATATACTGGCTTATGTTTAAACGTTCTGTTGTTCTTTGCTTTCTGTTTCGTATCGGTTACGAGGATGCTCCAAACATTCCTTTGTGCATGAACGTTTATGTTTTACTTCACAATCCGTACAGCACACATGCTGTTTATTGCACTCTGGATTTGCGCAGTTTACGTATCGATCTTCTGTTTTACCGCAATAATAACATGTAGCGATAACTACATCTTCTTCAGTGCGATTAATTGGCACGGAGATGCGCTCGTCAAATACGTAACATTTACCGTTCCAGTATCGTCCTTGTACTTCAGGATCTTTTCCATAGGTTACGATACCGCCTTCCAGCTGTGAAACATCTTTAAAGCCTTCTTGCAGAAGGAAACCAGAGAACTTTTCGCAACGGATTCCTCCTGTACAATATGTTAATACTTTCTTATCTTTAAATTCGCTTAAGTTTTCACGGACCCATTTTGGGAAATCGCGTGAAGCTTTTACATCAGGTTTAATAGCACCTTTGAAATGGCCGATTTCGTACTCATAGTCATTACGGCCATCGATTACGATTACATCTTCATCTTGAAGTGCTTCATAAAACTCTTTTGGCGACAATCGTTTACCCGAAAGCTGATTCGGATTCACATCTTCTTCAAAGCGCCAAGTTACCAGTTCTTTTTTATGACGAACAAATATTTTCTTGAATGTATGTTCTTCAACTTCATCTATTTTAAAAACCATATCTTCAAAGCGAGGGTCTGCTTTTAAGTGGTCCATATAGATTTGTGTTTGTTCAAATGTACCTGAAACTGTCCCGTTGATTCCTTCTGGCGCAACAATGATACGTCCAAGAAGTCCTAAATCCTTACAAAACTTTAAATGTTCGTCCTTAAAGCTCTCTGGATCATCAATCGGTACATACTTATAATACAAAAGTACTCTCATTTTTTCTGACATTAATAATCACCAACCTGCAACGTTAGTTTATTTATGACGCCAAATAAAAAACCACCGGTCCCAATTGCCATTCCCCGTGGTGAGTACCGGAATTACCGATAATCATATATTCAATTGGAAAGTGGCGCGCCCACCAGGATTCGAACCCAGAATACGAGAGCCGAAATCTCGTGTGATATCCATTTCACTATAGGCGCTAATTACCGTCACGATTAATATCATAAACAATAAATAGAAATAAAACAAGCTTTTTTTACAACAATTATATACGGTTACCTTAATTTACTAAGTTTAATGGAGTGATTTTTTCTTCTGTACTTTGATAGACGGTTATTAACGGTTCTTCTGGATGCCATTTGAAGATACCTTTTTCTCCATTTAAAATAGCAGGAAAATGAAGTGTAGATGAAAATGCATCTTCAAACCATACACCATGAGAAAGAATATTGGAGATGAAAATTTCTGCTTCCAATTCCATGTATTGAATTCTTTTTTCCCATTCTGCTTTTTCATCTGCATTTAAATGCGGCTCGACCTGCTGGAACGATTCGTACCAAAGATCAAATTCTCTTTGCAGGTTATGAAGTGAATCAAATTCCTTTGACAGTATCGGCAGCAGCTGATTCGCTTCTTCTAATGTATAACGTTTCATAAATCATGCTCCTTCATATTCTTGTCAGTATTATAACAAATGAAGGTAAATATGCACACTAAAAACGGCAAGAAGAAAACCTTTTGGTTTCCCAAAAGGCTAAATGGTAAGGCACATTTCTTTTTTCGGATTCTTTAAGTCCAAGTAAAAATCTCTAACCGTTTCGTCCTCAAGCAGTTCAGGAAAATCTCTTCTGTATTCTGAACTGATTAAAATTTGTTCTACTAGATCGACAGAACCTTTTCTAAGAAGAAGCCTCAATGTTAACCATTTGTCCCTTTTGGATTTTAAATGAAATTTTGTAATAAACAACATGATTCTATCATCACAAGTGAACGTCTTTTCTTTTTCTTTTCGTAAATTAATATGAGATACCGTTTTCATAGAGAAACACCCTCCTTTAATTTGCGAGCTCTTAATACCATTATTATTCAGTTTTTTCTGAAATATACTTGTCCATGTAATTAATCTAGCTTTTTTATGGACGGGTATTAATAGAACAGCCAACATTTGCCTCAACACTCTTTATTTGATTAAATAACTTTATAAAGCAAATAACTAGGAGCTGTGTTTAATGAAAAAACTTCAAAGTGAAATTGTACTGGGTAATTTTCATTCCATTTTATCGGAATCTGACACATGGAAAATGGGAGGTTTCCCTCTTCCTGATGGATCCTTCCATGAGTTTAGAGAACCGGAAGCAGTTGTGATCGTAAGAAATGATGAATTATATGTCAGAGTTAATCCATTTACTAAAAACCACCCTTCTGTTCAATTTTTAGATAATGCAAAGCACATGTATTATTCGAAAGAACCAGTGAAAGTCCCTGAAGAAGGAAGCATCGCATTTAAGTGGAAAATGCGGTCACGGCCAATCGGCACGAATCCTGGCGATTTATATGATGGATTTGTTTCTGTAAATTTATTAGATTTCACAACGGGTGCAGCACTTGATTTCTTTGCAGGCAATGACCAGTATGCGAGTGTATATGCAGTCCTCCCTTTTCCGGGTGTACAAGTGCCTGAAACGAATAAAACGAGATATTTTTGTATCTTTAAAGAAGAATCAGCATTTAAGCGTAGAGAATGGAATGAGTATGAGATCTGTTATAATCGTGCAACCGATGAAGTTGTTTTTTCAGTGAATGGTGATGCAGTGAGAATCGAGAAAAATGTCCCGATCAAGTTTAATGAATTTACAGTTGCACTTGGTTTAATGACTGAGAAAGATTTATCTCCTGAAGGAAGTACTTCGCTTCATGGACAAGGTATCATTGGCGAATGGACACCAATGAAAATCTCAATAGAAGACTGATACAGCAATTCGGCTAATTCTCTTAAAGGTCTGCATGATACGGGCCTTTTTTTATGTATTCTAGCAATAATATGAAAATTCCTTTTTTTGTGACAGTTTTATATAATAAGTAATGAGTAAATAAGAGAGGAAGCGGCAAAATGTCACAAATAAACCTATTTCAGATTGAAGAATTGACACTGGATCAGCTACAAACTTATTTTAAAAATGAGGAATTGACGTCATTCGATCTTGTTAAACACTATTTGAAACGAATAGCATTGTACGATAAGTCAGGTCCATCTATCAATTCCATTCTAGAAGTAAACCCAGAGGCGTTATTTATTGCCCGCAATTTGGATGCTGAGCGAAAAAACGGCAAAATTCGAGGTCCTTTACATGGTGTACCTGTGATAATTAAGGATAATATCGATACTGATGATCAGATGCATACAAGCGCCGGTTCATTAGCCCTTCAAAATCATTACGCAAATAAGGATGCGTTCATTGTACAAAAACTTAGAGATGCAGGAGCCATCATTCTCGGTAAAGCTAATATGACAGAATGGGCAAATTTCATGGCTTATAATATGCCGAATGGCTTCAGTTCCAGGGGTGGAAAAGTGTTAAATCCTTATGGTCCCGGTGTCCTTGATGTAAGTGGTTCGAGTTCCGGGTCAGGAGCAGCGGTAGCCTGTAATTTTGCGATGCTTGCAGTTGGAACGGAAACTTCTGGCTCTATCCTCTGCCCGGCAGGTAATAACAATATTGTTGGGATCAAACCAACAGTAGGTCTTGTTTCAAGAACAGGAATCATCCCTATTTCTATTAGCCAGGATACAGCGGGACCAATGGCGAGAAATGTAAAGGATGCTGCAGTTTTGCTGGAAATATTAGCAGGCTGTGACTCTGAAGATGCTGCTACTCATTGTGCACCATCTGCCACATCCTACACGGATGGACTTACAAATACATCATTAAAGGGAAAAAGATTAGGAGTTACGTACGATTTTTGTATAAAAAACTTAAATGAAAATCAAAAATTGGTGTTTGACCAAGCCCTTTTTGACCTTAAAAAAGAAGGAGCCGAGATTGTTTATCTGGATCAAATCTCTCCATTAGAGAAAGGCCGGTTTGATTATAACGTTTTATTGCATGAATTTAAATCAGGTATTAATAATTACCTGAAGACAGTATCCCCTTCCTTAGGTTTACAGACGTTATCAGATATCATCGCTTATAACGAAAAACATAAAGAAGATTGTCTAAAACATAATCAAGAATTATTGGTTGAGAGTGACCTGACAGAAGGAACATTAACAAGCCCTGATTATTTGAAGTCTAGGTTGAATGACTTAGAGAATACACAAAATAATGGAATTGACTTAGTCATGCAAGAAAATCAGCTTGATGCACTTATCAGTCCTAATGATGTTTGGTATGGCATTCCTGCAAAAGCGGGCTACCCTTCCATTTCAGTTCCTTCAGGATTTGATGAAGATGGAATGCCTTTAAGCATCATTTTTACTGCAGAAGCATTCTCCGAGAAAAAACTGATCGAGTTTGCATATGCATATGAACAAGCAACCCAAAAGCGTAAACCGATTGAGCTCAAATAAAAAAGAACCGGGGACTTTCCCCGGTTTTTGGTTTTGGCAGCTCGTATTTAACGTTGGTTCATGTCTATAATTCTTATGCAAAACATGTCCGTGAAAAAAGGTTCATACCATTATACGATTTTCTTTAATGCAGAGATTGCCTGTTCAATATCTTCAAAACTCACATCATAATGAGTCGTTAATCGAATTTGACCTTCACCAAAAGATACAGCAAGAACACCTTCTCTTTTTAGATCGTTTAAAAATTCTTCATTCGATTTATGGGTCTTTTCGATATTTACTATCACGATGTTTGTGTCTGGTCTATTTTTTAAGGAAAGTCCGTTAATCTCTTCAATAGCATCAGCTAGCCGTAATGCTTTTTCATGATCTTCAGCTAATCGATCTACCATTTCAGTTAATGAAATTATACCACTCGCTGCTAAAAAACCTGCCTGTCTTAAACCGCCTCCTAATCGTTTTCTCCATTTTCTAGCTTTTTGTATCAGCTCTTTATTTCCAGCTAAGAGTGATCCGACTGGAGAACCTAAACCTTTGGATAAACAAACCTGAACGGAATCACAATATTGTGTATAATCGGTGACCTTTTTATTGGAAGCTACTGCCGCATTAAATAATCTTGCACCATCTATATGTACAGGTATAGATGCCTGTTTGGCTACCTCAAAGATCTCTTTCATATTCTCTGTTGAAACAATCGAGCCTCCTGAACGGTTATGTGTGTTTTCAAGACAGATCAAGGAAGTATCAGGAAAATGAATATCCTCTGACCGAACAGCGCTCTTAACTTCTTTTGGATCCATCGCCCCTTTTATCCCCTTAATTACACGGGGTTGAACTCCAGCTAATGCTGAAATCGCCCCTCCTTCATAAAAGAAGATGTGAGACTCAGATTCTACGATAATTTCATCGCCGGGTGAACAATAACCAAGGACAGCTAATTGATTTCCCTGTGTTCCGCTTGTAACAAATAGTGCGTCTTCCTTGCCAAGCATTTCTGCTGCCAGTTCTTCTAGCTGGTTTATGGTTGGGTCCTCTCCGTAAACATCATCCCCTACCGTTGCTTCAAAAATAGCTTGTCTCATTCTTTTAGTCGGTTGTGTAAGTGTATCGCTTCTTAAATCAATCATTCTATCACCTCTAATTTAATTATTCTTCTCAATGACTCCATATAAAAAGCTGGCGTTTCTCTGAATTACTTTGAATCCAAGCTCTTCAAATTTACTGCTGTTTCTGCTGTCTTTCATTACCACTCGCTGTGATGCAACTCGTATAGCTTCATCAATAACTTCTGGTGTGATCACACGATAATCAGCACTCCCTTTTAATCCTTGAATTCCAGGTGATTGGATACTTGATTCAAACATGGGATCAAAATATACAACATCAAAACAGTTATCTGCTGCCTTTTTTAAGAATTCATAATGATCACTATGAATGACTTCAATGCGGCGCATTGCATCATTCATATCTTTTATACTGCTATCCCATACTTTCAAACCGCTCCGTACAACAAATGAAATAGCCCTACTGCTCTCGATTCCAGTCACCTTTCCATTTTCACCGGCTACTAAACTTGCAACAATAGAATCAGAACCGAGTCCAAGAGTACAATCGAGTAATGACATACCCGTGTTTAATTTTGCTGCTTCAATTAATGAATCTTTATCGCCCCTAAGTAGTTGCTTTACCCTAAACATAGAGGAATTAGGATGAAAGAAGAAAGGAGAACTCCCGTCTTTCGGGTGATAAGAAATTTTATCTACTCCGATCATTAGAACATTATCGTTATATTTTTCAATAATTGATGATATAGAATGACGTCCTCTATCTACAAATGAGCTATTTAATAATTGTGCAGTTTCTTTTGCTTTCTCATATATTCTTTCAGCATTTTTTCCTGCGGTTGTCACTATCATTAAGATCATCCTGTCTAAAAAATAATTGCTTTAACATATTTCGTATTATTTGCATATCTCTTGGAACAAACCTAAAATATGGGAAGATATATACAAGGAGGCACAATAATGAAAAAAAGCTCCCCTTTCCTGGGATTAGGAAGAATTACATATCGATTCCGTATAGCTATTATAGCATTTTGGATCTTGACTACCATTCTATTGGGCTTCTTTGCGATAAAATTGCCTTCCATATTAAGCGGCAGCGGGTTTGAGATGGACGGATCATTTTCAAAAGTTGAAAATATTCTCCAAGACAAGTTTAACCAGCCTAAGTCTTCTGTAATGTTAGTCTTTGATTCAAAAAAATACAAAGCAAAGGATGAACCTTATAAACAATTTGTAAATAAGACACTTGCATCAGTAAAAGATGTTGAAGATGCAGTAGGTGTTCAGAGTCCCTATGATGCTCCAGATAAAATGATAAAAGAAAACGTTTCATTTGCCTCAATTCGATTTGATAAAAGTTTTAATGATTTAAAAAAATCCATTGATCAAATAAGAGACAGACTGCCGAAAGACAGTGATATTTCTGTCTCATTAACGGGCGGCCCTGTTATTGCTGAGGATATGAATACAGCAAGCCAGCAGGATCTAGCACGTGCAGAAGCTATTGGTATTCCAGCAGCTCTTATCATTCTATTGCTTGCGTTTGGAGGTCTAGTAGCAGCAGGACTGCCTATTATTGTTGGGTTGATCAGTGTAGCAAGCTCCCTTGGTTTATTGTACTTTTATGGATTAGAAGCCAATGTCAGTATATTTTTATTAAACGTTGTTCCTATGATCGGACTGGCATTAGGAATTGATTTTGCACTTCTTCTGGTTAACCGTTTTCGGGAGGAACTTCATCTCGGTGTTGAAAAAGCAACAATCATATCTGTACAAACAGCAGGAAGATCAATCGCTTTTTCTGGTTTATGTGTGTTTTTAGGACTATCAGGAATGCTACTTATTGATATCGATATTTTTAAAACAGTAGCTGTTGGCGGAATGGTTGTTGTTGTGTTGTCTGTCTTGAACGCTATTACATTCCTGCCAGCATTGCTTGCGGTACTTGGTAAACGGGTTAATGCACTAAAAATACTCAAAACAAAAGAAAATAATCGATCTATCTGGCATTCATTTGCATCTTTCGTGATGAAAAGGCCAGTAATAATGGCATTATTTGCAGCTATTTTGCTCATTTTCTCGGTAACACCTATTAAAGATATGAAACTTTCAATTCCAGAAGCAGAGGCTCTACCACCTGATTATGAATCTAGAACAGCATTTGAAAAGTTTGAAAAGACTTTTGGGGAAGATGAGTTGTATCCCGTTCTTATTGTTGCAGAATCAGAGAAATCATATCTCAAAGATAAAGATGCATTGCTGTCCTTAGAACGTTTAGTAAAAGACCTGAAAGAACAAGAAGAAATCACAAAAACAGAATCAATCTTTGATTATACGAATCAGTTAAGCAGCACCGAACTATTCCAATTTCTTCAGACAGAACAAGGAAAACAACAGCTATCTCCTGCTCTAGAACCTTTTGTAAATGACCGTACATCTGTTATTCGAGCATATCTATCAGTAGATGTTACAGGAAATGATGCAAAACAGTTTGTGAAAGAATGGGAAAATAAACATGAAGGTCTTTCTTTAACGATTGGCGGGGCAACTAAGTTTAACCAAGAAATCTTTGACGAGATTATTGAAAAAGCACCATATGGACTTGCTGTTGTGCTTGCAGCTACTCTGCTTATCTTAATGGTTGCTTTTAGGTCTGTCTTTATTCCACTTAAAGCAATCTTTATGAACATGCTGAGTCTAGCAGCTACTTTCGGTATACTCGTGTGGATATTCCAAAGCGGAACAATTATGGAGCCGGTAGAAATTGGACTAATGATTCCAGTCTTTACTTTTGGTATCGTTTTTGGATTAAGTATGGACTATGAAGTGTTCTTGATCTCTAGAATTCAAGAAATATATGAAGAAACAGGTGACAATGATAATGCAACATTGCTGGGGCTGACTTCAACCTCGAAGATTATCACTTCTGCAGCAGCAATAATGATCGTTATTACGGGGTCATTCGCATTTACAGATGTAATGCCAGTCAAACAGATAGGAATTGCCATTGCATTAGCCATATTTATCGATGCAACCATTGTAAGGATGATTTTTGTTCCTTCACTTATGAAACTACTCGGACACTGGAACTGGTGGATGCCTTTTTCAAAACGAAATAAAAAGCGAAGCACTCTTTAATAAGGGTGCTTTTTTCATTAAACAATAGTGGGAAATTAAAACATTATGTCCTATAATAAGAATTAGCTATTTATATTAGGGGTGTTTATATGATCGACACAGTTATTATTATCCTTCTTTCCTATTTGCTAGGCTCTATCCCCTTTGCGCTGTTAGTTGGAAAACTTGGTTATGGCATTGATATTCGTCAGCATGGGAGCGGAAATTTAGGCGGCACCAACACTTTTCGGATATTGGGTAAAAAAGCAGGATTTATCGTTTCTGCAGCAGATGTATTAAAAGGAACACTCGCTGCCAGCCTGCCCTTCATATTAAATGCAGACCTTCATCCATTAGTTGCAGGAATTCCCGCTGTTATTGGGCATTGTTATCCAGTATTCGCAAAATTCAAGGGCGGAAAAGCTGTAGCAACATCTGGCGGAGTTCTTTTGTTTGCAGAGCCCTTATTATTTCTATTGGTTTTGATTACTTTCTTTTTAACTTTATACATAAGTAAATATGTATCTCTTTCATCAATCATGGCTGGTGTAGGCTCAGTAATCTTAAGTGTTTTTCTTGCTGATAACATTACAACTTATATCCTGATTGGATTTACCCTCTTTTTATTGTATAGACATAGGCAGAATATTGTTCGGATCGCTAAGAAAACTGAGCCAAAAGTAAAATGGATCTAATGACCGTTCTTAATTTTAAGAACGGTTTTTCTTATGTTTTAAAAAAATAGGCTCTTCTCCTAAAAAAGTACAGGCGATTTCACTAAAAACTCCGCATTTGTCCGTGTCGACTTAGGTAGTCCGGTCATATTGTGTAATGTGACGTTGACCTAGACTTAAATTTTGGAGGGACTGAAATGGAAAATAAGAAAATGAATATGCCTTACGGTGACAATATGAATATTGGCATGAAGCCAGTAGCTAACATGCCTATTCACGGTGGATATGGCGGTGGCTATGGTCATGGTTATGGATGCGGATTCTTAATTATTGTTGTTCTGTTCATTCTATTAATCATTATCGGTGCTACAGCTTTCCATGGTAAAGACGACTGCGACAAAGATGAGTCATCATCATCTTCTCATTAATGTAATTATTTTATGAAAAAAAGAGAGAAGCGAATCCGCTTCTCTCTTTTAATGCACTGTGATAAAATTAGATTGCAACACATTACCAAAATTATCCATGAGTTTAACAGTGCTGATCATAAGCTCCTAGCAAGTTTTCTAGAATTTCTTCTGGTGAGTGATTCTCAATGTTATGTCTGTGGATAAAATGCACCACTTTTCCATCTTTTAAAAGAGCCATTGAAGGAGAAGACGGCGGGATATCACCGAAGAATTCTCTGATCTGAGCGGTTGCTTCTTTATCCTGTCCTGCAAATACAGTAACAAACTGGTCCGGTTTTTCTGAGTGATTCAATGATGCTACTGCTACTGGACGAGCTAGACCTGCTGCGCATCCGCATACGGAATTAATTACTACAAGTGCAGTTCCTTCAGTTTCTTGCATAAAATAATTTACTTCTTCTGGTGTTTTTAATTCTTCAAACCCAGCACGAGTCAATTCATCTCTCATGGGCTGAGCCATTTGTTTCATATATTCTTCATAGGCATTCATCAAGTATTCCTCCTGAAAACGAATCATTTACATACAATGTTATTATAACGTAAACAAGCTATTTTTTTAACTGTTTAGGCTTAACTCATGAATGTCAGAGTTTTCAATGATGTTCACTTGTTTATCTGAAGGAGCAAAGCTAGCTTTAATCAGTGCTCTGGCAACATTGCTCGCATCAATCGGTCTATATTTTTTGGGGAAAATGTAAGGAATGATTGAATAGACCTTTTCTGCTAATCTTTCTCCGAAACGAAATTCGTTACGATCTCCAATTAATAAGGAAGGTCTTATTATAGTAAGATTATTTATATTTAAGGAAATCAATTGTGTTTCCATCTCCCCTTTTACACGGTTGTAAAAGAACGATGATTTGGAATTTGCTCCCATTGCAGAAATGATTGCAACATTTTGAACGTTTAACTTAATTGCTAATCTTGCAAGTTTCACAGGAATATTGAGGTCGACCTCTTTAAATCTTTCTTTTGTTTGTACCTTTTTCATAGTAGTACCAATACAAATGATCATGTTATCTGCCTCTACGTTCTCAATCTCATATTCTGATTTTGTAAAGTCAAATAAAATCTCTTTAATTTTTGGATGTTTTATTTCTAATTTATTTCTAACGAGCAGTATTATTTCTTTGCAACACTGGTCAGCAATAAGCTGTTTTACAACTTCTTTGCCAACAAGACCGCTTGCCCCTGCTACAATAACAGTTTTTTCATTCATACTTAAAAATCCCTTCTGCTTATTAAAATCTAAGAAAATATTAAGACAGGCTGGTGCTAATTTTGGAACATACTTATTTTATCACTGGATTTCCAGGTTTTATAGCTACAAAACTATTAGAAGCACTTCAAAACAAATATCCTTCATCACAATTTTATTTACTTACTCTAAAACAAGAGAGAAAAATTGCTGAGCAAAAACTTAAAGATTACGGAAAAAACACCGTTTTATTAGAAGGCGACATAACCAAAGAAGGACTTGGTCTACCTGATTATTTGAGTAGAGAAATAGCTGAAAAAATAACACATTGTATCCATCTGGCTGCTCTTTACGATCTAACTGCAGCTTATTCCCCTTCTTATTCTTGTAATGTCATTGGTACTGAACATGTAATAAAATTCGTGAAAACATGTAAAAATATTAGACGGTTTGGTTATTTCAGCACTGCATATGTATCAGGGAATGAAAAAGGAAAAATAGTAGAATTCAGCTTGTCAGAACCTGCGGGCTTTCGCAACTATTATGAACAAACCAAGAATGAGGCAGAACGTATAGTAAGAATGAATATGGATGAAATGCCAATCACCATTTTAAGACCTGGAATCATAGTAGGTGATTCAAGAACTGGTCAGACAATAAAGTTTGATGGTCCTTATTTTATGATGCAATTCTTAAGAAGACTATCTGCCCTGCCAATCCCTTACATCGGCCGTACTGCTTCTAACATTCACCTTGTTCCGGTTGACTTTATTATTAATGCTTCTGTATTCCTTTTGCACGATAAACGGGGTGAATCCAAAACTTATCATTTGTTAAGTCCATCATCGCCAAAGATTCATGATGCGTATACGTTAATATGCAAAGAGCTTAATGATAAGAAGCCTAGCTGGCATTTACCTCGAACAATTGCGGATCGAATGTTATCGATTTCGTTTATATCAAAATGGCTTGGAGTACCCCGTGAAACACTTTCTTACTTTTCACATGAAGCAGATTATGATACTTCTCAACTAGTCCAGGATCTAGAAGGTACTGGAATAACGTGTCCGCCATTTGAAGAATATGTGCCGGTTCTTGTCCGGTATTATAAAGATAATGCTGCTGATGTTTCATTAAAGCGTTATTAGTAAAAATAAGCACACAATCCTAAAGTAGAGGTGAACTTACTTTTGGAAGTCTGATTTTTTTATTGTATTGGCGAAAATTTGTCGATTACCGGCAGAAACAACCAATCTATCGGAGAAAGCTCCACTTTTATCGGAAAACGTGTAACAGAATAAAGAACACGTACCGTAAAAACTACCAATAACCAATAACGAAAGCCCCTTTCAACCAAGGTGCGGGGAGAATAAACTCTATTAAGAGGCATGACCTCAAAAGCTTTTATACTTTTGAGGTCATGCCTTTGTTTTAAACGAGACTGTTGTTCTTACTGACAACTTTTGCCCCTAGTGTATTTTTAAAATGGGATAGTGCCCATTCATGTCCTGGCTGGCTAAAACTTTGTACTGCATCCTCGTGTATCACAATTGAAAAACCTTTATTGTAAGCATCTACCGCAGTATGTAATACACAAATGTCAGTACATACTCCAGTCAGATGTACTTCTTGAATATTCCTCTCCCTTAGTTTAATCTCCAGATCTGTACCCGCAAAAGCACTATAGCGTGTTTTATCGAGCCATAAAATATTTTTTTCCGGCCGAGCCATGTTCTCAACGAATACATTCTTGAGCTTTCCGTACAGTTCCCTGCCTTCAGTATTCCTGATATTGTGTGGGGGAAACAGTTTGCTTTCTGGGTGATAAAGATCGTTTTCGTCATGAACATCTACTGCAAATACAACATAATCCTCATTTTTAATAAATTCTTCAGTGACTGCTGTAATTCTCTCTTCAATTTCCTGACCAGGTTTTCCGCATGTAAGCTTTCCTTCATCAGCGACAAAATCATTCGTGTAATCAATTACTACTAAAGCTTTCATTTTTTCCTCCTATTAATCAAGTGTTTCAATTTCAACACTTCGTATTCCTTGAATTTTTTTTACATCGTCATACAGATCAGTGGTGTACCTTTTTTCATAAATAGAAGCAGCCATCTCCATTTTCCGGTTATCATTCTCGAGGTCTTTAATTCTTACGTTTACAATACGTACGTTCAGCTCGTTGATCTGTTTCATCACATCACTCATGTTTGTTTCAGGTTCAACGATTAATTTTAACTTTACATCAATCTGTCTCAATGCCTTCGGGCCGATCCATTTCATGATCAAAGGTATTAATTCTACGCTGATTAAAATTAATAAAGCTCCAGCTGCAGCTTCTTTGTAAAAACCTGCCCCAGCTGCAATTCCTAAACCAGAAGCCCCCCAAATCATTGCAGCCGTGGTAAGTCCTGAAATGACATCATTGCTTCTTCTTAATATGACCCCAGCACCAAGAAAACCTATTCCGCTTACTATCTGTGCTGCGAGACGCATGGGGTCCATAACGGTTTGTCCCGATACGGTAGAGAATTGTTCAGCTGATTCTATGCTTACAATAGTGAGCAAACAACTGCTGATTGAGATGACAAGGCTTGTTTTAAGCCCTACTGGTTTGTTTTTTAATTCGCGTTCGATACCGATTATTAATCCGAAAAAAGCGGATATCCCTAATTTAACTAAGACAACACTCATGATGTTTGCACCTCTTCTCTGTTTTTGCCCTTACTTAATAATACGCAAACCACAGTATATATTCCTTCTAAACATTAAGCTGATTAATTTGAATTGGTAACGGTTTTCCGTTTATAATAAGAAAAGCTTTATTATCTGAAAATAAAAATAATTCTGTAAAGGAGGGTTGGGTGTTCAGTTTTCTATAACACAACACACTCAAAGGAGGAAGATCCGTGTTACCTAAAAAACAGAAAAACTATGAAGGACCAAGGTATAGCGAAATTGTTCATTCCAATTACTTTAAACAGCTGATGGAAGAAAAAAAGCGTTTTATCTTACCGATGACTTTATTTTTTTTACTGTTTTATTTCAGCCTTCCCGTCCTGACAGCTTATTCGAATGTCTTAAATAATAAGGCAATAGGCGATATATCCTGGGCATGGATATTTGCATTTGCGCAATTTATAATGACGTGGGCACTTTGCATGATCTATACAAAAAAAGCAAAGCGATTTGATGAACTTGCAGAAAAAGTTGTATCTGAAATGGATAAGGAGGTCTCTTCATGAATGGTACAGCATTCACTTTATTCTTAGCAATCGTTGCCCTTACTTTGGTCATTACATATTTTGCTTCCAAAAGGACGAAAACAACGAGTGATTTTTATACAGCTGATGGCGGACTAACTGGAATGCAGAATGGACTGGCCATCGCAGGAGATTATATGTCGGCTGCGTCGTTTTTGGGTATTGCAGGTTCAATCGCTTTAGCTGGATTTGATGGCTTCTTCTATAGTATCGGATTTTTAGTTGCTTATCTTGTTGTTTTATATCTAGTAGCGGAACCTCTTCGGAATCTAGGGAAATATACGATGGCAGATATGATTGCTGCGCGTTTCAATGATAAGAAAGTTCGCGGTGTTGCAGCATTAAATACCATGGCAATCTCGACATTCTACATGGTTGCTCAGCTTGTTGGCGCAGGAGCGCTTATCAAACTCCTTCTCGGAATCGATTATGTATATTCAGTACTGATCGTTGGAGTATTGATGACTGTATATGTTGTATTTGGAGGAATGACTGCTACGTCCTGGGTGCAGATTGTAAAAGCAGTTCTTTTAATGATTGGGACTTTTATTATATCAATTATGGTTTTTGCAAAGTTTGGATTTAGTTTTACAGAGATGTTTGCACAAGTTAAGCAATCTACTCCATTAGGAGAGTCTTTCTTGAATCCGGGCAACAAGTTTAAAGATCCGCTCGATACGATTTCATTGAATTTAGCACTTGTGTTAGGGACAGCTGGACTTCCGCATATATTAATTAGGTTCTTTACTGTTAAAGATGCACCAACAGCGAGAAAGTCTGTTGTTTATGCGACATGGCTTATAGGTGCTTTTTATATCATGACGATTTTTCTAGGATTTGGTGCTGCAGCTTTTGTTGGACAAGACAACATCGTAGCGGCAAATGCCGCAGGAAATATGGCCGCTCCCTTGTTAGCACAAGTATTAGGCGGTGAATTTTTATTCGCATTCGTTTCAGCTGTTGCTTTCGCGACTATCTTAGCTGTAGTTGCCGGTCTAGTTTTATCAGCAGCTTCAGCCTTTGCTCATGACTTCTATACACACATTGTCCGAAAAGGAAAAGCTACAGAAAAAGAACAGATGAAAGCAGCAAAATGGGCATCTGTAGGTGTTGCGATCATATCCATTATTTTAGCTTTGTTCGCTCAAAAATTGAATGTGGCATTTCTGGTATCGCTTGCTTTTGCAGTTGCTGCCAGTGCGAATCTTCCAATCATTTTATTAACGATTTTTTGGAAACGCTTTAACACTGCCGGTGCCGTTACTGGTATGCTTGTGGGATTATTAAGTTCTCTTATTCTTGTAGCGCTGTCTCCAAGTGTCTGGTCTCCAGTTGAGGGAGCAGCCATTCTAACGGGAGAAGCTATTTTCCCTCTTGCTAACCCCGGCATTGTCTCCATCCCTCTTGGGTTCTTAGGCGCATTTGTAGGAACAATGCTATCTAAGCCATCTGATGAAGACAAGTTTAATGAAATTCTCGTAAAAGCTAACACAGGTTCAGGTTTACGTAAAGGAGCATAAAGGAAAAACCGGCTGTCACTCAGCCGGTTTTTCACTTTTATCCGCATTCTTTGGAACGAACGGATAAAACAATATTCCAGATGCAAGCAGTGCAATTCCGAAAAGGAATGTTTTGATATCTGCTGTTCCTGCATAAATAACCCAGATCGAATAAATCGCTGCTAATGCTGCAATAATACCATCTGTCGTTCTTTTATTGCCGGATTTATCATACGTCTCCCCTTTTATTACGAGTTTTAATTGATAAAGGGATGCGACAATATAAGGAACTAAAAACGCAAGTGTAGCTATAAATATCATAAAATCAAATGCTTGTGCCATGGATTGTGAAACCACTGAAAATAAAAAGAGCTGTGTACATAAGTTAGTGACCCATAATGAAAAGACGGGAGCTCCTTTTATATTTTCCTTTAAAAACGCAGGTATAAACATTCTTTGCTGGGCTGCCTGAAAAGGTACTTCAGCTGAAAGCAGTACCCAGCCAATCGTTGCTCCTAATAATGAAATAACTCCGAGAAGTGCCATGATCATACTTCCTGATGGGCCAATTGCAACCATTAACGCATCAACCAGCGGCTTTTGGGAAGAGACTAATTCATTTTGAGGAAGAGTCCCCATAACTAGTAGTGTAATGCTTAAATAAAGTGCCAGAGCGATTAAAAGCCCTAAAATAGTTGCTTTTTTAACATCGCTCTTTTTTTTGGCACGTGTTGAGAATACTACCGCAGATTCTACACCAACAAACGCCCAAAGAGTTGCGATCGCTGCATTATTGATCTGACTTAAAAATCCGTTAGCTACTCCTCCTTCTCCTTCAATAGGCTCGTAAAAAGGAACAATGTTACTGCTTTGAAAAGAATACATGCATGCAAAAATGAATAATAAGAACCCTAATACTTTTGCAGCAGTAGCGATAAAGTTTACTTTTCCAGCACCTTCAATTCCATTTAATATTAAGAGGTGCACTCCCCACAGAAGAATCGTACATACGACAAATGTTATGACTCCACCAGTAGTTATCGTAGTTCCCAGTACTTTGAACAAGGCATTTGAACTTGTCATAACAGGAAAGAAAGTAGATAAATAACTAGCAAAAGTTGTTATGATAGCAACGTTTCCTGACCAGTTAGCAACCCAGTAGCCCCAGCTGACAAGGTATCCGCTTAATAAGGCAGATTTTTTATTTTCCTCAAATAATGCTTTAGCATAGTTTTGCGGGCCTCCATTTAATTCTGGTTTTCTAAGAGATAAATTCCCAAATACCAAAGCGGTCATTAATACACCAAAACCGGTAATTACCCAAGCTGAAATCACTCCTGCAGGACTAGCCACTTCTGCTAGAGATCTTGGCAGCATGAAGATTCCTGACCCTACCATATTTCCGACTACTAAAGCTGTTAACACCCAAAACCCTAGATTTCTTCTCAATGATAATACCACCTTTCGATCATCATTTATTTTACCCAAGGGGTTGATATTCAACTCATCACTATTATGAATCGTTTTTTCATGTGATGATTCAGTGGCAAAAAAAAGAAGCCTTTATAGAGGCTCCTTTCTTTATATTTGAAGATAAGTTTTATCGTTTTCCTGTATAATTTTTTCTTCCTTCATAAGCTTTCCAAGAGCTCTTTTAAAAGCAGCTTTGCTCATTTGGAATGTTGCTTTTATTTCATCAGGTGATGACTTATCCGTTAAAGGCATCTGCCCTTTATTCTCTCGCAAGTATTGATAGATCCGTTCCGCATCTTCACTATAAGCTACTTCTTTTCTAGCTTTCATAGACAGATTAATTCTTCCATCTTCGCGTACAAAAGCCACTCTTGCTCCCAGTTTTTGCCCCAAACGCGGCTTTACTTTCAATTCATCATTATGAATAAATCCAATGTGCTGTTCATCAGTAAACACTAATACGCCAGATTCATTGATTTTATAAACATATCCCGATGTTTGTTGATTAAAAGCTGCTTCAGTTGCTGCTTCTGCTTGTTCAACCATCTCTTCCTCGGTAGCTAAATCAGCAAATAAGCGGCCTTTTTTATCAAGTTTCATACCAGAATACAATTTATCACCAATATGTGGCCATTCATCCCACGATTCAGGGAGATCGTCTTTTGAAAGAAGAAGATCTTTTTTGATGCCAATATGCAAAAATACTCCAAGCTTATGATTTACCCCAGCTACTTCCAGCCAAGCCAAAGAATCAAGTCTTACTTTTGGAATGGTTTCGGTCGCTGCTATTCTCCCTTCATGGTCCTGATAGAGAAAGACTTCAACACTCGCACCCTCTTCATACTTTCCTTTTGCTTCAGCTTTATGCAAAAGCACTTCTTTTCCGTCTTCTAAATCTAAAACGTACCCTAAATCTGAATCTCTGAGTACTTTTAGGGTATATACTAATCCAGGTTTTTTTGATTCCATCGTTTCATTCCTTTTCTGTTGATCAATTAAGAAGGCTGTTTACTTTGTTGTTTTTGTAAGAGGTTAATTTCCGCTACAGGACTCACTTTCCGCATGGTGTGCTGTGAGCCCCCTCGTCGCCTCGCGACCTTGAGTGGTCTCACCTGTCCCACTCATCCTGCAGGAGTCTCGCCCTTCCTCTCCAATTAACTATTCAATGAAGAATTTCGACAAACTCTGTTAGTTGTAACATCTTTTAGAAAAGAGGGTTAAAGAAAAAAAGAAAAACCTACATAGTAGGTTTTCGCCTTCTTGTTTCTTTTTATTCATCTTTATTATCTTTTGTTGCCTCAAGCTCCATTAGTTTTTTTACTAGTATGTGCTGAGGCATATGCATTAATTGCTCTAGTGGTACATTTAATTCTTTTGCTAATTTAACCGCGGTTTCAGCAGAAAGTTGTAATGGTTTCATATGCTTCCCTCCAGCAAAAAGTTTAGCAGCAAAATAAGCTGTTCACTCATTTTTTTAGAATAGGCCAACTGCTTTGCCGTCTTCTGTAACATCCATATTATTAGCAGCAGGAACTTTTGGCAGCCCAGGCATTGTCATCACATCACCTGTTAACGCCACAATAAATCCAGCACCAATAGATGGTTTTAATTCTCTGATCGTTATTGTAAAGTTTTCGGGACGGCCGAGTTTTTTAGGGTCATCTGAGAAAGAATATTGTGTTTTAGCCATACAAATAGGCAGCTTGTCCCAGCCAAACTCACTATATTGTTTCATTTGCTTTAAAGCTTTAGGTGAAAATTGAACCTCACCTGCACCATACACTTTTTTACATATCGTTTCAATTTTTTCAGAAATCGATAAATCAAGTTCGTATAATGGGCTATATTCATTCTTCTCATTTTCAATCGTCTCTAGTACTCTTTTTGCAAGTTCTTCTCCGCCTTCTCCACCTTTTGCCCATACATCAGCTTCCTCTGAAGCGACACCTTTTTTACTGCACCAATCTTTAATAAAAGCGATTTCTTCTTCGGTGTCTGTAACAAACTTATTGATGGCTACAACAACTGGAACTCCAAATAGTCTTAATGTTTCAAGGTGTTTTTCCAGATTTGGCATTCCTTTTTCAAGGGCAGCAAGATCAGGAGTTTTCAAATATTCTTTCGCTAGTCCGCCATGCATCTTGAGTGCTCTAACTGTTGCGACTATCACAACCGCACTAGGATTAATTCCTGCATATCTGGCTTTTATATCTAAAAACTTTTCAGCACCTAAATCGGCTCCGAAACCTGCTTCGGTAACTACCATCTCACCAAGCTTGGATGCTAGCTTCGTTGCAATTACACTGTTGCAACCATGAGCAATGTTTGCAAAAGGACCGCCATGAACAAGGGCTGGAGTATTCTCAAGTGTTTGGACAATATTAGGACGGACAGCATCTTTTAATAGAAGTGTTAACGCACCATGTGCATTTAAATCTCCAGCTGTTACAGGCTCATTATCATAATCGAATGCTACGACCATTTTTGAGAGTCTGAGCTTTAAATCTTCAAGGTTATTAGCCAAGCAAAAAATGGCCATGATTTCTGAAGCAACTGTAATGTCAAAGCCATCTTCACGAGGTACACCTTGAACTGGTCCGCCTAAACCGATAACAATCTTTCTCAAAGCACGATCGTTCATATCCAAAGCGCGTTTCCAAACGATTCTGCGTGGATCAATATTCAATGAGTTGCCTTGATGGATATGATTATCAATTAGTGCAGCTAGTGCGTTATTTGCAGTCGTGATCGCATGAAGGTCTCCAGTAAAATGCAGGTTGATATCTTCCATCGGCATGACTTGAGAGTAACCCCCGCCTGCTGCACCGCCTTTTATCCCCATGCTAGGGCCAAGAGAAGGTTCGCGTAAAGCGATAATCGTTTTCTTTCCAACGCGGTTAAGTGCTTGTCCAAGTCCAACAGTGACAGTTGATTTACCTTCCCCTGCTAGCGTTGGACTGATTGCTGTAACTAAGACTACTTTTCCATCCTCAACATTTTGAAGCTTTTGAAATAGATCTAAGGATAGTTTCCCTTTATATCTTCCATAAGGTTCCCAATCATCTTCATCAATTCCCAGTTGTCCTACAATTTCTTCAATGCGCAGCATCTTAGCTGATTGGGCAATCTCGATATCACTTTTATACGTAACCTTTTCTAGCATGTTGATTAGACCCTCCATATGTAAAATTGTCTCCACCCTCTATTGTATATGAAATAAGTATGTGATGCGATTAGTTTTTATATGATAACTTTAATTCGTTTAGTTTACTTGAATTCAGGTTATCGTATAATAGAAATGGAAAGATATTCTTAAGGAGGCACCTTAATGGCAAAAATTGATGTACAAGGCTATGGAACGTATAACATCGAAAATGGCAAAAAACTTGTTTTGGCACTTGAAGACAATGGGATTGATATTCTTCACCGCTGTGGAGGAAAAGCAAAATGTACTTCTTGCCGTGTAGAAGTATTATCCGGTGATCTTGGTCCAATTGGAGAAAAAGAAGCTAACATCATTGAAACAAAAGGCTTATCCGGCAACGTCAGACTTTCATGTCAGATTTGCGTAAGTTCTGATGCGTCGATCAAACCTGTACTTACTGTAAGTTCCGAAGGTTTAGATGCTGGACCTCGTCCGGCTGAAGAATGCGAATAAAAAAAGGGCCGTGGGGGCCCTTTTTTTGTTGTTAAATGTTGAAATATTAATAAAACTTAGTTAAAAGTGAAATTAAGTTCATTTTAGATATATATTCCTGCTTTGGGTGAAATTAATAATGAAATCGGTGAAATTACTGCACCGAACATAGCTTTCATGTAAAAATTTCTACTGTTTCCCTTCCCATTCTCCAAAAAATTGCTCTAAAAAGCTCTCCAAGAATGCATGACGTTCATTAGCAAGCTTTTTTGCGGAAGCTGTATTCATTGTATCTTTTAATTTTAATAATTTTTCGTAAAAGTGATTAACTGCTGTACTCTTTTCATTTCGGTATTGATCTTTCGTCATCTTTTCCCGAACTGGAATCTCGGGGTCGTACATCAATTGTCCTTTTGCTCCTGAATAAGCAAAAGTCCTCCCTATACCTATCGCTCCAATAGCATCCAGCCTGTCAGCATCTTGGACAACTTGTCCCTCAAGGGTTTGCATGGCAGACTGGTTTCCGCCTTTAAATGACATCGTGCTTATAATCGAAATGATTTGTTCTATGTATTGACTCTCTAAGGCTATAGACTCCAGCCATGATTTAACCTCTTTAAGCCCTTTTTCTTCAGTACCTGCTATTTTTTCATCAGCGATATCATGAAGTAATGCGGCCATTACACATGTAAAATGATCAGCACCTTCTTGCTCGGCAATCTTTTCTGCCAGCTTTTTTACACGGTAAATATGGTACCAGTCATGCCCGCTGCTTTCGTCTTTTAATTTTTCTTTAACAAATTCCTCTGTTTTTTCTATCATTAATTGACTCATCTTTACCCCACTGTACATGATTGGTTAATTTCTCTGTTCGATTGTAATCGGTCAAGTAATTCATATGCACGTTTCTTGGAACGAACACCTTCTTTAACAAATGATTCAAGCAGAGCAATAAAATAACTCCCATCAAAAGATAATTGTTTGATGAGTGTAACTTCTAAAGCTATTTTCACTTGAGAATCAGTTGCTTCTGTATAATGTTTGCCAAAATCAATAAAGTGAAGATCCCCATCAGAAAGACGAAAACCTTTTGAAGCTAGCAGTGCTACATAATCTTCTAAAATGTTTGCTTCCATCGTTTTACTCAACCCCAAAATCAAAAGATACTAGTAAATTGTACCAGTTAGAATCAGGTATTATCAATGACTTCTTTTTTCGCTTTGATGATCTTGCCATTCAACGCCTGATTTACTAATTGGTCAGCATCTTTATTTTCATTTCTTGCAATCCATTCGTAAACAGGTTCAATCTGAAGCTTCTTAAACAGGTTTTCTATTTTATCTGCCCAGTTTTGTAGGTTCACTTCATAGCATGGCCATTCACCTTTCATCTGTTCGATTACTACCTTAGAGTCCCCTTGAATTAACACCTGCTCATACTGAACACCCAGTTCTTCAAGTTCCATGGCTGCAACCCATAATGCTGCATATTCAGCTTCATTATTAGATTCAATGTTTGTAAAATTGGCGTTTTTCTTTAAACGGTAATTTACGCCGTTCTGTGAGTAATAAATAACGATTCCCTGGCCGCTCAGTCTTGATTCTGCCAAAAAACCTCCATCAAAAAATACAGAGATTTCTTTAGGCTCTTCTTTTTTAACTTCAGTAAGTTTTAACAGTTCTTTTTTTGTCCAGGTAACACCTTTAGTGTCGATGAATATCAATTCAGAGATCCGGCCGGTTTTTTCCAGATCATTCGCTGTAAAAATTGCTTCTTGCAACGAAACAGGATCTGATACAAATCTGATTTTCAATTGTGATTTGGGATGCTTAAACATATATTCTATGGAGAAGTTCATAGCAATCTCCTTTTTGTTTTATTTAAAGTGCATTATAATAACGTATATAAATTTACACAGAGGAGAGTCATCCATTGATCGAAGTATATATAGATGGTGCAAGTGCTGGTGATCCCGGATTGTCAGGTGCAGGAGTTTATGTAAAAGTTGGAGATGGCACAACCCAATCTTATCATTTCCCACTAGGTAACATGTCTAACCATGAAGCAGAGTTTCAAGCTCTCATACGAGGCTTGGAGTTATGTGTAGAAAACAAGTGGCAGATTGTCTCATTCCGGACAGATTCTCAAGCCGTGGAAAGCGCAGTAGATAAGAGATATGCCAAAGACAAAAGATATACGGTACTCCTTGAGAAAGCTTTGAGTTTAGCAGACCAGCTCGATTTGTTTTTTATAAAGTGGATTCCGTCGAAACAAAATAAAGCAGCAGATGAACTGGCTAGAAAAGCCATCCAGTTGAACAGGAGTTCTAAATGATCAAAAAACCATGGTTTGCTGATTTTAACCTGCTGTTAGTCGCGTTCGTATGGGGAACGACGTTTGTTATTGTTCAAAAAGCCATCGCTTTTCTTGAACCATATTCATTTAATACTGTCCGTTTTTTTATAGCTGCTATACTATTATTATTCATTATATACTTTTTTAAGCGTTCATCATTTCAGGAATTTAAAAATAAAAGTCTTTTAAAAAGCGGAATGTTATTAGGATTTTGGCTGTTTCTAGGGTACGGATTTCAAACTGTTGGACTTCTGTATACGACTTCATCAAAAGCTGGATTTATAACCGGATTAAGCGTAGTTCTAGTCCCTCTTTTTAGCTATGTACTGCTAAAACAAAAACTGAACTGGCAGATTGGAATTAGTTCATTACTTGCAGTAGCTGGTCTGTATCTACTTACTATCCATAATCGTTTTTCCCTAAACATAGGTGATGGTTACGTACTTCTATGTGCTGTATCGTTTGCACTGCATATTGTTTTTACAGGTAAATTCGCCAAATCCTTTGATGCTTTATGCCTGACAGTTTTACAGCTTTTTACTGTGTCCTTCTTAAGCTTTATCACAGCATTTTTTACGGAGCGATGGCAGGAGATCTTTGCTATTAATATGCTGCTTAAATCTGAAGTAATTACAGCTCTTCTCATCACTTCATTGTTTGCGACTGCTCTGGCCTTTTTAGCCCAAACGTATTTTCAATCCTTTACCACTCCTGCAAGAGTGGCATTGATATTCGCGATGGAACCTGTGTTTGCAGCAATTACTGCATTTATTGTGCTTAATGAACGCTTAGGTTCAAAAGCACTGTTCGGATGTATTCTCATTTTGTTCGGTATGATTCTTTCTGAGTTGAAATACAGTGACTTCACATTTAAAAAGAAAACAAAAAGAGTGGGATATTAACCCACTCTTATTTGTATTTCCAAAGCCTGCATAGCTTCTCGAACCGCTTCTTTATTTAATAGATATCTGCATTCTTCAAGATCTCTGTCGATTATATCCGGAACATCAGTGAAGATCGTACATAAATCTTTACTTAAAACAGCCATATCCTTTCCTGCTTCAAGTTTTTTCAGATAACGTTTAAATTTTGGATCAAGGTTTTCAAAATTTTCATAGATGAGCTCAACTGCACCATATTGCTGTATAAGAGGTAACGCAGCTTTATCTCCTACACCTGCTACTCCAGGAATGTTATCACTTTTATCACCTAGCAATGCTTTTACATCGATCCATTGTGCTGGAGTGATCCCATATTCTTCTTGAAAATGGTTCAGCGTGTACTTTAACTCTTCACGTTTTATTGAAATAAGCTGAGATGTTCGGTCGCATAGCAGTTGTAATAAATCTCGGTCATTGCTATAGATAATGCATTCTCCGTCTCTTTCATTGCGCCAGCGGTTTACCATTGTACCGATGATATCGTCTGCTTCATATCTAGGAATCGTAAGCTGTGTAATTCCGATCGTATCAAACAAATCAACAAGTGTTTCATATTGTTGAATTAGTGGCTCAGGCAATTCGTTTCGTGTTCCTTTATAATCTGCAAATTTCTCTCTTCTAAGTGTTTCTTCCCGCTTTACATCCCAAGCAACTGCGATATGAGTAGGCTCGTGTTCCCTAACAAGCATCAGTAACTTCTGAATGGTCACACGGATGGCGTTTGTAAACTGCCCTTTCGAATTTCTCGGCAAATCATGCATCTCTTTGCCATATGCTGTTGCAAAATAACATCTGCTTAGCAGGTTAAATCCATCGATCAATAATAGTACTTCTTTCTTCTCCATTCCAAAATCCCCCGGTTATGTTATGAAAAAAGCGCATTTTACAGTAAAGTAAAATACGCTTGTTAATTGTTAAGTAAAATCCGCTCTGCCGTGACTTTATATGCCTTTGGAACCTGATCTCTCAGGTGGGTATCCGCAGCTGCCGTTACAGCCTTCCAAGTCGAGTGCAAGGCATGACTGTCTGACAGATCATATTGGATTCCCGTCTTTAGCACATAGGTTAAAGACATTGGAAAGCCACTAACATCGCAGATTTTTATTATACTCTGTCTTGGATCAGAAGTAAAATTATTTTGTTTTTTTGCCGTGATGCATCTTTTGAACTTCCATCTCAGCATAAGAAGCAAATTCCGTTTGGTTTTCTGCTCCGTTTTCTTTTACATTGTTGTTTCTTTGCGCATTCGCATTGCCTTTTTTCTGTCTGCCCATAAGTTATCCCTCCTTATATTTACTATGGCTAAATATGATTAAATTAAAACTTACATAATTTTTCCTCAAATGGTTAGGCTAATACTTAAAAGGAGGTCTTTACATTGGCAAATCCTTATTTGTGCCCTAATTGCAAAACAAATCGAACACGTTTTAATGTTATCGAACAAAATCCGGTTTCTGTAAAACTTGACCCTTCTACAGGTGATGTTGTGCAGCAGTATGAAGAAGGACAACTGGATATGTTCCACTTGCCTTACAAGGGTTCCGAAAGATTAATTCAATGCGGAGCTTGCGGTATTGTAGGTGAAGAAGAAATGTACATTAAACGTGCTCAAAGCAATCCAAGATAATGGACAAAAAAGACTGCCTTAAGGTTTAGGCAGTCTTACATCTTTTCTATCATTTTGCAGGAGGAAGTTTTAAAGGAACAACTACCTTTTGTTTTAATGGCTCAATGTGTGTGAGATTTGAAAGAGTAACAAACAGGTCCTCAACAGGCAAACCGTTATAAAAATAAATTAAAAATGAAGGTTTTTCGTCTTGGTAAATTTGAGTTATGTCAAACTCCTCCAATGGTTTACCTGAAGAATCCCTAACAGAGACAAGGTTTTTCGCGTATCGTTCATCGTATGACTGAGGACTAAAATGATAACTGGGACGAGGATAAATAAAGAAATCCTGAATAGAGTCTTGTTTAGGTAAAGTTTCGAGTGAGAATTTTATACCGCCTTGATTATTGGCATCATCCCTATACAATCCTTCATAAACAACGTTTAACCCATTTTCGTTGACAACTAATTCGTTTTTACTTACCCCTTCTGCTTGGTTTGCATTATATTTTTCTATGTCGATTTTAGGTACAGAAAAGGAATATTCATTATTGGTACGGTGAACAGAATGTGTTATTGAAAAACTTCCCTCATCAGCTTCTTCGATATTAAATAGCTCACTCATTAATGAGTATCCTTGAATAAAATCCTCTGATTCATTTAATGATTCAATCTCATATTCAACTGGATGTTTTCTGTTATTGATATTAACTTCTCCAATCAGAGTAACCAGGTCTTTATCAATTTTCTTATCCAGCATAATCCTGGAACCGATCTGATAGAACTCCATATTTTTTAAATTTATTTTATCGCCATTATTTATATGCAAAGTTTGATTGATCGGGGTTGATGCGATAGCTTTTGGAAGACCTTTTATCTGAGCTGGTTCAACTTGAAAAGCAATAGGCTTCAGGTTTATTATCCCATTCTTCGAAATCATGGAGATGTCATTTAGTTCGTATCTATTGCTTTTCATCACTTCTTCCCAATCTTCTTGTGAGTTTACAGCATTATTAAATTCGGGATGAATCATCATTGAGCTATATAAGCGATGTTTATACACATATCCTCTTGACGAAGTTTCACCAGGATATATTTCTGCATTGCCTAAGAATTCTTTACTTTGGGTTGATGTTACCTTGATTTTTTCTACATTCAATCTTGGTACATCGCCCTCATTTTTATCTCTTTCTTTTAGATCGACACTATAAAGCACGTAAAGTTGAAACCCATTATTCCAAGTCTTTTCAATTCTTAAAGTTCTGTGTTCATTTGAGAGCGGGACAGAAATGTCACTGTCTTTAAATAAGTTAAAATGATCCGCAAATTTTAATTCATTATATTTCATTTTTTCAAAATCCATTAACTCTTCCCAGTTATCTAGGACGGTAAAGTTTTCTGCGTTTACTTTCCAAGCTGGCTCAGCATTCTTCTTAAATTGTGTAAGGATTACGAAGCCAATTAATAAAGCAGCTCCCATCATGATTTTTCCCCATTTGCTGTTCAATGTCGATTCCCCTTTTTGTTGATATCTATCATCTATTTCTTGATTTCAGATACTTTATATTTGATTGTTACGGGTGAGTTTAATGGTTCAGAATATGCTAAATCTGATATCGTGAATGTTAAGTTTTCTTCAGGTATAGGTATATTGTTGGTTGCTCCTTCATTAATTTCTTCCTTATAAAAATTTATATAAAAAGTTGATTTAGAGTTTGTTTCATCAATAAACATGTCAAAGTTCCCTAACTTTTCTTTTTTCACGTTGGTGATAGTCAGCAGATTTTTTTGAAAACTGCGAACATATTCTTCTGGAATTTTTTCAGTTCCATAATAGCTTTCAGGAATGAGCCTAACAAAGTTTATGTCATTTTTATTAGAAGATATTACGCTGATTTTTATCGTTGGCCTTTCGTTGTACTTGGTTAACCCTTCATAAACGATTTGAATGTTGTCTCTATTTACGATTTTTTCATTCTTAGCTACAGGCTGATCAATATTCCTGTTAAATTTAGTAATATCTTCTTTTGGAACGGTCCATGTGTAAGTTTGTTCATCTTTATGAATGGATGATTGTAAAGTAATCGATTTATCTTTACTAGCTGCACTAGGCTGAGTTAAATCTTCATAGAACGGAATGGAATATCCTTTGGATTCCGTTCCGATAATATCCATCACAAAAGTTTCTGACTGATTACTTTTGTAGCCTAAAAATCCAATGAGGTCTTTATCACCTTTTGGCATCGATAAAGAAAATTTTTGTTCATAAAGCAGAACATCATAAGAAATGATTTCAGCTTCTTTTTTATCGTTATATGTAAACTTTTTGTTGATTAAAGAAGTTTCGAGTACTTTTTCGTATATATTCTCAGAGGATATTTTAAATGCAATATTCTTTAATGGTTCAGTTCCTTCATTATCAGCGAGTTCTATTCCCTGCAGTTCAATTCTATTGATATTTGAAAGGAAATCCCAATCCATTTGTTCACTGTTCGATACCATTGGAACAATCATCATTGACCGATAAAGCCGATGTTTAAAAACAAAACCCTCATCTCTTGTTCCGGGAACTCCTGTATCCTCACTAGCATCAAAGATTTCTTCTTTTCCGTCTTTTGCTGAAAGCTCCATCCTTTTAACGGTGATTCGAGGGATATCTCTTTCATCCTTGTCGCGTTCCTTAAGATCGACACTGTACAAAATATATAAACGGCCGTGCAGATTCCAGATCTTTTCAAATTTTAAAGTTCGAAGCTCATCGTTTAAATGGATCGTTTTATTCGATTTTTGAAGAAAACCATAATTATCAACGACCTCAAGTTCATCAAATTTGATATATTCTCTTTTCATTCCATCTTGCAATGAGTTTACTAAAGTAAATTCCTTCCCATTTACCTTCCATACAGGTTCAGCGCTTTTTTCATTTTGAAGATAAAGCGCAAAACCTGCTAGTAATAAAGATCCTATTAAAACCTTTTTCCATTTGTTCAAGATTACAACCCCTCATGTTATCTCTTTATTACTTAAATAATACCATAATATTTTGAATATTTATGAATAAATACTAGTTATTGGGAATTGTAAAACCCTTGCTGATTTAGATTCAGCAAGGGTTGATTAATTACATAGATACAGTTTCACTTATATGATTTAATTGGGCTTCAATAACATTCAACCCTTTTAGAAGCTGCTCTTCTGAAATAACAAGCGGTGAGAGTATCCTGATCACATTGCTGTATAATCCTGCTCCCATGATCGCTACACCGTTAAGGTTGCATAAAGCGATGATTTTCTTCGCTTTGTCTGCATCTGGAGCTTTGGTTTTTTTATCTCTCACGATCTCCAGTGCGCACATCGCTCCGATACCTCGTACGTCACCGATAAACTCATATTGATCTTTCCACTTGGTAAAAGTTTCTAATATGATTTCACCTATTTTATTGGCTTTCGTTAATAGCTGTTCTTCTTCAATCATTGCAATTACTTCCAGTGCGGCGACACAGCCAAGGGGACTGCCGCCATATGTTCCACCAATTTCACCTGGAGCGGGTGCATCCATAATTTCTGCTCTTCCTGTTACTGCAGAGATAGGAAGGCCGGCAGCAATTGATTTAGACATTGTCATCAAGTCTGGAACCACATCAAAGTGCTCCATGGCAAACATTTTACCAGTACGCCCGAAACCGGTTTGTATTTCGTCTGCTATTAATAAAATATTATATTTATCACAGATCTGCCGAAGTCCTTTTATAAAAGTCTTGGATGGTACAACAAAACCGCCTTCGCCTTGTACAGGTTCAAAGATTATTGCTGCGATTTCTTCTGGAGGAACTTCCCCTAAAAAGAAATCCTCAAACTTGCTTAAAATCGCTGCATCGGTTTCTTCCGTATTGCGCTCATCTCTATAATAATAAGGATATGGCATCTTGTATGTTTCAGGAGCAAATGGACCAAATTCAAACTTATATGGTTTTACTTTGCTTGTTAATGACATGGCAAGAAGTGTCCTTCCATGGAATCCGCGTTCGAATGAGATGATCGCTTTTCGCCCCGTATATTTCCGAGCGATTTTAACTGCGTTCTCTACTGCTTCTGCTCCGCTGTTCAGGAAGAATGTCTTTTTATGATGAGTTCCAGGGGTGATCTCATTTAATTTTTCAGCTAGCTTTATATAAGGTTCGTACATCATGACATGAAAACAAGGATGAATGTATTTATCAATTTGATTCTTTAATGCTTCAACAACCCTAGGCGGACAATGGCCGACATTAAGTGTGCCGATAGCACCGGCAAAATCAATGTATTCCTTGCCGTCAACATCTGTCATCGTACTTCCTTTTGCATGATCCAGAAAGCTCAATACAGTATTAAACGGCCCTCTTGGTACATTCAGCTCTTTTCTCTTTAATAATTCTTCTGATTTCTTCATTAGTTACTCCCCCCGCACCAGTCATAAATGGTTAAAGCTATAATTTCTGCTGCCTCAATAATCTTTGAGATTTCAATGTATTCATTTGGATAATGTGCTACGGCAGTAACGCCCGGTCCGAACACAATAGAGGGTGTATTTCCTGCTTGTGAAAGCAGGCCGCCGTCAGTTCCCCATGGCGATGCTTCTATGATCGGCCGTTCTTTTTTTACCTGTTCATAGTTTTTAATTAAAGTATTCATAAGAGGATGATCTGTATCAATAGATCCCGGCAGCCATTGAGCACCAAACCATTCTACAGAAACAGGATGCTCCAATAGCCATTCATCCTGAATATTAGAAAGATAGTCTTCTAACTCACGTTTTACTTCTTCTAATGTTTCATCAGGTGCAACGCCTATCCTTCCTTCTAATTGAACGGTATCAGGAACAGAAGATGGCCAGTTGCCACCTGAGATTCTTCCTACATTGATGGGAACCGGGATGGGTATATCGCTATATAACGGATCCGTTATTCTTTTGTTGCGTTTCGTTTCAAGAGCTTTGACTGCTTCTAAAACTAAAGCCGTTTTTTCAATTGCACTGACTCCTTCATAGCGGGTGCCTCCATGTGCTGCCTTTCCTTTTATGGTTAGCTTAAACCACATGGATCCTTGCTGGGTAGGGAAGATTTTCATATTCGTTGGTTCAGGAATAATTGCAGCATCTGCCGTATATCCTCTAAGAACAGCAGCCAGTGTACCTGCACCGCCGCTCTCTTCTTCTATAACACTATGAAAAAATAAGTCCCCATCTAATGTTGTGCCTGTTTCTTTTAACGCCTGAATAGCAAGAAGAAGTGACAAGTTGCCCCCTTTCATGTCAGTGGATCCTCGTCCAAATAGTTTCCCATCGATAATCTTTCCGCTGTATGGATGGTCATCCCATTGATTCAGATCTCCCTCAGGAACAACATCAATATGTCCGTTTAGGACAAGTGAACGCCCATTTCCTTTTCCTCGCCAAATCCCTACAACATTAGGGCTGCTGACAAAGTTCGTTCGGCTTGCACAGAAATAAGGATGCCTTGCCAGTTCTTCCCCATCAGGGTGCCACATATCAACTTCGAGCCCCATATCGTGGAGTTTTTTCGCGATCAGATTTTGAACGCCTGCTTCATTCCCGGTTGTACTTGCTTCTTGAACCGTTTCCTGCAAAAAACGTATCGCATTATCTTGTTCTTTTAAAAGCCAATTCGAGAGTTTTTCTTTTAAAAGCATGACTGTCCTCCCTCAGTACTTTACTGAAATACAGAAACTTTTTCATCAACGATAACAGCAGCACCTGTCGTATGGATAACCTCTTCGATCGTATATGGATTCATAATTTCTCTGAGAAATAATTGACCGTTCTCACAATGAAAGACCGCTTTTTCAGTGATAATCATATGCGCTCCTTCTCTTACAGTGAGCGGTAGAGAACAATTCTTAACAATTTTTGGATTTCCGAATTTGTCTGTATGGTTCATTAATATGATTACTTTTTTTGCTTTTTGAGCAAGGTCAATTGCACCGCCCATGCCCGGTACACGCTTTCCGGGAACGATCCAATTTGCGATATCCCCTTTCTCGCTGACTTCAAGTGCACCTAATATCGTTACATCAAGCAAGCCTTTGCGGATGATTCCGAAAGCAGTGGCACTGTCAAAATAAGAAGCACCAGGCTGAATCGTTACTGGATACCCTCCCGCATTTGATAGGTTTCCATCTTCCTCCCCTTCTGCAGGTGAACCGCCCATTCCTAAAATGCCATTCTCAGTGTGGAGCATAATATGTAAATCTTTTGCTATATAATCTGCAACAAGTGTTGGAATTCCTATGCCCAGATTAACGGTCATGCCATCTTTTATTTCGAGCGCTGCCCTTCTTGCGATCCTGTGCCTTGTTTCAATTCCCAAACCCATTTCCAGTCCACCCCTTTACTTTGAATAATGTAATCAACAAATACACCAGGAGTAATGATTTCTTCTGGATTTAATGAACCGGTCGGCACAATTTCTTCAACTTCAGCGATCGTAATTTGGCCTGCTGTCGCTATAAGGGGATTTGTATTTCTCGCACTTTTGTCATATACAAGATTTCCATACAAATCTGCTTTTTTCGCATAGATAATGGAAACGTCAGCTGTTAAAGCGGTCTCTATCATATACTCTTTGCTGTTCACATGAACTTTTTCTTTATTTGCTTCAACCACAGTACCCAAACCCACGTCTACTAAAATTCCGCCTAGTCCCATGCCTCCAGCCCTGATTTTTTCTGCGAGCGTTCCTTGAGGCACAAACTCTACTTCCAAAGAGCCATCCTGCATTTGTTTTCCGGCTTCAGGATTTGAACCGATATGAGATGCGATCAGCTTTTTAACTCGTTTTTCAGTAATCAGCTTACCAGGGCCAATCCATGGAAACCCTGTATCATTGCTAATAAGAAAAATATCTTGAATATTCTTTTCCAGAATGAGATTCACTAAAGAAGGAGGAGCACCTACCCCTCCAAAGCCGCCAACCATAAGTGACATTCCGTTAAAAAAATATTGAGATGCACTTTCTAATGAAATTTGTTTATTTACTTGTGCCATCTCCCACACCTCTTTCAACTCGTAGCTTCCGTAATATATAAACCTTCAGAGATTAATTGATTCGTAAGTTCACTTATTGATTGATCAAGGATATCTATCATGTCATTGATCTGTTCTTTTGTTACCGTCAGTGGTGGAGAGATCAGGATAGAATCTCCTGAAAATCCAGTTACACCGCCAACCGCAGGATATACAAGCAGCCCTTTTTCAAAACAAATTGATAACAGCCGATCTGTAATCTTGTTGGATAGTTCAAACGGTTCTCGAGTCATAGGATCTTTGACCAGTTCAAGTCCGCATAAGAGTCCTTTTCCACGAACATCACCGATCAATGAATATTTCCATTGCAATCGTTGTAAATGATTTTGAAGATAGTCACCCATTAATGCTGCATTTTCTTGAAGATTATTTTTTTCCATATAATGAAGAACTGCAAGACAAGCTGCCGCTGACTGAGGATTAGCACTAAACGTATGGCCGCTCATCACAACTCTGCTCCCTGATTCAATGACATTCATAATTTTGTCTGAAACGATTGTAGCTGCCATAGGTGTATAACCTGCACTCATGCCTTTTCCGAGTGCAATGATATCTGGTACAACTCCCCAATGTTCCATAGCAAACATTTTTCCGGTTCTGCCCATTCCAGTCATGACTTCATCCGCGATCATTAATATGTCATATTTATTGCAGATCGCTCTAATCTTTGAATAATACTCATCAGGAGGAACGATAGCTCCACCTGAAGCCCCGATCACTGGTTCGACTATAAAAGCAGCGATCTGTTCGGCTCCTATCGCTTGAACGATGTTTTCAAGTTCATCTGCGCATCTCACACCGCATCCCGGATAAGTATCTTTTAACGGGCATTGATAGCAATAGGGTGCTGGGGCAACAGGGAAATCTTCCAAAAGAGAGTTAAAGCGCTGTCTTCTTAACTGATGCCCGGACATGGATAAAGCACCTAGCGTAATCCCGTGGTAGCTGGTCCATCTCGATAGTACTTTTGTTTTCGTTAAAATTCCTTGCTCTTGAAAATATTGAATAGCAATCTTTAATGCTGTTTCAGTTGCCTCAGAACCACTATTAACAAAGAAAACGGAATTAAGATCTCCCGGTGCACATTCTGCTAGTTTTTCAGCCAGCATCTCTGCAGCATCACTTGTAAACTGTGATCGGTATACAAAGGATACGTGTTTTGCCTGATTCCACATCGCCTCCGCAATTTCTTGTACACCGTGGCCAATATTGGCGGTAATAGCTCCTGATGATCCGTCAATGTATTGTTTTCCGTCTTTGTCATATAAGTAGATTCCTTTACCATGACTAATTACAGGATAATCATTTCCTAGAACCGGTTTAATGAGATGTGTTCTCCTCATAAAAAAGGCTCCTTCCTCGTGAGGTTAAAAAGGAAATGCCAATATTCGCAGACATTTCCTTCTTCTATGAGTTGTTATAGCTTAAAGTAATTTTTCTTTAAAAACCTTGGTATGCTCATCAACTCAGTATAGGAAATAGAAGCATCAATCTTCTTGGTGTCAATGAGCATAAGCTGATCCTCTATTTCATCTACAATATGGTCTTCTTGATACTCCATGCCGCAAGACGGACAGGAAACGGAAGGAATTATCGTTATTTCAACTGCCCTAGTTCCATCTGGAAGTTCCCAATAACCAGTACGGGCAGTCTGTTCTGCATTTTCATTTTCACACCATAAACACTTCATGTTATCCTCCATTCTTATGCATTCTTTTGTTCTTCAGGTGTAGCAGAAACTCCTGCGTTTTTTTCTTGTTCAAATTTAAATTTTTTCTCTTTCAGTTCATCACGCTTATCCCGTTTATCTTTTAATGAACTATGTTCAGGGTTTGTGCCGTAATCCTCTCTTCGTTCTAAACGTTTTAAGCCTTGGGGAACTAAGTTGAAAGCTTCGTCACGCATTAAAGCAGATACACCGATAGCAGGTTTGATATGATCGGTTCCCATGATTTCATTAAAATAGGCATCAGCTCTGCCAGCTTGATAGTTTTGCGGTTCAGGGTAGGATGTAATTACACCTTCAAAATTTCTGAGTACTACTTTTTCGGGTGATTGAGAGATCAAATAATTTGGCTGGACTGCGATTTTCCCTCCGCCTCCAGGAGCGTCAACAACGAATGTTGGAACAGCGTATCCAGATGTATGCCCTCTTAATCCTTCAATAATTTCAAGACCTTTTGATACTGGTGCCCTGAAATGACCGATTCCTTCAGATAGGTCACACTGATAGATGTAGTACGGTCTAACTCTTATTTTTACAAGATCATGCATTAACTTCTTCATGATCGGTACACTGTCATTAATTCCTGCTAGAATGACAGATTGATTACCAACAGGAACCCCTGCATTCGCAAGCATCTCACAAGCTCTCTTCGATTCCTCAGTTATCTCTAAGGAAGTATTGAAGTGTGTATTGAGCCACACTGGGTGATATTTCTTAAGGATATTACATAGATTTTCTGTAATTCTTTGTGGGAATACTACTGGAGCTCTAGTTCCGATGCGAATAATCTCAAGGTGCGGTATTTCTCTAAGGTTCTTTAAAATATATTCAAGTATATTGTCATTGATTAATAGTCCATCCCCGCCAGAGATCAAGCAGTCTCTAACTTGTGGATTATTTCTTATATAATTAATGGCTGCATCGAGCTGCTTTTTTGGAACCCCCATACCGATCTGTCCTGAGAATCTTCTTCTCGTACAATAACGACAATACATAGAGCATTGATTTGTTACCAAGAAAAGAACCCTGTCCGGATAACGGTGAGTAAGCCCAGGTACAGGAGAGTCCTCATCTTCATGAAGGGGATCTTCTAAATCGTATTTTGTCTTTAATATTTCTTTTCCAATAGGTACAGACTGCATTCGTATAGGACATCTAGCATCGTCTTGATCCATCAGCCATGCATAATAAGGTGTGATGTTCAAAGGAATCGTCATAGTAGAAATTTTAACGCCTTCTTCTTCTTCAGGTGTCAAATTAACCACTTTTCTTAAATCGTTTAGATTTCTGATTGTATTAGTAAGCTGCCATAACCAATCATTCCATTGCTCCTCAGTTACATCTTTCCAAAGCTCATACTCTTTCCAATGTTTCTTAGGTTGAAACAATCCATTCACTACCGGCATATAAATGACCTCCTTTATTTCTACACCTCATAACACATGCAAGATTCATGCCAATTGACTGAAATTTCTAAATGATGATAAATACGCTATAGTTTATGCATGATAGAGCTTTTTCGGGCCTAATATTAAATTACTGAAATAGAAAAACCGCCGATTTTTCGGCGGTTATTTTTGTCTTATTTTATATTGAAGCGTCTGCCTTGGAACTTGCAATATTTTTGCAGCTTGCTGTATATTACCAGCGGTTTGTTTTAAAGCCATTTGTATGATCTGCTTTTCATACTCTCCTAGAGCTTCCCTCAAGGGGGGTATTGCTGAAGGATGAGGTATGTGATTTTCAGTTCTGATTGTACCTTTGATATGTTTAGGTAATAAGGCAATTCCGATCGTTGTATTGTTATCCGCAAAATTCATACAATGCTCGATGGCGTGTTTCAGCTCTCTAATGTTTCCCGGCCAGCTATATTCATTAAGTAACTGCACTGCTTCCTCTGTGAATCCCAACACATTCTTTTTAAAAGCAGTATTTAATTCTTTTAAGAAATGATCGGATAGAAAGGAAATATCTTTGTGCCTTTCGCGTAATGGAGGAAGCTCGATATAAACGACATTTAACCTGAAATACAAGTCCTGTCTTAAGAGACCTTTTGATAAACATTGTTCAGGGGTTTCATTAAGAGCAGATATTATTCTTACATTTACTTTTCTTAAATTTGTACTTCCTATCCGCTGTACCACCCCTTCTTGGATAACACGAAGCAGCTTTGCCTGAAGTTCAATAGGCATTGAATTTATTTCATCTAAAAATAATGTACCTCCATCAGCCAGTTCAAAAACCCCTGGACGGTCAACCGCACCGGTAAAACTGCCCTTTTTGGTGCCAAACAAAATCCCTTCAAGTAAAGGTCCTGGTATAGCCGCACAGTTTTGAACAACAAATGGTTTATCAGCCCTCGGTGATTCATTATGAATAGCTTGTACAAACATTTCTTTACCTGTTCCCGTTTCACCATAGATCAATATCGGAGAACTTGTCCTGGATGCTTTTCGGCATTGTTCCTTAATTTTGTTAAGTAAGGGATCTAAGCTTAAAATATTATCAAAATAATAAGTAGAGAAAGTTTGTTTATCGGTTTTATTTTTTGATGTTTTCATCTTAGCCTGCAATTCGAGCAGTTTATCCGAAAGCTGTTTAACTTTTGATATATCTTTTGCTACCTCAACTGCTCCGATCAATTCATCATCCAGCCATAGAGGAAGGGTTGAATTTACAGTGTCAATTTGTTTTCCTTTTCGATTCATGTAAGATTGATGCTGATTATATATAGGAGTACCTGTCTGTATAACCTTTAATAACGTACTCGTTTCTTTTGTAAGGGAAGGAAATGCATCCAAAACATGGTGATCATGCACCTCTTCCAAAGTCAAACCGTCTAATGAGGCAGCTACCGAATTGTAGAAGATCGTCATTCCATTTGCATCTACAACATGAATGCCTTCATCAATTGTCTTTAGGATTGCATTTAATGTTTCAGCTGTTTCCATTGATCCAGAAATCATGAATCAACACCACCTTTTATGCCGATTATTTGTCAGCATGTGCCGAATTTTAGGCACTTATATATTTTTGGATAGATCTTTAACCCAAATATTCATATCTTCATATTTATCAAAAATTTTGCAGTTATTAGCCAGTCTTCCTTTAAAAACATATCCCTTTTGATGGAATACAGCATTCATGCCAAATGAAAGAGCTCTAGCTATAGAATAGGAACAATAGATTTTTCTGTTAAAAAGTTCTTTTTCCAAGCGATTGATCAAATGTTTCATGAGGCCAAATTTTCTATGTTCCTTGAGAGTTGCACAATCAGTGATTTCAGCATTATGATATACAGCATTTACATCAGCTGATGCAGCGCTTATGATTTTTTGTTTATAAGTAACCACACAGAACAACGTTCCCGATCTAATCATTTTAAGGACATATTCAGGGTCATCCATTGGTGTTGGATATACCTCAAATACCTGATTATATAAATCTGCAAGTTCTTTCGCGTCTTGTTCATCTGCCATACGCAATGTATATTCATTCGGGATTAAACTTGAAATAGAACCTTGCGGAAGCTTTAAAACATCATTTATTATTTTGTCTTCTTCTATCCAATAATTGCTGTTTCTTCTTTCGTTACTAAAATACTTGCACATTGACACTGCAGACGCACCGTTAAAGAAACCTGTAAATTCACCTTCATTTATAAAGCCCTTCTCAAGCCATTGGGAAAGATCATCGTGTCGGCATTTAATTATTATTTTTTGAAATTTATTTTGAGAAACGATCTCATCGAGCCAATTTGATAATAAATTTACATTTCCGCGGTAGTCATCAACTCGAATCCGTTCGTTATAATAATCAAAACAAACCTCGGCTGTAAAATTCGGCTGGAGAATTTTTTCATTTTTATAAAAAGTCGTATACACTTATCAGCCCTCCTGTCTCTTTTACATAGATTCCATAAAATACGGAAAAATTCCTGCACAAAAACTACCCTTGTTGATTCTGGTTAGTGTGCCGGATTTTCTGTAATAACTGCATTTCACCGTTTTCGATCCCTCCTTAAAATTGTTAGTGAAAGGGGTATATGACGTGCGAAATATGTCGAGGATTGTAAACTCGTGGATATACTGCTGAAACTTTTTGATTCAGTGCTAAAACTCGTGGATAAACACCCCATATTTTTGGATTGATCCCGTTAAATTTTGTAATGCGATTCTTGAAATGCGCTGTATACCCCACAAGGTACCATCTTAAAAAGTTTCGGTACACGAACATTCACTGATATGAGCTTTTGACTATAAGAGCTACTCTTGCTTCAATCGTTTTTAGTAAAAATCACCTTGTTTTTCTCTTAAAATAAAAATATCCCTTCTGAATATGATCAGAAGGGATATTTTTATTGAATAATACTAGCTTTTTCAGTAATTTAGCTGATAGCTGAGTAATTTTGTTCACAATGCCCTATGGGGCAGCTTCCAGTTATATTTTAGTGATAGCATTCTAAATACAACAAGGGTGATAAACAGCAGCATATATTCAATTGTACCGTTTACTATATTCAATCCTACGATCAGTCCGCCTAAAAGAGCCCAAACAGCATAGATTTCTTCTCTCAGTACTACTGGTTTTCTGCCAGCTAGAATATCACGAATAATTCCCCCGCCTATTCCTGTTAAAATCGCAGCAACAATAATTGCGCTCATCGGATGACCCATGCTTGAAGCAGCGATTGCTCCTTGAATAGCGAAAGCTGAAAGACCGATTGCATCAAAGAAATGCAAGCTTCTCTTTGAGAACCGAATTAAGTTTTCCGGCATAAAAAAGACAATGCCCATAGCAACTAATGCTGATTTAAGTAATAGACCCTGTTCCCAAATCGTATCCACAGGAAGTCCTATTAATACATTTCGAATGATTCCTCCACCGAACGCAGTCACCAATCCTAAAATAAATACACCCAGTATGTCATAATCTTCTTCCATAGCAACGAGCGCGCCTGAAATTGCAAATGCGATCGTGCCAATGATATTTAAAAGATCCCAAGTCAAACTCGTACTTCCTCTCTAAATTCAATAACTCTCCGTATTGAATCTTATAAGGTTACGAGCTTGCTGGCAAGAATTATTTACAAAAATTTTTTAAAGATTGCAATGTACGTAATGAAACCGTGCAGCTTCCTATATCTCCGTGGAAGACTTCACCATTCCTAAAGCCGTGAAAATCACTACCCGCAGTCTTTATTAAGAAATATTTATCTGCTAGTTTCTCATAATGATGAACTTGTTCTAATGTATGGTCAGGGTGACAGCATTCGATGCCTGCCAGTCCGTTTTTACTTAATAAAGGAATCAGCTCGTCAGCATCATAGATTCCAGGATGAGCTAATACAGGGACACCATTCGCATCCTGAATAATTCTTACTGCTTCTAAAGGTGAAATACGATCAGGTATAGCGTATGCTGCTCTACCTTTGCCCAGATATTTTTCAAATGCTTCAGGAAGTGAATTCACGATCCCTTTTTCCATTAATATCTCTGCTATATGCCCTCTGCCTACGTTACCTTCACCACACCTTTTAGATTCAAGTTCTGATTCATCTATTTGTATACCCAGCTTATTTAATTTTTGTATGATCATCTTATTTCGCTGGTTTCTAACTGAAGTTAGCTTATCTAGGATCATTAGAAAATTCTTATCTTTATAATCAATATAGTATCCTAAGACATGAATATCCTGTCCTTTATACAGCGTACTGATTTCGATTCCAGGAATACATTCAAAATCACTATGCTTGCTTGCCTCTTCTAATGCCTCTTCTACCCCGTTTATTGTATCGTGATCAGTGATCGCAATTGCTTTCAATCCTTTTTCAATCGCCCGCTGGATGTTTTCTGATGGCGAGAACGTTCCATCAGAAGCAGTGGTATGTGTATGCAGATCACCTTGTTTCATTGTTTTCACCTCAATTTCTTTTTTAAGTACGGTACGTGAAATTATATTTTTAGTCTTTTTCTATTTGATGATCATTATAACTGATCCAGTCACTCCAGCTGCCCGCATATAATATAGGCATCTTTAATCCTGCTTCACTCATTGCCAATACATTCACACATGCCGTTACACCAGATCCGCAATAAACAACTGGCGTCTTACTTTTATCGACTAATAGATCTTTATATATATACTGCAGCTCTTCTTTATCTTTCCACCATCCTGGTTTATTAAAATGAATCTCCCACGGGACATTTATCGCTGTTGGTATATGTCCTGCGACCCCATCAATCGGTTCGATAATCCCTTTAAAACGCTTAGGCTCTCTTGCATCAATAAGCTGCTTATCTTTTTGCTGAACAGCTGTAACCACTTCATCACGTGTAATTATCATATTCTCATTTATATCAATCTCAATTTTTGAAGACTTTTTATCAGGCACTTTACTTGAGACAGCATACCCTTTTTCTTTATAGTGTGTGTAACCGCCCTGCAAAACATAAACTTGTTTCATGCCGGCATATTTCATAAGCCACCAAAATCTCGCTGCCATTGTCCCGGATTGATCGTCGTAAGCTACTATTATTTTTTCTTTGTCTACTCCACAACTGCTTAAAAATTGTGATAGTATGTTTACGGAAGGTAACGGATGACGTCCGCCATGAGTTGTAATGGAGCCAGATAAATGTTTATCTAAGTCAGCATAAAATGCTCCTTCGATATGATCTTTTTCGTACACCTTATAACCCATTTCAGGGTCAGCCAATGAAAAACGGCAATCGAAAATAACAGTATTTTCATCCTTTATTTTACTGTCCACCCATTCGGGACTTACTAAATTGGACATAAGATAACCACCTTTTTATGAAGTATTTTCGTTAATTTATCTTCATCTAGGGAAACCTGTAACTATTAGAACAGATAGAAAGAAGTGACTTGCAAAATGATACATAGTATACCAAATGCTTCTATTGTAATCTTTGGAGCGACAGGTGACCTCGCTCACCGAAAACTCTTCCCTGCTCTTTATCAATTGTACCAAAAGGGTCATATGAAAGAGAACTTTTCTGTTGTAGGTGTATCCAGAAAAGAGTATTCACATGAGCAATTTCAGCAGGAAGTGTTCGAAGCTGTTAACGAACACACGCCAGGAACTGAGATTGAAAAGCTAAAGAAATTTGCTTCTCATTTCTACTACTTAAAGATGGATGTTACAAGTGAACCGAGCTATCATGAGCTTGAAGAACTGCTGAATGTTCTAGACAGAGATTATCAGACAAACGGGAACCGTCTCTATTATTTAGCGATGGCACCGCGTTTCTTCGGTACCATACCTACATTCTTAAAATCTGAAGGAATCACAAATACAGAAGGCTGGCAAAGAATCGTCATTGAAAAACCGTTCGGTCATGACCTTCCTTCTGCTACTAAGCTGAATGAAGAAATTCAGCAAAGTTTTAATGAAGATGATATCTATCGAATTGATCACTATCTCGGTAAAGAGATGGTACAGAACATACAAGTGATCCGATTTGGAAATGCGATCTTTGAATCGATCTGGAACAATAAATATATTGATTCTGTACAGATTACTTCAAGTGAGACACTAGGGGTCGAGGACAGAGCTGCGTATTATGAAAAATCAGGAGCTCTGTTAGATATGGTACAAAATCATATGCTTCAAATGGTTATGATGGTCGCTATGGAACCGCCTGGTGAACTAAAGCCTGAGCATATCCGTGATGAAAAAGTAAAAGTACTTCGTTCATTGCGTTTCTTTAACGAAGAAGAAGTAAGAAAGAACGTTATTCGCGGTCAATATACAGATGGGACGATAAAAGGGGAATCAGTTCCGGCTTACTTAGAGGAAGAAAATGTAGATCCCGATTCAAAAACTGAAACTTTTGTTGCCGCAAAACTGTTCATAGACAATTTCAGATGGACAGGCGTTCCGTTTTATATTCGAACTGGTAAGCGCATGGCTGTTAAATCAACAGAGATTGTTATCCAGTTTAAACAAGGTCCTATGGCTCTCTATCACGCTAATACTGAAAAATATCAGCCTAACTTGCTAAGAATTCATATTCAGCCTGATGAAGGTGTCAGTCTCACACTTAATGCTAAACCAAAAGGAGACACATCTGATTTATTGCCGATCGATATGACATATAACAATAAATCAGCTACAGACATGAACTCTCCTGAGGCCTATGAAAAGCTTTTGCATGATTGTTTACTGGGAAATTCAACATACTTTACACGCTGGGATGAAGTTGCGTTAAGCTGGGAGTTCATTGACCGTATTACTAAAACTTGGAACGGTGCCGGTGCTCCAATTACGTATTACGATTCTGGCAGTATGGGCCCTGTAGAAGCAGAACAATTATTAAACGCAGACGGCCATTCATGGTGGGAACCAACTAAAGTTAGAGAGGAATGTTAAACATATGAAAGTTTATGACGTTTCATTACCGATTTATGAAGGTATGCCCGTATATAAAAACAAACCTGAAAAACAGCCTTCTTTTGACACTTCACAAAACGGCCATGTTACCGAAACTAGAATAGCCATGGATGTTCATACAGGAACACATGTTGATGCTCCCCTTCACATGGTGCCTGGCGGTGATACGATCGAAACTCTGCCGTTAGAAAAACTAGTACGAAAAGCAAAAGTAATCGACCTTACGAATGCTGAAGATTCAATAAAAGCGGAAGATCTTGCTGGTAAAGATATTCAAAAAGATGATTTTGTACTTTTCAAGACGAAAAACTCGTGGGATACGGAATTTAACTTTGAATTTATTTTTGTAAACCATGAAGCTGCCAAAACACTTGCTGAGATTGGAGTATCTGGTGTGGGCATCGATGCTCTCGGAGTCGAGCGGGCGCAAGAAAATCACCCTACTCACAAACAGTTGTTTCAAAATGATGTGATCATTATTGAAGGTCTGCAGTTGAAAGATGTTCCAGAAGGAGAATATCTGATGGTTGCTGCACCATTAAAGATCAGGGGTCTAGATGCCTCCCCTGCACGTGTTGTACTCATAGAAGAATAAACCCAAAAAAACAGCGGCTTTTGTCCGCTGTTTTTGATTGCCTATTTTACGCATACACGAAAATCTGGCGAGGTGCCTGGACACACTCTTTCATGGAGAATACTCATGTTATTCCTCATCTTATCGGGGCTGAACGAGCCACTTCCACTTTCAATGGACTAAGCCTTTTCTTTCATTTTACTCTACTGCTGGCTCTAAACTCTTTGCAGGCTTTGCTTCTTTGCTGCCTTCATCTCCGCCGCCTTTTTCTTTTTCAGGTTTTATCGCAAAAAAAGCAGCTATTGCAGCTAGAATACTTACACCTGCGGACGTATAGAAAACGATTTCGTGTGAAGATTTCATCAGAACTGCATAGATGGGAGGACCTAAAGCTACTCCCACGAATCGCATTGAACTGTAAATAGAGGTTATTGTTCCTCTGGCTTCTTTATCAATTCCCTCTGTAATCAAAGCGTCTAAACAAGGCAATGCTGCTCCAATTCCAATCCCAGCAATGAATAATGCACCTAATAAAAAATATACGTTCTCAAAAAAAGTAATTAAAAAGGCAGATCCTCCAAGAAGAACCATGGATATGAACGTGCACCATTTCATAACTATCTTATTTTGTTTAATTTTTTTACCTGCGATATATGAGCAAATGGATAGAGCCAATAGAGGAACAGCCAGCACTAGACCTTTCATGACACCTTTTATGCCGTATTTTTCTTCCAAGATCGTTGAAAGGTAAAATAAAATTCCGAAAAGCACAAACATAATGACCCCACCGATAAAAAAAATAGCCATGAGCCATTTGCCTTCATTATGAAAGATTTCTTTAACATTTTTTAAAAACTCTTTAAAAGGCTGTTTTTCTTGTTCTTTCTTTGGGACTTTAACTAAAAATAATACCAATAAAATAGAAATAACACAGAATACGGGAATGAGCCAAAAAGGCAAAAACCAAATAATTGTGGCTAGAAAAGCGCCGAGGATCGGGCTTAAAACCTTCCCTATCGTATTGGACGTTTCAATCAAGCCTAGACCAGAGCTTACCTGTTCCTCTTCTTTGAACATATCTCCAACTAGAGGCATTACTACTGGTGCTGCACCCGAAGAACCCACCCCCTGAAGGAACCTCCCTACAAGAATAAGCATGAACGCATTATCAGCCTGCCAGGCGGCCCATCCTGAGATTAATCCACCGATCCCTGCGATAAACAGACTCGGGATAATTACTTTTTTACGCCCATATCGATCAGAAAGGTACCCCGCGATGGGTATTAAAAGAATGGCTACAATTGAATAGACTGTGATGATCATTGAAACCTGAAATGAGGAAATCTTTAGTTCTTTTCCGATCTCAGGCAAAACAGGTATAAGCATCGAATTTCCAAGTGTCATTACAAGAGGAATTGATGCGAGTGCGAGCAGGTCCCATTTTTTCTTAGCTTCCATAATATCCTCCACAACCGTACTATTACCTCTTTAGTATTGTAAAAAGTACTGAAACCATACAAGAAAATCCACCCATTGACTGCAGAAACAAATTAAAGCTACACTTATTGAAAAGTGATTTTAAACAAAAATTCTTAGAAATCGCATGTGGAAGACGAAAGGAAGTAATAATTAATGGAACATTTTCTAAACAGCCGTGCTAAATCCATTCAAATATCAGGTATTCGCAAGTTCTTTAATGAGGTGGCGAAATATCCAGACGCTATATCCCTCACTCTTGGCCAGCCTGATTTTCCTACTCCACTGCATGTCAAGGAAGCAGCTATAAAAGCCATACATAACAATCAAACCGTGTATTCACATAACGCTGGTTATGAAGAATTAAGAAAAGCTGCGGTTTCATTTGTTCATGAAAAATATGATCTAAACTATAACCATCAAGATGAAGTTATTGTTACTGCGGGAGCAAGTGAAGCGATCGATATTTCTTTGAGAGCCATTTTGTCCGAAGGCGACGAAGTGTTACTGCCAGCACCAGTTTATCCGGGATATGAACCCGTAATTACACTTTGCGGAGCGAAAGCTATATATATGGATACTACAGAAACAGGTTTTAAAGTAACACCAGACCTTATTAAGGAAGCTATTACTTCTAAAACCAAAGCCATTATTCTTCCGTTCCCATCCAACCCAACTGGAGTAACACTTGAAGATCGTGAACTAGACGAACTGGCTCAATACTTATGTAACCAAAATATCTTTGTCATTTCTGACGAAATCTACAGTGAACTTAGATATAACGGAAAACACCAGTCTATAGCCTCTTTTAATGGGATGCGCGAAAAAACCTTTGTTATAAATGGTCTTTCTAAATCACATAGCATGACAGGCTGGAGAATCGGGCTTTTATTCGCCCCTTCTGAAATCCTACAGCATGTTTTAAAGGTTCATCAGTACAATGTTACTTGTGCATCAACGATTTCACAGGCTGCTGCAATAGAAGCACTGACTAAGGGCAAAGATGATGCAGCTCCTATGAGAAATGAATATAAAAAAAGATTGGAATACTGTTCTACGCGTTTGGAGCAGATGGGACTGGCTTTCGAAAAACCTAATGGCGCCTTTTACCTTTTCATACCTGTTAAGCAATTTGGTTTACCTTCTTATCAATTTGCTTTAAATCTCCTTAAACAACAAGGTATAGCTGTCGTACCGGGTGATGCCTTTTCTTCCCTTGGAGAGGGTTATATCAGAATCTCTTACGCTGCATCTATAGAGCAGCTGGAAAAAGGTATGAACGGTCTAGAAAATTTTATAAAAACTATTTCTTAAACTGCCCTAAATTGGGCAGTTTTTTCGAATAGTTTACATAACCATATTACGGTTAAATTTAGGTTCGTGTATAAGAACTCAAATTAGAAAAACACTACAAATACTTTATTAAAAGGATGACGTTTCCGTGAATTTAAAAGCATTATTAAACCACCTGCACATTGCATGCCATACAGACCAAGATCCAATAATCACCGGTATTACTTCTCATTCAAAAAAAGTAGAGCCGGGTTATTTGTTCTTTGCGATTTCAGGTGTGCAGGCGGACGGACATCAATACATACAAGAAGCATTTGAGAATGGTGCTGCAGCTGTAGTTGGTGAATATCGCGAAACATCAGCCTCTGGACTCTACTTTTACGCAGAAGACACGAAACGTCTGTTAAGTATTGCTGCTTCTTATTTCTATGATGAGCCCTATAAAAAGCATAAGATGACAGGGATTACTGGGACTAATGGAAAAACAACGACTTCCTTTCTTTTGCAGCATATCCTCCTATCACATGATATATCAACCGCATTGTTCGGCACTGTCCATCATTATATTAATTCTAAAATTGTCAAAAGCTCTCACACTACCCCTGACCCTGTTACGTTGCAGAAAATGTTGAGTGAAAGTAATGACGAAGCAGTTGTGATGGAAGTAAGTTCACATGGCCTTGAACAAAATAGGATTGAGGGAATCACATATGATCAAGCTATCTTCTTAAACCTTACTCATGATCACTTGGACTATCATGGTACGATGGAATCTTATTATCAGTGCAAAGCAAAACTTTTTTCATATTTAAAACCAAAAGGCACAGCTATAATTTGCAGTGAAGGAAGCTATGGAAGACGTTTAATTCAGGAATTGTCTTCAACGAACACATTACAGGTTTGGACTTATGGAAAAAGAAAAACTGACAACTTTTATATTGAAGATGTAGGGAAAAATTATTTTAATCTTGTTCATGAAACTCTTCATGTCACAGTCCCTCTTCCCTTGCCTGGTGAATATAACGCGTTAAATACTACTGCCGCTATCGCTGCTGCACTTGATTACGGTGTACCAATAAAGGATTCGATCAACCATCTTAAGAACTTTCAAGGCATCCCTGGCAGGTTTGAGGAACTTACTCTTAATAATGGAACTGAAGTCATCATCGATTACGCACATACTCCTGACGGCGTTTCTCAAGTGTTAGAAGCTGCCAGAAAAAAAGCGGGCAGCCGCCCGTTCTATCACGTTTTTGGGTTTAGAGGAAATCGGGATGTGACGAAAAGATCGGAAATGATAAGCATCTCTTTAGAATATAGCGATCAAACCGTCTTAACAGTAGATGATTTAGATGGAGTTCCAAGTGAGCAGCTTATTCAAGAAACAAAAGAAGCCCTACCTGCCGGACCGCACACTCCAACAATAATTTCTGACAGAACGGAAGCTATTTTTTATGCATTAAGGGAAGCTCCTCCAAAAAGTGTGGTCATTATAACGGGAAAAGGACCTGAGAGCTACAAAGAAAAATATCAATATCCTTCAGATTCCGATTTATCTACAGTCAAACTTTTTCAATCATTGAATAAAGCAGCGTTATAAAACGAAAAAAACAGCACATGCTTGAGCAGCGGTGCTGTTTTTTTGTTAAGATTCTTTTGAGATTGTTGTTGCTTTCGAATGTTTTTTGTAAGCCTCTCTGACAAGTTGATTGGAGCGTGCCAGCTACATGAGTTTTCCTCTCGTAAGGCATGCGACGAGGAAGCTAGCTTCGACAGGAATATCTTGTAGACGCAGAAGCAACCTCTTTCAAGAGCAAGAAAGTTTGCAATAACTCTTTTTATTAATGTGCAATCTTATTTAGACAATTTTTTAATTCAATGATGCGTGCTTCTAAATCCCCTGGTTTTTTTAATTCGTTAAAATAACCAGTGATCTGATCTAAGAAATCTTCTTTTGAATGAAGTTCTGCTTTCGCGATAACTGATGTGTAATGCTGTTCAAGTGCTTTTTCAGCATCTGCAATCCATTGCTCCACTTCTGTTTCTACTTGTTTAGCCAAATCATTCTTTAGATCGTTAGAACCGCCTTGCTCGAAAAATTGTTTAGCATTTTTAAAATAAGATAACCATTCTTTATTATCTCTTCCTGCACTCTCATTGAATTTAGAAGAAAGTGAAGGTGTAAAATACAATTCTGTATTCTCTGAGGGAACCTTTAAGCTAATCTGAATTTCCTCAGCTTTTTCTATCATTTTCTTTTCTTTGTCATTTATATTTTTTTGTATCCATTTATCTAAGCGCAGTGAACTTGCTCTGAATTCCTGGTGAAGATCATGTGCTAACTTATCATATAATTCTGAGATACATGCATTAAGCTCAGCTTTAGAAGATCTGACAGCAGCTGGATGAATGGTTTCTTTATAAAAATCATGATAACGAATCAAAACCCTCTGTTTAACGTAGAATAAAAGCTCTTTCTGCTCTTGGTCAAATTGCTTTTTAACTAAGAAAATATTCTTCGAGCAATACTCCACCAACGAATTTTCTCTTCGTTGAACTGCATTTAAGTATTCATCTTCTTGCTTCAGTCTCAGCTCTGTTTCAGAGAGCATGTTGTGAACGACATTTCTTGCATGAATCTGAGAAGCTAGAGCACTATTAATCATCGCCTGTTCAAGATCATTCTCTACATAATGGAACAAACTTTCAGTAAATAAGCCAAAACCGCTCTCACGGTGCCCTGGCTGGGAAAGTTCATTTTTACTGGATACCGAAAATAATCTTGGATTGCGGATTCCAAACGTCTGAAGGTTTCCTTTCACATGATTAACGACATCCATTTTATCTTCTTCGCTGTTTGCAAGATCGGAAGCATTAATGGCGAAAAACATTTTATCGGAAGCAAATGTGTCTTTAATTCTACCTAACTGTATTAAAAACTCTCTGTCTGCATAGGAGAACGCATGATTAAAATAAGTCAGATAGATAATGATATCCGCTTGTTTCATATATTCGAATGCGACTTCTGTATGACGTGAATGTATGGAGTTTGCTCCAGGTGTATCTACGAGTACAAGACCTTTTTCGGTTAGCGGACAGCTGTAATATATGGTAATTTTTCTTACATAGCAAGCTTTAGATTCAACCGCTGCAAAGTTTCTGATTTCCGACATATCAGCTTTAATTTGTGTGCCTAACTGTCCCTTTGAATCTTGATATCCTTCCAAAAAGGCTCCTACATGCTTGTTATCTTTGAATTCTTCTCTAGAAGCTTCTTGTAAAAGACTTAAATCACTATAATTCGCTTGAAGAAGCGTATTGATTTCATTTAAAACTTCCAGCTCTGATTTCATTTCAATTGTTACGGTGCCGTGCTCATTACCTTCATCTGGTTTTCGAATTTCATTTATGGCAGCTGTTGTTGGATTTGGTGATGAAGGAAGAATCGCTTCTCCAAATAAGGCATTGGCGAAGGAAGATTTCCCTGCAGAAAATGCTCCAAATAATACAGTTGAGAAGGACCGCTTCTTTAGCCTGTCAGCAAGCTGATCCATCTCATCAGCTATGTTTGAAAACCCGGATAATGGCTTCAGCAGAGCTGCTGTCTTATATAAATTTGCAGTCTCATCTTGAATTGTGCTGGATCTTTCATTTTCTTTCTTTTGTACTTCAGAATGAATTTGTTCAGCTTTCACAATATTGTCTTCTGATTTTTTATTAAATTTACTCTTAAACTCTGCAACAGATATCTCATTGTATTGAGATTTGAATTTTTCCTCGTACTCTTTTACTGGAAATACAAATGAATCTTCAGACCTAACAATACTAACTAATTCTTTCTTTTTTTCAACCCAAATAACAGCTTCCTCTTTTTCCTTTTCAAGAGCTGCTATTTCTTGATTCATTCTTTCTGCTTTTTTTTGATATAGCGCAAAAACTTTATTATTCTTTTCTTTTATTTGGGAAATAGCAAAAGAGATAAAATCACTCATCTGCTGCCTGGCTTTCTTTTTAACTTCCCCAGCAATGCTATCACAATAATTGATCAAGCCTTGTCCTTGTGAAGACAAACCTGATTGCACATGGGAATATAACGTTTCATCTTTTAGCCTTATCGTTTCCCATTGGGGAAAATCTGTTTGAAACTCCTTCTGCAAGCTATTTAGATAATTTTGTGCATGCCAGTTAATATGTGCATCAATCGACTCTTGAAGTTTTTCTTGAAAAGCATTTTTCCTTTGATTTCGTTCATGCTCTGTTTTTTGTTTTGAAAAAAACAAACCTACTTTAAAATCTTTTTTTGCACCTTCAATAAACAACCCTGCTTTTTCCCTAGTTTCATAAGGCATTAATTGAGCAGACTCTATAATTTTCACAAACTGATCACGAATGTTTTCTTCTTTTTCCTTATTAGTCTGTTCAGTATCGCTTATTAATGAATGGTGTTTTTCTTTTTCGTTATACAAAAGTGCCAGCTTTTCGTCAATCGCATCTAAATTTAGTTTGTTATTTTCATTTTGCTCCACAAACTCTGTTACAAAATAACGAAGCTGGCGGTTTGTTTCTTCGAGGAGTAAATGGTCTTTATTTATTTCTATTTTTTTGATATAAGCTACTAAAGCTGATAAATCGTTAGAAGGAAGTTCAGGGGACCTGACACTTGTAAAAAAGATTTGTTCCTTATTGATTCCATATGCTTTAAAAGCTTCAAACACGTTCTCTTTAAAAGAATGAAAAGAAAGTTCTTCTTCCTGATGTTTGTCAATCTGATTAATAATTAACCGTATCGATTTGCCCTTTTCATTCAACGATTTAATAAATTCAATATTTGTCTCTGAGAGGATATGGTTATAATCCATAACATAAAAAATAACATCCGCTAAATGTATGACGTTCTCAGTCGCTTTTTTATGAGCAGGATCTGTAGAATCAATTCCAGGAGTATCATAAAATGCAATGTTTGCAGCATTGTTTTCCTCTGAATCGTAAAAGAGCTCGATAGCATCTACGAGTTCTGCGTCCTTGCATAGAGTCTTGATTTCTTCTACGTTATAAGGATGATTGAACGTAACTACTTCTTTATTTTTCAGATGAACAACCGCCTTAGGTTCACCTTGTTTCATTTTTACGATATTCGCGCTTGTAGGTATAGGACTTGCAGGTAAAATTCCCGTATTTGATAAAGCATTGATCAAACTGGATTTTCCAGCAGAGAAGTGACCGCAGAATGCGATAGCATACTCTTCTTCAGCTACTTTAAGAAATAGTTCACTAATCTGTTCTGCTCTTTCAAGTTCCTTTATCTCATCAAACTTTTCATATAAAGCGATCAAACGCTGTTTTTCCGAATATAACAATTCTTTTTCAGTTGATTTCATCGTATCCACCTGTCTTTGGTTCATGTATCACTATTCACTTTACCATATATATGATAACGATTTCACCATTGTTTATCATTCTGAATACGTGAAAACAGATTTCTTCCATTAATTTCTTACTTCGAATTAAAAAAATAGGCCATAAATATCTCATCTTCAAATTTCCCGTCAATAATCGCCTGGTTCTTTTGTCTGCCCTCAATAATGAAACCAGATTTTTCATATACCAATACCGCTTTCTCATTTCCTGAAAAAACAGTAAGCCATAATTTATGTAAGTTGTTAGTACGTCCCCATCTTAACGTATAATTCATAACTTGTTTGCCAATCCCCAACCCTTGGGAATCTGGATGGATCCACGTCCTGAATATGCCGGTATGTTTTTTCATCTCGAGTTCACCTTTTAAAACTCGTGCGATTCCCACCACTTTCCCCTTGCGTTCAACAGCTGTGTACATGTTTCCTTTTAGCCTTGTTTCATGAATAAAATTTCTTTCTTCTTCTAAAGAGCGTGGTTCTTCTTTTTGAAGATATCTTCCTGCTTTAACAATCGTTTCAACATGCTTTATTATATCTTGTGCATCTTTTTCATCTACTGGACGCAGTATAATTGTTTCACCGTTTTTTGCACCAAAAGAAAAAATTTCCCCGCTCTGCATACACTATTTCCTCCCTTGTCAATATTTTCTTATTATGTCTTTTTCATATGTTGTCATTCATTACGTAAAATAGTGGTGCTGTAACTGAATTTCATTAGCATCAATCGTTAATAACCCATAGGAGAACTCCTTTTGTCTCCTTTTATCGGTAGGTGAACCCGGATTGAATAGTATGATCCTATCACGCTTCTCCATAAAAGGGATGTGTGAATGACCGAAAACGATAAGGTCTGGTTCTTCGTCAATACATAATTGAAAAGCTCTATCAGGTGTCGTCCTTCCCTTTCCGAGATGGCCATGGACGATTGCGATATTCAAATGCTCTGCCTGTAGCACTTCTTTTTCTGGGAGTTGTTCAGCCCATTCATCTTTTTCGACGTTCCCTTTCACGCCATAAACTGGAGCATAGAGAGTTAGCTCCTCATACACGGACTTTTCAGACCAGTCTCCAGCGTGAATGATATAATCCACACCTTCCTTTAAAACACTTATGATTTGATCAGGGAGCACTCTACCTTTTTGGGGCATATGAGTATCAGATAAAATCAATATCTTTTTCACTGCAGATATCCTCCAAAATAAAAAAAGCAAAGGGACATTGACTGCACCCCTTGCTTTTTTCTTTTTATTTATCCTCTGTTTTTAAAATCTTCACGCACACGCTTTTGAGAACGATAAGACTGATCACGTCCACCGCTTCGGCTTCCGCCTTCACGAGATCCGCTTCTATCCCCTTTTGAGAAGCCGGAACGACGGTCTCTTCCGCCTCCACCTTCTCTTTTGCCTCCAGAAGAACGTCTGCGGTCAGAGAAACGGTTGTTTGGACGGCGCTTTTTCACTGATAAAGGCGGCTCATCTGTTAAGTTAACTGGAGTTGTATCAGGTTCTTTTGTTAAGAGTTTTAAAGCAGCTGCTAAAAGCGTTACAGAATCATTTTCTTCCAATAATTCTACAGCCGTTTGCTTATAACCGCTAAAGTTATCTTCTTCAACAACTTCCATTAACTTTTCAAGTGTAATCTGCTGCTGTCCTTCCATTGCTTCAGATACTGAAGGAATCGAACGTTTTACCATTTTACGCTTTGTGATTTTTTCAATCGTATACAAGTGATCGATTTCACGCGGAGTAATAAACGTTAATGCATAACCGGTTTTTCCTGCACGTCCAGTACGTCCAATACGGTGAACGTAGCTTTCAGGATCTTGAGGAATGTCAAAGTTATAAACATGTGATACTCCTGAGATATCAAGACCACGTGCTGCTACATCCGTTGCAACAAGCACCTCGATTGTATTGTTTTTAAATGCACGCAATACTTTATCACGTTTAGCCTGTGGAAGATCACCATGGATCCCTTCTGCGGAATATCCACGTTTGCTGAGAGCTTCAGATAATTCATCAACACGGCGCTTTGTACGTCCAAAAACGATTGCAAGTTCAGGCGAGTGAATATCCATAAAGCGGCAAAGAGCATCAAATTTTTGACGTTCTTTTACTTCAACATATTCTTGTTCAATGTTCTTAACAGTCATTTCAGAAGCTTTTACTTTAATAAGTAAAACATCCTTCATGAACTTTGCTGCAAGATTTTGAATCTGTTTAGGCATTGTTGCAGAGAAAAGCATTGTATGGCGTTCTGTCGGAACGTTTTCCAAGATCTTTTCGATATCTTCAACAAACCCCATGTTAAGCATTTCATCAGCTTCATCCAATACAACTGTATGAACATTTTCTAGTTTTAATGTTTTTCTGTTGATATGGTCTTGAACACGACCAGGAGTTCCTACTACGATATGAGGACCATTTTTTAACGCTTTAATCTGACGAACGATGGATTGTCCACCGTAGATCGGCAATGTTTTAATTCCTTTGAATTGTCCGATTTTATTTAATTCTTCAGCTACTTGGACAGCTAATTCTCTAGTCGGTGCTAGAACGATTCCTTGTACGAATCTTGATCTTGTGTCCATTTTTTCGATTAGCGGTATACCAAACGCTGCTGTTTTACCAGTACCTGTTTGTGCTTGTCCAATTAAGTCAGTCCCCTTTAAAGCAGTAGGGATTGTATCACGCTGAATCGGTGTTGCTTCCTCAAATCCCATGTTATTAATGGATTGAAGCAACTCGGGACTAAGTCCCAATTCATTAAATGTTGTCAATGTTCTATCTCCTTTTCTTGACGAAAAAGGTTTATACGATAACCTCGTGGACCTGACATAAGAATAATCTCTTTAAGGTGTCAGCCAAATCGATTTCAAAATACATCATGTTTTGCACATAAAATAGCATTTCCGCGAGTGTAAATGACTGGAAATGCTTGGCCATGTGAATATGCGTAAAAATTAAAAGTTAATAGTTACAAGGCTATCCGTAATTCAAACTTGTTCCGTCCATATATATTCCGTTGTTAAACTTATCATGTAACCATAATAAATGCAACTCTTTCCATCACAAGAAGCACTTAAATATTTTAGTGAACAGTATTTAAATGGCTTGAGTTTACGTTATTTTAACCAAAGCAGTACTAGTTAAAACATGAAAATGAACGCTCAAAAAAAATGTTTATTTTTTAATCAGAATATTTTTTTGAAACCATCACACGCTAATCTTATGACTTCGTGCGAAAGAAGGGCTTTTATGAGCAGTAGCTGGGTTTCAGTCATCCCATTTTTAGTTGTCATACCGATTGCGATAAAAACAAAACAAGTGCTGCCGGGCTTGATCGCAGGACTTTTAACGGGATCTTATCTCCTTAAACCTACGTTTGTAGGAGGACTTGAGAAAATGGTCCAGTTTCTTGTAAAAGGACTAATTGACCCAAAGAACATAAAGATTTTAGTTTTTCTGTATGCTTTTTCAGGATTGATCTCAATGATTAAGCTTTCTGGCGGGATTAGGGGCTTTGTTGAAGAAGCATCCAGCAGGATTCAAACAAAGAAAGGTGCTCTTTTTCTAACGTACGCTTCTACCATCGGTACTTTTGCGGCACCTAGTTTCCGATTTGTAACGATCGCTCCTATTATGAGGGCATTGCTAAAAAAGGTGAAGATGTCAACACAAGAACTCGGATTTGTTATTGAAACAACAGCCACACCGATTATCGTTCTTATACCAATCGCTACAGCTTTCGTCGGCTATATGACGTCTATCGTAGATATCTCACTAAAAAACGAAAACCTAAGCGGAGATCCATATACGTTATTTATTCAAAGTATCCCATTTAATTTCTTTTCATTCGTAATGATAATTGTTGGCATTTATTTAAGTTTCTTTCACCATTCAAAATCCACGGAAGAGAGTGATCCAGATCACGTCGGAGAACAAGAGGACGATGATTGGCATAATTGTGATCCAGCAGTCGGAAAAGATCTTCCTAACAAGCCTTGGAATTTAATAATTCCATTAATCTTAATCGTTTCTCTGACCCTCCTCCTTACATGGTGGGACGGTTATAAAAAATCTGGAGGCTTCATAAAGGCATTCATTTCAGCAGATGTAATGGATGCTATGCTGATTGCACTATTGTTTACCTCGATCTTTACATTTCTCTTCTTAAGAATACAGCATATGAAAACAGGCGATCTACTAAATGGGTTCATATTCGGAGGGAATGAACTCATGAGCGTCATTGTTTTACTGGCTGTAGTATGGGGGCTTTCTTCTGTAACGGAAGAGCTCGGTTTTTCTGCATTTGTAACAAAATATGCGGGCTGGATACCTGCATCTGTTATTGTTCCGTTATTGTTCTTATTTGGCTGTGCGGTGTCTTATTTTATAGGTTCAGCCTGGGGCACTTGGGGAATTTTAATGCCTCTTGGGGTTTCAATGGCTGGAGTAGCTGGCGTATCTTTGCCACTCGTGATTGGAGCCGTTTTTGCGAGTGGTACCTTTGGGGCTTTTGCTTCTCCATTAAGCGATGATACGAACACGATTGCACGCATCTTAAATTTATCAGTTATAAAATATGCACGCTACAAGCTGAAACCTGCACTTATTGCTGCTGGTATCACCGCGGTACTATATGGGGTTACAGTCTTGTTCTTTTGAACCTCCTGAGTCAGGAGGTTCGTATTCTTTCTTGATCCCTGACAGTTTGGATAACGTCTTTATAACGTTCTCTTGACCACGAGTTATAAGAAGGATGTGGCACTCCTTTAATTATATTCAGCTTATCCTTCATTGCTAATTGATTCACATACCTTTCCGCGAATTTTCCGCAGGGCACGATAATCGAATCATCCTCTATTGTTTTTATCAATCGGTCTCGAAAATCTTGGATAAGCAATTTATTAAACAGCTTCTTATCTTCATCTCTAAATTGACTCGCTGAACTTTTACGGATAGCTTCTGCAATTTGCAGTTCCCCTTTAAATCTTTGAACAAATCCCCTATCAGGATAAGCCGATTCTTGAAGCGGAAAAGGACAAACGTTGACAATCCCGTAAAAAATCTGTCTTTTATCTTTAGCAAGCTGTTTTAGATGTTTCCCCATAGGAAGTATATCTTCCTGTAAAAAAAGTTCCTTAGCCATTGATCTTCCTGAGAGTCCGGCAAGAGGGACGCCTGCTTTCAGCTCTTCTTTATGAGGAGATTCCAGGATAAAGATCATTTTTGGATCTTGAACAATATCGGGAACACTGTAACTGGCTTTTGCTTTTTCAAAGAACTCTTTTATACTTAACATGGCTATACTCCTTTCTTATTTAAACAAAAATCCAGCAAACAAATGTCTGCCGGATATATTTTAGGCGAATTGGCTGGATTTGGTCTCAAACGATCCAGTGCGGAAATCAATTAGAAGTTGAATAATCTTTTTGTTTTGATGTATCTGGATGCTTTCCGATAATTTCACCCATACGCACAGATTTTCCGACTTCAAGTGATTGATCAAATGAAAAATCCTTATCTTCAAATAACAGGATGACTGTAGACCCAAACTCAAACAGACCTACTTCTTCTCCTTTTTCATACGTTACAGGCGCAACGTTTGTCTTCGTGATCTTCTTCCATTTACGGACTTTATCATCATATTTAACCTTTACACTTCCTACAATAAATGCCCCAACTTTCACGATTGCGAGCTTGCCGAAGTCTGTTTCTGCAAATGTAACAACACGTTCATTTTTTGTGAATAGTCCTTTTACATGATTAACACCGATATCATTTACTGGGAAAAGCCTTCCCGGAATGTACGTAGAACTATATACTTGCCCTTTCACTGGCATGTGGATTCGATGATAATCTTTCGGACTTAAATAAATGGTAATAAAATGACCGCTTTCGAAGTCTGCATTGCCTTCATCTGCAAGGAGTTTTTGGACAGGATATGATATCCCTTTCGCCTGTATGATCGTCCCCTTTTCTATACGTCCCATCTGTGTAACAAGTCCATCTACTGGTGAAACCGCTTCTGTTGCTTCACCACAAATCGGCCGAGCATCCTTTTTAAGTTTTCTGGTGAAGAACTCTGTCAGATGGGCATACTCATGAATGGGCTTCTCAATTTCAGATAGGTTAATTTTATAATGTTCAGCATAACGTTTTACATAGCGCTTACTTAGTTTCGAACGTCCGGCTCTGCCAACGATTGATGAAATTTTATTCTGCGGCAATAAGGTTAGTGCTAACCTTGCAACTCGATGTTTCATTTAATTTCCCCTTTATATATGTTAGATCCTGTCAAAGATAACTATTACTTATTATAACCATTTTAACATAGTTGGAAAGGCATTTTTATTGTTTATTAAATAGGTATATGTCACAATAGCACCAATAAATTTTGTTCAGATATAAGGAGTGTTCCCATTTGAAAATTCACATGAGCGAAGAAACAGCAGAGTATATCATTAAAGACCTTCAAGCGGTAGAAGGCAACAAAATTCGTTTTTTTGTCCGATTAGGAGGCTGCAGCACGGTTCAAGATGGATTTTCTCTTGGCATAAATAAAGATACACCGAAGCACCCGGCGGTTGAAATGAACATGCAGAACCATGAATTTTTTATTGAGGAAGAAGATGAATGGTTTTTTGATCAAAACGATCTAACTGTTTCAGTTGAAAACGATGAAATTAAATTCACCTATCATAACTAAAATTTATAAAAACTTTTTAAGCTCTTTCATGCGTCCTTCTTGCTTCATGATCATCCTTTGCTTATCCCCGATCAAATCAAAATGGGGATAGGCATCTCTTACATGAATCCATTCTGCTTTTAACCCATATTTACTTCCCCATGCTATTAGTTTCTGCAGATCCTTGCATCCAACCTTTGTTACACTCTTTTCGTTAGGAAAACGCGGATCAAGCCAATAATGAGTAAGAAAAGCGATCTGACCTGCTTCCACTTCTGACTTCCATTCATTAAGCTGAGATCTTTTTATTCCAAACGCCATTATGATTCACTGCTCGCTCTTATGTATGCGTCATGCCATTCAGGAAAGTATTTCTTGATCGAGATCGGACGAAAGTTTTCCTTCTTCACACAAACATGTGTAGAGATTCCCGTCACACACAACTCCTGATTTTCGTTATAAATCTCATAAGCGTACACAACTTTAATCCCTGTATATTCTTTTATTGCAGTTTTGATAATCGCCTGCTGTCCATAGGTTAACGGTTTTTTATAGGATGCTTGAATGTCAGTTACAGGTGAAAGAATACCTTGTGCTTCCATATCAGCATATTTAAATCCAAGAGATTCGATGAGTTTGGTTCTTCCGATTTCAAACCAGACTAAATAATTTGCATGGTATACCACACCCATTTGATCGGTTTCTGCATATCTTACATCAACGGTTGTTTCAATAAACTTCATTTGAATTCATTCCACCCTTGTTCTCTATTTCTTTCACTTTAGTAGAAATATCAAAAAAAGACCAGCAATATGCCGGTCTTTTAACTATTGAAGATCATTACCTTCTCTATAGGCTTTTTCTTCTTGAATTTCGTTCTGAAACTGTTCGATCGATTCTTGTCTATGCTGATTTTTTTCTTTAATCTGCTCTTTCTGGCTAGCAGTTAAATTCGTGTTATCCGCTGTTTCATTTGCTTCTTGAATGTTTTGTTGAGTATTCTCGACCATTTGTTCTAAGCGCTCAACGTTATTACTGCGATCGTCTCTGTTTGGTTTTTGCATGATGTATTCTCCTTTGTGTTTGAAGTTGAATTCACCATAGTGTTTGCAAAAAACCAAATAATTTATTCTCTAATTTTTTTGAAGCAATATTGGACTCATGTTTTCAATACTGCTTTTACAAAGTTCCGTAAGATACTTCCAATACTCAACTACACTTTCATCATCCGAATTTTTCATTGTGATTTCAAGCCAAGCCAGCTCTTCGGCAAGTCGTATAGAAGATCCAATCCAATACTTTTTATTTTTTACAGTAATCTGAAAAGGCTCTTCAAAACGAAACGGCAAATAAAATCCTTCCGTATTTGGATGAAGGATGATGTGCTGATAAACAGTTCCCTTTGTTAGCTTTGCATAAAATAAGAATACCCCATCATTTTTTGCAGCAGCTTTTTTTAGCTTTTCTAGCGTTTCAACATTTCCAAGATCCATCGTAGTAACTTCTTTATCCCAGTTTAATTCTTCACGAAATGGAACAAGATGCCCTAACCTTTGCATTTCTATTTCAAGCTGACGGTATAAATAATCCTGATCATCTTTATTATGTGATACAGGCAATGGTTTGACAGATGCCGTAATCAAACGTACCCCTCCTAATTCTTTCACTACATACATTTTTTCGACAAAATCTTTAATATATGGGAGTCCATGTGAAAATTAGGAGGAGGGAATATTTTCATTTAAATTTTATTTGCCTTTTGGAGGAACATAGTCAGCATGGTCATGTGACTTATTCGCCATCTTTTTTCCTTTGTTACTGTTGCTTTCTCTTGGCTGTGTGCCAATGTGGTTCGGAACAAAATCTTCTGGAAAGCGTTTTGGATTACTCAAAGGTCTTACCCCCTTTCGTCTTCTTTTTACTTTTCCTTTAAATAAATGGCTCTATGCATGAAGGACTACTCCTATTAATGGAGAATGATAAGCATCAATATATTTATTGTCGTGCGGTGTCGACTCATGGTTTTATACAATTTAACGTGGGATTAATGAAATTAACGTTGGATTTTTTTTTAATAGAGAGAATTTCATTTAGTACGAGCCTTTGTAGTTTTGGAAGAGACAGTTAATGACTTTGTATAGTTGAGATGAACATTTTTATGTTTCTCAAATTTTTTTTACAAATAAAGGGTTTAATTATTCGCAATTTGATTATTCTGACTTTAAATAGGCAATAGTGGTAATATCTTATTCCTAGAGGTGGCATTATGAGAAAGAACAGAAAGATGAGTTTTCGTGAACTTGTGAATGAAAACAAACGACAGCTATTAAAAGATGAATCTTATCTCGAACAGCTTGAAAAAAAGCTGGATGAAAAGCATACAAGAAATGGCTGAAAAAAAAATCCCTTGCCGGATCATGGCAAAGGATTTTTTTATGTTAATTTTGTGTTTGTGAAGAATGTGCAAGCTTATTACGAAGTACCATTGGAAGGATACCGCCATGACGGTAGTATTCAATCTCAACTTCACTATCAAAACGTGCAACAACTTCGAATGATTTTTCTGTTCCGTCTTCAAAAACAGCTGTAACTTTAACAAGATCTCGAGGCTTAACTGTCTCATCAACTTGAACAGTGAATGTCTCTTTACCTGTTAAGCCGAATGTTTCAGCGTTTTCTCCATCTTTGAATTGAAGAGGAAGAACGCCCATAAGCACTAGGTTACTGCGGTGGATACGCTCAAAGCTTTCAGCAAGAACCGTTTGAATACCTAGCAGGGTTGTACCTTTTGCAGCCCAGTCACGGGATGATCCCATACCGTAATCTTTTCCTGCGATAACCATCAGGCCAGTACCTTTTTCTTTATACTTCATCGCTGCGTCATAAATGCTCATGACTTCATTTGTAGGCCAGAAAGTTGTCCAGCCTCCTTCAGTTCCAGGAGCAACAGCATTTCGGATACGGATGTTTGCAAACGTACCGCGCATCATAACTTCATGGTTTCCTCGTCGAGAACCATATGAGTTAAAGTCACGAGGCTCTACCCCGTTTTTAATTAAATATCTTCCTGCCGGTGTATCTTTACCAATTGCTCCAGCTGGAGAAATATGGTCAGTAGTTACAGAATCACCGAACTTGGCAATCAGTTTTAGATCTTTAAGAGGCTGAATTTCTTTAAGTTCAGCTGAAAGCTCTTCAAAGAACGGTGGGTTTTGAATATATGTTGAAGAAGTATCGAAAGCGTATAACTGATCAGCAGATGTCTTCAGCTCGTTCCAGCGTTCGTTCTCATCGAATACTCGCTCATATTCTTTCTTGAACAATTCAGGTGTAACTGCTTTATTCATTGCTTCATTGATTTCTTCAGTTGTCGGCCAGATATCTTTGAAATAAACTTCGTTGCCATCTTTATCTGTTCCAAAAGAATCAGATTGAAGGTTGAAGTTAACTGTACCTGCAAGTGCGTAAGCAACAACTAATGGCGGTGAAGCCAAGTAGTTTGCTTTTACAAGCGGGTGGATACGTCCTTCGAAGTTTCTGTTTCCAGAAAGTACTGATGCAACTGTTAAATCATTTTTAGAAATTGCATTTTCTACTTCAAGTGCTAATGGACCAGAGTTACCGATACATGTCGTACAACCGTAACCTACAAGGTTAAATCCTAATTGATCCATATAGCTCATCAACCCAGCTTCTTCTAGGTAACGTGTTACAACTTTAGAACCTGGAGCTAAAGATGTTTTTACATAACCAGGTACTTTCAAGCCTTTTTCAACTGCTTTTTTAGCAACTAGTCCTGCTCCAAGCATTACATACGGGTTAGATGTGTTCGTACAGCTTGTAATCGCAGCAATCGCTACAGCACCAGTTTTCATTGTAGAAGTTTCATTACCTGGATGCTTAACTGTAACTTCCTTATTGATCTCATCAGCAGTTAATCCAAACCCAGCATTTCCTTGAGGAGCAACTAAAGCTTTATTAAAGCTGTCTTTCATTTGAGACAAAGGAATTAAATCTTGAGGACGTTTTGGTCCAGAAAGGTTTGGTTCGATCTGAGAAAGATCGATTTCAACAACATCAGTAAATTCAGGATCAGCATCACCGGCAGTGTAGAATAATCCGTTTTCTTTGCAGTATGCTTCAACTAGCTGAATTTGTTCTTCTGTTCTGCCAGTCAGTCTCATGTAATTAAGTGCTTCTTCATCAACAGGGAAGAATCCACAAGTAGCTCCATACTCAGGGGCCATGTTCGATACTGTTGCGCGGTCAGCAAGCGGCATTTCGGCAAGACCAGGTCCGAAGAATTCTACGAACTTTCCTACAACCTTCTTCTCACGCAGAACTTGCGTTACTTTTAATGCAAGGTCAGTTGCAGTTGTTCCGTTTGGAAGTGAACCTGTAAGTTTAACACCGATAACTTCAGGAACAGGGAAATATGAAGGCTGTCCTAACATTCCAGCTTCCGCTTCAATTCCACCTACACCCCATCCAAGTACACCTAAACCGTTGATCATTGTAGTATGTGAATCAGTTCCTACCAATGAATCAGGGAACGCAATCGTTTCGCCTTCTGATTCACTTGTCAGAACAACTGGCGCTAAGTACTCCAAGTTTACTTGGTGAACGATACCTGTTGCCGGAGGAACTGCACGGTAGTTATCAAATGCAGATTGAGCCCAGCTTAATAACTTATAACGCTCTTCATTACGAGCAAATTCAAGGTTCATGTTGTATGCCAATGAATCTTCAGTTCCAGCTTTATCAACTTGAACAGAGTGGTCAACAACAAGATCAACCGGAATATCAGGATTGATCTGTGATGGATCTCCACCCATATCTTTCATTGCTTTACGAAGTGAAGCCAAATCAACTACAGCCGGCACTCCTGTAAAGTCTTGAAGGATAACACGAGATGGCTTAAAAGGAACATCGATATCTTTGAGTTCACTTGTCCCCCATTTAGCAAGGTTTTCAACATGCTCTTTGTTAATTACTTTTCCATCATACTGTCTAAGTACAGATTCTAATAAAACTTTTACAGAGTAAGGCAACTTAGATACGTTACCAATTCCCGCTTCTTCTAACGCTCCTAAACGGTAGTAGCTATATTGCTTACCGTTGACATCAAAAGTAGAACGGGCATTAAATACATCATTCTTTTTCATGCTCCACTCTCTCCCTTCACTAACAATCATACACGATTATGAGAAAAATTGTCGAAAAAATGTGCTCAATTCCCTAGTAAATCACATAAAAACTTTTTTTCCCTTTATAATCATATGTAAAACCCTTTCATAAGTAAAATAGTTAATCGTTATCAATCGACATAAGTTTTACTTATGATCAGTTGAGCACCGTTTAATTTTAATAAACATATATTAAAGTACGCAATACAATTTGTTTTATTTTTTCCTTCTTCAACATGCCGCAATAAGATCGGAGGGAATAGGATGGATTGGTTAAAAAAATTAGCAGCTCTGCTTGTTTTAATCGGAGCTTTAAACTGGGGATTAATTGGTCTTTTTGGCTTCAACGTAGTTACTGAAATATTTGGAAGCGCTACCACAGTTACAAAAGTTATCTATAGTCTAGTTGGGCTTTCGGGCTTATGGATGCTTTTATCAAAATATAAATCATGAACAGATGAAGCACTCCTTATTTTGGAGTGCTTCTTCTTTTTTTATTTTGTACACACTAAGAAAACGGAGGTGAAACATTATGGGAAGAAATAAAGCAAATCATGTACGTCCTGGCATGAATGCAGCTAAAGCACAAGGCAAAGGTGCTGGATATGAAACAGAATTCGGAAACGAAGCTCTGACTCTGCCTAACGAAAAGCTAAGTGAAGCTGAACGCCAAAACAATAAAAAAACGAAAAAACGTCATTAAGGTTTCGGAAATTGATTCTGAAGCTGTTCTAATTCATGTAAATAATTTTTCAGCTGTGAATGTTGATGTTCTGATGCTGTTTCCAGTGCATTTTCAATCTGCTGACGCGCTTTCTCATTCTCTGTCATGAAGTGAGAATAATAAACGCCGTATTCACTGTTAAAAGCATTTAACTGTTTAGAAACTTCAATAGCATGATGGTATCCTTGTTCTGCTGCCTGGTATGCTTGCTGCTTATCTTTGTGATATGGCATAATAACCTTCCTTTTTTGGTTTGATATACCTTTAAGCTTCCATTTTAAATAATTATTATTCAAAAGGTGGGTAATTTTATGGGTGAACACAATACATTTAAAGATATTAGAAAAAATGCACCTAAAAGAGAAAATCCTGGACAGCCTGCACCAATGAGCGGGTCAAAAAAAGTAAAACAAAGAAACCATACGAGACAAAATCATGGTCAGGGAAGTTAAGTTTATATAAAAAAAGATGGGCTGGTCCGTTATGGATAGCCCATCTTGTTATTTCATATAAAAAATGCTGATCATCACATAAAAATTACACTTAATCACATAAAAAATCTTTTTGATCACATAAAAATAGGTGTCATCATATGTTTTTACATTATTATCCAAAATTATTTTTAAGCAACGACTGAATTTATTGCTTCAATTAATATTGCTTCTTCTTCCTCCGTTACTGTTCTTAGATCCAAAAGCACTTCTTCATCTTTAATTCGTACGATTATTGGCACTCGGTTTTCGCGTAGCAGGTTTGCTAAATGAGATGCGCCTTTATCATGTTTTAATACAAGACAATATGTTGGCAGTTTTACTTCAGGCATTGTGCCTCCACCTACTTTTGAAAAGTCTTCAATGAGATCTACCTGTAAATTGTCCCGATTTTCAATCTGGCTCATTAATTTAAGTGTTCTATTTTTAATCTCATCAGGGGTTTTTAAAATATCCCGTACTGTCGGAATAGATTCAAAATCTTCGTTAAGATATGCATTTAAGGTTTCATTCAATGCAGCGATTGTAAATTTATCGATACGAAGGACACGTGCGAGCTGATGTTTCTTTAAGATATCGATATATTTCTTTTTACCCGCTATGATCCCTGCCTGTGGCCCGCCTAACAGCTTATCACCACTAAACGAAACTAAATCAATTCCTTGATTGATTATAGAAGAAACTAAAGGTTCTTCACCGATTTCATGCGATTGGAAGGGATAAAGTGCCCCACTTCCCAGATCTTCATAGATGATAACCTCTGGTGTATCCTTTTTTAGTTCCATCAATTCAGCTGAAGAAACACTTTTTGTGAATCCGATAACTTTAAAGTTGCTCGTATGTACTTTCATCACCATGCCAGTATTTTCGTTTATCGCTTTTTCATAGTCAGCGTAATGGGTTTTGTTCGTAGTACCTACTTCTTTTAAAAGGGCACCACTCTCCTCCATGATCGATGACACACGAAAGGAACCGCCTATCTCAACAAGCTCGCCTCTAGAAACAATTACTTCCCTACTTTTCGCAAGAGCTTTTAATATAAGATAAACTGCAGCAGCATTATTGTTTACTACAAGGGCTGCTTCTGCACCCGTCGATCTCTTTATTAAATCTTCCGTCAGATCGTGTCTTGAACCTCTTTTCCCTTGTTCTAGGTTATACTCCAGGTTCGAATACATACAGGCTGTTTGTGTCATTCTTTTAACAGCCTTTTCACTGAGCCGTGATCTTCCCAGATTTGTATGGATTACGACACCGCTTGCATTTATAACTGTGTGAATCTGATTTTTGTGACTGCCTAACTTTTTTATGACCGTTTTTTTAATGAGTCCATAAATATCAGTGTTCAAGTCAATGGAATCCTTATCCGTTTGTATACGATTCCGCCAGAATGCTATCGCATCCTGAACAGCGCGCGTTATTTCCTTCTCATTAATACCGCTCACTTCAAAACTGATTTCTTTCGTAACTTCATGAACAGCAGGCAACTGCCTTAAAAGATCAGATTTATTCAAATGAAATTCCTCCTAAAAGGCTTAAATAAAAATCCTTTTTAGGAGGAATTTTCCATTTAAGCTTTCAATTTTTCAAGTTCTTGAATGATCCATTCGTGATCTGGAAATTCTCCCGTTTCCTTTTTCGAATAGATTTTACTGCCATTAACAGATACTTCGAAAACCCCACCCGAACTAGGGATAAGCTCAAGTGATGGAATCTGTGAACGAAAATGACTAAAAAGGTCTTCCGCGAGACTCGCGGCTTTTGGTGCAAAGTTTCACATCATGCAGAATTCGATACTAACTTTCATCATTCATCCTCCTTTTTTAAGACTATTTTAGTATATCCTTAGCCAATAAACAAAAAAATTGTTTATACTACCTATAGGAGGTGCGTAATACATATGACAAGCAAAGATAAAGTAAAGCTTACCCATCTGTCATCAAAAGGTGGCTGAGGATGCAAAATTGGTCCTGAAGACCTGGCGCAAGTTTTGCGTCATTTACCCGAAAGAGATTATGACCCTAATCTTTTAGTAGGTCTTGATACATCTGATGATGCCGGAGTCTATAAATTAACGGATGAACTTGCAATGATTCAGACGGTTGATTTCTTCACCCCGATCGTTGATGATCCGTATATGTTTGGTCAGATTGCTGCGGCAAATTCTTTAAGTGATGTTTACGCGATGGGCGGACGTCCCACTACCGTCATGAATATCGTTGGTTTTCCGATCGGAGTACTAGGTCACGATGTATTAGCAGAAATACTTAAAGGTGCTGCAGACAAAGTAAAGGAGTCTGGTGCTGTTCTTGTAGGCGGACATTCCATTGACGATGCTGAGCCGAAATTCGGCCTATCTGTAACGGGTCTCGTACACCCTTCTAAGGTTTTTAAAAACGTTGGTGCAAGACCTGGTGATGCACTCGTTCTGACAAAACCGGTTGGTGTAGGCATTCAGACAACTGCTATTAAAAAAGATAAACTTACATCAGAACAGCTCCAGCTTGTGACTGAAACGATGGCAGAACTAAATAAAACAGCTGCAGAATGTTTAGACGGTCTTTCTCCTCATGCTGTAACAGATGTTACTGGATTCGGTCTGCTCGGTCATGCCACAGAAATGGCTAAAGGCACTGGAGACATTTCCATACACATCAATTTTGAAGACGTACCTTTACTTCCTGGCACTGTAGAACTCGCTCAAGAAGGGGTCGTCCCTGGCGGATCAAAAGCAAACCATCGCTGGATTCAAGAAGACGTGACGTATGGTGATCACCTCGAGGTATGGCAGCAGCATATATTATGTGATGCGGTAACTTCCGGAGGACTATTAGTGAGCATGCCTGAAGATGAAGCAGAGGAATATATTAAACGTCTTCATGCAGAAGGCAGACAGTATGCTCGTATTGTTGGAAAAGTTACTGAACTAACTGACAAACCGATCATTGCTAATTAAAAAAACTCCGGATTTCCGGAGTTTTTTTTACTGGTTATATGTTTCAGCATAAACCTTTTCGTCAAAATTTTCTGGGGAGCCATCAAAAATGAGTTTTCCTTTTTTCAAAGCAATAATTCTTGTCGCAAATTTTTTTGCAAGACCAACATCATGAACATTGATAATCGATACTAAGTTTCGCTTGATATGAGTTTCTTTTAAAAGATGAAAAATTCTCTCAGCCGTACCAGGATCTAAACTAGCCACAGGTTCGTCTCCTAAAAATACTTTAGGATTTTGAATAAGCGCTCTTGCAATTGCTACCCTTTGCTTTTGTCCACCGCTCAGATTCTCAACTCTTCTTGTTGGCTCCACTGTTAATTCAACTTGATCTATTGCCTCTAAAGCAGACATTCTTTCATTTGAATCAAATAAACCGAGCAGATTTTCATAAGATTTTTTATAGCCAAACAGTCCTGTTAATATGTTTTGAACAACACTCATCCTAGGAATTAAGTTAAAATGCTGAAAAATCATTCCCGTTTTGCGGCGAACCTCTAAATTTTCTTTAGGAGTCATTTCAGCTAGCGATTTATCATTCCATTTTACTGTTCCTTCTGAGACCGGTTGAAGTCCATTGATGCATCGGATAAATGTAGATTTCCCTGCACCGCTCTTGCCTAATACACACACGAACTCCCCTTGATTAAAATGGATGCTCAAATCTTTCAAAGCTGGTTCAGCTGCACCAGGATATAAAACTGACACATTTTCGAATTTGATCATCTTACCACCTAAATAACCTTTTCCCGTATTTTCCCGCCAATGTAATCTACTAAAATTACCATGATCATGATCAACAAAACATCTACAGATACTAGCTGATATTGAAATGTCTTAAAGTGAATAAAAAGCTGCTGACCGATTCCGCCACCGCCAATCAGACCTAATATGAGGGAAGTCCTGATAGCTACTTCGAACCGGTAAAAAAATTGTGAAAGAACATTTGGCCAGATCTGAGGAAGAATGGCAAACAAATTGCCGATCCAGCGTTTAGCTCCTACAGCAGACATCGCTTCCATCGGACCTTTATCAGCTGCTTCAATCAGCTCTGAGATGAGCTTTCCTAGCACTCCGATGTTATGGAGTACAATTGCGATAACCGCTGGAAATGGGCCGAGTCCTAATGTGGTTAATAATATTAAACCAAATACAAATTCTGGAACTGATCGTAAAAAGCTGAGATAGAACCTAGTAGCTGCAAAAATCAAGCGATGACCGCTCGTATTTCGCGCTGCCTGAAAGCTCAATGGAAGTGCAATGATCAATCCGAACAAACTCCCCAAAAATGCGATGGATATCGTCAAAACACTTTCTGTAAATAAGTAAGGAAGACTATCTGTATTCATCGGAAACCATTTTGATAGAAAATCTCCCATATTTTCAAAGTCCCGAAACTTAGAAAGGTCGAACTCTGTCAATCTCATACTATAAACTGCGAGAACCGCAATGATGAGAAAGACAAAGAATTGTCTCTTTTTAAACCAAACCATTGTTCCCCTCTATTCTTTGATCATACCTTCTTTTATAGCCGCCTTGCGGATACTTTCGTAATCTTTGTTCTCCGCTTTTGTAAAACCGGTTGCTCCGAATGCATCAAGGATCTCTTTATCTTTAATATCCAAGAAAATATCTTGCAGCTGTTTCATTGTTTCTTTATCTGTATTTTTTGCCACGGCCCAAGGATATTGAAACAGTTTTTCAGACTTCCAGATTACTTTAAACTGTTTCCCATCAACTGTTCCTTCTTCTACAAGCTTGTCATAGATGGCACTATCAATCGCTCCGACATCAACTTGTTTATTTTGAACGGCAAGTGCAGTAGCGTCATGTGACCCAGTAAACCTCACATTTTTGAAATCATTTTCAGCTTCACTCTTATATACACCTTCATCTTTTAGCTTGATCCCCGGAATTAATGAACCAGAAGTTGAAGAAGGATCACCGAAAGCAAATTTTACGTTTTTCGCATCTTTTATCATATCTTCAATAGTCTCATATTTACTGTCTTTGTGAGTAATTAAGTAAGAATAATAAAATGGTTCGCCTTTTATAAGCTGTGTTACGATCGCTTTTGCTCCGCTTTCCTCTTGAGCAACTACGTATGTAAGAGGTCCGAAATATGCCATATCAATCTTTTCATAATTCATCGCTTCTACCACCCCATTGTAATCAGGATAAGAAGTGATCTTTACTTCACGATCCATTTTTTCGCTTAAAATGTTCTGTAGCTTATCAAGCGCTCCCTTCATTTCACCTTCTGTTTGAGCTGGAATAACACCTATTGTGAACACTCCATCTTTATTGCCTGCACCTTTATCTTTATTTTCTTCTTTTGTACCGCATGCAGATATTAACAGTGCTAGAATTACAAACAACATACCTAATTTTTTCATTTACGATTCTCCTTTATTGTCTCATACAAACAAACATATGAGTTTATTTCCTTACTCAAATTGTGGTTCTCAATTACAGTATGATACCCGTTTCGGATCACTTTTTGTGTAAAAGCATTATCTGATACGATTCGTTTTAAAGAATCAAACAATTCGTTTACGTCACGAAATATCATACCGTTTACCTTGTGCTTAATAATACTCGTATTACCTGTGTTATCTCTCGCAATTACAGGTTTATATTCAATCATTGCCTCCAGTAAAGAAGTTGGCTGTCCTTCGGAAATAGATGTATTTATTACAATATCAGCCCAATTATAAACTTCTTTCATCTTAGACAAATCTATTTCAGGCAGATAATGAACCCATTCATATTTTGCACAAGTTTTCCGAACTTCTTCGTATACCCCATCATCCAAGTTTGCCCCTAATATTAAAAACACAGTTTGTGGATATCCAGCTCTTAATTTTGCTAAAGCAGGAATGGCATAGAGCACATCTTTTATACTTCGCAACCCTGCAGGCAGTAAAATTCTTGGATTACCTTCAGGCAGCATTAGCTTCGTCTCATCCTTATTTTCAGGTAAATAAACACTTTGTGGTATCACATGTATGAACTCTTTTGAAAATCCATGATCCATGATGAGTGATTCCTTTGCCTTTTCCGTAAATACGGTAACAGCCTTTGCTTTTTGTAAAAGAGGAGCATACATTTTTTCATCCTCTTTTAACGATTGGTTAATATCTGTTCCGCCTGAAGTGACAACGTAAGGCTTATTTAATTCGATTTGATGTTTTTGTGACCAGCTTAAAAAACGGGCAAACTGCAATATATGAAAAACATCTGCCTTATCCATTTGCTCACGAATCTCTTGTGTAAGCTCTTCTTCTTCATACGCATACACATAAACAGAAACCTTCTCTTTTTGTAAGCCGTGCTGAATTCTTCTCGCTGTTGTTGAGTTCCCGCGATTTTGATGAAAATACGGGGTGAAAAACATTACTTGTAATGCACGATCCTTCAATCCTTACACCCATTTCCTTAAGTTAGCATCTCTCACAGTATACCCTTTTGAATCCATACATTCCAAAATAGGAATCAAAAACTTCCTTGAAATATTAAGAACATTTTTTGCTTCTTGAACAGTAAAACTTTGCTCTGTCTGACTTTTCAGCAAATCAACTGCCGAATCGAATGTGTTCTTTTCAATTAAAACATCGTCAAACAAAACAAGTGCTTTATCATGATTAACTAAAAAATACTTAAAATCTGAGTAGAGGTTTTCTGGTAGTTGATGTGCTTCATAAGTTGAAAGAAGATCATCAGGTTCAAGCTTCTTTTCTTCTAGGATATTTACAACTTGGGACATGCGTTTTTCCCATTTCTTCGGGAAGTGCGGCTTAAATGCCGGCAGATGGATAAATTGATCAGTAATTTTAATAGTAGATAACTGGATCAATCTATCAATATAACCGCTGCTTGCTTTTTGGAGAAGCTTACCTTTTAACGATTGTACAACCTCTGCCATGGGAATACCTTGCCGTAATGGATAATCATCGTGAAACACAGTTAATTTTTGGATCAGATCAGTTTCTGTTCGTTTAATTGTTTCTTCATCAATATAATAGCCACTAATAAAAGTAACAGACTTCAGCTCTACAAGTTCATGTAAGACCTTATCCAATACAGGCTCTTCCATATCTGTAAGTTTCACAAGTTCTCCTGGTGTCAATGATCCTTTTTTCTGAAGAGTTTGTAAAACTCTTTCATGAGGGGTTCCCTCGTATTTTTGCTGAAGCATTCGAATGGTACCTATTCCAAATTTATAAGCAGTTCCGTTTGGATCAATTACTTCTCCGCCCCCAATTGTTTCTTCAGGAGATGGCCGGCGAACAATGAAACGGTCGCCTCGTTTTGTTACGATTTGTTCTTCTAAGCGCACTTGACAAAAAACATGATCTGTCGAGTTTTCGAGTTCGTTTCTATCAAAGAATATGAGCTTACCCATTACTTCAGCTGTTCCTGTGTAAAATTTAATCTGTGTTCTCTGCTTTAACTTTCCTGCCCATTCTTTTCCTGTAGTTAATACAAGGTCCACTGTATCTGTTACTGAAAAAACACCTGGAGTCAGTAAAACATGACCTCTTTTCCAATCGAGCTTCGAGCCTCCGGAAAGATTGATAGCAGCCCTTTGACCTGCTTTTGCATTCAGTACGCTTTCTTTGTGAACCTGCAGTTTTCTTACTTTAACTTTTTCACCCCCTGGCTGAATTTCCAGCTCATCACCTTCATGAACTTCACCTTCGTACACTGTTCCTCGTACAACAGTCCCTTGTCCTTTTACCGTAAAAATATGATCGATTGGCAAGCGGAATGGTCCAGACGCAGATCTCGTTTCTGTATCGTTCAAATGATTAGCTATTGATTCTTTCAAATCGTTAATACCGCTCATAGAAAGACTATCAACGAAATGAACGGGAAACCATTGAAAGACGGAATCCTTAGTAAGCTCAGAGATCTCCTCTTCAATAAGGAGTTTCATTTCATCATCAATTAAATCAGACTTTGTAACAACGATCATTCCCTTTTGAATATCAAGGAATGAAAGAATCTCAAAATGTTCTCTCGTTTGGGGCATGACACCCTCATCAGCTGCTATGACCAACAAAACAAGATCGATTCCAGCAACCCCTGCTATCATCTGTCGAATTAATTTTTCATGACCTGGCACATCTACGATCGATGTATGAATGCTGTCAGTTAAAGGAAACGGGGCAAAACCTGGTTCTATAGTGATCTTACGTGCTTTCTCTTCTTTCAAAGTATCTGTATCAACACCGCTCAATGCTTTCGTAAGTGTTGTCTTTCCATGGTCGATATGTCCAGCCATACCGATTGTATAATAGTTTATCGTCATCGTTTAAACCACCTATATGTACATATTCTTTTACACTTTATGAAAACAGATGAAAAAACACAAGATTTATAACTTTGTTTACATTCATAGTATCATTTAGCATTGGTCAAACAAAATTATTTCCCGCACCCTTTATGCATGATTGTATAAATATTCATCGCTGGATACACACAGGTTATCCACAATCAAAGTTATTCACAGTTGTCCACAGATCAATCTGTTATAGTGCTGATTTCTAACTGTTATATAGGATAAACTGTTATAGTCAAAATCGGCGAACTGTATCAGTGCTGCGCGAGGTTTCATTAGCAAGCTCGTTTCCGTATAAATTGCTGTTTTTAATAGAGAATAATTTCTACTTATCCTGTTGGATGTCTCGCATCTCTGCTTTAATTTAGTTATATGAAAAAGTTCTTACAAACTAGCTGCAGCCACATTCTTTTATAGGACCCTTTAAATAAGATTCTAAATCTAAGAAAAATTAGTATAACTTCTCAATACCTCTTATCTAATTTCTCCTCTCTTAAAACCGGAACTCCCCTCCCCCACCTTCGATTTTTTAAAAATGTAAAAACAATGTACTTGGATTTTAAATTTCAATAGTCTATACTAGTCTTTGTGAATAAAAGAAATTATCTTTTATTCTAAGGCAGATCTTGGGGCCAGATGTGTAGCTGGTGCTTGCCTGGGTCTTCAAAACCTTTTGGGAGGCGCGTGCCGTCTCCGGTGGGTTCGATTCCCACATGGTCCCGCCAAATAAAATACATATGAGGTGGACGCATTGTCTGGATGGTTCATCACCTTTATTGTTCTATGGTCCGTTTTTTTATTTACGATGTTTGCCATTGGCGGTTATTTCATGTTCCGAAAGTTTTTAAAGCGCCTTCCGAAAAAAGATGGTAAATCCATCTTGGATTGGCAGGATCATTATATTAATGAAACGATCCACTTATGGAATGATGATCAAAAGAAACTATTAAATGAATTAGTAGCTCCAGTACCTGAACTTTTCCGTGATGTTGCAAAAGAAAAGATCGCAGGCAAGATCGGTGAGCTCGCATTAGCTGAAAATGCGGTTTCAATGACAGAGGATTTAATCATAAGAGGCTATATCATTGCTACGCCGAAACGTGATCATAAATGGCTGATAAAAACACTAAAGAAGAAAAACATTGATATTAAACCATATCAATCACTGCTCGCATAAAAACCCCTGAATCCAACTAAGATTCAGGGGTTTTTCTATAAAGCGATCTCGTTCTTCTTTTTCATAAACAAAAATAGCATCGCTAACCGCCACGGCAATATCATACCAAATGCTACTATAAAAAATAATGAGCTCGTTTCGAATATGGAAATAGAAGATCCGATATACCATTTTAACCCTAACCTAATAGCAAACAGTCCGATAATGATGAAGATAAAAGCTTTAGACCTAACGAGATATACATGATTTCCTTTGATTTCAAACTTACTTGTCATGATCAGAAAGATTGAAAACATTATTCCGACTAAAAAGGCCTCCCCTGCTTCGATCCAAGTGATGTGAAAAGCGGGGAATACAAATTGAAGAAAGCCTGTGCTCATAGCTATAGGTGGAATTATGATTTTTTTAGATGTTACAGGTTCTCTCGTTTCCCTCATTCTGAAATTAAAAATAATCACTGCCATGATGATGGCAAAACAAGTACTAGCTATAAAGAACACGGTTAGTTACCTTCCTCTTCCACTTTTTCAATTTTGTCTTCTGCAATGGAAAGAATAATCGTCATCGTTACTCCGATTACCGTCAGATAAACACCAAGATCAAACAGCATAGCAGTAGCAAGTTCTGTTTTCCCTAACAGAGGGAGATAAAAATAACCGAAGGAATGACTCAAAAACGGTACACCTAGTACAAAAGATCCGGCACCTGTTAAAATTGCCGTCAGCAATCCTGCAGCGATCATATAGGTAAAATTAATCGGTAAGATTCTATCTACCGGCTGAAGCCCATATGAGATATAAAGAAGCAAAAAAGCTCCAGCTCCCATCAATCCTCCTATAAAGCCTCCTCCAGGTGCATTATGACCTGAAAATAACATATTTACAGAGAAGGCTAGAATAACGAAAACAATGATATTTGTTGTTGTTTTTAAAATAAGATCATTTGAGCGTGATGACATGTTGCAATTCCCCTTCCTATGTTGCTCTTAGAAACCTTGGAAACCTCCAAAAACACGGTTGATTAAAAACGAAGTCAATTGGGTCATCCAGTTAAAATAGAGAAGGACTCCCATTATAACCATTAGACTTCCACCGATTTTCATAAATTGACGATTGAATTTTTTTATTGGTTTTAGTTTGTCCAAAAAGAAACTTAAAACAAAAAACGGAACAGCAAACCCTAAAACATATGCAATCATATACGTTAATGAAGCAGCTGGGTTGGATACACCGAGCGCTATAACTCCTGCAAGGATCGGACCCATACATGGTGTCCAGCCTGCAGCGAAACCGATACCTATCAAAACTGAACCTAAATAGCCAGTTGGTCTTGATTGGAACTTCATCTTTTTATCCTTCATTAAGAATTCAGGTGAGATGAAACCTATAACTACCAAGCCAAAAAAGACAATGATGATGGCCCCGATCTGCCTTAATAAAGATTGATACTCAACAAAAAATTCTCCGATTATCGTTGTAGACAGACCAAGAACGATAAATATGATGGAAAACCCTAATAAGAAAAAAGCTGTATGTAGCAGGGCTCTCTTTCTGAGCATCGCTTGTTCTTCTTTTAGTTCCTGAACTGATATTCCGGTGATATAGGATAAAAATGCCGGATATAAGGGCAAGCAGCATGGTGAAATAAAAGACAGCAGCCCGGCCCCGAAAGCAAGCCAAATGTTTAGATCGGTCATTCGCAGAAGCTCCTTTATACATTCTCTCTCTATCTTAAAGAAAATAGCCGTTTTGTTCAATCATTAAGAAAGACAGCCATCAACAGGCTGTCTTAAAGTATACTTATGGCTTTTGCAAATATTCTTCTAACGTTATTCCACGATCATGTATTTCCTTGGCATGTTCTTTTCCGACATATCTTAGATGCCATGGCTCATACTGATATCCCGTTATATCTTCTTTGCCTTTTAGATATCTAATTATGAATCCATATTTATAAGCATTTTCAGCAAGCCACTTTCCTTCTTTTGTTTCACCGAACTTTTCGACAAGTTCATAGTTTACTTGTGGTGAAGTTACATCCAGTGAAAGGCCGGTCTGGTGCTCACTTTGCCCCGGCTGTGCACTCGTTTGATTGGCTTTATGCTCGCCATACTGATCTGCATTGTATGCAAAGATCGCAACCTGTGTATCATAAGAGCGGTATCCTGACTGAGCCAATAGTTCTAGACCTTGTTCTTGGGCAGCTTTAAATAAAAGTTCTACTGACGATGCGGCTTCTTTTCTTAATTTCTTTTTAGGCAGATCTTCTTTAAAAGGAAAAGGAACATCAGGAACAACCAGATCAGCTGGCTCATAGTCTTCTGGAAGATTTCTTTCCTTGTTTGCAACGATAAGCATGTCATCTAGGTTTTGAACAATTGATTTCCCGTCACCCGAAACAGTTACGGTTTCACTAAGCCAAGGAAGATCTGTTTGTTGATCCTGTTCTTCATCTCCATCTGTCTCAGTTGGCTTTTCATCTTTTCGTTCGTCTTTCTGTTGTTCATTTTCGTTTTGTTTTTCCGGTTTTTCCGCTTTTTCCTCTTTCGAATTGTTAAATGCTGAGTTCCATTGTTGTTCAGCCCAATCTACTGGTTTACAAGCAGAGAGGACTAACACGCTTCCCATAAGCACCGATGTTAATACATATTTCTTCAAAACACTCTCATCCTTTAGTTCAGTTTGTATGTATGCTATCTTATCATAGGATAATTTGCAAATAAGTCAATGACCTAATAAATATATTCATATATTCGAAAAATTTCAGACAAAAAATAGGATGATTCAAAATAAAAATATTTGATTCACCCTTTTTTTATAAACATACTTGCTACCAAAATTCATTATTTCCAAAACAACAACGCTTACGTTAATATCAATTTTTTATTTGATAGAATAAAAATTTAAGGCTGCCAAAAGTAAGTAAAACTTACTTTCGGAGCAGCCCCTTAACTGACTTCTTCTATTGTATCTGTACCATGCTGCAGCAAAAACATCTTATGATATAATCCCCGCTGCTTCAACAGCTCTTGATGTGTTCCTCTTTCAACGATTTCACCTTTATGAAGAACTAAAATTAACTCTGCATCCTGAATCGTTGATAATCTGTGCGCGATTGCGATCGTTGTTCTTCCGCTTCTCATCTTATGAAGAGCAAGCTGTATCTCTTCTTCCGTCTCAGTATCTATGTTCGCTGTTGCTTCATCTAAAATGAGAATTCTCGGAGAAAATGCCATCGTTCTCGCAAATGAAATCAACTGTCTTTGTCCGCTCGAAAATGAAGCTCCTCTTTCACCCATTATCGTATTATATTCTTCAGGCAATCTTTCAATAAAGCTTGTAGCTTGAACAAATCGTGCCGCTGCCTCAATATCTTCATCTGTTATTTCTTTGTTGTATAATCGGATGTTTTGAGCGATATCTCCTACGAATAAAAATGGATCCTGAAGCACAAGACCAACTTTTTTCCTGAGTTCATCATTATCGAAATGTGACAAAGGAATATCATCGATCAATATCTCACCTTTTTCCACATCATAAAAACGCATAAGCAAATTAATAATGGAACTTTTACCACTGCCTGTATGCCCTACTAATGCAACAGTTTCTCCTGGGTTAGCGGTAAATGAAATATTTTTTAGCACTTCTTGTTCGCCATCATAGGAAAAAGACACATTCTTAAATTCAATTTTTCCGTTGCCTATAACAGGGTCTAATGTACCTGTGTATCTTTTAACTGGAGCAAGTTCAGTTTCGTCCATAACGGTAAATACTCTTCCGGCAGATACAACTGCTTGCTGAAAAATCGAAAGCCTCATCATCATCATATTTACAGGTTCGAAAAAACGATCCAAGTAGTTGATGAAAGCATAAATCACACCGATTTCAACTGGTGAATCAAACGACTTTATGCCAAAAAAGGATAAGATCATCAGAAGAGCCAGCATATAGATAAGGTCTACAGCTGGTCTTAAAAGTAAGCCATTATATTTTATATTTCTCATCTGAGCATCGTTATGTTCATTGTTTACTTGCGCAAATTCTTCCTTGAGTCTTTTTTGCTGATTAAAGACTTGAACGATTGACATACCTTGAAGTGACTCGTTTAACTTAGCATTCAACTGACTGAGCTTTTCTCTCATTTCATAAAAAGATCTTGAACTATACTTTCTGTACAGCCACATGATACAAATAATAAATGGTAATATACCTAAACAAAAAAGCGCAAGTTTAACATTTAAATAAAACATAAATCCAAAAATACCAAATAGAAAAACAATGTTCTGGACAAACGTGGACAGAACACTCACATATAGATCTTTAACTGCTTCTGTATCATTCGTGATCCTTGAAACAAGACTTCCGACTGGAGTGCGGTCAAAGAATTTCAACCCTAATGAATGTACTTTTGAGAATACTTGAATCCTTAATGTTTGAATGATGTCTAAAGCTACCGACTGGAACAAGACAAATTGAATATAATTCACGAATGCTGACAACACAATTAGACTAATATAACTGCACCCAAGAATAATGAGTGCTTGTTGATCGAAAATCCGAGGTGTTAAATAATCATCGATAAACGTTTTGACTAATATCGGTGCTGTAAGTTCTGAGGCAGTAGCAGCCAATAGAAGAAGAAAAGCAATAGAAAGCCGTTTCTTATGCATTTTTGTATACGACATGAGACGTTTAAAAACAGTCCATTGATTCATATGATTCAATTCTTCATTTAGTTGTACATTGCCGTCTCCACTCATTTGGATCCACCTCCTTGTGCGATCAATGTTTCAAGAGCCTGCCTTTCGTAAGTCTCCTTATACCATCCTTCTTCACATAATAAGGACTGATGTGTCCCCCTTTGAATAATGGTGCCTTTATCCATAACAATAATTAAGTCACAATGAGCGATAGAAGACAATCTGTGAGCGGTAATAATTGTTGTTTTGTTTTTTCTTTTTTCTTTTAAGTTCTGAAGGATTTCTTCTTCGGTTTTTGCATCGACAGCAGATAATGAGTCATCCAGAATCAGAATTTCAGGATCTGTCACAAGAGATCTCGCTATCGATATCCGTTGCTTTTGTCCTCCTGATAACGTTACTCCTCTTTCACCAACAACTGTTTCATATCCATATTTAAACTGGGTAATATCTTTGTGAATAGAAGCCGTTTCTGCAGCTCCTTTTATTTCCGAAAAAGGGGAATCAACCTTTCCGAAAGCAATGTTTTCTGCGATGGTAGCAGAAAAAAGAAAATGATCTTGAGGTACATAACCAATCGCCGATCGTAATATATGCAGCCGGTAATCACAGATATCTTCCCCATCTAGAAGAATATCATCTCTTTGGATGTGATATTCACGGAGAAGCATTCTGCACAGTGTTGTTTTCCCGCTCCCTGTTTTTCCGACGATTCCAATTGACTGGCCACTCTTCAAAGTGAAACTGACGTCCTTTAACACAGGACTCTTTCCAAGATAACTAAATTCCTTCAGACGAAATTCAATATTACCTTTTGGCAGCTTAGAAATTGTCCCTTCATCCAAAATCTCCTCTCTAACTGCCAGTAATGTTTCGATTCGATCATATGACGCTCTTCCTCTTTCCACGATATTAAAAAGCCACCCAAATGCCAGCATTGGCCAGATTAATAATCCCAGGTAACTGGTGAACGATACTAGTTCTCCTATTGTAAGTTCACCTTGAATGACTAAAGATGATCCATAGCTAACTGCTAGAAAGAATGAAAAGCCGATAATCAGTGAAATTGTAGGATCAAACAATGAATCTATTCGAGCGACCGCCATATTCTTTCTAACAGCATCTTTTGATAATTCTTTAAAGCTGTTAATATCCTCTGTTTCCTGTCCGAATGCTTTTATTACACGAGTTCCAGATATACTTTCCTGCACTTTATCGTTAAGTGACGAAAATGCTTCCTGCGCACTGTGAAATCGTTTATGAAGCATAGTGCCATATTTATTCGTCGCCCATGCCATTACAGGTAAGGGAAGTAAACTTACGAGGGTAAGCTTCCAGCTGATCGTTGTGGCCATTGCAATCAAAGTAAATCCACCCATCATCAATGAATCTACTAAGGTCAGAACACCATCCCCTGCCGTTTGCTGGATAGCTTGAAGATCATTTGTTGAGTGAGCCATAAGATCTCCCACTCGGCGCTTTTGATAAAATTCTTGCGATTTCTTTGTAAAGTGCTCATATAGCTTGTTTCTCAGCAGCATAGCAAGTTTTACCGCTGCACCGAAGATTAATATTCTCCAAATATACCTCAGAACATAGATGCCTACAGCAATTGCAATTAGCAATCCCCCATATCGCCATAACAATTCTTCTGTCAAGGTACCTCCCTTAATGTGATCGACAGTCAGACCGACAATTTTAGGCGGTACTAACAGACCCAATGAAACGAACGCAAGCATAATGATGCCGCCGAGATATCGAACTTTCTCTTGTTTGAAATACCACATCAATTGCATAAAAACCTTCATATCTGTCCCCCCATATATGCAACTAAAACAAGTATAGTTTACCAATATATGAAAATTCCGAAAAGAAAAAAGTTCATAAAAAAAGACTACCTTAAGAGCAGTCTTTTAAATAAGTTAAAGAATTTTGTTAATTTCATTCTTAATTTCGTTGTAAAGGTAATCAAAAGAATCTCCACATACCTTGATACATTGACTTTCATATTTTTGTTCAGCAAACTCATACTTTGGATCATAATAGTTTTCAAGCAAGAAAGAAACGACTTTTTCATATTCTTGATGTGCGAGTGCTTCTTCGATCTCGGTCATGATAGGAAATGGAATCCTTTTTGAAAGTTTCAATACTGCTTCTTCAATTTCTTCCTTATGCAACATCGGATCATATACATTACAAATATACTTTACACGCATCCCAAAAGGCATATCGATATGGATTCGGGTGCCTGAATACTTTCCTTCTAACAAAAAATCGGGAACAACAACCCTTCCGATTCGTTTGCTTTCAGATTCAATAATTAAAACAGGAGAGTCTTTTAAATCTTTTAAACGCTCAAACAATCTTGATTCAAACTTTTTCTGTGAAGCGGGTTCTTCTCCAATTCTTCCAAAAATTGACCCTTTATGACTAGCCATTCCCTCTAAATTTATTACTGGATATCCTTCATCCTGCAGTTTCTCCAAAAACTTAGTTTTCATTGTGCCTGTATAGCCTTCAATAACTATGATGTTTTTCGGATATTGTGAATATTCATCAAGCATTCTTTCAATCTGCTTTCTGTAAGAACGTATCCCGCCATCTAACTGCAAACAATGTATCCCCATCATCGACATTGTTTGAGCGATACTTTTTGAACGCATCCCACCTCTCGCACAATAAATCACAACTTGCTTTTCCGGATTTTCTGCCATCTCTGACTTAATTGACTTAAAAAACTGCGGCAATTTGGGAGCTACAATCTCAAGCCCGCGTTCCATTGCTTGTTCCTTACTATTTTGCTTATAGATCGTTCCAATTTCTGCTCGTTCATCATTTGAAAAAATACTTAAGCATTTTGCACCAGGTATATGATATTCTTCATATTCTTTAGGGGACCTGACATCAAAAAGCAGATGTGAATCAGAATCTATTTCATTTATCTGGATTGTTTTTATATCGTTCATAATCATCATCCTTTTTTGACGCTTTAAGCAATTAGAACGAAAACAAGCACCCGATTTTACTCAGGGTGCTTGTACACTTACTTCATCTGCTTGTTCATAGCCTGCATCATTTGGTTAATTTTCTTTTGCGAAGGCTTTTGACCCATCTGCATCATCATCACACGCAACATATTTTCATTAATCGGTGGATTTTTTTGTAAATAACTCATCATATACTTGCGGGCAATAAAAAATCCGATCGCAACGCCTGCAATCAGTGAAAGTGCCGCCACAAGGATTACCATTCCAGTACTCATTGTTAAAACTTCCTCCTTCATGTTGTCTAGAACTAGTTTACTACAAGTTATAGGGTACATACAACATTTGAAAGTTAATTAAGTAGCATACACCATGTTCAGCTTAAAAGGTGACAGCCATCCGTATTTTCTTTCACCATAATCCATCGCTAAGAAGTATGATTCAAATTGCCTTAATGCTTCAAAAATGATAGTTTCTGCCTCAAAATTTCCAATGCTGTACAAATGGAGATACCTTTCGTTCAATTCAATTCTTACTTTACTGTTCTTACATGCAAGTGTATAGGTTTGACCTTCACATTGCCAATCATATTTATTACTTAATTGAAGCCAAAAATGTTCCTCAAGCTGCGAAACAGAAATGGAGGATGTTATGTACCCGATCTGCTTGTTTAAGATTTGTTTAAATATACCTGATGAACGCTGTTCTTCATAAAATAATTGAAAAAGTTTATTTTCTTTTCCATAGTAGGAATGAGCAACTTCTTTTGTTATTAAATAGATATAAAATTCTCTCATATAAAAGCTCCTCTCCAACTTCTTTGCTGAAAGTATAAACAAATTTGGAGAAAAAGCTTGTCTAAAAAACAAAGTGAAAAACAACTTTTTTTGTCGAAAAACAAAGAAAAGAAGGTTTTCGTTTGAAAACCTTCCTTTTAAAAATCTTTTTACTTATTTAGCATTTCTTTAACACGCTTTACTACATTTTCTGGTGTGAAGCCATACTCTTTTTGAATAACTTCACCAGGGGCAGAAGCTCCAAAAGTATCGATCGCTAATGTGTCACCTTCTAGTCCAACATATTTATGCCATCCTAATGAAGCACCCATTTCAATCGCTAATCGTTTTGTAATATGTTTTGGAAGTACTGATTCTTTATAATCTGAATCCTGCTTATCGAAGCTCTCCCAAGAAGGCATGGATACAACAGACGCTGAGATGCCTTCATTTTTCAGAAGTTCTTGAGCTTCTACAGCCAAACTTACCTCTGACCCAGCAGAGAGAAGAAGTACTTCAGCCTCTGATTCAGATGGAGACACTACATAAGCACCGCGTTTTACACCTTCATATGCCTTTTCTTTAGTATTTTTCAAGATAGGCAAGTCTTGACGGCTTAGAACTAGTGCAGTCGGCTGATCTTTACTTTCAACGGCAATCTTCCATGCTGCATTTGATTCATATCCGTCAGCAGGACGAATCAAGTTTAGGTTAGGAAGAGCACGTAATGAAGCAAGCTGTTCAACGGGCTCATGAGTAGGGCCGTCCTCTCCAACCATTACACTGTCATGTGTTAATACATATGTCACAGGCAGCCCCATCAATGCAGACAAGCGGATTGCAGGACGAACGTAATCAGAGAAAACAAAAAATGTTCCGCCGTATACTTTAAGTCCACCATGTAGTGCCATTCCGTTTAATGCCGCTCCCATTGCGAATTCACGAACACCAAACCAGATGTTACGCCCGCTATAATCGTTTCGGCTAAAGTTTACTTCGCCTTCTAAAAGTGTTTTGTTTGAGCCGGCTAGATCCGCGGATCCTCCAAAGATAGATGGAACGTTTTTAGCAAGTACATTTAACGCTTTTCCAGCTGAAGAACGGGTAGCAATTGCCTTATCAAATTCAGGCATATCTTGATCCCAATTTTCTGGAAGCTCTCCTTTAATAGCTTGTTGAAGTTCTTGAGCCAATTCAGGATAAGCTTCTTCATAAGCCTTAAACTGCTTGTTCCAATCCTCTTCTTTTGTCTGACCTTCAGACTTTAACTGTTCAAAATGTGATTTAACTTCATCAGGCACATGAAAGTCATTCTCAAATGTCCACTTGTATGCTTCTTTTGTTAAAAGTATTTCATCTTTCCCAAGTGGTGCACCATGTGAAGCTGATTTACCAGACTTATTCGGTGAACCGTGGCCGATTACTGTTTTAACTTCGATAAGTGTCGGTTTATTTAACTCTTCACGTGCTTCTGCAATAGCCTTTTCGATTTCTTCCAAGTTAGTTCCATCTTCTACAAATAGAACTTGCCAGCCATAAGATTCAAATCTTTGCTGTACATTCTCAGAGAATGAATGATGCAGATCGCCATCCAAAGAAATGTCGTTCGAATCATAAAGAACAATCATTCTTCCTAATCCAAGGTGCCCAGCTAATGAAGCAGCTTCTGCTGATACACCTTCCATTAAGTCTCCGTCCCCACAGATGGAATACGTATAATGATCGATTACTTCGTAGCCTTCACGGTTATATTTTGCAGCGAGGTGACGTTCTGCCATAGCCATTCCGACAGCCATCGCAATCCCTTGTCCAAGCGGACCAGTAGTTGCTTCTACACCGACTGTATGACCGTATTCAGGATGACCAGGAGTTTTGCTTCCCCATTGTCTGAATTGCTGCAAGTCTTCAATCGTTAACCCATAACCGCTTAAATGCAGCAAGCTATACAAGAGCATTGAACCATGGCCCGCTGATAAAACAAATCGGTCACGGTTAAACCATTCTGGATTAGATGGGTTATGGTTCATATATTTCGCCCAAAGGCTATACGCCATTGGCGCTGCACCCATCGGCATTCCTGGATGGCCTGAATTCGCCTTTTCTATGCTGTCAATGGATAGTGTTCTGATCGTATTAATTGCTAATTCATCAATATTACGTGACAAAAAAATCATCCCTTCATATGTACTAAACAGTTTTGAATTACATAATAAACCTTCATGTCCAATTAGACAAGGTAAACACATCATAAACTACTGTTATTTTACCATTACCCTCTCCAGTTCATACAAAAACCGCCTGAAACTATTGCAACGATACGTTGTTATAGTACAGGCGGTATCATTTATTTTAAGCTAATCTAGGAATCTGACAAGAGAAATAATCCGTTTTTTCATCATAATCAAGCTTCATATTTTCAGCAAACCAGCTTTCTTCAGCTTTAACAAAAAATCTTAATCCTTCTACTTCCTGAATGTAGTCATTTTCTTCCGGAACAGCAGGAGTGACACCAAGTGAAAAGCCTCCAGAATCACCGCTACCTGCATACTTCACAAACAAACGTAAACCTTCTTTTGCTCCTAATTCAATATCTTTATAAAGATTAGCAGCTGCACTCGTGATTGAAAAAGTCAAAATATTCTCCCCTTTCAAAGTTGTTATATAACAGTATATACTAATTAATATTTAATGCAACAGAAAAAAATGCCTATTTGCACACTGGCAAATAGGCATTAAGTATTAATGTTTAAGGTTGTTTTTATTATCTTTACTTCTCTTTAATTTTTCAGGTGTTACATCATTTCCGTTCGGATCGACAAATGTAACTCCATGCAAGTCTTGAACAAATGATTTTCTAAATACTTGAAGATATTCTTCTCGCAGTTTTTTTTGTTCAATTTTTTCATCGTTCGATAGCTCTGTTTGCTTTGATTTTCTGGACAATTCATTTATTCTTTGCATTTTATCTTTAGATAACATCTAAAAAAACTCCTTTTAACATCTCTTTCTCTCAATCTTACATGAGTAGAAAAGGAATTTCTAGTTATCCGTATTTTCCATATATTCTCTGTATCTTCGATGCACTGTAGCTTTTGAGATATTATAGCCTAGCCCTCTGAGTGTTGCAGCAATATCATGAAAAGTCAGCTTCATATCTTTTAGCCGAACTATTTCGTTAATAGGTACTTCTTTTTTTTCACGGCCTCCATAAGTTTTGTTCTTAAGATTTTTCTGAGGTTTATATCCATCCCTTACCGCTTTTTTCATACCTCTTCTAATCTTCATATTATGGAGCTTCCGCTGATATTCCTCTACTGTGGAAACAATATCTAGGACCATTTCATCCGCTTCAGTCAAAGTATATTCTCCGTTATGTGTTAATGTAAATACTTTTATGTTGTATTTCATCAATTGATGGAGAATCGCCATCTTCGCCTTTCCTCTTCCTAAACGAGTATCATCCTGTACAAGCAGATAGTGAAATTCACCATCCCTTGCCATATCCAATACACTCAATAGTTCTTCTCGTTCCAGTGAATAACCGCTAGCTTTTTCAGAAATACAATCAAGTACTTCTAAGTTAAATTGATGTGCCAGCTTTAACAGCTCTGCTTTTTGTCTTTCAATCGATGTGGTTTGTTCATCCTTTTCTGTACTGACTCTGCAATAAATGATCGCTTTCATTGATTAAGACCTGCTTTTTATTTATTAACCGGGATTATTACTTTCTGACCAGGAAATACAGCCGCCGCATTTACACTGTTTTTTTGTTCTACCCACTTAATAAACTCCCAGTTGGAATAATGATGTTTTGCATTGTATTCTTCAGAAAGACTCCATAGTGAGTCTCCTTCTTCAATTGTAACTTCTATATATTGTTTATCCTGTGATGCAAGATTAGATAATGTAAAAAAGATTCCACCTACTAAACCTAAAAATACAATAACATGCAACGTCCCTTGTTTCATTATAATTCCCCTTTCAACAAACGTTTGTTCGTATTTCTTATTTCTATAATAGCTGGAACGTTTGTTCGGTGTCAACACATTTTTTCGAACTTATGTTTGTATCTGCAAGAATGCCATGCTATACTTTTTATAGATAAAAAATCTGGTGAGGTGCTTAAAAATGACTAAGTTATCCAGACGGCAATTGGATATTCTGGCTTTTATAAAAGAAGAAGTATCACAAAAAGGCTATCCGCCTTCTGTTAGAGAAATTGGTGAAGCCGTTGGACTCGCCTCGAGTTCTACTGTTCATGGACATTTAGCAAGACTTGAAAAAAAGGGATTAATACGCAGGGACCCAACCAAACCAAGGGCGATCGAGGTATTAGGTTTAGAGGATAATATTCCTTCTGTTAGATCTGTATCGATTCCGGTTATCGGTAAAGTAACGGCAGGGCTTCCAATCAGCGCTGTTGAAAATGTAGAAGAATATTTCCCTCTTCCCGAACATGTTGTTGGAGATGAAAATGTTTTTATGCTTTCCGTTGTTGGAGACAGTATGATCGAAGCAGGGATCTTTAACAAAGATTTGGTAGTTGTAAAGCAGCAGCCAACAGCAAATAATGGAGATATTATCGTGGCAATGACCGATGAAGATGAAGCTACTGTAAAACGATTCTTTAAAGAAAAGAATCATATCAGGCTTCAGCCAGAGAACTCTTCTATGGAGCCTATTATTCTGCAGAGCTGTACAATCTTAGGTAAAGTAATAGGGGTTTACAGGAGTATCCATTAATTCATAAGTAATTTTAGCAAGCTATTTTAAAAAATGGCTTGTTTTTTTGTGCTTTTAAATTCATCGAATAATAAAACCATTAAACTTATCCGAGGGAATTACTATCTTGCTCTTCAGCTTTCCATTTACGAAAAAGATAAAATACATATCCATTAATTGAAGAGCAATTGACCATTCTATTCGCCACCCATGATAATAGAACAGACTTGTATAAAGGGATCCGTATTCATAGAGAGTTGAAAAAACTGTCCAAAATAATATGTATTTAACTTTTGAGCGAATGCTTAAACCAAAAGGAAAAAAATTAATAAATACAAGTTTAAAAGCAGGGAATAAAAGCAGTAAAACCAAGATGTACTCTGAATCAACATCAACACTGAAATATCCATAAAGGTCATATTTAAAATCTAAATAACAATCAACCAGTTGCTGAAAAGCCATTGAAAAAAATACAGAAAATAAAGCCTCTGATTTCGTAATGTTTTTTGGCATTACATATATAATTATTAAAAGAATTGTAATAGTAAGGATTAGCAACCACATAAAAAATCTCCTGTCATAAACAGGGTACCTTTGTCAAACCAATTTATTCATTAGTTTTCAAACAAAAATTTGTGAATACAAAAAAGAAGAGACTATTTATTAACATCTCTTCTTTTCATGTACTTACAAAGGGAGAAATCATTATAACCACCTATTTAATATCCGCAATGATATGAGTTTTTTTATTTTAAAAGAGTAAACCACATGAGATTTCAAAAAACAAAAGAATGGAATATTATTCAACAATATTAAAAGAACAAAAACCCCTGATACCAATTAGTATCAGGGGTTTGAATTTTAATACATGCTCATATATTGTTCGCGTTCCCAAGGGTGAACTTGTGTACGGAACATATCCCACTCGATCTCTTTAGCTTCAATGAAATGTTCTGTAGCATGCTCGCCAAGAGCTTTTGTAAGAACTTCATTTTTACTGAAAAGAACTAGAGCTTCTTTTAATGTTGCTGGAAGATCTTGAATTCCTTCTGCTTCTCGCTCATCTTTATCCATTACGTAGATGTTACGGTCAACAGGCTTTGGAGCTGCTAATTTATTCTTGATTCCATCAAGACCTGATGCAAGCAATACTGCCATTGCAAGATATGGGTTAGCAGTTGGGTCAACACTTCGAACTTCGATACGTGTGCTGATACCGCGTGATGCTGGAATACGGATTAATGGACTTCTGTTTTGCATAGACCAAGCTACATAACAAGGGGCTTCATACCCAGGAACTAGACGCTTATATGAGTTTACAGTAGGGTTTGTAATTGCTGTAAAGCCTTGTGCGTGCTTTAAGATACCAGCTAAGAAATGCATGGCAGTTTCACTTAATCCTGTTTCAGACTTTTCATCATAAAACACGTTTTCGCCGTCTTTAAATAAAGACATATTCGCATGCATACCAGAACCATTTACACCGAATAATGGTTTTGCCATGAATGTAGCGTGAAGCCCGTGTTTACGTGCAATGGTTTTAACTGCAAGCTTAAATGTTTGGATGTTATCACAGGTACTTACCGCATCCGCATATTTAAAGTCAATCTCATGCTGACCAGGCGCTACCTCATGGTGAGATGCTTCAATTTCAAAGCCCATATCTTCAAGCTCTAATACGATATCTCTTCGGCAGTTTTCACCAAGGTCTGTTGGAGCAAGGTCAAAGTAACCGCCTTTGTCATTTAATTCAAGTGTAGGCTCACCTTTTTCATCATTTTTGAACAAGAAGAATTCAGGTTCAGGTCCAATGTTGAAGTCTGAGAATCCTAGGTCTTCCATCTCTTTTAATACTCGCTTTAGAATACCGCGCGGGTCTCCATCAAACGGATTTCCATCTGGCATGTAAATATCACAGATCAAACGTGCAACTTTACCTTTTTCAGATGTCCAAGGGAAAATCATAAATGTATCTAAATCAGGAAATAGATTCATATCAGATTCTTCAATTCGTACAAACCCTTCAATTGAAGATCCGTCAAACATCATTTTATTTTCCAAAGCTTTTTCAAGCTGTCCGATTGGAATCTCAACGTTTTTAATTACACCTAATAAATCTGTGAATTGCAAACGAATGAACCTTACATTTTCTTCTTTTACCATTCTTAAAATGTCATCTTTAGTGTACTTAGCCAAATCTTTCTCCTCCTTTAAATATAAAAACGCCTATTTAAGGCGATTGTTCACCTATTAAGTATTATTTTGTTTTTGTTTAGTGAAAAAACCTGGAAAGTTCTCCTTGAATTAATGAGGTCTTCCCATGTCTTCCTGCATGAATCAATTCCCGTTTTAGACGGCGATGAAGCGCAGATTCTGAAATTTCTTTTACTCCTTGAACATTTTGCTGATTTTTAAGTAATTCAGCTGCCTGTTCGTTAAGTTCAAATACTTTCTTGATTCCAGCCAGATTCACACCTTGTTCAAGCATTGCTTTAATCTCAAGAAGCTTATCTACATCATTGAAAGAAAACAAACGACGATTACCTTCTGTCCTTGCAGGATGAATCAACTCATGTTCTTCATAATAGCGAATCTGTCTTGCAGACAATTCAGTCAGCTGCATAACAATGCTAATTGGGAACAAAGGTAAGTTCCTGCGGTTCATATCGTTCATTATGATTACCTCCTTCCAACTTCTTTTTATATCTTATGTCAGAAAAGCTAACATGTCAAACATAATGTTAGAAAAAGTAACATCAAATTAAAAAAAGGCCAAGAGTGGCCTTTTTAAGATGCTTATTTTTTTATTAAACCATGTGTTAAAAGTTCATCTACAGCAGAGATAACAGCAATCTTGACATGTTCTAAGGTAAGTCCTCCCTGTACAAATGCAATATACGGCGGTCTTATCGGCCCATCAGCTGTAAGCTCTATACTCGCTCCTTGAATAAATGTTCCTGCAGCCATAATGACGTCATCTTCATAACCTGGCATGTAATCAGGATAAGGAACTGCAAATGAATTAATTGGTGATGATTTTTGGATAGCCTGACAGAATGTAATCATTCTCTCTTTGTCTCCGAAGATAACGGACTGGATGAGATCTGTTCTTCTCTCATGCCATGCCGGCCGGGTTTCCATGCCTAGCTCTTCCAAGAATGCGGCTGTAAAAACAGCTCCTTTCAAGGCTTGTGCTGTTACGTGGGGAGCTAAGAAAAAGCCTTGATACATTTCTTGCAAACTGTAAAGTGATGCACCTGCTTCTCTTCCGATTCCAGGGGAAGTAAGACGGTAAGAAATCCTGTTAATCAAGGATTCTGTTCCAGCGATATATCCTCCTGTTTTCGCAAGACCTCCCCCAGGATTTTTTATCAAAGAACCTGCTATGATATCTGCACCAGCTTCGATTGGCTCCGTTTGTTCAACAAATTCACCATAGCAATTATCAACAAATACGATTACGTCTTTTTTAATTCGTTTTACATAATCGATCATTTCTTTAATATCATTCACTGTAAATGATGGACGGTCAGCATACCCTTTGGAACGCTGAATACCAATCATTTTTGTCTTTTCTGTAATAGATCCCGTAACCGCTTCGTAATCTATTTCACCTTGTGCAGTTAAGTCAACATGCTTATATGAGATGTTATATTCTTTTAATGACCCTTCACCTGATCCTCTGATCCCAACAATTTCTTCTAGAGTATCATAAGGTTTCCCAGTTATATATAAAAGTTCATCCCCTGGGCGAAGCACGCCAAAAAGCGATAATGTGATCGCATGTGTTCCCGAAATGATTTGCGGCCTGACTATAGCCGCCTCTGCTTGAAAGACATCTGCATAGACCTTTTCAAGAGTATCCCGTCCAGAATCATCATAGCCATATCCAGTTGACGGGTTGAAATGATGGTCTCCAACCTGATTTTTTTGAAATGCTTTTAAAACTTTAAGTTGATTATACTGTGCTATTGAATCGATCGATTCATGAACATCCTTTATACGATCTGCTACTTTTTTTGCTGTTATCTCTAAGATTTCTCCGTTCTGAAACTGCGAATACATGCTATTCTCCTTTATTGCTGATTGACTCGATAGAAGTAGATGAAAGGGCATAACCCCTGCAATCATAAACGAGCTTTTCTTTATCAAACTCCTGTTTGATTAAGACCGTTTCGGACCGCAGTCTCGCAAGTTGTTTGCCGTCGTGTGCAGGCACACTGATTTGGTAAAATGTAAGCTGTTTCGTTACTTCCTTTTCAATCGTTTCTTTTAGCGTAGTGATATCTTGTTCTGATAAGGCTGAAATAGAAATAGACGGACTTTCAGGTAAAAAGTCTGAAGCAAATTGATCTTTTTTATTGTAGACCGTCAACATTGGGATGTGGCTGGCCTTGAGATCACTCAAAATTCTTTTAACTGTTTTTTCATGCTGATTGCGGTCCTCACTAGAACCGTCGATAACGTGAATAAGAAGATCTGCCTGAGCGGCTTCTTCTAATGTGGATCGAAAAGCAGCAATTAATGAAGTAGGGAGATCTTGAATAAAACCTACTGTATCTGTAAGCAGCAATTGAAAACCGCTTGCCAGTTTCACTTTTCTTGTTAAGGGATCTAGCGTCGCAAAAAGCTGATCTTCTTCATAACTGTCAGCCTCAGTCAGCTTATTGAATATTGTTGATTTTCCCGCATTCGTATAGCCGACAAGTGCTGCCTGAAAAGCTCCTTGGTGTTTGCGCCGTTCCCTATATCTTTCTCTATGGCTTACAACTTGGTTAAGCTGCTGTTTTAATTCATGGATACGAAGTCTTATGTGACGGCGGTCTTTTTCTAATTTTGTTTCACCAGGACCTCTTGTCCCGATTCCACCGCCAAGTCTTGAAAGGCTTGCACCAATACCAGAGAGCCTTGGCAAGAGATATTCCAGCTGTGCAAGTTCAACCTGAAGTTTTCCTTCTCGTGTTTTGGCACGCTGAGCAAATATATCAAGAATCAGCTGTGTACGGTCTATAATTCTTGCTTGAAAATGTTTTGAAAGGTTACGCACTTGTGACGGTGATAGCTCACTGTTAAATATAATAAGTTCCGCTTCGAGTTCTTCCTCAAGAGTAATCAATTCTTCGACTTTACCTTTACCTATAAAAGTAGCAGAATCATACCTGTCTCTTTTTTGAGAAACTACTGCACAAACTGTACCATTCGCTGTTTTCGTCAGCGATTTTAATTCTTCCATCGAATAAAAAAAACGCTCGTCGTTCTGCCGCGGAAGCTGACAGCCGACGAGAATCGCTTTTTCCTGAACTGAATCTTTTTGTCTGTTCAAATTCGCGATCCCTGCTTTCCATAGTCTCCTTCCATCATATCAAATCAGATCCCGTTCTTCTAGCACAAGGTCATCACTTTGAATGGTCATCAATGCCTTTTTATCCTGCCTTGCATCATTCAACAGCCTTACGGATTGTCTTCTCACAGCTTTTTCAATCATGTTCCGAATGTATCTTCCGTTTGCAAAAGAACCCTTTCCTGAGTTTCTGACTCGTTCAATATGTGTTTTTAGTTTCCACTCACAGTCTCTAGTTAATACGTATTCCCTTTCGGAAAGCATCCTTCTGGATATTTCCATTAGTTCATCCACCGTGTAATCAGGAAAAGAAATTACAACCGGAAATCTTGAAGGAAGACCTGGATTTAGTTTTAAAAATCGATCCATCTCTTTCGGATAGCCAGCTAATATTAGTATAAATTCATGTTGCTGATCTTCCATTGCTTTTACAAGCGTATCTATCGCTTCTTTTCCAAAGTCCTTCTCTCCACCCCTGCCCAAAGAATAGGCTTCATCAATGAAGAGGATTCCTCCATTTGCTTTTTTAAGTAACTCCCTTGTTTTTTGAGCGGTATGGCCGATGTATTCACCAACGAGGTCTGCTCTCTCCGCTTCAATTAAATGACCTTTAGATAATACTTTCATCTCATGAAAAAGTGTACCAAGTTTTCTTGCCACAGTAGTTTTGCCTGTGCCTGGATTCCCTTTAAATAACATATGGAGAGCTTGTTTTTCTGCCTTCATTCCCATTTCCTGCCGGCATTTATTAATATGAAGCCAAGCGTATATTTCCTTTACATGATGTTTTAAATCATCCATCCCAACAAGCTTGTTAAGATCTTGTTCTATTCTTAATAATGGAAGATGCTGTTCTTTCACTTTATCTTTTCCAGCCATATTTATGGCATCATCTGTTTTGATCTTCTCATTTCCCTGGTTTAATACAATGTTGATCTGCCGCTGTTTTTTTATCGCGATCGGTTCGTTCAAGCGGTACCACCTCTCTTTACCAGTCAAATCATAATATGCTTGTTAGATAAAACCTGTGACAAATGCCTATATCGATTAATAATCCACTGTTATCAATTTATGACGAAACGACATTGTCTACCACAATGACAAGCCTTGTTTTTTCTGAATGAATATTTATGAATAAAATGTAAGCGTTTTCTATTTTCAGACGAATAAAAATACTCAAGTATGCACGATTTCCGTGATATGTTAAATAATGAAATATCAAGTGAATTGTTATATTGGAAGTAGGAACTAAATTGGAAGCTAAACTTTATAAAAGTATGATGATTATTTTGGGATTATTTTTAACTGCTGCAGGAATTAAGCTGTTAACTGTACATTCTTTGACTTTTGGAGGAACAGCAGGTGTTGCCACACTTGGCACTTTCATGACTGAATGGTCGTGGGGGATTCTTTTTTTAATCGTAAATCTCCCTTTCTTTATTCTTTCAATTAAAAAGCTCGGCTGGACTTTCTCATTATCAACTTTTTTATGTATATTTCTTATATCAGTTATATCAGATTTAATGGATTTTGTTCGTTTCCCAACGATCACTCCAGTAATTGCTGCTGTGATAGCTGGACTTTTGATAGGGATCGGTGTGAGTTTTGTTCTAAATTCAGGTGCTTCTCTCGGAGGCATCCACATACTCGCTTTATACCTAGAGCAAAAATCGGATATAAACCGCGGGTTATCACTTTTTGTAACAGATTTTATTATTGTTTCATCAGCTGTGGTAATGGTTGGCTTTAAAAAAGCTCTTATTTCGATCATTGCCATTACAATCGCTTCTTATATTACCGGAAAATTAAAAACAACCAAGAAACCTGCAGCTACCTCTACTCTTTATGCCCCAGGTAAAACAGAAGCTGCACGAAATAATTAAAGCATTCTCCTCATGTGGAGAATGCTTTTTTTGTTCATTAATTAACATAATGATTATTATATTAATTAACTGTCTGATCGTGTCAAATTTTGCGCTTCCTTAGGAAATAATAACCTTCTTATTCATATAGATCATCACGGCTATGATCGATTTCTTCATGCATATCCTGCCTTCTGGTCGACTTCAAATGTCCTTCAAGCGGTTTTATCTTCCCGATCAATATGCCCATCTCGTTAAAAACGCCGCTTTTACTTTCTTTGTTACTCCTATTTGCTATTTGCCCTAATTCTTTTATTTTTTCAATTTTATCCGGGTCAGTCGTAATCGCTGCGTTCCTGCCATGTGCGTTTCCTTTTAGAACACGATAAACTTCCTTGCGTAAAGCATCATTTTCTTCACCAGGCGCTGTTGGTTCTGAAGAAACAATTCCGACCAGTGTATAACTTCCACTAACGATTGCATATGCTTTTTCAACTCCGTTTACTTTTTCAGCAAGCTGTACTAAATCTTTTGATTGATGTACTTCATCACTATGTTCTGTCACACGCGGGGAATCGATTTGAGAATTAGGCTTTCTCTCTGAAGTGTCGTATTTTACCTGCTTCGTATCAAGTGTCTCATCCCCTGATCCGCTCTTCCCTGAACAAGCACCAAGAGTAAAGAATAAACACATAATTATTACCGATAATTTTCGCATATTCATCATCCTTTTTTAAGTAGTTTTGTTAGGACTCATGTTAAATATGCAAAAAATAGTGCCTTTGATATAATGGGAAAAAGAGGTTATAGGAGGCAATTATGGAAGAGTACCCACACTTACCCGAATATGCCAATTCATTTATCTCATATCTTCAAAATAAAGGCAGAAAAAAAAGTACGATCAAACGTTATTATTATGATCTGCAGGACTTTTTTGCTTGGCTTAGAGTGGTCAAGGATAGTGATCAGATTCTTGTGATTCAAAATTTGACTTCTGAACAAGTAAAGGAATATTTCTTATTTCTTTCCGATCAGCGAGCATATAGCACCGCGACCAGTAGACGTGTATTTACCGTAATAAAAAGTCTCTTTCAATTTCTTCAATCTCAAAGGATAATCCAGGTAAACCCTTTTTTAGCCGTTGAAAAAGATTTAAAGGAAGAAAAACAGCTGCTAGAAGAAGATTTTATAACAGAGGAAGAGTTTCAGCAGCTGTTTGAAACACTCTCTTCTTTTGATGGGCTTACAGAAAAGCAGCAAAAGTTCAGGCACTTGCTAATCAAAAGAAATGAAGCGATCCTGTCACTGCTGTATCATTACGGATTAACTTTACAAGAATTGACGAACATTGAAATGAAACACGTTAATTTTACAAGGAAACAGTTAACGGTTATAAATGGTACAGATATCAGACACTTGCCTCTTACTGATTTCACACAACAACTGTTATATACCTACAAGGAAGATATCCCTGCCGCGATCAGACCAAACTATTATTCATCTGACCGTTTTTTTATCGCTTTTGATTATCAAAGAGGTACCTTTCGATTTGATTATTCAATCTATGAACCAAAACCCTTAACTGTAATCGCTATTCAGAAGATGTTAAGACAGGAAATAAGACGATCTGGAATTAGACAAGGTATAAGCTCACAGCATCTTAGAAGGACAGCTATTTTAAATTATTTAGCTTCAGGTAAAACAGAGGAAGAAGCTCAGTCTTGGTTCGGTTTAAAATCACATCTCACTTTGCAAAGATACGACCACTTCATAAAACAAATAAAAACTCCCTAGAACCTGATTCGGTTCTTAGGGAGTATTTGTTATTCATTCATATTTGCAGAAGATAAATCGACATTTCGATGCGGGGTGAACGTTGAAATGGCATGCTTATATATGAGGTGCTGTTTCCCTTCTGCCTCAAGTACAACCGTAAAGTTGTCAAACCCCTTTACTAAACCTTTGAGCTGAAAGCCATTCAGCAAATATACGGTCACATAAATGTTTTCGCGCCGTAATTGGTTTAAGTAATGATCCTGTAAATTGATTGATTGCTTCATGTGAACAGATCCTCCTCTTTGGGCATTACCTTTATACATTCTCGGAAATATCTAATTTCCCTTCCACAAAGTGACGAATTTCTATAAATTTTTTCTGAAATGAGGATTCATCCATTGAAAACCATTGAACGTCCATCTGATTATTGAACCATGTGAACTGTCTTTTAGCGTATCTTCTTGAATTTCGCTTCAAAAGTTCAATGGATTCTTCTAATGAGATTTCACCAGTTAAATAGGGAAAAAGCTCTTTGTAACCGATCGCTTTTGCAGCAAGACTATTGGTGATATCCTGCTGTAATAACCACTCCGCTTCTTCAATAACACCTGACTTTATCATCAAATCTACACGTGCGTTTATGCGCTGATATAACTTTTCCCGTTCCATTGTTAATCCAACTAGTGCTAAGTTATAAGTTGATTCCTCTTTGTCTTGCATATTTTTTTGTTCCTTTGAAGGGATGCTGCCGGTTTCATAATAGATTTCTAGAGCCCTAATAACCCGGTGCACATTATTAGGGTGAATATCAGCTGCTCTTACAGGATCGATTGACATTAGTTCTGAATGAAGTGCATCTGGACCTTCACTCTCAGCCTTCTTTTGAAGATTATCCCTGATCTTATTATTTTTGTTCGCTTCTGAAAACTCATAATGATGTGTAACCGAACGAATATAGAGGCCAGTCCCTCCAACAATTATAGGAATCTTGCCTTTATTATTAATCATACTGATCAGTTCTTTTGCTTTTTCTTGAAACTCAGCAACAGAAAATGGCTCGGAAGGATCTTTGATATCAATCATGTAATGAGGGATCCCTTCCATTTCATCTTCTGTAATTTTCGCAGTTCCAATATCTAACCCGCGGTATACCTGCATAGAATCACCGCTGATAATTTCACCATTGATTGCCTTAGCGAGTTCAACGCTTGTTTTCGTTTTTCCAACAGCAGTCGGACCTACTATAACTACTAATTTTTCTTTCATGGTTAGCTCCTACATGACCCGTTTGAACATTTTCTCGAGTTCATAAGTTGATAGATGGATGGTTATCGGTCTCCCATGCGGGCAAGTATAAGGATCTTCAGATTTTCGTAATGTCTCCAGTAAAGCAAATATTTCATCGTTTCTTAAATGATGGTTTGCTTTTATCGATCCTTTACAAGACATCATGATGGCAGCTTCTTCTCTTAATTTTTCGATATCAATCTTTCTATGATCTAGTACCTGCTGAATGATATCCATGATGGTTTCCTTTTCATATCCTTTTGGAAACCATTGCGGATGTTCTCTAACAATAAAGGTATTTTGTCCAAATGGCTCTAGAAACAGCCCCACTTGGTTTAAAAAATCCAGATGATCACTAATAAATGCAGCTTCGTGTGTTGCGTATTCAAATGTGTAAGGAACCGTTAACAGCTGTAATTCCCGTTCAACCATGCCTACTTTTTTCCTGAAATATTCATACTTAATTCTTTCTTGTGCAGCGTGCTGATCGATTAAATATAAACCATTTTCATTCTGTGCAAGTATATATGTCCCGTGCATCTGGCCGATTGGATAAAGAACAGGTATCTTCTCCTGGTCAGATCCTGTTTTTTCGGTGCTTTCTTCTATGTCTTCAACAACTGTTTCAGTGTACTTATTCTTTGTTTCTAACAATGAATCCATCATTTCGTTTACTTGAACCGCTTCCTGAATACCTGCATGAGAATTTGAAGGAATAGAAGTTTCAAGATGCACACGTTCAGGTACTTGATAAGGCTCGATTTCTTGTTTCTTTTGAGCGTATTCAAATGAAAAAGCAGACTGCATATCTGTTTCTTTTTGCCTCTGTTCTTTCTTCTGAATATTAACTTCTGGGATGAGCTGAACAGCTTTTATTACTTTTCTTAATTCGTTTTCGACTAATTGGACGAGTTCTGTTTCTTTACTAAGCCTTGCTTCATGTTTTGAAGGATGTACGTTTACATCGATAATTGTCGGATCCATCCTTACGGAAAGAACAGCAATCGGAAATCGTCCAATCGGTAAAAAGGTATGATAGGCATTTTGGATCGCTTTTGAAAGTGCATAGTTCTTAATGTATCTGCCGTTCATAAACAGTGAAATATATTGTCTCGATGCTCTGTTCATCTCGGGTTTGGCTATATAGCCTGTTACTTCATAATCAAGAGATGTAAATGAGACCGGCAGCATATTCTTTGCTGTCTGAATACCATAAACAGCTGCAATAATCTGCTGCACGTTTCCGTTACCCGATGTATGAAGCAATTCTTTTCCGTTATGTTTTAACCGAAAAGAAACATCTGGGTTTGCCAATGCAAGCCTGTTGACTAGATCAGTGATCGTCCCTAGTTCCGTTTGAATGGTCTTTACATGTTTTAGACGAGCAGGTGTATTATAAAACAGGTTACGCACTGTCATGTCAGTACCTTTTCTGCTATTCGTTTGCTGCTGTTTTTTAATTTTACCGTTTTCGATAAACAGATAAGTACCAGGACCATCACCTGTAGAAGATTTTAACTCGACTTGAGAGACGGAAGAGATACTTGGCAGCGCTTCTCCGCGAAAACCCATCGTACGAATCTGGATAAGGTCATGTTCACTCTTAATCTTGCTAGTAGCATGACGATTAAAAGCAAGGACACAGTCTTCAGCCTCAATACCGTCTCCATTATCAAGCACACGAATGAGTGACAAGCCGCCTTCTTCTACTTCAATCTCGATTCTAGAAGCATTTGCATCAATTGAATTCTCAACAAGTTCTTTTACAACAGAGGCTGGGCGTTCTACTACTTCTCCAGCTGCAATCTTGTTCGATAAATGCTCATCAAGCTGTACGATTTTGCCCATCTTTATTAGCCTCCTTCTTATTTCAGTTTGGTCTGCAGTTTATATAAAGCATTCATCGCCTCAAGAGGTGTCATTTCGAGGACATTCAATGCTTTTAAGTCTTTTAAAACATCAGTTTCTTTTGAATCTCTTCTTCGGGAAACAGTGCTTTTTTCAGCAAACAAACTTAACTGGCTCTCCTGTACTTCTTCTTTTGTTGCCGATACTTCCTGGATAGGGAGTGCTTCATTCTTCTCTTGTTTTTCATAAGTCTGCAGGATGGTTTTCGCTCTTTGTATAACATCCTGAGGAAGATCTGCTAATTCTGCTACTTGAATCCCGAAACTTTTATCAGCTTGTCCATCGATTACTTTATGCAAAAATACGAGACTTCCATTTTCCTCAACAGCACTTACAAAAACATTTTTTAAGGATGGAAGCGAATTTTCAAGAACAGTCAGCTCATGATAATGGGTGGAAAAGAGCGTCTTCGCTTGAATTCTTTCATGGATAAATTCAATTATTGACTGTGCGAGTGCCATCCCGTCATAAGTTGAAGTTCCACGTCCGATTTCATCAAGAAGAATCAAACTATTTTCTGTTGCACTTGTAAGAGCAAAGTTCGTTTCAAGCATTTCCACCATAAACGTACTTTGTCCGCCTACTAAATCATCAGCTGCACCAATGCGTGTAAAAATTTGGTCAAACATCGGCAGTTCAGCTTGTTCTGCAGGTACAAAACAACCAACTTGCATCATTATGGCCGTTAAGGCAAGCTGGCGCATATACGTACTTTTACCTGCCATGTTAGGTCCGGTGATCAAAAGCATATTTCTTTCATTATTTAAGAAAATATCATTTGGAACATATTCTTGTGCATCCATTACTTTTTCTACAACGGGGTGACGGCCACCAACAATGTTTACTTTTCCATCTTCTGAAACGGAGGGTCTTACATAACGGTACTGTTCACTGATCGCAGCAAACGATTGGATGACGTCAAGTTCCGAAATCGCAGAAGCAAGCTGCTGAAGCCCAGGAATATATTGCTTTACATATTCTCTAACTTCTAAGAATAAAGTGTACTCAAGACCTGAAATTTTTTCTTCAGCTTCTAAAATAATACGTTCTTTTTCTTTAAGTTCAGGAGTTACATACCGTTCTGCGTTCGCCAGAGTCTGTTTTCTTTCATATCGTTCAAGTGGCACCATCGATAAGTTAGATTTCGTAACTTCGATATAATAGCCGAATATTTTATTGAATCCTATTTTTAAAGATTTAATTCCGGTCTCTGTTTTTTCTTGCTGTTCTAGTGCAGCGATCCAAGCTTTTCCGTTCATGCTCGCATCTTTATATTCATCAAGCTTTGAATTATACCCTTTTTTAATGATTCCGCCTTCTTTAATTTGAACGGGAGCTTCATCATGTATAGCTGAATCCAAATAGTGAGCCAGCTCATTGTGATCCTTCATCTTTTCATGAATTTCTGATGCATACTCACCTGGAATCTGACTTATCTTTTCTTTTAGAACAGGAACGCTTAACAATGATCTTTTTAACTGGACTAAATCTCTTGGACTAGCATTCCCATAAGAGATTTTAGCGATCAGCCGTTCCATGTCATATACAGATTTCAGCTGTTCTTTCATTTCTTCACGAATAAAAAATTCATTAATGAGCTCTTCAACCAGTTGTAACCGTTTCTCGATGGTCTTCTTTACGAAAAGCGGTTCTTCTACCCATTGTTTAAGTTTTCTGGCACCCATTGCCGTCATAGTAGAATCCAACAACCAAAGGAGCGAACCTTTTTTGCCTTTTGCACGAATGGACTCAGTGAGCTCCAGATTACGTTTTGAAAAAGCGTCAAGCTTCATTCGCAGGTCATTCTGCTGAAATTCAACCGGCATAAGATGCTGAAAGGAGCGCTTCTGTGTATAGTTTAAGTAATGAAACAGTCTCCCAGCTGCTTTTAATAAGGAAAGATGCGAAATATCTCCTGTGAGGTGCTGAAATCTTTCATCGACGGTATTTTCTTGTTGAACGGAAACCGAAGCCTGTCCGTTGAGAGACATCTTTTCATTCCACTCAGCATGTAACTCTGCATCTCCAACGATTTCTTTAACACCTTGGCTTAAGAGCAATTGGATGAATGACAGCTGATTACCGCTATATGTATATCCTTTTAATTCTCCAGTAGATAAGTCACAAAGAATATAAGCAAATAACTCTTTCTCTCTTTCAATTGAAACGAGATAATTATTTTCTCTGTCTTGTAATAAATGATCATCAATAACAGTTCCTGGCGTAATGATCTGAACAACTTCCCGCTTCACAACCCCTACTGCCTGCTTCGGGTCTTCTACTTGTTCACAGATGGCTACTTTATAGCCATTTTCAACCAGTGTTTTTATATAACCTGCAGAAGAATGATAAGGTACTCCACACATTGGTATGCGATCCTGGCTGCCCCCATCTCTGCTCGTTAATGTTATCTCTAAGATTTGTGCTGCCTGAACAGCATCTTCAAAAAACATTTCATAAAAATCGCCTAAACGAAAAAATAAAAAGGCATCTTGATGAGCTGCCTTAATAGATAAGTATTGTTGTATCATCGGAGTATATTGCGACATAATTTCACCTTTTTTCATAACGTTTCGATGTTGCTATTATATCATAACTACTCATTTCTTTTCGTTTTCTCTGCATGAAAAAAAGCGGGAAGAATTCTCCCCGCTTCTGATTATTCTTCTAAATCGCCGATCAGAAAATTAGGATCAAGATCTTCGAAGTTTTCATCATCAACATCATATTCCCAATCTCTTGTATTCTCATCGTCAAATCCATCCGGATTCACGTAAACGCATACCTTTGTCTCACCTATAATTTCACAAACAAACTCTCTTTCTACTTGAACAATGACTTTATTGCCGTTTGGAGAAATGGTTGCTTCCAGCGTATTTGGTTCCTGCAGTGCACGGCAAGTTACTTCATACTGGTTCCCTAGAGCGTGTTTATCTCTTACACTCAAATCCACTTTATCATTAAAATGAATGGTTTCAGTAACCACTTCTGTTCTAGTATTATCATTGTATGAGTACCAAACGTTAATATCATAGCTTCCTTCGACTTCTACACATTCACCGTTTCTCTTGGGCTTATAAGCATGATTAATGATCCAGCATCCTAAAATACTGCTGGGACGATGGGCTGGTGCAATCGTATGAGTCGCCTGAGAAAACTTTCTGCCCTTCCCACACACCGCTTTTGTGATGATCTCTCTGTAAGTCAACTCTTGATCAACGTGTCTAGCCATTCATGAATCCCTCCTATTTCCGCTCTCCATACATTTTATGCAGGGCAAATGCCTATTGTGCTTATTAATAAAAAAATCAACAATTAGTCTATTTATATGGGCATTCTTAGCACATTGTTCTAAAAAATTTTTTTGATGTACGGTACGTGAAATTATGTAAAATGCTCTGTTTTGCCGAATAGTTTATAAAACTTTTTGAAGGATCTTAAATAAATTTGTGGGACCATAAATCTTTTTAAAGGCCCATAAATGTTGTGGAAGGATCATAAAATACTCTAAAGGACCCTAAAGCCTGATTAATGGTCTTTCTCCTATTTTTTAGCGTCTCCTTCTAGCAATATTATGTGGAACAACAAAAAACACGATGCTCTAATAGAACATCGTGCCTTAAAAATGATAGATTAGTGGCAGCCGCAGCCACCAGGTGAACATCCTTCTTGAGAACCTGTTGTTCCTTTAAGAAGATCTCCGCCAGTCGATTCGATAATCTCATCTGTTACTTTGTTTGAGATAGTATGTGAGACCATTTGCAGAATATCATTCACATCATTTTGTGATTGTTTAAACTCCTGAACAACAGGGATGCTGTCTAATTCAGCCATAAGCGCGTCGATCTTTTCTTCTACTTCTCTTGAAGCTTCATGCTTTTGATAATGCTGAAGATTAACAGCTTGCTTTTGCAAGTTCTTAATTTGCCCCATCAATTTTGCAACGTTTGCATTCGTGTTGATTTGAGCTTCAGCTTTCTTGAAGAAATCCACTTCTTCAGTTGTCGCGATCATTTTTGCAAGTTCTTTTGCTTTTCCTAAAATTTCTTCTTTCGTATAAGTTGTCATTAGCTTACCACCTCTGATTTTTCTACAACCAATTCTCCGCCAAGGTTCCATGTTTTAGCGTCAGTAATCTTAACCTTTACAATTTCACCGATCAAGTGTTTAGGAGCTTTAAAGTTAACTACTTTATTCGAACCAGTGTGACCAGTCAGCACATCAGGATTCTTTTTGCTTTCTCCTTCAACGAGCACTTCTACAACTTTTCCAATGTAAGCCTGGTTTTTGCGAAGCGAAATATCATTTAAAACGCTGTTCAAGCGCTGAAGGCGCTCACGTTTAACCTCCATTGGCACATTGTCTTTCATCTTTGCAGCAGGAGTACCTTCTCGAGGTGAATAAATAAACGTATATGCAGCATCGTACTCTACTTCTTTTACAAGGGAGATCGTTTCTTCAAACTGCTCATCTGTTTCATTAGGAAATCCAACAATAATATCTGTCGTTAATGCTGCATTTGGAACGGCAACCTTTATCTTATTGACAAGTTCCATATAGTGCTCACGTGTATATTTTCGAGCCATTAATTTTAAGATATCACTATTGCCGTGCTGAACAGGAAGATGGATGTGTTCGACGATATTACCACCCTTTGCAAGCACTTCGATCAAGCGGTCATCAAAATCACGGGGATGACTCGTCGTAAAACGCAGTCTTGGGATATCAATCTTACGGATCTCATCCATTAGATCTCCAAGACCGTAGTCTAAGTCTTCGAAATCTTTTCCGTAAGCATTTACATTTTGACCTAGCAATGTAACTTCCTTATATCCTTCTCTTGCCAACTGTCTGACTTCCTCGATAATATCCTGCGGATGTCTGCTGCGTTCTTTTCCTCGTGTATATGGAACAATACAATACGTACAGAACTTGTCACATCCGTACATAATGTTGACCCACCCTTTTACATTACCCTTGCGTTTTCTAGGAAGGTTCTCAACGATGTCACCTTCTTTAGACCAAACCTCTACGATCATCTCTTTTGAAAATAGTGCATTTTCAATGATTTGGGGCAATCGGTGAATATTATGAGTACCAAAGATCATGTCTACTTGAGGATAAGTTGATAGTATTCGGTTTACAACAGATTCTTCCTGAGACATACATCCACAGACACCTAAAAGCAAGTTTGGATTGTTTGCTTTTGTATGTTTCAAATGTCCAAGTTCACCGAAAACTTTATTTTCAGCATTTTCACGGATCGCACATGTATTTAATAAAATAACATCTGCATCTTCTGAAGTGTCTGTGACGTCATAACCCATCTCATTGAGTATACCCGCCATAACCTCTGTATCATGTTCATTCATCTGGCATCCATAAGTACGAATATAAAACTTCTTCCCAACACCTATATTTTTTAAATTCTCAGGAATTGTGAAATCCTTTAGAATTTGTGTCTGCTCTTTACCGCGCTTTTTTGCGTCTTTTAAAGAAGGCGGAGTATAAGTGGTTTGAAAATATTGTGAGTAGTCTCTATTCTTTTCTCTATTCCTTGTTTTATTGTCTTTCGTATCCAAGACATTTTCACTCCTAACTGCCTTTGCTGCATATTGCTGCTTATATCTTCTCAAACATATATCTAACTGTAACATTATATCAAATAATTGGTTTTATTAAAACGTGAAATCCCACTTGTTTACATAAAGTTATTATGGTAATCCGAATCTTTGGTGCAAACAAAAAAGAAGGATTTCTCCTTCTTTTTGCATTGTCTCTTTTAAAAAAATTGTCGCTTGAAGTTCTTTTCACTCGCCCTCATTAAAAAGTTGATTGGAGTGCAAGGTGTGAGACTCCTAATGGTGCATAGCACCAAGGAGGCTCACAGCACGCCCCGCAGAAAGCGAGCATCCTGGAACGGAAATCAACTACTTTCAAAAGCAACAAAGCATAATAAAACAGCTTTTACATTAAATAATTCCTAGTTCTTTTCCAGCCTTTTCAAATGCGTCAAGGGCCGTTTGCAATTCCTCTTTAGTATGCTGTGCGGTTACGATTGTTCTAACGCGTGCCTTCCCTTTTGCAACGGTAGGGAATGCGATACCTTGAGCGAATACACCATACTTTAACAATGTATCTGAAAGCTTATGCGCAAAAGCATCATCACCTACCAGAACAGGAGTAATTGGCGTTTCACTTACACCAGTATTGAATCCTAGTTCTTTAAGACCGGCTTTAAAGAATTTCGTATTTTCCCATAAACGTTCCATGTGTTCAGGCTCTTCTTCTAAAACATCAATAGCAGCAGAACTTGCCGCGATAACTGCAGGCGGATGAGATGTACTAAAAAGGAAAGGACGTCCTTTATGGATCAGGTAATCTCTGAGTGTTTGAGTACTTGCAATATAACCACCAAGAACACCAATCGCTTTGCTTAATGTACCAACTTGAATGTGTACACGGCCATTTAGATTAAAGTGATCGATCGTCCCGCGTCCGTTGGTTCCTAACACACCGCTAGCATGTGCATCGTCAACCATTACTAGTGCATCATACTTTTCAGCAAGTTCTACGATTCCAGGGAGTGGTGCGATATTGCCATCCATTGAGAATACGCCGTCTGTCACAACGATTCTTTTTCTATAATCCTGTGTTTCTTTTAATGCAGCTTCCAAATCTTCTAAATCAACATGCTTATAGATTCTTCTTTTTGCTTTTGTTAAACGGATCCCGTCTATTATGGATGCATGGTTCAGTTCATCTGAAATAACGACATCTTGATCTGTCAGGATCGCCGAAAGGATTCCTTGATTTGTTGAAAAACCAGATTGGAATACAAGGCATGCTTCTGTATGTTTAAATTCAGCAAGCTTTTTTTCGAATTCCTCGTGCATAGAAAGTGTACCTGCAATCGTACGAACCGACCCTGTACCTACACCAAACTCTTCAACTGCTTTCAATGCTGCGTCTTTCATCTTTGGATGGCTTGTTAGTCCTAAATAGTTGTTCGAAGAAAGCTGTATTACTTCTTTGCCGTTGATAACCACTTTTGATCCTTGCTCAGATTCAAGAGGAACTAGCTTTCTAAACGTTCCCTCTTCTTTCATATGGTCCAATTCTTCTTGTAAGTATTCAAAGCCTTTCATCACTATCAATCCCCTTTCTAAGGTATTAGAACTACTTTTCCGCAATTGCCTTTTATCATTAAGTCAAAACCTTCCTCAAACTGCTCCATTGGAAGAGTGTGAGTAATGATTGTTTCAGGATGCATGCTGCCAGATTGTAGAAGTCCAGAAACCTGCTGCCATGTTTCATACATCTTCCGGCCGGTGATCCCTTGTACTGTAACGCCTTTGAAGACAACATCATTTGTTAGATCAATCTCAACAGGCTTAACAGGCAAACTTAAAATAGATACTCTGCCGCCGTTTGTAATCATTTTAAACCCTTGATCGATAGCAGTTGGATGTCCGCTCATCTCACAGACAACATCTACACCATTCCCGTCGGTAAGCTCCATCACTTTTGCAACTGGATCTTCATCCTTTGGATTAATAACAGTGGTAGCTCCAATCTTTTTTGCTAAATCAAGGCGGTATTCGTTAAGGTCTAGTGCTATTACCTGACTTGCTCCTGCAGCTTTAGCAACGTTAACAGCCATGATGCCTATCGGTCCGCAGCCGATGACTGCAATTGTTTTCCCTGCTACGTCTCCGGCTAGAACCGTATGAACAGCATTTCCCATCGGTTCTTGAATAGAACCATGTTCAAATGGCATATCAGGATCATTCTTCCAGATGTTTTCTGCAGGCATCGCTACATATTCAGCAAAACAGCCGTGAGTATCAACACCAATAATCTTAGTGTTTTTACAAATATGAAACTGCCCTTTTAAACATTGTGGACAAGAATGACAAACGATATGAGTTTCTGCAGAAACATGATCTCCAACTTTAACATTTTTTACTGAGCTTCCTACTTTTTCAACTACACCTGAAAATTCATGTCCAAAAACATAAGGTGTCTTCACACGGCTTTGAGACCATTCATCCCATGTGTATATATGGACATCCGTTCCACAGATTGAAGTTGCTTTTACTTTAATCAATACTTCATCATCTTTAATTTGAGGTATATCTACTGTTTCTAATCGAGCACCAAATCCCGCATGATGCTTAACAATCGCTTTCATTTTTCCTTCCAAACTGAACACTCCTCACTAAACATCAAATATCATATCCAACATCATTGTACATTTTATAAATAGTGAGGTAAAGAGCAGTGTTCTCCCCAGATGGACATACGCAGATACCAAAAAAAAATTAATAAAAAAATTTGAAATTAATAAAATAACCTCCCCCTAAAAATAGGAGAAGGCTATGAATTACATGAATTCTGTCATAAGCTGATTAAACTTTTCCTCTGAAAGGTTTAAATCCATTTTAGCTAGAGCTTCTTTGCTATAGCCATGAGCAAGATCCTGGTAAGAAGGCTTTACTTTATCCTGATAGATAATCCCTTTGACAAGGCCTTTATTCTCCATCAATGTTTGCATAGCCATCATGCGGTTTGAAGAATCATAGTTTTCAATGGAGCTTAACGGAACCAAGTGTTCTTTAAACCAGTCATATGTGTTTACCTTATTGTATGTAACGCAAGGAGAAAACACGTTGATTAAAGAGAACCCTTTGTGGTTAATACCGGCTTCAATAATAGAAGTAAGTTCCTTCAGATCTGTTGAAAAGCTTTGAGCAACAAATGTAGCACCTGCCGTTAAAGCAAGCTCCATAATGCCAATAGCTGATTCTACAGAACCTTCTGGCGTACTTTTTGTCTTAAAACCAACTTCTGAACGCGGAGACGTTTGTCCTTTCGTCAGTCCATAAATTTGGTTATCCATAACGATGTAAGTGATATCAATATTTCTTCTGATCGCATGTACCGTGTGACCCATACCGATAGCAAATCCGTCTCCGTCACCGCCAGAAGCAATAACAGTTAAATCGCGGTTTGCCATCTTAACACCTTGTGCGATAGGCAATGAACGTCCATGTATTCCATGGAAACCATAAGACTTAATATATCCAGAGATTCGCCCGGAACAACCGATTCCAGATACAACCGCAAGATTATCTGGTTCTAAACCGACATTTGCGGCTGCCCTTTGAATAGCTGCCTGTACAGAAAAATCTCCACAACCCGGACACCAGTTAGGTTTGATACTGTTACGAAAATCTTTGAATGTAGCCATATTAAACCAGCTCCTTGCATTTCATGACAACTTCAGATGGCAAGAAAGGATTTCCATCATATTTTAGTAAGCTCTTAATTTTCTCATGCTGTCCAACATTCATTTTTAAAATGTTAGCTAATTGTCCAGTTGCGTTATTTTCAACAACGATTACGGTTTTCGCAGAATCGATTAACGGTTTCATCTCATCAGCCGGGAATGGATGGATCAAGCGGATGTGCGCATGATTTACTTTAAATCCATCAGCTTCAAGACGCGGCATCGCTTCTTCAATAACACCTCTAGTAGAGTTAAATCCTACAAGAAGAATATCTGGTTCCGCGTGTTGCCCCTGCTTTACTACCGGTACATTGAACTTAAGGTTATTTAATTTGCGTAGACGCTTATCCATCTGCTTTTGACGGTTAGCTGCTACTTCCGAAGGTTTTCCAGTTTCATCATGTTCTACACCTGTAACATGGTGAATACCATTTTTCATACCCGGTATTACACGAGGCGAGACACCATCTTCTGTAACTTCATATCGTTTAAAGTAACCATCTTTATCATCCGTTTCAGGCAGCTCCTGATTAGGTTCAAGTTTACCTCGGCGAATTTCCACACGGCTAAAATCTAATGGTTCTACAGATTGTTTACCGAGTGAAAGCTGAAGATCTGTCAGTAATATAACTGGACATTGATATTCTTCTGCAATATTTAATGCTTCTACAGCATCATAAAATGCTTCTTCAACAGTACTTGGTGCCATGACTACCTTTGGAATTTCCCCATGTGTCCCGTAAATCATCGCCATTAGATCAGATTGTTCTTGTTTGGTCGGAAGTCCTGTAGATGGTCCTCCACGCTGTGTATCAACAACAACTAATGGCACTTCTGTCATTCCGGACAGTCCAAGTGCTTCCATCATTAATGAGAGTCCAGGACCTGCAGATGAAGTAATCGTTCTAACTCCAGCATAGTTCGCACCAATTGCCATCGTACATGCAGCGATTTCATCTTCTGTCTGAATAACTGTTCCGCCAAATTCAGGCAGCTTCTTAATTAGGTACTCCATGATCTCTGAAGCAGGTGTGATAGGATAAGCTGCCATAAAACGAACGCCGCCTGCAACAAAACCTAATGCGATTGCATCGTTTCCGATCATGAACATTCTCTTTTTGCCATCTGCTTTATTTAATTGGAAACCATCAATCTGGCCACCAGATAATTCATTAAAATGATCTGCGCCTTTTTGGATAGCTTCCATGTTCTTTTCTACTACTTTTGCACCTTTGCGGGAGAAAATCTCTTCAACGACTTCCAAGTAGCTTTCAACAGGCAGACCTAATACGGCACTTGTCGCGCCGATCGCTACCATATTTTTCATAAGAGAAGTACCAAGTTCACTTGCAATCTCCGTAAATGGAACCGCATACAATCTGACATTCAGATCTTCTGGTACAGTAGGATTGAATTTAGAATCTCCTATCACTACTCCGCCGTCACGAAGTTCATGTACATTCACATCAATCGTTTCTTGATCGAATGCTATTAAAATATCAAGATCATCAGAAATAGAACGGGTTTCACTCGTGCTAACACGAATTTTATTGTTGGTATGACCGCCTTTAATTCTAGAAGAAAAGTGTCGATAGCTATAGAGATAATAGCCAAGGCGATTAAGAGCCATCGCAAAAATCTCACCTGTACTATCGATACCTTCACCCTGCTGTCCGCCAACTTTCCAAGAAAGTTGATCAATCATGTACTCCACCCTTTCAGTAACCCAAACGTTAATTTTTGAGAAATTACCTAGTTTTGTGTTTTTCATTCATGGTGATTTCAACGTTTTGATACGTTAAATAAATTATGTACTAAACGTCTACAATTCTAGACTTAACTTAATAAAAATGCAAGTATTCGGCTGAAATTATTCAAACTATTTCAAAAACAGGTAAATCATGTAAGAGACACATTGTTATTGATGCCATGACAGTTCTTGTACTAATCAATTCTATTATATTTCTCTATATTCCTCCATAAGCAATCTCTGTAGAAAATTTAAATCACAAAAAAACCTGCTTACTCATTTTGAAGTAAACAGGTTTTTTCATTTTTTCATTTTTTCATTATCGCGGTTCCACTATTAATTTAATGGCTGTTCTTTCTTCCCCATCAATTAAGATATCTGTAAATGCTGGTATACATATGAGGTCAACTCCGCTCGGTGCTACGAATCCTCTTGCAATCGCTACTGCTTTTACAGCTTGATTTAATGCACCTGCACCGATCGCCTGTATTTCAGCGCCTCCTCTTTCACGGAGAACACCTGCAAGTGCACCAGCTACAGAATTGGGGTTGGATTTTGCTGAAACTTTTAATATTTCCATTGTTTTGAACCTCCTTCAGGATAGATACCTGTTCTACTATATTCATTGATCAAGGCTTGTATTCCTGCAGTAACAAATTTACCTGTATCTTTTGTTCTGCTGAGTTGACCTTCTGAATAAACCCCGGTTATCTGATTCCCTTAACATTGACAGTTCAAACCTTATTGATTTTTAAAAATCTCGGAATATTGCATATGAAAAATAAAAAAACAGGCTCAAAAGGTTTTAATAGCCTTTTGAACCTGTTCATTATTTTGCGTATTCTACTGCTCGTGTTTCACGAATAACCGTTACTTTGATATGTCCTGGATAATCCAGTTCACTCTCAATCTTCTTGGTTATATCGCGGGCAAGTCTATAAGAAGCAACATCATCAATCATATCCGGTTTGACCATGATACGAATTTCGCGTCCTGCTTGAATAGCAAAAGATTTTTCTACGCCATCAAATGACTCTGAAATCTCTTCCAGCTTTTCGAGTCTGCGAATATACGTTTCTAAAGTTTCACGGCGCGCTCCTGGCCTTGCAGCTGATAATGCATCTGCTGCTGCCACTAGAGTAGCGATAATTGATGTTGGTTCTGTATCACCATGGTGGGACGCGATACTATTGATAACAACAGGGTGTTCCTTATACTTTGTAGCAAGTTCAACCCCGATATCAACGTGGCTGCCTTCAACTTCATGATCAATCGCTTTACCGATATCATGAAGCAATCCAGCACGTCTAGCAAGATGTACATCTTCACCTACTTCAGCTGCCATTAAGCCAGCTAAGTAAGCCACTTCTGTTGAATGTTTCAGTACGTTCTGACCGTAGCTTGTACGATATTTCAAACGACCTAGGATCTTAATTAGATCTGGATGAAGTCCGTGAACACCTACTTCAAACGTAGTTTGTTCACCAACTTCTCGAATGTACTCATCCACTTCTCTGCGTGATTTCTCAACCATTTCTTCGATTCTTGCAGGGTGGATTCTTCCATCCTGAACAAGTTTATCCAAAGCCATACGCGCAATCTCGCGACGGATAGGATCAAAACCAGACAAAATAACAGCTTCAGGTGTATCATCGATGATTAAGTCGATACCTGTTAATGTTTCAAGTGTTCTGATGTTTCGTCCTTCACGTCCAATAATTCTTCCTTTCATTTCATCGTTAGGAAGATTTACCACAGAGACTGTTGTTTCTGCTACGTGATCGGCTGCGCAGCGTTGGATAGCTAGTGAAAGAATTTCTTTCGCTTTCTTGTCCGCTTCTTCTTTTGCACGATTTTCCATTTCTTTTACCATCATTGCCAATTCATGTGTCATCTCGTTCTCAGTTTCAGTCATAATGATTTGGCGGGCTTCATCCCTGGTAATACTGGAAATGCGCTCAAGCTCTCGTTGCTGTTCCTCCAGCAATTCCTCCACTTTGCTTTCAATCTCTTCAATTTGTCGCTGTTTTTTGGTGAGAGATTCCTCACGTCTTTCTAAAGATTCCTCTTTCTTGTCAAGAGTTTCACCTTTTCTGTCCAGGATCTCTTCTTTCTGAACCAATCGATGTTCTTGTTTTTGAAGCTCGTTTCGACGTTCGCGAATCTCGCGTTCTGCCTCGGTACGTAGCTTATGGATTTCATCTTTTGCTTCTAACAGCGCTTCTTTCTTGCTGGCGTCAGCATCGCGCTTTGCATCTTCAACAATTTGCGCAGCTGCACGCTCTGCGCTTGAAATCTTCGCTTCAGCAATTGATTTCCTAACAAGATATCCGACAATTGCACCGACACCTAATGAGACAAGCAAACTGGAGATGAATACTGCTAAACTTGGCATATTTCCACCTCCTCTTGCTTATTCTGCTTTTCTGCTTTTCATACTGCATTTCTTGGCGTCATTCATGTTACATGTGCTCTGCACCATTCATGTCGTACAAATTCTATACATATCTTTTAATTTCATAAGAAATCAAAATATATCTCCATTTTATAGGTGTGCCAATAGCTTGTCAAGAGAGTCAATCTTCTATAATAATAGGATGACTTAAAAATAGCAAGGAGCATTATTTGCCTTTATTCGACGAAATTCCGCTTCAAGAAATTAGATTGTTGTCACATTCACTATTGCTTTTGGAAGTGGTTGATTCCGCTCCAGTATGCTCGTGATGAGAGCAAATACAAAAAGGGCCAGTCAAATGACTGGCCGCATTTCTTACTATTCTGTCAGCTCAAATTCTTCTTCTAAAGCAGGAGCTTCTACTTCTGCTGCTTTTCCTTCTAACTGATAGTAGTTACGGATTTCAGCAACAATCGCTGCCGCAATCTCAGGGTTTTCTTTTAAGAATTGCTTAGAATTTTCACGGCCTTGTCCTAAACGCTCACCTTCATATGAATACCAGGCTCCACTTTTTTGGACAATATCAATCTCTGAACCAATATCCAAAATTTCTCCTTGATAAGAGATTCCTTCTCCGTACATGATATCAACTTCAGCCGTTCTGAATGGAGGAGCAACCTTGTTTTTCACAACTTTGATCTTTGTTTTGTTTCCGACAACGTCCTGACCCTGTTTAAGCTGTTCTGCTCTTCTCACCTCTAGACGTACTGAAGAATAGAACTTTAGAGCTCTTCCGCCAGGAGTTGTTTCAGGATTACCGAACATAACTCCGACTTTTTCACGGATCTGGTTAATAAATACTGCGATCGTTTTGGACTTATTAATCGCCCCTGAAAGTTTACGCAATGCTTGAGACATCAATCGGGCTTGGAGACCTACGTGTGAGTCTCCCATTTCCCCTTCAATCTCAGCTTTTGGTACAAGAGCAGCAACTGAGTCAATGATTAGAATATCAACCGCACCGCTTCGAACAAGTGCTTCAGCGATTTCCAGCGCTTGCTCACCGGTATCAGGCTGTGACAGTAACAATTCATCGATGTTAACACCAAGTTTTTGTGCATATACAGGATCCAGCGCGTGCTCAGCATCAATAAATGCGGCTTGTCCGCCGTTTCTTTGTACTTCAGCAATGGCATGAAGTGCAACAGTTGTTTTACCTGAAGATTCCGGACCATAAACTTCGATTATTCTGCCGCGAGGGTAACCGCCGATCCCAAGTGCAATATCTAAGGCAATGGAACCACTGGAAACAGTTGAAACTCTCTGATCAGTCTGTTCACCCAGTTTCATAATTGAACCTTTACCAAATTGCTTTTCAATTTGACGCAGAGCCATATCTAAAGCCGCTTTTCTATCGCTCATCAAAATTCACTCCTCTAATTTGTATCTTCATTTATTTTTGATTCATTAATTCCTTTGTTAACTACTTTTCTATCATATCTCTTTTTTATCATTTTGCCAATCATTTTGCGAACATTTATTCGATTTTTTTATTGATCTTCTTTGACCAATTGATTTAATAAGTATAAACCATGTTTTACTGTTTTTTCACGAATACTCTTCCTTGTTCCTGCAAGTTTTAAAGGAAAGACTTTTGTCTGCTTCGGCCCTGCAACGCCGATAAAAACTGTTCCAGCAGGCTTTTCTTCTTGCTGTTCTGGTCCTGCGACACCTGTAAAACTGATCCCGTAATCTGTATTGGCTATCTTTTTAATATGTTCAGCCATCCACTCCGCACATTCTTCACTGACTGCACCGTAGTTTTTTAGTAAAGAATCAGGTACACTTAGCAAATTTCTCTTTAATTCATTGGAATAGGCAATTATACCGCCTTTAAACACAGATGACGACCCTGGCTGATCTGTCAAAACCCTTCCGAACAAACCGCCTGTTAAACTTTCTGCGCAGGCAACAGTAGCATTTCTTTTCATCAAAGTATCCATTGTCTGTTTTTCCAGTGTATCATTCTCGTACCCGTAAAAGTAAGCAGATGTTCTTCTCACAATCTCTGACTCTGTCTCATCAAGTAGTTTCTTGGCTTCTTCTTGATCGGTATGTGCAGCAGTCAGACGGATTGTCACTTCATGTTCTGACGCTAATGGAGCTATCGTTGGATTGGTTTGTTTTTCAATCAAATCTTGAAGCTTTGTTTCAAGAATCGATTCACCTATGCCAAAAAACTTCAAAACACGCGAATATAATCTAGTTTGCACATCCATCTTTGAAAGAAGAAAAGGAACAGCGTAATTAATGAACATTGGCTTCATTTCACTCGGAGGACCTGGTAGCAATATACAGGTTAGTTCATCTTGAGTAAAGGCCATGCCCGGAGCCATTCCGTTTTCATTAGGCAATACTTTGGCATCCTTTATTACAAGAGCTTGTTTCTTGTTGTTATCAGTCATTTCCCTGTTTGTTTGTGCAAAATAATTTGTTATGTAACGCAGAGAAACTTCATCATGAACCAGTTCTTTATTGAATAATTTCGCAATCGTCTCTTTTGTTAGATCATCCTTTGTCGGTCCCAGACCTCCAGTAAAAATAAGAAGGTTCGAACGCGAGCAGGCCGTTTTTACAACAGAAGACAATCTCTTTTCATTATCTCCGGCAACCGTATGATAAAAAACGTTCACCCCTATGTCAGCCAGGTTCTTGGAAATATATTGAGCATTGGAATTAACGATCTGCCCTAAAAGCAGTTCACTGCCGACAGCAATAATTTCTGCGTTCATCTCAACCACTCTCCCTGATTATATCTTCAATTCATTTTACTTCAACTTTGTAAAAGAAAAGATATTATACTAATTATAGCTTGATTTTTAGTTTTCTCTCTTAGTAAGAATAAAAAAACAGGAGTATTCCTCTCCTGTTTTTCATGATTTACTTTGATTTTAGTAAAATGTGTTTGCTGTTCAAAAAATATTCCCACCCGGAATATAGAGTGATTAACGTAGCAAGCCATAAGCTTATTGTTGCAAACGGAAAGCCGATCCATGCAAAAGGTAGATTATGAAGCAACAGAGCGGATATTGCTATAATTTGTATCCACATTTTCAGTTTCCCCATCTGACCTGCTGCAATAACCTCTCCTTCAGCTGAAGCAACAGCTCGGATACCCGTTACTGCAAATTCCCGGCTGAGGATAACGATAACCATCCAAGCAGGAGCTGCACCTAGTTCTACTAAACCGATAAGAGCAGCAGACACAAGAAGCTTATCTGCAAGAGGATCTAAAAACTTTCCTAAGTTTGTTACTAAGTTGTATTTACGTGCATAGTAACCATCTACCCAGTCCGTACTGGATGCAAATATAAAGATCAGAGCGGCTACAAAATGAGTAACAGGTAATTTTTCTCCTGCTAACTCCCATGTTCCCCAATCAAATCCGCCTAAAAGTACAATCATAAATAGCGGGATCAAAAAAATTCGAGATATTGTTATCTTGTTAGGTAAATTCAAAACAAATTCCTCCAAAATACGGTCAACGTCTTATTTAATTATTGTGCCTTTTTAATAACAATCTTTTGGTGAACTAAATCTGCAGGCGGTACAGGATAAGTGAATGGTTCACCATTTATTTTAATAGATGTTACATGAGATGCACCAATATTTAAAGTAACCTCTTTTGCAGAAGTTAAATCAAAACTTTTTGTTTCTCCTTCTTTAATCTGACTATCAAAATGACTTTTGCCGGTTTCATCCTTAATTCCTACATAACTTGGCCCAGATGCTGTCAGATCAATCACGAGCTCATTTCCATCAGACATCTCATATGTTGTTACTTTGCCTGTTGTCTGAATCTTTGTCAATTTTGGTGTTGCCGCTTCTTCTTTCTCAGCTGGTTCTTCCTTTTTTGTTTCTTCTTTATCAGCTTCTTTTTTTGGCTCTGCTTTCTTTTTTGGTTTGTTATCATCCGCATCTAATTCTACGGATTTTACATCTTCACCAGGTTTAGCCTGATCATTTCCATCCGGCAGCAAAAATTTCCACACAAAGAAAAGAACTGCAATAATTAAAACTCCGATAAGTAAAATCGGGATTAACCGCTTTAAAAAAGAATTCTCTTCGTTAACAGATGAGCGTTCTCTTTTTGACCGAGGTTCAAATTCCGTTGTTGTTTCTTTTACTGCCTGCGGGATTTCATGTGAATACTCATCAAAGATCGTTTCGTAGTTTAATCCTACTGCTTCACAATAATTTTTAATAAAGGCTCTTGCATAAAATGTGCCTGGCAGCACATCATAGTTTCCCTCTTCAATCGCAGCTAAATAACGCTTTTGTATTTTTGTCGCTGTTTGAAGTTCTTCTAGTGACATGCCTTTTTCTTCGCGTTTTTCTTTCAATAGTTTTCCGAGTTCTGTCAACCTTCCCACCCACTTATGTCATTCTAGATTTCCAAATCCTGTTGGATCTTCTTTAAGAGCCTCATATGTAATTTCTTCATCGCGGTGACTTTTTAGCTCGATAATGTAATCAAAGTCATCTAACGTATATTCGGTTTGCTGCACAAAAAGATCAGGGTGTTCTACAACTTTAGCCGCAGGAAGCCTCATTATTTCACGAATCAGCTGCCAATGCTTATCGTTCATATTTCTTGCAGATACTGCTCCATCGATAATAAAAACATGATCAGAATCATATTCATCGTCGGCAAGCATATTTCTGACGGTTTGACGAAGCAAAGTTGATGAAATAAAGACCCATCTTTTATTCGCACATACACTCGAAGCTACTATACTTTCTGTTTTTCCTACACGAGGCATTCCTCTGACACCGATTAATTTATGTCCTTCAACCTTATATAATTCAGCTAAAAAGTCAACCAATATACCGAGCTCATCACGAATAAACCGAAACGTTTTTTTGTCATCCGCATCACGTTCAATATATCGTCCATGTCTGACAGCCAGTCTGTCACGCAGCTTTGGTTTGCGAAATTTGGTTACTGTAATGTTGTCCATAGAATCCAGTATAGATCTTAACCGGTTAGTTTTCTCTTCATTATCAATAATCAGCAGCATACCACGCCGCTCGTTATCAACACCATTGATCGTAATGATGTTAATGCCAAGCATACCTAACAAGGATGATATATCCCCAAGGAGGCCCGGCCGGTTTTTATGTATTTCATACTCTAAATACCATTCCTGCTCTCCCATGCTTCAGCTCCTTATTCTTCAAAATGAAACAAATTTCTACATTTATTCTTGTAATTAATAATAAATGATTTCAATTTATTATGAAAGAAAAATAAAAGGATGTTAAGAAAAAAATCTTAACATCCTCTCTAAGTTTAGCGGCTACCGTCGTTTTGAACAAGCTTGACCATCATGTTAGCAATGGCGTGTCTTTCATTTTCATCTGCCACTTTCCAAAGATCGGCTAGAACTTTTTCTTCCTCGTTCTTAGGTTCAACGTGGTTAGCTAAATATCCGCCGATTTCTGTAGCTAAATTTGAGATCGTATCGTGGTTCATGCCTTCATGCTCAGCATGATTCAATCGTTCTGCCAAGAAATTTTTCCATTGGCCAAAGTTGTCTAATACAGACATGCTGTCTCCTCCTTAAAGGTTTGATACAGCATTAATATCCCTTAGATTGATGTTTTTTATACATAAAATTTATGTAAACCACGATCCATTTATTGATAAGATGTGTCCTGAAATGTAATCTGCTTTATCGCTTATCAAAAATTCTACCGCATGAGCAACTTCATCAGGTTCTCCAAACCTTCCTGCTGGAATATCTGATGCAAGTTCTGCTTTTTCTATTTCTGAAAACTGATCAAGCATAGGTGTAGCAATAACTCCTGGTGATACGCTGTTTACTTGAATGCAGCTCGGGGCAAGTTCTTTTGATAATGCTTTTACAAAAGCATTTAACCCTCCTTTGGCAGCAGAATAAACCGTTTCACAGGCAGCTCCTACCTCTCCCCAAACCGAGGAAATCATAATCACTTTTCCTGCTTTATTCCGAACCATTTCAGGAATGACTGATCTTGTAACAGAAATAGCACTTAAAAGGTGCAGCTGCATCGTTTCATTTATTGATCGATCCGAAAAATCTGTCAAAAGCCCGTAATGCTGTGCTCCACAGTTATAAATTAATATATCTATAGAACCTGTTATTTGTTTAGATAAGTTTTCCGGTCCTTCTGGAAGTGACAAGTCTGCAGAAATAATTGCACTTTTTGCTTTATATCGGGTTTCGAGTTCTTCTTGAAGTTTCATCGCCGCATCAGCGTTCGTATTGTAGTGTATATATATAAAGTAGCCGCGGTTGGCTAGCATCTGGCATATTTTAGATCCAATAGCTCCAGTTGCACCAGTAACGAGCGCAGTTTTCAAATTCACAACCCTCTCTGAAAGTAAAAAACATCCTTGAATCAGGATGTTTTTTTGATTATATTATGACTTTTTTTTACGAACTTGGCAAACAGTCATCGCTTCTTTCTTAAAGTGATTTTGAAGAACTTCTTCAACATCACTTGCTTGCAATGATTCGAATACAGGAATTACATCAAACAGATCCATTTCATTAAAAGCATATCTTGTGAATTGGTTTGCAATGAACTCAGGAGAATTTAATGATCTTAAAAAGGCACCAATCTTCTTTTTTCGAGCTCTTTCAAATGAATCAGTTGAGATATTATCCTGTTTAAAAGCTTCAACCATATTCGATACACGTTTAACTAATTCGTCAGGAGACTGAGTATCCCCGCCTAGCATACTAAAGCCGAAACCGTTCTCTTCCGTGTAATCAAAAGAAAAAGTCTGATCGATCAATCCTTCTTCGTAAAGCGCTTCGTAATTTGGAGAGCTTTTTCCAAACATCATTTCAAGTGCCAAGTTTACACAAAGCTCATGACGCATCAATTCTTTTCCTTTACGCTTAGGAGTTGCCTCCTTAAAACCTATATAGCATTTTGGTGTCTGCACAGTCATCTCGATTATTTTTTCAGTTTTCGCTACTGCAGGCGGCTCATCTGCAAAAAAACGTTCGATCGGTGCTTTTTCTTTAAAAGATTTTTGTGATTGATTCTCTTTTACAAAATGAAGAATTTCTTGAGCATTTACTGGGCCTACGACAAACAAGATCATGTTGCTTGGGTGATAAAATGTTTCGTAGCACTCATAGAGAGTATCTTTTGTGATTTTAGCGATTGATTTTTCTGTACCTGCAATATCAATCTTTACTGGATGATGATGATACATGTTCTCGATCAGCCCGAAGTACACTCTCCAGTCTGGATTATCATCGTACATTCGGATTTCCTGGCCGATAATTCCTTTTTCTTTTTCCACTGTTTTCTCTGTAAAGTAGGGCTCTTGAACAAAATCGATCAATGTTGTTAAATTCTTTTTTACATCACTCGTTGTTGAAAAAAGGTATGCAGTACGGTTGAATGTCGTAAATGCATTTGCTGATGCTCCTTGTTTGCTGAAATCCTGAAAGACATCTCCATGTTCTTTTTCAAACAATTTATGCTCTAAAAAGTGTGCGATCCCATCAGGAACTTTAACTTCTTCATTCTTTCCGAGAGGCTTAAAATGGTTGTCTACAGATCCATAGTGAGTTGTGAAAGTAGCATATGTTTTGTTAAAGCCTTTCTTTTCAAGCACATATACTTTCAAGCCATTTTCAAGTTCCTCAAAATGCAATGTTTCATCTAGTTGTTCAAATGTTTTCATTCCCATTTGTGCCTGCTCCTTTCAAGAAGAAAATGGTATCCAATGTTACCTTTTTAGCTACACTTACAACATCTTCTTTTGTTACATTCTGTATGCCTTCAATCCATTCTTCAATGGTTCTGTTCGTCCCTGCGACTACATTGTGATAGAGGACCTCTGATAAACCGATCGGATGATCAATCGTTTCAAGTACCTGGTTATTGATCATTGCTTTTGTCTGTTCAAATTCCGCATCTGTGATGTTTCCGTTCTTAATTTCTTCATGCTGTTCTTTTATAATCTTTACCGCTTTTTCGTAATTTCCAGTTTCGATTCCGCTCATTACAAACACTGCACCCTTATGGCTTTCAAACCTGGAAGCCGCATAATATGCAAGACTCTCTTTTTCTCTAACATTGATAAAGAGCTTTGAATGCGAAAAGCCTCCGTAAACTCCATTGAAAACTTGAAGTGCAAAATAATCTTCATCGCTGTATGTGGTATATGTCCGATACCCCATATGGAGTTTTCCTTGCTGCACATCTTGTTCTTCGAAGATCTCTTTAACTTCCGAGATTTTCTTTTCTTCGCGATTTTGCTTGTCAGTTTCAACCGTTTCATTTCGATTTTCTGAAAAACGAAAGTGCTTTTTGACTTTTTCGACCATTTCTTTTGTTGAAATATCTCCGATTACATATAGGTCTATTCTGTCTTTCATGATGACTTCCTGATAATAATCAAATAATTCCTTTGAAGTGATCGCATCTACTTCATTTTCATTACCGTATACATTTAAATGATAAGGTTCTGATTCATACATTTCTTCGAGCAACCTCTTATTTGCATAACGCATCTTATCGTCATAGATGGATTCGATCTGCTGTTTTAAGCTGCGCTTCTCTTTTTTTACAATATTTTCTTTAAACACACCATTTTCAAGAGCAGGCGCTAGCAAAACTTGAGAGAGCAAATGAAACGCTTTGTCGAGGACAGGTTCAGATTTCGATAAGAACTTCTCATTTGCTACTTCCATACGGATGCTGATTACCTGGTTCTCACCCTTTTTTGAGAGATCAGCATTTAAGGTAGCACCATATAGGTCATCCAAAGCACTTCTTAACTCTTTGCTGGATGGAAAATCTTTCGTTCCACTTTGGAGAACATATGACAGCAATGCTCTTTTTGTAACGTTTTTTTCATTAATTGACTGTTTGATCTGCAGAATAAAAGACGTGGTCTTATACTTCTTTGTTTCTATCGTATGTACGGTTATACCATGGAGATCTGTTTTTTCATGGTTTACTATTCCCATCTGGATAAATGCCCCTTTCATTATAGCCTACATCCTAGTTTACCCATTTTCTATACTCACCATGACAATCCTTCTTTCAAAAGAAAAAAAGTCCGCCATAAGGCGAACTTTTTGTTTTTGGATCAATTTGAAAAGATTGCTGCTTTTGACGATTTTGTTGAGTACGCTTTATTGTCTAGTTGATTGGAGCGCAAGGTGCGTGCCTACCACCTAAGAAGCCTCTCGCTAGGCATGCGACGAGGAAGCTCACATCGGTAGCATTTACTTGTAGACGCAGGAGCAAGGATACTTCCATGAAGCGGACAGGTGAGACTCCTGAAGGCGCAATGCGCCAGGAGGCTCACCGCCCGCCCCGCGGAAAGCGAGCACCTGGAGCGGAAATCAACTACTTCCAATAGCAACAATAATTACGAAATCAGTCTTGTGATTTATCTTTTTCCTTTTTCGTAAGGCGTTCCAAGAGCTTTCGGTGCATCTGCTCGTCCTACAAGTCCTGCTAATGCTAAGATTGTTAGAACGTATGGGGCGATTAATAGGAATACTTTCGGAATATCCTGTAAGAATGGAATGTGAGATCCAGAAATACTGATCGCTTGAGCTAATCCAAAGAATAAAGCTGCTCCTAACGCTCCAAGCGGATGCCACTTTCCAAAAATCATTGCTGCAAGCGCCATAAAACCTTGTCCTGTTATCGTAGAGTGTGTGAAGTTTCCAGAGATTGAAGCCACATATACTGCTCCTCCAAGACCTGCAAGAGCTCCACTTAATAAAACTCCGATATAGCGTACTTTTGTTACGTTTATCCCCATCGTATCAGCAGCCATCGGATGTTCACCTACAGAACGCAAACGCAGCCCGAAAGGTGTTTTGTATAGTACATACCATACGATTAAAGCTACACCAACAGCCACATAGGATGTTAGATACGCGTTTGAGAAGAAAAGCTTTCCGATTAGAGGAATATCCGACAAGAACGGAATATCGCTCTTTGAAATTCTTTCCGAGATTACTGGTGTTTGTCCTGCATTAAAGATTTTTTTCGTTAAGAAGATAGCAAGTCCTGCAGCCAGGAAGTTTAAAGCAACACCGGATACAACTTGATCCGCCTTAAGTGTAATACTCGCCAGTGCATGAATAGAAGCAAGCATTGCACCTACAATCATTGCCACGATAAAACTTACCCAGGGAGATGCACCGCCTAATCCAAGCTGTTCTCCATAATAAATCGTTACTGCTCCTGTAAAAGCACCAAAGAGCATTAAACCTTCTAGACCGATATTAACAACACCGGAACGTTCACTGAATACACCGCCTAACGCTGTGAAGATCAGTGGAGCTGCTGAAACGATTGCAGCAGGGACAATTAGTGCAAGAATATCCATAAAACTCATTAGATTTTACCCCCTTTGCTTACACGGTTCATCAGCCAATGAACGATATAACTGCATGCAACAAAGAAGATGATAAGTGCGATCACGACTCCAACAAGTTCAGTCGGAACACCTGCGATAGACTGCATGTTGAGTGCACCGATCTTTAAACCACCGAATAGTGCTGCACCAAGGACTACTCCGATAGCGCTGTTTGCCCCTAAAAGAGCTACTGCGATTCCATCAAAACCAACACCTGTGAATGCAGCATTAATCGTCATGTACTGATACGTTCCAAGACCTTCCATACTTCCTGCGATTCCTGCGAATGCACCGGAAATGGCCATTGATAGAACAATATTTTTTGATACATTAATACCAGCATACTGAGACGCGTGCTGATTGAATCCGACTGCACGGAGTTCATAACCCATTGTAGTTCGCCAGAGCAAGAACCACATGATCACAGCCGCAATCAGGGCAACGATGATACCGTAATGCAAGGTTGAATATTCCGTGATGCTTTGCAAGAATGGTGAGGCAAGAGAAGCAGATTCTTTCACATTCTCTGTTCGCTCACCTGGAGCAAGCAAAAAGTTACGGATGATTTCATTGGTAGTGTAAAGCGCAATATAGTTCATCATTATCGTTGTAATGACTTCATGAACCTTAAATCTAGCTTTTAATATACCAGGTACTGCTCCCCATAATGCGCCGGCTACAGCAGCAGCAAGAATAGCAAGAGGAATGTGTACAATTGCTGGTGCATCAACAGTTACACCAACATAAACAGCCGCGAGCCAGCCAACTAACAGCTGACCCTCAACACCGATATTGAATAATCCGGTACGGAATGCAAACGCTACTGCAAGTCCGGAAAGAATAAGAGGTGACATCTGTCTGATCGTTTCACCGATATAATACGGGCCTCCAAGCATCCCTTGAAATAATGCTACATAAGCTTCGATCGGTCTGTATCCGCTAACTAGCATGATAATTCCACCGATTAACAATCCAAGGAAAACAGAAACAAGAGGCACAAGAAGTTTCATTTTATTATTTTTATTCTGCATTTACAGTACCTCTCTTTCCACCAGCCATCAATAAGCCAAGTTCTTGCTCAGTCGTTTCTTTCGGATCCACAATCGCTACGATTTTGCCTTCATACATAACGGCTATACGATCACTCACGTTAATAATCTCATCAAGTTCAAAGGATACAAGCAGAACAGCTTTGCCTTTGTCACGTTGTTCAATAAGTTTAGAGTGAATAAATTCGATCGCACCTACATCCAATCCGCGTGTAGGCTGAGCGGCTATTAAGAAGTCTGGATCACGGTCTACTTCTCGTGCTATGATCGCTTTCTGCTGATTTCCTCCTGATAAGGCTCGGGCAGGTGTATATGCATCAGGTGTTCTAACGTCATATTCAGAGATAAGCTTTTTAGCCTTATCAAATATTGGCGAAAATTTCAGAATTCCGTTTTTAGAGAAAGGCTTTTGGTAATAGGTTTGAAGCACCATGTTCTCTCCAACCGAAAAATCTAATACAAGTCCATGTTTATGACGATCTTGAGGTATATGTGCGAGCCCGCTTCCAGTTACACTTCTAGGTGTCTTGTTGGTAATATCTTTATCCCTTAAATGAATAGAACCTTCATTAGCTTTTCTAAGTCCAGTAATCGCCTCTAATAGCTCCGATTGGCCATTTCCGTCTACACCTGCAATACCGACTATCTCGCCGGCTTTTACTGTCAGGTTCAATCCGTTTACAGCCGGAACTTTACGGCTGTCTAGAACAACAAGATCTTTTATCGTCAGAACAGGTTCTTTTGGTTCTGAGATTCCCTTGATAACCGTAAAATTCACTTCCCGACCTACCATCATCGCAGCAAGCGAATCTGGATTGGAATCCTTAACGTCCACTGTACCAACGCCTCTTCCTCTTCGAATGACTGTACAGCGGTCACACACTTCCATAATCTCTTTCAGCTTATGAGTAATCAATATGATGGATTTCCCTTCACTTACTAGTTTTCTCATAATCTGAATCAGTTCCAAGATTTCCTGAGGAGTTAAAACTGCAGTAGGTTCATCAAATATTAGAATATCTGCACCGCGATAAAGTGTCTTTAAGATTTCAACTCTCTGCTGCATCCCTACAGATATGTCCTCGATCTTTGCATACGGATCAACTCTTAGTCCATATTGATCAGAAAGGGCCTGAACTTCTTTTGCGGCAGTATGTAAATCTACTTTTCCGCCTTTCGTCGGCTCTTTTCCTAGAATGATATTTTCTGTAACGGTAAATTTATCAACGAGCATAAAGTGCTGATGAACCATCCCAATACCAAGTGAGTTTGCAATATTCGGATCATTGTTCACCACTTTATTGCCTTTAACGTATATTTCTCCTTGTTCAGGCTCGTAAAGTCCGAACAAGACATTCATAAGCGTTGATTTTCCAGCACCGTTCTCTCCAAGAAGGGCATGAATCTCACCTTTTTTAACCTGAAGGGTAATATTGTCATTCGCTACGATTCCCGGAAATTCTTTACGGATATTCCGCATGTCAATTACGTATTCCATTCTGTTGATGTCCCCCCTTTAAAGTACATAAGGAAGGACTTGGCAAATGCCAAGTCCTGGCCAGTTATTTAGATAGTTTCATAGAATTTACTTTAAGTTTTTTACGAACTCTTCAAACTCAGCATCTGTCTTAGGAACTTTCACTTCACCGTCGATGATTTTCTTCTTGTAATCTTCAACTGACTTAAGTGCGTCTTTTTCAACGTTGTCTTGAGTTGGGGCAATACCTACTCCATCTTGTTTCAGACCGAATTCTACAATTTTCCCGCCTGGGAATTTGCCTGCTGCTGTTTGCTCAGATACTTCATATACTGCTTGGTCTACACGTTTTACCATTGAAGTTAGTGTTACGTTCTCTGGCATACCTTCTTCGTGCTGGTCACGGTCAACACCGATTACCCAAACATCTTCACCGTTCTTTTTACGATTCTTCGCTTCTGTGAATACACCCATTCCAGTTCCGCCAGCAGCATGATAGATAATGTCTGCGCCTTGCTCATAGAATGTGTTAGCGATCTGCTGTCCTTTTTCTGCTTTGTTAAAGTCTTCTGCATATTGAACTAAAATTTCAGCATCAGGATTTGCAGTTTTCACCCCTGCTTTAAATCCATTTTCAAACTTTTTGATAAGCTCTGAGTTAACTCCTCCAACAAAACCTACTTTGTTAGATGTAGTTTGCATACCTGCAATTAATCCTACTAAGAAAGATCCTTCGTGCTCAGAGAAAGTGATGTTAGCTACGTTATCGCCTTTAACAACCATATCTACGATTGCAAGCTTTGCATCTGGCTGCTGCTTAGCAACTGTTTCAACATCAGTACCCATCAAGAAGCCGATTCCGAAAACAAGATCATACTTTTGACGGATTAACGAGTTTAAGTTTGGTTTGTAATCACTTTGGGCAGTTGACTGCAAATACTTGTAGCCTTTGCTTTCCTCCAGGCTGTTATCTTTCCCGAACTTCGTTAAACCTTCCCAAGCGGACTGGTTGAATGACTTATCATCAACACCGCCAGTATCCGTTACCATAGCTACTTTAAAATCTTTTTTAGCGTCTCCGCCAGACTTACCTTCGTCAGAATTTCCGCAACCTGCAAGGATCGTACCAGCAGTAAGCATTGCAGTTACCATTAAACCTAATTTCTTTTTCAAGTTAATTTCCCCCTAAAAATGTTTTCATTTTTGTGACTAACTCTAGGTGCTACGATTAAGTACCCCCATCACCCCCTAAAAAAGACTTTAGTTAAAAGCGCTTTCTTAAAACAGAAAATAGAAATTTATCAGATCTAAAGTAATTACAAGAATAAAGCACAGGTTCATCATATTGATCGTAGTGCATCTGTTTTAACACTAACAATGGTACACCTTCATCACTTTCCAGAATTTCAGAGATTCTGTCATGATATCCGATAGGTTCAATGTTTGTAACCGCATACATTACACGTCTTCCCGTTTCTTTTTCAAGCATTTCCAAAAAAGATTCATAATCGTGGAGACCCTTGGCTGGGAACAAATGTGAGGGCATATGATCCTTACAAAATACTACCGGTTCTCCATCTGCCGTCCGGACACGTTCCATCATCATGAGCCCCTCAGGCAGCGAGTTATTAAACTTTGCAAGAAGTTCATCCGTAACATCTGTCGTCTGCGAAGAAAGAAAAATAGTACCTGCTTTCTTACCGCCTCTTTCAATCATATCGGTAACACTGTACAGTTCTTCAATACCTGAAGAAAAAAGTGCTCTTGTTCTAACGAAAGTTCCAACTCCATGTTTCCGTATGAGGACGTTTTCATCTTCTAAAATTCGAAGTGCTTCTCGCAATGTCGCACGGCTTATCCCTAACTGTTTGGAAAGTTCAAATTCTGAAGGAAGCTTTTCTCCTTCTTTATAAATACCTTCTTCAATATCTTTCTTTAACTTCTCTATCACTTTAATATATAACAAGCGATGGTCCGCTTTTATCGACATTACAAAACCACCTTAACTAGTTGTTCGACGTATGACAAATTGTTTGAATAATCGACATTAATATACCATTTTTAATTCTATAAATAAATACTATTTTTACAAATTTTTAATAGGTATTATTTTCATTTACCACTTTTTCAATAAAAAGGTAAAGGAAAAAGGCTGTTTTCATACACGTTGACGTCTTTGGAAGTGGTTGATTTCCGCTCCGGGATGCTCGCTTTCCGGGGGGTGTGCGGTGAGCCTCCTCGGCGCTTTGCGCTCTTAGGAGTCTCACCTGATCCCCAAGGAGTCTCGCACCCTGCACTCCAATCAACTAGTCGAGGAAGAGTGCCCCACAAAAAAACTTCAACAGCAAAAAAATTTTGGAAATAAGAAAAAAACGGGCAATTTAAGCCCGTTTTTATGAACTTGAAGCTTCTTTTTCTTCAGGCATTGCAGATATCAGAACTTCACGAGGTTTCGATCCTTCATAAGGTCCGACTATTCCTTTTGATTCCATCGTATCGATTAATCTCGCTGCTCTGGAATAACCGATACGGAACCTTCTTTGGAGCATTGAAACTGAAGCAGTCTGCATATCAACAACAAGCTTAACCGCATCAGAAAAGAGGTCATCCTCCGATTCCATTACTGCAGGTTCTGCGTCCTCAGTAGGGATCATTTCCTTTTGATACTGAGCTTTTTGCTGGCTTACACAATGTTCTACTATTGTTTCAACTTCTTCATCCGAAAGAAAAGCTCCTTGAACTCGTACAGGCTTTGAAGCTCCAGATGGGAAGAATAGCATATCTCCTCTTCCAAGAAGTTTTTCGGCTCCCCCCATATCCAAGATTGTTCTTGAATCTGTTTGAGAAGATACACTAAATGCGATCCGGGAAGGTATATTCGCTTTTATAACCCCTGTAATTACGTCTACCGATGGTCTTTGCGTTGCAATAATCAAATGGATTCCGGCAGCACGCGCCATTTGAGCAAGGCGTGTGATGGCGTCTTCCACGTCGCCAGAAGCAACCATCATCAGATCAGCAAGTTCATCGACGATTACGACGATATAAGGCAGAAACGGCTGTTTGGCGTCACTTCTGCCATTCTGTTTTCTGATGGATTCATTATACCCTTCAATGTTTCTCGTACCACTGTGAGAAAACAATTCATATCTTCTTTCCATCTCTGACACAACTCTTTTAAGTGCTTGGGCTGCTTTCTTCGGCTCCGTTACAACCGGAGCTAGGAGATGCGGAATACCATTATACATATTTAGCTCGACCATTTTTGGATCGATCATCATCATTTTAACTTCATGGGGCTTAGCCCGCATGAGAATACTGGTTATTATTCCATTAACACAAACACTTTTTCCGCTTCCGGTAGCTCCAGCTACGAGAAGATGAGGCATCTTAGAAAGATCTGCAACGATCGGTTCTCCCGAGATATCTCTTCCTAGACCGATTGCAAGCGGTGATTTTTGTCCAGAAAACTGTGGTGCTTCTAGCACTTCTCTTAACGTTACCATTGAGATTTCGCCGTTCGGCACTTCGATTCCTACAGCAGACTTTCCAGGAATCGGCGCTTCAATTCTTATATCTTTTGCTGCAAGTGCCAAAGCAAGATCATCTGTAAGATTTACGATTTTGCTTACTTTAACACCCACATCTGGATATACCTCATATTTAGTAACAGCCGGTCCTAAATGAACTTTTAGCACCTTTGCTTTTACTCCAAAACTCTCAAATGTTTTTTCTAATTTTTTCGCATTGCTTTTACTGGCTGCATACTGTTTGTCCTTATGCTGACCACTGTTTTGAGGCGTACGCAGATGTTTCATGGATGGAAGCTGATAATGCTCGTTCTGGATAACTTCATCACCAAAATTAGCTGGAAGTGGTGAAGCTGAAGGTTCACTCTCAGCTTTTTTAGTTTCGCTTTTCTGGATTGCTTCATCAGAGTCATCAAAGCTTTGAGAACCGAATTTTAGTTGAACACCGCTCTCCGTATTATGCACCCTCTTTGTAAAATCCTCGATTACTGGTTCTTCAGAAATAATAATTTCTTCAGTTTCAGCTTCATCATCAACATCTGGTGAAGCAGGCTTTAATTTCTTTGTTTCACTTGTCTTCTTAGACCGTTCTTCAGCAATTGCATTTTTCTTTTCTAAAAGAAATACTTTTAGTTTTGCACTCGTTTCATTTAAACTCGTTACAATCTTCTGCATAATCACAGAAAGTGATTTGCCTGTTATCAAGAGGAGACTTCCAATAATCAAGAAAAAGATTACTAGCTTTGTGCCACCCGCTCCAAATAAAAAATAAAATAGCGCAAAGCCTATAGATCCAACAATACCTCCCCCCAGATCATCTGCAGCAGTCGTTCCCTGAAGCTGAAGCCAGTACAGTTCCCAAGTGTTTCTAATTACGGAAGCATCTTTCCAATCTCCGCCATTCGTTAAATGTTCAAACAATGTTAAATGACTCAGAACGAGAAATGAGAAAAATAAAATATAAACACCTGTTAATCTTTTTGAAATCATTGGGGGAAAGCTTCGTTTCCAAATTAGATAAAAAGATAATAAAATACAAGCTAACAGCAGTACGCCATACCATTCTCCACTAAAGAAACGTAAAAGATGCACGAATGCCATACCGACATTTCCCATTTTAGCTAGACCTAATGATGCAAGAGCTAATAATGACAGACCTGCTATCTCATATGTCAGCTGCTCTTTCCATCTTGCTTTATTCTTAGCTTTCTTTTTCTTGTTTTTTGCCACCAATTTCACCTCACAACCAAGCTGTTTTCATTATGTATGTATACAAGGAAAAGGAAAGAAAAGCAGCCCTGCATATAGAAAGGCTGCCCACAATAGTATAGCATATTTCTTAGGTGTCTAATTAAAAGTTTCGCAGCGTCATTCCAGGCTGACAGTCTTCTAATAAATAATGTGAAGGGTCTGTACTCATGATCTGAACCACTCTTGTTTCATCTCCGACCCGTTCAACAAGTACAGGAACATCATTATAGAGTATTACATTCTGCATAGCTCTACTGTTTCCTTCTTCAGGGAACATCAATTCATAAGGCTGCATGGTATACCAAGTCATTGTTTTATACCATCTGTCTTATCATTTTTATGTTCTTCTATCAGTTCGTTTAGTTTTTTGATAGCTTGACCTAGTCCGCCAACCTCATTAATCAGCCCATCTTTCACAGCATCAGTCCCAATCACATTTGTTCCGATGTCTCTCGTTAAATTTCCTTTTGAAAACATCAGCTCTTTAAAACGCTCTTCACTTATTTTCGAATGACTTGTCACAAAGGAAATTACTCTTTCTTGCATCTTATCCAGATATTCAAAAGTTTGCGGCACACCTATGACTAATCCAGTAAGCCTTACAGGATGGATCGTCATAGTAGCTGTGGGAACGATGAAAGAGTATTTCGCGCTGACAGCGATCGGTACTCCGATAGAATGTCCTCCGCCAAGTACTAGTGAAACACTGGGTTTTGACAGAGAAGCGATCATCTCTGATATAGCAAGACCCGCTTCTACATCACCGCCAACAGTATTTAATATTACAAGCAATCCCTCTATCTTATGATTTTGCTCGATAGCAACGAGCTGTGGAATCAGATGTTCATATTTTGTAGCTTTATTATTTGGCGGCAGCTGCATATGACCTTCTATCTGTCCTACAATCGTTAAACAGTGAATACTCGAACCTTCAAGCTGAGGTACATTTGTTTGTCCTAATGATTGAATTTTTTGTATCAATCCTGAATTTTCGTCTTTTTTTTGAGGCGCATCCGGCTGCGGTGTTTCTGTTTCTGGTGTTTGGTCCATAATCTCCACCCCTTCAGTTTTAGTTCTTATTAGTATGGGCGTAATTTCCAAACGTATGATAAGAAAATAAAAAAACCTGCTAAAAAACAGCAGGTTAAATTTCCATAATAATAGGCATGATCATTGGTCTTCTTTTTGTTTTTTCAAATAAATACTGACTTAACGTATCTCTTACGTTTGATTTTAGACTTGACCATTCTTTCATGTTCTCACTCATGCATTTCTCAAGAACATCACGGACCTTTATATTAGCCTCTTGAAGAAGGGCTTCACTTTCCCGTACGTATACAAACCCGCGGGAAATGATTTCTGGTCCAGAAATAAGCTGATGAGAATCTTTGCTTATCGTTACTACAACAACAAGAATGCCGTCTTGAGATAAAAGTTTACGGTCTCGGAGTACGATATTACCAATATCACCGACACCTAATCCGTCTACAAGTACATTTCCTGAAGGAACTTTTCCAGTCTTTTGAGCCTGTCCGTTTGCGAATTCTACGACTTCACCTTTATCAATGATAAAGATATTATCTTTTTCAACGCCTACTTCAATCGCAAGTTTTTGGTGGGCCTTCTGCATTTTATATTCACCATGAACGGGAATAAAATATTTCGGTTTCATCATACTGAGCATGAATTTCAGCTCTTCTGCACTTCCATGTCCTGAAACGTGAACCTTTTTTTGGCCGAAAATTACATCAGCGCCAGTTCGCATTAATTTATCTACCATTTTAGCAACAGAAGTTTCATTACCAGGTATCGGGGTAGCGGCAATAACAACAGTATCTGAAGGACGCAGTGCAATTTGCTTATGAGATTTTTGAGCCATTCTTGATAAAGCAGCCATAGACTCTCCCTGGCTTCCTGTTGTTAGAATAACAACTTTCTCATCACTGTAATCGTTTGCTTGATCGATTGTGATAAGGAGGTCTTTTTCGATATTTAAATAACCAAGCTGTGAAGCGATGTCTACTACCTTCACCATGCTTCGCCCATTAACAGCAACTTTACGGTTCGTTTTTGCAGCTGCATTCATCACTTGCTGAACACGATGAACGTTTGATGCAAAGGAAGCTATAATAATACGTCCTTTTGCAGCCTGAAATACATCTAGAATCTCATGTCCAACTTGAGCTTCGGGTCCAGTAGAGCCTGGACGTTCCGCATTCGTACTGTCAGAAAGAAGACAAAGAACACCTTCTTCTGCAAGAGCTGATATTTTTCCAAATTCCGTATGCTGTCCATCGATCGGTGTGTGATCGATCTTAAAATCACCAGTATTTACAATAACTCCCTGTGACGTGTGAATTGCAATACCGACAGCGTCTGGAATACTATGATTCACGTGAAAAAAGCTAACTTTTGCGCTGTTAAACGATAATTTCTGATTTGTATCTATTAAGTTCAGTTCCGTAGAACGAAGCAGCCCTGCTTCTTTTAACTTTGCTTCTACAAGGCCTAATGTAAGGCGAGTTCCATAAACAGGAACAGGAACTTGTCTTAGAACGTAAGGAAGTCCTCCAATATGGTCTTCGTGGGCATGAGTCAAGAAGATTCCTGTTACTCGTTCAATGTTTTCCTTTAAGTAAGTCACATCCGGAATTACGATATCAATTCCGAGCATTTCCTCCTGCGGGAACATTAGACCGGAATCCATAACAAAAATTTCTTCACCCGTATCCACTACATACATGTTTTTGCCGATCTCACCTACTCCGCCCAGGGCAAAAACTTTAATTTTCTCTCTATTTTGTTTTGACAATGTGTATATTCCTCCTAGGTTGTATGTAAAAAATTTATCCCGATCACGTCACTTAAAAACATTATAACTTATCAGAGGAATACAAAACAAGACTGAGGCAACAACAATTAATATAAAAAGAGGCAGTGTGCCCTCTATCTGACTATTCATCTCGCAGGACGAGGAAGCACGCTACTGTCAGATTATCTTGTAGACGCAGGAGCAGCACTTTATTATTTGAAACGAGGCTCAGCACACGCCAACTGGAAAGCGAGCATCCTGGAACGGAAATCAACCACTTCAAAAGTGCAACAAAGATTTAAAAAACCAAAAAAAACAAACCGGATTACCGGTTTGTTTGTTTACAGTTCATTTAGACGTGCAGCGAGTGAAGCCCTTTCAGCTTGATTTAATGGCAATAATGGGAGTCTTACTCCTCCAACATCAAGTCCTTTTAGCTGTAATGCTGTTTTTACAGGAGCCGGGCTCGGAGCTTTAAACAACTCATTCATTACCGGAAGCAATTTACGGTGTATACGTGCTGCTTCAAGGTTCTCGCCATTTTTGAAGTTGCTGATCATCGTCTGCATCTCATTTCCGATTACATGTGATGCTACTGACACGATTCCTGCACTGCCGATTGCTAATGATGGTAATGTCAAACCATCATCTCCGCTGTACAATAAAAAGTCATCAGGAGTTTTCTCAATGATTTCTGCCATGAAATCCAAGTTGCCGCCTGCATCTTTTAGAGCAGTAATGTTTGGGATCTCAGCCAATCTAAGAACGGTATCTGCCGAAAATGAAATGACAGATCTTCCAGGTATGTTATATGCCATGACCGGCAGGCTTACAGAGCTTGCGATAGCTTTGTAATGTGCAACAATTCCGTCTTGGCTTGGCTTGTTGTAATAAGGAGCAACAATCATGATGGCATCAACCCCAACATCTACTGCCTTCTTGGACAGATCGATCGAAGCTTTTGTATTGTTGCTCCCCGCACCTGCAATTACTGGTACTCTTCCGTTCACTGCTTTTACAACATGCTTGAAAAGCGCAACTTTTTCTTCTGTTGAAAGTGTTGGTGATTCTCCTGTCGTTCCTGCAACAACCAGACTGTCACTTCCATTATCTATCAAATGATTAACTAGCTTTGTTGTTCTTGCGAAATCAACATTCCCTTTACTGTCAAAAGGTGTAACCATTGCCGTGCTAATACTTCCAAAATTCATTACTTTCACTCCTCAATACTCATTAAACTGCTGCTGTACAATTTCTTGCAAGTTTGTGGTAATCCCTTCTTCATTTAAGCGGAAAGTTGTATGAAGAGCATTTACGGATTCAATTAAATCTTCTTTTTTAACCAATACCCAGATTGTAGTATGGGAGTCAGCTGATTGGAGAATCTGAATATTTCTGCTCGAAAGAGATTCCACGATCGCCGCAGTTACACCTGGCGTCCCTGCAATTCCAGCGCCTACCGCTGATACTTTTGCACAGTTTCTTGTTACATCAGGTTCGTAGCCGATCTCTTTTAGTTTACGCAGCGCCTGCTCGGTTTTATCTTCCATAATCGTGTAGACAACACCTTTAGGAGAGATGTTAATAAAATCGACTGAAATCTGTTCTTGTGCCATTGCTTTAAATACCTTTGTCTGCAGATCATACTGCCCGTCATTTGCATAAACTTTAATCTGTGTAATATTGGAAACATGAGCGATCCCAGTTATGATTGATTCCTGCACATCTTTTCCTGCCGGACCTTTTAATGAAGAGGTTACAAGAGTTCCGGGAAGGTCTGAATAGGTAGAACGGATCCGAAGCGGAATTTTCGCCTGCATGGCGATCTCCACCGCTCTTGGATGGATAACCTTTGCTCCCTGATATGCCATGTTGCAGATTTCAGCATATGTCACAACAGAAAGAGGTCTTGCATCTTTAACAAGTCTTGGATCAGCCGTCATAACGCCTTCAACATCTGTAAATATATCAATAAATTCTGCTTGAAGAGCCGCTCCAAGGGCAGAAGCACTCGTATCGCTGCCACCTCTTCCAAGTGTTGCGATATCTCCGCTCTTCGATTGACCCTGAAATCCAGCTACAACCACGACAGAATGATTTTCAAGTTCAGCTCTAATTCGCTCACATTTCATATCAATGATTCTCGCGTTAGAAAAGTCATCGTTTGTACGGAAACCTGCCTGCGGTCCTGTTAATGCAGCAGCAGATATGTCTGAAGCATTCAACAGACCTGAAAATACTACCGAAGAAATTATTTCACCGCAAGATAAAAGTAGATCCTGTTCACGATTGGATATTTTATTATTCTCGCCTAACAGGCTTAACAAAGTATCTGTAGCATATGGGTCACCGAATCTTCCCATTGCAGAAACCACACATACTACTTTATAGCCTTCATCTACTGCTTTTTTTATATGACGGACTGCTTCTAAACGGCCCGTATCTTCTTTTAAAGAAGTTCCTCCAAATTTTTGAACGATAATCTTCATGAATGCACCTTCTTTATGAAATTAAAGCAAGTTTAACTTGATCAAGCTTTCTGCGATCTGTACAGAATTGTATGCAGCACCTTTTAATAGATTATCTGACACTACCCACATATGGTATGCGTTGTCACGGTCTAAATCTTTACGAATTCGGCCGACAAATACGTCTGGCAATCCTGCTGCTAGTGCCGGCATAGGATAAATCTGTTCTTCTGGCTGATCTTGCAATGTTACACCTGGTGCAGACTTTAATACTTCTCTTATTTCCTGTACAGTTGGATTGCCATTTTCAAACTCTGCATATAAAGATTCAGAGTGCCCCGTTTCAACCGGCAGTCTTACACAAGTTGCAGCGATCTCCAGGTTTTCTAAGTGCATGATTTTCTTTGTTTCATTCATCATTTTCAATTCTTCGAAGGTATAGCCGTTCTCTTCAAATTTATCAATCTGAGGAACAGCATTAAAAGCGATTTGATAATGTTTTTTATCTGAAGCACATGGCATTATCGATGCTTCAAAAGGCTCGTCGTTTAAAACGGCTTTAGATTGCTCTTTTAATTCCTCTACTGCTTTGGCACCCGCTCCTGAAACAGCTTGATAAGTAGAAACGATCACCTTTTTCAAGCCATACTTTTCATGAAGAGGCTGAAGTGCGACTACCATTTGAATAGTAGAACAGTTTGGATTCGCAATGATTCCATTATGATTCATTAGATCTTGTTCGTTAACTTCAGGTACAACCAAAGGCACATTTGGATCCATACGGAATGCGCTCGTATTATCTACAACGATCGCCCCACGTTTTACTGCCTCATGTGCAAGCTGTTTAGATACAGATCCTCCCGCAGAAAATAAAGCAAGATCGACTCCTTCAAATGCTTCAGGTGTTGCTTCCTGTATCGTATGGGATACCCCGTTAAATGTGATGACCTGTCCTGCAGACCTTTTACTAGCAAGAAGCGATAACTTGCCGATCGGAAAATTCTTTTCACTTAAAGTATTTAACATTTGCTGGCCGACTGCTCCAGTCGCACCTACTACGGCTACATGAAATGATTTTTGGCTCATCTTTTATTGACTCCTTTATTGTTTAAGGTAAGCAAGCTACAACAGAAGGAGAAACACAATTGTATGGTTTCTCCTAGTTAATCCATATAATTTATCATATTTTATCATAAACTGAGCGGTTATGAACGGATTTTCTTCTGTTGTATTAATCTATCATCCTGAGTACAGGCTGAAGCTGCTTACCTTGCAGAGCGAGATCGATGGTTTCAATTAATGTATCCATGTGTGCAACCAATGAATTTTGCTTTTTAACTGGATCATCCTGGCTGAATGGTATGAAATATATATTTTTAGTTGCCATAAGTCTCATTATGTTAACACCGTTCAAACCTAAACCATCATTTGTTGAAATTCCTAGAACAACAGGCTTCTGATTTCTTAGCGTTGCTTTCGCCCCCATAAGTACTGGAGAATCTGTCATTGCATTGGCAAATTTACTGATGGAGTTTCCAGTAAGAGGAGCAATCACCATACAATCTAATGGAGTCTTCGGTCCAAATGGTTCAGCTTTTACAATTGAATCCACAGGCTCATTGCCTGTAATTTCTTTGATTTTTTCAACCCATTCTCCCTCAGCTCCAAAGCGCGTAGTCGTTTGTATCACAGTATGCGTGAAAAAAGGCGTCACTTTTGCACCAAGGTCAACAAGCTTTTGGATTTGAGGAAAAACCGCGTTATAGGTGCAATGTGAACCGGTTAATCCAAAACCGATATGCTTCCCATTAAAATCCATAAAAACTACCCCTTCCGCTTATAAAATTCATTGATTAACAGCTGCGAAAGTACATTAGCCACAATTTTCCCTGCTGTTTTAGGAGCTACTATTCCAGGTAATCCCGGAGCTAACAACGCTTTAATACCCCGTTTTTCTGCATAGCGGAAATCTGTACCCCCTGGTTTTGAAGCCAAGTCAACGATTAACGTATGGGACGGGAATTTTGATATAACATCAGCATTTACAATCTGAGTAGGAATCGTGTTGATGCATACATCCGTCTCATATACTTCATTTTTTAAATCATCTAAATGAAAAGGAATCATTCCCATTTCTGAGATTCTTGCCATATGCTCCGATTTTCTTGCCCCTACTTTCACATGTGCTCCAAGAGCTTGAAAAGTTCTTGCCACACTCATTCCAACACGTCCGAATCCCAGTACAACCGTGTTTGATTGATGTATGGTTATATCTGTATGCTGGATCACCATCATGATCGTACCCTCAACAGTGGGTATGCTGTTGTAAATCGCAACATCGTCTCGTTCGAACAGTTTTGTAAGCTTCCGGTTGCTGTTGGCTGTGATCATATCAAGATAAGAATTGCTGATTCCTGAAAAAACCTGACAGTGACTCTTCGTTTTTTTCAACATATCTTCGGTTAATACAATTTTTCGGTTTGAGAAAATAGTATCAATCTCCCCCTGCAGCCCCGTACCACTTACAGGCAATATAATGCTGTCTAACTTTGAGAAATCTACTTCATCTATATCCATTTTTGATGCGCCAGTAAAACCATGATCAAGCTGGTCATAGCCGATAAGTGTAAGTACCGCGTCTAATTCTGTTAACTTCCTGATTACTTCTAGCTGCCTCGCATCGCCGCCAAATACAGCGATATGCAAATCCGTTAACATTCTTTCTCCCCTTTCTCCGTTGTTCCTTTACTGCAGGGGAATTGCTATCCACGTTCATCATAATATGAACACCCCGCCTATCTGGTTACTCAAAACCCCATTTTACAACGGCATTACTTTTTATAATTACGGTCACAAATTATCATTTTTACGAACTATTGGTATCAATCAACATCATTATATTCAGGAGCATCTGCCTTGTTTGGGGCATTAGTTAATCGCAACGCCCATTTTTATTTAATAAAAAAACTTGCCTGATGCTGCTTCAATAATGTGCCGAAAACCAATAGCACAAAAAAGGATCTATCTAAAAAAGCTCAATTCTTAAAGATTGTTGCTTTCAAATATTTTTTGAGTAGTCTCCATTGATTTAGTCAAAAGGAGTGCAAGGTGCGAGACTCCTGCGGGATCAGCGGGACTGGTGAGACTCCTAAGGGTGCAAAGCGCAGAGGAGGCTCAACGCACGCCCCGCGGAAAGCGAGCGCCTGTAACGGAAATCGACTACTTTCACAGCAGATTTTTCTATCAAAAAAACCCGGGATAGGTTCCCGGATTTTAAATGTATTCGTTATTTTATTGCAATCCCTTTGGCAGCTCTCCTGAAGGACTGACAAGTGATGCTGAGCAGCCTTCATTGAAAATAGAATGAATAAGCTGGTTTACATCTTCTTTTGAAACTTTATCGATAGATTCAACCATATCATCCAAAGTACGATGATAGCCTAAGATGAGTTCGTGCTTCCCATTTCTGCTCATGCGGCTGTTCGTGCTCTCTAGGCTCAGCATCAAGTTTCCTTTTATCTGTTCTTTGGAGTTTTTCAATTCTTTGTCGGTAATACCATTTTCGTTTAAGTCATCGACGATATTTGTGATTGTTTCATACAACTCATCGAGCTGATGAGGTGCGGTACCGCCATATATAGTGAAGATTCCATTGTCCTGAAACGCGGAATGATAGGAAAAGACTGAGTAAGCCAGACCTTTCTGCTCTCGCACTTCCTGAAAAAGGCGGCTAGACATGCTCGAGCCAAAAATATTGTTCAGGATGATCAAGCTGTAGCTTCGTTTATCTTTTAAAGAAAGACCAGGAAAACCTAAACATAAATGAGCCTGTTCCGTTTCTTTCTTACGAGCTAATTTTTCAGGATGGAATACCGGGGAATTCATTTCAGTTTTAGCTAAAGAACTCGTCTTGTAGCTGCCGAAAAATTCCTCTACGTTTTTAATAAAGGATTCATCAATATTCCCAGCTATGGAAATAACAACTTCCTCGGGAACATAATGTGTATTCATATAATCACGAAGAGTGTTACCTGTAAAAGTATGAAGTGTTTCTTCCGTACCCAAGATAGGAAAACCGAGTTCATGATTTTGAAAGCTAGCCCGGCTAAGCATGTCATGAACGATATCATCTGGTGTATCTTCATACATTTTTATCTCTTCTAATACAACATTTTTTTCCTTTAACAATTCACCGTCGTCAAAAGTTGAATTAAAGAACATGTCAGCTAACACTTCTAACGCATATGGAGCATGTGTATCAAGAACCTTTGCATAATAACATGTGTATTCTTTGGAAGTGAATGCATTCACTTGACCACCTATGCTGTCAAACGACTCAGCAATTTCTCTGGCAGTTCTTGTTTTTGTACCTTTGAAAAACATGTGCTCCAGAAAGTGTGAAATACCGTTGTTCTTCGTATTTTCAAACCTGGATCCTGTTCCAATCCATACCCCTATCGCTACGGAACGTACAGTTGGAATATTCTCCAAAACGACGCGTACGCCGTTTGAACATGTATGTCTTTTTATCAAACTTGTTTCCCCCTAGCTGTCAAATCTGCCACTACTAATCATAGGAACAATATACCATTATCATAACTCCTATACAACTTTACTTGATTGATTTTGGCAGCAGTCTTTTTTCATCCATGAGATCTGAGACAGTTCCGATACTTAGTCCCTTTTCTTTAATTCCTTTAATCAGCTTATCTAACCCCTCCGCTGTTGAAGCAGTTGGATGCATAAGAATCATAGCTCCAGGGTGTACCTTTTTTAGGACTCTTTCCACCATCTCATCAGGATTCGGATTCCTCCAGTCTACTGTGTCAACAGACCAAAGAATCGTTTTCATGTTAAGGTCAGCAGCTATTTGAACAACATCGTTCCGGTAGCTTCCGCTTGGCGGTGCAAACCATTTTGGTGACTTATCCAACGTGGCATTTATGACTTCATTTGTTTGTTTGAGTTCTTCAGTAATTCTCGTATTCGTCATTTTTTTCAAATCTGGATGAGAGTATGCATGGTTGCCAATTTCATGATTTTCTTCAGCGATCATTTTTGCCAGAGAAGGATTTTTCTTTACCCATGAACCGTCCAGAAAGAAAGTTGAGTGTACATTATTCTTCTTCATTGTCTGCAGCATACCCGGCAGGTGCTCATTGCCCCAAGCCACATTCACAAGAAGAGTTACCATAGGTTTCTCTGGATTTCCTCGATAGATTGGAGAAGCAGGCAAGTTTTCTAAATGTATCGTTGGTTCTATTTGCTTTACCACTAATTTATTTTCATCGAATTTATTTACTTTTTTCATAGCCTTAAATGATTCTTCCATATCTACAACTAGTCCATTGTAGCCGGGAGTGGCTTTCCAAACAGGGTCGATTTCAGCATTCTGAGGCGGCTTGTTTAATTCCTTAGCTTTTTCTTTAATCTGTGCATAGATTGAATTTGATTTCATTTGTGAAACTGCCGTACTCTGCGCCTTAATACTTTCTATATAAGTGCTCGTAAATGGGTTATGCACCGAAATAGCAGTTGCAGTAATGATTAACACGATGACGGACCAGTGAAGAATTGATTTTTTCACATAACTCCCCTCCCTGTAATCAAGTTATGTACAACCTGTACAAGTTAGAACGCTATTGAAACAATAAGACTTCAATGAAAAAGCCAGCCTTTATGTAAGGCTGGCTTTTATCCATATAGAATTAAACATTCTGCTGCTGTTCGTTTTTCGCTTTTTCTTCTTTTAACACGACTTTGCGTGATAAGTTTACACGGCCCTGGTTATCGATCTCCATAACTTTTACAAGGATTTCGTCACCAAGCTTAACTACATCTTCAACTTTACCTACACGCTCTTCAGCCAGTTCTGAAATATGGACTAATCCATCTTTGCCGCTGAACAGTTCTACGAAAGCTCCGAATTTTTCAATACGTTTTACTTTGCCCATGTAGTATTCGCCAACTTGAACTTCTCTTACGATATCTTCAATAATCTTCTTAGCCTTGTTGTTCATCGGCTCATCAGTTGAAGCAATAAAGATCGTACCGTCTTGTTCGATGTCGATCTTAACTCCCGTTTCTTCAATGATTTTATTGATGATCTTCCCGCTTGGTCCGATTACATCACGAATTTTGTCAGGGTTAATCTTCATTGTTAAAATCTTTGGAGCATACTGAGATAATTGCGTACGAGACTCTGAAAGTGTAGAAAGCATAGACTTCAAGATAATCATGCGGCCTTCTTTTGCTTGAGTTAGTGCCTCTTGAAGAATTTCACGGTTGATACCTGAAATTTTAATATCCATCTGCAGAGCAGTGATGCCGTTTGGTGTACCTGCTACTTTAAAGTCCATGTCTCCAAGATGGTCTTCCATACCTTGAATATCTGTAAGAACAGTAACGTCCTCACCATCTGAGATCAGACCCATCGCAATACCTGCAACCGGCGCCTTGATCGGCACACCAGCATCCATCAATGCCAATGTACTTGCACAAATACTAGCTTGAGAAGTAGAACCGTTGGATTCAAGTACTTCAGAAACTAAGCGAATTGTATACGGAAATTCCTCTTCATTAGGAATTACTTGTTCTAAGGCACGTTCTCCCAATGCACCATGACCTATTTCACGTCTTCCTGGTCCTCGCATAAAGCCGGTTTCACCAACACTGAATGGCGGGAAATTATATTGGTGCATAAAACGCTTAGACTCTTCAACACCAAGTCCGTCAAGAACCTGTACATCACCTAATGCACCTAAAGTACAGATACTCAATGCTTGTGTCTGTCCTCGCGTAAACAAACCAGAACCATGTGTTCTAGCTAAAATCCCTACAGTAGAAGAAAGTTTGCGAATTTCATCCGTTTTTCTTCCATCTGGACGAATCTTTTCTTTTAAGATTAAACGTCTAACTTCTTCTTTGATAAGTTTATGTAGAATCTCTTTAGCTTCATTAGCTTTTTCTTCATCCTCTTCATAACGTGAAGCGAGATTTGCACCAACTGCATCAAGTGCTTCTTGACGAGCGTGTTTCTCAATTACTTTTACAGCTTCTTTTACATCGTTGCCGACAAAATCACGGACTTCTTGCTCAAGATCTTTATCAAGCTCATGTAGAACAACTTCCATTTTTTCTTTTCCGATTTCAGAAACGATTTCTTCTTGGAAAGCAATTAATTTCTTGATCTCTTCATGACCGAACATGATTGCTTCAAGCATTGTTTCCTCAGAAACTTCTTCTGCACCTGCTTCAACCATGTTAATCGCATGTTTTGTTCCTGCTACGATTAGTTGAATATCACTTTTTTCGTTCTGGTCAACAGTCGGGTTAATAACAAACTCACCGTCGATACGTCCAACAGTTACACCTGCGATTGGTCCTTCAAAAGGAATATCGGAGATTGACAATGCAAGAGATGATCCGATCATTGCTGCCATTTCAGAAGAACAATTTTGATCAACACTCATTACGGTGCTGACAACTTGTACTTCGTTACGGAAACCATCGGCAAACAAAGGACGGATCGGACGGTCGATCAAGCGGCTTGCCAAAACAGCTTTTTCACTTGGACGGCCCTCACGTTTAATAAATCCTCCAGGGATTTTACCGACTGCGTATAAACGTTCTTCATAGTTTACTGTCAATGGGAAGAAACTTAAATTTTTGGGCTGCTTTGAAGCTACAGCAGTAGAAAGTACTGCCGTATCACCATATCTGACCATAACAGCACCATTTGCTTGTTTTGCTAATTCTCCAATTTCGAACGTAAGCGTTCTGCCCGCCCAGTCCATGGTAAAAGTTCGTTTTTGTTGATCCATTTTACTTGGTACTCCTCTCAACACTTAAAAAATCCTAGTATTTTATGGTTCTATTATATCCTAACGTAGTCCTTCCTAAAAAGAAAAACTGTAAAGAATTTAATAACCCGTATAAAACATTTCTGATAAGTCGGTTTTCGTATTACTTGCAATAAAAAAAGCGGGATTAAATCCCGCTTTTGTTGGATTAACGACGTAATCCTAGTCTTCCGATCAATTCGCGGTAACGCGTGATGTCCTTGTTACGTAGGTACGTTAACAAGTTACGGCGCTTACCAACCATTTTTAATAGACCACGACGTGAGTGGTGATCTTTCTTGTGTGTACGCAAGTGATCATTCAACTCATTAATTTGTTCAGTAAGGATAGCGATTTGAACTTCTGGAGATCCAGTGTCCGTATCATGTACCTTATACTCGCTGATTAATTCGTTTTTACGCTCTTGAGTAATAGCCATCCTTTTCACCTCCTTAATATTAGAAACACCTATTACCGAGCAAGCGTCGGTGACTCGACTTGCCAAGCAACGGTTATTTTGCACATTAAAAATGTACATGTATTAGCATAGCTTGTTTAAGAAATAAATGCAAGTTTTTTTAACACATTGACTGGATGATTGATAATGTCTCGTTCTTATCCGTTTTAAGCTGTTCAATCAATTCATCGATTGAATTGAATTTCTTTTCATCTCTGATCCTTTTAAGCCAATTAACACCAATCGTACTCCCATATATTTCTTTTTGAAAGTCAAAGATATGGACTTCTAAAGAAGGTCTTTTTTGATCATCTTTGAAAGTCGGCTTATAGCCTACATTTGCCATCGCATAGTACTTTTCTCCATCAACACTAACTTCAACGGCGTAAACGCCTACTTTTGGAAGGGTATAGACATCCGTATCAAGGTTAGCAGTAGGAAAACCTATTGTACGTCCCCGTTTGTCTCCATGTATGACAGTACCATTCAATTTATATCTTCTGCCAAGATAATGTACAATACTCTCAACCATTCCTTCTCTAAGGCATTGTCGAATAAGAGTAGAACTTATTTTCTGGCCGTTTTCCTCGATCTTCTCGATTACAGTTTGACCAAACTTGCCGTCAGCTTCATGAACCAATGTTTCAACATTCCCTTTTCCATACTTACCGTATGTAAAATCAAAACCGGTTACAACATGCTTTACATTTAAACCAATAATATACTGATCAACAAATTCCTTTGTAGAGAGTGATGCAAAATCAAGATCGAATTTAACAAGATAGAAGCGTTTAACTCCCATAGATTTCAATATTTTTTTCTTTTCTTCAAGCGGCGTGATATATGTCCACGTTTCATCCGCTTTTCCTAAAACGACAGAAGGATGTGGATGAAAACTCATTACAGCTGGAATTGCACCAGTTCTTTCTGCAAGTTCAACGGCTGAGTTTATCACACGCTGATGTCCGATGTGAATTCCGTCGAAATAGCCTAATGCCAAAATTAATGGCGGGAGATTTTCTTTTTCATATTGATGAGGATGATTAATGACGATCGTTTCCAAAGACTCACCTACTAACCTGTTTCGTTATTCAATGGCTAACACTTTCGCTGGTTTTATCAAACCAGGTTTAGAAGGATGCAACTGATAGATGGCTAGACATTTTCCTTCTTCATTATAAACACCAAACGGGCTTTGTTCCAACTCTTTTGGTTTTGGAAGCACTGATCCATTTCTAACTTGACTCTCAGTCTCTTCATCAACCGTCCATTTTGGAAAATGCGAGATTCCTTTCTCAAGAGGAAATAAGAAATTATCCAAAGGTGACTCAGCGTTTTCCAGGTCTTCGAATGTGACGCAATCGCTTAAAGAAAATGGACCTGAAGCCGTTCTGATCAGAGAAGACATATGAGCGGGATAACCTAGCTTCTCACCAATGGCAACGGCGAGAGTGCGGACGTAAGTACCTTTTGAACATCTGACCCTAAATGAAAAAACAGGATTTTCTTTTCGTAAAACATCCTCTTTGTTCAGCAGTTCAAGTTCATATATAGTCACTTTGCGTTTTGGCCTTTCAACCTGAATCCCCTGTCTTGCGTATTCATAAAGTTTTTTTCCGTTAACTTTAACAGCCGAGTACATGGGAGGAACTTGTTCGATCTCGCCTGAATGAGACTGCAGGATCTCTTTTATTTTTCCAAAGTCTATATCTTCATCTACTTGTTTTTCCATTACTTTTTCGCCATGTGCATCTTCTGTATCCGTTGAGAAGCCGAGCGTAACTTCTCCTATATATTCCTTGCCGTAGTCTGACATATACTCAGCAATTTTTGTCGCTCGCCCAATACAGATAGGCAGTACTCCAGTAACTTCCGGGTCTAGAGTTCCAGTGTGTCCCACTTTTTTGGTTGAAAAGATCCTGCGTATTTTCGCTACACAGTCATGTGATGTCATTCCGGCAGGTTTTTTCAGTGCTAAAATTCCTTGCCTAACAGTCATATCAATTTCTCCTTTTACATACCTGCATTCATGCAAAAATGGATAGACAATTTATTTAATTGCCTATCCATTTGCTATTATGGTTTCGGATAATCTTCATTTTCTTCGTTGTCTTCGTCATCTCGTTTAATTTCGGATAAAAGACTTTCGATCTTGCTTCCATAATTCAAGGATTCATCGAATTTAAAGAAGATGTCCGGTGTTTTACGCATGCGAATACGTTTTCCAATCTCAGTCCTGATAAAACCAGTAGCTTTAGCAAGACTGCGTAAAGTCTGTTCTTTTTGTTCGCTGTCGCCAAAAACAGAAACGTATACAGTCGCTTGCTGCAGGTCACCAGTTACATCAACCGCCGTAACAGTTACAAAACCAACGCGGGGGTCTTTAAGTTTCCGGCCAATTATATCAGTTAGCTCTTTTTTCATCTGTTCCCCAACACGGTTGGAACGGATTGTGCCCATAATTTATACACCCCGTTTCTTGCCACTTGCCTTATAGCCACTCCACTTTAGAATCGGTTACTTCCAATTCGGTAATAGATGTAATCATTGCAAGTGCTCTTTGCAATTCTTTTTCTGCTATTATTTTGTCCGAAGAAACGGTTACCATACTTATCTCTGCCCGCTGCCATAAATCCTGAAATCCTGTTTCAGATACAGCAAGATTAAAGCGCTGCCGAAGTCTGTTAACCGCTTTTTGAACAACTGAACGCTTATCTTTTAACGACTGTGCTTCATATATAAAAAACTCAACCGTTAATAATCCGATCATTTTACTTTAATTTCTTCCATAATATAAGCTTCAATGATATCGCCTTCTTTAATATCATTGAACTTTTCAAGAGTAATACCACATTCGTATCCAGCTGAAACTTCTTTAGCATCATCTTTGAAACGTTTAAGTGCATCAATTTTGCCTTCATACGAAACAACACCATCACGGATCAAACGCACTGTTGAATCTCTTGTGATTTTACCTTCAGTAACATAACAACCGGCGATCGTACCAACTTTAGATACTTTAAAAGTTGTTCTTACTTCAACCTGACCGATAACTTTTTCTTCGAATTCAGGATCAAGCATACCTTTCATCGCTGATTCGATCTCTTCTATAACGTTATAGATGATGCGGTGAAGACGTACATCAACCTTCTCAGCGTCTGCAGTACGTTTAGCACCTGCATCCGGGCGAACGTTAAATCCGATCACGATTGCATTTGAAGCAGAAGCAAGCATGATATCATACTCGTTGATCGCTCCAACACCTGAGTGAATGATTTTAACTTTAACACCTTCAACATCAATCTTTTGAAGAGAACCTGCAAGTGCTTCTACAGAACCTTGCACATCACCTTTAATGATAACGTTGATATCTTTGATCTCACCTTCTTTAATCTGATTAAAGAGGTCATCCAGGTTAAGCTTAGAAGATTCTTTACGCTGAGCATCCTGTTGTTTCTTGAAACGGGATTCTCCAACTTGGCGAGCTTTTTTCTCATCAGCAAATACCATGAACGGATCTCCGGCTTGTGGAACATCATTTAATCCCGTAATTTCAACAGGGGTAGAAGGTCCAACAGATTTAACACGGCGACCAAGGTCATTCACCATCGCACGAACACGGCCGTACGTATGTCCAACTACGATAGGATCTCCTACATTTAATGTACCTGACTGAACTAGAAGCGTTGCAACAGAACCACGCCCTTTGTCAAGCTGTGCTTCAATTACAGTTCCAGCAGCAGTACGATTAGGATTTGCTTTTAATTCTTCAACTTCTGAAACAAGGTTGATCATTTCAAGAAGGTCATCAATTCCGTCACCTTTTATAGCAGAAACGTTAACGAAGATTGTATCTCCGCCCCATGCTTCAGAAACTAGTCCATGTTCAGTAAGTTCCTGCATAACACGATCTGGATTAGCAGCTTCTTTATCCATTTTGTTAACAGCAACGATAATCGGTACTTCAGCCGCTTTTGCATGGTTGATCGCTTCAACTGTCTGTGGCATTACACCATCATCAGCAGCTACAACAAGAATTGTAATATCCGTTACTTGAGCACCGCGTGCACGCATAGTCGTAAACGCAGCATGTCCTGGTGTATCAAGGAATGTAATTTGTTTTCCGTTGTTTGTAATCTGGTATGCACCGATGTGCTGAGTGATACCACCAGCTTCTCCTGCGGTTACTTTCGTGTTTCGAATAGCATCAAGAAGCGTTGTTTTACCATGGTCAACGTGTCCCATGATCGTTACAACCGGCGGACGTACTTGCATATCTTTTTCATCGTCGACGACTTCATAATTTTCAAATTCCGTTTCATCAACGATAATCTCTTCTTCCACTTCAACATCATAGTCAGCGGCGATTAGTTCAATCGCTTCTTTATCAAGCTCTTGATTGATCGTTGCCATGATGCCAAGACCCATAAGCTTTTTGATGATTTCAGAAGTATCTTTGTTTAACTTTTTCGCAAGTTCACCTACTTGAAGAGTGTCGGTAAAGGTGATTTTGCTTGGAGTCTCAAGAACCTTCTTTTGAGGAGCTTGCTGCTGGTTGCCTCCGCCTCTGTTTTGCTTGTTTCTGTTCTGGTTCTTGTTGTTATTGTTTCGGTTATTGTTGTTTCTGTTATTATTCTGGTTTCTGTTATTGCTGTTTTTTGAATTGTTATTCTTTGAAGCATTTTGGTTAGTTGAATTACCTGGCTTCGCCCCTTGAGTTTGCGGGCTTTTCGATTGTGATGAGTTACGATTATCGGTCTCTTTTTTAATTTTCATATTACTCTCTTTTTGAACTTCCTTTTTATTAGATTTGGTGTCGTTACCAGAGTTGTTTCTATTCTTATCTGTTTTAGGGAGTTGATTCTGATTTTTTGGTTTTGCAGGCTGATCTTTTTGAGCTTTTGAACTATAAGCTTCATCGAGCTTTGTTAAAGCAGCCTGATCGATCATAGACATATGATTCGCTACATGAACATCCATCGTTTTTAGCTTCTCGATAATGTCTTTACTTTGAACATTTTTCTGTTTCGCATATTCGTATACGCGTATTTTACTCATATGTTCACCCCCGTGTTAGTGATCAAGAAGTTCCTTTAAACGCTTTGAAAACCCTTGATCATTGACAGCAACTACAACTCGTTGCTCTTTTCCGATTGCTTTGCCTAAAACATTTCGATCTTCTATCCAAAAATAATCGACTTTATAGAAAAGACACTTATCTGTAACCTTTTTCTTTGTGTTCTCAGAAGCATCTTTAGACAATAAAACGATTTTTGCGTTCTGTTTTTGTATGCTTTTTACTACGAGCTCTTCACCAGAAATAACTTTCCCAGCCCGAGCAGCTATTCCAAGGAAATTTTCCCACCGGCTATTTTTCAAGATGTATGACTTCCTTTTTCAAGCTGTTCGTATAGTTCAGCCGGAATTTTCGACTTCAAGTGTGTCTCTAGAATCTTTTTCTTTTTTGCTTGTTCAACACAAACAAGTTCATGACAAAGATAAGCTCCTCTTCCGGATTTTTTTCCGGTCGAGTCGACAGAGACTTCCCCTTCAGGTGAGCGGACAATACGTGTTAATTCTTTTTTCGCCTTCATCTCTTGACAGGCTACGCATTTTCTCATTGGAATCTTGCGGGTTTTCATTGTCTCCACCTCGTCTTCTCTTACTCTTCATCCTCGTCAGAGTCGTTATAGAATGAATCATTTGCTGAATTGGCAGGATCATAGACACCTGATTCTACTGCTTCTGATTCACTTTTAATATCAATCTTCCAACCTGTTAACTTGGCAGCAAGACGTGCATTCTGGCCACGCTTTCCGATAGCAAGTGACAGCTGATAATCAGGTACGATCACCGTCGTCATCTTATCTTCTTCGTTCACTTGTACTTCAAGAACTTTTGCAGGACTTAAAGAGTTTGCGACGTAAACGACAGGATCTTCACTCCATCGGACAATATCAATCTTCTCGCCGTTTAGTTCGTTAACGATTGTTTGTACTCGCGCACCTTTTTGACCAACACACGAACCTACTGGGTCAACTTCTGGATCTGCTGCATGTACAGCGATCTTTGAACGGTCTCCTGCTTCTCGAGCTATAGACTTAATCTCAACTGTACCATCATAAATCTCAGGTACTTCAAGTTCGAACAATCGTTTTAAAAGTCCAGGGTGAGTACGTGAAACTAAAATTTGAGGCCCTTTAGTCGTTTTCTCAACTTTGGTGATATATACTTTAATGCGGTCATTCGTAGTGTGTGATTCACCAGGCATCTGCTCTGCTGCAGGCAATAATGCTTCAACACGGCCAAGACTTACATACATATAACGATGGTCCTGACGTTGTACGATACCTGTAATGATATCTTCTTCACGATCGATGAACTCAGAGAAAATGATTCCACGTTCAGCTTCGCGTACACGCTGTGTAACAACTTGTTTAGCGGTTTGTGCAGCAATACGTCCAAAATCCTTTGGAGTTACTTCCTCTTCTACAATATCATCGATCTCATAACCAGGGTTGATCGCTTGTGCTTCAGCAACTGAAATCTCCTGACGATCGTCTTCTACCTCAGCGACCACGTTTTTTCTAGAAAACACACGGATACTGCCTGAATCTCTGTTAAAATCCACACGAACATTTTGCGCTTGATGAAAATTGCGTTTATACGCTGAAATAAGGGCTGCTTCAATCGCTTCAATAATTACTTCTTTGCTGATCCCTTTTTCTTTTTCCAATAATGTAAGTGCATCCAAAAGCTCGGTACTCATTTTTTTACTCCCCTCTTCATTAAAAAACAACCGCAAGACGGGCGTTTGCCACTTTTTTATATGGCAACTCTACCTTCTTGACTTGGGTTTTCACTTTAATCTCCATAAACAGCGTTTCACCGTCAAAGTCTTTTAAAAGTCCTTCATATACTTTTTCACCATTAATAGGCTCATAAAGTTTTATGTTTACATTTTTGCCAATAGCATTTTTAACATCTTCTGGTTTTTTTAGCGGTCTTTCCACTCCTGGAGAAGATACTTCTAAAAAGTAGGGCTGTTCAATCGGATCAAGTTCATCTAATTTTTCACTTAACTGTTCACTGACCGTTCCGCATTCCTCGATATCAACACCGCCGGTTGAGTCGATATAAACACGGAGGAACCAGTTTTTACCCTCTTTAACAAATTCAACGTCAACAAGTTCAAGTCCTAGTTTTTCAACGATTGGGGTTACAAGCTCAGTCGTGAGCTCTGTAATCTTCTGACTCATTGCTGCCCTCCTTCTGGCTGAATGACCTTAAAACGTAACGAAAGAGTGGGGAGCCCCACTCTTTCGCCGACAGTTATTCATTCAACAGTATTTCCAAAAATACTATACCATAACCAATAAAATACTGCAACTTTCTTCCTGCTTAAACCCTTGTGTTAGAAGAGAGAAAGCTGGTTTGCGTCAGGCAGTCCTTCGAGACATCCCTGATCATCTAAATACTCAATTATTGTCTTTGATAATTTTGCACGCTGCTGAAGATCCTCTTTTGAAAGGAACTCCCCATCTTCTCTTGCTTTTACAATATTTAGAGCAGCGTTTGTTCCAAGTCCAGCAATGGAATTGAAAGGCGGAATCAGTGTATCCCCTTCTACTAGAAAATCAGTAGCACTCGAACGATACAAGTCTATCTTTTGGAATGAAAGACCTCTTTCGCACATCTCAAGTGCAAGTTCCAGTACGGTCTGCAAGTTCTTTTCTTTCGTGGAAGCATCAAGACCTTTTGCCGAGATCTCTTCAATTTTGGCACGAAGAGCTTTTGAACCGCGAATCATGGATTCAACGTCAAAGTCATCCGCTCTTACCGTAAAGTATGCCGCATAGAACCAGATTGGATAATGCACTTTAAAATATGCGATCCGGACAGCCATTAAAACGTAAGCTGCAGCATGGGCTTTCGGGAACATATATTTGATCTTCAGACATGAACCGATATACCAATCAGGCACATCGTTGTTTTTCATTTCTTCGATCCAGTCATCTGGAAGACCTTTACCTTTACGAACGCTCTCCATAATTTTAAATGCAAGCGATGGCTCCAGTCCTTTGTAGATCAGATAGACCATGATGTCATCACGGCAGCCGATAACGTCTTTTAAGACACATGTGCCATTTGCGATAAGTTCGTTTGCATTATTCAGCCAAACATCTGTACCGTGTGATAATCCAGAGATCTGTACGAGTTCCGAGAAAGTGCTTGGTTTTGTTTCTTCTAACATCTGTCTTACAAACTTAGTACCAAATTCGGGTATTCCCAATGTCCCTGTTTTGCACATGATCTGTTCGTCGGTTACCCCGAGTACTTCTGGACCAGAGAAGATTTTCATAACTTCCGGGTCGGACGCAGGTATTGTTTTAGGATCAATTCCGCTTAAATCTTGAAGCATTCTGATCACCGTCGGATCATCGTGTCCTAATATATCTAGTTTGAGCAAGTTATCATGGATAGAATGGAAATCAAAATGTGTTGTCTTCCATTCAGAAGAACTGTCATCCGCAGGGAACTGAACCGGACAAAAATCATAAATATCCATATAGTCAGGCACTACAATTATGCCGCCCGGATGCTGTCCTGTGGTTCTTTTTACTCCCGTGCACCCAGATACTAGACGATCTACCTCTGCCGATCGGATTGTGAGGTTATTGTCATTTGCATAGCCTTTTACATAGCCATAAGCTGTTTTTTCCGCAACCGTTCCAATCGTACCTGCACGGTATACATAGTCTACACCGAAAAGTTCTTTCGTATAATTATGTGCCCTAGGCTGATATTCGCCTGAAAAGTTTAAGTCGATATCTGGTACTTTATCTCCCTTAAAGCCAAGGAATGTTTCAAAGGGAATGTCCTGACCGTCTTTAATATATAGAACATTACATTTCGGACATTTTTTATCTGGCAGGTCGAACCCAGAACCGACTGATCCATCGTTGAAGAAATGCGACTCTTTGCAGCTTGGGCAAACATAGTGCGGCGGCAGAGGATTAACTTCTGTAATTTCTGTCATTGTAGCAACAAATGAAGATCCTACTGAACCACGTGATCCTACTAGATAACCGTCAATCAATGATTTTTTAACAAGCTTATGCGAGATCAAGTAGATAACTGCAAAACCATGACCGATGATGCTTGTAAGCTCTTTTTCAAGCCTCTTCTCTACTAGTTCAGGAAGGTTTTCTCCGTAGATGCTTCTCGCTCGGTTGTAACTCATTGACCGGACTTCTTCATCTGCACCCTCGATCTTCGGTGTATAGAGGTCATCTGGAATCGGTTTGATTTCAGCGATCGAATCCGCTATCTGCCTCGTATTATGACACACTACTTTTTCAGCAGTTTCTTCACCCAAAAATGAAAACAAATCCAGCATTTCATCTGTTGTTCTAAAGTGAACTTCAGGAAGTGTCTGTCTGTTGAGCGGGTTGGCACCACCTTGAGAGGAAATTAAGATCTTCCTGTATATCGCATCTTCCGGATTCAAATAATGGACATTACCTGTGGCAACAACCGGCTTATCCAATTTCTCACCAAGCTGTACAATATTTGAGAGAATCTCTCTAAGGTTCATCTCATCTGATACAAGCTCTCTTTCGATTAGATGATAATAATTGCTTGGCGGCTGAATTTCTAAGTAATCATAAAAGGAAGCAATCTTTTCTACTTCTTCTATCGGTTTTTGCATCATGCCCTCAAAAACTTCGCCTTTATCACATGCGGAACCCACCAATATCCCTTCACGAAGCTTACTTAAACGAGACCGCGGAATACGCGGAGTTCTGTAGAAATACGATAAATGAGATTCTGAAACTAGTTTATATAAGTTCTTCAATCCTTCTTGGGTAGCCGCGAGCAGCGTACAATGAAAAGGACGTGAACGCTGAAAACCGCCTTGACCCATATTATCGTTCAGCCTGTCATGATAAAAGATCTCTTTTTCAAACGTTTCTTTAAGAAGCTTCCATAAAAGATACCCCGTTGCTTCGGCATCATAGATGGCACGGTGATGCTGTGTCAGTTCAATATCAAACCGTTTACAAAGTGTGTTCAATCTATGATTCTTTAACTGTGGAAGCAAGAATCTGGCAAGTTCCAGTGTATCGATTACTGGGTTCTTTGCTTCTCCTATTCCAATCTTGCGCAAACCTTCATTCAGGAAGCCCATATCGAAGCTTGCATTATGCGCAACAAGGATATCATCCCCCATAAACGTATGAAAATCTCGAAGGACTTCTTCGATCTCAGGAGCATTCTCCACCATATCATCCGTGATGCCTGTTAATTCAATAGTAGTCTGAGACAAGGATTCATGCGGATTAGCAAAAGCTTCAAATCTGTCAACGATCTCTCCGCCTCTAATCTTAACTGCTGCTAGTTCTATAATTTTATTATAAACGGCTGAAAGACCCGTAGTTTCCACGTCAAAAACGACATATGTTTCCTCAGAAAGCTTTCTAGGTGCTTCATTGTAAGCAATCGGGACACCATCATCTACTAGATTCGCTTCGAGTCCGTACAAAATTTTGATATCGTTTTTCTTTCCTGCACTATATGCTTCCGGGAAAGACTGTACACCCGCATGATCAGTAATGGCGATTGCTGGATGTCCCCATTTCTTCGCTTGTCCTACGAGCGCAGATACGGAAGAGACTGCATCCATTTGACTCATCGGAGTATGCAAATGAAGTTCTACACGCTTTTTTTCTTCTTCAGCAAGATCTTTTCTAGTTTCCGGTTTTATCTCATTAATATCGTTTGCTATCATTACGAGATCTCTAACAAACGTATCATTTTGAATTCCTCCGCGAACTTTTAGCCACATTCCCTTCTGAATCCCCTGCAAGATCGGAATATCTTCTTTGTCACGTGAGAAAATCTTGATAAGTAGTGAATCTGTATAATCAGTAATTTTAAAAGTTAATAGTGTTCTGCCGCTGCGAAGTTCTCTTGTTTCAGAATGGAATACATACCCCTGAATCGTGATCTTTCGTTCTTCATCTTGTATCGTCTGAATCGGAACAGGTTCATCCTTGATCGAATAACCGATCATGATGTCAGTTCTAGCAGCTGGCGCATCAGCTCTTTTGGACGCCTTTTCTTTTTCTACTAGAGCTTCCATTATTTTATGTTCGTCTTCTTGTTTCTTTTGTTCAATAAACCTCTGATAATCTTCCTCGGAATGGTTAATTTCCGTTTTTAATAGTACTGAGTGAAACCCAAAAGTTTGGTACATCTCTTTTATGATTGGAGATAACTTTCGGTGTACAAGTGCCTCTTCTGCATCGTTTCTTACGGTTAGACATAAAAAATTACCTTCCGCTGAAGGCTCTTGTGTTGAAAGCATACTTCCTAGGCTCGGACCTGCTGTATTTACGAGCTGTTCTTTGCATAATGGCCAATAGGCTAGCAGTTCTTCAGACTGGAAGCTTTCTGAACATTGAATAGAAAAAGTAACTTTTGCAATATGCTCAAATGTTTGCTGTAAACTTGAACTGAACCACGCATAGCTGTTAGAAGATAAAGGGCGTTTTATTCCAATTAAAAAATGCCAGCTTCTATTCGCCTTATCAATGGTCAGTTTTTCAATCGTTCCACCTAAAAAGCCAGTTTTCATCTCGTCAGGAATTCCAAGTTGTTCTAAAAGAAGCGACAGACGTTCTTGTCTGATTTGCTGATCATTACCGCTCATAAGAACCTCCTTTTTTAAGGGGTTTATTTCAATAGGCTGCTTTAAAAAAATGGTCTTTAGCTGCTTCATTGACAAGTTGATTGGAGCGTAAGGTGCGAGACTCCTGGGGGATCAGTGGGACAGGTGAGACTCCTAACGGCGCAAAGCGCCGAGGAGGCTCACCGCACGCCCCCCGGAAAGCGAGTACCTGGAGCGGAAATCAACACTTTCTAAGACCAACAAAGTTTACAAAAACAGCCTTCATTTTTAAATAGGAAAGGCACCTCATAAAAGAGGCACCTGGATTTAATTAAACAAGTTTATCCCATTCACGCTTTAAGACACTCTTAAGTTCGGATACAGGAACTTCATAGGATTCACCGCTTTTGCGGATTTTCATTTCAACAATACCTTCGGCAGCCTTCTTGCCTACCATAACACGAATAGGTAGACCGATTAAATCACTGTCGGCAAATTTAACACCTGCCCGTTCAGGTCGATCATCATATAAACAATCGTATCCTTCACTTTTCAGTTGTTCATACAGTTCATCAGAAAGAGCAGCCTGTTCTGCATTCTTACTGTTTACTGCAATTAAATGAACATCGAATGGCGTTAGTGATAATGGCCAAATCAAGCCGTTTTCATCGTTATTTTCTTCTGCCACTGCAGCTAACGTTCTGGAAACTCCGATGCCATAGCAGCCCATTGACATAATTTGATTTTTTCCGTTTTCATCTAAGTAGGATGCTTTCATAGGCTCACTATATACTTTTCCAAGTTTGAATACATGACCTACTTCGATACCTTTTGCGAATACGATCTTACCTTTTCCATCTGGAGAAAGGTCTCCTTCAACTACAAAACGAAGGTCTGCTGTCTGATCGATCTTGAAGTCTCTTTCTGCGTTGACATTTACAAAGTGATAGCCTTCTTCATTAGCACCACTTACAGCATTAACCATAAGTGGTACAGCTTGATCAGCAATTACCTTTACATCTGAAACTGATACGGGACCGATTGAACCCGGTTTAGTGTTCAGCCACTTGACTGCGTCTTCTTCACTTGCCATAACTATTTCAGAAGCCAATAATTCATTTTTCAATTTGATTTCATTTACTTCATGATCACCTCGTACCAAGACAAGTACAGGCTCACCATCCGCCATGTAGAGAAGGGACTTAATGATTTTTGAAGCAGGAACATTTAAAAATACTGAAACATCTTCTATATTCTTTGCAGTCTGTGTTTCAACTTTTTCAATATCAAACGGACTTTCAGATGAACTGTCTTCCTTTAATACGACAGGAGCCATTTCGATGTTCGCAGCAAAATCCGACTCAGTAGAATAGGCGATTAAATCTTCTCCGATTTCAGACAAAACCATGAACTCATGATTATCTTTCCCGCCGATAGCACCTGAATCTGCTAATACGGCACGGAAGTTCAAACCGCAGCGGCTGAAAATAGCAGAATAAGCATCTTTCATTGTTTCATAAGTTTCATCCAGACTTTCTTGCTTATCATGAAAAGAATAAGCATCTTTCATGATAAACTCACGGCCGCGAAGCAGTCCGAAACGAGGACGCTTTTCGTCTCTGAATTTAGTTTGAATCTGATAAAGATTCAATGGAAGCTTTTTGTATGATTTAACCTCGTCACGAATAATGCTTGTAATTACTTCTTCATGCGTAGCTCCCAGTGCAAAGTCACGATCATGACGATCTTTTAATCTCATCAGTTCTGGTCCGTAGCTATACCATCTGCCGCTTTCCTGCCATAGTTCTGCTAGCTGAAGGGCCGGCATCATCATTTCCTGTGAACCGGCACGGTTCATTTCCTCACGTACAATGTTTTCTATTTTATGAAGCACTTTTTTCCCCAGAGGCAGAAATGAATAGATTCCTGCTGCATTTTGTCTGATAAACCCTGCTCGCAAAAGCAGCTGATGACTCTTTACATCTGCATCTGCTGGCACTTCTCTTAGTGTCGGCATAAACAACTGGCTTTGTCTCATTTTCTCTACTCCTCAAAAAATCCCAAATTAGCTCAGAAATATTTTTTGTATATCATTCCATGTTACGACTAACATCAACAGCATTAAGAAAGCGAATCCGATAAAATGGACCAACCCTTCTTTTTGAGGATCGATCGGCTTTCCTCTAAGTGCTTCAACACCTAGGAACAGAAGTCTTCCTCCGTCCAAAGCAGGCAAAGGCAGAAGATTAAAAATACCCAAGTTTATACTTAGTATAGCAGCCCATTGCAACAGCATATACACACCGGCTTTTGCGGCTTGATCCGTATACTCATAAATACCAAGCGGTCCAGACAACTGATCAATACCGTGCTGACCTGTAACTAGCTGTCCGATTCCTGTAAAGATCGCCGTAGTCATAAACCATGTTTGTTTCGCACCATATTCCAGTGAGCCAACAAATGAAGACTCAGTAAATGGGTGCGCTCCAATAAAGCCTTCATTCTTGTTGTCAGGTCCCTTTCTAGAACCTAAGGTTACCGGAACAACTTTTTCTTCTCCGCCACGATTAATGGTGAACATCAATTTTTCACCAGGGTTTTGCTGAATAACTGAAACAAGTTCTTTCCAGTCATCCATTTTTTCTCCTTGGATGGCTACAATTTTGTCTCCTTCAACTAACCCTGATTTATCTGCTGCAGCTCCCTCCTGAAGGGTTCCAAGTCTTGATTCGTTCGTAGGAATTCCTTGCATTAAAGAAAAGGCAACAAGGATAATGAACGCAAGTAAGAAGTTCATCGCAGGACCCGCAAAGATCGCAAGCGTTCTTTGCATAATTGTTTTAGAACCAAATTGACGATTATAAGGAGCAATCTGCATTTCTTGGTGATCTGCTACAAATAGAGCATCTTCTTTAACCTTGTAAGTAGCTGGTCCTGACTCTTCGTTCTCAAAACCGGTTAAGAATAACTCACGCTCTAAATCTGCTTTTTCGATCGTAATGGTCTTTTGTACCGGATATTTTTCACGGTGATTAACAATAATCTTTTCTACTTCATTTGCATTGTTAAAAATTAAACCAACTCTGTGACCTGCCTTTAATTCGATGCCTTCAGGGTCTTCGCCTGCCATTCGTACAAATCCTCCAAGAGGCAATAGACGAATCGTATAGACGGTTTCCCCTTTTTTAAAGGCAAACACTTTCGGGCCAAATCCTATTGCAAATTCCCGGCACAAAATACCAGCGCGTTTTGCCAGCAAAAGATGTCCTAGTTCATGAAAGAATATCAAAGCCCCTAAAATGATGATAATGGCTATCACAGTGTTCATTTCCATTACCTGCCTTTGTTTAGTAGTGACTCTACAAAATTCCGAGTCCTTTTATCCGTTTCTTGTATAGAATCCAATTCAGGCTTGTTTATATTTTCAGCCTGCAGCATAGCACGTTCTATCATTTCCTCGATTTCAAGGAAAGATATTTTCCCATCTAAAAATAATTCCACTGCTTTTTCATTTGCAGCATTTAATACAGTTGGCATTAAGCCGCCTATCTTTCCTGCTTCAAATGCTAACTTCAAACATCTGAAACGGTCATAATCCATCTTCTGAAAATGGAGTTTGCCGGCTTCCCATAAGTTTAACCTTTTCCCATTTACTAATTCAAGTCTTTCAGGGTGTGTTAGAGCATACTGTATGGGCACGCGCATATCAGGTTGTCCTAGATGTGCAATTACGCTTGTATCAACAAACTCTACCATAGAGTGTATGATACTCTCCTTATGTAAAATGACGTCTATTTTTGAATAATCGAATGAAAATAGCCAATGAGCTTCAATAACTTCTAGCCCTTTGTTCATCATTGTCGCTGAATCTATTGTAATTTTAGCTCCCATCGACCAGTTTGGATGATTTAAAGCTTCTTTAACGGTAACGTTTTTCAGCTCATCACGTGTTTTATCTCTAAAACTTCCGCCAGATGCCGTTAGAATCAATTTCTCCACATGATTTATATCTTCGCCGTTCAGACATTGGTATATAGCAGAGTGCTCTGAATCTACAGGCAAAATGGCAACGTTATGCTTTTTAGCTTTTTCCATCACAAGGTGGCCAGCGGTAACGAGAGTCTCTTTATTAGCCAATGCAATCGTCTTATTGGCTTCTATAGCTTTTAATGTGGGCAATAAGCCGACACTTCCTATAACAGAGTTAACGACTACAGTTGATTCAGTAGAAACCGCCGCTTCTATAAGTCCTTCCATCCCAGAAACAATCTTCGTAGAACTGTCTACCCGTTCCTTAAGTCTCTGTGCATCAGATTCGTTCTGTACGGCACAGATCTCAGGTTTGAACTTTCGAATGATCTCTTCAGCTGCCTCAATATTTTTCCCGACTGACATCGAACTTAATCGAAATTGTTCTGGATGGGATGCAATGACTTCGAGAGTCTGTTTACCGATTGACCCTGTTGCACCTAATAAACTTACAAACTTCATATGATCCCCCTTAATGTTATCCTAACAAGTGGAGTACGTGCAGCAAAGGGAATACAAACAATGCACTGTCCAGTCTGTCCAAGATTCCCCCATGGCCAGGCAGAAGGCTGCCTGAATCTTTCACATCATAAATCCTTTTAAACGCAGATTCAGCCAAGTCTCCAATCTGACCAAAGACTCCGACTAACACAGAAATGATTAGTATTGATAAAAGGGATAGTTCAACAAAACTTACAGCATAACAGATTACTGCTACTAAAATACTGAAGAATATGCCGCCTACCGCTCCTTCTATCGTCTTATTTGGTGAAATGATAGGCCACAGTTTTCGTTTCCCAATAGATTTGCCTACGAAATAAGCGCCAGAATCAGTTGCCCAAATCATAAATAGAACTAAGAACAACAATTGGACACCATTCTCTAATATTCTAGTTTCAACTAAATAGAAAAAACCAAAACCTACATAAAGGGCACTAAACAAAACGAATGAAATATGATTATATTCCGTTTTGTTTTTATGGATGACCGTTACAACTAATAATAAAAGCACTGCAAGTATAATTGCATCTGTTTTAGAAAATGGCTCAATCGCTTTCAACCATTGTTCGGGTAAAGCAATTACGATCGCCAATAAGTAGCCGATCAGCCCAATAAATGTCCGTTCCATTCTATTCATCCGCAGCAGCTCGTACATGCCGATTCCTGCAAGTAAAAGGATTAATAATGAGAATGGCCAGCTGCCGTAAAGGGTAATCCCTATAAATAAAACGGCTGCGATTACACCTGTAATAATTCGTTGTTTCATAAGTCCTCCTTAATCAAACCCCGCCAAATCTTCTGCCTCGCTGGGCAAACTGTGATACAGCTTCTCGTAAATGATCCTCTGAAAAATCAGGCCAATAAACTTCAGTAAACCAGAATTCTGAATAAGCCAGCTGCCAAAGCATAAAATTGCTTAATCGCACTTCACCACTCGTACGGATTAGTAGGTCTGGATCACTCAGCCCATACGTCATTAGATGATTTTCAATAGTAGTTTCATTTATTTGAGAGGGATCGAGTGTTCCATTTTTAATTTCCGTCCCAATTGCTTTGACGGCAGCGGTGATTTCATCTCTGCTCCCATAATTCAACGCAAAGTTCAGAATCAACCCTGTATTACTTTCGGTTTGGCTGATCGCTTGATCGACTGCCTTAACAGTATGTATGGGCAGCAATTCCTTTTTACCCATTATTCTCACTTGTACATTCTCTTTAATCAAATCTGGCAAAAACGTGTTCAGAAATTCACCAGGAAGCTTCATAAGGAAATCAACTTCCTCACGAGGTCTTTTCCAGTTTTCAGTTGAAAAAGCATATAGAGTAAGAACTTTAATTCCGATTCTATTCGCTTCTTTTACAATCTTCCTGACGGTTTTCATGCCTTCATGATGGCCAGCGATTCGCGGCAAAGCTCTTTTTCTAGCCCAGCGGCCATTTCCATCCATAATTATTGCAACATGTGATGGAATATTATCGTCAAGATCCCATTTCTTTTCATGACTTTTTTTTCTAAAGAAAAGCTTGTCAAGCATGTATAAGCCTCCATCTTTTCAGACTACTTAAAGAAACCATCGGCTATTAGATGAATATAATCAGCCCGGTCAGGATCTCTATAATGCTGAAATCAACAATTCGACAGGATTTCCTTTTTCCTGCCTGCGCGTTGATATAGTCTAATAAAAAAGCCCCCTTTATAGAGGGCTTTTTTTATTTAATTGTACATGGAAAAGCTTTATACTTCCATGATTTCTTTTTCTTTATTTGAACTTACAGAGTCAACCTCAGCTGTATACTTATCAGTAAGCTTTTGAACATCATCGTTGTAGCGGCGAAGTTCATCTTCTGTGATCTCTGCTTCTTTTTCAAGTTTCTTTAAGTCATCGTTTGCATCACGGCGAATGTTGCGAAGTGCAACTTTTGCTTCTTCTGCAAATTTCTTAACTAATTTAACTAGTTCTTTTCTTCTTTCTTCCGTAAGGGCCGGAATAGCAATACGGATCACTTGACCGTCATTTGATGGAGTAAGACCAAGATCAGACTTTAAGATCGCCTTTTCGATATCACCCATGGCCGTTTTATCATAAGGCTGGATCACTAATAGTCTTGCTTCCGGAGTCGTTACACCTGCTAATTGATTAATTGGAGTCGGTGTACCATAATAATCAACTTGAACTCTGTCTAATAATGAAGGATTTGCTCTTCCTGCACGAAGAGTAGAGTATTCACGTCTTAATGCTCCGATTGCTTTTTGCATCTTTTCTTCAGCTTGAGTTAAAACTTCTTTAGCCATCTAGTTTTTCCCCCTTATAACTGTTCCAATTTTTTCGCCCGCGACAGCACGCTTAATGTTTCCTTCTTCCATGATCGAGAAGACAACTAAAGGAATATCATTATCCATACATAAAGACGAAGCTGTTGTATCCATTACAGCTAAACCGTCTTTTAACAGATCTAGATATGATAACGTTGTATATTTTACCGCGTTTTCATCCAGTTTTGGATCAGCTGAATAAACACCATCAACATTATTCTTAGCCATCAAAATAACTTCTGCTTCGATCTCAGCCGCTCTAAGTGCTGCAGTAGTATCTGTAGAGAAATAAGGATTCCCTGTTCCTGCTGCAAAAATAACTACACGCTTTTTTTCAAGGTGACGAATGGCTTTTCTTCTGATATAAGGTTCTGCAACCTGTCGCATTTCAATTGATGTCTGTACTCTTGTTTGAACCCCGATATTTTCAAGACTGTCTTGAAGAGCCAATGAATTCATCACAGTAGCAAGCATGCCCATGTAATCTGCAGATGCACGGTCCATACCCATCTCGCTGCCTGTTTTTCCGCGCCATAGGTTTCCACCACCTACAACTACAGCAACTTCTACATCTAATTCTACAATTTCTTTCACTTGCTCAGCTATGGATTGAACAATCTTTGGATCGATTCCAGATGTTTGTTCACCAGCTAGCGCTTCTCCGCTAAGTTTCAAGACGACTCGTTTATATTTTGAAGTAGTCATTTGTCCCTCCATCACCTAAAAAAATGTATTTAATTAAGGCTGTAATTTTCGTACTCTTCGCTGCTTTTGAAAGTGGTTGATTTCCGTTTCAGGTACTCGCTTTCCGCGGGGCATGCGGTGAGCCACTTGCCGCTTCGCGCCTTTAAGTGTCTCACCTGACTGCTCGTCCCGCAGGAGTCTCGTACCTTACACTTCAATCAACCAATCTATGAAGTCGATTAAAAATGATTAATAGCAACCATCTTTTTAGTAAGATGAAACCTTAATTATCCAAGGTTATTTCTGTAAAAAAAGAGGAACACAACGTGCTCCCCTTTTTTAAATCATTGTGCTTACTTTTTCACTTGAGACATTACTTCTTCAGCGAAGTTGTCTTCACGCTTTTCAAGACCTTCTCCAACTTCAAAACGAACGAAGGCTTTAACAGTAGCACCTTTGGAAGCTACATATTTACCTACTTTTTGGTCTGGATCTTTAATGAAAGATTGATCGTTTAAGCAGATATCTTCGAAGTACTTTCCAAGACGTCCTTCAACCATTTTAGCAACGATGTTTTCAGGCTTGCCTTCGTTAAGAGCTTGCTCAGTCAACACTTTGCGCTCGCGAGAAACTTCTTCTTCACTAACTTCATCACGAGAGATATACTTAGGGTTTACAGCTGCTACGTGCATTGCTACATCTTTAGCAACTTCTTCGTCAGTTGTTCCTTCAACTACAGAAAGAACACCGATTCTTCCACCCATGTGCAAGTATGCACCAAACGCTGCGTTTTCACCTTTTTTCAAGATTTCAAAACGGCGAAGCGTGATCTTCTCACCAATCTTAGCGATTGCACTGTTAATATAGTCATTAACTGTAGTGCCGTTGTAATCAGAAGCTAATGCATCTTCAACAGAAGCTGGTTCTGTAGCTAGTAAGTGGTTTCCTAATTCAGAGATAAGACTCTTGAAGTTTTCGTTTTTAGCAACGAAATCTGTTTCAGAGTTTACTTCTAGAATAATCGCTTTGTCACCATCAACGATAACAGAAGTTAAACCTTCTGCTGCAATACGGTCAGCTTTTTTAGCTGCTTTAGCGATTCCTTTTTCACGAAGGTAGTCAACTGCTGCCTCCATGTTTCCGTCTGTTTCAGTTAGTGCTTTTTTACAATCCATCATACCTGCGCCAGTCTTCTCACGCAATTCTTTAACCATTTGAGCTGTAATAGCCATGTGTTTTGCCTCCTTGTGTGATATGTAGTACTTTTTTAATTAGGCTGTTTTAACAAGTTGCTTTTAAAGTAGTTGATTCCCGTTTTAGGATGCTCGCTTTCCGCGGGGCGTGCGGAGAGCCTCCTTGGTGCTTTGCACCATTAGGAGTCTCTCCTGTCCCGCTGATCCCGCAGGAGTCTCGCACCTTGCACTCCAATCAACTTGTCAAAGAAGAGAATATAAAGTCCGTAAGCAACGAGCTTTTACATTAAAAAGGGTGATAAAGGGTCATCCCCTCTACCACCCTTGAGCATTCCATTAAATTAATTAAGCAGTTGTTTCTTCTTCAGCAGCTTCTGCTGTTTCTTCTCCGCCTTGGTTAGCTTCGATGATAGCATCAGCCATTTTTCCAGTTAGAAGTTTAACTGCACGGATAGCATCGTCGTTACCAGGGATAACGTGGTCAACTTCATCCGGGTCACAGTTAGTATCAACAATAGCAATGATCGGAATGTTTAATTTACGAGCTTCAGCAATCGCAATACGCTCTTTACGAGGGTCAACAACGAATAATGCATCAGGAAGCTTGTTCATTTCTTTAATTCCGCCTAGGAACTTTTCAAGACGTTCCATTTCTTTTTTAAGAAGGATTACTTCTTTCTTCGGAAGCACATCAAAAGTACCGTCTTCCTGCATTTTTTCAAGATCCTTCAAACGGTTGATACGCTTGCGGATTGTACCGAAGTTTGTTAATGTTCCACCCAACCAGCGTTGGTTGATGTAGTACATGTCAGAACGTTCAGCTTCTTCCTTCACTGAATCTTGAGCTTGTTTTTTAGTACCAACGAAAAGAATCTTTCCGCCGTCTGCTGCGATGTTACGCATAACATTGTAGCATTCTTCTACTTTCTTTACCGTCTTTTGAAGATCGATAATGTAGATACCGTTTCTTTCTGTGAAAATGTAACGAGACATTTTCGGATTCCAACGGCGAGTCTGATGACCAAAGTGTACACCAGCTTCTAACAATTGTTTCATTGAAATTACTGCCATAATGGCACCTCCTAGGTTTTTTTCCTCCGTTTGTTTCACCTTTGAACAATAACTGCATTTTTAGCAGCACCACATTGTTCAAATCCGCAAACGTGTGTGATTAACACCGAGAAATAATATAACATATTTCGCGTAATTTCCGCAAGTCATTTTGGCATGTTAAGAATAAAATTTTAAAAGTAGCTCAACTTCGCCTTTTCCTCTGTTCATCATTTTAGCTATTTGCTCTGCATTATAACCTTGCTTGGCTAAAATAATCACCTTATTTGTAACAGGTGTTGATTTTGATTCAATATGTACTTCATCATCTTCTTCGTTATTTTCTTCATTAATAGTATTATTGTTTATGGATTCAATTCCTTTTTTAATTGGCTTTTCATGAATTTCCTGTCTATCATGCTTATTTTTGCTGTTGAGGTCAGAGATCAGTTTGTAAAGCTGCTCATTCTCGTATCGCATCTCCTGTGAAAAAAGCTCCAGCAGCTCTTCGATATGATCTGTTGATTCAGCATTTTTATGATTCTCATCGATCTTTTTCCAAAGTAAATATATAAAATATATACAGACAACATTTAAAAGTAAGCTAATAATTATAATACCTGTCACAGCTTTCACCTATCCTGAATAATCAATTTCCTGTCCTTTAAACGGATGCATAGCAGACCGCTGGGTGGATTTACTTGTATTGTTTTCTCCCGTATGCAGCGTACTATTGTCTGTCCGTTCTTTTGCAGAGACCTTTTTGGATTCAGTAATTTGTTTTTTTCTATCTTGGTCTATAAGGTGTGCTTGTTGAATCATGCCTTTTTGTGCTAGTTCAGCCGCTGTTTTTCCAGCATCCATTGTTCGTGGAATCGCTACTTGAAGCTCTATTAATTTCAAGCTCATATTCTACACCCATTCTTTATAAGGAATATATTTTTATTTCTTTCTCTTCCATATAAACTTTTGCTGACTGGAAAGGAGACTGAACGATTCGTTTATATTTCCCCATACTGATTTCTACATTTGGATGCAACGTTCCTTTAATGATGACATGAGACGAGTGACTTTGCTCATTTGAAGCAAAGTTATTTTTCTCCATATATAGTTCTGATAATTTAGCAGCAGTCTGATTGATCGTATTGTCTATTTTGCTGACCGTTCCCTGATCTAATCTATTGCTATTACCCGCCTGTCTGACCAAAGCATCTTTTAGCTGCTGCAGTTTTTCTAGATTCAACTGCAATTCTTTAATTTTTTCATCACCAGCAAATGATTGATTAGGTTGCTTTTCATTTTGTTTCATATATATCAACGTTTTTGAATACGTCTCATTTCCTATTTCATTAGCAGTTATCATGTTTTCAGCAGTACATGTGCCGCCTGCTATATTTCCTTTTCCGCTTATGCAAACGATGTTTTTGCCTGCCTCACAGTTACTGTGCAGAATAGATTGGGCCACTTCGATATTTTCACCAGCCATTATATTACCTTGGTTAATATACAGACTAGTAAAATTCCCTCTGCACCTTATAGACCCTTTACCTTGACCAAGAACTCCTCCACCTACTACAATATTGCCGGCAGCTACGATCTCTGCAGCTTCGACTAATCCTTCTATCCTCACATCACCTTGTGCATTAATTTTAAAACCAGAAGGGACATCCCCTGTAACATGGACATTCCCAACAAAATCAATGTGACCTGTTTTTAACGACAGATCTCCGTCTACTCTATAAACAGGATAAACATTTACACAGTTTGATCGATAACTTACTTCTCCACTGGCTGCTGCATAAATACCTAAATTCTCTTCATTAAATACGGTGTTCTCTCCATTTTTAACTCTTAAGTCTTTCCCTCTTTTGGCTGGGATCGGTTCACCAAAGACGGTAATACCAGGTGTTCCTTCAGTAGCTTCACGTTTTCGCGCTATAAGCTGTCCGAATGATACAGTCGGGATAATGAAAAGACGCTTGAAATCAACCTTCTCATTTTCGGAATTATTTTTGATTATATCCGCATCTGCAGCAGGTATTAATTTTGCAGGTTCACCATGAACAGGCAGTCTCCCTTTAGCTATTTCGATCTGAGAGTGATTGGTATCATTATTTACCGCAACTTTACGAATTACATCACTTTGTAAGCCATACTTAATTCCTTTAGAATGAATCCAGGTGGTTAGACGATCAAAGGTTACTTCTTCAGGATTAATTTCAACGTCGCTCTTTTTGACTAGAATAGCTATCGTTTCTTTTTCTAATAGTTTTATATTGAACCACTGATCCATTCATCTAACCCCTTACATGTATCGTTGAAGAACCTGCCTGATTCTAAAAAGTGCTTTAGAATGAATTTGAGAAATTCTTGATGTAGATAAACCGAGTACTTGTCCAATCTCGGTCAGCGTTAATTCCTCAAAATAAAACAAACTTACAACAAGCTGTTCTTTTTCAGATAGTTCTTTAATAACGAGAGCAAGTTCGCCGTGAAGTTCTTCCTGAAGCAAACTGTTTTCAGGCGTTATTGCTTTTTTATCTTCAATTGTATAGCTTACCTTCTCACGGCTTTCAGTTTCTTTATTCTCTTCATCTATCGATAACACATTAGCCATAAAGCTTTCGGACATTACAGTAGTTACATCATTTTCTGAAAGACCGAGTTCCTCAGCAACCTCTTTCGCACTTACAGAACGCAGGTTCTCTTGTTCAAGCTTTTCTATGGCAGCTTCTACTTTTTTTGTTTTTTCGCGAAGACTGCGGGGCAGCCAATCTTCTCTTCGAAGACCATCTAAGATTGCTCCTCGGATTCGAAAAGAAGCATAAGTATCGAATTTCAAATCGCGCTCTGGCTCAAATTTCTTTAAAGCATCATACAAGCCGAGCATCCCGAGGGACCGGAGTTCATCTTTATTTACGCTTTTTGGCAGTCCAACCGATATTCTTTGAACATGATAGTTAACAAGAGGCAAATATGCACGAAGCAATTCGTCACCTGCTTCTCGATCACGGCTAGTATTCCACTTTTCCCAGCAAGTTTGTTCTTCTACTAAAGATGGCTCCGTCATGGTAATCCTCCTCGTTTTATTACCGATTGTCTCGGTTCAAATAATTTTTGTGCCTTTGTTTACTGTTTTAATGGTCAATTGCGAATTTAGCGGATCGAATTCAATTGTTCTCCCGCTGTTTCCCCCGACATCACTCGAAATAAGCGGGATACCAAATTGGTTCAGATGAAGTTTTACACTTTCAACGTTTCTTGGACCGATCCTCATCATTTCGCTTCCGGAAGAAAATTGAAACATCTGGGCTCCTCCCGCTATTTTCGCTTTAATGCTTTTTGCAGAAGCGCCTTTTTTTATAAGCATGTCATATAGAGCGTTTACAGCGGTATCCGCGAATTTTCCTAAATTAGTTGTATTTGATTTGATCAGAGCAGATTCAGGCAGCATCACATGTGCCATTCCGGCTATTTTTTTGCCTTCATCGTATAAAATAACTCCTACGCAAGAACCAAGACCTGTTGTTCTTATCGTGTCGGGAGGGGATACGAGGTTGATATCCGCTATCCCAACTTTTATAATTTCACTCATCCATCGGAACTCCCAGTGCATTAAAAATTTTTGCGAATGACTCAGGATCTGGCAATAAGAAAAAGTGTCCTTTTACTTCATCCAATTTTTTTATATCTGTAAAAGCGGTATCAATTACAATTGCAAAATCACTTACGGCAGATATTTCTAAAAGTCCAAAACTAAGGATTGCCCCTGCCATGTCTATGCTCGTTGCTGGAACAGATGGCTGAAGATTAAGCCCAGTAAAATCAGAGAATGATGTTAGGTATGACCCTGACAGGATATTCCCTACTTCCTGAAGAGCGGATATTGTCATTTCTGAGTGTACGCCTTCAGTAAGCTGGACTGCCTCTCCTCCCAACAAGTCTCCTAAGAGTTTTTCTGCTTGTTCAATTGGAAGCATGAAGAACATGCAACCTGGTGCATCTCCAACAATCCTTAAAAAAACAGATGCTACAATATTTTCGGAACCGCCAACCATTTCCGTAATTTCGTCAAAAGAAATTACATTTACAGATGGCACTTTCATATCAACAGCTTTATTCAGCATCGTAGACAAGGCTGTTGCTGCATGACCGGCTCCAATATTGCCGATCTCCCGCAGGATATCTAGATGAATATGATTGATCTTTGTAAAATCCATATTACTTTCCGCTTTCTAATGGTTGAAGCACAGCAAGCTTTTCGGGATTTAATACTTTAGTAAGGTTCAATAAGATAAGAAGACGTTTCTCTATCTTTGCGACTCCTTTTATATATTCAGCATCTACCCCTCCTACAACTTCGGGAGGAGGTTCTATTGAATCTGCCTCAAGATCAATAACATCGTTTGCTGAGTCTACGATAAGTCCAGCTTCAATAGTACCTACTGATACGATGATGATACGTGTGCTGTCTGTATAATCGGTCTCCTCTATGTCGAAGCGTGAACGCAGATCAATGATAGGGGTCACTACACCTCGTAAATTGATGACACCTTTTACAAAAGGAACTGTCCTTGGAATCCTTGTAATATGCTGCATTCTTTCAATGGACTTTACTTCTTGAACAGGTACAGCATACTCTTCATCTTTTAATTGAAATATGATTACTTTTTGCTCGTTTAACATATTTGGACACCCACCTATTTATTTGATTAGTGCATTGCAATCTAGAATTAATGCTACTTGTCCATCACCCAATATCGTTGCACCAGAGATAGCGAAAACAGATGACAGGTATTGCCCCAGTGATTTAAGAACGATCTCTTGCTGCCCAATGAACGAATCAACAACTAGAGCTGCCATTTTATCTCCTTTTCTCACAACGACTACAGGAACATATTCACTTGCTTCCATAGCAGAAGGCACTTCGAATATTTCTTTCATAAATACTAAAGGAACAACTCTTCCTCGGAAATCCATTACCTTTTGGTTATGTGCAGATAATATCTCTTCCTTTTTAATAATTGCAGTCTCAATAATAGAAGAAAGTGGAATCGCATATTTTTCTTTTTGAACTTCAACAAGCATGACCGACATGATCGATAGTGTTAGTGGAAGCTGAATAGAAAAAATTGTTCCAAACCCTGCTGTTGAATCTACAGAGATCGAACCGCCTAATGACTCAATCTTGTTCTTTACAACATCCAATCCTACTCCCCGACCTGAGATGTCAGAAATCACTTCTGCTGTAGAGAAACCTGAAGCGAACAATAATTCAAAACACTGTTTATCGCTCAAATTTTCAGACATCTCTTTTGTGATGATACCGTTTTCTAACGCCTTTTCTAATACTTTTTGGCGGTTTATACCTGCTCCATCATCTTCAATCTCAATGAAGACGTGGTTACCGCTGTGATAAGCTCTTAAATAGATCGTTCCTGTCTCATTTTTTCCTGACGCATTTCGAACCGATGGCTTCTCAATGCCATGGTCTATAGAATTTCTCAGTAAATGTACGAGAGGATCACCGATCTCATCAATCACAGTACGGTCCAATTCGGTTTCTGCGCCAACAATCTCAAGGTTCACATTTTTACCTAAGTCTTTTGCAAGTCCGCGAACCATGCGTGGAAAACGATTAAATACTTGTTCAACTGGCACCATGCGCATTGTAAGAATAATATTTTGCAAGTCACCTGAAACACGGGACATCCGTTCTACCGTTTCATTAAGCTCTGTACTTTTCAGCATTTTAGAAATTTCTTCAAGGCGTCCGCGGTCGATCACTAACTCTTCGAAGAGGTTCATTAGTTGATCAAGTCTTTCAATATTAACCCTTATTGTCTTTCCGGATGCTGAACCGGCATTACTGCTTGCTGAAGTGTCTTCTTTTTTTGTTTCTGCTGTTATTATTTTTTCTGATGTAAGTTCGCTTTCAGTATGTACGGAGTCGTTAAGCATTTCTGTATTAATCTCTGAAACAACCACTTCGTCAACCTCAGAAACTTTCAAAATCCGCTGCTTTAATTCTTCACCATTTTCTTTCGTAAGGATCGAGAGTTTGAAATCTGATTCAAACTGTTCTGCTTCAAGCATGTCTACAGAGGGAACAGCTTTTATGATCTCACCGATTTGCTCAACCACTTCAAATACCATATAGACTCTGGCTGCCTTTAAAATACAGTCTTTACGAAGACTTATAGAAAGTTCGTATGCGTGAAACCCTTGTTCTTTTGACTGCAAGATGATCTGTTTTTCATATTGATCAAAAGACTGAGACCGTTCAGCAGGTTTACCTTCTTGTTGAGGTATAGACACTTCACCTTTTTCAAGTGCTTCCAGTTCGCGCACAGTTTTCGAAACATCTCGCTTTCCGCTGCCGCCTTCTGAAATCTCGACGACCATCGCTTCCAAATGATCAAGTGATGTGAAAAGTACATCTAGTACTTGAGTAGTCACTGTGATCTTTTTATTGCGGATAGCATCAAGTACATTTTCCATGCAATGTGTTAAGCTTGCCAGGTCTTCATACCCCATCGTTGCTGACATTCCTTTAAGTGTATGTGCAGATCGGAAAATTTCATTTACGATCGATAATTCTTCAGGTGATTTTTCAAGCAGAAGCACCTGCTGATTAATAGCTTGAAGATGTTCTTTGCTTTCCTCTATAAATATGTCGAGATATTGAGTCATTTCCATTGTTAAAACCCTCCCATTTTACAAATTGTTCTGAATAGCACTTGCAATTGAACCGAGATGTACGACTTCATCTACTTTTTTAGTCAGGACAGCTGCTTTTGGCATTCCGTAGACAATGCACGATTCTTCCGCTTCAGCTATAACCGTTGTCTGACCTGAATTCTTTAACTCTACGATACCAAGCGTGCCGTCAGATCCCATGCCTGTCATAATGACGGCCACTTTATGATAGTTTTTTAGTTTTGCAGCGCTTTCAAACAGAACATTAACAGCTGGTCTGTGACCACCTACCGGGGGTTCCTGATCGATGGTGAGAAATGCTTGTCCCAGCTTTTCCTGCAGACGTACATGGTACCCTCCAGGTGCGATATAAACGGTTCCCTTTTTTATAGGTTCATTTTGTTCCGCCTCTTTCACCTTCACTTCAGAAAGTGTATCAAGCCTGTTGGCTAACGACTGTGTAAAGCCTGGCGGCATATGCTGAACTACAATGATTGGTGCATCAATATCTGCCGGAAGACTCGAGATCACTTCCTGCAGTGCACGTGGTCCGCCCGTAGAAGTTCCTATTAATACAAGTTTTGAAAGACTATTTTTCTCTTTCTTTTCTATGCGCTGTGTCGTTATTTTAATATCTGGAATGCGAGCTTGTATTACTGGTTTCAATTTTGCTTTAGACGATGTAATAACCTTCTCAATTAATGCATTCTTTACCTTGTGTAAATCCAGTGAGATTGCGCCAGAAGGTTTTGCGATAAAATCTATTGCTCCTGCTTCCATTGCAAGAATCGTATTTTCAGCTCCTGCTTTCGTTGTGCTTGAAAGCATGATGATCGGTACAGGATGCTGTTTCATGATTATTTTCACTGCTTCTATTCCATTTAAGACAGGCATTTCTACATCCATTGTTACAATATCAGGCTCTAGTTTTTTGATTTTATCAATGGCTTCTTGTCCATTTCTCGCTGTATCCAAAACGTTTATCCTCGGGTCTTCGGATAAAAATTCTTTGATCAGCTTTCTCATAAACGCAGAATCGTCTACTACGAGAACCGAAATTCGTTTCACTTTAGCATCTACCTCTCACTAAATAATGACTTTAACCTGCTGATGAATGATTTATAGGATGCTTTTTGCTGCTGTGCTGCTCCTGTATAGGTTCTTGCTAGATCAGCAACTGCACGTGATGCTTCAGAAGCCGGTTTATTTAAGGTGAATGGAACTTGTTTTTTTACCGATTCAAGTACGGTTTGGTCTAATGGAATCATTCCTAAATGAATGAGTTCTTTATTTAAGAATTGCTTGCATACATTCGTTAATTTATATGAAGTTTCTCGCCCTTCTCGCTCATTTTCACAGCGGTTAACCGCCAGATAGAATGGCAGAGAACTATCCTTCGCATGAATGAACTTCATCATCGAGTAGGCATCTGTAATAGATGTGATTTCAGGCGTTGCGACCACTAAAATTTCATGGCTGGACAGAATAAACTTCAAAGCCGATTCAGTAGCTCCGGCTCCCATATCAAGAAAGATAAAATCGTAGAAAGTTTCAAGTTCTTCAAGCTGTTTAAGAAAATGATCCAGCATTTCATCTGTTATATGAGCAAGAGAACCAAAGTTTCTGCCGCCTGCAATCGTATGCAAACCTTCTTTGCCTTCTTCTATGATCTCCCAAACTGACAAATGGTTTTGAAGCAGATCCATAATATGCTTAGGAGCTCTTCTTCCTAAGATTAAATCCACATTGCCCATTCCGACATCGAGATCCATAACGAGTACTCTTTTTCCCATTTTCATAAGAGAGAGAGCTAGGTTCACCGTGATATTCGTTTTGCCTACTCCACCTTTTCCGCTTACAACAGATATAACTCTTGCGCTTTGTGCGGACGATAACATTAATTGCTTTCTAAGACTCTCAGCTTGATCAATCATGTTTCAGCTTTTCCTTTAATAGCATCTGGACCAGTTCTTCCGCATCTGCTTCAAACATATCATCAGGTACATTTTGACCGTTTGTTATATAGCCGATAGGAACACCGTGATTGATGGAAAGGTTTAATACCGCACCAAATGTTGTCGTTTCATCTTTCTTTGTAAATATCACTTTGTGGACTGGAAGACTCTTAAACTGACTATATATCGTTTCCATGTCCTTATATTTTGAAGTAAGCGACAATACGAGATAATTTTTCATATCTTTATCAAAATGAACAATTCGCTGAAGCTCTTCAATATAAAATCGGTTTAAAAAATTCCTTCCAGCTGAATCAACAAGTACTAGATCATAATCATTAAATTTTTCTTTCGCTCTTTTGAAGTCATCAGCCGTATAAGCTACTTCACAAGGAATGTTTAAGATTTCAGCATAAGTTTTCAGCTGCTCGATCGCTGCAATTCTATATGTATCAGTTGTAATAAAAGCAACTTTTTTACCGTCCTTCAGAACTGCTTTCGCGCCAATTTTTGCGATTGTGGTTGTTTTTCCCACCCCAGTAGGCCCGATCAAATTCAAGAATTTTGTTTCATAATGAAACCCGCCAAAATCACTCTTTTTCATACGCGCACTGAGCCAGTCTGTCATCCATTTATTCCAGTCATATTCTTGTGCTTCGTTTGGCTCAAACGAACGATATTTGTTGGTTAATTGGATAATAAGATCTTCTGAAATACCTGGTTCAAGTTCTTGAAGCTGTAGAAAGGATCTCCATTCTTCAGCGAATTCAGGTATAGGTTCACTATCTTTATTCTGAATCGTCATGTTGTGTACCATTTGTTTAAGCTGACGAATTTCCTGTGTAAGTTCTTCATCTTTTACCGAACTTTGGACTGGTTCATTGTTTATAACCACAGGCTTTTTGGGATGGTAATCAATGTCTTGATCTAAACCCGCAAAAATCTCGATATTCTTTTTAGTGAAAAATCCAAGAAATCCTCCAGCTTGGACTTCCCTCGTATTTAAAATGACTGCGCCGCTTCCAAGATCTGCTCTTACTAGCTTCATAGCTTCCGGCAAGCTGTTTGCTGTATACTTTTTAACCTTCATTAAATATTCACCACCCCAACACTTTTGACCTCAAGTTCAGGCTCTAACTCGTTATATGACAATACGGCTACATCCGGGAGGTAGCGTTCGATCAGCTGACGGACATACATCCTTACCGCTGGAGAACACAAGATGACGATTGACTGATCAAAGCTTCTTCCGGATTCTAATTCCCTTGTGATGCTGTCAAATATTGATTGTGAATCATGCGGGTCTAATGAGAGATAATTGCCGTGTTCGGTTTGCTGAACTGAATCTGCAATCTTTTTCTCAACTGATCCCCCAAGCGTAATAACATGCAAAGGTTCGTTTTCCGCTACATAGCTTTTAGAGATTTGTCGGGATAATCCTTGTCTGACATATTCCGTTAGAAGATCTGTGTCTTTCGTCATCTTCGCAAAATCCGCTAAAGTTTCAAAAATTATGGCTAGGTTGCGTATTGAGATCCGCTCTTTAAGCAATTTGGACAAAACTTTTTGAATTTCTCCGATCGTCAGTGCATCTGGTGTAACTTCTTCCACGATTGCTGGATACGATTCTTTGAGATGATCTACCAGTTGTTTTGTTTCCTGTCTTCCAATTAGTTCATGTGCATGTTTCTTTATGATTTCTGTTAAGTGAGTAGACACGACAGAAGGCGGATCAACTACTGTATAGCCTGAGAATTCCGCTCTTTCTTTCATTTCCTCACCGATCCAGATAGCAGGTAGACCGAATGCCGGTTCTACAGTATCAATCCCTGTTATTTCTTCATCATCGATACCTGGGCTCATCGCAAGATAATGATCCAAAAGCAGTTCTCCTTTTGCGACTTGGCTGCCTTTAATCTTGATTCTGTATTCATTCGGCTGTAGCTGTATGTTGTCTCTGATCCTGACAACCGGTACGATCATTCCGAGTTCAAGTGCCAGCTGTCTTCTGATCATCACGATCCTGTCTAACAAGTCACCGCCCTGAGATGTATCAGCAAGCGGGATTAAGCTGTACCCGAATTCAAACTCGATCGGGTCGATCTGCAGAAGATTAACGACAGATTCTGGACTTTTAAGTTGTTCGGTCTGAATATCTTCCTCCACGACTTCTTCTTTTTCTTTTTGTTCCCGCTCAGCTTTTAAAAGTAAATATCCTCCGACCGAAAGCAATCCTCCGATAGTAATGGTGAAAAAATCATTGATTGGTGTGAAAAGTCCAAGCATGATGATCGTTCCGCCAGCTACAAAAAGCATGATTGGATATGCCAGGAGCTGTTTGCTGATATCGAAACCAAGATTTCCTTCTGATGCTGCCCGTGTAACGATAATACCTGTAGCAGTAGATATGATAAGAGCAGGTATTTGCGATACTAACCCGTCACCAACCGTCATACGGGTAAACATCTCCGCACTCTCACCAAAGCTTAGACCCATTTGAACCATTCCGATAATAATTCCAAAGAGCATATTAATCAGCACGATGATGATACCAGCGATCGCATCTCCTTTTACAAACTTGCTGGCACCGTCCATAGCTCCATAAAAATCCGCTTCGCGCTCTATCGTTTCGCGTCTTTCTTTCGCTTCCCGATCAGATATCATACCGGCATTTAAGTCAGCATCGATACTCATCTGTTTACCAGGCATCGCATCAAGAGTAAATCTTGCTGCCACTTCGGATACACGTTCAGATCCTTTTGTAATTACGATAAACTGGATGATTATAAGTATGAAAAACACGACTATACCTACAAGAATATTACCTCCGACTACAAACTCCCCGAAGGTATGAACAACATTTCCGGCATCTCCTTTGGATAAGATGCTTCTTGTCGTTGAAACATTCAGCCCTAGCCTGAAAAGTGTCACCAATAAAAGTAATGACGGGAATATAGAGAACTGGAGAGGCTGTGTTGTATTCATGGCAATCAATATAATTAAAAGTGCCAGAGAAATATTTACTATGATAAAGAAGTCCAACATAAAAGTCGGCATTGGTATGACCAGCATGGCGATAATTAAGATAACACCCGCTAATACACTTATGTCTCTAGCTTTCATCTGTATACTCTCCTATTCATTCCTTACACTTTTTTCTTGATGCGATAAACAAAGGCTAAGATTTCGGCTACGGCTTTAAACAGATCCTCTGGTATGACATGCCCAATGTCGACCCTGGCATGAAGTGTTCTGGCTAAAGGTTTATTTTCAACTGTCACGACATTATGTTCTTTGCCGATTTCTTTAATTCTTTGGGCGATCAGGTCAACACCTTTTGCTACAACAACTGGTGCGTCCATTCCAGAATCATCATATTTTAAGCATATTGCGTAATGGGTAGGGTTCGTGATGATCACATCTGCCTTTGGCACTTCCTGCATCATCCGTCTCATGGCCATCTGCCTTTGTTTTTCCTTAATCTTTCCTTTGATCTTCGGGTCACCTTCAGACTTTTTGTATTCATCCTTTATATCTTGTTTAGACATCCGGATGTTTTTCTCAAAGTCGTATTTTTGATACATATAATCGAGAAACGCAAGAAACAGTAAAACGAGCGAAGCCGCAAATCCCATCTTGATAGCAAGTCCGCCAAAAACAGGTAGCGAGGCTTCTATACTTACAAGTGACATTCTTAAGTAAACATCTCGCTCCATCCATAAGACGAAAAAGGTCACACCGCCGATCAGCAAAATCTTCAATAATGATTTGGACAGTTCAACAAGTGCACGCACGGAATAGATTCGTTTAAAACCTGACAAGGGGTTTATGCGTTCAAGTTTCATCTGAATCGCTTCGGTTGAAAGTAAGAAACCCACCTGCAGATAGTTTCCAATGACACCAGCCGCCATTGCCGCTATCATTACCGGAGCAAGAATAATCGCAACCTCGATCGACAATTCCCAAAACAGCTTAGGGATACTCGTTTCTGTTACATCATATAAAAGCTTCTTCTCCAGGCTATGTGTGAAGAGGTGCTTTAATCTCTCACCCATCCAGCCTCCCATGAATGAAAGAAACATCACAGACACAAACAATACGAATGCTGCGTTAATATCAGCACTTTTTGCTACCTGTCCTTTTTTCCGGCTTTCCTGGCGCTTTTTAGGGGTCGCTTTTTCTGTTTTTTCTTGTGAAAAATATTGTAAATTCATCTGGTATCTCATCTGACTAAGCAGCCCCCAACAGTTCCATTAAATTGACCATGGTATCTCGCATCTGTTCGATCAGCATTTGAATCGAGACAAAAAAGGCGGGCATGACAACCAAAAATAATACAAGAGCTATCAAGATTTTTACCGGAAGGCCGATAACAAAGATGTTCATCTGAGGAACCGTTCTTGCTACGATTCCAAGTGCCAAATCTGCTAAAAACAGTGTTCCGACAATCGGTATGGCCATCTGCAGTGCAACTAGAAACATTCCGGAAAAGACACTCACCACAAATTTAGTCATGCTTCCGTTCCCAAAATTAGCGATCGGAGAATCCAAAGGTAGAAAGTTATAGCTGTAAAAGATTCCGTCCAGAAGCATGTGATGCCCGTCTACAGCTAAAAGAAAGAGCATGGCAAAAGTATAAAGGTATCTCCCCATCAGGGGCGTTTGAATACCAGTCTGCGGATCAAAAACGTTTGCAATCGCAAAACCCATCTGCAGATCTATGAATCCTCCTGCTACTTGAAGTGCGTAAAAGACGATTGCTGCAATAAAACCGATCGCTAGTCCTATCATGGCTTCTTTAATGACTAGAAGAAGGAAGAATCCGTTAATTGGAACTGGATCTGGACTGATGGCGTAAAGCATGATCCATGATAAAAATAGAGAAAGACCGATTTTGTGCATCACTGGTAAATTTTTATTTGAAAATACAGGAATCGTTAAAAAAAATGCCGATACTCTAGTTAGTATTAATAAAAATGCCGGAAAAGAAAGTAAATCTATCATGTTATAAACCTATGTACGTGTGCAGATTTTGAAAGATATTCGCTGTAAACGCAAGGATCTGGGATAACATCCAAGGTCCAAAAAATACGAGACCTACCAAAACTGCGACAATCTTAGGAATAAATGCAAGAGTCTGTTCTTGTATTTGTGTAGTTGCTTGAAAGATACTGACGATCAGACCGACGACTAATGCTAAAGCAAGCAAGGGTCCACATAAGAGAAGGGTTATGTATACACCTTTTTCCGCTAAAGATATAACAAATTGAGAATCCATGTTCCACCTGCCCGTTTTAATAGCTTAATAACAATGACTTAACGATTAAATGCCAGCCATCCACCAGCACGAATAACAATATTTTGAATGGCAGTGATATCATAACGGGCGGCAGCATCATCATCCCCATCGCCATTAATACAGAAGCTACGACCATATCAATGATCAAAAACGGTACAAAGATCATGAAGCCCATCTGAAAAGCCGTTTTCAATTCACTGATCGCAAATGCAGGTACGAGTGTTGTTAAAGGGATATCCTGAATACTCTCTGGCTTCTTCGCTTCGGAATATTCCAGAAAAAGCATCAAATCCTTCTGCCTTGTATGCTTTGCCATAAATTCTTTAACTGGAAGACTTCCTTTATCAAAAGCCTCCTTTTGTGTGATTTCACCTTTCACAAGTGGCTGTATAGCATCTTTATTTACATCATGCATCACGGGTGCCATAATAAAAAATGTAAGAAAAAGTGCAATTCCGATTAACACCTGATTCGGCGGCATCTGCTGTGTTGCAAGTGAAGTTCTTACAAATGAAAGAACTATAATGATCCTTGTAAAAGAAGTCATCAGGATAAGAATACTTGGCGCGAGTGATAGAACTGTTAAGAGCAGCAGCAACTGAATCGTTGTTTCCATGTTTGCCGGATCGCTATTGTTGATAAAATCCAAATCTAGACCTGGAATAAATTCATTCATGATGTTTACCTTCCTCAAACGCCTTCTGTATTTCTTTACGCTGTTCTTTTCTTTCATTCGTTAGTGAAGCCAGCAAGTTCTTAAAGTTCGTTGTTTGATCTTTCGAACCCTCATCAACTGTCTTTTTTGATGATTCCTCGCGATTCAACCACTTTGATTTCAGCTGGTTCGCCATTGAGCTCACTTGTTGGGCTGGACGCTGTTCTAGCATCATCTTCACTTCATCTTCATTCGTTATTTCTTTTAATAAAGTAACTGTGTCCCCAACTCCAACCACCAGCACCGAATTACCTGTCTTTATCAGCTGTACCGACCGGTTTTGACCAACCCCTATACCTCCAAGAGATTGAAGGTTCTTGCCATCTTGAAAGCTTACTGATTTCTTTTGAATAAATCGTAAGACAAAAAACAAAATTACAAGGACAACTCCGAGCATGAAGATAAGTTTAACGAGCATGAAAAATGTACTTTCATTCTTAGCTGGTTCTTTCATTTCAGAACTTTTATTTTCTGCTTTGTCATCGGTTTTCTTCGAATCATTTACTGTATCCCATACGGTTTTCCCTTGACTGCTGCCTTCCGCTTGTACGCTATGAGGTACAAACGAAAGGCAAACTGCTGCAAACAAACATATAATCCATTTCGACATCGGAATGGTTCCTGCTTATCCCAAGGTTTTCTTTATAGCTTCGATTACGCGGTCTGCTGCAAAAGGCTTAACGATAAAATCTTTCGCTCCAGCCTGGATCGCATCAATAACCATCGCTTGCTGGCCCATAGCAGAACACATAATAATTTTTGCATCCGGATGTGATTTTTTAATTTCTTTTAGCGCTGTAATACCGTCCATTTCAGGCATCGTGATATCCATTGTTACTAGATCAGGTTTCAGATCTTCAAACTTTTCAATAGCTTGAGCTCCATCAGCAGCTTCTCCTACTACATCAAAACCATTTTTGACTAAGATATCTTTAATCATCATTCTCATAAATGCTGCATCATCAACAACTAAAATACGCTCTCCCATTACAATTACCTCCGTTGTTTATTTCAGTTTTTCTAAACGGTCGCGTTGACTTAAAATTTCAGTTACGCGAACACCAAAATTCTCATCAATTACAACTACTTCACCTTTAGCTATCATCTTCTGATTCACAAAGATATCTACAGGTTCTCCTGCCAACTTATCAAGCTCTACAATCGACCCGGCTGACATCTCTAAAATATCTTTAATCGTTTTCTTTGTGCGTCCTAGTTCCACCGTTACTTGAAGCGGAATATCTAAAAGCATATCCAGGTTCTTCGTTTCAGTCTGGCTGGAACCAAAATCGCTGAAATCTGAAAAACTTGCAGGCTTTACAGAAACATCTCTCATCTGCGGCTGATAAGATGGTGGAGGTTCTGGTCTCGTCTCTCTTTGTACGTAAGATTCTTCATGATCCTGTAAAGAAGGCTGCTTAACAGGCTCCTTATCTACTTGAGGCTTATAATCAGCAACAGGCTCCTGCTCAGCTTGTGGTTCAGGATTCATCAATTTGTGTACAAGATCCTTTGAGAACTCAGCATCAATCAATTGCATGATATTAGAATCTATTAATTCTCCTACTTTTAGACGGAACGAAACTTTTACTAGGATTTCTTCATCTGGTATCAGGCTCGTGTTTGATTCAACATCAAGAAAATCAATCTTCGGCGGAGAAATATCTACTTTCTTGTTAAAGATCGTTGACATGGATGTCGATGCAGAACCCATCATCTGGTTCATCGCTTCACCAACAGCACTTAGCTGCAGTTCCCCAAAATCTGGCGAGGGGTTCGTCCCTTCACCTCCAAGCATAAGGTCTGCAATGATCTGTGCATCCGACTTACGGATAACCAATAGATTTGCACCTTCGATACCTTCTGTATATGTAACCTGTACAGCAACATGCGGAATCGGGAATTCGTCTTTTAACTCTGTTCTTTTGACAACATTAACTGTAGGTGTCGTTATTTCTACTTTTTGATTTAAAAGTGTTGATAGCGCAGTAGCCGCACTTCCAAATGAGATGTTTCCAATTTCACCTAGTGCATCTTGTTCAATAGTAGATAAATAGTCTTCGGTTTGTGTCGTTCCGGACGAGGAAGGACTTCCACCATTCAGCAAAGCATCAATTTCATCTTGTGAAAGCATATCTCCACTTACCATTGATCCTCATCCTCCTTAATGGTTTCTAATATTTGTACAGCTAGCTTTTTCTTCACCTTTCCAGGCTGGCCGAAAAACTTAGGATTGTTTTCCACTTTGATTACAAGCGGCTGGCCGATCCTCTGGTCTAGTTCAATGCAGTCTCCTGGAGCAAGATGAAGAAATTCCTCAATCGACATCTCTGAAGAACCTAATTCAACTTTGAAAGGAAGAAATGCATTTTTTAATTTTTGTTCAATAAACTCCGATTCCCCTGAAGTCCGCACTCTCTTTTTGTTCTGCATCCAATGGCTTACAGAAAGCTTTGGAATGATAGGTTCGATCACAACATGCGGCAAACAAATATTGATCATGCCGCTCGTCTCACCAATCGTCGTATTCAGTGAAATAACTACCACTGTTTCGTTTGGTGAAACCATCTGTAAAAATTGCGGGTTCACTTCCAGATCAAGCATGAATGGATCCAATTCAATAACGCTTGTCCACGCTTCCTTAAAACTATCTAGTGTATTTTCAAACAGCTGGCTCATGATTCTCGTTTCGATCTCAGTCAGATTCTCGATCTTATTCATACCAGTACCACTGCCGCCCATCACTCTGTCCATCATGGCGTATGCAATATTCGGATTCACTTCCATCAATATTCTGCCTTCGAACGGGTGAGCTTCAAATACATTTAATAGAGTCATCTTTGGAACCGAGCGGATAAATTCTTCATATGGCAGCTGATCAACAGAAGCCACTCCGATTTGTACATATGTTCTTAACTGCGCAGAAAAATAGGTTGTTAACAACCTTGCGAAATTTTCATGCAAACGCGTTAAACTTCGAATCTGTTCTTTTGAAAACCGAAGCGCTCTTTTAAAATCGTAAACTTTTACTTTTTTCTCTGACTCTTCCTTTTTCAGCTCTTCTGCATCCATTTCACCTGTTGACAGAGCGGAGAGAAGTGCATCAATTTCGTTTTGCGATAAAACATCTACCAAGAGTCTCACCTCTTTTCATGCTTGTATTTAATGATTATTGAATGATCTTTTGAGTAGTGTAGACTCTTACTACTTTCCCATCTAGCATCACTTTATTAATCTCTGATTGCAAGGTATCTTCTAATGAGATCAACCCTTTTTGTCCTGAAAGTTCTTCTGTCTTCTTGTTTGAAATTTCATAGATGATCAGGTTGTTAACTTGGAACAATCTTTTTTCAAGTTCCTTTTTAGCATCCTTATTATCTGCTTGAATCTTAAACTTGATTTTGACATAAGACTTATCAGCCAAATTTGTGGTAATCTCTTCTGTTTCAACCATCAGCTTATCAAGCTCTTCCGCAGTTGGTTCTGAAGCTTCGGTCTTGGGCGAGAAGTATTGAAAACCAAAGTACCCAGCTGCGCCAATAAGGCCAATAGCTACAACCATGGAGAGCATGATCGTTACCGCTTTATTTTTACCCATCTATTGACCCTCCTCTTTATTGCCATTCAGCGGCAACAAGGTGATGCCTCTGTAAAATGAAGCTACCTTTTGAGCAACCATTTCTTCACTTTCCTTCACAACAAATTTCTTCCCAGTGGTCAAGGTAATCGTCGTATCAGGAAACGATTGAACCTGTTCAATATAGATTGCATTTAGGGTAAACGTATTTCCATTTAACTGAGTTAAAGAAATCATATGAATTCAGGGCTAAGCAACAGAATGCTTAACCCCTCCTCCCTTCATTAGCGTTTTAAATTCACCAGTTCTTGAAGGATCTCATCGGATGTTGTAATAATTCTTGTATTCGCTTGGAAACCACGCTGAGCCACGATCATTTCCGTGAATTCTTCGGATAAGTCGACGTTGGACATTTCAAGTGCGCCGGCTACTACTTCACCGGCACCTGCAGATCCAGGGGGAGCAACGTTTGTATAATCAGCTCCATTTTTAATAGTTCCAGAGTTACTAGTTTCTCTATATAAATTACCGCCTGCTTTTTCCAAACCACCTGTATTAGCAAATTTCGCTAATAAAATTTGACCCGCTACTAATGGTGTACTTGTACCTTCTTCTATATATGTCACCATCCCATCCGGTCCAATACTGAAACTTTTAGCATCTGTTGGAATAGCAATTTTACCTGCTGTTGTTAAAACCCCAGTATTTGTTGCATTTGGTTCAGCAGCAATTACAAACATTCCATCTGAATTAACTAAGTTTCCACTTTTATCCAAATAAAAGTTTCCTGCTCTTGTTACGTAGTCATTAGTTCCATCATTTACAATAAAAAAACCATCTCCAGAGATTCCTAAATCAAGCGGTCGTCCTGTTGTTTGTAAGCTCCCTTGCGTATGAACTGTATCGATAGTAGCCATTTGGGAACCCAATCCTACTTGTTTAGGATTCACTCCACCTCTTCCATTTGCGCCTGCTGTAGGAGCACTAGCACCGGCAATCTGCTGACTCACTAGATCTTTGAACGTCGTACGGCCTTTTTTGAAGCCATATGTATTTACGTTTGCGATGTTGTTTCCGATTACATCAAGCTTCACCTGAAAATTTTTCATACCGCTGATTCCTGAATACATAGAACGTAACATTTGTTTTTATCTCCCTTACTTGGTTTAGTAAACTGCTTCAATCAATCGGCAGTTTTTGTGAGCCTCCTGTAAAGGTCCAGCTCGTTTAATCGTCCATTACGATAGCACCATTAATATTTGTGAAGATCTGGGATGCGGATTCGTTTCTTCCTAAAGCTGTGATCACGGTCTGGTTCGGCGCATTTACTACAAGGGTTACATCTTTCAAGATCACAAGAGAGTCTTTTACGCCTTTTCGGCCAGCTTCTTTTATTTTTTCGCCAATTTTGTTCCAGCTAGCGTCAGTTATTTCTATATTCCTGTCTTCCAGCCGCTTTTTTGCGTGCTTGCTGATCGTGAGTGTTGAATCTAACTCTTTATCAAATAGTGACTTGAACGAATTTTGATTAACATGCTTTTGGTGAGCACGTGCTGGGTAAAGGGTTGGCTGGTACAATTGATGAGCGGTTATACGTTCGCTCATAGCATCAACTCCTCTTATTTTGCTGGGTCTGTAATCTTAATAACTTGGAAACTGGTTATCTTTGATCCGTCACTCATTTCAAGCATGACAGAACCTTTTTCAAACAATACGGCTTTAACAGTACCTTCTTTTTCTTCTAATACTTTCTCGCCATCTGCATCTACAGTTTCCGATTCATAAGTAACTTGCTTTCCAATCATCTGGCTTTGTTGAAGAAGTGATGCTTCTGTCTGGAATGTCAGAAACTGCTGCATCGTCTGGTTCATGTTCGTCATCTGTTCAAGTGAGGAGAAGCTCGCCATCTGAGCAATAAATTCTCGGTCCTGCATCGGGCTTGTAGGATCTTGGTTTTGCAGCTGGGTGATAAGAATCTTAAGAAAATCATCTTTCCCTAAGATATTGGATCCGGTCTGTTTTGTTTTAGCCTGGTAGTTGGATAACATGAGATTTTCTGATACTTTCGACATTATTCATCACACCTTTTCATTTAAAACCATTTGTGAGAGCTGTTCTTCAAATGAAAGATTGATGCTGTCAGAGTCATCTGTTTCGTTATCATTTGGCTGATGCTGCTCTTTATGGTTTTGACTTTCCTGATCATGAAATTGAAAGGATTGCTCTTCATTTTGGAATATAACTTCGAGCTTTTCAAAATCAATATTTTGTCCCGCAAAAGCTTGTTTTAGCTGAGTAAGCTGACCATCCAACGCATCTTTGGCTGCCTGAGATGATGCTATAATCTTTGCTGCGATCTCACCATGTTTTTGAGTCAGCTGAATTTCAATCGTGCCTAGATTTTCCGGTGTAAGCTTAATCTGCATTTTTGTAAAACCAGCTTCCGTTACCATCAGCTTTCCTCTTGAAATGATCTGCTGTATTTCACGCACGAATTGCTGCTTTTGTCCTTCTTCCGAAGAAGCAGGTACTTTTAACGTCCATTGTTCTAATGAAGATAACGGACTTTGGACGGTTTGAAACTCCTTTGATACCTGTTCTGTCTGTTTTACCGGTACGTATCGCTGGTATGCTTGTTCAGCAAAAGTCTGTACCTTTTTCACAGTGGAAAGCTGTTCCATGATTTTATAGAAACTGTTTTTATCTGTTGAACCATTCTCCTGCAAAAGTTTTTTTACGTTGCTAAAAATTTGCTCAACTTGTTTTGGAAGAGCATCTTTACTATCCAGCTTTAATCCCGGAAACCATTTTTCTATCAAGTGAGTCAATTCTTTTTGCTGCGGCTGTGACAACGAGTGCTGCTTATCATTGAACATCGCTTGTAAAAGAATAGCTAACTTCATTTCGGGTGCATGAATTTGGATGTTTTCTGTACCGCTAATCTGTTCACTCATCAATGATTCGATCATTTCTTTGATTTCATCGGGAAATTCGTTCAGCAATGCTTGGACATCTGGATCTTCAACTGCTTCCGGATTCCAGAAATGCTCAGTTTCTTCTGTAGCTGATAATAAATTTGCAAGGATTGCAGCTAAGGCACCTGCGCCCTCACTGCTCTCCGATGGAATTTGTTCTGCAGGTAAAAGAAATTGTGAAAAGAGAGATTGGGAAATGCTAGTTTGTTTGCTGCCCTGTGTCGTTTGAACCGGCGCTGTACTTTGTGCCATCATTACTTGCATTGTTAACACCTCCTTTAAAGAGAGTTACTTGCCATTAATACCGTTAACTCAGCTGCTCTTTTGGCATCAAGTTTTGCTAGAATAGCAGCTTGTGATTCTGCTTGTAATAGTGTGAGGATCGCTAGAACTTCATTATTGTTCATCTCAGACATTACGGCTGCTGCATCTTTCGCTGACATTGCTTCATATAATTTTTTTAACTGTCCATTCTCATCTGCTTTAACAGACGTTTCAGCATCTTCCACTTGTTTTTCCAGTAAGGCGATATCGCTCTTTAAGACAGTAACTTCTTTTTCTTTCTTTTGAAGGTCCGCCGAAAGAATTTTTATGTATTCTTCTTGCTCTTCGAACCTATCTTTCCATTGTTTTTCAGTATTCTGACTTACAGATACTGCTGGTGCTTCATCATTTAAAAGATTTTTCACAATCGGAATTTTTTTCCCACTGTTTTTGGCCTCTTCAATCACATTTACTCCCATAAATGAAAGCACGATTCCAAATACTGTGACAGCAAATACTGCCGGCACAGCAATAACTAGAAGAAACCATACAAACTTGCTTGATTTTTCATTCTGTTTCATAAGCTCACCTGTTTTCACGACTTCGCATAGCGCAATACGGAGAATTCATCATTCTGTTTGTTTTCATACAAAGTCAGTTCCATTTCATAGGCACTAAATTGTTTTTCTTTTAATTTTTCATACTTCTTTACTTCGATCGTCTGTTGAAGCAGTTTTTGCTGGATGACTTGCATTCTTTCTCTGGCTCTTTGTAAGACGGGCTGCATTTCTTTAATCTTATTTGACATAGATAGAAGAAAGCGCTGTGTATTCTGAAGATCATTGACGACGATTCTTTGTTGGAACTGCTGATTTGAGAGATTCTCAATATCTTCTTTACGTTTTAATAGACTGTAAATTTCTTCTGCGATACTCTCGAATGCCTGAACAGCTTCACCAAGCTCCAGTTCAATGGATTCTTTTTCTTTTTGTTTAACTGAAAGAACTTTTTCCATTGAAAATTGAAACGACATTACTGATCATCCTTTCCAAATTCCATAAGCAGCCGTCCGACGGCTTCGTCAAAACTCACATCTTCATCGATCTGCTGTTTTAAAAAAGCTAAAATGCTTGGGTAGATCTGAATGGCTTCATCAACTGATTTGGAAGAGCCTCTCTTGTACGCTCCAATGCTGATCAGGTCTTCTGCATCAACATAGGATGAAAGCAGTTCTCTAAACCGGTCTGCAGCCTGCCGATGTTCCTTTGAAACGATATCATTCATTACACGGCTAATGCTTTTCAAAATATTCACCGCTGGAAATTGACCCTTATTTGCAAGGTTCCGATCCAAGATAAAATGTCCATCCAATATCCCTCGGACCGTATCAGAAATCGGTTCGTTAAAGTCATCTCCATCTACAAGCACCGTATAAAAAGCTGTAATCGTGCCTTTTCTATTCGTGCCTGAACGCTCTAACAGCTTAGGAAGGACAGCGAATACACTAGGAGTATAGCCTTTTGTTGTCGGAGGCTCACCTACTGCCAGCCCGATTTCCCGCTGCGCCATGGCTACACGTGTTACCGAATCCATCATGAGCATGACATTCTTTCCTTGGTCTCTGAAATATTCAGCAATAGCAGTAGCTGTCTGTGCGCCTTTTATCCGCATCAACGCTGGCTGATCAGATGTTGCAACAATCACAACAGATCGTTTTAACCCTTCTTCACCAAGATCTCGTTCAATAAAATCCAGCACTTCACGTCCACGTTCGCCTATAAGGGCTATAACGTTCAGATCCGCTGTAGAATTTCGCGCCACCATACCAAGCAGAGTACTTTTCCCTACACCGCTACCTGCAAATATCCCTACACGCTGACCTTTCCCTACGGTCAAAAGACTGTCGATCGACCGAATTCCTAGCTGGATGCTCTCATGGATCCTAGGACGTTCCATCGGATTAGGCGGCTCATTTTCTGTAGGATATCGGAATAATCCTTTTGGCAGAGCTGCTCCATCGAGTGGAGCACCCATCCCGTCTAAAACCTTGCCGATCAAGGACTGTCCTACTTTAATTTCAAGAGGTCTGTCCGTCGCCTCAACAAGAGAGCCTACGGCAATATCCTTCACATATGTAAAAGGCATCAACAGCACATTCTCTTCTTGAAAGCCGACAACTTCTGCTTTGATTTTTTGTTTTCTGCCATTAGCTGTATGAATATAACAAACATCACCGATGGAAGTTTTCGGTCCTTTGGATTCGATCATCAGACCAATGACTCGGATTACTTTTCCGTATCTTTTAAAGGAATCTATCGATTGTAAAGAATCCAGCAGGTGATCAACGTTCATTTTCTGTCACCTCAATTTGTTCCAGCAGCTTATCTCTTATTTCTTTTAGCTGAACATCAAGAGTGGCATCTATTTTTCCGAACGGAAACTCAATAACCGCTCCATTTTCTCTTAATGATTCATCAGGATAGATGAATAGTGAAGAAGTGGATTGAAGCACATTCTTCAATTCTTCACGGTGCTGGACAGTCAAATCGAACCAATCGACCGGAACATATAATTTTACTTCTTCAAACTCACGGGCTTCTTTAACAAGCTGCTTTACGATCGAAACCCATGTTTCTGGTGTTTCCTCAAGCTTCTTTCCGATAATTTTCTCGGCTGCTTTCATAGCTAATAAAATCATCTGTGGTTCTGCTTCACTTAAAACTTGATAATAGTCTTGTTTCGTTTTTTCAATAAAATGCTTTACTTCGTCCAGTTGATTGCTCCAATTTTCAAGCCCTTGATTTAAACCATTCTGAAAACCAGTTTCATAGCCTTCTTGTTTCGTCTTCTCAAATTCCTGTTCCATCTTTAAATGCCACTCTTGTTCTTGTGCTGCAAGTCTTTGTTGCGTCTCCTGCAGAAACATTTCAGCCTCTGTTTTTATTCTGGTTGCTTCGTTTTCAGCTTCTTCAAGGAGGTCAGCTGCTTCATTTTTTAGTCGCTGAATCCTAGTTTCATCATCTTCTTCTATAAGACTGCTGGATGGAGCTGTGAATATGGAAACAGGCTGTATACCGATTACCACATCTGTTTCCTTCTCAATATTTTCAGTCGTGCGATTGTTAAAAGATTTTATTACCTTAGACAATCACATCATCTCCTCCGCCTCTAGCGATGACCAGCTCTCCTGCTTCTTCAAGTCTGCGGATCGTACCAACAATTCTCGATTGAGCTTCTTCAACGTCGCGCAGACGTACAGGACCCATGAACTCCATCTCTTCTTTAAAGTTCTCAGCCATACGCTGTGACATGTTTTTAAACATAACTTCTTTCACTTCTTCGCTGGACGCACGCAGAGCGAGGAGCAAGTCTTCATTTTGAACTTCACGAATAACACGCTGAATCGCACGGTTATCAAGAGTAACGATGTCTTCAAACACAAACATTCTCTTCTTAATTTCTTCTGCAAGTTCAGGATCTTGAATCTCTAGAGCATCAAGTATCGTTCTTTCTGTACTCCGGTCAACACCATTAAGCACTTCAACGACAGCTTCTACTCCGCCGGCCTGAGTAAAGTCTTGCGTTACAGTAGCTGACAGCTTCCTCTCCAAAATCTGTTCAACTTCATTGATCACTTCAGGTGAAGTCCTATCCATCAGTGCAATTCTTTTTGCAACATCAGCCTGCATTTCCTGCGGCAATTCAGACAAGATCTGTCCGGCCTGGGATGAATCTAAGTAAGCTAATATAAGTGCAATCGTCTGCGGATGCTCATTTTGTATAAAATTAAGAATCTGCCCTGGGTCAGCTTTACGCGCAAAATCGAACGGTCTAACTTGCAGTGTGGAAGTCAGCCTGTTTATAATCTGCATGGCTTCATCCTTGCCGACGGCTTTTTCCAGAACCGTTTTGGCGTACCCTATACCGCCTTGAGTAATGTAATCTTGCGCAAGCGCCAATTGGTGAAACTGAGTGATAATCTCTTCTTTTAGGGTTGAATCTACTTTTCTTACTTGAGAGATTTGCAGAGTCAACCTTTCAATTTCTTCTTCACTCAAATGCTTGTACACTTGAGCTGCTACATCAGGACCTAAAGAGATAACGAGGATCGCTGCTTTCTCTTTTCCTGACAGCTCTTTTACACCTTTTGCCATCGTTCGTTACCTCCTATTCCTCTGACAACCACGTTCGTACTAGTTTTGCAAACTCTTCTGGTTTTTCTTTAGCCATTCTTTCCAACTGTTCTTTACGTACCGTGCCTTCTGAGCCCTGCTCCTTGTTCACATCAGGTACATAATATGTCTGTTGTTCTTCCATCTCGTATTCTTCTATCGTGCCTTTATCTTCTTCCGCTCTTCTTTTTCGTGTCAGCAAGAAGATTAATAGAATAATAACGATCAGCAGGATACCGCCTGTAATATAGATCCATAGTGGAATGCCTGCCTTTGCAGTCACCATGTCTGGCTTGCCGTTAAACGGCTGTGCAGAAACGAAGATCTTCTCTTGAATCTGCTCTTCTGTTAATTCGCTGTTAACATCCTTTGAAATACTCGTTCTAACAATCGCACTCAAAATCTGTTCAATATCATCTAATCTTTCTTGCGGCAATGAATCAGGTTGTTTCGGATTAGGAGGTTCAACCATCACTTGAATTCCTAGATCGCGAATCTGGTATGGACTCTCTACGATTTCTTTACGGATCTTATTCACTTCATTATTGATGCGTTCTTCTACTTTTTCGTAATCTCCGTTAGATCCAGCAGCTGACCCAGGGTATGTTGGTACTTCCTGATCACCTGTTCCGGATACACCCCCGGCAGTTGCACCCTCGCCGGTGAACGTCTCCCGAATCCGTTCAACACTTATCTCGATGCCTTTCATGTTTTCCTTATCTACGGGCTCGATTAAGGTTTCTTCACGTTTCTCTTCAGTAAAATCTATATCCGTCGTTACAGTTGCTACAACTTTGCCCTGTCCCATGATCGTAGCCAGCATCTGCTGCACTCTGCGCTGAAGGTCTCTTTCTACATCCTGTTTTATTTTTCTTTGCTCTTCATACTTTGATGCTGAAGAAGTTGAGTTCACTGAGTTTAGATCATAATAATTAAAGTATTGGTCTGTGATGACGATATTTTCCATAGGAAGATCAGCGACACTTTTAGATACTAGGTGATAAAGTGCTTTCACTTGTTCTTCATCCAGCCGTGCCCCGGCACCTAATGAAAGAACTACAGAAGCAGATGCTTTCTCTTCTTCCTGATTGACCCAGACACTGCTCTCCGGAAGTGTAATCATTACACTTGCGTCATCTACCCCATTAATACTCTTGATCAAGTTAGCAATTTCCGTTTGTGTTGCTTCTCTTTCAAGAACTCCGAATTCTTTATCTGTAATTCCGAATCCCGATTTTTCTCCAAAGTATGAAAAATCTATATTCCCGCTTTTAGGCAGCCCTTCAGCAGCAAGCTGTACCTGAAGGTTATTCACCTGGTCTTGTGGAACCAATATTGTTTTCCCGCCATCCTGCACTTCGTTGGCGATCCCTTTACTGTTTAAATTTTCTTGGATCTGCCCAGCTTCTTGCGGAGAGAGATTCGTATATAAAGGTACAAGGTTCGGACTGGACATCATCACGGTCAGAAAAATAAAGCCTGCAATAAAAATGAATATCCCGCCAAGAATTAGTCCTTTTTGTGCATTAGAACGTGATTTGAAACGTTCAGTGATTTGCTTGGTGACTTGTTTCCATTTTTCTTTCATTTTTTCCCCCGATAAACACAATAAAAATTTTTTGAAGCTACCCCCAAAATAGAATGCGAACTTCGAATTATGTATTAGCTATTAAACTTGCATCCTCATGATTTCTTGGTATGCTTCTACCACTTTATTGCGAATTTCAAGAGTGGTCTGCAATGTAACACTCGCTTTCTCTGCCGTAATCATGACCTGATGAAGATTATCCATATTGCCATTCATCAACGCTTGTGTAGCTGCGTTAGACTGTGCTTGTGTCTCATTTACATTCTCCAATGCACCCTTAAGATAATTTTTGAAGCTTTCTTGAGCTTCATAAGGTGTCGTTTTTGCAGACGGAGATACACCGTTCATGCTTTGAATCGTTCCTAAAGAAATTTTATCCATGTGCTACCTCTCCTAACGGCCGATTTCAAGGGCTTTTAAATACATACCCTTTGCTGCATTCAATGCTGTAACATTTGCTTCGTATGAACGTGTCGCACTCATTAAATCAACCATCTCTTTTAGAGGATCTACATTTGGAAGTTGTACAAACCCATCTTCTCCTGCATCCGGATGATCCGGCTGATAGACAGATTTAAAAGGTGTCTCATCATTCTTAATTCCACTTACTTTAACACCATTAAGATTTCCATTCTGATTCACTGCTTTATTAAACATGCTTTTAAAACTGGACTCTCCTGAATCCAGCACCACCATTTTCCGCCTATATGGTTCCCACTCCCCATTTTCTAACAACCTGCCTCTTGTCGAATCAACATTTGCCATGTTGGAAGAAGCTACATCCATTCTCAATCGCTGTGCAGTTAATCCAGATGCAGAAAAATTCAGTGCTTCAAACATACCCATATTTATCTCCCGCCTTTAACAACCATCTTTATTGAATTGAATTTTCCGTTAATTCGCTGTACAAGTGTTTGATAATACAATTGATTCTTTGCCAGTTCAGCCATCTCTTTGTCGACATCCACATTATTTCCGTTATGGTTCATGGTTGTGCCGCCTTGCTCTTTTACATAAAAAGAGGATGGTCGATCCGTACTAAAAGTAAAATGGCGCTGATTTGTACGGTATGCATTTAAACTTCTTTCAAATTCCTGTTTAAAAACGGTTTCTTTCGCTTTATATCCAGGAGTGTCCACATTAGCCAAATTGTTTGAAATGGTTTTCTGTTTTAACGCTGATCCATCTAATGCCATTTCCAAGTTTTTCATGACAGGGCTAGAGAACAAGTTGATCACTTCCCTCTTTTTTACTATAGATGTTTCAATTAATGTTAAATCTTACCGCTATATCATATTTTAAGTGATATATCCAAAAAGTGTCTATGTATTTTTTCCCAAAATGACTTTTTTCGATAGAAAGCACTATGTTTCGACCGTGACTTTATACCTAATTCTTCATCTAGTAATAAAATCCCTGTCGTATTTAGCCGAACAGTACAACTTTACTAATCTTTTTTTAATCGACATTTTTTTTAACAAAAACATAAAAATGTCCATATTTTTATGAAAAGCTCGCTCAAACATACCTCTTTGAATAGCACGTATCTTAAGTAGACCGTTGCCTTTTTCCTGAACTTCTCTTTACTCACAAGTTGATTGGAGTGCAAGTTACCTACCACATAGTAAACTTCTCCCTAGGCATGCGACGAGGAAGGTCACATCGGTTGCAATTACTCGTAGATGCAGGAGCAAGGATACTTCCATGAAGCGGGTCAGGGTGAGAATCTTAAAGGCTCACCGCAGCCCGAGGGTAATCGAACACCTGGAACGGAAATTAATCATCTTCAAGAACAGTCTAAAATACGATCGACCATTTTTTCTAACAGGTAATTGCATTCTAACTTTTTTTCGCTTCATTGAAAGATTGATTGGAGTGCAAGGTGCGTGCCTACAACATGAGAAGCTTCTCGTTTGGCATGCGACGAGGAACCCTTACATCGGTAGCATTTACTAGTAGACACAGGAGCAAGGATACTCCCATGAAGCAGGACAGGTGAGACCATTCAATGTCGCAAAGCAACGAGTGGGCTCACCGCACGCCCCGCGGAAAGCGAGCACCTGGAACGGAAATCAATCACTTTCAAAAACATCCATGTTTGAGACCAAAAAAAAACCAACCCTATCCGGATTGGTTTTTAATCTTTAGATTTAAGAAGTTTTTAATTTTTCAAGTTCAAGCAAGAACTTATCATTTAATACCTTGATGTACGTTCCCTTCATGCCAAGTGAACGAGATTCGATAACTCCTGCACTCTCTAACTTACGAAGCGCGTTAACGATTACTGATCTTGTGATACCTACACGGTCAGCAATTTTACTCGCAACTAGAAGGCCCTCATTGCCTTCTAATTCTTCAAAGATATGTTCGATCGCTTCAAGCTCACTATATGATAATGAACTGATCGCCATTTGAACAACAGCTTTATTTCTAGCTTCTTCTTCAATCTCTTCCGCTTTCTCGCGAAGTATCTCCATACCAACTACTGTAGCACCATACTCTGCTAATACTAGGTCATCTTCTTCAAACGACGTAGACAGTCTGGATAAGATAAGAGTTCCTAGTCTTTCACCACCACCTACGATAGGTACCACCGTCGTTAAGCCTGTCGAGAATAAATCCTTGTTCTCAACAGGGAAAGCTGTGTAATCACTTTCAACATCGATGTTAGCCATTGATTCTGTAATGTTGAAAAGATTTTTCGTGTAATCCGTAGGAAATTGACGATCCTGAATCATCTTTTTCATACGCTCGTTTTCAATATCCTGCTTTAGAGCAGTTCCTAACAACTTTCCTCTGCGGCTGACTACGAATATATTAGCTCCGATAACTGAGCTAAGTGTTTCAGCCATTTCCTTAAAGTTTACTTGTTTACCACCTGTTTGTTGCAACATTGAGTTAATGCTTCTTGCTTTGTTTAATAAATTCATTGTATTTCTTCCTCCTAGTGCATCCTATAAAATATATTGGCTCAGATCTTTATTCTTTGCGATATTAGCCAGTTTTTCTTCTACATACTCGGGTGTAATGGTAATTTGATCTAAACTGATATCTGGCGCTTCAAAAGACAAGTCTTCGAGTAAGCGCTCCAATATGGTATGAAGTCTTCTCGCACCAATATTGTCGGTGTCTTGATTGACTTCAAATGCGATGCTTGCAATCTTAGCAATAGCATCGTCAGAAAATTCAACATTTATACCTTCTGTACTTAATAGAGCTTTGTACTGTTTTACAATCGCATTATCAGGCTCTATTAATATACGTGTAAAATCTTCAACAGACAAGCTATTTAATTCTACCCTGATCGGAAATCTTCCTTGAAGCTCGGGAATGAGATCTGAAGGTTTTGCCATGTGAAAAGCACCTGCTGCAATAAATAGAATATGATCAGTCTTAATCGAACCATATTTCGTCATGACAGTGGAACCTTCTACGATGGGAAGAATATCCCTTTGAACACCTTCTCTGCTGACATCTGCAGAGTTTTGATTCTTTCCGGCAATTTTATCAATCTCATCTATAAATATAATACCTGTTTGTTCTGTCTTATAAACAGCTTCACTCGTTACGTCATCCATATCGATCAATTTTGCTGCTTCGTCTTGTGTCAGAACTTTTCTTGCTTCACGAACGGTAAGCTTTCTTTTCTTTTTTTTCTTAGGCATAATCCCGCCTAACATGTCTTGCATATTCATGCCAACCTGTTCAAGACCAGAGCCTTGAAACATATCTAGCATTGAAGGGTTTTGCTCATCGACTTCCACTGTTACTAGATGATCTTCCATTTCTCCAAGAGCTAATTTTTGTGCCATCTGGTTTCGTCTTTGCTTTAAGTTCCCTTCGTCATCCTGCTGTGTTGACTGTTCCTGGTTTTGATTCCCGCCGCCGAAAAACATTTCTAAGGGGTTTTTATAGCTTGTTTCTGTTTTTTTTCCAGGGACAAGAAGTTCTACTAAACGCTTATTCGCATTCTGTTCGGCCTTGTCTTTGACTTCATTCATTTTCAGCTCTTTAACAAGCCTCACAGATGTTTCAACCAGATCACGAACCATGGAATCGACATCTCGACCAACATAGCCTACTTCAGTAAATTTCGTAGCTTCTATTTTAATAAAAGGAGCTTGAGCAAGTTTTGCAAGTCTTCTTGCAATCTCTGTTTTTCCGACACCAGTCGGACCGATCATTAAAATATTTTTTGGAGATACCTCATCGCGAAGTTTATCATCCAGGAGACTTCTTCTGTAACGGTTTCTGAGAGCAACCGCCACTGCTTTTTTAGCATCTTTTTGTCCAATAATGTATTGATCGAGTTTTTCAACGATCTGCCTTGGAGTTAGTTGACTGTTCAAACAAAATCACTCCTTATATAGGATTTTACAGTTCCTCTAATACAATCTCCGTATTTGTGTAGACACAAATCTCTCCGGCTGTTTGCAATGAAGCGAGCGCTATTTCTTTAGCAGAAAGCTGAGGAGCATTATTTTTCAATGCTCTTCCTGCTGCAAGAGCATAATTTCCGCCTGAGCCTATTGCAAGGATGCCATCATCAGGTTCAATGACTTCACCTGTTCCTGAAATAAGCAGCATATGCTCTTTGTTCATAACGATCAGCAATGCTTCGAGTTTCCTTAAAACTTGATCAGTACGCCATTCTTTAGCCATTTCAACAGATGCACGCTGTAAGTTGCCGCTGTATTCTTCAAGTTTGCTCTCGAATTTTTCATAAAGAGTAAATGCATCTGCTACTGAGCCTGCAAAACCAGCAAGTACTTTCCCACCATACAGCTTCCTTACCTTTTTGGCAGTATGCTTCATTACAACTGCATTGCCGAAAGTGACCTGGCCATCTCCAGTCATTGCAGCTTCTCCATTGTGCTGAATAGCAAAAATAGTGGTCGCATGAAAAGTTGACATCGAAAAATCCCTCCCTTTTTGTTTTTTATGCACGAGGATGCGCATTATTATAGATTTTTTTCAAATGATCTTTCGTTACATGTGTGTAGACTTGTGTTGATGAGAGCTGCGAATGTCCCAGGAGTTCCTGAACTGTTCTTAAGTCTGCACCTTCATTGAGCATGTGTGTCGCAAAAGTATGTCTTAAAACGTGTGGACTGATATGTATATTGAGCGACGATTCTTCAATGATTTTATTCAATATGTTTCTTACGCTTCTCGCACTTAAAGGTTCCCCTTTATAATTTAAAAACAGGGAATCCGTTTTATTTTCTGTTTTTTCAAGTAAAACTTTCCGTCCATCGCTGATATATCTTTCTAATGCTTCCTTAGCAAAAGAACCGAGGGGAACATACCTTTCCTTTTTCCCTTTTCCCTTGATTAAGGCAGCCTCGACAAAAAGATCAAGATCCTTCAATTGCAGTTTGCAGCATTCGCTCACACGAATGCCAGTACCATAGAGCAATTCGAGAATGGCCTGATTTCTTTGTCCGATTGGCGTACTTAAATCAGACACGTTAAAAAGCTTCTCCAACTCTTTTTCATAAAGAAATTGAGGAAGCATTTTCGCTTTTTTAGGTAGAGAGGCCATTGCAAAAGGGTTTTGTTCCACGACTTTTTCCCGATTCAGGAACCGGTAAAAACTTCTCATGGAAGATATCTTTCTAGCAACCGTATTTCTCGCATACTTCTTTTCATGAAGGGTCACGAGATAATGTCTAACTAAAACATAAGAAACAGCAGCGAATCCTTCGATTGCTTGCTGTTTCAAAAAAGAAGTAAAATCATTAATATCTTTTTCATAGTGTTCGATCGTATATGGCGAACTGTTCTTCTCAATCATCAAATAATTAAGAAAATCCACCACGAGCTGGCGTTCTGATTCCATTTCATACACCTCACAAAGCCCCTAAATCGTATCACAACTTAGGGGCTAAAGCAATAGATGTTCACAAATTTGTTATAAAATTCTGAATTGTTTCCAATGCTCGTTCTGCGATTGCCATGTTTCTTTCCTGCTTGTTTTTAATCCTTGTTTCAAGTGGAGGCATCAAACCAAAGTTTGCATTCATCGGCTGAAAATTATCAGGATTTGCAGTCGTAATATAATATGCCATACTTCCGATTGCAGTTTCTCTAGGAAAAACAGCTAACTCCTCGCCTTTTACGAGTTTTGCTGCATTTATGCCAGCGATCAGTCCAGATGCAGCACTTTCCACATATCCTTCAACACCTGTCATCTGCCCTGCAAAGAAAAGATCATCTCTTTCTTTTAGCTGATAAGTGTCTTTTAATAGTTTAGGGGAGTTTAAGAATGTATTACGGTGCATAACACCGTAGCGCACAACCTCTGCATTTTCTAAACCTGGGATAAGCTGAATAAGTTCTTTTTGAGGTCCCCATTTCAAGTGTGTTTGAAACCCTACAATATTATAAAGCGTCCCTGCACTATTGTCTTGTCTTAACTGAACGACAGCATATGGAATCTTTCCTGTTTTCGGATCTTCAAGGCCTACGGGTTTCATCGGTCCGAAAAGCAGAGTCTTCTTGCCACGCTTAGCCATTACTTCAACAGGCATACAACCCTCAAAAAAGATTTCTTTTTCAAACTCTTTTAAAGGAACCGTTTCAGAAGTGATAAGAGCTTCGTAAAAACGGTCGAATTCTTCTTCAGTCATCGGACAGTTTAAATAAGCTGCTTCACCTTTATCGTAGCGGGACTTCAAATAGACCTTATCCATATTGATACTCTCTACTTCAATAATAGGAGCAGCAGCATCGTAAAAATATAAATATTCTTCGCCAGTTAAAGAGTTTAAAGCTTTTGATAAATGATCAGAAGTTAGAGGACCCGTAGCGATAATTGTCGGACCATCTGGAATTTCTGTTACTTCTTCTGTTATTACTTCAACATTAGGATGATTCTTAACTCGTTCTGTTACAAGCCCTGCAAATTCGTGACGATCGACAGCTAAAGCGCCGCCTGCAGGTACTGCACAATCATCTGCAGATGAAATGATAACGGAATTTAATTTCCTCATTTCTTCTTTTAATACACCAACAGCATTTGTTAATGTATTTGCCCGCAATGAATTTGAACACACGAGCTCTGCAAATTTTTCAGTGTGATGAGCCGGTGTCTGTCTAACCGGTCTCATTTCATATAATTTAACTTTTATTCCTCGGCTTGCGATCTGCCAAGCAGCTTCACTGCCGGCAAGACCCGCTCCGATTACGTTAACATGTTGATGGCTCATGGTAAAACTCCTTACTTTGCTTCCTCTTCGGAATAGTCGCACGACACGCATTGAACAACTTTTCCTTTTTTCGTTTTCTTTTCTACTAACATACTATTACATTTCGGACATGTTCTTGCAATGGGTTTGTCCCATGAAACGAATTCACAATCAGGATATCTGTTGCAGCCATAGAAAACTCGTTTCTTTTTGCTTTTTCTTTCGACAATTGATCCTTTATGACAAGATGGACATTCAACGCCTATATCTTTGACGATTGGCTTGGTGTTTCTGCAATCCGGGAAATTGGAGCATGCCATGAACTTACCGAAACGTCCCATCTTATAGACCATCTCGTGTCCGCATTTCTCGCAGTTTTCCCCGGCCGGTTCATCCTTAATTTCTACTTTTTGCATTTCTGCTTCAGCAATTTTAAGCTTCTTCTCAAAGTTTTTATAGAATTCATCAATGATCTTGATCCAATCGATATTTCCTTCTTCAACTTCATCGAGATCACTTTCCATCTTGGCAGTAAATTCGACGTTAAAGACTTCAGGGAAAAACTCAAGTGTCATCTCTAAGACAAGTTCTCCAAGTTCAGTTGGAACGAACTTCTTGTCGTCTAATGCAACATAACCTCTCTTTTGAATCGTATCGAGAGTCGGAGCATAAGTAGAAGGTCTTCCTATCCCCAATTCTTCCATCGTCCGTACTAATCTAGCTTCAGTATAGCGCGGCGGCGGCTGGGTAAAGTGCTGTGTCGGCTCCAAATCTTTCTTGTCAACCTTCATTCCTTCTTGTACAGCAGGCAGGATTCGGTCTTCTTCTTTTTTGCCGTCATCATTGCCCTCTACATAAACCTTCATGAATCCAGGGAACTTTACTTTTGATCCTGTTGCACGGAATGTTACTCCATTGTTTTGAAGATCAACAGTCATAGTGTCCAGTACTGCAGAAGACATCTGACTTGCCAGAAAACGTTCCCAAATCAGCTTGTAAAGACGGAGCTGGTCTCTGGATAAATAGGTCTTCAACTCTTTTGGATGATACATAACTGAAGTAGGACGAATAGCTTCATGTGCATCCTGAGCATTCTTTCCTGATTTCTTTTCAGCTCTAGAGCTGTTCACGTATTGTTTTCCATATTCGTTAGCGATAAACTCCGAAGCTTCACTTTTTGCAGTGTCTGAGATTCGGGTTGAGTCAGTACGCATATAAGTGATCAAACCGACTGTACCTTCTTTTCCAAGGTCGACCCCTTCATACAGCTGCTGAGCGAGCATCATTGTTTTCTTCGCTCTGAAGTTAAGCTTTCTAGCAGCTTCCTGCTGCAGGGAAGAAGTGATAAATGGCGGTGAAGGGTTTCTTTTTCGTTCTTTCTTCTGTACAGAATCAATCGTAAAGGATTTCCCTTTGATTTTACTCAGGATATCTTTTACTTCATCTTCATTTGAAAGCTCTTGTTTCTTGCCGTTGAGTCCAAAGTACTGAGCTTCAAAGTCTTCGCCCGAAGCACTGAATATCCCTTTGATCTTCCAATATTCTTCCGGTTGAAAAGCTTCAATTTCTTTTTCACGTTCGACTATCAATCGGACAGCTACAGTTTGAACCCGTCCTGCACTTAAACCCTTTTTAATTTTCTTCCATAATAATGGACTGACCTTATACCCTACAAGTCTGTCAAGTACTCTTCTGGCTTGTTGGGCATCTACCAAGTCCATATTGATTTTTCTCGGTCTCTTAAATGAATCTTTTATCGCGGTTTTAGTAATCTCATTAAATACAACTCGGCAATCAGAATCTAAATCCATCTCCAAACTGTGAGCAAGATGCCATGCGATTGCTTCACCTTCACGATCCGGGTCAGCCGCGAGAAAGATTTGTTTCGCTTTTTTTGCTGCTGTTTTTAAGTCCTTCAATATTGGACCTTTACCACGGATAGTAATGTATTTAGGTTCATAATTTGCTTCTACATCTACGCCGGTCTGGCTTCTGGGCAGATCACGAACATGTCCCATAGATGCTTTTACGTCATATTTGCTCCCTAAGTATTTTTTTATCGTCTTTGCTTTTGCGGGAGACTCAACAATGACTAAGTATTTTTCCATTTACAGTTTATCCCCCTTTAAGGGTTTAGTGAAATCTTCCCTATTATTAAATAATGTATCTGCTTTTGTCAAACTGTTTCCTAATTTAATGAAAACGGTTAAGTCCATTCATCGGCTATATCCTCTGCACACATTACGAGTTTTGCGCCGTTCTGAATCAAGAAATTTGTACCTGCTGCACAATCTTCAAGGATAGATCCTGGAATGGCAAAGACGTCACGGCCTTGTTCTAATGCCTGATCCGCGGTAATGAGCGATCCGCTCTTCGTTCTCGCTTCAGCAACTAGAGTTGCCTTGCCGAGACCGCTAATTATACGGTTACGCAATGGGAAATGCCAGCGTTTTGGCTGAACAAAAGGCGGAAACTCTGAAATAAGGATTCCTTGACTGCTGATTTCTTCTGCCAGTTTATTATTTTCAGTAGGATATACGCATTTTATTCCAGAACCTAGAACTGCAGCTGTTCGCGTCCCGTTTACTAGACATAACCGGTGTGCATATGTATCTATCCCTCTTGCAAGCCCGCTTACGACTACCCATTGTTTCTTCAGCAGAGGTGAAAGGACCTTGCTTAAGGAACCCAATCCATCAGAACTCGGATTTCTCGTTCCTACCACACTTATTATTTTATCCTGTTTCAGCGTACTCCAATCTCCTCTTCCATAAAGTACCCATGGCGGATCAAATATTGTTTTCAAACTAGTTGGATAATCGTTATGAAAATAAGGGATGGCAGATATCGAATTTTTCTTTAAAACATTCATTATGTATGTACTATTCTTTTGGTTCATAAAGGAATATAGGCGTACTGCCATTTTCTCGCTTAATGCGAATGACTTCATCAGGCTCTTTACATCCATTTTAAATATATCTACTAAATCCGGATCGGCTGTTAAAATATTCTTGAAATGTTTCCATGTAAGACCTTCACAATGATGAAGAAAGATTAAGCGTTCGTAATCCAAATCCTTTTCCTCCCTATGAACCAATAGTTAATTAAAGTGAAAAAGCCCCCTATTTCTGGGAGCTTCTCACGATGTTAGAGATGCTGTACACACCTCTTATGTTATTTATGCTTTTGATGCTTTTTCTTTGTTTGTTACACAAACGTCGTAAAGATCGTTTTCTTTAAGTGCTTCAACTAAAGTTTCACCCATTACTGAAGGTGTTGCTGCAACTTTAATTCCGCATGCCTTCATTGTTTTGATCTTCTCGTCTGCAGTACCTTTACCGCCAGAGATAATCGCACCAGCATGGCCCATACGTTTTCCTGGAGGTGCTGTTTGTCCGCCGATGAAGCCAACAACTGGTTTAGTCATATTAGCTTTTACCCATTCTGCAGCTTCTTCTTCTGCAGTTCCGCCAATTTCACCAATCATGATTACTGCATACGTATCTTCATCTTCGTTAAACGCCTTTAGAACGTCAATAAAGTCCGTCCCGTTAACTGGGTCTCCACCGATACCAACAGCTGTAGATTGTCCAATTCCGCGCTCTGAAAGCTGATGAACAGCTTCATAAGTTAATGTTCCAGAACGTGAGACAACACCTACGTGTCCTTTCGTGTGGATGTAGCCAGGCATGATACCAATCTTACACTCTTCAGGAGTGATGACACCCGGGCAGTTTGGTCCAACTAAGCGAGTTTTCTTGCCTTCCATATAGCGCTTAACTTTAACCATATCCATTACAGGAATACCTTCTGTAATACAAATAGCTAGATCAAGTTCTGCATCAACAGCTTCGATGATTGCTTCGGCAGCAAATGCTGGAGGAACATAAATAACAGAAGCGTTTGCTCCAGTTTCTTTAACTGCATCAGCAACTGTGTTGAATACAGGAAGTCCTTCAACTTCAGTTCCGCCTTTACCAGGTGTAACTCCGCCCACAATTTTTGTACCATATTCAAGCATTTGTTTCGTATGGAAAAGACCAACGGAACCTGTAATACCCTGAACGATGACTTTTGTGTCTTTATTAATAAAAATGCTCATGCTTTAAATTCCCATCCTTCCTGCAATGTTTTCTTTATTACTTAACTAATGCGACGATTTTTTCTGCACCGTCAGCCATTGAATCAGCAGCTGTAATATTAAGACCGGATTCTTTTAAGATCTTTTTACCTAGATCAACGTTTGTACCTTCAAGACGAACTACTAGAGGCAGTTCAAGGCCAACTTGTTTAGTTGCTTCTACAACACCATTCGCAATGATGTCACATTTCATGATACCGCCAAAGATGTTAACGAAAATCCCTTTAACATTTTTGTCAGAAAGAATAATTTTGAACGCTTCCGTTACTTTCTCAGTTGTTGCGCCGCCCCCAACATCAAGGAAGTTAGCAGGGTCACCGCCATAATGCTTAATGATGTCCATTGTAGCCATAGCTAGACCAGCACCATTAACCATACAGCCGATATTTCCATCTAAAGAGATATAGCTTAGATCATACTTAGAAGCTTCAATCTCTTTTGGATCTTCTTCTTCTAGATCTCTGTATTCCAAGATGTCTTTATGACGGTATAAAGCATTTGAATCAAAGTTCATTTTCGCGTCAAGTGCCATTACGTTTCCGTCTCCCGTAACAACTAATGGGTTGATCTCAGCGATAGAACAATCTTTTTCAACGAATGCAGTATATAATCCCATCATGAACTTAACAGCTTTACCTACAAGTTCCGTTGGAATGTTAATGTTATAAGCTAAACGTCTTGCCTGGAATGCTTGAAGACCGATCGCAGGATCGATTACTTCTTTGAAGATTTTTTCAGGCGTCTTTTCTGCCACTTCTTCAATTTCAGTTCCGCCTTCTTCAGATCCCATCATTACTACACTTGAAGTTGCACGATCAAGCACAAGACCAATGTAATATTCTTTCTTAATGTCACAGCCTTCTTCGATAAGTAAGCGCTTAACTTCCTTACCTTCAGGGCCAGTTTGGTGAGTAACTAAAACTTTACCTAAGATTTCATTTGCGTATGTACGCACTTCATCAATATTCTTGGCAACTTTTACGCCACCTGCTTTACCGCGGCCGCCTGCATGAATCTGTGCTTTTACAACAGATACAGCGCTCCCCAGTTCTTTAGCAGCTTCTACAGCTTCTTCAACTGAAAATGCCACTTTTCCGTTTGGAACAGCCACACCATATTTTCTAAGTATCTCTTTACCTTGGTATTCGTGGATATTCATTTACTCTCCATCCTCCTATCATGGTGAAAACTTAAAGTACCGTTATCATTGTATAAGACCAAGCGTCTTATGTCCACTATTCTTCAGAAAATTGCAAGCGCATACAGGATTTCTGTACAAATAAAAAACCAAAACCATCATGATACGGTTTTGGTTTTACTGTTTTTTGCCTTTGGAAAATAGGAGCTTCCAAAGCTTATTTCATTTGTTTTTCTCGTTTTCCTGTTCTTTAATAAGCTTCGGTGTAATCGCTTCTTTTTCTGCTGCAGGGCGATATAGTCCGAATTCTTCAGCCATCTCTTCTCTGAATTGATTAACTAATTGCTCGGATTGCTGTACGACAAGTTTGTTTTTTGGCATTGTGCACACTCCTTTATGTTAGCAATGCCCGTTTGACCAAGAATTATGTTTATCATTTTGCTTCTTGATCGATTTGATATATAAAAGCAAAAAGTTCTGCTACAACTTCATAAAGTTCTTCTGGGATGCTTTCATTGATCTCTAATTTTGATAATAAGTGCACAAGTGAAGGATCTTCCTGAATCGGAATATTATACTCTGATGCAGTTTGAACGATTCGATCAGCCGTTTCACCTTTACCTTTGGCTGTTACTTTGGGAGAACTTGATTCCTCGGGATTATACTTAAGTGCTACAGCTTCTTTTATATTTTTTTTCATATACGCAGATCCATCCCTTTATATCCTGTGTTTGCCTCAGGGATTTTTATTTCATTTTTTTGTTTTTGTGAAAAATTTATTGAAGATAGCGTATAGTTCATCTCACTTAAGCTTTTCTTTAATGATGGTAGAAATGCTTTTGAAAGATTCTCGATTTGAGGATGTTCGCTGAAAATTTTTAAAGACAAAATTCTGTTTTGTATCTGAACATCCACTGCAATATCTTTTAAATTTTTCATCTCCAGCCAAAACACCATCCTGCAATGATCTGGATCTAACGATTGTCCGTTATTTTTCTTCCCTTCCCACCGGATTGAAATCTCTCTTGGGTTTTCATTCTGTCCAAGTGGAATCTGCAGAACAAACTGATGCAGATGTTCGTTAGCTGGTATGTTTTGAACCTGCTGGCTCGTAAGTTTATTGAGCGCTTGCTCAGTCTTTACTGTAACACTTTCAGGCAGTCCAAGTGATTCTGAATTTTGTTTTAAAGTTATAATGTGTGATTTTAAAGTTTCTGTTTGCGTTAATTGGAGGGGATCTTTCAATAAAATCCTTTCGTGCAGCAGCCCTGATCTCTGCAGCCATTTTTGGACAGCTTGTAAGAAATCATCTGCAGCCTGGCGTTTGGTATCGTTAACTGAAGCTTCCGCTCTTTGTACAGTAGGCTGGTTTGTTTGACTTGTTTTCGCTTCATCTTTAGATACTTGATTCAACCCTATTATTTCTATTACTGAATTCCCAGGCTGAACTCTAGTTTCTTTTGGTAAATGTATAGTGTTTGTCGAGCTTACAGATATTTGTGAACGTTCTTTTGGAACCGAATGATGGCTCTTAAAACCAAATAAGTTCTGAAGCAGATCAACTGTTTTTGCTATGCTTTTATCTTTATGTACATAAGGTGTAAGAGACTCGAACAATTGTCTCATCTCAGCTTGATCTGGTTTACTTTGAATACTGGCTATGACTGCATTAACCAAAGCTGGCTTAGCTGGAAGCTGAAGTTCTTGCATTCGATGAATAACTTCTTTCTTCTCTTTAAATGGAATGTTTGTGGCAAGCTGAAGGATATCAGCAACCTGTTTAACATTTTCTTTTGTTACGGGTATTTTTTCAGAGATTACAAACTCAGCAGCCTTTTTGTTATTATCTGTTTGAGGAAGATTTAACTTTTGCAGCATTTGTTCGGTCGTTGATTTTGAGGGATCTACATCTATTTTTTTTAAGATTATTGATCCGTTCTTTTCTCCAACCTCAAACAAATAATGATTCCCTTTCGTTAAAGGAGCCTCTAATTTTGCATGCAAGGCTGTTCCATTATATAAGATCTTTGCTGTTTGATCAGGAAAGATCTCTAAAATTTTTGCCGTTAAGAATTGGTTTAGTTTCAGGTTGATGCCTTTTGCTGAATTTTCTGCAAGCGGCTGTGGATTGATGATGTTGTTAATCGATAACACCTTATTCACTCCCAGTAAACTGAATAATTTCTCCCACTGGACTAAACGATTTGCGATGTATTTCAGTTGCCCCGAATGTTCTCAGCGCTTTAAGGTGCTCTTTTGTGCCGTAGCCCATATTTGATTTAAAACCATAATGAGGATATGTTTGGTCCAGTTTCTTCATGTATCGGTCCCGTGTAACTTTAGCAACAATAGATGCTGCTGCAATAGAGATGCTTTTTTCATCCCCTTTTATAATTTTCATCTGTTCGATCGGCAGAGCGATTTCCATGGCATCGATCAAAAGCTGATCTGGCTCTACCTTCAGCTGGCAGACTGCCTCAGTCATGGCTAGCTTAGATGCCTGATAGATGTTGATCTCGTCGATCTTTTCAGGCTGAACTAAATGAATACTATAACAAACAGCATCTTCTACAAGTCTTTCATATAATTCTTCTCGTTTTTTTTCTGATAGTTTTTTGGAGTCGTTGATTCCTTTTAGCATATAGCCTTCTGGTAAAATAACGGCCGCGGCTACTACTGGTCCAGCTAACGGACCTCTGCCAACTTCATCGACTCCAGCGATAAATTTTTTCCCGTTAGAGGTGCATTGTTTTTCAAAACTGCACATGATCTCAAGTCTTTTCATTTCCGCTTCCGCTTCTAATAAACGGCTTGTGTATGTTTTAAATAATTTTTTGGCACCCTGCCTTTCATCTGATGCAAGATGCTTCAGAAGACCGCTGATTTCTTCGGCAGAACTGTCTTTCAGTTTCTGATCCCATTCTTTTATGGATAGCTTCATTTTTTATTCACACTCTTTATGTATTATTTATCGGTTTGCTAAACTGACTTTGAAGACTTTACCGATTCAAAGAAAACAGGCACATAGAATATACGCGCCTGTTACACTACTTTATTCATTTGTTGCTGATGGCAGCTCGTAAGACAAGCGGCCCAATTTTTCAGAACGAAGGTCACGAAGTACAATCTCTGCTGTTTTCTCGAGATCAACTTCACCACCGCTCATAATACATCCTCTTTTTTTGCCGATCTCCTCAAATAAACGAAGAGGATCATCGGGTATATCTGATAGTTTATAACGCTCAACAAGGCGTTCTTGATAATGTTCGTTTAAATATTTCACAGCAAACAATACCACTTCTGTAAAATCAAATAAAGTTTCTTTTATCGCTCCGGTAACAGCGAGCTTGAGACCTATCGACTGATCTTCAAACTTCGGCCATAGAATACCCGGTGTGTCCAGGAGTTCAAGAGTCTTTCCTGCTTTGATCCATTGCTGTTTTTTTGTTACCCCTGGCTTATCTCCAGTTACAGCAATATTTTTGCCTGCCATCCTATTAATTATTGTTGATTTCCCTACATTAGGTATTCCAACGATCAAAGCACGAACAGCACGCGGTTTAACGATTCCCTTTGCTCTCATTTTATCGAACTTTTCTTTTACAAGTTCGTGTGCAATAGGTTCTATCTTTTTTATCCCTTTTCCGTCTTGTGAGTTTATTGCCAGAGATGGAATTCCTTTATCTGAAAAATAGCTTTGCCACAACGATGTTACTTTTGGATCTGCCAGGTCTGCTTTGTTCAACAAAACAATACGCGGCTTTTCTCCAAGTATCTCATCTATCATCGGGTTTCGTGACGCTAATGGAATTCTGGCGTCTACAAGTTCGAAAACGACATCGATCATTTTAAGTTTTTCAGTTATTTCCCGGCGCGCTTTTGCCATATGGCCTGGAAACCATTGAATGGTCATGTTAGTTCACCCTACTTTACAAATCCTATATCCGATAACGGCCAGAAACGGAATGATGCTTTTCCTAAGATTTCATCTTCACTAACAGTACCGATGTTCCGGCTGTCACTTGAGTTCCGGCGATTATCACCTAGAACAAACAATTGCCCTTCTGGAACCTTCTTTTTAGCGGTCACTTCCTGTAAAGTGAAGTCGTACGTGAAATTGCCGTCTTTTGTTTTTTTCTTATATGCTTCTAAGTATTCTTCTTTCACCTTTTTGCCATTCACATAAAGAGTATCATCTTTATACTCGATCGTATCTCCTGGCAAACCAATTACTCTTTTTATGTAATCTTTTTCTTCAGTAGCGTGAAAGACTACAATGTCAAATCTGTTCGGTTCTCCAATCATATAGCTGAACTTATTAACAATTAATCGATCTCCATCATGAAGAGTCGGCATCATGGATTGTCCATCTACTACCACTGGGGCAAAAAGGAAGAACCTGATGATACCTGCCAATAACAATGCTGCAGCTAATGCTTTAATCCATTCCCACGTTTCGTTTTTTGTACGAGCCATTCTTAATCCTCACCATCTGTAGAAATTCCTTACTTATAATATGGAAAAAGGAGCTTGAGTAAGTCAAGCTCCTTTCGAGAATTATTAGCGAATTTCTTTAATACGAGCTGCTTTACCGCGAAGTGCACGCAAGTAGTATAGCTTAGCACGGCGTACTTTACCGCGACGTACAACTTCAAGGTTCGCAATCTTAGGTGAATGTACAGGGAACGCACGCTCCACACCAACACCGTAAGAAATTTTACGAACAGTAAACGTTTCAGAAATCCCAGACCCACGCTTTTTGATAACAACACCTTCAAAAAGCTGGATACGCTCACGAGTACCCTCGATTACTTTCACGTGTACACGTACAGTGTCACCTGAACGGAATTTTGGTAAATCTGATTTTAATTGATCTTTTGCAAGATCTTCAATAAGCTGTTGCATAGTTTATTGCCTCCCTTCCCATAGATGTTCTTGCGTGATTATCAAGCAGCGGAACACCGGATTAAACGGGCATAAGCCACAAACAATATAATACCATATAAATCAGACGAGTATCAAGTTGTTTTATTATCTTTTATTTCTCTCAGCCAATTTTCTTCTTCCTTAGTTAACTCTAAATGCTCCAACAGATCGGGACGTCTTTCGTAAGTCCGTTTTAAAGACTCTTTTTTACGCCATTCTTCAATATTTTTATGATTTCCTGACATAAGTACATCCGGAACCTTCATCCCCCTGAAGTCTGCCGGTCTCGTATATTGTGGATGTTCTAAGAGACCTGTGCTGAATGAATCCTGAAGATGTGATTCTTCTTTGCCAAGTACACCAGGGAGCAATCTTGTTACGGCATCAATAACGACCATCGCGCCCAACTCTCCGCCTGTTAAGACATAATCTCCAATTGAAATCTCATCTGAAACTAAATGTTCTCTGATTCGCTCGTCATAGCCTTCGTAATGGCCGCATAAAAAGATCAGGTGCTTTTCTTTAGAGAGTTCTTCCGCTTTCTTTTGAGAAAACCTTTCTCCTTGTGGACAAAGCAGTATGATTCTCGGTCTCTCAGATGTTTCCTCCGTTAAGGTTTCAACTGCATCGAATAACGGCTGGGGAGTCAACACCATCCCTGCTCCTCCGCCATAAGGGTAATCATCAACATTTCTATGTTTGTTTGTTGAGTATTCGCGGAAATCGTGTACCTGAAACTGGACGGCACTTTTTTCTTGTGCTTTTTTTAAGATAGACTGGCCGAAAACACCTGAAAACATATCAGGGAACAGGCTTAATACATCGATTTTCATTTTAGAAAAGTCCTTCTAAAGGTTCGATTGAAATCTTTTTAGCTTCTAGATCAACCGTCTTAACAACGGACGGGATATATGGTATTAAAATGTCGGAGCCGAACCCTTTGCGTTTTACTACCCATACATCATTTGCACCCGGCGAAAGAATTTCTTTCACTTTTCCTAATTCTTCCCCATCTACCGTAAAAACAGAACATCCAATGATGTCATGATAAAAGAACTCGCCTTCTTCTAAAGACACTTGCTGTTCTTTTGGAACTTTTAATAAATACCCTTTAAAGGGCTCAACATCATTAATGTTATTTAAACCTTCGAACGTTAAGAGATCGAACTGTTTATGTTTGCGATGAGTTTCAATAGTTACAGGAATAAGGTTTCCTGGATCTTTCTCTACATACAACGTATTGCCTGTCTTATAACGTTCTTCCGGAAAATCTGTTCTTGAGATAACACGAACTTCTCCTCTTATTCCGTGTGTGTTAACGATCTTTCCGACGTTTAGCCATTTGTCTGTCATTTAAAAACCTTCTCTCGTACGTCTTATTCATATTATTCTCTAGTCTAAAGTTTATCATAAATGGGGGTATGTATACTTTTTAAATGACTTTTTTTGCATGCTTTGTTGCTCTTGAAAGTAAGTTGATTTCCACTTCAGGATGCTCGCTTTTATGCGGGGTGTGCGGTGAGCCTCCTTGGCCCTTCGCACCATTAGGAGTCTCGCACCTTGCACTACAACCAACTTGTCAGTGATAAGAAAAAGTGACTAAAATAATAAATTAAAAAAAGGAAGAGGTTTCCCTCATCCTTTTTAGACGATTTCGATTGAAATCCTTTTATTTTGATTCGTACCTGCTGCATTCACAACGGTACGAATCGCTTTGGCCACTCTTCCTTGTTTGCCGATTACTTTCCCCATATCAGTCTGGTTCACGGATAATTGATAAACAAGGCGATGTCCTTCTTTTACCTCTTTGACGCTAACTTCTTCTGGGTGATCAACTAGAGCTTTCACAATCGCTTCGATCAACTCTGTCATATCAGTTCCCCTTCGTCAAAATTATTTTTGGTTTTTCGCGTTATGGAATTTCTCCATAAGACCAGCTTTTGAGAATAGGTTACGAACTGTATCAGATGGCTTCGCACCGTTTGTCATCCACTCAAGAGCTTTTTCTTCGTTGATTTTAACTTCAGCTGGGTTAGCAACTGGGTTGTAAGTTCCGATCTCTTCGATGAAACGTCCATCACGAGGAGAACGAGAATCTGCTACTACTACACGATAAAAAGGAGCTTTCTTAGCACCTATACGTTTTAAACGAATTTTTACTGCCATTATAACTTGCACCTCCGAAAATAGTTCACACAAAATAATATGATAGTATAAATTGACAGGTTTGTAAACCTGAAAATTCAGTTTACATAAAAGGGAATTTAAATCCACCTTTTTTCTTTTTGCCATTCATCATTCCGGACATTTGTTTCATCATTTTCTTCATGTCCTCGAATTGTTTGATAAGGCGGTTTACTTCTTGTACTGATCGTCCGCTTCCTTTAGCGATACGTCTTTTACGGCTGGCATTGATAACCTCCGGCTGTTCTCTCTCATGAAGAGTCATCGAACGGATGATAGCTTCAACGTGACCGATCTGTTTTTCATCGATCTGCACGTTCTTAAGGCCTTTCATCTTGTTCGCGCCAGGAAGCATGCCAAGCACTTCATCTAATGGGCCAAGATTTCTGACTTGTCCCATCTGATCAAGAAAATCATCAAATGTGAACGACATATCACGCATCTTCTTTTGAAGATCGCGAGCTTTCTCTTCATCTACTGAGGACTGCGCCTTTTCAATAAGTGTCAGCATGTCGCCCATTCCTAAAATTCTGGAAGCCATTCGATCCGGATGGAATGGCTCAAGAGCATCCATCTTTTCACCAAGACCTACAAATTTTATAGGAAGTCCTGTAACAGCTTTGATTGAAAGCGCGGCACCACCGCGTGTGTCGCCATCCAGCTTTGTAAGAATAACACCTGTAATACCAAGTGCTTCATTAAAACTTTCAGCAACGTTCACTGCGTCCTGACCTGTCATCGCATCAACAACAAGGAAGATCTCGTCAGGTTTTGCTGTTTCTTTAACCTGTTTCAATTCATCCATGAGCGTTTCATCAATGTGCAAACGCCCTGCTGTATCAATAAGAACATAATCATGATGCTCTTCTTTCGCTTTCGCAATCGCTGTTTCAGCAATTTTTACGGGGCTGACTTGGTCTCCCAATTGATGTACTGGAAAATCAAGCTGTTTCCCGAGTGTTTCTAACTGCTTTATCGCAGCGGGACGGTATATGTCAGCTGCAGCAAGAAGCGGTTTGCGATTTTGTTTTTTACGCAAATGATTCGCAAGCTTTCCTGTAGTTGTTGTTTTACCTGCACCTTGAAGTCCAACCATCATAATGACCGTCGGGGGCTTGTTGGAAACAGCAATTTTGCTCTGTTCTCCGCCCATCAAAGCTGTAAGTTCATCATTAACCACTTTTACAACTTGCTGTCCAGGTGTCAGGCTTTTTAATACTTCCTGACCAACTGCACGTTCAGATACCTTTTTCACAAAATCTTTTACCACTTTAAAGTTAACATCCGCCTCAAGAAGAGCAAGGCGTACTTCCCTCATCATTTCCTTTACATCCGCTTCATTTACTTTCCCTTTTCCGCGAATCTTTTGTAAAGTGTTCTGAAGACGGTCGGCTAAACCTTCAAATGCCATCTCACTGAACGCCTCCTATTCCATATTTTCAAGGCGATCGATAATTGCAATTACGTTATCAGGTTCAGTTTTCAGCAGCTCTCTTAAAGATGACAGCAACTGATCACGTTCCTGAAACTTTGCAAAAAGCCCTAACTTCTCTTCGTATTCTTCCAGCATCGCCTCTGTCCGTTTAATATTATCATAAACGGCCTGGCGGCTGACATTATATTGTTCAGCAATTTCACCGAGAGAATAATCGTCTAAATAATATAAGCCCATATAATTCTTTTGTTTAGGGGTTAACAGTGATTGGTAAAAATCAAAAAGATAATTAATTCTCATCGTTTTATCAAGCATACTTTCACAACCCTTGTTAAGTGAAATGCCTTTACGTGAATACTATACAACCAGAAAAAATAGATGTCAAGTTTTTTTCTTAACAGAATGAACTGTGGATAGCTGCTGTAAGTTATTTAAGAAAAACAAAGATCAAATATTAAATTCCATCAAATGTAAAATTATGTGATGACCGCTCGTTTTTATGTGATGAACTCTATTTTTTATGTGATTATTGCGTTTTTTTATATGATTAACCACTCTTTTTATGTGATTAATCATTTCAGCGTTCGAAATAGGTCTTCCTTAGATGGAATATTGGCTTATTTGTCTTCCCAAAAGAAAAAAGAAACAGATATTACTCTGCTTCTTCCTCTTCTGTTCCAGCGAATAATCCGTATACAAACTGTTCCGGATCGAATTCCTGAAGATCATCAATCTTTTCGCCAAGTCCAACGAATTTCACTGGAATATCCAGTTCGTGGCGGATCGCTAGAACGATTCCGCCTTTAGCTGTTCCATCAAGTTTTGTTAAGACAAGTCCCGTAACATCTGTTGATTGACCAAATGTTTTAGCCTGATTCATCGCATTCTGTCCGGTCGTTGCATCTACAACGAGCAGCACTTCGTGTGGTGCACCGGGTATTTCGCGTTCGATTACTCGTTTCACCTTTGAAAGTTCGTTCATTAAGTTTACTTTATTTTGCAGACGGCCTGCTGTATCACATAATAGTACATCTGCTTTCCTTGATTTTGCTGCCTGGATGCTGTCATAGATTACCGCAGCAGGATCGGCACCTTCATGATGTTTGATAACATCTACACCAGCACGTTCTCCCCAAACTTCCAGTTGGTCGATCGCACCTGCACGGAACGTATCTCCAGCAGCAAGAATAACTTTCTTGCCATCATTTTTGAGCTGGTGAGCCAGTTTCCCGATCGTAGTTGTCTTCCCAACTCCGTTAACACCAACAAATAAAATGACTGTCATGCCGTCTTTTTGTATGTTCAGCTTGTTGTCGCTATCATCTTTTTGAAGCATTTCAGCAAGCTTTTCTGTGATCGCTGAACGAAGCTCTTGTGGATCTTTAATATTTCTTGTGCGGGCTACATCTTTAAGCTCATCAATGATATCAAGAACTGTATGCACTCCAACATCTGCACCGATTAAGATTTCTTCTAGTTCTTCAAAAAATTCTTCATCTACTTTACGATACCTTTTTAAAAGGTCATTTACTTTAAATGAAAAAGAACTCCTTGTTTTTTCTAATCCATCTTTAAATTTTTCAGAAGAGGCTTCTGATGGCTGATTCGAAAATTTTTCTTTTAGCTTCTTTAAAAAACTCACTATATTTCCTCCCTACGATGTTACCAATTCTTTAGTTTCTTCTAGGCGTACTGAAACAAGTTTTGAAACGCCGGATTCCTGCATGGTCACTCCGTACAATACATCAGCTTCTTCCATTGTACCCTTTCGATGGGTTACAACGATAAACTGTGTTTCTTTGCTGAATGCACGCAAGAACTTTGCAAAACGGTTCACGTTTGCGTCATCCAATGCGGCTTCAACTTCATCCAAAATACAAAACGGAACAGGACGCACCTTAAGTATGGCAAACAATAGTGCTATTGCAGTTAATGCTCGCTCTCCCCCAGATAACAGCCCTAGTTGCTGAAGCTTTTTACCAGGAGGCTGCGCCATGATATCAACACCAGTTGCAAGCATATCGTCTGGCTGCGTCAAAACAAGGTCTGCGCGGCCGCCGCCGAATAATTCTTTAAAGATGACCCCAAAATGCGATCGGATCGATGTAAAGGTCTCTTCAAACCGATTCTTCATTTCTTCATCCATCTCTGAGATTACACCATATAGTGTATCTTTAGCTTCTGTCAGGTCATCCCTTTGTTCTGTAAGGAAATGATAACGCTGACTGACTCTGTCATATTCTTCAATGGCACCGATGTTAACTACACCAAGCTCTTCAATCGCCATTTTGATCAGCTTTACTTTTCGTTTAGCATCCTCTAAAGGCATCTCTAGTTTGTGCTTTTGTTTAGCGCCTTCATATGAGAGTTCATATTCTTCCCGCAGGTGGGTCAGCCGGGTTTCCAGTTCCACATCAAGTCTATTAATGCTCACTTCTTCCGTTCTTAATCCATCACTCAATTGTTTGTATTGACGCTTTGCTTCCTTAAGCTCAACTTCCATTGATTCGATAGAACGGAATGACTCTGTTCTTTCTTGTCTTCGCTCTGCTATCAGTTTTAATGCCGTATTTTTTTCGTGTCTCTTTTGCTTGATCTGTTCATGCAGGGAATCCTCTCCAGACGAGCTTGAGTTCATTTCTTCTTCAAGAAGCCAATAATCTTCCTCTGTTTCTTTGCTTTTTGCACCCACATCTGCAAACTCTTCCTCGAGTCGCAGACTTTTTTCTTTTTGATTGGCCACTTGCTGTTCAAGTTCTGCAGCTTTTATTTTTAACTTTGTCAAAGTTTCTCTTAGCTCTTCTTTTGAAGACTGATGCATCTTTTTCTTTTCTGTTAAGTCTGCGATTGTTTTCTCAAGTTCATTTCCAGATCTCACAGCATTCTCAAGCTTCTTCTTAAGATTCAATAATCTTGAATCAGCGGCTGACCGTTCAGACTCGAACGAATGTTTTTCTCGATCATACAATTGCAGCCTGTCGTTTAAACTCTTTTCTTGTATCTCAAGCTCACGAAGGTTACTTTTGAGTTCTTGTTCAAGTTCTCTCAGCTTTTCACCCTCAGCCTGAAGACTGTCTAAAGCTTCTTTGTTTTTTGTAACTTTTTCTTTAAGGTTAGTAACTTTTTCTTCTAAGCTTAGTGTTTGTTTCTCCATTGAAGCTAATTTTTCAATCAGGACTTCAACTTCTCTTTGTCTGCTTAAAAGAGAAGAACTCTTCTGTTTTAAGCTTCCCCCAGACATTGAGCCGCCCGGGCTGACTACATCTCCTTCAAGGGTTACTATTCGGTAACGATAATTTACTTGTTTTGCAATCGTATTTGCACCAGCTAGATCCCTGGAAATAATAATGTTACCTAGCAAGTTGCCAACGATGTTCTTATACTTTTGATCATATTGAACGAGATCAGCTGCGACTCCAACAAATGAATCCGCAGAGCGTGCATTATGAACATCCGCACTTGAAATATCCCGGCTCTTAATGATATTTAACGGTAAGAATGTCGCTCTCCCAGCTCTTGTTTGTTTTAAGAATCGGATAGCCTTCATAGCATTCTGTTCATGATCGACAACGACATGCTGCATAGAAGCGCCTAAAGCTGTCTCTATAGCAGTTTCAACCTCAGACGGAACAGAAAGAAGTTCAGCTACCGCACCCTCAATTCCAGATAACTTTGTCTCCTTCGCCTTTAAAACTTCTTTTACCCCTTGCATAAAGCCGGCATATTCATCCTGCATCGATTCAAGCATTTCTTTTTTCGAATTGAATTGCTGAATATACTGATAAGCCTGATACAATTTCTCCTGACTTGAACGGCTTTCTTGTTCTTCTACAGAAACAGCGGATTTTAAGTTCTGATACTCCTCCTGTTTCTTCTTCAATTGAGATTCTGCTTCTTTATAGCTCTTTTCAGCTTGTTCTTTTTTGTTTTTTAATTCTTCCCTTTGTTGCAGAAATCGATTGTTTTCTTCATCCAGCCTGCTGCTTTTAAAGTTTTGCTGTTTAGACTGATCCTCAATATAACGCATTTCGTTCTTGATAGTCGTTTGTTCATTCAGGCGTTCAAAATAATCACTTTTTAGTTTTTCAAGCTCTGCTTCCACATCCATTTCAAGGACAGTTAAACGGCTTTCTTCCTCAGCAACTTGTTTTCGAACCACTTTTAATTGACTTTCTTTTTCTGCTAGAATACTTTTCTCTGAGAGCAATTGTGTTTCTAGTTGCTCTTTTTTTATTTTTAGTTGCTGAATCTGCTCTAACAGTGATGTTTTATTCTGATCATAGTTTTTCTTTCTCTCTTTTAAAACTTCTTTTTTTCCTTCAAGTTTTTCAAGTGTTTCACTTGCGGAAAGTAGAGCTCCCTGAAGTTCATCAATCGATTCATCCATCGCCTGCATATCAAGTCTGGCTCTTTCAATCGCAGATTCACCCTGCTTCACTTTTACGGAAAGTTCAGATTCTTGTTTCTGTAATTCTGCCACCCATGTTTTTTGTTTTTCCCAGCGTTCATGAAGGTCTTCTATCTCTTGAACGAGAACGGCAGTTTCAACAATTTCTAATTCCTGTTTTTTCTCAAGATAATCTTTCGCAATAGATGCTTGTATTTTTAAAGGTTCAACCTGTCCTTCAAGTTCATGAAGAATGTCTTCAACCCTGTTTAAGTTTTCCTGAGTTTCAAATAGTTTTTGTTCTGCTTTTTGTTTTCTTGTTTTATATTTTAGAACTCCTGCTGCTTCTTCAAAAATCTTTCTTCTCTCTTCTGATTTACTGCTTAATATTTCTTCTACCCGGCCTTGTCCGATAATAGAAAAAGCTTCTCTTCCGAGTCCAGAGTCCATGAATAATTCAACAATATCCTTTAAGCGGCATTGCTGTTTATTGATTAAGTATTCACTATCTCCTGAGCGATAAACTCTTCTAGTAATAGAAATCTCATTATAATCAAGTGGAAGATGCTGATCTTCGTTATCTAACGTGAGTGTTACTTCAGCGACATTTAATGGTTTACGATTATCACTGCCGGCAAAAATGATATCCTCCATTTTAGATCCGCGAAGCGACTTGGCCGATTGCTCCCCTAGCACCCATCTTACGGCATCTGATATATTACTTTTTCCACTTCCGTTAGGACCTACTACAGCCGTTACTCCTTGAACAAATTCTACTTGGATCCGTTCTGCAAATGATTTAAATCCTGCTACATCAATTCGTTTGAGGAACATCTTTAAATCCCCCTTTTTCATGCTTTATATAAGCGTTCGTGTTCAAACGGTTATTTCAGTATTTTTAGATTGTTTTTAAGAAATTAGTTGTAATTTGAAAGAGTTGATTTCTGCTCCAGGATGCTCGCTTTCCGTGGGGCGTGCGGTGAGCACATTCGTCGCTTTGCGATATTGAATGGTCTCTCCTGTTCCGCTTCATGGAAGTATCCTTGCTCCTGCGTCTACAAGTAATTGCTGCGACGCGAGCTTCCTCGTCGCATGCCTATAAGAAGCCTATCATGTGGTAGGCACGCACCTTGCGCTCCAACCAACTTGTCAACGAGGAACTTTAAAAGAATGAATATCCAAACTACTCCTAATAAAACAACGCCTTAGATTATGTAAAAAAAATTCATTAACTGTTTTATTTTATCATAGATTTAGTCTCTCATAGTCACAAAGATTACAGTATGCTAAAATAGAGAAAGTTATTTGAACGGTCACAGACAGACAAATATTAGTTTTCACTAATTACATTGCTAAAGGAGCTTCACTATGGACTTAACGAATGAAAATCATGAGAACCTAGCTTTTATGATTGAGAGCTTAAAGAAAAAACTACAGCTGGTTAATGGCGGCTTGATCCAGCCTGAAGATTACGAGCTGAACAAATACGACGATATTAAAGAGCTATATGACATGGTGATGAAAATGCCTTCATTCAGCATCAGAGATATGGAAGGAATCGTCGAAGAACTTGCGTCTCTTAAAAAAAAATAATAGAAACCCCCTTATCTGGCATTCGCCAAGCATTAAGGGGGTTTTACTTATTGGTTCGCTTTTTTAGTAACTTTTTCAATTGCTTCTTGTGCAGCGTGCTGTTCAGCTTCTTTTTTGGATCTTCCATATCCGATGCCAAAAGCAGCATCATTCAGCCTAACCTCAGAAACAAATTCTCTGTTATGCGCAGGTCCTTTTTCCTGTACGATCTTATAATCGATATGACCCAACCCTTCACGCTGAACATATTCTTGCAGCTGGCTCTTAAAATCCATCACATGAGAAAAAGCACCTTCGTTTATCCGTGGTACAACATACTGATTTAAAAACTCTTTCACTTTGTCGAGTCCTTGATCAAGATACAGCGCTCCTATAAATGCCTCGAAAACATCCGCTAATAGAGCAGGCCGTGATCGTCCACCAGTGTTTTCTTCTCCTTTTCCCAATAGTACAAAGTCACCAAAGTGCAGGTCGTTCGCAAACAGCACCAATGATGGTTCACAAACGATAGCGGCTCTAAGTTTTGTGAGTTCACCTTCACTCATGTTTGTAAACTTGCTGTACAAGTATTGAGAAATTGTCAGTTCTAGAACAGCATCTCCTAGAAATTCCAGTCTTTCATTATCCTCGAATGTTCTTCCTCGATGCTCATTCACATATGATGAATGCGTAAAAGCTTGTGCTAGTAGTTTTACATTTTCAAATTGGATGTTTAAACGGTCTTGAAGAGGGGCTACTTTCTGGATGCGCAATTTGTCATCCATGCCCTTTTTGGAAGCCGATTTAAACCGGTTTTTAACTGTTTTCTTTTGAGTTGATTGATGTTTTGAACCTTTCATAAACTTCCTCCAAAAATCTCGTAAAAGGGCTATTTGCTGTTTTCTCCCTAAAAAGGGAAGAAAGCCCCGCATTTATTAACGGGACTTTATCCGTAAAACCTTATTGTTTGCTGTTTATGTAATCTACAACGTCACCAACAGTTGCAATTTTCTCAGCATCTTCATCAGAAATTTCTAATTCGAACTCATCCTCAAGTTCCATAACTAGTTCCACTACATCAAGAGAGTCTGCACCTAGATCCTCTTTAAAGGAAGCTTCAGGCTTAACCTCAGACGCGTCAACACCTAGACGGTCAACAACAATCTTTGAAACTCTTTCTAAAACGTCTGCCATTTTGTGTGTCACCTCCTTTCAATAGTATATGCTTTTTCCTCCAAAAAAACTAGAGGGATTCGTTCTAAAAATCAGGGGGTTTTGGGTAGACTTTGTTGCCCTTGAAAGTGGTTGATTTCCGTTCCAGGTGCTCGCTTTCCGGGGGGCGTGCGGTGAGCCCACTCGTCGCCTTGCGACATTGATTGGTCTCACCTGTCCCGCTGATCCCCCAGGAGTCTCACACCTTGCACTCCAATCAACTTTTCAATGAAGAGCAATAATCTTTTTTGAGACTATCCTTTTGTAAAAGCCTCTTAATTGTCAAGCTAACCCTGGATTACATCACCATTCCGCCGTCAACGTGAAGTGTCTGGCCAGTAATATACGAACTAGAATCACTTGCTAGAAATGCTGCAGCGGCTGCGATATCATCGGGCTGACCGAAGCGAGCCAATGGAATATTTCTTAACATATCTTCTTTAATACCTTCTTCGAGCTTGCCTGTCATATCTGTTTCAATGAAACCAGGAGCAATTGCGTTGACTGTAATTCCTCTTGAGGATAGCTCCTTCGCAGTCGTTTTTGTGAGCCCGATTACTCCTGCTTTAGCGGCTACATAGTTTGCTTGCCCTGCGTTTCCTGAAACACCAACGATCGAAGCAATATTTATAATGCGGCCGTTTCTTTGTTTCATCATCTGTCTTGTAACAGCTTTTGTTGTTAAGAATACGCCTTTTAAGTTTGTGTTTATGACCGCGTCCCAGTCTTCTTCCTTCATTCGCATTAAAAGGTTATCTCTCGTAATTCCCGCGTTGTTCACGAGTACATCAAGGCTTCCAAATTCATCTATGACAGACTTAACCATGTTCGTTACGTCTTCTGAACTTGAAATATCAGCCTTGATTGCAAAGGCTGTTCCTCCGTTTGCTTTAATTTCTTCAACTACCTCATTGGCTTTTGCTTCGTTTCCTGAATAGTTCACTGCTACTTTCGCTCCGTTTTTTGCAAAATATAGAGCGATCGCTCGTCCAATACCCCGTGAAGCACCCGTTATTAACACAGATTTATCTTTAAGCATCAACAGATTCTCCTTTCAGTTTTTCCAAAGCTTGCATCATTGAATCCATATCTCCAATTGCGAACACGTTAGCTCGGCGATTTACCTTTTTTACAATACCGCATAATACTTTACCAGGTCCGATCTCAATGAATGTATCTACGCCCGAATCCATTAATTCTCTAATCGTTTCCTCCCAGCGTACAGGAGAATATAGCTGTTCGATCAGCTTTGATTTAATTTCTTCTTTTGATGTAACAGGTTTCGCTGTAACGTTCGCGATTACAGGCGTTTTCGCATCATGGATTGTAATGTTCGATAAAATTTCTTCAAATTTTTCTGCAGCTGGTTTCATTAATGCAGAGTGAAAAGGACCGCTTACTTGTAATGGAATTACTTTTGCGCCTTCCTCTTTTGCTTTGCTCCCCGCTTCTTCAACACCTTTTACAGTGCCAGAAATAACAATTTGACCCGGACAGTTTAAATTAGCTACTTGTACACTGTCTCCGAACTCTGAAACTTCAGCGGTAATTGCCTCAAGGCGTTCTTGATCGAAACCGATGACCGCTGCCATTGTTCCAACACCAGCAGGAACAGCTTCTTCCATTAGGAGACCGCGGTGTCTAACTGCATAAACAGCATCTTCAAACGAGATACTGCCAGCTGCAACAAGTGCTGAATATTCCCCAAGACTATGACCTGCAGTGTAATCAGCTGAGATACCATGCTTTTTAAAAACTTCAAGTACAGCTGTTGATACAGTCAGTAATGCCGGCTGAGTATTCTCTGTTTTCTTTAAAAGACCTTCAGGACCTTCAAAAATGATCTTCGAAAGATCAAATTTCAAAACTTCATCCGCTTTATTAAAAATATCTTTTGCAAGCGTTTCTTGATCTGCTAATTGTTTTCCCATTCCTGCGAATTGAGATCCTTGTCCAGGAAAAAGAAAGGCGATTTTACCCATAAGTTATTCCTCCTTTTGGCTGTCAGGCTGAATATGGCTCAATATAGTGTTCACAACATTTTTGTCTACCATATCTTTAGTTTGTCTGATTGCATTCAACACAGCATTTGCATTGGATGAGCCGTGTGCTTTAATAACAGGTGCGGCTAATCCGAACAATCCTGCACCGCCATATTCTGTATAATCAAGTTTATCTTTAATTCCTTTAAGCTTTGGTTTTAATACACCTGCTGCAATTTTGCTCGTTAAACTAGAGGTGAGCGTCTCTTTGATCATCGAGAACATGCTCAACGCGGTACCTTCAATAGACTTTAATACAAGGTTACCGGCAAAACCATCACATACGACAACGTCTGCTGCGCCCATTAATAAATCTCTGGATTCAACGTTACCAACAAAATTAATGTTAGCGTCTTTCAGCAATGGAAAAGCAGCCTTTGTCAAAGCATTGCCTTTTTCACTTTCTGTTCCGACGTTAAGCAGTCCTACACGCGGGTTTTCAATTCCTCTAACTTCTTTACAGTAGACAGAACCCATCAGTGCATATTGTAATAGATGCTCTGGTTTTGCATCCATGTTCGCACCCACATCTAGAAATAAGAAACCTTTTCCGTCAAGTGTAGGAAGCGTTGGTGCCAACGCTGGGCGTTCGATTCCTTTAATCCTGCCTACATAAAAGAGACCGCTTGCCATCAGTGCTCCCGTATTACCCGCAGAAATATAAGCATCTGCATTTCCTGCCTTCACTTCGTTTGCTGCCAACACCATTGATGCATCTTTTTTTCGGCGTACAGCGCGAACAGGCTCCTCAGCTGTTTCAATCACTTCTGTTGTATGGATAATTTTAAATGAATGATCGCTCGGTAAATGTTCATTGATTTTATCTTGGTCACCAACTAAAGTAATCTTTAGTTCAGGATATTGTTCAACAGCCAGCAATGCACCTTTTACGATTTCTTTCGGTGCGTTGTCACCGCCCATTGCATCTATTGCGATAATCATGCTGATTTAACTTCCTTCCTTTGAATCTTGTTTTGATCTGAACATCGTAAACTCGCCGTTAAAAACAAGCTCTTTTTCTACATAGCTATTCACTTCAACAGTTGTCCGTTCTGAGCCTTTTTCTGTAACTTTCGCTTTGGCTACTATCCTTTCACCAACTTTTACAGTACGAGAAAAACGAATATTGGCACGGGCAGTTAAAGCGAGTTCATCATTAATAATAGCAACTGCTAGAGAGTTCGCCTGTGCAAAGACATGGTGTCCTCTCGCTATTTTGTTGCGTGAAAATACATGTTCTTCTTTTATATCCAGAATCGAGATCGCTGACTCATCTAATTGAAGGTCAATAATTTCACCGATTACTTCTTCCAGTGGCAATGCTTTAACATCGTCCAGCTTCGTTTCGGCTACAGTTTTAATCCTCTCCCGAAGCTCTGGTATAGAAAGTTCCAGACGGTCAAGACGTATTGTCTGGACACTTACACTGAATTTCTCTGCAAGTTCCTCATCAGTAATAAAAGGGGTCTGTTTTATCGTTTCCTTTAGCAGCTCTTGCCGCTCCCGTTTTGTTTTTTTCATAAATACTTTCCTTCTTCCGTTAAAAAGGTCCCATTTATGAGAAAGATATTCTCTCTGCAAATGAAGGGCGTTAGAAAAGCAGGCGCCGTTTGTAATGGCGTACCTGCTGTATGTTTTTTCTGCTATTAAGAGCTGGTACTAATAGTAGTATATAGTATCAGTACCCATCTTTCAAGAATTAATCGAGCCTTTCCTTATCAAGTACACCCTCATCGGTGAGTATCTCTCTAATTAATCCAAAAGTATCGTCAGTCCAGAATTCATCTGAATTAACAAGTTTAGCAGCATCATTCCTAGCTGTCTCTAAAATTCGATAATCATGCACTAAGTCCGCAACTTTAAATGCGGGCAGACCGCTTTGTTTATTGCCAAAGAAATCTCCTGGTCCGCGAAGTTCTAAGTCTTTTTCCGAGAGCTCAAATCCATTAGTCGTCTCAGTCATGATCCGCATGCGTTCTTGTCCTTCTTCTGTTTTCGGATCAGCGATAAGTACACAATATGATTGCTCACTACCGCGGCCGACCCTTCCTCGCAACTGATGAAGCTGTGATAATCCGAATCTTTCAGCATCATAAATTACCATGATCGTAGCGTTAGGTACATTAACACCTACTTCAACAACAGTTGTTGAAACGAGAATCTGGCACTGATTAGCAGCGAACTGTCTCATCACTTCATCTTTCTCAGAAGAATGAAGTCTTCCATGCATCAACCCAACATCATATTCATGAAAGTACTGGCTTAATTGCGCATGTACATCAATCGCGTTTTGAACATCTACTTTTTCTGATTCTTCAATAAGGGGACAAATAACGTATGCTTGTCGGCCATTAATAATCTCTTTTCTTATGAAATCAAGAACACGTTCTAACATTCCATGCTTTGCCCAATGGGTAATGATAGGTTTTCTTCCTGCTGGCATAACATCAATTGTAGAAACATCCATATCGCCGAACGCAGAAATAGCGAGTGTACGAGGGATAGGTGTAGCCGTCATAAAGAGTACATCCGGCTTTTCACCTTTTTCCCTAAGAACTCTACGCTGATTCACACCAAATCTATGCTGCTCATCTGTTATGACCAATCCGAGATTTTTAAAATCTACTTCATCTTGAATCAAAGCATGCGTACCTACCATGATCTGAATGTCACCTTCACTTAACAAGCTGAGTGTTTCTTTTCGGAGTTTTCCTTTAACTGAACTTGTTAACAAAGCGACGGTAATGCCAAATGGTTTAAAAAGCTCTTTTAGAGATTGAAAATGCTGTTCTGCAAGGATTTCAGTAGGTACCATCAGTGCACCCTGTCTGTTTGCAGTAACAGCAGCATATAGCGCAATAGCAGCAACTACGGTTTTTCCGGAACCAACATCCCCTTGCAGAAGTCTATTCATTCTGCTTGTATCAGAAAGGTCCTTTAAAATCTCTTCTACTACCCGCTGCTGTGCTTCTGTAAGCTGAAAAGGGAGCGACTGAATAAACAGATCAACTTTAGACCTGTCGTATAAAAGAGAAGCACCTTCAGATTGCTGTCTGTTCCACTTTCTGAATATCTGCATCTTAAACTGAAAAAATAGGAGCTCCTCGTAAGCGAGTCTTCTTCTCCCAGCCTTTAGGACTTGAAAGCTTTCAGGAAAATGCATCATTTTTAATGCCGCTTCTTTTTCCGGCAAACGATATGCTTCACGCAGTTTTTCAGGTATAGGGTCTGGAATCTGGCCGGAAAATTGTTTGAACGCTTGATAAATGAATTTCCGCATCGTTTTTCCATGCAAAGTACCCTTTACAGAATAGACAGGCTCTATTTTTCTGTCTTCGGAAAATGTACCAAAATGAACATCGCTTACTGTTAACGTCATTTTATTACGGTCCCATTTCCCTGTAATGGTTAAGGATTGCCCTAGGCTGATTTGACTTTTTAAAAATGGACGATTAAAGATTACAGCAGTAATTAAATACTTGCCGATCAGCATTCGAAAGGAGAGTCTTGATTTTTTCTTCGGAAAATAACGCAAAGAAGGCTCAGAATGAACCTTCCCTTCAATAGTAGCTTTTTCATCATGTGCGATCTCTGATAAATCTTTTTTCTGATAATCTTCGTAACGATAAGGCAGATACTCAATTAAGTCCTGGACATTAAAAATACCCATACTTGCTAATTCTTCTGCTTTTTTGTCACCGATTCCTTGAACGGCAGTAATTGATTCCGTAATCATAATTACTTCTCGTTTAGCGGGATGCCGAATATTTTTGCTTCAAGCTCTCTCCCAGTTGGAGTAGCAGCGAGACCACCTTGAGCGGTTTCACGGAGTGCAGAAGGCATTGACTGACCGATCTTATACATCGCATCAATAACTTCGTCACAAGGGATTCTGCTAACAATACCAGCTAAGGCCATGTCTGCTGCGACAATTGCATTGCTTGCTCCCATCGCATTTCTTTTTACACACGGAACTTCTACAAGACCTGCTACTGGATCACAAACTAGACCGAGCATGTTCTTCAAGGCGATCGCCATTGCTTCGGCTGCCTGTGAAGGTGTTCCGCCAGCTAATTCTACAATTGCTGCCGCCGCCATACCAGTTGCAGATCCAACCTCTGCTTGACAGCCACCTGCTGCTCCTGAGATAGATGCGTTGTTCGCTACAACAAACCCAAATGCTCCTGCTGTAAACAAATATTCAATCATCTGTTCCCTTGTAGGATTAAGCTTTCCTTTCAACGCAAATAAAGTACCTGGAACAACTCCTGCAGACCCGGCAGTTGGCGTCGCACAGATCGTTCCCATTGCGGCATTTACTTCATTAGTTGCCATTGCTTTACTTACTGCATCAAGCATCAGATCTCCGGAAAGGGATTTACCCGACTTAATGTATTCTTGCAAAAGCTTTCCATCTCCCCCAGTTAACCCAGAATGAGATCTAACGTCTTCTGTAATCCCTCGTAACACCGCCTCTTCCATAACCGTTAAATTCCGGTCCATGAACGAAGTTACTTCTTCTCTTGAACGGCCTGTTACATCCATCTCTTGTTCAATCATAATATCTGCAATTTTACATTTCTTTGATTCAGCTAATTCTATTAATTCAGCTACATTACGAAACATTCGTTCCTCACCTCTTAATCATGTATCTTTACGACTTGCTGGACGATAGGAAGAGAATTCAATTCATTGATGATCACTTCATCCGCATTCTGATCGATTTCAATCACCATTAATGCTTCTTTTCCTTTTTCCTTACGTGAAACTTCCATATGTCCTATGTTGATCTCATGCTTCGCTAATATGTTCGCAACACCTGCGATAGCTCCGTACTTATCATTATGGACGATAAGAAGTGCAGGATGGTTTCCTGAAAGTCTCAGACTGAATCCGTTCAATTCTGTGATCTCGATCTTTCCTCCACCAATTGATATTCCCACAACTTCAATCTGCCCATCCTTATCACCAATAATTACTCGTGCAGTATTAGGATGGTCCGTGACTGCATCTTCCTCAGTCATCGATACTTCAATACCTTCCTGCTTGGCTATTGTAAGCGCATCCACAATCCGGGTATCGAATGTGTCATAATCTAATATTCCACCAACTATAGCCACATCCGTTCCATGACCGCGGTATGTTTTTGCAAATGAACCATAAAAAGAAATCTTGGCAAACTCCGGCTTTCTGCCAAATAAATGTCTTGCTACTCTTCCAATTCTAGCAGCACCGGCTGTATGTGAACTTGATGGTCCAATCATGATGGGACCGATAATATCAAAAACACTTTTATATTTCATGACGATCTCCTTCGATTGCGTTTTTTCCCATTAAAATAAGTATTCCCTCTTAACTTTATCACACTTTAAGTTTAAGAGAGAATACTTTTAATTTTTTACTCAACTGAAAGGATAAATGAGTAGATCGGCTGTTTTCCGTCATGGATCTCAGCTTCAGCATCCGGGAATTTTTCTTCGATAAAATCAGCAAGTTCTTGTGCTTCATCTTCTGAAGAATCTTCACCATAAATGATGGTTACGATCTCTGAATCTTCATCCATCATTTTTTCTAAAAGCTCTTTCGTCACTTCTAGCTTATTGGTCTTTGAAGTGATGATCTTACCTTCTGAAATCCCCATAAAGTCACCTTTAGCTATCTCAACTCCATCAATTGATGTGTCTCTGACAGCGTAAGTTACTTGCCCGGATTTTACAGACGTAATGGCTTCATTCATTTTCTTTTCGTTTTCCTTCATATCTGCAGAAGGGTTGAACGCCAAGATAGAAGCGATACCTTGTGGAACAGTCTTCGTGCGGATAATGACAACTTCTTGATCAACAACGCTTGCAGCCTGTTCTGAAGCCATGATGATATTGCTGTTGTTAGGAAGAATGAATACTTTTTCTGCATTCACTTCAGAAATAGCCCGTACAATGTCTTCCGTACTTGGGTTCATCGTTTGTCCGCCTTGGATAACCGATGCTCCCATAGAAGAAAACATTTCTTCGATTCCTTCTCCCATTGCTACTGTGACAATTCCGTATTCTTTCTTTTTCTCAGCAGGCTGAGAATATGAAGGAATTACTTCATTTTCACTTTCTAAGATCGCCGAATGCTGTTCACGCATATTTTCAATCTTTATGTTGATCAAACTCCCATAACGATGAGCCAGAGTCAGCATGTTACCTGGCTGTTCTGTATGAATGTGTACTTTAACCACATCATCATCAGCAACAACGAGAAGAGAATCCCCATGCTCTGCAAGCTCATTTCGGAAGTTCGTTTCATCAAAAGGATTGTTTTTAATTTTGTTTTCTTCAAATTTAACCATGAACTCCGTGCAGTATCCAAAATGGATATCTTCCGTTTTCATGTGAATTTGAGCCTTGTGATGTTCAGCGTTGACAAGTTCACCCATGGAAGGAGCATTTACTGAAACTTTAGGAAGCTCTCTTCCTTCTAAAACAGCTAAAAAACCTTCATATACAGTGACAAGACCTTGTCCGCCTGAATCCACAACTCCTACTTCTTTTAAAACAGGAAGCAGATCAGGTGTGCGGTTTAAGGAAGCTTTCGATTCTTTAACGAGTTCCTTCATAATGAAAAGGATATCATCTGATTTTTTTGCTTCTTTAACTGCTTTTCTAGCAGCATCTTTTGCAACTGTTAAAATAGTACCTTCGACAGGCTTCATAACAGCTTTGTATGCAGTTTCTACACCCTTGTCAAACGCATTAGCAAACTCTGCAGCTGTAATGGTTTCTTTGCCTTCGATGGATTTAGAAAACCCTCTGAATAACTGAGATAGAATAACGCCTGAGTTCCCTCTTGCTCCCATTAAAAGCCCTTTAGCGAACGCGTTTGCTACAGCGCCTATCTGACTTGAAGTGTTTTTCTCCACTTCTTTTGCACCAGATGTAATCGTTAAGTTCATGTTTGTTCCCGTATCACCATCTGGTACAGGAAATACATTAAGTGCATCGACCATTGCTGCGTTTCTTGATAAGTTTGAAGCACCTTCGAGCACCATTTTTGCAAACTTTTTTCCGTCTAATACTTTTAAAGACACAAAACTTCCTCCTAACTAAGGGGTTGTCACCCTGACACCCTGAACATAGATATTGACTGAGTCAACCGCCAATCCAAGCATTTGATCCAGGGTATATTTCACTTTGTTCTGAACATTATGAGCCACTTCAGAAATCTTTGTTCCGTAGCTTACAATGATATACATATCAATATGTACTTCATCTTCCTCTTGTCGGACAACGATCCCTCGGGAGAAATTTTCACGTCCTAAAAGTTCAGTTAATCCATCCTTTAATTGCTTTCTTGATGCCATGCCAACAATTCCGTAACAATCAATTGCTGCACCGCCAGCGATAGTAGCAATCACTTCATTAGAAATATCAATTTGACCATAGGTTGTTTTCATTTCAATGGACATGCTTACATCCCCCTTTAAATTGTTAAATGGCTAACAAATATTTTACTATACATTAGGTTTTTTTGAAAGGACTACTACATTTCACACTATGTAAAAAGTATTGTCAAGGAAATTTACTTGAAAACCATAATGAATATGTTGCAATGCTCAGAGAGTCATGCTAATATTATTTAGTATTTAACATACGATTGAATTGATGCAAAGCTTTTTTGCTGTAAAGGAGGTTCACCTACTATGGCTCGTAAATGTTTTATTACTGGAAAAGGACCTAAAACTGGTAACAAGCGTTCTCACGCAATGAACAAATCAAAGAAAAGCTGGGGAGCTAATGTCCAAAAGGTTCGCATTCTTGTGGACGGAAAGCCTAAGCGCGTATACGTATCTGCTCGTGCACTTAAATCAGGTAAAGTAGAACGCGTTTAATAAAAGAACGGCAGCAGAAGCTGCTGTTTTTTTTATTTTTAAATAAATATGGTGAGGCCGTACACTTTGTAGTGCAGCTTTTTTGAAATTAATAACACATCGTGCGTGAAACTAAACAAGTAATGCGTGATCGGAAAGAGATTCTGCGTGAAAATTAATAGTTTCTGCGTGGAACAAAGAGCTTTTTGCGTGAAAACGCTGTGTTTATGCGCGAACTTGTAATATATTTAAGAACACGTACCGTAAAACATCAACTCCAGAAATCTTTATAAAAACAAAAAAAGCGCACAGGGCGCTTTTTTTGTTTGTTATCCTTTTTTAAAAGAACCTAAGATGGCACGTACGAATCCCCCTAAAAATCTAGGAAGTTTAATGGTATAAAATTTCATCTTACCCCTCCTCCAGGCCCATAAAAAATGATAAGAGCAAAAACCTACCATACAATATTCCCCGTCTTATAAAAAGGTGTCTCGGGGCCTGTTTTCCATGATTTTAATTAATCATGGCTCTTTACCATCAATATTATGCCAGAGTCGAAAGAATAAGTACCACTTTTATTTACAAGCTCATTTGATATACAGAGCGAAGAGCCCATCATCAAGGAAGCCTTTTCTAAAGGATATTTAAAACCAGTTAGTGTAATACCTTTTACTTCTCCTTGAAATGCTAAGAAAGAAATATAAGAGTATGGTTCCTCTTTTTCAATCGTATACGTTCCAGGTGGTTTGATTGATATTTCATTTTTTTTATCTATTACCTTCACTTCAGTATTGCTAGAAATCGTTCTATAGAGAAGCTGGATGTTCATCATCTCATGATCCAGCCTCCCTCCAGTTGCACCGAATAAAAGTATTTCTTCTGGATTTTGATCCATTGCCCATTGTAGGGCTAATTCCATATCAGTTTCGTCTTTTTCCGTCTGATATTGATTAATGATAATATCCGATTTTAGAATAATCTCTTTTTCCGCAACAGAAATCGAATCAAAATCACCAAATGCATATTCAGGCATTATTCCTTTCTCCAAAAGGAAGAATGTCCCTCTGTCAACGCCAATCCACAGATCTCCTGTTGAGGTTTTATCATTTTCAATTTCTGGAATCAGGTGGTCTGGACCACCGGCAACTATTCTAATTTTCATGCTGCCTGATGGTATCCCTTTCTTGCTGCATGCAATAGTCTAGGAGAAGTATTCGTTAATACGATTACTACCAGTGATGTAATTGCAAAAATAACGATCATGAACGATCCGTTATAAAAAATAGAATAAAGCCATACATTCATCTCTTCCGCAAATTCACTAAAGAAGATTACTCCTGATAATACATGTGATGCAAGCCTCAAGACGCACCCAACAAAGATACCTGTCACCATCAATACCGTTCGTTTTGATTTATTTTGGGTAATGGAAGGTGCAAATGCTCCTGCCACACCAGCTAGCGCAAATGCAAGCGGGTAATCTAAAATGAGCTGAGCAGGGTGAACAATATATGGGTTTACAAGCAACTGCAGCAACCCTACCGCTAATCCTGTAAAAATCCCCGCTTTTAATCCTCTTCTGAATGCCATCAGAAAAATCGGCACCATTTCTAAAGAAACAGAACCCCCTTGCGGCCATACACCATTGAATTTAATAAGTCCTAAAATCAATGAAAGTGCAGACATAATAGCAATCTCAGTTAATAATGAAACATTGTTGTTTTTCATGTTTTATCCTCCTCTTACCTATGATTTGAAGAAAATAAAAAAAGCAACCGGCATGTGAGCGCGGTTGCTTTATGATTCATATCATCTGAATGCAAAAAGTCATACGACTCCACATCCCTACGCAGGCATTATCCAGCTTCAGGTTCAAAGGGTCGGGAGAACACTCCCCTCTCAGCCCATTATTAGGACTCCCCCTGTGGTTACTTATTTTATTAACACCTTAATTATACACCACGAATGGCGTTTATTGCATCTTTTAAATCTTTTTTCCCATATATGGCAGAACCGGCTACTAAAACATTCGCACCTGCTTCAATGCATAAAGGGGCAGTTTCAGCATTCACACCGCCATCTACCTCAATTTCTACGTTCAACTCATGAGTCTTTACTAGATCAGAAACCTCTTTGATTTTTGGAACAACATTCTGGATAAATGACTGTCCGCCAAATCCAGGGTTAACTGTCATAAGCAATACCATATCGATATCATGAATGATGTGCTTTATTGAATCAACTGGAGTAGCTGGGTTTAATACAACGCCTGCTTTAACACCTTTAGCTTTAATCAGTTGTATCGTTCTGTGAAGGTGAGTTGCCGCTTCAACATGAACGGTTATGATATCTGCACCTGCATCTGCAAATTCCTCAATATATGAATCCGGATTCTCAATCATTAAATGTACGTCCAGCGGCAGTTCAGTCAATGGGCGTATTGCTTTAAGAACGAGAGGGCCCATCGTAATATTTGGTACAAAATGTCCGTCCATAACATCAACATGGATGTAATCGGCACCGGCCATCTCAACCGCTTTTATTTCCTCGCCTAACTTTGAAAAGTCAGCTGATAAAATGGAAGGAGCTATTTTAACCATTTAGTACCTCCGTTTTTGATCTTTTATTTCCTGTAAAAAGCTCACATAATGATCGTATCGAAACTGCGGTATTGCGCCTTCTTCGACACCTTGTTTGACAGCACATTTAGGTTCTGAAGTATGAGAACACCCGCGGAACTTACAATTACCGCGTCTCTCATTCATCTCTGGAAAATACATAGATAAATCTTCAGCTTCAATGTTCATGAAATCCAAAGAACTGAAACCAGGTGTATCAGCGACAAGGCCATTTCCAAACAAGATGAGCTCAACATGGCGAGTTGTATGTTTACCGCGACCTAAATGGCTCGATATCTCATTTGTTTCAAGCATGAGCTCTGGATTAATGGCATTTAATAACGATGATTTTCCTACACCGGATTGCCCCGCAAATACCGTCACTTTATCTTTAAACAGCGGGTAGAACATCTCGAGACTGTCGTCTGTTTTAGTTGAAGTCGGAAACACATCGTAGCCCAATTTTTTATATGTTTCAATATAATTGTTTATCTCGTCCAGGTCATCAGTACCATGGACGAGATCCATCTTCGAAATACAGATTATAGGCAATATATCATTTGCCTCTATATGAACTAAAAAGCGGTCTAAGAGAAGCGTGCTAAAATCAGGTTCGGTTGCCGAAAAAACGAGAATGGCCTGGTCTACGTTTGCGATGGGCGGGCGGACTAATTCATTTTTTCTTTCTTTCACATCAAGAATATAGCCATCCGTTACATTGCTGGATTCATATTCTACCCAGTCTCCGACAAGCGGGGTCACTTTCTTCTTTCGAAAGTTCCCCCTTCCCCTGCATTGGAAAACTTCAGTCTTGCCCGTTTCCTTTACGTAATAAAAACCAGCCAGCGCTTTAACGATTCTTCCTTCAGGCATGCTTAATCACCATCGTCCCCTTCCTTAATATCATCATAATTTATTGTTTCTTTTTTTGTTTCTTTATCATTGATATAAACAACGTAAGAAGCGGTGCCGCCTTCAGCAATAGTTAGTGGAAGTGAGTATTCCTTTGATTCTGTTATTTCTTCTTCCACGAAAACTTCATTTGCTGCATTTTTGTCTGAATAAACAATCCTTACACGTACAGGCTCATTTTTATCTTTTTTGCCTAGCTTAACATTGATCTTTTCTGTGGTGGTTCGGTCTCCTGCAGTTTCATCAGATTCAGCTGGCTCTTCTTCTTTATTTGGATCAGGGCCATCGGATAGAACTACAGTAATCGTTGCTCCCTTTTCAACTTGTGTAAAAGGAGCTGGGTCTTGAGAAATAACTTTTCCTTTTTCTACTCTATCCGAATACTCAGATGTAAATTCAGCTATCAATCCCTCATTATCTGCAAATGTTTCAACATCTTGCTGTGTTAATCCGATTAAATTTAAAATCTGAACGGTTGGTGTACCTGAGCTGACTGTTAAAGTAACCGTAGTCTCAGCTGGCGTTACCTTCTCATCTCTATCAGGACTTTGAGTAAGTACCGTCCCTTCTGGCTCGGAATCGGATTCCTCATAATTAATTTTAATATCTGTAAAACCTTTATCTTTTAAAAGTGCTTGTGCAGATTCGATGTTGTAGCCTTCTACATCAGGCATATCTTCCTTTTCCGCACCTTTTGAAACATGAAGTGTAATAACTGCATGTTCTTTTACAACCGTTCCACCAGAAGGATTCTGCCGGATTACATGGCCGTCTTCAACTTCAGGATCAAAAATTTCTTCGCGCTTTACATCGAGATTTTTTGCTTTTAATTGATCAAATGCATCCTCATAATCGGCTCCAACTACATCTGGAACATTGACTTCTTGTACAGAAAATACAGATGACCAAATGGTAAATGCAGCGACTGCAGCTCCCCCTAATAATAGGAAGGTAATAAGAAGAATCAACCACCATTTCTTTTTCTTCTTCTTTTCAGGGGCTTTCTCTTCTTCTTTCTTAACAGGTTTTTCTTCTACGGATGGCGGAACAACGGGTGGGATAAACTTGGTTTTCTCATCCTCATCGCTGTCTTCATTCCATTTTTGCTCATACATACGTTCTGGCAAAAGTGCAGAGTTCATGTCATTTAATAGCTCTTGGGCACTGTCATACCTTTTAAGAGGATTTTTTGCCAGTGATTTTAAGATTATGTTCTCAACACTTTGAGGAATTTCAGGATTTAACCTGCGAGGCTCTATCACATTTTCCTGCAGGTGTTTTAAAGCAACTGAAACGGGCGATTCTCCAACAAATGGCACTCTGCCCGTAACCATCTCATATAAAACAGCACCAAACGAATAAATATCCGATTTGGCATTGGCAATTCCTCCGCGAGCTTGTTCAGGAGAAAAATAATGAACAGATCCTAATATTGAATTAGTATGTGTAATGGTTGCTGAAGTAATAGCCAGCGCAATCCCAAAATCGGTAAGTTTCGCTGTTCCATTTTCAGTAATTAATATATTGTGAGGTTTAATATCACGGTGAATAATACCATGATCATGGGCAACTGCCATACCCGAAACAATTTGCTTCATAATGTGCAGGGACTCTTCTACAGAAATTTTTCCATGTTCTTTTATGTATTGTTTAAGTGTCTTCCCTTGCACGTATTCCATAACTATAAAATAAATTTCTTCGTCTTCTCCGACATCATAGATACTCACAATGTTCGGATGGTCCAGACTTGTAGCGGATTCTGCTTCCCTTTTAAAACGTCTTATAAAATCTTCATCCTTATTAAACTCTGAACGAAGAACTTTTACAGCAACATCCCGATCGAGTATTAGATCTTTTGCTCGATAAACGATGGCCATTCCGCCGTCACCAATTACTTCTAAAAGTTTGTAGCGGCCACTGACTCTTTTTCCAATCATGCTTTTGCTTCCCCTTTTGTTTCTGTGTCAGAACTATTTTGAATAAGGATAGCAGTTATGTTATCTTCTCCACCCGCATCTTTTGCCCAGGTTATTAACTTTTCAACCTTATCGGCAACGGTTTCCATTGAGTGATCCAATGCTTCTTTAATTTTTTTAAATGGCACTTTGTCCGATAATCCATCTGAACAAAGCAAAAGATAATCACCCGAGTTCCAAGTGATCACATTTAATTCTGCCTCAACGGTTTCATCGGTTCCAACAGCTTTCATAATCATGTTTCGTCTTGGGTGAATTTCAGCTTCATCTTCTGTGATCTGACCTGATTTTACAAGCTCCTGAACGAGAGAATGGTCATCCGTTACTCTTTTTAATTCCCCTTTTGAATACAAATAACATCTGCTGTCACCAATATGAGCAACAGTAATCTCGTTCTTCGTTCCCAAAGCAGCAACTATCGTTGTACCCATCCCTCTAGTCTCAGGGTTAACTTGTGAAAATTGGAATATGTGTTTATTTGTATCGCTCAGTACCTGTTGAATCCAATCTTTTATATTCCCTACGTTTTCTTCAAAATGAACCCAAGCTTCTTTAATCACTTTAAGGGCTTCCTGACTTGCGATATCCCCCGCTTTATGACCGCCCATACCATCAGCAATAACTGCAAGAAAGTGTTCACCTTTTGTGAACACTTCCCCGCTGTCTTCATTATGCTTCCTTACCATTCCAACATCCGTTTGAAAGGCAATTTGCATATCCCCGTCACCTCGTCTCTTCTTTACGTTCCTTCGCACGCAGCTGACCGCATGCTGCGTCAATATCATGTCCTTGTTCTCTTCTGATGGTGGCATTAATGCCTCTTGAGGTTAACGTCTCTAAGAACTTAAATATTTGTGTTTTCGGTGTTCTTACATAATCTCTTTCTGGTACATAGTTAACGGGTATCAAGTTAACATGGCACTTGATATCTTTAATAAGATCGGCAAGCTCATTTGCATGTTCCACTGTATCGTTAACTTTTCCGAATAATCCATACTCAAAGGTTACGCGTCTGCCGGTCTTCTTAATGTAATAACGAATGGAATCCATTAATTCATTTAAAGGATACATTCTGTTTACTGGCATTAAGCGGCTTCTTGTTTCTGTGTTCGGCGCATGAAGAGAAATTGCAAAATTAATCTGCATTCCTTCATCAGCAAATTTATAAATGTAAGGGACCACACCGCTTGTTGAGATCGTGATATGGCGTGCACCGATATTTAACCCTAGATCATGGTTGATAATCTTTAAGAATGACATAAGTCCTTCATAGTTATCAAACGGTTCACCAATTCCCATGACAACTACAGAACTTACTCTTTCTTCTGTTTCATCTAATGCTCTTTGAACCTGAAGAACCTGGGCAACAATTTCACCAGCCTGCAGATTGCGCTTCAATCCACCCAAAGTAGACGCACAGAAAGTACAGCCAAGTCGGCACCCAACTTGTGTAGTTACACAAATACTGTTTCCATACTCATGTCTCATAAGTACAGTCTCGATTGAATAGCCATCTTGCAGTTCAAATAAGAATTTGATCGTTCCATCAGCTGATTCTTGGCGGACTACTTCTTTTAATGGTTTGATATAAAAATCTTTTTCCAGCTTCTCCCGTAAACCTATTGGGAGGTTTGTCATCTCCTCAAAAGAAGACACACGTTTTTTATACAGCCATTCAAAGATCTGTTTGCCTCTGAATTTAGGCTCTCTAATATCCGTCAGCCAAGCTTCAAGTTCATGAAGCTCCAATGAGAATATAGAAGGTTTAATATTAGGCTTTGTCTGTTTATCTGTTAATGGTTTAAGCATGTTTCTCACCACCTGTTGTCTTTTTTCTGAAAGCCGCAATGTAAAAGCCGTCACTATTAAAATAATGAGGCATAATTTGCAGATCTGATCGTCCCTCTATTATAAAGGTTTTCACGTTTTCTGGCATCTTTTCGGAAAAATCCAGATCCCATTCAAATTCAGAATGGGTTTCTAAGAACCATTCTGCTATTTCACTGTTTTCTTCCTGATCTACAGTACAAGTGCTGTAGACAAGCAAACCTCCTGCCTTTACCATTTGAGAGGCAGATCCCAGTATATCCTTTTGAATAGAAGCCAGCTTTAGCACATCTTCCTCTGCTTTAGACCATTTAAGATCCGGTTTTTTTCTGATGACGCCAAAGCCGCTGCATGGGGCATCAACTAAAACTCTGTCAAATGATGCAGCATCAAATCTTTCTCCAGCTTTTCTAGCATCTAAAACTGAAGCTTCGATATTCTTAAGTCCCAGTCTTTCTGCTTGTTTATTGATTAATTTGATCTTATGGGCATGAAGGTCCAGAGAAACAACTTTCCCATTTCCATTCATCATTTCAGCCATATGAGTTGATTTGCCGCCTGGTGCAGCACATGCGTCGAGAATGCTTTCCCCAGGTAAAGGAGCGACAGCTCTTGCAACAAGCATAGAGCTTTCATCCTGAATCGTAACTAAGCCTTTATCATATGCTTCTGTTCCAGGAAGATAGCCGTCTTTTATTATGATACCCTCAGGAGACAATTCTCCTTCTTCTGCAGAAACTCCTTCTTGCTCCAGCTGCTTAAGAACTTCGTCTCTTGTTGCCAGCATCGTATTAACCCTCGCTGTAACTGGAGAAGGCATTAGGTTTGATTCTGCCATTTTTTCGGCATCTTCATTTCCGAACTGAGAGCTCCATCGTTCAAAAAGCCACTGTGGCATGCTATATGTTAATGCCGCTTTTTCGGAGCCTGCCCCTGCTTTTTGGTCCATCTCAGCTGTTCCTTCACGCTGAAGTTTGCGAAGAATACCGTTTACAAGACCAGCTAGTCCTTGATGTCCTCTTTGCTTAGCAATTTCAACCGCTTCATGAATGATTGCATGATCAGGAACACGGTCCATGTAAAGCATCTGAAAAATAGACAATCTGAGTAATGATAGAACCCAGCGGTCTTTTTTCTTTATGGGTTTATTCAGCAGTTGATCTAAATAAAAATCGATCGTGTTTTTACGCTGAATCGTACCATAAACGATGCTCGTTAAAAGACCTTTATCAATATCTTTTACATTTGCATTTTGAAGTGCCTGATTCAGCTGTAAATTTGAGTAAGCCTGATTTTGTTCTATTTTAATTAAAACGTCCAGGGCGATTGCCCGTATGTTGTTTTCCAAATTTTATTCACCTAATTTCAAGCCTTGTGGTACGCTTGCTCCTTTAAGATAATCACTTGCAAGCATTCTCTTTTTCCCAGAAAGCTGCAAGTCGGTAATAATAATACTGGTTTGATCTCCTGTGGCAATTTGAAGTCCATCTTCAAGTATGCCGATCACAGAACCTGGTTCTGCGGATGCACTCGTTTCTTGCTTTTCTGCCCACCAAACTTTAAGCGGCTGTCCGTTTAGTAACGTATAAGCAACCGGCCACGGATGAAGACCGCGAACATGGTTATAGATTTCTTTACCTGAGCGTGTCCAATCAATCTTTTCTTGATCTCTTGTTATGTTCCAGGCAAAAGTTACTTCTTCTTCCTTTTGAGGAACAGGAGTAATATTACCTTCAATAAGCATAGGAATGGTTTCTGATAACAATTTAGCACCCGCTGCACTTAATTTGTCATGCATTGAGCCAACATGGTCACTTTCTTCGATCGGTACTTCAACTTGGGTAAGTATATCACCTGCGTCTAATTTTTCAACCATATACATAATCGTAATGCCGGTTTTATCATTTCCGTCAATTATGCTTTTATGGATCGGCGCTCCGCCTCTGTATTTTGGAAGCAATGAGGCATGGACATTGATGCAGCCATATTGAGGTGTTTCCAAAATTGCATTAGGAAGAATCTGCCCGTAAGCAGCAGTCACGATCAGATCAGGTTCCAAAGCAAGAATCTCTTCATAGCTTTCACGCAGCTTTGCGGGTTGATACACGGTAATGCCATGTTTGATCGCTTCTTCCTTAACAGGTGTCTGCTTAATTTCTTTTTTTCTTCCTACTGGCTTGTCCGGCTGTGTAACAACTCCAATAACGTCATAGCCATCTTCTACTAGCTGACGAAGTACGGGTACGGAAAAGTCAGGTGTTCCCATAAATAATATCTTCATGTTTTCCTATCTCTCCATTTCCTCGTTTTCATAATAAGCGATCACTTTAGATGTAAACAAAATACCATGCAGATGATCGATCTCATGGAGAAGTGCCCTAGCGAGAAATTCGTTTGCTTTTATAGTAAATTCTTTTCCATTTACATCTTGTGCTTTTACTGTTACATCATTAGGACGTTCAACCTCCCCGAAAAGTCCCGGAAAGCTCAAACAGCCTTCTGGCCCCGTCTGGCTTCCAGATGATGCTGTTACTACCGGATTGATCAACACGATCTGTCCCTTTTCATCATCAACATCTACAACCGCAATCTGTTTAGCAATCCCGATTTGAGGCGCTGCAAGACCTACACCTTCTGCTTCGTACATCGTATCGAACATATCGTTTATCAGTTTTTTTAATTTTTTATCAAACACTGTTACCAGTTCACATTCTGTTTCTAAAACTGGATCTGGGTGTTCTACAATCTTTAGAATCGTCATCGTTATCTCCTAACTGCTACATGAGTGTCTGGGCATTCAACTCCCCAGTAATCTGCAGATCTTTTATACTTTTATCTTTTTGAAAATGAGCGATTATTTCTTCAAACCAGCTTCTCAGCTCTGGTTCATTTTTGTATTTTATCATTACCTGGTATCGATATCTATCCTTCACACGCGCTATCGGTGATGTAACAGGACCAAGCATGAGACTCTCAGGTGACAGTCTTTTTGACAGAAAGCTTGCTGCCTTTTCACTTGCTTCAACAACCTGCATCAATTCCAAATGACTAAAGGTTAGAAGACCCAAATAATAAAATGGCGGGTATTGATGCAGTTTCCTTGTTTTCATTTCATGATTATAAAAACTGAGATAATCATGCTGTGAAGCCAGCTGGATACTGTAATGTTCAACGTCATATCCTTGTACAATAACTTTCCCTTCCAGCTCATGTCTACCTGCACGGCCACTCACTTGTGTAAGCAGCTGAAATGTTTTTTCTGACGCTCTGAAATCCGGGAGATGCAGCATCGTATCAGCAGCCAAAACGCCGACTAATGTTACCATAGGGAAATCGAGTCCCTTTGCGATCATCTGTGTCCCAAGCAAAATATCTGCTTCACCGTTCCCAAAAGAAGTTAGCAGTTTTTCATGGCTTCCTTTTTTTGAAGTCGTATCAACGTCCATCCTAATCACTCGAGCTTCAGGCAGAACTTTAGCAAGCTCTTCTTCTACCTTTTGTGTTCCTGTTCCAAAAAACCGAATATGTTCTGAGGAACACGAAGGACAAGATGAAGGGGTACTCTCTTTATAACCGCAATAATGGCATTTTAATTCACCATATCTTTTATGATAGGTTAAAGAAATATCGCAATGGGGACATTGAGCTACATATCCGCAATCTCTGCACAAAATGAAGGATGCATAGCCGCGCCGGTTAAGAAAAAGAACAGATTGCTCTCCTTTTTCAATTCCCGCTTTTAGTTTTTCCATTAATTCATTAGAAAACATGGAGCGGTTTCCGTTCTTCAGCTCATCCCTCATATCTACAATGGTCACTTCTGGCATCGGATTTGAATGAACACGGGAACTTAGTTCAGCAAGTTTGTAGCGCCCTTTTTGTGCTCTTGCATAAGTTTCCAAAGCCGGTGTTGCACTTCCAAGTATAATCGGGCAAGAATGATACTTTCCTCGCCAGATTGCTACATCTCTTGCATGATAGCGTGGATGATCTTCTTGTTTATAGCTTGATTCATGTTCCTCGTCTATGATGACGATTCCTAAATTTTCAAAAGGTGCGAAAACTGCAGATCGAGCGCCAACAACGACGGAAACTTCTTTCCGAAGAATCTTTCGCCATTCATCATATTTCTCTCCGATAGATAAAGCACTGTGCAATACGGCAACAGAGCTTCCGAAACGCCCTTTAAATCTGTTCACCATCTGAGGTGTGAGTGAGATCTCAGGAACCAAAACGATAGCTTCCTTCCCTTTATCAAGGACAGACTGAATAGATTGAAGGTAGATCTCTGTCTTTCCGCTACCGGTAACACCATGCACAAGTATGGTTTGATGTTCATTGTTTTCGATAGAATCTAAAATCGGAGTGATGGCATTTTGCTGGTTTTCTGTCAAAGGAAGCGGTTCTGTTTGTATTATGTTTCTCCCCTGGAAAGGGTCTCTGTATACTTCCTTTTCTTCCATATAAACAGCACCTTTTTTACAAAGCGACTGAACGGAAGATAGGGAAGCACCTGTCTCATGAAGAATTTCCTGCAGGGAATATTCGCCTGGCGGTCTGCTTAAAAGCTCTGAAATGACAGCCATTTGTTTTTCGGCTCTTTTCCCATTCTGTTTCAGTAGCTCTTCGGCATTCGTTTTGTCTGCCAGTGAAACAAATTTAACCTTCTTTTTATTAGCTTTGTCCTTTACTTTATAGACAACATCCAAAACACCTGTTTTTGTCAGTTCCTGAAGTTCCTTGAGCAGATGAGAGTGATTTTTTGTTACTTCGTTTAAACTAAGTTCCCCACTCCCCGAAAAAAGGACAGACATTTCCTCTGATAACATTTCCTGCCGAAGCAATGTGAAAAACTTTTCATACGTTGCTTTCATTGCTGCAGGAAGCATCGCCTGATAAGCAGTGATATAAAAACTAAGCGTGTTCTCTGCCAGCCATTGGCCCAAATCTATTAGTTCCGGTGTAAGAACAGGAAGAGGATCGAGTATTTCTGAGATGTTTTTTGTACCTTTTACAGAAGACGATTGTTTTATGGCTAAAATGAATCCTTGCAGTTTTCTTGGTCCAAACGGAACGATCACTCGCATACCAGGTTCTGCCCAATTTTCCAACTCGGGAGGAACCTTATAATCAAACGTCTTATTGACACTTCCTGAAGGGACATCAACAACGACTGCCGCGATCATCGTTTCATCATTTCCATCACTTCTTCAAGTATTTCATGCGCTGCTTGTTCTTTTGATAGGATAGGCAGCGGCCGTTTGGAGCCATCTTTTTTAATCATGATAATTTCGTTTGTATCACTTCCAAATCCCGATCCTTCTTTTGATACATCGTTCCCAACTACCATGTCCAGATTCTTTCTTACTAATTTATCTTTTGCATAGTCTTCAAGATTTTCAGTTTCCGCAGCAAATCCAACGAGAATCTGATGTTCTTTTCTCTCACCGAGCTCTTTTAAAATATCATCTGTTTTCTTAAGTTCAATCGTCCACGTATCATTCTTTTTCTTGAACTTATTTGCATGGACGGTAACAGGTGTATAGTCTGCTACGGCTGCGCATTTGATGACGATATCTTGCTTCCCGTATAGACTGATTGCTTTATCAAACATTTCTTTTGCCGAAATGACTCTTTCAACTTGTACTCCTGATGGAACTTCAAGAGACGTAGGACCCGTTACTAATGTTACGTCTGCTCCAAGTTTTTTTGCTGCAGAAGCAATCGCATATCCCATCTTTCCTGAGGAATGGTTTGTAAAATAACGGACTGGATCCAATTCTTCTCGTGTAGGACCAGCTGTTACCATGACATTCTTTCCTTGAAGAGGCAGGTATTGATCTTCTTTTTTCTCCTTAAAGTACATATGGACAGCATCTATGAGTTCCTCTGGTTCAACAAGCCTTCCTTTTCCAATCCACCCGCAAGCAAGAAGCCCTTCATTCGGCTCTATAAATCTCCATCCGAATGAAGCAAGAGTTTCCATGTTCTTTTTTACAGCTGGATGATTAAACATATTTACATTCATAGCAGGTGCGATCAGCACATCTGCTTTTGTTGCCAGTAATGTCGTTGAGAGCATATCGTCCGCGATGCCGTTTGCAAGTTTCCCGATAACATTTGCAGTAGCAGGAGCTATCAATACAAGATCAGCCCAGTCTGCAATTTCGATATGACTGACAACTGCAGGTTCTTTTTCTTCAAACGTATCTGTATATACGGCTTGTCTTGTCAGTGTTTGAAAGGTTAAAGGTGTAATGAATTTCTGGGCAGACTCTGTGAGTATTACTTTCACTTCATATCCGCTTTGATATAATTTACTTGCCACGGGAGCTGCTTTATAGGCAGCGATTCCGCCTGAAACAGCAAGCAATATTTTTTTCTTTTCCATAATAAACCCCTTCCGCCGCACATTTACTTAACAATTCACATCTATTTTACAGCATTTATATGTATTAAAAAACTTTATGAAGTTTTATAAAGAGAACTCTACTGACGACAAGCCTTTCGCGTCAGCCTTAGTTGGGATTTAAACTTATTTTGCCGTGCCAAAAACAATCTTGTTACTAGTTCTGCTTTCAGAAAGCAGAACAAAAAAATAACAACCTTTAGACAAGGTTGTATATTTTTTCAGGCTCTATATATTAATCAGCAGGTGTTTCCCCAACTTTTGTTAAGATACCAGATTGAATTTCTTCAAGTGCTTTACCAACAAACTTATGTGATACCGGTTTAGCGATCTGCTGGTTGTCATGCTTTTGAATTTCTCTCGCACGTTTTGAACTAAGTGTTACAAGAGAGTATTTTGAGTCTATCTTTTCCATAAGAGAATCGATGGATGGATATAGCATTATTGGTCATCTCCTAAAATTTTTTGGTATTTCGGACGTACTCTGTCTACACGGCAATGTTCTGTTGTAATGATCGCTTTAATACGGTTACAAGCTGATTCGATCTCATCATTTACTACAGAATAGTCATAGTGCTTCATAAGCTCTATTTCTTCTTTGGCCACTGACATACGATTGTTAATCAAATCTTCTGTTTCAGTGCCCCGTCCGACAATACGGCTTCTTAGTTCATCAAGACTAGGTGGTGTTAAGAAGATAAATACACCTTCTGGAAAAATATTTTTCACTTGAAGTGCACCTTGAACTTCAATCTCTAAAATTACGTCCTTGCCTTCATCAAGTGTGCGGTTCACATATTCGATCGGCGTTCCATAATAGTTGCCGACATATTCTGCCCACTCTAGCAATTCTTTATTTTCAATCATGCGTAAAAACTCTTCTTTTGATTTAAAGAAGTATTCTACCCCATGTCGTTCGCCTTCACGCGGCTGCCTTGTCGTAGCTGAGACCGAATATTGAATATCCAGCTTTTGTTCTCGAAGCGCCTTACAAACAGTACCCTTTCCTACACCAGAAGGGCCGGAAAGCACAAACAGAATGCCTCTTTCTTTTTCCATATAAACCTCCACAACCTAACTTTCTTCTGAGCCCTCATCAACTGACATCAATCTGTGAGCCACAGTTTCTGGCTGTACAGCCGACAGAATGACATGATCACTGTCGGTCACAACGACCGCTCTCGTTCTGCGGCCATATGTAGCATCAATCAGCATGTTCTTTTCTCTTGCGACCGTGATTAATCGTTTTATCGGTGCAGATTCTGGACTGACTACCGCAATAATCCGGTGAGCAGCAACAATATTTCCGTAACCAATATTAATTAATTTCATCTTTAACCGCCCCTAACCTGCTACTATTCTAGCCAAATGGAATAACGGGTCATACGCTAATTGCATGATATTGTGAAAAACTGTACACATGTTCCTATATTTTAGCACACAAAACCGAGAATCTAAACAATTTTCCCTTATTTTGAGGAAATATCGTGAAAATTAGTAAATGACTCTTTTGAGAGAGTAGTTCTTGAAAGCCGCTATATTTAGTTGAAGGCGGTAAAGTTTATGAATTGCTCGTAATGTCAGGGAATCGGTAGTGAATTTTGAGAACCGCTCGTAAAACCCTGAAAACCGCTCGTAAATCCTGAAAACCGCTCGTAAAACCCTGAGAACCGCTCGTAAATCCTGAAAACCGCTCGTAAATCCTGAAAACCGCTCGTAAATCCTGAGAACCGCTCGTAAATCCTGAGAACCGCTCGTAAATCCTGAGAACCGCTCGTAAATCCTGAGAACCGCTCGTAAATCTTTCGAGGCGAGCATAAATCTTCCCGGGCGAGCATAGTCGAGCAAATCCTATCAGAATTTACTTGTTTTTAGAAAAACAAACGAAGCTGGCTCCTAAAAAAGTGAGCCAGCTCTCTCTTTTTACCTTATTTCCCTTTTAAACAGCTGAAAACCTGCTAAAGCAAAAGTTGGTATAGATGCCATGCCTAATACGAGCAGCCATTGTCTTAGGGACAGCGAAACTGTGTGGAAAATCTCTTGTAACGGCGGGACGTACATTACTACAAGCAGCAATAGAATCGATGAGATGACTGCTAGAACGAGATATCCGTTTTGGAACGGGTTTCTGTGGAAAACGGAACGTTCACTTCTGCAGTCAAACACATGAATTAATTGCGCCATAACCAATGTTGCAAATGCCACTGACTGTGCCACGATCAGCTGATCTGGATTTTCTTTTAACGTTACCCAGAATGCTAGAATCGTTGCTGCACCGATTAAGAACCCGCGTGAAACGATTTTCCATCCAAGACCTCTTGAGAAAACCCCTTCTTTTGCCTGCCGCGGTTTTCGTCTCATTACATCTTCTTCCGCCTGATCCACACCTAAAGCCATTGCAGGCAATCCGTCTGTTACGAGATTCACCCATAATATTTGAATCGGTACTAGCGGTAAAGGCAGTCCCATGATCATCGCGAAAAGCATAACAAGAATCTCACCAACGTTGGAAGCTAATAGATATCGAATAAACTTACGGATATTTTCATAAATGTTTCTTCCTTCTTCAATAGCGGAACGAATGGTTGCGAAGTTATCATCTCCAAGCACAAGAGAAGAAGCTTCTTTCGCTACATCTGTTCCGGTGATCCCCATTGCAATTCCGATATTCGCCGACTTAATGGCAGGCGCGTCATTCACACCGTCCCCTGTCATCGCAACCACATGGCCTTTTCTCTGCAGAGACTTTACGATTTTTAATTTATGTTCAGGAGATACACGTGCATACACGTATACATTCTCTGAAACTTTGTCCAGTTCTTCGTCATTAAGCTGCGCTAACTCTGCCCCTTCCATGACTCGGCCGCCTTCAGGGAGCATGTTCAGTTTTTTGGCGATGCTCGCTGCAGTTACTACATGGTCACCTGTGATCATAATCGTTTTAATCCCTGCTGTCTGGCAGTCTCTTATACTTTCTTCTACTTCTGGACGAGGCGGATCCATCATGCCTTGAAGTCCGACAAAAGTCAGGCTTCTTTCTGCAAAAGAGGCTTGTGCGTAATATTCCCCTTCTTTAAGTGGCCGAACAGCAACAGCAATCGTTCTCAAAGCTTGACTTCCTAATGCATAGATCGCTTCTTTAATGCGTTCTTTATGAGCCTGCTTGATTAACTGTTTCTTATCGTCCCATACAATGTAATCACTTTTTTCCATTAAAACGTCAGGAGCACCTTTTACAACGAGCATCTGATTTCCTTCTGTATCCTGAACAATGACACTCATCATTTTTCTTGTTGAATCAAAAGGAAACTCATGCTGAATCGTAAATTGTTCACTTAAAGATTCTTTTGTAATACCAGCTTTATAGGCACTGACTAATAAAGCCGTTTCCGTTGGATCTCCAACTTCAATAAAAGAACCATTGTTACCTTCTTCAAGAGTAGCGTTATTACAAAGAGCAGCATAAGCTAGAACTTCTGTAAGCTTATCTCCTCGTTTACCGTCTTCATTTATTCCTGATCCTGCGACTTCGAAACCATCTTCAGTTACGGACCAAGTTCTGCCCTGTGACCAGATACGGGTTACCGTCATCTTATTTTGTGTAAGTGTTCCTGTTTTGTCTGAACAGATCACAGTAGCACATCCAAGTGTTTCAACTGAAGGAAGCTTACGGACAATCGCTCGTTTACGGATCATCTTTTGCACACCTAGCGCGAGAGCAATCGTAACAATAGCTGGCAGCCCTTCAGGAATAGCTGCTACGGCAAGTGAAACCCCTGCTAGAATCATGCTGTAAAGATCGTGCCCCTGCAAAACCCCAGCTAGTACAACAAGAACGGTTAACAACAACGCAAGAGCGATTAAAATTTTTCCGAGCTGTTCAAGTTTCATCTGAAGAGGAGTTGCCAAGTTCTCTGCAGATTGAATTAAGTGAGCGATCTTCCCCATTTCAGTCTTCATGCCAGTTGCTACTACGATTCCTTGTCCCGTCCCGCGAGTTACCATCGTTCCCATAAATGCCATGTTATCCTGGTCCCCAAGTGTAAGCTCGTCTGCAGTTAAAATATTGTTATGTTTTTGAGCAGGAACGGATTCACCCGTTAAAGCAGACTCTTCGATTTGAAGGCCTGATGTTTTGAGCAAGCGAATGTCTGCTCCAACTCTGTCACCACTTTTAATTTTAACTACATCACCTGTAACCACGTCTTTTGCTGCGATTGAAACCCATTTTCCTTCTCTTAAAACCTGTGCAGTGGGCGCGGATAATTCTTTCAGAGAAGCAAGAGATTTCTCTGCTTTTCTTTCCTGAATAAACCCTAGTATCCCATTCATCACAACGATTAAGATAATTGCAATCGCATCCAGATACTCACCTAAAAAACCTGACAACAATGTTGCTGCCAAAAGAACGAGTACCATAAAGTCCTTAAACTGTGCCAGGAACATTAGAATAGCAGACTGCTTCTTTCCTTCTTCTAACTGATTGGGTCCATCAAGCTTCAACCTTTTTTCTTGCTCATTCTTCGTTAGACCTTCATCTAACCTGCTGTTGAGTATTGATTCAATTTCGTCTTGCGGCAGCTGGTACCAATTCATAGCTTCCACCTCTAATAAGATTAGTTAAAGCCATTTATATGCAGGCATGTCCGCAAAAATGCTATACTATGAATCAGAAATAAGAGGTGAACCTATCATGAGTTTTGATGGAATAATGACACGTGCTGTAACTGCTGAACTTCAGGAGACTTTAACATCCGGACGAATTTCAAAAGTTTATCAGCCGCATAAAACAGATCTTGTATTTACCATTCGTTCAAACGGAAAAAATCATAAGTTATTAATATCCGCAAATCCATCATTTGCACGGATACATCTAACAGAACACCAATACGAAAATCCTGACACTCCACCTATGTTTTGTATGCTGCTCAGAAAACATCTAGAAGGTGCTTTTATTGAAAAAATCGAACAGCTTGATGTGGAACGAATTATAAAGATAACCGTAAAAAACAGAGATGAAATTGGAGATGAGACCACAAAAGTACTTTATGTGGAAATCATGGGAAGGCACTCAAATATTATTTTGACTGATGAAAAATCCGAGAAAATAATAGACAGCATTAAACATATTCCTAGTTTCCAAAACAGGCATAGAACCGTCCTTCCCGGTTTTACGTATTTGCTTCCTCCTGCTCAGGAAAAAATTGACCCATTTTCTATTTCGGAGAAAGAAGCATTTATTTCTAAGATTTCTTGGAATGAAGGAAAATTGGACAAACAGCTTGTTGCCAGATTCAGCGGTTTCTCGCCTTTAATCGCTAAAGAAATACTAGAACGTGCCGGCTTATCTATTAAAGAACAAGTAGCTGACGCTTTTTTATCAGTAATGAACCAACTGGCAGAAAAACGTTATGAACCGCAGATGATCACTAATGAGAAGAAAGAGTACTTCTCTGTCATTTCTTTAACTCATATTGATGGAGAAGTTCGCCCTTTTGAAACAGTCAGTAAGCTTCTGGACCGTTTCTTTTATGGAAAAGCTGACCGTGATCGTATAAAACAACAGGCGAACGATCTTGAGAAATACCTTTCTAATGAGTATGAAAAGATTATTAAAAAGATCGGAAAACTTGAAAAAGAACTCGAACAAACCGTCAATGCTGAAGAATATCAGCGTAAAGGAGAACTTCTTACTGCATACATGTATATGGCTAAAAAAGGCGATAAAACAATTGAAGTTGAGGATTATTTCAGTGAAGACCAGCCTTTAGTTAAAATCGAACTTGATCCTCTAAAAACACCAGCTGAAAATGCCCAAAGCTATTTTAAAAAATATGGAAAACTAAAAAAATCGGTTTCTATCATTAAAGATCAGATTGAAAAATCCAAGAACGAACTTCTCTATTTTGAGCGTCTCATCGTTCAGATGGATTCTGCATCGATGAAAGATGTTGAGGAAATACGAGAAGAACTTGGTGAAGGCGGTTATTTAAAACATCGTCAGAGCAAACAAAAGAAAAAACAAAACCAAGCACCACAGCCTGAAAAATTCATCTCTAGTGATGGAACTGAAATACTAGTCGGAAAGAACAATAAACAAAACGATTATTTAACATTTAAACTATCCCGCGCAAACGAAACTTGGCTTCATACAAAAGATATCCCGGGGTCACACGTACTAATACGTTCAGCTGAACCAAGTGAAACAGATATAAAAGAAGCTGCAGTATTAGCAGGATTTTACAGCAAAGCAAAAAATTCCAGTTCCGTACCTGTTGATTTCACGCTTGTAAAGCATGTTAAGAAACCTAGCGGAGCAAAACCGGGATTTGTAATCTATGATAATCAGCAGACTTTGTATGTAACACCTGATGAAGATCTTGTTTTCAAGCTAAAAAAGTAAGTTTTCGTTACCTTGTTGTATTTGAAAGAGTTGATTTCCGCTCCAGGTACTCGCTTTCCGCGGGGCGGGCGGTGAGCCTCCTGGCGCTTTGCGCCTTCAGGAGTCTCACCTGTCCCACTCGTCCCGCAGGAGTCTCGCACCTTGCGCTCCAATCAACTTGTCAATGAAGTATTTTCAAAATAATCATTAAGTCAAAAGAGCAGGACCGCTATTGATTAGCTGTCCTGCTCTTTTTTTGCCTTGCTTATAATGGCAAGTCCGCCGAGTACTTCTTTATGTGTGACCTCTGTAAAATGAAGTTCTTCGAGCAATGCAGTCATTTCATCTGTCGTGTATCGGTGTCTTCTTGTACTGACATTCGACCATTTCAATAATGCCGTTCTCTCAAAACCAGAAATATCATTTTCTTTAGCGTACTGAGCAGCAGTTTCTTGACTCATCTTTTCGCTTGGATTCAGCATGGCGATAAATCCGTCTTTTTTCAACACACGATTTATTTCCTTGATACCCTTTGACGGATCCGGCAATAAAAACATCACGCAAGTAGACAGTGCTAGATGAAATGAATCATCTTCAAAAGGCAGCTTTTCTGCATCCGCTACTATAAACTCGCTCTTTCCGCTTAGTTCATGGTAGAAAAATTGCTGAATGCTCGCTTTCACCATTTCTGATGAAAGATCAACCCCTACAAGTTTGTTTGCTTCTTCCGCTCCTCGGAGCAACAACCTGCCTGTTCCGCAACCAACATCTAAAATGTCTTTATCTTCCCAAGAACCAGTCGTTTCTTTCAAAGTATCATGAACATTTTTTAGCCACGATGTTCGAGCCATGCTATCAAAAAATGATACTAGCTCATCAAATTCTTCCCCGTTCATTTTTCTCAAAATCGTATTCTCCTTAGAAAACTATTTGGAAAAAGTGGCCGCTCCCCAATTTTCAGGGTCTTGCTGCCATTCTTTTAATAAAGAAAGCCCTTGTTCACTAATCGTTCCACTTTCTTGTGCTTCCTTTATTAATGTACTAAAATTTGTGACCGTTTGGAAGGAAAGACCTTCTTTATCGAAAGCTTCTGAGCCTTTTTTAAGTCCGTAGCTGAATATTGCCGCTACACCTAATACTTCCACTCCAGCTTCTTGAAGTGCCTGACAGGCTTGAATGGAGCTTTTACCAGTAGATATTAAGTCTTCGACAACAACTGCTTTTTTCGTTTTTTCTGTAAGACCTTCGATCTGTTTCCCTTTGCCATGCGCTTTAGCACTCGATCTTACGTAGCACATGGGTAAATTCATTTGGTCTGCAACGAATGCAGCATGCGGGATTCCAGCAGTAGCTGTACCAGCAATAACATCGACTTCGGGATAATACTTTTTGATTAGCGTTACTAACTCTTCTGCAACTTGTCTGCGCAGTTCAGGATAAGCGAGAATCAGCCTGTTATCACAATAAATTGGAGATTTCATTCCTGAAGACCATGTGTATGGTTCCTCTGGTGAAAGTGTAACAGCTTTGATATTAAGCAAATGTTTTGCGATTGTTGTTTTCATAGCTTTCTCTCCATTCGTTTAAAATTTCTTGATAAGTGTCAACTGGCTGTTCCGATTGAGTGATGCTTCTTCCGATAACCATAAAATCCGAACCCATCCTAGCTGCTTCTGCAGGCGTCGCAATCCTCGCTTGATCGTGAGTATCTGCCCCTTGTGGTCTTATGCCTGGTGTTACGGTTAGAAAATCGGCTCCGCAACGTTTTTTAATGTGACTTGCTTCTTGAACAGAGCAGACTACTCCGTCTAATCCCGAATCCTTTGCTAGCTTTGCATAATGAGCAACACAGTCGTTTAAGCTTGTATCTTTTATTAACAGTTCATCATTCAGTACTTTCTCAGTCGTACTCGTTAGTTGAGTAACGGCGATCAATTTAGTGTGATGAGCACCAGCTGCCAACAGACCATCTTTGGCAGCTTTCAGCATCGCAGTCCCCCCTGCAGCATGTACGTTGACCATATCAACATTCAGCCCTCCAAGGACTTTCATTGCTTTATGAACGGTCGTCGGAATATCATGAAGCTTTAAGTCCAGGAAAATACGAAAGTTTCTTTCTTTAAGCCATTTGATAAACGATGGTCCTTCTGCATAAAAAAGTTCCATTCCTACTTTTACGTAGGGTGATCGTCCTTCAAAACTTGATAGAAACTCTTTTGCTTTATCGGCATTCTCAAAGTCTAACGCGATGATAACGGGGTTTTCCATTGCCTCAAACTCCTTCCAGTCATTTCACTGATTTGTTCGACGCCTATTTCATCTAACAGCTCGGGAAGTTTCTCAATAATTTCCGGACAGACATATGGGTTTACAAAGTTTGCCGTTCCAACTGCAACAGCGGAAGCTCCCGCTGACATCATTTCCATAACATCCTCAGCTGAACTTACGCCACCCATCCCTATAATTGGCAGCGAAACTTTTTGGCTCACCTCGTAGATCATGCGGATTGCTACCGGTTTGATCGCTGGTCCGGAAAGACCGCCTGTCTTGTTAGCCAGAATGGGGCTTCCTGTTCTCCAATCAAGCTTCATGCCCACAAGCGTGTTGATCATAGATAAACCGTCAGCTCCTGCGTCTTCCACGGCTTCAGCCATCTCTGTGATATTTGATACGTTCGGAGAAAGCTTAACGTATACAGGTTTTTCAGAGACACTTTTCACTTTTCTAGTTAAATCAGCAGCAGATCTATAATGAGTTCCGAACTGGATTCCGCCCTCTTTAACATTGGGACAAGAAATATTCAATTCTACCGCAGATACTAGTGGTGAAGCTGAGATTTGCTTCGTCACTTCTATATACTCTTCTTCAGTCGATCCCGCAATGTTTGCAAGGATGGGAATGTTATAAGGCTCTAACGCAGGAAGTTCATTTTCAATAATTCCTTTAACCCCCGGGTTTTGAAGCCCTATTGCATTCAACATACCGCTTTCGGTTTCCGCTACACGGGGTGTAGGATTTCCAAACCTTCCTTCTAAAGTTGCTGCCTTTATCGTGATCCCGCCTAAAAGGCTTAAGTCATACCATTTTGCGTATTCTTTTCCGAACCCAAAACAACCTGATGCTGGGAGGATTGGATTTTTCATGTTCAATCCTGGCAACGAAACACTTAACCGGCTCATAAAACAACCTCCCCCATTTTAAAGACTGGCCCATCGCTGCAAATTTTCACGTAGCCTGATTGTCTGGTTTCAGTCGGGCAGACACATGCGAAACAAGCTCCTATACCACAGCCCATTCTTTCTTCTAAAGAGATGAATCCATTTAATCCCGCTGCTTTTTGTTCAACTGCTTTGAGCATGACAGCAGGTCCAACCGAATAGATGACCGGTTCCTCTGAAATAAGCTGATCCATAGCATCAGTTACAAACCCTTTAATGCCAAGAGTTCCATCAACGGTCGTAACGATTGTTTCTCCTATTTCTTGAAACTTTTCAATATAAAAGCTGTCTTCAAGAGATTGATATCCTAAGATGAATGTAACTTTCATCCCTTTTTCTCTTAGTTTCTTGCCTAGATAATAGAGTGGAGGTACGCCTATGCCGCCTCCAATAAGCAATGCTGATTTCCCTTCATCTATGGATTCAACCGAAAAGCCGTTTCCTAAAGGACCTAGTACATCAACAAACTCACCCGTTTGTTTTTGGCTTAGTTGTTTTGTTCCCTCTCCTTGCGCTCTATACAAGAGTGTGACTTCTTCTTTCTCTAGATCAACATCACAGATTGAGAGCGGACGTCGCAACAGTTTTGATGTGTGTTTTCCGACACTGACATGGAGAAACTGACCAGGTACAGTCATTGTTGCTGTACCAGGGCCAGTCAGTTTCATCTCAAAGATGTTGCGTGCAATTTCCGTATTAGAAGTAATGCTTAACAAATGTTTCTTCATACGAGCACCTTTTCATTTTTTGTGAAGGATGATAGGGCATGAGCTGAGAAGGAAATGGATTCAAGAACTTCTAGTAATGCTACTGATGTATCCAGGTTTGTCAGACAAACCACTCCGTTTTCAGCACACTCTCTTCTGATTCTGAAACCGTCTCTTGCAGGAATCTTTCCTTTCGTCAGTGTGTTTACAACGAACTGTGCTTCACCTTTTCGGATGACATCCAGCAAGTTTCTTCCTGCAGAACCGATTTTGCCGACTACATCTACTGGAATTCCTTCTTTTTCGATGATGCTTGCAGTTCCTTCTGTTGCCATAATGGTGTAGCCGATCTCGTAAAATCTCTTTACCATTTCAAGGGCTTCAGCTTTATCTTTATCTGCAACTGTAAAGAGTACAGTTCCGTAAGCCGGAATCTTCATTCCAGAGGCGATAAGTCCTTTGTAGAGCGCTTTTTGTAAATTCTTATCTCTTCCCATTACTTCCCCAGTTGATTTCATTTCAGGTCCTAAATACGTATCGACCCTGCGCAGTTTGGCAAAGGAGAACACCGGAACTTTAACGGAAACCTCATCAGCTTCCTTTTGATAGCCTGTTTCATATCCTTGTTTCTTTAAGCATTCACCTAAGATGACTTTTGTTGCGACGTTCGCCATCGGTACACCTGTGATCTTGCTTAAGAATGGAACTGTGCGGCTGGAGCGAGGATTCACTTCAAGTACGTAAACCTCATCCTTATGCCAAACAAACTGGATATTCAAGAGACCGACTATATTTAAGCCTTTTGCAATAGAAATCGTTCTGTCGATAATTTTTTGTTTAATCTCTTCAGGCAGTGTTTGTGGAGGATAGACGGCGATTGAATCACCTGAGTGAACACCTGCTCGTTCAATATGCTCCATCATTCCCGGGATAAAGACGTCGGTTCCGTCAGAAATCGCGTCAACTTCAATCTCTTTCCCTTCAAGGTATCTGTCTACTAAAACAGGGTGATCAGGGTTAACTCGAGCTGCATTCTCCATATATTGCAGAAGTTCGCTTTCTTGATAAACAATCTCCATCGCGCGTCCGCCAAGTACATAAGAAGGACGGACGAGCACCGGATAACCGATTGATGATGCTATAGCTACCGCGTCTGTTACTGAAAAAGCAGTTTTACCTGCAGGTTGAGGAATACTAAGCTTCTGCATCACTTTTTCAAAACGTTCTCTGTCTTCTGCCAGATCCATACTGTCGAGGGAAGTTCCAAGAATTTTGATTCCTCTTCTCTCAAGCTCTTCAGAAAGGTTGATCGCTGTTTGTCCCCCAAACTGCACAATCACTCCTTCTGGCTTTTCATGCTGAATTACATGCATAACATCTTCTACAGTCAGCGGCTCAAAATAAAGCTTGTCAGACATACTAAAGTCTGTAGAAACTGTTTCAGGGTTATTATTAATGATGATGGCTTCATAACCTGCTTCTTGAATGGCCCATACTGTGTGAACTGTTGCATAGTCGAATTCAATTCCCTGTCCGATTCTGATCGGCCCAGAACCTAATACCACTACACTCTTTTTATCTGTGATGACAGACTCATCTTCTTCACCATATGTTCCGTAGTAGTAAGGTGTAGCTGATTCGAATTCTGCTGCACAAGTGTCTACCATCTTAAAAATCGGCATGATGTTTTCGTTTTGTCTGAATTTATACAGCTCGTATTCATCCATATCCCATGCTTCTGCAATCCATCTGTCACTGAATCCTTTTTCTTTAGCTTTTTGTAGGATCCCAGCATCATGCTTACGTTCTTTCACTCTGTCTTCAAGCAGAATAATTCCGTGCAGTTTTTCAAGGAAGAAAAGATCTATCTTCGTCCATTCATGAATTTGTTCAACTGTGATTCCCATTCTGAATGCTTCTGCTATATAGAATAACCTTTCATCATCAGCTCTCAGAATTTTTTCTTCTACTTCTGATTCTGTAAGATTTTTTTCTTTCACTTCCAGGTGGAAAGCTGAAATTTCAAGAGAGCGCACTGCTTTTAGAAGTGATTCTTCAAAGTTGCGGCCGATCGCCATAACCTCTCCTGTTGCCTTCATTTGTGTTCCTAGTTTTCGGTTTGCACCTTCGAACTTATCAAATGGCCATCTTGGAATCTTAGTTACGATATAATCAAGTGCAGGTTCAAAACAAGCATAAGTTGTGCCTGTTACCGGGTTTTTAACTTCATCCAATGTATAGCCTACAGCGATCTTAGCTGCCAGCTTTGCGATCGGATAACCAGTAGCTTTTGAAGCTAATGCTGATGAACGGCTCACCCGTGGATTTACTTCGATTACATAATATTGTGAGCTATCTGGATCAAGTGCCAGCTGAACGTTGCAGCCGCCTTCTATTTTTAATGCTCTGATTATTTTTAATGAGGCGTTCCGTAGCAGTTGATAGTCTCTGTCTGTTAACGTTTGACTCGGTGCAACAACGATTGAATCTCCTGTATGGATTCCCACTGGATCAATGTTTTCCATGTTACATACAACGATAGCAGTGTCGTTCTTATCTCTCATCACTTCATATTCAATTTCTTTAAAACCAGCGATACTCTTTTCGATCAAAACTTGTCCAACTGGGCTTGCATGCAGTCCTGCTGGTGTGATCTCTAGAAACTCTTCTTCATCATTTACGATGCCGCCCCCAGTTCCACCAAGTGTAAAGGCTGGACGAATAATCACCGGGTATCCATGTTCTTCAACAAACTTCCTTGCTTCATCCATGTTATGCACAATCGCACTTTCAGGAACTGGCTCATTCAGTTCTCTCATTAATTCTCTGAATAGATCGCGGTCTTCTGCCTGCTGAATGGAAGGAAGTTTTGTACCTAATAGTTCCACGTTATATTCTTCTAAAATACCGGAATTGTCGAGCTCGACTGCCATGTTAAGACCCGTTTGTCCTCCAAGTGTTGCAAGAAGACCATCTGGTCGTTCCTGACGGATAATTCTTGATACAAACTCAAGTGTTAAAGGTTCGATGTATACTTTATCTGCCATGTTCGGGTCTGTCATAATCGTTGCCGGATTTGAGTTTACTAATACAACTTCATATCCTTCTTCTTTTAATGCTTGGCAAGCTTGTGTTCCTGCATAATCAAACTCCGCTGCTTGTCCAATTACAATCGGCCCTGATCCAATAACTAAAATTTTTCGAATATCATGTCGTTTAGGCATTCTGCATCAAACCTTCTTTCTTTGTTGTTTTTATCATGTTCATGAAGTCATCAAAGATTGGATTCGAATCTTGTGGTCCAGGTGACGCTTCAGGATGATATTGGATAGAAAAAGCGGGTTTCACTTTATGTTTCAATCCTTCAACTGTTCTATCATTTACAGCCTGATGTGTAAGTTCCAAAGTGGTGTTCATTAATGAATCCTCAGTAACCGCGTAACCGTGGTTTTGTGAAGTCAGCGCAATCTTACCTGTCTTAAGATCCCTTACAGGATGATTCGATCCGCGATGGCCAAATTTCAGCTTTTCTGTATTACCGCCGCAAGCTAGAGCGAGAAGCTGGTGACCTAAGCAGATTCCTAAGATCGGAATGTTATAGCTTAAAAGTTCCTGTATCATCGTGATTCCTTCAGGGACATCTTTTGGATCTCCAGGTCCGTTACTGAGAAGAACACCGTCTGGCTGTAAGCGGATGATATCAGCTGCTGGCGTATTATAAGGGACAACGATAACATCACATAATCTTCTTGATAATTCTCTCAACATACCTGTTTTTACTCCAAAATCTACAACAACCACTCTATTTCCGCTGTTCGGAAGGTGATACGGTGATTTCGTCGAAACTTTTGATACTTGATCAGTTGTTAAAGGTGATGCGTTCATTTCATCAATGATTTCTTTAGCATTTTCAATCGTATTGGACAATCTTCCCTTTAAAGTCCCATGCTGTCTGATTTTTCTTGTTAACTTTCTTGTATCTATTCCGTAAAGTCCGGGAATATCTTTAGCCGTTAGCCAGCTGCTTAACGATTGAATTCCTTCATGATGATTAGGAAACTCCGCATGTTCGTTTACAATGATACCGCTTGCCGCTGGGCGTATAGATTCATAATCTGAACGGTTGATGCCATAATTCCCTACTAGCGGATATGTGAAAGTAATGATTTGGTCACAGTATGAAGGATCTGTCAGAACTTCCTGATAGCCTGTCATACTCGTTGTAAAAACAACCTCTCCACTCGATTCACGGTTTGATCCAAATGCTAATCCATTGAAAATTGTGCCATCTTCTAAAATTAAATAACGTTTCATACGAAGCTCTCCTCCTTGTTGTAAACAAGCTTTCCTTCAAAAATTGTTGCGATTGGCCACCCTTTGCATACTCGTCCATCAAATGGTGTATTTTTACCTTTAGATACAAATGCTTTTGCATCGATCGCTTCTTCTCTGTTCAAATCTACGACTGTTAAATCAGCTTTTGCTCCTTCTAAAAGTGTTCCGAATGGAAGCTTAAAGCTCTCAGCGGGCTTTCTGGTCATCATGTCCACTAGCTCTTGCAATGTAAGAACTTCCTTATTTAAAACAAGTTCAGTGTAGAGAAGCGGAAAAGCTGTTTCCAGTCCAACAATGCCAAACGGTGCAAGTTCAACATCCTGTTTTTTCTCTTCAGCACTGTGGGGAGCATGGTCAGTTGCGATAAAGTCAATCGTCCCTTCTTTTAAACCTTGTATCAATGCCTCCCGGTCACTTTCGCTTCTTAAAGGCGGATTCATCTTATAATGAGTGTCATTACTCTTAATGTCTTTATCACTTAAGATCAAATGATGAGGTGTAACTTCTGCTGTTACTTTAATTCCTGCACGTTTTGCGTCTTTTATGACTCTAACGGATTCTTTTGTACTTACATGGCACACATGATACCTAGCGTTTGCTGCTTCAGCGAGCAGTACATCACGTGCAATATGCACAGATTCACTTACAGACGGTATGCCAGGCAAGCCTTCCTTTTCAGTGAATTGCCCTTCATGGAATGCCCCTCCTTTAGGAAGGAGTGTGTTGTCTTCACAATGAGCAACAATTACTGTATTGTACTTGCTTGCTTCTTTCATGGCCTTTAGCATCATACCTGCAGACTGAACACCTACTCCATCATCAGTAAATGCAAAGGCTCCTTTTTCTAATAGCCCGCTAAAATCGGTTAATTCTTTTCCTATCTGGCGAGTAGTGATTGATGCATATGGCAAGACTCTGCAGGACGCCGTTTCTTTAATTCTTTTCTGAACAAATTCCATCGTTTCTATCGTATCCGGAACAGGGCGTGTATTCGGCATTGCCGCAAGAGTTGTATAGCCTCCTTTTACAGCCGCTTTTGTTCCAGTCTCAATCGTTTCTTTATGTTCACCGCCTGGCTCTCTTAAATGAACATGCAGATCTACAAAACCAGGTGTAACAAGTCTTCCTTCTGCTTCGAAAACTTCATGCTGATCATTGGAAATGTTCTTTTCAATCTTCTTAATCACATCTTTTTCAATCAGGATATCTGTTTTGATCAAATTGTTATTCCCGTCTAAAATGCTAGCGTTTTTCAATAAATAACCCATTGTTCTCCGCCTCCTGGTTTGTTTTTAGTGTCCAATTAAGCACGGCCATTCGGATGTATACTCCATTTTGAACCTGCTTAAATATTCTGGAACGATCACATTCCACAAGTTCATCCGCTATTTCAACTCCACGGTTTACTGGAGCCGGATGCATGATAATGCTGTGTTCTTTCATTCTTCTTTCGCGTTCGATTGTTAAGCCATAATGCTGGTGATATTCTTCCTTTGTCAGCAGCATACTCGCGCTGTGCCTTTCATGCTGAATTCTTAGCATCATTACTACATCAGCCACTTCCACTGCTTCATCCATCGGAATGAAATCATCTTTCCATTCATCAACAAACCATTCTTCAGGTCCAGAAAATAGCACTCTTGCACCCATTTTCCGCAGAACTTCCGCATTCGAGCGGGCAACTCGGCTGTGAAGAATATCTCCAACAATGACCACCGTTAACCCCTGTATGACGATAAATTCTTGTTGAATCGTTAATAGATCTAAAAGTGATTGTGTCGGATGATTGCCGCATCCATCACCTGCATTGATAATCGGCACGTTTATTTTTTCAGCTAAGCCATCAAAGTAGCGGTCTTCAGGATGCCTGATCACAAAACCTGAAACCCCGATTTCTTCAAGTGTTCGTAAGGTGTCATAAAGTGTTTCTCCTTTTTGAACACTTGATCCGCTTACTTCAACATTCATCGGCTTCATACCAAGCCTGTGTTCAGCAGCTTCAAAACTAAACCTAGTTCTCGTACTTGGCTCAAAAAATAAATTTGCGATCAGCTTCTGATCAAAGGCTGTTTCTTTTTTACCGCCTTTAAATTCTTCAGCAAGATTTAAAATGTACTGGATGTCTTCGATAGACAATTCATTCATTGATAGCAGATGATTCATCCAAAACTCTCCTTTTACATAAAAATAGCACCCTGAAAGTTTTTCAGGGTGCTCTTAACAAAAGAATCATCGTTCTCTTATTAATGTTCACCCTTTTAAGTCTCTCGTACTTAATTAAAAGGTGTATTATGCAGCTGTGTCGTTTCCGTTCGTTTTAAACATCTTTTTCATTAATTCTTTATCATCTTCTTTGCCTGGCAGTACCAGGTTCAAGAAGATTCCGATCAATGTTGCGAGTGCCATTCCAGCAATCTCAAAGTTTGCATTAATCTTAAGTGCCGCTCCTCCGATTCCAGTTACAAGAATGACAGATGAGATGATCAAGTTTCTTTTATTACCAAAGTCGATGTTGTTATCGACAAGCATTCTTAATCCAGAAGAAGCGATGATTCCAAACAAGAGGATCGATACTCCTCCCATTACAGCAGTGGGAATCGTGCTGATTAAGGCTGTTACTTTCCCCGAGAATCCGAACAGGATGGCTGTCACTGCAGCACCACCTATTACGAAAACCGAGTAAACTCGAGTGATTGCTAATACTCCAATGTTTTCACCGTAAGTTGTTACTGGCGGTCCACCGATCATGGATCCGATCATTACTCCGATTCCATCTCCTAAGATGGAGCGATGAAGACCAGGCTTTTCAATAAAGTTACGTCCTACTACTTTTGATAGTACAAGCTGGTGTCCGATATGTTCAGCAATCGTTACTGCTGCAACAGGCATCATGATCATCGCAATACTCCAAGAAAAATCAGGTGTATATGTTACAAACGGTATGATGAAATCAGGAGCTTGTATCCATTTTGCTTCTGCCACTTTTGTAAAGTCTACAAGGCCTCTAAAGTAGGCGAACGTATAACCAGCGATTATTCCGATTAAGATCGGGATGATTCCTAAAATTCCTCTAAAAAAGATGGAGCAAATGATTGTCACTGCCAGTGTGAACAGGGCAACTGTAAAGTGAGTTAAGCTGTAGTTTTCAGTTCCGGGTACATTCATTGCCATTCCTACAGCAACATTTGCAAGTCCAAGCCCGATTACGATAATAACAGGTCCGACTACTACTGGAGGCAGAATGCGCATCAGCCATTTAAACCCAAAGCCTTTAATGAGCAGTGCGACTACTCCGTATACGAGACCTGCAAGGAAGCTTCCGAGCATTGCTGCCTCAGGACCGCCAAACGCTTTTACAGTTAAGATCGGTGTTATAAAAGCAAAGCTCGATCCTAAGTAAGCTGGAATCTGTCCTCTTGTTACTAAAAGATACGCGAGCGTTGCAAGTCCGCTCGATACAAGTGCTACACCAGGATGAAGTCCTACTAAGAACGGTACCAGCACTGTTGCACCGAACATTGCGAATAAGTGCTGCAGGCTTAATGTAAGCCATTGAACCGGTGATGGTTTTTCATGTACATCTAAAACTGCTTTCGTATTGTTTTCCATTTTGAATGACCTCCCATTTTAAAAAGCTTTCTTTTCATAAAAAAACCTCTCTTGCTTTAGCAAAAGAGGCCGTGGAGGCACACGCACACACAGGTTCCCTGTATTGCACGCGCTTAACACCTCCCTTGCCAGCCTCTCTGGACTGAATTTAAAGGGACAATTATTTATTTGTTGAGATAGCTACTTCATCAAGTCCATCCACTTCGATCAGTGAAGCTGAAATTACTTCTTCACTTGAAGTTGGAACGTTTTTACCAACATAGTCTGCTCTGATCGGCAGTTCCCGATGTCCTCTGTCAATTAACACTGCAAGCTGAATGCTGGAAGCTCGTCCAAGATCCATAATGGCATCCATTGCAGCTCTCACCGTTCTTCCTGTATAAAGAACATCATCTACTAAGATGATTTTTTTGTCTGATACTTCTACAGGAATGTCAGTTCCTTTTAGCTCAGGCTCCTGATTTTCCGTCTTGATTCTCAGATCGTCCCTGTAGAGCGTAATATCAATCACTCCTACTGAAACTGCATTACCTTCAATTTGTTCGATTCTTTCAGCAAGTCTTTTTGCAAGAAACTCACCTCGGGTTTTTATGCCGGCTAATACGATGTTCTTGACTCCTTTATTTCGCTCGATAATTTCATGAGCAATTCGAGTCAACGCTCTTCTAATTGCCTGGTCATCCATTAAAACTGTCTTTGACATAATGCACCCTCCCTTTTTCCAAGTTTCCTTTAACCGTCATCGTTTGCAAAGGTTTTTGTAAACCGTGTTGCTATAAGAAGAAGTTGATTTCCGCTTCAGATGCTCGCTTTCCGCGGGGCGTGCGGTGAGCCTCCCTATCGCTTCGCACTGACAGGGTCTCACCTGTCCCGCTGATCCCGCAGGAGTCTCGCACCTTGCGCTTCAATCAACTTTTCAATGAAGCACACTCTCTTAAAGGTAACCTTCGCAAAAAAAATCCTCCCGTCACGCATGACGAGAGGATAGAGTAATCCCTGTTGGATTCTCATTAATAACGTTTCCTTCTCAGCCTCACGGGACTAAAGTTAAAGGACTATTTAAGTTACATTGATTATGACAAACTGTGATCTCTTTGTCAACTTCTTTTCTCTAACAAATCCAATAGCTCGCTCATTTCAGAAGGAATTTCTCTTTCAAACTCCATGTACTCACCAGTTCTAGGGTGATTAAAGCCCAAAGTTTGAGCATGAAGTGCCTGTCCTTCAATTGGAAGTGTTTTAGATGGACCGTATTTTGGATCTCCAGCCAACGGGAAACCAATATATTTCATATGAACACGAATCTGATGCGTTCTACCCGTCTCAAGCTGGCATTCAACAAATGTATAGTTGGTAAATCTTTTAATGACATTAAAATGAGTAACTGCGTTTCGGCTATTTTCATCGGTAACCGTCATTTTTTGACGATCACTTTTATCCCTGCCGATCGGAGCATCAATTGTTCCTTGGTCATGCGGCATCACACCATGAACGATCGCTTTGTAGATTCTAGTTGTTGTTTTGTCTTTAAGCTGGCTTACGAGTGATTCGTGAGCCATATCATTTTTGGCAACCATTAATAAACCCGATGTATCCTTATCGATCCGATGAACGATCCCTGGGCGCAGAACACCATTAATTCCAGATAAATCCTTGCAATGTGCCATCAGACCATTAACAAGTGTACCATTATAGTGTCCTGGTGCTGGGTGTACCACCATTCCTCTTGGTTTATTTACAACAAGAACATCTGAATCTTCATAAACAATATCAAGATCCATCTCCTCAGGAACAACGTCCAGTTCCTGCGGTTCAGGAATTTCAATTTCAACGATATCACCTGTTACACATTTATAATTTGATTTAACCGGTTTATCGTTCAGCAATACAATTTTATCTTTAATCCAATTTTGAATCTGTGATCTTGACCATTCATCCTGGACATCAGATAAAACTTTATCAATACGGTTCCCTTCTTGTTCTGTGGTTACCGTATATTCAAATTTACTCATTTTCTGTCTCCTTCTGTTTGCTTTCCATAAAACTTTGAATAAAAATCAAACCTACACCGATGACTAACGCACTGTCTGCGACATTAAAAATCGGGAAATCGTAACTTCCGATATAAACATCAACAAAATCAACTACTTCTCCGCGAAGAAGACGATCGATAAAGTTTCCTAAAGCGCCCCCAAGAACTAGTGCCAGCGCTATTTTAAGCAATCTGTCTGTAGCATGCTTCTGTAAATAATAGACGACAGCTCCAACTACAATAACAGTTATGATTATAAAAAAGTAGCGCTGATCTTGCAGAATACCGAATGCAGCCCCTCTGTTTCGATGTGAGGTTATGTATAATACTTGATCAATGACAGGGATAGACTGGCCGAGGTCCATTTTTTTCACAATCATCCATTTTGTCGCTTGATCAGCCGCGAACATTAACAAGGCCAATAGATAATAAAACAATAGAACTCCTCCGATATATAAAATATGTCTTTATGAATTGTAGCACAGCCATCGGATGTTCTACAATTTAATTTACCCATTCAACAGATTATTTCTGCACGGACTAAAAAAAGAAAAATCCCGCGCTAGCGCGGGATTCCTTTTACAATTATGCATAATTCTTTTCAACGATTTCTGCACAGCTTGCACAAAGTGTTGGATGATTGTCATTTTTGCCAACTTCTTCTGAAACAACCCAACAGCGTTCACATGTTTCACCCTCAGCTGAAGTTACTGATACAGCCACATGTTCAAAGACAGACGCATTTTCAGGTGCTTCTGATTTCACGCCGCCAACTTCCGCTTTTGAAACGATAAAGAGTTTATTTAGATCTTCAACGTTCTCTAACCAAGGCTTAAGCGACTCAGTTGGATAAAGCGTAATTGATGCAGTAAGTGACTTACCGATCGTCTTCTGGCTTCTCGCTTCTTCAAGTGCTTTTAGCACTTCATCACGAACATCCATAAACAGATCCCAATCTTTTTCAAGCTGCTCAGTACCTTTGTAGTTCTTCTCTTCTGGCATAGAAGTCAGCTGAACACTTACTTCTTCAACTCCAGGAATGTATTCCCAAACTTCATCTGCCGTGTGAGATAAAACAGGTGCAGAAAGTTTTGTTAAAGCCATGAGTGACTCATATAACACAGTCTGGATGCTTCTGCGTTTATGGTCATCTTCAGCTTGGATATAAAGTGTGTCTTTTGCCATATCCAGATAGAAAGAACTTAACTCGATCGTACAGAAGTTGTGGATCGTATTATAAACAGTAATGAACTGATACTCTTCGTACGCTTTTTTAACTTTTGCAACAACTTGATCCAGCTTAACCATCATATATTTTTCAAGGTCAGGCATATCTTCAAATGCAACTGCGTGCTGTTTCGGATCAAATCCGTGCAAGTTTCCTAATAAGAAACGAAGTGTATTTCTAATCTTTCGGTAAACTTCAGCTACCTGCTTTAAGATATCATCTGATACACGCACATCTGACTGATAATCTACTGATGAAACCCATAATCTGATGATGTCAGCACCTAGCTGCTTCATCACCTTGATCGGATCTAGTGTGTTACCGATTGATTTACTCATCTTGCGACCTTCACCATCAAGAACAAATCCATGGCTGAGTACTGCTTTATAAGGAGCTTTTCCAGTGATCGCAACAGATGTAGAAAGTGAAGAGTTAAACCAGCCGCGATATTGGTCAGAACCTTCAAGGTAGAGGTCTGCTGGGCGAACTAAGTTTTCTCTTTCTTCAAGAACACCCCAATGCGATGTTCCAGAATCAAACCATACATCCATGATATCAGTTTCCTTTGAAAAACGTCCGTTTGGACTATGCGGAGAAGTGAATCCTTCCGGAAGAAGTTCTTTCGCTTCTCTTTCGAACCATACGTTAGAACCATGCTCTCTGAACAGTTCTACAACATGAGCGATCGTTTCTTCAGTAAGGATCGCTTCGCCGTCTTCACCATAGAATACCGGAATCGGCACACCCCATGCACGCTGACGAGAGATACACCAGTCTTCACGGTCTTTGATCATGTTGTGAAGGCGTGTCTCTCCCCATGAAGGAACCCAGTTCACTTCTTCAATCGCACGAAGCATATCATCACGAATTCCTTTAATAGAAGCGAACCATTGAGCTGTCGCTCGGAAGATAACAGGTTTCTTCGTTCTCCAGTCATGAGGATAGGAGTGAGTGATAAACGAAAGCTTTAACAATGCACCTTTTTCCTGCAACTGTTCTGTAATCGGTTTATTTGCTTCATCATAGAACAGACCTTCAAAACCAGGAGCGTCTTTTGTCATTACACCACGGTCGTCAACAGGACATAAAACGTCTAATCCGTATCGCTTTCCAACAAGGAAGTCATCTTCCCCATGACCAGGAGCTGTATGAACACATCCTGTACCTGCATCTGTTGTTACGTGGTCACCAAGCATAACAAGTGAATCACGTCCATATAGGGGATGGCTTGCAACCGCGTGTTCAATTTCTGCACCTTTAAATCGCTTAACAATTTCAGCTTGTTCCCATTCAAACTCTTTCTTAAGAGATTCTACTAGAGCTTCTGCTACAACATATTTGCCGTTCTCTGTTTGAACAGAAACATAATCTAGTTCAGGGTGAACTGAAATACCAAGGTTTGCAGGAATCGTCCAAGGAGTTGTTGTCCAGATCACTAGTTTTTCATCTGCATCCAAAACTCCCTTTCCATCTTTCACATCAAATGCTACATAGATAGAAGCAGAACGCTTATCTTGATACTCGATCTCAGCCTCAGCTAATGCGGATTCTGATGAAGGAGACCAGTATACAGGCTTCAACCCTTTATAGATAAGGTCTCTTTTTGCCATTTCGCCAAACACTTCAATCTGTCTAGCTTCATACCCTTTATCAAGCGTAATATAAGGATTCTCCCAATCACCGCGAACACCTAGACGTTTAAATTGTTCACGCTGATGATCTACTTGCTTTAACGCATACTCTTCACAAAGCTTACGAAACTCAGCCACTGTGAGCTCTTTTCTTTTAACTTTTCCGCTCTTTGTCAGAGCCGTTTCAATCGGCAGACCATGTGTATCCCATCCTGGAACATATGGAGAATAGTGACCTGTCATCGATTTAAAACGTACGATGATATCTTTTAAGATCTTATTCTCAGCATGGCCGATATGAATATCACCATTTGCATAAGGAGGTCCGTCATGAAGGATAAAAGGCGGCAGATCCTTCGTCTTTTCCATAACTTTTTCGTAGATATTTAACTCGTTCCATTTCTCCTGAACAACAGGTTCACGCTGCGGAAGATTTCCGCGCATCGGGAACTCCGTTTTTGGCATCAAAAGAGTGTCTTTATAGTTCATTGCTTTTCCTCCTTAATATCGTTACCGTAAAAATAAAAGGTTGTTTTCCTCAATCTATGTTGTCCTTGTAAGTGGTTGATTCCCGCTCCAGGATGCTCGCTTTCCGCGGGGCGGGCGGTGAGCCTCCTTGCGCCTTGCGCCATTAGGAGTCTCACCTGTCCCACTCGTCCCGCAGGAGTCTCGCATCCTTCTGCTCCAATCAACTTGCCTATGACGAAAAGTGACAAGATACTTAGCAACCATCTTTTAAAAAAGAGCCACAAAAAAACCTTCTCGCCCACTACTGTTACAGTAGGGACGAGAAGGTTAACCCGCGGTACCACCCTAATAGGTTCTGGTTCATCACAAAACCCTCTTAGTCATCCGTAGCGTGGATGATGCGCCTGAACTTACTAAAATTTTCAGTACAGGAACTCAGGGGTGATCTTCAAATACTGCTCTATACCAGGCTTGCACCATTTCCTGGTTCGCTATAATAGAGAAAAGTATCTTACTGTCCCCGTCTTCGTCACATATTAATCTTACAAAAGTATATGCGATTTTTTAAATGAATGTCAAGCTTCCGTCTTTACTTCTTGAAGTTCATAGCCTTCAAGATTTTCAGGAGCGTTTAGAGAATCCCAGTCATCATTCTTTAGCATCTCTAACTGTGCTTCAATCAACATTCTAAATCTTGTGCGATATACAGATGATTGCTTCTTCAACTCATCGATCTCCATCGAAATCTTTCTGGACTTCGATAACGATTCATTGATGATTCTGTCGGCGTTCTTTTCAGCTTCTTTAACGATCAAGCGCGCTTCTTTTGTAGCTGTACGCTTCACTTCTTCACCAGTTTCTTGTGCGATTAGAATGGATTTATTCAGCGTTTCTTCAATGTTTTTAAAGTATGAAATCTTTTCTTCAAGCTTGGAAACTGTTTCCTCTAAATCTTTCTTTTCACGAATAACCGCTTCGTAATCTTTAATGACTTGATCTAAAAAGTCATTGACTTCATCTTCACTATACCCTCTGAAACCTCTTGTAAATTCCTTATTATGAATATCCAACGGCGTTAAAGGCAAAACAGCCACCTCCATAGATGCATTATTTTCTACCTAATTTCGACAAAATGTCGGTCATTCCTTCTATTCCCAGAAATTATTTTAAAAGTCCGTACCGTATACGCCATTTTTCTTTCTTCGTCATACCTTCAATAGCGAATAGTTTGCTTCTTCCAAAGCCTCTTACTGAAAGTTCATCACCTTCCATTACTTCTGCCGCAGCCTGGTCTGTAATTTTATGATTTAATTTAACACGGCCCTGCTGTATTAAAGGTGAAGCTTTAGAACGTGAGAGATTATAGATTTCAGCAACAATAACATCTAACCTAAGAGAAGAAACTGTTCCATTTCTTTCATCGTAATCAGTTTTCATTTCCATCAAGTCATTATTTTTTATATGATGCAGCTTTACTCCTGATTTACCTATTTTCGTAAGGTTCAGTTCTATAAAATTTGATATTTCAGCTGCACAAACGAATTGTACTTTATCTCCAGATATAAGGATATCGCCATACTTGCCTCTTTTCACTCCTATATTCATCAAAGCGCCAAGCACGTCACGATGCTCGATTGTTGTAAACTTTGATGGATAGCCAATATCATAGAGGACGAGCTGAAAATCATCTTCAGCTGCTTCATAATACTCCGGGAATAGAAGTGCTCTTTTTCGCTCTGAAAAAGAAGAGCCTCCCCATAAAGAGAGGCGTACATCTGTATCGTTTCCTACGATTGTTTTAACAATCTCTTGTTCACGCGGATCAAGAAAATCAGTGAGCTTCGGGCTGTATCGTTCCACTGTTTCCGATTTCCATCTCATTACACGATCAACAAACTCATGTTCCTCTGGCCGGTAGTGCTGATAAATACTCATAAAGAAGCCTTAAAATGAGCCTGCGAGCATTCTAGCTACTGCACTCACACCATATTGTGCAAAGTGAAGAGACATTAACGCCACGATCGGCGAAAGGTCAATCATGCCTAAAGGCGGGATGATTTTACGGAAAGGTGAGAGATATGGTTCAACAAGCCTTCCGATAACCTGGCCGATTGAAGATTCTCTAGCGTTAGGAAACCAAGATAAAAGTATGTACCCTATTATCATGTAATAGTAGATCTGTATAAGTGTCTGTACTACATTTGCAATTTCGTATACCAATAAATTTCACCTGCCTGATTTAGTCTTCGTCCATCATTTCTGAGATCGTACCGGAAACATCTACGTTTTCAGGCGTGCACAAAAATGTATTTGGTCCGAGCTTTTGAATATCGCCGCCGATCGCATAAACAGTCCCTGATAAGAAGTCTACGATTCGTTTTGCCTGATCATGCGGAATTCTTTGCAAATTCATAACTACCGCTCTTCGATTTTTAAGCTGATCCGCAATATCTTGAGCTTCCGCATAAACGCGCGGTTCAACAAGAACAACCTTAACCTGCTGCTGAATACTTTGCAAGCTCACAACATTGGGCTTACCCTTTTTCGTATGAGATGGTGTAATCTCTTCCTCTTCAGCCAAAGACTCTTCTTCATATTCATTTTCATACTCATAATCATCTTCTAGATCAAAAAAACGCTTAAACTTTGTTTTGATTCCCATCGATTCCACCTCCTAAAATTCTTTTCCTACTAAGTCTGTTCCAATTCGAACAAAGGTTGCTCCTTCTTCAACTGCTATCACATAGTCGTTTGACATTCCCATAGAAAGCTCCTCACATGGTGCATGAGGAAAATCTTTTCTTTGAATGTCTATTTGCAATTGTTTTAACGTTGAGAATACATTTCTTACGACCGATTCATCTTCTGTAAAAGGTGCCATTGTCATAAGACCTACAACTTTAATTTTATCGTAGTCTTTTAGTTTATCGACAAAACTAATCACTTCTTTTACTGCCAGACCATGTTTTGAATCTTCTTCAGCTACATTAACTTGTACAAAACAGGAAATCGTCTTGTCAGCTCTTTTTTGGATTTCCTTTGCCAAACTGAGCCGATCTAAGGAATGAATATAATCAACCTGGTTAATAATATCTTTTACTTTACGAGACTGAAGTGTACCGATAAAATGCCACTTAACATTTTCATTCATCTCTTTTAGATACTCTTTTTTTTCAAGCAATCCTTCAATGCGGTTTTCACCAATGTGTTCCACGCCTGCTAAAACAGCATTCTTCGTCGTTTCGTTACTAACATATTTCGTTACAGCAACCAGATTAACGCCCTTTGAAGATCTGTTTTTTTTCGTGCATGCATCTTGAATCTTATCTAATATCTTTTCTTTATTTTCTAATATGTTCAAACGCTCACTTAACTCCTTTCCTGCCTATAAAACTCATCATTCTGCCCGTCTTGCCATTATCTTTCCTGTGTGAAAAGAACAAAGAATTTTCACAGCTCGTACATTGCTGGGAAACTATGATGTTTTCTGGAAGTACTCCGGCTTGCAAGAGTAGAATCTCATTTAATCTTTGTAGATTTAATTGATATCTGTCATTTTTGTTTGCAGTGAATACATCAGGATCTTCTTTTTTATTTAAAGCTGCTTTTACTTCGCGAATAACCTTTTCGTCCACCTCATAACAGCATTCCCCTATGGCTGGTCCGATTGCTGCCTTGATTTCATGAATGTCTTCGTTCTCTTTTTCACACCAGAGCTCGACCATTTTAGGACCTATCTTCCCTACTGTTCCACGCCATCCGGCATGCGCAAGTCCGATCAAGTTATTCTTTGGTGAATAAAAGTACAGTGGCACACAATCAGCATAGAGAGAAGTCAAAAGCACGTTCTCAACCTTTGTGTACAAACCGTCAGCATCTGGGATAGCCGTTTCAAAATCCAACGAGCCTCTGCCGCGGTTTTCTTCTGTAACTTCTACAATTTTTGTTCCATGAACCTGCTTCGACCCTACCCAATTTTGAATCGGGAAATTAATTTCATCGGCAAACGTTTTACGGTTATCTTGTACATAGCGAGGATTATCTTTAACATGAAATCCCATGTTTAATGAGTTAAAAGGCATTGGACTATACCCTCCAGCACGCATCGTAAAACCAGCGGTAATGAAGGAATCTTCTTTTTGCCAATCTTCTATTACAAGGTGCTTTCCAGTTTGTTTAAAAGTCTTCATTCTATGTATTCCTCCTGGAAAGTTTTATCTTTATTTTACCACATTTTTGAGGAAGAAAGAAAAAAGAACCGTTTATTTCAATTGATCAAACGGCTCTTTTACGTATTCATTTAATTCACTGGCTTCCATATGCCTGACGAGGATAACGTCTGCACCTATTTTAACGATGTTGCGCCATGGGATGACAATATCATTTTCTCTTGCAAAAAAACCAAGCATTTTTCCTGCACCCGGAATGATGATCGCGTCGATCTTTCCAGTATTTAAATTGATTTCAAGATCAGCAATATGGCCAAGTTTTTTTCCGTTTGCTACGTTAACAACGTCTTTAACTTGGAAGTCTGATATTTTGTTCATGTCACAACCCGCCTTTCTGTTTTCATTATATGAAGGAACAAGCAGTTTCATGTTCAAGGTAATAAAAAAAACCCGTAAATCTACGGGTTTTAGCTGCTTTGTATATTCTTGTTCATCTGAGAGATCGCTGCTTTCTCGAGTCTAGAGACTTGCGCCTGTGAAATTCCGATTTCATCTGCCACTTCCATCTGTGTCTTGCCTTGAAAGAAACGCATGGTCAATATCATTTTCTCTCTGTCGTTTAGGCGTCTCATACCTTCTTTTAATGCGATTTCTTCGATCCACTGCATGTCTTTCGCTTTATCATCACTGATTTGATCCATTACAAAAATAGGATCTCCTCCATCATTGTAGATGGGTTCAAACAATGAAACAGGATCTTGGATGGCATCAAGTGCAAAGACAACTTCTTCTTTTGGTACATCCAATGCTTCTGCAATCTGCTGTGCTGTTGGCTCCCGGGATAATTTATTCATGAGCTGGTCACGAACTTGCAATGCTTTATAAGCAATATCTCTTAGGCTTCTAGAAACGCGTATCGGATTATTGTCCCGAAGATAACGCCGGATTTCACCAATAATCATCGGTACAGCATAGGTAGAAAACTTAACATTTTGACCAAGATCAAAATTGTCAATCGATTTCATGAGTCCGATACACCCTACTTGAAATAAATCATCAACATGCTCTCCGCGGTTGTTGAATCGCTGAATCACACTCAGTACGAGTCTGAGGTTTCCATTCACCAGAGTTTCTCTCGCATCGGGATCACCCTTATGCATTTTATCAAACAAGATACGCATCTCTGGATTTTTTAAAACAGGAAGCTTTGATGTGTCAACTCCGCAAATCTCAACTTTATTTCTTGTCAAGTCTTTTCCCTCCTGCCGGGAGCTAATTTCAAATTAAGTATCACCGAACGGAGGGAAATTTATGCAATTGTAAATTTTGATTAAAGTGGTTAATGATTCACTATCCTATATAGAATAATGTCTAGACCATTTTATTAAATTCTTTTTGAAGCCTTTTAATTATTCTCTTCTCTAACCTTGAAATATACGATTGAGAAATACCCAGCATATCTGCTACATCTTTTTGTGTTTTTTCTTCTCCACCAGAGAGGCCGAAACGGAGTTCCATGATCTGTTTCTCTCTGTCATTAAGTGTAAAAAGAGCTTTTAATAGCAGTTTCCGGTCAACATTTGCTTCAATTCTTCTTGTAATTATATCGTCTTCTGTCCCAAGAACATCTGATAGCAGCAGTTCATTGCCATCCCAATCCACATTTAATGGTTCATCAAAGGATACTTCTGAACGAGTTTTGTTATTACGGCGCAGGTACATCAATATTTCATTCTCTATACATCTGGAAGCATACGTAGCAAGCTTTATCTTTTTTTCGGGATTAAACGTATTTACAGCCTTAATGAGTCCTATCGTACCAATGCTTATTAAGTCTTCAATATTGATACCTGTATTTTCAAACTTCCGGGCAATATAGACAACAAGACGTAAGTTTCGTTCGATCAATAGAGACTTGGCAGCTTGATCACCAGAAGGCAGTTTTTCGAGCAAAACGGCTTCTTCTTCTTTGCTTAATGGAGGAGGCAGCGCTTCATTGCCGCCAATGTAATAAATTTCATCTGATTTTAAGCCAAGTTTGAATAAAAGCTTATACCAAAACATCGTTACCCTTAGTCGCAATTTGCTGAACATTTTTACTCCCCTTTCACATTCTGTGATCTCTATGACGCTTGTACATGTTGAAGATACATTTTCGGGTGCACAATAGCATCGAACTGTCCTTCGCTTGATAATGAAGTCCAGCTTAATCCAACAAGGCCTGGCGGTGAACAAACGGCAATTTCATCTTTCTCAATTTCAATTCGATCTGGCTTTAAACACGCAAGAAATTGCTGATGTCCTACAGAACGGTATGGTACGATTCGTAATCTGCTGATCCAAGGATGATCATTCTCTTCAGTACCGATGGACATCACATCTTTTGCAGCCGATTGAATGGCTTCCGGAAATTCCGAACTGTGAATGTTCATGTCTAAAACCATAACGGGCATTTTAGAAATGGGATCGTATAATTTATTACCTGTATCAATAAGTCCATTTGCATAAATAATTTTCTCTCCAATAGAGATTTTAACTTTGACAAGACTGTTGGAATCCATTTTTTCCACAGTGATGTCATCAACTCTTTTCTTTGAAAAATACCATAATGCAGGTACACCTGCCGCTACAAATAACCAGCTTACCGGGTCACCCATCCCTGTACTTTTTGTTGTAATTACACCATTCATAATCACGGCATCACTCTGCATAAAATAATGAAGTGCAAATATTCCGCCACCCGTTACAAAAGAAACAAAATAAAACATCGCTACATTTTTCACCACAAATCGAATGCGTTTAAAGCCAAAAGCTGTAATCATGATCGCTATTGACAGGATAAACTTTACTAAAGGCTGTGAGAAAACCATCAGTTCTGGATAGACAATTAAAATGACATAACTGGATGCAAGTAGAGAAGCTAGAAGGATTCTCTTTTTCGATGCATTGCGTTTTAAAACATAGGCTGTTAACGAAATCAAAACATAATCAATGCAGAAATTAAGAAACCAAATGACATCCAAATATAGGGTCATTGGTTTTCTCCTTTCTTAATTTTGAAATTAGTATAACGTATAGGTTGTTTGAAAGTCTGTCAGTTTATGAGAGAAGTATTGTTCTTATTTTCTCTTTTTTTGTCAAAAAAGCTTATATGTTAGATATACGTTTTTGGGACAAGAATATGCCTAAAAAATCAGCTTATTCCTTAAACTTTTCCGTTATTACGAGAGTATCGACTACCGCAGGATTCTCAACGTTCACATGATAGTGTTGTAAACTTCTTCAACTGATCATGTAGACTAGGGGATATGTAACCAAAAGGAGAATGGACTGACATTCTAGAAGGGATATGCCTATTTCAGACGGACATTTTTTGAAGGGAATAATTTTTTGTACGGTTAGGAAGAAAAATTGTTCGGTGGAGCCATTTTTTTGTTCGGTCAGCTATAATTTTTGTTCGGTCATCTATCATTTTTGTTCGGTTTTAAAATTTTTGTATTTCTCATGAAGAATTGCAGACCAAATCCAAGTTGTGAGACTTCGGCTTGGAGCAAAGTAAGAAAATAAAACGAAATCAAATAACTTTAAATAAAAAAACCTAATAAAAGAGAGGAAAATAAAAAAGCATGCTTCCCATATGAGGAAAGCATGCTGAATGTTCACTTATTATCTTCTTCTGTTACGGCTGCGGTTACGCAAGAACGTCGGGATATCAAGAGTATCTGAATCAGCATTGGAATAAGAGTTGTTGCTTCTTGATTCAGACTGGCTTTCCTCACGTGACTGCGATTGAGACTGTCCTTGTGATTGCGGTTGACTTTGGCTTGAATGAGATTGGTTAGAAGATGCAGGAGATTGCTGCATTCTTGGACGCTCAGCTCTTTGCTGATTGTTCACAAGCTTTTCGTTCTCATCAAAACCAGTCGCGATTACCGTAACAAGGATTTCATCTTTTAATTCTTCGTTAATTACAGAACCAAAGATCATGTTTACTTCTGGATCAGATGCTGATGAAACAATATCAGCAGCTTCGTTTACTTCGTAGAGACTTAAGTTAGCTCCACCCGTAATGTTCATCAATACACCTTTTGCTCCATCGATTGACGTTTCAAGAAGTGGAGATGAAATAGCTTTTTTCGCTGCTTCTGCTGCACGGTTTTCACCTGTACCAACACCGATACCCATTAGTGCAGATCCGCGTTCAGTCATAATTGTCTTAACGTCTGCAAAGTCCAAGTTAATCAAACCTGGTACAGCGATTAAGTCAGAGATACCTTGTACACCTTGACGAAGTACGTTATCTGCTTCACGGAATGCTTCAAGCATTGGTGTGTTTTTATCAACGATTTCTAATAAGCGGTCGTTCGGGATAACGATAAGTGTATCCACTTTTTCTTTTAATACAGAAATTCCGCCAACAGCCTGCGTAGAACGTTTACGGCCTTCGAAAGTGAAAGGTCTTGTTACTACACCTACAGTAAGTGCACCAAGATCTTTAGCGATTTCAGCAACTACTGGAGCTGCACCTGTTCCGGTTCCTCCGCCCATTCCAGCCGTTACGAAAACCATATCAGCTCCAGCAAGAGCTTCTTCGATCTGTTCGCGGCTTTCTTCAGCAGCTTTTTTACCGATATCAGGATTTGCACCTGCGCCAAGTCCTCTTGTTAATTTCGTGCCAATCTGCATTTTTACAGGTGCCTTTGAAAGGTTCAAGGCTTGTGCATCTGTATTCACACAAATAAATTCTACACCTTGTACTCCGTGTTCAATCATTCGGTTAACAGCATTGCTTCCGCCGCCGCCAACACCAATAACTTTAATCGTTGCCAATTGATCCATATTCATATCAAACTCTAACATGAGCGTTCCTCCTAATGACTAGTTCCTTGAGTTATTCAAAAAATAAACCAAACCAGTCTTTCACTTTTGATTTCATTCCGCCGGGTTGTTTCTCTTGGGCCGGCTTCTGGCTGGACTGTTTTTTCTTAGGCAGAGGCTCTCCTGCATCTTCAGCTAATGCAGAAGCAACTTCTTTTCCTTGTACTTTGATATTTTTGTGGGTAAATTGTATCAGCCCAACTCCTGCTGTAAACTTCGGTTCTCTTACACCGATGTAATCAGGCAAAGAAACCCTTACATTCTGCTGGAAGATATCCTGAGCCAATTCCAATACTCCTGGAATAGCTGCAACTCCACCAGTGATGACAAAACCGCCTGGGAGTTCAGAATATCCGCGCTGATGCAATTCATCATCAATCATTTCAAAAATTTCAGCCATACGCGCCTCGATGATTAATGATAGCTCATATTGTGAAATTTCCTGTTCTTGTGAAGAACCAATCTGCGACACGGTAAATGTTTCATCCTTAGAAGCATAATCGACAAAGGAATGACCGTGTTTTAATTTGATTTTTTCTGCATCTTCTGCAGAAGTTCTTAAACCGATTGAAATATCCTTTGTAATAAAGTCTCCGCCAATCGGAAGAACAGAAGTTAATTGCATCGTCCCCTGATCGAAAACAGAAAGTGTAGTTGAACCACCGCCAATATCAATCAGTGCCACACCAAGCTCCATTTCATCGCGTGAAAGAGCGATTGATGAAGTAGCTAACGGTTCTAAACAAATATCAGCTACTGTCAGACCTGCTCGTTCCACACATCGAAGTAAGTTATGTAAGATGGTTTTAGAACCGGTAATTACCGTTCCTTCCATTTCCAATCGTACCCCAAGCATTCCTCTTGGATCAATGATTTCATCTGTTCCATCAACAATGAACTGCCGTGGAATAACATCGATGATCTCTCTTTCTGGAGGCACTGACATGACCTGAGCTGCCTCTATAACTCTAGCAATATCCTCATCGCCTATTTCACGATCTTCTCTCGATACTGCTACAACTCCGTGACAAGGCTGTAACTGAATATGGTTTCCTTTCACACCAACGATAACGGCATTGATCGGGATACCTAACATTCTTTCTGCCTGTTCAACGGCTTTTCTTATGGAACGAACAGTTTCGTCAATATCTACAATGGAACCTTTTCGGATTCCAGCTGATTTCGCATGGCCAACACCAATAACATTAAAGGATTCACTGGTCATTTCTCCAATGATCACTTTAATATTGGATGTACCGATGTCTAAACTTACATAAATTTCATTGCTGTTCATTCTGTGGCACCTCCTAACCTTTCATCCAATAAATCTTCATCTATTAAAGATGAACAAAATTCCTTCATTTTCGCTTATTTATGGAATAAATTCCACAAACAACGGGTTATCCCTCTTTTTTTTTACCGTTTTTTCAAATTTTTTAGGCCTTTTTACGTGAGTCTGACCATTTAGAGATTAATAGTCGTCTGATTACAGCGATATTGTTAAACAGCCTTACCCCAAACGCAAAAATCGCAGCTAAATATAGGTCAATACCCAGGTGTACACCTAGGTAAGCCAGACCGGCAGCCAATAAAATATTGAAGAAAAAACCTGTAATGAACACTTTATCTTCAAAACTGCCCTGGAGATGAGCACGGATACCTCCAAATAAAGTATCCAATGCAGCCAATACAGCTATTGATAAATAGTTTGAGTATTCAGGAGGGACCCGGATATCAGACATGAAACCTAATAATAGACCTAGTAAAAGTCCAAGTACCGGTAACCACATCTTATGTTTCCTCCTTTGCCGGTTTCATAAACTTCACCTTAACTTCTTCATCAAAAGCTGGCAGTATTACCTTTTCTGCCGGAGCTGATTCTACAAGGAAGTCTTCCCTTATGAACTCCTCAACAGCAAGCGAAGCAATAATTTTCTGATGCAGTTTTTCATTGTTTTTAGCCAGCACTTTAATTTCTATAGGAAAAGTTGAAACAGGCTCGTTGTTTATGTAAATGTTGCCATTTACTTCCCGGATCGGTGTTTTCGATACAATGCGCTGACCATCAATGCTGATTTCTCTCGCATCATATCTATTCAATTCATTAACAAGTCTTCTAAGCATATCAGGATCGATCTGTGGCTGAGGGCGATCTACTCCGATTAGCTCGTCATTAAAAGGTTCGATAGTCATTACGATTCCTTGACCGCTCACTGTAGTTAATCCTGCCTGTTTTTTTAAATCTGCCAAAGCTTTTTCCATCGCTTCGATTTTTTCGTCTTTTCCTTCAGTCTTATACTTATTTAACAGCTCGCTATAACGCTGTAGTTCCTCATTAAGCTCCTGCTGACGCTGTTTTTCTTTCTCCAGATCAGCTCTTAGTTCCCAAAGGTCTCGTGTGTCTCTGGTGATCGGATTATTTGTGGTCTCAAACTGGATCGCCAGCATTCCGCCTATAATGAGGGCAATAGTTGCAAACATAAATTGTTTATCTTTCAACTTACTCATCCCTCTTCTGTTATAAATGGCTCCATCTCAATCGCACTTTCCTGTTCCACTCTTACTTCCACACCATCATTTACAATTTTATCTACAATATATAGATTCAGAGATTTTTCCAGTGCTGATGAGTTTCCAATGGCTGTAATTACAAATGGTGCGGGGTATTGATTGCCATCAACACTTACAACAGGTCCAATGCAAGCAATATAAGTGTCATGTGAAATCCTCTGCCCATTGACAGCAATTGCTTCTGCTCCTGATACATGAAGTTCATCTATGACACTTCTAATATGTTCTTCATGGACAATATAGTTATTCGGGTTCTCACCTTCTGGAATATAAGAGGAGTCTTGAAGTGTAACTTCTACTCCCTCCCCTTTCACTTTTACATTCCCTACTACCATTCGCAGTTCTTTTAATTCTTCTACGAGTTTAGAAGAGATCTCTTCCTGGTCAGCAAATTTGTTTTCTTTCTTTTCGACACTCTGCTGCAAACCTTTAAGTTCATTTGCCAGTTCACGGTTTGTTTTTTGAAGATTTAATATTTGGCTGCGTAAAGAATCTTCTTTTCTCCACTCGTCAGTTTGAACGGCTTCCTTCTGTCCCTCTTGGGCTCTCTGGTAGGAGAAGGATAAAATGAAACCGGTAACTAGAAGGATAAGAGACAAAAAGAGATGCATCCCTTTAATTTTCCTCATTTTTTTCCTCCGTAACTTCTCGGTTGTAACGTTCAAATCGCGTACTAATTCCTAAGTAGAATGTACCTTTTTCATCTGGCTTTATTTCGCTTATTAAAGAAGGATAAGCAGAAAGTCTTTCAGAAAACTTAGAAATTGAAGTAACTACTTTATTGCCATCTGTCATAAATAATGTCAGTTTACTAGGGTTGTCCGATTCAGGCGTATGAGTAATTTCTGAAATACGGTGAATGATTCCCTCTGGCAGCTTTTGAAGTTCCTGTGCCATCGTCTCCAGTTGCTCGGGATCTTTCCAGCTTACAATTACAGGAGCATTTACCGGCCGCTCATTTTTATTAAGAGGTTCAAGCATCTTTCCATTTTGCAGCATCGGATAATATGTATTGTCTTTTTTAAAATAACCGACCCGCTGATATTCTTTAACGTTGATCACGACATGATTAAAGAATTGCTTTTCAATAGAAACAGAGCTTATCTCAGAAATTGAATCGAGTCTTTTTTGTATGTTTTCTTCCGATATATTTAAGTACTTTGTATTCGATGAAATTTGGCTCTTTTTTAAAATCTCATCATCAGTTACAAAGTAATTTCCTGAAACCGATATTTTTTTAACATGGCTCAAATCAGATTGAAAATATACAACGACCACTAATAACAGGAAGAAAAAGGACAAGTAATATATCAGGCGGCGATTCGCTTTTTGTTTACGATGTTCTTTCAGCTTCGGAATTCGGTCCTCAATCTTGACAACCTTAACCTTGTCCATCCTCTTCCTCCGTTTAATCATATAGTACAAGAAAAACCAAAATGCCCAACAATCATAATCAAATAAAAGAACTTGGCTAAAGACGCCAAGCCCTACATATAAAGGCTTTATAAACAGCCGATTTATCAGGAATAAACGAAACTGATTCTTCGCTTTACAACGTCGTTGGTCATTTTTCTCTTGTTCTCTGTATTATAGCACGGATAAGTCCCAATTTAGCACTATTTATCCAATTTTTTGTTATTCATTTCGCCCGATGATTTCAACCTCTGTTTCAATGTCAATTCCATGCTTTTCTTTAATCGTTTTTTGGATATAACGAATAAGATCCAGAACATCTTGTGCCTTAGCATCACCGGTATTTACGATGAAGTTCGCATGCATTTCAGATACCTGAGCTCCCCCGATCCTCGTACCTTTAAGACCTGACGACTCAATCAGCTGACCAGCGTAATTAGGCAGCGGATTCCGAAAAACACTTCCGCAGCATGGAAAATTCCAAGGTTGGGTATTTCTTCTATAATCTTTGTTCTTTTTAAGTTCGGCCATAATTGTTTCCTTATCGCCTTTTTCTAACACCAAGACAGCTTCAACACAGATTCCGCCTGTTTCCTGAAGTACAGATGTACGATATGAAAAACCCAGTTCTTCGTTTGACAGCCATTTCAGTTCACCGTCAGGAAAAAGAACAAGTGCTTTTTCAACGATTTGAGACATATCAGAACCGTGTGCTCCCGCGTTCATGAATACCGCACCGCCCACAGAGCCGGGAATTCCTGCAGCAAATTCAAGGCCAGTAAATGCTTCTCGTGACATTAAAGTTGCAAGCGGAATTAAAGAGTATCCCCCGCCAACAGTAATCTTGTTATCATCTTGTTTTAAATGGTTCAGCCCCTCCCCTACTTTGATAAGGGCGCCTTCAATACCCCCATCTGCAACAAGGAGATTGGAACCTCTTCCGATAGCACGGATTGGAACATTTGCTTCTTTCAAGTAAACAACCGCTTGTTTAAGAGCGTCTATGTTCTTTGGTTCAAAATAAAGATCGGCTGGCCCGCCGATTTTTAATGTTGTGTGGTTCTTTAACGGTTCATTTAATAAAACAGTTCCTAAATCTTCATTTTTTAACTTATCGGCTAATTGGTTTAACATTCTAAAACCCCCTACATTCATCACGCATAACTCTATTTATATGTTATGCACTATTCTTTTCCATGTTTAAACGATTGATAAACATCAACAAAGTAGTATTCGAAAAAACAATTATGTTTATTGCTATGTTGTCTTAAGAAAATAAAATTGGAAGTAGTTGATTTCCGCTGCAGGATGCTCGCTTTCCGCGGGGCGTGCGGTGAGCCTCCTCTGCGCTTTGCGCCGTTAGGAGTCTCACCTGTCCCGCTAATCCCGCAGGAGTCTCGCACCTTCCGCTCCAACCAACTTATCAATGAAGCATCTCACAAAATATCCAAATACAACAATCTTTTAAAATGACACTTAGAAAAAGAAGATACCCTGTCATATGCGACAGGGTAGCCATTGAATCTTCACTATGTTTAGAATAAGAGAATTTCCTTTGAAACTCAAGTATTAATACCGCGCGTAGCGGCTAATATTCAATATTACTCCGATCGAGGCAAGCATCAGTGTCAGAGAAGAACCTCCATAGCTTAAAAATGGCAGGGTAATTCCGGTTACCGGCATAAGTCCGGTCACAACTCCAATGTTGATCATTACTTGAATAGCGACCATACCTATAATGCCGATTGCTAAGAATGATCCAAATAGGTCAGGTGCTCCAAGGGCGATCCTGATACCTCTCCATAAGAGTAAGCTGAACAGGATTAATACGAATACAGCACCGATAAATCCTAGTTCCTCTGATATAATCGCGAAAATAAAATCTGTTTGCGGCTCTGGCAGATATCCAAACTTTTGCCGGCTCTGTCCCAGCCCTAGTCCTAACAGTCCACCTGGTCCCAAAGCGTACAGTGACTGTATGATTTGAAAACCGCTGCCTAACGGATCACTCCAGGGATCTAAAAATGAAGTTATCCGTTTAATTCGATATGGCGCGGAAATGATCAATCCCGCAAACCCGATCAATCCGATTAAGCCCATTCCAACGAAATGAGAGATTCGAGCACCAGCAACAAAAAGCATTACAATACTCGTTCCAACCATAACTGCACCTGTACCGAGATCAGGCTGAAGCATAATCATTCCGAAGGCAACCATCACTAAAGAAAGAGTAGGAAGTAAACCTTTTTTCAGGGATGTAATCTTCTTTTGATGTTCCGATAAATATTTTGCCAAAAAGACAATCATGGCTAACTTCATAAATTCTGAGGGCTGAATAGAAAAAGCTCCGACACCGATCCAGCTTCTAGCACCTCCGCGAACCATTCCTACACCCGGAATCAATACAGCGATCAAAAGAAAAAAACAAATGATAAGAAGAATTTTTGACCAAACTCTCCAAGTCATATAGTTGATATTCATAATAAAGAACATCGCTGCAATTCCTACTCCAGCAAATAACATTTGCCGTTTCACAAAAAAGAATGAATCATCCATCTTATACTGTCCCAAGTCTGCGCTAGCGCTATAGACCATTATGATTCCTACGGATAACAGCATAAGTGTAACAACAATCATGATCATATCAGGGGTTGATCTCGTTGCAGGCAAAGGGAAACACCTCAACTCTTGTTTTTTGTACAAACCTTATTTAAGTTTATGCACGGAGTTGATAAACATGTCCCCTCTTTGTTCAAAAGTCTTATATTGGTCCCAGCTTGCACAAGCAGGTGAAAGCAATATTACGTCACCATCTTTTGAATGGCTGTATGCCACGGGAACAGCTTCTTCCACATTATCAGCACGTTTTATCGTTTCTATTCCTGCTTGTCTTCCAGCGTCAGCCATTTTTTCTGCTGTCTGACCAAATGTCACAAGTACTTTTACATGTTTTAATGATGGAATAAGGTCATCAAATGAATTTCCTCTGTCCAGCCCTCCAGCCAGGAGTATTACATCCTTTTCAAATGCTGAAAGGGCAGCTTTTGTAGCTAATATATTCGTAGCTTTAGAATCATTATAAAAACGTCTTCCTTCAACCTCGCCCACATATTGAAGGCGGTGAGTCACTCCAGCAAATGTCGTTAACACCTTGCCTATTTGTTCTGTTGATGCACCTGCAAGTATTGACGCTGCAACTGCCGCCATAATATTTGACAAGTTATGTTCACCAGGAAGTACGATGTCTTTTAGCTCAATGATCTTCCTTTTCTGGAAATACAGAGCGCCTTCTTGAATATATGCTCCTTCTTTAAACTGCTTTTTAACAGAGAACGGGATATGCTTTGCGTTTGAATTCTTCATAAGATCTGATACGTGTTCGTCATCTGCATTATAGATAACAAAATCGTTCTCATCTTGGTTCTCAGTAATCTTCGCTTTTGCTTTACCGTATTCATCCAAAGACCCATGATAGTCCAAATGCGCTTCAAATAAGTTTAAAAAGACAGAGATTCGTGGTTTGAATTTTTCTGTACCCATCAACTGAAAGCTGGATAGTTCAGCTACAAGGATTTCTTGTGAAGTTGATTTTGCAGCAACTTCTGAGAATACTGTCCCGATATTGCCCGCGACTACTGGAATCTTACCGCTGTTCTGCAGCATCTCTCCAATGAGTGTCGTAGTAGTTGTTTTCCCATTAGAGCCTGTAATGGCAATGATAGACGCTTCAGCAACTAGACCTGCGACCTCTACCTCTGTATACACAGGTATATTGCGTTTTACAGCTTCAGCAATTAAAGGGTTTTCGTAAGGAATACCAGGATTCTTTACTAAAAAATCAATTTCACCATCAAGAAGGCTTAATGGATGTCCGCCGCATTCTACAGAAATTCCGATCTGTTCAAGCATTTCAGCTTCCGCATTTCCTTCTCTGGGCTGTTTGTCGTTTACTGCAACATTTGCTCCAAAAGAATGAAGCAGTTTTGCTGCAGCAAAACCGCTTTTGGCCAATCCAACGATTAATATGTTTTTACCTTTGAAAAACTCATTTTTCTTCATTTAAACCCACACCTCTAAATAAATTCCTAAAGCAGCAAAAACAAGTCCTACAAGCCAGAAAGTTACAACGATGCGCCATTCACTCCAACCGGATAGTTCATAATGATGGTGAAGCGGGCTCATTTTAAAGACTCGTCTTCCTGTTAGCTTAAAAGAAGTGACTTGAATCATTACGGAAAGCGTTTCAATGACAAAAACTCCACCAATGATCACAAGCAAAATTTCCATCTTGGTTAAAATTGCGACAGCGCTTATAGCACCACCTAGTGCAAGTGAGCCTGTGTCACCCATAAACACTTTTGCAGGATGCGCATTAAACACCAGGAATCCTAAAACCGCACCAACAACTGCTACACAGAAGATTGCAGCTTCAAATTGAAGCATCGTTGAAGCTAATACTGCAAATGCTCCGAATGCGATAGCAGCTGTTCCAGCAAGAAGACCATCAAGACCGTCTGTAAGATTTACTGCATTTGAAGCACCGATCAGCATAAATAATACAAAGATTGGATAAAACCATCCAAGGTCGAACGAAATATCTGTGCCTGGTATTTCAACTTTCGTAGAAAAATCAATTAATTTTAATCCTAAATAGAAGAGAGCTGCAATCATCAGCTGTCCGATAAGCTTCTGTTTGGAAGTCAATCCCAGATTTCTTTTCTTTACAACTTTAATAAAATCATCTAAAAATCCTATGAGTGCATAGCCAAATGTAACAAGCAAAAGAAGATGGGTTTCAGTGGTAATCGTGAAAAACTTTGCAGTCATCGCATATGTAGCAACGATAAGAGCAAATACGATAACAATTCCACCCATTGTTGGTGTTCCTTGTTTCTTCTGATGAGATTTGGGTCCTTCATCGCGAATGCTCTGTCCGAATTTCAGCCTTCTTAAAAAAGGAATAAAAAAAGGTGAACTTAATACTGCTATTAAGAAAGATGCAACTAATGTAAAAAGTAAGACTTGCTCAATCATTTTTTCGACTCCTGTTCTTCCTCTATAAATGTAGAGATTAGGTTTTCTAAAACCATCCCTCTTGATGCTTTAAAAAGAATAGCAGTGTCTTTCGATAAGAGCTTTTCAATCGGTTCCTGCGCTTCTTCTTTTGTCAGACATTGAATAACTTCAAGGTCTTCCCGGTTTTGTTTCTTTAACTCGTCTGCAATCCATGCTCCTTTTTCTCCAACTGTAATCACATGGTTAATTGAAGGGGCAACATGACCGGCTACTTTTCTGTGCATTTCCTCTTCAGCAGAGCCAAGCTCATACATATCTCCAAGTACAGCAACCTTGTTAGGGATATCATGTAGCTCTGCTAGTGTTGAAAGTGCAGCTATCATACTAGTAGGACTCGCATTATACGCATCGTTGATCAGAAGTGTATTATTTCTGCCCTTTTTCATCTCTAGCCTCATTGCAGTTACTTTCAGGTTTTCTAGACCTTCTTGGATTTTATTTTCTTCTATATTTAAGTAATGCCCAATTGCAATGGCATATGCTGCATTTTTAATATTATGCCGCCCAAGCATTGGGATTCGATACACGGATGTCCCCTCTTCCAAAGTAAAAGAAACACCTTGTGCGTCAGTATGCAAGTTGGATAATTTAAGCGTACAAGAATCTCCAAAACCGACTTTAAGCACATTTTCACCCTTTACATGTGAAAGAAGCGGTTCATCGCCATCAATGATGAGCAGACCGCCTTGCTTTAACCCATCAGCAATTTCAAGTTTTGCTTTTGCAATACCTTCACGACTGCCAAGCTGTTCCATATGGCTCTCACCGATATTTGTAATAACGGCAGCATCTGGTTCAGCAATTTTGCTTAACAGGGAAATCTCATTAAAGTTGCTCATTCCCATTTCAAGAATTAAAACCTCCGTAGTTTCCTCCATAGCGAGGATGGTTAAAGGAAGGCCGATATGATTGTTATAGTTTCCTTGTGTCTTAAATGTATTAAAATTCGTTGAAGACACACTTTCTATCATGTCCTTTGTAGTAGTTTTCCCATTGCTGCCCGTTACTGCCACTACAACAGGATTAACTTTCTTAAGGAAATGCTTAGATATTTTTTGCAAATACTCTACTGTATCTTTGGTATAAAGTACAGGGAACTCCTCTGGAAGACCCGCAGGCAGTTCTTTGCCTTCTTCCCAGACTGTAGCGATGCACCCTTGTTTAATTGCATCCAATAAAAAGTCGTGTCCATCAAATCGTTCCCCTGCTATTGGCAGGTAAAGAGCGTTCTCCGTTTTTTGTCTCGTATCTTTTGAAACACATTCTAGTACAATATTTTCTTTTTTACCGGATGAGCGGTCTGCTAATGAGACCAGTTCCTTTATATCCAGTTTCATTTTTTCACCGCCTTAATCGCTTCACGTGCAACGATTCTATCATCGAAATCAAACACGTCTTTTCCAATTATTTGATAAGTCTCGTGGCCTTTGCCGGCAATAAGTATAACATCATTTGTTTTTGCACGCTCAACTGCATATTCGATTGCTTTTTTTCGGTCAGGAATCGTCACATAGCTTCCTTCATCTGCTCCCTCTTCCATATCTTTTAGAATCTGAAGCGGATCCTCCGTGCGAGGGTTATCACTTGTGAAGATAGCCAAATCAGCTAAGTCTGCTGCAATACCTGCCATTAATGGACGCTTTGTTTTATCCCGGTCGCCTCCGCAGCCCACAATTGCGGTAATACTTCCTTTAGCAAATTCTTTGATCGTTCTTAGAACATTCTCTAAACTGTCAGGTGTATGTGCATAGTCAACAATCACCGTAAAATCCTGCCCTGCTATCACTGGTTCGAACCTGCCTGAAACACCGGTTACTTCTTCAAGAGATGAAATAATTTGATCAAGTTCCAAGCCAGATAACAAACAAGCTGTAATAGCTGCAAGTACATTATAAACGGAAAACTTTCCGATAAGCTTAAGTGTAACTTCCTTAGTACCCCTTGGAGTAGATAACGTAAACGAAGTGCCATGTGAACCGATTGTTATGTTCGATGCACGAACATCACTATCATTGTCGATCCCGTAAGAAATTACTTGGGCAGATGTAACTCTCTCAAATATTTTAGAAGCTGGATCATCATTGTTGAGAACAGCTACCTTTCGATCTGCTTTATGATAAGTATTTCCCATTTGAGAGAACAAAAGACTTTTAGCAAACTGATATTCTTCCATATTCTTATGGTAGTCCAGGTGATCTTGTGTAAGATTCGTAAAGACCGCAATATCAAAGTCGCAGCCCCAGACACGTCCCTGATCAAGAGCATGTGAAGATACTTCCATTACTGCTGCATCAACTTTTTCCTGAGTCATTCTATAGAAAGCATTTTGAAGAAATAATGAATCAGGTGTAGTATTTGCCACTTTAAAACTTTGATCTTTAATTTTCATCTCGATCGTACCGATCATTCCGGTACTTCTGCCTGCATCACGAAAAACTTTTTCAATGAGATGAGATGTAGTTGTCTTGCCGTTTGTTCCCGTGATCCCGATCAAGTGCAATTTTTGAGAAGGATGCCCATAAAAGGCATCTGCCAAAACAGCCAGTGCCTTTTTAGAATTCTTAACTTTAATTACAGGAATGTTAACATCTATATCTTTCTCAGCTAATATAGCTGCTGCACCATTTCTTGCAGCAGTCTCAGCAAAATCATGGCCGTCAAATATTACTCCTTCAATACAAACAAACAGACAGCCCTTTCCCGCTTTCCTCGAGTCCATTTCAACAGAGGTAATTTCAGGATTGGCTTCAATATCCATTTCATAGTTCACTAAATATGTAAGCAATTCTCTTAATTCCATTAATCCTGACCTCTCCTCTAATCATCCTTAGAAATTCAACATATTAAGAAAAATAAGCCAAGGCAAGATTACGCGCTTGGCTATGTGTACATCTTCCATTTTAATCTTCTACATCTTTTTTGTCACCCAAAAATAAACGGATCGTTTTTCCTGCTTGAAGCTTCACTCCTGCTTGCGGAGCTTGCTGAACGATATAATTCCCTTTGCCGGATGTTTCAATTTTTAAATTGTATAATAGATTTGTCAGCTCTTTTGTTTTCTTTCCTACTAGATTTGGCACGACCACTTCAGGAGCATCCAGCCATGTCTTTTCTTTCTCGATCTGACCTTTTTGTTTAGCCACGCCCATGGCAGAAAGACTGTCTTCAATTATGTTTCCAACGATTGGAGCTGCTACAATCCCCCCGAACTGCAGGGTTTCTTTCGGGTTATCGATCGCAACGTATACGACGATTTCAGGTTTGTTCGCCGGTGCCATTCCAATAAATGAAACGATATGATTATTTTTTAAATAGACGCCGCCTTCCGCTTTTTGTGCAGTACCTGTTTTACCGCCAACACGATAACCATCTACAAATGCATTTTTCCCTGTTCCTTGGGCAACTACACTTTCTAAAGCGTGTCTGACTTCTTTGGACGTTTCTTCTGAAATGACTTTTCTTTTAAGTTTTGGTGTTTGCTTACTGACTACTTTACCCGTTACAGGGTCTACTAATTCTTTAGCTATATATGGTTCGTACAAGTATCCCCCATTTACGGCCGCAGAAACAGCTGCAACTTGCTGGATCGGGGTTACGGAAACCCCCTGGCCGAAAGCAGTTGTTGCTAGTTCTAACGGACCTACCCTATCAAGAGAAAATAGGATTCCTTTCCCTTCACCTGCAAGGTCAACCCCTGTTTTTTCACCAAACCCAAAGTCTTTTATATACGAGAACAGTTTATCTTTTCCTAATCGCTGACCTAAAATAACAAAACCAGGGTTACAAGAGTTTTGTACACCTTCTAAAAAGCTCTGGCTGCCATGACCTCCTGCCTTCCAGCATTTTAACTTTCGCCCTGCAACTTCAATGGATCCAGGATCATGAAAGTGGTCATTCTCAAGGTCCACTTTGCCTTCTTCTAATGCAGCGGCCAATGTAATAATCTTAAAAGTGGAACCAGGTTCATACTGAGCCCAAACAGGCAAGTTACGGTTATAAACTTCAGGGGCTACACGTTTGTATTCTTCCGGGTCAAAATCCGGTCTTGAACTCATGCCTAAGATCTCACCCGTGTTAGGATTCATAGCGATTGCAATCGCTCCATCTGCATTGTATGTGGCTTGTGCAATATCCAATTCCCGCTCTATGATCGTCTGAACTCTTGAATCAGTAGTGAGACGAAGATCGTATCCGTCTTTAGGCTTTTCATATTTATCGGATAAAGAAGGCATTCTTCTGCCGCGAGCATCAGAGAAAAACGAAACATGTCCTTTTTTACCGTTTAATTGATCGTCATAATATAATTCCAGGCCTGTTAAGCCCTGACTGTCAATACCTGCAAAACCTAGTACATGAGAAAGATACGCACCATAAGGATAATGACGCTTACTGTCTTCTGCCACGAACACGCCTGAAAGATTTAATGCTTCTACTTCTTTGGCTTTGTTGTTGCTGATCTTTCTTCCACCATTATCAATTCTTACAATCGATTCTTTCTTAGTAATTCTCTTAAAAACTTCTGTTTTTGATATATTCAGGACCGCTGCTAGCTTTTCTGCTGTTTCTTCCGGTTCCTTTACCTGTCTCGGGACAACAAAAACTGTGGGTGCACTGATATTTGTAGCGAGTACTACATCATTTCTATCAAGAATCTTACCTCTCTTAGGTTCAAAAGGAATATTCCGGCTCCAAGAATCCAGCGCTTGATCTGTCAGCATATTCCCTAGAACGAACTGGACATATCCAAGACGGACTGATATTACAAAAAAGAATGCTAGTCCAAATACAAGAACAAAAATTAAGCGCCTGCGTACCGTTACATTTGAAACTCGCACATACAATACCTCCTCTGTATGGTTCGTTTCAAATATATGCTTGTACACAAGCGCATAGAACATATTGTCACTTAATCAGTTACTATAGTTTCCTCTTCACTGTTTTGTTCTGCTTCTTCACCGTTCTGTTCTGTCTCTTCACTATTTTCTTCTGTTACAGGTTCAGTTTCCTTTGGTGCTTCGAGTTGAACCACTAAGTAATCTCCCGCTTTTACCGGGCTGCCTGCCTTAACGTTTTGTTTGACAGCAAAACCACTGCCTGTAATTGTTTCTTTCAGTTCTAATAGCTTACTCAGTCGAAGTATGTCCATATAGGACCAGTTTGTTAAATCTGGCATTTTTGCATCTCCAGAGGTCCGCAAAATAACACGTTCACCTTTGATGACATAAGCTCCTTCATAAGGCTCTTGCTTCATGACTTCATCTCCAGAGCCAACAACTGATACATTCATGCCTAACTTTTCAAGTTCGGATTTAGCTTCCTTAGCAGATTGTCCAGTGTAATTATCCAATTCCTTACCGTATGATTTTTTCGCTTTGGATTTATTCTGTTTTTCTTTCGCTTCCGGCTGGATATTTAAATATTGGAGGCTGCTTTTCATGACACTTGTAAAAATATTCGCTGTTGGTGTAGAACCCATTTCTGGAAATTCAACCTTTGGTCGTTCAACAGCAACATAGACTAGTAGTTTCGGGTCATCTTTCGGTGCCATTCCGATGAAAGAGAATATATTTTCTCCCCATCCAGAAATGTATCTGCCGTCTTTTCCAGGAATCTGGGCTGTACCCGTCTTGCCGGCTACACTGTATCCGTCGATCATATACGGTTTCCCCGTACCTTCTGTAACAACCGTCTCTAATATATCTCTCACTTGCTTTGCTGTATCTTCGGATATTGGCCGGCCCTTGACTTTAGGTTCATTATCCAATACCGTTTTTTTCGTTTCAGGGTTCAAAATCTTGTCAACGACATACGGCTGCATCATCTTACCGCCGTTTGCGATAGCAGTTGCTGCCTGAATCTGTTGAATCGGCGTAATTGTGGAGCCTTGTCCAAATGCAGTGGTTACCTTCTCAATCTCATAGTTATATAGAATTGAACCGTTCTTTTCGTTCGGCAGATCAATATTGGTTTTTTGATCTAAACCAAATTTTGAGATGTAGCTTCTGAATTTCTCATATCCTAATTTTTCACGGACAATTTTTGAAAAGGCTACGTTAGATGAATTTTGTACCCCTTCATTATAGGTGATCGTTCCCCAGCCTTTTCGGTTATGGTCGCTGATCGGTCTGTTCCCCGGAATTTTATACGATCCGGATTGAAATGATTCATTCCCGTTATACTTACCTTCTTCAATGGCTGCAGCAAGAGTGAATATTTTCATTGTCGATCCCGGTTCAAAAGCATCTGAGATGGCGAAATTCGTATAATTCTCAATATCCTTTTCATTCGGATTGAATGATGGGTAATTGGTCATGGCCAGTATTCTGCCTGTTTTTGGATCTGCTACAATACCCGTAATTTTTTCCGGTTCATATTCCTTAGCAGCTTCCTGAACAGCTTCATCCAGATAGAGCTGAATTTTTTCATCTAGAGTCAGATAAACATCCTGGCCGTGTTTTGGTTTTTCAATAGACTCTTTATTTGCTGGGATCGCACGGCTGAATGCATCACCAAGGAATGTGACCTTCCCGTCCTTTTCCTGCAAATATTTATTGAGTTGTTTCTCAAGTCCCATTAAACCGGCTTGTACTCCATTTTCCCCATTCCCCGTGTAACCGATCACGTGGGATGCAAATGTCTGATTAGGGTAATAACGTCTTGATTCTCTAAGAAAATCTATTCCGGGAATTTTCAACTTTTCGATCTGTTCTTTTTTACGGTAGGAGATCTTCCTCCCTGCAGGGATCTCTACTTGGAACCTGCCTTCCTTGCTAAGAAGCTCTTCTAGATTCCCTTCATCAGTATCAAGTATTTTCGCCAGCTTATTCGCTGCTTCATCCGGGTCCTTAATATGATTAGGGTAGTTTTTGTCCAAGATTGCAATAACACTATAGGAAGGAATGTCTTGCGCTATCACCTCACCATTCCTGTCAAACATCGTACCACGCTTCGCATCAAGAACATCACTCTTCATCCATTTTCGTTTACCATACTCGATTAAATCTACACCTTCAGCGGTTTGGGAAGATGCCACGAGAAAGAACTTGCTTGTTAATACAAAAAAGAGCACGGTAAACAAAACCATAAGAATACCTGCTCCCACATTTTTTCTTTTTAGTTTCATAACAACACCTGCTTTTTAGTCCTGAACAACTTTTACGTTTTTATCATCAAAAATAAAACCTTGTTCCTTCGCGATTTTCATGATGCGCTCAGGGTTGCTTAATTCTGTTACCTGTAGGTGATAATCTTCAACGATCTTAGTTTCAGCAGTAATATCTCTTTGAATGGTTTCAACCTTAGCAGTTGTTTGATATACAGATGCATATAGTGAAATAAGCCATACAAGACCTGCTATCAGAACGACTCCCATCAATCCCCACAGGATCACTTCACCTTTAGTAAAAAGCTTTCGCGATGGCTGTTCGACCGGTCTAGGATTTCTTTGCGGCTGTGTTTGTGTTTGTATTTGTTGTTTTTGAACTTGGTATGCTAAATTACTCAATACAATTTCTCCTCTCTATTTCTGTTTTTCGGCAATTCTAAGTTTCGCCGATCGAGATCTTCTGTTTTCTTCAAGCTCGTTTTCCGTTGGCACTATTGGTTTGCGTGTGATCAGTTTTAATGTTGGTTTGTATTCTTCTGGTATGACAGGCAGCCCTGGAGGGAGTTCCGGGCCTGTACTCGCTTTTTTAAGTATATTTTTACACGCACGATCTTCAAGTGAATGAAACGTGATGACTGCAATACGTCCACCGATATTCAATAGTTCAATGGAGTCTTTCAGTGCATCTTCAAAGGCGTTCAGTTCATCATTAACTGCAATGCGAATGGCTTGAAATGTCCTTTTTGCAGGATGTCCGCCTGTCCGTCTAGCAGGTGCAGGTATAGCGTCCTTTATTATTTCGACAAGTTCACCGGTTGTTTGAATCTCTTTTTTCTCTCTGGCCGCTTCAATTTTTCGGGCGATCTGCTTAGCGAACTTTTCTTCGCCATATCGAGAAATAATCTTCATCAACTCGTTAAAAGACCATTCATTCACAATTTGTTTCGCTGTAAGTTCACTAGTCTGATCCATTCGCATATCTAATTCAGAATCATGCTGATAACTGAATCCCCTATCTGCTTCGTCAAGCTGCGGTGATGAAACCCCAAGATCGAAAAGAATCCCATCCACTTCAAGTATCCCTAGGCGGTTCAGCTCATCTTTTATGTATCGGAAATTACTGCGGACGATCGTGAACTTTCCTTCATATTCCTTCAACACCTGCCGTGCATTTTCGATCGCTTTGTCATCTTGATCAAAAGCATATAAATGCCCTGTTTCTAACTGGGACAGAATGAGTGCACTATGGCCTGCTCCTCCCAACGTACAATCAACATAAATTCCATCTGGTTTAATGTTTAATGCATCTACTGATTCTTGTTTTAATACGGTTATATGGTCAAACAATGGAAAATTCCTTTCTGCTGTAAACTTAAGGGTTTATAGATCAAAGTCCATAAGACTCTCTGCAATTTCTCCGAAAGAGTCTTCAGATTTTGAGAAATATTCTTCCCAAACGGATTTGCTCCAAATCTCAATTCTATTCGACACACCTATGACTACGCAATCCTTTTCTAGTTTTGCATAATCTCTGAGCGGTGATGCAATGTTCACTCTTCCCTGTTTATCGAGCTGGCATTCAGCTGCTCCAGAAAAGAAAAAACGGGTAAATGCCCGTGCATCCTTTTTAGTGAACGGAAGAGCTTTTAATTTTTCCTCAATGACTTTCCACTCATTTAAAGGATAGCCGAATACACATTGATCCAATCCGCGAGTCAAAATAAACTCTGTGCCAAGTTCTTCACGAAACTTGGAGGGGATGATCATACGTCCTTTTTCATCGATGCTGTGCTGATACTCTCCCATGAACATATGATCACCCCACTTTCTCCCCTAAATCTACCACAACGCTCCACTTTTCACCACTACAAGTATTATTCGTTTACAAAAAAAAAAATCCTGCTGTCTCACAGGATTTTTTCGTAAATATTTTTTATATTTCATAAGAAGACAATTTTATGTTTTTCATTGAAACGATAAGGGAACTCTATGAGGTCTTTTATTAAATCTGAGCCTTCTTTGTTTAAATATTGATAAATGTTCCACACTCTTTCTTGCAATACTCCACCTGGTTTTAACTCCAGCATTATTTCATCAAATTCAGCGAGTGGAACCTTCACTTTTCTTCTAACACGTTGTTCCATCTTTTGTTCAATATAACTTACTTCAGATAAGATGCGATTCAAGTTTTGTTCCGTGACGGGAAGCAGTTTCGGATCTATTTCTTCAGCAAGCTTTACCAGCTGCGAATATGATTTTATGATATCGGATTTCACTGTCTCAATTGAATCGTTCGTCTCAACAGGTCTGTTTTCATGAAACCAATCTCTTTTGTACTTTTCGGTTCCTTCCGATAACACCTGTTCCGCTTTAAGCTTTTTAGAAGATAACAGCCCCTCAATCCTTTGTGAAACAAGAGTTATAGAGAGCCTTGGCACCAACACCGGCATCTTACGATCGAAATGGCGGAATACCTTCCCAAGCGCAGCCCAATAAGAAATCTCTCCTGGACCAGCGATAAAAGATAATGTCGGCAGCAAGAATTCCTGCATTAAAGGACGAGTCACTACATTATTACTAAATTTTCCCGGATAAAGTTTAGCTTCTTTTAATAATTCATCTTCAGAAATAGTAAAGTCCTTGTCTTTAGAAGTGAATCCATATTCATTTCTAAACAACAGAATACGTTCGCCGTTTTTGGTGTAAAACAGATGAGCATTATTTTCTTGAACTTCAATCGGATCATTGAATCCCTTGTCGTTCAGATTTCTTGTCTGTGTTCTAAAAGCCTGGTCGATATCAAGATTGTTGCGAATCATCTTTTCAAGAAAATTTGATTGAAGCTTCTTGAATTCGGCATCACCAGAATCCAGTAATATTAATCCTTCTTCTGAAAACCAGTATGAGAGAAGTTTTGCAAAAAAGGTGACGATAGAGTCTGATTCGTTAAGAATACGTTCAGTTTGTGCAAGGAAATCATTCGTGTAAGCAGTTTCTCCAAACGAACGAAAAACATCTTGAAGCCAAGGTTTTACATCATCGGTATTCCATTGCCATTGTGAGGCAGATGATTTTACTGATGTCGCTGCTTTTAATGAAATTTTCTTAGACGTATCATTCTTTGGAACCATAACGTGATTGATCTCATCCATATCATGATCTTCACCAGCTATCCAGAAAACAGGAGCCACAGGAACACCAAGCGCTTTCTCTGCCTGATTGGCTAACTGAATGGTGCTGATACACTTATAGATTACGAGTAGCGGACCAGATAAAAGACCTGCTTGCTGCCCCCCGACAACTGCTAATCCATCACTGTTTTTTAGTTTTTTAATATTATTCAGTGTTTTGACAGAAGTACCAATCTTTTGGTTGTAAGAATACAAGTATTCAGTCAGTTCATTTCTTGGAAAAGTATGATGCTTTAACTCCAGCTGTCTAGTTAAAAACTCTCTGTTGTTAAAGGGCTCTTTATAATCAAAAAAACTGGCAGCATCCTCATCTCCATTCAAGTACTTCTCTAGAAATGGCGATGTCTGAAGTTTTATTTCCTCCAGTCTCATTCATGTACTTCCTTTCTGCATATCAATTACATCCTTAACGAGTATAGCAAAGAAATAGCTATGGTTATAAAAGATATGCTCTAAGCCTCAAGAATGCGGTCGATTATTCCATATGTCATTAGTGAAAAATAGCCACATGTAAGAATTAAAAACTGCAGCCGCCAGTTCAACCTGAAGATTTTCCCCAGCGACAGATCCAGATCGTTTTTCCAGATCAATAACGTGAACATGACACATCCGGATATAAACAATAAGATCAATACCCAATAATAAGATTGGCCCCAAATTTCAACTGTCATTCTTTCAACAGAAAGAAATAAGAAAAAAGTTGTTATATCCGTACTGACTTTAAAAGCTTTTCTTTTTTTCTTGGTTACTTTATGGATGCTCTTTTTAACAATAAAAAAGACCAGATACGGCACTGTTATGAATGTAGCTATAACCGCACCTAAAACACTAGACAATTACTCATCCTCTCCAATCCATTGCTTTAACAGCTTTAAACACATGCCTAGAACAAGGAACCTGTATGTTTCTATTTTTTGCACGCTCTATAATTTCACCTGTTATGCTGTCTATTTCGGTTTGCTGGCCGCTTTCGATGCTCTTTAACATAGAAGAACGGTTAAAAGATGTATTTCTGCAAAGGACTAACAATTCCTTCCATAATTCTTCTCGTTTATGATTCATATTTAAAACTAAGATTGATTCTTCAAAAAGTTCCTTCATGATAGAAAGAGCATATTCATTTTCTATCAATTTTCCGTTCGGTATTCTAAGGATGGCAGTTAATGGATTTATGGAGGCATTCATTATTAATTTTATGTAAAGCATTTCTTCCCAATCACTCTCTGGAGTGACAGGAAAATTTGTATCATGAATGATTTCAACCCATTCAGATGATGAATCACCTTTAAAAGAAGAAACTTTAACCCTGCCTTCTCCCAAGTGATTAACAGATGAATATCCATCTTTAAGTGCTCCGTGCTCCACGACTCCCACTGAAAGATTCTTTTGCGGAAGGTCTTCTAAGAATTTCAGATGGCCAATTCCGTTCTGCAAAAACAAATAAGAAACATCTTGAAATTTTTCAGCTTTTAAAAAGAATATTTCCGAGATTGATGTTTGTTTCACCGAAATGATGCAGTGAGTTTCTTCACCTGAATATTCCTTCACGTGGAATGCTTGAACATTGACGTTATTTTCATAGCTTGATTGCTTTCTATATGTAATTCCATTTTGATTTAAAAATTCAGCTTGTTCACGGGTTCGAGTATATATAACAGGATCATGCCCGTTTATTTTGAGAAAATAAGAGACTAACAATCCTATTGCGCCCCCACCGATCACACCGACTTTCATAGCATGCCTCCCAAACTGCTTTATTTTTCTTAGTATGATATTACCATATAAAAGAAATTGCAATATAGACGAGGAAGAAACCTCGTCAGGATTCGCATGTGAAGTGGGAGCACATACATCTTTGAATATGAGACTCCTTAACGCGTAAGGCATAAGGAGATTCATCTTACCCTTCGCGGAAAGCAACCACTTCTAAGAACTTCGAAGTTTACTGAAAACACCCCTCCTTCAAAAGGAGGGGTGCATTTTATACAGGATATACCGGGTGCTTGCGTTCACTGAAAATCATTTCTTTGTTTTCATAGAACCTAAATCGATTCTTAAGTTCATCTCTAAGGGATGCAGGTGAAACGATATCATCAATAATCATCTCAGATGCAAGCTTATAAATATCAATATGCTCTTTATATTCCTGTTGTTTTTGCTGGACGAATTGGATACGCTCTTTCACGTCTTCAATCTCGTTTATTTTATTAGAATAAACAGCATTTACTGCCGCTTCTGGTCCCATAACAGCAATCTGTGCTGTAGGAAGCGCCAAACAGCAATCCGGTTCAAAGGCAGGGCCTGCCATTGCATAAAGACCAGCACCGTAGGCTTTACGCACGATTACAGAGATTTTCGGAACAGTCACATCGCTCATAGCTGCTATCAGTTTTGCACCGTGTCTGATAATTCCTGCTCGTTCAACTTTTGTCCCAATCATAAAGCCAGGAACATCTGATAAGAAAAGAAGCGGGATTGAGAAAGCATCACAGAGAGTAATAAAACGTGCTGCTTTATCTGCTGAATCTACAAATAATACTCCGCCTTTTACCTTCGGCTGATTGGCAATAATACCAACCGGCTTTCCGTCAATACGTCCAAACCCTGTAACGATTTCTTGCGCGAACAGCTTTTTCATCTCAAAGAAGCTGCTCTCATCAATCAATCCATCGATAAACTCGTACATATCAAAAGGAACGTTTTGATTTTCTGGAACAATCTCCTCAAGTTCTCTCCCTGCTTTTGGAGAAAGAGATTCAGAAACCGGTGCTTTCTCTTTATAATTGCTAGGGAAATAAGAAAGGTAACGTCGAGCTTCATCAATTGCTTCTGTCTCATCGAGAGCCAGAACATCACCGCATCCGCTTATTGAACAATGCATTCTTGCTCCGCCCATTTCTTCGAGCGTCACTTTTTCGCCAATAACTTTTTCAGCCATACGCGGACTTCCTAAATACATGGAAGCATTTTGATCAACCATGATTACAACATCACAGAATGCTGGGATATACGCTCCCCCCGCAGCAGACGGTCCAAATAAAATACAGATCTGAGGAATCATCCCTGACATCTTTACTTGGTTATAAAAGATTTTCCCTGCTCCGCGGCGATTTGGAAACATGTCGATCTGATCTGTTATTCTTGCTCCAGCTGAATCAACAAGATACAGCATTGGCACTTTAAGTTTTTGAGCCGTTTCTTGAATACGGATTATTTTTTCTACAGTTCGCGCTCCCCAAGATCCAGCTTTTACCGTTGAATCATTTGCCATAACACAAACTGTTTTACCACCCATTTTTCCGATCGCAGTAACAACACCATCCGCTGGCAGATCACCTGCTTGGTTGTTAGCAAATTTAGCATCTTCTACTGTATATTCGCCATTATCGAATAACTGCTTAAGACGGTCACGCACGAACATTTTGTTTTGAGCACTGTTTTTTTCATGATACTTTTGTGCTCCTCCAGCTTCTATCTGTTCAATTTTCTCTTTTAGCTGATTTTCTAATTTTGCTACCATCATGTACCTCCTTCAAGAGAGTGAGCGCTCGCTCAGAATGTAGGCATACCCTTTTATTTCAACGTAACGAGTACGTCTCCCTCATTTACAAAATCTCCAGATGTAAACTTGATGCTTTCTACTGTTCCTGCATCTGCAGCATCAACCGGAATTTCCATTTTCATAGATTCCAAAATAATAACAGTTTGTCCTGCGGTTACTTCATCACCTTCACTTACTAATACTTGCCATACTGTACCTGCCATTGATGCTGTAATTTCTTTCATGTGTCTCTCTCCTTTTTTGTTTACGGTTTGCTTACTGATCTTTTACTAAGGAAGTCTGTTGTGTAGTTCCCTTTTCTAAATCCTTCTTCTTCTAAAAGCTGCTGAAAGAGGGGCAAGTTTGTTTTGAGCCCTTTAATCTGAATGCAATCAAAGAATTGCTTTGCACTTTTTAGACATTCAGCACGATTGGAATCGCTTACAATAATTTTCGCGATCATCGGATCATAAAAAGGTGTAACCTGATTTCCACTTTCATACCCTGCATCAATTCTCACGTTATCCATTTTAGGCCATACCAATTCTTCGATCTTTCCAGGCGCTGGGAAGAACGTAACTGGGTCCTCAGCATACAGTCTAAATTCCATCGCATGCCCTTTACTCACGATTTCATTTTGTGCAAGTGGCAAAGCTTCCCCTTGTGCGATCTGAATCTGCCATCTGACTAAATCCAGCCCCGTAATACATTCTGTCACGGGATGCTCAACTTGAAGACGGGTATTCATTTCAAGGAAGTAGAAATCTCCATTCTCACTCACTACAAATTCAACTGTTCCTGCATTCACATAATCTACAGCTTTTGCTGCTTCAACTGCAGCTTCTGTAATTTTTGAGCGAAGACTTTCGGTTAGAAAAGGTGAAGGAGATTCTTCTACCACTTTCTGATTTCTACGTTGGATGCTGCAGTCCCGTTCGTACAAGTGAACGATATTTCCTTGTGTATCACCCATTACCTGCACTTCGATATGTCTTGCGTTTTCGATGCATTTCTCAATAAACATTCTTCCGGAGCCAAAATAGTTCTTTGCCCGCTGTTGCGAGGAAACGAAATGCTTATGAAGATCTTCCTTGTTTTCACATTTTACCATACCGATTCCGCCGCCACCGCTGCTTGCTTTAAGCATTACAGGATAGCCGATCTGTTCGGCAAGCTTCACGCCTTCTTCTACATCCTCGATCGGTTCGATAGTACCGGGAACGATAGGAACGCCTGCTTGCTGCATGGTTTTGCGGGCCATAATCTTATCACCCATCCACTCGATCGTTTGAGGTGATGGTCCAATAAACTTAATACCTGCTTCTTCTATTTTTTTAGCAAACTCGTCATTTTCAGATAAAAGGCCATACCCAGGATGAATCGCATCCACTTTTTGCTCGATAGCGGCTTTTAAAATGGAATCACTTTGCAGATAAGATTTGGCAACCGGGGATTCCCCAATATGTATTGCCTCATCAGCAGCCTTTACAAAAGGGAGGTCTTTGTCTGCGTCAGAATAAACGGCAACTGTTTCAATATTCATTTCTTTACACGTTTGAATAATTCGTAGTGCAATTTCTCCACGATTGGCGATTAAGATTTTCTTCATGTTAATCCTCCTTCCAGTTGTCAACATTACCTTTTTCGACAAAAAGGCTCTTTTTCCTTTTTTGAAAGCGTAAACTAAACGAATATTTTATTTTTAAAGAATTTTTAGCATAATTAGTATATACTATAACTATAGAGAAAAGTACAGAATGACTGGGGGAGAGAAGATGTTTCAATATGAAGTTAAGAAATTATTAGTTAACTATAAAACATTGGAAGAGTTTAAGCAGTTCAAAGAATATGGTGTACAAGAACTGTCAATGCTCGAGGACCTTCAAGAAAATATGATCGAAAACGACAGCGAGTCTCCTTTCTATGGAATTTATTACGGAGATAAGTTAGTCGCACGAATGAGTTTATATAGAATTGAAGCGGCATATGATCAGTATTTTGACCCTCCGCAGGATTATTTGGAACTATGGAAACTGGAAGTGCTGCCGCATCACCAGACAAAAGGACTCGGAAGAGCTCTGGTGGAATTTGCCAAAACGTTTAATTTGCCTATTAAGACTAACGGAAGACAGCAATCAGGCAGCTTTTGGGAGAAGATGGGATTTGAGGCAGTAACCTATAATCAAGACCGGGACCGCGGACAAAACCCTTATGTTTGGTATCCATCCGGAGTAAGTGAACAGAGGCTTGCATAAAGCGAAAAAAAGATGGCAGATGCCATCTTTTTTTAATTTCTTACAGGTACTTCCGTAAGTTTTCTAGCTCTTTCCATGAGCTGCAAAATTTCTTTATAATCACGGCAAACAGATTCATATTCTTTATTGATTTTATCCAGCTTGTTTTTTAGATTGCCGTTTTCTTTTTTCATATGCTGCAGCCTTGATAGCAGGGCTTTGTTTTCTGATTCTAGATTTTTTGCAGATGGCCCTTCTGATTGAAGCTGCTGTAAGAATAAAATGATTTCATTCAATGAGAGACTTTTCTCTTCTTCATTTCTGCTATAGACATCTGCATTAAAAGAAAATGAGTGATCACTGGATTGTGAAACCAGCTGCTTACCTTTTCTTTTATTGCGTTCTTTGCGAACTTTTTTTGCTTCTGCGATAGCCTTTTCATATTGTTTACGAATTAGCGAGTTCCATCTAAACCCGCAAGCAGCAGGAGTTCTTGTTAATTTCTCTCCCACTTCTTCAAACGCAACAAGCTGTGTACTGCCCTCACGTATGTGCCTTAGTGTAACTTCTGCAAGTATCGCATCTTCGTCTTTTGTCCAGGCATCCTGGCGCAAATTGGTCATTATGATCCCCCCATTTTAGTGGTTTGTAATATGAATATGCTAGTGCTAGAAAAGATAGACTTTTTATTCTACTAAAATGGGGGGAAGTTTATTTTTAAAAGGGCTGATTCTTATAATTTGTTGCTGCCGATGATGTTGATTTCCGCTCCAGGATGCTCGTTTTCCACGGGGCGTGCGGTGAGCCCCCTAGGCTATTCAAGCCTGTCGTGGTCTCACCTGTCCCGCTAATCCCTTAGGAGTCTCACACCTTACGCTCCAATCAATTTTCCAAAGATGTTTAATCAATATCAAGAATTTAAAAGTAACAATCTTTTATATTTGAGCCTTCTTTAAGAAAGCCTCTACTCTTCTATGATGTTCATCAGAAGCCCAGAGTTTTGCACATCTTCTTATTTCTTGCTGTACATTTTGCTTAATTTTCTGTTGATCAAACCTACTTAGCTGCAGGGTTTTATATGAAGTGATGACACCAAGAGGCTGAGCCGTGTATCTTTCTAAATAACGTTCTGTTTCTTTTTTACTGTTCCCTTTAATTACATATTGTATAAAACCGTGGTCCATTCCCTGTTTAGCTGTAACTGGAGAGGAACTATAGAGAAGATCCATCGCTTCCGTCTGACCAATTCTCTCTAAAAGATAACTGCCTCCACCCCAGCCTGTTGTGATTCCGAGTTTACCTTGTATGAATCCAACCTTTGCTTCAGCTCTTGCAAGTCTGATATCACAAGCAGAAGCTATCTCACAGCCTCCGCCAACCGCTGAACCATTTATTAGTGCTGCAGTTGGTTTCGGAAAGAAAAAGATCTCATCTAGCACTTCTCCCATTTTAGAGAGCATCCCAAATGCTTCTTCTTCTGTTTTTAATGAGTGAAAAGCACTTAAATCTCCGCCAGAACAAAAAGCTCTTGTTCCTGCTCCCGTAATAATCAGCACTTTTACATCATTATCCATTTTTGCTGTATTCAAAAGTGATAATAATTTTTCCATCACTTCAAAATTAATGGCATTTCTTACTGATGGGCGGTTTAGCGTTATCCATCCAATATTATTTTCTTTATGCCAAAGTACAGCCTGCTCCATTTTTACACCTCCAATAAAAGAAAGCGCTTCTTTTTATGTATATGAAAAAACAGGAAGCATAAGGCTTCCTGTTTTTCATTACTTGCTAACTACTTCTTTTCCTTTGTAAGATCCACACTCACGACAAACACGGTGAGATAACTTGTATTCTCCGCACTGTGGACACTTTACCATACCAGGCATGGAAAGCTTATAGTGTGTACGACGCTTCGCTTGGCGAGTTTGTGATGTTCTGCGAAAAGGTACTGCCATTTTGTATCCACCTCCTTAAAGGTCTTGAAAGAATCATTATAACCTATTCTTTCATTCATTGTCTTTGTCAAAAAATTTAGCCAGACCAGCCAATCTCGGGTCAACCCGGTTTTGACGATCTTCATCCGTTATCCTTTGCCATCCTTTTCCCTCTTTGGGAGCAGGACCATCTGTGACATCTTTGGCCGTTATTTTTAGCGGCTTTTCAAGCAAAATATGCTCTTCGATGACAGGGAGAAGATCAACGTAATGTCCTTCGACTTTATGAAGGCTTTCTTCATCTTCAAATACCGTATAATTCGGGTCGAAAATGAAAATTTCCGTCGTTTTTACCGAAAATGGAAATTCCACATCCACCAATGTGCTTGCACAAGGCAGCACCATTTTTCCTTTTATGGTCAAATAAAAAGTGGCTTTTTGTTGAGTAACATCTGCATATCCTTCTACGTAAACAGGATCAATGCTTCTGATCTCCGGGTCTTTTTCCATCACACCGCTCGCATCAACATTTTGTTCAAACGTTAACGGTTTACGGTAAAAATTCTTTAATTCCTGTAGTGACCATTTCATGTCTTTATCACCTCAAGGCAACAGTAGTAATTATATCGGTCAAAATATAAAATGTCAATATTATATCTTTACAGTATGCTTTTGATTTTAAACTGTTTTTAGTACAATGTAAACGTAAAAGATTTAAGGTTTGTTAAGGGAGTGGAAATATTGAGAGCTACCGGTGTTGTTGTAGAATATAACCCTTTTCACAATGGTCATTATTATCATTTACAGGAATCCAGGAATGTAACACAAGCTGACTGTATTATCGCTGTTATGAGCGGAAATTTTCTTCAGCGCGGAGAACCTGCCCTGCTTTCTAAATGGAGAAGAACGAAAATGGCTCTATTGGGAGGCGCTGATCTTGTGATTGAACTTCCTTATGCTTATGCCACAAGCCATGCACCACGGTTCGCTTTCGGAAGCATCTATCTGCTTCAGGCAGCAGGTGCAGAGTCCTTCTGCTTTGGTAGTGAATCTGGTAATGTCTCGGATTTCCAAGAAACGCTGGATTCAGTAAATTCCCAAGATCAAGACTTCCAAACAAATGTTAGCGAATTTATGTCACAGGGGCTTTCTTATCCCTCTGCTGCTGCTAAGGCTTATGGACAACTTAACATCCCACTGACCCTTGACCTCAGCAAACCAAATAATATTTTGGGGTTTGAGTACATACGTGCAAGCCGAGAACTTGGTTCAGCCATTCAGCCTTTTACGATAAAACGAAAAAATGCAGATTATCATGATATTGTTCTTGGAAAAGGAGACATTGCAAGTGCAACCGCTATCCGGGAAGCAATATTCTCGCATGATATTGAACAAGCAGTTAACTATATGCCTTCTTTCACCTTTGACATAGTTAAAGAAGAAAAACAGAATAAGGGTGCTTTGATGAACTGGGAACGTTTTTATCCGCTGCTTCGTTATCAACTATTATCTTCAAGTCCTTCTGAATTAAACAGGTTTTATGAAATAGAAGAGGGATTGGAAAATAGAATGATCGAGGCAATGAAAGCATCTGACAGCTTTCATTCGTTTATGAACCGGTTAAAAACGAAGCGATATACGTGGACAAGACTGCAGCGTGCCTGTCTCCACGTTCTGAACAAGATTCATAAAGATGATATGTACAGGTTATTAGAGTCTCCTCCAGCTTATTTGCGTGTTTTAGGGATGACAGAAACAGGACGGGAATATCTCAGTTCAGTGAAAAAATCTTTAGAACTGCCTTTAGTAACAACCGTCTCAAAGCATGATTTTGAAGGTTTGAAAATGGAGGCGAAAACGTCACTTATTTATGCTCAAGGAGCATCTTTAAACAGACTAGATGCCGAGAAAGAAGAGTATAATACTCCGCCGGTGATGGTGAAGTAAGAAGCTCATAAATGGCTAAATCCTGTTAAACGAGCTACTATTCTTTTTACGATTAAAAAACCCAATAGCAATAAAGAAAAAGGATGCAGGTCCCATCCAAACGGATCCTGCATCCTTTTTTAATTATAGCTTCTTTAAATAATCCAAAGCATCATCTAAAGTCTTTACCGGTACGATCTTCATCTTTGAACCAATGTCCTTTTGCGCTTTAACAGCATCACGATAGTTATTGGCTTCAACCGGTGCAAAGAATATTTCTGCTCCTGCATCGTCAGCGGCTACTATCTTCTGCTGAATCCCTCCGATAGGACCTACGTTTTTCTGAAGATCCATCGTTCCGGTTCCGGCAATTTTTTTGCCATGTGTTAGATCTTCTTTAGTAAGCTGATCTAAGATCTCGAGTGTAAACATAAGACCAGCAGAGGGACCACCGATTTGAGAAGTGTCAATCTTAACTTTAGGATTCGTTACGATTGAAACATCTGCTACAGGTGAAGTGATTCCAAGTCCTGCTTTTGGACCTTCATCTTGCACATACTTTTTGGGGAACTCTTCAATGTTTAAGGCGACATTCATCTTTTTGTCACCGCGTAAAATTGTCAGATCTACTTTATCCCCTGCTTTTTTTGGACTTAATGCTTCTAGAAGTTTTTTAGTTTCCATAACAGGTTTATGGTCAACTGCTACTATCTTATCCCCAACTTTTAATTTTTCTTCTGCCGGCATGCCAGACATGATTCCGGTCACATAAACACCGTGATATTCTATGTCGACTTTCTTTCCCGCTTCTTGATAGGCAACGATAGTTGCCGCATGCTGAGAATCTTCCATCATCTGCAGCTGGCGCTGGTTATATTCCTCATCTGTTTCATCTTCACTTCTGATTTGATCTGCAGGTATCACTTCTCGATAATCGCTCAATTTTGCCCATATGTACTGAGGAATGTTTGCTGTTCCGATCGATACGGTTGTAAGCATAAAGACCCCTTCATCTTCATCACCATCTTCTACATGGATGATCGGATCGAGCACTCTTGCATCTCCAGGAGAAGTAATGTAGTAAGGAAGGGGATAAAAGGCGATGAATGCAAATGCGATTAAAAACAAGATAACAAACTTATTTTGTGAGAAAAAATTTTTCTTCTTCTCTTCTCTATTGGTGGTCATTCGATGACTCCTTCCACGTCTTAATCTTTTCTAATATCTTCGGAACCTGTTTTCTGCCAGCTTCCTCTCCTATAGCAATAATGTCATTAACATCTTTAAATGCAGTAGAGCTGAATTGTTCTACCATCGGACGAATCATAATGTCGGCAGATACTTCATGCCACCTGACCATCTCACGCTGCATGATATCTATACTTTGGATGATCACATCGAAAATAGATGTTACCTCATGCTCGGCTTTAAAGTGAGATATATCCACTGCAATGACCAAGTCTGCTCCCATCTCTCGGACGACAGATACAGGTACACGATCAATTACGCCGCCATCCACTAACAGCTTGCCATCGATCTTTTCAGGAACCATTATTCCAGGAATTGATATGCTTGCTCTTACAGCGTCAGCTATTGAACCTGATCTGAACACTATTTTTTCACCATGAAGTAAGTCTGTTGCCACGATTGCTAAAGGAATTTCTGTTTGCTCGATATGTTTTTGCTTTGTAAGAAGTTTTATCAATTCTTTTATTTTTTTGCCTGTTATGAAACCCATCTTAGGAACCGTATAATCCATATAATATTTCCGCTTAAAAAGATTTGCCATTTTATATAGATTTTCGTCACTTTGTCCGATGCAGACCATTGCACCCACAAGTGCTCCCATACTGCTTCCGGCTACCATATCAATTGGAATTCCGGCTTCTCTTAATGCTTTTACAACTCCAAGATGCGCAAAGCCTCTGGCACCGCCAGATCCTAGAGCAAGTCCGATTTTGGGTTCAGTCATCCTTTGCTCCTCCTTTGGAAGCATCGTCTTTTTTTAACATATGGTCTAAAGAGATTCGCTATACGTATAAATAAGGATGAGGACAAGTAAGAATTGCGTATTTTCTTGGTGAGAGGAGTACTCCCTGATGAATAAAGCACATCTCAAAACATTAATACTGGCTTCATCGGCGATCATTATTGCTTTCTCTATTATTATATACCCAAAAGACACCTATATGGCATCCGTAACCGGCCTTAAAATGTGGTGGGATGTTGTCTTTCCTTCTCTTATGCCTTTTTTTATTTTATCAGAGGTCTTGATGGGTTTTGGTGTCGTACATCTTATTGGTGTCTTATTTGAACCACTCATGCGGCCGCTCTTTCGTGTACCTGGTTCTGGAGGATTCGTCTGGGCGATGGGAATCTCGTCGGGCTTTCCTGCAGGAGCGAAATTAACAGCCCGTCTTTGGCATCAAAAACAAATTACTACCGTAGAAGCAGAACGCCTCGTTTCTTTTACAAACTGTTCAAACCCTCTCTTTATGTTCAGTGCAATAGCTGTTGGCTTTTTCCATAATGCTGCTCTTGGAATCGTTCTAGCCGTCAGTCATTATTTAGGCAATTTCGTTGTTGGTTTGATCATGAGATTTCATGGCCGAAAAAAAGAAGAAAGAGCTCAAACCGATACCTATCGCGGGAAAGGAATTAAAAATGCTTTTAAACACATGCATGAGGCAAGGCTGGCTGATAACCGTCCAATAGGTCAGTTGCTTGGTGATGCCGTTCAGCAGTCCACTAAAACTCTTTTAATGATAGGCGGTTTTATTATTCTGTTTTCGGTGTTAAGCCGCATGATGGACTTACTGCATGTTGCAGATCTTTTCTCGAAGCTCATGAGTTATATATTCCTTCTGTTCTCCCTTTCAGAAACACTAAGTCTTCCTTTAATAAAGGGAATTTTTGAAATAACACTTGGCAGCAACTTAACAAGCTTAGCCCAATCCTCTCTTTTACATCAGGCAACGATCACTAGTTTTATTTTGGCATTCAGCGGTTTTTCTGTACAGGCACAAGTTGCGAGTATACTTGCAGATACAGATATAAAGTTTAAACCTTTCTTTCTTGCCAGAATCATGCACGGATTTTTATCTGCCATTATTTGTGTTTTAGTATTCCCTTATTTGTACCACGTTAAAAGCGGAGCTGCTCCAGCATTTGCCTTTATTACCGATAAAAGTGCGGATTTTGGAAATATCGGTATGACTGCATTGGCTCATAGCCACTATGTTACGCTTGCGTTTTTATTGTTGTCCATATTCATATGGCATCGAAAACTTATTAAGAAAAACAGCCTCCGTTACTAACGGGGGCTGTTATATTTTTCTTTTAGAGCTTCTTCTACAACTTCTGGAACCAAGTCTGACACGTTCGCATGATATTTTGCAGCTTCTTTTACAATGCTTGAACTTAAGAATGAATATTGATTGTTCGTCATCATGAAGAATGTTTCGACTTCATCGTCCAATTTTTTATTAATAGAAGCTATTTTCATTTCATATTCAAAATCCGAAACGGCCCTTAGTCCTCGTAAGATTACATTCGCACCAATACTTTTAACATAATCGATCAAGAGGCCATTGAAAGAATCTACTTTCACATTCGGAAACTTTTGTGTAACTTCTTTTAACAAAACTATTCTTTCATCTACTGTAAACAAAGGATCTTTGCTCTGATTGTTGGCTACTACTACAATTACTTCGTCAAATACTTTTGCTCCGCGTTTAATAATGTCCAGATGACCTCTTGTAACGGGATCAAAGCTTCCAGGACAAACAGCAGTCGTTGGCATAATTTTCACCTCTTATTTTCTTAAATACGTCTAAAAATAGAAATCGTCGTCGTTTTACCGTAGGTTTCCTGTCTTATGCGATGAAAGCTGCCAACCTGCTCAGGCAGTGAAACGTCTGCCCCATGTTCCGTTACGATGCTTCCGTCATCTGCAAGCAGTCCGAGCTTATCAATCTCTTCCATATCTTTCATAAGCATCTGTTTAGCATAAGGAGGGTCAAGAAATATCATATCAAATTGAACTTCTCTTTTATGAAGCGCTTTCAACGCTCGTTTTGAATCATTTCTAAATACTTCCGTTTTTTCTTCATAGTTGCATTGTTTAATATTTTCTTTAATCGTATGTATAGCTTTTTGGTCTTTATCAATGAAGATAAAATGGTTCATACCTCGACTTAATGCTTCCAGTCCAAGACCTCCGCTTCCGCCATAGAGATCAAGCCCTGCTCCCCCCTCAAAAAAAGGACCAATCATATTAAAAATGGATTCCTTAATCTTATCAGTAGTTGGCCTCGTATTTGTTCCTGGGACAGCCTTAAGTGGTCTTCCTTTGCATTCTCCAGCTATTACTCTCACGTTTTTTCACCTGATTCTTTTATCCTTTTTTCCATTACCTATCCTATCACAAGTAAACACGTAATCAAACAATCAAATCTTTTACTAATAAGTATAGAGCAAAATAAAAGAGGTCATACTACATATAACAACATCACGAACGATGTTGTTGCCAACCGCGGAGAAGACTTACTCCCCATAAGTTCTTCATCCGGTTTCTCCTCTCCCATCGCCTTTGAACAGAAGTGATTTTGTTTTAAAGGCAACCTGCAGCAGAAGCTGCAGGTTTTTTTTCATTCATTTACCCCTTTATAACAGCTTTTTGATATGCTACATTGAGGAAGGAGAAAGGAGCATTCTAATATGATTCAACGATTTATCGAGCTTGGGGAAGGGTATTCTGATTTATATGAGCTTTTTGAAATTATGGAAACAAATCAAGATAGAGTTTCACAGCTTCTATGTTTGAAGGTAAAAAAAGAAGACAAAGAATACGCTTCAGTTGTTGCTGTTCTTAACCCAGCATCAGAGGGCAAATTTCAGCCTTTATACATATGCCGAGAAGGAATACCTGTACCTTCAAAACGCTATACCCTGTTTGAAGCAAAAGCGGCAGAGATCAATAAGGAAATAATATCTTTTGACGTTAAACCATCAACAGATTTTGCTGAGACTGAGCTCTATTTCCATTATCTGACCGGTATTTTGAGACTTAACTATTTAATTCCGCCATTAACGTAAAAAAACAGGCAGCAGCTATTCAGCTTTGCTTGCCTGTTTTTTAAATACCCATTTTATAATCATATTCTTTTGCTTTATCAGCGATTTTGCTTTCATATTCGGTTTTAATTTCTTGTTTGTGCGATTTTTTAACTTCTTTCACGAAGTGCAGTGATTCCAGCTTAGCTGCAATCTCATCTGCTTTGTTTCCATCACAATATAACACAGCGTATTTAAGTCGTCTGGAAACGTAATGAACATTTCCATAGCGCCGCAGCTGTTTAGAGAATTTTAATGAATGGAGAAAGACAGAGAGTCCACGACGGTTACCAATCATAACATAAGCCCCTTTTATTAATAATTTCATACCCTCTATAAATACACACACATTGTTGAAACTGAGATACTATATTTTATCCATAATACTAGATAAGGATGTGATGATGTATGGACTTAAATATCATATGGGAAGATTTTTTAAAGCGTACCAAACCAGATCCTGAAGTTATTAATATTGAAAAAAAAATTATGGCAGGTATCCCTTTTGTATATGTATCAGTTGTTCCAAACACATCACTTGAAGCCGCAACAGACATTTTGAAAAAACATGCAGTAAAATCAATGAAAGGGAAACGTCTAACATTGGAACTGAACTTTGTCAGGTCAGAAGAAAACTTATATATTTTCCGTATGCGTTTCCTGGTTCCGCAAGAAAAAATGTTCTGCTGCGGCAACTTATGTTTTGATTGTATCAGGCTAAGAAACCCTTAAAAACTAAGCACACCCGCAAGATCCCCCAGATCCACAGCCACCGCTGCAAGAACTCTCATCAAAAAACGGATTGCCTGTCGGTACTTTTATCTGCTCCGAAACACTGTGGGCAATGATTCTGCTGCACTCAATAAGAAGCTTTTCAAGCTCTTTCTCAGCCTTCTTAAAGTTTGCTATGTTCTCATGAAAATCAAGTTCCCTTTTAAGCGTTCGTACTTGTGCAGAAACTGTATGAAATTCAGGATGATATTTACCAAACCTTTGCACTTCTTCATATTTCTCTTTCATGTCTGCAAAGCGTGAGATCATCTCCTGAGCCAGTATATCTTGTTCCAAAATGTATTTGGATTTTTTATATTCTAATGCAATGCTAGAACTCGAAACCATTTCAGCTAATGTTAAAGACTCTTCCAGCAATACAACTTGATCTAAACTCATACGACACACCTCCCTTTAGGTATGAGGTTTCTTTTATATTATAGCGGATAATGATTCTAGTTAAAAGCACAGCCGTCTATTTGAAGTAAATAAAAGACTGTTTTCTAGATCTGTACTGATCTTGGAAGTGGTTGATTTCCGCTCCAGGTGCTCGCTTTCCGCAGGGCGTGCGGTGAGCCCCCTCCGTACTGCTTACATCGAGTGGTCTCACCTGCCCCGCTTCATGGAGTCTTCTTGCTCCTGCGTCTACAAGTAAATGCTAACGCTGTAAGCTTCCTCGTCGAATGCCTAGCGAGAAGTTTCTCATGTGGCAGACACGCACCTTACGTTCCAATCAACTTGTCATTGAAGACAATCAAAAGTAACAACCTTTTAGAAAAGAGCAAAAAAAACTCTTCGTATTGAAGAGTCAGCGAATATGAACATATATATTTTTTTTAATCCCGTAATCTGATCCGTCTTTTTTCTTTAATTGAAGGGTAATCTTATGTTTTCCTACACTCATATTTTTCAAGATAAAGATGGATTTATTTGCATTCATCGCCCATTTCCCATCTACAAAAACAGCCATATATCCATTCATTCGATTCATACCTTCTGAAGTATTCTCTTGGAAAGTAAATCTCGGGATAATATTTTCTACATAGATATGCTGTTTTTTTACACGGTAGTTTATGGCCCAGTCTTTTTCCATCAATGGATATACACTTGATGCCTCTACTGCTTGATTATGATCAAACTCATTTTGTTTTATAGAATCTCTAGAGTTAAACCCTAAAATAATTATAGAAACAATAAATATGAAACTGGCGGCTAGTATCATTGCCTTCCTTTTATTCATAAAAAAACCACTCCTTATAGGAATAGTTTTTTCCAAAATTTATTAATTTATCCGCCTGATGATTATTTACGCTTCAGGCATCGAAGGATTAAATCCCTCAGGTGGCATTGAATCATTTGACGTCTCCCCCATAACAGAGATTAATTCCATTAACAATCCAAAGTTTTGAAGCTGCTGGTGGAACCGGTCTACTCTCTGACCAAATGTACGACCGTAAAATACTTTTGCGCTTTCTTCTAGTTCTGCCACTGAAAAAGGATTGCGAGTTAACTTTCTATACCATTCAGGCTTTTCTCTAATATAGTATTTAAGGTCAGGTCTTGTATTCAAGTAATCCTGGATTTCTCTCCGCACGCCACACACATCCTTTAATCTTTATAAGAAGGATAATCATTCATCTTTTTATCCGGCAGCTGGCTTGGTCTGTCAGACTGATTATTAAATTGCTGTAAAAGTTCTTGAACCGCGTCCATTAAACTGCCAAATTGGGATAAGTATTTCTGAACATCGTTAATCTGAAGTTTGCTCAGTCCAGCGATAATGTCTCCGATCGTCAGCTCTGCTTTCATATTTTGTGCAGATGAAGACCGTTTATCTTGCTGTTTTTTCTTCTCCTTAGAATATTGATTCCAACTCTCATGCTCTTCTCCTAACACAATCCAATCCTGGTAAACTTCTTTCCAAGGCCGTTTATTCTTTTGCACTTCTTTTATTAATTCAGGATGTTTGTGCACAAATTCCTTAAAGCTTTCGATATCAGTCTTTACCACAGAATCCACCCCCAGCCGTCCACTGACGAATCATGGTTTACTACATGATACATAAATGCCCAGTAAATGGTGCGCCCAATTTTTGAAATATTTTTAAGTTGATTCTGTTTACTTTATTCTAGAGCGCCTAAAAAGGTACAATAAAAAGAAAAGGCTGTTTTTGTAAACTCTGTTGCAATTAGAAGAGGTTGATTTCCGCTCCAGGTGCTCGCTTTCCGCGAGGGGTAAGGTGAGCTTGCTAAATGCGCCATCAGGAGACTCACCTGTCCGGCTGATCCCGCAGGACAAGGAAGGCTGCAGCAGCGACACATCGCACGAAGAAAATTTGAAGTTCAATTTTCGAGGAGTCTCGCACCTTGCGCTCCAATCAACTTATCAAAGAATTGCAAAAAGAAAAGCAACCTTCTTTTAAAAAAAAGCCAAAAAAAAGAATGAGGGAATGCATCTGTGGATATTAAAGACGAATTAAACCGTTTTATTGATGAAAGCTGCGATCAAGAAATTGCGGCTATGAAAATATTTTTAAATAGCTTGAAAGCAAAACGAGAAAATACAAACCTTACTCATATCGCTTCTTTATTGCAATTCAAAACTACTCTTGTAGATGAGGACACTTTAGAAATGGAAATGCCAAATTCACCTCTGCTCGATAACTCTATTGGAATTGTTCACGGCGGACTTACTGCAACACTGCTTGATACCGCGTTAGGCACTTTGGCAAGCCATGTTCCTGGAAATAGAAAGGGAGCTGTGACCGTAGAGCTTAAAGTAGATTTTTTAACACCGGGTGTTGGGGAGAAATTCATCTGCAGAGCTGAAGTGGTTCACAATGGCCGTCAATTAGTGCGAATGGAAGGCAAAGTACGAAACGAAAAAGGGAACCTGATCGCTTCTGCTACGGGAACATTCTTTAAGCTTCCTGAATAATGCCTTAAAAAAAGAAGAGTTGACTCATCAAGTCAGCTCTTCTTTTTTATTTAGCAGGAACAAGGAAGTTTTGTGTATAGTACTTCTTATAAGCTCCTACCCCTAAATGGGTGTATTCATCGTTGAGCATTGTATTTCGATGCCCCTCACTATTCATCCAACCCTCTACTGCTGCGATACCATCTGTGTAGTTTGCAGCAATGTTTTCCCCCGCTTGCTTAAACTCTACATTTCCTTCCTGCAGCCGGTCGGAAAGCGTACGTCCGTCTTTACTCTGATGTGAGAAATATTGCTGGTCCAACATGTCCTTAGAATGTAAGAAGGAAACATCTGATGCACTTTCATCCCATTGCAGCGGGTTCATGCTGTATTTTAATCGGATAATATTCGTCAGTTCAAAAATTTGCTGCTCTTCTGATTGATCAATTTTATCTTGTTCCTCTTCCGATATTTCACCAGTTACCGGAAGGTCTCCCCTGTAAACGATAGAATAAGGTCTTTGTTTTAATAAAATATCGGAAGTAGTGTACCTGACACTCGAAAGTTTATTTGTAAATTTATCAAAGTACAATTGTACCCACATATCTTTTCCAACATTAATAAGCGGTCTAAGCATTACTTCCTGTTCGGAAAGTTCAAATCTGAAAAAATCTGCGCCATCGTTTATCGTAATATCACTTTCAATAGGATATTGCTGAATAATGGTGTTAGAAGAGTCACCAATCGTAAAAGGTTTTGTATTCAACTCAGAACCAATAGCAAAAATGGTAACAACTTTCCCATCTTGAACTCCAGCCTGCATATATCCTTTGGGACTTCTGCTGCCATAAATCAGCCATTCATAATCATAAGCAGATGGGTCAATCCTATCGGGTTCTCCCCATTGCTTTTTAAAAGCTTCTATATCTTTACCCAGCCAATTTGATAAAGCACCTTCAGGAATTTTTAATGGTTCTTCTATGTATTGTAATTTTGTTTCAGATGGCTCTTTTTCCAGTGAAAGGTCTGGCAATACATCATAAAAAAACAAACCGATCAAGATCACTATAGATAGAAAAAAAGTAACCAATCCACGCATAATGGTTCCCCCTGTATCTTTCATCTCCTTATAGTTTAGCATATAGAGCGATTTACAGGGTTAATAAAAAAACAGCATCATCAATAATGGATGATACTGTCTTTATTTTTATTGCAGTTGATCTCTCTGTTCCGAAACTTCACTTAGCGTGTGTCCTGCAGAATGATCACTTTCTTTGTTAACTGAGAGATCACCTAAAGAAATGATTCCAACCATTTTATTGTTCTCTACAATAGGAAGTCTTCTGATTTGTTTGTCTGCCATAAGTTCAGCAGCTTCTTGCACACTCATATCAGGTGACCCCGTATACAAATCTTCACTCATAATGTCTGAAACTTGAGTAGAGCCTGGACGTTTTTCCGCGACGCCTCTTACTACGATATCACGATCTGTTATCACACCGATAACCTGATCATTCTCACAAACTGGGATAACACCCACATTATCTTGCTTCATTTTTACAGCTACTTCATAAACATTATCCAAAGGCGTTACAAAGTCTACATCTCTAGTCATAATATCGCTTATTTTTTTCATGAAAATGGCCTCCATTTATATTAATAGTGATACCTTTTATCTTTTGCATTATAAGAACAAATATTCATGTTTTTGACAATGATTGCATCTTTAGCGCTTTCATAATATCATTAAGAAGTGATTGTTATTTTTTATTGAATTTTCCTAGGAGGTTTCACAATGAAATTTGAAGAAAGCGGCTTAAACGGGAAGGTAATTGAATTCTCACTTTTAGAACATGTCATGGACAGCCACGGAATGATCCGCGCAGGACAATGGGACTATGACCGTATTACATACGATTACAAATTTGAAGACATGACAAATGGCGATGTTTATTATTTCCGTTTCCCTTGTCATGTGGTTGAAGGCGAAACTGAAACACCACACGCTAAAATTGAACTTGGCACTCCATACTTAGGCAAACACTATTATCCTCACGGTGTGGAATATGATGAAGAGTTTCCAAAACATGTGGTTAACCAATGCAACAAACTGATTGAAGCACTTCATAACGAACTTCACGTTTAAAACAAAAAATCCCTCAGATCATGAGGGATTTTTTTCTATTCAACTGCGCTTTCTGGTGCATGTGAGGAATAACCTTCAAAGAGCCTGCCGCCGTATGGAGCGATCGTTTCATCAACAAAATGAATCACACCTGCTTTTTCACGGCTGCTATAGTAAAGGTTAAACACTTCGGCAAAGTCATCTGCAAATGATTCATCGAATTCCTTTAGTGCCCTTATGATCCACTTTCCTTCTCCGATCCAATGACCGTTGACTCTTAGCACAAATTCATGTGTTACGTCAGCTAACTTTGATACGATAAATAAATCTTCAATCTCATTAGTCGATCCTTCTAAATCATTTAACAGGTCAGTTATATGATATCTGGCTTTTTCAATTTCATTAGATCTCCATGGTGTTGGTCCAGCTTTTAAAAGCTGGAGTGCCTCATTTTTTATCCGCGAAGCATGTCCGGTATCACGCAGAATTATGCCTTCTGCACACATTTGCGGCAGTGATGGTCTCGCTCTATCAACATTTTCTTTGAAAAAGTTTTTGTAAGTAAACATATTATGGACGAATACTTCTATTGGCCAACCAAATTCAGTTAGTGATTGACGATACGACTCTCCCACTGTGCTGTCGATAACGATGATATCCAAGTCGGAGCTTTCCGTTTCTTCTCCTCTAACTACACTTCCAGCCAAGTAAGCCACTTCACAGTTTGGAAAATATGATTCAATAAATTTACTTGCTGCTTGTCTTGCGCTGATTTTCATAAGTTTCTTCTCCTTCACAATCGGCTTCTATAATAAATTCTACACGAAGTATGCAATTTCTTTTTTTATACAAAAAAATAACCAGCAATAGACTGGTTATTTCATCTCTGGATTAAGTCTGTTATTTTGGCTTTTTATCATTTCTAAATCGGCTTTATCACGCGCACGTTCTTTTTTCACCCATCTGAAGAATATTAAGCCTAATACAAATGCATATATGACTTCTTGGAAGATTTTCATCGTAACACCGCCAACGTGCTGATCCTCTGATGGAGTCATTGCAGCATATAGCTGAGGGACATTCCGATATGTCTCATATAGCTGATAATCTGCGAACATGATCAATGCACAGGCTGGTGTCATCAGAACGCCATTAGCGAATACATATCCTACTTTCTTAATATCCGATAATGTATCAAGTTCCTTTACTGGACAAAGAACAGGCCACCACATCGTGAAGGCAGTCACGATAAGAATAAAATGATATGTGTAATGGATAAATACATTTGAAACAGCAGCATCAAATACTACTGGTATATGATAAAAAGAAAAAAGAGTATTGAATACTAGTAATGCGATTAAAGGTTTTGTGAGTGCTTTAAAAATACTTGAGATGAAAGGGCTTTTATCGAGAAAGCTTTTCCATTTCTGCTCTGGAATAGCCAATACGACTAATGGTGCTATCATCAAGTACAATACAGCCATTTGCGCCATATGAACACTAAAAAGATAATGGTGTCCTAATATCTGAATAGGTGTTCCTTTAATCGCGATATATAGAATAATGGATGAGATCATTGCCGCTATATTCCATTTGGTTGCGATATTAGTGCCGTCTTTCCCTTTTATGATCCATCGAAAATAAATGATGGCAAGCAGGATTGAAATGATATAAACGGATGGCGGATATAGCTCACTCCAGCTAAACTCACTTAAACTTGAAGGCATATGATGATTGTGATGCAATTTTTGTCATCTCCTTTAGGGTACTGCTCATCTTAACTATAACAGTCTTTCGAGACCTTGTAATCGAAAAACAGGACAATTCTTAATTTTGTAACATATAAAAAGGGCTGCATTAAATGCAGCCCTTCACATTATTATGATGTCCAGATCATTCCCATTAAGGATGCTACAGTAATAGCTGCAATTAATACACCGCTAGCCATTCCCCAGATTGGGAAATCATGTCCTTTGTGGCTTAAGTGCATCCAGATATAAAGCTGGAAAAACACTTGAACTACAGCCAATGTAAGGATAAAGATAACAGCGAAAGAATCACTGATCTTGTCACTCCAAATCGCGAAAAACGCAACGATCGTAAGAAGAATCATCATAACAAAGGAAACATTATGGTGCTTCCGTTCCTCTTTTAAGGCAAGTTTACGCTGAATTTCCTCATGACGATGCACGGTTGGTTCAGTAGTATTATGGTGATCAGCCATTGATTAACCCACCTTTCCCATTAGATAAACAACTGTAAAAATGAATACCCATACAACATCGACAAAGTGCCAATAAAGAGCAAACAAATAATACTTAGGTGCGTTAGCTAATGTAATACCTCTGTTCCAGTTTCTGACCAGCAATGTTGTGATCCAAAGAGTCCCGAATAATACGTGAGCTCCATGGAAGCCAACTAATGAATAGAAAGCAGATCCGAATGCAGAACTAGTAAATGTATGTCCTTCGTGAACATAGTGTATGAACTCATAAATTTCCAAGCCAAGGAATCCAAGACCCAGTAATAAAGTTACGATAAACCATCCCTGTAAAGAACGTACTTTATTTTGTTTTAATGAAAGTACTGCATACACACTCGTAAGAGAACTTGTTAATAAAAGCATTGTTGCCAAAAATACTAATGGGAGTGAGAATAATTCTTCCCCAGATGGACCATCAAGATGCATATTTCTTAAGCCTAAGTATGTCCCAAATAGAGTTGCGAATAGGACAGTTTCTCCACCAAGGAAAAGCCAGAATCCTAAAAACTTATTTTTACCTTCAAGGGTAGCTTTTTCCGGATGAGCAGGAAAATTAGCATCTGTTAAACGTTCTCCAGCATTCATTAAGCTCTACCCCCTTTAATGTCTGCTTCTACTTCTTCTTTATGAATATGATATCCGTGATCGTCAATTACAGAGCGAAGGAACATTGTTACTAATACTCCGCCAAGACCCACAATAGCAACGATCCAGTTTGAATATATAAATCCAAAACCAGCAACAAACATACCTAAAGATAAGAAGAATGGAAGGATTGAACCATTCGGCATATGAATTTCTCCTACAGGTTCAGCTGGTGTCATCTCACCATTTCCAGCAGCCTTTTCGACATACAATGCATCAAGACCACGAACAAGCGGTGTTTGAGCAAAGTTGTATTCAGGAGTCGGAACTGGCATTGCCCATTCAAGCGTACGGCCATCCCAAGGATCTTTTGAAGCTGCATGCTTCGATGAAGCAGAAATAATGATATTGATTAACAATACGATTGTTCCAAGACCCATCAAGATCGCACCAATCGTACTTACAAAGTTTGCGCCATCAAGCTGTTGTCCAGACATATAAGTATATACACGTCTAGGCATTCCCATCAGTCCTAACCAATGCTGCGGGAAGAAAGTTAAGTGGAATCCGATAAAGAACAACCAGAAGTTCCATTTTCCAAGTGTTTCGTTCAACACTCGGTTAAACATTCTTGGATACCAGTAGTATAACCCTGAGAACAATCCTAAAATCAATCCACCAACGATTACATAGTGGAAGTGAGCAACTACAAAGTAGCTGTCATGATACTGATAGTCAGCAGCAGGAACAGAAAGCATAACTCCTGTAACACCACCCATTACGAATGTAGGAATGAATCCTACAGCAAAAAGCATAGCTGTTGTAAAACGGATTTGTCCGCCCCACATCGTAAAGATCCAGTTAAAGATCTTAACACCCGTTGGAATGGCAATCGCCATTGTTGCAACTGCAAAGATGGAGTTTGCAACTGGTCCAAGACCTACAGTGAACATGTGGTGAACCCAAACCATGAATCCTAAAAATCCGATAAGAACTGTTGCGAATACCATTGCGCTGTATCCGAACAAACGTTTACTAGAGAAAGTAGAAACTACTTCAGAGATAATACCAAATGCAGGCAAGATCAATATGTAAACTTCCGGGTGACCAAAAATCCAGAAAATGTGTTCCCAGATCAATACGTTACCACCCATATCTGGATTAAAGAAATTAGCATCGAATACACGTTCAAACATTAGAAGGAAGAATCCTACTGTAAGTGCAGGGAATGCAAATAAGATAAGTCCAGATGTTACAAATGAAGCCCAAGTAAATAGAGGCATACGCATAAATGTCATACCAGGCGCACGCATATTAATGACAGTTACCAGGAAGTTAATACCTCCAGCTAATGTACCTGCCCCAGCAATTTGAAGACCAAGGACGTAGAAATCAACCCCAGTATCTTCAGCAACTGTAGATAGCGGTGCATAAGCAGTCCACCCTGCTTCAGGTGCTCCACCTAAGAACCAGCTAAGGTTTAAAAGTAATCCACCGAAGAAGAATAACCAAAAACCTACAGCGTTTACGTAAGGGAATGCTACGTCACGCGCCCCGATCTGCAGTGGAAGGATCGCATTCATAAATCCAAAGATGATCGGCATAGCTGCCAAGAAGATCATCGTTGTACCGTGCATTGTTAATAATTGGTTGTAAAGCTCGCCAGTAAAGATTTTACTGTCTGGCTCCATTAATTGGATACGCATTAAGATGGCTTCAAGTCCTCCGATTAGGAAGAAGAATCCGCCAGCCAAAAGATACAAAATACCGATTTTTTTATGGTCAACGGTAGTGAGCCAATCCATTAGCCCACTTCTCTTTTTGTGACTTTCGTGAGTTGCCACGGTGTAACCTCCTTTTTTCAAAGCTTAAGACTATTTCAATTTAAGGCCTAACAAGTAATCTGAAACAGCATCAATTTCCTCATCAGAAAGATTCACTTTAGGCATGTTGTTGCCTGGTTTGACTTCTTGAGGATCTTTAATCCATTCTTTCAGATTTTCTTTGTTATGTTCTAAGATACCTGCTACACGGTCTTTATCTCCAAAACCAGTTAAGCTTGGTCCTGTGTTACCGCCTTCTTGTCCAACAGCGTGACAAGATAAACAGTTCTTTTCAAAGACTTGTTGTCCATTAGCATTAGCAGAAGATTTACCGTCTGCAGCCTTGAAGCTTGCAACCCAGTTCTTATAGTCTTCTTTAGAAACAACTCTTACTTTGAAGTCCATTAAGGCATGTGATGCACCACAAAGCTCGGCACACTTACCTTTGTAAACAACATCTGTTTTGCTTCCAGTGTCAAACCACATATAGTTCTTGTTCTTATCCCCAGGGTTTGTATCTGTTTTACCTGCTAGTGAAGGAATCCAGAATGAGTGGATAACATCAGCTGAAGATAATTCAACGTGAACTTTTGTATCCGCAGGGAGTACTAATTCCTGTGAAGTAATCACTTCTTCTTTTGGATACTCAAATTCCCACCAGTATTGGTGACCTGTTACTTTAATGCTTAGTTCATTTTTTGAAGCTGGTTTCGCATCTGCAGAGAATTCAAACGTTCTCATTACAGTTGGCACCGCTAAAATGATCAGCAAAAGAATCGGGATAACAGTCCATAATAACTCTAGCATGTGGTTACCTTCCACTTGCTTAGGTGTAGAAGTGTCACCTTTTTTCTTTCTAAACTTTAATAATACAAATGCATAAAGAACGAAAACTACCACTAGAACCAGAATCATAATACTAATTGAAATCAGCATTAGCTGGAACTGTTTGTCAGCAACTTCACCTTGCGGAATTAAAGCCGATAGAGTCGGATCTCCGCACCCCATCAATAAGAGTGCCAACATGGCAAATAAGGAAACCAGACGTCCTTTTTGTAGCCATTTTTTCATCACTACATATACCCCACTTTCTCGTTGTAGTCTGTCTTGACTGATCTTCTTTCTATTCAATTCAAATAATAATATTTGAATGGAAATAGCTAAATAGCTTTTGTAAGCCCTTTTATGTAAAGGCAATTACAGGAACAGCGCAAATTACGCTGTTCCATAGAGTAAACAATAAACTTATATGTTAACTAGAATCATAGCGACAAACATGATTGTCATGTAATTCAATGAATAAACAAACATCATACGCGCCCATTTCATATCATCTTTCGTTTTTAATCCTGAAAGAGCTAAGATCAGCCATCCTGTACCTAATACAGCAGCCAAAATTAGATATAACATCCCAAAATCAAACAAGTAAAGAGATACTGGGAGCAATGCAGCTACATACCAGATCATCTGGCGTTTTGTAATACCGAACCCGGATACTACCGGAAGCATCGGTATGCCTGCTTTTCGATAATCTTCACAACGTTTCATGGCAAGTGCCAAAAAATGCGGCGGCTGCCATAAGAACATGATAAGGAACAGGATCCATGCTACCCAATGAAGGTTAGCATCTACTGCAGCCCAGCCGATTAGCGGAGGTACTGCTCCAGATATTCCCCCAACAACCGTGTTAATTGAATGAGTGCGCTTAAGCCACATCGTATATACGAAAACATATACAAAGAGGCCGATTAATCCTATCACTGCTGCTGTAGCAGTAGTCATCGCTAGCATAACAGTTCCAATAGCTGATAGAATAATTCCCACCCAAAGGACTTGACTGGCTGAAATACGGCCGGTAACAGTTGGTCTTTCAATCGTTCTTTCCATAAGCTGATCGATATCTCTGTCAATATAGTTATTTAAACAGCATCCTCCAGCAATAACTAATGCAGCACCGAGTATACACAATACTAATGTAAGGATATTATCAGTAAACAAATAACCGTTATACTTTATGGCTAAAAAGAATCCTGCAAAAGTCGTAATCAGATTGCTCATGACTATACCGAGTTTTGCGATGGTTAAAAAGTCTTTCCAAGTACCTGTTGGATTTGCTTCTGAAAGAGGTCCTGGTTCCATAACCTTGTTAGCGGCTTCATATGCAGTTGGTGTTTTGCTCAACACAGATACACCTCCTTCTAAGTGAAAATTCAGTTCCAATTCTTTCTTCAAGTGTAAGATAAGCCCTCATTCATTCTATATGGGCTTGTAAGTAAAATCAACGGTTAAAAATTGTCTTTATCTGTTCACAATATGTAAAGTAGATTGATTTCCCCATATGATAGGATAAGATTATACAAAGAAAGTAAAGAAAATGTCCTTTAACATTATAAAACAAAACATGTACTTTGTATACTTCGACTAATACTGACAGTACCTTATATTATTTGTACTATCAGCCCAACATGAATACTAGCAAATTTTTTTACAATTTTGTGAAGTTTATAGAACTATAAAGCAGGTGAAGAAAGTTGAAAAGAGCTTATCAAATTTTTTCTATTATTACATCCTTCGGCATGCTGCTCGTACTACTTATGGGAGCAGTTGTTACAAAAACAGACTCTGGCGACGGCTGCGGTAATTCTTGGCCACTTTGCTATGGAGAATTGCTGCCGACTCAGCCTAAGCTTGAAACGATCATTGAAGTCAGTCACCGCTATGTATCGGCATGGCTAGGTATTTTAGTTATCATTTTAGCGGTCTGGGCGTGGAAAAGAGATCCACATCGAAAAGAAGTTAAGATACTGGCAGGATCTGCTGTGTTCTTCATTGTTCTTCAAGGTCTTTTAGGTGCCGCTGCTGTTATATGGAGTCAGTCATCAGCTGTACTTGCCTCTCATTTTGGTTTCTCACTTGTATCATTTGCGAGCGTTCTACTTCTTGCATTGCTATCTTTTGAGAACCGTGAAGACCCCTTTATGGCAAGGGTTTCTACAGCATTTAAAAAGAATCTCTATTGGCTCTTCGCATACCTGTATGCAGTTGTTTATACAGGGGCGCTTGTAAGGCATACTGGTTCAAGCATGGGGTGCGGGCCAGAGTTCCCGTCATGCAGCGGTACTATAACTGAAATAGGTTCTCAAGCGAACATACACCTTCTCCATCGGATTGCAGCAATTGTTTTGTTCATATGGATCGTATATTCCTGGTACCACGCTAGAAAGCATTATAGAGATCAAACAGCTTTAAACAAAGGCTTAAAGTTTGCTGCACTATTTGTTCTACTTCAAGGTATATCTGGCGCAATGATTGTTTTATCAAACTTAAACTTATTTGTAGCATTAGCGCATGGTTTAATTATTTCTTTCTTATTCGGAGCACTTAGTTTCGTAATGTTAATCGTTTATCGAAAATAATGCTCTTAAAAGGCTGACAGAGGTTCTTTAATGGAACTTATCTGTCAGCTTTTTTTATAGAATGGCTGTTATCTTAAGTTTTGTTGCTCTTGAGAGTGTTCGATTTTCGTTTCAGTGACTTAATTTGAAGAAATACGTAAATATATTCACCAATTATGGCCATAATTTCACCTTCGAACCATTTAATTTCGCCTTTGAACAAGATATATTGATAAACCGGAACACTTCACAGCAATATCCTCCTACTAAAAATCACTCATAAAACAAAAAGACGTCTCTTGATGAGACGCCTTTTTTAGTGCTTATTTTTCCAGTTCGATCAATAGGTCTCCGGCACTGATGCCTTCTCCGTTTTGAACAGAAATAGACTTAACGCGGCCGTCAAATGGTGCTTGAACGGTTGTTTCCATCTTCATGGCTTCCGTAATCATCAAATGATCGCCTTTCTTCACTTTTTCGCCTTGCTCCACCAGTACCTTAATTACTGTTCCTGGCATACTCGCACCAATTTGTGAAGGGTTTGAAGGATCTATCTTTTGTTTTGCTGTAACCGTTACTTTAGCACTTTCGTCGATTACTACAATCTCACGTGATTGTCCGTTAAGCTCAAAATAGAGAACTCTTGATCCATCATTTTGAGCTTCCCCGATCGAAACTAGTTTTACGATAAGCGTTTTTCCTTGTTCGATTTCCACTTCAATTTCTTCTCCTAGTGTCATGCCGTAGAAGAATGTAGGTGTATCAAGAACAGATATATCTCCAAATTGAGCATACATTTTCTCACGGTCTAAGAACACCTTCGGATACAAAGCATAGGCGAGCACATCAAAGCTTGTAACTTGACGGTTGATTTTATGGAATAACGTTTCTTTAATGTCATTAAAATCAGCTGCTTCGAGCGTTTCACCAGGTCTTACCGTTAGTGGCTCTCTGCCTTTTAAGATGATCTGCTGAAGTTCACGTGGGAAACCTTGATAAGGCTGCCCGAGGTGACCTTGGAAGAATTCTACTACTGAATCTGGGAAGTCCAGTGATTCTCCTCTTTCATATACTTCATCCTCGGTTAGATTGTTCTGAACCATATAAAGTGCCATGTCCCCCACTACTTTAGAAGACGGTGTAACTTTAACAACATCTCCGAACATGTCATTGACTCTTCTGTACATCTGCTTCACTTCATCCCAGCGTTCTCCCAGACCGACAGCTTTCGCTTGCTGCTGGAGATTACTGAACTGACCGCCTGGCATTTCATGTTCATATACCTCAGGATCCGGTGCATTCATGCCATTTTCAAAGCCAGAGTAATACTTTCTAATATCTTCCCAATAAGCGGACAGCTGATTTGCATCTTGAATGTTTAAGTCAGGCTGTCTTTCGTTACCGGTCAAGGCATAATATAAAGAGTTAGCACTTGGCTGAGATGTTTGTCCTGACATTGAACTTACTGCTACATCCACAATATCTACACCCGCTTCAGCAGCTTTCGCATAGGTGTAAATACCATTTCCGCTCGTATCATGCGTATGCAGATGAATTGGAATGTCAATTGCATCCTTAAGGGCCGAAACAAGATCATAAGCAGCCTGTGGCTTTAATAGGCCTGCCATATCTTTAATGGCAAGGATATGGGCACCTTCTTGTTCAAGTTCCTTTGCAAGATTAACATAATAGTTTAAATCGTACTTTGTGCGGCTAGGGTCTAGAATATCACCTGTATAGCAAATGGCTGCTTCAGCAATTTTCCCTGTTTCGCGAACTGCATGAATAGCCACTTTCATACCTTCAACCCAGTTTAAACTATCAAAGATTCTAAAGACATCGATTCCAGCCATTGCAGATTTTTTAACAAATTCTTCGATGACGTTGTCAGGATAATTTTTATAGCCGACTGCATTCGATGCTCTTAAAAGCATTTGAAACAATACATTTGGAGCTTTTTCTCTAAGCTTTAAAAGCCTGTCCCACGGATCTTCATTTAAGAAGCGATAAGCTACATCAAATGTTGCTCCACCCCACATTTCCATGGAGAACATATCTGGCCAAAGTCTTGCGGTCGGCTCAGCGATATGAAGAAGATCATTCGTTCTGACACGCGTTGCAAGAAGTGACTGATGACCATCTCGGAAAGTTGTATCTGTAAGAAGCAATTTCTTTTGATCTTTAACCCATTGCGCTACTGCTTCCGGTCCTTCAGTGTCCAGCAATTGTTTTGTGCCATTAGGAATCGGCTCAGAATGTTTCACTTTAGGAATGCGAGGTTTATCAAACGATGGTTTCTCTTGTTTTTGAAGACCGGGAAATCCATTAATCGTTGTCGCTCCAATGTATGAAAGCATCTTAGTTCCTCTATCCTTGCGTTTAGGGAACACAAACAGTTCACTGCTCGTATCAATAAAGGAAGTATCATAGTCTCCCGATAAGAACTTTTCGTGAGTTACCACGTTCTCAAGGAAAGCTATGTTGGTCTTGATCCCGCGAATACGGAATTCTTTTAAATTTCTTAACATTTTAGATGCAGCTTGTTCATAGGACAACGCCCATGTTGAAACTTTCACAAGCAATGAATCATAGAATGGCGTGATGACTGCACCTTGATAACCATTACCGGCGTCCAGCCTCACTCCGAATCCTCCGCCCGAACGGTACGCCATAATTTTCCCTGTATCTGGCATGAATTGGTTAGCTGGATCTTCTGTCGTAACACGGGATTGGATAGCATACCCATGACAATAAATCTCTGATTGTTGCGGGATTCCCAATTGTTTACTATGCAGTGAGAAGCCTTGAGCAATAAGAATTTGTGATTGCACAATGTCAATGCCGGTTACCATCTCTGTAATCGTATGCTCTACCTGGACCCGTGGGTTTACTTCTATGAAATAAAACTCACCGGATGGAGTAACAAGATACTCTACAGTACCTGCATTCACGTAGCCAACATGCTCCATTAAGGAAACTGCAGATTCACAGATTTCGTGGCGAAGTTCCTCGGTCAATGAAACGCTTGGTGCTACCTCGACTACTTTTTGATGCCTTCTCTGAACGGAACAGTCACGCTCATATAAATGCACGAGATTTCCTTCATAGTCTCCAAGGATCTGTACTTCGATATGTTTTGGTTTATCTAAGAATTTTTCAACATAAACTTCGTCTTTACCAAAAGCGGCCTTTGCTTCAGACTTAGCTCTTTCATAGCTCTCTGCCAATGAATTTTCGCTTCTGACAATTCTCATGCCACGGCCACCGCCACCCATGGATGCTTTAATGATGATCGGGAAACCATGTTCTTCTGCGAAAGACCTTACCTCATCTAAAGAGTTCACAGGACCATCGCTTCCTGGGATAACCGGAATGTTGGCATCGATCGCTGCTTGTCTCGCTTTTACTTTGTCCCCAAACACATCGAGGTGTTTTTCCTCAGGTCCGATAAAGATAATTCCCTCTTCACGGCATCGCTGTGCAAACTCTTTATTTTCAGACAAGAAGCCATAGCCTGGGTGAATTCCATCTACTCCGTTTGCTTTTGCTATCTCGATAATTCCTTCGATATCCAGATAAGCATCTATCGGCTTTTTTCCTTCTCCGACCAGGTAAGCTTCATCTGCTTTATAACGATGGTAGGAACCAGTATCTTCCTTTGAATATATTGCTACGGTTCGAATGTCCAGTTCTGTACATGCTCTGAAAATTCGGATTGCAATTTCTCCTCGGTTTGCTACTAAAACTTTGCTAATTTTTCTGCTCATACAAGTTCCTCTCCTTTTACCGTTACAAGATTGCTTTTAAGCTTTTGTTCTTTACACTCGGTTGTTTGTCAGGCACTTTCTTATTCAGTTTTACTTTTGCAGAAATGTTTATTAGAATTCCCATCGATGTCAGGAACAACAGAAGGGAAGATCCACCATAAGATATAAAAGGCAGCGGGACACCAGTAATAGGCAACAAACCTACTGCCGCTCCCAGGTTCACAACTGTTTGGATGCCAATCATCCCAGAAATCCCGAAAGCTAGCAGACTCGTATAAGTATCGTCACTCTGCATACCGATCCAGAATCCCCTCAATACGATATACCCCAAAAGAGCAATAATTAAAAACACTCCTATGAAACCTAATTCCTCTGCGATGATCGCAATAATGAAATCAGTATGAGGTTCAGGCAAGAATCCGTACTTTTGAATGCTTTGTCCTAGACCGCTTCCAGTTAAACCGCCAGCTGCGATAGAAATATAGCCGTTAACAAGCTGATATCCATCTCCTGCTGGATTTTTAAATGGTGCATACGCGGCATCAAAACGTGAAAGTTGTTCCTCGCTCAGCTGAAAATAAATCCCGAGTCCCACGATTCCGGCTAATGCTGCCATTGAAAAGATATGTTTAAATTTAATCCCTGAGCAGAAAAGGATAATTCCTGCTACACCTGCTACAATCAGGGCGGTCCCTAGATCCGGCTGTAAAATGATTAAAATAAACATGATGGCAAAGATACTAAGAGGAGGTATTACCCCTTTTTTAAAGTCATGCATTTTACCTTGTTTTTTTGAATAGATCGCAGCCAAATAGATGGCAAGCGTTAATTTAATGAACTCTGCAGGCTGAATTCCGACAGGTCCTATGTATAACCAGCTTTTTGCATTATTTACTTCACGTCCAAAAACTAAAACAGCAACTAGCACTCCAATGGACACCAGTACGATCGGAAGCATCATTTTTTTATAGATCTGTACGTTGAATCTCATTGTAAAGTACATGAATAGCAGCCCTGCAATTAAAAAGATGAGCTGTCTTGTGAAGAAAAAACTGCTGCTATAATCGTATTTATTAATCGTTACCCCTATACTTGCACTGTAGATCATGACTAGACCAGAACTGCACAACAAAAGTACGGCCACTAAAAGAGAATAGTCATAGGGTCTTACTGCTTTTTTCACGTTTTCCACCTTTCTCCTCTCTAAATTCATAATTATTAGATATTGTAACATATAAAACCTTTTTCTTATTGATTCAGCCCGGCGACATTCTCTTAAACATATTATTTCGTAACATTGTATCAGTTTTTGATTAAAAATAAAGATTTCTTAATAAATATAAAAAAATCCAGTCCAAATGTTTTTTCGGACTGGCTGTGTATCATTTTTTCATTGATGCATCATGCAATGCAGTAAGCTGCTTTTCGAGCGACTCTAATAATTGTTTCCCCGCTTCTTCTTCTACCAGATTTAAGCGGACTGCAAAATCTATTTCACGGGATAAACCAAACATTTGCGTATCCAATACTTCCTCATAGAGGGGACATTGTGGCATTGTTAAGTTTTCCATTTGAACTTCAATTAATTTCAGGATTTTATCTGCATCTGCTTTTAAGAGTTCAAATGCCCTTTCCCGATGTCCAGTTGCCATCTCAGCTGACAATGATCATCCCTCCGTTCGCACGAATTTCTACCTTTAAATATAAAGGTTTGTCTAAAAAAAATCAACATATTACAGTATTCACATAATCATGCTATGCTTTTAATAGCGTTTTCAAATCAAGGAGGTACATATGGAATTCATAGTTGCACTTAACGGGAAGGTAAACTACCCGCTTACTTTAGATCCTGGCGTTTGGATTTTTGATGATAGAAAAGAAAATCTGGACACATTGTTCGATACGAAAGGAGACAAAGAAAGCGAGCAAGAAAAATATTTAAAGGACGTTTCAGCTCACTGGGACAGAGAATTGCAGGAAGGTGCTGTCCCTCCATCTGAAAAAGATAAGCAAAAACCTAAAACAACTTTAAAAGAAACTCTTCTTACAAGTTCCTTCGCCATATCATTATCTTATTTTATCTATAATGCACAACCGCACCCTGACGCAGAAAGAGTACTCATTGAATCAGGGGACGGAAATGTTGAAATCACAATTAAAGAAGCCCAAGATGGGTACTTGGCGTTTTCTGAAAACGGTAAACCCTTAAAATCAGATGGACCTGTTCACTTTTATTTTGGTGATGGACGAAACAAAGAAAATCCAATCAAACGCATTACTGGTATCACGCTTCTTTAAAAAAATTACAGGAAAAACGAAGGGCAGCTCTTTCTGGAGCTGTCTTTTACAATTACAGCAGATCTGCTGCAATTTGAGCCAATGAAGATCGTTCCCCTTTTTCCAGCCTCACGTGCCCGCTGACTGCCTGGTCTTTAAATTTTTCCACCACATATGTCAAACCGTTTGTAAATTCATCCAAATAAGGATGATCAATTTGCTGAGGATCACCGAGCAATACAATTTTACTTCCTTCCCCTACCCTTGTAAGAATGGTTTTCACTTCATGCTTAGTCAGGTTTTGAGCTTCATCAATAATGATAAACTGATCTGGCAGACTCCTTCCTCTGATGTATGTGAGTGCTTCAACGTGTATAGAGCCAATACCAGCCAATATTTTTTCCAGCTCTCCCTGCTTTTTTGTATTGAACAGGTATTCGAGATTATCATAAACAGGCTGCATCCAAGGTTTAAGCTTTTCTTCTTTTTCCCCTGGCAAATAGCCGATATCTTTACCAACGGGTACGATCGGGCGAGCGATAAATAATTTGATATAATCCTTCAAGTCTTCAGTCTGAAGCAATGCTGCAGCAAGTGTTATCAGCGTCTTTCCTGTGCCCGCTTTTCCAATCAATGTAACAAGAGGCAGGTCTTTTCGCAGTAAAAGTTCAAATGCCATTTTCTGCTGTACATTCCTAGCCCGTATACCCCATATCTGCTCTGAATCATAACGGAGAGGTTTTAACGTTTTACCAAACTCGTCTACTTTCCCAAGAGCCGAAACAGATGACCTGAAAACATCTTTCAAGATGACAAACTGATGGGGATAAAAGGAGTGCCCTGTTAATTCGATCAGCTGCAGTTCATTTTTCTCATAAAATTTACTCAGAAGTTCACCTTGTAAATAAATTTCTTTATAGCCTGTATAGGTCTGGTCATTCTTATCGATAACCCTGTCACTTAAAAAATCTTCTGCTTCTATCCCGAGAGCATCTGCTTTTACACGAACCAATACATCTTTTGAAACCAATATCACTTTCACACCGCTCTTTTTAGCCTCTTCCTCTTGTTTTAAATTCAATGTAACAGCTAATATCCGATTATCGTTTGTCGGTTCTACAAACGTTTCCTGAAGCCTTTGAAATGATTTATGATTGAGCTCTACTCGAAGTTTGCCCCCATTTTCAAGTGGAACACCTTGATGCAGTTTTCCATTCTGTCTAACACGGTCAATTAAACGGGAAACTTCTCTTGCATTTCTCCCAATTTCGTCCATATAACGTTTCTTGGAATCCACTTCTTCTAAAACTACAGCAGGTATGATCACTTCACTGTCTCCAAAGGATTGTATGGAATAAGGATCCTGCAAAAGCACGTTTGTATCTAGGACGTATCGTTTATTCAACATTCAGCCTCCTGACTTAAATGTAATCCCATCTATTAAGTGCATTTTTATGGACTGCCTATTAAAAATGTATGTGTGAAGGAATAAAGTTAGAAGAATGAACAAAAAATAACGGAAATGACTTGGAAGGACTGATATTCATTGAAAACTTTACGAATAGCTGCAGTCTTAAGCGCAATCTTTGTTCTTTTTGGCTGCATGAACGAAAATGATGATAATGCACAACAGGCTGATAAAAATACACCACGCCTTACTAAGGTAAATCAAACTGCAGAAAGCAAGAAGCCAAATCAGCCAAAAGGCTCTCAGGAAATATCCCGGCATCTCGTAGGACTGGCTACTGGAATTCCTGGTGTTGAAGATGCTACAGCTGTTGTCTTAGGTCCGTATGCAGTTGTAGGTATTGATGTAGACCGTAAGCTTGATAATTCAAGAGTTGGTTCGATCAAATATTCTGTTGCAGAAGCTCTTAAAAATGATCCCAATGGCAAGAATGCAGTTGTAACTGCCGATCCAGATGTTGTTGAGAGACTCCGTCAAATGGGTAGACAGATCCGCCAAGGACATCCGATCGGCGGAATCGCGAATGAATTAGCTGGAATCGTAGGCCGCTTAATGCCTCAAGTTCCACACAGCCTTCAAACGGAAAAACCTTCTCCAACAGAAACAAATAACAGCCAGCTTTCTGAAAAAGAGGAACGACAGCTGAAAAATGACCAGCAAAAGCAAGAAAAAGCAGATAAAAACCAGCCGCAGCGGTTAAATGAAAGCTGAGAATAATGAGACTGATGAGGGATGATTTCAACAACTTCCCTTTTCAGTCTTTTTTATGATATCTAGTTGTGGGTTATGTCGAAAATCGTGTATTTATTATTTAACGTGGGATTTCCCAAAATAACGTGGAAAAAATTTAATTAATGTGCGATTAATTTAAATAACGTGAGATTAATAAAAAGTACTTCTAATTCAAAATAGTTTGTTTTTTTAAGACGTACATCCTTTATTAGAGTCCTCTTGGAAAACACAGCGAACATCAAGTTCCACTAAAGTGCTTCAATTCCTTTACTTAATTTACTATTTTCTTTATGGTATACTGTTTGAAAGAGGTGAAATACGATGCGTGTAAAATGCGTATTATGCGATAATATTGAAGTTATTGAAAATGAATGTTCACTTGCAAAGAAATTGCGAAATAGACCGATACACACCTTTATGTGCGAACCATGCAAAGAGCGAATCACTAGAAAAACTGCCCAGCGGGAAGCTACAGGTAATTTTACTTTATACAGAAGTCCAGATACGAACAATGACTGGTAATCGTTTATTAGCGTGGACTTTTTATGGTACAATTGCTGGCACCTTGCTGGCTTGTTTTTTTTATGTCATTGAACAAGGATTCGGAATCAACCTCTACACTTTCTTAGTGAATATTGACTTCTTGCCATTACCTGATTTTATTATTTATTCTTTCCTGATCCAGTTCGTATCTCATATTGTGATCTCCGTGATATTGATTGCTCTTGTTGATATTTTATCTGCAAGATTTAATCATCCGCACCTTTTTTCTGTAATCATAAACGCTGTTATGTCCTTTACTTTTTTTCCTCTTTATCATTTCGCTTTGACAAAGCCTTTTCATCCTCCATTTCTCCTTCCATTTACATTATGGTTTATCGGACACCTTTTATTTGCTGTCTTAATCGGATACTTTGTTTCATTTCTGCATAAAAAAAGGAGTGCTGATTAATCAGCACTCCTCGTTAAACCTTGGTTCATTTTGAATTCCTTCGTATAAAGCATCCACCGCGTCAACAAAGAATCGTTCTGTTTTTTCCACTCCGTCTACCTCGAATAATACGATGTAAAATGGTCCTTGAACCGAGACAGATTGTACGTTTACTCGGTGGTCTTCTCTTAATATCTCACTAAAAAATTCAAAAGTATCTTCTGCAGCTAGATCATTGGGACGTTCCTCATGTACTTTTTTAATGCTTAGCCAGTTGGAAAGAGCATCTGTGAGTTTCATGTTGAACCTCCTGTTTTAGCCGTTTTCTTTTTTGCTTTGATATAATCTTACCTTATAAATAATCAGGATAAGCGCAGCCACGATCAATCCTTCAGCTACGGGAAGTCCGATTCCAAAGAATGCTAAAGGCATACAACCTATGATCAAAAACAGATAGATCAATGCCGATTTTAAAGGTGGCAGTTTTTTGGCGAAACCTAACTTAAAAACAATAATGCTAAGCACTGTAATGATTAAATACAATAGCAAGAAAGCTCTGACAGGGTCGTGTTCAATCCCCAGCAGCAAAGCCATTGAGGACGAATCCTCACCTGTCGCTTTCATAATTTCTTGTTCTTTCACGATTCCCACTCCCGCTTCTTAAAACTTAAGCTTAGCCTTGAGCAAGTTTCTTTTTCTTCTCTACTCTTTCACGCTCGTTCTTATCTAGAATCTTCTTACGAAGACGAATGCTCTCTGGTGTTACTTCGCAATACTCATCATCGTTCAAGTACTCTAACGCTTCTTCAAGTGTCATTACACGAGGTTTTTTCATTGTTACCGTCTGGTCTTTATTCGCTGAACGCATGTTAGTCATCTGCTTCACTTTTACAATGTTTACTGTAATATCGTTCTCACGAGTATGTTCCCCAACGATCATTCCCATGTAGACTTCTGTACCAGGCTCTACGAAAATGGTTCCGCGATCCTCAACACCCATGATTCCGTATTGAGATGCTTTTCCGTTTTCCATTGAAACAAGAACACCCTGACGGCGTCCGCCAACATTTCCAGCAACCATTGGCTTATAGCTGTCGAATGTATGGTTAAGAATTCCGTATCCACGAGTTTGTGTTAAGAATTCAGTTGTGTAGCCGATCAATCCACGTGCAGGAACCATGAACTCTAAACGAACTTGGCCTGATCCATTGTTGATCATATTTAACATTTCACCTTTACGATCTCCAAGAGATTCCATGATCGCACCTGTATATTCTTCAGGAATATCGATTTGAACACGTTCTACAGGCTCACATTTCACACCGTCAATTTCACGGATGATTACTTCAGGCTTTGATACTTGAAGCTCGAATCCTTCACGTCGAAGGTTTTCGATTAAGATTGAAAGGTGAAGCTCACCGCGTCCTGATACTGTCCAAACATCCGGTGAATCTGTATTCTCAACACGTAAACTTACGTCCGTTTCTAATTCAGCCATTAATCGTTCTTCGATCTTACGGCTAGTAACCCATTTACCTTCACGGCCAGCGAATGGAGAGTTGTTTACCAAGAAAGTCATCTTAAGTGTCGGCTCATCAATACGAAGTACTGGAAGCGCTTCTTCTTGACCTTCCGGACATACTGTTTCTCCAACGTTGATCTCTTCCATTCCAGAAACAGCGATAAGATCTCCTGCTTTTGCTTCTTCAATTTCAATACGCTTTAGCCCTAAGAAACCGAAAAGTTTAGTTACACGGAACTTTTTAACAGAACCATCAAGTTTCATAAGTGATACAGCTTGTCCAACTTTGATCGTACCGCGGAATACACGTCCGATACCGATACGGCCAAGATAGTCGTTATAATCAAGCATTGTAATCTGGAATTGAAGCGGATCAGCACTGTTATCCACAGGTGCAGGAATCGTTTCAATAATTGTATCAAGCAATGCTGTCATATCTTCATCTTGCTTGTTTGGATCTGGGTCCATGGAAGCTGTACCTTTTAATGCCGACGCATAAACAACCGGGAATTCAAGCTGCTCTTCTTCTGCTCCAAGGTCGATAAATAAATCGATTACTTCGTCTACTACTTCTTCTGGACGTGCAAAATCACGGTCGATTTTGTTAACAACTACGATTGGTGTTAATTTTTGCTCTAACGCTTTTTTCAGTACGAAACGAGTTTGAGGCATACACCCTTCATATGCATCGACAACAAGTAGAACACCATCAACCATTTTCATGATACGTTCTACTTCTCCACCGAAGTCAGCGTGTCCTGGAGTATCCATGATATTAATGCGTTTGCTGTTATAATTAATGGCAGTGTTCTTCGCCAAGATTGTAATACCGCGTTCACGTTCTAAATCATTTGAGTCCATTGCACGTTCATGTACTTGCTCATTATCACGGAATGTTCCTGATTGATGAAGCAGTTTGTCAACCAGTGTTGTTTTTCCGTGGTCAACGTGGGCGATAATCGCTATATTGCGTAAATCATCTCTTGTATTCAAAATTATTCTCTCCTTATATCCTATCTCTTTTTCTTATCTTTTTTTGTTCAACTTGACTATTATATCACAAATTTATTTAAAGGCTTTTTCTTTTTATGTAAATTCGTTACACTTATTATGCAGCATCGATTGATTCATTTACATTTGGAGGTCAACATGAACGCAGTTTTCTTTATTATTGCCTTTCTAACAGCTCTTGCAATATGCGGAGTGGGTGTGGCTATCGGCGAAAAAAGTTTACTTATTTTTATCATATCCATCGTTTCCGTTTTCATTTTGATGGGGTTTGGATTTTCATTAAAGAAAAAGCAAAGAGAGCGTTCATAAAGAAGGCTCTCTCTTTTTTTTGGCTGTTATATAAAAAATTGTTGCTTTAACCTTGCACTCCAATCAACTATTCAACGATGAACTTTAAAAACAACCGCGGAAAGCGAGCATCTGGAACGGAAATCAACAACTTCAAGAAACCTCCGAGAACAACTTTTAATTCGTTAAATGGTTTAATATTTCTTCATGCAATCCTGGCTTAGCAGCTAGGATGCTGTTTTGTTCAAGAAGCTTTATCGGTTGCCCTTCCGTGTTTGTTACAAGCCCTCCAACCTCATTCAGAAGAATCAGACCAGCTGCGAAATCCCACGGAGACAACCTCATTGTCATATAAGCATCTAGTTTGCCGGATGCTACATAAGCTAGTTCGATTGCAGCCGAACCGTACGAACGAGTCCCTCTGGATTTTCTTACAACTTCCTGTACATTCTCGTGATTAATTCTCTTGTTTGGACCAACCCATGTAGCGTTCACTCCAATTACCGCTTCAGTAAGAGACGTCTTATCTAATCTAGGAAGTTTAAAATCATTTAAAAAAGCACCTTCTCCATCTTTTGCAAAATAAAGATTTTTGCTTCCTACATCATATATTAAACCCATTATTCCCAAACCGTTTTCATAAATACCGATAGAAATAGCAAAATTTGATTGTTGATGAATAAAATTTGTCGTTCCATCGATCGGGTCAATAATCCAAATGATACCCGACTTATCTTGAACATCATCACCATACCCTTCTTCACCTAGAACTTTGTGATCAGGGAATGTTCTTTGTATTTTATCGATAAAAAACTTTTCGATATTCTTATCCATATTTGTGACGAGGTCAGCAATATGTGATTTATATGTAATCGTTAATGTATTTTCAAATGACTTTTGCAGCAGATCTGCTGCTTCAAGCGTCCAAGTCTTTGCAGCCTCTTCTATCTTTCTGCACTTTTCTTTATCCATCGTCTCACCCCTTGCCTTTCCTATAGTATATGCCAATTCGTGTTTGTTCACAAAAAAACGAACCATCCGTTCATGATGGATTCGTTTTTGCTACCCGCTATTTCTTTGGATCATGCCTCAAGTCTCACGAGCTCCAGCCTTAATCTTTCGAGCTTTCGCTTAGAATCATTGATTTGTTTCTGATCTTTTGATTTTAAGGCATCAAACAAAGTAGCTAATTCATAGTCAATCTCAAGTTTTAAAACTGGAATTCTTCTTTCTGCATCCGTTCTTTTTAATGTATTCATTACTTGTTTCATATCGCCGGCACATCCTTTCTTTTTTCGTTTTCATGTTTTCTATATTTTATGAATGACTGAGGTATATTGAAACGGCACTTTGCGGAATCTAATGCAAACATTTTTTTAAAAATTAGCTTCTGTGATAAACTTTTTTGTATCGTTTACTAATCAGGAGGAACCATTCATGACATTCAATGGATTTAAAGAACAAGATTTTAATGTTTTTCATACAGATGGTCTTGAGCAGCGCATGGTTCAGATCATTACCCATATACGACCTAAACTCGAGGCACTTGGCGATAAATATGCTGATGAACTTACAAGTTTAACAGGAGAGGAAATGTTCTATCATGTTGCTAAACACGCAAGACGTACTGTAAATCCGCCAAAAGATACATGGGTAGCCTTTGCCCCGAATAAAAGGGGATACAAAATGCTGCCACATTTTCAGGTTGGATTATTTGAAACACATGTTTTTATCTGGTTTGCTCTTATCTATGAGTCACCCATAAAGGATTCGTATGGCAAAACCTTTCTAAAGAAGCTTAGTAAGATAAAAAAGGAAATTCCCGATTCCTTTGTTTGGTCTGACGATCATACAAAGCCAGATAGCTATAAACATAGCGAAGTAAAAAAGGATAAATTAAAAGAAATGGCTGAACGTTTAAGTACTGTTAAAAAAGCTGAATTGCTTTGCGGTGTCCATATCTCAAAAGATGAAGCTGTTGCAATGACAGAAGACGAATGGTTTACACGGATATCCGAGACATTTAAAACCCTTTTACCTCTTTACAACTTAAAAAAACAACTGTAATAAAAAAAGTGGCAGGAAGCAAAAGTTCAACTGCTTCTTACCACTAGTATATTGCCGTACTGCTTAAATGTATGGGTATGTATCACTATTGTAAGAAAAGTGTTAGAAAAGGCTGTTCCATTTTTGATGGACAGCTTTTGCTTCTTCTTTTATTTGCTGGAACAATTCACTGACAGATAAGACTTCATTAATCCTCCCAGCTCCTTGACCAGCCCATCCAAATCCTTCGCTACTCTTACCTTCATAAATAAATTTCTGATTCGCTTCCCCACTGATAAAATCTTTTAGGTGCTCATACGTTCCGTTTTTATTTTCTTCTTCAACAATTTTTAATGCAAAAGATGTATTAAGTGTCCTGCCTGGCATACCTAATTTTCTTTTGATTACAACCGTATCGTTTTCGGAACTTTCGAGAATCCATCTTTTGTAGGCTGGATGAGCATGCACGCATTCTTTTACTGCAATGAACCTCGTTCCCATTTCTATCCCTTCAGCACCAAGAGCCAGTGCAGCCATCATTCCTTTTCCATCGACGATCCCACCGGAACCGATGACAGGTATCGATAAGGACTCAGCTATTTCCGGAATCAGTACGAACGTACCTGTATCCTCTTTTCCGATATGACCTCCGCCTTCCTGTCCAACAGCCATTACGGCATCAGCCCCAAGCTGTTCAGCTTTTATCGCTTGGCGTTTACTAGAGACAAGAACAAGCGTTTTTATGCCTGTATTTTCTAATCTTTTTAAAACAGGTGCAGGATTACCGCCCGTGATACTAATAACCTTTACACCTTCTTCAATAGCTGTTTCCAATTGTTCCTCATATGTTCTGCCATGCTGGCCAATTGCAAAATTCACTCCAAAGGTCCGTGATGTCATCTGTTTTGTTTTCTTAATTTCAGTTCTCAGCGCATCACTATTTGGAAGAGACATAGCTGTAATCTGTCCAAGTCCTCCTGCATTAGAAACGGCGGCAGCAAGATCTGAATATGCTAAGTATGCCAGACCTCCTTGAATGATTGGTAAATCAATATCTAACAATGTGGTTACACGTGTTTTGAACATAAGATTTCTCCTCCTGAAAATTAAATCATTTACTTACATCTTCATGCATTTTCTGTTATACTTCTTTTGTTTTATAAATAAAGGCTGAGATAGCAAACTTTGATGCTTTTGGAAGTTGTTGATTTCCGTTCCAGGATGCTCGCTTTCCACGGGGCGAGCGGTGAGCCTCCTATACGCTTTGCACAGATAGGAGCCTGTCCCGCTGATCACGTAGGAGTCTCGCACCTTGCACTACAATCAACTTTTCATTGAAGAAAATAAATTACCAATAGCAACATTCTTTGAAAAAGAGCCTAAATAAATGAAAATTAAGTTAACTATAGATGAGGTGTAGTATAAATTGTCTCAACATGAAACTCCTTTATTTACTGGCTTGCGTGAACATGCAAACAAAAATCCATTGCAATTCCATATTCCAGGTCATAAAAAAGGCCAAGGAATGGATGAAGAGTTCAAAAATTTCATCGGACCTAATGCTCTTTCGATCGATCTTATAAATATCACTCCACTCGATGACCTTCATCACCCGAAAGGTATGATAAAAAAAGCTCAAGATCTTGCAGCTCAAGCGTTTGGTGCAGATCATACCTTCTTTTCGGTTCAAGGTACTAGCGGTGCGATTATGACGATGATCATGTCTGTCGTTTCTCCTGGAGATAAAATTCTTGTACCGAGAAATGTGCATAAATCTATTATGACGGCCATCGTATTTTCTGGTGCAACACCTATTTTTATCCACCCGGAAATCGATCCTGAACTGGGGATTTCACATGGGATTACACCTGACAGCGTTGAGAAGGCGTTGAACCAGCATCCTGACACAAAAGCAGTTCTTGTCATTAACCCGACTTATTTTGGGTTTGCAGCAGATTTAAAAGGGATTGTTAATGTTGCTCACCGTTTTAATGTACCTGTTCTTGTAGATGAAGCACATGGCGTCCTTATTCATTTCCATGACCATATGCCACTGTCAGCCATGCAGGCTGGTGCCGATATGGCTGCAACAAGTGTGCATAAACTTGGGGGTTCACTTACCGGCAGTTCTATTTTAAATGTTAAAGAAGGACTTGTCTCGCCAGAACGTGTTCAAACCATATTAAGTATGATGACAACAACATCTACTTCCTATATCCTGTTAGCGTCTTTGGATGCTGCACGCAGACGGTTAGCAACAGAAGGGTATACATTAATTGAAAAAACAATTAGACTGGCAAACCAAACGAGAGAAAAAATAAACGAAATACCAAACCTTTATTGCGTAGGTGAAGAGAAGCTTGGTACTTCCGCTACCTTCGATTACGACCCGTCTAAATTGCTTATATCAGTAAAAGATCTTGGTATTACAGGTTATGAAGCTGAAACTTGGCTTCGTGATCAATACAACATCGAGGTAGAATTGTCGGATCTATATAACATATTGTGTTTGATCACTACTGCCGATCATGAAAAAGACACGATGATTCTGGTTGAAGCATTAACCAAGCTATCAAACGAAAAAAGCTCCTCTAAAACGGAAGAAATTAAATCCTTGCCGGTACATGTTCCTGATATTCCGGTTCTCGCTCTCTCTCCGCGTGATGCTTTTTATGCAAATACAGAAAGTGTACCTTTCGAAGAATCAGCCGGAAGAATAATTGCAGAATTTGTTATGGTATATCCGCCGGGAATTCCAATCTTCATTCCTGGAGAAATCATCACAAAAGAAAACCTCGCATATATAAAAGAAAACCTTGAGGCAGGGTTGCCTGTTCAAGGTCCAGAAGATGCCCATTTAAATTATCTTAAAGTAATTCAAGAACAAGTGGCGATACGATAGAACACAAAAAAAGAAGACCTCAGAAGGTCTTCTTTTTATTTGTTTAATTTAGCTTGCTCTTGGCAATGCGGACATGTTTTAGAATACAATGTTGTTACCTTTTCCTCTTCAAAATGTTCAATTGTTGTTTCACACGTTTGGCAAATGATTACTCCCATCCGTTCCATCTCCCTTCGCATTTTGAAAGCGCTTACGTTTATATCTGTATAATATTATGTCACAATTCGTTTGTCAACACTTTTAGTATAACACATTAAAAAAATGTGCTCATTAATCATATTGTTCGATTACAGGGAGATGAGGAACAGCTTCCTCAAAGAAGAGCGTTAAATCTTCAGCTTCTTTCAAGCTCTTTATATGAAATACCTGTTTGATATATTCAAGGTTTCGCATATCATTCGAGTCAAGCAGCGCTGATCTGCCAGTCTGCATACACACGACCAGTGGTTTTCCGAAAAACATATTTGTATACACGATACCAAAATCATATCTCACCGTATCTGTTGTGAAACCTACAAACCTAACCTTAACGGACTCACTCTCGTCATACAATTTTTCAAACCATTCCATGTTATCCCTCCTCGTATGATAGAACATTGTTCATCGATCGGGTTGTTCGAACCTAGCTGTTTCATGACTGGCTATCCTGTTAAGTTCAAAATTGATGTAAGAGTAATTCCCTTTTGCAATGAATTTAAAACTTATATTGTCAAAATCTTCTTGAAATATGATAAACTATTGTATGAACAAATCTTGTTAAAAATGACTAACTGGAGTGAGTCCGAATGTCCCAAAGTGCATACATAAAGCTTGTTCCCGCATCTGAAAAACAAGTGGTAACAATAGAAGATATTAAAGACATGTTCCATTATTACAAATCAATCACGAGTAAAACAGGGGAACAGCTCTCTTGGGGATACTCCGAGGCAGCTTTTCCCTATACAATTGAGGAAAAAGAAGAAGCAAATAACAAATGGTTCTATTTAAAAGGAATTGATTCAAGAAAAAACAGATACATTCTCGTTGGAGTCGACTTTGAACAAAAGGAAGTTTTAGAAGACTCTACAGAAAATCAGCAATGCTACATACAGGTTTCTCTTACAGACATCTCAACGCACGGAGACAAAGGAAAAGCGAATGAATTTTGTAAGTTTTTAGCGGCAAAATTAAAAGGGGAACTTCATCTTTTTAACGGCAGGGTTATGTATTATTATCCTAAAAAATAGGTAAATCTTATCGATTTTAGCTGCACATTCCTTTAGGAAGCCCAATCATATCATTGGACTTCCTATTTTATTTCAACTAAAATGTAAACTTTCGTCCCCTTAGGGAAAAATAAAAAAGATACATACTCAGAAAGGTTGGTGAAGGAATGAAAAAGCAAACGAATACAGTATTTATCGTTTCATTACTCATTTCAATTGTTTTTATTGTCATAGGGTTTTTGTTTCCAGAGGAATTTCAGGCTAGAGCAACGACGGTCCAAAATTTTCTTCAAGAGAAGTTTGGTTGGTTCTATCTACTTTCGGCTACTAGTTTTTTGATTTTCGTTCTTTATCTGGCATTCAGCAAATTTGGAAAAATTAAGCTAGGTGAGCCGGATGACAAACCAGAATACAGCACGATTACATGGTTTGCGATGTTATTTAGTGCCGGCATGGGTATTGGCCTCGTCTTTTGGGGCGTAGCAGAGCCTATAAGCCACTTTTATACTCCTCCTAGCGGTGAGGGTGGGAACGCAGCCTCAGCACAAGCAGCATTGCGCTACAGCTTTTTCCACTGGGGTTTGCACCCTTGGGGAATTTATACCTTGATCGGATTGTCCTTAGCCTATTTTAAATTCAGAAAAGGTGCGCCGGGTCTTATCAGTGCAATCTTCACTCCATTAATTGGAGATAAAGTAAATGGACCGATAGGAAAGACAATCGATATCGTTGCCGTATTTGCAACGATCTTCGGTGTTGCCACGTCTCTTGGACTTGGCGCCGTTCAGATAAGCGGCGGTCTTTCTTATGTGACGGATGTCGCTAATAATTTCACTACGCAGCTTATAATCATTGCTGTAGTTACCGTCTTATTTACTCTTTCAGCCCAGACTGGACTTAATAAAGGAATCAAGTATTTGAGTAACCTTAATATCATTCTTGCAGTTATATTGATGCTGTTCTTGTTGTTCGCTTCATCTACTAATTTCATCATGGATGTTTTTGTACAATCTTTAGGGAACTACCTTCAATATTTACCTAGCATGAGTTTAAAACTAAGTCCTTTCCGGCCGAGTGAAGCTGGCTGGATTCAAGGCTGGACCGTATTCTATTGGGCCTGGTGGATTGCTTGGGCACCTTTTGTAGGTACTTTTATAGCACGTGTATCAAAAGGAAGAACCATCAGAGAATTTATTTTAGGCGTATTGCTTGTCCCTACTCTATTTGGAGCACTTTGGTTCTCCATCTTCGGTGGTGCAGCACTTCATCTTGAAATCTTCAACAATGTGGGTCTTAATAAAATCATTACAGACAAAGGTACTGAAGTTGCGTTGTTTGCCTTATTTGAAAATCTTCCATTCGGGATGATCATGTCGCTGCTTGCTATTTTCTTAATCAGTACATTTTTCATTACATCTGCAGATTCAGCAACCTTTGTTCTAGGGATGCAAACACGACATGGAAGATTGGATCCTTCTTCAAAGACAAAGTTTGTCTGGGGTATGGTTATAGCAGCAGCGGCAGCTATATTACTTTATTCCGGGGGACTTGAAGCATTGCAAACAGCTTCGATAATCGCAGCTTTCCCATTTGCATTCGTAATGATATTCATGATGGTTTCTCTGCAAAAAGCTCTGTCAGAAGAAAAAAGAAAATCATAAAAATACAATTCTTCCTGCAACATAGATGATTGTGAATAGAATGGTTATATTTATTCCAGTTGTTCTATTTGAAATAAATCTTACAGCAATAAGAAAATTAAAGTACGAAAACATGACTAAGAGAACCGTTTCGTAAAATGAATGATCATGATGCGACAGGTAGAGAACTAGCGAATATCCGCACCATACCACAATTTGAATGATACTACACAACAATACATTCATAACATCCTCCACGTATATCTTTATACTTAATGTTATGAAGAGATTTGTTTAATATGTAGAAATCAAAGAAACCCCTTGTATCCGCGAAAGCGGCTTACAAGGGGTTTTTAATGGTTTATTTTACGATGTGAACTGGAAGTCCGATCGCAACTTCTGCAGCTTCCATTGAAATCTCTCCGAAAGTTGGATGCGCATGAATTGTCATAGCAATATCTTCTGCAGTCATTCCTGCTTCAATAGCTAATCCAAGTTCTGCGATCATATCAGATGCGTTTCCGCCTGCGATTTGAGCCCCTAAAACAAGTCCATCTTCTTTACGAGTGATAAGCTTCATGAAGCCATCCGTCTCGTTCATAGATAAAGCTCGTCCATTAGCTGCAAATGGGAATTTAGAAGCTTTTACTTCATATCCTGCTTCTTTTGCTGACTTTTCATCATAACCTACAGAAGCTAGTTCTGGGTCTGTGAATACTACAGCTGGAATTGCTAAATAATCAATTTCAGCCGCATGTCCGCTGATTACTTCAGCTGCAACTTTACCTTCATAAGAAGCCTTATGTGCAAGAGCAGGACCTTCAACTACATCACCGATTGCATAGATGCCGCTAACACTTGTTTGAGCTTTCTTGTTGATCTTGATAAGACCACGCTCAGTCATTTCAACACCAACTTGCTCAAGACCAAGTTCTTCAGTGTTTGGACGGCGTCCAACTGTTACAAGTACATAATCAGCTTCAAATGTTTTTGACTCACCTTTGATTTCAGCTGTTACAGTAACACCATCTTTTGTTTCTTCTACGCCTTTAGCCATTGCTTCAGTAAAGACTTCCACATTGCCTTTTTTCTTCAAACGCTTAGAAACTACTTGGCTCATTTGCTTTTCGAAACCTGGAAGGATTTGTTTTCCGCCTTCAAGGATGGTTACTTCAGTACCAAAGTTAGCATAAGCCGTTCCAAGCTCCATTCCAATATATCCGCCGCCGATAACCACAAGCTTCTTAGGAACTTCCTTAAGAGCCAGTGCACCAGTGGAAGAAATTACACGGTCACTCCATTTGAAACCAGGGATTTCAATTGGACGTGATCCTGTAGCGATAATCGCGTTTTTAAACGTATATGTCTGAGAGTTCTTCTCGTCCATGATACGAACTGTGTTTTCATTTACGAAATAAGCTTCACCACGGATGATTTCAACTTTGTTTCCTTTTAAAAGCCCTTCAACTCCGCCAGTAAGCTTCTTCACGATCCCAGCTTTCCATTCTTGAACTTTGCTGAAATCAACTTTTACGTTTTCAACAGTAATCCCCATATCTTCTGAGTGATTAGCATGTTCAACACGGTGACCTGCATTAATAAGTGCTTTAGATGGAATACAACCCACGTTTAAGCAAACGCCTCCCATTTCTGTCTTTTCCGCAATAGCCACTTTTTGTCCTAATTGTGCAGCGCGAATTGCCGCTACGTATCCCCCAGGACCTGAACCAATGACAAGTGTGTCTAACTCAATTGGAAAATCTCCTACTACCATCGAATTACGCCTCCATTACTAATAGTTGTGGATCGTTCAACAAACGCTTAATGTGATTCAATGCATTTTGTGCAGTTGCACCATCGATCAGACGGTGGTCAAAGCTGAGAGAAAGTGCCAATACTGGGGCCACCACAACTTCTCCATCTTTAACTACTGCTTTTTCAGCGATACGGCCGATACCAAGGATAGCTACTTCAGGGTGATTAATTACTGGAGTGAACCATTGTCCACCAGCAGATCCGATGTTTGTAATCGTGCAAGATCCGCCTTTCATTTCTTCTCCAGAAAGCTTTCCATCACGTGCTTTTGTAGCTAATTCATTGATTTCAGAAGAGATCTTGAAGATAGACTTGCGATCTGCTTCTTTAACAACTGGAACCATTAATCCGTTATCTGTATCTGCAGCGATTCCGATGTTGTAATAGTGCTTGTACACGATTTCTTCGTTAGCATCATCGATTGACGCATTAAGCACAGGGAACTCACGAAGTGCAGATGTTAATGCTTTTACCACATATGGAAGATAAGTAAGCTTAATGCCTTTATCCATCGCTACTTGCTTGAACTTCTTACGGTGTGCAACAAGATCAGTAACGTCCACTTCATCCATAAGTGTAACATGTGGAGCTGTATGTTTGGAGTTAACCATCGCTTTAGAGATCGCTTTTCTGATGCCTTTGATCTTCTCGCGTGTTTCCATTTCTCCAGCAGGAATTGCTTTAGGCGCTTCTTTCTTAGCAGCATCAGCTTTAGGTGCTTCTTTATCAGCCGCTGGTGCTTCTGTTGCAGCTTCACCACCGCCGCTTACAAACTTATCGATATCTTCTTTAAGTACACGTCCATTGTCTCCAGAGCCTTGTACTTTACGGATATCTACTTCCTTCTCACGAGCGTATTTACGAACAGAAGGCATAGCGATTACACGTTTTGTATCATCCGCAGGCTCTTCTTTAGCTGTGTCTTCCGTCTTATCTGTTTTAGCTTCAGGTTTTTCGTTTTCTTTTGCTTGATCAGCTGTAACTTCTTTTTCTTCTTCAGCTTTCGGCTGCTCAGGTGCTTCATCGCTTCCGCCATGTGCATCTGCAGGAATTTCACCCTCTGCCTCGATCGTTAAAAGAACATCACCTACAACGGATACAGTACCTTCATCTACTTTTAGTTCTAAGATTTTACCGTCTACAGGAGAAGGGATTTCAACAACGGCTTTGTCATTTTGGACTTCAAGCAGGATGTCATCTTCTTTAATAGTGTCCCCTGCTTTAACAAACCACTTTACAATTTCGCCTTCGTGAATTCCTTCACCAATATCGGGAAGCTTAAATTCATATGCCACGGTTAACGCCTCCATTTTTCAATCTATTTTACTCGTTTATGTGAAAAGGCTGAAAGAAGCAGTCTTTAATGAACTACTCTTCCAGCTGACATTCAATTATATTTTTAGAAATTGTAGACTTTCTTTGCTTTGTCCACAATATCACGATGATCTGGAATCCAAACATCCTCGGCAGATGCATATGGGAATACTGTATCAGGCGCTGTTACACGCAATACAGGAGCTTCCAGGTTTAAAATAGCACGATCGTTAATTTCAGCTACAACAAACGCACCGATCCCTGCTTGTTTTTGAGCTTCTTGAACAACAATTGCACGCCCTGTTTTTTCAACAGATGCAATAATTGTGTCAATATCAAGCGGGCTGATCGTACGAAGGTCGATAACTTCAGCAGAAATACCATCCTTCTCAAGCTCATCAGCAGCTTTTAATGAAGCGTGGACCATCGCACCGTAAGTAATGATGGAAACGTCTTTCCCTTCACGTTTCACATCCGCTTTACCTAGTTCGATCGTGTATTCTTCTTCAGGAACTTCGCCACGGAACGAACGGTACAATTTCATATGCTCTAAGTAAACAACAGGATCGTTGTCACGGATCGCAGAAATCAATAGTCCTTTTGCGTCATATGGAGTTGCAGGAATAACTACTTTAATCCCTGGAGTTTGGTACATTAATCCTTCTAAGCTGTCTGCGTGAAGTTCAGGTGTTTTAACTCCTCCACCGAATGGAGAACGGATTGTTACAGGGGAGTTATAAACTCCTCCAGAACGATAACGCATACGAGCCATTTGAGCGGCGATCGAATCAAATACTTCAAATACGAATCCAAAGAATTGGATCTCCATAACTGGACGGAAACCTGTAAGCCCTAGACCTATCGCAAGTCCCCCAATTCCAGACTCGGCAAGCGGAGTATCAAATACACGATCTTCTCCGAATTCTTTCTGAAGACCTTCAGTGGCACGGAATACACCACCGTTTTGACCTACGTCTTCACCGAAAACAAGTACGTTTTCATTGTTTTTTAATTCATTGCGCATTGCGTCTGTAATTGCTTGAATCATAGTCATTTGAGCCATATTATTTCGACTCCTTTGCTGTATATTGTTCTAATTGCTCGCGAAGGTTGTACGGAAGCTCTTCGAACATAAAGTTGATAAGGTCGGTAACCTTTTGCTTAGGCGCTCCATCAGCTTTCTTAATTGAAGCTTTAATATCTTCCTTCGCTTCTTCAACTACTTTATTTTCTTGCTCTTCAGACCAAAGGTTCTTCTTTTCTAAGAACTTTCGGAAACGAACTAGAGGATCTTTCTTCTCCCATTCACTGTCTAGATCTTTTGTACGGTAGCGTGTAGGATCGTCCCCTGCCATCGTATGAGGACCATAACGATAAGTAAGTGTCTCGATTAATGTAGGACCTTCACCTGCAATCGCACGCTCACGAGCTTGTTGTGTTGCAGCGTAAACAGCAAGTACATCCATACCATCTACTTGGATTCCTTCAATACCGGCTGCAACTGCCTTTTGGGCAATTGTTTTAGCAGCAGATTGCTTTTCAACTGGAACTGAAATCGCGAATCGGTTGTTTTGAACCACAAAAATTGCGTTAGCAGCATATGCACCGGCAAAGTTTAAACCTTCATAGAAGTCACCTTGAGATGCTCCGCCATCACCTGTATAAGTGATACAAACGTTTTTCTTGCCTTGTTTCTTTAGACCAAATCCTACACCGGCAGCTTGAATAATTTGAGCACCGATGATAATTTGCGGCATTAATACGTTTACACCTTCAGGAATCTGTCCGCCTTGGAAGTGTCCACGGGACCATAAGAATGCTTGATATAATGGGAAACCATGAAATACGATCTGAGGAATATCACGGTATCCTGGTAAAATCCAGTCTTCTTTATCTAATGCAAAGTGACTCCCTAGCATTGAAGCTTCTTGTCCAGCTACTGGAGCATAGAAACCAAGACGTCCTTGTCTGTTTAGAGAGATTGCACGCTGATCCCAAATTCGTGTATAAACCATACGGCGCATTAATTCTTGGAGCTGTTCATCAGACAACTTAGGCATTGCTGATTCATTAACTACTTCTCCATCTTCAGAAAGAATCTGAAACGTTTCAAATTGATCTTGAACAGCATCAATTGTTTTCGTCATGAAAAGTCACCTCTTCCTTTCTTTTACCCTGTCAATTTACCCTTATCTTAAAAACACACACATACATAACAGGTTGCCCAAAGTGCCACATTTTTAAGACAGGATTATATTTTTTAAAAGGCCATTAGGCGTACCTTTGTGTCCCATTCAAGTTTTCCCTTGTATTCAGGAGCTAAACCATCATACGGCATCCTAACTGTATTACTTAAATATGTATTTATAGTAACACAACAACCCTTTTCACGTAAATTAGTTTACACCACCTGTTAAACGCCGTCAATCTATAGAATAATTGTAGTTTGCAGTTCCTTCAAAGCTCTAGCTTACTATTCCTGTAATCATTGTAAAACATAACTGTTTCATCTATTAAAACAATCTGTATCAGTCGCAAGTTGAAACGGATAATATTCTCAATGATTAGCATTATATATTCCAAAAAATAACCCAATAATTTAATTTCAGTTCTTTTTCTATAAAATTTCTCTATGTTATGATAAGAGGAAAATACTATTAAAACGAATTCACGAATTTTTTAGGCACGGAGGTTTTGCTTGTGTTAACGATGAAGGATATTGTTAGGGAAGGAAATCCGGTTCTTAGGCAAAAAGCTGCAGAGGTATCCTTTCCATTCTCAGAGGAAGATATTGAAACAGCCAATAAACTCTTGGAGTTTGTTAAGAACAGTCAGGATCATGAGGTTGCCGGAAAATATAATTTGAGGCCAGGCATTGGTCTCGCTGCTCCGCAGATCGGAGTGTCGAAACGAATATTTGCGATGCATTTGACAGATGAACAAGGACAGCTGTACAGCTACGCACTAATAAACCCCAAAATAATCAGTCACTCAGTACAAATGACTTATTTAGATGGTGGCGAAGGCTGTCTGTCCGTAGACAGAGATGTGCCAGGATTAGTTCCTCGTTATGCAAAGGTAACTGTAAAAGGCTATACTCCAGATGGTTCACTTGTTGAGATGAAATTAAAAGGTCTCCCAGGGATTTGCTTCCAACATGAGCTAGATCACCTTGATGGAATTATGTTCTATGATCGAATCAATGAAAAGCAGCCCTTTGAGCCTCCTTCAAATTCAGTAACTTTTAGATAAAATTAAAAAAGCCGATTACTGCATGTGAAATGCAGTAATCGGCTTTTTTTAATCCCTCTACGAGAATGTTGCTTTATGATTTATTTTGTTAACTCTTCCTTGTTAAGTTGATTGGAGCGCAAGGTGCGAGACTCCTGCGGGACGAGCGGGACAGGTGAGACTCCTAACGGCGCAAAGCGCAGAGGAGGCTCACCGCACGCCCCGCGGAAAGCGAGTGCCTGGAGCGGAAATCAACCACTTCCATTACCCACAAGAATTACGAAAAGCCTTTTAGTTAAGCAACCTCTCGATCGTCGTCGACTGTTAAGGCTTCTTTTTCATCGAATTTACTTCTAAAGAATAGGACGGTTACGATTACAGTTACGATCCCAGCAATAAGATAAGAAACATTCATCGACAACCCTAATCCAATTGGAGCATTGCAAATATAAGTTGTTGTTACGACAGTCATGAAGATTGCAGGGATTGTAGCGATCCAATGATTTTTTCTTGAACGCTTGAGATACATTGCCCCTACCCATAATGCCAGCATGGCTGTAGACTGGTTAGCCCACGAGAAGTAACGCCATAATAAAGTGAAATCAATTTTTGTTAATAAGAATGAAAGGACAAACATAGGAATTGCAATCCAAAGTCTTGAAGAGAACTTTTTCTGCCCAATATTAAAGTAATCCGCTAAAATCATTCTCGCACTTCTAAACGAAGTATCTCCTGATGTGATCGGCAAAATGATTACCCCTATCACGGCAAGTGTTCCTCCCACAGCTCCAAGCATCGTTACTGAAACTTCACTTACTACAGCAGCCGGTCCTCCATTAGCAATTATCGCTGATAAAGATTTTCCATCAAACAAGCTCATTGCCGCAGCAGCCCAGATCATAGCAATAATCGCCTCAGCAATCATCATGCCGTAAAAGATTTTTCTTCCAGCTCTTTCATTTTTTGTTGTTCTTGAGATGATTGGTGACTGTGTAGCATGAAAACCAGATAGAGCACCACAAGAGATCGTCAAGAATAATAACGGAAAGATCGGAACATTGTCTGGGTGCATATTTTCAAGTGTTAATTCTGGAATCGGTGCCCCTGTAATCACAAGACCTCCACCAATTCCAATCGCACTTATTACTAGGAGCGCACCGAAAATCGGGTAGACTCGTCCAATAATTTTATCAATCGGCAATAGAGTGGCCAAAATGTAATATACAAATATAAGTCCTACGATAATACTTAAACTCATCCAATTACCGGTTAAATTATGAATGAGTGCAGCAGGAGCACTTACAAAAACTGTACCAACCAAGAGAAGCAATAATAGAGTAAAACCGTTTACTACATGTTTCATAGCATTACCTAAGAATTTTCCTGCTAATTGAGGCAAGTGCGCACCCCGGTTTCGAATCGAAATCATACCAGTCAAATAATCATGAACGGCACCTGCGAAAATTGCACCTAATACTATCCAAAGGAATGCAACTGGCCCGTATAAAGCTCCCATAATCGGTCCAAAGATCGGGCCGACACCTGCTATATTCAATAACTGAATGAGCGAATTTGATTTAGTTCCCATCGGAACATAATCAATACCGTCTTCCTGTGCATATGCCGGCGTCTTTCTTTCTTGTTTTACCCCAAAAACTTTTTCAACATATTTCCCATACGTAAAATATCCAACCACTAATAAAACTATAGAAATTAAAAATGTAACCAACCTTTTCCCTCCTCTGTTTCAAACAAAGATGCATTTTTGTATGCGTTTTCATTATAGCACACAAAGAAAAAAACACTCAATTTTAAACTGAGTGTTTACGCTGTCCGGTTTTGTTCTATTTTGATTATTGTATTACGCTTCTTTCTTCCTGTAAGATAAACACCAAAAAAGATTAAAAATAATCCAAAAAAAGCAATCGGCGGGATCTTTTCATTTAAGAGAACACTCCCCCATACAACTGCTGAAACAGGCACTAGATAAGTTACGAGAGTAGCAAATTCGGCTGAGCCTGCAGAAATCATATAATAATACAATAAGTACGCTAACCCTGAACCAAACACCCCGAGGCCGATCAGAGACAGAATCACATTTCCTTCTAAAGCATTTTCCGGCAGGTGCCATCCTCCTGTCAAACTCATGATTATTCCGCTTAAAATCGAACCGGTCAAAAGTGTAGTTGAAGCTGTAATCCATACTGTCGTTTCTTGAAGATGTTTTTTTGCATATTGTGAACTGTATCCATAACAGCAAGTAGCACTGAGCATAAGAACGATTCCAAGAAGGAGCTGTTCTTGAGTTAAGCCTGGTGCATCGGCATCCATCAAGAATATAATCCCTATAAAACCGACAATGACTCCAATCCATTGTTTCCACTGCATTTTAACAGAAAAGAATAATACCCCCATCATCGATGTCCATATTGGAGTTGTTGCATTTAATATCGCGGTATAGCCGCTGTCTAAAAAAGTTTCACTCCAAGCGATCAATCCCCATGGAAGACCAGCGTTTAACAAACCTACAAGGATTAATGACTTAAGGGGCAGCTTTCTCCAATTGACTTTCTGTTTACTGATGAGAAAAAGCGGGATAATCGTAATAATGCCGAGTACGCATCTTATGAATACGATCTGCCATGGATCAAATACATCCAGCAGTACTTTAATAAATAGAAAAGACATTCCCCATATCAAACTTAAAACAAAAAGGGCTGAGTAAAGTTTCATGTAATCCTCCTGCGGATAAAAATAAATGCTGCTTTCGTAAAAATGGCTCTCATTTAAGGTGTTGATTTCCGTTCCAGGAAGATCGCTTTCCGCGGGGCACGCGGTAATCCCGTTGGAACCTTCCTCTACAATCAAATAGACGAAGAAGCATACAAAAGCAACAATCTTTTAGTAACGAACCATTTAATTAACACAATTTCCCTCTCTGAATATGTTCTATTTTACACATACTAAGTAATAAAAAATGGAACGGAGGGCAATAAATGAAAAAGAAATTACGTTTATTAAAGAAATTTAAAAAGTGGGTAAAACTACAAAACAATAACGGAAAACTCATACTTAGCTAATAAACCATTTTTAATGTCATTATAAGGGTAAAAGTCTCATTCCGAACAGTAATTATTTTTCTCTTTTCATTATCAAAAACGAAGAGTAATGAAAAACACATGAAAAACATGTCACTTTCCTTTATAATAGAACGAAGATACTCAAATACTATAGACCGGTAAGGAGACATGAAACATGATTTTCAAAGTATTTTTTCAAACAAGCTTAACTGAGGTACCTATTCGTGAACATACACAAACGGTTTACGTAGAAGCAGAAACTATAAATGATGTTCGTAAAAAACTAGCTGATCGCAAGTACAATATTGAATACATACAAGAAATTAACGGTAAATTTCTTGAGTATGAAAAAGAAACGAACTCATTGGAATTGGAGAATGTGTAACATATGAAATTTGTAAAAAATCATCAAGCCGCCGTTTTCGCCCTCGGTGGTTTAGGGGAAATAGGCAAAAATACGTATGCCGTTCAATTTCAGGATGAAATTATCCTTATCGATGCAGGAATTAAATTTCCTGAAGATGAACTGCTTGGAATTGATTACGTAATCCCTGATTACACCTACCTAGTTAAAAACGAGGAAAAAATTAAAGGACTCTTCATCACTCATGGACATGAAGATCATATCGGTGGAATCCCTTACCTGCTTCGGCAAGTAAATATTCCAATCTATGGCGGTAAACTCGCACTTGCACTTATTAAAAACAAATTAGAAGAGCATGGTTTGCTCCGCAGTACCCAGCTGCACGAAATCACCGAAGACGATGTGATTAAGTTCAGAAAAACGTCTGTCAGTTTCTTCAGAACAACTCACAGTATTCCTGACGCTTACGGAATCGTAGTGAAGACACCACCAGGAAATATCGTTCATACTGGTGACTTTAAATTCGATTTTACGCCGGTAGGAGAACCTGCGAACATTACGAAAATGGCTGAGATCGGTAAAGAAGGTGTACTTTGCTTGCTTTCCGACAGCACCAATAGTGAAGTTCCTGGTTTTACATTATCTGAAAGACGTGTTGGCGAGAGCATCCAGGATATCTTCAGAAAAATGGAAGGACGAGTTATTTTCGCTACATTCGCTTCCAATATTCATAGATTGCAGCAGGTTGTAGAAGCTTCTGTAGCCAACAACCGTAAAATCGCTGTATTTGGACGAAGCATGGATTCAGCCATCACAGTTGGGCAAGAACTTGGATTCATAAAAGCACCTAAGAACACATTCGTTGACGCGAATCAAATCAACCGCCTTCCAGATAATCAGGTAACCATTCTTTGTACCGGAAGCCAAGGAGAGCCAATGGCGGCACTTTCAAGAATCGCTAACGGAACTCATCGCCAGATTCAAATCATTCCAGGAGATACGGTTGTATTCTCTTCTTCACCTATTCCTGGCAACGCTCTCAGCGTAAGTAAGACAATCAATCAATTATATCGCGCCGGTGCTGAAGTTATTCATGGTTCACTTAATGATATTCACACCTCAGGTCACGGCGGACAGCAAGAACAAAAATTAATGCTTCGTTTAATGAAGCCTAAATACTTCCTTCCGATCCATGGTGAGTACAGAATGCTGAAAATGCATACTAAACTTGCTGCTGATTGTGATGTACCGCCGCAAAATTCCTTTATTATGGATAACGGCGAAGTATTAGCTCTTTCTCAAAACGATGCTATGATTGCTGGAAAAATACCTTCTGGCTCTGTATATGTAGACGGAAGCGGGATTGGCGATATCGGAAACATCGTACTCCGCGACCGCAAGATTCTTTCAGAAGAAGGGCTTGTTGTTGTCGTTGTAAGTATGGATATGAAGGAATTCACAATAGAAGCAGGTCCAGACATTATATCTCGTGGATTTGTATATATGCGTGAATCGGGTGATCTTATCCATGATGCTCAAAGTTTGTTAAGCAAGCATCTACAGAACATCATGAGCGAAAAACGCACGACTCAATGGTCTGAAATTAAGAATGAAATTACAGACACATTAGCACCGTTCTTATACGAAAAAACAAAAAGACGTCCTATGATCCTGCCGATCATTATGGAAATCTAATAAACAAAAACCGTTATCCCTTTTTAGAGGGAAACGGTTTTTTATTCTTCATTTGCCATTTGTTTTTCTAAACGGTTAATATCTTTATCTCCACCGATCACGATTAAAACATCGCCTTGTCTTATAGACTGATCAGCTTGCGGGGAGACATAGATATCCTTTCCCCTTTTCACAGCTACAACGTTACATCCAAACCTTGCACGTATATCTAGGTCAATTAAAGTTTTTCCGTCCATTTTTTGAGTTGCTACCAGCTCTACGATACTATGTTCATCTGATAACTCCAAATAATCCAACACATTATTAGAAACAATCTGATGAGCAATACGGACACCCATGTCTCTCTCCGGATGAATAATCTTATCTGCTCCAATTTTCCGCAAAACTTTTTCGTGATAATCGTTTTGGGCTTTTACTGTGATTTTTTCAACACCAATCTCTTTCAAAATCAGTGTAGTCAGTATACTGGATTGAAGATTATCACCTATTGCAACAACAACATGCTGAAAATTGCGTATCCCTAGACTTTTTAATACACCTTCATCTGTCGAATCTGCAATAACTGCATGTGTAACGATATTAGAAAATTCGTTTACACGGTCCTCATCAATATCAATTGCTAAGACTTCCATGCCTTGATCTGACAAAGCTTTGCACATGCTTCCCCCGAAACGTCCCAGACCAATTACAGCAAATTGTTTTTTCAATGAATTCACTCCATTTCCCGTTCTAGCCTTATTTTACCATATATTATTCATTTCAAAACACAGCTTAAAAGCATCATATGTATTTCATTTATAAAGGAAACTTCTATAAACATTTTCTAAAAACCTGCTTGAAAATTTAACTATAGAAAAATAACCCAAGAACATTGTCCTGGGTTATTCGAATAGATCTAATTATTAAACTTCTAGAGTTTTTTGTCCTGGCTTCCAGTTTGCTGGGCAAAGTCCGCCTGTTTGAAGTGCTTGAAGTACACGCAATGTTTCTTCAACGTCACGTCCGATGTTGTTGTGGTTAACAACAGAGTACATCAATTCACCTTCTGGAGAAATGATGAAAAGACCACGAAGCGCGATACCTTCTTCTTCAATAAGAACACCGTAGTCACGTGCTACTGTGTGGTTAGTATCTGCTGCCAATGCATATTTCAACTCTCCAAGACCGTTCATATCACGTGGAGTGTTGATCCATGCTTTGTGTGTGTGAATTGTATCAGTAGAAACACCGATAACCTCAGCATCAAGATCTTCGAATTCATCAAAACGATCGCTTAAAGATGTAATTTCTGTAGGGCATACAAAAGTGAAGTCCATTGGATAGAAATAAAGAACAGTCCACTTGTCATTCTTCATGTTCTCTTCAAGACTTACTTTTCCAAATTCTTTATTTGGTAATACTGCATCCATTTCAAATCGAGGTGCTTGTTTTGCTACCATACGTTCTGCCATAGGTAAAAATCCCTCCAAAAAACTAATTTTTTTACATGTGTAATTATAGTACAAGCCTTATTTTTAGTCAATATTAAATAATAATTAATTTAAATAAGGTTCTTGTCCCCACTTTTTAATTTCTCCTTAATCATAGCAAGTTAAACGTAAAATGTGAAATCATCCGCTCAAAATTACATGTTTACATTCTCAATAACAGTGTTTAAATTGAGGATTGCTTGGGAAATCATACATTAAGGAGGTGTATTTTTTATGCCGTATGATTCATTGAAAGATCTACCCGAAAGAGTCAGGGATAACCTCCCTCATCACGGTCAGGAAATCTATAAAGAAGCATTCAACTCTGCACTCGAAGAATATAAAGAAGAAGAAACAGCGCATAAAGTCGCATGGAGTGCCGTTAAGAACAAATATAAAAAAGACGATAATGGCAAATGGAAAAGCAAAGACTCCTGATTCATCTCAGGAGTCTTTATCTTTGAGTTCATCAAGTTCTGAATCAGGTAATTTTTCGATACCTATTTTCTTTATCTGTCTGCCTTCTAAATCTAAAATCGTGAACCGGTAGCTCTCATAATTAAATGAGTGCTCTTTTTCTAAATCGATGGATCTGGTTAAAACCCACCCACCAATTGTATCGATTTCCCTGTTATCGATATCCAGTGCAAACATATCGTTAATTTGTGAAAGCAGTACTTTTCCATCTACAACTGTTTTGTCTTTTGAAATCTGCTGAATTTCAGGTTCTTCGTCAACATCAAATTCATCTCTGATTTCCCCTACAATTTCTTCTAAGATATCTTCTACCGTAACGATACCCGCAGTACCGCCGTATTCATCAACTAAAACAGCCATATGCGTCTGATCTTTTTGCATTTTTACGAGTAATTTTTGAATAGGTATCGTTTCATGAACTGTGATGATAGGACGAATATAATCATTCAGTTCAAACTGCTGATTACTAAAATGTTCATTAAAAAATTCTTTAATATTAACAAGGCCTACAATGTGATCTTTGTCTTCTTTTCCTACAGGGTACCTTGTGAATTTTTCTTCGCGCATGATGGCTAAGTTCTCTTCACACGTATTTTCTAAAAACAAACAGACCATCTCTGTTCTGGGTATCATAATTTCTTTTGCTATTCGATCATCAAACTCAAAGATCCGATTCACATACCGATATTCAGACTGATTGATCTCTCCGCCTTGAAGGCTTTCAGAAAGGATTAGCCTTAGTTCTTCTTCTGTATGTACAACCTCATGCTCACTTGCTGGACTGATTCCAAATAAACGCGTAAGCAAGTTCGCGGATCCATTCAGCAAGAAAATAAACGGGTACATGATTTTGTAAAACATAATAATCGGTTTAGCTGTAGCAAGGCTTATGGCTTCAGCCTTTTGAATCGCCACCGTTTTTGGTGCGAGTTCACCTAAAACAACATGAAGGAATGTAATAAGAAAAAAGGCAATTGAAAATGATAACGTGTGGGTTAACGCTTCAGTTAAGCCGGCATTTTCAAAAAGCGGTCTTAGAAATATTTCAACAGTCGGCTCCCCAAGCCAACCTAGACCTAATGCAGTAATCGTTATGCCAAGCTGGCAGGCTGAAAGATATCCATCCAGGTTTCCCAGCACTTTCTGAGAGGCTAAGGCTTTACTGTTTCCTTCTGATGCTAAATGGTCAATCCGCGTCTTTCGGACTTTTACGATTGCAAATTCGGTGACAACGAAAAACGCGGTTAGAATGATGAGTAAAATGATCATGAGTACATTTAAGATTGGCATAAGATCCTCCCCATCTTTTATTCACACAAGATTTTATTAAGATTGCTCAACTATTTCCCTTTTCAAACTTACACTAAACAGAAATAAAGGGGCAGCATGGCTGTCCCCGGGAATGCTATTGTTGTAATCTGCTTTCAACAGCCTGACACACTTCATCTGCTGACATACCATGAGCGTTCAAAACGGACCCTTGAGTCACCGCGTTTTGCATGCCCATAACATTCTCGTCCTGTCCGGAAATTACACAGCAATCACAGCCGTTTGCATCTTGTTCCTGACGAAGTTCCACAACTTCATGTCCTGCAGCTCTTAGAGCATCAGAAACATTCGTTAATGATTGTTCAACACCAATTCTAGCCATATTCCCACCTCCTTACTTTTGTTAATGTTTCCAACTCAGAGAGGGAATATGTAATGAACGGTTCATGGAATCGCTTCATGATGTGGGCGGCCATTAATGTCGAATTATAGGCAGGTGTGTCGACTCGTGGATAAACCGCTAAAACTTTTGGGTTGAGGCATCAAATTTTTGGATTGAGGGCTGAAACTTTTGGATTGGCCGCAAAAACTTTTGGATTAGCAGCTCAAATGAGTAGGTCTGAGCTATTTTGCTCTTTGAGGTGTAACAAAAAAACGGCCGCAGCGGCCGTTTTCCTAATTTCTATTCCCTTTAAAGGTGAAATATTGAATTAAAAGGTCTACCGCATGTTGAATGGCTTCTTCTTGCGGCTTTAATTTTGAATGATGAAGACCAAATGGTGTATCCACTCCAAGCCAGAACATGAATCCTGGAATTTTTTCTAAAAAATATCCATAGTCTTCCCCTGTCATAGCTTCTTTACATTCAATAACATTCACAGTTCCTTGCTGTCTTACGAATTCCATGAATTCTTTAGTCAATCCCGGTTCATTATCTACTTGACGATAATTCGAACCATAATCGATCACCGTCTCACAGTTAAAACCATGAGAAATACCTTCAACGAGAGCTTCAATGCGCTTTTTAACCTTCTCCATCGCTTCAGGAGACAACGTTCGGATTGTACCTTCGAGTCTTGCTTTTTCAGCGATGATATTTTGCTTTGTTCCACCAGTAATCTTACCGATCGTAACAACAGCTGAATCCAACGGATCAATATTACGCGAAACGATCGACTGCATCTGTGTAACAAGATGGCTTGCTGCGACTACCATGTCATTGCTTAAATGTGGATAAGCAGCATGGCCGCCTTTTCCCGTTAGATCTATAAAAAGTTCTGACGTATTGGCAAACAGCAATCCTTCTTTTACGGCGATGGTTCCAACCGGATACTCCGGGGCGATATGAAGCGCTGTTATCTGATCTGGCTTAAGCTGTTGAAACAGCTCACTCTCACGCATCGGCAATGCTCCACCCGGTCCTTCTTCTGCTGGCTGAAATATAAACAGCAGATGATCATCGAGTGGCTCTTCTGCAAAACGGGATAAAAGACCAAGGGCGACCGTCATGTGAAGATCGTGTCCGCAAGCATGCATCAATCCATCGTGCGTGGAAGAAAATTCATATCCAGTTTCTTCAAAGATCGGAAGTCCATCCATGTCTGTACGATAAGCAATCGTTTTTTCGGGATTTGTACCTTTCACTTTTACAAAGATACCCGTTTCCCACGTATGCACTTCCAGATTATCCTGTTTAAAAGTGGAGATGAGATCAAGCAGATACCTTTGAGTCTTAAATTCCTGAAAGCCAAGCTCCGGTATCCGGTGCAGGTCTTTTCTGATCTCAATCAATGGTTTCATCTTCACTCATCCCCTAAAGTTTTTATTAGTCGTTTAATTGACGAAGTTCTTGTCTGATTTCTGTTTTTGATTTTGTTTTTTCATCGATCTTCTTAAGAACGCGTGCTGGTGTACCGCCAACAACTGTGTAAGGTTCAACATCTTCAATAACAATAGCACCTGCAGCAACAACTGCACCTTTTCCAACTGTAACACCTTCAAGTACAACTGCATTTGCTCCGATTACTACGTCGTCTTCAACAACAACCGGTTTAGCTGATGGAGGCTCAATAACTCCCGCTAAAACAGTACCGGCACCGATGTGGCAGTTCTTTCCTACTGTTGCACGTCCGCCTAGTACAACATTCATATCAATCATTGTGCCTTCACCGATTACTGAACCGATGTTAATGGAAGCACCCATCATGATAACTGCGTTGTCACCGATCTCAACTTGATCACGGATGATCGCACCTGGTTCGATACGCGCTTTAATGTTCTTCATATCCAATAAAGGAATCGCTGAGTTGCGACGGTCATTTTCTACTACATAGTCTTCGATGCTGCTTTCGTTGGCGCGAATCGCAGCTTCGATGTCTTTCCACTCACCGAACAATACAGCTGTATTGCCTGAAGGAAATACTTTTGTTTCGCTTCCGAAATCTATATTGTCAAGATTTCCTTTTACATAAACTTTTACAGGTGTAGATTTTGTGCTGTTTTGAATAAATGAAATAATCTCGTTTGCATCCATCATTTTCATAATTGTTATGTCCTCCTTAAAAGTCATTCTGTATTGTATTAAACCACTAAATATAGAAACATTCAAACGTTATTCTTTTGTTAATTTCTGAATCAATTCCATAAACACGTTTACCTGTTTCAGTTCAGAACCCATACCATGATGAATGAGCCATGTATCTCTTTTTAGAACATTTCCTCTTTTATCAGTAAGGGGGATCTTAAATACCTCATCCTCAGGTCTGAGGCTGATCGATGGCAAAATGGCATAGCCGATTCCGTTCAATGCCATCTGTTTGCATGTTTCAATCTGATCCACTACGATCGTCTTTTGAGGAGTGGTCTTAAAGTGACTGTGCCACCAATCCTGAATCTCTTGATAATAAGTAGAGTGGCTTTTAAATTGTATAAAAGGCTTAGATGTTTCTGATAACTCTTCAATAGATGAAATCGACGTATCAACCAAGTATAGATGATCTGATAAAATATGCTCTTTACTGCCGCGCCACTCAGGATTCCCGCGGACAATTCCTAAGTGAATTTTGTCTTCATACAGATGCTTGATGATCTCAGAACTCCAACCGGTAATAAGAGAGATATTAACGTGGGGATAAAGGTTCACATATTCCTTCAAAACATGCGGCAGCCAATACTGGCCGATGATTGAAGCTACTGCTAATTTAAGTGTGCCATGGACGTGCTCAGAAAGTGATTGCAGTTCTTCTTTAACCGTTTCCTCTTTCTGCAGTACCTCATTCACAAATGAGATGATCTTTTCACCTGCTGGCGTCAGCGTCAATCCTTTTTGCGATCTGATAAAAATAATGGTGCCCCAATTGTTTTCGATGGATTGAAGCCGCTGACTTAAAGCAGGCTGAGATACATAAAGCCTTTCTGATGCTTTTCTCATATTTAGTTCTTCTGCCAGTACGTGTAAAATTCGAAACTCGGATAGTTGCATGTTAATCCTTCTTTCAATCAATAAGTTTTCCTTATAGACCTCAGTCCGATTTATGTAATTTTATTTAAGTATACCGTAACATAGGATATATATGTAAACACAAAAGAAAGGATGTGTGACCATGTATATCCTAATCGTAGTCGGTTTTTTTGCGACTTTTATCGGTACACTCTCTGGAAGCGGAGGAATGATCAACTTTCCTATCATGCTATTATTAGGAATTCCTGTTCATTCTGCTATAGCTGCTAATAAGTTTGCCAATATGTTCAGTTCGTTTTCAAGTTTTTTTGTGCTGTTAAGAAGAAATGACGCGAAACTTAAACCTTATTTTTTATCAGGTGGAGTAAGTTTAATTGGAGGAATATGCGGAGGCTTAATCGCATCAGCGATCTCGAGAGAAAACTTAACGATTATCGCCTTAATTTTATTAAGCGGAGCATTATTCCTAACTTTTATTAAAACAAAAAGAGACAGCAATCCTGAGAACGAAGTAAAACAGCTTCCTGCACGAAAATACCCTTTTCTCTTTGGAATCGGAGCGTACGACGGCTTGTTCGGACCAGGGCAGGGCACTATGCAGATGCAGCTTTTCTTGAGAAATGGCTTTTCTTACATCCGCACCGTCTCATTTACGAGATTCAATACGTTCTTAAGCTGTACGGGTGCAGTTGTAACTTACTTTTTCGCGGGTCATTATATGTGGAATGTCGCAATACCTCTTACAATCGGAAGTATATGCGGTGCACAAGTTGCCGTCAAACTTGCACCTAAGCTAAAGACAAAACAAGTTACAATCCTGATGAGGACTGTAACCGTTATGCTCATTCTTCAATTAATTATTCAATGGGGGTAATTTCAATGAAAATAACAGGTATTCATCATGTGCAGCTATGTATTCCTGCTGACAAAGAATCAGAAGCAAAAAAATTCTATAAAGATGTCCTTGGATTAAAAGAAATTCCTAAGCCGGAAGCCCTCCTTAAAAACGGAGGTATGTGGTTTCAGGTCGGAAGTCAAGAACTTCATATCGGTGTAGAAGATCAAGTGTTTAAAGGTAAACATCATCCGGCCCTTTTCGTGATAGGTCTGAACGAATTAAAAGATCATTTATCAGCTCAAGAAATCACGATTCAAAAAGAGCTGCCCATCCCGGGCTATAACCGCTTTTCAATTCGTGATCCTTTTGGCAACAGGATCGAATTTATTGAACCAGAATAAAGTTGTTCATTTATTTTTCCCGTCTTCGGGTTCAACATGGACTTGTATACTTTCGACATTATAAGCTTCTTTAATCGTATCTTCTATTTTCTCAGTAATCTCGTGGCTTTCCACTACATTCAGAGAAGGATCGACTTTAATGGTTACATCGATGATTGCACGGTTACCATGCTTTCTCGCCTTTAGATCACCTACATTTTCAACACCATCGACATCTAAAATCTTGTGCTCCATCTCTTTACCTTCTTCGTAATCAAATCCATCGGAAAGGTTATGAGAAGTTTCGGTAAAAATTTCCCACCCTGTTTTTATAATAATCAAGCCTACTAAAACAGCTGCGGCAGGATCAAGCCAAGCCATCCCGATCTGCGCACCTAGAATACCTACTGCAGCTCCTATACTTACAAATGCGTCAGAACGGTTATCGAGTGCCGCCGCCTTTAATCCTTGGCTATCCGTTTCTTTAGCAACCTTCATATTGTAAAAGTAAACGGCGAGCATAACAGCTGCACCAAATAAGGCGATGATTGCTGCTGTTAAAGATGGCTCTGTTTCAACACCCTTAAACATTTTTTTAATGGAAGAAATCAATACTTCAATTCCGATAACAACCATAATGAATGACGCTACCATTGAGGCAATCGTTTCTGCCCGAAGATGTCCATAAGGATGATCTTCGTCTGCTGGCTTTCTTGAAATTTTTAAGCCGATTAATACCGCGATAGATGCGATAATATCAGTTGCGTTATTCAATCCATCTGCAATAAGCGCATCAGAACTATAAACGAATCCTGATACAAGCTTAACGATTGATAGAAAAATATATGCTCCTAAACTGTAGTAAACACCGCGTTCCACTCTTTTTTGCTGATCAGCTTGCATTCTCTTTTCTCCTTCATATGTAATACCTTTTTAATCATAAAGAATGGTTTCCGGGTGGGTCTAGAGCAATCTTTTTCCCTATAGGAAACATTTAGTGTTCGTAAATCATTTTCCTCGTCATTCCGCCATCGATTGTTAAATTTTCACCGGTGATAAAATTATTTCTTGAGTCTGCAAGAAACAAGCACGCCCTGGAAATATCCGATGGTTTCCCTACTCTTTTTGAAAAATGCTGCTCATGGTCGATTTGTCTTAGCTCAGAATAATCTCCCGTATGGATCCAGCCGGGACTGATTGAATTTACGGTAATATGGTCTTCTGAAAAAGAAGCTGCAAGCGCATGTGTGAGTGCAACGATACCGCCTTTTGTTGCTGCATATGCTTCAGAATGGGGTTCTGACATGAAGGCACGCGTTGATGCCATGTTAATAATTGCCCCGCCGCCTGTTTTTGTCATATATCTTGCTGCTTCTCTAGAAAATAGGAATACGCTTCTTAAATTGGTCTGAATGACCTCATCCCATTCATCTACTGATAATTCATATGGAGATTTCCACTTTGAGATTCCTGCATTATTAACAACACAATGTATTCCGCCTAATTTATCATTTGTTTCAGATACAGCTTTTATAATCTCTTCTGGATTTTTCACATCGCAAGTAATGGAAATACTATTAGGTTCGATTTCACGGATTTCGGATAATGTTTTTTCCAGCTCTTGCTGATCAAAATCGATCAGGGAAGGGATCCATCCCGCTTTTGCAAAATCAATAGCTAATTGTTTTCCGATTCCTTGAGCTGCTCCAGTAATAAGTACAATCCTTTTTGTAGAATTCATGATTAACCCTCCGCTCATTTTTTTCACTACTATTCTTTCCCTAATTTACTTCCACAGAATCAAAAAAAGAAAGCTGCCGATGTGCAGGCAGCTTCTCATTTACTTCTTTCTCCAGCCGCATGGCGGACGCGGAGGACAAGGTACACAAGGGGGCGGACAAGGATTTGCCATGACAGGTCCAGTTGTTCCGCAAAGGTTTTGCTGAGTTGCCTGGTTTACAACATTTGTGCTTTGAGGGAAATAGTGAACGTATTTATAGTTTGTCTGATTTACCTGTGTGGTTTGTGTCGGATGAATCATTGGAACATATACATCCTGTTGATTGTATTGCATCTGTTGGTTAGTAGGACTGTATTGTGCAGGCAACACTTGTGGAGGGTAATATTGAGACGGAGATACTGGCGGATAGCCACAACCACCCATTTGTGGCATTTGTGACATAGCTCCCATTACTGGTCCCATTCCCATAGCACCCATTGTAGGACCCATTCCCATAGCGCCGGCAGCTGCGGCAGGCATTCCCATTCCCTTTTTAGGGAAAATTCGAGGGCGTTTAAACAAAAAAGACTTCTCCTTTCAAAAATCATAAATCACATTTCTCTCTATTTTATGTAGGACGACTTAAAAAGTTCGTCCAAATATTAACCATTTTATTTATGATTCGACCTCTATGGAACGGAAATGAAGATTTACCAATGCATTTTCATCAAGTCTTTAAAAGGAGGGAAATGAGATATTCATATAGAAAAGTTTGATTTAATAAAGTGCGGGAGTGAAGTGGATGAAAGGATTCAACTACAAAGCCTATGATGGTTTGGGGCTTGCCGAGCTGATTAAAAATAAAGAAGTCCAGCCTAAGGAGCTGGTCGAAGAGTCTATTAAGATCATAGATTCTATTAATCCTAAAATAAATGCTGTTATTAATAAACTGTATGACAAGGCACGTATGACAGCAAACACTGCTCTTACCGGTGCTTTCGCCGGTGTTCCTATGCTGTTAAAAGATATTTCACAGGAGATAGAAGGAGAACCTATAACAGCTGGATCAAAAGCTTTTTTGTCATACCGCGCAAAAATGGATTCTGAATATGTCCGAAGGTTACGTAAAACTGGAGCCCTGATCCTTGGCCAAACAAATGTCCCTGAATTTGCATTGGTGGCTTTCACTGAACCTGTCCATTACGGACCCACCCGAAATCCGTGGAACATACAGCATATTCCTGGAGGTTCAAGTGGAGGATCAGCTGCTGCAGTAGCTTCCGGAATGGTGTCGATCGCAGGAGCCAATGATGGCGGTGGATCGATCCGGATTCCAGCAGCATATTGTGGCTTGTTTGGTTTAAAGCCTACTAGAGGAAGGACGCCGGTTGGCCCCAATTATGGAAGGTCCTGGCAAGGTGCTTCTTCTGAACACGTGTTAACCCGGTCAGTCCGGGATAGCGCAGCGATGCTCGATCAGCTTCACGGTCATGAAAAAGCAGGTGCATTCCACGCGCCTCCATTTAGAGAAAGTTATTTAAACGCTGCAAGTACCCCACTAGAGAGAAATGTAAGAATTGCTTTTTCCGTAAAGTCACCAATTGGAACGGATGTTCATCCCGATTGCCGTGAAGCGGTCTTAAAAACCGCTTCCTTATTGGAGTCTATGGGACATAAGGTTGAAGAAGCAGATGCACCTGTTGATGGCTATAAAATTGCCAAGAGTTACTTAACCATGTACTTTGGAGAAACCGCTGCACAATTGGCAACGCTTGAGGGAGTTCTAGGACGCAAAGCTACGTATTCAGATGTAGAACCAACCACATGGCTCCTTGGGTTACTTGGAAAAGCAACTTCTGCTGAAGAATTTGTTCTGAGTTTACGAGAATGGGACAAAGCAGCCTTGCAGATGGAGACCTTCCATGAAACGTATGACTTTTACATCACGCCTGCGACCGCTTATCCTCCTGCTCAAATCGGCGAACTGCAGCCATCTGCATCGGAAAAACTCCTCATTTCAGCTGCAGGTAAAATGAAGCTAGGGGGACTATTAAAGAAGATTGGAATCGTCGAACAGATCGCCCATCAAAACCTGGCGCGAACACCTTTTACACAGCTTGCTAACCTAACGGGTCAGCCAGCTATGTCCATGCCCCTCCACCTTACATCGAATGGACTTCCAGTTGGCGTACAGGTCATGGCTGCAAGAGGACGGGAAGATTTACTGCTGCAGTTGGCTGGCGAAGTAGAACAGTCTGACCTTTGGGTAGATGTGCGAAGAAATCCTATGTATTAAACGTGGACATATTAAAAACCCCTTGAATATTCAAGGGGTCTGGATTATCTGCTTATGGTGACCCGAGAGGGGTTCGAAACCCCGACCTCTACCCTGTCAAGGTGTTGTTTAACACTTGATACAACAAACATGCGGACTATCAATGTTTAATCCTAATTGAACTCTATACGGTAATTTAGTACAAGTTTTACAGTATAGTGTCCAATGAAAATTTGCAAGTCGTAACTTATTCATCTGAACCATTATAATCAAAGAGGATATTAGCAATATGTTCATTACGTTTGTTCATTGCTAATTTTCTTATCCACCATGATTTAATAATTTTAGGGTTTTCAATGTCTTTTTTCATTGCTTCAATTAAATAAAGATAACGTTCTCTTCCTTCTTTCGTTTCGAAATGAATACCGTCTCTCTCACAAATAGCAAGTCGTTCAATTACCTCATTTGATCCATATAAAATTACAAGGTTCTTTAAATAAAAGTAGTTCCTATCTATATCCCCTTGAGAATTCTCTCTCATTCTTACATGTATCGGTTTATTAAATTGAAGCAAAGCATTTATGTAATCCGCATAATATTGTCCTTTTTTATCTGCAATTTTCATGAGAACTTCTTTGTTTTTAGTAAGAAACGTACTTAAATATGCTCCTAGAACTAATGTAAAAATTGATACGATCCAACCATTTGAATTTATCCACGTTAAGGTTTCTTTTACCATTGCTCACCTCTAAAGTATTTTACTTACCGTCTCTTGTTCTTTTTGCTTTAGTTTTTTAATCTTATTGCGTTTTTCCTTTTTTGAATAGAATGGATTGCTCTTTACTTTTTTTACTTTTGTCTTAAATTCTTTTCTCCGCTTCTTTTTAACACTTGAGGTCTCCATGTGGTATTGGTTGTAAAGTTTTATATAACTCAATGAAATGTCGCCAAAGAATTTCTTGAACTTTTCATAACAAAGGAAAATATCAAGTGATGAAGTTGGTTCGTCTATTAACTCGTATTCAAGAAACTCATTCCACAAATCAACGTCTTTTCGCATTAACAAATGAATATTCGGATAAACAATTTTCTTTACCTCCTCAATCACTTTATCCCAAGTATCAGTATCCTCGATATATGGGAGTTCAACTGTTTGTTCTTCTCCTTCTTCGTCTAAACCGTAAACTTCTTCTTTATACTCAATTACCAATGAAGAATTATATTTGTAATACAAGATAAAAAGTTGGTTGTACACTTTTGTAAGTTGCTCGAAAGTTACATTACTAAGGTGTTTTTTCCTTTCGGTTTTGTTTTCTTTATACCAAAGTATTACGGTCGTTATTAAAGCAGCAATCAAGGGACCTGCAAAATATTTGAGAAATAATTCCATACATTTAACCCTTTTCTTTTTTTCTACCATTATATCAAAATATGTAAATTCATTGGATTAAAATGGATAATAAGATACAATTTTTTTATATACAATAGCTAGGAGGACAAAGTATTGGAGATAAATCAACGAATTGAAAATTATATTGGAGTTATGCGTGATATCCGTAATTCAATCAATGAGCTTCAAGGTGATAGATTCCTAAGTAATCACAAGAAAACTTTACTATTTAGCTTACTAGAAACAATGTCTAAAGGAGTTTACGGGGATACTCGTAATAATTACACAAGGTTTGAAAAGTTCATTAATGAGTTTTGTGAGTGGGAAGACGGTAAAAGAATAAGTGTTCAACAATTGAACCTACTTTTGGAGAAAACAGAAGAACAAGATTATGAGACTTTGAAATATTATGTAAGAGATAAATTATCAAGATACCCCATTTCATCACCTGTTCCATTTAAATATGATCCAACACTTGAAGAAATAAAACCTTTTTTGTCCGAGGATAACAACAAAATTAATGACGTGAGAGTAGATTTTTTGTCTCACATGGGTTTGTTGTGGAAGTTCAGAAACACTTTAGTCCATGAAGCAAGAGGAATTGGAGCACAAGATTTGTTTGACGAAGTAGTTGTGCCACATTATATTCATTACACGCAACTAGATAGAGACTCCGACGGTAAAGTAATTAAAAAAAGATATTGGCAAAAATTATACCCATTACAATTCTTTAACTACTTAGTTGATAAAGCAATTTCAAATATCGAACCTTACTTAATTCAAAATGAAATTAACCCATTTGAGAAATATAGTTTTGATCCATTGTGGATTGAGGTGAGAAATTAATGAAGACAATTTTAATTGCAATCTTGACAAGTGGAATTACAAGCGGGATTGTTTTAGGCTTATATCGACATTTTTTAAGTAGAAACATTGAAAGTTACAAAAACACTTTATTGTTTGACCTACAACGAAAGGTTCACGATTTTCAATTATTTGCTGCAAAGAAACATGAGGAATATGCAGATTTGTATAGTACATTACATGTGGCAACGGACGAATTATTAAATTTCACAAGTTGGTTTAAAGAATATCCTTCTTTTCAAGGTTACACAGAAAACGAATTAGATAATTATTTAGAGCAACACAACCTTATTCAATCACACAAATTAAGAATAAAATCATTATGGGAAACAGACAAATGGGCAATGCAATCAGAGATACATAAAATTATAGAATGGAATAAACGTGCAGAAGCAGATAGATTGAGGTTAATTGCTTACCAAAATTATTCACAATCACTAATTTATCAATCTAAAGAAGTAGCAAAAATTTGTGAAGAGATAACACAAAAACATGTGGAACTCATATTAGATTTTGATTTATATAATGACATAGAACCAAATGAAAAGAAGGAAGTTAGAAAAAAGATTGAAACCCATAAAGAAAGACTCCGTGTTTTACGTGAGGAATTACATAAAGTTATGCATTCAGAATTAACTATTGGGTATTACGAAAAATCTAGTGAATAAAAAGAGAGGAGCCATTGTGGTTCCTCTTTGTCACGTTTATAGATATTTGTTGTTATATTTAATGAAGGCAAATTAAAAAACCCTTTCCACGGGTTCAATTGTTTCTTCTCTCTTTTCAACAACCTCTTTTTGTTCTGCTTTCTTTTGGTACCTCATTAACCAAGGATTTTTCTCTATTGCACTATTGGAGATTTTCCTTGGTTCTTTTTTTGTCTTCTCCACAATGTAATTTTTAGGTTTCTCTTGCTCCGCTAGAATTTCAGAAGCTGATCTCTTTGAAGTTTCTTTTTTCTCAATTGGAGTGGGTGTTTGTACTTGTTGTTCAAGGAAGAAGTCTTTTGGGGTTTTTGTTTCTTTCTTTTGAATCAAGTCTCTTTTAGCGGGTTTATATTCCTTTGAAGGTTTTGTGCCTTGCGGGGATTCAATCGTCTCTTGAGGTCTCTCATAACTCTTGTGAGATACTTGGGAGTGTGTATGTGTTTGCTTCACGTTCATGGTTGAAAATCTTCTCTCCAGTCTTCTTATGAAGCAATCCACAGTCAACCAATCCTTCCACAACCTTTTGTGCGGTGTTTTTACTCACATTGAGAACCTCACCAATAAAGGCAAAAGGCATTTGTCTCTTCTTATGTTTTGCACTCATTATAAAAGCGACAAGATATAATTCTTTGGGACTCTCAATAAGATCAAGCCATTGTGAAGGAAGTTTTATAAATGGTTCCTCACAATAGTATAATTCAATGTCAAGGACACCGTTCTCCTCGGTGAATTTAATCACTTTCTTTTCATGAAAACCTCAAGAAGTTGTTTAATAATTTCCTTGTTTTGTCTCGATTTTTTATACAAAATCACTCTCTTTGAAAGAATGTCCACCGAGGTCTCAAGAATACCGTTCGACATATTTCTTTTTCTCAATTGAGCGTACAAAAACAATTCTTGCGTTGTAAGTCTGTTCTTATTTTCCGTGTGAAACAAATGGTGATAAATAATAAGTTCCATTGGTTCTTCTCCTCTCGTTATCTTTATACCAGTTTCTTTAATACCAGTATTTATTTAATTTAGTTATTGTATTTCTTTTAAATATTAATTTCTTTTATTGTAATTTTTCTGGACGTTAGTCCAGTAATTTTTATTATCTATTACTTGTTTATCTATTACTTGTTTATCTCCTTACCAAATTTGGCTGATTTTATGGCCCTAATTTGGTACATGAAGGGCAAAAATGTGTCCCTTTTTTGGTACATGAGAGGCTGTTTTTTGTACCTTTTTTGGTATTGGGTATTACATTCAATGAGTAGTTTCATATACCAATTTCGGTATGACCCTATTTTGGTATTGGGTATGGTATTACATTATTTCACAAAACTTAGGTGACGGAATCGCAGACAAGGTTTACAACTAACCCTCAACAAGTCGCCAAATGGACATTTTAGAGTGAAGGTAAAAATATTTGAATTACATTTAGAAACTTGATTTTAATTTGAAAATAAAAAAAAAGGAGGATCATTGAGTTCAATTTTCATTGAACATGTGACCTATCCCTCAACTTGCGGTGAAACGTGGCTTTACTTATTCCCGTTATTGTACAAATCTCTTTTACGGTCTTTCCATTGTTGTTTCTATTGTCATACAATTCAAAAGCATGTTGGAGACCTTTATTCCTCTCGGTATACTTTGGAGGTCTTCCCTTGTAAACTCCTCGTTGCTTTGCAAGAGCAATTCCTTCTCTTTGTCTTTCCTTAATCAATGAGAGTTCAAATTCCGCAATCCCGCTCAACATTGTAACCATAAGTTTCCCCATTGAAGTTGAAGTGTCTAATTTATCTCCCCCCATGTTTAAAACAACAAGTGAAACTCCTTTATCTTCAAGTTCTTCAATGATCGTAAGAGCGTCCTTTGTGGAACGTGCATAGCGGTCTAGTTTTGAGACAACAATAGAGTCTCCCTCTCTTACCGTGCTCAACAAGGAAAGAAACTCCGTGCGATCCTCCTTGTTCTTACCACTAACCTTCTCTTTGTATATCTTGCTGCAACCATGCTCCTCAAGAACCTTTAATTGTGCGGTTAAATCTTGACCGCTTGAACTTACCCTTGCATACCCGTATTTCATTTTGATTCCTCCTATTTATTTATGAGACATTCATATGAGACCTTCTAAACCAGACAGTATCAACACTCAAATATTGTGTCAATAGAGTAAAGTCATATGAGACTCTATATTATGAGTAACACCTTGTGAGTTCTTATGTGACTTACTTATTCAGGCCTGTTATTTAAGCTATTGTGAGACATTTTGTGTCTAATAGGAATTGTATTAGAGATCATTGTACAGTACTTTAGGAACTGAATATGAATGGCTCAAATAGAGGACACAAGTCGTTCACAAGGAGTATTTCAAAACACAAAAAAAATAGAGATAATTAAAAGACCCCCCACCAACCCCCGAGCACCCCGTGTATATCTCCATAACAAGCTATCAAAAATACACACAAAATTTTTAGGCTCGGTATTACATTGTGGACTCAAAATTCACATACAAAATTTTTATACTTTGGTATCACATTGTATTAAGACTAAGTTGGCAACACTATATGTATGTGGAAGTGATATGCTTCCTACGGTTTTTCATTTATTCATGAACCCTTTCGTTATTTGTGATCGAACCTCGAACTTTCTCCCCTTGTGAGGGAACAAGCGACTCAATGGTAAAACATTGAGATCAAAAATAACAACTAAATATTACTCTTAGGATTTCTCATTGTATGAGAATAGGAGACTCCGTACACGGGGAGAAATCCCCAAGCGTTCATTCCCCTTTACACTCTCCTTGTGATTCAATTTGAATTACGGGAGGGAATTTTTTTATTGAAGCTACCAAAAAATACAAACAAAATTTTAAGGTTGAGGAATACATTTGAATATAATAAAAGCCACCTCCTAATGGAGACAGCTCTTGAATAATTTATTCTAGTGTGCCGACAATTGCTTTTAAACTAATAATTTGTGGGCTGAAGATAAAAAGCGTGTCTGAATCAGAATCTAAGAGCATTTCAACTAATTTTTGTACATGGTGTCTTAGTTGGACACTTAGAAGTTTATAAAGAGAAATGTTGTTCTTTAGGTATTCGTAATACAGGTATGCTTTTCTTTTCATTATTTGAAGTTTAGAATCCAAGTCTTTTAGAACGCTCATATTGTACCTTTTACCATTTGTCGCTTCGTTAATCTTTTGTTGTAATAACAAAATCATTTTCTCAAGTGTTTCTATGAATCTCTCTGCATTATAAATGCTTCCCAATGTGCTCATTTATATTTCACCTCATTATTTTGTTAGGAAGTATGGTTTTCCGCTTCCCTCCTTCATTGTTTTAAATTATTTTTTCGACTTCCTGCTTCCATTAAAAAAAATATATTTCCCTCCACTGTTCCACAAGTTTGAAAGGGTGTAAGGTTCTTATCTTCATAATTACTTTTTCTGATAAATTTATACTAACTCTTTTTCTCATTTCAAAAGTATCTTTTTTATGTTTTAAAAGTATGCATTTCGTATACAAACAAAGCCTTATTGAATAAGGGTTTCTTGAATGTTTGGTGACTACCTTCATACTACCCACATTGTAATTTTCGTATACACAAAAAGAACCAATCTTTTACGATTGGCTCTCAAATTCTTGTTTAGCTTTGTATGAAAGTTGGAAATACTATTGGTTTGATACTTTTTCTTCCTTCTCGGTAGACTCAACCAATTTAGGTGTTTCGTTTGCTGCTTCAGGTAAGAATACATTGATAAGTTCTTCGTGTGGAATTAAATCTTTAACTTCTTCTGGTAAAAAACCAATACCAATAGTAGCTAACGCAGCAGTTGTTTTAGGATACTTTGTTCCCCAACCATGCAGCTTTGTACCAAATGACTTAATCCAATTTCTTTTATTTAATATTTCAACTTGGATTTTCAATTGTTCCATTTCATCTTTCATTGACCGTACTTCATATTCAAGATTAAATTTGTCGTCTAATTCTTTTCTTAATTTTTCCTCAAACTCAACCTCAAGTGTTTCTAACCGTTGTTTGAGTAGTTCGCTTTCTTCTTTAGTAAAATATTTTTCTGGTACTTCATTGAATTTTTCTTCCATTTCTAGAATTTTAGATTTGGTTTCCTCAAATTCTCTTGCAAAAGGCATGTATGTCATTTCTTCCTTTATTGCGTTCACCCAAACAGTTATTTCTGCTGGGATACTATTTTGATTTTTGATTGTGATTTTTTCATTCATTATGACCTTTCCTGGGGTTCGCTCAATAGTTAATTCAGTATCAGGTGTTTTTGAAAGGCTGAATGAAAATGTGTATTCTTCAATGTACCTATATGTAATTTTAATGTTAATCTGTAATCCAGAATATACCTCGTTTATTTCTATGTCGAAGTCATTATATGAAAAAGAATTATCGTTCAATCTTTCTGTTATTGAAGATAAAAATTTATTTCTGATCATGTTCTACTCCTCCTATTTTCTAACAATAATTCTTTTAATTTTTCCTTACTTAACCACGGTCTAGGTTGTGCCATTAAATCACCACCATTTTTACATATCTAACCATTTTAATATTCGAGAGATTTTGATAAATCCCTGCAATTTTTGTCATTTTTTCTTTTGTTGAGTTGATTAAACAATAAAAAAAACCGCCTAATATAGACGGTAAAATTACTACATGAAATTTTGGAATAATGTTAGAAGTTGATCTCCTAATGTATACAATGCGGTTCCTGTTGTCACAACTTCCTTAACATCTTTAACCTTTTCAATTGCAGATTTTATAATAACTTTTTTTGGTTTTTCAGATTCAGCTTCTTGAATAGCAGCTTCTAAAAACTCAACAGTTTCTTCTTTATCTGTTGGTGAGATATTTTCATTTTCCAAAAGAGCTTGAACAAACTTTTGACCAATTTCTTTTAATTCTTTAATATTGGCTTCATTATAAGTTTGATTTGCATTTATAGAACCTTGTCCCTCTGCATGATTGAATTGTCCTCTAAACTCATTAAAATTAAATTGATTATTTGTCTTTTTATCTAATCCCATATCTATTGCCATCTCCCCCAAATATGAAACTATATGGTCAACTAGTGGCTTAACTACTTGATTATGAAAATTATCACACGAGTCTTGAAACTTCTTTCCGTAACCCATTATCAATCCTTCATAACTTATATTATTATTTGAGATATAAATTAACAATTGAAAAATAAAAGCAATTTCTTCAGAAGAACGTATAGGTAATTTTATTTGATCGAAGTAACCTCTTTTACTTAAAATTTCTTCGATATCAAAATCCACACGATTATTTTCAATAATAAATTGATTTATAACAGAACATTCTTCTATAAATATTAAAAATCTATCCAAGTTATCTTTAGCGTGTTTAAAATCAGAGTTCAAATACCTACTTGCTACTTTTCTAAAATTTAAAGAAATTTTCCTATATTCATTTTCTGAAAGTTTAATCTCTTGATTCAATTAATTCACCCCACAATACGGACAATAAACATTAGAGAATTTTTGATCCATGTTTATTTTTATTGTCTTGTTACAACAATGTAATTCAACTTGCTCTAAATCTTCGTCTTCAGTTAACAACTTTGGTGCTTCTTCTTTTGGCTTTTCCACTCGAAATGATATTGGTGAACCTTTCATTTTTCGGCTAGTCTTTTTTAATGAATTAAACATTTCTTGTTGCATGTAATTAAGTGCAATTGTTTGTGCGTGTTCAATTAGGTCACTTGGTAAATATCTTGAACTCTCTCCCACCAATCCACATGAGGGGCAAAATAGTTCTAATGTATCTTCAGCTTCAATATCTCCAGCTTGTGCTTTAAAACGTCCCTTACAATGTGGGCACTCAAGTGTGTAAAATCCCATACTATCTGTTGGTATACTTATTTTAAAATCCATGATATGCACACCCCCATCTGATAGGTTAAATATAACATACTTTGTTAAAATTTGGACAATTTCAAATAAGGTCATTTAATGGATTACTTTGGTCAATTGTTTCTTTTAACTCATGTGCAAAATACCCAATATATCCTTGTGTAACTTGTATCTTTGAATGTCTTGCTAACAATTGAACTTCTCGTAAGTTGGCTCCATTCTTCAACAATCCCTTGATATAAAAGTTCCTCATACAATGTGTAGAGAAATCACCTTGTATCTCAAGTGTTTTCTTTAAACGCTTGAAGAAGTTTTGTATTCCATTTTTAGTAATCCTTGTTCCATTCCTTGTGGTAAACAATGGTTGAGGAGGTTTATTAAACTTTTTATCAACGAATAATTTCCAATCTAAGAGCTCTCTTGCCAATGTATCGGACAATGGAACACTTTGGTGTTTTCGAGTTTTGCTTTCAAGGATTGTAATAAGGGAGTTTGTAAAGTCAATGTCCGTCCAATTTAATCGCTCAATCTCACTCAAACGACAACCAGTTCCAATCATAAATAAAACAAGAACGTAATTCCTCCGTGACCTTTTTACACGTCTTAAATGTGAAAGTACAAGTTGAATATCTTCTTGTCTAACGATCTTGGGAACCGAGTCTTCTCTTACCGCTTTAACTCCTTTGGTGAATTGTTGATCTACAAGACTTTCCTCAACTAACCACCTTGAGAATGCACGGAGTAACTTCAATTTTGTATTAATGGTTTTTGGTTTGTTTCCATTGTCGGCACAACGTCTCAAATATTGTTTGATTACAAGCGGTGATATGTCTTCAACTTGTTCAATGCTTTGAGTGTTCAACCATTCATTCCAAGACTTAAAGAAATCTTTGTATACGGTCAACGTTGATTCCCTTAATCCCTCAAACTTCCTTTCAATCAAAAACTCTTTTTGTAATGTTTCAACTAACATAAAAAAAACCTCCTTGAAAACTCGTGTAGAGTTCAAGAAGGTTTAAAATGTGTCCCATATATGAGCACTACCCAAAATTTCATTGGTTCGTAACTCAATGTCAGTTATATCAAGTATGGTGACCCGAGAGGGGTTCGAACCCCCGACCTCTACCCTGTCAAGGTAGCGCTCTCCCAGCTGAGCTATCGGATCTCTATTTTGCGGAACAATTAAAAATATACGACAGAGCGGTTTGTCTGTCAATAAAAATTTGACTTTTTCAGCCTCAAAAACATTTATGAGCCTTCATCTAAATTTATGAGCCTTCAAAAACATTTATGGTCTTTCAAAAGATTTTATGAGCCTTCAAATTTTTTTATGGTCCTTCAAATTTATTTATAGAATTTTCGACATACACACCCTGCCCATATGAATATAAAAACCTCCGCAAGCGCGGAGGTTCCTCTATCAGCCTATTTTTTCTTCATTTTCATGTTGTGCGATTTCCTCTGCTGTCAGCCACTCCTGCTTATCGCGAAGTCTGTGTGCAAGCCGGCTTGAGGCGTTGGCTGCGATACTTGCAACCAGGTCATCTAGGAAAGTATGAACTTTTCCGTTAGCTATCTTCGTATCGAGCTTTTGAATAATGCCCATCTTAAATTTATCTAAGTGACCAAACGTCGTAACAGCGATGCTTCCGTATCCAAATACAGCACCGAGGGCGATCGTTTCATCCACTCCGAACAATCCTTCATCCTGTTCTACGATACTCTGCAAAGGTTCTGACAGCTTTTTTTGCTCAGCCAATATATCAAGTTCTACACCTACTAAAATAGCGTGTTGAATTTCTCGCTTCATTAAGACTGCATCGACGCTCTCAATACATTCTTCTTTAGTCAGTCCTGGTGAAAATGGAATCTGCATTTCATAAACGATTTCTGCGATCTCAGGAATGGTGACGCCTCTTTCAATCAGCAGCCTTCTAGCAGCCGCCTCAACTTCCCTACTGTGCACTCTATTTTTCAACAGACTTCACCTCATTTTTATGTTCACTATTAATCGTCATTCGTATTGATTCTTTCATTATAGCATTATATGTTACAATTATACGAGTCGAATGAAAACGCTTTTACTTATTATACTGTCAGCAAAAGGAGGTCCGTTTATGGCCATTCTTAAAGGTTCCATTACAGACGATAACATTCAAAGCAAATATTTAGATGAAACGATAGAATTACTTATCTATCTTCCCTCCCGTTTCACTCCATTAGTGAAATATCCAATACTAATCGCACAGGATGGCAGGGATTACTTTCAACTAGGAAAGCTGGCAAAAACGGCTGACCGCTTGATGGAAGATGGCCAGATAGAAGATTGTATTATTATTGGTGTGAATCATAAAGGAATTAAAGACAGAAAAGCAAAATATGATCCAACAGGTGAAAAACACGAGAATTATATTAGGTTTATGGCCTATGAATTGACAGCCTATCTAAATGAGAAATTCAACACTTTACAGCTCGGTGCAGGAATGGGATTAATAGGAGATTCACTTGGCGGATATGTCGCTATGAAACTTGGTCTCTTGTATCCGAATACCTTTGGAAAAGTGATTGTTCAATCGCCTTATATCCCAGAGGAACTGCTGCAAACTGTTGAATCTATCGAACAGATGCAAACATTGACGATCTATCATTCCATTGGCGATGAAGAACATAGTTTCACAAACCCTGAAGGAATAACAAAAGATTTTCTTGAACCAAACCGCAGAATGAACAAGCTGCTAAACAATTTTGCGCTGGATTATGAATACTCAGAGTTTCAAGGTAATCACCTTTGGGTAAACTGGCAAAAAGATTTGGTTCCAGCATTAACGTTTCTTTACAATAATCGCTAACTGTGGGAAATAAAAAGAATATTTGGTATACTATTTCAAAAGATGAGGGAGGAAGAATTATGAAATATGGTATTGCTATTTTTCCATCAAAAAATCTACAAGATAAAGTAAATTCCTACCGAAAAAGGTACGATCCACACTATGCCCTTATCGCGCCTCATATTACATTAAAAGAACCTTTTGAGGCGACCGAAGAAGAGCTTCAAGATCAGATTTCTTATATCTCTTCTGTTGCTCAGAATATTAATCCTTTTTCCATAATGATTAACAAGGTGGGCTCCTTCCATCCTGTTAATAATGCAATCTACTTAAAAGTAAACGAAGCTGAAGAATTAAAGTCACTGCACGATCAGCTGTATTCAGGTCCGCTTGAACATCAGCAGCCTTATAATTTTGTTCCTCATTTAACATTGGGGCAAAAGCTTTCAGACGAAGAGCATTCAGATGTTTTGGAACGCCTTCGCATGATTGATATTGAACACGAAGAACGTATTGATCGCTTCCAGCTCCTCTACCAGCTTGAGAATGGATATTGGACAGTATATGAAACGTTTCGTCTTGGAAAGGGTGTTTAATAAGTTTGATTAAAAAGTATACATCTGATGACCAAGGCTATAGAGATGCATTAGAAGTTCGAAGAGATGTATTCGTACGCGAACAGCAAATCGACGAAAGTGAAGAGATCGATGAGTTTGAAGATTCAGCTGTTCATTTTGTGCTGTACGATGAAAACAGCAAGCCTGTTGGAGCGTCCAGACTTCGCGAAGTAAAGGGTGAAGGAAAAGTTGAACGGGTTTGCGTGCTTTCTTCACACCGAAAAAAAGGATTAGGTGAAGAGTTGATGAGAGCTATGGAACAGACGGCTAAAGATCGATCTTTTCCGAGCCTTATATTATATGCACAAATCCAGGCAGAAGACTTTTATAAAAAATTGGGGTATCATACAACATCTTCAGAACCGTTTTTAGATGCCAACATACCGCATGTAGCCATGAAAAAAGTATTGAATTCGTCCGAGTGACGGAATCAATACTTTTTTAGTTTATAAACGTCTTATCTCGTCAAAACTGAAAAGTAATACGTTTATTATGAGGAGATACGGTTGATGGACATACATGTGGGACAACTAACTACAGAATTGATTGTGGGCTTTTTAGCTCTTTTTATCCTTACAAAAATATTAGGGAAAACTCAAATTTCACAGATCACTCCGTTTGATTTTATTTCGTCCATCTTTTTAGGTGAATTAGTGGGTAATGCCATGTATGATGATGAGACCTCTATTTTTGTCATTTTGTACGCTATTTTAATATGGGGCTCTCTTGTATATATGATAGAGATCATCTCACAAAAATTTAAAGGTACTCGTAAAATGTTAGAGGGTGCGCCGACTATTGTTATCCGCAAAGGGCTTTTAGATCGTGATCAGCTTAAAAAGAGCAAACTTGATATCAATCAGCTTCAAAACTTAGTCCGGCAAAAAGGATATTTCAGTCTTCGTGAAGTCGAATATGCCATCTTAGAAACGAACGGCACACTTAGCATATTGCCAAAATATCAATATGGATCACCAAACAGACAAGATATGAACATGCATACCGACCAACAGCCTGAACTGCCCGTTACTTTAATTCTAGATGGAGAAATTAATATGGATAATCTATCTACCGCTGGAATATCAAAAAAGAAACTATTAAATCAGATTCATGAGCATGGTTATAAAACGGTTAAAGATGTGCTTTATGCAGAAATGTCAGAAGGCAAACTGTTAATCATGCCGATGGCTGACCCGAAAAAATAACCGGTCGACCCTCTTTTATCGTATAAACCGCTTTCCGCTCTTCGATGAGCTGAATCAAATATGCTGTAATTGCAGTTCTAAATAAGGAGTACATTCCAAGGTTAGCGGGGTCAATTTCATGTTTCAAAAGCATTTTGGCAATGAGGTCTTCCAGCGAAAGACCGCGATCGCCACAAGCGATTAAAAAATTGTTCATCTGGATCAGAAGTCTTTGGTGTACTTCAATATTTGCTTGAATCGTATCCTCATATTCATCGGAAAAGGCTCCATGTCCAGGAAGCATCCCTCCAACTTTGATATGAAGTAAATAGTCTAGCGTTGAGAAGTTTGAAGAGGAGTCAACGATAAAAGGAATCTTATGTTTTTCTAGTGTTTCTTTGCCAAGATAAGAATCTGACGCAAAAAAGATATCATTGTAAATGAGACCGAATTGATTATGACTATGACCAGGGAGATGAATGAATTCTACTTCTAATGAATCAGCTCTCCAGATCCCAGGCTGACAGATTTCATCAATATGTACGGAAGGCGCTTCTAAAAATTTGTTCCGCATCTCCTTTAATGGAAAGTTGCCATGAAATAAGTACATGGGCTCAAGAACGGGATATCTCATAATCGCTTCTTCAAGCGCAGGAGCTATTGTATGAACCTCATAGTTTTTTTGGATATATTGTGCGCCTCCAAAATGGTCAGCATGTGCGTGCGTGATAAATAGATGAGTGATTGGAAATTTGTTGTCCTGCAGCTTTTTAATCGCTTTTTTTGCCGCAGATGATTCAAGACCTGCGTCGATCAGCATGCCTTTGCTTCTATCCTCGCTTACGATGTAACCTATATTGACAGCACTTTTAAAGTAATAACAACCCTCTTTAATTTCAATAAATTCCATTTGGTTCACCTCAGATGCTAGTTTATAGTTTTTCAATTCTCTAAAAAAGCCCCATCGCTCTAGAAAGCAAAGTCTTTTCCAGATGGACATTATTTTATGATGGAGTAATTTATGTTCGGTTATGCAGGATAATTGTTCGGTAGATCCATTTTTTTGTTCGGTTAATCTTGACTTTTGTTCGGTTAACCGACATTTAAATTAAATCCCTAGTTCATTGTTCTTTTCACGAAGATTATTATTAGACAAAATCTAAAGTTAAAGCCCTATCGAGAGTAAACATTGTGGAGTTGGAGACAAAAAAAAGAAACCTATTAAATGGTTTCGTTAATTATTAATCCTTTTCCTTCTATTTCACTTAATACTTGGTGAAATCTCTTTTTTTCTTCAACTGTATAACTACTTTTTGGATGTGAAGATGTATGAACCGTGTCATTATGAATGGGAGGAACACTAGGAACAACAGGAAGGCCAGGTTCACCTTTTTCCATACGACTAGCATATTGCATTCTTTGGATTGGTATATACGGTAATATATAACCCATCTGCAACATCTCCTTTATTATCTATTCCTTTTTGTTTTCCCTTTTCCTTCTAAGTTAAGCCTATAAAATAAAGAAAGAGCACCTTTAAGCGGCACTCTTAAAAACATGTGAATGAGTTATTCCCATGGATCATAGTATTCACCTGAACTGGAGCTAGAAGATTCAGATTTATTATGATTAGATCCATGTTTAGAAGATGAAGATGATTCATGCTTTTTGTGGCTGGATTCATGCTTGTAAGAGCTTGAGCTAGAAGATTCCCAATGATGTTCATCTTCATGGATAATGATTTTACCTGCTTTAATGATTACTTTATCTGCATAAATTTTTTTGTACTTCTTCTTATTCTTCCTTTCTTCCATGTTTCAACCTCCTCGTTTAGTACATTTTATGCATGTCTAACGAGTTGGTTATAGGCTTTCTCACTAAAAGTTGATTGCAATATGGTTTACTGCCTTAGCTCGATAATTTTGCTTATGAAAATATACAAAAGCTTCTACTGTAATATTTTCATCAATTTTGCTTCTAATAGGTATTTGAAAATCGTCAAGTGTTAACTTGTCACCGCTCTTAATCTTGGTTTCTCTCAATGGGCAGATCCAGATTTCTCCTCTTTCTTTTGCTTCTAATGCCCATTCATTATCCATAAACATCCATACGGATTGTGACATTTCTTCCTGAGAAGGTGAAGTAAGCAATGAAATAATCTTCCCTTTTAATGAAGAAGCTTCTGCTGGCTGAAAGCGAAAGCAGATATATGGATTATCTAAAGTTTCTGTCCCCATGTTTTCAAGATAAAAGTTCCCTCTGACAAATCCTGTCTTTTCTTTTGTAAAAATAACAGAGTAATCAAAGTAACTTAAGCAGCTTTTTTCTTCTTTTTTTTCAGACGGAGCAGATTTTGCTTCATGTTCGTTTTTATTCTCATCAACAAAAGGTTCAGGTGAGCGGTTAATATTTATTCTTTTTTCCATACTCTTAATCCGTTGCTGGTACAAATCAATCTGTTGATCTTTTTCATTTAATTCATCTTGTATATTCTTAAGAAGTTCTTCGTAGCCATTTATTCTTTTTTCCATCTCATGATCTTGTAATCTGCTAAGCTTTTTGGATAAATTTTCGACTTGATCTCGAAGCTTTGCAAGTTCATTTTCTTTTTCCTCAATAAGATGAATTGAATTATTGTTGTTAATTTCATTTTCTAGATTCTCGATCTTCTCTTCTGAGAATAGAAGCTTCTTTTCTAGGTCAAGGGCTTTTTCTTTGTAATACTCAATCCTGGAAATGAGCCGGTCATAGCTTAGTTTGTCTTTTGTACCCATGTATCTTCCCCCTTGTAAAATTAGGCTCTTTCCTTATTCTATGTAAACCAAATCCATTCGTTCACTTTTTTTTAAGGGCTCTTTTTCAAGGTTGTTTTCGCATAAATTGTTGCTCTTGAAAGAAGTAGTTTCCGCTACATGTTGCTCGCATTCTAATTTTAGGGTATGTGATCTTATATTTATTACACAGACGCTGATTCTTTAACCTTTTTTTTCTACATTAAATTGCATTAAAAAGACCACTGGTTAATTACCAGCGGTCTTCTTCTTCAGATCAATCCTTAGCTGTGCTGTAGACAATTTCCGACTGTGATTTCTCCAGTGTCAGTTGTTACAACACCTGTTGTAAATTCTCTATCGCCTTTTGAATTAATCAGTTCAGCCTCAAATTGATTGCCTTCACTTGTTTGTACGATAGCTAAGTTGAAATTATAATTTTCACCAGTTGAATCATCAGTTCCTCTTCCGGAAATTATCATTTTCCATCCGTCGGAATATTCGTCACAGCAGAGTGAGTCTTGAGTAAATTCGGTAGCTGTGTATTGAAAAGCTCCCTGATCTTCTGAACCAGTGTAATTTAGACGGAATGAGCTGCCTGACAGATGATAATTAGGACAAATGTCAACTAATACAGCTACACGCCCTGCTTCTGTTGCTTCATCACCAGTTAATCCGCTTGCGCTTCCTGTGGCTCTACACATGCAGCCTGGCCTGGGATATATGTCTGGACATTGTTGCGGGAACGATGCCTCCGGACACATTTCACCTTCGCTTCCTTCGCAGATTAAATCATTCTCACGAGGAGAACAGAATTTAGCGAGTACCTCTAGTTTTACTTCTGCTTCAACTTGAATGTCTACGCAGAATGTAATATCTATTGCAAAAGAAGTCGGTGTCGGGCTATTCAACAGAACTGTGCCCGATGGAACGCGAGCAAATATTTTTGTGATACGGCAGTAAAGATCTGTTCCGTCTGGATAGCATAGTACAAATGATTCAAATACAGAAGCATTAACCATTAATTCTGTTACAATTTCACCGCTTCTGTCTACTACCTGAACTTTAATATCCGTTGTAAACAGAAGTTCAACTAATTGCGCAGTTGTAAAACCTCCATTAAGCGCAACGGTACATTCTCTTTTATCTCCTACTTGTTCGCATAAGAAATGTTCAGCGCAAGCTTCAGTGTTTTCAGTAGCTTGTGAAGTTTTAGGTACTTTGGTTACGATCCTTAGGGGACGCTTAGAAGGATCATCCAACGCTTCTTCTATTGCAGCAATTTGTTCAGGAGTAAAAGAAACAGTTTTTCTTACGTTTAGTGTATCGGTCACCCAGTCGTAAACTTTTTGAACGCGGATACACTCATCCTGCAAGTGTTTATGATTGTTTCCCATTGTTTCCCTTCCTTTCCTCATCATGATCTGAAGATTCCATACATACTATGGGAATAGAGTGGGTTATGACACAAGAACGAAAGCCTATTTTTATAGTAAAGAATTCAAGGAGGATCATTTATGAGATCGGTTTGGTATAACAATAATAAAGTATGTGATCTGACAGCAATAGAATACGAATCTCTTTGCCTTTTATTACCTTATTGGGGACTTCAGATCTCTGATGACGAAGAAACAATAACAGGTGCTCTCTCCACTTTTATGTTAGGAATTCAAGGTCTATCACAGCAAAAAGTTAAAGAGCTGGTTCAACTTTTAATGCATACGGGGATAAGTATTACAACAGAGGATTATGTAAAATGCGATCAGCGTTTATATGTGGATTACCATGCCGCCCACCCTATGCCGTTAGCTTTAAATACACCAGATAAACAGCTCTATTACTTAAATCCTGCTACTTCTTTCTGTTTACCGGTACAATCAGGCATCCATAAAGGGATTACTCTAAAACGCAAAGATGGCCCACTATTCTTAGCAGTACAGCCCGCTTTCGAGGAAAAAGTTACAGAATGGATCAGCTATTTAGTCATACAATCCTTCTTGCGTTTTTCTTTTGAATCGTTAACCTCCATATCAGAATCAACATTCTTATCGTGTGCGGATAAAGTATTGAGTCATATAAATCCCAGTTTTGCAGCTGTACAAATGCCTCACAATATTAAAAAACTAACTCCTGATCTTTCAGAGAAGATAGTCGAAAAGCAGGATACACAGCAGAGCAAAAAAGCTAAAGATGAACATTTTTATGCAGAATCTAATACATTGCCTGCTGTAAAAAGTCTAGACAGACCCAAAATTACGGTTCCCCCGATCCGTCCATTTTCTTCTTCAGGATCTCTCATTACAAGACAAGTGCCAAAAACCTATGATCACGGACAGCTCACTTCAAGAAACGCACAGCCCATTAATCCTTTTAAATCCGTTGCAAAAAAAGAACATCCTATACAACCATTTAAACCCCACAATAATAGTGAAAAAGGAAAAAACGTCATACGTCCATTTAAGCCAAAATAAAACACCGCAACCGTAAAAGAGAATATAATAACAAAGCATCCAGGATATTTAGACAGAGGAGAGATGGAAAGTGAATAAGGATGATCTTCAGAAGTTATATTCTGAAATCAAAGCAAACAAAGCAAAAAATGCCGGAAAGAATAATCTTATTCAGCCCCCTGTTAAAAAGGGCTGCGGTTCTTGCGGCAAGGTAACTTGGAAACCGAATAAAGCAAAATAAAAGAAGCTGTCACCAAATTTATCTGGTGGCAGCTTTCTATATTAATAGATATATTGATTTGAAGTTAAATATTCGATAACATCATTTGTGCATTCTTCAATATTTTTCATTTCAGTACTGAGAACAATCTCCGAATTTCTTGGTATTTCATAAGGATTCGATATGCCTGTGAAATTTGAGATCAGTCCATTTCTAACTTTCTTGTATAGCCCTTTTGGGTCTCTGTTCTCACATACATTAAGACTGCAGTCTACATAGATCTCTATAAATTCATCCTTGCCCAGCATCTTTCTTACCGCCTGACGGTCTTCTTCAATTGGAGATATGGCTGCTACTAGAACAATTACCCCATTATCCACAAAAAGCTTGGCTACTTCTCCCAATCTTCTTATATTTTCTTTGCGGCCCTCTTCTGAAAACATAAGATCTCGATTCAAGCCATGTCTTACATTATCGCCATCAAGTAAAACCGTAGACAAACCTCTTTGAAATAAAATATGTTCAACTTCAGAGGCTATAGTAGATTTGCCAGATCCGGATAATCCAGTGAACCAAAGGACAAAACTTTTATGTCCATGAAGATTTTTCTTCATGTCTTTTGTTACACGTGTTCCGTGCCATTTTATATTCTTCTGTTGCTGATTCATAATTTCGTTACTTCCTATCCTTAGCTAATCTGCAAAATAATCCCGTAACACAGAAATAACTTCAGGTCTGCTGAAATTACCTGGAATGGGATCATGATTGCGCAGCTTCTCCCTGACTTTTGTTCCTGATAAGATAAGCCTGTCTTTTTCATCGTGAGGACATGTTTTCACTGTTGCCATTGAACCACATTTAGAGCAATAAAAGCTATTCTCAAAAAATAACGGTATAATCCCAATCTCATTTTCTTCAAAATGACTAAAAATTTCATGAGCATCGTACGGCCCATAGTAATTGCCCACACCTGCATGATCACGACCGATAATAATGTGGGTACAGCCATAATTTTTCCTGACCAGCGCGTGAAAGATCGCTTCACGCGGACCTGCATATCTCATCGATCCTGGAAATACTCCTAAAACAACGCGGTCTTTTGGGTAATATTTATCCAATAAAACCTCATAAGATTTCATTCTCACGATAGCAGGAATATCATCCTGTTTTGTTTGGCCAACAAGCGGTTGCAAAAAGAGACCGTCCACATTTTCTAATGCTGTTTTCTGAAGATATTCATGAGCTCTGTGAATAGGATTTCGTGTCTGAAAAGCAACGACCTTGTCCCATCTTTTCAATCGAAAAAATTGTCTTGTCATCTCAGGACTTAAATAGTATTGAGAATCCACTGTTCTGTCAGGCAGCTCGAACATTGTAATGCGTCCTGCTACATACCAGCTCCCTCTCTCTTTTAACCTCTTTACTCCAGGATGCGAATCATCTTCTGTTCTATAAACCAGTTTGGCTTCCAACGCAAGGTCTGGTTTATATATTTCTTTTATTTCAATTTTTCCATATAGTTTTTCATGATAACAAAGAGCAGCTTCTTGACTGTTCTTTAGCTTTTTCGCTATTTCGTCTGAAACTGGCAAAGTAATAGGCAGAGACCAAGGCAGGCCATTGCTTAAACGCATATGGTGAAGGACTGATAAATAATCGGCTTGATCCATAAAAGAATCAAGAGGACTAAATGCCCCGATCGCCAAACATTCCAGGTCAGATAACGAAACAGGATCCAAATCAATCCGTGCGTTAAACTGGTAATTTTCCAGAGGAATATACCTGTTTACTAGACTTCCGCCATGAGGAAGTATGGTCATAGTTACCACCTCGAAAATTTGTGAGTTAGCTTTATGCTAACTATTAACTATTTTATGTTCTCCTACTAGAAACCGTGAGCATATTTCTGAATAATAGACTCCTCTCCTCTTCATCGAAATTAATTACCAGAATAACCATGTCCATTTAATTGTTGTACGAATAAAATGTTTGTAACGCGCTATGAGTATTCATAGAGCAGTTCAAATTAGGAGGAAACTTAGTGAAAGTAGGCGTTGTTCTCCCTGTGTATCACCAGGAAAGGGAGTATATTTTTGAATGTATCGAATCAATGGAAAAACAAACTTTTCGTGACTATAAACTTGTGATCGTACTTGATGGTCCGAATGATGAAACTGTAAGTGCGATAAAAGAAGCAAGTAAACGATTAACGATTCCCTATCAAATTATTGACCGTAAAGAAAATAGAGGTATTTCACCAACATTAAATGAAGGGTTTAAGCTTTTGCATGACTGTCCATATTTAACATGGATATCGAGTGATAACAGACATGATCCAAACTTCTTGGAGCGACTTGTTGCAACGATGGATCAAACAACACCAGAAACGGTATTAGTCTATTCCTTTTATAGACGTATCGATGAAAACGGGAAGCCGATCACCTATACGAAAGCCTGGTATGAATATGTAGAATATTTTATGACGAGACCAAAAGAGGAAATCTTTCAAAACTGTTTCATCGGCTGTTCGTTTCTCTTTAAAAGAGAAGCATTCAACAAAGCTGGAGGCTATCGTGATAAGTTTCCGAACGTACAAGACCACGACTTTTGGATTCGCTTGCTGCAACACGGTGATTTTTTCTTATTGCGAGAGTACATTATGGAATATCGATTTAACGGCAAGTATGCACTTACAACGAATATTCCACCAGAACAACTGACAATGGAAAGTATGGCAAGCAGTATCGATGTTAGAAAGCAGATTGGAAACCTGCCAAAAGTAAGTGTTATTTTGTATTCCCACAATCATGTAAATACGATTAAATATGCTATTCAGACTTTACAGCAGCAAACCTATCGTGATTTCCAGCTCATCGTGATAGATGACGGGTCAACAGACCATTCACCAGATGCTATTCATTCCACACATGACTCCCGATTGGTTCCCCTTCTCCTTCAACATCGAGGGAAAACAAAATCCTTAGAAATCGCACTTCAATACTGTACAGGAGAATATGTTCTGTTTATGACAGGCGAGGATTGGCTGGACCCAGAAGCGCTTCGTTTAATGGTTCAAAAAATGAACTCCTTACCTTTAAATACAGAATTGTTATTGTCCAATCATAAGATTTGGTATAATCGCCGTGGCAGACTTGTTCCTGGACCCATCATAACCGGTCAGTCTTATACCTCATCGACATCAAATGAATCAAATCTGCCATATGCTGTCCTATATCGAATATCTTCTTTAAAGAAGGATCTCAGCAACGCTGTTGATTCTTTAGTAGAAAATCATTTTTTTCAATTAAATCGAAAAAATAACAACACACATTGGATGAACATGGCTCTGTATCATAAACGTATATAATATAAAAAAGAGCGTCCCCCACTCCGGAGACGCTCTTTTCTTTTTTAATCGCATACTGCTATACCTGAAAAACTTTCTGGTCCTACCCGAGTAACACCAAGAGCAGTTACAGATACATACATTGAATATGTGAGTTGTACAGCAGCTGCTGGATTAAAATCCAATGCATTTATTGTAAATACTTGAGGGCCAACAACGCTTATATTCATAGATTGAATTGCAGAATAGATCATTGGTGAATTAGGGCTTGTTCCTCTAACAATTGTGATATTTACAGTGGTAGCGACTGGTAATAAAGGCAACTGCAGAGAAACTGTCCCTTGCAATTCCACACGAATATTACTCCCTGCATTTTGGGTAGCTAATCCAATACGGCCAATAAGCTGAGGTTCATTGATTACAAGAATAGGTACAGAAATAGAGTTAGCATAACTTGCATTTTGACTTGTTCTTAAATCTAAAAACTTTGCCATCTTCTCACCTCCCTTCAAAAGATTAAAAGCGCACTTTTTTTAATCTTTTAATGTTCTGTAATAGGTAAGGGTGTGAGCAATTGATTCCTTCAAAGAAAAAAAGTTCTGCCAATCTAATTCCTTAATCTTTTCATTATTCATTAAATCTGGCGGATTATCTGGGAAAGAGTTTGTCGACGTAAAAGTTAGATCTAATTGAGTCAAAGATTGAAAAATTGCTGTGATATCGGATAATAAACTCCATTGCCCCGATCCAATTTCGTAGGTAGTGTTAACTGATCCTTTATTTAATAAAATCTCATAAGCAGAAACGGCATCCCGAACATCTAAAAATTCCCTTGCATTATCAAAGTGACTAATCGCGATAGATTCTGTCTTTTTTTCTTTTTCCATCAATGCAATTCGTTTTGCTAACACAGATACGAATCCAGATGAAGGACCTGGTCCTATTAAGTTACATGGTTTGACTACTATTACAGGAAGTTTAAACAAATAGCACCAATTTAAAGAAAGGTTTTGCTGAATTTGTTTACTTACTGCGTAAGGATGATTTATTCCCGAAAGTGCAGAACCGGCTATTAGCGTTTTGCAATCTGGCTTTACCACGCGGATAGCTTCAAGAAGGTATAGTGTTCCTATTACATTAATCTCAATAGTATTTAACGGATCATCCCATGATTGGGCGACTGAATTTACTCCTGCCAAATGCAAACAATAATCAGGTTTATATTTCTTCATAACATTTAAAATTTGAAATTTATTTAAGAGATCACATGTCTCCAATTCCCATTTCAAATGCTTAGCCGTATTTCTTGAAATACCTATAACCCGATATCCTGCTTCAGAAAAATAATGACAAGCATGCAAACCTGTAAAACCTGCTGCACCTGTAATGAGGATCGTTTTCATGACAACCAGTCTTTTAATTCTTGAAGCTGTTTTTCATAAGGAGAAACTTTGTAGAGATAGTCTTGCCTGGAGTTAAAAAGAGTACGGTCTATTCGAGGCTCTGTATGAGGAATAATATCAACATTATCTTTTTGAAAAATGCGTTTGATCAGGGTGAGCAGTTCATATTTGGAGACAATTTCAGGAGCCGTTAAGTGGTACAAGCCAGTGAGCGGATTTTCAATAGCATGATGAATAAATTTAGCGAGCTCTAATGTAGTTACTCCATTCCATTTCACATGGGTAAAGCCTTTTAAAATCCCTTTTTGGTTGATGAACCAATGAAACAATCCGATACCGTCCTTTAATTCTGGACCAATAATAGAAGTTCTTATTGTCAAATGTGGATCCTTTTTCATTTCACCAAGCTGTTTTGTTTTGGCATACATCGACAAACCATCTGGAATAGATTCTTCATTATAATTTCCTTCATGTCCGCTAAAGACACAATCCGTACTAATATGAATCAATTTTCCTCCGTATTCGTTTAAATGTTTAGCTAATTCATGAGGAAGAAGGCTATTTACAAGAATGGCTTCACGTTGATGAATCGCTGCATATTCATTTAAGAGTCCTATACAATTGATAATGATATTAGGTTTGTGGTTTTGAACCACTTCCCTAATTTGATCTAAATCCGTTGCATCCAGCATAATGTGGCCAGCCGTTCCATCTCTAGATGTTAATATCAGTTCATATGCTGAATTTTTTTTGAAATAGGAGGCAATCATATGCCCCGCCATTCCATTTGCCCCTGTAATCATGATCTTCAAGACAGAAAACCGCCTTCAGTTAACATTGTATAGATTTCTTCTTTTGTCATTAGGTCTTTTTCAGAGCTATAACTCTCTAATTCTACTTTTTCGTAAGCGGAATAATGCTGGTTCAGCCCTTCTATATCAATTGTGGGCAAAATAACAAAGTATTCATTATCATAGTACACCGTTGTAGCACTCTCATATTCGGAGAGAAGGATCTCGTGAAGCTTCTCGCCCGGACGTTTCCCAAGTTCCACCATTGTTATGCCTTTTTTCCCAGAAGCATCGATTAGAACCTGCGCCAGATCGGTAATCTTGCATGTTGGCATCTTCATGACGAAAATCTCGCCTCCAACACTTTCAAAAGTAGCTTTAAATAATAAACTAATCGCTTCTTCAAGTGTTAAAAAGAATCTTGTCATTTCAAAATCCGTAATACCAACTTGTCCTTTCTTTTCAATCTGGCTTTTGAATACGTGTATAACACTGCCGTTGGTTCCTAATACATTACCTCCCCTTACACAAACAAACCGTGTATGTTTGCTAAGAAGATTTGCGTGGATGATTAATTTCTCACCGATCGCTTTTGTCATTCCGTATAGATTAGAAGGGTTAGCAGCTTTGTCTGTTGATATATAAATTACTTTTGTTACTTTATGATGGATTGCCGTTTCTATAACGTTCTGAGTACCTTGAATATTGCTCTTCAAAGCTTCATATGGCTGCAATTCACAGATTGGAACATGCTTTAAAGCAGCAAGGTGGTAAATGTAATCCACCCCTTCACTAGCTCTCATAAGAGAATCTTTGTCTCTAATATCTCCGATCATAAATGTCAGTTTTGGATTGTAATCAAATTGTCTCTGCATGGCAACCTGGCTAGCTTCATTACGGGATAAAATGATAATTTCTTTTGGTCCCTTTGGCAGCAGCTGCTTTACGAGTTCATGACCCCAAGAGCCTGTGCCTCCCGTAATTAATATTCTTTTATTTAACAATACTATTTCCTCCTAAAATAAACTTTACTACGCGATCTGAAACATCCAGATCACCATATCCCTCAGGAATTGACCAATGCTTGTCTTCACAGGTCATCACTTTAACTGAAGATAAGATCTGCTGTGCTGAAACACCAGATACGCAGTTGCTACCACATTCAACAGTTTCCGGTCGCTCGGTACTATTGCGCATGGTAACAGTTGGTACTTGAAACAAACAGCATTCTTCTTGAACTGTCCCGCTATCAGTAAGTACACAATAAGCATTCTTTTCAAGATTAACGAAGTCGAAAAATCCAAACGGTTCATGAAACTGCACGAATGGATGCATCTCCAGCTTGTTCGTTTCTAATATTTTTGATTTTGTTCTTGGATGAATGGAACATATTACAGGCATTTGGAAAAATTCAGCGACTAGATTCAGTCCTGTTAAAATTTCTTTTAAGTGTTTAGGATTGTCTACATTCTCCGCACGATGTGCAGTAACAAGCATGTATTTTCGTGCTGATACTTTAAGTTTTTTTAAAATGTCACTATTTTCGATTGATTCTTTGAATTGAGTTAAAACTTCATAAATTGGATTACCAGATACCATGATTCTATTTACAGGAACGCCTTCTTTTATTAAATTCTCGCGACTGTATTTCGTGTACGGCAGGTTAAATGTCGATATAGCATCGATGACTTTTCTGTTCTTTTCTTCTGGGACAGAAAGATCATAGCATCGATTTCCTGCTTCCATGTGAACGACAGGTATATTTAGACGTTCAGCAACAATCGAGGATAACGCACTATTGGTGTCACCTAAGACAAGAACCTTATCCGGCTTCTCATGAATCAGTATCTTTTCAAGTTCTGAAAACAAATGAGCGATCTGATTTCCGAAAGAAAATTCCTGTCTCATTAAAATATAGTCAGGCTGTCTAAGATTGAATTCTTGGAAGAACACATCATTTAATGAATGGGTAAAATTCTGGCCAGTATGAACCAAAATATGTTTGTCAGCTAGTCGATCAAGTTTTTTTATAATTAAGCTTAACCTGATAATTTCTGGTCTTGTTCCAAGGATCGTTACTATTTTCAATGAAACTCTCCTTTCTTAATAAACATTAAGACTTTATATTAAACTATGAATTTTAACCTAAAGTGGACTAGACCCCTACCCTGTTCATAAAAAAAAAGGCGGGAAATGAAATCCCGAACTTTTTTGAACAAGCTTCATACTATAGCTTATAAGTGTTTTAAAGGAGCTATCGTATGTCTAAAGCCAAGATTCTATTTGTTTTTTATTTGCCTAGCGGAGGCATGGAAACACTAAACCGTCAGCGCTGCAAAGCACTCGCAAAGCATGGTATAGAGTGCCACCTTTTATATATGCAGGACGGAACTGGACTGCAGAACATTTCACAAATTCCTACTTATATCACGAATAATAATAGTGAAATTAAGAAAGTATTAAAAGATCACCATTTTGATGCCATTTTTGTCAGTTCTGATATGCAGATGCTTCAAAGAATACGGAATTTAGGTTACAAGGGCAAATTGTTCTTTGAAGTACAAGGCTTGGGTAGTTATAAGTCCGCTGAAAAAATTCTGACACAGGCAAAACCCTTTGTAATGAATTATGCAAATGGTATTCTTTATCCCCAAACACCTCATTTAATTAGTTTGATCGAAGCTCATTATCCTACGCATCCAAAATTCTGCTTTCATAACTGCTTTGATACGAATGAATTTAGCTATCGATTAACACAAAAGGTGCCATACCCCGTAATTGGCTGGGTTGGAAGATTAGAACTAAATAAAAATTGGGACGACTTTCTTTTATTTGCCATACGGTATATTAAAGCAAAGCCAAACACAAAATTTTGGATGTTCATTGATGACACACTTGGCAATCAAAATGAAAAGATACGATTTCAGAACTTATTGAAGCGCTATAAATTATCAGATTCTATCGTAGTCCATGCTAACATCCCCCATAAAAAAATGGCAGAATATTTCTCAATGATAGGAGACAGCGGAGGGTTCCTGCTTTCTACTTCAAAAGTCGAAGGTTTTGGGTATGCTGTCATAGAAGCGATGAGTTGCAGATGTCCTGTGCTCACTTCTGATTCCGACGGAGTAAAAGCATTTATACGGCATAATATAACAGGAAAATTTTATGAAAACGGGAATATTGGTTCTGCTGTTAAACAAGCAATTGAACTGACAGATCATACTGTACTGCGAAACTCAATTATCCAAAATGCATCAAACCACCTTACATTATTTGAATTAGATACGTATGCACTTGAATTTATGAAATTATTAAAGTAAAAAAAGCCACTTTTCATTAAGAGGCTTTTTCTTTGCACTTATATTCCCTTTTGAATAGTACGTTTTATTAGTTCATTCATTATGTGGGTGTGCCGCTGAGTGGTTGATAGTAATTCCTTCCGAGCCTGCAGCCTATGCTGCTTAGTTCCCATCTTACTATGAACCCTGTATTGTACAAGTGGCTCTGAATAATAATAAAATCTGAATTTCGGAAGAATTCTTAACCAATAATCATAGTCTTGCGTAAATAGCAATGTTTCATCAAACAAACCTATCTCCTTACAAAGGTTCATACTGAGCATGACCGTACACCCATTGATCACACAGCCTCTCCTCATCCTTTTTAGAAATTGAACTTGGTTCGGAAACTCCATACCTTGTGGTGAGGAAACAATTTTACCGTGTTCATTGATGAGATAGAAATTAGAATAACTAGCTTGAGCATTTACAGTTTTCATATAGTGTAGCTGTTTTTCAATTTTAAAAGGGTGGAATAGATCATCTGAACTTAACCATGCAAAATAGTCCCCTGTTGCATTTTCAATACCAAAATTTAAAGCTGACGCTGTTCCTCCATTACTTTTTCTAATGTACTTTATTCTTGATAAATAAGGTGTTACTTTTTCGTTGTATAAAGTTGAACCATCATCAACTACGATCACTTCAATATTTTGATAGGTTTGATTCAAAGCACTTTCAATAGCAAGCCCAATATAGGAACAATTAAAAAAAGGAATGATAATTGAAACCTTTTCCAATGGAAAAAACCTCCTTACTAATGACTCTGCAAGAATCTTTGAATTGTGTTTACCATTTCTATGGCTCTTACTTCAGTTGTATGTCTTTGTTGGATCAACGTTAACCCATTGGATACAATCTGGTTTCGCAGTTCTTCATTCTGTAAATAATACTCCACTTTTTCTGGGAAATTCATATCATCTATGACTACAAACGTTTTACCATCAACAAATCCTAAATCAATTAACTCTTGTGAGCCTGAAGCTGCAAGAAGCGTTCCGCAAGCAAGTACTTCAAAATATTTAAGTAACGGAAAATGATGAACAGAATCACATGTTAGAAAAATCTTAGCTCTGCTGATTTCTTTTGCATACCTTTCACCAGTAAGTCCTTTCTTTACCACTCCATATCCAGGATGCGATCTTTGGACAAAACGATGATCTCTAGTATAATGCTGTGCTATCTTATGTCTAAAAGGATAAATGTGGGGATATGTCGCTCCGATCATTAAAAGAGGAATATCCTTAGGAGTTTGAAAGTTAAAAAATATATCAGTTGGGACATGGTGAGGAAACCAAACGAACCGATGAATATGATCAGGTAGCCACTTTTTAAATGCTTCTCGATAGTGGCAAAAAATTAAAGCTGGTTTTTCTAAATGAATTAAGTGGTTTCTTTTTGATAGTTTATAATGCAAGTCATGCATTAATGTGCCATGTGGTATTTGCAGATCTTGTAAACCTCTAATATACGGTCTGTATTCTGGTTTATAGTCGTTTAACAGAATGAAATCAGGGTTAACAGGCAATTGATTTATAATATCCAAAATGTAACCATCCCTGTTCCAAATCACTAGATTTGTAAGTTTAGCAAGCTCTCTTTCAAGGTAATAGCTGCTTCTTTCCAACTGCTGTGATCGATCTTTTGTAATAAAGAGAAGATTAATTCTTTTCATTTCTCTCTCCTTCTATTTAAATAACTCCATGCTTACGCATGGAGTTATCCATCTTTTTAAAGTTCTACTAATAAAATTCTGTCTAGATTTACGACATATAGACCAGAGCCGGCGGACCCAGCCTGAGAAAATACTACAAAGTCTCCACCAACTTCATATACTCTGACACCTGTTAAATCTGGTGTACCAGCTGGTTGGTTAGAGTTCTGTAGAAATACTTCTGCAATAACAGTTTGTTCTCTAAAGCAATTTACAAACAAATCACGGAATGGACCGAAATTCACTGACATAAATAAAACACTCCCTTAAAACATTGGGCAATGGATAAGCCCTACTTTAATATATTCCGTTCAGTTGTATTGGTTTGGACAAACGTCTTACTTTTTAAAAATGTACTATACCAACATCGGCCCATTTAAGACAAAAATGGTTTATTATCCTATTTCCAATTCGTACAAACATCCATATAGTATATTAACCTGATAACTGAGAGAAATCAGGTACATGTATCTATTTCAAAGGAGGAAATACATTGGGTTTATTAAATAATAACTCATGTTGTGGCAATGGCAATACAGCTGGCACAACTAAATCTAAGTGCGGTGGCTGTGTTTGTGAACTATTGAATCAGCTTGCTAATGCTAGAATGAACGGAAACTTCTGTACAATGGGTCAGCAACAAGTGGTTCAATTAGTACCTAAAGGGTCTAGTGAAACATTGCGTGTAACTGGTGGCGGAGGCCCTGGAACAGATTTCACATTAGTAAGTTTTGACCCAGAAACTTGTTGCGCTGTGTTCAGCTTCAGAAGTGGAAGCGAAACGCGCACAATGGTTATTGACTGCCGTTGCCTATGCGGAATTATCTGTATTCCGCAAAATGGCGGAGGCTCTGCACCTACTTCTGTACTTGACTAATAAGTAAGGTACTGCCTCAATAAAAAACAGGACTGATGAGAAAAGGATACAGTCCGAGACACGAAAAAACCCCGAATCCCATTGAGAGTATTCGGGGTTTAGTCTATTTATTTTTACTAGCGTGCAATCGTATTATATCCGCTGTCTACGTGAAGAATCTCGCCTGTGATTCCTCGAGCCAAGTCGCTCATCAAGAATAGTGCAGCATCGCCTACTTCTTCTTGTGTGTTCGCTTTTCGAAGCGGTGATCTTTCTTCGATCTCTTTTAATACAGAGTTGAAGTCACCGATTCCTTTTGCAGCTAATGTTCTGATTGGACCTGCCGAGATCGCGTTCACTCGAATTCCATCTTTACCTACATCTGAAGCCAGATATTTTACGCTAGCATCAAGAGAAGCTTTCGCAACACCCATCACATTGTAGTTGGATACGACTCTTTCACCACCAAGGTAAGTAAGTGTTACGACGCTTCCGCCTTCCGTCATTAATGGACGAGCTTCTTTAACAACTGCAGTCAGTGAGTAAGAAGAGATATTATGAGCCAGAAGGAACCCTTCACGCGTAGTGTTTAGGTATTCGCCTTTTAGTTCTTCAGTATTTGCAAATGCAATACAGTGAGCTAATCCGTGAATTACTCCAACTTCTTCTTTTAATGCAGCGAAAGTCTTTTTAATTTCTTCATCATTTGTGATGTCGCATGGTAAAACGATTGAATCGTTTCTTTCAAGTGATTCCGCAAGATCCCGTACGTTCTTTTCAAGTCTTTCACCAGCGTATGTAAATACAAGTCGAGCTCCCGCTTTTGATAGAGATTGTGCGATTCCCCAGGCAATGCTTCTTTTGTTTGCAACACCCATAACCACAAATGTTTTATCTTGTAATGATAGTTGATACATAAAAAATCTCCTCCCCATGGTCTATTTTTTCATAAAATTATAATTAGTATTTGTTATTAGTACCAAGTCCTAATTAGTATAACAGATAAAAAAGGATAATTCACTAGTTAACCTTTGCTTGTCTCAATATTTTTCACTTCAAAACCGCACGCATGACAGCGGTAAATGACATTCTGGTTTGATTGGGCAATGAGGATTTCATCATTAAGATTATGCTGCGCCTCACAATTCGGGCAATAAACTATTGGAATCATAATCATTTCACCTTTCTATTGTTTTATTACTAGCATGCTCCATTTTTACAAAAAATAAAAAGCGCTGGCTTCAACCAGCACTTTTTTTAGGAAAGAATCTCTCTCATCTGTTGAACTTGTTCTTTGCTTCCTGTAACAACCATCTTATCTCCCAGCATGATTTCTGTGTCACCGTGAGGATTGATGGATTCTTTTCCTCTATAGATCCTCACGATAATACTGTCACCCAAGAATGGAAAATTTCTTAACGCTGTTCGGTGGTACGAACTGTTTCTCACGATAATTTGATTCAAGCTGTTATCTTGAGTCGTGAGAATATCCACTACAGCAGGATTCTCGATCAAAGCTTTTAATAAAACTTGAGAAGAGAAATAAACAGAGTAAACTTCTATTCCTTTGTCTTTAAGCCCATCACGTTTTGATGGATCTTCTATTCGAGCAATAATTCTTTTTACTCCTTCTTCTTTTGCTAATAAAGAAAGCTTTTCATTCGTTTCATCCTGACCTGTTGCACAAATGATAACGTCTGTGTTAAATACATCTGCTTCCTTTAGTGTATTACCTTCATAATTTTCAAGTTCTTTTATATTGAAACTTTCTAATTGCTTTTGGTCTTTTTCTTCTTGTTTTATGTGATAGATTCTTTGTTCAAATCTTGTTGTGTCGAGCTCTGACGTTATAGGTAGAGTAAATTGATTAGCTCCAACAATAACAAGCTGTTCTTTGACTGTTTCTCCTTCTTCTTTTCTAGGGAAGAACTTTTTAAAGAATATCGGTGTGATAATTGCACTAATTACTGCCGTTAGGATAAGTGCAGATGATGTTCTCGCATCTATAATCTTAATACGTTCACCAATTTTTGCTGCTGCGATAACGAGTGACAACGTAGATGTCAATAAAAACCCGGCTGCTGTTACTGTTTTCCAGTCATACCATTTTCTCAAGTACAGAATCGGTAGGAACTTAGAAATTAATAAAGCAACAAGCAGTAAAGGTATTAATGCCAGTGCCTTGGGATCTGAAAAAATAGAACGGATATCTAGCTCTACTCCTACCATTACGAAAAAGATAGGAATTAAGAAACCATAACCAAATGAATCTAGCTTGTGCACAAGATGCTTATTAGGTGATAGAAGAGAAACAAGTACCCCGGCTAAGAACGCGCCTAGGATATTCTCTGCGCCTACTGTTTCGGACAATCCAACTAATACGATAATCAGAGTAAATACTGCCCTTGTATCAAGCTGGATAGTTCCTTTAGACATCGTCTCAAGAAATGATCGATGCCTCATCTGTTTTCCGACAAAGTATAAAATAATACCTGCTGCAAATAGAATGAGCAACAGCCACATTCTGCTTGGATCTCCAGATTGCATGGAAACAAACAGAGCGAGCAAAATCATTGTAACAAGATCCGCAATAACAGCGACTAATAAGATGATCTGTCCGATCGTCGTTTTAGACAGTTTTTCTTCTTTTAGAGTTGGTACCACAACACCTAAGGAGATGGTAGAAATAACAAGAGTCATAAAGAATGCACTTTCCGCAAATCCTCCCCAGACAAACAATAGGGATAATCCGTACGAAAGGATAAGAATAAACAAAAAGATTACCGATGAAACAAAAATACGATTTGGTTCTTTTCTCTCTTCTTTATTTTTCTTTTGGTTATTACCGCCAGCAAATATACTAAAATCAATCTCAAGACCGCTTAAAAACATTAAAAAGATAAAGCCAAGGACTGATAGAATCTCGAGCCAAGCGTCAGGATGGACGATATCAAAGCCGCTTTTACCAAGGATGATTCCTGCAATGATTTCCGCTACCACAACAGGAATAACGCGCAATTTGAATTTGCTGAGCAAGATTGGAATAAAAAATGCAGTAAGAATAACTAATACTAATGAAGTAAAAGAAGCATGTTCTTCCATAGGACCTCCGTATATTCCATAATTATTATTGGTTTACTATATTAAACCTCAAAAAGAAAAGTCAAACGATTGTGCTCAAAATGATTTGCAAAGCTTGTGTTTTTAGGTAAGATAATACATGTTATTGTTTTACTTTAAGGAGTCGATTCCACATGCAGAATAACCATAAATCTCCATGGCAGCAGCTTGATTACAATCTTTTGTTCATTTTGTTCCTCATGGTCATTACAAGCTGTATTGCCATCTACAGTGCTCAGATGATGGATCAATACGGTAGTAACTTTGTTATTAAACAGCTCGTTTGGTACTTCATTGGCGGTATCGCTGTTGTAGGAGTAATGGTATTAGATTTCGATCAGTTCAGAAAGCTATCTTGGTACTTATACGGTCTTGGAATTCTTTTGCTCTTAGGTATACTTGCAGCACCTGAAAGCATTGTTCCTAACATTAACGGTGCACAGAGCTGGTACAGATTTGGACCTTTTGCCTTGCAGCCGTCAGAACTTGTAAAAGTTTCACTTGTTATTGCTATTGCAAATACAATAGCTACACATAATGAAAAGTATATTATCCGTACCATGCATGAAGACCTTTTATTACTTGGGAAAATAGCCCTAATTGCCGGCTTACCTACCCTTTTGGTTCTCATGCAGCCCGACCTAGGCACAAGTCTCGTCTTTATGGCGATTACAGGCAGCCTATTACTTGTATCGGGTGTGAGATGGAGAATTATTCTATTCCTTATTCTTTCCTTTATTCTGTTCATATCAATCCTAGTTTGGATATATTTTACCTTCCCACAGTTTTTCGTGGATCATATCCTTGATCAATATCAGCTGAACCGCTTTTATGCTTGGCTGGAGCCTTATGAACATAAAGATGCTGGATACCATACTCGTAACGCACTTCTAGCAATTGGCAGCGGTATGCTTTTCGGAAAAGGCTTTACGGAAGGTTCTGTTTATCTCCCTGAAGCACAGACTGATTTTATTTTCTCGATTATTGGTGAGGAATTTGGATTTTTAGGAACGAGTATCGTGATCTCATTATTCTTCCTAATGGTATACAGAATGATTAACACAGCACTTGAGAGCAACGAAGCTTTCGGCAGCTATCTATGTGCTGGAGTAATTGGAATGCTTACATTCCAAGTGTTCCAAAACATCGGTATGAACATACAAGTTATGCCGATCACTGGTATTCCGCTTCCATTCATCAGTTATGGAGGCAGCTCGATACTAGCGTATATGATCGCTTTTGGACTGGTATTAAACGTAAGATCGAGAACAACCAAATATATGTTTGAATAACACCTGATTCTTCAGGTGTTTTTCTTATGTCATTGAAGTATCCTAAGATAGAATGAGGTGAAAAAATGAAATGCGATATTATCGGCGACATCCATGGCTGTTTTACTGAATACCGGGAGCTTACAGAAGCACTAGGCTATGACTGGACTGATGGATTGCCTAAACACAAAGAGAACAGAAAACTCGTTTTCTTGGGAGATCTAACTGACAGGGGTCCTGAATCCATAATTGTGATGGAACATGTCTTTGACTTAGTAGATCAAAATTTAGCACTTTACACACCAGGCAATCATTGCAATAAACTATACCGATATTTAATAGGAAGGAATGTACAGGTAAAGCATGGTTTAGAAACCACTGTTGCTGAACTAGAAGCTCTTGATGAGGAGAAGCGTAAAAAAGTCAGTGATCGTTTTTGCACCCTTTACGAAAATGCTCCTCTTTATTTAGAGCTTGATGAGGGTAATTTGGTCGTGGCTCATGCTGGTATTCGTGCTGATTATGTAGGACAGACGAGCAAAAAAGTAAAAACATTTGTCTTGTATGGAGATATTACGGGTGAAACCAATCCAGATGGAACACCCGTGAGGAGAGATTGGGCGAAGGAACACCATGGTGATCTGACCATTGTTTATGGTCATACTCCTGTTGAAAACGTACGCCATATTAAGAACACATGGAACATCGATACGGGATGTGTATTTGGTGGAAAGCTGAGCGCGCTAAAATACCCCGAGATGGAAGCGGTCAGTGTACCTTCCACCATGCCTTTTATTCCTGAAAAATTTCGTTCATTTGATGATTAAAAATAAAAGGAGTGCCAGTTTTAATGAAACTACACTCCTTTTATTTATAGTAACTGATCAGGATCAAAGCCTAGCATGATAAAATCTTGTTCATATAGTTCGAACACTATCCTTTTTGTTTCAGCATCATAGAAATTTTGATAAGGCGGCAGTGTACTGTTTCGAATGAATGAATATAAATTCACATCAGTAACCGATTCTTTTACAGTAGTATTCATTTTTTGAGCAACATGGTGCTGTGATTGAGTCAGAACATCTAACGGGGACTGCAATAGCTTATATTTCCTTTCAATCTTTCTCAACTCCGAATTGAGGTTTTCGAGGTTGATATAGTTTTGAACAAAAAGCTCTTCTCCATCTACATACTGCTGAGCAACATGAGAATTGACGACTTCCCGTTTCACACCAATCTCTACGAGCCTGTATAAGAATTGCCTAAAGGAAAAACCTTCTTTAACATCTGGTGCAATCTGTATCATCACTTCAGGCATTGCTAGTGCTGCAATATATGAACTCACAGCCCTTTTATATGGATTTCTAATTACTTTATAAGTATCTTTTTTTAGATTCAGTAATTCATTTTTTAGATTGAGCTTGAGATTCGGCTGCTGTTCATAGACCTTCTCTCTAAAAGTATGAATCCATTCCGAATATTGATTGGCTTGCTCTAAGATTCCGATTTGAAAGTAAAACCATTTCACCAAAGTTGTACATCCACACTTTGGGTTCCAAAAAAATATGATCGGAAACTCCTTATTAAACAATGGAAGTGGTATAGCAATCAGACCTGTGATGGTCTCTTCTTTTTTCTTTTGTAAATCAGACATGGTTTTCACCCCCATTCACTATTAGTAAATGAAATGAGGGCTTGTTTTGCTTGTATCTTTGAGCAAAAAATTAATTTATGCGATTAGCTATCTTCTTCATATCCTCAGGCAAATCAACTTTTATTATTACCTCTTCATCACTGAATGGATGAATGAATCTTGCGGTCTCGCTATGAAGCGCTTGCCGTTTAATGATGTCTCGGCTCCCCCCATATAGGTCGTCCCCAATTAACGGGTGACCAATGGAGGCCATATGCACTCTGATCTGATGTGTTCTTCCTGTTTCAAGCTTCAGTCGGACGACTGAAATATCAAGATCAGAAAGATCATTTATTTTTTCAAAATGAGTAATGGATGGCTGCCCATCTTCTCTCACCATACGCTCAATAATACTATCTGGATTTCTTCCGATCGGACTGGTTATCGTCCCAAAATTTTGCTTCAATTTCCCGTGAACGAATGCAATATATTCCCGTTGGATTGTCTTCTCTCTCTGCTGTTTGGACATTAATGAATGGGCAAACCGGTGTTTAGCAACTAGCACGATCCCCGATGTATCTTTGTCCAGCCTGTTAACAGCATGAAAAGTTCCAGGAATAGCATGTTGCTGATAATAAAACAAAACCCCTGCTGCAAGCGACCCTTTCGGCTGATATAGTGATGGAATAGTATGCATTGCAGGTGGCTTATTTACTGCAAGAAAATGCTCATCTTCATACACGATATCAAGTGTTATATTTTCAGCTTCCATCGATTCACTTTGTTTCTCGGGCGGGAAGTGAACTTTCACGATATCTCCTTTTGACAGAGAGGTCCTTACCGTCACTTCTTTTTCGTTCACAAAAAGAGCGCCGCCGTGAAACTTAATATCGGTCAGCGCTGCTTTAGATATTTGTTTAGTCTTCAAAAACTCTCTCAATAAGACAGGTGCCTCAGCTTCAGTTACAACCCATGAAATTTCAAAGAAATTATTCATGTTATTCACTGACAAACGATTCTTTGACCCTCTTCCAGAACGGAAACGGACGGAATCGAGCAAACCTTATTTTTTCTTCAGCAACTCGATATTGAATCGACTTTACTTTTTTCTGCACTAAAAATAAGTGGTCGATCGTAATATGAAAATCAACATCGTTTACAGGCTTTAAGATACATGTATGGTGCTGAGGCAGAACAAGCGGCGAACCTATTGTACGAAACACACGATTGTTGATCGATGCCATCTCTGATAGCTGGATTGACGCAAGAGAAGGATGGATAATCGCACCCCCAAGTGCTTTATTGTAAGCCGTACTACCAGAAGGTGTAGAGATACATAAGCCGTCACCTCGGAAGGTCTCGAACTTTTCACCTTTGATCTCAACATCCACAACGAGTGAACCTTCCACACTTTTGACAGTACATTCATTAACGGCTAAATACCTTTTCTCGTCAATCCCATCAATGTACCGAACGGTCACTTCCAATAGAGGATATTCCACGATCTGAAAAGGTGTTTTTGCGATATGTATAACGAGCTTCTCCACCTCTTCAGGCAGCCAGTCAGCAAAGAATCCAAGATGACCAGTATGAACACCGACAAACGCTGTCTTATCAATACGATGTACATAATGATGAAAAGCATGAAGTAATGTCCCGTCACCGCCGACTGTAATCACGATTTCAGGTTCCTTTTCTTCATAAACTAATTCGAATTCTTCTAAATACGAACGAATTTTTTCCGTTAAGATATTCGATTTGTTATCACCTTTTGAAATGATGGCAAACTTCATTCTCTCTCCATCCTTTATGATCCTAGATTGGTTTCACTGGATTTATCGTTGCGTTCCAGGAACACTAGCTGTGCATCTTGAATCTCACCTTTGATCTGAGACATCTCCTCATCGAGACGGTTTGCCGCTTCTGCCGCTCTTTGCAGACGCTGGCGGATGTCTTCCGGGATCTGTCCATGATACTTATAGTTCATCGAGTGTTCGATCGTTGCCCAGAAATTCATCGCAAGTGTTCTTACTTGAACTTCTACTAATATCTTTTTCTCACCGTCCAAAACTTGTACAGGATACTCAATAACAAGATGGTAAGATCTGTAGCCGCTTGGCTTTTTATGTGTAATATAATCTCTCTCTTCAACAATCTTAAAATCGTTTCGCTGTCTGAGCAGATTGATTACGGTCGTAATATCGTCAGTGAATTGACACATGATTCTTAAACCAGCTAGATCCTGTATCTCCTGCTCCAAACTGTTATCTGGAATATTCTTTTGGTACGCTTTGTTAACAATTGATTTAACGGGCTTTACTCTTCCTGTTACAAATTCAATAGGACAATGCTGATTTGATCTTTCAAATTGTTCGCGGATCCCGCGAAACTTGATTTTAAGCTCGTCAACAGCTTGCTTATACGGAATTAATAGAGCTTCCCAGTCCATACTCATTGTGCTTTTTCCTCAGTACCAAAAATCTTAATCACTTCTTCTTCCATTTGCTGACCATAGTTTGCGTTACCTTGAATATTCTCAGTCAAATATTCCATTTCGCTAGAGAAAGCAGTTAATTCAAGCTCTTCTCCTTTTTCATTTTGAACGACTACAGCAGCTTTTTCCAACAATGCTTTTTTTACATCGACCCAATGGCTGCTGCCTAATGAGATATGGATAAACCCTTCATTGTTCTCGAGTACATAAATAAATGCTAATCCATCAGAGTCTACGAGCATTCTCTCGCTGTCTTTCCATTCGGAAAGCTTCTGGCTCATTTCATCAGATACATTTAAATATAGTTTGTTTTGTTCCCATGCAGTTGACTGCACATTCATTCGTAGTGGCATCATCATAAAAAACCTCCTGTTTCTTCACTAATAGTGTAACACAAAATAGAATTTATTAAGAAATTGAGAAGCGGGTTTTGCTATGAGATAATGTGTTTAACTTAATTTTGCAACAGGAGGAATCGCGCGGTGTCACAAGAAATAGAGATCGAGTTTAAAAACTTATTAACATATGAAGAATTTTTACAGCTCATAGATGCATTTGAGGTCCGAAAATCTGATTTTATTGAGCAGACAAACTATTATTTTGATACAGAAGATTTTCAATTAAAGAATCATAAAAGCGCACTAAGGATCCGTTTTAAAAAGGATACTTACACTCTAACTTTAAAACAGCAGTTTGAAGAACACATACTTGAAACCCATCAGACCATTGATAAAGATATATTTCCCAACATGCTCAATGGAATACCGTTACCTCATGGTGAAGTGACAGAGGTCCTCCGTAAACTAAAAATTGATAATGATGAAATCAAATTTTTAGGAGAATTAACTACGAATAGGGTCGAACTTCCTTACCAAGAAGGTCTACTCGTTCTAGATGAAAATCATTATTTAGGTAAAATCGACTATGAATTAGAATACGAATCTGCCGATTATAAGAAGGGACAGCAAATTTTTCTGAAGCTCTTAAAATCAAAAAACATCCCTGAACGTGAAACAAAAAGCAAGATTCATCGTTTCTTTGCAGAAAAGGCATCATTAAAATAACATTTGTGAAATTAAAAAATATATAGAATCTATGAGTTTCTTATCAGTATTCCTATTAGGAGGAAACCTCTTGAATATCCAATCTTTTAAAGCACTTATGGAAATCCAAGCTTTACAGCAACTCAATATAAATTCTGTTTCTTCTACTAACAGCGGTTCAGGATCAAGCCCGTTTGCCGCTTTGCTTAATGAAGCTTATTCAAAAGCGGGTGTAAGCTCAAATTCAACGTTGGATATGAATCAGTTTGAGGCGATGAGCAGTCCCCTTTCTGTGCAAATGTCTTTTACTCCTGATTTATCGAATAGATTGACAGTGGACCCTGTTTTACAAGGCTTGGGTAAGATGAACATACCTTCAAAAAGTCTTGATGATTTGATTGAACGCACAGCAGAGAAATATGGTGTTAACCCAAATCTAATCCGTTCTGTTATTAAGCACGAGTCAAATTTCAAAAGTACAGCCCAAAGCCATGCAGGTGCACAAGGGCTCATGCAGTTGATGCCTGCTACCGCTAAAAGCCTTGGAGTCACCAACTCCTTTGATCCTGTTCAAAACGTTGAAGCCGGAACAAAGTATTTAAAGATGATGCTAGACAAATATAACGGCAGCGAACAGCTCGCACTTGCTGCTTACAACGCAGGGCCGGGAAATGTAGATAAATATAATGGCATCCCACCTTTTAAAGAAACCATTGCTTATGTAAAAAAGGTAATGAATACATACAAGACGTTTGCTTAACCCTCCATTAAGGAGGGTTTTTCTTTTAAGTTTAAGGCTTTTTCGTAAACTTTGTTGGTCTTGAAAGTGGTTGATTTCCGCTCCAGGTTGCTCGCTTTCCACGGGGCGTGCGGTGAGCCTCCTGCCGCTTTGCGCCATTAGGAGTCTCCACCTGACCGCTCGTCCCGTAGGAGTCTCGCACCTTGCGCTCCAATCAACTTTACAATGAAGCGAATGAAAGAAATGAAGCAAAAGCAACAATCTTTTACAAAAGAACTTTCGTACTCAATCAAAATTGAAATGAGTTGATGTTCACTCAGGATGCTTGCTTTCCACGCGTCGTGCGAAGAGTCTCCTCAGCGTATAGCACTTAAGGGATTTTGCCAGTTAGGCTGTAAAACAGTTACGAGAACAGCATTTTTTTAACAAATAGTCATGTCTTAACTGCAAAAGAAAGAACAATAATAAACATGGTAACTGATGAGATATCTTTGTTAATGTTCATATTGTTTGCTTACAATTCATGAACCTTGCTACAATAAACTTACAAATTAACGCAAGGAGCTTTTGCACCATGTTTGATGAAACGAAATCACCATATTATCTTTTAGGAGAAAAGCAAGGAATCGAAAAGCTTGTAACCACTTTTTATAGTTTGGTAAGTAAAGATCCTATGCTGTCACCTCTGTTTCCAGATGATTTAACCGAAACTGCTTATAAACAGACCCGTTTTTTAAGTCAGTTCTTTGGCGGACCGCCGTTATATACAGAGGAATTCGGACATCCTATGCTTAGAGCTCGTCACATGCCGTTCCCGATAACTAACACTCATGCAAAAGCTTGGATAAACTGTATGGAGCGTGCGATGACTATTGAAAAATTGCAACCAGAACTTCAAGAGTTTTTAATAAGCCGCCTAAAAATGACTGCTTATCATATGGTAAATACAAACGAAGATACAGAAAGGGGCGAGAATGCTGACACTGTATAATTCCAATTCCTTTTATGACGATCAAGAGAACAATAAAAGTCAAGCATGTCAAAAGCCATTGGAAATCTATTCTGTCATCGATCCGCTTTGTCCAGAATGCTGGTCATTGGAACCTGTTCTTAAAAAACTGCAAGTAGAATATGGACACTACTTCAGACTTCGCCATTTTGTAAGTGGCAGTCTTGAGTCTTTAAATACCTATATACCGAAAAGAAAAGGATTAAAAACTGCTGAACAGATTGCTGAGAAATGGGAAAAAACAGCATCATTATCAGGAATGAGCTGTGATGGTGACGTATGGCTGGAGAACCCGATCTCATCACCGCATAAAGCTACATTAGCTATTAAGGCAGCCGAACTACAAGGCAAACAGCAAGGGATCAAGTTTCTTAGAAAACTAAGGGAAAACCTTTTCTTAAACAAACAAAACATTGGCAACGAAGAAGTTTTATTGGAGATTGCCCGTTCTGTCGGTCTTGATGAAGAAGAATTCTTAAATGATTTATCTTCAGAAGCTGCTATAAAGGCGCTGCGTTGCGATTTGAAGTTTTCACAAGAAATGGATGTAACTCAAATCCCTACTCTCATTGTTTTCAATGATAAAACAGATGATGACGGAATTAAAATTTCCGGCTGTTATTCTTATGATGTTTATGTTGAAATCTTAAGGGAAATGTCTGGTGTGACGATTGAGCCTGCACCGCTTCCTGCCTTAGAAGAATTTCTTGCTAAATACGCGTTTGTCGCTACAAAAGAAGTCTCTGTTGTTTACCAAATCAGCTGTGAAGAAGCTGAAAAACAATTAAAAAGACTTGTTTTACAGCAAAAAGTTGAACGTGTCCCCGTAAAATACGGAACGTTCTGGAGATATATTCAAACCCGCTGATCATCAGCGGGTTTTTTTGTTCAGTTTTCTTTTAGGACGTGCTTGCATATCCTCCTTCAATACAGAATAAACATGTACCAAGGAGGGAGATTGAATGTTTTTACTACTGATCATTGTCAGTCTGATTTCGTTAGCTGGGAGTTTCTATTATTTTGTACTCTCCCTATTAAATATGGCCCCCAAGATTGTTGCGGTTCCTGGTCTGTTTGTCGCCATATTGATAACGATGCTGTGCTACAATTACCGTTCAAAACTTAAAAGAATTTTATAGCATTAGAAAATCCTGTCCGATATATCGGACAGGATTTTATTATCTGTCTAAAAATGTTGTTTCAGGAGAGCCTTCATTTTACTTCTCAAATAACAGCTCTTCCATCTCGTCTAAAATAGATTCAAATACTTTAAGAGCATCCTCGATTGGTTCTGGAGTTGTCATATCAACACCAGCTTTTTTCAATACTTCGATCGGATAATCTGAGCTTCCTGCTTTCAAGAATTCCAGATAACGATCTACTGCAGGTTTTCCTTCATCTAAGATCTGTTTGGATAAAGAAGCAGCTGCAGAGAATCCTGTAGCATATTGATATACATAGAAGTTGTAATAGAAATGAGGAATTCTTGCCCATTCTAATCCAATTTCTTTATCAATCGCAAGATCTTCACCGAAATATTTAACGTTCAGATCATAATAGATCTTTGTTAATAGTTCTGGAGTTAAAGGCTCACCTTTTGCCGCACGAACATGGATTTCCTGTTCGAACTCAGCAAACATCGTCTGACGGAAAACAGTACCTCTAAATCCTTCTAAGTGGTGATTTAGAAGATATAGCTTTTCTTTCTTATCCGTCGTTTTTTGCAGCATGTAATGGTTTAGAAGGGCTTCATTACATGTCGATGCCACTTCTGCAACAAAGATCGAGTAATCAGCATAAGGATATGGCTGATTTTCACGTGTATAGTAGCTATGCACAGAGTGACCGATCTCATGCGTAAGAGTGAACAAGTTATTCACATTGTCTTGCCAGTTCATCAAGATGTACGGCATCGTACCATAAGCACCTGAAGAATATGCTCCACTTCGCTTTCCAGCATTCTCATGAACATCAATCCAGCGCTTTTCATAACCTTCTTTAACGATTGTTTTGTACTCTTCACCCATAGGATCCAAGCTGTCCAATACTAGCTGCTGTGCTTCCTTAAAGCTAACTTCCATCTTTGCATCTTTAACTAGCGGCGTGTACAGATCGTACATATGGAGCTCATCAAGACCTAGAGCTTTCTTACGAAGGCGTACATAACGGTGAAGCAGGTGAAGATTATCATTAACCGTTTTTACTAGGTTATCATATACCGCTTCAGGGATATTATTGTTATTTAGAGCTGCTTGGCGAGCTGACTCAAAATGACGAGTTTTCGCAAAGAAATTATCGCGTTTTACCGTTCCCGCAAGTGTGCTTGCAAATGTGTTCTTGTAGGAATCATACGTTCCGTAAACCGCTTTAAATGCATCTTCTCTTACTCGGCGGTCAGAGCTTTCAAGAAAACGGATGTAGCGGCCATGCGTAACTTCAATCTCTTCCCCATTCTCGTCTTTGATAACAGGAAACTTCAAATCAGCGTTATTCAGCATACCAAAAGTATTGCTTGAAGTATTAGCTACTTCTCTGACATCTGCTAAAAGTGCTTCTTCTTCCTTAGAAAGCACATGAGGACGCTGACGGTTGATCTCGTCTAATGCATGTTTGTAGAGCGCAAGAGGCTCATAACTTTGAAGGAACTGAGTAAGTGCTTCTTCAGATAGAGATAAAATTTCAGGAACTGCAAAAGAAACTGTGCTGCTTACTTGTGTGGCAAGGTTGGAAGCACGATCGTTTAATCCTTGGTAGAAGGAATCAGTAGTGTCCTGGTCATATCTCATATGAGCATATGTATAAAGCTTACCAAGCTTTTTCGTTACTTCATCTTGTTTTTGCAGATAAGTATAAAGTGTTTCGGCTGATTCACCTAATCTTCCTTGAAAGGATTTAAGTTCAGGAAGCATCTGCTTCGTTTCCTCAAATTCTTTTTCCCAAACGTCATTCGAAGCGTAAATTGCTTCTAAATCCCACGTATCTTCAACGGCCACTTCATTACGTTTAGGCAATGATTTCGTTTTTGTTTGAGACATACAAACACCTCCATATGAAATTAAAGAAAATGTAAAACATTCTCCTTATGTATATCTACATATTACCAGAAAATGCTTATACAAAGTCAAAAATTACGGCTTTTTTACTGAAAATTTTGTCTTGTCCAAAAGCCTCATCAAGCGTTCTGGGATAAGGTACAGGTCTTCTCTTTCTATAATGATTGTCATTCATTTGCTCAATAATTTGTTCAGATTCCAGAAAGTTTAAATATCCTTTTATAGCACATTGATAACTCCCGTTTATATAAGGAAGTTTCCTTTCTAGGAAGATCCGTTTTCCCATTAATCTTTTACATTCATTTTCAATCTGATTCAGAGTAAAGGTAGAAGATAATTTTTCAATAAAGAATAATAGATACGATTGCCAAATAAAAGGTGAAGTTTCAAAGAAATAATAATTATAAGAAGGCATTCCTGCTAGGGGCGAAAATAAGGTTATAGACCTGTGATTAAAATACATAACTTTTTTTACATACATAATAGAAGGAGAAACATTTTTATAAGCGGTCATCCTCCATGTCTTTTTTTGATTGTTCCATAATAGGTTTCGATACTCATAATTTTTATTTTCTAATGTACCAAACATCATGTTCAAATCCAGGTTTTTTGCGGAAAACGTATATCCATCAGCTAATACTTTTCTTTGAGAGATCGGAAGAATATTTCTTAGGAGAAGAAACTGCTGCTGTAATGGACAAAAATAATTTAATGAAAGTTTACCTGTTTTGTCTCTTTTGGCAGCAGTAAGGTCCGTCATCTGCAGTGAATATAAATTCTCTCTTTTCTTATTAATTCTTTTCATGCCAAAAATCCAGTCCGATTCAATCCCGATTGATTGATAGCCATTAATCCTGCTAATAAACATATCGACATTCAAAGTGGCACATTGATATTCAATGGCTTGTTCACCCTCACTCAAATAAATATCCGGCCTTTGGGCTATATCGCGAAGATAATGTTCCAAGTACAGGTTTTTCTCTTTTTTCATAAGCCAATGAAAAAGACTCTTTTTTCCGATCAAGTGATAGTTCGTTTCCGCTTCATGTAAACCGGCACAAGTATCTTGCGACTGATGCGCGAAATGCCAAACATTTTTTGAACCGCACTTTGGAATCACTTTCTTCTTACAAACGGGACATATTAGCAATCCTGTTTTCATTTTTGAGTACCACTGTTCTTTTGAAGTGTCTCCAGTCATATCAACAAATTGATTTTCATATAGAGCAACCAGCATTCCTGTCACCACTCCCCTCCATCTACACTAATAATGTGGAAAGAAAGCATTAAAAGCATTTGAAGCTTCTCTTACTATTACTCTTTTTAATAAAGGTAATTGAGAATACGCCTTTAAGCAAAAAAATAAAAACCGATTTCAAATGTTCCTGAAATCGGTTAAATCTTATAATTTAAAATATTTTTGTACATGTTCCAGAGCAGCCTCAGAAACGATGGTTTTGCCATATTCCTGAATACGGTATACTGATAAATCTGAGTCATTACCGTATTCCAGAAGCTGAGCTAGTAGATCGTCCTGTTCTCTGTCAGGTGCATCTGGGTTAAATGTCACAAACAGATAGTACTTGCCTTCAAAGTGAAACAGCGAATTCTCAAATGAGGAAGAATCAATGGTATGACTGAGAAGAATAACATCTTCAAAATCTCCAAAAGAAATTAAGAAAGATAAATAATCATCTTCAGATTCTTCGAGTTCATCGAACTCTTCTTCTTCCGTTTGAAATTGCTGATCCAGCAATTTTTCAATATTTTGATCAACAGGCAAGTCTAACTTATCGTCACCTATTGGAAGTTCAATCTTTTTACCGTCCTTAGACATTTGTGCACGTGTAACAATAATTTCAAGACCTTTATCCAGAGCCTGCACTTGAATCCAAAGAGGACCTTCTAATGGAAACTGTTCTTGCTGGTGTGCTTCGTCCATCATCTCCCAGAATAGTTCTTCTCCTCTTTCACGGTCAGCCCATATTTCTTCACGGTCAAATCCGCGATCTTCAATATCTCTGTAAGTTATGAAAAATTTAATGGTGAACTCATTCACTCTTTCAATTTCCATTTCTGCTTCTCTCCCTTCTCTCCGGTTTGTTCGTGAAGGGATAAATACCCCTAGAAAAAAGCAATCTTATTACCTTTTATTCCCCAACTGAAAATACATCAATCACAATTAAACCTCTTGTACCTTATTCTATGACAAAACAGCTAATCTGGAAATAAAAAAGGCCCGTATTTACTGCCCTTTTTTGCGCCTAGATCTATTATAAAAAAACGGCTGCTGCTTGACGCAGATGGTCAAGCTGGACTATAATTCAATGGTCTTTAAGGTTAACATATTGTACCATAACTCACTTGAAATTTCATTACATACGGGGGTTTTACTTTTGGAAACAGATTTTCTGATATCCCTTTTGCAAATTATCGCGATTGATATCCTGCTCGGCGGTGATAACGCTATTGTTATTGCACTAGCCAGCCGAAATTTACCTGAGAAACAAAGGAATAAAGCCATTTTCTTAGGAACCGGACTAGCTATAGTAGTTCGTGTAGTATTAACCATTGTAGCTGTTTATTTATTAAATATTCCATTCTTATACCTTGCAGGGGGTATTTTGCTTTTAATCATAGCGTACAAGCTTATTCTTGAAGAAGACGAAGAGCTAGATGTAAAAGCAGGGAAAAATTTATCTGATGCGGTTAAAACCATCGTATTCGCAGATATTGCTATGGGTCTTGATAATGTTCTAGCGATAGCAGGGGCTGCTCACGGAAACATTATTCTTGTGGTGATTGGCTTATTAGTATCTGTACCAATCATTATATGGGGAAGTAAAATAATATTGCACTTCATGGAACGATTTCCTGTTTTAATTTATATTGGTTCGGGCGTACTCGCTTTTACTGCAGCAGGTATGATCATCGAAGAAAAAATGCTTCATTCGGTTTTCGCAGATAATACTATGCTTGAATATGGATTATATGTATTCTTGATCATCGGTGTCTTATTTGCAGGAATATTGACGAATTCCATTAAGAGAAAAGCAAAGTAAAGGAAAAGAATCCTGCCGACACATGCTGGCAGGATTCTTTTTATGGATTGGTTGTTTTCGTATACATTGATGCTTTTGATAGTAGTTGATTTCCAATCCAGGTTGTTCGCTTTCCACGGGGAGTGCGGTGAGCCTCCTGCCGCTTTGCGCCATTAGGAGTCTCGATGAAGCACATGTGCTCCTGCGTCTAAAAGCTATTCTCAACGAATTCAGATTCCTCGTCGCATGCCTTGCGAGAAGAATTTTCATGTAGTTGGCACGCTCGTCCCGTAGGACAAGGAAGGCCTCGGTAGCTTTACATCGCACGAAGAAAATGTGATTTTCCATTTTCGAGGAGTCTCACACCTTGCGCTCCAATCAACCTTCCAATGAAGATAAATAAAAAAAACAATAACAACATTCATATAATGATTAGTTAGTAATCAAACATAAAAAACTTCCGCACTTTTGGACGCGGAAGTTTTTCTTTTATTCATTTACAAGACGCTGTGCTTCCATAAGCTGAAAAGTACGAACTCTTCTTGGCAAGAAACGGCGAATTTCGTCTTCGTTATAGCCGACTTGCAGACGCTTTTCATCCAGGATAATGGGTCTTCTCAATAATCCAGGGTGATCTGCAATCAATTGATATAGATCTTGTAAAGGCATGGATTCAAGATTAATGTTAAGTTCCTGGAACGTTTTTGAACGAGTAGAAATAATTTCGTCAGTACCGTCCTCTGTCATTCTCAAGATTTGCTTAACTTCTTCTATTGATAAAGGTTCCGAAAAAATGTTTCTTTCTTGATAAGGAATTTCATTTTCTTTTAACCATGCTTTAGCTTTTCGGCATGATGTACAGCTCGGCGAAGTAAATAGTGTGACCATATTGGAACTCTCCTTCCCCTCTCTCTGATTTAGGTACTTTAAAAAAGTTATTAAATCATCATTCATAGTATACTACACATTTTACATTTTCGGTAGAGGTTATACAGACTTTTGTACATTTTTACGAAATTGTCATACAAATGTAATACATATACAGTTTGTCTTACACAACTTCTCCGATAATTTTTCTACATATATATAGACGTATTACCCGAAGATAAGTTTCACAAAACATGAAAAAATAAAGAGGCTGACTAAAATTATATAAAACCAAGAAGTCTGCCTACTTTTAAAAGATAATATAGTTGTGTTGGACAATTTTTTTATTTTTGTTTTAAAAAAATTTAGGGCTGCCAAAAGTAAGTATAACTTACTTTTGGGACAGCCCTAAGCTATTGTTTTCTTTACTTGTGATGCAGGACCTTTACGCGGAATACTCGGTTTAAGATTCTTTAGGTTTTTCTTAAGCATCTCTTTCCATAATTCGCGCTTTGTTTTTTTCTTCTTATCTTTTTGTTTCATAACGCCTGCTCCTCCTTTAACAAGGAAAATAGTAATCATTATTCGGAAGCGGTTTCCCTTGGCGTATCGGAAGACTCATCTTTTACCATTTCTGGCTTTGGAGTCGCTGGTTCTGTATCCAAGGTGAGCACTTCACTCGCTGGCTGATAAGACTTTCCGTACAATTCATTATCTTTGTACGTGTGTATTTCATTATACGTCTTTTTCATGTTTTCATAAATAGTTTCTTCAGATTCTTCTGTAGGTGACCAGAATAAAATCTCCATTTCATTCACTTCATTCGTTGCTAATGACCGTCTTCTGTACCCGATACTTGAGGCATGTTCAAATCCTTCACGTGTATAAAAGCGCAGTCGTTTCTCAGTGTCTGTATCTTCATAGTCAACCGGCTCTACTTCTAATATGATCGGTTTGCCTTTTGCCTTCAACTTCTCAATAAGCTTATGACCGAGTCCTTGACCTCTAGCATCTTTAGAAACAAATAAGTAATCAATAAAAACAAAGTCTGGAAGTTCAACGTACATTAGTACGTGATGTTTACCTTCATCTTTATGATAGATATCACTCTTCTCATCCAGCAAAAGTTCCATATGTTCTTTTGATTTCATTTCTTCAATCGGAAAATATTGATTTAACTTCTCATACCAATTCATCGTTTCCCCATCAGCTCCTTAAGTTTTATATTATATAGTTTTCCCTCTTTCTTCCTTTGTTATCATGGGATACAATAGAGAAAGAAATACGTGGTGAACGAGTTGTAAAAAAAGGAGGCATCCTCTTTGCTATCATTCTTTACCGATTTAACGTTGTTAGCTTTATGTGTGGTTGGTATTACAGCATTGATGGGAACGATTTCCCAAGTCATCGCGGTAAAATTGTTCGGTGGTAAGAAAGTTTCACATTTTGTGGATAAATCGAAGTCTTTCCAGCAAAACTGGAATCCAGTAAAAAGAAGAAATTAAATGGAAACAACCCAGACTTTCGGGTTGTTTTTTCACATTTTTAACCCGAACTGCTTTATAATACAAGGGTAACATACATAATAGAGGTGTACAAATGCATAGAAACCTTAGAACTTTTATTAGTCAATTAAGAGAAGAAAAAGAAATTATTGAGATACATGCAGAAGTCGATCCCTATTTAGAGATCCCTGAAATTCACAGACGTGTCATTGCAGAAGAAGGTCCAGCTTTGCTTTTTACAAATGTTAAGGGTAAAAACATACCTGTCGTGACAAATTTGTTTGGAACAATCAATCGAGTAGATATGGCTTTTGGACCCAAACCTGAACAATTAGTTAAAGATCTTGTCTCATCTATCGATGAACTCATGCCTCCTTCCCCTTCTGTTCTATGGAAGAAAAAAGGTATGATCAAGGACGTTCTATCTTTAGGAACAAAAAAAGTCGGCAAGAATAAATCACCTATTCTCGAAACGTTTACGACGAATGTCAATATGAAGGAGCTTCCGGCTTTAACTGGTTGGCATCTTGACAGTAACCCTTTTGTTACTTTGCCGCTCGTCTATACTGAACATCCCGATAAACACGAACACAACCTTGGAATGTACCGGATTGAAATCAAAGAAGGAAATAAGACGGGAATTCACTGGCAAATACATAAAGGCGGCGGTTTCCATCATTATGAAGCCGAACAAAAAAATCAAGCATTGCCTGTTACGTTATTCTTAGGAGGCCCACCTTCTTTAATGATCAGTGCGATCGCTCCTCTTCCAGAAGCAGTGCCTGAACTCATGTTTTCATCTATGTTGATGGGAGAAAAACTAAGTCTTGCTCATGTTGATGGTCATCCTCATCCGTTAATCGCTGAAGCAGAATTTGCATTTGGCGGGCTGGTTCCTCCTCATGTTCGTGAACCTGAGGGGCCATTTGGAGACCATTATGGATATTACTCATGGGCGCATGACTTTCCTGTCTTCAACGTAGATAAGATGTGGAAACGAAAAGATGCGATCTATCCTGCTACAGTAGTTGGAAAACCAAAGCAAGAAGACTATTATATCGGAGAATATCTGCAGCGGTTGATGAGTCCCTTATTCCCTGTCGTCATGAATGGCGTCCGTGATTTATGGACGTATGCAGAAACTGGATTCCATGCATTAGCTGGTGCAGTCGTTCGTGAATCTTATTATAAAGAAGGCTTAGCACATGCGTTCCGAATTATGGGAGAGGGCCAGCTTACGTTAACCAAGTTTTTGATGGTAACGAACAAACCTGTTAATCTTCAAAATTTCGCGGAATTAGCTGAAGGGGTTCTGGAAAGATTCCTTCCTGAACGAGATTTGCTAATTATTCATGATACTTCCATGGATACATTGGATTATACAGGACGAAAGTTTAATACAGGCTCAAAAGCCATCATGACTGGTCTTGGAGAACCCGTTCGTGAATTAAAGAGAACGTATGACGGCGGAACGATATCAGGAATCAATGATATTGGTGTTTTCTGCGGCGGCTTGTTAACTGTGAGTGGACCATCTTTTGATGAAGCTCCGGATTTTGCTGAACACCTGCTGTCTAACAGCCAAGACTCCTTTAAGGATTGGCCGCTGGTCTTTTTGGTGGATGATGCTTCAATCGCAGCTACTCAAGCAGAATTTTTATGGACAACCTTTACACGTTTTGATCCGGCATATGATGTCTATGCTAAGAGTAAGATCGACCGAAACCGAATTAAGTATGAAGGAACGATTATCATTGATGCAAGAATGAAGCCCTTCTATCCGGATGTTGTTGAAACTCGTCCTGATATTGATCAAAAAGTTACTGAAAGATGGAATGAATATTTTCCTAAGTAAAAGAAGCGTTTTCACGCTTCTTTTTGCTTTTTAGAAGTTGATATATTGTCCAAAGGGTGGTAAAGTATTTAACAATATACATTTTTGGGGAAAGGAGAATTAGCTTATGAAAAAAATCACTTTAACGGACCTCTATAAACACCCACACGTACAAAAATATGTAAAACGATCAGGTATGGTACATGCCATTTCAACCGCTTATCATGCTTATCGTTTAGCAGTAAAACATGGTGTAGACCCTGATATGGCAACTAAGGCAGCTTTTCTTCATGATATCGGACATTATAAATGGTACAAGAATGGTCACTGGGACTATGACATGTATAAGGAAAATGATATTCATGCCATTAAAGGAGCCGAACGTGCACACCGTATTTTAGTCTCATTGGGAGAAGACCGCAAAAAAGCAAAAGAGATTGCTTTGGCTATTTTACTTCACACAGATTCTTATCTGCCGGCAGGTTCATTAAACTTAAATCCGTTGCAGAAAGTTGTGGCTCTAGCTGATGAAGCAGACGAAGAACCAGGTGGATCACATCATTATCGTACAGTCAGCGACATAAAAGCATTAACCATGATCAAAAAATTAGATGAAATGGTAGATGAGTATAATGAAGAAGAAAAAGTAAAACACTCTGTTTCCTAAGAAGGAAAAGAGTGTTTTTGTCATTTTACTATTAATAAGCTACAAAACCTATAGCTCTTTCACTTGAATACGTTCCAATTGTACTTCCAAACCTAGTATAGATAACTTTTGGGAAGCTATCTAGTGCAAACAGTTCATCGAATTCTTTTTTTACTTCTTCTGTTGAAGAAAAGCTATGGATTAGATAAAGTGTTTTCTCAGGGTTTTCCGATTTCCACTCAAAAATGATCTCTTTCATTTTCGTTAACCCTTTTTTACTGCCTCGGAACTTTCCTATTGTTTCAACGAGCCCATCTATAATAGAGATCATTGGTTTAATGTTCAGCATGCCCGCAATAGCACCTTGAACAGCTGAAATTCTTCCGCCTTTTTTTAGGTTCTCAAGAGTTTCAAGCAATACATAGGCTTTGATTCCCGCTTTGGTTTTTTCAATCTGGCTAACTATTTCATTTAAGGAAGCTTGCTTTTGTGACATTTCAATCGCTTCGTTCAGTAAGATCTGTACACCGCCAGAAGCAATGCCAGAATCGATAATCGTGACTCTTTCCTGTTCCTCTTCCGTAAGCATACTTTTGCCTATAGTTGCGCTTTGAACAGTACCGCTTAAATTAGAGGATATACCAATATATAAGACCGCATTTCCTTTGTTCAATTCTTTTTGAAATGCCTCAAAGAATGATTGGGGTGATGGCTGGCTAGTTTTAGGCAGCTCCGGTTCACTAGACATTCTTTTATAGAACTCATCTTCTGTTATATTGACTCCATCCAAATAGTGATCTTCTCCAAACTGTACATTTAGAGGGACGATCGTTAATGGAATATCCGTTATTTCAGCATCTATTTTTAAATCACTAGCGCTATCAACAATAAAACTTAATTTCATGAATCTACCCCTTTTCTGCTTCTCAATCAATAGTAGGGATGTGTAATGATCATTTTGTATACGCTTTACACACTCAATTTAGTTTAACATAAAAAACGATCTCCTGAAATGACGGAGACCGTTTTAAATGTGTTAATTATTTTGTTTAACAGCTTCTTCATCATATAGATGACAAGCTACCCAGTGTCCTTCTCTTGCTTCCTGCCATTTCGGTTTAACAGCTGCACATACATCCATAGCATGTGGACAGCGTGTACGGAAACGGCATCCGCTTGGAGGATTGATCGGGCTCGGAACATCACCTTCAAGGATGATTCGTTCACGGCTTCTTTCTAATTCAGGGTCCGGAACAGGAATCGCTGATAAAAGAGCTTGTGTATATGGATGAAGAGGTTCTTCATAAAGCTCATCACTTGTTGTAAGTTCTACGATATTACCTAAATACATTACACCTACACGATCAGAAATATGTTTAACCATAGATAGATCATGGGCAATGAATAGATAAGTAAGTCCGCGTTCTTTTTGTAGTTCCATCATTAGATTTACAACCTGTGCCTGAATGGAAACGTCAAGTGCTGAGATAGGCTCATCGGCAATGATGAAGTCTGGATCTACTGCAAGTGCACGAGCGATTCCGATACGCTGACGTTGACCGCCTGAGAATTCATGCGGATAACGGTTAGCGTGTTCTTTGTTCAATCCTACTGTTTCAAGAAGTTCATACACACGATTGTCGCGATCCTTCTTTGTTTTCGCCAACCCGTGGATATCGATACCTTCAGCAATAATATCTTTAACTGTCATTCTAGGATTTAACGATGCGTATGGATCTTGGAAGATCATTTGCATCTTTCTATTGAACTTCTTTAATTCTGAACGGGATTTTCTTCCATGAACGTCTTCGCCTTCATACATTACTTCCCCATCAGTTGCATCATAAAGTCGGATAATAGTACGTCCAGTAGTAGATTTACCACATCCAGACTCTCCTACAAGGCCAAGTGTTTCACCTTTATAAATATCAAAAGATACATCATCTACTGCTTGTAAAACGCCCTTTTTTCCAGCTGGGAAATACTTCTTAAGATTTTTAACTTCAAGTAACTTTTCTCTCTCTACAACTGCCATTATCGAGCACCTCCAACTACTGCCGCTTCAGGCGGTTCAACTTTTGGCGCTCGCTCATCTAACAACCAGCAAGCAGCTTTGTGCGATGAAGAAACGTTAGTCGCTTCAGGCATATGATCTAAACATACTTCCATCGCATATGGACAACGCGCAGCAAACGGACATCCTTTCGGAGGATTCATTAAGTCAGGCGGTGTTCCTGGAATTGCTAATAATTCTTTTGAATCTGCGTTTAATTTTGGCATGGAAGCTAATAGTCCCCATGTGTATGGATGCTTCGGTTTATAGAAGATCTCATCAACCGTACCTGTTTCAACGATCATTCCACCGTACATGACAGCTACACGCTGAGCAAGGTTTGCTACTACTCCTAAATCATGCGTGATAAGGATGATTGCCGTTCCAGTCTTGTCTTGAAGGTCACGCATCAAGTCTAAGATCTGCGCTTGAATTGTTACATCAAGTGCTGTTGTCGGTTCATCTGCGATCAATACTTTTGGATTACATGCAAGTGCAATCGCGATAACTACACGCTGACGCATTCCGCCTGAAAATTGGTGAGGATATTCATCTACACGAAGTTCAGGGTTTGGAATACCTACTAATTTTAGTAGATTGATCGAACGCTCTTTTGCTTCGCTCTTGCTCATGTTCTGGTGCTTACGTAGTCCTTCCATGATCTGCTTCCCGATTGTCATCGTTGGATTTAAAGATGTCATCGGGTCTTGGAAGATCATTGAGATTTCAGCACCGCGAATTTTTTCCATCTCACGCTCAGATGCTTTAGCAAGGTCTTTACCTTGGAAGCGAATAGCACCTTCTTTAATCGAACCAATTTTATTCGGCAATAATCTCATTACTGCCTTTGAAGTAACAGACTTACCAGATCCGGATTCACCAACGATTGCAAGTGATTCCCCTTTATCTAATGAAAGGCTTACACCTCGAACTGCTTTAACTTCTCCCCCATACGTCTGGAAGGAGACATGAAGGTTATCTAATTCTAAAAGTTTTTCCATTTATAAAATCTCCTTCCTGTACTATTTTCTCATTTTCGGATCTAATGCATCTCGCAATCCGTCCCCTAGCAAGTTAAAGCTGATCATCAGGATACACATGATTGATGCAGGATAGATTGCTAAGTGAGGGTAGATACGCAACGATCTAAATCCGTCTGCAATCAAAGCTCCTAGTGAAGCAGTCGGCGGTTGAATACCAAGACCGATAAAACTTAGGAATGCTTCGAAGAAAATAGCTCCTGGAATTGTAAACGTACTTGTAACAATGATTGCGCCAAGTGTGTTTGGCAATAAGTGTTTTGTAATTAAACGGCCGTTTGTTGAGCCAAGTGTTTTCGATGCTAAAACAAATTCACGATTCTTTAATGATAGGATCTGCGCTCGTACGATACGCGACATTCCTATCCAACCGGTTATAACGAGAGCTAGTGTGATTGAAAGTATTCCAGGATCAAGTATGATTATAAACAAGATTATTACAACTAGATTCGGAATACCTACTAATATTTCTACTACACGCTGCATCGCGTCATCTACTCTTCCGCCGTAGAAGGCAGAAACTCCACCGTAAGCAACACCTACGATCAAATCAATGGTTGCTGCTAAAAATGCGATATAAAGAGAAATCTGTGTACCCTTCCAAACACGAACCCATTGGTCACGTCCAAGCGGATCAGTACCAAACCAGAATTTATCTTCTGTTGGCACATTCTTCATTTCATACTGATCTACACCACGAATATCTACTCCATCTACTCCCAAGAAGCCAATCTTCTCTAATCCTGGAATTTTAGGAGGTAAGTTTGCACGCATCAACTCTTGATCGTCCATGCCGTACTTACTTAACGATGGTGCAATTAGTGAAAAGACGATAATGAACACGATTGCAAAAAGTCCAAGCATAGCAGCTCTATTCTTTTTTAATCGTCTAAAAGCATCCTGCCAAAAACTTAAACTTGGTTTTGTAATTTCTTCGCCTTTACCTGTACCTAAATTTGCAGGGCGAAATAAATCAGGTGTTAGTTTTCTTTCTGACATACTCATTATGATTTACCTCCTGCAACACGAATACGAGGATCAATGATTCCATAAAGGATATCGACAACTAAGATAATTACGATAATTAAGAAACTATAGAATAAAGTAGTACCCATGATAACTGGATAGTCATTTAGGTTGATACTCTTTACGAACTGTTCACCAATACCAGGTATTGCGAAAATGTTTTCGATTACAAGTGAACCTGTTATTAGGCCGATAGCCATGGGTCCAAGGATCGTAATAATCGGAATCATACTGTTTCGTACACAGTGTTTAATAATAACTGCTTGTTTACTGATCCCTTTAGATCGAGCCATAAGAATATAATCTGTACCTAAAATCTCAAGCATTTCTGTACGCATAAAACGTGCCACAGTAGCAATTACTCCTACGGATAGAGAGAATGCTGGCATGATGTGATACTCAGGACCATTCCAGAACGCTACTGGCAGCCATCCAAGCTTAACCCCTACGTAGTACTGCAAAAGTCCTGCAAATACGAAGGACGGTATTGCAATTCCAAATACAGCCATGACCATAGCTCCGTAATCAATAAACGAGTTATGCTTTAAAGCTGCTGCGATCCCTAATATCAAGCCAACCAATGTTCCAAACAGCAGTGCTTCAAACCCAACTGTTGCAGATGGGCCCATACCGTTAGCAATCATAGAATTAACGGTACGTCCATCAAACTGGAACGTGTATCCTAAATCACCCTGTGCCAATTTCCCTAGATAATTGATGTATTGAACAGGCACCGGGTCATTTAACCCGTATTTTTCATTAAGTGCATAGCGCTGGGACTCAGTTAACTTCTCTTGGTTGTTAAAAGGAGAACCAGGTAATAATTTCATTAAAAAGAATGTAATCGTTGCAATGATCAGCAGTGTTAAAAACATCGCAAACACTCGCTTCGTTATATAACGCAACATTACAAACACCTCCCCCAAATGTTTCAAACTTAATGTTCTGAAATCTTTCTGTAATATCTATCTTAAGGGACAAAATATTTTATATCAATAGAAAATATTTTTTTTTCGACATTTTCTGATTTCTTTCTTCGTCACACAATATATTCCATTCATGTTTACAAGGCAAAAAAGAGAGTACATGTCAGGAACACATGTACTCTCCTGAGAAAAACTATTTACTATTTTTCAATAAAGCTTATTGCTTTCCTTCGATGTAAGCCCACTTGTAAGAAACATCAGCTCCGAATAAGTGATGAGCTAAGTCTTTTACGTATGGCTTTTGAAGGCCAGTTACACCACGTTGGTATAGTGGAGAGATCGCTTGATCTTCGAAAAGAACTTTCTCAGCTTCAAGCATCATTTCCCAACGCTTCTCTTGATCTGTTTCTTTCTTAGCACCCTCGATTAACTTGTCATACTCAGGGTTTGAGTAAGCCATTTGGTTATGAGCTCCATCAGTTACGAACATATCTAGGAACGTCATTGGATCTTGGTAGTCAGGACCCCAACCAGCATATGAGAAGTCATACTCACCTTTAGATTCAAGTTCAAGCTTTTGCTTAAACGGTTGTGCTTTAATAGAAACTTTGATTCCAGGAAGGTTCTTTTCAAGTTGGTTCTTGAAGAACTCACCCATCTTCTTAGCGCCATCAGAATCGTAGTTCAATAGCTCAAGCTCTACAGATTCTTTACCGATTTCCTTAAGGCCAGCAGCCCAAAGTTCTTTAGCTTTTTCTAAATCATAGCCACCGAAGTTGCCATTTGTTTTACGGAAGTCTTCTCCGTCTGGACCTGGAGTGAACTCACCTGGTACTAGGTAGTAAGCAGGAGTAGATCCGTTGTTAAGAAGTACATCTACCATAGATTGCTTGTCATAAGCCATGTCGATCGCTTTACGGATGTTAGCGTTCTTAAGAGCTTCTGATTTTTGGTTTAAACGTAAGAAGAATACTGTAGCTTCTCCACGAGTGTAAAGATCTTCGTGATCTTTGTATTGGTCAACATATTCCATGCTTAGACCAGTGATATCTGTTTGACCAGTTTCATAAAGGTTTACGCTTGTAGCAACGTCTTTAACGATTTTAACGTTAATTTCGTCTAACTTAACGCTGTCTTTATCCCAGTAGTTATCGTTTTTCTTGTACTGCCATCCTTCGTTGTGTTTCCACTCGTTAAGTACGAAAGGACCGTTGTATAATAGAGTGTTAGCTTCTAAAGCGTACTTATCGCCTTGTTGCTTAACAAACTCTTCTTTTTGCGGATAGAAAGTTGCGAATCCAGTTAGTCCTAAGAAATAAGGAGCTGGAGCTTCAAGAGTTACTTCAAGAGTTGATTCATCAACTGCTTTAACACCTAGCTCTTCTACTTTACCGAATAATGGGTCACCATCAGTTTGGATCGCGTTAGCGTTCTTTACAGGTCCCATAATGTAAGCATACTCAGAAAGAGTATCTGGGTGTAATGCTTTTCTCCAAGCATATACGAAATCATTAGCAGTTACTTTAGATCCATCGCTCCATTTAGCGTTTGGATTTAGGTGGAAAGTATAAACTGTTCCATCTTCACTTAGATCGTGCTTTTCAGCAACACCTGGAGTTGGTTTGTTGTCTTTATCAAGACGGTATAAACCTTCCATAACGTTGTTCATTACTTCGAATGAAACAGAGTCTGTTGCTTGTGAAGAGTCCATTGAAGGAATTTCTTCTCCATCAAGGATGTTAAGTACTTGCGGCTCAGCTGGCTTATCAGTTTTTGTACCTTCGTCGCCGCCTTTCTTGTCGCTAGTTTCTTTCTTGTCTCCGCCACTACAAGCAGCTAAGAACATGCTAAGAACAAGAACTAGCGTAAGAAGCAATGACCATTTTGACTTCTTCATGAGTCGACCTCCCCTTTTTATCCTGTTAATTTGTTAGCAGACGAAAGTCTCAAGAATTATCAGACATTTCATCTACAAGTTCGATTATACAAGTTTTCAAACAATTGTGGAATTATTTTTTTTAAGAGTTTTACAAAAAGCCCATGATATTTACTTTTCCTTAACAAAAAATAGGTATAAAGACCTATAATGTGTGAGCGAGTATTTTCTGATTATTCTACAAATTTTACCAAAATTATATGTAAACTAGCATGAATATTACATTCTCGATTTCCTGTGCAGATAGACAATCCCTTGTTTTGAATTATAATTCGTCAATTTTATATTTCATTTGTTACAATGGGAGTAAAGTCTGACGGTATATTTTTGATTTCGTGGTACATTTTTAAATGTATATGGTGTAATTTTTACTACTTGGAGGCCTAATCAATGAACGTACACATAAGAAGAATTCTTGTTATTTCTGCATTCCCTGTCATCATAGCTTTGATCATTGCTCTTTTATCTTCTGGACCATTTACCCTTGAAAAATACGTAAATACTCTTTTTTACTTTGCACTTTCAATTGCATTGATCGGGATTGCTCTATATGTAGTAAAAGGCGGGTTTTTCGACTTTTTTTCTTATAGTTTTAAAAAAGTAGCGAAGGCTTTAACGAGGACACCAGACGAATACGATGAAATATCTTTTAAAACCAACTTTCACCTATCAGAAAGAGTCAATGTTTCTTATATGAAATCTTTTTTGTACAGCGGATTATTTTTAACATTTCTTTCAATTGCCGTTGCATATATATTGTAATTTGTGTATACTACTAAAAAATAAATGACTAATGTGATGATGAAGAAGAGTACATGATGAGAAGCTCTCAGAGAGCCTGTGGCTGGTGAAAACAGGTAGTGGATCATGATGGAATGGGCTTTGGAGCATTCTGACCGAACCTTTAGTAGGCTCAGACGTGTAGATGTCCGCACGATATAAATGGACAGCGTATCGGTATTTCCTGTACGTATTCGAGTGATTTTCATTTTAGTGAGAATTATAAGGGTGGCACCGCGGTCCATTCGTCCCTTGCATAAGGCGACGAGTGGGCCTTTTTATATTGATTTTATTAGAAAAAGGAGAGATGAATCATGTCTGTAATCTTTTCAGGCATACAGCCGAGCGGTAATTTAACCATCGGCAACTACATTGGAGCTATGAGGCATTTTGTTGAGCTTCAGCATGAACATGATTGTTATTTTTGCGTAGTTAACCAGCATGCGATCACCGTAGCACAAGATCCTGTTGAGCTAAAGAGAAACAGCCGAAATTTAGCTGCTCTTTATTTAGCAGCAGGAATTGATCCAGAGATTTCAACGATTTTTATTCAATCAGAAGTTCCTGCACACACGAAAATGGGATGGATGATGCAATGCGTTTCCTACATCGGTGAATTAGAGCGCATGACACAATTTAAAGATAAGTCTTCTGGGAAAGAAGCTGTTTCTGCTGGCTTATTAACCTATCCCCCACTGATGGCAGCTGATATTCTTTTATATAACACAAGTATCGTTCCAGTTGGCGATGACCAGAAGCAGCATATTGAACTGACACGTGATATTGCCGAGCGTTTTAATAAGAAGTATCGAGAAGTCTTCGTTATTCCAGAACCGCGCATTGCTTCTGAAGGCGCTAGAATCATGTCGCTCGTTGATCCTGAGAAAAAGATGAGCAAATCAGATCCGAACCAGAATTCTTTTATCTCTATGCTGGATGATGAATCTGTTATCTTAAAGAAAATTAAGCGAGCAACTACAGATTCTGATGGAGTTGTAACTTATGATAAAGAAAAGAAGCCAGGTATCTCAAACTTGCTGACTATTTATTCTCAACTAACTGGAGAAAGTATTAAGTCATTGGTCGAAAAGTATGAGGGAAAAGGTTATGGAGATTTCAAACAAGGTGTGGCTGAAGCAATTATCAATACATTAAAGCCAATTCAAGAACGCTATAAAGGATATCTAGAATCAGATGAATTGGATGCTATCCTTGATAGAGGTGCAGAAAAAGCAAACCGTGTTGCTAACAAAACGTTAAATAAGGCTGAAAGAGCTATGGGATTGGCCAGAAAACGAGTGTAGGTTTACTTGAAGCTTTATCTTGTGCGTGAAACTGCTTCGTTTTTGTGTGGCCACAGTGTGATTTAGCGTGGAACTCATACTATCTTGCGTGAAACTTGCAATACTATGCGTGAAAGTACATGTATTTTGCGCGAACGTGTAATATATATAAGAACACGTACCGTAACAAAGCTTTTTCTTCAAAAAGCAAGCAGACTAATGAGACGTTCTTCTTCTATAAAACTAAAACGAATACAAAAAACCAGCGGAAGCAATCATCCGCTGGTTTTTTTAGTTTACGTGTGTACCATTTTCAAGTTCCCAAATCTTTTCAAAGTATGGCTGTCCTTTAACAAGTCTTTCGCACATATCTAAATGCTGCTTCGACCAGCCGCTCTTTAATTCGCAATAAAGCGCATCCCATGCTTCGTCAAAGTCCATTCTTTGAATTTTTCCATATTGTTCAGGCATCCACTCTGTACACCAATACCTCATTTCAGCTACATTTTTTGTCGAATGCAATTGATCAAGGGCCATAAAGAGCAGTTGTTTTAACTGTCTTTCCTTTCTCGTCAGGCCTCTCATGCTGTCAGGGTTCGGTGACAAAATATGATACTCTTTGCTCATCTGCTTTGCGCTGAATGTGTAAACTTTTGTTTCGGTCTGATCTGCCATTTCAAAAACAAGCTGTTCTTGCCTTGGAATGAGTCTGCTCTTTCGAATTGGTATTCTATAACCCATTGTATCTACAATCAACGATTTTTTCTCATCCGTTATGATAAAGCAATGTTCAAGCTGTACGCGCTGGTTGTTTTTTCTGACATACGCTTTTTGATGCACTTCTTCTAATAAGGCATCTGGAAGATCGTTTAAATCATTTTCGATGTAATGAAAAAGTGTTGATTCAATCTTAATAATGGGTACTTGATCCAATAGTTCAATATAGTCATCTTTTCTCCATTCATGAAACTCACAAACGTTATAGCCATTCTCTTCTCCTTCAAACCAGTTGACCCAAACATCACGTAAGTATAACATTTGTACCCCTCACTTTTTTGCCGATTTGTATTTAAAATCAGTATAGTCAGAGGTTGTACTTTTTATTCTAAAATAAGGCAATTCACAAATTGAAATATTGAACCCCGTTTCCTTAAAGAAAACGGGGTTCTTATTCATTATTCTTCTATTTTTTTAAATACAAGTGACGCATTATGTCCGCCAAAACCTAGTGAATTGCTTAGTACTGCTTTCACTTCAGCTTGTCTTGCTTTGTTTGGTACATAATCAAGATCGCATTCTTCATCAGGTGTTTCATAGTTGATTGTTGGTGGCAGAATATTCTCTTGAATCGCTTTTACAGAGAAAATAGCTTCGATACCGCCAGCAGCACCCAGCAGATGTCCAGTCATTGATTTAGTTGAACTTACAGGAATCTTATATGCTTGCTCATTAAAGACGGCTTTAATCGCTGCTGTTTCAAATTTATCGTTAAAATCAGTACTTGTGCCATGTGCGTTAATATAAGAAATATCCTCTAAAGCAAGACCGCTGTCCTCAACAGCCTGCTTCATTGCACGTGCACCGCCTTCACCGCCAGGAGCAGGCTGAGTGATGTGATAAGCATCACCTGTTGCTCCATACCCAACGATTTCGGCATAAATTTTAGCTCCGCGCTTTTTAGCAAATTCATATTCTTCAAGAATAAGAATGCCAGCACCTTCTCCGATAATAAAACCACTGCGGTTCTTATCGAAAGGACGACTAGCTGTGTTCGGATCTGGATTTGTTGATAGAGCACCTGCCTGACAGAATCCTGCTAATGCCATATCTGTAATAGGTGCTTCTGTTCCACCAGTTACCATAACATCAGCATCTCCGCGCTGAATGACTTTGAATGCATCCCCGATAGAGTTTGCACCTGAAGCACATGCTGTAACTGTACAAGAGTTCATTCCTTGAGCACCAATCGCTATTGAAACCTGGCCTGAAGCCATATCAGGTATCATCATTGGAACAAAGAAAGGACTAACACGTCTAACACCTTTTTCTTCAAAAATCCTGAACTGTTCTTCATGTGTATCCATTCCGCCAATACCTGAACCAATCCAAACGCCAACGCGAGGTGCGATGTCTGCAGTGATATCCAGGTTTGCATCTTTAACAGCCATCAATGATGCAGCTACTGCAAATTGTGTAAAACGGTCCATTCTGCGAGCATCACGTTTATCCATAAACTCAGTTGGATCAAAGTCAGTAGCTTCTGCAGCAACTTTTACCGGAAACTTTTCAGCGTTTCTTCTTGTTAGCGGTCCTACCCCGCTTTGTCCTTCTACAATCTTCTTCCACGTTTCTTCTACACTATTACCAAGAGGAGTTACGGCTCCCAAACCAGTTACGACGACTCTTTTTTTCATTGTAAAACCTACTCTCCTTTATTCAGCATTGATGATTTTGAATTATCGTCCCCACCTAAGTGCAACTGCACCCCAGGTCAAACCTCCGCCAAAACCAACAAGTACGATTGTATGATCTTCTTTTATCTTACCATCTTTCAGTGCTTCTTTTAATGCCATCGGGATTGAGGCAGATGATGTATTACCAAATCTATCGATGGTCATGATCATTTTATCTCTCGGGAGTTCTAGCCTTTCCCTGGATGCTTCCATGATTCTTATGTTTGCTTGATGAGGAATCAGAAAGTCTACATCTTCCTTCGTTAATCCAGCTTTATGAACAACATTTAAAGATGATTCTCCCATTTGTCTGACTGCAAATTTGAAGACTTCACGGCCATTCATATGGATAAATTCATTTTGATAAAGGTGCTTTGCTCCCGTACCATCAGAACCAAGTTCAAATGAAAGAATTCCTCTTCCTTCACTTACTGGTGACAAGATGGCCGCACCTGCTCCATCACCAAACAATACAGCCGTATTTCGATCTTTCCAGTCCGTAATTTTGGATAGCTTTTCAGCCCCAACTACTAATACATTTTTATACGTTCCGGTTTCAATAAATTGCTTTGCAACGACTAACCCATAAATAAATCCTGCACAAGCTGCACTGACATCCATTGCAACTGCATTTTTCGCTCCTAAATAATCTTGCAGCTGACAAGCAACCGACGGAAAAGGATTATCAGGTGTAACTGTTGCTACAACAATCATATCAATCTCTTCAGCAGTAATTCCCGCATCCTGAATTGCTTCTTCAGCAGCATGTTTTGCCATATGAGACGTTTTCACAGATTCTTCTGCAATTCTGCGTTCTACGATTCCGGTACGAGTTCTTATCCACTCATCATTCGTATCTACCATTTTTTCAAGGTCGGAGTTCGCCAGAATTTTTTCCGGGATATAACTGCCCATCCCAATGATTCCTGCATTCATAACATTACCCCTTTAGTTTTAGATTTATAAAATTAATAACAAATATTATGACCTGGTACTAATTTTATGCCAATTCCGGTATTTTGTCTAGTTAATGTTGTTTTCTTTCACCAATACAGGGCTTAGGGCATATCCTGTAATGAAGAAAAATGTAAGTTTGGTGAAATTGATATTAGGAGTGGTTCAAAATGCACAATCCTCTGCATCAACAACAGCCAATGTATCCTCCGCAGTTTCCTGGACGTTATCCGATGAATCATGGGCAGCAGCAGCCCCTTCATATGCGACAGGGAATGCCTCCTCAAGCCTTTGGCGGGCCTGGATTTAGAGGAATGCCTGCACCGTTTCAGCAGCCGTTTCCGCCGCGCCCATTTTTACATTCTTTCAGAACGCAGGAAGGATCTCTGGACTACAATAAGATTTTTGCCGTAATCGATCAATCCGTGAAAGTTGCTCAGCAGATATCTCCAATATTCTCTGCGTTTAAAAAGAAATAAAAAAAGCCAACCCGCTCAGGTTGGCTTTTTGCTTACATAACTTATTGGTTTTCTTCTTTTCCGAGTTCATATGCATCATTCATCACGTTCAATAAAAGCTGGAGCATAGGCTGAATATCTTCCATTCCCAGCTCAATTCCCTTTTGCTCTAAAAAAGCTTTCGCCTCTGGCATATGAGACATAGCAATCTGCATAAATTTCATGTTCAGTTCGTTGTTCATTGTTAGTTGCCTCCTCATTATGTAAAAATAGGCATATGTTAGCCCCTTCTAAGTATAAAGAAAAAATGAAATTCCAGAAACTCTTTAATACATTCTTTTTTTACACTGATTTGCATAGATGCTTTCACTGCAGGTTGATTGGAGCGCAAGGTACGAGACTCCTATTGGCGCAAAGCGGTAGGAGGCTCACCGCGCGCCCCGTGGAAAGGTAGCAACTTGGAGCAGAAATCAACAACTTTTAGACCTCTTATATCGATTCTAAATTTTTTCCCAATAAAAAATGGTCCAGACTTCATATATGTCTGGAACCACCTTTAAATTAAATTTCATTTGATTTTGGCTTGGATTTCTTGTTTTTAAAATGCATAATTTGTTTTTGTATGCCTTCTTTGATCTTCGTTTTAGCTCGAAAGCCGAGTTCAAGCTCAGCTTTCTCTCCCTTGATGCGCATTTTTCTTTTCTCTGTGAAAGTCAGCTTTTCTGCTTTTAATTCTGTAAGCCCCTCGAGCCAATGATTTGGTTTGCCGCTTGAAATATTGTAGATTTCGTTTTTTGCGGGTGCTTTCCCAGCTAAGAATAAGGCTTCTGCAGCGTCTTCTACAAATAAAACATCTTCAGTAACTGTATCTTTTGATATTTGTTCTTGTCTTTTATCCTCTTTGGAAATCACTTGCTGATAGGTGTGATGTTCCGGTTGCCCTGGTCCGTATACTGTAGGCAAACGCATAATGACAAATGGAAAGTCATTTTTTTCAGCCAATTGTTTGATCATATTTTCTTCTGTCAATTTTATGAGACCAAACAGCGTTTCTGGATTCTTTGGAGAATTTTCGAGCACTTCTCCTTGTCTCTTTCCATAGACATCATACGAAGAAACATATATGAGCTTTGTTTGCGGGTTAGCAAACGAAGCGACTTTTTTTAGAACGGAAACATGCCTTTGAACTTCATCTTCAATATTTGTCCACGGTGCCGCAGGTTTAATGGAACAAGCAAGGTGAAAGATAACATCACAGTCTTTTGTATATGGATGCAGATCTGTTTCATTTATATCGTGCGGAAGAAATTGAAAACCAGCATGGCGCGCAATATAATCGATACGGTCTGGCGACTCTGCCATATCGATTCCGACCACATCAACTTCTTCATCTAACAAACGGCTGCACAAATGAAAACCGATAAATCCTGCTGCGCCTGTCACAAATGCCTTTTTCATGTATGAGCCTCCAGTTTCAATTTTCTACTCTTATTATCCTATGGGAGGAAAGCCAGGAATACGATACTTTTTTTGTATTTAAAAACCCCATTGCCCTTAAATAAAGGAAACAATGGGGTTAAAGCACTTTTTCATTTTCTCTAAAAAATTCCCTAAAAGCTTTGGCGGGATTGAATGTATTTTCAGGTACATGGATTAAAAGTGAGATGGGCGCCAAAATTTCTAGTCTTCTTTTTTCATAAATTCTGCTATGGTCACGAAAATTAAAAGAGACCCCTCTTGCAGCATGCCATATTTTCACAGGTGTTTTAGCATGTAAATCTTTAATTTCTGGAAGTTGATCAATAAGCGGAACGACTTTAAGTACTTCTATATTGTAAGCTGAGCTTATTTCTCTGACTAGCCGCTTAAAGAAAAGACGATTTTGCATTTCATGGTTAAAGTGATGCTTCAGGTCAAAACAAGGATTAATAAAGATGGCAGAGCGTATATGAGGTTCCATTTCCTCCATTAACCGCAGTGCAACCAAAGTTCCCATGCCTTCTGCAATTAGATGAATGTTTGGATTTAAAATTTCGTGTTTCATAACATAATGGTACAGCCTTTTCGCAAGAGTTACGGCTTTCGGGCTTCCCCAATGCCGTCCGTAAAGGTTCGAATAGAAGATCGTATAGCCTTGTTCTTTGAGGGATTGAATTAGATAGGCGCGTTCAGTGCTTTGTTTCCAAAGACTGGTGTGAGAGTCAACGTAATGGCTGCAATCACCGATGATCATAACTGCAAATCCATTTGGGCGCTCTGGCAGATGGATGATATTCCATTGATTGTCTATTTGGAAAGTGCGTTTATCGATACTCACATTTCTCCCCTCGCATTAGCTTTTCTTAACTAATGTATGCAAGGGAAAAAAAATAGCTAAAGTTATCTGCCTATGTTTTTATGAATTGAGTTCTTTTTTCAGCTGTTCAAGAGCCTCTTTTCCTTCCGGAGTAAGGTTCTTCTCATCTTGTTCTTCCAACGCTTTAAGTTCTTCCCATTTTTGCTCCATATCGCGGCCCCCTCTTTAAAAATTATTTAAAATTTCACTAGTGCACGTATACGTATTCCTTTCTTTATTTATGACAGTCAATCCTGTTAAGCATGAACATTTTATGAAAATTTTTGCTGTTTTTTACTCAGGCTATATAAATTCTTGTAAAGAATCTTTTCCTTTGCCTCAACTTTTGTTACTATACAGTAGGGTAAAGAATTCGTTTACATAAAGAGGTGAATGTAGCATGCGTTATATTTGGACGTTGATCTGGTCTTTATTGTTAAGTAATATGATTTTCTATGTATTGGTCTCTATGCAAGGCGGAACATTCGATTTTGTAAAAGCATCAATCTTCGGCGTTATCTTTACAGTCGTAATTTCAGTACTTGGTGAATTATTACCAGCACAAAGCGAAGAGATATAAAAATGAAAACCCGGCGAATGGCCGGGTTTTTGTTTATGTTTATGGTTTTCTTTTATATGTCCATACACGGTTGTGATTTGTTGTTTCTGGAAAACGGTCACCTGCTGACAAGTGAATCTGCTGAGGATCATTGACCATGCTTCCAGTCTCGCCAATCTCGACATAAATACCGTTATTCGGAGCTTTTTGACCATGTGTAAAATGCTTATGCTGTCCCATTAAATGAACCTCCTTTCTTTTATAGGTTACCCGCGGTTTGCGTGATAACACTTGCTAAAAAAAAGAAAAGATTCACATCCTGGATAAAGTTTAAAATGCCCCTGAAACTCCTGCCACGGCCTGAAGCGGAAACATACATCGGTATAATTGATAACCGGCAACGTTATATTGCGACTGCGTGCTTCGGGATTCGTTCTGATTATTTTCTACATAAGGAATCGCAAAATAAACATTTTGCTGATCAACGTACTCTATAAACCCTGAGTATGTCATTCCATCAATAAGCATCAGCTGTACATGCTGATTTCTGTTCTTCATACAAGTTTTATACATCTTTTTATATGGATTTCTGTTTATGCCAAGTGCCTGCTGAATGGGATTCTGTCCTTCAAATTGATTTGGATACATAATACGCCCTCCTTTTAACTCATCCTATTCAAAGAAAAAGAAGTTGGTTCAATGTACCGTTTATACAATAAGGATTACTTTCAAAAGATTAAGTTTTTTGCTTCTCCTCTTTGCAAGTTGATTGGAGCGTAAGGTGCGAGACTCCTGGGGGATTAGCGGGACAGGTGAGACTCCTATCGGCGTGAAGCGCAGAGGAGGCTCACCGCACGCCCCCCGGAAAGCGAGCACCTGGAGCGGAAGTCAACTACTTTCAAAATCAGCAAAGTTTACGCAAACTATCTACAATTAAGAAGGGTTTGATAAGATTATGGAGAAAGGTATTTGTGAACTTTGCAAAAGGCAGCCCGTTGATCTAACCGTACATCATTTAATCCCTAAAGAAGAAGGCGGCCGTTTTTCAGATACCGCACATATATGTATATCTTGTCATAAACAGATTCACTTTTTATATACGAATACTGAACTAGCCACGCTCTATTCAACTGTGGATTCATTAAAGCATGCACCCGAAATGAAGAAATTTATCAGCTGGTTAAGAAAACAACCCGCAACGTCAATGCCACGTATGAAAAAATCAAACCGGCTTAAACGGAGGCGAAAATAAAAATGAAGGAACATGTAGGATCGTGTGAGATCTGCAATAAAGATTTATTCTGTATGGATGGATTTTTCCAAGGTGAAATTGACTCGTCAGGGAAGCTTTTTTGTTTTACATGTTATATAGAAGAAAAAAAGGAATCAAACGAATAATCTATCGTTAAAATTCCTTCATTAACTATTTATTAGCCTCCACTTACAGGAGGGATAAAGGCGATTGTGTCACCGTTTTTTATTTCAACTGTCAAATCAACATACTCTTCATTTACAGCAACGAGCGCATTTTCTATCCCATTAAGTTCTCCAAGCTGATTTTGAAGATGGTCTTTAACCTGTTCAACGGTAACTGGTGACTCTAGATCTATTGTTATTTTTTGAGTACCCGCTTGTTGTGCGAGACTTGCGAACAGCAAAATATGCACCATCTATTTCTCAATCCTTTCCGGACGGCCCTCTGGATACTCTTCCGTTCCTTTTTGATTTCCTACCCATTCTTCCCCATCTGTGTAATGTTCTTTTTTCCAGATCGGTACGATTTCTTTGATTCGTTCAATTGCATAACGGCTAGCTTCAAAAGCATCCTGCCTGTGAGGAGTTGAAACTGCAATCGTAACTGCAACATCAGAAATTTGAAGTGTTCCAATCCTATGTGTGATTGCAGTTCTTGCATTTGGCCACTTTTCTTGAATTTCTTCCCCAATTTTTTGTAGCTGTTTTTCTGCCATAGGTACATATGCTTCATATTCCAAATAACGTGTCTGTTTTTCCCCAGTCATTTCCCTAACGGTACCAATAAAAACTGATACTGCACCTGCGTTATGATGTATCACTTTATCAATAACTTCTTGATTATTGATCGGTTCTTTTGTGATATTAAACAGTTTCATGATAAGCCCTCTCCTCAATGACCCGGCTTGTTATATAGTCCATTAAAAATTTTACCCACTTATCTTCTTCGGTTCTAATAAATTGCGGAACCTTGTCTTGGCTAGTTAGCTGTTCCTTACTAATTATCGCAACAAGCTTACTGGAGTTAATGATAAGATCACTGTCATTTTGATTCCGGCAAAGAAGAACTCGTGGGTATTGAATTTTTTTATAGCCTTCAATTAATACGCACTCTATATCCAATACTTTATATATCTCAATTGCTTTTTCAAGAGGCAATTCATGATTCATTGAAAATATAGTGCCTCCTGAAGAAGATATTCCGGCAATGAATGCTCCTGAATTTCTGTGACTTTCAGTATCTTTGCCAGCATCCTGAAAATCAAGGGTATTATCATGTCCGTGATGCTTTATGACAGCGGTTTTTATTCTTTGTTGGGACAGCTGTTTCAGCAGTTTTGTTATGACTGTTGTTTTACCGCTGTTTTGGTACCCTGCGACTTGAAGAATAACGGGGAATCCCATGGCCACTCACTCCCTTCACCGTTCCAGGATAGTACGCCAACCTCACTTCCTTTCTCCCATCCTCTTGTTCCACCAGGCAGAACAATGAGTGAGTTAGCTGCAAGAAGTGATGAAACCGATCCTGATTTATCAAGACCAGCCGGAGTTACAACGTTCCCATCAAATCCTTCTGTCAAAACGGCTCTAACAAAACGGGTAAAGGGATTAGGCTTTGGAAAATCCGCACCAAGGACAGCTTTCACTGCTTTACAGTGCGGTTTCTTTACTTTCATCCCTGATAACACGACAGGTCTTACAAAAAGCTCACATCCAACGAAACATGCAGAAGGATTTCCAGAAAGACCAAAGAGCCATTTACCTTCATGCAAGGCAACTGTTGTAACACTTCCTGGTCTCATCGCAATCTTATTAAAAAGTACTTCAGCCCCTAATTTTTCATAAATCGCTGGAAGAAAGTCGTAATCACCAACAGATACTCCGCCCGTTGTAATTAAGAGATCTGATTCTTTCAAGCATTCTTTTACATTCTCATATAGGGATTTGAAGTCATCTTCCCGATGCTGATACAATTTCACCGCTGCCCCCATTGCTCTCGCTTGTGCAGCCACCATATACGCATTACTATTTCGGATTTTTCCAGGCTGCAATGGTTCGCTAATGTCTAGCAGTTCAGTTCCAGTAGATAAAATACCCACGACAGGCTTTTTGAAAACAGAGACTGTATGATGTCCAAACGTTGCAAGTACTGCGATTAAACCTGGTGTTATGCGAGTGCCTGCATCAGCAATCACTGCTCCTTTTTTTGTATCTTCACCTTGAAACGATATATTATCATTTGATTTAACGGTACGCTTAATTTCAATGAAGGACTCTTCATTTTCATTCATTTCTTTTACTAGTTCAAGCATGATCACAGCATCTGCACCAACTGGTATCTGTGCGCCAGTCATGATTCTTATAGCCGTTCCGCTTTTCACTTGATTAACTGCAACATGACCTGCACCAATCGTTTCTAACACTTGAAGTTTAACGGGATGAGTTTCAGCTGCATCTGCCGTGTCTTTTGAAAGAATTGCAAATCCATCATATGGTGAACGGTTAAAAGGCGGTACATCATGCGTGGCAGAAAGGCCTTGTGCAAGTATACGATTATCGGCTTCTGTTAACGGAACTTCTTCAGTTCCCCATAATGAGGTATGGTTCATGATCGTTTTTATAGCTTCTGAAACAGGAATCGGATTTCTTTTTGCAACCGGCAAAATAGGACCTCCTTAAATTATCAGAAAATAAACACTTTTCAGTTTACTTTTGTGTTTAAATTTGTTATTATTTTTTTAAATTATAGAAAGGATGTTGATTTATGAAGGTTTCTTATGAATATTACCACCGAAGCGGCAATAAAGTAACCATTACCGACATCCCAGAAGAATTTAACGAGAAGGGTGTTTGGACGCTCCGCATCATGCATTCACTTCAAAAGCAAATTGACGAAATTGATCATATGTACCAGCCAAAAAGAACATATCGACTTAAGTTAGAAGAAACGGGGTAATGACTACACCGTTTCTTTTTTTGATTTTATATTTTGAGTGATCCACTCCACTGCGTTCAAATAGGCAGAACGCGAAACTTTATGACCAGATGTTTTGTCATTCATGTACACAGATCTGTTGTTATTTTCAGTAAGTCGATCCACGAAAGGTTTTGCAAATTCATATGGGATAACTGCATCGATCTCACTATGCCAAATGAATAATGGACGGTTATTCAATTTATCCATATGTTGAACTAGATCATATTTACTGATTAATTCATATGAATGATTTAATTCTTCTATTGAAAGAGGCAGCTTATGCCCAGCCTTTTCGATTCTTTCGATTTGCCATCTTGCGAAATCTTCATGCGAAGGAGTTCCCATTAAGGCACAACCCGCTTTAATATCCTGATTGTTTACAAGTGAACCATACGTTATTATTGCTCCCATTGAAGTCCCGCCAACAGCGACCTCTCCATCAGAAGTAAAATTATTTTCGTGTGCCCAATCTATAATAGCATCCACATCTTTAATACCTTGATGAACAATGTTCCAAAATTCATATTCCATCACTTTTGGAGGGTTGGGAGAAATTCGTTCACCATGATGAAGAGCATCTGGCAAAATGACCCGAAAACCTTTTTCAGCAAGCGTATATGCAAAATGCAGATTGTGTTCTTTTGCACTCGTGTAACCGTGTATAAAAATAAAGAGCGGCAGCGGCATCCCTTTATTCTCTTCTTTTTCAGCCATTAAAAAAGGGATATCCCCTATCGTTCCATTTTGAATTGAAACCAAATGTATCTCCTCTTTCTCTTTTTTTCCATCTTATCATGAGACATGCATCATTTTCATGAATGAAGACCTATATGAATAGACTTTTTCAAGGGAAAATATTACACTTTACGTAAAGCATAATAAAAAGGCAGGTACTTTTGTGACACAACCATACTTAATTGCACTTGATCTTGATGGAACTTTGTTGACAGATGAAAAGAAAATTCCCCGCAAGACAAAAGCATTGCTTTTTGAACTGATCGAAAAAGGCCACCATGTTTGCATTTCAACTGGCAGACCTTATCGTTCATCAAACATGTATTATGAAGAGCTTGGATTGAAAACCCCTATTGTAAATTTTAACGGTGCTTTTGTTCACCATCCGCATGATGCTTCTTTCGGTATTCACCATTCACCTCTGGAGCTCGACGTCGCACAAAGGATTATTAAAGCATGTGAAACTTTTAAGGTGAAAAACATCATGGTCGAAGTTCTTGATGAGGTCTATTTAAGAAAACACGATGAAGTTATTGTTAATACGTTCATAATGAATGAAAATCCTCTCCAAATTGGAGACCTTCAAAAAACGTTAACCGAGGATCCAACAGCAATCCTCGTTCATCCTGAAGATCATCATATTGGTGATCTAAGAAAAATGCTGGAACTGGAGCATGCAGAAGTCGTTGATCAGCGTGTTTGGGCAGCTCCTTGGAACATCATCGAAGTCATTCGTTCAGGAATAAATAAAGCGACTGGGCTTGAAAAAGTTGCAGCATATTATAATATTCCACAAGAACGTATCATTGCTTTTGGTGATGAGGACAACGATTTTGAAATGATCGAATATGCAGGTCATGGTGTAGCGATGGGCAATGCCATCGAAGAACTTAAAGAACGGGCAAATTATGTAACGAAAACAAATGAAGAAGAAGGAATTGCGCATTATTTGAAAAATGTATTAGAACTTGTGTAGTTCACTTTAATAACCTCTGGAATTCCAGAGGTTTTTTTATTTCCATTTCTTTTATATGCTGTTTCATCTTCTTTTTACATAATGTCATCTTCACGGTTAAAACTAAGCATACGGGAGAAAAGGAGGTATTTTAAATGAGTAAAAAAAGCCGTTCAAAACGAACAATCAAACAAGGTGCTGATATGGTGAGCCAAGAAACAACCATGGCATTCAGCAAGAATGAACAAGAAGACCGCAAGCGTGATAAAGAAGAAAGAAATTCTTTAGGAGGCATATAGGGATGGCAAATAAATTATTTCAAATGGCAAGAAATGCTGTTCAACAGGCTGTTGGAAAATTCCAAAACTCAGCTAATGAGATGATGCATAACCAAAATTATACGAATAGCCATACTACACACACGAACCTTTCGAGCCATGATATGGAAGTTGCTCAGAATGCTTTATCCTCAGCTATGGCGAATTCTTCTGATGCAGAACGTGCTCAGCTTGCTGAACTTCAGCAAGAACTTGATGCTCATTCAAATCAAACTACTTCTCAAACGGGGCAGCCTCCATCCTTCTCTCAGGCAACTGGCTTAAGCTTAGAAGATGCTCAAAATCTTTTAGAAGATGACTCAAACCAAAATAACTTGCAATAACACAATAAACAGCTTTCTCTTTTATGGAGAAAGCTGTTTTTTTGGAAATGATATGGCGGTCAATGTTTTAATTTTTCTTAGGACCAGATCACTTAATTCTTCATATCCATATTTATTAAAATGAAGACCGTCTTCAATAACGAACTTTTCAATATCCATTTCGTTAAGTATTTCAAAAAGAGGTACATATGCGGTTCCCTCATGCTTTGCCACCTTTTTGACAGTTTGAGCATATGTTTTCATTCTTTCGTTCGTTCTAGCTTTCTGTTTTTCTTCAAAAACGGGCGCAGGACTGATCAGAATTACTTTTTTTGCTCCGATTTTATTTACCATGTACGTGAGGTTTTTTTCGTATTCTTTTAAAGGGATGAGCCTGTGGTCACTCGAATCATTTGCGCCAAACAAGATCGTTACAAAGTCGGGCTGATGCCTCAAAACATCATCTTGCAGTCTGACTAAAGCAGCCCTGGTTGTTTCAGCAGGAATACCCGCGTTCATAACTACCCATTCTGTTAATTCCTGTCTCAGCCGGGAGGTCAGACGCAAAGAACCGTCTTTACTCTTTTCTTTTGATGTAATGCTGTCCCCAAAACAAACAAGAGTCTTCAATCCCACCCATCTCCTTTTATTGTCTATTTTTATAGTTATTCGAAAGAAATTTCCATTTATCAAACGTCATAGCCTCAATAAATTTGTTATAATGTGTTATGTTATGTTTAAATTTAATGTTTTTACGAGTAATTTGGGGGCATTTTAATGAAAATATATCGAGTAACGAATGAAGCTGAATCCCATATAATCGAAGAAATTGCGCACCTTTTTATCCAGCAACGCACAATGGATGGTGAGCCTGAGGAACATTTCCGAACCCTTGCAGGTGTTAAGCTTGCTTTGGAAAATCCCGATAAGAGCGGAATCATTGTTGCCCAGGAAGAAGATAGAATTATCGGACTTGCTTTTTTTAATTTGGGAATAAGCATTCGCATCGGTGGTCCTTATTTATGGCTTAATGAACTTTATGTACATGAAGAGTACCGAAATAAGGGTATTGCCCGCAAGCTGCTTCTTCATTTGATCTACTGGGCTGAACGTGATGGAATTAAATCAATTGAATTAGAAACAGGAATCAACAACTCTGTAACGAAGCATTTGTATAACTCACTCGATTTTCATGATATCATCTCAAAGAGATACGCATTTAATTTTTAATAAAAGAAGGAGTGTTATTTATGGCAATTGAATTTTCGATCCAGCCAACACCAAATCCGAACGCACTAAAGTTTGACGCATCTGAAAAGTTTCTAGAAGGAAGATTATCTGCACGTGTTGGTGATGATACTGATTCACCTCTAGCAAAAGCGCTGCTCTCTATCGACGGTGTAGAATCAATCTTTGGCTTTGAAAATTTCATCACAGTCAACAAAACAGTAGACAGCGACTGGAATCAACTGATGCCTGAAATCGAAAAAGCTTTAAACGAAAATGCTTAATATATAATCTGAAAAACCAGCCTACGTGTGATGGGCTGGTTTTTTGTTTTTTTGATTATAGTCGTTTTGTAGTCATGTGTCTCGTTGGCCGAGTATAAATTTATGAACCGCATGTGAGCCTTCCTGAGCGCGCAAAAACCTCCGTGAACCAGCTAAATCTCCGTGAACGCACATAAATCCTCCTGAGCGCACATAAACCTTCACGACCACGCAATAATACATGCACTAAGCTCAAATTCTAAATATTTTTATTTAAAGGTCTCGAGAGGCACAGCTAATACATCTGTTTTCTCGCCGTCTTTCGGACTAAAATAGAACAGTTCGAGCATCAATGTACCATTGATCGGCAAGTCTTCCTCAGAAATCTTGATCTCGACTGAAAAAGGCGCCCATGCAGGTGCTCCTTCTGCAGTTTGTGCATGATTTTCAACAAAAACTTCATGCCCATCTGTAACTAAGTAGGCAAATGATGCTTCAAACACTCTTGCTTCACCAGATACCTTATATTTCCCATCGGTTCCTGTGAAGTGAATATTTCTAAATGAGTTATTCTTCAAATCAGCTATCCCTGATTGCAAGGTCAAGTTCTCGGTAATAGCCAGCTCTTCTGTTTTAATAGATCCTGGTGTGACTTTGCTCGGAGTGAATATTGCTTTTACTTTGTATATTCCAGCTTTTCTGTCCTCTGGTGAAAGCTTCCACTTTGCCTTCCATAAATGGCTTGCTCCTGCTTTGATCTGGACTTTCTCTGTTTGCTGACTGTACTTCTTCCCTTTAGAATGCCTATAACTTTCATTTCCTGTTGTATCTTTTACCGTAATATCAAACATCTTAGAGCTGTCAAAGGTTAGGGTTACTGTATGATTGCTTTGGTTCTCTAGAGCTACCAAAAAGTCGATTCCATCGTTTGTCTGTTGAATAGATAATACGGGATTAAGCTGCGAACTAATGCTTTCATTACCTTTACCCTTCTTCACTTTATCTTTGGAGCAGCCAGATGCCATAGAAAAAATAATAAATGATGCAATAATTATTAACAAAGCCTTTTTTGATTTTAGCGCCAAGCAAATCACCACCTTCTCATTCATTTTTACCGTTATATGGTGATTTTAACGAAAAGATTCATAAATAAAACACGGCACGAATAATGTCCGTGCCGTGTGTACAAAATCATAAGGTTTGTTTTTTTATGGGGTCTGTCCCCTAGTCGTTGCGGAAGAATCCATAGATGCCTTGAGTGTGAATAATATTCGTAAAGGCATTAGGGTCCACTTCTTTAAGGACCAGCTCAAGGTCATATAATTCATAGCGAGTTATTACAATCATGAGCATTTCTTTATCATGATTTGAGAAAGCACCTTTTGCAGGGATGATTGTTATTCCTCGCACCATTCTTCCATGAATCGCTTCTTGTATCTCTTTTCCTTTTTTCGTAACGATCATTGCAGTAAGCTTTTCATGACGAGTATGTACTGCATCGATAACACGTGAAGAAACATAGAGAGCAACTAACGTATACAATGCCTTTTCCCAGCCGAATAAGAAACCTGCTGCCATAATGATCAATCCGTTTAATATGAAAAAGTAGCCGCCGATCGGTTTGTTTTTCATTCGTGATAGAACCATGGCGATGATGTCCAATCCACCAGTTGATGCACCGTATTTTAATGTGACCCCAACTCCTAATGCTGCAATAACACCTCCGAAAACGGCGTTAAGCAAGATGTCTGTTGATACTACTGTAATAGGGATAATCTCTAAGAAAAAGGTAATCATGATTACGCTTAAGAAACTGTAAATCGTAAACGACTTTCCTACTTTCATCCAGCCGAGAACCGTAACTGGAATATTAAAAATTAGATATAAGATACCTGTTGAGATAGGAAATGCCGTATTTTCAAGCAGTGAGGAAATAAGCTGAGATACTCCCGTGAATCCGCTTGCGTATACTTTTGCAGGAATCAAAAACATATTTAATGATATTGCGTTTAATATTGCCCCTACTATTATAAAAAAGATTGTTTTCATTTCATTTATCCCTAGTTCAGAGATACGAAAACGTTCTTTGATCATGTGAAGCCCCTCCTTTCATAGTCCAAGATTCATTTTTAACAGAAAAAGCAGAACACCGTCAATAGCCAATTAACTTTTTTTATAAAGATCATGATTGCCTTTTCATTCCATCACACGTTAAACTATAGAAAAAGCCAAGCAGGTGAAATGAAATGATTCAAATTATAACGGATACAGGTTCAGATCTGCCCAAACAACTTTTAGAAGAATACGATATCTCTATGCTTCCATTAGTTGTACAGATAAATAACGAAGAATTTTTAGACCGGTCAAACATTGAACCAAAACAGCTATATACATACATGAAAGATGGAGCCGCGCCAAAAACGGCACAAGTACCCCCTGCACTTATAAAAGAAACATTAAGTTCTTATGCAAAGAATGGAAAACCTGCGATATACATAACCTTATCTTCAGGAATTAGCGGTACCTATCAGACCGCAGTCCTCATGAAAAATGAAGTGCTTGAAGAATATCCTGAAGCACAGATTGAAGTTTTTGACAGTCAGGCAGCTTCACTCGGCTATGGTCTCATGGTCTATGAGGCAGCCAAAGAAGCAAAAGCAGGAAAAACAATGAACGAAATCATTAGCACCCTGCAGCATTATCAAACTCATCTTGAATCTATTTTTACCGTTGATGACCTTGAATATTTATTACGCGGCGGCCGGGTTAGTAAAACAGCCGCAGTCATGGGTGCTCTTCTAAAGATTAAACCTGTACTGCATATGGAAGACGGCAAGCTATTCCCGCTTGAAAAATTGCGAGGAAAAAAGAAAGTTTTAGGCCGTATGGTCGAACTCATGAAGGAACGCGCTGAGACACTGGATGATATGACGATCGGAATCAGCCATGCTGATGATACAGAAACGGCACAAGCACTTAAAGAATTGATTATCGCAGAAACGGGAAACCGGAACATTTTGATCACGATGATCGGCTGTGCGATTGGGGCACATGCAGGACCTGGAACAATCGCGTTATTCTTTTTAAATACACCTAAAAAAGTTTATTGAAACATGATGTATAATCGATTTCCTTCTGACAGATGTTAGAGACAGGAGGGATTCTACATGACACACCGCTATACAAAAGACGATAATAAAAGGCCAGAAGACAATCAGGCGATGAACCAGCTTAAGAACGAAGCTGAACAAGAGATTAAACAAAAAGGCAAACAGCCTTACTCAAAAAAGCCCGATCATCTCTAGCATGAAAAAAGCTCCCGAATGTTTCGGGAGCTTTTTTATATGGTTGGGAATTTAATTGTAAAACATGTGAAATCTTCCTTGGAATTCACTTCGATCGTGCCGTTATGCTTTTCTACAATCTGTTTACAAACCGATAATCCGAGACCCGTTCCAAGGGATTTTGTTGTTACAAACGGCTCGAAAACGTTCTCCAGCAAATATTCAGGGATTGGATTTCCGTTGTTGCATATAGAAAGCTCAGCAATTTCATCTGAAGCCTTTTTCAACTTAACTTCAATATTACGTTCACCATTCCACTCACTTAATTCTTCAACCGCGTTCACAAGAATATTCAATAAGACTTGTTTAATCTGTGAGCTATCTCCCTCAATATATATATCATCGCTTAATTCTGAATGAATGATGATATTCGTTTCTGTAAACCGAGGATACATAAATTCGAGCATCTCTTTTAAGAGGGTGGTTAAAGGTACATTCACAAGCTTATCTTCAAGACCTCTCATTTTGGATAGATAAAGAAACTGAGTGATTTTTTCCTCAAGACTTTGCATCTCATTCTGGATGATCTCAAAATAATAATCTGATTGTTCCGTTTTCTCCAGTTCTCTTTGAAGTAAATAAATGAATCCTTTTACAGATGTCAGCGGATTTCTAAACTCGTGTGCGAAGCTTGCAGCGATCTGTCCAAGCATTGTTAGTCTGTCATGGTGCATTTCCTGGATGAACTGATTTTTCCTATCAATGATAGAGTCCTTCAGTGCTGTATAGTCTTTCACACTTAAAAAAAGAAGGTGGTCAAAATAACGCTGCATCATAAGGACACCTTCGCCTTTTTCATGTTCGTTCAATAAAGAACACATTAAAAGCTCGTAAACAATGCTTCGTCCGATGTTTATATTATGTACAAAGTCCCCGATGTTCGCCTTTGCTTCAATTCGCTCCATGGCCATTTTGTTTGTAAGTTTGCTTACTCTGTCGAGTGACCCAGTTTCCAAATAATAGATCAGTTCTACGATCGTTTGATAGCCGTTCTTTTTGACTTCCTCATAAAAAGGATCATTCTGCGGCAACAGTACATTTTCAAGCCATTTTTCAACGATGCTTGATTTCTGCTCGCTAAGGAAAGAAGCCAGCTTTTTATTTATTTGCTCATGTGTACTGCTATCCATTTTGTAATCACCCTTTAAAAAATCAATCTCTGCCATCCATTATGAAGGATTTTACATGATTCTACAATGCATTGTCGAAATGTGTATAAAAGTTGGAAAAATATACATGATGTTTATTTTAATGGAAATCAAACACTATATAGTAAACGATTCGTGAAAGGATGGTTTCCATGCATACGATGTGGAAAGGTGCAATCAGTTTCGGGCTTGTAAATATCCCAATAAAACTGTTTGCTGCCACAGAAAATAAAGATATTAAGATGAGATATTTACACGAAAAGTGCCACAGCCCTGTTCAATATGAAAAGATATGTCCGGTATGTGAAGAAACAGTTGATTCAAAAGAGATTGTTAAAGGTTATGAATATGAGCCAGGAAAGTTTGTAGTAGTTGAAAAAGATGAGCTGGATGAACTGGCAGGTGTGTCTGATAAATCGATAGAAATTATTGATTTTATCCAATTAGAAGAGATTGATCCGATTTTTTACAACCGTTCTTATTTCGTTGGCCCCGGAGAAAACGGAACCAAATCATTTGCTCTATTAAAGAAAGCGATGGAAGACACAGGCAAGATCGGTCTTGCAAAGTTCACGCTTCGGTCTAAAGAGCACCTTGCTGCAGTCCGTGTTTATAAAAACGGCTTAGTTCTAGAGACCATCTTTTACCCTGATGAAGTACGCAATGTTGATCATGTCCCTGGAATAACGGACGAAGTTTCACTGAACGAAAAAGAACTCGAGATGGCGAAACAATTAATCGAACAACTAACTGCACCATTTGAGCCGGAAAAATACGAAGACGAATATCGTGAAGCCGTTCTTGAACTGATCAACAGTAAGATTTCTGGTGATGAAGTTAAAGTTGCAAAAGAAAAACCAAAGACAAATGTAGTTGATCTAATGGAAGCTTTACAGGCCTCAATCAACGAGAGTAAAGGTAAAGAACCTAAGAAAAAAGAAACGAAGAAACAAAAAGAAACAGCTGAGAAAGTATCAGACGAAGATAAGAAAACAAAGAAGAAAAAATCAACAGCTAAGAAGAAAGCTTCAAGTTCATGATCTCTGCGTTTCTAAAACCCATGCTCCCTTCTCTTTCTGATAAACTTCCGGTTGGCGAAGATTGGGTCTATGAAGTAAAGTACGATGGGTTCCGGTGTCTTCTTTATTGGGACCATTCCAGTATTATTATGACATCCAGGAATGGTCATCACCTGCATACCATTTTTCCGGAAATCCCTGATTTTTTAAAGAGTATTGAAAATATGGTGGATCATTTGTTTCCCCTTTTGATCGATGGAGAATTGTGCATATTAGAAAATTCTTTTAAAGCAAACTTTGAACAGATTCAAAAAAGAGGCAGGCTAAAACAAAGTGAGAGAGTTAAACAAGCTGTTAAGCTGTATCCCTCCTCTTTTTGTGCTTTTGATTTGCTAGCAGTTGAAGGGCAATACATCTATCACGAGCACTTTTTAAAAAGAAAAGAAAGGCTTTCGAGTTTTATGGAAGCATTAGAAATCGATACCCAGAAGGTAATTCCTTCATCTTTTTTGAACTATGTGGCCTTTACAGATGATATAGAATATATTGAGCAAACTGTTCGCAACAACAAAAGCGAAGGTATCGTAGCTAAAAAATTGAAGAGCAAGTGGTCATCAGGAACTCGAACAAATCACTGGATAAAGGTAAAAAACCTGAAATATAGTACGTTGATATTGACGGGTTACGATACGGAAAATGGTTTTTTCCATGTGGGTGTAATAAAAGATGATCTGATCATGTTTGTTGGATTGTTTTCACACGGCATCTCACCTGAAGAGAAGGAAGCTCTAATTCAAATCGTCAAGAAAAACCAAAACGGCAGATCAGGGTCGATCATTTTGATAGAACCGTCTCTGTGTGTAGAGCTCTCTTTTCTAGAGGTCTACAAAGATCAGTTAAGACAGCCACGCTTTGTTCGTTTTCGTTTTGACGCTGACTGGGAGGATTGCACATGGGAAAACCTGCAAAAGAACAGCTGAACCTACAAGTGAATGGGGAGATAGTCACACTGACAAGCCCTGATAAGCCTCTTTGGCCAAAACAAAATATCGTTAAAGTTGAATTCATCAACTATTTAACACATATAGCACCGTACATGCTTCCCTTCCTTAAGAACCGTGCACTAACGGTAATCAGATATCCTCACGGAGTTGGCGATGAACGATTCTATCAAAAGAACTGTCCGGATTATGCTCCAGCATTTATACAAACGGTTCAAGAAGAGGATATCAATTATATTGTTTGCAATAACCTGCCAACCCTTTTATGGCTTGGGAACCAGCTTGCTTTTGAATTCCATATTCCTTATCGCACATCTGATACTTCATACCCGTCAGAGATCGTTATGGATCTGGACCCGCCTTCCAGGGATGAATTCAAGCTTTCGATCGAAGCCGCACTGATGATCAAAGAAGTTTGCGATAACCTTCGCCTTACAACATTTATTAAAACAAGCGGAAATAAAGGAATGCAGATCTATATTCCCTTGCCTGATAACCAAGTTACATTTGATGAGTCACGGCTATTCACTGAATTTCTTGCACATTTTTTAATTGAAAAAGAACCTCGCTGGTTCACAATCGAACGGTTAAAAAAGAACAGAGGCAACAAATGTTATATCGATTATATCCAGCATGCGGAAGGTAAAACCATCATTGCACCTTATTCAGTAAGAGGAAATGAAGATGCACTCGTTGCGGCCCCGCTTTATTGGCATGAAGTCACCCGAGAGCTGCGTCCAGAATTATTCCCGTTAACTGTAATTCAAGACCGAATTAAAGAAGTTGGCGATCCTTTTGAAGAGTTTTTCTCCGCAAAAACTAAGCAGCCTATTTCCCCTGTTATTCATGCATTAAAAGAAAAAAGCCTTTAACTGATAGAATGAAATCCATCAGATAGAGGCTTTTTTAAAAGCTAATTCACTTTTTTACAAGATTGTCTTTCAACGAGCTCGAATGGCACTGCAACCCGTTTTGCTGGTTTTCCTGGTGTCTGAATACATTCCAGCAATCCTTTTGCTGCTTCATAACCGAGCTGAAAAATATTAATATCAACAGAAGTTAATGCTGGTGATGAAAGTTCTGACAGCATCACGTTGTTAAAGCTAAGTAAGGAAATATCCTCGGGAACACTTAATCCTAAATCATTTAATGTACTTAATACACCGAAAGACATAAGATCATCCATCACAAGCAATGCCGTTGGCGGATTTTGCAATGCCAGAAGTTCTTTTACCGCTTCCTGCCCGCCTTCTTTTAAGAACTCCTCGTGTACGATGTATTCATCCTTATGAGGCAGCCCTGCATTACGTATCGCTTTTTCATAACCTAATAACCGGTCGATCGTTACGACGAGATTTAAGTCCCCTCCAACAAAACCGATTCGTTCATGTCCGAGGGAAAGCAGATGCTCTGTCATTTCCTGACCTGCTCTGAAGTTGTCGTTATCGATATGTGTTATCGTTTCTGCATTCTTAAAAGGCTTTCCGATTACGGTAAAAGGAAAATTCTGTTCTTGCAAATAACACATGATTCGATCGTCTACTCGGGAATACAGCATCACGATACCGTCAACACGCCTTCCCTGCACCATTCGGACAACACCATCAAATATTTCATCCTCCGTTTTCCCAGTGGACATATATAGCGCATACTCCTGCTCGTGCGCCATCGTGCTGATTCCTCTGATCACTTCGGGAAAGAATGGGTTTTGGAAAGCTTTATCTGCAGAACTCGGCATAACGAGTCCGATTGCCTGAGTGCTGCGGTTAGCTAAGCTTCTTGCATTAAAGTTAGGATGATAGCCAAGGTAATCCATTGCTTCTTTCACTTTTCGTTTTGTTTTTTCAGATATTCGGGGGTTGTTAGCAATAACCCTTGATACCGTTGAAGGAGCAACATCTGCTAATTTCGCTACATCTTTAATGGTAACTGACATAATGGGAGTCCTCCTTTCAGACTAATACTCTGGCTGTATACGCTTTCTTAATCCAACATAATTGTATAGAATCCTTAGGAAAAAAGATATATGATTCTTGGTCAAGTTTCTATATTGGGCTGTTTTCTTTGTAGCTCTTGTGAGTAGTTGACTTCCGCTCCAGGTGCTCGCTTTCCGTGGGGTGTGCGGTGAGCCTCCTAGCGCTCTGCGCTGTTAGGAGTCTCACCTGTCCCACTCATCCCACTGGAGTCTCGCACCTTGCGCTCCATTCAACTTGACAATGAAGAGAATGAAAATAACCCTAAGGCAAGAGATGCTTCTTAAGAGATCAAAGAATTCTATAATTTCTTTCGTCTTTTAAATAAGAATCCAAATACCAAGAAAACTAGAATAGCACCTGCTGCTATTGCAGCGTAGAGATAAGGATGTGAAGTATCTTTCTGTATAAGGAAAATATGTGCCGTCTCTCCTTTTACTTGAAGTTTCACCTTGTCACCGTCTACTTTTGATTCTTCTTCGTTTAATAGATCAACAAGCTTTTGCCCCTTTAAATCCTTATCTTTAAAAGTGATCTCCGAATCTTTTTTATCGTTGTTATATACAATAAAGATCGTTTCATCTTTATACTTTCTCTTAAATACTGCTTTTGCTCCGTCATCTTTTATCATGGAAAAATCTCCGCGGCGAAGTGATGGATGCTTTTGTCTCAAACTGCCAAGATTCGCTGTGAATTTTTCCATCTTTTTGTTCTGCCTGAAGTCCATCATACGACGGTTGTCAGGATCCTTCGCACCGTCCATCATATGTTCTGTGCCTTGATATATAATTGGAATTCCTGGAGCGGTATAAAGATAGGTCAAAGCCATCTTAAGTCTTTTCTCGGGATCTTCTTGTTTGAGAAGCGATTCTCTTACAAAACGGATGTTGTCATGATTATCGATGAAATTGCCTAACATGTAGGGATCTTCGTAATAGTATTTGTTTCTCTCCCACACAGAGTGCAGTTCTGAAAGAGATTGGCCACTTTGTCTGAAAATCCTCACCATCTCATTAAAAAAAGGATAATCTACAAAGGACTGAATCCCCGCTTTGTTATACTCTGCAATATACCGAGGATCGTTGTGCCATACTTCACCGATCAAATAAAAATCAGACTTTGCTTCATTTACTCTTTCGGAAAACTCTATCCAGAAATCTTTTGGAACATGCTTTACCGTATCTAGTCTATAGCCGTCAATATCAGTTTCTTTTATCCAATATTCAGCCATGTCCAGCAGGTAGTTTCTCGTTTCAGGATTTTCTGTATTTAAATCCGGCAATCCTGCTAGCCATCCGTTCTCTACATTTTGCTGATTGTCCCAATTGCTGATCTCTACCTGCGGATGAAACCAGTCTTTTTTTACAGGGTCATTCTGCCAAGCATGTTTGTAGCCTGTATGATTTACAACCAGATCCAATATTACTTTAATATCACGATCATGGGCTTCCTTTACAAGTTGCTTCAGTTCTTCCTTTGTTCCAAAATGTTCTTCGGTTTCATAAAAATCTTCTGTCCAATAGCCATGATAGCCTCGTTCCTCATTTTTTACAACGGGAGTCATCCAAATGGCTGTTACACCAAGGTTTTTGAGATAATCAAGCTTTTCAGTAATCCCTTTAAAATCTCCGCCATGGTAGGCTGCAGGGTCTGATGGATCCACTTCAAAATCATTCTTTTTATCACCATTATGAAACCGGTCTACCATAATAAAATAGATGGTTTCGTCTTTCCATGACCGCTCTTCCTTTTTTTCTGCAAGCGCTTTATTTTGAACAGATAAAAAAAGAAGAAACGACATAGCCAAGAAAATAAATCTTTTGCCCATCGCCGTTCCTCCTGATTGCATACTTTTTAACCTTTTGTTCCGCCTGCTGTTAATCCAGAGATGAAGTAACGCTGCAGTGATAAGAAAAGCAGACCAATCGGAATTGCTACTAAAACAGAACCTGCTGCAAAAAGTGTAAAGCTGTTTCCAAATTCATTCTTAATCATATTAAACAAACCAACCGCAAGCGTCATCTTTTCATCAGAACTGATTAGAATAGACGCTAAGATAAAATCAGCGAACGGTGAGATGAAACTAAAGAGTGCAATTACCGCAAGAATTGGTTTTGATAGCGGAAGAATGATCTGCCAAAAGATACGGAAGTGTCCAGCACCATCAATACGTGCAGATTCATCTAATTCTTTTGGAATCGTATCATAATAGTTTTTCGCTAAGTACGTGTTCATCGGAATTAATCCACCCACGTAAACAAGAATTAATGCAAAGTGTGTATCAAGCAAACCTACTTGGTATGCAAGGATATAGATTGCCAAGATTGCTACGAATTGTGGAATCATCTGCAAAATCAAGAAAAGCAGAAGTCCGTTCTTACGTCCGACAAACTTGTATCTTGAAAATGCATAAGCTGTAAGGCCAATAAAGATTACAGAAAGGACCATCGTTATAAAGCAAATTTTCAGCGTGTTCCAGTACCAAATCAGGTAGTCCGTTTCAGCGAAAAGCTTTTTATAATGAGTCAATGTTGCATTCTCAGGAATGATCGTTGAGCTCGATAAAGTGTTACCTGGGTTGAAGGAAGATCCAATAACCCAGAGAATCGGATAGATAACAATTGCAATAGCCGACAATAATACTAGATAGGACAGAGTTAAACGAATTCTTCTTGCTGTTTTTATACTCATATTAAATCATTCCTTCGTCCTTAAATGATTTCGTTTTTCTAAACTGCCACAGGGCAAGTGAAACGATAATTAACGATAGTAAAACCGTTACAGCTGCAGCTTTACTATATTGAGCTGAAGTCATCGTTAAGTTATAGATCCATGAGATAAGGATATCTGTTCCTCCTGCATTTTGATCAGCTACTGCAGGACCACCGTTGTTAAAGAGATAGATAACGTTAAAGTTATTAAAGTTAAACGTGTATTGTGTAATCAAGATTGGTGCTGTTGTAAATAGAATCATTGGCAGAGTGATTTTGCGGAACTTATCCAAGTTCGATGCGCCATCTACTGTTGCTGCTTCATACAATTCACCAGGAATAGATTGAAGTACACCAGTCGTCATCGCCATGATGAACGGGAAACCTAGCCATGATTGAATAAAGATTAAAGCGATCTTTGTGTAAAAAGGATCTGTCATCCAAGGTATGGAATCGATTCCAAATGGTGCTAAAATAGATTGGTTAATCGCCCCAAATGTGTCATTAAACAATCCTGAAAAAATTAAAATAGATACGAATGCCGGTACTGCCCATGGCAAGATCAAGAGTGTTCTAATAAGGCCTTTAAACTTGATTTCCTTTTGGTTTAAAACCACCGCTAAGAAAATACCTACCGATACTTGGAGCGTTGTTGCAGTGAAAGTCCAGATGATCGTCCATGCAAATACAGATATGAATGTTTCACGCCAAATATCTAATGAGAATATCTCAATAAAGTTCTTAAATCCTACCCAATCCACTAGTTTTGCTGGTGGAGAGTTATATAGGTTATAGTTCGTAAAGGCAAGTAGCAACATAAAAATAATAGGAAAAATGACTACGAAGATTAATAATAGGAATCCAGGACCAACCATTAAGTATGGGAATCCTTTATCGACTACATTATGATATTGCTCTTTCAGCGTGCTTAGTTTCAAGCCGTTATCACGCTTTTTCCCATTCTGGAAAGCATCATAAATGTTAAAAGAATAAAAACCTAATCCGATCCCTACAACGAGTATGGATATAACCCCGTTTACTAGTAAGAAAATGGAGTGATCGCGCGGCACTTCAGTACCAAGAGTTACAATTCCCCAAAGTCCAATATTTAGAAAATCCAGAAACGCAATAAAATAACATGCTGCTAAAATTAAGAATGCAAAACCTTTAACAAATTGTTTGTTATAAAATTGCCCCATTCCTGGAATGATGGACAGCAGAGCTGCCGTCTTACGATGTGTCATTACAGGGTTCCCCTTTCATTTGCCCACTAACTGTTTTGTGTTTTGTTCGAAAGATCTTAGGACCCATTCATAAGCAAAATCTTTCCAACAAACACAATAGTTAGAGAAAGCAGTACCCGAGAGTTTTGGGTACCGCTTTCCTCTAATTATTTATTACTTGCTGTGGTTTGCTTTAATGTTTTGCCCAATTGTTTTTACTGCACTGTCTAGAGCAGCTTTTGGCTCAGACTTACCAGTTGCAGATAATTGAAGTGCGTTTGCAGCTGGAGCCCAAACTTCTGCCATTTCAGGAATGTTCGGCATTGGAACTCCACGTTCTGATTGAACAGCTACAGCTTTAGCTGCTTCGTTGTCTGCAATGATTGGGTCCTCCATAAGAGATACAACTGGAGGGATTTCTGCTGTTTTCTCGAAACGAGTCTTAGCATTCTCTTCGTTTGTGATAAACTCAACAAGCTTTGAAGCCCACTCTTTGTTTTCAGAGAATTGGCTTACATTGTAACCTTTAACTCCGATGAATGTTTTTACATACTCACCGTTTGGAAGCTTAGGCATTGGCGCAACACCGATATCGATACCAGCATCTTTGTAGCCTTGGAATGACCAAGGACCGTTCATGACAGAAGCAACTTTACCTTCTTGGAAAAGTCCGTCGATTGTTTGTCCTGCTTTTTCACCAATGATACCTTTAGGGAATAATCCATCCTTGTACCAGCTAGTGATGTAACTTAATCCTTCTACAGCACCTTCATTAGCAAGACCAAGGTCTTGTGGATCTAGAGTACCGTTGTCGTCTTTAAATACATAGCTGCCATATCCAGAAAGAACACCGTTTGCAAAGTAGAAGTCAGTCCAGTTTGCTAGGAACCCGTATTGTGCTCCACCTTTGTCACCTTTAGAGAAAGCAAGTACATCGTCTAAAGATTCTGGTGCTTCAGGCATTTGCTTTTTGTTATAAATGAAAACTGGTGTTTCAGTAGACTTTGGAAGACCATAAAGGTTTCCGTCATATGTTAATGCGTTAATTGAAGATTCAGTGTAAAGCTTTGTAACATCATCAGAAACTTCGATTGGTGCAATTAATCCTTCAATTGCTAAAGGTCCAATACGGTCATGTGGAGTTGTGATAACGTCTGGTCCTTTTTTAGCTGGTCCATCAAGACGAAGCTTTTCTTGCTGGTCAAGCATTGGGATTTCTTTCATCTCAACTTTGATACCGTATTTCTCTTCAAACTTTTTGATAGCGTCTTGAGTACCAGTACCTTTTTCTTGGTCTTCCCAGATCACTAATTTTTCAGGCTTGTCTGCCGCCTTTTCTTTCTTACCGCCAGTTGAAGTGCTGTCTTCTTGCGGTCCGCAAGCAGCTAGAGCACTTGCAGCTAGAGCAAAAGTTAAAGGCAATGCTAATAACTTTTTCATGAATTGTACCCCCCATAAGATATAAAAATTCAAAGCATACAAACGTTTGCACAGACTGACAAAAAAATATAACTCTGTTGAATTATGTACTTTTTTGTCGTTTATGAAAACGATTGCATTACCTGCTCAATTTCATTATACCTCGGCTTTAAATTTTTACAATAGTTTTTTATTTTTTTTTGGATTCGCTTTCATTTTGCTTGATTTACATGTTGTTAGCGGTTTATACTACTTTCAACAATATGAAGGCAATGTACAGTTTTAGGGGGTACAACCTAGGTAGTTTATAGGTTGTGCCCTTTTTTCGTAATCAATGTTGTTATTGTGGTTGATTTCCGCTCCAGGTGCTCGCTTTCCGGGTGGCGTGCGGTGAGCCTCCTCTGCGCTTTGCGCCGTTAGGAGTCTCACCTGTCCCGCTGATCCCCCAGGAGTCTCGCACCTTCTGCTCCAATCAACTTGACAATGATGTTTTCAGAAATCTAAAACGACAATCTTTTATAAAATGAAGGGAGAAAAGATATGTTAAAAGAAGCGATCTACCACAGAGCAGGAAACAATTATGCGTATGCTTATGATGAAAAGACTCTTCATATCCGTCTACGCACAAAAAAAGGAGATGCTGATAAAGTTTCGTTAATTTATGGAGATCCGTACGACTGGACGAAAGAAGGCTGGCAAACTTCTTCTTCACCTATGACTCTAAGCGGAACAGATGAATGGTTTGATTATTACCTTATCGAGATTCAGCCGCCTTTTCGCAGATTGCGTTATGGCTTTGAAATTTCAAGTGGTGATGAGACTGTCGTGTATACAGAAAAAGGGTTTTATGAGGAAGCACCGTTTGATGATACTGCCTATTACTTCTGTTTTCCTTTTTTAAATGCGATTGATGTGTTTCGTGCTCCGTCCTGGGTAAAGGATACAGTCTGGTATCAGATATTCCCTGAACGTTTTGCGAATGGTGACACAAGTAATGATCCAGAAGGTGCAGTAGCTTGGGGCAGCGAGGAGCCAAAGTTGAACAACTTCTTTGGCGGGGATTTTCAAGGTGTGATCGATCACATCGATCATCTTGTTAAACTAGGTATAACAGGCATCTATTTCACCCCCATTTTCAAGGCAAAGTCTAATCACAAATACGATACGATCGATTATTTGGAAATCGATCCTCAATTTGGTGACAAGGAAACATTTAAAAAACTCGTGAAAGTTTGTCATGAGAATGGCATTAAGGTGATGCTCGACGCCGTTTTTAATCATAGTGGATATTATTTTGAACCATTTCAGGATGTTCTTAAGAATGAAGAGAAATCCCGCTATAAGAATTGGTTTCACCTAAGAGAATTCCCAATCGTGACAGAACCGCGTCCAAATTATGATACATTTGCTTTTGAAAAAACGATGCCTAAGCTGAATACCGAAAACCCTGAAGTTCGCGAATATCTGCTGAAGGTAGCACGGTATTGGATTGAAGAGTTCGATATCGATGGCTGGAGACTCGATGTAGCTAACGAAGTAGACCACTCCTTCTGGAGAGAGTTTAGAACGGCGGTAAAGAGTGCTAAACCTGAAGCATATATTTTAGGAGAAATCTGGCATGATTCGATGGACTGGCTTCAAGGAGATCAGTTCGACGCAGTGATGAACTATCCTTTTACAAATGCTGCTCTTGAATTTGTTGCAAAAGAGACAATTGATGCCAAAGTGTTTGCTGAAAAAATTACCGCTGTCATGCATATGTATCCGGAAAATGTAAATGAAGCGGCATTTAACCTTCTTGGCTCACATGATACTAAACGTGTTTTAAACTTCTGTGAAGGCAATAAAGACAAAATGAAACTCCTCTTCCTTCTTATGCTGACTTTTAAAGGTACTCCTTGTATTTATTATGGAGACGAAATAGGAATGACTGGGGAGATAGATCCTGGGTGCAGAAAATGTATGGAGTGGGATGAAGAAAAACAAGATCTAGATTTATTTAATCATATTCAGTCCCTCCTTTCTCTTCGCAAAGAACACAACGTTTTAGCGAATGAAGGAAAGCTGTCATTCATCTCGGCAAATGACAAAACACTCGTTTATGAAAAATCTTCTTATGATGATAGTATCATGATTCTTTTAAACGCTGGAGATCAACCTGTTGAGAAAGCATTTATTGTCCCAGAAGGCTATGAGTTACTTTTCGGAAATGATGCATCTGAAGAAATGATGCCTTATGGCTTCAGCATGTATAAAAAGAAATAAAGCCGTCCCCTTACTAAAAATGTAAGGGGATTTTCTTTCACGCGTTCAATTTTCTGCTACAATAGGAAAATATTCTAAACACATAGATGGAGAGGGATGTACATGAATGGAAGTAAAGCCGCTAAGCTTTCCCTTTTTGCCATAACATGGCCCATTTTTATAGAGATTTTGCTTCACATGCTGATGGGAAACGCTGATACCCTTATGCTGAGCCAATATTCAGATCACTCGGTCGCAGCTGTCGGTCTGACAAATCAGCTGTTATCAGTCGTAATTGTTATGTTCGGTTTTGTTGCCACTGGGGCCAGTGTGGTCATTGCACAAGCGATAGGTGCGAAGCTTGAAAAAACGGCAGCCGAAGTTGCGGTTGTTTCGATCATGGCTAATTTATTTTTCGGATTGCTGTTAAGCGCAGCATTGTTTATTTGGGGTGACACTTTCCTAAAGTGGATGAATACTCCGCACGAATTGATGAAAGAGGCGAACAGCTATCTTCTGATCGTAGGCGGTTTTTCTTTTATCCAATCTGTCATTATGACCATTGGTGCGGCTATTCGAAGCTACGGGTTCACGAAGGATGCGATGTATGTAACGATCGGGATGAATATCTTAAATGTGATCGGAAACTACTTATTCATTTTTGGAGCATTTGGATTCCCTGTTCTTGGTGTTGAAGGTGTCGCCATCTCTACTGTTTTCAGCCGTTTTTTAGGATTGGTTGTCATTTTGTATCTATTATTTAAACGCTCTTCTATTCCGCTGCCTTTTGCAAGTTCAATCAAGCTGATTCCTCTTCATATAAAAAGCGTATTGAAAATTGGACTTCCATCTGCAGGTGAACACCTTTCGTACAGCGGTTCTCAAATGGTGATTACTTTTTTCATTACACTGCTCGGGACTTCCGCCCTTACTACAAAGGTGTATACGTTTAACATTATGATGTTTATCTTCCTTTTCGCTGTTGCAATCGGTCAGGGGACACAAATCTTAATTGGCCATATGATAGGTGCGAAATCATATGACTCTGCTTATAAAACGTGTATAAAAAGCCAGACGTACGCTATGATCATCAGTTTTTTAATGGCTGGAGTTGCTTCTCTTTTCGCAAAACCTCTCCTTTCCATTTTCACTGATAATCCGGAGATAATAAGAGATGGAACGATATTGTTGTATTTGACTCTTTTACTGGAACCCGGCCGCTCGTTTAATCTTGTTATTATTTCAAGCTTAAGAGCTGCAGGTGATGTTAAGTTCCCGGTTGTGATGGGTGTTATATCAATGTGGGGTGTAAGTGTAACCCTCGCCTACCTCCTTGGGATTGTCTTTGAACTTGGATTGGCAGGTATTTGGATCGCCTTTATTGCGGATGAATGGCTACGAGGTCTCTTCATGCTGGCAAGATGGAAGAAACGAAAATGGCAGAAGAAATATATGGTGAACACGAAGGAAGCTACTGCTTAAAATGGTGGAAAGAACTTATCGTGGGATTAAAGTTATTTTCCGTGGGATTTTCTCCACTTTTCGTGGGAAAAATTAACGTGGGATAAAACCGATTTTCCGTGGGATTATTTTATCATGAATATTCCACACGGACAGTAAGCTGATTCTGTCTTTCATACGAATACAAATATAAAAAAAGCGGTCACTCAATATAGGTTTCTGAGTTTGCCCGCTTTTTTTTATTAATCTATGATGTTTACATTATAATCACTCAGCCAGCTATCGATCTGAGCCAAATGGGCCATAAGCTGTGGACCCGTCATCAACTGTCCGAACCAAGGTTCTTTAAATGTTTCCCCGTTCGTATCAATGATTTTCTGTACTTTCTCTCGGTTCAGCACTTCAAAAAGCGGTGAATTCTTTTTATTTACAATACATTGCAGCCAGTCTTTTACGCCGTCCGTATACTCGGGGTGAAAGGTTTTCGGATATGGACTTTTCTTTCGATATAACACGTCATCGGGTAGCATACCGGTTAAAGCTTTTCTAAGAATCCCCTTCTCTCTTCCAGCAAGCATCTTCATTTCCCAAGGGATATTCCATGCATACTCTACGATTCTATGATCAGCAAAAGGCACCCTCACTTCTAAACTTGCTCCCATACTCATGCGATCCTTACGGTCAAGAAGTGTAGTCATAAACCATAGCATATTTAAATAAAAAATTTCTCTTCTTCTCGCTTCTACTCTCGTTTCTCCTTCAAGGACAGGTGTTTCTTTTATTGTTTCTTCATATCTTTGCTGGACATAGGATGCGAGATTCAGTTTTTCTGCCCATGAATCCTGAAGAAGATTCTGCCTAGCTTTTGTTGAGCGCATCCAAGGAAACATATCACGGTTCATGAGTTCTTCCTTATGAAACCATGGATATCCACCAAAAATTTCATCTGCACATTCACCTGACAGAGCAACTGTAGACTGCGGCTTAATCTGCCGGCAGAACCACAGTAGTGATGAATCCACATCTGCCATTCCCGGAAGATCTCGCACCGTGACAGCTTCCCGCAAATGGTTGATTAATAGTTCGTTATCTATCACACAGCTATGATGGGTAGATCCTGTTGCTTCTATCATTTTATTAATCCAGAAACCATCTGAATTTGGCTGGTAATCGCTAGCTTTAAAATACTTGTCATTGTCTTCATAATCAATACTGAACGTGTGAAGTTCGCCTTTGTTTTCTTCCTTAAAATACTTGGACGCGATTGCAGTGATCGCACTTGAATCCAAACCACCTGATAAAAAGGTACAAACTGGTACGTCGGCTACAAGCTGACGGGTTACAGCATCTTTTACAAGCGTCCCAACGTTCTCAATCGTTTCTTCGAGCGAATGCTCGTGAGGTTTGCTCTCCACGTTCCAATAACGCCAGATCTTCAATCCATTCTTTGTGTAGGTCGCTGCATGTGCCGGTCGAAGCTCTTTAATTCCTTTATACACCCCGTTACCTGGTGTTCTAGATGGACCGAGGCCAAATACTTCTTGAAGTCCTTCCCGGTCAACCTCTGCCTTCATCTCAGGATGAGCCAGAATAGCTTTCAGTTCTGATCCAAAAAGAAAACGGCCCCCTTTTTCAGAATAAAAGAATGGTTTAACACCTAAACGATCTCTTGCGACAAACAAACTCTCCTTCTCTTCATCCCATATTCCGAAGGCAAAAATCCCGTTAAACTTTTCGATGCAGGCTTCTCCCCACTCTATATATGAAACGAGGAGAACTTCTGTATCAGAATGTCCTTCAAATGTGTAACCTCGCTGCAAGAGCTCTTTTCGAATGTCCTCTGTGTTGTAAAGTTCTCCGTTATAGCAAAGTGTATAATTGTTGTTGTTCTTTTTTCTGCTCATCGGCTGTACGCCGCCTTCAATATCGACTACAGCAAGCCGGGCGTGACCAAATCCTGCATGTGTTGTGCTCCAGACATTCAATGCATCAGGTCCTCTTTTGGATAAAGTTGTGGCCATTTTTAACAGTACATTTTTTTCATTGATGAGGTTTCGATTCCAATCTGCCCAACCTGTTATTCCGCACATTGGTTTCATCCTTTCTATGCAAACTCCGAGTATAGTGCGTATGCCCAATACTTAACATATGCTTTTATCCTTGTACGGGTGTTATGAAATATTTGTGCAAGTTCTTCCAATTTGTTTATAATGAATCTATATTTCAGAAGATAAAGGTGATCATTGAATGCCACAGTCGAAGTTTTTTCGTATCGCTTACGGATTGCTCCTCATTTTTCTCATTATTTTAATAGGAACAAAGATTGATTTTATTTTCAGACCGATTGTTGTTCTTGTACAAACACTCTTTTTCCCTTTCTTGTTAGGCGGAGTGTTGTACTATTTGTTTAGACCCGTTGTTCAGTTTTTACATAAACGCAATGTTCCTAAGGTATTATCGATCTTGTTAATTTACTTACTTGCAATAGGATTGTTTGTACTATTGTTCTATTCCATCGGTCCTGTATTGCAAAGACAGGTCAGCAACCTGGTAGAGAACACACCAGCGTTAATTGATGCGATTCGTTCAAAGCTTAACGATCTGCAGCAGAACGAATGGGTGAACCGATTCCAGGAAAGTGAACAATTTGATGTGAAAGAAATCTCTGATAAAGTTACAGCTTACTTATCAAATAGTGTTCAAACGATTGGAACGAACATTGCGAACTTTATCGGAATCATTACCAATATCATCATGATTTTCGTGACCGTACCATTTATTCTTTACTACATGCTAAAAGAAGGGGAAAAAGCACCTCAGATGGTGCTGCAGACACTTCCTGAAAAACAGCGTAATAACGGCACAAAAATTTTAAAAGATATGGATATCGCGCTAAGCTCATATATTCAGGGACAGATTTTGGTCAGTGTATGTGTAGGAACGATGCTTTATATCGGATACTTAATCATTGGTATCGAGTATTCGCTGATTCTTGCTATCATTGCCATGTTTACGAACGTGATACCTTTCTTGGGGCCGATTATCGGAGTTGTACCTGCGTTGATTGTTGCAGTAGTTGATTCACCTGCTATGGTCATCAAAGTGCTTGTTGTCATGGTTATTGCACAGCAGATCGAAGGAAATGTCATCTCGCCGCAAGTTATGGGTAAAAAGCTTGATATTCATCCGCTTACGATCATTTCCATCTTGCTCGTTGCAGGAAGTCTTGGCGGACTGCTCGGTTTAATCTTAGCGGTTCCTGTCTATGCGGTATTAAAAGTAATCGTACTGCATACGTACAGATTGATTAACTTAAGAAGAGAAAAGAAGATAGAGGGATGAGAAAGAGCACCGGTTGGGTCCGGGTGCTCTTTTTTGTATCTGGTAATTCTTGGATAGTGTTTGTTTAACTGTTTAAATCTTTTCGGGGAGCATAAATCTTTCTCGAGCACGCATAAATTTTCCCGGACGCACATAAGTCTTCCTAAGCGCGCATAAAACCTCTCGAACGCGCATCATCTCACTTCTGCTAACACCAAACATAGAAAAAACACACCATCTCATCTTGAATGGTGTGTTTTTATTAAGTTATTTTGCTTCCTGAGGTTCTTTATCGTAAATCGGCACCCAGCCCTCTTTTGATTTGAAGATTCGTACAGCTACTACCTTTCGATCTTCCTGCAGTGTAAAGTAATGACGGTAATTTTCTGGGACAGATATTAGATCGCCAGGCTCTAGCTCTACATCAAAGAATCTGCCGTTCGGTCCTTCGATTGCAAAGATTCCATGACCAGATACAATAAACCGCACTTCATCATCTGTGTGATGGTGTTCAGCTAAGAAATTCTTCAATAGTTCATCGAGGTTTGGTGTTTCATCAGACAATGAGATAACGTCTGATGTTACGTAGCCTCGGCGCTCTGAAATATCATTAATTTCACTTTGGAACGTCTGAAGTACTTCTTCTTTTTCTTCATCCGTTAATGAATAGTTTTCACGAAGGTTTTGAGGGAGTTTTTCGATGTCCCATTTTTCATAGATGACTTCCTGTGAATTTAAGTATGCTTCTACTTCACTTTGGTTTTCGATTCTCTCGTTGTTGTCATGAAATCTTAATTGTGCCATGTTTGACGCCCCCAAATGATTTATTTTTTGTTTTATTGCTTAAAAAAGATAATGTTTGAAGTTTTAAATGATAAGAAAAAAGAAACTCAAATGCTTCAAGATGCTTTTTCGCTTCAAATGCATTCTTTCCCCAAACTGTGATTCCGTGATTGCGGATCAGCACTGCTTTCGTATCCGGTTTAATTACATCTGCAACGGCTTTAGAAAGCTTCGTCAAATCTGCATAGTTCTCAACGATCGGCACTGATATACTTCCGTCTTCTTCCCATATACCAAATGCTTTAATAAGTTCTTGTCTTTGAAATGTGATTTCGCCTTCGTTTCCATACAGCTCGGAGATCAAGTTGTTGTCGACGGTATGAACGTGCAGACAGCAGCCTGCATCTGTTAAACGATATACTTCACAGTGAATGCCGGTTTCTGCAGAAGCTTTAAGCGAGGTCTGCTCGACTGCATTCCCTTCTCCATCAACAAGTAAAAAATCTTCTGATGTACGCTTCGTTTTATCTTTGCCGCTTGCAGAGACATAAAAGGTAACCGGGTTCTCTTCAACTTTTATTGATACGTTTCCACTGGTTCCAGGAAACCAGTTTCTTGCAGCTAATTCTTCTTTCACATCGGCCAGTTCGTTCCATCGTTGTTCATGTATCGTCAACTTCTTACCTCCTCTTTTTCCAATGCATGGATCACATCAAAGAATGACTTAAAAGGTGTATATCGAATATTGTTTTCTTCACATTTTTCAATTAAATAGTCTCTTGCAAAAACCACATCAGCAAGCTTAGATGCTTGAAGATCTGTAATGGAATCACCGATGACTATTTTTTGATAATCTGAAAACTGATTATCTACCTTTCTGATAAACGAAGGCTTGCAGCAACCGCAATCATTCTGGCAAAGTTCATCACATTTGTTTGGCCATGTAATTTTAATTTGTTCATCGGAAAAATCACTATGATTGCAGATGATTTGTTCAGGGTTCAGTTTATCCTTAAGCACTGGATGAACAAAAAAATCAATGCCTCCGCTAACGATATAAAGCGGAATGTTTTCCTGCTTCGTAAAATCGATAAATTCTTGAAAGCCATCTCGGATTTTGGAACGGGTTAGAACGAACTCAATGATTTCTTCCTTCTTGTCTGAAGGAATCATTGAGAACAGCTTCCCTACTCCTTCCCGAATTGAAATTTTTTCATTTAAAATATCGTTTACGATTGGCTGCCAACCATCTGGAGCAAACTCTTCCATAATGGCTACAATGTTGTCTTTCTCCGTCACAGTTCCGTCGAAATCGCAGAAGATCACTTTGCGTGTCATGTGACGGGCACTCCGCCCCATAACTCCAAAGCTTTTTGAAGTTCAGGATGTTTCTCGGCATAATTTTCAAGATCCTCTCCTAAAACTGCTGCATCTACAGCCTGACGGAATGCTCGTGCCCCGCCTGCAGCTCCGTCAGGATGACCGTGAATCCCTCCACCAGCATTGATAACACTATTCAAACCAAAATCATTAAACAATACAGGCGTTAATCCAGGATGAATTCCAGCTGATGGTACTGGGAAAGATTTTTTTAGCCCAATATCTTCTGTCGTTAAAGCTTCTGCAATGTTTAGTGTTTCATTTCGATCTAGCGCTACACTTCCATATGGTGATGGGAACAGCACCAGATCTGCTCCTGCATAGCGTAAAAGTTTTCCGAGTAATACCGAGTAGCCGATTCCATACAGAGAAGATGAACCGATTGCTCCTGATAACGCCGGATGTGCCATGATTGGAAGAGGTACTTCTTTATCTTCTGACAGCTCCTGAAGCACATCAGGTCCATATGACAGCACATTGAACAGCAATGCATTTGCACCTAATTCTGCAGCACGCCTCGCTTTATCACGCAGTTCACTTGTTCTCCCTGTTAAGTTCACAGCGTACAGCGTTTTTTCACCAGTTCGATCTTCCACCTGCTGCAGTACTTCTTTGGCAGCTTTAATGCGGTCATTAAAAGGTGTAAGCGGATTATCAAAAAGAATCTCATCATCCTTCACAAGGTCGACGCCGCCGAGCGCCTGTTCATGAAGCTGCTGTTTAAAGAATGTGAGATCTTTACCCAGTACTCCTTTAAAAATACTCATCACGAGCGGACGGTTATGGACGCCTAGAATCTCACGTATTCCAGATATTCCGTACTTCGGTCCTGGAAAACTCGATTCAAGCTGCTTATCAAACTCCAAATCTACGAGCTTAATCTCTCCATCAAGAGACAGTTTGCCGAATACAGTCGTTAAAATCGCTGGAATATCGTTAGAAAAATTTGCAGAAGGATAAGAGATCTTCAGCAATCCTCTCGTACGCTGACTTCCTAAGAACCGATCAGCTGCATCGTCACGCTCCAATTCAACGACGCTTTCTACAACACCTTTATGTTTGCGAAGCTGTTCTTGCTCAAGCAACGGCAGATCCGTCCAAGATCCTACTGTCAATCCCAGTGCAATGCCTTCCGCTTTTTTATTTAAATTTCCTTTTTTGTCATGAACCGAATAGGTCGCAGTTACTTTTCCCATACCTTGAAAAACTCCTTTCAAACACATAAAAAGGCCCCATCCAAAAGGAAGGGGCGCTAATAAACGTTAGTTCCGCTTCCTCTCATCTCTCAGTCAATAAATAGACTGCAAGAATTAGCACCGTTTTCAGCTAATACATTAGCTGAATGGTTGCCGGGTTTCATCGGGCTAGTCCCTCCACCTGCTCTTAATAAGAGTGCAAATTGTTAGAATATAATATTAATTGTGATTATGACAGCGCTTGAAGAATCTGTCAACCCATTTTTTTATATGACCTTTGCGATCCTGTCTGCTGCTTCAATCAGCCTCTCTTCTGAAGTAAGCAATCCAGCACGCACGTATTTGTCTCCTTCTTTCCCAAAACCGATACCTGGTGCAACAACAACATGCGCTTTTTCTAGCAGATGATCTGCAAAACTTTCTGAAGTATAGCCTTCAGGTACCGAAAGCCAGCAGAAGAACGATCCCTTTGGAGCTTGAACGTTCCACCCGTTTTCTTTTAACCTGCCGATAAAAGCGTCGCGTCTTTTTTCATAGGTCGTTACCAGCTCATCCACGCATTCTTGCGATTCATTAAGTGCCGCTGCAGCTGCATGCTGCACGGCTCCAAATAAGCTGACATAAAAATGATCCTGAAGAAGGTTGATAGATTCGATAACTTGTTCGTTTCCGACTGCGAAACCAACACGCCAGCCCGCCATGTTGTAAGTTTTGGACAGTGTATAGATTTCAATGCCAACTTCTTTCGCTCCAGCAGCCTCTAAGAAGCTGACAGGCTTTTTGCCTTCAAATCCAATCGCACCGTACGCAAAATCGTGACAAACTAGAATGTCATGCTTTTTTGCAAGCTTAATGGTTTCATCAAAAAAGTCCTTCGTAGCCACACCTGCCGTCGGATTGTTCGGATAGTTGAGGAACATAAGTTTAGCATCTTGCAGCACATTGTCATCTAAAGAATCATAATCGGGTAAAAAATCATTTTCTGCTAACAGTGGCATTGTCTCCATCTTCGCCCCTGCCATTGCGATTCCTGACCAGTAATCTGGATAGCCGGGATCTGGAACAAGTGCAGTATCTCCAGCGTTTAAGTAACATTGTGATAATTCTACTAAACCTGTTTTACCTCCGAACAATACGGCCACTTCTTTTTCCGGATCCAGCGTAACTCCGTATTCTCTTTTATAAAAATCTGCTGCCGCCTGCTTTAAAAAAGAATGTCCTCGAAACGGCGAGTATTTGTGATATACAGGATTGTTTGCTCCTTCTTTTAGAGCTTCAACAATATGATTTGGTGTGGGCTGGTCTGGGTTCCCTTGACCCAGATTAATAACGTCATAGCCTTGCTCCACATAATGGGATACTTTTTTTACAAGTTTAGCGAAAAATTGTTCCGGCAGTTTACTCATGACCTCTGCCTGTTCAAAACGTTTCAAACGATCACTTCCAGTCTAATTTGAATGTTCTTGAAATTCTAATCAGTTATGTTATACGCTTAAAGAAATTCTGTAAAGTCTTTTTTTGGAATTCCCATGCCAGATAGGAGTGTTTTTTGTGAAAATAGTATGTCTACAAGTGGATGTTCACTTCGGAGATCCTGAAAAAAATATGACTCATATCGAGAAAAAAATTCGAGAGGCGGTTCGTCTTCAAAACCCAGACACCATCGTACTTCCTGAACTTTGGGATACAGGCTATGATCTGACGCGCCTAGATGAGATTAGTGATGAAAACGGCGAAAAAGCAAAAAAATGGCTCGGTTCACTTGCCAAAGAATTTGGAATTAACATTGTTGGCGGATCAGTAGCGTTTCGAAAAGGGAATGATGTTTATAATACGATGCTGAGCTTTGATAGAAACGGCAAACATACTGGAACGTACTCTAAGGCACACCTTATTACGCTTATGGACGAAGAAAAATATATCGCTCCAGGCAAAGAAAGCTGTACCTTCACAGTTGATGATATATTATCTTCAGCTGCGATCTGCTATGATATCCGTTTTCCAGAGTGGATACGCATGCCTTTTATAAAAGGGGCAAAAATTTTATTTGTTCCTGCTCAATGGCCGATACAGCGGCAGACTCACTGGCGCGCTCTTTTGATTGCCCGGGCTATAGAAAATCAGTGTTATATTGTAGCTTGTAACCGTGTTGGAAGCGATCCGAACAATACATTCGCTGGTCAATCTATGATTATCGATCCTTGGGGGGATATTGTAGCAGAGGCATCCGTTACTGAAGAAGAGATTCTTTCTGCTGAGATCTCTCCTGAATTGGTTGATGAAGTGCGCGCGAAGGTTCCTGTTTTTAATGACCGCCGTGTGGATCTCTACTAGTTAGCTAGCTCACCTTTTCACTTTCGGAAAGATTTTCTACATTCCTTCGTTGACAAGTTGATTGGAGCATAAGGTGCGAGACTCCAGCGGGATCAGTGGGACAGGTGAGACTCCTAACAGCGCAGAGCGCTAGGAGGCTCACCGCCCGCCCCGCGGAAAGCGAGCACCTGAAGCGGAGATCAACCACTTCCAAGGGCTGCAAAGTTTTCTTAACCAACATTCGACTTAAATGAGGTTCACAAAAAAAGTTTGACAAATCCTTTCCAAACATTGTAGTATAACGATTATGAATTGCGCGAATATTATTTCGCTTTTAACGAACTGAATAATTGGTCTCTTATCAAGAGCAGGTGGAGGGATATGGCCCGATGAAACCCAGCAACCGACCGTAATACCATTGTAAGATGGGGCGCCCGCATTATTAAGGGGAGCCGCTGAATTTTTTAACTTGAATCAGCGTATGGCACGGTGCTAATTCCAGCAAAACAGATCGTTTTGCTAAGATAAGAGGCACGGGACAACTGTCTTTCCGGGCCTCTTTTCTTATACGAAAAGAGGCCCTTTTTATTTTTCAAACATTCCGGGGGGAACAAAAATGAGCGTAAAAGTAAAATCTGTGTATGAACCGTTGAACGAACTAACAGTTATAGATGTTGTAAAGCCTTTGAATTTTTTCGATGAATCAACAGCAAATGATCTCATTGTAAAAGAAATAGGCGATGGCAACTTAAATCTTGTTTTTCATATCGAAGATCCATTATCCAAAAAAGCGTTAATCGTAAAACAAGCATTACCTTATGCAAAAGTAGTCGGAGAAAGCTGGCCGCTTACCCTAGACAGAGCCAGAATCGAAAGTGATGCTTTATCTCAAGAAGCTGGGTCTGTACCCCACCTCGTACCAAAAGTTTATTACTCTGATTCACAATTAGCCGTAACAGTGATGGAAGATCTTTCAGACCATGTCATTTTGCGAAAAGGTTTGATTGAAGGGAAAACGTACCAGCAGCTTGCAGAAGATATCGGAACATTTGCAGCAAACACCGCTTTTTATTCCAGTGATTTTTATCTTCACCCTTTTGATAAAAAAGAACAGGTGAAGCAGTTTTCTAATCCTGAGCTTTGTAAGATTACAGAAGACTTAGTATTTACAGACCCATTTTTTAACCATGACACAAATGATTTTCCTGATGAACTCCAAAAAGATGTTGAAAAAATCTGGGCAGATCAAGATTTGCTTCGTGAAGTCGCTCAACTCCGATTCTCTTTCTTAACAAGAGCTGAAGTTCTCCTTCATGGCGACCTTCATACAGGCAGTATTTTTGTAAAAGAAGATTCAACAAAAGTGATTGATCCGGAGTTTGCTTTCTATGGTCCGGCTGGTTTTGATCTTGCACACTTTTTTGCGAATCTGGCACTAAACCACCTTTCACAAAACGCACATGCAAAAGAACCATTCCATCGTGAATCTGTACAGTCTTTCCTGCTTCAAACGATTGAAAAAACTTGGGAGACATACACGGAAACTTTTAAAGAACTATGGCACGGAAAGTCATCTGATCCTTTTACAAAAATAGAAGGAGTCCTTGAGAGTTTCCTTCAGAACACCTTTCAGGAAGTGATCGGATTTGCCGGCTGTGAAATGATCCGAAGAACGATCGGTCTTGCACATGTTGCTGATCTTGATTCCATTGAGCAGAAAGATATTGAGCTTTTTTATAAGAAAAAGGCGCTTGAATTAGGAAGTTATCTCATAAAAAACCAAAGAAAGTTTACGAGTATCACTCAATTAAAGGACTGGATTAGAGGTGCATAAAGAATGACCGTAGCTGAAAAGTGGGTCCCTTCTGTTCGATACCGCAGGGACCATCTTCTTATATTAGATCAGCAGCAGCTTCCACATCACACTGTTTACTTGAATGTGACAAGCATTGAACATGTGTGGGATGCTATTTCAAAACTTAAGGTGCGTGGTGCACCTGCAATCGGAATCGCGGCCGCTTTTGGCCTAGTGCTTTGGAGCAACAGTGAGAAAGATAATAACCTTGGATCATTTTTATCTACCCTTCAGGTTCAGCGGGATTATCTTGCCTCTTCCCGGCCGACAGCTGTTAACTTATTTTGGGCACTCGACCGGGTAGTTCTTGCGGCATCTAAAGCTGTTTCGGTAGAAGATGCTAAAGAAAAGATCGAGCAAGAAGCCATCAATATTCAGGTTGAAGATGAAAACACGTGCCGCAAGATTGGTGAGTATGCTCTTTCACTTTTACAGGATGGAGATGCAGTGATGACGATCTGTAATGCTGGAGCGATTGCAACGAGTAAATACGGAACAGCACTTGCTCCCTTTCACCTGGCAAAAGAAAGAGGCTTGCATCTCTCCGTTTATGCGAACGAAACACGCCCAGTTCTTCAAGGATCTCGTCTAACAGCCTGGGAGCTGCAGGCAAATGATATAGATGTAACGCTCATCACTGACAATATGGCAGCACATACTCTTAAAACAAAAAATATTAAAGCCGTCATCGTCGGTTGTGACCGGGTTGCTGCCAATGGAGATACCGCGAACAAAATTGGAACATTCGGATTAGCTCTCCAAGCAAAAGCACTGGGTATTCCCTTTTATGTCGCTTGTCCTTTGTCTACTTTAGATCTAGGAACGGCAAGCGGGGAAGATATTCCGATCGAGGAGCGTCCTGAAGAAGAAGTCACACATTTAAACGGTGTCCGTATTGCACCTGAAGGCATTAAAGTGTTCAACCCTGCTTTTGATGTAACACCCGCTGAGTATATATCAGCCATCATTACGGAAAAGGGTATTGTGAGCGGTAATTACAAAGATTCACTTTTTGAGCTTAAGAAGGGACTGTTTAGATAATCAATGCTGTTACTTGAAGTGGTTGATTTCCACTCCAGGATGCTCGCTTTCCGGGGGGCGTGCGGTGAGCCTCCTCTGCGCTTTGCGCCATTAGGAGTCTCACCTGTCCCGCTGGTCCCCCAGGAGTCTCGCACCTTGCGTTCCAATCAACTATGCATTGAAGGATACATTTGAAAGGATTTTCCACAGCAGTCCTTTAGAAAAGAATCATAACAAACAGCACACCCCGTGTTCAGGATGTGCTGTTCTTTATTGTTAAAAATTCATTTAAAAAAAGTTGAGCCTCATTAGCTGGCATCGGTTTACTGATGATATATCCCTGTGCGGTATGGCAGCCATATTCACGGAGAAGCTTCATCTGTTCGTACGTTTCAACGCCTTCTGCCACAGTAGTTAACGACAAACCTTCACACATCATTATAATAGCCTTGATGATTGCGGCATCACTTGTATTAAAAAAATCATCGCTTAAGTGCCGGATAAAGCTCTGATCGATTTTAAGTGAATCAACAGGAAAATCTTTTAAGTAGCTAAGTGAACTGTATCCCGTGCCAAAATCATCGATCGACAGCTTAACACCTAGTTCTCTTAATTCCTGCATAATGCTAATACTGTATTGCACATTGTGAATCATCGTGCTTTCGGTTAGTTCCAGTTGAAGACACTCAGCAGGTATACCTGACGTTTGCAGCGCTTCTTTTACTTCATATACAAAGGACAATCTCTGAAACTGCCTTCCTGAAACATTTACAGATATAGAAAGATGGTGTGCACCTTCATCGTGCCATCTCTTAAGCTGTTTACAAGATTCAAAGAGAACAAATCTTCCAATGTCATCTATCAGTCCAATTTCTTCTGCAAGCGGAACAAACTGCATCGGTGAAACAAGACCAAGTTCCGGGTGGTTCCAGCGTACAAGGGCTTCGAAACCTGTAATTCTATCCGTCTTCATGCAAAGCTGAGGCTGAAAGTAAGGCTGGAGCTCCTCTTTTTGAATCGCCTTTCTTAAATACCCTTCGAGCTTGAGGCGGTCCAGTGTAAATGCGTTCATTTCACCTGTGAAAAACTCTCGCTTGCCGCGTCCTTTTTCTTTTGCCTTATGAAGAGCAATGTCAGCATTTTTTATGAGTACATCCGCTTCCATACTATCATCTGGATAGATACTGATTCCGATCGATGCGCTGACTGTATATTCCTGTCCGTCTAAATAAATTGGCATTTTTAAAGCATCTGCAATTCTGTTTGCTGTGTCGATCACTTCTCCAGGCTTATCAAGTGTTGGCAGGATAAGCGTAAACACATCTCCTGCAAAACGGCATAAAAGGTCGTCACCCTTAATCGTTTGTCTGAGTTGCTTGCTAACATGCTTCAATACTACATCGCCGATATGATGACCTAGGCTTTCATTAATTATTTTAAAATGGTCAATATCTATAAACATGACAGCTAGTTTATTCTTGGTGTGTTGGTTTTCTTCTACTAGCTCACGAAGTCTTTTCTCAAACAGACTTCTGTTCGGCAAACCCGTAAGAGAGTCATGAAAAGCAAGTCTTTCAATCTTTTCTTCTGCATTCTTCTGCCATGTTATATTTTTGCTTATTCCGTACACGCCAACAACAGCCTGATTTACTACGATCGGTATGTTCGTTATGCTGCAATCGATTTCGCTGCCGTCTTTTTTCCTGATACTCGTAACAAAAGTCTGCGGTTTGTCATGTATGGCAAGACGAAAATGTTCAACAACACGCTTATGATCTTTCTTGCATACGAAATTTAACGCATGAGCTTGGAGCATATCTGTCTCGGAAAATCCTAATGTATGTACAAGCGCTGGATTCACACTCGTAATATATCCCTTCATATCCATTGAATAGATCATATCCGGATTGTGTTCAAAAAGTGATTTGTACCGCTGTTCTGACTCAAGGAGTGTAATGTTCAGCTGCTCCATTTCTCTCGCGCTCGCTTGAACCAAATGTGACATCGCTAAGAGGTCATCTATTTCTTGTGATTGCTCTGGCATTTTTAATTTTATTTCAATTTCTTCTTTATCTAGATAATTGATAGTTCTCATGATTACACCTCATCTGCTAAAAGAACAATCCTATTGCTTTGGGCATAATGCCACTATTAATATCGGTGCAACGTTCAATATTTTAACAGGACTATTGGTAGTTATTTTTACCATATAAAAAATCGCCCGATATACGATCAGGCGATTTTTCTCTATACCATTTATCCAAGTACGATATAACCATAGAATAATACTAATACCAGTGATACCCAGAAAAACACCCAGTTCATTAAACGGCCTTCTCCGCGTTTACGCTGAACCAGAATAATTTCCATCAATCCAATCATAACTAAACCTAAAGTACCTTTAATAATAAGCGGGCCTTTATTCACAATGCCCGGGTCCGTAAGGTAGCCAGCTAGCAAGTGCCCCCCTGTTGCAAGTATTGCTAGATACAAAACTCGCAGAATCATATGAAAAATTTTAGATTTTTTTCCGGCATTTTTTTTGTATAGCATATACGTTATAAAAAACAAAATGAGAGCCAGAAACCAAGATGTAACATGCACATGAATCATAAATATATCCTCCTATGTATAATTCTCCATATTAATATACCATGAAGCCAGCCCAACAAGACAACTAAATGAGTTCCCCCTGTAAAGAAAGCACTTTCATTGGTATAATAGCACTGTGAGAAATCTTGCAGAATAGAGGTGTTTCCTATGAAACAGACACAGACTAAGAACACGGAAACTGTTATTTCTAAAACGGAGCAGTATGGTGCACAAAACTATCATCCACTCCCGATCGTCATTTCAAAAGCTGAAGGGGCATGGGTAACTGACCCTGAAGGAAACCGTTACATGGATATGCTTAGTGCATATTCCGCGGTTAACCAAGGACATCGCCACCCTAAAATCATCCAGGCTCTTAAAGATCAAGCGGACAGAGTAACACTTACTTCACGTGCGTTCCACAATGATCAACTCGGTGATTTTTATGAAAGAGTGTCAAGCCTAACGAAAAAAGACATGGTTCTTCCTATGAACACTGGTGCTGAAGCAGTTGAAACAGCAATCAAAACTGTTCGCCGCTGGGCATATGATGTAAAAGGCGTTGCTGATAACCAAGCGGAAATCATCGTATGTGAAGGTAACTTCCACGGACGTACGATGACTGCTGTATCCATGAGCTCTGACCCTGATTATCAGCGCGGATTTGGACCGATGCTTCCAGGAATCAAAGTAATTCCTTACGGCGATCTAGAAGCACTGAAGTCAGCTATTACTCCTAACACTGCTGCTTTTGTTTTAGAGCCGATCCAAGGTGAAGCTGGAATCGTTATCCCGCGTGAAGGATTCTTGAAAGAAGCTCTTGAAGTGTGTAAGTCTGAAAATGTTCTTTTCGTAGCTGATGAAATCCAATCAGGCCTTGGCCGTTCTGGTAAAATGTTTGCATGTGACTGGGAAGAAGTTGAGCCAGACATGTACATTTTAGGAAAAGCACTTGGCGGAGGCGTAATGCCGATCTCTTGTGTGGCTGCTAACCGTGATATCCTTGGTGTATTCAACCCTGGTTCACACGGATCAACATTCGGAGGAAACCCGCTTTCTTGCGCAGTTTCTGTAGCATCTCTTGAAGTGCTGGTTGAGGAGAACTTGGTTGAGCGTTCATTAAAGCTCGGAGAGTATTTCCTAGGCGAACTAAAGAAGATTAATAATCCAGCGATCAAAGAAGTTCGCGGAAAAGGGTTATTTATCGGAGTTGAACTAAACGAACCAGCCCGTTCTTATTGTGAAAAATTAAAAGAACAAGGCTTGTTATGTAAAGAAACACATGAAAACGTAATTCGCTTTGCACCGCCGCTGATCATTTCTGAAGAAGACTTAGATTGGGCGATCGAGCGCATTAAAAACGTACTTTCTGTTTAAAGAATTGTGGGAAGCTGACTCTTTTGGAGTCAGCTTCTTCATTTTCTGGATGAAAATCCATTAAATGGTTCCGTTTCGGGTGCCGAAACGGTTCTGCAACTATACCGCATGGGGTATTAAGCGTTAACTGAGTAGTTGAATCCACAAAAAATGGGGTCCAATCCAAAAGTTTCACCTGTTTATCCACGAGTTTTGACCCTCAATCAAAAAGTTTTGGCCATTTACCCACGAGTCTACAATCCTCGACATTTTCAACATGCTGTATACCCCTCAAATGGACAAAAAAGAAGCAGCAGTCGCTGCTTCTTTCCATTTTATAATGCTTTAACCATACCGCCGTCAATCAGCAGCGATTGCCCTGTAACATACGTGTTAGCGCCAGAGCACAAGAACACGACCATCTTTGCAAACTCTTCAGGCTCACCATAGCGTCCTAGCGGAATTCCGCTTTCCATTGTTGCTTTCACTTCTTCTGCAGAAACACCCTTCTTCTCAGCAGCCATCTGATCCAGTTCACCTACACGGTCTGTTCCGATTCGCCCTGGTCCAATCGTATTGATCAATATACCGTCTTTGCCAAGTTCTTGGGAAAGACTCTTCGATAATCCATTGATCGCTGTACGAAATGTGTTAGACAAAATTAAGCCGTCAATCGGCTGTTTAAAAGAAGATGAGGCGATGTTCACGATGCGTCCGCCGCCATTTTTTCTCATATTAGGTGTAACCGCACGCACTGTCCGCACCAGGCTCAAGAGTGTCAGCTCGAACGCACCCTGCCAGTGTTCATCTTCAAAGTCGTTAAAGTTACCAGCTGGAGGACCTCCGGCATTGTTCACCAAAACATCGATGCTTCCGAGCTTCTCTACGGTTTCTGCAATGAGTTCATCGATCTCATTCCGCTGTGTGATATCACACTTTTTATAGTGTACATCTGCTCCTGTTTCGCTTTTTATTTCTTCAGCGGTTTGTGATAACTGCTGTTCATCTCTGCTTGTGAGCATGACGTTCGCACCTTCTCTGGCAAACTGCAAGGCGCACGCTTTTCCCAGTCCTTTACTTGAAGCAAGGACTAACACATTTTTACCTCTTAATCCTAAATCCATAAATATCACCTGATTTCTACACAGATTTATAGAACAAAACTCACATATTTCGTTTCAAGATAAGCTTCCATTCCTTCGACTCCGCCTTCACGTCCAAGACCGCTTTCTTTCATGCCGCCAAATGGTGCTTGAGCGGCTGATGGTACACCATCATTCCAACCGATGATTCCGTAGTCTAATCCTTCAACTATTTGGGTTCCTTTTGACATGTTTTCAGTGTACACATAAGCTGCTAAGCCGAACGGACTCGTATTAGCGAGTCGAATTCCTTCATCAACCGTGCTGATCTTATGGATTGGTATCACCGGCCCGAACGTCTCTTCGTTCATAATAAGCATATCTTGTGTTACGTTTTTCAGTACAGTCGGTTCGTAATAGTACGCCCCGTTCTCTGCTTTTCCATTTCCGCCAGTTACACATTCAGCTCCGGCGTTAACAGCGTTTTCTACATGCTCAGATATTTTTTCGTACCCGTCTTTATTGATGATCGGTCCGATATCTGTTCCTTCTTCCAGCCCGTTTCCTACTTTTAGCTTTTTCGCTTCAGCGGCAACAAGTTCTACAAATTCATCGTATACGTTTTCCTGGACATAGACTCTATTGATACAGATACACGTTTGACCTGCATTACGAAACTTCGAAGCTACGATTCCTGCCACAGCCTTTTTCAGATCCGCATCATCAAGTACTACTGCAGGTGCATGACCACCCAACTCCATCGATACATTTTTAACCGTCGCTGCGCTCTGTTCAATCAGCTTTTTGCCGATTTCCGTTGAGCCTGTAAATGTTACTTTCCTTACTTTTTCAGAATCCATGATGGCTTTCCCTATAATAGAGGATGAGCCTGTTACAAGGTTTATAACCCCTTTTGGGAAGCCTGCTTTATCTGCGAGTTCTACTAGTTTTATAGCTGTTAGAGGTGTTTCCTTTGGCGGCTTCACAATAAATGTGCAACCGGCTGCAAGAGCTGGACCAAGCTTTCTCGTAATCATGGCAGCGGGAAAGTTCCACGGCGTGATCGCTGCTACTACCCCAACGGGCTGACGCAACACTTGCATTCTTTTATTTCCAGCACTTGAAGGAATCGTTCTGCCGTAAACACGCTTGCCTTCCTCAGCGTACCATTTGATAAAAGAAGCGGCATACATTACTTCACCAACAGATTCTTTTAATGGTTTTCCCATTTCTAACGTCATCAGTTCTGCGATTTCTTCTTTTTCTTCAATCATCAAGTCATGAAGTTTCATGAGGTATTCAGCGCGCTCATAAGCAGTCAGTTTCGACCATCCGGCAAATGCGTCATGTGCCGCATCAATTGCCGCATCTGTCTCTTCTTTTCCGCAAGATGGCACAGTACCGACAACCTCGCCATTAGCAGGGTTAAATACCTCTATTTTCTCAAGAGAATCTCCTGTCCATGAACCGTTAATATAAAGCAGCTTTTCCATGTGAATTCCTCCTCTATGTAACTAGTAAAATTCGACCTCATTCTACTATTTCATTACGAAGTGTCCCGATTCCTTCTATTGTGATTTCAATCGTATCTCCAGCTTTCAGAAATACAGGCGGTTTCATCCCTTTTCCTACACCAGCTGGCGTCCCTGTTGCGATAATGTCTCCTGCTTCAAGCGTCATGCCTTTTGAAAGTTCAGCGATCATCGTTCGTATGTCAAAAATAAAATCAGATGTATTCCCTTTCTGACGCACTTCCCCGTTTACTTTCGTTTCAATCATAAGATTCTCTGGATTTGAAATCTCAGAATGATGGACTATCCAAGGGCCCATCGGACAAGTACCGTTTAAGCTTTTGCCGAGCAAAAATTGTTTATGCTTCTGCTGCAGATCACGTGCTGTAATGTCGTTGATGATTGTATAGCCAAACACGTAATCCATAGCATCAGCCTCACTGATTCCTGTTCCGGTTTTCCCGATAATAACAGCTAGTTCTCCTTCGTAATCCAATTGATCCGTAATATTCGAATGGCTCGGAATCCCCTCCCCATGTCCAATAACTGCTGTTGGTGCTTTTGAGAACACCATGATGTTTTCTGGAATATCTGCTTCGCTCCCCATTTCTATTGCATGGTCACGATAATTTTTACCGATACAAAAAACATTTTTAGAAGGACGTGGAATCGGTGCTAATAGCTGAAGTTCTTCCAAAGGATAGGTATATTCTGCGACTTTTGCAGAATTCAGTAGATCTTCAGCAACAGAAGTAAACTCTTCCCCTTGCTGTATGCCTTCCAATAAAGTTTGAGCTATCTTTTTTCCAGCTGAAGCTGCCAGAGCTGAAACATTGATAACAGCATCATCTTTAACCATTCCTATAAATTGATCTCCCTTTCGAACTGCAGAAACAAATTTCATTTCGTATCAATTCCTCCTCTTAAAAAGCGCTTACATGATTATTAGTTCTACTATATAGTCTAGAGCTTTGTACCGTAAAGAAATTTGCTGTTAATAATTCCAGCCATATCGGGTTTTTTCTTCGTTTTAAAATATGGTAAAATAGTGTGTCATCTAAATCACCCAATAGTTTGGGTAAACGTAATGAGGTAATGAAACCATGAAAACTGTACTAAGTACGTTAAATGCAAAATATATACACACTTGCCTTGCTTTAAGATATTTAAAAGCATACAGCGAACCTGAATTTCCTGTAACGATTCGGGAGTTCACGATTAAGGACCCGTCATTGAACATCGTGACAGACCTCTACAGCCAACAGCCAGATGTCCTTGGTTTCAGCTGTTATATCTGGAACATTGAAGAAACGATCAAGGTTATTCAGATGTTTAAGAAGATCAAGCCGGAAACGAAAATTGTTCTTGGCGGTCCAGAGGTTTCTTATGATGTTGCATACTGGCTAGATCGTATTCCAGAAGTCGATTTTATCGTTGTGAATGAAGGTGAAGAAACATTCAAACACTTGCTTGGTCAGATTCAGAATAAAGGGTCGTTCGATACTGTCGCTGGTCTAGCATACAGAAAAGATGGTAAACCGAAAATTAATGGACCGCGTGAAAAGCTGGATTTAAAAACTGTCCCTTCACCATTTCGGTTTGAGGAAGACGTTGAATCTCTTTCTAAGCGCATCACTTATTTTGAAACGAGCCGCGGCTGTCCTTATTCATGTGCATTCTGCTTATCTTCAATCGAAGTAGGTGTCCGTTATTTTAATCCTGATCTTGTTAAAGATGACTTGATTTTCTTGATGGATAACGGAGCGAAAATTATTAAGTTCGTAGATAGAACCTTCAATATTCGCCGCGATTATGCGCTTGAAATGTTCTCCTTTTTAATCGAGAACCGCAGGCCTGGTGTCGTGTTCCAGTTCGAGATCACAGCAGATATTATGAGACCAGAAGTGATCGATTATTTAAATGAACATGCTCCAAAAGGATTGTTCCGATTTGAGATCGGTGTTCAATCTACGAATGATGCGGTTAACGAGCTTGTTCAGCGCAGGCAAAATTTCGAGAAACTTACTCGTACCGTTACTACAGTGCGTGACGGCGGCAAGATCGTTCAGCATTTAGACTTGATTGCTGGATTGCCTGAAGAAGATTACAGTTCGTTCCGTAAAACATTTAACGATGTTTTTGCGTTTGGGATTGAGGAAGTGCAGTTAGGTTTCCTGAAAATGCTTCGCGGTACAGGCCTTCGTCTGACAGCTGAAAAGCACGATTACATTTATATGGATCATTCTCCATATGAAATCTTAGGAAACAATGTCCTTACGTTTGACGAAATTATCCGCATTAAGCAAGTAGAAGACGTTTTGGAAAAATACTGGAACGACCATCGAATGGATCACACGGTAAAATATTTGATCAACCATGTGTTTGAATCGCCTTTTGATTTCTTCCAAGAGTTCGGAACGTATTGGGAGACTAGAGGATGGTCCAGAATCGGACATCAGCTTGAAGATCTATTTAAACGTCTGATCGCGTTCTTAAAAGAATCCGCACCGCACGCTTTACCTGCAGCTGAAAGTCTTATGAAGCTTGACTATCTAGAGCGTCAGCAGTTTAAGCCACGCAAGCCATGGTGGGAAAACACACAAAACAAAGAAGAGACATCAAAGGTTTTATCTATGCTAGCTCAGTCACCTGAAGTGATTGAAGGTTTCCCTGCACTTTCTGAAAAAGAAATTTATAAGCATGCTTTTGTTACAGATACCGCCATTGATCCTTTATCAGAGCAGATTGAACATCATTCAGAAAAATCATATTTGCTGATTGCTCTGTTTGACCCAAAACAGCAAAACACACAGATTTTCACAGCATCAAAATCACTTATACATGCAAAAAGGGACGCGTAACCGCATCCCTTTTTTTGTTATATATTTTTGTTGTTTACGTAAACTTTGATGCTATTTGAAAGGGTTGATTTCCACTCCAGGCACTCGCTTTCCGCGGGGCGTGCGGTGAGCCTCCTCGGCGCTTCGCACCCTTAGGAGTCTCACCTGTCCCGCTGATCCCGCAGGAGTCTCGCACCTTGCGTTCCAATCAACTTATCAATGAAGTTTTCGCTAAAAACAAATTGCCTTTAATCTTTAATTACCGGCTGCCCTGAAACAAATACTGGTGAAGGATTTAATACGGCCGTTTGGTCCTTTTTAAGACCTTTCTTTATCTGAACGAATCCGTTTTGCTCAACCCCTGTTTCGACTTTCATCTTGTACAGCTTATCTTTAACGATAATTAGCACATATTGATTACCATCATCTTTCAAAACAGCTTTCTTAGGAACGCTTATTGCTTTTTCTGCTAATTTTTCAGAAACGATGATTTTCGCTGTCTGGCCTTCTGTCCACGCAGCTTCATCCTCTACGAGCACTGTCAACGTAAACGTCTGACCCTCTTCTGATGGCAGAACAGTTTGAACCGTCCCATCCAGCTTTTCCTTAAGGGCTGGTGACTCAATCTGGACAGAATCTCCTGTTTTTACGAAACCCGCAATCTCTTGTTTGACTTCAGCTTTTAATTCAAAATTTCCTTGACCAACAATTGTCATAACAGGCTTTTGATCTTGAATGCCATTAACTTCTGAAACGACACCATCTGCAGGACTTTTAACAGAAAGAGCATCAAGACGATCTTCCAATTCACTGATCTCATCGGATAATACTGAGCTTTCATTTTCTGCAAGCTCTTCTTGAAGTTCAGCATTGCTCAATTGCTCTTGAATTCTGACTTTTGCATCAGCACTATCTTTCTCTTCGTCGAAGCTTGATAGTTCACTTTCCCATTCACTTATCTGACTAGAATAATGATCGGAACGCACATCTGCAGCTTCTTTTTCCCTTTTTAGCGTTCGAAGTTCTTGTTCTATCTCGTTGTTTTCGTATGTAACAAGTGTTTGACCGGAGGAAACCGTATCACCAGGATTCACCATTATTTCTTTTATCGATCCTAATGAGTCATTTTGATAAATATCAAAAGTGTTTTTGGAATAAGCAATCCCTGTTACTTCATGCTTTTTCAAGAAATCTCTTTCTTTGGAAAGTGTGGTCTCAAGTCTTGGTGCTACAACTGCTGAAGACTCTTTTTTATCAAATATTAATAAATTCATAACAAGCAGGAGGACAATCATTATGCCAGCCGCTATCCACTTCAATTTATTCATATGCCAGCCCCCTTAGACCAATTGTCCGCTGACTAATGCAGCATATAAGGAATATAAAAGAATCCAGAAAACAGATCCACCGATTGTAACGGCTAGACAATAGCTTTTTGCTTTAAATGATAACTGTCTTAACGCAAAGTAGATGACAACTGCACCCCATACGTTAAATACATTGATCAGATTCAAAAACTCCTGCCAAAAACCATGCTTAAAAAATAATACACCTGCGAATCCAAAACCTAACGGCTGAACAACTTCTTCAGCACCTATTGCAAATTGAAACGGAAGCTCGAATGCTAATCCAATTAAAAAAAGCACATAGACAACGCTCATCACATAAAAAAGAGCTTTGTAGCCTATATCTCGAAAGAATGCATATAAAAATAAAGTTCCAGCCTGCAGAATAAGAAACGGTACAATAATGCCCCAAACTCCTCCGGCTAAAGAAATTAAAAATCTGAGGAGTTCTTGCTCGGCTCCTGAAAGTTTTGCTGCTTCTACGAATGAAATGGTTTTAAAAGATGGATATGCTGCAAAAAAGGATAGCGCATGAAGCAATCCGCTGACCGCTAAAATCGCAATAAACCTGATCCAGAATCCTTCTTTTTCTTTCCACTCTTTATAAGATGAAAAATATGTATAAGGCTTTGTTAAAGCAGGAATAAATTGAGCTCTTCCTGTCATACGGCCTCCCCCTTCTCTCTCTGTTTATCTGTCTATCGTAACACAATTTTTTACTCATAATGACAATTTCTGACTCATTTTTTCAAAAATAGGCACTTCTCCGTATAAATGCCTTTATTCCGCAAAAACTAAGGCAAACTACAACAGAATCGGGATGAGGTCTATATGACTTTTTTTAAGAAACCTAAAAAGCTAGTACAAACAAAAAATGCACCGGAAAATCAAGATAGTTCTCATGAGACCAATTCACAAGATAGTTCTCAACAGACCCATTCACAGGAAAGCCAGCCTGGCGGGGTTCAAAATCTTAGTCTAAATGAAATTTTAACGAAGGTTAAAGAACCTTTCTCTGCAACTGAAGATTTATTGACACATGAGATTGAGCTTCCATCTGATAAAAGCCGGATAGCTCTTCTTTATATTGAATCCATTGTCGATAAACAGCTTGTACAGAGCATGATCTTAAATCCATTGTTTGTGACAGATAAAGAAATCAACTTTAATTCTTTTAAACAGATGGCGAGTATTGATCTAAAGAAGCACACTGAAATGAAACAAGTACAGGAGCTGCTCCTGCAATCAAACACGCTTATATTTACTGATGACACAACTTGTTTTTATGCCATGTCAACACCTGTGAAGACCCAAAGAGATATAACAGAACCAGATAATGAAACCATCATTCGTGGCGCCCATGAAGGTTTCATAGAAAACCTGTCAATGAATCTGGCACTGGTACGTAAACGGTTAAAAACGCCAAGACTGACTGTTAAATACCTCCAAGTTGGTAAAGAGACTCATACCACCATTGCTTTATTATATGTTGATAATATTGCAAATCCTGAACATGTAAAGGAAGTGGAAAAAAGAATTAAATCCATTGAGGCTGATGCGGTTTATACTCCTGGAAATATTGAGGAGAGCATCGAAGACAAGCCATTCAGTTTTTTTCCGCAGATGCTCAGTACCGAACGCCCAGACCGTGTGGCGGCAAATTTAATGGAAGGCAGAGTAGCTCTTGTATACGACACATCACCTACAGCGCACGTCATGCCTGTAAATTTCTTTTCGTTTTATCAATCCGTAGATGATTACAATAAAAGATGGCATATTGGTTCATTCTTCCGTTTTGTTCGAATCATGGGATTTTTTATCGCTATGGGTTTGCCTGCAGTATATATCGCAATCGTTTCATTTCATTTTGAGGTCATACCGTTCGGTCTCATTTTACTGATAAAAAGCTCACTTGAGGATATTCCTTATCCACCTTTATTCGAAGCACTTCTGATGGAGCTGACGATTGAATTAATCCGAGAAGCTTCTATCAGACTTCCAACAAGGATCGGTTCCACCATTGCTATCGTTGGTGGTCTCGTAATCGGTGATGCAGTCGTAAAAGCAGGACTTGTATCAAATTTAATGATTATCGTTGTGGCGATTACCGCCATTGCGGCTTACATCGTTCCGTCAAACGAGATGAGTGCCGCAGTTCGTATATTACGTTTTCCGTTCATGGTGGCGGCTGCTACTTTAGGCTTTTTAGGAATCGTATTTGGTTTTCTGATTCTTATCTTTCATTTATGCAAACTTTATACGTTTGGGTCGCCTTATTTTGCACCAATCGCACCGCTGAACCTAGCAGATTTAAAAGATGCGTTCATACGTGCTCCCTTCTGGAAACAAAACACTCGGCCTAAAGATGTGACTGCACAAAAAGTGGATAATGCTAACCATACTCGAAAGTGGGATAAATCATGAATAGTCACACGATCACACATAGACAACTATTCTTTTTGATTGTTCAGACACAAATCGGTGTCGGTGTATTATCTTTGCCTTTTTCATTATTTACTAAGGCAAAAATTGATGGATGGATTTCGCTGATTATTGCAGGCTTGTTCATCCAATTTTCTATTTTGGCGATTTGGAAATTATGTGACAGATTTCCGCACAACACGATTTATGAGATACTTCCAAAATTAATGGGGAAGAACTTAGGTCTTGTGTTCAACTTTATCTACACCCTGCATTTCGCGTTCATTTCAATTTTAATCTTAATCATGTATAACAGCATTGTTGGTAAATGGATTCTATTTGAAACACCGCATTGGGTGATTATTTTTATTATGACTGCTGTTGGATATTATTTTATTACTAGTTCGCCTAGGGAAATTGCTAGATTTTTTGTAATCGTTACTCCGCTATTAATCGTATTGTTCGTTTTTATCTTATACGCTTATACAGATGTTCACCTTCTGTATATCTTTCCAGTTGGGCAGACTGGAATGCTTACGATTATTAAGAGCTCATCAGATGCTGTCGTTGCATTGCTCGGATTTGATGCATCACTTGTATTTTTAGCTTACTCGAACGGGACACCGGCAAAAAATATAAAAGTCATCTCGTTCGCGTCTTTTTGTATAACAGTCCTTTATGCATTTATCGTTTTTACCACTTATATTTTTTTTAACCCTGCAGAAATCATAATTGTGCCAGAACCTGTATTATATATGCTTAAAGCTTTTTCATTCTCGATTATTGAAAGAACCGACTTGGTTTTCCTTTCAATATGGATCATCTCTGTGGCTACTTCGTTCATCAGTTATTTATTTATTGCTGCAAAAGGTGTTCAAACACTATTTGGACTAAATGATCATCAAAAAGGTGCGCCATATGTTGCTATTTTTTGTGCCGTAATTGCCATCATTCCAAATGAAAAGCTTGAAGTATTGATGTGGAATAAGTATATAAGCCTTACATCTCTTATTTTTTCCGCTCTATTCCCAATTGTTCTATTACTAATAGCTGTACTAAGGAAAAAACAGGAGAAAGGAGCGGCATCTTCATGAGAAAAATTCTATCTCTTCTTCCCGTTCTGCTTCTTTTAACTGGCTGCTGGGATCAAGCGATGCTTAACCAAACGAAGCTTATTACTGCTGGCGGCTTTGATTATACAAAGGATGGAAAAGTGTTAACTACAGCAGCTGTTCCTCAATCTGTTGCAGCAGAAGCTGGACAAGGAAACATTGTTAATCAAATATTCTCAGCTTCAGGCAACACTGCTCGACAGAGCCGGTTACGACTTGATAGAAGAGTAGCAGAACGACTTGATGCTTCTAAAAACCAAATCATTCTTTTCGGAGAAGCTGCTGCAAAAAAAGATATTTATCAGCTTTTAGATGTTTTTTACCGTGACCCCAAATCAGCTTTGAATGCGAAGTTAGCCGTTGCAAAAGGAAAAGCCTCTGATGTCATCAGCACAAGGTTTGAGGAACCTAAAATGTCCTCAGGCGTTGGGGAATACTTAAGAGATTCCATTCGCAGTGCCGAAGAATCTGCTACCGTTCCAAAAGAAAATATACAGACGGTTTGTCCCGTCATGTTTGATCCAGGACAAGATTTCGCACTCCCCTATCTAGAGCCTTTAAAAAAAACAGTCAGTATCCGTGGTGTAGCTTTATTTCATGAACATAAAATGGTGGGAACCATAAGAGAACCTTTATCTGTGACATATACAATGCTTACCGGAGAAAAACATACGATCGCCATGAGCACAACGAAAAAAATCTTCACCAACAAAAAACCAGAATTAATGAATTATGTAACGTTTAAGGTTAAAAAGAATAAGCGTTCTTTTAATATTGATGTAACACCAGAAGGGAAGGTTTCTGCAGAAATAAAATTAAAAATGAAAGTTGTAGTAACGGAGTATCCTAGAGATAACTTGGCTACACCTGGCGAAGTGGAAAATGTTGAAAAACGGCTTTCAAAAAAGCTTACAAAAGATGCGAACAAAGTAATACAAAAACTTCAAAAGATGAACAGCGATCCGTATGGAGTCGGAAGACATGTGATGGCCTATCATTATCCAGTCTGGGAGAAGTTAAACTGGAAAGAAGTATATCCGAAAATTGATTTTAAAGCTTCGATAGATGTTGATGTGATCGGACATGGTATTATCGAATAAAGAAAGGGTTCAAGGCATGATTACCTTGAACCCTTTCTATTATAGCTGATCCAGTCTTACCTTAGTCCCATTACCAGAGTGTTCAGCTGGTTCTACTATAAGACGCTTTGTCAATCTGGCCTTTAACTCAGGTACGTGTGATATAACACCAATCGCAAAGTTTTCCATCTGAACTTTTTCAAGTGCTGTTACAACCGTATCAAGAAGATCTTGATCGAGCGTTCCAAATCCTTCATCTAAGAAGAAGAATTGAAGCGGGAACTTACCTCTTAACTGTATTTGTGCGGATAAGGATAGTGCTAATGCGAGTGAAGTCAAGAACGTCTCTCCTCCAGATAGAGAAGTAACCGGCCTCTTGATTCCTCCATTTGCATCATCCCGAATAACAAAACCGCTGTTGGAATCAACTTCGATCGCATAACGACCTCTTGTGAGCTTAGAAAGCCTGCTTGAAGCATCACGCGTGACATGAATGAGCTGCTCTTCAGCCATGAATTCAACAAACGCGTTTCCTCTAAATACGCTTTGAAGCTTTCCAAGTCTCTCCAGCAGTGCTGATACTTTTTGCTTTTCTTCTTCCAGCTCTTTGAATCGAGCGTGATTTTTTTCGATTGTAATCCAGTTCTGTTTTGCCTGACCTACAGCTTCCCTCGTCGCATCTGCTTCTAGCTTCCGTTCATTTAAAGCTGTTTGCTGTTGAAGCATCTCTTCTTCAGTAATCGGGCTGTCAGGAAGTTTTGCTTTTAATGCTTCAATAGCTGCTTTTACCTCTTTGCACTGATCAGAATAGATCGTGAGCTGATCTTCCCATTTTTGTTGAGAAGCTTCATCTCTAACAGACTCTGAATACTCTTCAAAACTGTTGAAAATTGAATTTTGCAGCTTCTCATTCCATTGGGCATGAGCTTTCTCGCTTCTTTTGAGAGCATCTTCAAAACGCTGCAGAATGGAATGAAATGCTTTGTCAGCTTCCAAAAATAGTTTTCGTGAACGTTCATATTGTTCTACAGTATCCTTATATGCGGTCGCAACTGTTTTCAGCTGTTTATCGACGGCTTCATATTGTTCACTTGCTTTGTTATCACCTAAACGGTCCAATAGCTTTTCTTTAAGATGCTGAATATCTTTATTCAACATTTTGATCTGATTCTTACTTGTGTTTATGGAGAACTCAAGTTTTCTGTTCTCTTCTTTTCGTTTTTCTATTTTACTGATTTGTTTTTCAAGAAAATCCATAGCTACTTTAAGGCTTTCTTGAATCTCACTCTGCCTTGTTTCACGCTGTTCAAACTCTTCTTTTACTTCATTCAGGTTATCTAACTCAAAAGATATTTCTGCCTCTTTCCATTCAGTTGAAATCTCTTCTTTAGACTTTTTATTAGCTGTTAGTTTTTGTTGAAGCTCATTCACCTGCTTGTCAGCATATTCATAGTTAAACATGAGATGCTCAAACTGCTTTTGCTGTTCGTCAAATCGGGTTGAAAGTGCATCAAATCTGTTTTCGAGTGAAAGCTGATCTTGAACTGTCCCTTTTACTTTCGTTGAGTGCTCTTTCAGTTTCTCATCATCAAATGTTTTGGCAAATTTGATACTCTCAGTTACTGCAGCATCACTGGCTGCAGCTGTTTCCTCGCTTGGTATATTCATCTTTGACCAGATTTTATCTGACAATTTTTCAAGCGTTTCTGAAAGATGCAATAAATCACGGTGCTTATTTTGCAAAGTAACTTTTGCAGCTTCTAAGAACTCTATTTTGTCATCGTTACTTTCAAAGTCATCTTTTGATTCATTAAACGGATAAGGGTGAACAGTCGAGCCGCAAACCGAACATGGCTCGTTCTCTTCCAACTGCGAAGATAGCTGGGCAGCCAGATGCTTAATCTTACATTTTTCCTGGTGCTCTTTTTCCCGTTTAAGTGTTTCGTGTAATGAAAGAGACAGACTTTCGTTTTCTCTCATCGCATTTTGTGCTTCATTATATAAAGACAAAACGTCACTTGATAGAGCTTTCCAATTTTCGATGCTAGTGCTGATCGTGCCCTTTACATGTTTTATGTTTTGGTTCATCTTTTCCAGGTTTTCTACTGCTTGTTTAAGCTCGTTTTGAATACTTTGTTCTTCATTTTGTAAGCTTTGAAAACGCTGTGAGAGCAATAGAGCAGACTGCAATACCGATCGTTCTTTATGATTGATCTCAATCGCCGTTAATTCTTCTTTTAAAGAACTTTGTTTGTTCTTTCCTTTTTCAAGCAAGCCAATCGCATCTTCTTCAGATTTTTTTCCAATGGAATAAGAGCTTTCCATTTCAGAAAGTTTTATGGTTTCTTTCTGAAGCTCTGCTTCCTTTTCATTGAGATCTTTTTCCCACTGAAAAGCTTCTTCTAATACACTGAGTCTTCTAATTAATTCTGGCTCTTCTTTTTCTTTTGTTTCTTTCGTTTGTTCGTACTGTTTCTCATGTTCAACAAAAAGCTTTTTGAGCTTTTCGGCATTTTGTTCAAGCTGTTCTTTTTCCGTGCCAAGTTCCTTTTTAACCCTGTTGGATTCAAGCCATTCTTCTGCATATGGTGTAAGACGGTCAGCCATTACTGCTTTTTTATGAAATTGCTTCAGCTGTTCCATTTCAGGCAATTGCAAGTCCAGCTCTTTTTGCCTTAAAAGAAGTTTTTCATTTTCTGATTGTGTTTCCCAAAATGTTTTTTTTAGTTTATATGTTTCTTCTTCTGCTTTTAAAAGTTCTGAAATGTTAACCAGAGCTCGTTCTTTTTCCTTGAGCTGCGACTCCGCTTCCTGTAAGGCTTCATGTGAAGCATCGCCTAATCCAGATTGTTCTGCTGTAATCTCATTCAGACGGTTCTTTTGTTCATCAGCTCTCTTCTTAAGCTTTTGATTTAAAACATCGCCATATTTTTCTAACTGAAAAAGACGCTGAAGCATCTGTCTTCTGTCTGCACCTTTTAACGATAAAAATTCAGCAAATTTTCCTTGTGGAAGTACAACTGCACGAGTAAAGTCTTCTATCGTAAGGCCTAAAAGTTCTTGAACGAGCTTTGTGACATCCCTTTCTTTGTCAGCGTGTACAACAGATTCACCATTAACGGACTCGATCAATCTAGAAGTGCTCGTACGAATCGTATGTTCACCTGTTCTTTTGTAGGAACGTTCAACCGTGTAGTTTTTTTCGGCATCACCTTGACCTAACTGAAACGAAAAAGAGACAGAGAGCTTATCTTCAGCCTGATTCATGATTCCATGTGTTCCGCCAGCAGCACGCTCCACTTTACCGTAAAGCGCTAGTGTTACGGCATCCAGAATCGTTGATTTTCCGCTACCTGTTGGTCCAAAAATCCCAAAGACTCCACCCGAACAAAGCTCACTAAAAGGTATAGTCTGTGGTTCACGAAAGCTTTGGAGTCCAGAAACATTTAAATGTAGTGGTCTCATCCCGCACTCTCTCCTTCCCCATCCTCTTCGCCTACGAGATCGAGGAAAAGTGAAATCAGTTCTGGATCAGGTACAGCTCCGCCAGTCTGACGTTTATAAAAAGTCGTAAAAAGCTCATCTACCGGAAGCTTTTGTGTAGAAACGCTGATCTCTTCACCTAACTTTTCTGTAAAAACCGGCTTGATATGAACAATACCATCATGTGCTTTTCTGAGTCTTTGAATCTCCTCCATGGATAGAGCATCCTGTACATGAACCGACAGATCAATCCAGCAATTGTGATGCAGACCATCCTGAATGCCTTGAAAGACTTCTGAAACACCATTCTTTGCTTCCCATGCTACTAGAGGTTTGCCGCATGTTAAGTGGATCTCTTCTACTTTTGCTTTTTGATTTGGTTCAACATCAATAATCGTTACAGATTTAGATTGACCGCTCTCAGAAAAGCTGTACGATAGCGGAGATCCTGAATAACGTGCTTCTGTTTTAGCCCGCTTGATAATTTGTGGCCTGTGCAGATGGCCAAGTGCTACGTATTGAGCAGCAGCTGGAAGACTTTCTGCTGCCACCGTGTAAGCTCCGCCAATATGTACGGGACGCTCTGAATCGCTCTCCTTGCTTCCTGCAACATATAGATGACTCATTGCGAGGTGTACATTTCCAGGTGTGTATCTAGACGTTATTTCCTTAAAGTAGGAATCTACCCAATCATCATACTGGCTGCGAACGTCAAGTTCTTCAGCTGATTCACTCAACAGCATCTTCAAACGGGATTCAGACGGATAAGGAAGTGCCGCGATCTCCAGCATCTCTCCAGTCCTGCTGATCGGAACCCTCTGCAGCTCTAAAGTCGGAAGCCCGACAAGCGTAATGCCCAGCTCCTTCGCTAGCGGAAAAGAAGCCGCGAGTCTGTCTGGATGATCATGGTTTCCAGCTATCGCGATAAAAGGACATTCACCTTTTCGGCTGATCCGGGCGAGTGTTTCATAGAACATCTGTTCAGCAGCTGCAGGGGGATTCACCGTATCGAAAACATCCCCTGCCATGAGAACTGCATCAATTTTTTCTCTGGAAACAATCTCTACTAGTTCATCTAAAAAAGCTTGCTGTTCTTCAAGCCTGCTGCGCCCTTCCAAAGAACGTCCCAAATGCCAGTCAGCGGTGTGAAGCAATCGCATCGTATCCCCCCTATTTCACTTGCAGAATGTGTCCACCGTCAAAGAAATAGAGATAACTCTCTTTTACCGGTTTCTTTAAAATTCTTTCAATTGCTTTTGCGTACAATGTCAGCTGCATTTCATATCTGTTTAAGAGTGTTTCTTTCGCTCCTGAAAATCCATTGGTAAATCTGTTCTGTATCTTATCTGTTTTATAGTCGATTAAAATAAATCCATCGTCATCTTCTATCAGACAGTCGATAACACCCTGAACAAGTACATGCTCCTCTTCCCCGCTCCAGTTATCCCTCGTTTCAGAAAGGGGAAGTGCCATGCTGAACGGAATTTCCCGCTTTATGTTTACGTTCTCTATCACTCTCTGTCCGAGGGGACTATCTATAAATTCTTTTATTTGCTCTAACTGGATATAACGGGCTTGTTCTGAGGTCAGAAGCTCTCTTGATTCCATCATGGCAACCTGTTCTTGCAAGTCTTCTAGAGTTTGAGATTTCTTAAATTCCACATGCTGCATAACCATATGCATAGCTGTACCGGCTTCAGCAGCATTCAACTGAGACTCCTGCATGAATCGTGGCCGTTCATGGATAACGGGCTGGGCTGCTTTTACAAGATCAGTACTGCTGTATTCATCTGCTGTCTGAAACTGCTTTTTTAATTCTGTAACAGATTGCTTCGAGCGCGTTACAGTGGAAGATTTATGTTCATATTGCCACGCTAGGCGGTTGGCGATCTCCTCTTTTGCTTCGCTCGAGATCTCAACCGGCTCGGATTGCTGCAGTTTCAAAAGGAGCTCTTCTTGTTTCTGCTCTTGTGCTGTCTCAAGTTCTTCGTAATCACTCGCTGGAAGAATCGTAATCTTCCAATCTGTTTCATCTATGAAAACTTCTCCTCTTCCTCGTTCACCAGTACCAAGTACAGATAATAGAGGGCCAGCATTTTTATGCCGAATCACCGCACGCCCGATCCAATCCAGATAACTTTTTACTCCTGCACGTTCATGATCAGGAAGCAGCCAGTTCTCTACATAAAGAGAATCACTCCAGCTTTCAGCAGACTTTTCTATGTCATTCACCGTTCCGACCAGATACAATTTTTCTTTCGCACGAGTCAATGCAACATAAAGGACGCGCATTTCTTCTGCGATAAGCTCCATCTTCTTTCTGCCGATGATCGCCAATCGGGGAAGTGTCGGATAGGTTACACGGTATACCGGATTAATATATTGCGTTCCAAGACCGAGCTCTTTATGAAGCAGTACTTTTTCTTTTAGGTCTCTCGTGTTGAACTGCTTATTCAAGCCTCCGACAAAAACGATCGGAAATTCGAGACCTTTACTTTTATGAATGGTCATGATGCGTACAACGTCTTCTTGTTCACCGAGTGCTCTTGCTGCTCCAAGATCTTTGCCGCGTTCCTGCATCCTTTCGATAAAACGAAGGAAACGAAACAGCCCGCGGAATGAAGTGCTTTCATACATTTTTGCCCGATCGTATAACGCCCTTAAGTTGGCCTGTCTTTGTTTACCTCCAGCAAGACCGCCAACATAATCAAAGTAACCCGTTTCCCTATAAATGTCCCAGATCAGATCTGCCAGTGATCCTTGACGAGCCTGATGACGCCATGATTCGAGCTGTTTTAAGAATAAGAAAAGTTTCTCTTTAATTTCTGTATTTTCTCCTTCTTGACTGTACAGCTCGACTGCTCCAAGATAGTTGTCCTTTTTTTGAATGAGCCGGACGATTGCAAGCTCTTCACCTGTCAGGCCTACTACAGGAGACCGGAGAACCGCTGCAAGCGGTATATCTTGAAGCGGGTTATCGATTACTTTCAGCAGCGACATCATCACATGGATTTCTGTCGCATCAAAATATCCAGTCGAAAGTTCCGCATGAGCAGGAATTCCCTGCTGTTTAAATTCTTCCAAGATAACAGGTGCCCATTGAGAAGTCGCTCTAAAAAGCAAGACGATGTCTTTGTACTTTGCAGGTCGCATCATCTTTGTTTTTTTATCAAGAACAAGATGCGGCGTATCCCCCGTTGTCCCGACGATTTCTTTAATTCTTTCAGCAATTACACGCGCTTCGAGCTGAACGGTCTCAAGGTCCGACTTTTCCAGTTCACCGCTCTCAAGTCCTTCTTCATCCATGACAGGCTGACTTTTATTAATCAAGATCAGTTCAGGTTCGTTTCCTGGCTGATCTGGGTAATAGTCTGCACCTAATTTAAGTTCAGCGTCTTCACTGTATTCAATCTCTCCGACTGTTTCGTTCATAATCTGCCTGAACAAATAGTTCGTAGCCTGTAGAACGCCGTTTCTGCTTCTGAAGTTCTTAGCAAGGTCGATTCGAAGTCCGTTCCCGCCTTCTTTTGTGAACTGCTTATACTTTGATAAAAAGAGAAGCGGTTCAGCAAGCCTGAAGCGGTAGATAGACTGCTTCACATCACCAACCATGAACATGTTTCCTGAATCAGCGTCCTTTGAAACGAGACGGACAATGGATTCCTGAACAAAGTTTGTATCTTGATATTCATCCACTAAAACTTCGACGAAACGCTCGCGGTATTCAGCTGCTGCATCAGAAGGAATTGGATTTTCCATCGTTGAACCTTCACCTTTTAGTACTTGCAAACAATAATGCTCAAGATCTCCAAAATCGACGAGTGATTTTTCCCGCTTTGCCGATGAGTATCTGCGACCGAATGCTTTTACAAGTGAAGATAGCTCTCTTACGATCGGTGCCATCTCTTCAATATGCGCAACATACGAATCAGGGTGGCGTTCAAAGAATTCCTCTTTCAAACTGACCGTTTTCTTTTTTATGGTGTCTCTCATTGCTTTTACTTTATTCTTTAGTTCTTCATCAACATCTTTTCCTCTGACCGCTTTTAGCTTTGGCGGTTCATACGTTTGGAAAACTTCGTATAGTTGACTCCAGCTCTCTTTCACTTGATTCAGCGACTTCAAAAATTCTAGATCTACTTCAAGAGTCGCTGCATAAGGGAGCGGACCTCCTGGAATTTCTGCAAGGTCACGCGCACGTACTGCCATCGCTTGCAGTCCTTCTAACTGCAGGGAAATATCCGTAAGCAGCTCTTTTGTCCACGGAAGTTCATCGATCGACGATGCATTGATCTCGTAAGTTTCTGCCATTTGATCGAGCCATCCTTCAGGGTCTGGATGACTTCTTGAAAAGTCATAAAGGGTAAGAACGAGCTTCTGAAGGTCCATATCATTCCGATCTGAACTGTAGGCGTCAACCACTTGATAAAAAGTATGGTCTTCTCCCTTGCTGTACTCTTCTTCAAAAAGTTCCTCGATCACTTCCTGACGGATAAGTTCTGCTTCTGTTTCTTCAGCAACCCTGAACCCTGGATCGAGATCTGTTTCGTAATAATACTTTCTTAAGACTTCAATACAAAAGGAATGAAGGGTAGAGATGGAAGCTTTGTTCAACAAATTCAATTGTCTTCTAAGATGCAGAGAAGAAGGGTGATGAGTCAGCTCCTTATCGATCGCTTCCCCAATACGCTTGCGCATTTCTGCAGCTGCCGCATTTGTGAATGTAACGATGAGCAATCTGTCTACATCTGCAGACTGCTCTCTTATCATCGTAATAATTCTTTCAACGAGAACGGCTGTTTTCCCAGAACCTGCCGCTGCCGCTACGAGTATATTTTCACCTCGTGCCTGAATAGCTTGCCATTGTTCATCCGTCCAGGTTGACCCTTCTGGTTTTGGAATTAATGTTTTCAAATGAGGCTGCCTCCTTCCTCTTGCATTTTTTCTAAAATGATTTCATCTTTTTCTGGTTTCAGCTGACGGTATTGATTTTCTTCAAGTGTCTGATCAAACTGGCAGACCGGTTTATAGGAACAGAACGTGCAAGGCACCTTCTTTTTCATTTCATAAGGCGCAATATCGATCACGCCGTCGGTAATACCTGTTCCAGAGCTGACAGCCATTTTACGCGCATGATGTCTCATCGTTTCAAAATTAGAAGCCGAAGCAACGGACGAGTGCGACTTATGAAATCCGTTATTCGTAAGGGCAACTGGAATAATGTTAGAACGCTTATCCATCGTGCTGTCCATTAATTGCACGGCCTCTTCTTCTGCTAATACGAGACCTTTCATCTTGAATTTTTTCAGCACTTCTTTTTCAATCTCGTCAGCAGTCAACAGCTTCTTTTGATTTAGAAGAGGGTTATGAACATGGAAATATAGCACACCTGCAGGAATGGATTCTTGTCCAAGCCATTTCTCAGAATGTGCGACTGCAACATCCAGATATGTGAGCATCTGCAGTGCGATGCCATGATACAGCTCAGCAAGATTTAATCCTGTTGAACTCGACTTGTAGTCGATAACACGCATTAAGAGCCCTTTGGAACTAGCGGCAGTATCCACTCTATCGATACGACCAACTACTTCCATCGTTGTGCCGTTCGGCAGCTTGTAGACTAATGGCGGCAGCGTCCCGCCTGTTCCGAATGCCAGCTCAAGGCCTGCTGGAGTAAATCCGCTCGCTTTTGCATGTTCGCTTAAAATATGCGAAGCCTTGCCCACAACTTCTTTCAGCTTCTTTTTTATATAAAGATGGCGGTTAGAGCTTAACAGGATCTCATGCTGAAGCTGAGGAGCCAAGAGATCGACGATATCTCCTGCCATCCGGTAGCAGTCTCCTTTTGAAAGATCGCTCCACTGGACTCTCCTCTGCTGCAGTGCATCGTTCATCTGTTTCAACGCAGCATGAAACAGCTGTCCGATATCAGGCGCTTCCAATTTGTACATCTGACGCTCCTTCAGTTTCAGCCCGTACGACATGAACTGTGAAAACGGACAAGACTGAAATAACTCCATGCGCGAAATACTCGTTAAGATGCTCTCTCCATAGAGTTCTTTTGATACAGAAGCGCTTAAAGGTGCTTCACGGTTAAAGTAAAACAAACTCGATATCGCTTTTTTTGCATAGTGGTCATACTGATCATCGGTAATGATCCAATTATAGACATCCCACCAAACGGATGAGATCGGATATCCCTTCTTCCATTCCCGAAGCTGTGCACTTAAATAGGACACACTTTTCAGAGGATGCTGAACAAATGATAGATCATCTTCAACACCAGGTTCATTTTGATAGAGATGCTCTTTCAGATCAGGAAACAGGTCACGCATCCTTTGGATGACCATGGATGGCTGCAATGTCTTTCCTTCTTCATCAGCCAGCGCATAAGATACGAACAGCCGGTCGCTGCCGTTCGTCAATGCCAGATAGATCATAAATTGTTCGTCCAGCAGCTTTCTTCTTGCAGAAGGTGCCAGCAGAACACCGTTTCTTTCAAGCGCTTCTCTCTCATCTTCAGACAACAGACCATCATCTTTTGGTTTAAGTGGTATGATGCCATCGTTGACCCCTAATAAAAAGTTAACTTTCACATCTGTGAAACGGGATCGCTCCAAAGTTCCTGCCAGCACCTGATCCAGCGATGGCGGAACAAGAGCAAACTTCATACTTTCAAGCCCCGTCTCAAGCATCTGCATCCATGTTTCTTTGGAAAGCTTCTCGCTTCCAGTCAGCTCTACCATTTCATCTAAAAGACCCAGCACTGCATTCCACACCTGCCCATGTTCACGCGCTGCTCTAAGTTTCCCTTCAGATTCAGCATGAAGCTTTAAGCGTTCAAGTTTCATAGGAACAGAGAGGTCTTCTAAATATTTGTAGAGTGATGTACACAAATCTGCTACCGTTTCGCTCTTAGATAGATCTCTAGATAGTCTTTTGAGAGGTGACACGATCATATCTCTAAGATCATTGATCAGCTGTTCTTTTTCGTCATCACGGCTCGTTTTTCCGAAATCATCAGCTTCAAATCCTCTGAATCTCTTATACTTCCAAGGTTTTGAATCTGTCCACCTGCTGCCTTGGATGCCGAGGGCCAAGACATAGTTTTCCAGTTCATCCATACATTTTCTAATCTCTGATGTAGTTTTTCTCATCTCATCAAGCGGATAGAGCATGTCTGTTTTTACAGCACGAAATACAGCTTCATACCGCCAGTTCTTTAACACTACGTCCAATGAAGAACGAATCAGTTCGATGAGCGGATGATGAAGCATTGATTTTTTTTGGTCTAGGAAAACAGGTATCCCATAATCGGAAAATACCGTCTCAATAAGAGGCTGATAACTGCCGGCATTTCTGACCGTTACCGCAATATCCCGGTATCTGTATCCTTCATCACGGACAAGTTCAATAATTCTTCTGGCTGCACCTTCAACTTCTGACCTTAAGTTGACTCCGGCTGCTAAGTGGATCCCCTCAGGATTTGAATAGCTGATCGCAGGTCTCGCATCGTATTGTTTTTCAATATGTGCAATCGCAGGAGAAGTGAATTTTGGCGTATGAGAGAGCACGATTGGCTCTTCAATCTCCACATTCATCTCTTTCGCTTTTTGTGTAAGAACTTGTGCTGTCTTCTTTGTCATATAAAAGAGATCCAACTCATGCGGATCAGAGTCCGGCTGATACGATTCCTCTGAGGTCAAGGCAATCGTTACTTTTTTTGCATGCGCCATGAGTCCAGCGGCCGCTTCAAGTTCTTGCGGTGTAAATGAATGGAAACCGTCTATGTAAATCTCGCAGTCCTTTATCGTATCTGAATAAGGTATTTTCTCCTGCAGCAGTTTCAAATAATCTTCAGAATCTAAATATTTTCCGGCAAGAGCTTTTTCAAGAGCGCCAGTTATGATACTTAAGTCAGACAGCTTGTCTTTTAGCACTTTTTTGTTGTTTTCTTTTTGACCAAGTGAAAGCAGCGTTTCTGCATTATATGAAAGATCTTCTGATGACACACAATACCGCTTTAATTCTGTTGTCATAAGCTCGAGTAATTCATAAAAGCCACTCTGTTCAGAAGCTTTCTTAAAGATCTTCAGTTCTTCTTTTTTGCTTTCAATTATTTTACGAAGCATCATCCTCACACCAGTGCTTGTGATGTGCATTCTTGTCATCCCGCCTGTTTCACCAAGAATGCGCCAAGCCAAGCGTGAAAAACTATAAACTTGAGCACGAATCATCCCATTTAATCCGGGAGTTGATGCAAGCTTATACTCAGATTGAAAGGTCATCTGATCTGGCACTAAATAAATGATAGGACTCCCCGTTGGGTTCTCTGCAAGTTTTTCACGTATCTCTTGAAAGACAGAGTGGGACTTTCCGCTGCCGGATCGTCCCAGAATAAATTGCAAACTCATATTTTTCATCCCCTGTTCCGAACACTAATTCTGCTTTTATTATCTCACAATCTACTAGCAGGGCAAAGGCTAGTATGCTCAAAACCCATCAAATACGGCTGGTATTTAAAGGATACCTAAAGAAAAGGCTTTTCAGTGAATCTGGCAGCTCTTGAAAGTAGTTGATTTCCGCTCCAGGTTGCTCGCTTTCCACGGGGTGTGCGGTGAGCCTCCTGCCGCTTTGCGCCGTTAAGGTATCTCCACCTGACCGCTCGTCCCGTAGGACAAGGAAGGCACCGGCAGCTTTACATCGCACGAAGTAAATGTGACTTTTCATTTTCGAGGAGTCTCGTATCTTGCGCTTCAATCAACTTGCACAAAAGATGAGATAGAAAAAATCAAAAGCATCAATCGATCTATTAGATATGAGCATAAAAACAAAAAAAACAGCTAAATGGTAAGCTGCTTTTCCTCGCTTGTTTGATGTTCTAATTTTAATGTGTTTCTCCCTGCTGCTTTTGCTTCGTAAAGGAGCGTATCTGCTCGCTGGATAATATCTGCTGGACGTTCTCCAATTTGATAAAAAGCAATCCCATAACTTAACGTAACAGGCAGTGCTCCTTCCTTGAGTGTATAGGGATACACTTGAAGATGAGTATTAACTTGCTGGATCGTTTTTGTCACTTCATATTCTTCTGCCGTTTCCATGATCCAGGCAAATTCTTCACCGCCATACCGATAAGCTTTACCTTCTTTTGCCGGCAAATATCGCTCAAATGCTGCAGCAACAAGTTTAAGGACTTCATCACCTATCACATGTCCATGTTTATCGTTAAAATCTTTGAAATGATCAATATCGCATAGAACTAACGCAAAAGGTTCATTCTTTTTCGTTTTCTCTAAAACATCTTCCTGGAACTTCCGGTGGTTCAGTAACCCTGTAAGATAATCTTGGAGAGACTGCAGCTGATACATATTTTTTTCGAAATAATATTGTCTTTCTTTAGATGCGATTACTCCTCCATACAGAGCGATCAGCCATAAAAATGACGTATTCATAAAGAACTGAAAGAAATCTGTGGTGTTCTGATATCCTCCATCTCTTAAAAAGAAGTATAGAATCGCTATAAAACTGGCACCACCTAGAATAAAAGAACCTTTTAACCTCCAGTAAAGAGCCGCATGAATAACAATCAAATATCCTACTGGCATGAAAGGACTTCCCGAGCCTCCAGTCAGCTGCATGAGCCAAACATATGCAATATAATCAAATAGGATTCCGCCTCTAGTAAAAACAAGGTAATAAAAAGATTTTTCAGGTGCTCGGTTTAAAACGATTTGAGTGGATGTCATATAAAGGATCCCTATTGTAAAAAGGGTCGGGAATGTTTCTTTGTCAAAATTCAAAACATCTGCGACCGGCTTGTAATAAAAAAGCGGTATACAAATGATAAGAAAGAACCATCGCAATAGTGAAGAGATGGTCTCAGATCGATGTTCAGTGATCACAAAAAAGTCTTTCATGCTGCCATCTTCCTTTGCATTTAGTTGCTATAATCAGGAAATTATAGCACATGGTCTTTCCTGTTTAATATTACTTAAACTTCCATTTAACAAAAAACATACTTAATTCTCAGAAGTTATGCTTTAACTTCTCTTTTATTGCTGTACATCCGTTCATCAGCAAGCTGCAGGTAATAGTCAATATTTTCACATGCATCACCTAATAGTTCGATCGCACCGTAAGCTAATGAAATAGATTTGTTCCAAGCCATCAGCTGGCTTTCCATCTTTTCAACCAGTTTGTAAGCGGCATCCTCTTTTATCCCTGGCAGTAAAAAGACAAATTCATCGCCGCCAAACCGGAAACCAGATAAAAGTTTTAACCGTTTAGATAACTCCGCAATCTGTTGTAAGAGTTCATCTCCAGCATGATGGCCATATTCATCATTGATATGTTTGAAGTTATTTATATCAAACATAACGAGTGTTATAGGCACATCTTGTTTTTGAGCTTTGTTAATTTCTTTTTCAAGGCAATCATAAAAATAACGGCGATTATATAGATTTGTAAGCGGATCACGGATACTGATCTCTTTTAAATCTTTAAATTGTTGGGATGAAAACCCGCTTAAAAAACCTGTTATCGCACGATGCGCGACCATGTTCCAGCGGTCCAGCATAAACAGCTGAACCTGCAGTGAGTCTGAAACGGTTATTCTTTTCATTTCATGCAGAACTGATTCTCTTATACTTGTTGAGAAACAAGCTAGCGCTTGATGAGGAATTCTCTGGTGTCTTAAGAAATGAATACCTGAGCGGAATGCTTTCTGTTCCGCTTGTTTCAAGAAATGCTGAAAACGTTCTTCCCGCAAAAATACAGCATGTACGATTCCACGCAAAAATTTCTCTAATATCTTTTCATATTGTTCAACAAAACCGTTCATGAACGAGCTGAAGTCATCAAACTGGCTTAAGTGTACTTTATGTGTATGTATCATCGCAGGAATCGACTTCATGTATTCCTTAAACAAGTTTTTTTTGAGTGTGCGTAATTCTAGTTGGAATTTTTCCATTATTGCAACCCCTCAAATCTTAAAAATTTGCATACAAAAAGCCATTACCCTTAAATAAAGGGAAATGGCTTTTAACGTTTGATAACATTAAAATATTCATTTAATGTTTTGTAAGTGTCGGATCTCAAACATCATTGACAGCGGAGTTTGCACGAAGACTGCTGTTGTACCGATTAATTCAGGTGCACTTTTCGTGAAATCTCGATCTGTCCCTTCTGAGTAAATCTTATCACCTTTAAAACATCAATAAATCCGTTCCCCTTTGGCAACCGGCTGCCATTGTATGTTTCTTCATACTTTAGGCCCATAGCTTTGCGTCCCAGTTTTTCAACTGGTTTGCCTTTAAACAAAGGTTTCTATTCGTTTATAGATATTATATCCTATGCAGGTAAATTGTGCCAATATTTTTTATAGGACTTTAATACCATTATTTATTACCCTTATTTATGGATAATTTTAACTTACGATAGTATCTATACCCAATTCTGATCATATTCAAAACAAAATACGGAATACGAATGGGAAAACGATAAAAAACAGGCTTATAAATCTTGAAATAAGCCCTTCGTAAATCCTTCCACTTTCGGCAAGGAATTTTCTTATAAAAGTCAGAGACATCTACTATTATACCTTTTCCTTTTGAAATCATGACGTTCTTGCCATGTACATCGCTCGGAAATAGTCCTCTATTTTTAGCATAATGCAAAGCCTCATCAATATCCTGGATGACACTTTCGGGGATTTTGACCCCTTTATGAACACAATCATAGAGGGTGATTCCCTCTATTCTCTTTAAAATCAAAAATCTTTTTTCTGTATAATAGCAAACAGAATAGCCCGGATGTTCTCCTAACCGTTCATAGACTTTTTTTTCTTCAAGAAGCCCATGCTCATCCCTGCCATAGATCTTCACGACATAAGAAGGATAGTCAGGATGATAAAGTACAGCGGCATAATTGCCGCATCCGAGTATCTTCCATGGGAAAGGGATATTCACTGGACATACAGGGTCAAACGGGTTGCGGCTTTCGATCATAATCTCTCTATTCAATTGTCGTGCCAGTTGGATAAAACGTTCCATGGTGTTTCCTCAATTTCTGATATTCTTCAGTCATAATATCATTCTGCATTACGTTCATTGTATACAGACAGAGTCAAAAAGGAAACAAAAGTAGGACTGATTATTTTGATGCTACTCGAAGATAGGACAGCATGAGGGTTTCTGCTTTGTTTTTTAAGTGGACGTTTGGAAATCGCATAATTTCACGATACCCCCTGATAAATATCTCATATTCAGTAATATCATGATCTCTTCGTCCATCCATCACTTTTATTTTTCTTTTTCTAAGTTCGATGCGGACATCATGAAGGTCCTTGCTTACTTGATTCATGATTTGTTCCAACAATGCAATATAAGGCCGTTTTAATTTAAAGGGAGAACGATTCACAACTTTTAAATCTCTGTCGAATAGAGTAAGCATAATCGGATACATCACAAATTTTTCAATAAGTGAACGTTCTTCTTCATTTCCATATTGCACGTCTATCCCCCCATTCTACGAAGGCAAAAACCTGAACTGCACAGATAAAATATTTTTCAGCTCGAATGTTCTTATTTGTTTGCGGACTGCGCAATAGGCGGTTATCAAATTACCGTCAAAGGAGTATGGCCTAATAAGTCTGTGGCTGATTACACCTTTCTCTGATAAATAGATCATTTCGATGGCTGCCCTCTCCTGGATGCATCTTAACAACATGTTCGTCATTAAAAAAACCTCCTTTTTTTTATTATATGCGAACAAACGTTCTTTTTATACAAGAAAAAAATACCTGCCCATAAAATGGCAGATATTTATCCTTTAATTCGGTTGTTGAGCGATTCCCATTGCTTCAAGCTCCTGATAAAGATTCCCTGAAATTGAGATTCCTTCAAAGCTGATTCCTAAAGAAACAACTGTTTGCGCTAATTCTGGGCGCATTCCGCTCAATGTAACTTTTACCCCTAAAAGTTTGAGCGAATTGATGACCTTAAACAGGTTGTGAGCCACCATCGTATCAATGACTGGCACACCTGATAAGTCGATAAATAAATGTTCAACTTGCAATTCAGTACACTTCTGAAGTGAAGTCTCCATAATTAACTTAGAACGGTGTGTATCAATTGTACCGACAAGCGGCAATACCGCAACAGTTCTTGTTAGTCTGACAACAGGAACAGAAAGCTCCTCAATCGCTTCACGTGCTAGACCAAGGACTTTGTTGTTGTTTTCAACATAAGCAACACTGAAAGCATGAACCGTCATATCTAATAAAGGATCAATAACAGAAGCTGCTTTTAGTACCGTCTCTACTGAAAAACTTTCATTATGTATCTCGTTACGGATGAAATCCCACAATACGATCCGAAAGAATCGGGTGCTTTTTAACGCCATGTCTAAAGGCACTTCGTATTGAACCGCAAGTTCGCCACTCATCTTTCCCCATTCGATAAACCGAGGTTCAACATCCTCCATTTTTTGATAAAGTGCCTCTCCAAAGTAACTAAATAAATCTCCGCGGAGCTTCAAAACCTGGTCAGTAAGCTCTGATACAGGTTCGCCATACTCAGCTCTCACTTCATCAATTTTTCTGGCAAGATCGTATTTGTGTGTAAGGATCTTTTGCCCCAATTCGTGCAATTGACGTTCCATCTTGTCTATAATCCCCCTATAGAAATAAAAATGATTGCATACCACTTATCTATATACCATTATTATACATAAGCTAAACCTGTTTTTTAGAATTTCATGTCGATTTTTGTTCTTTTACTAGTAAGGAGGTACTATGAAGATTTGGTTTGGGTTTATTTTAGGCATTTTTGCAATGTCTCACTGGTCCATCAATGCTTTTGCCTGGGAATTAAAGGCGGACACTATGGGTGAACGTATCGGGGCTGTTTCTTTGGGCGTTGTTATTTTATTATTCATTTTACTGTTCATCTATAAACGGTACCATTCTTCATTTTTTCACGGTTTTATTGCTGCGATCGGATTATTTTTAACAGTAGACAACATCTTGTTTCATTGGGTATTTCAGCTGCACAGAGTAACGAGCGGACCTGAAGCAAATGTGCTGGAACCTTTATTTGTTATAGCAGGGATCGGCTTGGTGTTTTACACGTGGAAAAAAGAACGGCAGATCATCTAGTCGTGTTCAATGTAAACGGCAAAACCAGCAGCTTTTGCTTTTGCTGCAAGTTTTTGTGCGTTATCTCTGGATGAAAACGCCCCGATCTGCACTTTAAAAAGGTTGTGTGGTGAAGTTGCTGAATCTTTGAATTCTTCAAGATTAACCAGCATTTTTTTAAATTCATATGTAACATCTTCTATAAAGAATGGAAAACTTTTATCATATTGATGAAAACAGTTCAGCGGATCTGTTCTTCTCTTCGGATCCAGCTGAAAGTGTCCTTTAATATGAGTCTCTGGATTCCAGTGGAATTTCTCACACAAATAAGCAAAGAACCAAACGTAGCGATTGTAGGCTTCCGAAAAATTAATTGAAGGTCCATAACAGAGCTCTACCCCGATCGCCCAATCATTCGCATCTGAGACATTTGATCGAACATGCCAGGCTTTTTCATGCAATGGAATGATGACAAGTATTTCTTTATCATCAATAAAAACATGAGCTGACGCTTCTAGTTGTCTGCTGTTAAAATAATTAAAATTCTGCCTGGCTGTTGAACCTGGGTTTCCAGTATCATGTGCGACTGCATATCGAGGAACCCGGTTTCCGCCTGGACGCTGCTTAAGTTCCTTTTTGATAGGCTGGTTCGTAATCAAGTATTTCTCCTTCAAAGTAACACCTCCCAATTAATAACCTCATTTATAAATGTTTTTCTGCATAAAAAAAGAGCCATAGCGGCTCATTTTTTTGCTCTTTCAAAAGTTTGTTGCTTTAAAGTAATTTTGTTCATTCCCTTCGAATGACAAAGTTGATTGGAGCGCAAGGTGCAAGACTCCTCGAAAATGAAAATCAATTTTCTTCGTGCGATGCATTGCTGTCGTAGCCTTCCTAGTCCTGCGGGACGAGCGGTCAGGTGAGACCACTCAAAGGCGCAAAGCGGCGAAGGGGCTCACCGCACGCCCCGCGGAAAGCGAAGCAACCTGGAGCGGAAATCAACTACTTACAAGAGAAACATAGTTTGCGAAACAGCCTTTTTTTACATTCCACCAGGCGGCGATTGAGTTGTGATTGCCCAGATCCAATAGGCGATGCCTACTAAAAAACCAAAACCAAGAAGCACAAAAAACAATGTTGAATTCTTCATCTAACATTCCCCTTAACCCTTTTACTTTCTTTCTTATTAAATATAAATTATCATATACTTAGAGAAGAAACAAAAAGCAAGGGTGTTAATATGGAAAATAATGAGCAATCCCAATCAAGAAATAATTTAGAACGCGAATTGGAAATGAGTTTACGCAGACTTTTTCGGACTCTCCGAAAAGGTTTGAATGAAGTTTATACCGATTATATTCCAAGCAATGAATTTGCAGTTCTGCAGACTCTTCACAAGAACAGTCCATTAATGGCTTCTGAGATCGCCAATGAATTAAAGGTTTCATCCAGTCATATCACAGCTGTAACGGACCGGCTTGTTGGAAAGAACTATATTCAGAGGGTACGTTCAGATTCTGACCGCAGGATTGTATATCTGGAAATTACTGAAGACGGCAAAAAGATTGCAAATGAAATGGATCAGATTAAAAACGAGTATTTAGCTAAGAAATTTACGAATTTATCAGAAGAAGAAATGAAATTCATGGTCGCTGCTTCTACAAAACTGCTTGATTGATTAGGCAGTTTTGCTTTTTTTAGATACTTCACTTTATTAATTATTTGCTAGATGAATAGGAGGAAACAGATTATGGAACACCTTGAACTTCGGCGGAAAATCATAATCATGATTTCTATTATGGCTGCCATGCTTTTTGCAGCTTTAAATCAAACGATTGTAGGAACTTCGCTTCCAAGAATAATCGCCGATCTTGGAGGCATCGAATATTATAGCTGGGTATTTACGATTTTCATGTTAACATCCAGTATTACAGCTATTCTTGTAGGAAAACTATCTGATATATATGGCCGAAAACCCTTTATACTTATAGGTATTGGAGTTTTCACTGTTGGTTCACTGCTCTGCGGTGTTTCAGACAGCATCCTCGAACTTATACTATACCGCGGGATTCAAGGTTTTGGCGGAGGGATGATCATGTCTACCGCTTTTACGGCTGTAGGAGATCTCTTCTCTCCACGTGAACGCGGCAAATGGCAAGGAATCATGAGCAGTGTTTTCGGATTGGCAAGTGTCTTTGGCCCAACTCTTGGCGGCTATATCGTGGATCATTTTCATTGGCATTGGGTATTCTGGATTTTCCTTCCGTTTGGTTTAGTAGCGTTTGCAGCTATTTATTTTCTTTTTCCATCTGTACAAAGAAAAGAAAAGGAATCCATTGATTATACCGGGTCTTTGCTTTTAACGATCACAGTAGTACCGCTTCTACTTTCGTTCACATGGGCTGGAAATCAATATGAATGGCTATCGCCTGAGATCATCGGCCTTTTTGGCGTAACAATCGTTGCATTCTTTTTGTTTATCCGTACAGAAAAACGTGTCAAGAGCCCCGTACTTCCGCTTGATATGTTTAAAAATAAAGTATTTACAATCTCAAATATTATCGGACTATTCTTAGGTGCTGGAATGTTTGGGTCAATCATGTATATGCCGTTCTTTATCCAAGGCGTAATGGGCACATCAGCTACGAAATCCGGATTTGTCATGATGCCCCTGACACTTGCGATGGTAGCGGGAAGTACAATCAGCGGCCAGATCATTACAAAGACCGGCAAGTATAAAAAACTTGCATTGCTTGGATTGTTCATTATGGCTAGCGGAATGACGAGTATGCATTTCATGGACACGGAAACTACGAATATGACAGCTACACTCAACATGATCCTAGTTGGAACAGGCCTTGGAGTCACCTTCCCTATCTTTACATTAACTGTACAAAATGCAGTCGAACATAAATATTTAGGGGTTTCCACTTCCTCTGTACAGCTGTTCCGTCAATTAGGAGGAACAATCGGTGTTTCGATCATGGGAAGTGTCATGAACAATACACTGGCAGATCATTTTAGTAAAAATTCTCAAAAACTAATCGCTTCCACTCAAAATGTTACTCCTCAGATGAGCGAACAAATTAAGGAACTGGCGAATCCTCAAGTACTGTTGAATCAAGAAGCGGTGATGGCAAAGTTCAGCAACTTGCCTCCAGAATCTGTTGTTTTCTTAAAACAAGTCATGGAGATTCTGCGCGAATCATTAAGCTATGCCTTAAATGGTGTTTTCCTGACAGGAGCGCTCGTGATTGGAACCGCCTGGCTGCTTACGTTCTTCTTCTTAAAAGAAATACCGCTGAGAACATCAAATGAAAACAAAGAAGAATTAAAAGATCAATCTGCATAAAGAAAAGACGGCAGGAATTTGCCGTCTTTTTATTTTAGGTGTTCCCCTATGCTTTGTTGTTATTAGAAGATGTTGATTTCCGCTCTAGGATGCTCGCTTTCCGCGGGGCGTGCGATGAGCCCCCTCGTCGCGTTGCGACATTGAATGGTCTCATCTGTCCCGCTGATCCCGCAGGAGTCTCGCACCTTGCGCTCCAATCAACTAGTCTCAGAAGCGTATTCCACAAAAATATTCTTAAGGCAACTTCTATTCAGAAATGAGCTTATTATTTTACTAACGGTTCTTGTTTTGTATCGTTCTCAGAACCAGTCATATGAACAGGAAAATTCATACTCCACATGCCAATATCTTTAAATCCAAGTCTTTTATAGATGGAACCTGCTTTTGGGTTATCGTAGAAAAGGCATAGTGCTTTTCCTTCTGATAGAACATCCTGACAAAGTGCCTCCATGCATCGGGTTGCGAGACCTTGGTTTCTTTTTTCGGGATGTGAACATACACCAACAATCATAGCAGATAGTGAATTTTCAGCAGTGGTTGAGGCGCATGAAACGACAATGTTACCTTCCTTCATAAAATAGGTACGTCCCGTTTTTGTTTTCAGCGCCTGCTCCAAACTTTGTCTTGCAGTCGCTCTAATCGTGAATTCTTTAATTTGCTGTTTCAGCTCTATTAATGAATCCACATCTTGAATCCCTGCTTGCTCAATTCCCTCTCTGCTGATGTTTTTATTTAACAAGTCGTCATCTTTTAGCTCAGCAAAGTACGTTTCTTTTGTTCGTTCAAACTTAACATAAGGACGGAACTGTTCAGTAATCTCCTTTTTTCCTGAGAGCATTTCATATGTGGTGTCTTTATTTATGATCTCTGAAAAACCTTTTGCGTTAATGGTTCCTTTTGCATATGGCAAATAGTTCCCCATATAGCGGAGTAGAATCCCTTTTATTTCTCCTGCATCATCCTGGTCTATCCAGATTTCTTGAAAATCAGTTTCATAGCCAAAATTCTCAATATCCGCAATGATAAATAGATTAAGAGCAGGTTCATCACTCAAATAATTCATTACTTTCTTATGCATTGTCTGATTTACTTTAACAACCATCTGCCTGTCACCTCTCCTATGTTTCTATTAATTTTAGCTCAAAAATGGAAAAATACAACAATCTTATTCCAATCAAAAACAAAAAAATCCTGCAGAACCTGCAGGATTCGAACGATCTCCGAATTGTTTTATTTTAAGAAAGCGTGATGATAGCGAACTGCCGCAACCGCATAATCGCCTCGGGAAACTGCTTTCGCCGGCTTAAATGTTGCATGTACAACAGGTTCTAAATCGTAAGGTCCTTGTTCCACAGAGAAATATGCATTCATCATGTTTAAATCTAATGCGAGCTGTACGTATCCTTTTAACTCTTGAGGAATATTGTCCGCATCATCAAGCGGAATTCGTGCATCTCCATATTGTACAGACAATGTTGCTGTTTGAACTTCCCCTGCTTGCTTTTCTAAACCGAGTGCTTGAACAAGTGAATACGCTATTTCAGCACGGTTCACTGATCCGTATGGATCAAACTCGGCAGTAGTTTTAGGCAAAACAACTCCTTTTGAAGTTTGTAGAGCATCTCTAAATGCTCCGCCTCGTGCAGTTGCTGCATTGATAAAAGGCGCGTCAGAAGCTGTTACATCTGTGTAGTCATTTGTCTTAGAATCGATGCTTTGACGAATTTCCGCACCTGCTACTAAAAATTTGGCAAGTTCAGAGCGAGTTAATATCTGGTCAGGTTTAAATGTTCCATCTGCATACCCATCTACGAGCCTTTCACTAACTGCAGTTTGAATCGCATTTGCTGCTGGATGTCCGTTAATATCAGACAAGCCTGTATATCCGCCTGCTGTTTTATACGTAATGGTTCCATCTACTTCTTCCGGCAGTCCTGCTCCACCAGTAGGGTTTTCTTGTGCGCCTCGCAGACCTCGGATTTCAAGCTTCCACTCTCCTGCTTTCGGTGCTTCTACAACAACCGTCCGATCCGCTTCTAACGGAAACAATAATGAAATGCCTGAACTGAATTCATTGCCTGCAGGATCAATTAAAACAAGATTGATCGGATTTCCTGTCTCTTCGTCAATTCCATTTGCATGAATTTGTGCAACGAGCGTTGTTAAGTTTTCGTTAACCGTAAAACTATGCTGGTTCGTTGACGTTAACTTTGCAGGGTCATACGTTAAGGCGAATTTTTCCTTAGAAGATGACATCTCAATATTGCTGTTAAATGTTCTGACAGCATTAACGGTTTGTCCATATTGGCCAGAATGTACGATCGCATCCATCGCTGCATATGCGTTTACATATCCTGCGCCAACTTCCCAAGGTTCCATACCCGGTATGTTTGTTGCCGTTTGCTGAAGAACATCTTTGATTTCTTGAGGAGAGAGGGTTGGATCAGCTTCAAGCAACAGCGCTGTAATACCTGCTACATGAGGTGTTGCCATGGATGTTCCGCTCATCGTTGTGTAATAAGGAACATAAGCAGGCTCAATTCCTTCTGCATCCTCTCCTGCACCTAATGAAGAAACTGGAGCAATAACACGTGTTGAAACGATATCCACTCCAGGAGCAGTTATAGATGGTTCGTCTTTCCATGTCCATGTTTTTCCATCCATTTCAAATGTTCCGCCAGTATTTTTTGTTCCTCGAGAGGAAAAGTCTGCAAGCTTTCCTGATTTTTCACCGGCAGCTACGGAAATAACCCAAGGTGCTTTTGAATATGGATTATGAGTATTTTCACCAGGACCAGAATTTCCTGCTGCGAACAAGACGGTAATGCCACGGTCATATGCGGATTTACTAGCAATGTTGATCGGATGCTCAGGTTCAAAATCACCTGAGGACCCCCAGGAATTCGTAATGACTCGTATATTATATTTGGCCTGGTGTGAAATCGCATAATCAAATCCACCAATACCATCCAAAACGAACAGTGCTGCGCCAGAACCATATCCAATTAAGTCAGCTCCTGGTGCTGCTCCTTCATATCTTCCACCAGACATAGCCCCAGTACCACCAACTGTTCCGGCAACATGTGTACCATGTCCTGAATTCGTATCTGTGTTCGGAACGTTCTCTTGATAGCTGATTGGTAATACGCCAGAGATAGAGTGAAGGTTTGCTGAAGCCATTACATTTTGCACCAAATTCTTACCTAATTCATGGTCTTTGTGCGTACCGTCAACACCACTATCATTTACGACAACCCCAATACCTTTTCCTGTAAAAGGAAGACCGCCATTTTTCTTCGTCATTGAGCTATCTGTTCTCACCTTATCAACGCCTGTCAGTGCAGTTGCATCAGCATTGAAGTAACTTAATTTTTCATTTAAAAACAAAGAACGAACTTGGCTTGACTTAGCAAGTTGCTGAATCTGATCTGGAGTTGCTTTTACCCCTGCCATTGGAAGTGTTTTTAGGGTAACCGCATTATTAATGCCAACTCCTTTTAATAATGCGAGCTGTTCTAGTTTTGGGGCACCTGTCCCATGAAACGTTACGATAACCTCCAATGAGTTTATACCTGAGACTAATTTATGCTGAAGTGACTTTCCAATTACCGCAGAGTACGTTTGTGCAGATGCCTTCCCAGGATGATTCATAGGCAGAGCAAGCGATAATACCATAAGTAAAGCAAACCATACTTTTATACTTTTTCTCAAGGTGAATTCTCCTTTCATTTTCTGAATTTTCCGCTTAGTCAAATTATCTCAAAAGTAAAATATGAAAACTATTCACCATCGGTTGTAAAACTCTATAAAACTGGAACTATTTGCATATAGTACAAAAGAGTTAAGCATGATAGGCAACTATATTACATGAAGCAAAAGAAGCTAAACCAGCATGAGTAACTAGTTTAGCTCTTTCGTTTATTTTGCTAGAAAGGAAGCCGTGACAGCATCGTATGCGTTTATATAACCGGCTCCCGTTTCCCATGATTCATAACTATTCATAGAAGTTGCTGAGTTTACTAGAATTTGTTTAACATCACTTGGTGTTAATAAAGGATTTGCATCCAGCATTAGTGCCACAACCCCAGCAGCATGGGGTGCAGCCATAGAGGTTCCGCTTAGTGTTGTGTAATAGGGCAAATGAGCTGGATCGATTGTTTGAATATCTTGTGGTGTTCCCAGAACTCCTACAGGAGAAGCAACACGTGTTGAAACAATATCTTTTCCCGGTGCAGTAATTGTCGGTTGGTCACGCCATAAAAATTCCATTCCATCAACGATTGCTGAACCACCAACACCTCGATTTCCTCTTGATGAAAAATCTGCTAATGTACCATCTTTTACACCTGCAGCCACGGTAATAACCCATGGTGCTTTTTTATAATTTCCGGTTATTGTATTTTCCCCTGGACCTGAATTACCTGCAGAGAACACAGTTACAATATTTCGGTCATACAACAATTTAGTAGCTATATTTACTGGGTGATCAGGATCAAATGGTGTTCCCATGTCTCCAGTATCACCCCATGAATTTGTAATTACTCGTATACCATATTGCGCTTGATGTGTTAGAGCATAATCAAATGCACCGATTGTGTCTAAAATAGCTAGACCTGCACCGCTCCCATATCCGATTAAATCAGCGCCTGGTGCTACTCCTTCATATTTCCCGCTAGACATTACGCCAGTTCCACCAACGATACCTGCAACATGGGTTCCATGACCAGAGTTGTTATCTGTTGCAGGGACATTTTCAATATACTGTATAGGTAATATCTCATGTACCGCATGCAGGTTAACTTGTCCAGCAACATTCTGAACTAAATTTTTTCCAAATTCGTGATCTTTATGTGATCCGTCAACACCGCTATCGTTAATAACGACTCCTACTCCTTTACCGGATACAGGAAGCCCGCCATTTTTTTTCTGAAAATCCGCATCTTCTCTAACTCGGTCAACACCAGTTAAATCAGTAGAATCTTCATTATCATATGTTAAAGGTGCGTTATAATAAACGGAAAGTACTTTCGAATTATCATTTAATAATTCTAATTGCGTTACAGAAATCACTACACCAGCAATCGGCAAAGCATTCATAATGATTCCATTTTGAACACCTGCTTCTTTTAATGAGGCTTTAATCTCCGTTTGGCTCATTTCTTTATCGAAAGTGACAATCGCTTCAACAGCTGTATCCGTTGTTAATCTTTGTAAAAGTCTTTTGTCTAATGCAGGAGAACGATGAATCGGTTCAGCATGTGTTGGCAATACAGAAGGCAAAATTAAGCTTGCTGCAATAATAACAGAAATTATTATTCTCTTAAAATTCATGGGTTCACACTCCTATTAATAGAATTTTCTAACAGTTCTTGTTATTATCTCAGCTGTTCTGAAACATTTCTATTCACGATAAGTTTTATTTTTATAGTGCTTTTGTATTAAAAAAACACTCCGTAGAGTGTTTTTCCCATTATCTCATAGGTACAAGCTGATTTTGGACTGCATAAATAACGGCCTGTGATCTGCTCTTTACTTCTAATTTCTTAAAAATCTTACTGACATGAATTTTTACAGTTTTGTCACTGATAAATAATTTCTCAGCAATCTCTTTATTGCTAAGTCCTTCAACGAGTCCAATTAGTACTTCCTGTTCACGGTCTGTGAGGTTCGACTCGTCTTTTTTAAATTGAGTTTGCTGTAGATGAATATTTACCAGTTTCTTTGTCATCCTCGGAGTAATCATAGATTCTCCACGGAACACGGTATTAATGGCATCAACGACATGCTCTGATGGTGCATCTTTTAATAAATATCCATCTGCACCTGCTTTTAGTGCAGACAGCAAATATTCATCATGTGTGTACATCGTTAGAACAAGGATGCGCGCATTAGGATTTTTCGATTTAATAATCGCTGTTGTCTCTACCCCGTTAATACCGGGAAGATTAATATCCATGATGATAACGTCTGGTGCCAATTCATCAGCGAGTTTTATTGCTTCTTCTCCTGAAATCGCTTCACCAATAACTTTCATGTCATCTTCAAATGACAGTATATTCTTCAATCCGTCTCTTAAAATAGCATGGTCATCCACAAGCAAAATTGTAATCATGTTATATTTGCCTCCTTAGATTCTATTTGGGGTATCTGAAGCTTTATTTCCGTTCCTTTCCCTTTAGCTGAATCAATATGAAGCGATGCACCCAGACTGTCAGACTGTTCATTCATGTTTAAAATCCCGTAATGCGGTTCTTGTCGGGCTTTGATCATAGATTCATATAAAGAAAAACCTTTTCCATCATCTTTGATTCTAAAAAAGACCTGATCATTTGAATAGCTTAAAAGGATGTCCACTTTTGTTGCCTCAGCATGTTTTAAAACGTTCTGGAGGCTTTCCTGAAATACGTCGAAAATGACTTTTTCCACCATTGTGCTAAGAGTTCTCCGAGTTCCTCTTTCCTGAAAACGAATTTGAATATTGTGACCCTCTTTTTCTATGGACTTTACTTTTGATTTGATCGCATGATGAAGACCTATACGCTCAGTTGGATAGGGGCGCAATGCATAAATGGATTCCCGCAATTCCTTTAAGCTGCCTCTTAATTTTTCTGTACTAAAGGCTACCAATTGTTTTGTCTTCTCTGGTTTATCAGAAAAAATACGTTGTGCTGTCTCAAGCTGCATGACTGATCCCGCAAGAGTCTGTGCAATACCGTCATGAATTTCACGTGCTATGCGGTTTCGTTCTTCCAATAGTACCCTTTTTTCTCGTTCTGATAGAAGCAGTTTCGTTTTCCATGCAACAGCAAGCTGATTTACGAGGGTCGCCATTGATTGTGTCTCCACTGCAGAAAAGGAATGCGCCCTTGTTCTTCCTGTAATCAATACGCCTATAACTTCATCTTCTGCCATTAATGGTGCAAGCATCACTGATTTAATAGCTTTGTTAAAATAAGAAAATGCCCAGGAATCAACCTCATTTTTTTTATTAAATAAGTGCATGACTGGATCGGATTCAAGTTGTTCAATGAAATCCGCAGACATATCTTTTACAAACGAGTACCCACCGTTTTCATATGCGATTCTCCATGAACGTCCATCGTTCAGAAATAACAAAACGGCATCTGTCCCTAAAAACTCTAAAAAAGGCAGTTCTACTTGCTCGAGCCAATTTTTTGATGGAAGCTGTGCATTAAAGGTTGTACTAATTTGGTATAAAGCTTTTAGTCGGTTCTGCTCTTGGTGCAATTTGGCAATAAAAGAAGAAATGAGAGCGATCGCCACAAGTGGAGAAAAGAAGAAGATATAAGAAAACACATCTACTACACCACGGTTTTGGCTGCCTAACATAAACATCAGCGTGATATACAAAATGGAAAAGAGTGTTACTGCCAGCTCTGAAATCGTTTTTATTTTCCATATCTTAAACGAGTATAGTTGCGGCCGTATAAGTAAAACTGCATCTACAATTATATTATTGAAAACAGAATACAAAATAACAACTAGTATCATCCTAATCTCTGCATGCCATATCTCACTCATTCCTGGTTCGAATAGTGTCATGATAAGGTCTGCGATATGAACTGCAGCAAAAAAACTGATCAGAAGCTGAGATGGATTAAAAAGAACGATTCGAAGCGGCCGATGGTTTAAAACTTGTACAAGTCCTGCCATTCCTCCAAACACAAATATTGCAATTCCCCAACCATAAAGAATTTCTATTGTATAAAGCAAAGGAAAACTAAGTGCACTAAGTCCTTTCCAGATTGGAATGGGATAAAATTCAGTGATAAACAGAAACAATAATAATGTGAAAAAAATAAGCAATTCTGGAAATTTTGTAATAGATAATGCGCTATAAACCCAAATAATTATTCCTATTACGATAATGGTTGACACAAACTTGCTTGCTGCTGCCTCCCGATTCAAGCCCATTTTTCCACCTCATTTTTATAAAAATTCAGTTATTTTATTATAACATAGCTATTTAGCATACATTCTCCTCCAAAATTTTGGGAGTGTGCCACAATAAATAGAGCGTAAAAAAACCGAAATTAGTCGAATGACATCCGTCGCTGACCAATTCCGGAAAAACCAAAATGTTTTTACATATTATCGCACTTCATTAAAAGGGTTTCTATTGAACGAAAGACGTAAATTCACATAGTACCAAATAACTATACCGTTTATAAAGAATATTTTCGCTGTCTTTATTGCCCTTAAAATGGCTGATTTCCGTTCAAGGATGCTAAAGGGCATTTTATAATAGATGAGATAAAAACATTGTTGCTGTTCCAAAATAAACAAATAACGAGAAAATATCATTCAGTGTTGTAATCAGGGGTCCCGATGCCACAGCTGGGTCCACCTTAAAGCGATACAGCAGTAAAGGAATTAAGGTGCCAGCTAGCGTCCCAATAATTAATGTAAAAAATAGAGAGCTTCCGACAACCAGACCTAAAATGAGGTTGCCTTTCCATAAGAAAGCGACAATCGCAATTAAGATCCCGCATGTGATCCCGATAATAAATCCTACACCAAACTCACGCATGATCAGCTTTGCAATCGTTGCCCGGTCAATATCATGAGATACCAATCCTCGAACAACAACGGCAAGTGATTGTGTACCTGTGTTCCCCGTCATCCCAGCAATCATCGGCATAAAATAGGTCAAGGCAACCGCTTTTTCAATGGTCCCTTCAAAGGTGCTAATGATACTTCCTGATAATATTCCAATAAAAAGCAGCAGTATCAGCCACGGTAGACGGCGATAGGATGCTACAATCGCGCTTGTTTGAAAATCAATCGACTTACCGGTTGCGGATAGTTTTTCAATGTCTTCATTCGCTTCTTCAATTAAGACATCTAGAACATCATCGACAGTTACAATCCCGATCAGCCGCTCCTGTTCATCAATAACCGGTACCGCGATAAAGTCATAGCGCTCTATCGTTCTGGCTACTTCTTCCTGATCCGTTTCTGCAGGTACTGCGATGACCCTGCTATACATGATCTCTTCGATCTTTTCATCCATTTCAGCCAGCAGAAGGTCTCTGTACGAAACAACTCCTACAAGCTTTTTGTCTTCATCAATAACATATAGATAATAAATATTCTCAGCAAAACCAGCGAACGTTTTGAGTTTTTCGACTGCATCCCGAACCGTATATACTTTCGGAATCCAGACAAAACGGTTTGTCATAATTCCGCCGGCAGTATCAGAGTCATATTGCATCAAGCTCTGAACTGTTTTGGATTCGTCTGCTTTCATTGAAGATAAGAAGTCCTGAATTTCATTTACATCCAAATTACCAAGCAAGTCAGCAAGGTCATCATTTTCCATCAAGTTCATGATATGAGATGACCGTTCGATGCCTAATTTGTGCAGGATCTCCATCTGCAGGTCACTCTCTAATTCTTGAATCAATGAGGCGATCTGTCTGGTTGTTAAAAACGTTACAAACTTATGCCTGTGCTTATCAGGCAGGTTCTTATACACATTAGCAATATCATAAGGATGAAGTTCATCAATAAGCAGCTGAAATTCTTTTTTTCGAAGCTCTTTCAGGTTTTTAATAACATACAATAAAATCTGGTTCTCTGACATCTCTTTAAACAAGGAACGTCACCTCCTTATAAAATACTCATTCATTATAAGTGATTTATTCATGTCTGACTATGAAAGAAATGATGGAATAGTAAGCTTTCTAACCTTATTCATAGCATATCGCTTTTCAAAAAGAAAAAACCATCTTAAATAGATGGTTTCCTCACTTTTTTTATTCTATTTCCCTATTTCAACCATAAATAATCCAGTGAATAAGTACCTGCACCCGTTAAGGCTACTCCCACTACTACCGCAATAAGGATAAGATTGAATTCGTATCCGTTAGCTGTTACCCAAAAGCCATTCTGCAAGTGAACTTTAAGGATAGCTACAAGCATTGTAGCTGCGATTAAAATCGCTCCTATTTCTGTAAAAAGTCCTGCTGCGAAAAGTAATCCTCCGCCAAATTCTGCAAGACCTGCTAGCAGTGCCATCGTATAGCCAGGCTTTATTCCAATTGACTCCAGCCAGCCTCCTGTTCCCTTTAAACCATAGCCCCCAAACCAGCCAAACAACTTTTGCGCACCATGTGCTGCAAGAGCCAGACCCACAACGAGACGAATAATGAGTAATCCTAAAGATAGCATAATATAATCCCCTCTTTCTTAAGTTTATTTTACTTACTTTACGTTAGTATATTACGATATGTAACTTGTCTATGTCAAGTAACTTTAAAAAAATAATTACAAATCCAAAAAAAATACCGCATTCCTTTTTAAAAGAATATGCGGCAGATTCAGATTTAAGCTTGATCCGTTAAAATAATTGGACCATTTCTTGTTATGGCAACTGTATGTTCATATTGGGCAGACAGGCTTCCATCGAAGGTCAATGCCGTCCATCCATCAGATCCCATCGTTATATAAGGCAGCCCTTGATTGAGAATAGGCTCTATCGTAATAACCATACCTTCTTTTAATCGAATGCCTGAATCCCGTTCGCCAACATGATGTACTTGTGGTTCCTCATGAATTTTCCGGCCAATCCCATGACCTATGAATTCTCTCACAATTGAATAGCCTTTTCTATCAGCATAGGATTCAATCGCGTACCCTATATCTCCTAAACGGTTACCCGGCTGCGCCTGTTCGATCCCTTTATACAATGCTTTTTTTGTGGCATTCATTAATCGTTGTGCCTCTGGCGCGATTTTCCCAACTCCGTACGTCCATGCAGAGTCAGCAAGCCAGCCATTAAGATTCACAACAAAATCAACGGTTAGGATATCACCACTTTTTAAAGGTTTTCGGTTAGGCAGACCATGGCACACTTCATTATTCACAGATGAACACGTTGCGAAAGGATAGCCCATATACCCTTTTTGCGCAGGCTTCGCTCCTCTATCGTGAAGAAAGCGTTCCACAAATCGATCAAGCTCTAGCGTTGTGATACCTGGCAAAACCATTTTGCTTAAAGCTCTATGACATTCAGCAAGGATCGTTCCCGCAAGTTTCATCTTTTCTATTTGTTTATCGGATTTAATCTCAACCAAACCGCCCTCTCCCTTCCTCTATTTTTTAACTATATTCAGAGGAAAAGTTCTGCGTGAATATTATGGTTGATGGTATACCATGAACTTTACAGCTATAATTTCACGGTACGTGTTTCTATATTTGTTACACGTTCGCTCAGAATTATCGAGATTCGCTCAAAAAAGCCGAGTTACGCTCAAAATTCATCAGCTGCGCTCAAACTGTCTTAAGTTTCGCTCAAAATTCCCCTTTTTCGCTCAAAGGTCATCATTTTTTTTAAAAAACAGCAGTAAAAAACACCAGGCTATAATCAAGCCTGATGTTCTGATTGTTTTAATCGGGATTCAACTACTTTGCCGCCAAGCCATAATACAAAGATACCAAAGACGATCAAACCTAATTTTAGCGGGCTTTTTAAAACATCTACAAAGTCGTAGCCAATGAATGATACGATCGCGATCATGACTAGCTTACCGAGTGCTAAGGCTAAAAAGAACGTTTTTATATTAATACGCGAAAGCCCTCCAACTACATTTACTAGTGCTGATGGCGTGAATGGGAAACAATAGATCAAGAATAGCATGCCAAATCCGTGGCGTTCCACCCAGTTCAGCATCCGTGTTGTGTTGGTATGCCTGTTTAAAAAGTTTAAGAACCTTTTTTGGCCATATCTGCGAACCAACAAAAAGACAATTGCTGATCCCAGACAAACCCCGATCCATGAATAGAGAAACCCTAGCCAAAATCCGTATGCAGCGGCATTCCCTGCTACAAAAAGGAACAATGGCAAGATTGGAATGAATGATTCAAGCATCGGTAGTAGAATACCTGGCAAAAAGCCAAGATCACGATATTGATCAAGTAATTTAAGTATGTTTTCTTCTGTAAAGTATTGCTGCCAATTTTTCCAATCCATCGTTCGCTCACCCTTTTCTTCCTCATACCCTCATCGTTGCCATCGTTAACACTTTTAAAACGAAGCTGAGGAAAAACAAGGAGTCTTTCATTCCAATAATTTTAGCATAATTTAAATAAGCACACTATTTAGAAATGGAATGCGAACGAAATTTTTTCTTCGTCTTTTTTCCAATGATAATGATGCAGAAAACAACTGAAAGCCCTGAGGTAATTCCATAGAATGAGTTCCCCTTACCCAATTCCTCTCCAAGACCCTCTGGAAACAGGAGCCAATATAAAAAAAGTGATCCATGAAGCAGAATACCTGCTCCCGCTAAAACTTTCATCAGCCAAAAAACTGGCATCTGTTTAAACGAGACCATGACAGCAACTATTCCCCAGAACAAAAGAAAATAGCCCCATAATCCCATCCCTGCCGCTGACTTCGTTTTTAATAAGTCCGTTACAAAGAAGATACCGGTAAAAACAGATATCAATCCCGATAAAAGCAGCATACGCCAGGCAGATGTCATACCCCTCACCCTCTTTTTGGTATAATAAAAACCGCCTTAACATGCTGTAAGACGGTTTCTGCTGATTCCTCATTATTGTATAGTTACTTCATAAGAGCAGCGTATACCTGCTCATCCAGCTCTTTTGCTTTCTTTTCGTTATACGTTTTTTCATAAACGGGTTCTTGGACGATCTTAGCTCCCCAGAACATGCTCTCAAATACGTGTTCAATATCTACTTCAATTTTTGCAAGCTTAAGAGGTACATCTGCCATAGCGTTTTCCAAAATATTTGCTTTTCCGTTAATCGAATACACGGTTTCAAGTCCGACAACTGTCATCACTACATGAGGATTGGCTTGAATGTTAGTAACAATTCGAGAATTGTTCGTTACGGTAAAACGGATTTTTTCTTCAGATAAACTCTTTACCCAGGAAATTGCATTCACGGATGGAGCGTTGGATTCAGCGTCAACTGTTCCAAGTAATACAAGCTGCTCGCCTTGGAGGTGTTCAAACAATTCAGGACTTAACTTTGTTGGTGTTTCCTGTTTCGCCATGTGATCGCCACCTTAATTTTTTTTATATGTATGCTGTTTATTTTACCATATATTTCTCAGCAGAAACATGAAAAAGGAAGCTAAAAAAGCTTCCTTTACTCAAATGTTCCTTTTATTACAGCTCTTCCATCTTGAACCATCACTTGCCCGAGCGCAATTACAGAATCGATGTTCAAGTTTTCCTTATTCAGAAGAACAAGATCTGCATGAAGTCCCTCTGCAAGGATTCCTTTTTCTTTAAGCTTTAATACTCGCGCAGGGTTGCTTGTAATCGTCTGCAGGGCAGTTTCGAGAGGTATTCCCTCTTGGAGGACGGCATCTCTTACTTCCTTATATAGAGAATTCACTTTACCAATGCGAAGTCCTGTAAATTCTCCCCGCTCATTAAATGCAGGCAAACTTCCTTGTGCATCAGATGTGAATGTAATGCGTTCAACAGGCACTCCATCGTCAAGCATCCGTTTTAAGCCCGCACTGCATTTTACTTCGCCTTCTTCTATGAACTGTTTTGTTGTACTGGTTGTAAAATCTACATAGCCGCCCTTTTTGGCGTATTCAATTCCGGCTTCAAACACATAAGAATTTCGATTGATATGCGTAGGATAAAATTGAGAAACCGGGAGATCTGTTTTCTCTATTACTTCTTCAATTAACGAAAGCATGTTTCTTGAATCACCGAGGTGGATGTTTACTACCCCCGCTTTCCCTGACAACATTCCTGCCACACGTGCTTGTGAAGCGAGTCTTGCCAGTTCGTGAGCCTGAGGCTGTGAAGATCGATGGTCAGCAATAGCAATCTCTCCAACTCCGACAACTTCATCGATCATCATGATATCTGTTTCGATGCTTCCAGTCAGTGTTTTTACAGGTACTTGATATGAGCCAGTGTGTACAAAACAGGAGATTCCCTCTTCTTTAAGTGCTTTTGCTTTTGCGATTAAATTTGTCATCGTTCGGGCAGTTCCATCCGTACCAATGACACCGACGATGGTCGTGACACCCGCAAGCGTTACGTCAGACAAATAAATCTCAGGCGTCCTTGTTTTGTATCCGCCTTCTCCTCCGCCGCCAGTAATATGAACGTGAGCATCGATGAATCCTGGTGTTACAATCTTGTTTGCTGCATCAATTATTTGGATGTCAATATTAGATGATGGCCATTCGATGTGATCTGAAATTTTCGCAATTTTTCCAGCAGCTATTAAAATGTCTTTTTTTCCTAGATGATGAGGTGCATATACCTCTCCGCATTTAACCAGAGTAAACATGATATCAGTCCTTTTTCTTACACATATCTTAAAATGCACGATTTCTATAATAAATCTATTATCAATGAAACCGTTCAGAAAGGGAAATGTAAAGTTTACTTCTTTCTAGTGGACTCAAAATTTGTATCGTGCTCATAAATTTCATATGGTGCTCGTAAATTCCGTATGGCGAGCATAAATTCCATATGACGCTCGTCCAGCGAGTATTAATCTCGCTGGACGAGCAAAAAGCTGACTCCAGGATCTATAAATCCTGTGTCAGCTTTCATTTTTTTAAGATCACGTTACAAAGTCAGGCTTACGCTGTGCCAAAGTCGGGCTTTTTTGCTTTACGGGCTCTGCTGTTTCCATATCTAAAAATGACGTAGCCTCGTTAAACCAGCTATCGGGCGCTTTGTGTCCCCAGAACGTTTGTCTGCGGGGATCATTGATATCCCACTTAACTGGCTTAAAGTCCGGATCACTCGTTAAGTAATCTCCATTATACAGTTCGATGCGGTTTCCGTCTGGGTCACGCACATAAAGGAAAAATGCATTGGATAATCCGTGGCGGCCAGGACCGCGTTCGATATTATCGGCATAGCCCATACTTGCCATCACATCACAGCAGTGTATGAGGCTCATCGGATCTGAAAGCCAGAAGCCTACATGATGTAAACGTGGACCTTCACCGTTCATGAATGCAACGTCGTGAACGGTTGGTTTTCTATGCAGCCACGCAGCCCACGTCTTATCGTCTTCTGTTGCTGTGTACTCTGAAACTCTGAATCCGAGTTCATCCGTATAGAATGCGACAGCTGCTTCCACATCAGGTACCATACAGTTGATATGATCAATACGCTGGACCCTTGCGCCGCGATACAGATCATACTTCTGAATACAGCGCTCAGCCCCTTCCATCTCCACAAAAAACTCCAGCGGAATGCCTGAAGGGTCTTCTACACACAGCGTTTTGCCGATTCCAACCGACTTATCGGCTTCTTTCCAAAGTACTTTTGCTCCTTTTCCTTTAAAAAAGGATTCTAAAGCATCCAGATGACCATCTTCCCAAACCTTATAGCTCACGGCATGCACGCCAGGCTTATCCGCTTTTTTCAAAAGAAGACTATGGTGGCAATGTTCTTCTAATCCCCTTAAAGCCATCCATTCTGAAGAGGAAGCTGTTTCAATGAATCCTAGAGCGTTAACATAAAAATCACGGGAAGCGTTAAGGTCAGTCACGTTCATAACCACTCGCGCGATTCGAATAATGTTAAAATCCAATGTCTGCACCTCCTTATACACTTGTATAATTATGATTTGAGGATTTCACACGGCTCAAAAAGTCCTTTACCATTGCTTTATAAGGCTCTTTGTTGAACTGATCATAATAGATATTCGACATACGCGCCGGGTCGCCAAAGAAATAATATTCATAAAGAGCTTGGCGTCCGCCGAACGTACTGATTGAAATATCCCATGCCAACCGGAATAATTGAGTACGCTCATAGCCATCAATGTTCGCACCTTGTGTATAGCGGTGAACGAGTTCGCCGATATCATCAGCATTAAAGTCTGCTTCAGTCGGTATCCCCATCAAGCCAGATGCACCAAGAATTTTTACGATCTCCACAATGCGCTGATACATCTTCGGGTACCAGTTACGCGCTGCGTTTAACGGAGCGAAATCAGGTGTCATGTTGCCGTACTTATCAATCGACGCATTGTGCTCTGCGCGATAAAGATGAGAACGCATTGTCTCTAAGATCAGCATCACTTCAGACGCTTTTTCTTTAACATGCGGGAACACATCGATTCCGATGGATTCCATCATGTTTAAAATCACACCAAGGACGAATTCGGTTTTAACTGTATTCTTCGCAATAACCTGATGTGCCATGTGAACGATCGCGTTCGTCTCCACATAAGTCCGGTTGCAGATGTCAGAATTTCCACTGACAAATACACGCTCCCAAGGAACCAGTACGTTATCAAAAACAACGATAGCGTCACTCTCTTCAAAACGAGAACTAAGCGGGTGATCCCATTGGCTTCTGCCTTGGTCGAATGACTCTCGGCATAGGAACTTAAGACCTTCTGTATTGTTCGGAATCGCAAATGCCATTGCGTATGGATCATCCTCAGAAGAAGCCTTGTTTAACGTGGATGGGAATACAACGATCTCATCTGTCACGCCGCCAAGAGTTGCTAACAATCTAGCTCCTTTAACAACGATTCCATCTTTGTTCTTTTCAACGATACGCGCTGATAAATATGGGTCTTTTTGCTCGGACTGCTTTTTCGAACGGTTTGTTTGCGGATGAATGAGTGTATGCGTTAAGCTGATGTCATTCTCTCTGCAATATTCATAATACTTTTTCGCGTTTTCAGCGAACATCGGATCATCTTGAGCAAAGAAGCTTCCCGATGTACCGAACGCCATCACACTTGTATTCAGGTAATCAGGCGTGCGTCCCATCATTCCGCCTGTATATCCTGCCCATTCGGAAATCATCTCGCGGCGGCGGATCAGATCCTCAACCGTTTTTGGCGCGATGAATGATAGTCCTACCTGATCACCTGTTTTCTCTGAGGTATATAACATCTTGTCTGCTTTTTCATGCTGGAGGTCATACAGATTGGCAATGGATCTAACAATGTTTCTGAATGCTGGATGAGATGGTACATCATCTACTTTTTTACCGTGAATCCAAACGTTGTTTTTTGCCTTGGTTATCCCTTGGATATATTGTTCCCCCGTACGTGCAGGCAAAGAAATCCCTCCTTAGTGTTTTGCTTCGGTCTGAAGCGATTGTTTTTTCTTTCCGAACTGCTGGATGTGATGATCAGCGAGTGCCACATGCACCACTTTCATTTCCGTGTAGAATTCAAATGCATAGTGCCCTCCTTCACGGCCGATCCCTGAGTTTTTAGATCCGCCGAACGGAATGCGAAGATCACGTACGTTTTGTGAATTCACCCAAAGCATGCCTGCTTCAACAGCGTTTGCCACACGAAGTCCTTTTTTCATATCGTTTGTCCAGACGTAGCCGGCGAGACCGTACTTGATGTCATTTGCGTATTCGATCACTTCAGCTTCATCTTTAAACGTCATAACGGAGAGCACCGGACCAAAGATTTCTTCTTGTGCAACGGTCATATCATTCTTCACATTCAATAAAAGAGTAGGCGCTACGAAGTTTCCTTTTTTATGAGATTCAGAGAGCTGCTGGCTATAGACTTCAGCTCCTTCATCTTCTGCAATCTTCAAATAGCGTTTCACATTTTCATAGTGATCATTATGGATGAGCGGTCCTACTTCTGTATCTGGATCTGATGGGTCACCAACGATGATGTTATTTACTCTTTCTTTTAGTTTGGCAACGAATTCATCTTTAATAGATTCCTGCACAAACAATCGTGAGTTAGCTGTGCATCTTTCACCGTTAAAAGAGAAGATTCCCCACACACAAGCATCCATCGCACGTTCCATGTCACAGTCCTCAAATACGATAATTGGAGATTTGCCTCCAAGTTCCATTGAGAAGCGTTTTAATGAATCCGCTCCGTTCTTCATAATTTCTGATCCTGTTTTCGTCTCTCCTGTAAAAGAGATGAGCTGAACATCAGGATGTGCGACAAGAGAAGCTCCTGCTTTTTCACCAAAACCGTGAACAACGTTGAAGACACCTTGCGGCAATCCTGCTTCATCAACCAGTTCTGCTAGTTTGTTAGCGGTCAGCGGCGACCACTCGGCAGGTTTTAATATAACCGTGTTCCCCGTCGCTAGAGCAGGTGCAATCTTCCACGTTTCAAGCATGAAAGGTGCATTCCATGGTGTGATAAGCCCCGCAACTCCAACCGGTTTTTGGATGGTGTAGTTCATGAACTCGTCATCCACATGATACGCTTCACCAGACATGCGGTTTTTTACCATCTCAGCATAAAATCTAAAGTTATCTGCTGCACGGCCGACCATCTTTCTTGTTTGCGCGATCGGCAGACCTGTATCATAGGACTCCAGCAAGGCGATCTCTTCAATATCACGGTCAATTAATTCAGCTATCTTATAGATGTACTGAAGACGCTTTTCTTGCTTCATCTTGCCCCATGGTCCTTGCTTGAAAGCTTCTTTTGCTGCTTTTGCAGCTTGATTGATATCTTCCTTTGTGCCTTCACTGACTGTATTGATTTTTTCATTTGTAAAAGGATTCAAGTTTACAAAGAATTCACCCGTGTGACCTGAAACGAATTGTCCGTTAATATAATGACGGATCGTCTCGTTAACTTCTGGCTTCATTGTCCTTCCCTCCCGTTGGCACCTTTTCTGAACGGCCATCAACAATCGTGTTTTCCAATGTGCCAAGATAGTCGATTTCAAGTCTTACAACATCTCCTGGATGCACGTGTGAGATTCCTTTCGGAGTTCCAGTCCAGATCACATCGTTCGGCTCAAGCATCATGAAGGAAGACACGAACTCTATGATTTCAGGAATGGAATACATCAGGTCTTTTGTGTTGCCTTGCTGTCTCAGTTCACCGTTCACATATGTGCGGAGTTCAAGGTTTGTAACATCAGGAATATCTGCAGCATCCACATAAAAAGGACCCATCGGACCAAACGTATCGTGTCCCTTTGCTCGTACCGGCGGACGGTACCAGTTGTTGACGAAGTCTCGTACCGTTACATCATTCGCAATGGTGTAACCGCTTACAAAATCCATCGCATTTTCTGCTTTAATATTTCTTCCTTCTTTACCGATCACAACGGCAAGTTCGTTTTCATAATGCATGTAAGTCGCACCGTCTGGATAGAACACTTGCCCCTTATGGCCGACTAGAGATGAATTGGGTTTGATAAAAAGAACAGGTTCAGCAGGCTTTTCCAGACCCAGCTCATCTGCGTGGTCAGCAAAGTTCAGAGCAAGACCAATCATCTTATTTGGGTGAAAAGGCGGTAGCCATGTTTCAATGTCCTTTATATTTGCACTTTTTCCAGACGAAAAAGTAATTACATCATCAGTTACCGTACCCTTTTGTTCTCTTCCTTCATATATCACTCTTGCATGTTTCATTTACGCTTCACTCCCTATTTTTTCTACTAAACCATAATCAGCTAGTACAGATCTGATTTCCTTCTGCAAAGAATCTGACGGCAAGTCCATCGGCATTCTCAAAGTTGGATTGATTTTACCCATCATTCCAAGTGCAGCTTTCAAAGGTGCTGGGTTCGTGTCTTTAAAAAGAACATCGTTTAATGGCATAAGATCATAATGAAGCTTCATTGCTTCTTCTACATTTCCTGCTTCCCATGCGTTATATACTTCAGCGACTTTTGACGGCAGTACGTTTGCTGTAGCAGATATGTATCCAGCCCCACCGATTGCAAGCATTGGATAACAAAGCAGTTCGATTCCTGAATACAGCAAAAAGTCACGTCCGCAGTTTAATAGCACACGATTAATATGTTCAAAGTCTTTGTTGGATTCTTTTACACCGATAATGTTCGGGCAATCTTCGTTAAGACGGGCAAGTGTATTCACTTCAAGGTTAACGGCTGTTCTCCCAGGGATGTTATAGATGATTAGCGGAATATCCACGCTGTCTGCAATGGTCTTGAAGTGTTTGTAAAGTGCATGCTGTGAAGGCTTGTTGTAGTATGGGACGATTACCATCGCAGCATCTGCTCCCATTTCTTGTGCGAGTTTTGTTAGGTGAAGTGATTCTTGGTGGTTGGTTGAGCCTGTTCCGGGAACGATCGGTACACGTTTGTTTACAGCCTTAATCGCTGTTTCCATCACTTGTTCGCGTTCTTTCAGCGTTAGTGAAGAGGGTTCTCCTGTTGTTCCGGTTACTGAAATACCATGACTTCCTGACTGGATATGCCAGTCTATTAAACTTTTAAGGGTATCAAGATCCAATGACTCATCATCGTGAAAAGGGGTAATAATCGGCGCGATGGATCCGCGCAGTGTTTTTTTTGCTTCTTCAATATTCATTTTTTTCCTCCTTAATAATTGATCGTTTTTGGCTGACTTGATTTGTCCTCAAGAAAAGCTTTCAGCGTGTTCAACTTATGATTGCGTGTAAAAGACTCAATTTTCACAGGATCTTCTCTTTTTTCAATCATTTCAATAAGCAGGTAATGTTCAGCAATGGATCGTTTCATTCTGGAGGGTTTCATGGTCATTCCGCTCTTTCGGACCGTGCCAAGTCTCTCCCAAGTTGAATGAATTTGTTCCTTCAAAAACTGGTTTGAGCAATACTTGTAGGTTAATTTGTGAAATTCTTTGTTGTAGTTGGAGAAAAGAGAAAAATCAAGTGAATCAAGTGCTTCTTCCATTAACTTGGTGTACGCTCTTAGTTCGTCGAGTTTTTCGTGAGGAAAGGATCTAGACGATTCTGCTGTTGCAAAACCTTCTAGTACGGCTAGTACAGACAACGTCTCTAGATATGCTTCTTCATCAAAGGGGGTAACAATCGCTCCTGAATAGGGTTTGAAAGATATAAGAGAATCAGCTTCGAGCTGCCGAATCGCTTCACGAACAGGAATGGCACTCGTTTGAAGCTCCCTTGCCAGTTGATCAATGACAAGCTTGTGTCCAGGCGGATATCTTCCATCTAAGATGCGGGAACGGATGACTTGATAAGCATATTGCTGTTTGTTGGGTTTGTGTAGAGTATTCATATTTCTATGTTAATCTCAAATCATATATGATTACAAGTATATTTTCAGAAAAATCATATATTATTGTCAATTTAGTAAAAAAGTAATGTTTTCGGGATATAATAAAATATTTACTAGTTATAAGGTCATGTTACTTCATTAAAAAGTTTACACATATAGTAAGAATAAGCTATTCTATTCATATAGATTGTGTATAAAGGGGTAAACAACCCATGAATGTAAAAAATGCAATGGAAATACTAGTAGATGAAGCATTACGTAATTATTGGGGCCAACTTCAGCTTCCATGCAAATGTGAGATTTGTAAAGCAGACGTTTTTGCCATTACACTCAACAACTTGCCTCCCCGGTATATATCAAACGAAGATGGCTATGCATACGTTAAAGCACAAAACTTTGATGACCAATCACGGGTGAATATTCTGAACCAGATCGTTAAAGCAACCGGCATCGTAGCAACGCGTCCTTCACATGATTTAAAACCATCTTCCTCTCAAGAGTAGAAGATGGTTTTTTCTTTGGTTTTTTAATAAAATGACGTGTCTCTTTATTCCTATTTTTCAGAATAGTTCCTTGCGGGACAAACCGCTTTATGATATATTTGTGACAACCATTCCGGACTGGATTACATCTTAATTAAGAGTTTGAAAGTTGTTTGGTAATTACGGCACAAATGTGCAAACGTTCTAGGAGGCATTCACATGCAAACAGGTAAAGTAAAATGGTTTAACGCAGAAAAAGGTTTTGGTTTTATCGAAGTTGAAGGTGGAGACGACGTATTCGTACACTTTTCAGCTATCCAATCTGAAGGATTCAAATCTCTTGACGAAGGTCAAGAAGTAGAATTCGAAATCGTTGACGGAGCTCGCGGACCACAAGCAGCTAACGTAACTAAAAAATAAGTCTAACTTATATATGAAACCGGCATATTGGTGCCGGTTTTTTTCTTTGTTAATTTTTTATTTAGCTCGGTTCTGAAAGGTTATGCTTCTGAGTGGTTTTCAAAAAATCTTCTTCGAATAGTTAATTGGAGCGTAAGGGCGAGACTCCTGCATGCCATCCACCTGAATAAACTTCTTGCAAGGCATGCGACGAGGAATACGCAGCGTCAGGATTTGCGTGTAGACGGAGGAGCACATATACATCCCTGAAGGTGAGACCACTCAATGTACGAAGTACGGAGTGGGCTCACCGCACGCCCTGCGGAAAGCGAGCCACAAAGAGCGGAAATTAACCACTTTCAGCCCCTGCAATAAAAGAAGAGGCTCCTCGGATCAGGACCTCTACTCTTTAAATCCAATTTTTGATTTGTAACTTTCGATCTTACCTAGTATGTCTACCTTATCTTCCTGTGAAAATATACCGAGTTTATGGAGAATCAGTGTATATTGCTGCAGTTTAAACAAAGAACTTTCTTTGTACCACATGGCATTCACCCATCTTTCCTTAAGGAAACTTTTTTACCCTTTGCAAATATTATATGCCATATGCCACTTTAATGATTCTAAATCTCAATTTTATTTTCCACGTCATAATAATCTGAGTAAACCACTCCATCATCAGTCAATAAAAATTTGTGCGTTCGAAGCAATGACAATTTCAGTGATTCTGGCATTCCATCTTCTTCATACGCACACATTATAGTTAATCCCATGTCGGCTGAAAGTTTGTCGACCACTTTTTCAAGTTCTTCAACAATATCGAGGGGCCCCTCTATCGTGCTCCATTCTACATGTGTCCAAGTACGAATGGACTTCTTTTGATCCATTAAAGGCTTGTACATTTTTTCAATATGACCAAGAATAGCTGGAGGGTGATAACTCCCGGTAGAAAAATAAAAGTCGAAATTATTTACAAGATAAATTTTCTCTAGTTCATTGTCAGTCAAATGAATCTTCAATTCTTTCATTACATATGGTAAATACTTCTCATTTTCAATCAGAATAATAGATTGATCTTTTGCAACCCCATCCAGGATATAACCGACGACCGTTTTCATGTAATTATCCATACTTTTAAAGGCATAGAGCAAATGTGCACATTTATTATCTACTAAAAGTTCATTTAATTTAGTTTTCAAGAGTTTACCCTCCCCGTTCTTTAATTTTTTTAATGTTTATATTCTTTAAATTCTTTTCCTTTTACAAAAATCCTCTACTGATAACTGGGCTAAGAAAAATAAAAAAAGCGCTCATATAAGAACGCTTTTATTTCATTATTTTGTTTTTAAAGTGGAAAGCATTGCCCAAATTGCTTGCTCCCACTCAGCTGTTTTTTTATGTTTAGGAAGATTGATTGTGTACTTCACTTTATCTCCGCTCTCGAGCTCCTGAATAACGATATATTTCTTAAAAGAATCTTTTGAAGCCGTGATAAAAAGTTCTGTTGATCCAAAAGTTGGACCAGCCGTTTCGACTCCGTTTACCTCTTTTACTTCTCCAACAGCTTCAAGCTCATCGTGCGCCCATTTTTTAAGGTCTTCGATAGATGCATCTTCTGTGAGAGGCTCTATTCTAACGAACGTTTCCGCAAACTCTGTTGCAAACATTACGTCTTTTCGCGGTTCTTCAGCAGTAAACTCAAAATCATCTATTTTATAAAAGTAGTAATCTTGTTCACTCTCTGTCAGAGCAGCTTCCTTTTCAACCGGGTTTCCATTTACAGAGTATTTAAGAGTTTGTGAGGCAGCCGGTTCACCTGTCCCGGATTCAGCAGCTGTAATCTTTTCGAGGACCCATTGATCATTTTCGTTTTTCTTATAAACGATCGAAACTTTTGAACCATCTTCTAAATGTGCTACTGTGTCTCGTACTTCATCAGACAATCGGAGAACAAGCGTATCTCCCGACGCTTCTACTTCAATAGAATTATTGTCGATCTGTCCGATGTAAGTCCCTTCCTCTTCAATGGATGCAGCTGGTTCTACTGCTGGTTCTTCCTTTTGATCTGCAGCTTGGTCCTGTTCTGCTGATTGCTTAGTCGCTTCCTTTTTTTCCGTATCCTTTGCATCACCGCTGCAAGCCGATAATAATAGCGCAAGCGCAAATATAGAGCTCTTCAACCATGTCTTTGTTGTCATGACTCATCACCTCATTAATTTAGACGATACTTATAAAAAAATTGTTACATACTGGCAATAACGACTTTAATAGTTAAAAAAATATGTCGATATAAAGATAGTACTTAACCATTTTAAAACGGAGATGAATAATTTTGAATCCATCATTTGCCTCAAATTCACAAACGAACAAGCTTGTAGCAAAAATGCTATGGGGAATGTACATTCTTGGTCTCGGAAGTACATACGCGAGTACTAAAACTATTAACAGTGTTATGTTTTACGGTTTATCAGGGTTAGTGATTCTTCTCTCACTTACGATCTGGACTTACCGAAAATGGGCGCCTCATGCTGTTCAATATTACGTCGTTTTTGGTCTAACCATCTTAACCGTTGTTATGGCACACTCGAATCCAAAAATCTCCACTTATTTAATGACATATGTATCCCTTGCCGTTATAACGCTATACCATAATTACATTTCTATCTTACTATCGGGTGTAAGCGGAGTATTGTTAACCAATTTTTTCTTTTTCCAATATAAAGATACGATGTTTGCTGGACAAGATCCGAAAATAATCATTTCACTGAATGTTTTTCTGATTGTCATTACAGGTGCTCTCGTTGCCCAAGCAAGGATAGGTCAGCGAATGCAAGAAAATATTCTAACAGCTGAAAAGCAGGCTGAAGATGATAAATCAAAGCTTGAACATCTATTGGCTAAAATAAAAGATGCAACTCAAAATCTGCACATCTTCAGCCAGTCTGTTAGAGAAAACGTTACAAGAACCGGTGAGATCTCGAGCAACATCACCTATGCCTTTACCGAGGTAGCTAAAGGTGTTGAGTCCCAAGCAGTTAGTGTTGGCGGGATGAACGAATCTGTGACGAACACAAACGATGTTGCAAAAGGACTTTATCAGCACTCTAGCGACATGAAAAAATTATCTGAAGAAACAGCACAAGTAACGAAAGCAGGAGAAAGCCAGGTTTCAGAACTGTCTGCCAAGATGGAAGAAGTCAGCGAACTCATGCATCAAACTAACTCATTAATGCACGAACTGAACGATCAAAGTGAATCTATTGAAGGGATCCTGACAACGATTGAAGAAATCTCTTCACAGACAAATCTTCTTGCACTGAATGCAGCCATTGAAGCAGCCCGTGCTGGTGAACAGGGCCGTGGTTTTGCAGTGGTCGCAGATGAAGTTCGCAGACTAGCAGAGGATTCACAAAACTCTACTAAACAAATCGCCAGCATCCTTGGTGAAATACGAAATAAAGCAAAGCAGGCTGCACAATTTGTGGACGGCTCTCAAGGAGTTGTTAGCTCAAGCCTTGAAGCAACCCAGAAAACAGCAGACAACTTCGGACGCATTTTAATAAACACCGATCAAGTAGCATCTCAATCTTCTCAAGTGCAAACATTGATCAATCAGCTTTATGAATCAACAGGTTACATAGTTGGAGAAATCCAGTCTGTTTCAGGGACTGCAGAAACTTCGAGCGGTGCTGTTGAAGAAATTTTAGCAAGTGTTGAAGAGCAGCACAGATGTGTGGAAGAAGTTGTTGCAAGTTTCAACAAATTTGAATCGTTAACGGCCGAATTAAATGAACTTGTAAAAGAATAAAACGTGGAAAAACCTTTTCATACATGAGTGAAAAGGTTTTTTTTAGGAGATTATTATGCATAAACATAAAGGTATCTATTGTATCTGCACAAATGACGATGGTCACCTGCTCACTGTAGAAAAGAATGGCGGGCCGTATAAAAACCGGCTTGACCTTCCTGGCGGTACCCCTGAAAGTGGTGAAACAGAGAGTGAAACCGTTGTGCGGGAGGTTTTAGAAGAAACCGGTTATCAAGTTCTTAGCGCTGTAAAAATCGGAGAAAGATGTTATGAACTTCCGTGGACATACAAGCAGTGGACGCATTCTCAGCATACTGCAGTCTATTATTTATGTACGGTAGATGAAATCAATAAGAGTTCTTTAGCTGATATTTCGGATCAAGATTCAAATGGTTTTTTATGGGTGGATATTGGATCTTTAAAAGAAGATTGGTGTTCGCCGCTTGTTAGTGAAGCTATACACTACTTATCAGAAAAAAAGATACCTGCCGAAAGAAAGACTTATCATACATGGGAAGTTCTGCACCAGACGAGATAAAAATAAAAAAACCGCCAAAGGCGGCTTTTTTAATAGCAATAAAATGCACTGATCTGGCGAGTGTCCATTCCGAAGTATACCCAGCGGCGTCCTGTCCAGCGGAATCCTGCTGCAGTCCCTCTGCCTACAAAAATAAGCCATGCCCAGAAACCTGGTCCCCATGATGGCCAGATGTAAACGTAACGAAACAGGCAATATCTGAGTGTAACTGGTGCAACTGCGTAAGCCCCAACTTGGCCTCCTCCGCCGCCTCCGCCATGTAAGCTGTAAGCCTGGGATTGTGAAGGTGTAAAACCTGGAGGAGGTGATGTTGGCGCCGTTCCGCCTCCCCCACCGCTTGGAGGTCCGCCTTTACCACCTGGTCCTTTACCGCCTGGTCCGCCTGGAGGTGGTCCGAATCCCTGTCCGCCTCCTGGAGGTCCAAACCCTTGGCCCCCGCCTTGACCCGGAAAGAAAGGAAAATATCTTTGCGTCAAAATATTCATCTCCTGTTTATATTTTTGTGCTCGTTGTAGTTTATTCATCTAGTAACTCAACCGTATAGACAAGTATCTCGTAAGTCTAAATAAATAGGATTGCTGTTCTATGATTTAGGGTATATTACATGAAACATCTTTGTTATAAGGAGGCTGATATCATGGGACGCATTAGCAAAGGTATAAAAGGAATGGCCGTTGCCTATTTAATTAAGCAAGGGAAAAAGAGATTGCTGCCAATTATAAAACGAAAGCTTAAAAGCAGATAATAAAAAGACCCATATTCACTGGGTCTTTTTTTATGGAGTTCATTGGGTAGTGAAATGGTGAATAAACTGGATTTCAGACTCGTGGATATGTGGCCAAAACTCGTGGATTAAGTGCTAAAACTTTTGGATTCATAACCTGATTCCGTGGAATAACAAGTATTTTATTAGGATTGATTCCGATTAACCAGTGTTTCAACTGTTTGCAAGTCTCTATCAGTCGTTGTTCTCTCTGTATTCTCTCAGTTCATCCCTTAAGAACCGTACCTCAAACTCTATCATGGATTCACCGAGTTCATTTTGGAACGTGCTATAGAAGTTTTGATCGTTTTCCAGAAGTAAGTTCTTAATTTTTGACTGTTTACCGTCTCTTACTAGCTGATCGATCGCATAATAGCTTTGGCGGTAAGGAAGATGAGGGGAATTTCTGCGATTTTCATTTGCCCATTCATTGACACTTTGGATCCTTATAAAAGGAATGAAATGAAGCGGTAAAAATCTAGGGGTTTTTTCAATACTTTTCAATCCAGCATACTCAGCTATCCCTTCTTCAAACCATCGAGGTAAATGGCCATTAACAAGTCCCCTTTGTCCCAGATAACTCACAATCCAATGATGGGTATACTCATGAGCGGTCAGTTCTAAAAAAGGTTCATCATTCTCTTCCATTTGTTCTGTAAGTAAGATGTGTATCGTTTCTTCTGTCGGAACATACATGCCATGTAAATTTTCATAGGAATGAACGGGAAGCTGTTTTTGAAAATTCTCTGGCTTTCGGTATAGAATGACTGTTACCGGAACAGGTTGATGGACATCAATCAACTTTTCATTCATTGTGATAACTTTTCGTATATGCTTTATGGCGAGGTTTGCGAAGTGCTCATCTTCCGGTCTATAAAATACAACCGCCTCTTTCGATGATTTTACGCTGAGGGTTTTAAGGAAATCGATTCTCTTAAATAAGAATTGATTATCGTACAAAAGTGATTTTGTATAAAACTGATTTTTAGCACGTGCAGGTAAATCTGGAGTCAAGGTTTGATGAAGGAAAAAATTGAATGAAGACAAAAGAGCTGAGGATAAAACAACGGTTGTAACGATACATATTAAACCGATTCTCTCCGCTTTAGATCGAGTGAACCTCTTAACCAAATAATATTTAATACTTGAAAGAATCAAGATCACACCGAGCAATAACCCTAATGTTTGATCCGTCAATAAAAATAAACCATAAATCAGTAACAACAAACAAATGCAGTGACCAAAAGTTTTCGTGATCAGATAAAGCCTGTTCAAAATGTATAAGCCCCTTTTTGATGAGTAATTTCTAGAAGTTGTACTATTATCAATATGCACTCCATAAAATCATAGTGAATCCAAGTTTTACAGGAGGCGCTATGACCGGATACATTGTTGAAGGCAAAAGTGATCAACTGAGAGTACAAAGTGTAGATCCGCATGCACATTTCGTTATTTTGAATGGCATTTCATTTCGTCATAAAGAAAGAAGAGCGATTGAGGAAGCGCTGATCATATGTAGCGAAGTGTACGTTTTGACAGACCCTGATGAACCTGGTGACAAAATCGCCAAAAAGATCATGGAAGCTTATCCAGAAATAAAACGAATTCCCATCGATCCTAAAAAAGCTAGGAATGTAAGAGAACGGCGGTACAAATACGGAGTGGAATACTGCTCTAACCAATATTTAAAAGAAACACTCCCTGGTATTTAAACTAAAGAATTCGTTCTGTTTAACTATCCTCCCTCTAGAACCCAATAACCTTTACAAAAAATTAAAAAAGAGACTGCAGAGAATCTCTCCGCAGCCTCCACTTATTTTCCTTCGAAGAATTCAAGCGACTCTTCATCAGGACCGTAAAAGAAAAAGTATTTTCCATTGGGAAGTTCAGTAATTTCTTTGTCTTTAAGCTGAACACCTTTTTCTTTTAAGATTTCGAACTTTTCTTCGATGTTTGTAACAGAGAAAGCAAGATGGTGAACTTTCCCTTCATTCGTTACTTCTCCTGGATAACCAGCGATCAGTTCAACGAGCACCTTATCTTCTAATCCTAAAAAAGCAAGTTCTACTGGAACACTTGTATGATCAAAACGGTCCAGCAGTTTCAATCCTAAAACTTCCGTATAAAACGAAAGTGATTTTTCCATGTTCGTTACCATAATCCCCGTATGTTCAATACCTGTAATCATGTGTGTAAACTCCTCTCTTATGTTGAAACCGAATGTTCACCTGCTAAGTTCTTACGAATAGATTCCCCATATTGAAAAAACGGCAGAGACAACAATGAAATCAGTGTAAGGCTCCCGAACACATAGAATCCGTGTTCAAAACCGAAAGCACCTAAAAGGAGACCGCCGATCCATGGTCCTGCGCTGAAGCCGATAGAGCGGAATGACATCGCTCCAAAATATGTACCTCTCATATGGTCTGGCGCAAGGTCGTCTAATAATACGTCACTCATTACGAAAACGATGATTTCTCCTATAGTTAAAAACACCATGCTGATTACGAGGAAAATCCAGTTCGTTGATAACCCGAATCCCAGTAAAGCAAGACTAAAGGCAATGCTTCCAAACCGTAGTGCGTTCATCGGCTGAAACCTTTGAACATAATTCGTAACCGGAAACTGTAATATTAGAACGGTTACGGCATTTGTAACGACCAGATACGCGAACAGCTTTACACCGTTTTCAAATTGCGGGGCATTCCCTATATATTGCGCAAGTGTTGTATCCATTTGTGACTGTGCCATCATCACTATTGTGTTTCCTATTAAGAAAAACGCCAAGATCCTATCTTTTGACAGTACCGTCAGTGCAGATCTGATAGAAAATTTCCTTTCTTCACTTCCTTTTAGTTCTGCTGAATAACCTTTTAGTGTAACGATGATCAATAATCCGTATACGAGATATGCTGCTGCAGTGATATAGAATGCACTCGTTGAAGAACTCGTTCCAAGGTAAGTCCCTGCAACTGGCCCAATCGCCGCTCCAACATTGATAGCAAAATAGCGGGCATTAAAAACTCGCAGGCGGTTTTCTTTAGAAGTAACATCTGCAAGCAATGCTCTAGAAATCGGCTCGAACCATGATCGGCAGAGACCGTTTAGCATATTCAGCAAAAAGAAGTGCCAAACCTGTTCAGCAATCGCAAACCCTGCAAAGACCGCACTCCATGTTAAAATAGCAGCTGTCATCACCGGAAGTCTCCCTATTCGGTCAGATAGATATCCTCCAAAGAATCCTCCGAACGTTCCAGTAAGTGCACTGATACCGATAATTAATCCTACCATAGCAGGTTCGATTCCTTTTTCACTATACAAATAAATCGCTAGAAATGGCATCGTCATGAAAAATGCTGCGCGTGTGAAAAGTGTCCCGGTTATGATTACAATAACAGCCGGATGCCATTTTGAAAAAAATCCGTTCATCTCCATTCCTTCTCTCATCTATTCTGTTTTATAACTTTATCACTTTTTTAAAAAAGATAGAAAAGAAAATTTACATATTTTGAAACTTTCTTATTTTTGATTCGTCTGATATAGGTGTACCCCCCTTTCCCGGAAAAGAGCCCTCCCCTTACATGGGCTTTTTTCTTTTGGTTTTTTATTGGTTATTTTCTAAAATAAACGCTCTTTTCTAAGAGATTTGTTTACAAAGAGTTTTTTTGAACCTCCTTCCATGAATAGTTAATTGAAGCGGAAGGACGAGACTCCAGCAGGATGAGTGGGACAGGTGAGACCATTCAATGGCGCAAAGCGGCGAATGGGCTCACCGCACACCCTGCGGAAAGGGAGTCCTGAAGCGAAAATTAACCTCATTCAAAAGCTACAACGCATTGAGCGAGACGTGAGAGATTTTTTGTATAATAGCTTTTCTTTAGTCCGTCAACGCGACTTTGTCACAAAGTGATAACGATTATCAAAAAAATCACATATTCACCATAAACTTTTTGAGACTTGCTATATTATAGACATCCCTATCAACAACCCCCTTTTTTCATTGTTAAGAACGAAAAAGAGCGCGAAGAAGGAAATCCTTCTAAGCGCTCTTTTTTTGTGCTTTATTCACATTCATCGCCTTCGCAAAATTCCATCTTCTCGTCCCGGATCGCTCCTCTTAGAGCGCGCTCAATATTAGCCTGAGGATGCAGTCCTTTTAATACTCTGTCCCCGATAAACATTGTTGGAACAGCTGTAATCTGCACTTCTTCAAACGCTTCCCGTAAGCATTCTTCTCTCTCGTTGCTGAATTCTCTGGAAGCGAGTGCCTGCTCGAACGATTCTCCGTCGAGTCCAACCTCTTCAGCAATACCGCGAAGGACGTCCATTTGTCCGATGTCTTTTCCTTCTTGATAGAAGCTGGTAAAAACACGATGTGCATATTCTTTCTCTTTGTTATGCTTTTTTGAAAACAGGAGACCTTCATGTGCCAAGTGTGTATGAGGCTGAGGTGATACATCAGGCAGAATCATTTTTATTCCCATTTTTTGTGCAAGTGGAAGTACAGATTCCTGCCATGCACGCTGAATATAATTTCCTTCGGGTTTCAAAGTCTCTTCTGGGTAGGGATGCAATTCAAATGGCATCCATTCTATTTCAACATCTTTATCTTTCGTTGCTTCTAAAAGCGGAACCTCCGCTAAAAAACAATATGGTCAAACGAAATCTGAATAAACTTTAATCTTTATTGTCATATCCCATCTTCCCTCCCATTCCTTTATATTTAGTAACCCTTAAGCGTGATTCTCCATATTCCGACAAACACCCTCTGTTCACCTTTTGCAATACGTGATATATTTAGAAGGGCTTACAAGCCATACATACCATATATTGATATACATACATATGAACCACTCATCGCTTTAGCACGATAGTGTTTTAGCATTTCATTTTAGGAGGATATACCGTGATTTTAATGGCAGGTATGATCGGAACAGGCAAATCTACGTATGCTGAATTTCTGAGCGAACAGCTAGGCAGCGAGATTTTTTACGAAAGCGTCGTTGATAACCCTATTTTACCCGATTATTACAAAAACCCGAAGCGATGGGCTTTCCCGCTTCAGATTTATTTTTTAAATACACGTTTTAAAACGATTCGCCAAGCTAGAACTAGTTCCGACAACGTACTGGATCGCAGTTTATATGAAGACTTGATTTTCGCTGAACTGAATTTTGACTCTGGCAATATGACACAGCTTGAATTTGATACTTACAAAGATCTGCTTGAAACGATGATGAACGAAATCGACAAAACACCAAAGTCGCGTCAAGATCTTCTTGTTTATTTAGACAGTGATCTGGAAACCGTTCTAAACCGGATTAAACAAAGAGGCCGTTCTTATGAGCAGATTGAAGAGAACCCTGAACTATTAGCTTATTACAAAACTCTTCACTCGAAATATAAAGATTGGATCAAAGCATACGATAAAACTCCTGTACTGATGATCGAGAGTGACCAGTACAATATCTTTGACAAAAATGATCAAAATAAAATTATAGCACTTGTTAGAAATGAGCTTAAGCGGCTCGATTCCGTTGAACAGCGTTCTGCTGTTATGCATGAAACCCGTTAAATTCACAAACACTATATGGACAAACAAGCTTTAAGGAGTGAACATTTTGTTTACACTATTCTTTATTTCACTGGCTGTCCTTGTAGTTGCTGCTGGATTGTGGTGGACAATGAAAGTTGCAAAAAAACAAAAAGTCTACACAGAAGACGAAGTAAACCCTGCCGTTTCAAGACATCCAGCGGTTCTTAACCCTGTTTTTATTACGTACATCGGGTTTACAGCAGTAGTCATTGTCATTATTTACATCGCATTCTTCGTTTATTAATCAATGAAACGGCCTAAAGACTATTCGTCTTTAGGCCGTTTTTCAAGGTCTTGGGGTTTTTCGGGATTCCAAAAGCTCATCGTTTCAATAAATTGTCTGGTTTCTTCCTGACCGAGATCATGGATGATTTGGTAAGCTTCTTTTAATTTTTGATCATATCTGTCGTTGTCAGAGTCATTCGAGTAAGGGACATAAGGTAAATGGGTTCTTACAAAGGTGTCATTCGCTGTACTTTCCAGTTCACTGAACTTTTTTTCGAGTTTTCTTACGTCTTCATCTGAAGCTGATATCTCAAACTGAAAAGTTGATGCTGTCTTTATCGGCAAGATTTCTCCGCTCTCCACATTCACATAATAAGGTCTTTTCTCCAATGGAACGCCCTCCTTTTTTCTATATTTTCCGCTACACGCTTATTTTTATGTAAGGCTCTTTTCTAAAAGATTGTTGCTAAAGAAAGAATTATTATAATCTCTTCATCGAATAGTTAATTGGAGCGGAAGGGCGAGACTCCTGCAGCGGAAATTAACGACTTACAAGCAACAAAGCCTTATGTAAAACTCACCACCATCTTTTTTTCTTAAAATAGCCCATGATCATTACAGCTAGCGCAAGACATAGCGTTAGTACATAAAAATAACCGTAACGCCATTTCAGTTCAGGAATATATTCAAAGTTCATTCCATATAGACCGGCAATAAACGTAAGTGGTACGAAAACTGCACTAACCAGGGTAAGTGTCTTCATTATCCGATTCATGTGATCCGATTTTAATGACATCTGTAGATCTAGAACACCTTTTAAGTTCTCTTTAAAGCTGTCAAATGCAGTTGTCACTCTTGAGAACGCTGAGAGCAGATCCTTGAAGTAAAAGCCTGATTCCTCATTTGCATATTCAAAATCATCATGTCCCATCTTTTGAATGATACTCTCTTCAGCCTCGACGTATTGTCTTAACTTGTGCAATCGTGTTTTCCACCGATATACTTTATGACCGATCTCACGCTTTAACGGATCAACAAACACACTTTTTTCTAGCTCTAAAAATTCATTAGAAAGCTGATCGACCACTTCCAAATAAGAATTGACGATGTCTTTCATAAAATAATAAAGCATATAGCTGACGTCCTGCATATGCTCCGGATTTTCTGTAAAGTCCTTTACGAGCGCTTCTCGAAACGGAATCTTCCGTTCAGACATCACAATCAAATATTGTTCTCCAATTAAAAGGTTGATCCTGATTGGTTCCAGGCTTTCTGTCTCCAAATAAAAGGTAGAAACAACAGCGTGTTTTGCATACACGTTTATACTCGGATGTTCTGGAAAATTGGTAAATGCAGAAACTGCTAGATGATGAAGTTCAATTTTTTCAAGAATAGAGTCTTGCTGCATGTCTTCAGGAGAATCATAAAATATCCAAATGGTTTCACCGTGGTCAGGAACTTCAAAATGCTTGAGCCTGACCGTTTCGTTCGTGTTTTTATTGTATTTAAGCATTACATCTGCTCCAGTCCGTTTTTCAGTAGCTTTCCCTTTGAATCGAGTCTGCATAACAAAAGGTTCTACATAAAGAAAAGACCCTTAAGCAAGGTTTGCTAAAGGGTCACGTGACTGATGCTTTTTACTTTTTTTACGACGACACGATCTCCATGTGCAGGTGGCTGGGAAGTAACCAAAAACTCAGCAGGAAAATCGCTTTCGTTTCGAACTTGATGAGGTGTGCCAGCAGGAATTTCTATTCCTTGATGAGCGCTCAGCACGCATTCTTCACCGTCTTTTTCAATGACGATTTCTCCGTTTAAAATAAAGAAAAACTGACGGGAAAATACATGGTAATGTCTTACCTCTGCTGTCTGCGGCGGCATTTTCTCATGGATGATGCTAAGCTCATCCTGTTTTAGGAGATGCCAGCCGTCACAGGCATTTCCCCATTGATAATGTTCAGCATTTAACGTGCTTATTTTAGACATACATCCTCCGATTACTTCTTCAAAACGTCCTCCAGATTCACTTTCATCCGCTGTGCAGTGGGCGGACATGTTAAGTTATGCTGAAACACTTTTTGGTTAATGGACTCTACTGTTTTTTTGATGTTATATTCTACTGTGTACGATTTTAGCTCTTCTTTTAATACGTCTATTTCTTTGCCAAGTTTCACCCAATTGGGCAAAACATTATTATCTTTCATTACTTTGTGCAGTCTTTTTTCGGGATTGTAGACAAGATCTTCATCAATATTAAGCGGTTTGCCCATACCTTCGAGATCATCAAAAGCCCCTTCCTTGCGTGCACGATTCACGATTGCGGTAATATGGTCTTCATAGTACCACGCGTTTGTCTGCTCGTCCTTCATTAAGATTTCTCGCTTCTGCAGTTCCTTTTCATAAGACGGTTTTTTATTCATTGTAAAAACCTCCAGGAATAAATTTACTTCTACTATATAGTTTATGTAAACTTTTCCATTCGCCTTGTGCAAGTTATGTCAGATTCGTAGCAAAATTGTGAAAAAATTACGAACTCTTTTCATCACCTGTAAAATTCCTGATGAACGGTAGCGAGAAGACGATTAAAGCCACCAGCATCTCCATAGAACCTCCCCACACAAATACATCTGACGCTCCTATCTTTTCAATAAGAAGTCCAGCGGTTCCTGCCGCAATGGGTTCAGAAATCCCCATAATAATGACCATGATTCCGATCACTCTGCCGAACAGCTTTGGAGGAATCAAAGCATGGTTTACGCTAGGAGCTATGACATTAACCGCTGCTTCAAGAAAACCTACCATAGAAAGCAAAAACAGAAGAACAGCCAGCTCTTTTGAAAAGAAACCGATCAGGAAAATACTTGTACCCTGCAGGAAACAGGTTAACAATGTCATGTATGGTTTAGGTTTATGAATCACGAATAAAGAAAAAATGACTGCCGCCACAACACTTCCAACCGCAAGTGACGTATGTGCCCAGCCGTACCCTTTAATTCCAAATTCCAAATCCTTCATTAGAAAAGGCAGACTTACCATAACAGCACCTACCGCTGCATTTGCAAAAAAAGCGAACACTGCCATGGTGGCAAGAACAGGAGCACCAACGAAGAACGAAAATCCTTCTTTAATACCGGCAAAAAAGGAAGTTGTTCTTTCTTCTGGCTCCTCTTCATTCATTTTAATAAAAATAAATAACCCCGCAGCTGTGAAGAATGCTATACCATTTAACAAGAATGCTATTTTTGCCCCGTACATGGCATAAAGCAGTGCACCAAGAGCTGGACCTACAACACTTGCTGCCTGTCCGGCCATCATGAGAAGACTCATAGACTGTGTGTAATGTTTTTCTGGAACGAGCCGTGTCCGGAAGGTTATACCTGCAGGCTCACTAACCGCATCAATCAGCCCGAAAATTACGCCTGTTATATAAAAGAAATAAATGGATGGATCTCCTGTTGCAATAACAGCGAATAACAGCAGCAAGATACTGCCTCTTCCAATAGCTGATCCGATCAGCAGTCTTTTTACTGAGAAACGGTCTACAATTGCTCCCCCAAATAGAACAAATGAGAATTTCGTCAGAGTAACAAGCAATATGTACGTACCAACAATGACAGGTGAGCCTGAAATCTGAACGAGCAGCCACATTAATGTGATCATAAAAATGCTGTCGCCCATAGCTGTTAAGATTGAACTAAACCAAAAATATAAAAAACTTCGATTACGAAAAATCTCCCCTGAAAGCTTCATATCCATTAATCTCCTGACTTTTTTTCTATCTAAACTCATTATAGGAAAATTCAGACAGGAAAACGATCATTGGTTTAATATTTTTTATTTATTCGCAAAAAAGTTAAGGCTGCTACCGTAGACAAATTGCTTTTGAATGTGGTTCATTTCCGCTGCAGGGCTCGCTTTCCGCAGGGCGTGCGGTGAGCCCCCTCCGTACTGTGTACATCGAGTGGTCTCACCTGCCCCGCTCGTCCTGCAGGAGTCTCGCCCTTCCGCTCCAATGAACTATTCGATGAAGAATTTTAGAAGATCTCTCTGCCGTAATCTATTAAAAAGGAGCAAAAGATATAAAGTAACAAAATAATAGAGGAAGCAAGTTGCTCCCTCTATTTCTGGTTATTATTTTTCTAGAAAGTACTTCTCAAGATCATCTATCATTAGGTTAGCAGCTTTTACTCCGCCTGCTGTATTCCAGATCGCATCACTTACTTTATGTGCATTTCCTTCTTTTACAGCGCCAAGGTTTTTCCAAAGTGGGTTGTTTGTCCATTCTTTTTCTGTTTCAGTTGCTTTTCCGTCTCCAGTTTCATAGGTGAAGTAGAACAGCATGTCACCATCCATATCAGGAATGCGTTCTTGTGTAACCTCTTCTGCGAAGTCTGGATTGTTTTGATCACCCGGACGGGCAAATCCGATCTGCTTAAGAATTACACCAGAGAAAGAATCTTGATGGTAGATACGGGACTTACCAGGCATGAAGCGAACCATAGATACTTCTGTTTTTAGCTTGTCGCCAGCGTCTGCTTTAAAATCTTCAATACGCTTATCGAATGCTGCTAGTACTTCTTTCCCTTTTTCTTCTTTATTAAGGGCTTTTGAATAGAGTTCAAAGTTAATCTTCCAGTCACCGCGAAGATCTTCTGCAAATACTGTTGGTGCGATTTTTTTAAGCTCATCGTACTGCTTTTCTTGACGCATCTTGTTTCCGATAATCAAGTCTGGTTTTAAAGCAGCAATTTTCTCAACGTTAACCGCGCTCTCGTCACCAACTACTTCAACACCGTCCATATCGTCTTTAATATGGTCATACCAAGGATCGCCTAACCATGACTTAACTGCTCCGACTGGTTTAACGCCAAGTGATAGAACCGCTTCTGTTCCTTCATTTGTCAGAACAACAACACGTTTGTTGCTTTTCACTTCTGTAGTCCCCATTGCGTGTTCTACTTTATATGAAGTATCAGATCCGCCTGATTTTTCTTCTTCTTTCGCTTTATCTTTCCCGCCGCATGCTGCTAGAGCAAGCATTAATGTAAGTACGGCTGCAAGAGCTAGCCATTTGTATGTAGTCTTTTTCATTCTGATGTCTCTCCCCTTCTCTTTTATGTAAATGATAATGAGAATCAATTACAATTCGTATCATAATACGTGGTTGTATACGTTGTCAACAACTAATTGATAATGATTTTCAAAGTCATTGACAGATATCTATTTTACTTTTAAACTGTAAATGAGAATATTTTTCATTATTAAAAGAGGCTCTGATGAACGGAATATTACATGGAAGCAAAATAAGAACAGCCGCATTAATCTTAGGTATAATTTTATCTTTTGTCGTGATGGTATTGAGTGTTGTATTAGGATATACAGACACTTCGCTATCAATGGCGATTGAAGCTTACACCGCTTTTAACGGCTCAAATGAACATTTAATCATTCAGCTTTCCCGAGTACCTCGTGCACTTGTCGGAATGGCTGTAGGAATCAGCTTAGGAATTGCGGGCGTTCTTATGCAAGCACTTACCCGTAATCCAATCGCATCACCTGATATTTTCGGGGTGAATGCCGGTGCAGGATTTTTCATTGTTTTTGGTGTTACATTTTTAGGCATCACTTCCATCCAGCAATTTATGTGGATTGGTTTTCTAGGAGCTGCAGTGGCATCCGGTCTTGCTTACGCTCTTGGCTCTGCAGGAAGAGGCGGTTTAACTCCTGTTAAACTAACATTAGCTGGAGCCGTTATGGCAGCGCTTTTTTCCTCCCTTACACAAGGGATGCTAGTAACGAACGAAAAAGCACTAGATGAAGTTTTATTTTGGCTGGCAGGTTCAGTAGAAGGCAGAAAGCTTTCCATGCTAGCAGCTGTTATGCCGGCATTGTTATTAGCTTGGATTGTTTCCCTGCTCCTATCGCGCCAGTTGAATGCTTTTGCTCTAGGTGAAGATGTGGCAGTCAGCTTAGGACAGAAGACTGTGATCTTTAAATTCGTAGCAGCACTTATGGTTGTTCTACTTGCGGGTGGTTCGGTCGCTATCGCAGGACCGATCAGCTTTATAGGAATAGTCGTTCCTCATTTTGCAAGATACCTAGTCGGCAGCGATCATCGATGGATCGTTCCTTTTTCAGCACTCACAGGCGGAATCATGCTTGTACTTGCCGACATTGGCGCACGTTACATTATTATGCCGGAAGAAGCTCCTGTTGGAGTAGTTACCGCTTTACTCGGTACTCCGTTCTTTATTTACATTGTTCGTAAAGGAATATTTCAAAGATGAGAAAGTATTGGGTAATACAGCGAAAATCATTTTCATACTTAATTGATAAAAAAACAACATTTGCGATTATCGTTTTAGCATTGATCGCTCTGTTTTCGATGATGGTCAGTATAGGCGTCGGTGAATTGTACATCCCGCCATTCGGTGTATTTACAGCTTTAATCGGATCTGGCCTTGAAATGAATCAGCTGATCATCACTGAGTTTAGACTTCCGAGAGTTTTGGTCGCATTTATTGCCGGAGCGTCTCTTGCACTATCAGGAGCTATCCTGCAAGGGGTAATCCGGAACCCGCTCGCTTCACCTGATATGATTGGAATTACAGGCGGAGCTGGATTTGCCGCAGTTGCGTTTTTGACCATGTTCAGTGACGACAGCAACAATTTGTTATTAAGTATTAATTATCTGCCTTTGTTTGCTTTTGTCGGGGCAACGAGCGTTGCCTTTTTAATTTACGGATTGGCATGGAAAGACGGTGTTACACCGATAAGACTCATATTGATCGGTATCGGTTTGATGGCTCTCTTTCAAGCATTAACAACGTTAATGATGCTGATGGGACCGATCTACCGTGCAAGCCAAGCAACTGTCTGGCTGACAGGAACGGTATACGGGACATCATGGAAAGAAGTAAAAGCGATGCTGCCCTGGTTTTTAGGGATGCTGCCCATTCTTATTTTTCTTGTAAGACGATTAAACATTCAAGGATTTGGAGATGACCTTACAACTGGTGCAGGTATTTCGGTTCACCGTGAACGCTTCATGCTTTTAATGGTATGTACTGCCCTAGCTGGATCCGCAGTCGCCTTTGCAGGAGCGATGGGGTTTGTCGGACTGATCGGACCGCATATCGCCAGGAGAATCACGGGATCATCATTTGGCGGATTATTCCCTGCTTCAGCATTAATCGGCGGAATCATGGTTGTGTTAGCGGACTTAGCGGGCAGGACTCTTTTCTCACCATTAGAAGTGCCGGCTGGCGTTTTCACAGCTGCAATCGGTGCACCTTACTTCATTTATCTTTTATTTAAAAACCAATAACAGGAGTGGATGACAGATGGCTGTATTAACAACCTCAAACCTTACGTTAGCTTATGGAAAAGAACCGATCATTGATGGATTGAACCTTCAGATTCCAAAGGGTAAGATCACCGTCTTTATCGGAAGCAACGGATGCGGGAAATCCACCCTGTTACGTTCTATGGCACGTCTATTGAATCCCAAATCAGGAAACGTACTGTTAAACGGAAAAGACATCGCGAAGCGCTCCACTAAACAAGTAGCAAAAGAACTTGCCATCCTTCCTCAAGGACCGGTGGCACCTGAAGGGTTGACTGTTCTGCAGCTCGTGAAACAAGGTCGTTTCCCTTATCAGTCTTGGCTGCATCAATGGTCACCTGAGGATGAAAAAGCGGTCATGCATGCATTGAGAGCAACGAACCTGCTTCCTTTTATGGAAACACCTGTAGACTCTCTTTCAGGCGGACAGCGCCAGCGTGCATGGATTGCGATGACACTCGCGCAAGGCACTGACACAATTTTGCTGGATGAGCCTACTACCTATTTGGATATGACACACCAGGTAGAAATTCTCGATCTTTTATTCGAGTTAAATGAAAAGGAAAAGCGCACAATAGTGATGGTACTTCATGACCTGAACTTAGCTTGCAGATATGCACACCATATTGTAGCGATCCAGGATAAATCAGTTTACGCGCAAGGTGCACCTGAAGAAATCATGACCGAACAGTTAGTAGAAGATGTTTTTCAAATGGCCAGTACCGTGATGCCGGATCCCGTATTCGGAACGCCAATGTGTATTCCTTATGGAAAGGGGCGAGTTGTCCGACATGTCAATACTCCTCAGTACGCCTAAGTCTAACGGCTGGACGGCAGATGAAAAAAAGCATATCAGCTCAAACTATCGGTTCTCTTTTCAGGCACCATTTGAGAATGAAGCTGTCATTTCTGCAGGACAGTTATTGAACGTAGACAATTTGCTGGATTTCTTGGATCAAACAGGTCCGCGAATTGGTTCTAATAAGCGCCCTGTTACGGCTTCTTTATTTTTTAAACGCTATGCTTTCTGCAGCCTTACTTCTTCTCTGTACGGAATGACTATGTTAAATAAATCGTTCGACATGAATATTGAGAACGTCTACTTGATCGACCATAACTCTGATGCCATGTGGCTTCCATCATTCACGTTGAAAGACGCTTCTGCTCAGCTCTCCTCAGAATCTAGAGAAGACTGGCGATCAAGTTTGATTGAAACTCTTTTTAAAGAAAACATTTCAGTGATGCTTAACCACGTGGCAAAATCAGCTCGGATATCTAAAGCAACACTATGGGAAAATGCTTGGATCTACATACGCTGGATTTATGAGACATGGCTTAGTGAAGATCATCCCGTTGAGGTGAAGCAGCGCATTCAGGAAGACTATGCATTTTTCATGGATGCAGAAGCTTATCATTTCGGATTAACAAAGAATCCATTCCACCGTTTTATGGCACCTGTAGGCTGTGGACCAACGAAAGTCCGCAAAACGTGCTGCCTTTACTACAAAACCGAAAACGGGACTTGCTGTTCAACTTGTCCTAAGAGATAAAACCAGGATGAAAGATATCCTGGTTTTTTGTTTTTTCTTAATTAATTCCGGGTACTTTAGTAAAGAAAAGATGATTGGAGGCGTTTGATGATGATGTGGTTATTTTTATTTTTAGCAGTGTGTGCAGGTGTTGCTGTTTTCTTTTTGGTTCCAGGATTTAAAGCGATAAAAGAATCAATGACTACGGTCCAACAAATGAAAAGTACAGGAGATAGCATCACTGCCCGTATGAATGATGTTAAAACACAGCAGCAGCTTCTGCAGGATAAGAAAGACTACCTTCGTTATGATCTATATCAAAAGAAGAATAGCTTTTTGGCTGTTAAAGAAGGTTTTTCTGAAGTAAAGGACACCATTCACAAAATAAAAAACTAGAGGATCGTGACATTATTGCGTATTCATACATTTGTGCTGACGGCCATAGAAACCCCAGAGGATCACGTAATTGAGTCACTGGAACAGGAAAAGCTTCCTGATTATGAATTTAATAAAACAGATTTATTTACCGCCTATTCCCTAACTTCGGGAGAAAGGCTTTTTAAAGATCAGAACGACCAATGGTATGCCGCTGCTCATTTTGTAAAAGATTCTTTGCATACCGTTAAATACGGGAGACAAACATTCCGGCCACCTTATAAGGAGATTTCTAATGAAGAACTATCGTTTGTGGAGTTATTAGAGAAGAATGATTGGGTACCCGTGAATCCTCATTATGATAAGGCCTTATGCCATGTGGTTGCAGAAGTAGATAACCTCGAGGAAATTTCTTTAGAAATGCAATCTAGATTAGCTCATGCGGATGGAGATGATGACCCTCAGGTGGCTCATTCACTTCATTTTATTGAGTCGAAACTTGGTGGCAAGCGGTCCCGTTTTATTTCTGGCTGGGAATCTCACTCTTTTGCTACGATTACAGAGAGCAGTGAATTTGCAGATCATATATTGATGCCTGTTTCCTCTTGGCTGTATTTATTATATTTTTCTTATTTTCTCGATCACAATGGTACCATTCCCTCAGATCAGATGATGCCACGGTTGCTCGGGAATTTATGGGCTTCCACCATGAAAGAACTCCCGTATAACAAAGAACTTCTGCGAATTCAGCCCCTTTCTTAAGTACAAAAAAGCCCTCCAACTTAAAGGAGGGCTAAATTTTTTATTCTACTACAAGCTTTGAAACCATATCTGCATGTCCATTTCCGCATGGAATGCTGCAGCGAAGTGTGTATTCACCTGGTTTTAAGTTAACTACATCAGACGATCCGCCTGCAATGTTTACATCTTCCCCTTCAATCATAAGGGCATGATTTCCGTCAACGTTTTCTAGTTTTAGAGCAACATCTTTATTTGCTGGAATTTTGTATTCTTTTTGATCGAACTCAAAATTCTTCGCTTCAATCGTTACTGTTTCTTCTGCTTTTTTTGACCCTTCTTCTTTATCCTTACCTCCACCGCAAGCTGCCAGGATACCGATAGCAAGAACTGCGATTGCTGCAAGCCACAATGATTTTTTCAACATTTGAGTTGCCTCCTTGATTCTTTCTAATTTAATTATAACCCTATTTTAAGGCATCTAGTATGGAGAATCTGTGACAGATGTCACAAAGAAAAAAGCCCGGTGATGTTCACCAGACTACTTTTCCATCTTCTTATATTCTTCATGTATTTCTTTCGACGTCTGGTCGATCTGCTCTCCCCAGTGGTCGTTTACTTTTGTAAATATGACTTTCCCTTTTTTATCGACTAGGGCATAACCTCGTTTGGCTACTCCCTCGCCTTTCATATCCAGATGATCGATCAATTTAAACTCAGGATCGGACAGAAATGGGAACGGCGGCTGCATTTCTTGATGAAGAGCAGACAAATGTTCTACGGTATCCGAACTAACGGCATACATATTAACATCCATATCTTCAAACTTATTTACATTCTCTTTCAGCTGAACCAGCTGAGCTTGACAGAGTCCTCAGCCAGCTGTTGTAAATAAGAATATTAATGACGGTTTATCTGAAGGAAATACAGATACCGGTTCACCACTCTGGTTCTCCAATTTCGCTTCTTTTAGCTTAGAGTCATTTCCACAGCCAGCTGCTGCCAATGTTAAAATCACTGCAAAACAGACCGCAACTAATTTATGTATCTTTTTCAAGGCAATCTCCTTTCTAGAATACGCCACTTTTTTCATGTAATGTGATATTCTATAATTTCTTCAATCTATCTTTTATTATAATAGATACGGGTAACTCATATACAATAAATCGGCTTATTAAAGGATGATACATATGAAATTCAGCTTTAAAGTTTGGGTGCTTCTCTCTTCAATCCTCTTGATCCTCTCAGGATGCAGCCTTTTGCAACCGGCTGATCGTGATAGAATCCCAGTTCAGGTTTTGGACGTAGTCGACGGTGACACGATAAAAGTGGAGGTTGACGGAAAAAGTGAAACCGTTCGTTTCTTATTAGTGGACACCCCAGAGAGCGTCCATCCAAATAAACCCGTTCAGCCTTTCAGTAAAGAAGCGAGCAAATATACTGAGGAATTGCTGAGTGGATCGGATGTTGAACTCGAGCTAGGGATAGGTGAACGGGACAAGTACGGAAGGCTTTTAGCATACGTGTATGCAGATGGTAAGAGCGTTCAGAAATCACTTCTTGAAAAAGGATTAGCGCGAGTAGCGTATGTTTTTGAGCCAAACACAAAATATGTGGATGACTATGAGAAGATCCAAAAACAAGCCCAAAAAGAAGGGGTAGGCATTTGGAGTTTGGAGAACTATACACAAGAAGATGGATATATTCCTAAAGAATCACAAGATCGAGTCAACGAGACTGCTGACTCAAAATGTACGATAAAAGGGAACGTTAACTCTTCAGGTGAAAAGATCTATCATGTCGAAAGTGGCCGGTATTATAAGATTACTAAACCAGAAGAATGGTTCTGCACGGAGCAAGAAGCAATCGATGCGGGATTTAGGAAGTCTCAGCAATAATGGATAATAGTAAAACCGCTGTAAGGCAGGGAATTCCTGTCACAGCGGTTTTTGTTTTAGCAGCATTCATCCTGCCCGACCATGATTAGTCCAGAGCCGTGCTGAGAATCTTCAAAATCAAGCTTCAAAGCAGTTGTCTGATCTTTAATTCTTTGGTCAAAAGCAACACGAATTCCGTTAATTTCTTCAATAACATCTGAGTTTTCCGGCTCATCCAGAGCCAGGCCAAGCTTTGGACCGCCTCAGCCCATGCCTGCAAAATAAACTCGGATTCCGTTTGCGTTATTCATTTCAAGCACTTCTTCAATATACTTTTTTGCGCTTAATGTAATTTCCACAACCATCACCTCTTCATGTGTAGTATATCGTATTTTTGCCTAAATCGTGAAGAAAATGCTTGTCCTAAGCGGGAATTTCATTCTAACCCATCAGGAAAAGCCGCTTTCATTAGTGGAATAACTAATGTGAAGCGGCATTGTTACTTTTTATGGTCCTTCGTGAAGATTTATGAGCCTTCAGAAAATTTTATGAGCCTTTACATTTTTTTATAAGCCTTCAAAATTTCTTATGATCCTTCAAAAATATTTATGAGCCTTGGCTGCGAGTGTCCACGCCAAACAAACAAAATCAGCTAAAGTGTATTTGTCTGGGGTCTGTCCCCGGGACTGTCCCCCCTCAGCTGTTTGAGCACCTGCTCGATGTCTCCGCTGTTGAAACCGCAGATCCGCATAGCTTCCGAGACTTTTGCTGTCATATCGGATCTTTCATTATGAGCTTTTATCCGCAGCAAAAGTTCGTTAACTTTTGCTGCATTATAGGTTTCATGATAATTCTTTATAAAAGTATCCATCTCCCTTCCCTCCTTTTGAAATTTATTTGCAGTAGGGATATATATGATTTGGACGAATCGGCTTAGAATATGTCCATTAAATAAAATAAAAGCCCGCTATCATGAGCGGGCACATTGACTTCAATATTCTTATTTCTTTTTTACTTTATACAAGATAAATAAGAAGATGATCACGACTGCTGCAATCATAATTCCTCTTGTGTACGGGGCAGCGATTGTTTTGATGTCTTCCCAGTTGCTCCCCAAACGGCTGCCTAATTCAATGAAGAAGATCGACCAAGGAATAACCGCAAGTGTTGTAAATAACGTGAACTTTGCAAACGACATTTTTGCAATACCTGCCGGAATGCTGATCGCATGTCTGACAACTGGAATAAATCGTGCGAAGAAAATAACACCTGTTCCATATTTATTGAACCACTTTTCAGATAGATCGATTTGCTTCTTAGAGATTAGAATGTATTTTCCATACTTTTCTAAGAACGGACGTCCTCCATAATAGCCCATCCAATATAAGAAAAGCTGTGCCAGCGTCCCGCCGATCGTACCGGCGATTACAGCTAATGCGAAATTCAGATGTCCTTTGGCAACCATGTATCCGCCATAAGACAGAACGAGCTCACTTGGGATAACTTCAATCATCAATCCAAGTGCAATTCCTAAATGACCTAAACTCATAATCCATTCAAGCAGTGAAATCACTAATTCTTTCATTGTATCTCCTTAACCTCTACTTATATTTTTGCTGCTATCAAAAAGCCTGTCCATGCAGCTATCAATCCTAATGTGTATGTCAGAACAATATAAAAAAGAACTTTTCTTTTATCTTTTTTATAAAGTGTAACCATTTCGAATTGAAGAGTCGAGAATGTCGTTAGGGCACCTAGAAAACCTGCTGCGTACAGTGAATCTAGTATTTCCCGTCCTTCATTCATGACATAAAAGCCTAATAGAAACGATCCTATACTATTTACAAAAAAAGTGCCCCATGGAAATTTTCCATTTAACCGCTGACTTACGAAATATCGAGCGAGTGCACCACAGGCACCGCCTGCAGCTACAGCTATCGAACTTAAAATCATTGTTCAGCACCTTCTTTCCTTAGAAGTGCTGAACCGCTCTTCATCCCGAGTAAGACCAATCCAATACCCATTGCGGCACTGATTAAGAAATACTGAATAGCTATCGAATACAATCCTTGGTCCAATAGCAGAACAATCTCAGCATTAAAAGTTGAGAACGTTGTAAAAGATCCTAAAAAGCCTGTTTGAATTCCTAAGACGAGTGTGTTATTTTTTACCAGCTGAGATCCGTGAACAACAAACCAGCCTAGAATAAAACTGCCGATGAGGTTTATCACCAAGGTGGGAAATGGAAACTGGGCATGCGGCTGATAAAGGAGAATACCGATCCAGAACCGGAGAACAGCTCCAATCATTCCACCGGCTGCTATCGCTGCGATTTTCACCCTATATTATTCCTCCTATATGTACAAAAAGATTAAGACACATGCCTTAATCTTTTGTCAGTTCTTTTTTCCAGATTAAATTTGCACAATACTTGATAATATCTCTTCTTCTTATGATACCGATGAAATGCCCATCATCATCGGTAACAGGAATAAAGTTCTGGTCAGTAGACAAAGTAATAAGATCTTCCATATTTGAGTTGATCGATACAGAGATATTATTGATACGCTGTGGCACATCAGTTAACTTTGTCTTTAAAACTTCATCATAACCCTTTTCAAATGCTTCCCTAAGCTTCCATAGAAGATCGCCTTCAGTCAGCGTTCCAATATAGCGTCCATCTTCAGATACAAGCGGCACTGAAGTATACTTGTGATAAGATAACTTCTCTAATGCCTGCCTCATAGTTGCTTCAGGGTTCAAGTATTTCACTTCATCTTTCGGCAACAAATAAAAAGCAATATTCATGTTGGTACGCGCTCTCCTTTGTAAGCATGATTCACGCTTATTTAAACGCTTTTTCTAACACCTACTCCATTATATCAAAAAGGAACTTGGTCTGCTTTATTAAACCATTGTCTTATTTTAAAAACTTCTCTGTCATGCATCACATTTCTTAGTGTAAAGCTTTTAAAAAAGCTATTTTGCCATACAATGCTGTTTTTTAAAGGAAGTTGATGTCCGCTCCAGGTTGCTCGCTATCCACGGGGCGTGCGGTGAGCCTCCTGCCGCTTTGCGCCATTAGGAGTGTCCACCTGACCGCTTCACGGAAGGTTCCTTGCTCCTGCGTCTACAAGTATTTGCTACCGAAGCGAGCTTCCTCGTCGCATGCCTAGCGAGATGCTTCTCATGTGGTAGGCACGCACCTTGCGCTCCAACTAATCAAAGATGCGTTCACCACAAAAAAAGTTCAAACGACATTTTAGAAATGAACATAAAAAGATTCTTTTGCAAATCGTAATGATTCCGTTTATAATGAAAAAGGATTATTTGAAAGGAGAGAAAAACCGATGAAAAGACTTGGCTTGATAGTCATAATTTTTCTTTTGATCGCAACAGCTGCTTGCGGTAACAAAAGTGCTGATAAAAAAGATGGAACATTAAATATATATACAACGATGTATCCTTTAGAATACTTTACAGAAAGAATTGGCGGAAAGCATGTTGAAGTTTCATCCATTATACCACCAGGAGCGGATGCGCATACGTATGAGCCTTCAACTAAAAAAATGGTTGAGATCTCAGAAGGAGATGCGTTTGTTTACAACAAGATGGAATCCGATGAATTCTCCTCTTCTGTTGCGGATACGTTAAAAGAAGAAAATGTACCAACTGTGGATGCTGCTAAAGGTGTTGAGCTTGCACACATGGAAGAGCATGAAGAAGAAGGTGCACATGAAGAAGGTGAAGACGCACACGGGAATGAAGAAGAGCATCACGAACATGGCTCTCAGGATCCTCACATCTGGCTAGACCCGGTTCTTGCTCAAAAAATGGCGGAAAATATCTATAATGGCCTAGTGAAAATTAAACCTGACGCAAAAGATGATTTCAAAAAGAATCATGATGCATTGATTAAAGATTTAAAAGAGCTAAACGCCTCATTTAAGAGTAAAGTTGAAGAAGCTCCAAAGAACTCTTTTATCGTATCTCATGCAGCTTATGGTTATTGGGCTGAGCGTTATAATTTAGAACAGATTGCGATCAGTGGACTATCACCATCTCATGAGCCGAGCCAACATCAGATCGAAAACATCATTCAAAGTGCAAAGAAAGATAAGATTCAATATATCCTATTCGAGGAAAACGTTAATAACAAAGTGGCTGAAATGATCAATAAAGAAGTTGGAGCGAAGACTTTGACGTTGCACAACTTAGAAACACTAACCAAAGAGGATATAAAGAAAGACCGTGATTATCTTTCGATCATGAAAGAAAACATCGATACCTTATCCAAAGCACTTCAATAACTAGTAAACGCCTGGGAATCATTTCCCAGGCGTTTTTTTTATATCGCATCAAGCATTTTAAATTGTGATACTACAAGGTGATAATAGACTCCTTCAGCATCCATGAGCTGATTATGGTTTCCTTGCTCAATGATTTCTCCATGATCCAGGACTACGATGTTATCCGCCTCCCTGATCGTGGAAAGTCTGTGAGCGATAATGATCGCTGTTCTTCCATTCAGCAAGGTCTTTAGAGCCGTTTGGATTTTTTGTTCAGACTCGGTATCGATGCTTGCGGTCGCTTCATCCAGAATGAGAATATCAGGGTCTGCGAGTAAAGCACGTGCAAAGGAAAGCAACTGTCTCTCTCCTACTGATAAAACATTCCCTCGCTCTTCAACCTCAGTTTCATAACCATTAGATAATTTTTCTATAAAAGCATGTGCTCCTACTGCTTTTGAAGCGTTCTGAACTTCTTCATCTGTCGCATCAGGTCTGCCGAACCGGATATTCTCCATGATCGTTCCAGAGAAGATGAACGTATCTTGAAGAACAACACTTACCTTTTCACGCAGGCTGCCTAAGCTGGCATCTTTTAAGTTCACCCCGTCAATCAAGACTTCACCTGATGTAGGATCGTAGAACCTGCTCACAAGGTTTGCGATTGTTGTTTTACCTGACCCTGTATGACCCACAAGAGCTACCGTCTGGCCTGCTCCAATCGTCAGGTCGATTCCTTTTAAAGCTTTTCGCTTGTCATCATAAGAGAATTCAACGTTTTTGAACTCAATTTCTCCTTTAATTCTTGAAAACTCAAAGGCACCTTTTTTCTCGTGTACGTTCGGCTGCTCATCTAAGAATTCAAAGATTCTCTCAGATGACGCCATCCCTACTAAAAGCTGATTGTAAACTTGACCTAAACGGGAGATCGGCTCCCAGAACATTCCTAGGTAAAATGCAAAGGTTACAAAAACACCGATTTCAAGTGCTTCACCTTGGATCAAGTATGCACCAAACCATAATAATATCGCTGTACCAATCGCGTTAGACATCTCTACGAATGGACGGAACAGAGCGTTCTGCTGTGTTGCCGTCTTCCAGCTATCATATGTCTCATTATTTACTCCGTTAAAAAAGTTCATGTTCTCTTTTTCTTGTGTATAAGACTTTGTAACTCTTATACCCTGAATACTTTCGTTCAAGTGCGAGTTCAGCTTTGCCTGCTTAATGCGGACAACCTGCCACGACCGTCTTATCTTCTTTCTTAAGCTTGTAGAAATGAAGAACATCAGCGGTAGAATCACCATTATTGCCAACGTGAGCTCTGGACTGTAAACAAACATGATGACGATGATACCAAACAGCATGATTACATCCATGAGTACGTTGATTACACCGTTTGTAAAAAGATCCTGCAGGGAGTTAACATCGTTTATGATACGGACTAGTATCGACCCTGCCGAACGCTGATCAAAGAAACGATGGGACAGACGCTGAATGTGTTTGAATAGATGCTGTCGAATATCATAGATCACGTATTGGCCCAGATAATTCATCCATCGTATGCGGAGTGTATTCGCTCCCCATGAAACGAGATATAGAGCCGATATAGCAATAATCAATTGAATAAGAAGTGATGTATCTTTGTTCTTAATCGCGTGATCAAACGTCAGAACCCCTATGAATACGGGAACCGCAAGTCTGACAGCCGTTGTGACCATCATCGCTAAAAACGCTTTAGGAAGCAGGTTCTTGCTGTATGGTTTCATATAGCCGAACAGTCTTATGATCTGACTCCAGTTAAACGGTTTGTCGATCACCTGCTCAGAGGAATAACGGAAACGGGCTGATTTTTTTCTCTTATCCATTCCTACACCCCCTGCCCGTTGTTTTGAAACACTTTATTTCTATCTTGATATTGGATGTCATAGATTCTGCGATAGTTTCCTGATTCCTTCTGGATAAGTTCATCATGAGTTCCTCGCTCTACTACCGCTCCTTCATGAAGGACCAGTATCTCATCCGCATGTTTTAATGATGAAATTCGGTGAGCGATAATAAAAGTTGTACGATCATCCATGACCTCTTTTAAAGCACGCTGAATCTTAAACTCTGTTTCCATGTCAACCGCACTTGTTGCATCATCTAAAATGAGGATTGCAGGGTCGATAAGAATAGCTCTTGCGATGGATATCCTCTGCTTTTGTCCTCCAGAAAGACCAAGTCCTCTCTCACCAAGGATCGTATCATATCCATCTGGGAGTTCCATGATGAAATCGTGAGCCTGTGCTCGTTTAGCAGCATCCACAATCTCATCCATATCAGCATCAGGGTTGCCGTAGGAAATATTGTCCCTGATCGTTGATGAAAACAAGAATGACTCCTGAAGTACAGTTCCGATATTTTTTCTTAACGTATTAAGCGAGTACTTTTCTAACGGCTTGCCATCGATTAAAATTCTTCCCGATTCCGGCTTATAAAACCGAGATAACAGCTGGGTGATCGATGTCTTTCCAGAACCGGTCGCCCCGATCAGTCCTATCGTATGCCCTTGTTTTACTGTAAAAGTAATATCTGTTAAGGCATCCTTCTTTTCATTTTTATAACGATGTGTCACATGTTCAAAGGTTACTTCTCCATTCAGACGAGTAAAGCCGGTATCAAGATCTTCACCTTCTAACTCAAGAGGTTCATCTAAGACTTCAAGCAGGCGCTCCCCAGAAGCTTTTGACTGTGAGAACGTATTCATGATAAACCCAAGATTCATGATAGGACCCATGATGTACCATACAAGACTAAAGAAAGCGACAAGCTCTCCTGCAGTAAGATCCCCGTTAATAACCAGATATCCGCCATATGCAAGCAAAAGAACGACTGACAGGTTCCCGATCAGCTCCATGATGGGAAAATATCGCGCCCAAATATGTGATGTGTTCAAAAACTGAGATTTGTAGTCTTCATTCGACGTATCGAATTTACCAATCTCAAAATCTTCTCTCGATAATGACTTCACCGTGTTGATTCCACTGATGTTTTCTTGAACTTTTGTGTTAAGGTTAGCCATTGATTTTCGTATTCCCCTGAATGCGGGATGCACTTCTTTATCAAACTTGTAAACAACGATTGCGAGGAATGGCATCATACAAAGTGTGATGATCGCCAGCGGGATCGAATAGAAGAACATGACGGAAAGACTGAATGCAATGATTAGAACGAAATTGATAAGCTGTGAAAATCCAAATGAGAGAAAGAACCGAAAACCCTCTACATCTGCAGTTAACCGGGACATGAGGTCTCCCGTCTTAGCGTTATCATAATAACTGAAAGGCAAAAATTGAAGCTTTTCATACAGAGATTCGCGGAGCTGGAAAACAGAGCTGATACCAAACAAATCTCCAAAATATTGATGACAATATGTAGCTGCTCCTTTTATTCCCATTAGTACGATAAAGCCGATTGCCACATAAGGAACGAATGAATATTCTCCTTTTATAATAATTTCATCGATGGTAAACTGCAGCACCATCGGATACACAACCGTAATGGCTGATACGAGAATCAAAGTCAGAATCGACCAGTAAAAGTATTTTTTATAAGGCCAATAAAAGTCTTTTAATCTTTTAAACGTATCCAAATCTTCACCTTCCCCCTTCTGTAAAAATAAAAGACAATATACATCATATAACAGAATAGTTAGAAAAAACTATACATTTGCTCGAGTTTTATAAAAAAAATCCATTTGTTAACAATAAACTTTGTTAATTAATTTCAATCTTTTAACTTATACAAAAAAGCCCCGAATTATTCGAGGCTTTTTGCTTATCTTTTGTTTAGATTTTTTTACGGTACATGTTTTTATAATTATTACACGTTCGCTCAGACTCATTGAGGTTTCGCTCAAAAACGTCGAGTTACGCTCAAGATCTTCTTGCTGCGCTCAAACTGCCTTGAGTTACGCTCAAAATCTTCCTTTTCCGCTCAAAGTAGCATCCTGAAGCGGAAATTAACCATGTCTAACAGCTTATCTTTTTCTTCTGAATGCAAAGAAAGAAACAATCGCAATTATAATAACTAAACCAATCGTCAATGGACCAAAATAGCTCGGGTTTCCAGGCTGTTCTTTCTTATCTTGCTCAGGCAGGACTTGTTCAGTATTATCTTGATTTTCTTCTGGTTCTTCTTTTGGCTGGGCTTGTTCTGGCCGATCTACCGAGAACGAGTAGTTCCCCTCAATCACATGACCATCTGCACCAATTATTTTGTATTCAACTGTATAATTACCATTTTCAAGCCGATTGTTCATCTTCCCCGTCATTTGATTATCTTCAATACTAATCTGGAGGGGAATTTCTTCATTTTCGTTTTTCAATTTCATGGTGCTCAACGATTCAATTTTCGTTGAAAACGTCAAAACCACTGCTTCAAGATCTGTCGTAACCTTCTCCCCTTTTGCTGGGGTCGCAGATTCAAGATCTGAGTGAGCTAATACGGATGAAGGCAGATTAAATGCAATCACAAATAATAAAAGAAAGGATAATACCGTTTTTTTCATAATTGGCTCCCTGTTTCAATATTTTCTTTCTATTTACATTTAAACAAAGAAAGAATACCCTCACAAGTATTCATTCTTTACAAATCGTTGACATTTTCAGTGATAAACATACATTTTCAGCCTATTTTACTGTATTCTCCGCTCCTGCCCACTTCGAAAATAAAAACAGGCATAGAATGTATGGAATTAACAATTGCAAGAATTAAAGGAGGAAAAATCGATGGGTTTTGCTCATGGCAATTCTTTTGCGTTGGTAGTAGTGTTGTTTATTCTATTGATTATTGTAGGGGCAGCTTGCTTCTGCTAATAAGAAATAGCAAACAGGAAAAAAAGCCGGATTCGTCCGGCTTTTTTGTTTATAAAAGAAAACTCAGCATTATTGTGCTGAGCCCTCTGCTTCTTCTTTTTCTTTTTCCATGTTTCCGTTCACGGTAGCTGCGTTTTCACCGTATTCTTTCTTTAAATCCCAATAAGCTTCTAACGCACGCTGACCGATAAATTTATTGATTCGCTGATTACCGTTACGAGGTGTACCCTCTGGAACCACGACTGCGAATGCAATCTCGGGATTCTCAAAAGGTGCGTAACCAACCAGTGTTAAGTTATGTTTCTCTGTCAGCTGCCCTGTTTGAGGGTGTTTGATAATACGCTGGGCGGTTCCTGTTTTTCCGGCAGGGTTATGATATTTTTCAACATCATCAAAATATCCTTTTGCCGTTCCTCCTGGAGCATGCATAACTTGCCAGAAACCTTGCTGCACGCGCTTGATGTATTTTTCATCAACATCGAGTTTGTTTAAAATGACTGGCTCAAAACGTTTTAGCAACTTCCCGCCATTTTCTTCATTTGATGCAGGTTCACGAATTTCTCTTACAAGCTGCGGTTTAACACGATACCCCCCATTTGCAATCGTTGATACATATTGTACAAGCTGCATGGTCGTGTACGTGTCAAACTGTCCGATTCCAAGGTCAAAAAGGGTACCCATTTCCCCTTCTGGCGGTTTCCCTTCATAGCCGGTTGCTTCATTTGGAAAGTCAATTCCAGTTTTTATACCTAAACCGAATTGACTATACATATACCGTGCTTCTGCATATGTTTCTGAATAATGCTCCGGGCCGATCATTCGGTCCATAATGTTAAACATATATACGTTGGAGGACATTCTTAAGGCATCTAAATCATTGATTGTGCCCATGTTTTTCCAAGAAGATTTGTTCATGCCATATTTTGTATATGTTGTATCATAAATTGTATCTCCCATGCCGATCAGGCCCTTTTGCAGCCCTGATAATACAGTTGCTCCCTTTACTGTCGAGCCCATTTCATAAGAATTATAAAATGCACCGTATTCATCATTGGTGAATTTACCATTTTCGTATTTTTTTCCAGCTATACCTTTCACTTCACCGGTTTTCGGATTGATCATAACGATATATGCTGATTTAAGTAACTCATTGCCTGGCAATGGTTTAGCTCGTAAGATTTCTTCTTCTAAAATACGCTCCAATCGAAATTGAAGTTCCATGTCCAACGTCAGAACAATGTCTTTTCCTCGTTGACCAGCGATTGATTTCGGTTCACCAATCGTTTGCCCCGTTTTAGGGTTTGTCAGATAAACAGACTTCTCCTTCATTCCTCGAAGCACTTGTTCATACTGAACTTCAAGACCACTGACTCCTACTTGGTCACTTCTGTCATAGCCGCGACTCGAGAAATACTGCATTTTGCTTTTAGGAATTTGTTTCACGGCACCAAATATCGCTGATTCTCCATAAGGATAAATTCGTTTAGAGTCAGCCATGATATCGATACCTGGCAGATCCCCAAGGTTCTCGGATATGATGGAAACTTCCTCATTTGTTAAATTTGTTTTAATTCTTTGAGCTGAGTAGGCATAGCCTGAATCCATTGCCCGTTTATAAGCTAGTACTTTTAAATCTTCTGCTGAAAGATTCTCGATTTCTTCTTCAGTAATCTTATCAACAAGGGCTTTGTATTGCTCTTTATCGGTTAACTTCTTTTCTTTCTTCGTTAAACGTTCTTCCATTAATTCTTTTATATCATGCTGTGCGATAAAGTAATCTTTTTTATCGCGCTCAGTAATCTTTTTCTCCTGCTCTTCTGTTACACCTAGTCTTTTAGCTAGCCACTTTGCGATACGCATGGTGTCGTCGGCTTTGGTATCTACGGTCTTGGTATACGTAAGAGAGAAAAATGGCTTGTTGCCTACGACTTCACGAAAGTTGCTGTCCAGCAGCTTGCCGCGTGGGGCTTCCTTTCTAGCAATAACTTCTTCTACAGCCTCAGACTCCAATCGTTTTTCTTCTCCGTTCACGATCTGGAGTACACCAAGTCTTAGAATAAGAATTGAAAATAGAAAAAATACGACTAAAAACAAGACATTCAAACGAAAGGGTACTTGCGTTTTTTTCTTCTTTCTTTCCGGATCCGCTTTCGTTACCATCATTCCGCTCCTTTTGGAAATTTTCCCGTTAATTTTACAATTATATTACAAAAGCATCTATGTATAGATTACTAGATGTTGACCGAAATTCCAACATATTCATGAAAAAAACCTTATCTTTTTTTGATAAGGTTTTGGCGTGCTTTATCTAGCTGAAATCATTAACTTTTCCGTTGGGACAGGTTTACCGAAATAGTAGCCTTGTGCAAGCTGTACTCCAAAATGACGAGCCATGTCTGCCTCTTCTTTTCTCTCGATACCTTCTGCTAAAACGATCGCCCCTATCTCATTTGCCACCTCCACAATTTGTTTGATCATATGTTGTTTTTCTTTATCTTCATCACAGAACGAAACGATCTTCCGGTCAATCTTCACATAATCTGGACGCAATTCCTTTAATACAGATAGTGTCGAATGTCCTGCCCCTAAATCATCAAGAGCCACTTTCATCCCTTGTTCCTGATACGCAGTAAGGATACTTTTTAAATGATCGATATCTGCAATCTCTTCCGTCTCTACTACTTCAAACACCAGATCCTGTGAATCGACACCTGCTTCTGCAGCTGCTTTAAACGTCGTCGCCAGACAATGCTTTGGATCATAGATCGATGACGGCAAGAAATTGATGAACCGTTTTACACCACGAGGTACGGCATCTGCACTATTTTGGATCGAAGTGATACGTGCTTTTCCATCTAACAGTGCTTGAAGACCTGCACGTTCTGCCATCTGAAAAAGTTCATAAGGTTTGAAGTCATGGCCATCTTCCAAAGGACGAAGCAAAAATTCGTATCCGTAAATCTCATTGGCAGCTAAATGAATGATCGGCTGTGAATAGGTGGTAAATAATTGCTCTTGAATCACTTGGTAAAGTTCAGGGTGCGCAATTCTTTCATAAAGATGACTAAAAGGAATCCAGGTTTTGAATGGATTTGATTCTACTGATGCACTTTCTAAAGAACAAAAGAAAGAATGCAATGCTTGTTTGTTAAACTCTTTCTTAAGTTCCTCAAAAAGAGACTGCAAGCTAGATAGATTGTTATAGTCTGCAGACACAATTTCTAGATTTACGTTAACGTTAAATCCATGTGATGCTAAACATTGCTGCAAACTTTGTAAGAGTACTGGATGATCTGTCCGAATGTGAAATGTACCTTCACTAGGAAATACACCTGCGGGACGACATTGTGAACACGACATAAAAAAAACCTCCAAAAAAAGAATTGCAAACTTTTGTAAAATTTGCTATTTTATAATTCTGCGCTCTGAAATTACGACTTGATAAAGGGGGACTTATGGTTTATTGGATTCTTTTACAAAAAAGCTTTATGACGAATTTGCAATATAAGGTTGCCCATCTCATCAACAATGCGGCCAGTGCAATCTTTGGCTTTGTATTCATTGCGATCTGGGCTGGTGTTTTGCAAGGAAAAGAACAAAGCAGTCCCTATGATGTAATGGACATGACATACTACATAGCTGCTTCACAATGCATTCTGTGGCTTTCTGGATTTTTAACAGCTGGACTCAATATTCAAACCGGCGTACGGAATGGAGCCATCTCTTTTGAACTTGCCAGACCATCAAACTTTTTTCTATACGTTACCTCACAAGAAGCCGGCCGGCTCGTTTATAACTTCTTCTTTCGTTCGGTTCCGATCGGACTGGTCTTTGCATTAACCGTAGGCTTTTATGTACCTCAACATTTTTCAAGCTATCTTTTCATATGTATTTCAGTACTTCTCGCTATTATTATATCTGTTAATTTACACTATCTGGTAGGAATTAGTGCTTGCTGGACAACGGAAGTCGCCTGGGCACATTTCGTAAACTTCACCTTATTGGCTGGTCTTGGCGGACAGATGGTACCTATCGATTTTCTTCCGGCACCTTTATCAACCCTGACACAGTACTTGCCTTTTGCAGGAGCCATCTATTATCCAGTCATGATTTTCCTTGAAAAGGCGACAAATGATGTCATCTGGATTCAGCTTTTCTGGGCCATAACACTAACTTTGGTGAATCTATGGATCACAGAAAGAGCACGCCAGAAATTAGAGATTCAAGGAGGCTAAGCTATGAATCTTTATTTGAAGTTGTTATCAGGAAGCTTGCGTTCGCGCATGCAATATAAAATGAATTTTCTCGTATCCTCCCTTTCATATGGATTGATCATGGCCGTTGATTTCGTTTTGCTCGCGGCAATCTTGCAGCGTTTTGATGATGTAAAAGGCTGGAATCTTTATGAAGTGGGCTTACTTTACGGCATTTCTTCAGTCGCAATAACACTTTATAGAGTGTTTGGTGTAGAGATTCATAACTTCGAAAGATACATGGTAGAAGGAGAGTTTGATAGCCTCCTCATCCGGCCAGTCTCTCCACTTTCACTGCTCTTAACCAAGAACCTTGACCTGTCACGAATCGGAGGAACCGCTCAAGGGGTTATCATTCTAGTTATTTCTATTATCGGACTCAGTATCGATAATTTTGATAGGTTTCTTTTGCTGCTTTACTTGCCTATTTCAATTGCATCAGGTGTCGTGATCTGTTTTTCACTTGGACTGTTGACGGCAACTCTGGCATTTTGGACACAAAGGATAAAGGATTTTCAGACATTTACACTTTATGCACCCTTTAATGCAGCAAACTATCCGATGAATATCTATCCCGGATGGTTAAAGATAATTTTCTTCACCGTTATTCCGGTTGGGTTTATGAACTACACGCCTATCCTTTACCTTTTAGATAAAGGCGGCAGCATATGGAACCTGGCATGGCCTCCGGCAGTTGCTCTCGTTTTTTTGTTCTTATCGCTCCGCTTCTGGTATTTCGGAATTCGGCACTACCACAGTACAGGCAGTTAAGGAGGAAACTATGATAGTTGCAGATCAATTGAACAAGCACTTTAAAATCTATGAAACAAAAAAAGGATTTATCGGATCATTTACTTCCCTTCTATCTACTAAGCATCATGTTGTAAAAGCCGTAAACGATATTTCTTTTAACATTGGAGAAGGAGAATTTGTCGGCTACATCGGACCGAACGGTGCAGGAAAATCAACAACGATTAAAATGCTGTCAGGGATTCTGCATCCGACTGGTGGAAGCATCAAGGTAGCTGGACTTAGCCCTCAAAAACGAAGAAAAGAAGTCGCAAAAAAGATCGGAATCGTATTCGGACAGCGGACACAGCTATGGTGGGATCTTCCGCTAAGGGATTCTTTTGATATTTTAAAAGAGATGTACAAAGTACCTGATGCAAAATATCAAGCGTTTTTAAAGCTATATGATGATATGCTTCAGATCGGACAGTTTATGAACACACCTGTGCGTAAGCTTTCACTGGGACAGCGTATGAGGGGAGATCTTGCTGCGGCGATGATTCACGATCCAGACGTTCTGTTTTTGGACGAACCGACGATCGGTCTTGATGTAAATGCCAAAACAAGCATCCGGTCTTTCTTGAAAGAACTCAACACAAAGGAAAAGAAAACTATCCTATTAACAACACATGATATGGATGATATCGAACAGCTCTGCAGCCGGGTAATTGTAATCAATCATGGACAGATTGTGCTTGATGGCTCTATTACAGATCTAAGGCATAATATCGGACTGCCAAGTGTGATAGAAGTGCAATACAGAGAAAAGCCTCAGCATTTGCCGGCTGAATTTGACGGTATTGAAAAGATACGTTGGGAAGATGACAAACTTATACTCATGTATGACCGCTCTGTCCTTTCTTCACCTTCTTTGCTTCAAGAGGTTTCAAAGTGGGGCGAACCGGTTGATATTCAGATGAAAGAACCGGATATAGAAGAAGTGATACAAAAAATATATTAAAAAAAGCAAGAGCTGGCTGCTAGGTTCTGTGTGAACACGGCATGCCAGCTTTTTTTAATGTATATAAAGGATATTACCTCTGAGTATTTTGAACTTGCTTGTTTGACAAGTTGATTGGAGTGCAAGGTGCGTGCCTACCACTTGAGAAGCTTCTTGTTAGGCATGCGACGAGGAAGCTCGCATCGGTAGCTATAACTTGTAGACGCAGGAACAAGGATATATCTTTGAAGTGGGACAGGTGAGACTCTACCGGCATATGGCGCAGAGGAGGCTCACCGCCCGCCCCGCGGAAAGCGAGCACCCTGGAACGGAAATCAACCACGAACATGAGCATTAATTGTTTAACCAATTTCTTAAGTTGTCCAACTGATCGATCGCGTCTTTTCTGCCATGTTCATAAAGAACGCCAAGTCTTTTCGGGTCACGTTCAATCCGTTTTACTTTCATCTTTTCTAAAGGTCGTAGTACAAACAGGTTTCCTTTTTTCTCTTCTTCTTCAATATAATCCAATGTGGCATTGTATTTGATGTACCGTCCTCGCAAACTTTCATCCAAACCCGTGTAATCTGGATAAAAGCGCTTTGTTACCCACGTCATTTTTGGCTTTTTCTTTCGGTAGCCATGATTTTGAGTAAGAACGACGACACCTTTTCTAACACCATCTTTCATCGCTTTATGAACAGGGATCGGATCAGCGATGCCGCCATCCATCACATGTTTGCCTTCCAGCTCAACCATAGGGGCAATAAAAGGAATGGAAGAGGATGCTCTAAGCACCATTGAGATGTCCATTTTACTGTAGTCTTCTCTGTTCAAGTAAACTGGTTCACCTGTTCTGCAGTCCGTAACAACGACCACAAATCTTTCTTGTGATTTTTTGAACGCTTCATAATCAAATGGAACAAGACGGTTCGGAAGCTCATTGAAAATAAAATCCATACCGAACAGACCTTTTTTCTTAAACAGCCAGTTCTTATACGAAATATACTCTGGATGCGAGCTATACTCCAGGTTCACCGTTCGATTTCTTCCGTGCTGTCTTGATAAATAGGACACCGCATTACAAGCTCCTGCGGAAGCCCCGATCACATAAGGGAAATAAAGATCGTTTTCCATAAATACATCGAGAACACCAGCTGTATAAACGCCGCGCATTCCCCCACCTTCAAGAATTAATCCGGAGTTTTCCAAAACCTGCACCACCTATTGTTAACAAAGTTTATTATTTGTGCTTTTAATTATAGAAAATATCCACCTGTAAAATCCAGTGATAAGTTTGAATGTAAAAAAGCCGACTCCAAATTTGGAGACAGCTCTATATATTATTGAAAATAATTTGCTAGTCCGTTCGTAATACCTGAAGCAGCCTTGGATTGAAAGGAATCCGTCCTCACTGTCATTTCGTCAAATGAATTTGAAAGAAATCCTAGTTCAACTAGTACAGCTGGCTGTTTATTTTCTCGCAGTACATGGAAGTTTCCAAATCTAACATTCCCGCCTGGAAGCCCGGTGCCTGCTTTTAGGAGTCCAGAATGAACGGAATCTGCAAGTTTGATATCTTTTTGGCCGTAATAGAACGTTAAAAGTCCAGAAGCTCTTGTATCTAGTGCTGAATTATAATGAAGACTAACAAAAGCGTCTGCGAAATGATAATGACTGATCTCAACGCGTTTATTAAGTGAAATATAATTGCTGTCACTGCGCGTAAGAATAACAACTGCACCCGCTTTACTCAGTTCTGTTGCTAATAGTCTTGCACTCATGAGTGTTAGCTCTGATTCATGTGTTCCATGAACTTTCCCAAGAGCACCTGGATCATGCCCGCCATGACCTGGGTCGATAACGATGCGTTTTCCTTTTAATCCGTTAGTTGAAGGTTTAGGAGCGGTTGTTCCTGAATTGCCGTTAGATGATGATGCATTCTGCTGAATCGCAACGAGCCAGCCTGCTATCCATGCGTTATTCCCATTAGGCATTTTCAGTTGTACCCAATCATTCTTTGATTGAATATATGCATACTCATCCCCTTGGTTGGCTTTTCCAACAATGAGATAAGCAGTCGATGGACCTTGTCGAATGTTTACTCCGTCAGTCATTACCACTACTTTTTTAAGCACGGAAGCCGGTGGTGCGGAAGTCGGTTTTGCTTCTGGCTTAGGTGCTGTAATAATTGGAGAGCTATCACTTTGGACAGAAATATATTTAGAGGATACCCATCCTTTTTTTCCATCTGACGTTTGAACAGAAGACCATCCGTTTGATTCAGATAAAATTTGAACCGCTGTCCCATACTTTAATGAACCAATAATGGGTGCATTTAAGTTTCCAGAAGATCGGAAATTTAAATAGGTTGCGGTAACCGTCCCCCACTTCCCATTTTTACTATTGCCTGTATTTCCTGAATGATTGTTGACCGGTTTCTGTGCAGCAGGAGGTTGTGAGGTTTGCTCTAAAAGATATGCACTGCTTACCCAGCCAGATACTTTTCCATATATAATAGATGACCATTTTCCGTCTTGCTTTTGAATCGATACAACTGTTCCATTCTTAAGAGATCCTACAACAGCATGCTGAAGACTTGGACCTTTTCTTACATTTAATGAAGTAGCTGTAACTTTAGCTAGCTTAGCAGCAGGTTTCTCTGTCTTTGGCGCCTGCGTTGCCGGTGTTGTAGCCTTTTGCGTCTTCAAATATTCAGCGCTAACCCATGCTTTTTTACTTTCGAATTTTATGTTTGCCCATCCCTTTTCCGTTTTTAACACGGTTACAGTGTCGCCGTTTTTCAGTGAACCTATCTTTTTAGCGGAAAGAGCTGGTTCTGAACGAACGTTTAAGCTCGTAGCATTTACAGTTGCCGTACTTTCAGCAGATGCCGAAATGGCCGGAACCAATGAAAATATAAGAAAAGAACACAAAATCAAGTTAACCAGTTTACTCTTTGCTTTCACTTGTTTCAACTCCTATATGGACGTCTTTACTTGCTGTATAGCTTATATCGACACTGTTCCAGCTTCTATAAAGCCTTTTTTCGCCAATATTGGAGAAAACCCTTCAACATTTTTACCAAATTTTATATCTTTTTTTATATATTTCATCATCATTAGACAAAAGAAAAAAACCCTTGCATCTGCAAAGGTTTGATCTATTATCAAATGAGTCCAAAATGTTTGAGTCCGTGATAGATTCCATCATCATCAACTGATTTTGTTACAAAGTCAGCTGCTTCTTTCGCTTCTTTCATTCCATTCCCCATCGCAATACCTGTTCCTGCAGCATTCAGCATCTCGATATCATTCAATGCATCACCGAATGCAAATACATTTTCAGGTTTCATGTTCATCTGTTTGATAAAGGCTTCGATTCCTTTTGCTTTGGATCCGCCAGTTGGTAAAATATCCAATGCATCTTCATGCCAGCGAATGAAATCAAATGTTCCTTTATAGCTTTCACGATATGCTTTCTCATGCTGCTCCTGACAGAATAATAGTACTTGATAGACTTCATTGTCTTTATAAAAGCCAGGTTGATAGAGCGGATAATTCGGCATCAGGTTGAATGTACAGCTTCTAATAATTTCATGGTCATCCGCGTTGCAGGTTGCTTTTTGATGATCTAGATATACAAGCGGATGTCCAGCACGATCTGCTTCTTTTTCAATTTTAGTGATAAATTCTGCGGGCAGTGGTGTCTTATGGATCACTTCATCCTTAAAAACAACATATGAACCGTTAAAGCTTACAAAAGAATCAACACCTAGTTCCTCACGGATAGGCTCGAACATGAATGGCCCGCGGCCGGTAGCAATAGCCACATGTACACCATTTTTCTGTAGCTGACTAATGCTTTCTTTCGTGCTTTCCGGAATCTTCTTTTCATCGTTTACCAGTGTTCCGTCTATATCAAAAAATACAATCTTATCGTTCATTTTGCATCTACTCCTGTTGTAAGTCGTACCTTATCATAGTGGTACGATTCAGAAAAAAAGTCAAATGAAGCGCCACAAAAAAGCTATTTATTGACCGTTTGATTGATTTTGAGTATTCCTTTTTCCGGCATAGATAACAGAAACACCGTTAATATGATCAACATCCCTCCTGCTGACTGGAAGCTGCCAAAAGCGGTACCGAGCCAGACAACTGAAACAATGGTGGCTACTAATGGTTCAGCACTTCCAAGCAAGCTTGTTTCGGTTGAAGAAATATATTTCAGACTATCTAGATACAAATAAAAAGGCAATAACGTTCCAAAAATAACGACAAACCCAAGCATCCAAAAAAGCGATGGCGTCCAATCAATGAATCCCGCTTGCCAAGGCTGTGCCCCTACCGAAACAGCTAAACCGCCTAAAAGCATCGCCCAGCCCGTAATTGCTGCTGACGAATAAAGTTTTAGTAATCTGACTGGATATACCGTATACACGGCAACTGAAACACCGGAAAGCACACCCCAGAAAATCGCCTCTTTAGAAACCGTTATGTAATCCAGCTTTCCATTTGTTAATAACAAAAATGTTCCTGTCAGTGCCATCAATACTGCGATCCATTCTTTACGCTTCGGCCATTTCAAAAACTTTAATGCAAAATAGATCGTAATAAATACAGGACCTAAGAACTGAAGAAGAGTCGCTGTTGGTGCGTTTCCAGCCTCAATGCTTAAGAAAAACGTCAGCTGTGCGCCAACCATTCCGGTTAATGAAAAAACAAGCAAATCCAGACGATCTCTTTTGTTCTTCCAAACTGAAAAAATATTATTATTTATGGAAACTAAGATTAAAAGCAGCAATCCTGCCATCACCATTCGAACAGATACAAGCCATGTCGCAGTTACTGCGGTATGGGAGAAGATCCACTCTGCAGCATTTCCAGAAAATCCCCAAAGTGAAGCACCGGTTAAAGCTAATGCAATTCCTTTCCATTTCGTGATGTTTTCTCTATTCTTAAGCCCCATATCTCCACCCGCTCTCTTTGATTGCATCGATATTCTATGATTATCTGTAAAATTCCTTCTCTATTATAAATCCAAAACCTTAAAATAGCATGTGCAAAATAAAAAAGAAAAACACTGACTGGAACCCAGTACAGTGCTCTTCTTGAAAATAAAAATAGGGGGATGATTTATCATACGAAATCCTAGGGGATTTGTGTCGGTAATTCAAAAAATATGCGAATACCTATCTAATCGATAACATATAAAAATATTTTCCAATAGATGCATATTTTTGTAAAAGATATACAAACTAGTATTACAAGGAGGTGATACATATGGCACGTAACAACAACTCTAATGAATTAGTAGTAGCTGGAGCACAAGCAGCTTTGGATCAAATGAAGTATGAAATCGCTTCTGAGTTTGGTGTTCAACTAGGACCAGACACAACATCCCGTGCGAATGGATCTGTTGGTGGTGAAATCACTAAACGTCTTGTTCAAATGGCTGAGCAGCAATTAGGTGGCGGATACCGTCGCTAATCGTTAGTTTTTGATTAAAACGGGACTGTACTCCTCTGAGTCAGTCCTTTTCATATATTAGGATAGTTGAATTTTGGGCGGTACAAAAAAAACTGACCCACAGGCAATTTTCCTACCTGTTTGGCCAGTTTCTTTGTTATTTTACTTTGTCTAGCTTAACTTGGATTAGAACTGGATCATGGTCACTCGCACGTCCGTGTTCTTCCATGAATTGTGAATTGATATGAACAATATCAACCTTTGTTTTCTTAGCCATGTTGTTCGTTACTAAAATATGATCTAGTACTTGTGCGTTACCTTGGTACGAGTATGTGTAGCGCTCATTAAACGGCACTTTTTCAATCATATTCGTAAGCTCATTGCCTTTTAATATTTCAAGTGAATCTGTGAATTCAAAATCGTTAAAGTCTCCAAGAAGAACTACTTTTGCATTCTTGTCCTCTTCTTTTACATCTTTAACAAAACCGTTTACGATTGCTGCGATTTCTTTACGCTGAACTTCACTTCCTAAGTATGGAGGCTGGTTCTTACCGAAAAGCGGCTGGTCTCCACCTTTTGAGTTAAAGTGGTTTGCAACTACGATCACATCTTCACCGTTAAACTCAAATTGTGCAGCTACAGGTTTACGGCTGTCCTCGAACGCAGGATTCATTGGATCGATACGCCCTGGGTTAAGTGTAAGTTTTCCATTCTCGTAACCTACAGCTTCTGTTGCCGTCCCTTTTGTTCCTTCAACAAGTGAAACGCGCTCAGGGTTATAGATGAAACCTACACGAATATTCCCCCCTGGAATTCCACCATCTTCTCCATCAACAGGTGCAATATCAGTGTAAACATACTCTGGTCCACCTTGTGCAGTGATTTCTGCAATTAAACGATCAGCACTTTCTTTTGCATCGGTAGTCCCATCTTTCGTCGGGCCGTTTCCATCTTGCATTTCTACCAACCCTACGATATCAGGTGCATTTAAATTATGAACGATTGATTCAGCAATACGTTCTGCTTTTTCATCAGATGTACCATCTCTGCCCTCTTCATTTGCCGAGAAGTTCTCAACATTGAAACTCGCAATTGTCAGTTCTTTATGTTTTTCGTGAATACGAGTAACTTCTGGTTTTGTTTTGCCTTCAACAAAAGTTGGCAGATCTTCTGCATCTGTTAACACTTTATAGTTGCTGAAACCGTAACTTACAACACCAGTGATAGCCCCATTAAAGTAATCTCCTGATTTAGCAACAAAACTTTCATCTCCCATATCAACGAAAATACGTTCAGGGTTGTAATCAAATTCTGTAATGTTTAATCCGCCAGCAGAATTAAGTCTGCTGTATTCACCGCGATCTGGAAGAACAACTAGCTCACCATATTTTTGCGGCGCAATAACAGCAGGGTTATTAATCTCTACAAGCATTCCTTCTAAACTTTCATAAAAGTCGATTCCATCTTCTTGAGGATCAAACTCGGCAAATTCATCGTTATCAATAACTTTTGTCGGTGGCTGCAGACCGAACATGCCGATTACTAAAGCACTTGGAAGTACATGGTCTTCTTCTAAAATTGAGATACTTCCATATTGAGCATTAATTTCAGTCATTGCTAAATCAGTTTTCAATTTATCTGAATATCCTTCAAGCACCCATTCTTTAACTTGTCCATTTACAGAAACGACATTGCCTTCGGTTTGTCCATGATTTGGCTGATATACAAGGACCCCTTCAGATGTATTCGAATCGTTATCTGGTTGTAGATCTTGCATGTAGAAGTTTCTTTCATCGACTACTTTTGTTACGATACCTTCTACACCTTCCACCACTTTATTTGCCACCGGTGAATTGTGACCAGCACCTTGAATATCATGAATGCGAAGTCCTGAAAGTGCTACTTGATATTTAAATTCAGCAATGCTGCTGTTTTTCAGACCTTCTTTTACAGCAATCGCCTTAATGGTTACATCTTCATTAATCGTGATTGGAGCAGTGTAAAGCGTGCTATCCGTAGTTGGATTTGAGCCATCTATCGTGTAATAGATTGCTGCATCGGGTGTTGCAGTTGAAAGTGTTACCTGAGTTCCTTTAGAAACAACTTGTCCTTCAACAGAAGTTGTAACTTCTTCTGCTTGTGGTTCCGGAGGTGTTCCATCGACAAATTGATATTCACTTGCATTTTTTAATCCGGGAACAGAAAAATAAGCTTCTACAGTACCTTTAATGTGAACTTTTTTTCCTGAATTTTCTGGATGGTCAACCAAGTTTAATGCTGTTCTCACTGCATTTTGTGGTAACTGAACAGGTAGTATCTTTTTTGGATCTCTTTCATCTGGTGAGTCAGCAAGGGCTAAATTTGTTGCTGTTGTAAATGGTCCTTCAAATTGATAACTATTCGTACTTTTGACAGTCCCAACTATATAACCTTCTACTGTTTGTATTGTCTTATCTTGTTTAGCAATCGCTTCACTAACCGTCAAAACGTCAGCGGCTGATGCTGTCTGCATAGGTAAAATTAAACTGATTACCATTGCAAATATGATACTTATATTTGTGAGTTTTTTCGTCTTTCTTTTGAACACAACCGTCCACCTGCCTATGTTTTATTATGTAAAACTTAGTAAATCCATGAAGAATATAACACAGATTTGTCGGTTCAATTGTTAGTTTTATGTTAAAACAGTCAGAAAGACTTACAAAGAATTTACGATATAGTTCTGTTTTACCAAAATCACAGTCCCGAATTTGGGACTTCCAAATAAAAAAACCGGCAGCCTAAAGCTAGTTAAGCCTTTAAGAAGCCGATATTATCTCGTATTTAAATCTCTTGTCACTGGTTCTGCTGTAAGTTCTGGGTTATTTTCACTTAGCAATTCCAGGAGAATGTCTTTATCGGTTCCACGCTCTAGCCATAGTTCCCCTTCATGTGGCCGCAGCATCACCGGCATTCTGTGATGATAGTTGCTCATGAACGAATTGGATTCCTTTGTTAATATCGAACACGTTATTTTCTCAGTATCTTCACCAGCAGGTCCTTGATTCCACCTGGACCAGATCCCAGCAAATGCAAAAGGCTTTTTATCTTCCATCGTAAACTGATAAGGCTGTTTTTTATCGCCTTCTTTTACCCACTCGTAAAAACCGCTAGCAGGAATCAGGCATCTTTTTTGATAGAAAGATTCTTTAAAGCTTGGTTTTTCTTCGATTGTTTCGCTTCTGGCATTGATGAGCTTGTTGCCGACCTTTGGATCTTTCGCCCACTTTGGGATTAGCCCCCATTTCATGTACCCTGCACGATTACCTGTGCTACCTTTAATAACGGCCAGCACATCCTGGGTGGGAGCGATGTTAAATCGGTCTTCATAATCGAACTCATTAACAATATTAAAAGCATCAATGATAAAATCCTTGTCATAATAAAGGAAATACCTGCCGCACATGTTCCCCTCTCCCTTTTAGTGATGGATAAGAGGAAGAATATTGTAAAAACTATTCTTCAGGAGGCGATTGTAATGAACAACCCCTTATCCATCTATTTAATAACTCTAACTGCCATGATAGCCTTATTAATTGGCATTGATTGGTTTATGGGCACACCGCCTTTATCCATCCTACAACGATCATTTTTCTCATTCTTCAAGTATGTGGATAAAGTCGAGTTTTTCCTGGTGATTTTTTTGTTCATTCTTCCAGTCCTGACATTCATGTGGTCTAGCTGGATGAAGAAGAAGCAAAATGCTTGAGCTGTTTTTTTCTAATTAAGAATACAACAATAAAGATCGCAGGTAAAACAACCTGAAATGGAATGTGGATAAAATGAGGCACCACATTCAATCCTTCATTAATGTGTTCTACATAATTAGATGCAATCGCGATGGAAGATAATATGACTACAACTCCCATCGGACCGATGATTGATGTTTCTTCTTTTACTCCAAATACGTCCTGCGCCGCTTTTATCGATACATATAGGAAAACTGCAACCTTGAAAAATCCACCGATGATTAATGTAAAAACAACCAATGCATCGAGCCTCTGTATAAATTCTCCAAGATTGATCTTCGCAACTGCCGCTAGAAGAGGAAAGTATACATGGGTTGCCACGTGCCCGCCAAGAACCGCTATATCCATTGCGATCGTTGTGCTTAATACAACACCGCTCACTCCCATCCCTAATAACCCTATCTTAAAAGCTTTATTTTTGTTCTTAACTTTTAAATATGGCAGCAGCATTGTAAAAACAACCATCTCTCCGAATGGAAAGGTCGGCGTAACTGGAAAAGCGGCTTTAATTACTGGAATAACTCCTTCTCCAAAAATCGGGAGCAAGTAGTTGTATTCCATAAGGTCTGCCGATAACACCAAAACCGTCAGGGTTATTCCTAACAGAGCCACCAGCATGAAAAATATTTCTCCTGTCCGAACTAGGACTTCAAAACCCAGCTTTAAAACATACACGATCGTTGCAATCATTAAGGTATTCACGACGATGATAGGCGTTTGTACAAAAACAGCCGATAAGAGAAGACTACCAAAGTCGCGCAAAACTCTCGAAGCCAAATATAAAAAGTACAGCATATAGCAGAATCCAAAAACCTTTCCCAAGAACTTGCCGCATAACACTTGTACATATTGAGTCAAGGACATCTCAGGAAACTGTTTATACAGAAAGAAATACCCTGTAAACAAAATCATGCCTGCAAACATACCAAATAATATGGCGATCCATGCATCTCTTCCAGCATCCATCCCGAGTCCGACAAGTATGGCGCTCCCCAGTTCAAACAATACGATAAGAATAAAATACTGTTGAAGATCGATTTTATATGTTTTCATGAGGACTCAACCTCTTCCTTATTTACTATCTTCTGTTCAAACAAAAATGGAGAAGTTCGAATTCCTGACCTTCTGATTCTTGAATCCACTTTCACTTTGACTTTAATCTCAGGAAAAATCCGTTTGTAGTTCTTTTTATAAATACTGTTCCACTTTTTAGGGTTTTCCCTGTAAAGAAGTTCACCGAATCCGATCACATCACTATTGTACCCTTGAGCAGTCCTTATGGTTTTCTTTATTTCTTTTTCAATCACATCGTTAAACTTTGATTCAACCTTATATATCTCCGATGGTTTTTCAAGGTTTACTGAACAATTCGTTTCTGCGATATTCGCTTCAGGAAAAACCTCTACATTTATTGTAGGAACATCTCCTTTTGTGGAGGCAGAGAGCTCCGTATTAGATCGGACTACTTCAATTGCATACCCTTTTTTATTGCCATTGCAAGGTACTGTTACAACCGAACTTGCGATTTTTCCTCTTAGCCAGAGAATGCCTCTTGCTTCTGGTCCATCGAGCCATCCTTTTAATTTTCCATTTTTAAAAACACCCATTCCTGATACTTTCACTCTTGCGGGATCACCAACTTCATAGTTCTTAGCTGTAACCGCGAGTTCTTTATCACCCGTTAATTCAATCCCATTTATTAAAGGCTCTCCGCCTTCGTTAATAATCGATTGGAGCACTTCATTTATATCTTGCTGAACGTTCTCTCCCCAATTCTTTTCCGAGATCTTCAAGATCGCAGCCACTTCATCTGAAGTCACTTTATCAATCGCTGTAAACGTTCTTAAAATTTTTGATGGTGTTGTATTTCTTGCGATCAAAACTTGTATAGTAGAACGCACTTCAGGATCACGTGACATCATATCAAGTGCTTCATAAATATTTTTTTTTGCCAGTTTCTCGCTGAATACAACCATTCGTGCATGCGCAAAAAACAAACGGCGTGAAGTTTGTTTAGTCGCTTTTCGGGTAGCCTCCATCAAGTTCTTACCTCTTGTTTCATAAACCGTAAATACAGGCTGTTTCCCACCGCCTCCGCCTGAAACCCCAGGTGCGACTTCGGTTGGGTTCACTATCTGATAAGTAACGATCAGATTCCCTTTTTCATCTAAATTGATACCGATTCCCATCACGATCGATAGCTCATCCAGCTCATTCTGATCCCAGCAGCCTGTCAGAATAAGGAGACATAAAGAAAAAGGAATGAAACATCTCAAGAAACTCATCGTGTTGTTTCCTCCTCTCTCTTTTTCTTAACTTGATAAGGCAGTGTACGTGTTGGATTTTTCTTTGCCAGATTTTCTGGTCGTTTAAATAAATGAGAGACTGGAAAACGGAATAAACTGTCTTTTAAGTCCTGTGTTTGTATCGGTGCAAACGGACTTAAATATGGAATTCCAAATGAACGCAGACTCGTTAAATGAGCAACGATCACGATCAGCGCCAGAGTTATTCCATAAAATCCAAACACAGAAGAGATAATCATCAGAGGAAATCGAAGTAATCGGGCTGATGTTGCAACAGCAAACGATGGGATCGCAAAACTCGCAACAGCTGTAATCCCAACAACGATAACCATAGCAGGTGATACGAGTCCTGCCTGAACAGCAGCTTGCCCTAATACAAGTGCTCCAACGATCGATACGGCTACCCCAACAGCACGCGGCATACGAATACCCGCTTCACGCAGTATCTCAAAAGTAATCTCCATAACCATTGCTTCCGCTATAGCCGGGAAAGGAACACCTTCACGCTGAGCAGCGAGCCCGAAAAGCAATGTGGTCGGGATCATTGCCTGATGAAAGGTTGTAAGCGCGATATAAATGGATGGTGCGATCAATGAGATAATGAAGACAGAAAAACGAAGTAATCTCAAAAATGTACTAATGTCATATCTCATGTAATAGTCTTCTGACGATTGAAAGAACTGTATGAATTGAGTAGGTGCGATAAGAGAGAAGGGCGTTCCGTTTACAATAATGCCGACACGTCCTTCTAAGATGTTTCCGATAACCACATCTGGTCTTTCAGTGCTCATCAATTGCGGAAAAACAGTAACAGTCTCGTCTTGTATAAATTCTTCGAGCTGTCCCGTTTCAAGTAATCCATCTGTTTTCACTTGTTCGATTCTTTCTTTTATCTCCTGCACGATTAAAGGATTAACGATGTTATCCATATAAACGATCGCTAGATCTGTCCTCGTGATATCACCCACCACGAACTTTTCAATCCGTAAATCCGGAGATCTTACTTTTCTTCGGATCAATGAAATGTTTGTTTTCATGGATTCCGTGAAGGCTTCTTTCGGACCGCGAATGACAACTTCAGATGTCGGCTCTTCGATGTTCCTCATCTTCCCGCCATTAGTGCCCATCTTAAGGCCCTTCGTGTTACCTTCAACTAATAAAACACTTAATCCAGCGAGGAGCGCCTCAAGCATTTCTTCTTCAGTCTCGACATCTAGAACTCTGCCTAAAGCTAATGCATTCTGCTTAATGTAATGAAGTGCATGCTCAACAGGGACTGGAGATGATTGCTTATCAGATGTAAGTTTCATCAACGGATCCAAAATAAATTCACTCAAGAGCTGTGTATCGTTCATTTCTTCTAGGAATATGAGAGTTGCTGTTACTTTTTGTTCAAGTTCGAACTCAAATTCCCGGATAATAAGGTCAGTCGGATTCCCAAGACGTTTTTTAATTCGATCAACATTGATATGTAATGATGGGCTAAGTTCTCCTACTTTTACTTGTTGCTGCTCATCATTTGATTCTCCAACTACTGAAGAACCTGACTTCGTTTGAAGAGAAGAACTTTCGCCTGCTTTTTTATCCGCAATCATATCTGATAATTTTTTATGGGTTTTGATAACTGGGCGTTTTCTTCTATTCCGCATAACCATCCGCCTTTTTTCCAATCTTTTCTTAGCATTTGCGGAACGGTCCTTGGATATGTAAATTTACAGCACAAAAAAGCCCCTAATTCGTTTTACCAACAAATTAGGGGCTTCAAACAATTTAACAAGATTAATGCCAGGGTTCTGTATCCCTGGCTGGAAAAAGGTTAACTTTATTATATCACCTTATTCTCATTTTGCGAATCTTAACATCTATAATTTTTAAAAATATATCTTTATGCTCAAATTGAATCCCATGGCTTTTTCACACCGAATTCTTTTGCTAATTTTTTGCTTTCTTCTCGGCGTTTCTTTCTGGCAATCGCCCGTTCTGGTGCATGTTCATGCAGCCATTTTTCCTCTTCTGTTTCAGGTATGACTTTTGGCACTGGTGTCGGCTTCCCATCCTCCCCCATGGCTACAAACGTTAAAAAAGAAACCGCGCACACTTTGCGCTCTCCTGTTAACAAGTTCTCTGCAATCACTTTCACGAAAACCTCCATCGAAGTGGTTTTCGTCCAAGTCACGAACGACTCTAAACAAACGGAATATCCTTCTTTAATTGGCTGCAGAAAGTCAACCGAATCCGTCGAAGCGGTAACAACATGTTTACGTGCATGACGAATAGCAGAAATAGCAGCAACATCATCAATATAAGCCATAAGCTTGCCGCCGAAGAGCGTTCCATGATTGTTTGTATCAGGTGGCAGGACAACTGAAGATTTAACAGTGCGTGACTCGCGTACATATTTGTTTTCCATAATCTAAACTCCTATCCCTTTCAGGTCATTGATAGTATATGTTTATTTTTAAGATCTTTTCTGTGAAATTTTAACTTTTGGTGTGCCGCAGAAAGCAAGCATCTTAAGCCGAAGTCAACTTCTCTCATTCTAAATAGTAAAGGCTCTTTTCTAAAAGATGGTTTTTTTTCGATCTTTTCTTCATTGACATGTTGACTAGAGTGCAAGGTGGGAGACTCCAGTGGGACAGGTGAGATTCCTATTGGAGCGGAGCGGCAGGAGGCTCACCGCCAGCCCCGCGGAAAGCGACCATCCTGGAACGAAAGTAAACCACATGCAAAAGCAACAAAGTTTGCGTAAATAGCCATAGTAAAAGACCTCTGCTTTTTTACCCGGGCACAGAGGTCTTTAAACAACGTATTATTTTTTCACGACTGCATGTCCGCCGAACTCATTACGCAGAGCAGCGACTACCTTGCCGTGGAACGTGTCATCTTCTAATGAACGGAAACGCATGAATTGTGAAAGTGCGATAACTGGAGCTGACGCCTGATAATCAAGTGCAGCTTCAATTGTCCAGATCCCTTCTCCTGAAGAGTTCATAACGCCGCGGATATCTTCCAGGTTAGGCTGCTTGCTGAACGCGTTCTCCATCAATTCGATGAGCCAGCTTCGGATGACAGAACCATTGTTCCATACTCTCGAAACAGCCTCATAGTCATAATCGAAATCACTCTTGTCCAAGATTTCAAATCCTTCTCCGATCGCTTGCATCATTCCGTACTCGATGCCGTTATGAACCATCTTCAAGAAATGACCAGATCCAGCACGGCCTGTAATTAAGAAACCTTTTTCAACACAGATTTTCTCATATAAAGGAGCAAGATAATTTACTGCATCATCATCTCCGCCCATCATCGCGCAAAGACCATAGCGAGCTCCGTCCGTTCCGCCGCTAGTACCAACATCCACAAAATGAATACCATCAGCCTTTAACTCTTCGTAGCGGCGAAGTGTATGCTTGTACATGGAGTTTCCGGCATCAACTATAATATCTCCTTCAGTAAGGTGCGGTTTAAGTTCGTTGATTACTTGGTCAACGATTTCACCTGCAGGTACAAGAAGAATAACTGCTTTTCTTCCAGAGAATGAATTTGCTAATTCTTCTACGGATTCTACACCTTTTACGCCTTGTTCAGAAATCTCTTTTACTGTGTCTTTGTTAACATCTGTAGCGATAACGGTATAACCTTTATCGTTCATGTTCAATGCCATATTAAAGCCCATTTTACCAAGGCCGATCAATCCGATTTCCATTGTTCAAATCACTCCATTTTATGTATTTCGTACTTTTTTGTATTATTCCACAAAATAAAGGCTCTTAACCTTTACATGCAACACTGTCTACTACCTTATCGAAAAATGATCAAAAAAACAATTATTTAATCATGTTTTGCGGGTGTTTTATCTATTTTACAAGGAATCTGAAGACTCACAGGGTTTTGCCTAAACAGATTCACGTTTGTCCACATAATCTATAGGATATCGGTTTATTGGAGGACAATACGTGAAAAAAATTATAGTGCTTGCCGTGATCGGTCTTATGGCTCAGTTGATCGATGGATCACTCGGCATGGCCTACGGTGTAACTTCTACAACTCTCCTGTTAATGGTTGGACTTACCCCAGCGATCGCATCCGCTTCTGTTCATTTGGCTGAAGTTGTGACATCAGCTGCTTCTGGGTACTCTCATTTCAAGTTTGGAAATGTCGATATCAATATTGTTAAAAAGCTAGTGCTTCCTGGAGCGATTGGTGCTTTTACAGGAGCAGCCTTTTTGAGCTATATACCAGCTGTACTCATCAAACCTTACATCTCTTTATTCCTACTTGGATTAGGCATCTATGTGATATTCCGATTCTTACTGTTAAAAATTGCAGCGATGCCTGTTGATAAAATAGAGTCCGAAAAAAAAGTAAAACTTTATAGACCTGTAGGTTTAGCTGCCGGGTTTTTAGATGCAACAGGCGGCGGAGGCTGGGGTCCTTTGACGACACCACTGCTTCTTACACAACGACATTTAAAACCAAATATAGTTATCGGATCTGTGAATTTCAGCGAATTTGCTGTATCTTTATCAGCATCTATCGGCTTCTTTTTATTCATCGGCTGGGATACCCTTTACTGGCAAATCGTATTGGCCATGATGGTCGGCGGGGTCATCGCTGCTCCGTTTGCCGCATGGCTTGTAAAACATTTAAAACCTGCATTATTAGGAGTGCTCGCCGGCGGGGTTATCATCCTGACAAACCTGCGTACCATTTTAAAAGAGTTTTTTTCTTTGGAGCTGTTTCAGGAAATGCATTATCTGTTTCCCTTGCTGCTTGTTTGGTTCCTACTGATCATCGTGGCTGTTCGCAAAAAAACTTAAAAAAGTAACAGGGGACAGACCCGGGTCTGTCCCCTGTTACTTTTTACACTATTCTTTTCGCTTGTTCTTACATCTTAGTCTTCAAACCAGAGGATGCCTAGAGTACCTGCCCCCACATGTACTCCGATCGCCGGACTCAGCTGACCAAGATTAATTGTTATGTCTGGATATTTTTCTTTTAATAGGTGCAGCCAATCTTCGGCTTTTTCAGATGAACCGCTATAAACGACACTCACTCCATTTACAGAGGTTCGTGCCGCAGCCTCCTCAAAAAGAGCAAGAACACGCGACTCTGCTTTTTTTAACGTTCTTATTTTTTCAAATGGGACAAGTGATCCATCATCAAATGTAAGGATTGGTTTGATCTGCAGGAGGTTTCCAACCAAGAAACTTGCACCTGATAATCTTCCTCCACGTCTCAGCTGCTCTAAGCTTCCGATGCATACATATCCTTTCACTTGATCCGCAGATCCTCTCAATCTTGAAGCGATTTCTTCTGGTGCAATCCCTTCTTCTTCTAACCTCTTTCCTTTTAAAACCAGCTGCTTCATTGCTTCAGAAGTAATTTTCGAATCAACGATATGCACAGGAAAATCTGCCATATCTGCTCCTAGCCTGGATCCGTTAATGGTGCCACTGAATTTCTCTGATACATGTACAGCGATACCGCAGTCATAGTCGTGCTTAAGCACTTCATAGAAATCAGAAAACTCACCAACAGTCGGCTGACTTGTTTTCGGAAGTTCGGTAATTGTTTCCAATTTTGTATAAAATTCATCTGGTGTAATATCAACACCATCTTTGTATACCTCTTCTCCCATAATGACCGATACCGGTATAATATGTATGCCAAGCTGCTTCGCTTCCTCTTGTGTAATACAGCTTGTACTGTCTGTAATCCAAGCAATACGTGCCATCTTTCTTCCCCCTTTTTTCTCTCTGTTTTCTATTAGATATTCGTGAAAGAAATCCTCTATTATGCCCGCAATATATTTTTATTGCTAAATTAAATCTATATTTCAATAGTTTAAATACTAGCGCAGAGATACACATTGGTAACTAGATACTTTATACTACATATTAATGGAACTTATCGGAAATTTATATTAAAATAGGAGTAATGTAAGCTAAGGAGGCAGTACTGTGAAAGTGGTAGCAGATAGTAGAAATGTTTTGATAGAAGTAGAGCGGATAGAGAAGGCATTTGTAGAAATCATGGACGTGCTAAAACCAGAAATTTGGGAAGAAGAAGAAATTACCTCTACTCAGTTTCAAATTTTGAAAACACTTTCTACTCGTGAAAAGTGGACCGTTTCTGAAATTGCCGACGCTATGAAAGTTCGTGCAAGTGCTACTACTGTCATCATTGACAGACTTGTAAAAAGAGGGTTAGTGGACCGTTATCGTTCGGAATTGGATCGCCGAATCGTCTATGTACAGCTGAACCATACTGGTTTAGATGCCTTCGGGATGATTCAGGAAAAAAGAAATGGTGTTCTATCAAAATACATGTCACAGCTAACAGACAAACAGCTGGCTGATATGGTTGAATGTATCGAACACCTTTCTTCGATCGTTAAAAACTAATATTCCAACCACCCTGCCCTTACTAATAATCGCAGCTTAGTCTTACTACTTTTCATACTATACAATTAACACGCTATCTCGAACGGATAGCGTGTTATTTTTTTTTACACCTTTTATTTCTATTATATTCTTTAAAACACTAACAATTCAGTAATTATGTACGATATAAAATACAACCGAATAGTACAAAAGTTTGAATACAACAATTAGGGGTCAAACATGTCAAAGATAAAAAGATTAGAAAGACTATTACTATCAATTAATACTAAAAAACAATTTACCTTAAAAGAATTAGCGGTAGAATTTCAGGTTTCTACTCGTACGATACAGCGTGACCTATTAAGACTTATGGAAATGGGTTTGCCCATCATATCGGAGTTTGGTCCACATGGCGGATACCGGATAGAAAACGACCGGATACTTCCACCAATTGGGTTCACTGAGATGGAAGCTTCCGCAATTTTATTTAGTCTTCACTCCTATGAGGCAGAAAGTTTTCCTTATCAAATCCAAAGCAGATCTGTCTCTCATAAACTTCTTCAATACTTGCCAGCGGATGCTAAAGAAAGTTGGGAGCACGTTCAAAAACGCCTATATTTACAATTCCCCCTTCCTGAGCAAAATTTGCATGCACCAGTAATGCTTGAAGCGGCAATAAAACAAAAAATCGTGACAGTTCTTTATCATATTCAAGATTCTAAAACATACTGCAACATCCAGCCAATCGGAATCTACAATGAAGATGGAGAGTGGTTCTGTCCAGCTTATTGCTACTCACTGACAGATTTTCATGTGTTTAAACTTTCCGATATCCAACAAGCAGTAATCAATTATGAACCTATGGATACAAAAGACTTTACTGATATCACCATACATAACTGGGCAGCGAAAATAACTCCGCGTTCCTATTTGGAGCTCGTAGCTGAAATTGCACCTAAAAAAACAGATTACTGCTTCTCGCATCCCTTTCTTAAACAGTTTATCGTCAAACTTGATGATGGAACGATCATGCTCAAGGGTAGGGTTTTGTTAAATCACATCAATAAAATAGCAGACTATTTATGGTTCTTAAAATCTGACATAACCATTCATTCCCCCAATGAAATAAAGGTGATTCACGCTCGCTGGGCAAAAGAGATCTCGGCGAAAAATGAACTTATTTTAAATATGTAATCAAAATGATACATATTTTTCCTCTATTAAGCGTATACTATAAGTAGAACAGAAAAGGGGGATATCTATGGCTTTTTTTTCAAAACAACCTGCAGAGCCGATTCCAGACGTAGAAACGAAGGTGTGGGCTTGTTCGAGTGACGGCTGCTCATGCTGGATGCGTGCTGACTTTTCTTTGCAAAAAGAACCTCAATGCCCCATTTGTAAATCATCCATGAATGAGGAAATCCGGATGCTTCCTGAACTTAAGAGTTAATGAAATAAATAGAAAACCTGCCGGGTATATCCCGGCTTTTTCTATGCCTCGATTTGGACAGACTCCTTCTTTTTAGCTTATACATAAACAGCGTGAGTGTTTAACTTTTTGCACATCCGGGTACGATTTGTATACAAGCAAAAAAGGAGGAATTGATCATGCATAACGAAAATAATTACACATCACACACTACAACAGCGGAACCGGTATTTACGCATTCAGATTTCCAAACACGTGAAACATATGATAATAAAAAAGGTTCTGGATCTAGGTTCACAACTGGACTTGTAGTCGGGAGTTTAGTAGGTGCTGCTGCAGCACTTTTATATGCACCAAAAAAAGGCAATGAGTTCAGAAACGATTTGCGTGATAAATCTATCCAGCTTAAAGAGCGTACCATGCAAAAGAAAGATGAGACAATGCTAAAAGCCAAGCTTGGCCAGATGGACGCAAAAGATGCTGTTGAGTCTATGAAAGATAAATCCAGCAGCATGTCAGTTTCCGCCCGTCAAAAACTGCAGGAAGCAAAAAATACAGTTAAAGAAGCTAAAAGTGAAACAAAAACAGCGATCGATGAAGCAAAAAAGGAAGCTGAAAGAGACGGTTACAGCACGCAATCTTCAACAAATACTACTGCTGTAGTAAAACCCCGTACAATGACAGGAACAGATTCCACGTCCTATGAGAAAAAGCAAAGTGATGTAAATAATAAATATTGATGATTGTAAGGAAAAAGCCGGACGCGATGTCCGGCTTTTTCCTATTGTGTTTGGGTTTATTCCTAAGACTTTTGTTTTTGGATGGATTTTCTGAGGTTTCTTCATTGCCAAGTTGATTGCAGTGGAGAGGGCGAGACTCCGGCGAGATTAGGGGGACAGGTGAGCCTCTGGCAGGCATTCATCGCCTTGAGGGCTCACCGACCGCCCCGCGGAAAGCGAACCCTTAGAGCTGAGATCAACTTCCCCTCTTTATCCTTTCAACAGCCTGAGCCCATTTAAAATGACAAGTATTGTACTCCCTTCATGTCCGATCACCCCAAAAGGCAGTGTCAGAACCTGAAAGAAATTTGCCAACAGCAAGAAAAGAATAACACCAATTGAAAAAATGATATTCTGTTTAACGATTTTTGATAACCGTTCTGATAAACGCATAGCATATAGCAGCTTGCTTAGATCATTTTTAACTAGCACAACATCCGCTGTTTCAATCGCAGCGTCACTTCCCATTCCCATCGCAACGCCAACATCCGCAACTGCCAGGGCCGGAGCATCATTCACACCATCCCCGATCATAGCCACAACAGCTTGGCGTTCTTTCCATCTCTTGACTGTATTCACTTTATCTTCAGGCATGCAGGAGTAGCCCACTTCATCTACTTTGGCAAGCCTGCCGATCATTTCGGCTCCGCGCTTTGAATCTCCGGTCAGCATCAGCGTTAATATTTGCTTTTGTTTCAAAGCCTCAATAGCATCGATTGTCTCATCACGTACTGTATCACCTATTAAAAAATAAGCTGCGAGCTCATGATCAGCAGTGACATATACTACCGTCTGTCCTGTAACTTCATTATCTCTTGTTAGATCTTCGATTAATTTTGACTCTCTTTTTTCAGTTATACCCGTCAGTTCCCTGCTGCCGATCTTCCATTGAATACCCGCAGCTTCGGCTTTAACCCCTAATCCAGGAATATCTTCATAAGAGATGAGTTCTTTCTGGTTATCTTTATAATCCGGCTCCAATTTATTTAAGATCGCCTTTGCTAAGGGATGGGTACTGTTTTTTTCTATCGTATAGATGATCGGAACCAGAATTTCTTCTTTGATTGAAGGATGAACGTACTTTACCTCTGTTACAGATGGATTACCTTCTGTGAGTGTTCCTGTTTTATCAAAGGCAATCACATTTACCATACTTAGCTTCTCAAGGAAAACACCGCTTTTAAAAAGGATCCCTTGCTTGGCTGCATTTGAAAGTGAAGCAAGCAATGCTGGCATAGTCGAGGCAACAAGCGCACAGGGCGATGCTACAACCAGTAAAACACACGCACGGTATAACGATTCTGAATAACTCCACATACCTGTGGAACCAGGTACCAGCACCGTTAATGCTGCAGCTAATAGAACAAACAACACATACTTCGCTTCAAACTCTTCTATCTTCCTCTGAACCGGCGGTGCTTCACTCTGAGCCCTGTTCACAAGGTCTATCATTCTTTGAAAAACGGAATCTTTCATATGCTTCGTTACGGAAACTTCGAGAAGTCCAGTTTGATTTAGGGTACCTGCTAATACTTCTGAAGAGAGCTCGATCTCTCTTGCAAAGGATTCACCTGTTAAAGCTGATTCGTTCACAAAAGACTTTCCCTTCATTACGATGCCATCTGCTGGAATTCTTTCACCAGGTTTTACTTTTATCAAATTACCAGGTTCTAGACTGGAAGCATTTACCCGAATTTCTTGGTCACCTGAGATTAGCCATGCTTCTTCAGGCTGGAGAGAAATGAGCGATTTGATTTCTTTATCACTTTTTTGAAGGGTGTAACTTTCGAGCGCACCAGAATAGGCAAAAATCAGTATGAGGACAGCACCTTCTCCCCAATAGCCGATGGCAGCCGATCCAATCGCGGCAAACATCATTAATAGTTCTACATTCAGCTGCTTTTCCTCGATACTGCCTTGTATGCCTTCAACTGCCTTTGCGTAACCGCCTACAATAAACGCCAGTATATAGAACAGCACATAAAATGGTGACTGGGAATACGTTTCAACGAGCCAAGCGGATAGAATTAAACAACCCGCCGTGGTAGCAAGTATAAGCTGGGTCCGTGCAGAGAGTTCCATTTAAACTTCCCTCCTACGTATTGATAATAACAATCATCCTCATTACCCTTATAAAAGCAGAAATGCTGCCGTCTAAACGACAGCAGCCTGAAAACTATCCAATATTCGGTTCCTAGCCCTACTATTCTATGTGGGACCTTTAAAAAAAGTGACACGTCAAATGTTATTTTTATTATACATCTTTGTTTCAAAGAATGGAATGAAAGTCGTTAACTGAAAGTAGTTGATTTCCGCTTCAGGTTTTCAAAAAATTTGAAAGTGTTGATCTCCGTTTCAGGATGCTCGCTTTCCGCGGGGCGTGCGGTGAGCCTCCTTGACACTATGTGTCATTAGGAGTCTCACCTGTCCCGCTGATCCCGCCGGAGTCTCGCACCCTTTCGCTCCAACCAACTTTCAATGTAGCAGAAAAAACTGATGCTTTAGTCAATACAAAAAGCTAATCTACAAAGGAAGATTTCTTTTCTTAAAGACAACTAAACTTCCGCCGAATAAAACGAGTGCAGCCATTACGAGCATCGTGCCGGTTAACAGGGCATCTGTTTCGTTATTAATCATTTTAATGGGGTCATACAATTTGAATATCGTAAAGTTCAATAGCCATTCTGTATCTTCACTCAGCTTTCCTGCCATGTTCAGCATGTAGAAGAAAAGGGTTAGCCCGGCAGAAATACCAAGCGCCTTTTTCTCATCATTAAATGATGATGAAATGAAGAAACAATATCCGGCAATCACGAGAAAAATGAGGAACGTTAATACATTTAGTGTTACAAATGATGCAACATCAAGCTCATAACCTGAAATGAGCCATTCACTTGCGGCAATTCCGCTAAGTGTAGTAAAAGCAACAATCAACGCTAGCCCTGTAATGATTACTGCAGCTTGAGTAGCAGCAATTTTCAGCCTTGAATTTGGTGTAGCAAGCAGATATGCCATAGAACCTTGATCCACTAGGCGCGCCATTAACCGGGTAGAGGTTAAGATGACATAAACCATAAGAATGATTAAAAATAACATGCCGTAAAATTCGCCTGCAATATAATCAGCCAGTGAGTTGATCCCATTTTCCATGCCGATCAGCTTGCGCATACCTTCTGGCAGTGCGTTAATCATGTCGTTGAATCCCTTCATGTCGGCTATAGAAGGATAGATCCAGATGATCAATACGATATATGCAACTGCTCCGTATATGAATCCACCCAGCATTTTCGCATGGCTCTTCATCATGGAAGAGTATAGTGGCCAGCTCATTTCACCACTTCCTTTCTGTCATAATAGTGCATGAAGATATCTTCTAAATCCTGCGGTCTCGTATCGACGTGTTCCACTTCACAATGGCTAAGTAACTGAACAAACTCCTGATCATTTCCTTGCACGGTAATATGAACGGTCTTTTTCCCCATGACCTCCGTTTGGAGCTGGGATTGACGAATGGTTTCAACATCCGATTCTTTTTTAACTTTTACCTCGAATACACGTCTTTGCACGGTTCTTAATGAATGGATATCTTCTAGTGCTACAAGCCTGCCATCTTTAATGATTCCCGCTGAATCACACGTGCGCTCAATTTCCTGAAAGCTGTGGGATGACATCAGAATCGTCTTGTTTCTCTGTTTTTCTTCTAAAATTAAATCAATGAATACACGCTGCATGAGCGGGTCAAGCCCTGAGGTTGGTTCGTCTAAGATCAGTACCTCTGGATCATGCATGAAGGCTGCAATAATCCCTACCTTTTGTTTCATCCCTTTTGACATTTTGCGGATAGGGGTTTTTACATCCAGCTGAAACCGCTCAATCAGCTCATCTCTCTTTTGAGGCACGTTTTGTTTTCTCATTTTTTGCATTAGGTTTAAAAAATCCAGACCATTCATTCCTTCTAAAAAGACGATCTCACCAGGGAGATATCCGATCAGCTTTTGAACTTCTGCTGACTTTGCCCAACAATCCAGATCATTGATAGTAGAACCTCCATCGTCCGGTTTCATAAAACCCATCAAATGGCGTATCGTTGTAGACTTGCCTGCTCCGTTTGGTCCGATATAGCCAAAGACTTCCCCTTTTTTTACTTCGAAATTTAAATCAAACAAACCTTTTTCAGGTGTAAAACGTTTAGTAAGCTTTTTAACATTTATCATAAAGCACACCTTCTTTTTGAAATATTTATATTCGTATATTTCAAAATTATCATAAACCCATATCAATATTTTGGCAAGAAGTTTTTGAAATATGGCGTTTGTTATTTTTCAAAAAATGTTTTATCCTATTATTGAGGTGAAGTGTTTTGAACGGATATGAACGCCGAAAAGAACAAAAGAAAACAGATATAAAAAAAGCCGCCTTTATTCTATTTCAGCAGCAAGGGGTTAAAGATATAAAAATCGAAGACATCGCCAAAGAAGCTGGTGTTTCACAAGTTACGATCTACAACCATTTTGGTAGCAAAGAAGCATTGTTTAGGGAAGTTATCAAAGATTACACCATTGAACAATATGAATTTCATAAAGAACTGTTTGATAAAGACATCTCATTTCATGAAAAAATGACGACAAGCATCCTTCATAAAACGAAGCAGGTAGCTAATATTCATCCAGAAGTTATACGAGAAATGATGTTAGTTGACGAAGAATTGAGGGGTTATTTAACTGAATTTCAATCGTCTTATGCCATCCCAATGATTATAAAATTAATTAAAGACGCGCAAAAAACGGGTGAAATCAATCCAGAACTTTCTGAGCAATCGATCATGTTATACATCCAGCTTTTTAATAACGATATGCTGATCTCCATGATTACTGGTGAGAACGGAAAAAAATTAGCGTCAGATATCTTTCAAATGTTCTTCTATGGATTATCCAAACCAAAGGAATAGACCGAAGTGAAAAAGAGCTTACGATATAAAACAACGTTTGCATAAAAGGTCATTCAAAGAAGCTTTCAACCAGGAAGCTTTTTTATTTGCTTATATTATTTTTGTTAGGGAAAAGTAAAAAGAAACAAAGATTGAATAAAAGTTTTGTAAATTTTTGATTACAATTCATTCTTTTTCGACAATTATTTTGTATAATGTGTTGGGTGGTTAAAAAAGACATAAATAACTGCTGGATATAAAGGGTTAAAGAAAAAGACTTAAAGACATTTCTTTTGGAGGGTACTTATGTTTACAAAGAAAAAGGATAAGTTTGCTGTAATGCTTACTGACATTGCAAGCAACCTTAAAGAATCTGCTGGTTATTTCTACGATTTCAAGATCAATAATGAAGATGATCTGCGTGAGTTTGCTGATCATTTGAAAGAACTTGAGTCAAAGGGCGATTCTTATGTTCATACCGTTATCATGGAATTGAACAAAGTATTTATTACACCTATCGAAAGAGAAGACATCTTATCACTTGCTATGAGCATGGATGATATTCTAGATGGAATAGAACAGGCTTCTGCCCTTTTCGATATCTATGCCATCACAAACCCTGATGAATATATGGTTAAGTTTGTTGAAAACATCAAATTAAGTGCAGACGAGATTTTGCTGACTGTGAATCTTCTTGCTGATAAAAAACTTCTTGATATGCGCGAACATGCTATTAAGATCAAAGATTATGAATCAAAATGTGACGATTTGTATCGTGAGGCACAGCGTCAATTGTTCGCTACTGAAACGGATCCAATCAAAGTAATCAAGTACAAAGAAATGTACGATGTACTTGAAGGCATCGCCGACAGCTGCCAGAACGTTGCAAATACACTAGAATCCATTATCATGAAAAACGCGTAACGGGTAATTGCAATGGAATTTGATTCTATATTAATTCTTACCATACTAGTTGTGATCGGAGCATTAGTGTTTGATTTTATCAATGGATTCCATGATACAGCAAACGCCATTGCAACATCGGTCTCAACAAAAGCTTTATCACCTAGAAAAGCCATTCTTTTGGCTGCTGTCATGAACTTTGTCGGAGCTATGACATTTACAGGTGTTGCAAAAACAATCTCAAAAGACATTGTTGATCCATTTACACTTCAAAACGGGTCAGTCGTCATTTTAGCTGCATTAATCGCAGCGATTGCATGGAATTTAATTACGTGGTACTACGGTATCCCAAGTTCTTCATCACATGCGATCATCGGATCGATCGCTGGTGCAGCAATTGCTGCTGCAGGATTTGAGGCTTTGCACTATTCCGGGTTCCTGAAAATTATCTACGGATTATTGCTTTCTCCAATTCTGGCATTTGCAGTTGGGTTTGTATTCTATCATTTGATCAAACGTATCTTCAAAAATGCTAATTTAACAAAAACAAATAATAATTTCCGAAAAGTTCAAGTGGTAACGGCTGCATTCCAAGCCTATTCACATGGTACGAACGATGCTCAAAAAGCGATGGGTATCATCACGATGGCTTTAATCGCGAACGGCTATACAGATAGTACAGATATTCAATTATGGGTTCAGGTTTCCTGTGCTCTTGCAATGGGACTTGGAACTTCAGTAGGTGGATGGAAGATCATCAAAACAGTCGGCGGAAAGATTATGAAGATTCGTCCGGTTAACGGTGTTTCTGCTGATCTAACGGGTGCTTCCGTAATCCTTGGTGCCTCAGTTCTAGGGATTCCTGTTAGTACAACGCACGTTATTACATCTTCTATCCTTGGCGTAGGTGCCTCTCACCGTTTAAGAGGTGTTAAGTGGGGCACTGCTAAGACCATGTTGATCACTTGGTGTATAACATTACCGATCTCAGCAACACTTGCTGCATTATCCTATTTTGTTTTAAATTTATTTTTCTAAATAAGAGAAGAAGCCCGGGAAACCGAGCTTCTTTTTTTGAATCGTTTTGGGAACTTTATTCGTCATCTCGTTTCCATAAAATGGTTAATTATGTGATCAACACGATTTTTTATGTGATGAGGAGCAATTTTTATGTGATGAGCATCCTTTTTTATGTGATAAATTGCTTTTAGAAGAAGAAGCCAGCTGAATTCATCTGACTTGACCTGATTTTTGAAGCGATTTTCTATTTTACAGCAGGCTTGATCCAGATCTTTCGGAAATCCGCCCAACCGAACGTGTTCATCGAAACATTCTTAAGGCTCGCAGGGAAATTCTTTTTCCGGTATGTATGATAACTGTTCAGTACAAGTCTCATCTCATGCAGATAATGTTCTATTTCGTCCATGTACTTCTTTTGCTTCTCCTCATCCTCTTCATCCATAAGATGGTTCACGATTCGCTGGACATGCTCCCCTTCTTTCCCTGCCAAAAAACGATTAACGAAACTTGCTTTATGTTTAAAAAAGTTTATAAAAGCAAGGACAATGTTGTTCTCGAACATTTCGCCCATAATGATCATATCTGAGTCTCTAGTCACTTCCTCATTGTAATATTCCGTCAGTGGAAAAGGATGAAGCATCAGATTCAGACCAATGGATTCCGCTCTCTTCTTCAGCCAAGTTGCATCTTCATTGCTGTATTTCATATCAAAAAAACTTAATTTAAGAATCTCACCGTTGTAACCTGATGCTTTTAGGGATTCTTCAGCCTGTTTCAATGTTTTTTCACCAGGCGGATTCTCAAGGCTCTTTTCAGGAAAAAGACTGGTTGCAGCCAACAGTTTGTCTTTCTTTAGCTCTTTGATCATCAGCTTAATATCAAACAAATGATAGATTGCATCTCTAAAGTGCCAGTTATGGACGATGGAATCTTTGTTTAAGTTGAACGTGATATAGTTGCAGCCTACCTGCAAGAGGTCGACCCCTTCACCTGCCTGTTCATTTGCCGATTCCGGCAGTTCATAATGAAGAGCTACTTTTGAGTTCTCGGGAATCTGCCAGATCTCAATCCGGTCAAGCCATGCTCTTTCTTTAAAATAATGAGTGTTCGCTTCTAATACGAGTACATCCTCACGAAAGTCCGTGACAGAGAACGGACCGGTTCCAATCAAAGCTGTTTCATCTTCCGGCTGGACAGCCATTGAGATCGAACTTACAAAATGAAGGAACATCCTCGTCTTTCTTTTTAAGAAAAATTGAATCGTGTATGGTCCCATACACCTAACATCTGATACAAGTGCTGTCTGCCATTGACACGGCGAGTTCGCGTTCTGGTCTTTTAACCGTTGAAAGGTATACCGTACATCTTTAGAAGACATATGTTTGCCATGGTGAAACATAACACCTTTTCTCAAATAAAAGGTGATCGTCCGCCCGTCCGCTGATACGTCGTAATCATGAGCTAGATGCGCGTCAAATCTTTTTTCGTTCTCATCATATTGCAGAAGCGTATCATAGATCTGCCGGGCAAAATGTGATTCAGAGGAGACAGATACAAAGGCTGGATCCAGTGTGGATAGCTTTCGTGTCATCGGAATCTTGAGAACATCTTTCGCGGTTTCTCGCCCTTTCTCCTGATAGCCAAAGTAAGTGTTGAGCGTGTGATGAAGTTCTTCTTTAATATCCTCTGGAAGATTTTCTTTTAATAGATTAATAGCCGCGTTCAAATCCTCTTTCTGCAGCATTTGATGGAAGATCTCCAGAATGCCGGAACGTATATCATGATGGAAAGTTAGCGTTGAGGTGTTTCCCCTCCCTCTTCCAGGTTTCCAAGTGAGCCAGTTTTCTGCTGCCATACGTTTCAAAAGGATTTTAATATTTCGTTCCGTACAGCACAAAACATCAGCAAGTTCTTGGACGGTTATCTTCATTGAATCTGTGTAGTCGTTCTCTTTTTGATGCAGCCGGAGACTCACATAATAATCGAGCAGTTTCATAGGGTTACCTCCAATTTATTAAAAGGGGAAATAATAATAAAAAGTTTACCCTTTTTCTTCTCCTTTTTCTAGATAAAATTGGAAACAAGGAGAGTGACTTTAAATGGGGTTTAGAGAATTACACCGGAATATAAAGATCCGGATCATAACATCTTTTCTGACACGGATTGTTGGCACGATGATATTTCCGTTCATGGCGATCTACTTTTCTATGAAGGTCGGCCAAGTATTGGCTGGTATTCTTTTGATCGTAAACGTGTTAGTTTCACTATTTGTTAGTTTTTATGGAGGATATATCGCTGATAGGGTCGGCAGGAAAAAAGTGATGGTAACAGCACAAGGTATACAGGTCGCTGCATTCGCTGTTATGACACTGGCGAATTCGCCGATTCTTGATTCTGTCTGGCTGACATTTTCCATGATGTTGGTTTCGAGCGTCAGCTCTGGACTGATGAATCCGGCAGCTGAAGCGATGCTTATTGATGTGAGTACACCGGAAAACCGGAAATTTATGTACAGTTTAAACTATTGGTCTATCAATCTATCGATTGCTTTAGGAGCTATCATTGGCGGATTGCTGTTTAAATCTCACCGCTTCGAACTGTTTTCAGTTCTTACTATTGTTTCGGTATTCACATGGATCCTTGTTACGTATTGGATGACCGAGTCGTTTGAATCAAAACGTGCTGCGGTCAGTTCAGAAAAAAGAAACGTTTTGCGTGAAGTGATTGAAAACTATCGTTCTGTTATGCATGATAAAACCTTCATGCTCTATGTAGCGGGCAGCATCTGCATCCTGTCTTTAGAGTTCCAAATGTCTAACTACATCGGTGTACGGTTGGACCAAGAGTTTGCGGTACGTACTCTAACCTTCTGGAATGGCTTTTCGTTCGAGATGACAGGTATTCGAATGCTGAGCTGGCTATCTACCGAAAACACAGTGCTTGTCGTTTTATTAACCATATGGCTCACTAAAAAGATGAAACGGTTCAATGATATGAAAGTCTTTTTTATTGGGTTGTCTCTGTATTCTGTAGGCTACGCTATCGTTGGAGCCTCCAACTCTATGGGTATTCTGATGAGTGCAGTTCTTCTGTACACGATCGGCGAACTGCTTTACGTTCCGATCCGGCAGGCATTTTTGGCAGATTTGGCAGATGAGACGAAGAGAAGTTCGTATATGGCGATGAACGGTCTGGTTTTTCAAGCGGCAAAGATCGCTGGATCACTCGGTCTTACAATCGGAGCGTTTTTACCGTCTTGGACGATGGGAAGTTTATATCTATTGTCAGGCGTTATGGGTATGTTTCTGTTCCAGATGGCATTCACCCGGTTCTCTGCTACTAAAACTGCTGTAAAAGCAACGGCTTAGGAGGAATCAGCTTGAAACCACTCATTGCGAAAGAACCTGAAAATGTACCTGAATTAACGAAGACGCAGATCGATTGGCTGACTGACATCGTTTTTTATTATGATGACAAACCAGAACCATGTGACGCTGTTTTTGTATTTGGGGGAACACATCCAGGTCATTGGGAAAAAGCGATTGAAGCTTATCGTTCCGAACTGAGCAGCTTGTTTATTGTAACGGGAGGAGTCAGTCCTACTGGAAAAAAGCATGCAGGTTGGGAAGAACGAACAACGCCGGAATCACACGTGATCAGGAGAAAGATCATGGAAGCTGGCGTGCCTGAAGAATGTATTTTGTACGAAGATAGTTCCAGGAACTCGATGGAAAATGTTATATATGCGCTTGAGGTATTCGATTTTACAAAAGTGAAGTCATTGCTTGTGGTCACGAAAGAACATGTAGCTGGAAGGCAGATTCGTACGCTGCAGAAACATCTGCCTGAGACAGTCCGGTTTGCTCCCTTTGGATTTCCTGCTGTTTACAGTGACGAGGGCATAACGCGGGATAACTGGCATCTTACACACGAAGGAAGATCTCGTGTGTGGGGTGAGTACCTGCGTATCTGCAAATATGGTGATGCCGGACACTTAAGAGGCATCACTGTGGAAGAGAGAATATTATAAAGAAAGCCCTTCACTCATTTTCTGAGTTGAAGGGCTTTGTTGTGTGGTTATAATCTCTTATGCGCCTTTTTGTTCTTTAAGAGGAGAAACTTTCTTTGCAAGCCAGTTCTTGCCTTCCACTAAACGCGCTGTCATCATGCTTGCTACATTGTCACCCGTTGCGTTCAGCAATGTTGCGGGAGGATCAATAATAGCAGAAATCGCAGCAATAATCGGGAGTGCCTCAACCGGGAAACCAAACAACGACAGAATCAGCATCTCAGCGATCAGTCCGCCTTGAGGAATCGCTCCCATTACCATACCTACTAAAAGCGCTACCGCACCAACAAGGAAGTATGTGTCGATCCCCGAAAAATCCATCCCGAAAATCCCAAAAAGGAAAGTGATTTTAAGCACGCCGCCAATGACTGATCCATCCTTATGAAGCGTTGCACCAAGCGGAATTGTTGTTTCTGCAATATCATCAGGAACACCCATCTTTTTCGTCGCTTCTAAGTTAACCGGTATACTTGCAGCTGAACTGCATGTTGCAAGACTTGTAACTGACGGTGAAAGCATGTTTTTCCAGAACACTCGAATACCAAGCTTGCCGTGTGCCATCCAAGCATAAAGCGTAAAGAAACCAAAGAAGTACAGAATGGAAAATGGATAATAGAATAGTACTGCTTTAAAATAGGAACCTAGCAACGTAGGTCCGAATTCTCCAACGAGTGCCGCGAAGTAAGCCCCAAGACCAATTGGCGCATAATACATCACGTATTTCACCATCTGAAGAGTTACTTCACTTCCCGCTGTGAGGAAATTTGCTAGAGGCTTAGCCTTCTCTCCTACTTTTGATGTTGCAAGTCCTAATAATACAGAAAAAAGAATAAGTGCAAGCATGTTCGCACGGCTCAAAAGATCAACGAAATCAGGCACCGTAACTGTGCTGACTAATTGATCACCGATCGAAATATCTTCATTTGCCGCATCAGGTTTAACGAGATCGATATTAACACCTTCAGATGGAGGAAACAGCTTGATTCCAGCCATACTTGTAACGGCAGCGATCGTACCTGTTAACGTAAAAACGATCAGCATTGAGCTTATGATCTTGCCAAATCGTTTTGCTCCAGCCATGTTCGCGACGCTCGCTGAGATCGAAAAGAAAACAAGCGGAACAACGATCATGAACATAACATTTAAAAATAAGTCCCCGAACGGCTTAAGAACCGCCGCATCCTTGCCCATCACTGAACCGATCACACTTCCGATTATTATCGCAATGAGCAAAATGATCGGAGAACGATAAGCTTTCCACGTATTTTTCATAAAACTACTCCCCTTACTAGATTCATTGTCACTCTATCTATTTTATACAGAAATAATTTTTTGCATAGAGGGAAGCGAAAAAAAAGAGGGGGACAGACCCGGGTCTGTCCCCCCTTTTTTTTGTACGATAGACGTTGAATTAATAAGCCTTCGCCCAGTAGACAAGATGCTTTCCTTCTTGTTCGCAGCACACGCATTTGTCCGAGAGCTTTTCTTGTTCAAACGGCATGCAGCGTGATGTTGCACCTGTTTCATCTTTAATGAAGTTCTCGCATGCCTCTTCCCCGCACCACATAGCCTTTATGAAACCACCATTGTTTGTAAGACTTTCTTTAAATTCATCGAAAGTAACAGCAACCGACGTTTTCTCTTCGCGGTGTTTTTTCGCTTTTTCAAATAGGCTTTGTTGGATTGCAGCTAAGATTTCTTGAATTTGCGATTGTAAGTTTTCGATTGAGACCGTATGTTTCTCTCCTGTATCTCGGCGGACGAGTACAACTTGCTGCTTTTCGATGTCACGCGGTCCCACTTCAAGACGGAGCGGAATTCCTTTCATCTCATACTCATTGAACTTCCAGCCTGGTTTTTTATCGCTCGCATCAATTCCTGTACGAATTGTCGCTGAAAGCTTTTCTTTGAGATCGTATGCAAAATCAAGTACACCCTCTTTATGCTGAGCGATCGGCACGATCATTAATTGAATTGGCGCAATCTTTGGCGGTACGACCAGTCCTCTGTCATCACCATGGACCATAATCATTGCTCCAATAATACGTGTTGTAAAGCCCCATGAAGTTTGCTGCACCGTCTGCAGTTTGCCTTCTCTGTTTGTGAACTCGATGCCAAATGCTTTTGCGAATCCATCTCCCAAATGGTGGGAAGTTCCGGATTGCAAAGCTTTCCCGTCATGCATAAGACTTTCGATTGTGTAGGTATATTTAGCTCCCGCGAACTTTTCTTTTTCCGTTTTTTGTCCTTTAATGACCGGTACTGCCAAATACTCTTCACAAAGTTCCGCGTAAACATGAAGCATACGCACCGTTTCCTCATGGGCGTCCTCATCTGTTTCATGGCACGTATGCCCTTCCTGCCAAAGGAATTCCAATGTACGAAGGAAAGGACGCGTTGTTTTTTCCCACCGTACAACGTTCGACCACTGGTTATACAGCTTAGGCAGATCACGGTATGAGTGGATGATGCTTTTAAAATGCTCAGCAAAAAGTACTTCAGAAGTAGGTCGGACGCAAAGACGCTCTGTCAGCTTCTCCTCACCGCCATGTGTTACCCACGCAACTTCAGGTGCAAAACCTTCTATGTGGTCTTTTTCTTTTTGCAGCAGACTCTCTGGTATAAAGAGCGGCATGTAGACATTCTCATGCCCCGTCTCTTTAATCCGTTTATCCAGCTGCTTCTGAATGTTTTCCCAGATCGCATATCCGTAAGGTCTTAAAATCATAGACCCGCGGACGCTCGAATAATCGATCAGTTCAGCTTTTGTTACGACATCTGTATACCACTGTGCAAAATCGTCATCCATACTTGTTACGTCTCTTACATAATCCTTTGCCATTAGATGCACCCCGCTTTTTAGTAAATATAAAAAGCTATGCTTGTTATTAGGGACCATTGACATGGCGGTACCACCCTAATTCAAAGCATAGCTTTACACTCTTTCATGATAACGGTGTTGAACCGCTGATATCTTCAACTAGTATCGGAATCAGAACTTAGAGGCAGGTTCGATTGGCTGTCAGCAGGAACCTTTCAGCAAGCGGCTCCCTCTCTAAAGAAGACAAGATCAATGTACTAACCCTCATCGATGTTTCTGGTTGTTTTTTTAAAATTATAGTTGATACTGCCATGAACTGTCAATTAAAGATTTACGTCTCTTTGCTTATTGTCTCTTTATAGCTTTAAAGCGAAAAGGGGGACAGACCCGGGTCTGTCCCCCCTTCTGTCCTCTTCATAAAGTGGGGCTTTTTTTAATACATTAGTTACAGAGTAAAAGGAGGCGTTGTGTTTATGTACATTCATGTGGTTCAAAGGGGTGATTCTCTTTGGCAGATCTCTCAGCGCTACGGTGTTCAGATAGCATCAATCGTCAAGGTTAACGGAATTGAGAATCAGAATGTTTTAGTAGTTGGTCAGGCACTTGTTATACCTAATGCTTTCCCCACTTATACGATTCAGTCAGGAGATACACTCTACAAGATTTCAAGCCGCTTCGGAACGACTGTTGAAAGTTTAATAGGCTGGAACAACATACCTCTTGCTTCCGTCATTTATACGGGGCAAGTAATAGATATACCTGTACATGTCGTGAAACAAGGTGAGTCCCTTTATGCGATCGCAAATCGCTACGGCACTTCAGTGGCAGATTTACAAAGGGAGAACAATATTGCCAATCCTGCTTTGATCTATACGGGGACTCGGCTTTCCATTCCTTATAAACGGCCAGTAAAAGAAGTGAATGCTTATATAACCAATATGGGAGCTGCTGCTCAAACCGAAGTTCGTAATGTCGGTTCTTATCTAACGTATATTACACCTTTTAGCTATTCTTTAACCGAGACGGGAGGATTGACTTCGCTTCAGGATGAAGGAGTTCTTGCAGCAGCCAGAATCAATCGTGCTGCTCCGTTAATGGGAATCACCAATATAGAAAATGGAGCATTCGATTCTGATTTAGCAAAAACAATTCTTGAAAGTGAAACGTTGCAAGAAACCGTTTTGAATAATATTTTGAATACGATGCAGACGAAGGGATATCGTGGTGTTAATTTTGATTTGGAATATGTGTATCCCGAAAACAAGGAAGACTATAACAATTTCTTAAGACACGCAGTCTCCAAATTTAAACCATTAGGATATTCTGTTTCAACAGCTGTTGCTCCTAAATATACGGAAGAACAACCTGGATTATTATATGAGGGACATGATTACAAAGCACACGGGGAAATTGCAGATTTCGTTGTCGTTATGACCTATGAATGGGGCTGGTCAGGAGGTCGAGCGATGGCAGTTGCACCATTAGACGAGGTTAAAAAAGTACTAGATTATGCCGTTACTGCAATACCACGGCAGAAAATCATGATGGGAGTCCCTACCTATGGATACGACTGGACATTGCCATTTGTTCAAGGAACTTTTGCACGAACATTAAGTCCAGTTGCAGCGGTTAATTTGGCAGCCCAAGAGAATGTAGCTATTGAATTTGATGAGGATGATCAATCCCCTTTCTTTAAATATATTGATGACCAAGGCAAAGAGCATGAAGTCTGGTTTGAGGACGCCAGGAGCGTTCAGGCAAAATACCGAACTGCCATCGATTACGGCCTCCGCGGAGTCAGCTTCTGGGTATTGGGTATTCCTTTCCCACAGAACTGGCCAGTCGTTCGCGATACGATGCGTGTAAGGAAGATTTAGCTGGTTCTTTATTGGTTCGGTTCGTTGGAATAAGTGAATGAGTGAATGAAAAAAGCCTAAAATCCGTAGTATGGATTTTAGGCTTTCTTAATCAAAGGGGTGTGCGCCCCAAAAATACAAATCGGCGATTTGTATTTGTCTGGGGTCAGACCCCTACTTTTGTACTAGACCCACCACATCTCGGCTGGCTGCTCAGAGATGAGGATCGACTGCAGGTTCTTCACAGCACGAGAGAAGCCTTCCTCAATCGACATGATCGGATCTTCATGCTCGATGCTCACCACATAGTCATAGCCGTACGTACGAAGTGCACTCATCATATCAGACCAATCCTGAACAGAGTGGCCGCAGCCTACTGAACGGAAGCTCCATGCACGGTTCTGAACAGCGCCGTATGGCTGCATGTCTGTTAAGCCGTACATGTTGATGTTGTCTTGATCTAAGTATGTGTCTTTCGCATGGAAATGGTGGATCGCTCCAGCTTTTCCTAAGATCTTGATTGCAGCGACCGGATCGATTCCCTGCCACCATAAGTGAGATGGATCAAGGTTGGCGCCGATCGCGTCACATGTTTCTTCACGCAGTTTTAACAGCGTGTATGGCGTGTGGACTAAGAAACCGCCGTGAAGCTCTAAACCGATTTTAACACCATGTTCTTTAGCGAACTGACCCCATGTACGCCAATAAGGAATGAGCTTCTCTTCCCATTGCCACTTTAGTACGTCGCTATACTCGTTCGGCCACGGTGATACCGGCCAGTTCGGATACTTTGCGCTTTCAGAATCCCCAGGAACTCCTGAGAAACAGTTCACAACAGGGATGTTCATCAGCCCTGCAAGCTCTACTGTTTTTACAAAAGTATCATGAGATTCTTTCGCGAACGCCTCATCAGGAGACAACGGATTCCCGTGGCAGCTAAATGCCGAAATGGTTAAACCGCACTTTTCTACTTCATGCAGATATTCATTGCGCTTGTCTTCACTCGCTAATAATTCATCCAGCGGACAGTGCGCATTGCCAGGGTAGTTACCTGTTCCGATCTCAACCGCTTGAACGCCTGCCTCTTTTACATAATCAAGCATTTCAGTGAATGACTTTTGCGAAAAAAGAACTGTAAATACTCCTAGTTTCATGCTTTCTCCACTCCTTTTCCATTCTCAACAGGGACGCTTTTCCCCATCAAACTGCTTGCATAGATTGCTTCAATGACACGAGACGTGTCCATCGCTTCTTCCGCTTTTACTAATGGCTCAGCTTTCCCTAGACAGCTGTCAATAAAATTCTTAGCCTGTGGAAGTCCCGGATCATCTTCTCCAAGGATCCAGTCTGCTTTTGTAGTCGTCATCATACCGTTTTCTGCTTTATTGACCGAAAAAGGAAACACATCTAGCCCGCCGCGGTCACCTGAGATCCGAACCATTTCTGCATCATCTGGAATGTTTGCAGCCCATGATGTTTCAAACAGGATCGTTCCGCCGTTCGCTAAACGGATATATGCCGTAACATGGTCATCCACTTCAAACGTTTCTGCATCAAAAGAACCCCATTGGTTTACCTGCTCCGCTTCACGGCTAATCGTATTATACGTTTGTCCTGAAACTTCACTGATCGCGGGATTATCCAGAAGCCACAACGTTAAATCCAGCAGATGGCACCCATAATCTATTAAACTACCTCCGCCTTGAAGCTCTTTGTTCGTAAAAACGCCCCAGCCTGGAACCTTGCGTCTTCTCAGAGCCTGAACACGAACGACGAAAGGATTGCCCACTTCACCTGCCTCAATTACACGCTTTGCGGCTTGGGATTCTTTCATGTAACGATAATGATATGCGATGGAAAGTACTTTTCCAGAACGCTTTTCAGCCTCAACCATCTCGGCGCATTCTTCTACAGTCATCGCCATCGGTTTTTCACAGAGTACGTGTTTACCTGCATCAAGAGCCGCAACCGTTATTTCTCTATGAAACTTGTTTGGCGTGCAGATGACAACGGCATCCACATGCGGCCACATCTCTTGATAGGTTGTAAAAAAGTTCGGTACGTGAAATTTTTCAGCAACTGATTTAGCTACATCTACGTTCACATCACTGATCGCAGTAATTTCTGCTTGATCTCCAAGTTGTTGAAATGCGGGGATATGACGGCCCTGTGCGATGCCGCCAGCCCCGATTATGCCGATTCTTAATTTCATGCGTGTACTCCTGTTTTAACTTTTTCGATTGTCTTCTTCTCGTTTGACTCTAACGCTGCAAGGATGACTGCAAGTGAACGCTTGCCTTCTTCGCCAGTGATGAGCGGTGCCTCACCTGATTCAACCGCTTCAATAAAATGATCAACAACATGAGAGTTTGATTGATTTTCATTCGTCTGGATCGCACCCAGCTCATAACGAACAATCGACCCATTTGTATATTGTGCTACAAGTGAGTATTGAGGGTCGTCTTCTAAGCGAAGAATGCCTTTTTCTCCATAGATGATTGTTGAATTGTCTTCTTTCGCCGTGTATGACCAGCTCGCAGCGAGAGTTCCGATAATGCCGCTGTCTGTTTTTAATACACAAACCGCTGTGTCATCAACGGAAGCAAATTCCTTCGCACTTGTTTCTACAAAAGCTCCAACTTCAGCGATCTCTTCCCCAAGGATATAACGGATCAAGTCCGTTTTATGAACGCCAAGGTCTCCCATCGCACCGATAAATGCTTCATCCTTCTTAAAGAACCAGCTGTTCTTCCCGTCCACACTCCATGCCTCAGGTCCTGGGTGGCCGAACGCCGTGCGGAAGCTGTACACTTTTCCAAGCTCTCCGCTCGCAATAATCTCACGCGCTTTTTGATGTGCAGGAACGAAACGCTGATTGTGTCCAATCATGAGAGTCTTGCCGCTTTTTTCAGCTGCTTCAATCATCTCTTCAGCTTCTTTTAGTGAAGTTGCCATCGGTTTCTCACATAATACGTGCTTCCCTGCTTTTAATGCAGCAACTGAAACGGGTGCGTGCAGGTAGTTTGGTGTACAAACACTTACGGCTTCTACTTCCTCAAGAGCAAGCAGCTCGTTATAGTCCGTAAAGATCTTCCCGCCGTAAACAGCTTGAGCCGCTTCAGCACGTTCTTTTACAACATCACATACAGCAACGATCTCAACATCCTGGTTTGCCGCATACTCCGGCAAGTGGCGGTGATTGGCGATACTGCCACATCCGATAATTCCAACTTTTACTGTCATAATAACTTCCTCCTCATGATTGGTTATTTTATTTCCTTCTTGATAATTTGTTCATTTTCTTTCACTTCATTGAAAAATTGATTGGAGTGCAAGGTGCGAGACTCCTGCGGAACGAGTCGTCAGGTGGAGACTCCTAATGGCGCGTAGCGGAAGGAGACTCACCGATCGTCCCGCGGAAAGCGAGCGACCTGGAACGCAAATCAACTACTTTCAAAACAACAAAGTGTTTGCGTAAAAACCTTTAATTTATTTTGCACCAATTGCTTCAAGCGGTTTTGCGTTTCCGTATACAGGAGCCTGGCTTCCAGACGGAGCTAGGAAAGACACAGCATTCGTGATTACGGTTTGAACATCTTTGTTGTAGTAAGTCGGGTAAGTCTCGTGCCCTGGACGGAAATAGAAGACCTTCCCTTTACCACGGTTGTAAGCACAACCTGAGCGGAACACTTCTCCGCCTTCAAACCAGCTCACAAAAACAAGGTCATCTGGAGCTGGAATATCAAAGTGCTCGCCATACATCTCTTCTTTTTCAAGTTCGATATACTCACCAAGACCGTTTGCTACCGGATGGCTAGGATTCACGATCCAAATGCGTTCCTTTTCGTCAGCTTCACGCCATTTCAAGTCACAAGACGTGCCCATTAGCTTTTTAAAGATTTTAGAAAAATGACCTGAATGAAGTACTAATAGACCCATTCCTTCTAATACACGCTGCTGGACTTTGTTCACGATCTCATCATCCACTTCGTCATGTGCAAGATGTCCCCACCATACCAGTACATCTGTGTTGTTTAACACTTCCTCTGTTAAGCCGTGCTCTGGCTCATCAAGTGTTGCTGTCTTCACATCGTGGCCTGCGTTCTCTAAAAATTCAGCGATCGCACCATGAATTCCTTTTGGATAGATTTCTTGCACTGTCGGATTCTTCTGCTCGTGGCGGTTCTCGTTCCATACGGTTACTTTAATCATTTGTGTATGCCTCCTATATATGTGTAAGCGTTTTACGTAAACGTTTACGTCTTTCTTAAATAAAAATGAAGCGAATGTTGCCTCCGTTTTTTACTTGTCGCGTAAATCACAGACTGACTGCCTCTCTACGATTGTAAATGGCATGTAACGGCTTTTTGCTTCTTTTTCTTCACCTTTAATCAATTTAACTAAAATCTCGCCTGCGGTCTGTCCCATATCTTTTAATGGCTGTGAGACAGTTGTCAGCGCAGGGTAACACATTTCTGCGATCTTCAGATTATCGTATCCGATGATCGACAGTTCTTCTGGTACTTTAATGCCTAGCTGATGCGCTGCGGACATCGCTCCGATGGCCATCTCGTCACTCGCAGCAAACAGAGCGGTCATATTCGGCAGCTGTTTCAGCAGCACAGGCAATGACTCTTTTCCATTTTGAAAACGATAGCCTTCATTCGTTGTGATGTGAGCTACTGAAAAGGCGAGGGAATACTTTTGAAGTGCTTCCTTGAAACCTTTCATACGGGGAACTCCCGCAATCGGATCATTCTTGCTGCCGCCTATCATCCCGATCTGTTTGTGCCCTTTTTTTATAAGGTGCTCAGTTGCCTGGAAAGCTCCTTCAAAATCGTTTACTCGGACGAAAGGAAGATCATAGTTTGATGATGCAGTTGATACGAGTAGAACTGGAACTTTCATCTCTTGAAAAATCTTGTAGTACTCTTCCTTCACGTCTTCTGAGGCAAAGATGATGCCATCTACCCTTTTTTCCTGCAATAATCGCAAATATTTGACTGTCCGCTTCCCGCTGGAAGTCGTATTGCAGACGATGACACTGAATCCGCCGTCATGAGCAGCATTCTCGACACCTTCTAACACTTCTGAAGAAAGCATTCCGGACACTTCTGGAAACAGGACTCCGATCGTCTGCGTCCGTTTGTTGATCAGTCCCCGAGCAATGGCGTTCGGCTGATAGCCTAAAGCTTCAATAGCTTCTTGAACTTTTTTCTTCGTGTCCTCCGAATAGCCTGGCAGCCCGTTAACGATTCGGGATACCGTCGCAATTGAAACGTTTGCATACTTGGCTACATCTTTAATTGTCGGATTCAAAACATCTACCTGCTTTCTTGTTACGTAAACGTTTACATTTACCCTTTCAATCTATCAGCGCTCTTTAAAAAAGTCAATTATATTTTCTGTAAAAAAGATTACAGTTTTTGAAAAAGGGAAAAGAATACTAATATGAAATGGAGGTCACGTCTTATGTGGTATCAGCACTCATTCTTTAAGTACGGGGCAGGTGCCGTACTCGTACTCACGATTCTATTCTTACTAGGGAAAATCGACTATCTTATTGACTTCCTGTATCTTGTGATCTCGAGCGTTTTCTTTCCGGTGTTTATCGCAGGATTGTTATATTACTTGCTTCGCCCGCTCATTCGTTTTTTGATCCAAAAGAAGGTGCCAAAATTTCTTGCTATCTTCCTGGTCATGCTGGGATTAATTTTAGCATTCACCGGAATTTCAGGTGTTGCCATTCCTATTGTCGCGGATCAGGTGACAAACCTTACAGATGACTTCCCTAAAAAAATTGGTGAGGCTACTGAAAAAACCGGGAAAATGGTCACAGGTGAAAACAAATCATTCATTGACAGCACACAGGTTGCTAAGCTTGCTACTGAACGCCTCGAAAAGTTCACAAGCTCCATCTCCAAAGACGTTATCGCTCTCGTTACTACTTTAACGAATATCGCACTCGTTCTGTTGGTGGTACCGTTTATCCTATTTTATTTATTACTGGACGACAAAAAGTTCTTTAATTATTTTCTAAGACTTGTTCCTCACCACATGGAACATGATGTCGCTGCCATTCTGCGTGATATCGATTCAACACTGTCTTCTTATATAAAAGGACAAATATTGGTGGCCATATTTGTCGGAGTATTTATGTATGCCGGCTATATGATCATCGGCCTTAAGTTTGCACTCGTACTGGCTCTTTTTGCTGTGTTGACCAATGTTATTCCTTTTCTTGGACCATTTATCGGGGTGTTCCCTGCTCTTTTGGTAGGGCTCATTCAAGACCCGGTGATGGCGATTAAAGTAGCTTTTGTAACTCTTGTTGTACAGCAGGTTGAAGGTAACATCCTATCTCCTCAGATCATGGGAAGAAAGCTTCGTATTCACCCGCTAACCATCATATTAGTCGTACTGATGTCTGGTGCTGCTTTTGGCTTTATCGGTCTGCTGCTCGCTATTCCGGCTTATGCAGTTACCAAAACCATCATAAGTAACCTGTACCGAATCTATTTGTTATACAACCCACCAGAAACGAGAAGTGATTTGCTCTGAAAGGAGAGCCGATTTTGACTGTAAAACAGCCATTCGTAAAAAAAGAAACGTATAAGGATAAGATTAAGAACCATTTTGAATCTTTCCGTCCATGGATACATCGTTTTGCCAGAATTGGATACCTGTCAAAGGGCATTGTGTATGTTGTAATTGGAATTCTTGCCCTGATCACTTCCACCGGTACACATCTATATGAAGCAAGCTCGCAAGGGGCACTTTATACGATTGCTCAGCAGCCTTTCGGACCTGTCTTATTGATTGTACTTGCCGTTGGATTAAGCGCCTATGCTTTCTGGCAGATCACGAAAGCAGTCTTTGATCCCGAATGCGTCAACCATAGCTGGAAAAGGTGGTTCAGCAGACTGAGCTATTTATTTATTGCAGGTGTTTATACAGCGATGTGCATCAGTGCTTTGCGGATTCTATTTCGGGCAAGAGGCGAATCGTCGGATAAAACCTATCAGACTTTGTCGGCACAGATGCTTGCACAGCCTTTCGGACAGTTGTTGGTTGCGATCGGAGGACTGATTTTTGGCATAATCGGAGTTATTTTCCTGTTCAGAGCGATTTCCCGCAAGTTTAAAAAAGATTTAAAGAAAAACGAGATGAACAAGAAGGAATGGAAATGGAGCGGCTACATCGGCACGTTCGGGATGATAGCCCGAGGGATCGTATTTATGATTATCGGCTTCTTTCTCATACGCACCGCTATCCTTGCAAATCCTGAAGAAACAAAAGGGCTGGACGGTGCACTTCTAGAGCTTTCGAAGCAGCCATTCGGTCCGGTACTCCTTGCAATCGTTGCCCTTGGCTTTATCGCTTATGGCGTGTTTATGTTTGCAAGTGCCAGATATCGCAGATTGAATAACCAATAATGAATAAAAATCCTTGCCGACATGCCGGCAAGGATTTTTGTTTTATGTATGGGGGTCTGTCCCCGGGACAGACCCCCATCCCTTTTTCACTCTCTAGACCACTTTTCTAATGTGCGGTCCGTTGGCAGCATCACGGTCAAAAGACCTAACAAAGGCAAAAAGCTGATGAGCAGCATGGTGTAGGAAATGCTTGTAACATCCGCTACCTTACCGAGTACAACTGAACCGAGTGCTCCCATTCCGAACGCAAGACCTACAATTAATCCTGAAACCATTCCGATCCTTCCAGGAACTAATTCTTGCGCATAAACCACTGTTACCGAGAAGCTGGTGTTTAAAATAAAACCGATCATGAAAAACAGCGGTGCTATTGCCCATAATCCGACATGCGGTAAAAGAAGTGCGAGTGGTGCTGTTCCGACCATCGACCAAAAGATCATGTTCCTCTTCCCTAAACGGTCTGCAATCGGTCCGCCGAAGAATGTACCGAGCACCCCTGACGCCATGAATACAAATAAATAGATTTGTGCCTGGCGAATCGTTAAGCCGTAATCATGAATCAGATAAAACTGATAATAGTTGCTGATTCCTGAGAAATACCATGACCGGCCGAACACAAGGAATACAAGAAGAGCCATCGCCAGAATGACTTGATTTTTACGTTTTTTATCGATCGCTTTTTTCTCACCGGTCTGTTTTTTTACACGAGGAAAATGAGCAAGCTGTTTTGCGTACCAGCCTGATACATAAAACAGAACAAAAATAGCAACTGCTGCAAACGATGTGAACCACACCGCACCAAACTGACCAAGCGGAACAAACACAAGAGCAGTCATCACAGGTGCCAATGAACTCCCAGAGTTTCCTCCAACCTGATAGATGGACTGTGCAAGACCACGCCGATTCCCGGCTGCCATATAAGCAACACGTGAACCTTCTGGATGAAATACCGCGGATCCGAGTCCGATCCCAATAACAGAGATGATAATCATATAAAATGAATCAGCAAAAGCAATCCCTAACATACCTATTAAACTAGCCATCATTCCAAATGGCAATAAATAGGGAGAAGTGGTTTTATCTGTATACCAGCCTACGATCGGCTGCATGACAGATGAAGTAATATTGAGCGTAAAGGCAATCCACCCAAGCTGTGTGAAAGTAAGCCCCATCGATTTCTCTAAAATTGGAAAAATTGCAGGGATTACCGCCTGCATCGAGTCATTTAACAAGTGAACAAAACTAATAGCAAATAAAATTGAATAAATGGTCTTCTGCTGTGAAGACGCTAAGCTTGGCGTCTTTCCTGTTGAAGTGGCCATGCTGCATTCCTTCTTTCTTTATCTACTCATAAACTTCCAGACTATGTATCTTTTCAATAGATTAACACAACAAACAAGTCCATTACGAAAATAGTGATTTTCGACACGTAAAATCAAGCATTCCTTCTAGAGAAGAAAAGAATATGGCAAGCGGGAAATAAATTGTTTGGGGTCAGACCCCATTTCCCAAATAGAGAAGCCAGCCCCGCTCGGGCTGGCTTCTCTTCATCTTTTACTTTTCACTTCCCAGAATAAACGGACTTACAAACCAGCTCAGATCTTTTCGATTACTTTATCGATGATTCCATATTTTAATGCTTCTTCTGCTGACATGAAGTAATCGCGGTCTGTGTCTTTTTCTACTTTTTCAATCGGCTGTCCAGAGCGTTCTGAGATGATTTTATTCAAGAGCTCGCGTGTTTGCAGAATACGTTTAGCGTGGATGGCCATGTCAGATGCCTGCCCTTGTGTTCCGCCGAGCGGCTGATGGATCATGACTTCGGCGTTCGGAAGCGCATACCGCTTTCCTTTTGCGCCTGCTACTAATAGAACGGCACCCATCGATGCTGCCATGCCGATACAGATCGTGGATACATCTGGTTTGATAAACTGGATCGTGTCATAAATCGCAAGACCTGCAGTCACTGAGCCCCCAGGTGAATTGATGTAGATGGAAATGTCTTTATCAGGATCTTCAGCTGCGAGGAAAAGAAGCTGTGCTACGATCGAATTCGCCACATTATCATCAATGGCACTTCCGAGCATGATGATACGGTCTTTTAGCAGCCTTGAGTAAATATCATACGAACGCTCGCCGCGGTTCGTGGATTCAACAACCATTGGGATTAAGTTCATCTGTTTTCCTCCTAATTATGCCGCGATTGCCATCGGGCTTGTGCTCGTTGTGTGTGGTACATTTATTTTACCGAATCCTGATGTTATAAAAATAATCTTCGCTGGCTGTTGCTGACTGTCAGCGCCCTCAACCTGCACTTCTTTTTTCATCGGGATCACATTTGTTTCTTCTGAGACATGATCTGTTTTTATTGGTGTAATTGTACTCTTCTGTTCTTCTTTCACGCTGTGCCGCCTCCTTCAGGTTTTGGGTACATCGCCATTGAGACATGAAACGTTCTGGATTTTCCTTGTTTTGGATCATGATGTTTTTTGATCAGTTCTGATAGCATGTTTGTGTAATCTTGCAGAAAAGCTTGCCGTTCTTCAACGCCTAAAAGTGAGAGCTCCATCTCCATGACCGCACTCGGAATTTCCTCATTCTCAGCCTCTTCCATCAGGGATACCGCGTCTCGTTTTATTTTTTCCGTCAGAGACAATACATGAGCGAGTGTAGTCTGATCCTTCAGCTTTCGGATGGTTTCTTGTGACAGACCGAGTGAATCAGATAACAGAAAAGTCTTTCCCGCACTTCTATAAAGAACTTCTACAAGGTTTCTTACATTCCTTGCGCCTGCCCGCATAACAAGCCCGACTTTTTCCAGTGTCTTCAGATGATAGTTCACCTTTTGAGCGGAATCATTCATCACTTTTGATAGTTCTGTTGCCGATCTCGGCTCCTTCAATAAGCTTATGATCTCTGACCTGACAGGATGCAGAAGTGCCGCAGCCTGTTCTGGCTCTGTGACGACAAATGTTTCTGGTACGGGTTGATTCCTGTTCACTCACATCACCTCACTTTTTTAAATTCATTCCTCACGTAAAAAAAATACTTTACGTAAAGTTATTTTATTACGATAGGCTTCATTATGTCAAAGATTTACTCAAAATATACACTTGCCTAAAAACATAAAAAACAGACTGCCTATCTATAACAGTCTGCATTCTGAATCATTTTATAAAAGCGGTATGACGCCAAGGATAAGGAAGATCCCAGCCATCCCGACGTTAAACCAAAATTCTGTTTTTTGTTTAAATATTCTTCGTTCCACTGCGCGGAATATAAATACCGTCATTAAGATCGAAAACAATACAGAAGGGCTCTCCCAATACTTGCCGTTATAGATCGCGAGCAGCAGCCCCAGGAACATAAGCAGCATTTCGGCATAAACCCACTGTTTTGGTCGTTTTTTCATCTGATAAAAGGCCCCCTTTTCACCGGGTGATAGTACTCAGTGTACGATTTGAAGGCCTATTCGGTGCATGATCTTACATAGATTTTTCAGGCTGCTGCTCTGCATTCAGTTTTACGTATGAGCTTTTTCCAATCAATCGGAGAATCACCCATCCAATGACACCGCCCGCGACAGAGCTTGTGAGAAACGGAAGCACGAAGAAGAATGCGCCTGTCTTCGATCCTAAGAAGAGGGCTGCGATTGGAACTGCAACAACCGCTCCAATAACACCTGTTCCAATCCACTCACCTGCCGCTGCTGCTCCAAACGTTTTAAGTTTTCTATAAAAATACCCCGCTAACAATGCTCCAATCATCCCCCCTGGAAAAGCAAGCAGCGAGCCTACACCAAATAAATTACGCAAAAGTCCGATGGCAAATGCTACAATCACAGCTGGTATCGGACCTAATGTTACACCAGCGATGACATTTATCGCATGCTGAACAGGAAAGGCTTTTGCAACACCAGCTGGAATCCAAAATACATGTGAAGCCAGAGTCCCTATAGCAACAAACATGGCCATAACCGTCAGCTTCTGAACTGAAATCTTCACTTACAATCCCCTCTTTGCGTTTAATATATCTAGTAACAATTCACGAGATGCTTTACCTGGGTCTTCTGACTGACTGATCGCTGAAATGATTGCCGCTCCATCTGCACCCGCTCTTATAACGGATGCGGCATTTCCGAGAGAGATTCCACCAATTCCAACAACAGGAACCGTGATCCCGTTTGTTCGAAACTCTCGGAAGATTCCTGTTCCTACAGGCTCCTTCGCATCAGGTTTTGTAACAGTTGCGTAGATCGGGCCTGCTCCGATATAATCAGCTCCATGTTCAACAGCATCTTTTGCTTCAGCAAGGGTATGCGCGGAAACGCCGAGAATCTTCCCTTCTGTCTCTTTGCGGATGAAAGCTAAACTGCCATCTGTCTGCCCAACGTGAAGACCATCAGCATCCACAGCTTTCATCAATTCCAGATCATCGTTCACGATAAAAAGAACACCGTGATCCCTGCAGATTTCTTTAGCCATCTTTGCAATTTCCAACCGTTTTTCACCTATTAAGGAATGGGCACCTTTTTCACGGTATTGAAAAGCTGTGATGCCGCCTTTAACAGCGTGAAGCAGGATTTCACGGAAAGACTCTGGAGACTGACAGTTCATCGTTCCTGCCACAAAATAGAGTGATAGCTTATGAGCCAGGTTCACTTGTGAGAGTGTCGTCATGTGTGTGCACCTCTTTCAACAACTGCTGCTGGGAGCTCTAACCAATTGATGTCATCCTCCCAAATGGACGTCGTACTTTCTAATAAAAAGAGTTCATCTAAGAGCTTTGTTTGAAAGCTTCCAGGTCCTCTCGAAGTTTTCACAGCTTCCTCTGCTGCTTTCGTGAGCATCAGAAGTGCAAGAGCTGTGCGCTCTAATAAAGGTAGATTGTGTACGGCTTCCTCTTTTTGATCAGCCTGATACAGCGCGATCATTGAAGTTGCAAAACAGCCAGTTCCTGTCACAAGTGAGAGCATCGGATGTCCATGTGAAAGTTCGATAACCCTTTCTCCATCGGAAACAATATCCTTTTCTCCAGTCAGCGCAATTAAGCACCCCGTCTGTTTTGCAGCAGCTATAGCAAGCTGGTGTAGATCATCTTCAGACCTGCCGAGCTCACCGTCTGCACCTCGGCCATCCCAGCCAAGACCAGCAAGAAACTTCATCTCTGCTGCATTCCCGCAAATTGTCAGAATTGTTTGGGGACTGACCCCCTTCAATTGTGAATATTCTGACAACAAGTCTTTAATGGTTTCCTGGCGGAACGAAGAGAGTCCTACACCTACAGGATCGAGGACGACAGGCACTCCACAGTGCATGGCCTTACGAAATGCAAGTCTCATAGACTTAGCTGAAGCTTCTTCCAAAGTTCCTATATTAAGGACCAAAGCATCAGCCACCGCAACTGCGTCTTCAACTTCCCGTGCGTCATGGACCATGATAGGACTTCCACCTGCAGCTAAAACACCATTAGCAAGAAAGTTCATCGTTACGTGATTTGTAATATGGTGAACTAATGGGCGCTCTTTCCTGATTTGTTCCACAAATGCTTTCCATACTTGTAATCTAGTGCTGTTCATGAAGAATCCTCCTATAAGCAAAGTGATTGACCGGTCCATGTCCAGAACCGACATCGATACCATGTTCGATCGCTGTCTGTATAAAGTTTTTAGCATTCCGAACGGCATTTTCCATCGTTTTTCCGTAAGCCAATTCAGCTGTAACTGCAGCTGAGAATGTACAGCCCGTGCCGTGTGTATTTTTTGTGTAAACCCGTTTATCAACTAGTTCCCACATCTCATTACCGTTGTAGATGAGGTCTGAGACAAACTCTTCATCCATATGTCCGCCTTTTATCACTACACATCCGGCACCCATACCACACAGAATGCGAGCCGCTTCACGCCTTGCTTCATCACTTGTAATCCCAACTCCTGTCAGCGCTTCAGCTTCAGGAATATTAGGTGTGATCACTTTTGCGAGGGGGAGCATGTACTTTTTCATCGCTTCTAGAGCTTCGTTCCCCAAAAGGGTCGCTCCGCCTTTTGCAACCATCACAGGATCGACGACGAGGTTGCTCCACCCAAACTTTTTAATAAAATAGCCAACTCTTTCAATAAATTCACCCGAAAACAACATCCCTGTTTTTACCGCATCAGGCTTAAGGTCGCTTCCTATCGATTGTAATTGCTGTTCCAACCCTGCCAGAGGCACTGGATACACCCCTTGTACACCCATCGTATTTTGAGCCGTAACGGCAGTCAGAACCGACATTCCGTATACACCAAATTCCTGGAATGTCTTCAAGTCAGCCTGAATACCTGCTCCTCCTCCACTGTCAGAACCTGCGATTGTCAGTGCTTTGCAAACTTTGATCAATTGTCCCATCACGTTCCCCTCCTAAAACTATAAACACAAAAAGCCACCCGCAAATAATAAGCGGGTGGCTATTACGATTATAGATAGTAATGGACCACGCCGCTTCCCTACGCCAGTATTAACCGGATCAGGTTCAAAGGGTCGAAGGCTAGCACCTTCTCTCAGCTTACAAACATAAGCACCCCTAGCGGAAATGACGATATTGATTTAACACAATCCTACTCACATACCAGACGAAAAGTCAACGTTTTTTTAAAATATGTGTTTCTCAGTGTTTAAGCCTTCCAAAATACGGGGAAATAGTAAGTAACACAAAATAAACACATAAATAACACTAAATTATAACACTTGTAACAAATGAGAAATCCTACTGACAAAACGAGTCAATTCGTTAACAAAATTACCAAAAGGTGGTGAAAACACAGTACATTGGAATGATTATCAAAAATTTTTTCAGAATTTTCAAATAAAATGGTTGTCATTGGGCACCTTGCTCAGTATACTAGTAGAAACCTAGAAACATAAAAGGTTAAATTGGATAGGGAGATAATTTCAAGGAGGGAAAACAGGATGAAAGACAAAAACACTTCTTTTAACAAAAATCAAAATGAGATGGTGCAGTACAAACAACAAAAAAGAGACCCATTTGCCTTCAGCCTTATTGCCCAAATGGTTCTGGATGAAGCTCTGCACAGCTATTACAAGGAATATTATGAAAAAGAAATCGACAACGCCTTGGGTCAAAAAGATAAAGAACGTTTTATGAAACTGACTGAAGAATACAAAGCATTTCTCGGCTAAGGCTTTTGGTAACGGTTCACCATAAAGGTGCCGTAAAAGCCAAAACACCCTTTCAGCTTCCGGACTATAATCCGTGCTGCAGAGGGTGTTTCTGACGTAACTGTCAACTAACAAATCTGACATGAACACAACTTAATGACTTCTTACATGGATGTCGGAGAACCCGGCTTTTTCTTTTGCCCTTTTTTCCTTCTCCACAACCAGAATACAACGGGAATCAACACAAGCCACAAAGGTGCTAATCCAATTAGTGCGACGACGATAATCGAAATTGCAGAAACAAAGAAATTCACCGTTTCCATGAATAGCATCTTCGTTTTTTTCCAAGTGTTCAGGTCACCTGTCTGCAGCTTCTCTGCTTTCAAATTCTTTACTTCAAACTGTATCGTAACGGTCGAATAATCGCTTTGATTTTTTAAAAAGTTAAGTCTTCCTTCTATTTGTTCGATCTCTTCTTGAACTCTGGCAAGATCTGCAGAGATTTTTAATAAGTCTTCCGTCCTTTCAGCCTCTTTCATAAAGGATTCGAGACGATCTCTCACCTGTTGCTTCGCCTTTAAGCGAGAAGACAGATCCACATATTCTTCTGTAACATCTTCTCCTCGCACACTTTCATGAGGAGAACCTTCACTTAAATCCTTTACTTCCTGCAAAAAGGGCCGGAAACCATTCATCGGAACTCGTACGGCCATCATCCCGTCCTCATAACCTTCCTCACCGATATTCGTAGTAGATTCAACGATATAACCGCCTTTATCTTCAACCATCTTTCGAACCGTTTCCATCGCGCTCTGCAGTTTGTCTACGGTAATCCGCAGATCCGCGTTATAGATCACTTTCCGCTGATCTCGAATCGATTGCTTTTTGTCACTTTTCTCTGGCGAAGCTGTTCCTTCATCAGCAGATGAGTTAGAAACTTCCGTCTTCGCTTCAGAACTTTCGCCTCCTGCCATGTCATGTGAAGCTTCTTTTTTACTACCCCCAGTACTGCTGCAGGCACCTAATAATAAGACACAGATCAATACCCACACTTTCCAAAATTTCCACATATCGTAAATCCCCCTTTTTGGCTTAGACGCTTTTTACTAAAAAAAGGTTTCAGGACACGAAAAACCAACCTATTGAATGATTTTTTCTTATCCTTTTTTATGATAAAATGTTGTCTGGTGATTAGTTGTTTGAAAAAAATCCGATTTATGCTAGTATGTACAGGATAAGTAAGTGGTTTAACTGGAGGAATAGCATGTCAATGATAGGAAGAAACGATCCGTGCTATTGTGGCAGCGGAAAAAAATATAAGAAATGTTGCTTACATAAAGAAGAGCAGACACGTGAAGTATCCTTTCATCAGGAAGGACTCATCAAATATGCACTTGAGAACTATCAGCAAGATCTAGCAGCGCGTACGTCTGAGTATGTGAAGAAATATCCGGTTGGCAAGGACCAGGAGCAAACGTATGCGAACATCGCTGTTTGCTGGGAAGTTTTCTGTTCTGAGATAAAAGACGGCAGAACACCTGTTGAGCTTTATGTTGAAAAGGTGAAGAACTCAGTGAAGCCTGAAGTTGCTGAGATCTTAGCAGGCTGGACCCATACAGTTCCTTCCCTTTATAAAGTGGTTGAACAAAAAACTGGCTTTATTTTTACAGTGAAAGACATCTGGACAGACAAAGTGTACGATGTGACGATCAACGCAGCTGATAAGCCAAAAGCAGACAGCGCATTGCTTGGAACACTCGTATCGAACGGCATCAATTACGAATTTTATGTCGGTTATGTAGAGATGCCAATTTCTGAATTGCCGCCATTAAAAGAAGCAATCGAGAAACTGCAGCCATTAGCAGATGCTAAAGAGATTTTCAAAAATCAGTTCCCGGCTGTACTGCAGCTTTCTTTAATTGATATATCGGCAGGAGTTCCGAAGCCTAAAGCAGATCAAACGCAAGCTAGCACTGAAAAGCCTGCAGCTGAGGCAAATGCAGAAGGTTCTGCGACATCAGATGAGAAGGATGAGAAGTACACAGCTGTAACAGAACTTGTTAAAGCCAATGCGGAAACCGAAGTGGTTGAAGAGGCTGAAAAACTTTGGGATGAATATATCAACGAATCCAAACCAGCCATCCGTAAAGAAGAAATCTATGCTGCAGCTTTGGACTACCTCGTATCTAAAGATATTAGAGGCATTAACTCCACACAAGCTGAAACAGCCAAGAAATACGGTGTATCACCAGCAAGCCTTTCATCTCGCTATCGTGAAATGAAAGAACTATTAAGCGTATAAGCTATCATATATCTCATATTCTCCCGTCAGGACTCTCCTGGCGGGTTTTATTATGAATCACTAAAGAAAAATAAATATTTGCAATTGTAAACCTTTGTACTAATATCAATATTAAGAAGTATTTTCCATTTTGAGGCGGAGGTTTTCAATGTGATTCCATTATTCACAGAAAAAGAAATTGAAGTTGCAGGGCAAAAAAAATTGTATGGCACTCTTACAATCCCCGAAACGATCGACAGCAATGAAAAATATCCAGCCGTTCTGCTTATCTCTGGGTCTGGCCCTCTGGATCGCAACGGAAATGGTCCGAAGGGAAAATATCAGCTAAATGTTTATAGTGAACTTGCTGAGCACATAACAAATTTAGGTTTTATCACGTTTCGATACGATAAAAGAGGAACAGGCAAAAGTGAAGGAGACTGGTTATCAACCGGCTTTTGGGATCTCGTCGAGGATTCGGAACTAGCACTTCAAGTCCTAAAAGAACATCCTCTTGTTGATCCAGATAAAATTATCGTTGCAGGTCATAGTGAAGGCACAATAATCGGCACAGCATTATCGGAAAGACAATCACTCAATGGATTGATGCTCTTATCTGGCGGAGTTGGTAATTTAGATGAATTCACAACACATCAGCGTTTATTTACCTACCAAGAATTAAAGAGCTCTAAAGGTTTAAAAGGATTCCTTATGAGGTTACTCATTAATGAAAAGAAAGCAGAACTTAAAACACGGAAGCAAATACAGAAAATTATAGGATCTAATAAAGATGTTTACAAAGTTTATTACCTATTAAAACAGCCTGCAAAGTGGTTCAGAGAGCACTTTGCCTATAATCCAAGAGATGGCTTGAAGAAGATAAACTATCCTGTTATAGCAATTTGTGGTGACAAAGATGCACTTGTTGATCCAGCCCTCTTAGATGAGCTTCACACACTAGTACAGGGACCTTCTGACACTCATATGATTAAGAATATGGAGCATGGCTTCCGTTTTCAGCAGGAAGACAAAACTATGGTAAGAGTAAAGAAGCTGTTGAAGATCCTTCCTTCAAGGCCATTGAACCCGGATGGATTAGATGTGATATCCCATTGGCTAGAGTCAAATTATAAATCCAGTCGTTCAAATAATATCGCACAATAAAAAAGACCCCAGCGAGGGTCTTTTTCAATTTTATAATGAATCTTGATTCTTGCGCTGCAGCAAATAATAGACTGGCAGTCCAGCTATTGTTATAAATATGGCAGTCAAACTATCAAACGGGTCATTCATGATCGTTGCACCCACAATATACACTGAACCGATTATCGCAAAGATCGGAACGACCGGGAACAGCGGAACACTGTATACGCGTGCAGCTCCTTTATTTCGTTTACGAAGCTTAAACACCGCATAAAAGGCAAAGATATAGAAGATATAAACAGCAAAGATCGCCATCTCTGATAGATAATCCGGATCTGTCAGGATCATCATGATGATGGCAATTACAACCTGCAAGTATGTTGCAGCGATTGGTGTACCGTACTTTTCGCTAACCTTGCTGAACGTTTTTGCCATAGGAAGCTGATTTCGCTCTGCCATCGCAAACGGCACACGAGGAATCGTTAAGATTTTACCGTTTAAACAGCCAAAGATCGATACGGCTATTCCGACCGCGATTAGTTTACCGCCTAATGGACCGAAAAGAATAGTGGCCGCAGTTGCAGCTGAGTTTTCACCAAGTCTCACGATTTCAGAAGCTGGGAGAATATGCAGCAATGCGATATTAACGAGAAGATAAGCCGCCATTACGATCAAAATGCCTCCAATAATTGCTTTAGGCAATGTCTTCCCTGGGTTCTTCATCTCCCCTGCTACAAATCCAACCATCAGCCACCCATCATAGGCAAAAAGAGTTGCTAAAATAGCTGCCCCCATACTGATTTCGACTACAGATCCGCTTGAAGAATTTAGGATTTGCTCGTTCCCCTCCGTAATCCCAAACACAATAATCAATGCTATAGGGACAAGCTTGCCGATCGTGAACAGGTTTTGTACGAATCCGCCATATTTTGTTCCAAAGTTATTTACAATCGTAAGAAAAAGTACAGTCGCGATGCCAATCCAAGGACCATACGATTTTTCCCAAGAAAAAAGATTAGCTATTAATGAACCAAAGTACAAGCCAAGCGCTCCGATTACTGCAGGACCATAGATGACTGTTTGAACCCAGCCGCTCAAATAACCCCAAAGCTTGCCGTATACTTCTTCCATATATACATAAAGACCGCCCGTTTTTGGGATCTGTGTCGCTACTTCAGCGATCGTAAGCCCCCCAGCGAGTGTAATGAGACCTCCAAGAGCCCATGCTAATAAAGCCAGATTCGAATTCCCAGTGTATTCGAGCACACTTCCAGGCTTCATAAAAATACCCGAACCGATTACCGTTCCAATAACGATGGACATGGCTACAGAAAGCCCGATGTCTTTTTTCAATGCTGCTTCTTGATTCATGCTGTGTCCACTCCTTAGAAAACGTTTGTCCATCTGAAAAAGACTAGTGTCACTTTAACATAAACAAGTTATGACTGTCACTGCTTTCCAAAATAGACATGCAATTCAGTTTTTTGCAAAGGTTTTCTTTTTTAGTTGAAGTGGATTCCAGATCAATTTAATTCATTTCTTCGTCTAAGCTGCTTTTTAATGAATGCTTTTTCCATCATCGCATTCAGCTGCTGTTCAAGTTTCTTTTTTTCATCAGGGATGTTAACTGTTCTGATCTTGTTTTTCAGTTCTTTGATCATTAATTTTTCCTCAGCCGTGAAATGAGAAGAATGAAGCAATGTCGTCACCTCAATTCCAGTAGAAATTACGCGGTATTTTTATAGGGTAAATGAAAGATTATTAAAAGAAAGGATATGTGTAAGCAAATCTCACAATCTTTTTTTATGAAAAAATTCCCAAACTTAAGCTTGCGTATTTTAAAACAAGATGGTAATATCTTACTTAACAGTACCTTGCAATAAACAGTACTGAGTAAAGTGGTGATGTATAAAGATGAATGTCCAATTTAAAAAAGGTGTTCTTGAACTATGTGTACTTGTTCTTACCTCAAAAAAAGACCGTTATGGTTATGAGTTAGTGGAGGAGATATCAAAAAAGTTCGAGATCTCTGAAGGTACCATCTACCCTCTTGTAAGAAGGCTTACAAAAGAAGGTCTCTTTTCAACCTATCTTATGGAATCAAACGAAGGGCCGCCTAGAAAGTATTACAGAATAACGGAAAAAGGCATTGAGCTGAAGAATGAACTTTTACAAGACTGGCAGCAGTTCACTAAAGGTGTTAACGAAATGCTGGAGGAGGAATAACAAGTGGATAAAAAAACGTACTTAAATGAACTAGCAAAAGAAATAAAATCGCTTCCTCTTCATGAACAGAAAGAAGTTCTTGAAGATTATGAGGAGCATTTTAACATGGCACAAGAAAGCGGCAGATCGGATGAGGATATTATCTCAGGGCTTGGCAGTCCGAGAAAAATAGCAAAGGAACTTCTTGCTCATTCTGAAATTACAAGAGCAGAAGAAGATCCATCTTTAAGCTCCGTTACACGCGCCGTTTTTGCGACTCTCGGATTAGGTTTGTTCAATTTAATTTTTGTACTCGCACCATTTATCGTTTTAATACTAATACCAGTTGTACTCGTTATCGTATCGGGAGCACTTCTCGTCTCCCCTTTCCTCCTACTGTTTCAAGACGGACTTACAGCAACCTTTTTGAAAGAAGTATTTTTGATTCTCGGTCTAATCGGATTAGGGCTTCTCTTTTTTGCGGGCGCTTTAAAAGCCTCACGTGTAGTATACAAAATGACCTTAAGCTATCTATCTTTTAACCTCAGGATTATTAGGAGGAAATATACATGAATATTAAACGGATCGTGCGTATTGCACTTATACTGATTGTTTTTTCAATTGCGGGAAATGCTGTGTTGTATGTAATGGGGGAATCTCCATTTAATCTTGCGAAAGTCGAAGAGAAGCACTTATTCTCTGCTAACAAGATAAAGGATATTGAAGTCTCATCCAATATAGGAGATGTCACGGTTATGCCGCATGAAAGTGATGAGATCGAAGTACGATTGGAAGGCAATATTGAAAAAAAGTACGCAGATAATCTGTATCTTTCTGTAACCGATGAAAATAACACACTCACAGTCGATGTTTCAGAAAAGAAAACCGTACATCTCTTTTCCATTTTTTCAGGCGATTATAATTTAATCGTAAAATTGCCAAAGAAAGAATTCCAACTGCTGCAAGTAAGTTCAGATGCAGCTTCCATCACTTTAAATGATATAAAAGCGGAGCATGTCGAGTTAACTACTGACATGGGAGATATCTTTATTAAAGATGTAGTGGCAGCTGTTTCAGCTAAGTCAGATGTTGGAGACATCGACGTTCAAGTGCAAAACATCGAGAAAGACATTACTGCAAAGTCTGACGTAGGAGATATTACAGTCACTACAAAAGAACAGCCGCAACACTTGCGAACACAAATGAGCAATTCAATCGGTGAAGAAATTATCAAACTGCCCAATTTAAAAAACGGTTCGATCGGAAACGGCGGACCGTTAGTGTTCCTAAAATCAGATGTAGGCGACCTAGCCTTAATGATGCATAATGAATAAAAAAAGACCTCCACTCGGGGGTCCTTTTGTTTGTTATGAAATTATCATTCTGTTTTTTCTGAGTTTGAGATGATAACTTTAACACCTTGCTGTTCGATTGCGTGCAGATGCTCTCGTACTGATTCGTCGTCAGTTATAACGGCTTCAAGGTTTGAAACAGGTCCAACTTTCGCAAAGGCATTAACTCCGATTTTATGGTGCGGAAAAAGACCAACACTCTTTCTCGATACGGATCCGACAGCTTTCATAAAAGCAGCAGCTTCAGGTGTAGCAGTACTCATTCCGCGTTCTGATATTCCGCCTCCCGTTGCGAATGTGAGATCAAATGAATATTGACTGACAAGCTGTGTTGCAAGAGCATCTGTCATATTGCCGGAATTCTTCACTTTTCCACCGATTAGATATAAATCGATGTTCTCACGCTCACGCAGGGCATCCGCAATTTTCAAGGAATTTGTAACGATCGTGAGTGGAACGGAAGGTAAATATTTGAGTAAGACATAATGGATCGACGCTCCACCGATAAAAAGTGTATCCCCCGCTTGAATCCATTTTGCAGCTTCTTTCGCAATGGCGTTCTCATGTTGTGATCCTTCGGTATAGCGTTTTGCCGGTGCAGCAGGACCTTTCTTCACTTCCGTCACAGGTATTGCACCGCCATGTGTACGTTTAACAAGCCCTTTATCTTCTAATGTTGAAAGATCACGGCGAATTGAATCAATTGAAACTTGGAGGACATCTGATAACTCTTTTGCAAGAACACGACCTTCATTTTTTAACACTTCTAAGATCTTTTCTCTTCTTTCTTCAGAAAACATACTAATTTTCCTCCATTACCTATTATTTCCACGTGGTACTCTAATCATATGCGGCATTATGCTTGTTTGTCAAATATTTTCTGCATGTTTTTTCTTGTTTTATCTGTTTTATAATGAAAAAAAGCAAAAACAAGCAGTATGAGCGTGCTTGTTTTTGCTTTTTTATAAGATGGATATGTTCAAATAAAATAATCACATAATTTTTAACCTTCATCACATAAAAAGTGAAGATCATCACATAAAAAATTGAGTTAATCACATAAAAATGTAGCATCATCATATAATTTTCCAAAATCATACATTATGTCTTTCTGACAAATACAAATCGACGATTTGTATTTGTCTGGGGTCAGACCCCCTGCCTTAGTCTTCCACCTTGATCAGGAAGAGACGCTCATGAAACCGCCCATGCTTCTTCGCCTTTTCCTGCCTTATTTCATCCAGCTCCCTTAATGTGAGATGGTGCACTTTCGTAAGCGAAATCAAAATTTCAAACAATCCTGCCAGCTCTTCTGCAGCATCACTCTCATTCACCGCTTCTCGGTACTCTTTCACACCCTCAGCGAGCTTTTTCTTTAACTCACTTTCAAACTCTTTATCTCCCAGAATGCGGAACGTCCCCTTTTTTCCCGCGAGTTCAAGCAATTCTGGTATTTTATCACGGACTAATTTATTGTAATACGCCATTTCCTTTTTTCCCTTCCAGCAATTTCAGTTCATCTAAACATCAATTTGTTTATCTATATTTCAATGTATTCATCAATTCAGCTTTTTAGCAGAAACAACTGTTAAAAATATTAATGCGATCAGCCCGAAGACTGGATACAAATAATGCAGCAATTCTGCATAGCCAACCTGGCTCAGCAAATAGCTTCCCAGCATCAAGGGAATAAGTATTGCATTGCTTGATAGTCTTATATTCTTTCTAAGTGAGCCTGCAAGGCCAAATAGATTCCCGATTAGTGTAGAGAAGATCTCACCATAGATTACGAGTACAAAAAAGTAATGGACCATGATTCCGAGTCCGCCCACTATTTCTGCGATCGGTATCTCGTAGCTTAGCACACGCGGGACAGAATAAAGGACATACTGGCTGTTTAACAAGATAAACGTCAGACCTAACCCGCCTATGAATCCTCCCCATTTGATAACTGATTCGTCAGCTGCTTCCCTTGAAAGAGGAACAAGCACTGCCTGGGCCAATGTTAAGTTAAAAGCGGCGTAAGTAAACGGACTGACAAGCCATTTCCATCCGCCAGTAAAATCATCGGCAACAAAAAGCTGCCGTCCACCAGAATCAAACATCGAAAAAGATAATATTAACGAAAACAGAATCATGATTGGAACGATTAGCGAGTTGGTCCACAATATCCCATCTATTCCTTTTTTCATTACTAAATACGTCACGATAAGTGTTAAGATGACTCCCGCCTGAAATGGCAGATGAAGCTGTTCGCGAAACAATGCCCCTGTTCCTGATAGCATGACACCTGTTACCCCAAAAAGCATGATGAGCATTAAGATATTTACAACTCGAGATGCTGCTGTTCCAAACAGGTGATGATTCATTTCATCGAATGAAGATGCTCCGATCCTTCTCGCCATAATCATCAGCTTTGTCCCAATTACGATAAAAAGGAACCCGCTTATCACAATGCCGGCAAAACCAGCTGATCCGTATTTCGTAAAGAACTCGACGATCTCTCTTCCGGTAGCAAATCCGGCACCAACAACAGTGCCGATGTAAGTGGCGGCAATCTGCAATATTTGTTTCTTCCGTCCACTCATGCCCTCACCTCCATGCTATATCTTTACAAACATATGCATGGACAAGAGTTTTAGAAGAAAAAGAAAAACAGCAAGGATATTCCCCTACTGTTTGAAATACTGCTTATTAAATTTGCAATGCCTCGCTGCACTCCTGAATGATCACACGATTCTTCCCTTGACGTTTAGCAACATACAGACTGTTATCTGCACCTTCAAAAAATGCCTGTTTGTGCATGCCTGTCCGGTACGTTTGCAACCCAGCACTGATTGTGACACTTTCCTCTAAGATTTCGGAATGCTCCAGACCTTGTACAACGGCTCTAATATTCTCAAGAATTCTAAAAGCCTTATCTTCATCTACATCATTTAATATGACGACAAACTCTTCCCCGCCATATCGGGCGACAAAGTCATCTGTTGATACATTTTCCTTTATGGCAGATGCAATTCTTTTTAGAACAATATCCCCTATTCCGTGACCATATGTATCGTTTACTTTTTTAAAATTATCAATATCGATAACCGCTAAGTGAAGCGGATAATGATACGTGTCTGCTTGCAGAAGCAACACATCCATGTACTCATAGAATGCCATATGATTGTACAGACCCGTTAGCGCATCTGTCTTCACTTGTTTTTCCATGATCGTAGACTTAACCATCAGCTCCTGGTGTTCAGCTTGGGTCTTTATTAAATGCTGTCCAATTTCGTACCCTCTGCTCATGATGCCGATACAGATCGTAGTGGATGTCAGCAAGATGCACGCCATCGAGAGCTGTGCCATTACATCATTTAGTTCTCTTACAATAGGATGAAATGTCGATAATACTAAGTAAATCATCAGACTGATTCCAAAAGAAAGCCAGATCTTCTTTTTATCAAAGTATATAGTTGAAATCAGCATGGGGAAGAAAAAGCAAGCATACATGACATACATCTCTGAGTGTACACCCACTAAGATTCCAGAGATTAAATTAGCTGAACCTATAATGATATAGTCAGTGTATTTCCCCTGCTTTCTATAGCCCCATTCGGCGAAGAAAGCCGCAAGTGATAGAAGAAGCGTAGGTAATAATACGAATTCTAAATAAAATTCCTTTAATGGCCGTTCTGTAAAAAAGCTGTTGATTACCTCAACGCACACTGACACAAAGACAATCACCCAAAAAACGTTAATGATTTTCCGGTTCCAAGCGATGTGATTTAAGTGTGCAGGCAGGCGTGCTATTCCCAATTCATTCACCCCATCTACACGGTTACATCATCATTATAACATTATTTTCCTTCAAGTCTGTTGTTGTTGATATAAAAATATTTTATCGTTCGTGTCTCTTTTTCTGATAACAAAACGATTTATAGAATGAAAACGCACAGCCAGGACGAACCCAGCTGTGCGGCAATTTTATTTTAATTTTACACGTTTCTTTTTAGGTAACTTATCGAGAAGCCAGCCTCTTCCCACTTCACAAAAACGAATCGGCATTTCAAGGGTTGCCAGTATCTGATCCTTTCCATGAATGGTAAGCAGTCCTGTTTCATCATTAACTTCTTCGACAACTGCATTTTCTGTTCCAGAGAGCGGAAAAGCCCATTTGTTGTTCCCTGAGTCTTTAATTTTGATCATTCTTCCGTCACAAGATACTTTGTGGCAATGTGGAGGCAAGCCTAACGTAATTTTGTTCATTGCATTTCTTTCCTCCCTTTCCGGATTTGTTTCATTGTAACAGATATAGTGCGCGTCTGACTCGCTATTTTTTAAATTTTTTGACTATTTAACACATTTGAAATAAAGCTTCTAAAAAATAGGAGGACAAGCATTAGGCATCCGCCATTTCAGGTGATGAGAAACAAGCATATACTACATTATTGGGAGATAAGGGAGGAATTTAGAGTGGAAAGATGGTCGATGTTTTACCACATGGCCGTTGTTTCTTTAGGAGCGTTTTCAAGCTTCTTGTTTGGAACACCAAGCCTTTTATTCAAAACATTAGTTCTATTCGTTGTACTGGATTATATCACGGGTATGGCAGCATCAGCATATGAGGGAAAACTGAACAGTAAGGTTGGCTTTAAAGGAATATTAAAGAAGGTGATGGTATTTGCCATAGTTGCAGTAGCCCACTCTCTCGATCAATTATTAGGCGGTTTATATATCCAATCCGCCACCATCTTTTTTTATCTATCAAATGAATTATTATCCATGATTGAAAATGCAGGCAGGTTGAATGTTCCCATACCGCCTTTCATAAAAAATGCCGTTTCTCTATTAAGACAGAGAAGCGGCACGAAAAACAAAAAATAATTAAATGGAGTAGAACTGTGAAATCTTTTTTGCAATTTCATTCGCATTGATCTGGTACTCACCAGCATCGATGCGTTTTTTTATATCCAAAAGTTTCTTTTCTCTTATGTTCAGCTGAGCATGATCATTCAATGCTTTTGCTTCGTTTGATATGTAAAGTTCGTCTTTGGCAAATGACGGAGGCTTAACAGAAGGCTGCTGATACATTTTGTTAACATCGTATTTTCTTTGTACCGGTTGTTGTCCATCAATTCTCATGATTTCACCTCTCCTGTGTGATTAAAAGTCCCAAGCCATTTCCAAGTACCATCTTGATCGAGGTTGTCCAGCAATCGACAGAACAACTCTTGACCCGAAGTATCCAATTTCACTTCGAATTCATTTCCATTTTCTTTATCCTTGCAAAAGGAATGAATCCATTGGGAAGTAAACAAGTAAGGCGTAAACTGTTCAAAGTCCAATAGATGTTTCTCTAACCATTGAATAACATCATCGTGTGTAAGTTTCTGCATCTTAGATCGTCCTTTGTTTATGGTTCGTCATTACCTGTGTCTATATGTTTCGGGTATGTCATATCTTTTATGAGGATAGCCCGAAAAAATATTTACAGAAAATTCGAACCTCTTGTTGTTTTTGTATCTTACAGAAAATTACCCTTACTCTACTTCCCTCTAAACCTCTTTCCTTCTGCTAAACTAGTTAAAGGTTTATAATAAAAGAAGGCTATTTTCTTAAGATTGATGCTTTCAAATCAATTCTTCATTGACAAGTTGATAGGAGTGCAAGGTGCGTGCCTACCACATGAGAAACTTCTCGCAAGGCATGCGACGAGGAAGCTAACATCGGTAGCATTTACTTGTAGACGCAGGAGCAAGGATACTTCTATGAATCGGGACAGGTGAGACTCCTGCCGGTGCAAAGCGCAGAGGAGGCTCACCGCACGCCCCCCGGAAAGCGAGCATCCTGAAACGGAGATCAACTACTTTTAAAAACAACAATGTATACGAAAATAGCTTAATAGAAATACATAACAGAAGGTGTTCTTATGAAATTAACATTTTCCTCACTTCAATGGATGGTCTTTATATTGGCTGGAAGTCTTGTCGCACCGATTGCGATCGGGGATGCATTCGGTATGACACAAGCGGAAACAGCAGACCTTCTGCAGCGCTCCTTTTTTATCATCGGACTCTCTGCTATTCTACAAGTTTTGTTCGGTCATAAACTCCCGATTAACGAAGGACCAGCTGGATTATGGTGGGGAGTTTTTACCGTCTACGCAGGGATCGTTGCATCAGGGGCATTGACCGCAGCCGATGGATTACAGCAGCTAACAGCTGGTATGCTGATAAGCGGAATTCTATTTTTTCTTCTAGGTGCTTTTCGTGTCATCACTTCGGTCAGAGCACTCTTTACTCCTCTTGTAACAGGAACATATCTTATATTACTCGTTTCACAATTAAGTGGTTCTTTTATAAAAGGAATGCTTGGGATCGGGTATCTGCAGGAAAGTGCCGATGCAAAAGTTGCAGCCGCATCACTTTTTATCCTTGTATTATCGATCGTTCTTGGAAAATCGAAAGTGCGATGGCTCAGGAGCTATTCCATTCTTATCTCACTGATATTGGGATGGGGGCTGTTTAAACTATTAGACTTAACGAAAGAAAACATGCATTCTGCGAAGGTTATCGCCTTTCCTGAATGGCTGGCGTGGGGAATGCCTGAGTTATCAGGAGGAGCCATTCTTACTTCTCTTTTTGTAGGACTATTACTTCTGACAAATATGGTAGCCAGCATCAACGTGGTGGAAAAAGCGTATGAGTCTGAAAATGAAGAGTACGAACCGATCAACTATAACCGCTCTTCTATCATGATGGGGCTGAATACGTGGATCGCAGGTCTGTTCTCGGCCGTAGCCAGTGTACCGATATCTGGTGCTTCAGGATTCATTTTAACTACTAAGATGTTTAGCCGACTAGCTTTCATTTTGGGAAATGCGTTCATCATCGTCATCAGCTTTTTTCCGCCGCTCACATTTTTCTTTGCAGGTATTCCAGCACCGGTAGGATATGCGACCATATTCCTTCCTTTTTCCAGTATGATCGGCCTTGTGTTCAGAGAATATAAATCAGAGCTTAAATCAGATACAAACCTATTTATAATCAGCACATCCCTCATGGTCGGGATCGGCAGCCTGTTCATTCCTGCTGCGGCACTAAAAGAATGGCCAAGTATCATCGTAACTCTTCTGAGCAACGGACTGATTATGGGAATGCTGACCTGTATGGCTTTAGAACAGTTTTACAAACAAAAAAACGCAAAGAAAAAGCAGCATTCATAAAATCAGGGCTCCTTTTTTAGAGGAGCCCTTTCTTATTTGGCCGAAACAGGTATTTCAGCATAGAAATCTTTAATCGTTTGAACAAGCTCCCTTTCATGATCGTACATCATTAAATGAGTCGTTCCCGGAATGATGACCTTTCTGCAAAAAGGAAGAACCTTTGAAGCTCTTTCAATGAATCTCTCTTTTTTAGCCAGATCTCCTTCCGTTTCAGCAGGCAAGAACAAAACAGGACACTTTACTTTCTCATACCAGGTTAAAAAGTTCGTGTAATAAATTTCCGCGATAATTTTTTCCATCGTCGCACCTGTTGTGCGTGGCCCGACTTTCCCGTTTTCTTTTACCCGGGGTACATAATGCTCCACATAATAAGCACGTGCTTCGTTCCATGGTTTCCAGTTCTCTTTGTAGTAATCCTTATAAGCTTCTACAGAATCATACTCTGGATCTAATTGATCTCTAAACTGTGAGATATGCTCTTCGAAAGATTCCTCGTACTTGCCATCTTCCCCTGTATCATTTACAAGTGCACCTTCGGAAGCCACGAGTGATAATACCCGATTAGTACGTGTTGAAGCAAAATAAGCCCCCACCATACTTCCATAAGAACTTCCAACAAGATGGGCGCTTTTAATCGAAAAGAAATCCATTACTGCCTCAAGATCTTTCGCGGTATCTTCAAAGGTATAGCCGTTCTCTGGCTGATCAGAGAGTCCGTGTCCCCGCAGATCATAGGTCACAATCCGATATTCCTCTGAAAATTGCGGGATAATTGGATGCCATAAATGTGCACTTCCACCTAAATAATGAAGAAAAATCAAAGTCTCTCCTGATCCACCATGATCATATGCCGTAATCTTTGTTCCATCATGCGACGTTAACTCATATTTATCCGCTTTAATGTTCATTATTTTACCTCTTCCTTCTTTCATTTTTGGAGATGAAGTTTCTTACTCTCCTATTTCTAATTGAAAACACATGATTCCATACTTATTACTCACTTCTTCATATCCCATCCGGTTCCTTCCCTTCTCAAACAAAATTTGCTATAATTTTACAAAACATGGAGGTGCGTATGGAACATAAAAGAGCTGACCGACCCGATTGGAAAAGAGTTACAGACCGAAACTTTGAGGTCGTTCATAAAGAAGACGGTTGTTTCAAAGGTAAAGTTACTGCGATTCATCTAAAAGCAGTGTCTGAACCACTCGTTGTTCAGTACAAGAATCATGAGGTGTGTATTGCTGACAATGGCTATACATGGCTCCAGCACTTTCCAGAAGGCAAGAAATATACGATAACTACTGTTCTGGACCAAAATGGAGACACGGTTCAATTCTACATTGACATGTGCAAAGAGCACGGTGTGGACGAAGAAGGGATCCCTTGGTTTTTAGACCTTGATCTGGATATCGTAATCTTGCCCGATAAAGAGATTTTCGTACTTGATGATAATGAATTAATGGCAGCCTTTGATAATGGAGACATAACAAAAGAAGAGATGAAACTTGCTCATAAAACGGCTGAAGAAATAATTTCTCAATATAAAGTTGATCAATTTGAAGACCTTCAGATATGTGAAAAACACTCTGCAGAATGGCTGCGCGAGAAGAAATTCATACAATAAAAAACCAGAGGATTAATCCTCTGGTTTATTTATATAGCTGGCTGATTCTTTTGTAAGAATCGTTCTGCGTCTTCCACTTCATCAAGAACTTGGGATCCGATGATGCCTTCTTCTTCATCTAAATAGGTAACTTGAAAATATCCTCCCTCACCTTGGGGAACATAACGCATTCTAACAAGTTCTTTTTGCTGATCCTCTTCTCTCCAAAACTCTAATTCTTGTTCTGGTTCTCTCATCAGCTGTTCTATTTGATTTTTCACCATGTTTTTATGACACCTCTAAATTATCTTATTATGAATGTTTTTTCATTTTTCCCTTAAAACAAAACCTCTAAACCATTAACAGTATCCGACATTTCCTGGGGAATATTGTCTACGTTTTATTGTATATAGTGCGATGATCTTACCCATTTCGCCAAAACTTCTTCTGTACTTAAAATTTCAGCAAATTCCCCGTGCAAATGCGACAAAGCTGACTCATGTACATCTTGAGCTGAAAATTTTCTGCCATTATAGGAGGTTACAGCAAAAGCCGCTGTTGCATCTTGCACGAGAGAAACGCTATATCCATAGTTAGCAGCCATCCTTACTGTTGTAGATACACAATGATTTGTTGTTAACCCCACAATAATAAGATGATGAATTCCTTGTTTGTCTAACTCTTCCTTTAGCGATGTTCCAATAAATGCACTGTTTACACTCTTAATAAAAAGGGGTTCATGTTCTTTAGGTTCAAATCCTGTTTTCAGCTGATAACCTAATTTCGTCGGATGCAATGGAGCATTCTCATTTTCCGACTGGTGCTGAACATGAAAAACAGGTAGGTTCGTATTTCTAAATGCATCTATTAATGTAAGCATATTAACTTCGGCATTCGGGTTGTTTCGTTCTCCCCAAAAATCTACATCCTCAAAACCTTTTTGAACATCAATGATAAGCAAACACGCTTTTTTCACGGACTTGGCTCCTTTAGCAGATGATAGTTACAACCTTTAATGTACTGTTCGTTAAAGGTTTTACATTTCCTGCCGTAATAATCTATTTCATATACTCATATCCTTGAAGAAAAGATAGACAAGCACAACCCTCAGGAGGAATAAGTTTGAGCGAGTTTTGGGTTTTGAGTTTTCATTTCATGATGCTTGGGATCAGTCTAGCAGTTCCGGTAGGTCCGATTAAACTTGAGATGATCAAACGTGGATTATCAGGAGGTTTCTGGCCATCTTGGCTCGTAGGGTTAGGAGCAGTAAGCGCAGATTTCATCTTCATGCTAATCATTTTTTTGGGGCTTTCCCCCTTCCTTCAGAACAACTTCGTACAAATCGCCATGTTGGTTACCGGCATTATTATGCTTTTGTTCTTAGGTATTTCAACCATAAGAAAAGCTTGGTCAGAAAAAAGATTTCTTTCGATGAATGAGGAGAAACCCGAACATAAGCCTTATTGGACAGGTTTTGTACTCGCATTAATGAACCCTTTTAATTTCTTGTTTTGGTTTGGCATATATGGAGGTACGCTTCAAAATATCCCCAATGGCTCAGCGTGGTGGATTAATGCTTTATTAAGTTTGTTTATTATCGCTGGCATTATTTTATGGAATATTAATGTTGCTTTTACCCTTCACTTTTTTCGCACATTCATTAATGATATAACCATTAGAGTAATGACAGGATTAGCAGGGGCAGGTTTACTTGGTTTCGCTTGTCATCTACTTATTCAGTTATTTAAAAACATATAAAAACAGCCTATGTATCATTCACATAGGCTGTTCGTCCTGTTTATTTATCGTACTTATCCCGGTCTAACTGTCTTTCTTCTTCTCGATCCAACTCTTCCTCGTACTCTTCATGTTTACGGTTTTGTACAACATTTCTCTCATTACCTGTTATATCTGTTGTTACAAAACCTTCATAGTTTTCTACATAGCCATCATCATCATCAGAGTCTTCATACATCTCGTTATAATCCTGTTTTTCAGGATCTGTGAAGTCTGACGGAGTTTCACTCGTACCGTACTTTGCTACGGATTGCCATGCATCTTCCCCGTCAAAGAAAGTAGCATCTTTTCCGTCATTGCTTCTTCTCGAATAATCCGGACCAGAAACTGCTTCCTCTACTGGTCTGTCATCTGAGGAATGCTGACCTGGGCTGTGTTCCTTGCAGTAGAGTGTAGACGGAATAGCTTCCAATCGTTCTTTTATGATATCTTTTCCGCACGTTTTACAAATTCCGTACTTGCCTCTTTCTATACTATTAAGCGCTGCATCAATATCCTCCAGCTCTTTTTCATGAAGGTCGTTTAATGCGATGTCTTTTTCTTTTTCAAACAACTCTGTTCCAAGATCTCCTGGATGATTATCATAGTTGGATAACTCCCCCGTGGATTCTTTAGGGAATTCAGAATCACTTCCAAAAGAGTCGTTTCTCTCTCTCATATCTTTTATCTCTTTTTTTCTTGCAACTAAAATTTGTTTAAAATGGTCCATTTCTTGTGTAGTTAATGACATTATTCTAGCTCCCTTCCTGCATCCGTATACCATTTCATACCCGTTTTCCTCAGAAATTATCCATCCCGTGTATTTTGTACATTTCACACTCATGCTATACTTTAAAGAATTCTCCCCCTTGTGAGTCCGCATCAGCCTTTACTTCTACCTTTTCGCTAAAAGAAAAGGAAAAAAATACGATATTCATAATAAGAAAATCCTTAATCCCACAAAAAATGTAAGAAAGTGTAGAAAAATAGCTTTTTTTCCAAGTTTTTGTAAGGTATGCTATTAGTATCTTTTTAAAAGTAATAGTAAGAAAGGCGGGTGGAGAATTGACTATACACGAACAGTTTGAAAGACGATTATTAAAGAATTATGTAATTGGCTCAACTGCTGCGGTTCTAGGAGTTGGCGGCGTCTTTCTATTCACCACACTCCGTTTTTCGGTCAAAGAAATCTTTGTATTATGCGGTATCCTTGTATCTTCCTGCATCATCATGTTTTTATTAGAATACTTGTTCTTTCGTATGCATACTTCTGTATTTCGTACTTATTTCAGTAAAAAAACGCCCGCTCTGCCGCTAGCAGAAAAAGCTTATTTTCATGCGCATCATTTCCCTATTCGGACGGTGAAGCGGATCCTGGGTCCCCATCTTTTTGGTCTATCTATTCCGGCGGTGTGTTTAACAGCTGCAGCTATTTACTTTGAATACTTAACATTACCTTATTACTACATATATCTTGCTTCACTTGGAGCGATCTTAGTTGCTGGAATGCATGCGATCATTGAATTCTTTCTAACAACAAAAGCTGTTCAGCCTGTTTTAAGAAACATTCAAGAGAAAACGTTGAAAGACCATGGCGTCATTTTATCTTTAGCAACTTCCAGACATATTTCTATCCAGCGTAAAATTCAGTGGAGCACACTTTTTATCGGGACATTTCCACTGTTATTGTTTGCTTTGGCAAATCAGGTAAGGCTGTATCAGCTAGACTCACCTGTTAACGGTTCCTACTGGAGCTGGGCATTCTTCGTGCTTCTTATTGGCATCTCTTTTGCCATCTTTGGTGCTTATCTCCTTTTTAAGGATATCCAACAGCCCATGAACGAACTTCAAGCTGGGATGTATGAAGTTCGCACAGGCAACTCAAATGCAAGAGTAGATGATCTTTATTCGGATGAGTTTTCAAAGCTTATAAAAGGATTCAACCATATGGCACGAGCGATACAATCGCGTGAACACGAGAACAAACAATTGCTTGAGAGCTTTTTTGCGACGATGGCGGCTACATTAGATGCTAGAGATCCATACACAGCAGGGCATAGCCTTCGTGTGGCAGATTATGCAATGAAAATCGGCCAGATGGCTGGACTTCCTTTTCAGCAGCTTTTGCAGCTCAGGAAAGCAGCATTGCTTCATGATATAGGCAAAATCGGAATACCCGATATCGTACTATTAAAAGAAGAAAAACTGACCCCTGAGGAATTTGAACAGATAAAAAAGCACCCTGTAATCGGGGCAGATATCCTTGCACAAGTTCAGCCGTTTGATGCGATGAAGCCGTTGCTACCTGGTGTGCGTTATCATCATGAAAGGTATGATGGGAACGGCTATCCCGAGCAGCTTGCAGGTGAGGATATCCCTATTTTCGGAAGAATTATTGCGGTTGCAGATGCGTATGATGCTATGACTTCCGATCGTCCATACCGAAAAGGCATGACACATGAAAAAGCTCTGGCGATCTTGGAAGACGGAAAAGGTACACAGTGGGATCCATATTTAACTCAGCTTTTTATAGATGAAATGAATCTTAAATCTATTTCATAAAAAGGAGGTGCTTTTTTGAACACGTATGATAATTTCCCCGTTATTGAAACAGAAAGGCTGAAGCTTCGGCCCGTCCTGCAGTCTGATATCACCGAGATTTTCTCTACTTTTTCAGACGCAGGAGCCATGCAATTTTACGGAATGGAACCTTTGAAGTCAGAAGAAGATGCCTTTTCACTCATTGAAGCGTTTGAGAAAGGTTTTAAATCTGGAAGTGCTATTCGATGGGGGATCGTTCTCCAAGGAGAAGATAAACTGATCGGAACATGCGGCTTTCATAACTGGAGCAAGTCGGATCAGCGTACAGAAGTCGGCTATGAACTCAACCGGGAATATTGGCATAAAGGCTTTATGAATGAAGCATTAAGAGCAATTATCCATTATGGCTTTAACGGAATGGAATTTAACCGTATCGCAGCTACGATCAGACCAGAGAATTCCTCATCAAGAGCACTTGTTGAGAAGCTCGGGTTTAATCAAGAGGCACTATTAAAAGAGTACCAAAAAGCAGACGGTGAATATTACGATATGTATGTGTATTCCCTATTAAAACGAAATGCAGATCTATATTAAAGAAGCTATGTCTACAAATAGCTTCTTTTTTGTTGGCTCTTATCTATAAGATATTATTTTGAATATCTTTCTTCTCCATTGACGAGTCGACTGGAGTGCAAGGTTCGAGACTTCTCGAAAATGAAAATCAATTTTCTTCGTGCGATGTTTCGCTGTCGATGCCTTCCTTGTCCTGCGGGACAAGTGGGACAGGTGAGACTCCTAAAGTCGCAAAGCGCCAGGAAGCTCACCGCCCGCCCCGCAGAAGGCGAGCATCCTGGAACGGACGTCAACCACTTCCAATAGCAACAAAGTTAAAGATAACAGCCTTCTTTAATTATTTAGAATGGTTAGTTCCTCCATGTTTTGAAATCTCTTTTATGAGGAATGAAAAGAAAAAGGAGGTTTTTGATATGGTACAAAAAGAAGCTTATTTTGTTACAGCTAAAGGTGATATTCAGCCGCTTCCAACAGATGATCATATTCACTATTTTGAAATACAGGCTACTTATGATGAGAAAATGCAGCTTGAGCATTTATTCCATGAGATGCATGCCAACAGCAAACAAGAAGGGCTTGATATCTTTTCGCCAAAGCGCCATTTTGAAGAATCTAACGCAGAATACCACCGCGGTAAAGACAGCAAGCTCGTTTATGAAGTTTTCCGTTATCTCTACTTGCTTGGTACAGAAAAAACGAAACGTGATATTGAAGAAATGAACGTACTCCCTGAGCTATATGAACAAAGCCACGATACAATCGAAAAAGTAAAATAGCACCGGAAAGATAGCTCCGGTGCTTTCCTTTTATACTCTTCTACTCCCACTCAATACTTCCATCTGCTTTTACCCAAAATCGGACAACACCTAGATCATCAAGCGCTTGCTTTATATTTTCTGCCATCTTTCGTATTCGAGGGGTATCTGGATTTGCCATGACTAGCGTTCTCGCTGGATTTTTTTCATAGTTTTTCAGCAGTTTTACAAGCTGACAGCTCATATGTTTATCCAGCTGACTGCCTGTAAATACAGTTTCTTTCTCGTGGTGTTCTGCATGATTTCCTTGCGCTTCAATTAACAGCGTATGGTATTCATTTGCTGCTGCCAGATCAATACCGAAAAGATCTTCAAGGTTTCTTGTTTCATAGCCTTCATTGTTCAAGTACCTCTTAACAGCGTCAACAACTTCCGATTTGCTCAACACAAAAGGGTCTGCTTGGATCAATTGTTCATTTTGTACAGGCAAACCGATCCCTCCTTCTCATCTTTACACATCATTCGAATCAATCATTTAACATTACAGGGGTACTTTAATTCGTATACCCGCATTATTTGGTAAAAAAACAGCAAAATTTCTTTATGAAGACTTCCGAAAGACAAGCCCTACTTCTTTAGACTTACGGGAGTCTTTTTGAGGCGGACACTATTTGAGCAACAGTCTTTTTTTGTTCGGTTAAACAGAAAAATTGTTCGGTTCATCAGAATTTTTGTGCGGTGGGGTTTGATTTTTGTTCGGTCACTTCCCATTCTTTAGAAGTTCCAAATAAATTGTGTATGTCAGGCAGAATGTACCAACGTGTGAGCCCGTATGAGCCGAATTTCCGTTAGTAATGAATCACAATTTGCGAAAACCGCCGTAAAAGAAACTTCCTTCCACTTCAAACGTATATCATTTAAGATAGAATTAAGAAATCATTTGGGGGATTCATACATGGCTGAAAAAGCAGAAAAGCAAAACCAGTCCCGTTTATGGACGATTCTTGCGGGTATTGGTTTGTTCTTAATGAGTAAATTAAAATGGGTGTTTGGTTTATTAAAACTTGGTAAATTCGCAACGCTCATATCCATGTTCATTTCGATGGGTGCTTATGCCGTCTTTTACGGCTGGAAATTTGCAGTAGCGATCGTCTATCTCATATTTGTTCATGAGATGGGACATCTGGTCGCAGCGAAACAAAAAGGGATAAAGACATCACCCGCTATATTCATACCATTTATGGGTGCAGCGATCGGCATGAAGGAAATGCCTAAGAATGCAAAAGACGAAGCTTATATCGCATATGCAGGTCCTTTATTCGGCCTTATGTCCTTCTTGCCTGCGGTCTTTTTATACGAATCTACCGGGCAGCCGTTCTGGGGTCTTGTTATCTTTTTAGGAGCTATGATCAACTTGTTCAACCTGTTTCCTGTCTCTCCGCTGGATGGCGGAAGAATCGTTGGTGTGTTATCGACAAAGATTTGGTTTGTCGGGCTTCTTATCGTTATTCCGTACTTGTTCCTATCACCAGACCCGATTATCTTCTTAGTCTTTCTTTTTGGAATTATGACTTGGTGGAAACGTGTTCGTGAAGATTTTGAGCATAAAAAAACAGAGCTCACTTTAGAAGCTTTTGAAGCTGAACAGCAAAAGCTTTCACACATCCAGCAAGAGCTAAACGAATACCGCGATATGCCAAACTTTTCTCATATCATCGGAACTTATATAGAAGATGTTCGTGTTGCTAAAAACCGCTTAAAGGACAGTGTTCCGACAGGATTTACTTTTCCCATCCTGCAGGATAAAAAGAAGATTGAGAAGCATAAGATCATTGTAGAGCTTGAGATGCTCAATAACCGTGAGCGTTTCCTGAAAACGCTGCGGGAAGAATTTGAAAAAGACCGCAATAAAAGAGAAGCTCTGGCACAGGCTTATCACGAGTCAGATCCTGAAGGAATCGCTACTCTTCCAGTGTTACCAGACTTCAACACTGCCGCTTATTTTGAAGCTTATGAAAAGAGTCTGCTTGCTGAAAAAGCAGAAACCAAAAAAGTATACGATCAGCAAAAAAATTATTATGTATCAAACATGAAAACGAAGATCGTAGTCCTTGCTTTGTACCTTCTTCTGGCAGGAGTATTATCCGCTTTTGTCGTTTACGGAAACCACTTGATGGATATAAATCGTTTTCTGATTAGTTAAGCAAGAGAGGCTTGCTCAAGAGAAATTGATCCTTTTGAGTTAAGTCTTTTTTTATTTTCATCTCGCGTATTCTCCTCCCCTTCTTTTGACCCGAAATTCCCCTTTTTTAGTACCTTAGTTTCATGTTATGAAGCTTCAACAAAAGGATATTTGGCTTATCTTTCGTTCTCCTTAGAGGAAAAGGTTAGAGAAAACTCGAATGGTGAGGAAAAAGAGAAAAAGGAGCGACAAAAAATGCGAAAACTTATGAAGGTTCTTTTTTCGCTTGCGATGTTAATGGGCATGTTCACAAACACCGCTTCTGCTGAAAAAGGAACAGCTGACACAAATGTAATCGGTAAAGATCTGTATGTGGATGTAGCAGCTGCTACATTATGGTCAAATCCAGATGCAGCACGTGATGATGTTGATGGACCTTCCCTCTCGAATCCTGTTGATCTTAGAGGATGGACAACAAGTATGTCGTATGAACAAAAGCTTTGGCTTGTTGGAGAACTTGAGACCCAAGCTCTTTACGGACAAAAGGTCCGAGTTTTAGAACAGCAAGGCGAATGGGTAAAAGTTGCGGTTTATGGGCAGCCCACTCCAAGAAACGAGCTTGGATATCCAGGTTGGATGCCGTTAAGACAACTTACAACCTCAGACCGATTTGAGCGTGCAGATGGTAAACCGTTTGCTCTCATTACAAGTCCGACGGCATGGCTTTCAAAAGCACCTTTCGGCCATAAACAAGAATTAGAACTAAGCTACAATACAAGATTGCCAGTTTTAAAAGCTTTCCGTCATACGATTGCCGTTTTAACGCCAGAAGGTAAAGTACGCTGGCTGGAAGCGGAGGATGCAAAGGTTTATAAGAGCGAAAAAGATATTCCTGTTCCGACAGGTGAACAGCTTGTAGAAGAAGCGAAAAAGTTTCTTGGACTTCCATATCTTTGGGCAGGAGCGGCAGGGTTCGGATTTGACTGTTCAGGTTTTACCCACACCGTTCATAAAGCAAACGGCATTACGATTCCACGAGACTCAGGACCACAATCAAAAGAAGGACTGATCGTAGATAAAGATCAGCTTCAGCCTGGAGATCTCATGTTCTTTGCTTATGATGAAGGAAAAGGCCGCGTGCATCACGTTGCGATGTATGCTGGAAACGGAATGATGATCCATTCACCGAACACAGCTTCTACCGTTCGCATGGATCCGATCTCAACACCTGCTTATGCTGTTGAGTTCTCTGGGGCAAGACGCTATGTACCGGAGCAATAAAATATAAGAAAAAGCAGTGTCATTTCAATCTTGAAATGCACTGCTTTTTTTTGTTTAATTGAGTCCTTTAATCGCGATCTCAGTTACAGGCAAAAAGGATTCTCCTGTATCTTGATACGTTACGTCCACTTTATCGCCTTCTTTAAGATAGATAGAGAGCGGATTGCTTTCCGAAGAAACAATATAGCTTTGACGATTGTCTAATAAGAAAGACACGATCGTATAGTTACCTGTTTTTTCTTTGTACACACGAAGAACGGTGCCGCCAATTTGCTTTTCTTCAGCATCAGAACTTCCGTCCACACTTCCCCCGCCGCGCTGCAGAGCTGTTTTATATTGTTTCAGCGCATTGTTCGGCGTGTTTCCGTATACAGAGATTTCTGGATTTGATGCAGAAACGATAAAATAATTCTGTAAAAATCCATTCGAATCAAGTACCGGCGTCAACCAGCTAGCTTCTCCATAAAAATTATAAAGAACAGGCATTTCACCGTCCCATTTCTTTTCGATGAATTTCTTCTGGATAATCTGCAGTGCACCTTGCGAATCCATATACGATACCTCTAGATTACCAGTATAGTAGGTAGCCTTGCCGGTTCTCGCGTTCGTAAGCGAGTAGCCCAGCATGGAATCCACTCCCTCTTTTGGACTCGTGAAGTCTGTAAAGTAATACATATCTCCGTTTTCATCAAAGATCGGACTTACATTAGCTTCCGTACCTTCATCAGAAGGAAGCTTAACATCTTTCTTGCCGAACTTGCTGTTCAAGAACCCATGAACATAATTTCCAAAATAACTGTTCTGCAGACTAACCGTCTCTGGTGAAACAGCTCCGTCAATGAAGGCTGGCACCTCTTTTAATTTATAATCTTTTGTGTCTCCGTTCTTCGGATCGACGACAATACTTCCCTTTACTTCAAACCCATTTCGCGCAGAGACAAACTCTCCATATGAACGGACATAATAAGGTTTTCCGTTATCATCGATCTCCAGCTGCGGATCGCCATAAAAGATGTATTCAGGATATGCCGACCGCATGTGGCGTTCCATGTTTTTGTTAAAATAAGACGATGGAGTATACAGCATATCGGATTTAATAAACTTCGGATTAGCTGAAGAATCAGTTGCACTAAGCGTAAAGTAACCAGGCGTCACATCGCCGTTCCACCATTTAAAGAAACCGGAAAACTCTACAGGTGCAATATACACGTACTTTCCATCTACTTTTTGAATCTGGAGGTTGCCAAGCTCATAATAGCTCGTGTTCGGTACTTGCCCAAATGACTTTCTCATCTTGTTGCGCGCAAACTTTGGGGGAACACTCGCTGGCGTTTCTTTTTCATCGAACGTATCAATCTCAGTCTTCTGCTGCATTTTTGCCGATTGATATTTTTCGTCAGCATTGAATAGACCGGCCGTTAAAAAATATACGCCGATAAAAAGACTCAGGGTGAAAAGCAGCAATTTGATCATCCGCTCTTTCCCTGTCGCAAAAAATGCTCCTAATCCTGTCATGATGATTGCAAGCATCCAGATAGAAGAAAAGTTGCGGTCTAGATTCGTAACATAATAGAAAGCAAACACGATTGGTACAGTGCAAATAACCGTCCCAATGATCGCGTAAGTCATATTGTATTTCGTTTCTTTTTTTGACGGCTTTTTAATTGGTGAGATCGGCAGGACCACAAGCGCTGCCGCCAGCCCCACAACTATTGAAAATAATAAGATATTCATAAACTGTCCCCTTTTTCTTGTGTTTCTTTACCCTATTAGTCAATACGGATGAATATGTAAAAAGTTACAGAGAAGTGTTTCTCAGCATAAAAAAAAGAGCTTAAAAGGACTTAAGCTCTTCATTCGTATCGAGGTGGCTCGTATTATTCAAAAAGTGAACAACTTTACTTTTTTCACTGATTTCTAAGAGGCTGATTCCTGTATCTCCATTTTTGAAATAAAAATTCTTCGAGATCGGCATGTCAAAAAATGACCGGAGAAGACAATTGATAACACCGCCATGAGCAACGATCGCAATTCTTTTATGTACGGAGTCCGCTAATATCTTAGAAAAGATGGTCTCGATCCTCATTCGAAACTCGATATGTGATTCACCTTCATCAAACCGGTCATGCATGTATACCGGAGCTTTCAGACTTTTCGCTTCTTCAAAACTCAACCCCGCCTGTACTCCGTTATTATGTTCCATCAGTTCTTCCTCATACTGAAGCGGACATCCGATCGTATCAGCCAAAACTCGAGCTGTTTCACTCGCTCTTTTCAGCGTGCTGGCATAAATGAAGTCTGGCGGAAAATCATGTTTCACTTTTTCAGCCATCGCTTTTACTTGCTTCCGTCCTCGATCCGTCAGTTCAAAATCCGCTCTTCCCTCGTGAACTTGTAAAATATCAGCCTCTGATTCTCCATGTCTTATCAATAAGATTTCCATGTCCTGCCCCCTTTGAAATTTATCTGCAAGCCCCACCTATTTTACCGTATAATGGAAGGAAAAGGTATACTCCTGACTGGACGTGTTATTTTGAAACATAGCTTAATAGGCTTTCTGTTATTATTTTTTATCTTTTTACCGGATTTCCTCCCAAAGCTGGTTCGTTCATACTTACCAGAAGCCTTTCATTTACCTATATTGTTTAGCCTGAATATTGTGGTTATCTTTATTGTCGTTTACTTTTTCAGGTACGCTTATAAAAAGAAAAACACAGCAGTGATTACAGTTTGCTTGTTCCTGCTCCTTCAGCTTTCGGTTATTACAATTTCACTTTTTAGGGGGTAATTTACCTTGAAATTCACATCAAAGAGAGATGTTTGGCTAGGACTTATTCTGTTTGGCAGCATCGGCTATGGAACGTTCCTTAGCTACTCTGCGCTTATTTCAGAGAAAGCAGAAATAGGAGAATCCATTTTTGCTATTCTCCTGAATCTTGTGATCATCCTTTTCATCTGCTGGCTTTGGTTTTCCACTTACTATGTATTAGACGATAAAGAATTAATGATCCGCTGCGGACCTATAAACAAAAGAATTCCTTACCGTGAGATCACTTCTGCACACAAAACATGGAACCCCCTTTCCAGTCCGGCGTTATCACTAAAACGAATACATATAAAATACCAATTCGGAATGGCGCTTATTTCACCGAAAGACCGAGATAAGTTCCTTCGCTTGCTAAAAGAGCGCTGCCCGCATGCAGACATTAAATTTGATTAGGAGCTGATTCATTTTGAATGATGGTCTTCAAGCTGTTTTCTTAGACCGTGACGGAACAATCGGCGGATCAGATATCGTTGAATATCCCGGAGAATTTAAGTTATTTCCTTATACAGCTGAAGTTATTGAACGATTCAATGGTAAAGGAATTAAAGTGTTTTCTTTTACGAATCAGCCTGGAATCAGCAGATCAGAAGCAGCGGAGGACGACTTTGTCAGAGAACTTAAAGCTTTTGGTTTTGACGAAATCTATCTTTGTCCTCATCACCATAAAGAAGGCTGCCATTGCAGAAAACCGTCCACCGGAATGCTCGAAAAAGCGGCAAAAGAGCATTCTTTAAATTTATTAAAATGCGCCGTATTCGGAGACCGCTGGACAGATATAATGGCTGCAAAATCTGCAGGATGTATTGCCATATTAGTGCTTACTGGATCAGGAGCTGCTGCTTATGAACAAAATCACTTAACATCAGACGTACAGCCTGATCACGTAGCAGAAAATCTGAAAGCAGGAGCAGATTGGGTTTTAAAACCATCAGTGGAGCGGAGCAGGTGAGCGCACTCCATATACTCAGAAAGGCCCCTGCGAAAAGCGAGCCACAATGCACGGAAATTAACTACTTTCAAAAACAGCAAGGTTTTGCGAAAACAGCGTTTTTTAAGATACACTGGTTCCAGTAGCGGGAAGGTCCCTCTTTAATGTCTTCATAGGCGAAAACCATAGCCACAAGATACATAATGGCATACCCAAAACACCTATCATTAGTGCTGGATATAAGCCTAATACCTCTCCAAAATAACCTCCTAAAAATGCGCCTATCGGGATTCCTCCATAGCCAATTAAACGATAACTCGCATTCACCTTACTCAGCATATTGTCAGGAGTAACAGACTGACGGATGGTTATGATATTTACGTTGCAGATTGCAACTCCAAATCCACTTAAAATATAAGATAGAATTAACAGTATTAAACCGAATAAAGAAGCTTCATGTACCATTAAAAGAATCATAGGTGCAAAGCACGCAACAGCAGTTCCCCAAATGATAGCAGGTCCTATTTCAAGTTTTTCCGTAATTCTAGCAGCAAAAAAAGATCCTACAAATGCTCCAGCTCCCCCGCTTGCTAAAATGATTCCTAGAATACCCGGCTGCAGTTTGATCTCTTCTACAGCATATATGATAAAAACCGTTGAAATGATGTTTGACAAAAGATTGTACGTACCCGCTTCCCCAGCCATCTTGCTGATGTATGGATTAGAAAAAACAAGGCTTAATCCTTCTCTAATTTCTTTGAAGATGGATTGCTGAGATTTCTTGATAACAGGAGGTGTTTCTTTCTTTTTAATGAATAAAATACTTATGGCAGAAACCATGTAAGACAAAGCATCTATGAAAATAGCGATGGGGGCTGTGAAAGTTTGAATGATTATCCCGGCAATTCCTCCTCCTCCAACATTTGCAATAGATGCGGTTGCTTGCAGCTTGCTGTTCCCTTCATTTAGTTGCTCCCGTTTAATCAAACTTGGCAGATAAGCAAAGTAAGCAAGATCAAAACTCACATCCAGCAAGCCAATCAGGAACACACTTACATAGAGGTATTCTATACGGAGTTCTCCCATTATATATAAGAGTGGGATAAGCAGCAGTATAGCCCCTCTTGCTAGATTTGAAAAAATCATAACCGGACGGCGGGCTCTGCGGTCCAGGTATGCGCCAAAGAACAAAGTAACAAGCAGAAACGGAAGAAAACGAAGTGTACCAAGCAGCCCTACTTGGAACGGATTGGCTTCTAGCACGGAAATTGCCAATAGCGGAAAAGCTAACTCGGAAATTTTTGCTCCAAATAAAGAGACAGTCTCTCCAAACCAGAGTTTATTGAAGTCATGATGTTTTCGAAGCGAAAGTGAAGTGTGGTTAATTTGAGGATTGTACTTTTCCATCCTAAACACCCTTTCAAAAGGAAATGTAATCGTGATGTAAAAAGTTTGAATGTAATAGTCTAAAACGATTATACTGATTACATACAATTTATCATAGAATTTATTAATGTAGCAAGGAGGACTTTTTGTGGATTTTTTGTTTATCGATTTTTTAAATAGTGAATGGAGAGATGGCATCCATGATGACTCTTATATAGACAGACTGGATGACACAAAATGGATGAATGAATTGTTAACTCCCTGGGAGTTAACAATCAATGAAGGCATGACAGAAGAAAAGATTAAAAGACTGAAAACCCTTCGAGCTCTATTACGGAAACTTGTGATAGATGTAACTCACAACCAACAACTGACCGATAATGATGTGAATCAACTGAATGATTATTTATATTGCTCTCTTTTTCTACAGGAGATCAGGAATGAGTCAGGAAATCTTCGTTTAACAGAAAAGCCAGTTAACCCTGATTGGAACTGGGTAATGGCAAAGATTGTAGAATCCTTTGCCCATCTACTCTCAAACCATCAGATTGGACGCTTAAAGATATGTAAAAACGAAAAATGTGGATGGGTCTTTTTTGATGTGAGCAAAAACCGAAGCCGGGTCTGGTGTTATCATAGTAATTGCGGAAACTTAATGAACGTACGGAAACACAGGGAAAGAAAACAAAAGAAATGAAAAGAACCTCTTAATTTGTTTTGATTTTTTAATAATTTTAACTCTCTAAAAAACGACCAGAACAAATCTGGTCGTTTATAATGTCATTTTCACTTTTGGTCTTTATCTCTCGCATAAAAAAAGCCCCCATAAGGGAGCGGTTATGCTAGTCTTCGAATTGGTAAAGCGGTGTGCTTAAGTATCTTTCACCGTTGCTTGGAATTACAGCGAGTACCTTTTTTCCTTTTCCGAGCTTTTTGGCTACTTTTAATTTTTCATATGCTACAAAGCTTGTGATTTACGATTCTAAAAGAGAATCCGTTACCTAATAAGAGACTCCCTCTTTTTTTCGTTAGTGGATTCCTCTCTTTTTAAACCTTCCGCCCTTTACCTCTGCTATGTCTGCAATAGCAAGGAATGCGCTGGTATCAAATTCATCCACGATGTCTTTTAGTTTTGCTTCTTCCAAACGAGTGATTACACAGAACACAACGCCCTTTTCGTCGCCCGTATAAGCTCCTTCACCTTTTAAATACGTCACTCCGCGTCCGAGTCTATGAAGGATCGCGTCACCGATGTCTTTATGGTTCTCACTAATGATCCACGCAGACTTCGATTCCTCAAGACCTGTGATCGTTAAATCAATCGTTTTGTATGCGATAAAATAAGCAATCAATGAGTACATTGCTCTGTCCCACGTAAACACAAAACCTGCAGCTCCAAGGATAAAGATATTAAAGAACATGATAATTTCACCAACAGAGAAAGGCAGTTTGCTGTTGGACAAGATCGCTAATATTTCTGTACCGTCCAACGAACCCCCGCTTCGGATAACCATACCGATCCCAACTCCGATAAAAATCCCGCCAAAAACGGTCGCTAGCAACAAGTCATCTGTAAAAGGCGGTACGGGGTGTAAAAGTGTTGTTGCGACAGAAAGAATAATAATTCCATACAAAGTAGAAATAGCAAAGGTTTTTCCAATTTGTTTATATCCGATAAAAATAAAAGGCAAGTTGAGTGCGAATAGGAAGATTCCCAGACTTAAACCGGATAGATGGGAAGCCATGATTGAAATACCAGCAATCCCGCCATCAATAACATGATTGGGTACTAAGAAAATTTCAAGCCCAACCGCCATCAGGATCGCTCCAAATGTAATTAGAATTGTACGAAAGGCCAGTTTTCCCTTTGTTAATTTGCGATGCTGCTTATTCATTTGCTCGGTTATCTGATGATTCAATACTGTTTCTTCTGTCATATTTCAACCTCCAATTAGCGTGCATCCAAGCTGGTATTTCTCTATTTCTACACATAAAGAATACCTCCTTTGGATTTTAGTAAACAAAATCTTAGAGCCGTACATCAATCTGGGTTTTAATATTTTCATCTTTTGATATTCCCAGATATTTAAGTGTTTCAGAAGGATTTGAATGATTAAAGTGCTTTTGAAGAAGAGATATCGCGACGCCTCTTTTATAGGCATGAAAACCAAAGGTTTTACGCAAAGAATTGGTACCGATCTTACCTTGGATTCCCACTTGATCTGCCGCACAGCTGATAATGCGATATGCCTGCTGTCTTGTAATCGGAAGCTTTGTTTTTTTAGATAAAAAAAGAAAATCGTCGCTTTTCAAATTGGCATTCAGTATATATTGATGCAATATTTTTTGAACGGTTTCATTCAAAAAGATCTCTTTTTTGGACTCACCTTCTTTAGGAATCCAGGAATAATAGTCTTTTATTCCATTGAGTTCAGTCATGAGATCTTCAACTTTAATGGTGAGCAATTCCGTAATCTTCAATCCTGTGTTAATACCAAATACAAAAAGAACATAATCACGTTCTGATTGTCTCTTTAAATATCGCTTTATGGCATTAATTTGTTTAATATCCCTTAACGCTTCAACGTATTCCACCTAATCATCACCTGATTCTATGTCACTTAATACTAGTTTACCATACTGTTATGTAACATTAAATGAATATGCTTTTAAGTAAAAAGCACTTCTATTAATATGTACGGATTTTCTCGGATTAGAAGAACTGAATTTATGAATGGTACAAAAAAACCTCTAATCAAATAGAGGCTTGTTGATTGATGTCCAAGATTAAATAAAATCCTCAACAGATTCGATGTGATCTTCTTTTATTCGTATAAGTTCAATATTAGGGTAAGATTCTTTAACTTTTCTTCCAAAACTCTCTACACCAAAAATCTCCGTAAACGTATGGCTGCCAACATATAAATTTATTCCAGCAAACTTAGCATACAGCACAGAATACAAGGTTCTTTCTCCTGTAATAAAGGCATCGCAGTCATTTTCTTTCGCAAACTTTATTAATCGTGAGTTATTCCCTGCCCCTGTTAAGATAGCCACGTTTTTTATTGGCCGGTCATGGTTTTGCCAAGCCCTGACGGGTTCATCCAGTTTAGATTCCAGTCGGCTTTTCAGCTCTGTGAACGATAGGGCTTGATGGAAGGTTCCGATTCCTGGAATCTCTTCATCATTTTTAAAAGAAGAATAGTTAGCGATCTCATCAATTTCTAACTGCTTGAATAATGATGTGCATGTCCCAAATTCCACAAAGTCGAGTGGCAAATGGATAAAAAAATGGGAGATGTCGTGTTTTTTTAATTCAGCTACACACTCTTCTCTCATACCGTAAAGAAAATCCCATGCATCATGATGGGTGAGAAGCAGATCAGCATTGCTTTGTACTGCTTTCTCTACCGTTTCAGGAGTTAAATTTGTTGCGTAAGCTACTCTTTTATTATCCTTTTCGATTCGGTATGTAAAACCATACTCTCCTTCATCTTCAAAAGTCTTTAGCCACGACCCGAATAATGAAGGCAAGAGGTGCTCAAAGTCCCGCGTTTTCATTGGTGAATTCCCCCATCTTGTTTTTATCATTATGCCAGAATTCTCCATTTACGACCATAAAAAAAGCCAAGTGAATAACACCTGGCTTGACTCGTTATTCGTATTTAATTTCTTCCTGCAGAGAACTTTCGAGATGCTTCATCAAATCATAATAATCATCAGGTTTTTGAAACTGTTCCACAGACCAATGCTGTTTGATCCATTCGGCAACTTCACTCGCACTGTTGAACACTTCGCCGGTCGTATCGCTGTCCCGCACTGTAAAGACCATGTTTTCATAATCAACTGTAACATCACATGGAAACTTGCCGTCTTTTTTGTACAGCGAATATTCCACCTCTCCCGCCTCCTTATAATACTTTCTTATTGAAGTAATACCCACTCTCTTGCCTTTTTATGACACTCTAAACGATATCTTTTGAAAATAGGTATAAAACACTGCCTCAACGTTCATTCTTATAGGGATTGTTGAATTGGAGGAAAGAAGATGAAAGCTGTTACGTATCAAGGAAAACGAGATATACAAGTGAAGTCGGTCGAGGATCCGAAGCTGTTGAAAAAGGATGATATTATCGTGCGGATCACGTCTACTACGATTTGCGGCTCTGATCTGCATCTTTATCAAGGGAACTTCCCTCTCCCGAAAGGATATATTATCGGGCATGAACCGATGGGCATTGTCGAGGAGATTGGGACCGACGTAACTTCTGTAAAGAAAGGCGACCGTGTTGTCATTCCGTTTAACGTAGCTTGCGGAAGCTGCCACTTCTGCACGCATCAGATGGAAAGCCAGTGTGACAACGCAAATCCGCATTACGACTCTGGTGCATATTTAGGGTACTCCGAAAAATTCGGTAATTATCCTGGAGGTCAGGCCGAGTGTTTAAGAGTACCATTTGCAAACTTTACTCCTTTTAAGATCCCAGATACAGCTGAAATGGAAGATGAATATTTTTTATTCCTATCTGACGTACTTCCAACAGCGTACTGGAGTGTGCTGAACAGCGGCATGAAAAAAGGAGATTCGGTTATTGTTCTTGGTTGCGGACCTGTTGGTCTTTATGCTCAAAAATTCGCATGGATGCTTGGCGCAAACCGTGTAATCGCAGTTGATCATCTGGATTACCGACTACTTAAAGCAAAAAAGATGAACAATGTAGAGACTGTTAATTTTTCAAAGTTTGCAGATACTGGTGAGCACCTGAAAGAAATGACGCTTGGCGGTGCGGATGTTGTAATTGATTGTGTTGGAATGGACGGTAAAAAATCACCGATGGAAAAAGTGGGACAAACGCTGAAACTTCAAGGCGGTACACTTGGACCCATTCAGATCGCAACAAAAGCCGTTCGTAAATTTGGAACGGTACAGATAACAGGTGTATATGGCGGTCTCTATAACAGCTTCCCGCTTGGAGCATTCTTTTCAAGAAACGTCACGCTAAAAATGGGACAGGCTCCTGTCATCCATCTCATGAGCACGATAATGGATAAGATTATGGCTGAAGAATTCGATCCTCGCGAGATCATTACACATACTCTGCCTTTGGATGAAGCAGCAAAGGGCTATGATTTATTTAATGACCACAAGGAAGACTGCATCAAAGTCGTACTAAAAACGTAAGGAGCTAAAAATGATGAAGAGCGACAAAAACAGAGAAAAAAGAGAACTAAAAACAGCAGAAAATAAAAATTTTCGCGGTGAATCTTTGGATCAGCATCAAAAACTTGAAGATGCCAACCTGTACTTGGATGAAGGCGAGATCAGCCAGCAAAACAATAACTTATAAGGAGTGATTCATCATGCAAAGCTTGATGATTAAATTTCTAGGAATTCCGCTAGTTCTTATTCTAGCCAACTTCCTTTTTAAAAGTGTTGACTTTGAGCTTGTCCAGCCCATCATCTGGATCACGGCAGTACTTGCTCCAATCGGCGTGCTTATGGAATATATCATGATCTCAAGAATCTCATATGGGAAGCAGCTGATGATTGATTTTGCAGCGACATTTATCCTTGTCTATCTGCTGGCGCTCATTCTGCCAGCTGTGACAATCTCAATATGGGGCTCGATCTTGGTGGCTTTAATCATTACAGGAATGGAAGCAATGGTTCATAAGCATCTCATATCTGATCATTTAGACCATTCTTACCGTTAAGATCTATACCGGTACCCTTTTGCATGGGGTGCCGGTTTTTTTATTTTTCACAAATATACACAAATGCTGGAGGAAAGTTTTTCGGAACGAAAGAGATATCCACTTCTTTAAATACTGCCTGGAAGGACTTCTTCATTTGTGTGGAATATTGGAACGCAACGAGTATTCCGCCAGGTCTTAAGGATCGATAAACTTCATCAACGATTTTTGTCCGGAGAGTTTTATTAAAATTAGTAAATGGCAGGCCAGAAAAAACAGCATCTAGTGTCCCTTCGCTATTTCCTAAGCTCTTGATGATTTCACACGCATCCTCATAAAAAAAGGCTTCAGGAAACTTCACTTGAAGTCCTTTCCTCATTTCGCTGTCTTTTTCAAATATATGCAGTCTGGTGTTGGGAAGCATGTTCTTCACGATCGAACGAGTGATGACCCCGGTTCCTGCACCTAATTCCGCTGCTTGGTTTATATTTTCCCAATTTAAATTTGATGTCATTTTCTCCGCTAAGGCAGCAGAACTTGGAAACAGGCTGCCTATCTGTAAAGGAGATTGTATAAATTTTTGCAGGAATAAGGATGTTCCGCCTTCCATTCTCTCTACCTCGTTTCTAATTCCGATTAAATCAATCGACTTTATCTATATTATTCATTCGAAATCGTAAGGTGAAAGAAAATTCACTGATTCTATTTAGAATTTCTAGTTTATTTATTAATAGATTTGGGAACATTCTAATTGGAATAAATTTGTAATGGAAAAAATTTTAATTGAAAAACATGTGAGGTTTTGCTACATTTGAAAACGGTGTACAGCTGAGAGAGACATTAGACTAATTGAGGTGTATTTAAATGGATTTGCTTAACAATATTATTGGTGATGTTAACACGGTTTTATGGTCTTATATCCTGATTGTCATGTTAATCGGATTAGGTCTTTATTTCACGGTTCGAACGAAATTTGTTCAATTCCGGATGATTGGCGAGATGATTCGCTTATTAGGTGAAGGGGCAACTGCTGATAAAAAAGGCGTTTCATCTTTCCAGGCATTCTGTATCAGTACCGCTTCGCGAGTTGGTACAGGTAACTTAGCCGGGGTAGCACTTGCTATCACAGCTGGCGGACCTGGAGCAGTTTTTTGGATGTGGCTGATCGCATTGATCGGTTCTGCATCGGCATTTGTTGAAAGTACTTTGGCTCAGATCTACAAAGTACGTGATGGAGTCGCTTTCCGAGGCGGTCCTGCGTATTACATGGATAAAGCTTTAAACGCTCGCTGGATGGGGGTAATTTTCGCAGTCTTGATCTCAATCACGTTCGGACTTGCATTCAACTCTGTTCAGTCAAACACGATCGCAAGCGCTTTTGGACAGTCGTTTGATATTAAGCCTGTTTACGTAAGTATTTTCCTTGCTGTTGTTACAGCTGTTATTATCTTTGGTGGTATAAAGAGAATTGCAAAAGTCTCTGAAATCATCGTACCGATCATGGCTGTGCTTTACATTTTAATCGCTCTATTTTTGATGATTACGAATATCGGAGAACTTCCAGGAGTATTCAGCTTAATCTTTAAAAGTGCCTTCGGATTAGAAGAAGTAGCGGGTGGAGCACTTGGTGCTGCGATGATGAATGGGATCAAACGCGGACTTTTCTCTAATGAAGCGGGTATGGGTAGTGCGCCAAACGCAGCAGCAACAGCTGATGTCAGTCACCCTGTAAAACAAGGTTTGATTCAATCGCTAGGTGTATTCGTAGACACATTGTTGATCTGTTCTTCTACAGCATTCATCATTCTTCTTTCTGGTATGTATACATCTGAAGAAGCTGACGGTATCATCCTTACTCAGCAAGCATTGAACAACCTCCTTGGATCATGGGGCGGCCCGTTCCTAGCTATTATCGTTCTACTGTTTGCATTCAGTTCAGTTGTCGGCAACTATTATTACGGTGAATCCAATATTGAATTCATCAGCCAAAACAAAATGTGGCTATTCTTATATCGAATTGCAGTTGTTGGAATGGTAGGATTCGGTGCAATCGCATCCCTTGACTTCGTTTGGAGTTTAGCGGATATGTTCATGGGATTAATGGCGATCATCAACCTTATTGCAATCTCCTTGTTAGGAAAAATTGCGTTTGATGCTCTCGGAGATTATATGAAGCAGAAAAAAGAAGGCAAAAATCCTGTATTCTATCCATCGAGCATCGGTCTTAAAAACACCGAAGTTTGGGGAGAAAAAACAGAAGACAAATAATCAGCACGAAAGAAAGAAGACTTCCAAAACACAGGAAGTCTTCTTTTTCTTTGAAACTTTTATCGATTAGGTCCGTATTATTTGTTTGGGATACAAAGTTTCTGGTCGGCGGTTTTAATCATTAATTACAAATCATACAAAAAAACTGGCTTATATTAACCAGTTTTTTAAAATCTATTTCTCATATATTATTAAGTGGTTTTTCTTGTGCAGGCGGTGAAAGAATATCCTGAAATTGTTGTTCAAGATCCTGCAAAGAAAGCTCGTATAGATGACGTCCATCTTTTGTTTTATATATGTTATGTAGCAATAGATCAGCAATTAAGTTCTCTCTTTTTTGATGGTCCGCTGACACGTTCAATCCCTCCTGAAAATCTCTTCAACTAACCTTACCCGCAAATGAAGGAGAAAAAACTTTACATTAATAGTTTATGTTCTAAACCTTGTAAGGTGATGCTCATTTCTCGTTTCTTTATGGGTCAACACTACCCTCTTTTGGATAAATTGTCAATTGTTTCTAGACAATATTTGTCGTCAATACTGTATAGGCATGTTAGAAAAAGGCTCTTTTCAAAATGACTTGCTTATAATTCTTTTGCTTCATTAATAAGTTGATTGAAGTGCAAGATGCGAGCCTCCTGGGTGACGAATGTGACAGGTGAGACTCCTAACGGCGCAAAGCGCCAGGAGGCTCACCGCACGCCCCCCGGAAAGCGACATCTGGACAATCAACATCTTTCAAAAACAGCATTGAAATTAACTAAAAAGGAGAGCTGAGATGTTCGAAGGCGGTCTTAACGTAGATTATTTTATTTTATTATTGGCAGTTCTTTTATTGCTTGGTGTTATTACCACTAAGTTCTCATCAAGATTCGGCGTACCGGCCCTCGTACTTTTTATCGGAATCGGTATGCTTGCAGGAAGTGACGGACTAAACTTTATATACTTTGATGATCCTCACCTTACCCAGCTGGTCGGTGTAGTTGCACTTATCATTATTTTATTCGAAGGAGGATTGCAGACAAAATGGAACAATGTTAAACCCATCTTGTACCCTTCTCTCTCTCTCGCAACATTCGGTGTATTTCTAACAACAGCAGTTGTTGCTGTTGCGGTAAAATTTTTACTCGATGTCACTTGGCTAGAGGCATTTCTTTTTGGATCAATCGTAGGTTCAACCGATGCTGCAGCTGTATTCTCTGTGTTATCAGGTAAAAACGTAAAAGATAAGCTATCCTCAACGCTAGAAGCTGAATCAGGATCTAATGACCCGATGGCTGTGTTCTTGACGATTACGTTTATCGAATTGTTAACAAGAGAAACAAGTTCCATCTTTAGTCTGATCTTCTCCTTCTTTTGGCAGATGGGAATGGGGTTAGTATTCGGGTACCTTTTTGGCAAGCTAGCCGTTTATGCCATCAATCGCATACAGCTTGAATCAAGCGGTCTGTATCCGGTATTCGCCTTATCATTTGCAATCCTCTGCTATGGGGTGACGATGCTTGCCGGTGCGAGCGGACTGCTTGCGGTTTATGTAGCCGCTGTATTAATGGGCAACAACCACCTAACTTATAAAAACTCGATCGTTCGTTTTAACGAAGGTTTTGCCTGGATGATGCAAATTTTAATGTTCGCGATCCTAGGTCTTCTTGTCTTCCCGAGTGAATTGTTCCACATTGGAATTATCGTGAAAGGTATGATTATCTCACTGATCCTTATCTTTATCGCAAGACCGATCGGTGTTTTCTTAAGTACTTATTTTTCTCCTTTTGATTTTAAGGAAAAAGTATTTTTATCATGGTCAGGATTAAGAGGCGCGGTTCCTATCGTGCTGGCTACGTTCCCTTTAATTGAAGGAGTAGAAAACAGCCAGCTATTCTTTAATCTTGTATTCTTCGTCGTGCTGACCTCTGCACTCATTCAAGGTTCAACGATTCCATGGGTCGCTCAGAAACTAAAGCTTACGGAGAAAGAAAAACCCACTTCTCCACACGTTCTGGAACTCGTTTCGATCGGTAAGGCCAATGCAGAGATTGTAGAGTTCTTTGTTCCTGAGAATGCAAAGATCATCGGACAGACGCTAGAAGAAATCACATTGCCACAGGATTCAATAGTGAGTGCAATGATTCGCGGTGATGAACTCATTACACCGACTGGAAAAACAGAGATCCACGCAAATGACATTCTATATATCATGGCTAATAAAAACAGGTTGAAGACACTGACTGATTATCTTTCCGAACAAAGAGTGAAGCAGAACTCTGAGTGAAAAATGCTAAATATAAATATGAAAAAGCCGGGAACCTCCCGGCTTTCTTATGCACCTTTTTCTACGTTCACTTGATGAGGGTATGGAATTTCGATACCGTTTGCATCCAATGCCTCTTTCAAAGCCTGACGCAATTCGCGCTCTACTGCCCACTGTTCCCCATTATGTGTTTTTGAGATAATACGAATTATAACATCTGATGAACCTAGCGCCTGAACACCAAGTACATTCGGACCTTCCACAATGTTCTCATTGTTTGCTTTCACACGGTCACAAGCTTCTTGAAGTACTTTTACAGCTTGATCAATGTTTTCCTCATAAGCGATTCCGATGTCCACCAATGCACGCATGTTGCCACGGGAATGGTTTTGTATCGTACTGATCTCACGGTTGGGCATGTACGAGAGTGTTCCGTCAAACGCTCTGATATGCGTCGTTCTCAGACCAACTTCTTCAACGATACCATCAACACCGCCAATTGTTACATAGTCGCCAACTTCCATCTGTTTCTCGAGCAAAATAAAGAAACCTGTTACCACATCACTTACAAGTCCTTGTGCACCGAATCCGATAGCGAGGCCAACGACACCAGCTCCTGCGATCAGGGTACCAATCTCAAGTCCGAACTGTTTAAACACGATACCTGCAAAAACAAATATTAAAACATAAGAAAATAAGTTCACAACTAACTTTTGCAATGTGATGATCCGACCGCTCGACATCTTGCGGTGAGATGCCGCTCTATCAAACATTCGGTTAATGATTCGTCTTCCGATCGATCGGATGATGATAAACATGACGATGATCAATAAAAATTTCGCAGCCCATAATCCTGCTCCTAGCATGATTTCAGCCCAATTTATCTTTCCCATCCATTTTTCCCAATTCTCCAAAAAAACCACTCCCACTTGTCTTCAATAGAATAGTTCCTATTGTAACAAGGCTTGGAGCGGCTTTTCAATCAAATTACTATTTTTATTGCGCGGTTACAGGCGTTCTATCGATTTCAAATCCCATATCTTCCAGCATTTTGTGATCTGCCGTTGATTCCTGCCCTGCTGTTGTAAGGTAATCACCAACAAAGATGGAGTTGGCTGCATATAGCCCGAGTGGCTGAAGGCTTCGTAAATTCACTTCTCGTCCGCCTGAAATTCGAATTTCTTTTGTTGGATTGATGTAGCGGAATAATGCCAGAACCTTTAAGCAATAGCGCGGATCCAGTTCATCCGTTCCTTCGAGCGGTGTTCCATCAATGGCATGCAAAAAGTTAACCGGAATGGAATCCGCATCAAGTACTTTAAGGCTTCGTGCCATATCGATCACATCCTGTTTCGTTTCCTTCATGCCGACGATCACCCCTGAGCAAGGTGAGATTCCGCTGTCTTTTACTACGTTAACTGTGTTCACTCGGTCATCGTATGTATGAGATGTTGTGATATTTTCATGGTTTCGAGCTGAAGTGTTCAAGTTATGGTTGTAGCGGTCCACTCCTGCTTCTTTTAGACGTGCCGCCTGTTCTGGCTTTAGAATTCCTAGGCAAGCACAAACTTTTAATCCGTATGTATCTTTGATCTCTTTTACAGCTTCTACGACTTTATCCACATCCCGGTTCGTGGGTCCTCGGCCGCTTGCTACGATGCAGTAGGTTCCGACGTTCAGGTTATAAGCCGTTTCTGCACCTTTCACCATCTCGTCTTTATCCATCATTCTGTACGTTTCGATCGGAGCCGTTGAAACGATAGATTGCGAGCAATAGCCGCAGTTCTCAGGACATGCACCGGATTTCGTATTGATGATCATGTTTAATTTTACGAGATTCCCATAATAGTGTTTACGAACCTGATAAGCACCGTGAAGCAGCAGTAGCAAGTCTTCATCTGGACATTCTAAAATGGAAAGTGCTTCTTCGTTCGTGACCTCCTCACCTTGCAAAACCTTCTCAGCTAGCAGATTCCAAGTCATTTTGCGTCTCCCCTTTTATGATGCGTGTTTTGTTTGATGTGACATTACTTTTTTTCGCGCGATATTAATACGTGGAGCGATAAGTGCTGCGCAAACGGCTAGAATGATATCTTTCGGAAGCGGAACCATCATCCATCCCCAAGCCATAGTATAAGTAAACCCTTCTGGCGCAGCTGCCCACATCTTATATGCCATGAACATGAGGTTTGTTCCAACCACATAGTTGATCGCCGTTCCGATGAGTGTCGCCACCACATACGAAGCTTTGCTGCCGTTCTTTTCAATGATCAAACCTGTTACATAGGCTACTAGAATAAAAGATAATAGAAATCCGAAAGTAGGACTTACTACGGTTGCAAAACCGCCTTTAAATTGTGCGAAGACAGGTGCTCCGACTAAACCAACTAATACGTATACGCTCATAGCAATCGCACCTAATCGGCTTCCTAATAATGCTCCTGCCAGAATACAGAAGAACGTCTGCAATGTAATTGGAACTCCGCCAACGACCATGAACGGAAAGATCGTTGTTATGTTTGCCCCGATCGCCATTAATGCCACAAACATTCCGATCAGCGTAATATCAATCGTTTTCAACCCATTTCTTCTTGCTGTCATGTGAATGAACCTCCATTTGTAAGAACTGTTTATGCTATAAGAATAGCGAAGGTTACGATTTGCGTCAACTTATAAAATATTTAAGTTAACATTTAAGGATTAGGAAAACCACTCCGTATTTTTAGAGTGGTTTATGAATGTTGTTTTTGATTTTGGTGAGCAGATCACTATCTAAATCTGCATAAATCTTGTTGTTTTCAATGTTTGTTTTCAGATTATGAATCGTGTATTCCTGCCAATCTTGCAGGTTACCAATATCCCAAACTTTTAGAAAAAGAACATATAGAAATAACTCGCGAAGCTTAAGAAAGTCTGGGAGCTGATCGATCAGCTCATTTGTTAAATCATTGCTCTCTCTGTATCCGTTCAGAAAATGGATAAGAAACTCCACCGCAAAATCATCTTCTGTTGAATTGAATGATGTGTGCTGCCAATATGCATGATAGAACGCTGTTGCAATATCATAAGCAAAATAAAAATAAGCACAGTCGTCGAAATCAAAAAGCGTGATTTCCTCTTCATCAACAAAAAAGTTTCCTTGGTGAAAATCATTATGTATGAGACCGAAATACTGATCCCCCATTGAAAACTCCTTAATTCGTTCAACCAGTTCAACATACTTTTGTCGTATCCATTCAGAAGGCAGATCCTTAAATAGTTCATGATTATAGGGATGATCTGCATTCCAATGGGGTCTACCGGTATTCGTTTTTTCGGCAGAATAGCGTTTTCCGGCTTGATGAACCTCTCCTAGCAACCTCCCCCATCGCTGAAAAAAATGCGGGTTCCATTGATCTCGGTTCTGAACATTAACCGGTCCGCCAGTGGCTTTTTCAAAAACCGTTACATAAGAATCATGTACCTCTTCAACGAACTGATTGTTTTTTGAGGTGACAGCAACACTAACAGGTACACCGCTTTTCTTCAAACACTGAATCCATGAAATCTCTTCGTTGAGCATTTCAGCGTTTCTTTTATCTTTAGATGTGATCCGCATTATGTAATCATGGTGGTTCCTTGTAAAGCTATAAACTTTGTTTTGAAACCCTTCAGATATGGCGGTTAATTCATCAGGGGTTATCCCATATAACTCCGTTGCTTTTTTAATAGTTTCGATTAGATTTTTCATATGTTCACCTGTTCTTTAAAATAACTGTCCTGTGAAGTTCTGCATGAGATGGCTTGATTCCTCTCTGAATTGTCGAGAATTAACTACTCGTGGTTATATTTTATTTTACGTGGGATTATTGCTCTTTTTCGTGGGATTATTCATTTTAAGCAAGGAATAAATTCATCTGACGTGGGATTCTGTTTAGAAAGCAACAAAAAAACTGGCTCGAGGGGAACTCGTCACCCCCTCAAAAGCCAGTTTCTCATCAATTATTCTATTTATCTCCTGTAAACTTGATTCCTTTTACAAAATATCGGTTGAAAAAGGCGTACAGGACGATTATCGGGAGCGTAAAGACCATGGATGCTGCCATGATGTAGTTCCAATATGAAATGAACTGTCCTTTAAACGAGTTCAATCCGAGCGGCAATGTGAACATATCCATGTCAGACAAAATGATGAGCGGTCTCATAAAGTCGTTCCAGAACGCCATGAACACGAAGATCGTCTGAGCGGCAAGAGCCGGTTTTGCAAGCGGCAGTACGATCCTAAAGAACGTACCGAAGCGGCCTAGACCATCGATTGCTGCTGCTTCCTCCACTTCTTTCGGGAAGTTCACAAAGAACTGTCTCATCATAAAGATGAACGTTGCGTTAACTGCACCTGGTATGATCATTCCCTGATAAGAGTTCAGCCAGCCAAGCTCTTTTAAAATCAAAAAGTTCGGGATCAGCGTAACCTGAAACGGAATCATCAACACAGCTAGAATGATGATAAAGATACTCTTTTTACCCGGGAAGCTCAACCTAGCGAGCGCATATCCAGCCATAGAGTTGAACAATAAATTAAGCATTGTTCCAACTGTTGCTATAAATAGACTGTTGAACAGCCATCTGCCGAATAACGGTTCTTTCGAGAAAATTTGTTTGTAGTTATCCAGTGTAAAATCTTTCGGTATAAAATTGATCGATCCGCTTACGATCTCACCTAGTGTTTTAAAGGAAGAAGACAGTGCCCATAAAAACGGAATGACAGTGATGATCGCGTAGACGACAAGGATGACATATAATGCTTTTCTTCCAGCCGATCGTTTTTTCATGGAATCTCCTCCTTAGTAAAGTGATTCTTCTTTTGAGAATTTGCGCTGTATTAAAGTAGCCACTAGAATGATGATCGCAAGCATGAAGGCGATCGCTGTTGCGTAACCCATCGTCCCAAGCGTCTTAAATGCATATTGATAGATTAAAAGAACAACTGTCAGCGTGGAGTTGTTCGGTCCGCCCGATCCTCCTGAGAAAATGTACGACTGATCAAACAGCTGGAACGTTCCGATGATTCCCATGATTACTACGAATGATGTAACAGGACGCAGGTTCGGAACCGTGATGTGCCAAAACTTTTGAACTGCACCTGCCCCGTCCAGCTCGGCTGCTTCATAATGACTGTCCGGTATATCCTGCAGCGCCGCAAGATAGATGACCATAAAGAAAGGTGCTGTCGCCCAAATGTTCATGATCATGATGGCGATCAGTGCGACGTCCGGGTCCCCAATCCAGTTATAGGTCGGCAGATGAAATATCTTCAGTACATAGTTGATCAAGCCGTTCTGATTATACATCCACATAAAGATCAGGGTTAACACCGCGGATGATGTTAAGGTCGGCAAGAAATAGACGACCCGGAAAAACTTCTGCCCCTTAAGCCCTGCATTCAAGGAAGCCGCAAGCACCAGCGCCAAGAAGGTCTGTGCAGGGACAACCACCGCTACATATATGGCGGTGTTTTTCAAAGCGATAATCGCACGGTCATCAAAGGTTACTTTTAAAAAGTTATCCAGCCCCCGAAACTCATAACTAGCACCACCGAGCAGCTCCACTTTATGAAAAGATAAGAAAACAGCATAAAGGATTGGGGCGATAACAAATACGCCTAGTATAAGGATTGTCGGAAGCAAAAACAGATAGCCTTGTCCCGCTTCTTTCCTCTCTTTTTTCGTAAACATTTTCACGTTCTTCACCTCACTTCTTTTTCGTTATTCTGTAACCTTTATTTCTCTGTTCGCTTGTTTCTCAGCATCTTTCAGCGCTTCTTTTAATTTACGATCTCCAAGATATGCACTGAGAAACTGGTTGTTAAAGTTGTTCATGACGATTGGAAGTGAAGGACCATCCTGCCATACGGTCGCATAGCTTGCTCCGTTAACCAATGGCCGGCGTAGTTCGTCTTGATCAAAGCCGAGTTCAGCCGCAACCGATTTTCTCGTCGGCAATGCAAAACCCTTGCTTGTCCACTTTTCCATGCCTTCCTTGCCGGTGAGATATTCAATTAGTTCCCACGACTCTTTTTTATGTTCAGATTCTGAATTCATAGCATAACCGACTGTGAATGACATCGTTCCCTTTTTCCCGTTAACGGTTGGGAGTTCTGCTGTACCATAGTCGATATCAGGGAAAGTATCTTCCATATAAGGAATGTTCCAGTTTCCTTCAACGACCATTGCCGCTTTCCCGCGGCCGAACATTTCACCCGCAGACTGTCCTGCTCCAACTTCGGATGGAGTAGCTGCAGATTTATCTTTCAAGTGCATATCCACAATCGGCTGGATAGCATTTACTACTTTGTCATCTGCAAAGCTGGCGCGTCCGTCTGTAATCACTTCCCCGCCCTGGGATTCTGCCAGATAATATAAGCGCTCAATCTGCGGCATAACACCGAGTCCGTACACTTGTTTTTCTTCATCGGTCACTTTTTTTGCGATCTGTTCTAGCTCTTCCCATGTTTTTGGCGGTCCTGAGATGCCGTGCTCTTTGAACATTTTTTTATTATAAAAAAGGGCTAGAGTTGAATAATCTTTGGGCAATCCATAAAGTTCACCGTCACTTCTAAAAGCGTCGATCATCGGTTTCTCAAAGTCATCAATATCGAATTCTTCCGTTACGTACTTTTTAAGTGGTTCAATCGCACCTGTCTCGATCAAGGCAGGAGCTTCAAACGCATCTAAGTAAAACACGTCAGCCGCTGTTCCACCGATCAGCCGGGTTTTGAGTACATCCATATATTGATCATTGATCGTGTTCAGCTTCACATCGATGTGCGGATGCTCTTTTTCAAAATCAGCAAGCACTTCATTCAACAGTTTCTTTTCGACGGGATTACCTCCCCATCCACTTAAGACGATCTCTGTTTTTTCTGTGTCACTTTCTTCGTCATTGCCGCAGCCCGACAGTGCAGTTGTCAGTAACAGTGAAGAAAAACAAACAGCTGACATCCATTTTGCAGGTCTCATTGTTTCTCTCTCCCTTCTTCAAAGCTTGAATTAGGCTAATTGTTTTTGGACAACCTCGTAACCAGTCGTATTTTCTTCAATGGTGGTAATCATTTCTTCTCCATTACGAGTGACTTTTACAGAAAGATAACCTTTTCCAATTCTGATCTTCATAACATGCAAATCGTTCATTCCCTTTAAAAGTTGCGGGCAAAGCGTAATCGTTTTGTTTAAACTGTCAGGAAACAGCCCAAGAATCGTTTGGATAAAAACAAGCGGAGTTCCTGCTGCCCATGCTTGCGGTGAGCACGCTACTGGATATTTCACAGCACGTCCCGCCTCAGTACCGTAACCGCAGAACAGTTCAGGCAAGCGGTCATATTCAAAGTGTTCAGCCGCTTCGATCAAGCCATGAATGACTGTGTTGGCCTCTGACTGGCGGTTAAGTTTGCTCATTCCAAGCAGGATCATGCTGTTATCATGCGGCCAGATGCTGCCGTCATGGTAGCTCATCGGGTTATATCCTGCTTCTCCCTCAGCCATCGTACGAATGCCGTATCCTGAGAAGAAGGCTGGAGATATTAACTTTTCAATTACAGCATCCGCTTTGTTTTCTTCTAACATTTCTGCAAAGAGCACATGCCCCGGATTCGTCGTTAATGTTCCTACTTGTTTTTTTTCCTTATCTAAAGCAATGGCATGAAACTCCTGATCTTCCATCCAAAACGCTTCATCATATCTTCGCTTTAACTGATCCGCTTGATCCCGAAGCTTTGCCGCTTCCTCCGTTTTCCCTTGTGCTTCATAAATCGTTGCTACTCCTTGTTTTGCCTGATACACATACCCTTGAACTTCAGAGAGCGCGATCGGTGTTTCAGCATAATCACCGTTTCGATGAACGATTGAGTCACCCGAGTCTTTCCAGCCTTGGTTCGCGATGCCTTTACTGGATTCCTGATGATACTCGACAAAGCCATCACCATCGCGGTCACCGTACTCATCGATCCACATGAGCGCAGCGTCCACGTTCTGCGAAAGTTTTTCTGCTAAAGAAAGGTCACCCGTCCACTTTGTATATTCAGATAAAAGGACTAAAAAGAGCGGTGTCGCGTCAATCGTTCCGTAATATGGGGTAAACGGAATCTGGTTTGTTGCCGCAAGTTCTCCGTAACGGATCTCATGCATGATTTTACCTGGCTGTTCATCTCGCCACGGATCCACCTTTGTCCCCTGCTGAGATGCCATCGTTAAGAGAGTTCCTTTTGCGATCTCAGGATTGAATGCTAGCATTTGAAGCGCCGCTATTAAACTGTCTCTTCCGAACGGTACTCCGAACCATGGTAGACCGGCAACTGGAAACTGCCCATGTCCAATGTCTGTCAAAAGGACACGCAAATCTTGTATTCCGCGGTCTACTAATCTCTGAAGCGGTTCGTAATCCGTTTCAACACTTGTAGTTTCAGACTCCCACTTTTCGTAAGAGCCTTTAAGAAGTTGAAGTGCAGCATCCGGCTCAATAACCGAACCTGACTCTCCATCAATCTCAGGTGAAACGGTAAAGGTCACAGACTGAGCTTCTCCATGATTCAAACGAAACTTGAATGCAACCACTCCTTCTTTTTTCACAGATACCGCATCACGATCCCATTGAATTTTGGTAGCTCGTTCAACTTCATCTGTTCCTCTATAAAAATAGCTCAATGATCGATCCGTCACTTCTTCTCCTGTTTTCTTGCCTACATCACCGAATTGAAATCCTCGTACGATAAACATATCTGTAAAATCAGCATCCACATGTAGGCTGACTTCGAACTCCACTGGCTTTGGATAATAGTTTTTCAGTTGAAGTGTTTCATAGAGCACACCATCATAGATTAAACGCTTTCTTTCAATCTCTACTGATTCTCTCCAAAGAATCAGCTCTCCGTCCTCTTCCATGTGAGGATTGGTCAGCAAAATTTTTGCCATATAGTTCTCATCGGCTGAAGATGAAAGAAGAATAGGATCTTGACCGTTGATTTTGATATCAAACTTACTTAAGAACCTCGTATCCTTTGTATAGAGCCCCAATCCATAGCTGTTTTCCTGTGGAATATTTCCTTTGTCATCGGTTAAGAAAAATAAATCGTTCTCTTTAATTACGCGGTAATTCACGGTTGTTTCCTCCTGTTTTGTTTAGATGTTTTTCGTATATCTTGTTGCTTTTGATAGTAGTTAATTTCCGCTCCAGGTTACTCGCTTTCCACGGGGCGTGCGGTGAGCCTCCTGCCGCTACGCGCCATTAGGAGTTTCCACCTGACCGCTCGTCCCGTAGGAGTCTTGCACCTTACTCTCCGATCAACTTGTCAGTGAAGGAAATTACTTAAAAGCAACAATCTTAGAGCTTTTGTTGAAAAGTTTCCCAAAACGTTTTCGGTACTTTGTATTTTAAAAACCACTAATTGTGGTTTTCAGAAGTTGATTCTCTTTTTATGAATGTTGTGTTAAGCACTTTCCTTTTGCTGCCTTTGTTTCCTTCGAGCATGTCTGTTAAAAGTTTCGTTGCTTCAAACCCTAACTGATAGCGGTCTTGAGCAATCGTAGTAAGTGAAGGTGTGGAATAGGCTGACAGAATAATATTGTCAAAACCGACGATCGACAACTCTTCTGGAAGCTTTCGACCCATTTTCTTGGCAGCCCTTATCGCCCCCATCGCCATAAGGTCGCTCGCACAAAATAGTGCTGTAAGTTCAGGATGTTTTTGGAGAAGCTTTGCCGTTTCGGTTTCTGCTTTTTCTTCTAAAAAGGCACCATCCACAACATAAGATCCATTAAAGGCAATCCCCTTTTCCTGGAGAGCCTCCTGATAGCCATCCAGCCGCTCTTGGCTGACAAAAGCCTGGCTGTGTCCGTTGATCATCCCAATATGCTTATGCCCAAGATCCAAAAGGTGTGTGACAGCTGATTTCGCACCATCTTTATTGTCTGTTGTGACATAACCAACTGAATCGCTCTCCATGGGGATATCGATGAGAATGCAAGGAATATCACTTTTCAGCACTTCTTCTAGATAGGGATCATCCGTTTTAATTCCTTGCAGGATGATTCCTTCGACTTTTCGCTCCTGAACGAGCTGATTGTACGTTTTTTCCTGCTGTTTTTGTGAATCAGTACTGATGAGAACAAGCTCATACCCAAGTTGACCTGCACAGTCATTCACTCCGCAAAGTACCTCATACGTGAAATTATCTTTGCTTCCTTCAATCTTCAGACCTGAAACGAGCAAACCGATCGTTTTCGTCTTCTTCATCACGAGGCTTCTCGCTAGTAGGTTCGGACTGTATTTTAATTCTTTTGCGATCTCTTTAATTCGTTCTCTTGTTTTTTCGTTTACGTCAGAATATCCGTTTAACGCTCTTGAAACCGTTGTAACAGATACTCCCGCTCTTTTTGCTACATCCCTAATCGTTGCCACTTTTCATCCCCCAAAACGTTTCGGATATGATTTGTTGTCTATCTTAACGCTAATTGAATTCGCTTTCAAGTCTATTTTTAAAATTTCTGAAAAAGGAATTTACTTACTTTGTGAGGAACTTTAGGTTTATAAACAGTACACGAAAGAGGGTTTTTTATTTGAAAGAGCTTCTAGATCCAGACTTAATTCAATTCGCAGAAAAACTCCAGCTGCCTGAAATTGTAGTTGATACCAAAGATATGCCATGGGTTCCTTTTGATGAAAAAACGTGTCACTTTAAACCTGTTCGCTTTGATTTCACTACAGGAACTTGGACATATTTGTTTAAGATAAAACCAAATCAAGTCCTTACCCGGCACAGGCATACAGGCGGAAATGTGATTGGATTTAATCTTAAAGGTCAATGGCGATATGCTGAAAGAGATTGGGTAGCCACACCCGGTACCTTTATCTTCGAACCCCCAGGAGATATACATACTTTAATAACGGAAGCCGAAGAAGTGATTACTCTATTTACTTTAGGTGGATCTCTTCAGTATTTTGATGAAGAAAATCAAATCGTGGGTCAGGATGACATTTTTTCAGTCTACAAAAAGTACTGTGATTTTTACTTAGAAAATGGCTTAACAATGAATCCGAATTTACTCGGAAAGTGAAGAAAACCCTGATGAACACCAGCAAATGGTTTCTTCAGGGTTTCTTGTCTTATTTATCCTCTGCTTTTTCATGCGGAATTTCTTGTGTGGGTGCAACGGTTTCTGAAACGGTTTCTTTTCTTTCTTCTGCTTTCCAAGATTCTTTTTCGTTTTGAATCTGATGCAGCTTTTTAACTTGTCTTTGCAGCTGAATCACCCTGATCAAGCCGAATAATCCAACGGAAAGACCTCCAAAGACTGCAGATCCCAAAATAACAAGGATGAGCGGCCAGTTAGCTGTGCCAAACAGATAATTAATTTCAACATCACCAACGTTAATAACTGCAAACGTTGCTATAATCAGTGCAAAGATAAAACCGAATAACAAGTACAATTGCATTTTCATATTTATCACCTCATAAGTTATCTATTCCCGTATTGCTGGAAATTCTACCTGGAACACTAAAAAATTTTTTCGTGAATTTCAGATGTATCCTATTAGGGTATCCTTTAGGAAAGGAGGCGGTGTTTTTATGACGATAAAAGCTTATGTTTATGATGCTTACGGCACTCTTTTTGATGTCCACTCTGTTTCAGAAAAAGCTGAGTCTGAATTTAAAGGGTACGGGAAAACCATCAGTGAACAGTGGCGGAAAAAACAGGTTGAATACTTTTTGCTTCATCAATTGACCGGCCCTTACAAACCCTTTTCTGAAGTTACGAGAAACGCTCTTTTGTATACTTTAAGAAATCTTTCTCTACAAAGCAATGAAGATACACTCCACTCTCTCATGCAATCGTACTTAGAACTTGAAGTGTATGAGGAGGTTCGTGCCACATTGGAAACCTTACAAAATCAAAATAAGACACAGATCATCTTTTCAAACGGCAACTATGAAATGCTGAGTCCTCTTGTTAAAAAAAGAGAATTGAATCATCTCTTGAGAGTTTTATCCGTTGATGATGTTAAACAGTACAAACCAGCTCCAGCAGCCTATCAATATGCACTCGAAACACTTGGCGTCAAACGACATGAAGTCTTATTCATGAGTTCTAACTTCTGGGATATTACCGGTGCTTCATCTTTTGGGTTTAAAACAGCATGGATTAACAGAGCAGATCTTGAAATCGATGAACTAGGAATTAGACCGGATTATATTTACAAAGATCTCAGTGGTCTTTTGGAATAAACATTTTTCAGGAAATTTATGTTAACATCATAAAGAAAAGATTACGTTTAGGGGATGAACATATGGGGTTAGCATTCAAAAAAGCGACTGAGGTTGAGATTGAAGAGATTTATGAGATAGCTGGTGTGAATCGTAAAGAAGCGACAAACTGCAATGCTGAAGACAATAGAGAAAGAATGATTGCGGCCTACGAACATTCTGCAAAATACAATGCCTATTTTGTTTGTTTAATGGATGGGGAAACCTTGTTAGGCTGGGTCCAGATTGATAAGGCTTTTGACTATTTAACAGGTGATGAAGTTGGCTGGATTAACGATTTGTATGTAAAACCCCCTTACAGAGGAAAGGGATACTCAAAGCTTTTAATCGAAGAAGCCTTTAAAGAATTCAAAAAGAACGGCTATAGCGATGTAAGACTCAATGTTTATTCTTTTAATGAAAAAGCTATTAAACTATATGAAAAAATGGGTTTTAAAGACGTAAGTAAATTCATGAAAGTATCTTTATAGAAAAAGCTTGAGGTAAACATCCCTCAAGCTTTTTTATCTTCCTTTTTAGGACTTACAAGATAATCAGGAATCATTAAAGTACCAAGATAGAATATAAATCCTCCTGAAAACCGTATATAACGTTCGTATTCCACTCCTGAAAAGAAAATGAAAGTTGACATCTTGATAAGAGCTCCGATAATAACGAAAATAATACTATCTTTTTAACATGCAGGGCGTCCCCTTTTATAAGTTTAGTACTCTTTCAAATATGGATTTCTTTTTTTCCATTTCCTCTTCCTGTTCCACGGATGTTGGGATCTGCTCTGCTTCAAGGTTTCTTATGATTGGAATAGCATTTAACTCAGAAAAATTGAATTCAGGTACCTCCCACTTACCGTTTGCAGCTTTTACTCTTACCCAAATATCTTTTTGGCAATCAGGACACGACTTCATTCCATAATAATGAACCTTATAAATGTATTCATTTTTTCTTATTTTCCATTGAAAAAGATCATACTCTTCGAATTCCTCTTCACCAGCGATTCTTTTTCGTTCATCTGGGACAACGTCTATATAATTTGCTCTGGCTCTTTCAGACAAAAGATTATATTTCATTGATTCATTGGATTGGAGTTCGGCTTGTGCCCATTGAGAGGCTACCATTTGTGGTTCGAAGTCTCCGTCTGCTCCACGATACATAGACAATGCGGTCACACTTATTAATAAACCTGCAATGATCAAAATAAGTATATATTTCAAACCCTTATCTTCTTCTTTCAATTCCAGCTTGAACTTTATTTTATCCGTGCTCATTAATTTCTCCTAAATTTATTCCAATTCCACACTTACGATGGTTTTCCACGTAGATGGATCATGGCATCTCATCGCAGGTGTCAGATAAATTTCTCTATGGCTGCCTCTAACTTGATATCCTTGATCCTCTGCAAATTGATTGACTTCTAGAAGAGTTGCTTTAGTTTCACGATAATGACCGACGTGTAACTTTTGCGCACATAACACCGACTTAGCAGTAATAAGTTTTGTTTCTGGGATCTCTTCTTTCAGGCTCTTAGCGACCTTCCTTTGTGCTTCTTCAAACATCTCATCTGTTATGCAATCCGGAACTTGCATCACCTGAGTAGTTCTCGCTAGATTACCGGTCATTTCATGCCAAATGATTTCGTGAGGCATCAGCTTAAATTTATAGTCTGCACTTGTTTTTGTAATGTGTTTTAGCTGATTGACGATCTTCCATACAATCCACTGCTGATCCACTGGTTCAGGCCGTCCTGCCCAATCCATATGGTAAGCGGTGTTCATCTCTTGTACTACATATTTCAGTTGAGGCATACGTAGTATCTGAACCGGACCGGGCTTCTCTCCATAAATTTCTTTATGAATTTTACGATGATCATGTGTTATTACTTTTGTTTGCAAAAGAAATCACCTCATCTATTATTTGGAAAATTATGATAATATTAGACTATCATAAAACGAACGGTATTGGAGTAAAAAGGAGGTTTTTATCTTGAAAAAGTTACCCTGTGCAGCTGGCTTTTTCATTCTGATTTTTTTTCTTGTATTGTTCGTAATGAGTTTCGCTTTTCACCTTATGATTCCAGACAGTCACCGAGCTTTTATCGAAGAGAAAGGCTGGGATTTAGCTTTTTATTTGCCTAAGAAAGAACCTTTTTCAATACCTGAATATCCAGAGCCGTTGGAAATCTTCTATTTAGCGGGAGTTGATTTTAGAGGATATGAAAAAACGAAAATAACGAGACACCAATACCGATTAGAACAAAAATGTGATACCAGATATCTAGAGGCGGTAATTCTAACTGGGGATGATAAGATTATTGGAAGTTATATTCATGCCTCTGAAACAGTTCCAGGGGTAGCTGAAATGGTTGAAGAGGAAGATTATATGAAAAGAGATTATTGTTTTAATTGAAAAGACGCTCGAGAAAATTCCCGAAGCGTCATTCGTTTTATTGTTCTAATTGTTTTAATCCTTCAGCTAATTTTTCAGTATTCAAATCCTCACCGATAAACACCAGTCTTAAAGGCATCTTCATAAGCTCTTTTTCGTAATTGGGCAGTCCGTAGGAATATTGAAACAGATAGATTTGTCCGTCTTCAAGTTTGATATAGCCTTTGATCCTGTATATCGATGATGGTGCTTCGCGCAGCCAGTTTTCAAAAGCTTCTTTTTTGATGGCACCTTTAAACGGATACATCCACGTTTTCACCTTTAGTTTGTCGGCTGTAACTTTTTGATGTTCTTTTCTGTCTTTTACAGAAAGGGAGAACAGCTGATCAATGTCTGCTTTCGCATAATCAGTCAAAACATATGGTATTCCTTCATTTAAGCGTTCCGCGTCTTCTTTTATTGATTGTTTCTGTTCGTCTGACAAAGCACCAGTCTTGTTCCAAATAATGAAGTCCGCATGCTTTATTTGTTCGAGCATCAGCATTTTTGCCTGGACACTCATCGTACCCCGGTCAAGCCACCTTGGTGCATCCATGACCGAAATGATTCCAGATACATGCAGTTCATCGAGCAGGTATGGTGACAAACAAGCGTCCAACACATCAATCGGATGAGCAGCACCTGTTGCTTCTATGATCAAAGTGTCGAGTTCATTTTCCTTACAAAGTCCCCACAACTGCTTTTCAAGCTGATCGGATAATGAGCAGCAGATACAGCCGTTAAGCAGTTCTTTTAACGGAATATCTCCCGGGACTGCATCAGAATCAATCGAAACTTGCCCAAGTTCATTCATGAGGACAGCTGTTTTGTGATTTCTATCTTTTTCACGCTGAAGCAGCTGCTTGAGCAAGGTTGTTTTTCCGCTTCCCAAAAATCCTGCCAAAATGATTACGTTCGCTTTTTTCATGTTACACCTCATACATTATTAATCGCTTGTTGCATTCTACTATAATAGAACATCATAATTCCAACATGGAGAGCAAGAACCCTCCCAAACGGCGCATAAATCTCCCCAAACGCGCATAAACCTTTCCGAACGACAAAAAACAGCCTAATTACAGGCTGTTAACATTTATTTTAGCTAATAATTTTTTAATAATATCTAGACTGACTTCTTCCCACAGTGCGTGGTCTGTCGTAAAAAGGGTTGATATCTTTTCTGCAAAAAGCTTGAATGCTTTTTCGTAGCGCGGATCATCTTTTGTAGGAAGCTTCTTTTTCCGTTCCTCTACCAGCTGCTGTAATTTCGGAGCACGCGGTCCCCACTTCACAATTTCTTTACCCTTTTCATCTATAAAAATAATGATTGGGATAGACTTTGCTTTATTGGTAAGGTATCGATCCATCAACTCTGGATTTTTGTCACGCTGAATAAAACGGACGTCGATGAGAGCTTCGTCCGCCATCCGCATAAAAACAGGGAGATTCAGCATTGCATCACCGCACCAGTCTTCGGTAATCACAATTGCTCTCAACCGGCTTTTCTGCATGCCTTGCAGTGCATCTTTCATCGGATCTGGAAGTACGAATGCATTATAGATAGATAGCAGGTTCTCTTTGTGTGTAGTCATAGCATTTATATATGCATAGCGAGTCATGCCTTTTTCAAACCAATTATTGAGGTCAGCCATTCTGTGTTCCTCCCTGTTCTTTATCTACTCTTATTGTAACCAAACAAGGGGGAGTTGTGGCAATGAAAACGCCTTAAATTTATATATTTGGTTCTTTTAACCTGCTCGAAGTTTTTTCTGGAGTTGGGAAACAGCGAACAAAAGCAGGTATCTCTCACGCGGCGTTAACCGGAGCCAGTCCTTAACTTTGTATTTCATACTGATTTCCACCTTTCAATGACATTTAAACCTTGTACTTCTTTTAATACCACTTCTTGCAAAAAAAGAAACTATTTTAAACACATTACTTTTCGTCAAATAATGAGCTCTTTCGCAAGAATGCTCTCATTTTCATCTAAATAAAAAATATTTTCAGAAAAGGTTTTCGTTTCTTTTTATAGAATAAAGGGAAAAGAATCGAAAAACGGGTGAGGTGTTAAGTGGATATGAAAATGTTGAGCGAAAATGTTAAGACGCTGTTCTTTACGGATGATGGAAAAATTCCAAATCATCCTTCTTGGCCAGTTCTATTGTACGTTGGTGAACTAAAAGAACCTCAGGATGCACTGGATGTTTTTGAGGAAAATGGATGGACGAACGGCTGGAAGAACGGCGTGTTCGATTACCATCATTACCACAGTAACACGCATGAAGTATTAGGGGTTATGAGCGGTGAAGCCGTACTTTTATTAGGCGGTGAAGATGGTGTTTCCGTTACGGTATCGAGGGGTGATGTTATCGTCCTGCCCGCTGGAACGGGCCATAAAATGATCGGCTGCAGCACCGATTTTAAAGTAGGAGGAGCATATCCGGGCGGAATGGAACACAACGTGAAAAAAGGTGACCCTGATGATCGACCTGAAGTACTCGATGAGATTATGCTAGTTCCGTTACCAGAAACGGATCCGCTCTTCGGAAAAGAAGGTCCTCTATTAGAGTTATGGAAAAGTAAATAAGAAGAAGGCGGCTCAAAATTTATTTTGGGACCGCCTTTTTTATGATATTATTAAGTTAAATTTTACCAGGTTCATGAAAGGAGTACGTTATGAAAGAAAACGTAAGAGCTGGCTTGTTCGCTTCCCTATTTGTCTTGATTGGTTTCCCTATTATTTTTACCGTTAGTTCCATCGTGACCGGGGACTGGAGATATCTTATCTATAGCATTGGTCCAATTCTTACTGCTGGATTAACAGGTCTACTTTTTACTTTGCATCTTATGAAAAAGAAATCTGAGATTCGCTGATCAGCTTTTCCACCACTTAGATGGCTGTTCCTCTTCTAAGGATATCGTTTCACCGATGTGAGGGGTTGATATCATTACGTTATTCCCATTCGCAGCTGTTATCGCTCGTTCAACAGGATCTGTCCAGTCATGAAGTGATAATGTAAATGCCCCCCAGTGAATGGGTATCATCCTCTTTCCTCTAACATCTATATGTGCCTGCACGGTTTCTTCTGGCATCATATGAATGGCAGCCCACTTTTCATGATATTGACCGCACTCCATCAAGGTTAGATCAAAAGGTCCATATTTTTCACCAATCTCTTTAAAATGCGGACCATATCCGCTGTCACCGCTAAAATAGATTTTCGTCTCTGTTCCTTTAATAACCCAAGAACACCAAAGCGTAGAATTACGATTCGTTAAACTCCTTCCGGAGAAGTGCCTTGCAGGTGTGCACACAAGTGTAACACCCGCTGCGACAATTTCATCCCACCAGTTACATTCCTGTATTCTATCTGGTTCTACACCCCATCTTTTCAGATGATTGCTTACTCCGAGCGGAACGAGGAATTGATTTACTTTACTCTTCAGCTTTTTTATCGTGCCATAATCCAGATGGTCGTAATGATCATGGGATAAGATAACCAGATCGATTTGAGGCAGCTCGTCAACTGAAAATGGAAGTTCTTTGCTATAACGTTTGTTGCCGAACCATGGAATAGGCGACGGTGCCTTCCCGAACATCGGATCAAGAAGGATTCTTTTATGATCCATTTCCAGCAATAACGATGAATGACCAAACCAAGTTACCTTTGTGGTTTGATTCGGATTCTGTTTTGAAAACTGAAGGGGTTTTGTCGGAATCGGCTGACCGGGCTGTCTGTTTGGATTTCCTTTTAGGAATTCTTTTAATACAGGCAGCATAGATCGAAAATCCGTAGCCATTTCGGTAGGAATTTGATTAACGAACGCACCGTTAGAATAATGTTCGAGGGAACTGTATTCTGTTTTGACTTCTTTTGAGGGATTGCTTCCAAAAACCGGGTGAAATCTGATAAACAAGATCACAGCCACTATTGCAGCAGCTATCAGGAGTAAAGCAAGCATATTTACGACCTCTCTTAAAACAATGTAGTCTACATATACTACTCCTTTTCTTTCCAGCGAAGCAACTTTTAAGCTGAGTGGTCTAGTGGCAGTTATGAGTGTGTGGTGAAATTCGCCGAATTGTCGACTCGTGGATAAATGCCCAAAATTTTTGGATTGAAGGTCAAAATTTTTGGATTGAGGGCTGAAACTCGTGGATTCAGTCCCAAAACTTTTGGATTCGCTCCTGTTTTGAGCCCTCAAAACGCCGACCACGCCCCTCCGTCTGCTGGTGCGCATACTCCAAAACCTATTCTGAACAGTTTTTTTAAAAACTGAACCCTATTTTAATTTAAAACATCCTGTAGAACATGGATATCGTCTCCACACAGCAAAAAAGCTGATCTATTCCGGACGGTTTCTTGTCCAGCAGATCAGCTTTTGTTCCAATTATTCATTTAAGCACTTTCCTTCTCTTTTTTCTTGGCGTTTCTTTTGCGCTTTCGTTTCTTCTTCTTTTCTAGCTCTTCTTGTTTTGCCAGCATCTTTGCACGTCTTCTCATCTCTTCATAGATTTTCACAATCAGCATTGCGAAACTGATGAGAAGCGCCAATATTTTATACGCCATCCTCCAACACCCCTTTCTTCCGAAGAAGCGGGCTTATATTATGAATCTGGATCTTTGGCTGCTGCCGTTTCAATCGGAGTTCTCATTGCTCGGTACGTATCCTTATCACACACCGCTTTTTCCTGCGCGTTTAAGACAAGCAATCCGTTTCCTTCTGCCTTCTTCGTCAATCCGATACTTAAGGTGTTCTTTACGAGCTGCGCGTAAACTTCTGCTTCAGATAGCTCGCGGCCAAACAGTTTTTCCTCGCGTTCGATCAATAAAGCTGCTGCCCCCGAAACATGCGGAGTGGCCATTGAAGTTCCAGACAGCTTGGCATATTTATTTCCAGGATACGTTGAGATTACATCAACGCCGGGTGCTACGAGATCGATCTCATCGTTTGTGTTTGAAAAAGGAGCCAGCTTCATTTTAGCGTCCACAGCACCAACTTGTACCACTTCTTTATAAGCTCCAGGAAAAGCATGTTCGTTTGTATCTTCTTTGTTGTCCCCCTCATTTCCAGCCGCACAGACTACAAGAACATCTTCCAACACTGCCCTTTGAATCGCTTCGTGAAGTTCAGGAACATCGTTCGGTCCGCCGAGTGACATCGAGATCACGCGGACTCTCTCCCCGTTCTCTCCTCGCCATTTTACCGAATAATCGATCGCATCGATGATTCCCTGATACGTTCCGCTTCCGTCTTTACCGAGTACCCGGCAGATCAGCAGCTTCACGTCCGGTGCAACGCCTGCAACACCTGCGTTATTTAGCGTTGCCGCAATCGTGCCCGCAACATGCGTTCCATGGTAATGAGCATCCGTGTAATCGTCTTCTTCACCTTCTATGAAATTCCGCCCGCCCGCGATTCGATTCGCCAGTTCGGGATGACTCGTGTCACAGCCTGTATCGAGAACAGACACCACAACACTTTGTCCTTTTTCACCTTCGCGCCAAAAAGCAGGAGCGTTGATCATTTCTACACCGTATGGAATTTCTTCTTTTGATGTTTCCATTACATCTTCCAGTACAAAAGGAATTAAGCGAATTTCACTCATGATCCTTGCCTCCTTTTAATAAAAAAGATTAGTGAATCATTTGAATTTACTGGGGCTGTTCATGATGGTTGAAAAGGGTGATGAAACTTCCGTAGATGATGGGAACCTCCTTTCTTTTAGTGTAAGAAAAAAAGAATAAAGATTCTCGCTGAGGGTATTATTATCACTATTCTAACAAACTGTTAAAGTTTTCCACAAGTCCCGTTTTAAAAATAAGGAATTATGTCTACATCGACAATTTATGCATGAGAAACATAAGCATTCGTTCTTACCATATCCTTATGATTCGACACTTTTTACTAGTCTATTAAAACTATTATGATAAAAGAAACTCTCAAGTCTGGACCGCAGTCCGTACTTGAGAGTCTTTTACTTTTATAGATTAGTAGCGAACAGCATCAGCTGCGTTTACACGTCCTTTAGAGTAGTAAGAACCTGTTCCAGATGTGTAATCAGCTGTGTTCTCGATCGCTGCACGAATGTTGGATGCACTTCTTCCTTGTGAAGCTAGTAATCCAGCAATACCTGCTACTAGGGGACAAGCCATTGAAGTACCAGACATGTAAGCATAGCCTCCATTACGAACTGTAGAAGCGATGTCTACTCCAGGAGCTGCAACATCAACCCAAGATCCGTAGTTAGAGAAAGAAGCTTTAAGATCGTTGCGGTCAGTAGCTGCTACAGCGATCGCATTGGAATAGTAAGCCGGGTAGCTTGGAGCAGATGTGCTTTCATTACCTGCTGCAGCAACAACCACTACACCTTTAGAAGCTGCATAGTTTACAGCGTTTTGAAGTGAAGTCGCGCCACTTGGTCCACCAAGGCTCAATGAAACTACTTTAACACCGTTATCAACAGCATGGTAGATTCCGTTTGCTACATCATCCAACGAACCGCTTCCGTTCGCATCAAGTACGCGCACTGCATAAATGTAAACGTTTGGCGCCATACCCGCAATACCGCGAGAGTTGTTTGTAGTAGCAGCTGCGATACCTGCTGCGTGTGTACCGTGGTTGTTCATATCCATTGGATCCCAATCGTTATCAACGTAATCGTAACCTTTGATAACTCCGCCCGCTAAGTCTGGGTGATTGTAATCAACACCTGTATCGATAATCGCTACTTTTACCGACGAAGATCCGCGAGTAATATCCCAAGCTGATTGTGCACTGACTTTTTGAGGTGCCCATTGTACGCCGTTTGAGAAGTACGTGTCGTTCGGTGTCCAAGAAGCATGGTATGTATAGTTCGGTTCCGCGTACTCTACATCTCCGCTCTTTTTGTATTCTGCAATAGCTTCTTCCACTGATCCTTCTTTAACTTTGATAACGTGGAATTTCGGACCTTTTTCTTTTACTTCATCTTTCGCTTTAACTGCTAATGACTTTGCTTTGGAGTCTGAAACACCATCTTTAAACTTTACGATAATTTCTTGAGGAGTTACATTCGCCTTTACCTCGGTACTTTTCGCCGCTGAAGCCGGTGATGCAAGAGACACAACTAATGGTAGTACTGCTGCCATTGTGGCAATCTTCTTAAACATTTACTTCACTCCTTATAATTTTATGTTGTCGACAATTTCTAATATAGGGGTGAAATAACTGAAAATAAAGAAAAATTTTACTATTCTAGCAAAAACAAATAGATACTACTAATTTTTAAAAGTTTTAACTTAAAATAGGAATATAGTCATTGTATTTCCTTTGCATTTTTTGAAACTTTTTACATGGAGACCTAGAATATACCTAGAGTGGAGCACTATTTTTATTAACCCAAAAGTTTACTCATAACCTAATTCCGTTAATAGTTTTTGGCAATTTTGATGGAAAACCTTTTTATTCATATTTGTGAATTCTGTCTTCCATTCACCGCTTCTTCCTTTTCTGAACGTACCAGAATGTTCAGGTATTATATTATTTTTCATAGATTCAATAATTCCACTAAAATTTCCAGGTTCATTCCCTTCAGATAAGTGAAACAAAATCTTGAAAAATTCCTTATCTTGTTTAGCAGGGTCATTTAAGTCCTCATAACGCAAGACAAGTACATCAGGATTTTTCATCCATGAAGAAAATCTCGTCATAACTTTGTTTGTACCTTCATAAAGAAAATCTTCATCACTGATTCCTAATATAAGTGAATTGATAATCTCTTCTTTAGTTAGTTCATTTTTTTCAGCATATCTTCGGACTGGATGGTGCGGCAAAACTTTAAACATATAATAATACAAGGATAAAATCACATCTCTTGGGTCTCGGATCATCAGAAGCTGCTTTACTCCGAGCTTTCTAAATATCTCCTCATATTCTGCAGAATAAAAAAGATGTCCATATATAAATTGATTTAAAGACAAATCATGCAAATCAAGGGATTCCTTTTTTAATTCACCCATTATTACCGGTGGAACGATTTCCACATCAGGAATACCTTTAACGGCTTGCAGCAAAAGATGGGTTCCGCTTTTGGGTATGCTGTTTAATAGAAAAGGTCTTAATTTCAAAAGTACTCATCCTCTTTCAATAGTTATCTTACATACTATTCCTATTAAGACAGGTTGTTTGGACAAATGGTTTAAATCTCGAGATTAGAGGTATACCTAAAGAAGAGTCTAATGTTTTGGAGGGATGTTATATGTTAAAAACAGGCGATATGGCACCAGATTTTACTCTGAAAAGCGAAACGGGAGAATCCTTTTCTTTTCATCAGCACCTGGTGAAGGATGATCGCTTCCATCTGCTCGTTTTCTTTCGGGGGGAATGGTGTCCGGTTTGTAACGATCAGTTAAAAGAGCTTGAACAGAACATAGACACCTTTAATGAATTAAACACACACATACTCGCGATTTCGACCGATGAAACGGAGAACCTGAATAAAATGAAGGAAACGCACTCTCTTTCGTTTCCTGTGTTCAGTGATCCTGAACGAGCTGCGGCAGAGCCTTATGGTGTTCAATACCATAACGGAGAGCTCTATGAAGATCACGGTGAACATGGTGAACCCGCGTTGTTTTTAGTCGATGACCAAAAGCGAGTGCTATATTTCGATATTCAGACGGGTCCATTCGGCCGTCCAACTGCCGAAGATTTGAGAAAGACCATCAAATATATCAAGAAAACATTGCAGAAATAATAAAAACGGAGTGAAGGCGAATGTGCCTCACTCCGTTTTTTATTTGTGGAACGGCCATTAATTGGAATAATAATACAAATTATGTGATGTAGGGCCATTTTTATGTGATGAGAAGTGGTTTTTATTTGATTGCCCAAATTTTTTATGTGATCAATAGCACTTTTTATGTGATTATCTCCCACTGCTACTCTTCTCCGCCTACAAAATAGTCATTCTTTCTGTAGGACAGTGCACTCAAATGAGCAACCGTCTCCTTTTCGTTCTCAACCGTCACTTCGTACCAGGAAGTGCGATGGTTTCGCTTGATTTCTGAAGCTTTTGCCGTGATTTTGTCTCCTTTTTGGCAGGCTGCCAAATAACCGATGTTCACCGAGAGCCCAACCGAAGTTTTTCCATACGAATTGCACGCGACTGCAAACACAAAATCAGCAATTGCAAAAAGCACTGCTCCATGTGCTGTTCCGTGTGCGTTCAGCATGTTCTCCGTTATCGTCATCTCAGCTTCTGCCGTCCCTGGCCCCATATCTGTCAGTTCAATCCCGAGCCACTGAGCAAACGTGTCCTGATTCAGTTTTTCTCGAATCTCTGCAGCATATTGATAATGGACCTCTGTATCGTCTCTTTTTATCTTCAATCGTATCACCTCTTCTAAATGATTCTTTTTATCTGCCATAATCCCCTTCTTATATTTATTGAAGCTTAACACTTCACATATCGGCCGAATACAATTACACTATAATAACTAAACCTATAAGAAAGGTCGGAATTGTCATGTCAAAAAGCGCTGTATCTATCCCTAGACCTTTAGTTCGCACAAATCAATGGTTCATCTTTTTATCTGTTGTGGCCACATGGCTCACTGGTCAAGCCTGGATTCTATTATTGCCGCTAAGTGCGGGATTACTTGGTATGTTCTTTAACTTTAATCCTGTGATGAGGGTAGCAGCATTATTCTTAAAAAAGAAACCATCTGAATATATTCCTGAAGATAAGGATCAGCAGCAATTCAACCAGCTGATCGCCATTTCGCTATTAGCACTGGGATTCATTTCATACACCCTGAGTTGGACAGGGCTCGCTTTAGCAGCAACTGTAATGGTAGCAGCTGCATCATTTATCGCAATTTTAGGATTTTGCGTCGGCTGCTTTATCCGCTTCAGATGGCAGCAGTATCAGTATCGGAAAACACATAATCAATAACATGTATGAAGACTCCTTTGAATGGAGTCTTTTTTTAAAGGAATTTATTGTATAAAAATGGAATCTAATAAAAGAAAGGGAGTGAACGTGATGAAAGGAAAAATTTCAATAATTAGCGGACTGCTCATTGGATTGATTATATCCTATTTCACACTTGATGAGTATAAAGGGTTTAGTACTGGATATCTCGGGATTGATGGAAAAGTAATATATGAAGTAACTGAGCTGGACTTCGGTTTTATCTCCAATACATTTCTTATTATTGTGATGACTAGCGGGATCATCTACTTTCTATTAACTAAGCTTCAAAAAAGTGAACAACAACATGATAACTCTAGAAATTAAAAACCATTCGCTCATGAAAGCAAATGGTTTTTCTTCTTTATTTTGTTGCTTCAAAAACAAAGCTTTGACGGGCATGAGTCGGTTTCTTACCATACTCGAAGTCAGCGCTCACTGAAACATTTTGAAAGCCAACGCTCTCCATAATCAGTTTCAGTTCTTCAATTCCGTACCAGCGGATCGCAAATCGCTGCAGTTCTGTCTGAACAAGACTTCCCTGACGCCATTTTTCATATTTTAGATAAGATGCTTTGTACTGTTCGAAAAAGTTCACTTCTACTAGTTTATCTTCCATCGTAATGATGTCCCCGTTCGGACAGTCTACCGTTAATGTACGAAGCACTTTTCCCGCTTCAAAATTATCGGTCGGCAGAAAAATATCCAGAATCAAACGGCCGCCGTCTTCAAGATTTTCATACATCTGCTTCAACGCCTGACGTGACTCTTCCCGTTTTTCGATCAGTAAAAATGAGCCTCCAGGAATAATGATAGTGTTATATTTATGAGGCAGATCGAGTTTCTGAAGATCACTTTGATAAAGATTCGTCGATAACCCTTTTTCATCGATTCGTTTTTGACAAGAAGCCAGCATCTCAGCAGAATAGTCCATCCCATCAACGTGAAGTCCTGCTTCCAAAAGCGGGATGATCACACGGCCAGATCCGACCATAGCTTCCAAAGTGCGTCCGCCGTTTTCCTTCAATCTGCTTGTGTAGTACTCGATATCCCCGCCAAAAGACTGTCCAACTTTTTTAGTAAGATCATAAACTTCCGTACAAAGCTCTCCATAATTGCTAAAAGACATAAATAAATTCCCCCATTTGTGTTTTTACACGGAGGGTCTTTTAATAAGATTTAACCCTTCCGCACCATCATCATTTGAACGTAGCTCGTTTTGTTTTTTAACATCCTAAACCCCTCATTTCTTGTAATATAGGTTAATTATGGTTTTTCCTGAAATTTTCGTCAATATTATTTTAAAACAACAAAAGTTTGTGATGTTTATCACATACAACTGCTTCCTAACACCTTATGCTTAAATTAGTTCCAAAATAAAAAAAGTGTAGGGAGGATTTATGATGAATCATTTACAAACCATCCTTGTTGCTTTTGACGGATCACAGGAAAGCCAAAAAGCATTAGACTATGCTGTGGAATTTGCCAACGAGAGAAAAAACGTTGAACTTCATCTCGTCACTGTTTACCAGCCTGTCTATACGATGGCTTACACGTATGCGAACTATTCGGTTGAACAAGCATCCTACGAATTAAAAGAAAGAAACGAAGCCATCATTCAGAATGTCAAAACAGAGATCAGTTTGAAAACAGATCACCCGATCGTTGCTAAAGCCATTGAAGGACACCCAGGAAACGTACTTACCCACTATGCATCTTTAAACGGAATCGATTTAATCGTGATCGGCAGTCGCGGGTTAAGCGGTGTAAAAGAATTATTCTTAGGAAGTGTCAGTCATTACGTTGTGCAAAAAGCTGAATGTCCTGTACTGGTTATTAAGTAATATTTAGCATTGTGAATACCCCCTCAAATAGATGAAGATCCCTTAATTTTCGAGGGATCTCTTTTTTAACAAGAAAAATGAGTGAGTACTCACTTGACAAGATTCTGTCCTCTCACATATGCTGAAAATAGAAAATGAGTGATTACTCACTTTTATATTCTGATTTAAAAAGGAGGTTCTCCACATGACATCTGTTATAGACGTTTTCGATGTCTCAAAGAACTATGGTTCACAGCACGTGCTTGAAAATATCTCATTAAACGTTAAAAGAAACGAGATCTACGGATTGCTTGGTCCGTCCGGTGCCGGGAAAACGACTCTCGTTAAAATGATCGCCGGAATCGAAACTCCAACAAATGGCCGTATTAAAGTACTAGACACAGACATGCCTAATCTTCATAACATGACCCGCATTGGTTTTATGGCTCAATCTGACGCTCTTTATGTTGAATTGAGCGGCAAAGAAAATCTGGAGTTTTTTGCTTCGATTTATGGTTTGAAAGGACAGAAGCAAAAAGAACGAATCGAACACGCTGCTTCTCTAGTGAACCTGACTGATTATCTAAAAAGACCTGTTCACCAATACTCTGGAGGAATGAAAAGGCGCCTTTCGTTAGCGGCCGCTCTTCTTCATGAGCCCGAGATCTTAATTTTAGATGAACCTACTGTAGGGATTGACCCTGTTCTCCGTCAATCGATCTGGAACGAGCTTTACAAACTAAGTGACGCTGGGACGACGATACTCGTCACCACACACGTGATGGATGAAGCGGAGAAATGCGGCCAGCTTGGCATGCTTCGAGACGGAAGATTAATCGCTTCAGGTTCTCCTCAGCAGCTGAAGGAATCCACAGCCAGTGCAACGATTGAAGATGCATTCCTTTATTACGGAGGTGTCCGCAATGAGAACTAGAGCTTTAGTTAAACGGATCATCCGCCAGTTCATTCGGGATAAACGAACGCTTGCCATGATGTTCCTGGCGCCATTACTCATCTTAACGCTTGTGAACCTTGTTTTTTCTGGGAATGATTATGACCCTGAGATCGCTGTAATAAGCAGCCAGGAACAGATGGCTTCACAACTTGAGAAAGCAGATAAGTCTTTTACAATCTATGAAAATAAAACACTGGCAGCAGAAGACTTAGAAAATGAAAAACTGGATGCAATACTTGAGATAAACCCGCCTACAACAAAGATCACACTGGAAGGCAGCAATCCGACAGCTAACAAAGCGGTTATGATGACCGTGGAAAAAACGCTGAAGTCATTGACTCCGAAAAACAACCAGCAAACCTCTATGGAAACAGAGGTCACTTACCTGCACGGATCGGCTGATATGGAATCCTTCGACTACATCGGACCGTTCCTCATTGGATTCTTTATATTCTTTTTTGTATTCCTGATCGCAGGCGTTTCATTCTTGCGCGAAAGAACGACAGGTACGCTGGAACGGTTGCTTGCTACACCGATGCGCCGATGGGAAATGGTTGCGGGATATGTATTAGGTTTCGGAATTTTCACCATCATTCAATCGGCAATCATCGTTTCGTTCTCGATCTATGTTCTCGATATCATGATGGCCGGTTCCATCTGGTTTGTTATCTTGATCACACTTATGCTTGCAGTGACTGCTCTTTCACTTGGAACACTGCTGTCAGCATTTGCAAAAAACGAGCTGCAGATGATTCAGTTCATACCGCTTGTGGTCGTTCCGCAAGTATTTTTCTCAGGACTCTTTAACATCGAAACGATGGCCGACTGGCTCCAGCCGTTGAGCTATCTCATGCCTTTGACTTATGGCGGCCAAGCGATTCGCGACGTCATGATCCAAGGTGGAGGATGGCCAGAGATCTATGATGAAGTTCTCGTACTCGCAGGCTTTTCGCTGCTCTTTATGATATTGAACGTTTTAGCGTTAAAGAAACACAGAAAGCTGTAACCGTTTGTCCATGGATGAAAATGTGTCTATAATAAAAGAAACGCACGTTTAAAGGAGAAACACTCATGTCCGACCAAGAATGGATAAAAGAGCTGATGCATGACACCGAAGACACTGTCATTAGTGAAAAGCAGCAAAAAATATTAGCAGCGGCGATCGATACTTTTTCAGAAAAAGGATATGCTGCGTCTTCCACAAGTGAGATCGCAAAAAAAGCAGGGGTCGCTGAAGGTACGATCTTCCGCCACTACAAGACAAAAAAGGAACTTCTTTTAGCGATTGTTACTCCGACAATGGCAAAGTTCGCAGCTCCTTTCTTTATAAAAACATTTGCCAAAGAAGTTTTTGAGAAGGAATATGAGCATTACGAGGATTTCTTAAGGATGGTCGCGAAAAATCGTCTGGAGTTCGTAAAAAAACATTTCTCAGTTTTGAAAATTTTCATCCAAGAGATTGCGTTTCACGACGAGCTTCGGGAACCTTATCAAAAGCTTTTTACCGAGCACGTTTACGGAAAGTTCAAGAAGATCATCGAACACTTTCAGGAAAAGGGAGAAATCCTCGACCTGCCTCCTGAAACCATCATCCGCATGTCAGCTTCAGGCATCATCGGATACATTCTTCCCCGCTTCCTTCTTTTTCCCAATCAAGAGTGGGATGATGACAAAGAGATCGAGCACATCGTTGAATTTGTGATGTACGGATTAAGCGGAAAACGATAAAAGTTCAAAAAGAAACCCGCCCCTTTATTGGAGCGGGTTTTGCTTATCTAATATCACGTGTTCATTGGTAACGATCGTTGTGCTGATCGGTGTATAGTAAGACAGGTTCACAGCGTTATCACCGATTGTAGGAGACAATGCTATTGCGGAAGGACCAAGCAAAAAGTAGCCGCAAATGAATACGAGCAAAAGTCCTTTTTTCATACGCTCACCTCCTCAGCACATTTTTAGACAGAAAAAAGAACCTTGAGACTTCCTCTCTGGTTCCCTTATTTGGTTGCTATGAAATTTCCCTTTTTCCTTAAATCTCAAGCATGATTTTTTCTACCAATCGGTTTGAATGTGTTCTTTTCTTTTAGGAGGATGACAAAAAGGGAGACGGCAAGAAGCAAAAGGATGACGCCTGTACCTAGAAAACTATTCGCGTAAGTTGGGATATCCGCTGTCGGCACTCTATCACTGATTTCCATTCCTAAGAAATAAACGCCGATGCCATCTCCGTCTATGCTTTCAGCTCCTATCGCCCTTAAGGATAGGCCTTTCGTCAACAAAAGGACGCCTATGAAAGAGAAAACAAGACCGATCGCCCATCTCATTTTTATACCTCCTCATAAAAAGAAGCACGCATTTTTTTAAATGACGGACTTAATTCACTCCATACATCATACTTGTTTCCATCAGGATCACTGAAAACAAAATTCTCCCCCGCATGACCGCGGTCTTCAATTTCACCAGTCTGAATACCTAGACTCTTAAATTCATTATGCAATTTGTAAAGCGTGTCGATTCCGTCGACTTCAAATGTCAAACTAAACCTTTGATTACCCTTGTAATCTGTGAAGTTGGAACTCTCGTTTTGCTCAGCTCTCACAAGAAAAAAACTTTGATCAGCTAGATTCATAATCACTTTATCTTCATCCTGGTAGTTGATTTCAGCTCCAAGATTTTCAGCGTACCATCTCGCCGAAACGTTAGGATCTTGAACAGGTACATACGTGGTACCTACTCGGACTAGTTTTTCTTTCATTTAATTTTCCTCCTCTACTAAACGATAAATACAATCACAGCTGCCCAAATGATCAGCATCCCATAAAGAACACCACATCCTGCAAGAAAGTGAATCTTCTTTTGTAAAAATCCGATGCTCTCTGTAAACTTTCGGACAACAATACTTAAAGCAATAACAAGAAAGCCTATGAGCCAAGGAGACCAATTCTCTTGAAGAAATATAAAAAACAAGATGGGTAAAAACAAAATATAATAAACGATCGTTCCGAGTTTCATAGGTGTCCTCCCTTGTTTACTTTTACAATTCTTTATTCTGGAAGAAAAATCCTTCATGAACATAAAGGTATCGGCAGGTTTGGAAGAGAAAATTTATGGAGAGGAGGTTATGACATGATTCTGACTGAAAACAAACACTTTGAGCTTCATCAAGTAAAAGAAGGTATTTATGCAGCGATTGCTAAGGATGGCGGCGGTGCCGTTGGAAATGCAGGTTTCATAGATTTAGGTGACAAAACGGTCGTATTTGACACTTTCAATACACAGCAAGCAGCACTGGAATTAAAGAAGTGTGCAGAAGAGATGACAAATAAGCCCGTTTCATGGGTTGTGAACAGCCATTATCATGGAGATCACATTCGCGGAAATCAGATTTTCCACTCCAGCAACCTGATATCAAGTGAGTTAACCTACAGAAAAGCAAAGGACATTCAACCTGAACGTATTAAGGGACAGAAGCAAGATATCGCTGGATTAGAGAATTACATACAAACGTTACAAAGCGAATATAACGAGACAAAAGAGCAAAAAACACTCACACAGATTCATTTTTTAAAGGAGATCTTATCGTCTTTACCAACATTAACGCTAACTCTCCCTTCTAGCACGTTCCTTGAGGCTTTTACTATTCATGGTACTGAACGGACAGCACGGCTTTTTACAAGAGGTGCTGGTCATTCCCCTTGTGACACGTTTTTATATCTACCAGAAGATGAGGTCATCTTTATGGGAGATTTATTATTTGTCAAAACACATCCTTCGTTCTTTGATGAATCCGATCTGGATAACTGGATGCACACGCTGCAAGAATTGAGTACCTGGAATATTCAAACAGCCATACCCGGTCATGGTCCGTTAGGTACAAAATCAGATTTTTATCAAATTATTCAATACATAAAAGACGTTAAGACAATCGCTGAGAATGCGGAAGATGCGGCTGTCATAAACATCCCCTCTTCCTATGAAGATTGGGCTTTAAAAGAACTTTTTGAAAAAAACCTAAAACAACTAGCACATATGCAAAAAAACAAAATGGAGGCCTCTTCTATACATGATTAAAGCAAAAAGCATTACCCCAGTCCTTCGAATATTTGACGTAGAGAAAGCAAAAGAATTTTATTTAGACTTTTTGGAGTTTCACCTCGACTGGGAGCACCGGTATGAAGAAGATTATCCTTTATATATGCAAGTGTCATCAGGTTCTTGCCAACTGCATCTCTCCGAACATTATGGGGATTCCAGCCCGGGGATCAAAATCCGGATACAAGTGGATGGAATTGAAGAACTGCACCAAAGAATTAGTTCGAAAAAATACAAGTTTGCGAGACCTGGTTTAGAAAGCGCTCATGGCCACCTGGAAATCAGGATTGGAGACCCGTTCGGAAATAACCTTTGTTTCTACGAGCCTCAACAGAGGTAGGCTTTTTATGAGAGATACGGAGCACTAAGCTTCATCCTGCTTCATTTATATAATGAAGATGTCCCTTCTGATTATTTTCAGAAGGGATTCTTCCATTTTCAGCAAGTAATTAAGGTGATTTCACAAAAAACGAAGCAAGTCAGGTTGCCCCAGCGAAAAGAGCCCTAATTAGGAGCAGTTTCGGGTGCCGAAACGGTTTCAAAGCGATACCTAACTGGGTATAGGAGGCTATCCAACAGGTCGAATCCAGAAAAAAGCGGCATCAATCCAGAACTTTTGGCAGTTTATCCACGAGATTTACCCCTCAATCCAAAAGTTTTAGCAGTTTATCCACGAGTTTACAATCCTCGACAAATCCCGCACGCGATAATACCCTCGCACCACATTACTGAACCACAAAAAAGCCCTCCACCCTAGGTCTTGGGCTGAAAGGCTTTCAAATGATGTTCAGCTATTACTTAAGGCTCTCTTCGCCAGTGCACTAATCACCATATCGTCCATCGGCGGGTTATGAAGACCAGCACGTACATCGCGGTAATGACGCTGCAACGGACTGGACATCGCTAAACTTCTTGCTCCTACAATCCGCATAGCAAGATCAACAACTTTTGCAGCCGAGTTTGTTGCCACATGCTTAACGGCCATTAGTGAAGGTCCCATTCCCATCCTGGATTCTGGCTCATTCACCCATTTTGCAGCGGTTGTATATAAGAGCTCTCGGGCTTTAAATAGTTCGAGTTCCATTTCACCGATCTTGCGTTGTACTTCTGGAACCTCAGCAATCGCTCCTGGCAAACTATTCGGCTTATAGCTTTTTGCGAAATTAACGGCTTCATTTCTCGCCGCTACTGCTACCCCAAGGTAACAGGCAGGGATATGAAGCAGCCATGCTTTTGGAAGATCCAGTTTTCCTCGTTCTTCTTCAACAAGAGCATCACCGTTTACGGTTACATCCTTCATCACGAGGTCATCGCTTCGCGTACCCCGCATGGCTACCGTATCCCACGTCTCTTCTATCGTAACTCCATCCTGCTTCATATCAATCAAGAAGTTACCTTTTTTCCCCGTATCCCCGATTTGGGCAGAAACAATGGCATAATCTAGCGCTGGTGCCATTGATGTAAAAGTCTTCGTGCCATTGATCACCCAGTCTTCACCTTGCATCACCGCTTTTGTTTGCGGCATCCCGCCGCGCGTTGGACTGCCAGTGGCAGGTTCAGATGCCGCACGATTCACAAGAGCCTGATCTACCACCACTTTTTCACAAAAGGAACGGAACTTCTCTTCGTTCCACGTCCGCTCTTCTGCTAGTTCCAGAAAACAGCCAAGATGCCATCCCAGGCATAATGCTGTTGCTGCATCTCCTGCTGCAATTCTTTCTTGTAAGAGAACAAACTCATACAGACTCAACCCTTCTCCGCCAAACTCTTTCGGAATCGTTAACGAAAGATAACCAGCCTCTTTAAGCTCCTTAACGTTCTCAAACGGAAAACTGCCTTCGCGGTCATGTTTATCAGCTCGCTCTGCAAACTTTTCCGCCAAACCATCTATTTTCTTAAACCAATTTTGCTGCGTTTCATTTTTGATATATGCATCGTATAAATAGCTCACAAAACGACAATCCCTTCCTAACAAATCAGAATACTACGTTTTAAAATATAGTGTATGCCTTTTACATAAAAGTCGGCAAGGTATATGACCCATAATTCCCCTTTGACATCTTCCTGACACATCCCTTCTTTATACTTTTAATGAAATAGTCCTTATATGTTAGATAATACAAGCCTCATTTTTACTTTTAAAAAATGTTCAAATTTATTTTTGTATTTCTTTCTCCTGACATTGTGCTGACATCTTCACTGGTTACATTAAATGTACAAGGTTCGAACCTTCGAAAAACTACCCTAACCATCCAGGAGGAAATCAATCAATGAAAAAATCAGTAATCGGTTTTACGATCGCAGGCGCACTATTAGCTGGAGGCTATGCAACTACTTCCCTTGCAGCAGAAAACGATCAGAAGACTACAACAGAAACTTCCCCGAAAAAATGGGAGATGAAGATGAAAGGGCACGGTCATTTTGGAGGCGGATTCTTCAAAAGAAACACAGAAGATTTACTTGAAAAAGCAAAAGAGCTTAACATCAGTACGACCGGTAAAGGTGCAGAAACGCTGATGAAAGAGATCCGAACAGAGCAGATCAAAAAGGAAGCCAAGGAATTAGGAATTAAGACTTCAGGAAAAAGCATCGAGACATTGGCTGAAGAAGTCCAGCTGGCAAAGCTACAGAAGAAGGCTAAGAATCTAGGAATCTCTACAAAGGATAAAAACGCTGCAGAACTGCACGAAGCGATTCACTTAGCACAATTGAAAAAAGAAGCTAAAGAACTTGGTGTTTCAACTGATGGAAAAGATGCTGAAACATTGAGACAAGATATCAGACAAGCTTCTCTTATCAAAAAAGCAAAGGAACTCAGCATCTCAACAGATGGAAAAGACCTTCAAACCCTTCAACAGGAAGTGATGACTACATCGATCCAAAAAGAAGCGAAAGAATTAGGGATTTCGACAGACGGTAAGGAAATGAGAGAACTGGCTCATGAAGTGATGACCGCAAAAGTTAAAGCAGAAGCCAAAAAACTAAACATTACGATTGACGGAAAAGCGATTCCTGAAATTGCGATGGAGGTTCAAGAGAAAAAAGTACAGAACCTCGCTAAAGAGCTTGGCATCTCCACAAAAGACAAATCAACACGTGAATTAATTGAAGCGATTAAAGAAAAAGATGCGGATAAGCTTGAAGCTTTGCGTGGCGATGACTTTTTTCCAATCGGCAAAGGCGGATTTGGACCAGGCGGGCATCATGGTAAAGGAAAGCATCATGATGGCGGAAAACGATTTGGTTCAGACGCTCCTTCTGGCGGTAAAGTTCAGCCTCAATTGAACGAAGAAAACCCAGCGGAAATCGGAAATGACATTTAAAGTTTCACACGGTCCCCAGTCTATAAAACTGGGGATTTTTCAAGTATAGTAAAGGTAACAGGAGGTGCTGCCATGAAAAGGATTTTATTAGTAGAAGATGAAGAAACCATCTCAAGAGTTTTGACCGTTTACTTAAAACATGAAGGCTATGAAGTGCTTCAGGCATTTGATGGACAACAAGCATTAACCTATTTTGTTGACCAATCTCCTAATCTTGTTTTATTAGATGTGATGCTCCCAGGTCGGGATGGATGGAGTATTTTACAAGAAATCAGGCAGAACAGTTCATGCCCTGTTATCATGCTAACTGCCCTTGGAGACATCGATTACCGGTTAAAAGGATTGAACCAAGGCGCAGACGATTACATAACAAAGCCCTTCATTGGTGAAGAAGTTATTGCAAGAGTTAATGCAGTATTGCGGCGCGCTGCAAATGTTTTAGAGACAGAGAATATAAAACAATTTGGATCACTTAACCTTAATATGGATTCTCATGTTGTCAAAATAAATGGTGAACCTGTTGTTCTTACACCGAAAGATCTTTCCCTGCTCTTCTTTTTAGCAGGAAGACCAAACCGGACATTTACTAGGGACAACTTAATTGAGCAAGTTTGGGGACTGGATTATGACGGCAGTGAGCGCGCTGTCGATCTGGCGATTAAACGAATCAGACAAGCATTGGCCTCATGGCCGGCTTCACAAGGAGAAATACGTACACTTAGAGGATTGGGGTATCAATTCTGTGTCTATGAAAAATAAGAATCGAACAACATTGTTACGATATTGGACAACGAGATATTTGTTTACCCTTTTCATCGGTCTTCTGGTCCTTGGCGTTTTTACCTTGTGGTGGATCAGAAATACCACCCTTGAAAACCGGTTAACCCTCATGGAATATATAGCAGCTGAAACGGCAGACCGAATCGCATCATCGGACAGAAATAAAGACTACAACCTTTTTAACAAAAAACTTGATGACAGAGCGAAAGTCCTTCAAATGGACAGACCACCAGAGTTTTTCATTACAGATATGGATGGCAATGTCTTAAATTCAAAACCTCTTCATAAAGGACTCATGCAAAAAGAACATCAATTTCATAATCTCCAGAAGATCCCTTCTGACGTTTTAGAAAATGAAAAAATCGTACAAAAATTACAACTAAATGAAACACGTGTATATGCAGTTAAAAAGCCGATTGTCTATGATGATAATCAAGCTGGCTGGGTTTTTGTTATGCAAAACGCCTCAGAATTAACAGATGTTGAGCAAGAATACCGATTGCCAATCATCTTACTTCTTGGTTTGGGATTGCTAGGATGGATCGTCATTTATCTATTGACTAAGAAAATCTTAAAACCAATTCACAACGTGGCATTTGCTGCTTCCCAAATCAGAGATGGCAACTACGATATCCATTTAAACACGGATGATGCAAAGGAAAAAGAAATTCATGAATTATTATTATCTTTTGAAGAGATGACGACCCGGCTGACTCAGCTCGAAGCTCTTAGAGCAGAATTGCTGGCAGGCGTTACGCATGACTTGAAAACACCTGTTACTTCTATAAGCGGCCTCGTTCAGGCTGTAAAAGATGGGATTGTTTCTGGAAATGAGCGCGATGAATTTTTGGAGATTACATTGAAAGAAATTCACCGATTACAAAGAATGATTGAGGATCTCCTCGATTACAACTCCCTTTCAGCCGGAGCGTTTTCTATCAGAACAGAAGAAACAAACATGAATGAACTTCTGAGAGAAATGGTGCATCATTGGAAAATCACGTTGAATGAGGATTTTGATATCAAGTTAGTTGTTCCCGAAACCATTGTATATAGAGAAACAGACCCTCTTCGATTACAACAGATCTTGATCAACCTTTTAAATAATGCTTATCAATCTCTTGGTGAAAATGGATCAATTACAATAACACTATTAGAAAAATCAATCGAAGTTCAAGATACAGGAGCAGGCATTCGTGAGGAAGAACAGCCATATATCTTCGAGCGTTTCTTCCGCGGCGAAAAGAAAAAGTTAAAAGTTAGAGGGCTTGGACTAGGACTACCATTTAGCAGAATGCTCGCAAAAGCTTTGGGTGCAGACCTCATTATGAAGTCAAGTTCATCACGAGGAACGACATTTTCAATCGTTTGGAAAAAATAAACTAAAAGAGTTTACAGGAACACCTGTTCGTGTTATTCTGATTATAGGTTAGATATTCCAACGCCTAACCTCCCCACCAGCGAGACCGGCCATCCCAGCCGGTCATTTTTTCTAATAAAAAAAGGCTCTGCAACCAACTAAGTCTGCAGAAACCTTTCCATACTTTTATCTAAAATCCATCCGCTGCCTTTTCATCCATAGCCAAACTCCTGCTATGAGATGAATAGCAACCACAACAAACACTGCACCATATCTTTCCGTAATCCAGCCTACAAACCAAACTAACGGCAATGTTAATAACAAGTTCACTAGCATTAACACCCACGATGTTCTGGCAACAGCCACGATAAAAAGAACGATAGGCAATATCATAAAAAACCAAAATAGAATGCTTTGAAATAATGCCATAACTTCCCCTCCGCCTTTCATTATATAAGGGGTTCGTTACTTTCACCAGCTTTACACTGGTACTTTTTCTTTCAAGTCCATATCAGTTGTTTCATCTGTTTCTTCAACATCATATTTAGGCAATGTGAACATATAGAACAATCCAACAATGAACAACGCTCCACCAACTACCCAGAATAGCGATTCAACCGACAAGAATTTTGGGAAGAACGCCGCGATCAACGCAAGGGTGACCGTATGTGAGAGCATATTAATCGGTGTGATCGCACCTTGGACACGTCCCATCATTTTCGGGTCTACGATTTTCGGCAGCCATCCCCCTAAACCAATGTTTACAAGCGGGATACTGAAGCCCATTAGAGCGGTAAAAATAAAGAAAACCCAAATGTTTGCTGCTAAAGCACAACAACCAATTGCTATTCCGCTTGTAAAAAGACCAATAATAATCGCAGTTGAAAGCTTTATCTTCTTAGCAAGCATCGAACAAATCACACTTCCAGCCAGAACTGACACACCAAACACGACACCCATCCACATCATCATCTGCTCATAATTGTCAGGAGCCAGTTTGTATTTCATGATAAAAGCTGGCATGACCGATAATCCGCCATTGACTACACCGAACAAGAAAAAACCAAAAATTAAAGACATCAGCAATTTCGAGTTCTTTATATAAGCGAAACCTGCACCGAAGTCTTTCCATACCATCCCGATATTAATATCTTTGAACTTATGTTTCCCGTTCGGCAAACGAACTTCTTCATTCACTTTCATGCTCATGATCAATAACGCGGAAACCACATATGTAACCAGGTCAAAAGCGATAGCTCCCTGAATACCAACAGTCCAATAAATAAAGATCGCCAGCATGTTTCCAAAAAGCATGAACATACTTCCAACCATCTGATTCAAACCTGCTGCAATCGCATACTCATCTTTTGATAAGATTCCTTGCACCATGGCTTGGTCTGCTGGGAAGAAGAACTTGCCGACGGCACTTCTCAAAAATAGAATCGCAAAGATTAACGGCATCCAATCCAGCCAGATTGCCCCCATCAATGCCAAACATAGAACCGCACAAATCCAGTCACAATATAAAGCGATCTTCTGGCGGTCCATCCTGTCGGCGAGTACACCCACAATAAAAAAGACTGCTAATGTAGGCAGTGAATACATTAACTCAGCCAGCGTTGCATAAAATGGCTGTTCTCCAAACTTATCTAATAAATAAAACATGAATGCTGTAACACCGATGATGTTTCCCATCATCGAAGTAAATCCAGCTAAAAAAAGCTTGCTGAAGTTTTTGTTCTGAAATATCTTCAGAAAATCCTTCATTTTAAAACCCCCAATTTTGTATGCAACAATGTTCTACTACCATTTTCTCCCTAATTCCATCTTTTGTAAATGTTTTTTTAGGTTGAACTTTCCGCATTATGACGATACTCTAGACAGAGAGCAAAATAGAGAGGATACTAACATGATTCATTTATTTTCACACAACGATTTAGACGGTAAATCGTGCGGCTACCTCGCACAGCTAGCTTTTGGAGACAACTGCAAGATTTCTTATTGTTCACATGGAACGATTAACGACCGAGTGGAACAGCTTCTGGATAATCCAAAAGAAAGAAAAACAGAAATTATTATTACGGATATCGCAGTAAACGAAGAATTAATGATGCGACTGGACGAACGTTCCAATGCTGGTGGGAAAGTTAAACTGATCGACCACCATGCTACAGCACTTCACTTTAACGGATTTGACTGGGGACATGTTCAAGTTCGCTATGACGATGATCGCCTGACTTGTGCAACTTCCCTTTTCTATGAATATTTATTGGAGAACGGCAAGCTGAAAGACACAGGCGCTCTAAAAGAATATGTAGAGTTAGTCAGACTTTATGACACATGGGAATGGTTTGATCAAAAGGTCGAAGCGAAACGTCTAAACGACTTATTCTTCATCCTTCCGCCTGATAAGTTTGAAGAACGAATCATGGAACGCCTAAAAGGTGATTCGTTCGAGTTCTCAGAAACGGAAACAACGATTCTTGATCTAGAAGAAGAAAACATCGCTGATTACATCAAGAAAAAGCAGCGTCAAATGGTTGAGATCTGGGATACTTGGTCACTAGGTGAAGGATCTGAGGAGAAGACTTACAAGATCGGTATTATTCATGCTGAACGTTATCATTCAGAGCTCGGCAACGAGATCAACCGTGAGAATCCTCACTTAGATCTCATTGTAATTTTGAACATCGCAAACAAACGAATTGGACTCCGTACCATTCATGAAGAAGTCGATTGTTCGATCTATGCGAAGCAGTATGGAGGTGGCGGACACCCTAAAGCATCTGGCGGAACGATCACACCAGAAGCTTTTGAGAAGTTTGTGGTAGCAGCTTTTCAGGAACAGGCGCGCAGAATTGACGCTCCGAAGAACGAACACAATGTGAAGGGAAACCCTGACGGAACGATGTACGTGAATAAATATCAGGAAGTTTCAAAGATCTACTCTGACGATAATGAAACTTGGCTGATCACACATAAAACACATCCAGTCGAAGAAACATTTGATAGTTTTCAAGCAGCTGAAAATCATGTTAAACGCCACTTTGAAGGCTGGCTGATGCGGGATGATGAAGTAAATAACAATTAACACACAGACTGGCTCAGAAAGGTTGTCACTGCAACCAAAATGAGCCAGTTTTTTTGATTTTAAACACATGATTAAACGGAAACTAGGTATCCTAATGACGTAATAAAAATATTAGGAGGAATTTATATGCCTAACCAAAATCAAAACCAAAATCAAATGCAAAACGGAACTCAAATGCCGCAAAATATGATGGCAAATCAAGCTATAAATAAAAACCATGGCGGCCACGAGCTGTTTGATGCGCATGAAATCATTGCCGGCATCATCAGCATGCTTGATCAGTATCAAATGTATGATCAGCATATTAAAGACCCGATCTTAAAAGATATTAATCACCGCCAGGCTGCATTTGTCACCCAAATGTACAATACGATCGTTGATTGCTTCAGCACAGGGCAAGATCCGAAAGTTCCGACTCAGCAATACAAAATGAACCAGGATAACAATATTGTTTATGGCATTAAGCCAGGAGCTCCGAAAAAGCCAAATCAATCTGTGAACGACCTTTCAGACAAAGGATTGTCTGCTTACATGCTAGGAAACACAAAATCATTAGCTACGCTTTTAGCCATGACAGCACTTGAGATGACAAATCCTGTATTACGCCGTGTTGTCGCAGATAGTGTTCCAAACTTTATTGAGATGAGCTATGAGATCTTTTTATATCAAAATAAACATGGCTATTATCAGGTTCCGCAATTAAACGATCAAGATATGACGGCGATGCTTCAAAGTTATGCACAAGCTCCACAGCAAAACAATCCTGGGAATATGCCTCATTAAAAATGGCTTACTTTGAAACAGCAGATGGCGTTTCTTTATCTTACCGTGTTAAAGGAGACGGGGTGCCCATCATCTTTATCCACCCTCCACTCCTTACATCTGAAAATTTCACTTATCAGGAAGATGAATTATCAAAAATATATAAGGTAATCACTTTTGATATTAGAGGCCACGGTAGAAGTTATTATTCAAGTTCCCCTCTTACGTATCCACTAATTGTAGAGGATATTAAACAGCTCCTGGATTACCTGGGTATTGAAAAAGCCTATGTGTGTGGATATTCGACCGGTGGTTCTATTGTTTTGGAATTTTTACTTGCACTGCCAAGTAGAGCTCTAGGTGGAGTTATCATTTGCGGTATGTCTGAAGCGCATGGTGTCTTAAAAGATAAAATAGAGCTGGGAAGATCTCTAGCTGCTCAAGATGCCGTACCCCTTATTGCATTATCTGTTTCCAAAACAAACTCAAATAACAACGAGATGTTTCGACTGCTATTTACATCGTCTATGAAGGGGAATGCCATAAATATCGAGCAGTATTATGCTTATAGTGCAGAATACAATTGCACAAATCAGCTCTCGAACATTGATTTGCCAGTTCTTCTCGTTTACGGGAAGAAAGACAGGCAGTTTCATCCATATGCCAAGATACTGAATCGGAAATTGCAATACAATGAATTAAAAATCGTTGATAATGTAAAGCACCAGATACCAACCAAAGCTGCTGATGAGCTGAATCAGTATATGAAAGGATTTATCATGAGCTTAACAGCAAATTAAAAGAACTTTCCGCTCGGAAAGTTCTTACTTTTTATTCAATCCTACCTGTATGGTTAATGGTAAGGTCCACATTGAAGTTAACTATAACATCGGGATACAAAGCTTCCCATTCTTTTAATTTTAAATCCCGATAGTGCGCTTCTTATTTTGCCCCTAAACCTATAGGATCTACTTCATTATCCTGAAAAATTTTGATGACTCTTTGTGCATCTTTTTCTATATTGATCTAAGTGTTTAAAGATTTGTTTATTAATTACTAGTGGTCTGCCCTTGCAGCCTGTAGAGCATATTTGTCAGCGTTTTATTCAAAATCGTTAATTCCCCATGATCCAACGACATATCTTCCACTAATTTAGAAGGAATGCATTCTGCTTTTTTTTTAAATTGTTCACCTTTCTTTGTTAATGAAATAATGACACTTCTCTCGTCTTCAGTTGAGCGTCTTCTTTTAATTATTCCATTTGCCTCCATTCGTTTCAGCATCGGTGTTAAGGTGCCCGAATCCAAAAACAATCGTTTTCCTATTTCTTTTACTGTCATCGCATCTTTTTCCCAGAGCAGCAGCATGACCAAATATTGAGGATACGTCATATCCAGATCTTCTAACAAGTTTCTGTACAGTTTCGTGATTTCACGTTCAAGTGTGTAAATTTTAAAGCAAATTTGGCTTTCTAATAACAAGGGATTTTGATCTTCCATAATCGATTCCTTTCCTTCATTCATTTCTTCTTTCTATTATACATTAATGTTGCACAATTTAATTGTTTGACATTATTATAATAAGCTCTTATTATTTAATTGTACACAATTTAATTTTACACAAATAAAAGGAGTGTTATTCATTATGGAAAAGTTATATACAGCAAAAGCAACAGCTGAAGGCGGAAGAGCGGGAACCGTTAAAAGTAATGATGGTGTATTAAGCCACAAGTTAGCCATGCCAAAAGGACTTGGTGGATCCGGAGACGAGAGTGCAACCAATCCTGAACAATTATTTGCAGCTGGTTATGCAGCTTGCTTTGACTCAGCGTTAAACCTTGTGGCGAGACAATCCAAAAAACGGATTGAATCCAAAGTAACCGCTGAAATTTCAATCGGAAAAGATACAGATGGCGGCTTTAAGCTGGAAGTCGTGCTTCATGTAGGGGTCAGCGGAGTATCACAAGAGGAAGCTCAAGAACTCGTTCAAACAGCACATGGCGTTTGCCCTTACTCAAAGGCAACACAAGGAAATATTGAAGTAGAATTAAATACAGAAGTATTGTAATTAGGTTTTGGACCACATTGTTGGTCCTTTTTTCATGGAAAAATTTCATTTGACCAGTATCCAGAAGGCACTCTCTAGGCTATAATTATTCAAAAACGAATAATTATTCAGAATTGTATAATATTATCGCTACTAATATTCGAAAGGGATGATTGTTTTGACCTCTTCTTCTACATGGAATGAAAACGAACAAATTCTACATTCATTAAAAGACGATATTTTAGTCACAAACGTAGATGGGATTATTTTAAAGGTGAGCGAAGTTACAGGTAAGATTTACGGTGTAGATTCTGAGAGCCTGATCGGAAAATCTGTATATGATCTTGAAAGACAAGGATTATTTACCCCCATACTAACCCCTATGGTTGTTAAGGAAAATAAGAAGATCACCTTTGTTCAAACAACGAATAAAGGAAAAAAACTGCTGGTAACAGGCATCCCCGTTTATGACGAAAAAGGTGAGCTTTACAGGATTGTCAGTTATTCGCATGATATTACAGAACTGGCAGAATACAAAGATTTTTTAATTGCTATGGAAGAAGAAATGGAACGTGTCAAAAGCGAATTGGATTTGTTGAGAAGTAAGCAACTCATGGATGCTGGAATCATAGCAAACAGTGAAGATATGAAAAAGGTAATCAGTACAGCGCTTCAATTATCTGAAGTCGATGTGAATGCGTTGATTCTTGGCGAATCTGGTGTCGGAAAATCACTTCTTGCAAAATTCATACATAATAAAAGTCAGCGAAATAAAGGCCCATTCATTGAAGTAAACTGCGGTGCCATTCCTGACTCGTTGTTTGAGGCTGAATTATTTGGTTACGAACCGGGTGCATTTACAGGTGCACACCAAAAAGGAAAGTTAGGGTTGATTGAACTCTCTAATGGCGGAACACTCTTTTTAGATGAAATAGGTGAATTGCCGTTGCATCATCAAGTAAAAGTGTTAAAAGTGATTCAGGAAAAACAGTTTTACCGAGTAGGTGGAACAAAGCCAATCAAAGTGGATTTCCGTTTGATCTCTGCTACGAATAAAGACTTGAATACTGCTATTCAAGAGAAAAGGTTCAGGGAAGATTTATATTTTCGATTAAACGTTGTTCCTGTAACAATCCCTCCTCTCCGAAAACGAACAGAAGACATTGTACCTCTTATACATTTGCTGCTGCAGCAGTTTGAGGAGAAATATAATCGCGAAAAGAAATTAGATGAAGCGGTCGTGCACCACTTGTTGCATTACGAATGGAAAGGCAATGTGCGGGAACTTATTAATATTATGGAAAGATTAGTCGTTCTCTCACCTTCAACCCTTATTACAGTAGAACAGCTTCCAGACCATTTAAAGGAAGGTCCTACCCTTTCTCCGCCTTCAGTTATGAACGATAAAACATTGAAAGAACTATTGGAAGAAACGGAAAAACAAATTTTATTAAAAGCGAGAAAAAAATACATAACGACTATACGAATGGCAGATGCTCTCGGGACAAGCCAACCTTCAATTGTTAGAAAATTAAAAAAGTATAGAATTTATTAATAATTTGGCACAAAACTTGCATGGATATTCTGTATAGGAATTTTTTATACAACTAGAGATTGAATATTCAAGGAGGTCATTTTGTGTCAACAAACTGGAGTCATCTTGTAACGGAAATGCCCGATCTATTAGCCCCCAGTATGGCTAAGGATCATCCAAACCTACCTGTAGTAAAAGCGGAAGGCTGTTATTACTACGGATTGGATGGAAAGCAATATCTGGATTTCACTTCTGGTATCGCAACAGCTAACACGGGTCATCGTCATCCGAAAGTCGTAGAAGCGATTAAAAATGGTGCTGACCATCTCATGCATGGTCCTTCTGGTGTCATCATGTATGAATCGATCTTGAAGCTTTCAAAGGAATTGGCACAAGTTTTACCGGGTGATCTTGATTGTTTCTTCTTTGCTAACAGTGGTACAGAGGCAATTGAGGGAGCGATCAAACTAGCCAAGCATGTAACAAAACGTCCGTATGTCGTTTCCTTTATCGGCTGTTTCCATGGCAGATCGCTTGGTGCATTAAGTGTTACAACTTCCAAAAGTAAATATCGGAAATTTCTTCAGCCAAATGGTCTTTCCTATCAAGTACCCTATGCGGACGTGAAGAGTTGTCCGTCTGGCATGGATCCTGAAACGTATGTGATTGGAAAGCTGGAGAAGGATTTTGAAACCTTATTTAATCATCAAGTTACACCAGAGGAAGTAGCATGCATGATTGTGGAGCCTGTTCTTGGTGAAGGAGGCTATATCGTACCTCCAAAAGGATGGCTGAAAAGAATCAGAGAGATTTGCGATAGACACGGCATCCTGCTCATTTTTGATGAAGTCCAAACGGGATTCGGACGTACTGGTGAGTGGTTTGCCGCACAGACTTTTGATGTTACACCTGACATTATGGCGATCGCAAAAGGGATTGCATCCGGACTCCCTTTAAGTGCTACAGTCGCTTCTAAAGAATTGATGAAGCAATGGCCGTTAGGAAGTCATGGAACAACATTCGGAGGAAATCCGATCGCTTGTGAAGCGGCACTTGCAACAATTGCTGTTTTAAAAGAAGAAAAGCTTGTTAAGAACTCGAAAAACATGGGGGCATATGCTTACGAACGGTTGAAAGTCTTACAGCAAGATTCCCCTGTTATTGGCAGCATCAGAGCCCTTGGTCTCATGATTGGCATCGAGATCGTTGATCCTTTGACTGGCAAGCCTGACGGAAACGGATTGATGGCCATCCTAGATAAATGCTTAGAAAAAGGAGTGCTTTTCTACCTATGCGGTAACCACGGAGAAGTGATTCGGATGATTCCTCCTCTAACGGTTAATAAAGAACAAATCGATCACGGCCTGTCTGTTTTGGAAGAAGCTGTTTTGGAATATCAGAATGAACTTCACTTGCAGCTAAGCGGAAGTTATCAAAATGTGTGACTACAATCTTTCTATAAAAAAGGAGGTTTTTTTACATGCAAGCACTTGATACCGTTATTATTCTTTTTTATTTTGCTGTATTGATCGGGGCTGGAGTTATCGGTTCAAAGAAAGCAAAAACATCGGAGGATTTTAATCTAGCCGGTCGAAATCTCGGAATGTTTATGTATCTAGGTTGTTTATCCGCAGTTATTCTAGGCGGAGCTGCAACAATTGGAACATCAAAGCTTGGCTATCAATTTGGGATCTCAGGTATTTGGTTCGTATCTATGATTGGTTTAGGCATTATTCTTTTAGGTACTATTTTTATTAAAAAGATTAATTCGTTAAAAGTTACGACGATCAGTGAACTTTTGGGTAAACGGTATAAATCAGAAACACGTCTACTAAGTGCTATTGTTGCTTCGATCTATACGCTCATGATTGCCGTTACTCAAGTGATTGGAATGGGTACAATCATTAACGTACTATTAGGCTGGAATATTACAACCTCTATGCTTGTTGGTGGCAGTATCGTCCTCTTTTACACCATTCTTGGCGGAATGTGGAGTGTAACGGTTACAGACATTATTCAATTTGTCGTGATGACGGCTGGAATCTTCTTTATCATGCTGCCTATGAGTCTTTCAAAAGTTGATGGTTTAGGAAATCTATTATCCACATTACCTGAAACTCATTTAAATTTTACAACGATTGGCTATCAGCAAATTTTCCAATATTTCCTCCTGTTTGCACTTGGAATGGTTGTTTCCCAGGATATTTGGCAGCGTGTATTTACAGCTAAATCTAGTAAAATAGCGAGAAACGGTTCTATTTTTGCAGGGGTATATAGTTTTGCTTACGCGATTGCTGGCAGTATCATCGGGATGTGTGCGTTCATCGTACTTCCGAACTTAGAGAATCCTCAAAATACGTTCGCAGAGATGGCACTTACCATTCTTCCAACAGGAATTTTAGGTCTTGTTCTGGCAAGCGTCTGTTCTGCTCTAATGTCAACAGCATCTGGCTCATTACTTGCTTCATCAACATTAATTACGAATGATATTTTAAAACAGTACTTTTTAAAGAACGCAACAGATCGTCAACTTCTTACATCTTCTAGAATAACAACCCTCTTTATTGGGTTGATCGCGATTACGTTTTCCATCTGGATCCAAGACGTATTGGTTGCGCTTGATGTTGCTTATGCCATTCTTTCTGGAGCTATCTTTGTTCCGCTCGTCATGACTTTCTTTTGGAAACGTGCTACACCAAACTCCGGATTTTATGCGATCTTAATTTCAACAGTAGTAGTATTAGCGGGGCTCTTTATGGAAGGGCTGACGGCAACAAATCCTATCCTTTACGGAATGACGGCTGGTCTTATAAGTTTAGTAGGTATCTCATTGTTCACAGCACCTGACTCTGAATTCGACGTGCCGTTTGACGAGGATGTTGAAGACGAGGATGAAGAAGAAACACGAAAACAAGCGTAAAAGAGATAAAGCCTTCCGACTTGGAAGGTTTTTTATTTACATAGAGGAGACTTGAGGTAAGATTACTGACAATAAAAGGATCACGCTGAAATAATTTTTTCTCATCTCCTCACCTCTACTAACAGACGAAAAATGAAGACTAATGGTTACTTAACACCCTATAAAAAATATTCCCGATAATAAATAATAATACCGATAAATGATGCTGCTGTATAAACAAGAGCAGCATAATAAGCGTAGGTCGGTTTGAATGTCTGCTTCTCTTCATCTACTTTTATACCAGTAATGGCTTGTGTCTGCATTCGGACCATATTGGAAGAAAGTCCGCCTGTTGAAGTAAAGAATCGGATGATGATCGCAGACGCTAAGCCCACAAACAAAGCAAAATCAATAAAGTTCCAGCCTATCATACGAGACACCACATAATTAATTGCAGCCATCAATATAAGTGTGACAATTGAAACCATAATATTTTTCAACCTTATCCCTCCTCTTATACTTACCTACGAGCATAAAGGAATAAAGTTCCATTTTTGCAATAACTACTTTAGACTCTACATTACTTCTTATCTTATTTCGTATACTGATTTTATTAATCTCTTGAAAGGATGTTTTATGACGAAGAACTAGATTTTATTTGGGGAGATGTAGGAAAAGTCTATTTCATTATCAAAAAGGACGATTTAAAGAATGGGAATTTCAAAGACGTTCTCGTTACTTGGCAATGTCATTAATGAACGTTTAAATGAACAAAACGCCGTGCATAACGAATGCATCAGGCGTTTTGTTTTTCTTTTTAATATCTCGTATTTCTTTCACTCACTCGTTCACTTAATATATATCGGTATTGTGCGGTGCGGAACAGTTTCGCCTCTAGTGCATGCTTCGATTGGGGTAAGATCAGGTTTGCGGTGTTTTTAAAGTGGACGCTGCATGTGTCGGAATCGACAGTTTCAATCCGCTGCACATGTGATTGTGATAACCAGATGCACGTTTCGTTTTTGGGTGATTCTACAGGAAAAAAGAAAATGCCTAATTCGAGGTTGATCATGATTGGGGATAGACTCACATAGCCCATTGAACGGCGGACAGCTTCTCGCCTGCCTTCATAACTGGAGCCGAAGAACAAACAACTTTCATTTATTATTTTTATCGGACTGAGTGCAACTCTTTCATTTTTTTCAGATTCCAATATTTCTGTATGCACAACACCGAATTCATTATAATACGGTAAAAGTGCCATCGTACTTGTGTTAATTTCGTAGGAACCTAGAAGCATCGTTTTTTCCATCTATTCATCCTCCTATTTTCTCTTTTGTTCTACCTTCTCTCCTTTTCATTATTTTGAAAGCAAAAAACTTCCAGTAGGTAAATTATACTAAGTCTTTAGACAGGAATCTAGCTATTTTTACAAAAATTTTAACAATTTAAATATTCAGTAAAAAAATCCCTCAAAATGGTTTGAACTCTGACGATTGGTGGTATACATAACAGGTCGAAATTCCTTACTCATTTCGACTTATCATTCCAACTACTACATTTACAAAGAGGCTGATGAAAGATGGCAAAAGGTGATCTTTTGATCATTGGTGGCAATGAGGACAAAAAAGATAAAAAAATGATTCTATCCAGGTTCGCTGCATTATGTAAGAATCGTCCAGGTCCGATTGGGATTCTGACAACAGCATCCGGCTTTCCGGAAGAAGTAGGCAGCGAATATCATGAACTGTTTCATACTTTACATGGAACAAAGCCACTGCTTTTCCATTTGGACTCACGGGAAAAAGCGGAAGATCCTGAATTGCCCCAGCAGCTCTCTTCCCTATCCGGTTTGTTCATGACAGGCGGAGATCAGCTGAGACTGACTAGTATTCTTGGTGGCACCACATTCTACAAGCACCTTTTTCAAGAATGGAAAAACGGATTAACCATCGGCGGAACGAGTGCCGGTGCTGCTGTTATGAGCAGATTAATGATCATATCGTCCAAGCTCTTTGAAAAAGAGGACGTTTCTGTTCTAGAAATGGGCTCAGGCTTCGGATTTTTAGAAGACGTGATCATTGATCAGCATTTTTCCCAGCGCGACCGTTTCAGCAGGCTGATGCGCGCCATCGCGTTAAATCCTCAGATCATTGGCATCGGAATCGATGAAAACACGGCAATCTGGGTACATAACGACGGTGAGCAGTTCGAAGTAATCGGCGAATACAACGTCAGCATCTTCGACGGCAAAACATCTACGTATGTGGACGTTGCTGAAAACAAAGGAAACATGACGATTTCCGATATCCGCTTCCATACATTGGGTGCGGGCGCGGTTTTCAATTTACACAAACGAGAATTAATCATCTCTTAAGGAGCGAGCGTAATTAATGAAAATCAATCGCGTGAATTATTTAACGGGGCCTAATCTTTACAGCTTCAAACCAACGATCTGGATTGAGCTTGATATAGAAGAATTCGAAGAAAAACCATCGAACCTGTTACCGGGTTTTACAGATAAATTACTAAAAGTCATCCCTTCCCTTCATACTCACACCTGTTCGAGAGGCTATGCGGGCGGATTTGTGGAACGTCTTCACGAAGGCACGTGGATGGGGCATATCTTAGAACATATTGCGTTAGAAATTCAGCACCTTGCTGGTATAAAAGTTAAACGCGGCAAAACGATTACAAGTGAGCGAAAAGGAATCTACTTTGTAACGTATGATTATGTGGAACCGAAGTCAGGCTATAACGCGTTTGAAGCTGCGATTGAAATTGTAACCGCTATTCTAGAAGGAAATGAAATCAGCGCTGATACTTATATTCAACACACTTCTGATCTTTATCATCTGCATAAATTAGGTCCGAGCACAGAGGCGATCTACAATGCGGCTCGGAGCCGCAAGATTCCAGTGGAGCGGATCGGAACGAATAGCTACTTACGACTCGGAACCGGAAAAAAACAAAAATCCGTACAGGCTACGATTTCTAGCCAAACTTCTTATCTTGCTGTTGAAAATTCGTGTGATAAAGATATGACGAAAACCTTTCTGAAAGGTGCCGGTCTCCCAGTTCCGATTGGCGATGTGGTATCCAATGAATATGAATTGCTACAGTCAGCTGAGAAGATCGGTTATCCGCTTGTGATCAAACCGCTTAACGGGCGCCAAGGACAAAATATCGTGACTGACATACAAAACGATGAAGATCTGTTAGCGGCCTTCCGTGTTGTGTACAGTGAAGGAACGCAGTATATTCTCGAACGTTATTATTCTGGCAACGACTATCGCTTTTTTGTTGTGAATGGCGAGTTGGTTGCTGCGAGTTTGCGTCTCCCTCCTATCGTAACAGGTGACGGCTTTAAAACAATCGGCGAGTTAATTGATGAAGAAAACCTGAATCCATTACGTGGCGACGGACATGAAAAAGCAATGAGCAAGATTCCGCTGGATGAGCGTACGGTCGTGCATTTAGAAAAAAGCGGCTACTCTCTTCATTCTGTGTTGAAAAAAGGACAAGCCCTTGAAGTCTTAGGGAACGCAAATCTTTCAACTGGCGGATCTGCGATTGACGTTACGGATGAAGTTCATCCATCTTACCGTAAAATGGCCATAGAAGCTGCAGCTGCTGTTGGTCTTGATATTGCTGGAATCGATATTCTTTCAACAGATGTAACTGTTCCGTTTGTAGATGGTGAAGCTGCTATCTTAGAAGTGAACGCAGCACCAGGTATCCGTATGCACCTTTACCCTTCAAAAGGAAAAAGCCGTGATGCCGGCGGAGCAATTGTTGATTATTTGTTCTCATCCCGTGAAGAAGCCGCGATTCCTGTCGTGGCGGTAACGGGAACGAACGGCAAAACGACAACTTCCCGTTTAGTCGCTCACCTTTTACAAAAAGAAAATGTAACGGTCGGTTATACGTGCTCTGATGGCGTATGGGTCGGCGATCAGCAGCTGGATTCAGGCGACTGCAGCGGACCGAGAAGCGCCCGCAAAGTGCTGTCACACCCAGCTGTTGATGTTGCGGTGCTTGAAACAGCACGGGGAGGCATGCTTCGCGAAGGTCTGGCTTTCCGTTATTGTGATGTTGGCATCGTAACAAACGTGAGCGAAGATCATCTAGGCTTAAACGGCGTTGAAACATTAGACGATTTGAAAAGGTTAAAACAAACTGTAGCTGAAGTGGTACTTCCAGAAGGGACATGCGTTCTGAATGCTGATGACCCGCGCTGTGTGGACATGGCACAGCACACGAACGGTAATGTAGTCTTCTTCTCACTGTCTGTTATGAACCCTGAGATCCAAAAAGGTTTAGAGAATGGTGCAAAAGTATGGTATCTCGAAAATGACTGGGTGATGTTCAGCGAGAACGGGATAACGGAAAGGTTCCTGCCTGTTTCTCACATCCCGTTAACGATAAGTGGTGCAGCTCGCCATAATGTTGCAAACGTACTGGGTGCACTCGCTGCTGCTCATTCGTTAGGACGTCCACTTTCTGAACTTCGCAGCAAAGTGATTACGTTCCTTCCGACAGAAAACCAGAACCGCGGACGCTTTAACGTTGAGAACATCCATGGCCGGACGATCGTGATCGATTACGCTCATAACCCAGCAGGTCTTAAAGCGTTGTTTGAAACCGTGGATCAGCTAAGAAATGGCGGTCGTGTGATTACAGTAGGATCAGCAGCCGGCGACAGACAGGACCATAACATACAAGAGATGGGTCGCATCTTTGGCACCCATTCAGATATTTTTATCATAAAAGAAGATGTGAATCTAAGAGGACGCACACCTGGGGAAACGGTTCATCTTCTCTACACCGGTGTAAAGGAAGCCAAGAGTAATACGGCTGTTCATGTGTATCCGAAAGAACCTGAAGCGATGCTCCAGGCTTGGGAGCGATCACAGCCAGGCGACACTCTCGTTTTCTTGTATGACGAGTACCCATCCATTCAGGGGATCTTACAGAGGATCAAAAACTCTGAATCTATTTCGATCTTACAGAAAGCAGAATAATAGAGTAGAAAGAGAAAAACAGTGCATGATTCCCATATGTGGGAGGTGTACTGTTTTTTTGATTATTGAGATTCGATGTCTGGATCATTCATTATTCTTACAAAATCCAATTCAATATCATCATTCATAAAAGAAAATCCGTTGCTAGTCCCCTCTATCCTTGCTTCAATCCCCGATTTCTCATAAGGCTTCCACGCAAAATACATATAACGATTGAGGTCAAAATCACCAAATAAATCCGGTGTTGCAGCTGAATCCATCTTAATTAGAGAGTCGATGACAGATACCCACTCATTCGTAAGTTTCATTGAGCCGTATGAGACCGAAGCTGTCTCTATCTTGTTTTCCATCTGCAGTTTTGGATAATAGTACTCTATTCCGTCCGTAACATGGAAATTTCTTTCTCTGTATAAGAACAACTTCATATAAGCTACCTGATCGTCTTCATGTAGATTCCAAACTAACCGGAATGTAGACGGGTCTTTACTATCAATCCTCCATACTTTCGGTTCTCCTGTATTATCGATGTTAAGTACTTTCCATTTTGTATTCTGCCATTCCCAATAGCTAGTTCCATAGTCTCCGGTGGTTGAGACAAATGGAACGAAGAAGTGTTTATCATCTATCCTTATTTTATCTTGTATTTCTTCAACTCTCACCGTAGTTTGCGTAGCGCTTATGGTTTGTATCAATTCTTTATCAGAAGGAAAAGCGACTGGAGTTCTCGGGAAATACCAATAGGTGACCAGCATCAAAATAATTAATACGCCTATGCTTACCGTTAATTTTGTAGTTTTCGTCATGTCTATTTCCCTCCTTCCAATATGGAGGAGTCTGCTCGATAGTATAGTTGTTTAGTTGGTGTCCAAACTAACAGACCTTTCCCGTCCTCTTCCACATATATAACCGCGCTAGTCCCGCTTCCCCATTTCATCTCAGTGCCAGTAAGTTGATAAGGAAAACGTTCTTTACGGTCCTCCGGTTCCACATTTACGACTGTATTGTAGTACCATTCTTCACTTGGTATAGAATCTTTTCTCATTGTATTCAACTGACTTTCAAGGCTCTTTTTGTTAAGTTGCACCTTTTTTGCAGAAGGATGAGTGCTTACAATTTCCGCCTCTTTTACACTTGCCATGTAAGTGGATAGCTCATTTTCTGGATAGAGAGCATTCTGAAGTGGAAATGATAAAAGAGCAGCAGCAAGAAAAATGAAATTCGAGATGAACCCCAGCCAGGCAAAACGCCTGTACTTCGCCCACTTCTCTACCTTGTTTCTGTAGATAAAATACAAAATCCAAACGCCAAGCGGAAGGATTGGAATTTTAACGAATGTATCAAAGGCTGGAATGGTAATGGAAAATGAAAAAAGACCAATGATGATCACAATAAAAACTTTCCACTTTATCGGTTTTTCATCTTGCTTTTTATAGATGCGATAAGCAAGAACCCCAATCACGATTATTGCCAGGATATCCATCAACATTGAGGGAAAATGGTTTACGAAATAAAAATTAATGATCAGCACCCCTTTTTTCAAAAAAGCTCTCTATATACTACTATGTATGTACTACCAATTATTGCATATGGGTAAATGAACTTCCATGCTTACATGAAAAAAATGCAGCCCTGAATTAATGGGCTGCTCTCATCTATTTTACGAACTGTACATTTCTTTTTTTATTTTGATGTGACTGTTTTGCATGATAGTTCCAAGCATGAGTTATGATGTCTTTTAGATCGGGATGTTTCGGCAGCCATTTTAATTCATCACGTGCTTTTTGTGAGGAAGCTACAAGTACTGCTGGATCCCCCGGTCTTCTTGGAGATGTTTCCACTTTGATTTCACGCTGCGTAACTTCCCGGCACGTTTCGATTACTTCTTTTACTGAAAAGCCTTTTCCATTCCCAAGGTTGTAGACGCCGCCTTCATTTTCGTTTCTGATTTTTTCTAGAGCACAATAATGAGCATCTGCGAGATCCATGACATGAACATAATCACGGATACATGTGCCATCTGGCGTAGGATAGTCGTCGCCAAACACATTTATTTTGTTCCGTTGTCCTAATGCGGTTTGAAGTACAATCGGAATCAGATGCGTTTCTGGATGGTGCTCCTCCCCTATACGTCCTTCAGGGTCTGCACCCGCTGCATTAAAGTAGCGGAGTGAAACGGATTTTATTCCATATGCTTTTTCTGCCCAATGAAGCATTTTCTCTATCGCAAGCTTCGTTTCACCATAAGGATTTGTCGGGATTGCATGGTCTTCTTCTTGAATCGGGACGTGTTTCGGTTCTCCGTAAACTGCTGCGGTCGAAGAGAATACGAGTTTTTTTATATTATTTTTGTTCATCACTTTCAGCAGAGAAAGTGTTCCCGACACATTGTTTTCATAATAGGAAAGCGGCTCTTTCACGCTTTCGCCCACTAGAGAATTTGCTGCAAAATGAATGATGGCTTCTATGTTGTGATTTTGGCAAATGTAGTGGAGCAGCTCTTCATCGTGTAAGCTCCCCATGTAAAAAGGAATGTTGTTGAGTACCGATTGACGATGGCCCGTAATAAGATTATCCAGCACAACAACAGATTCACCTTTTTCTTTCAGGTAAAGTACCGTGTGGCTGCCGATGTATCCTGCACCGCCTGTTACTAAGATTGTCATATTTCGATCACTCTCCATAACAAATAGGGTGACTTTTTGACACAAGTCACCCCTCTTTTATTTAAGTGTTTTAACAACAATCGCTTGTGAAGCACTCTTAAGGAGACAGCCTTCCAAGTCTTCTTCTTTTATTAATCCAAGCGTGAGGGCAGACTTCACCTTTTCTTCATCAGGTTTTGGAACATGATGGATGAGATCGGTCATGTTGAGTTCGGTAAGCCGGTGAACCGTCTTCTCGTCATTAAATTTTTCCGACTTCCGAATTTGTCTCTGCAGTTTATAATTATTGACGGTAACCTCGCCTTTTTCGTTTGGACCAACCAGGTTATCAAAATAAATATGAAAGACCTTCTTCAGTTCATCCAGTTCCTTTTCAAGTTCTTTTTTCTTGGCACTCAACGTGTTGTATTTGATGACCAAGTCTTCAGAGATCGTGTAATCCGTTTTATTTATTGACACTGCTTGTCCTCCCCCAATACCGTTAGATAGTTCATTTTATTTTGGAGGGGTTCGAAATATACCAAATAAAAAAGCCAACTCACGTATATGGTGAGCTGGCTCTTATTAGTCGTTTGGTTCCTGATCTTTATCTATCTTTTTCGTTCCTTTACTTACATACGGCTTTGGTCCTTTTTTCTTGCTGCTCGATTTCCATCGGTTCCAGCCCTTCTTGCCAGTTCCCTGTCCTACTCCACTCTTTTTCTTGCTATTCGCTTTCGCTTTACTCATCATAATCACTCCATGCACATTCTATTACACAGTATAGAGCAGAAAAGGGGATTTTACTACAAGTCATATGAAATCTAGCAGAAATTTGAATGCGGAACTGGGATTAAATGTAAAATTATGTGATGAGTGGCTATTTTTATGTGATTGACTCGTTTTTTTATGTGATGAGGCTAAAAAATTATGTGATTGCCTTAAGAAATTATGTGATAAATCACTTTAGAAAATTACGAGATCAAGCAAATTGACTTTTGATACTTTTCCCATCCGACTTTATACTAAATTCAATGTTATAAGGGAGGTTTTTTTATCAAAAACCAACATAATAATCCTGTGGTTATTCAAAAGTTAGAGGTTTCAATTAAAAGAGTGCCTAAATCCTTAAACATCCACTTAAAACTTGAAGATCATTTGTCAAAACACCTTGCTGGTTTACACGGAGAAAAATCTTTAGAGTACTTTTACCGCTACTTGCCTCAAGATGCTCATTTTATCCACAACATTCGTATACTTCATATGAATTATTACTTTCAAATGGACACTCTCATCATTACTTCGAGATTCATTATTCTTTTAGAAATAAAAAATTATGCAGGGCACCTTTATTTTGATGATAGGTTTGGACAATTGATCAGAAAAATAAATGATAGAGAAGATGTCTTTGATGATCCCATCGAACAAGTAAAGAGACAGGCATATCACCTGTCAAAAATTCTAAAAAAGCATAAAATACCTGAAGTTCCAATTGAAACTCTAGTGGTAATTACTAACCCTAAGACGAATATAGACAGCCCTCCATCTAATAAGGACGCGTTAAATATGATAATAAAAAGCTCACGATTAAAAAGAAAATATGAAGAGTATATTCAAAAATATGAAAAGGATGTGCTGACCATGAAAGAAAGGAAAAAGATTCTTCGAATATTAATGAAGCTAGATGAACCTTATAATCCAGACATACTTGAGTATTTTGGAGTTGATAAAAGCGAGTTAATAACTGGCGTCCTATGTTCTAAATGCAATCATAAAATGGAGAGAATTTCAGCAAATTGGCAATGTATCAAATGTAAACACACCTCTAAAACTGCCCATATTCAAGCACTCATGGATTATGCACTGTTAATTTCAACAGACATTACCAATAAGCAATGCAAAGATTTCCTAGACTTATCCACGAGCATGCAAGCTTATCATTTACTTCAATCATTAAATCTCCCATATACAGGTGCATCTCGAAGATCGAGAACATACCACCTAGACTCTCTCATCACTTAATCGCTTCCCTCAATTTCACGGCATCCGCTTCATCCAGCTTCCCGTACCTATGTTTATTTGGATCAACGATTTCAGTATCCATATCCTTGTTAAACCAAATCTTATATTCTTCTAGCCTCTCCGGCTCGTTCGGATCATATTGGTAGAAAAAAGTCAGCTGCATATCTTCTTTCCTCGACATCTCTACTTTAACGTTTTCCCATTTTACTTTTTCAAAGATAGAGGCAATTGTTTGAATCCGATCTTCATCCGTTATTATATGTTCGCCAGAATGATTTTCACTGATTTGATAATCCACTCGGACTAATTTTTTTTCATTATTACAGCCAACTAAACTTATTAACACTATTAGCATTACGAACCATTTTTTCATAGATTAATCAGCCGGATTAACAATCGCCATCTGCTGATGGTCTTCCCACTTGCCGTTGATCTTCACATTTTTTCGGGCAAGTCCTTCTTTTTCGAAACCAGCTTTTTCTAAGACACGAATCGATCCAATATTATGTGGCATAACTCCCGCTTCAACCCTATGCAGTTTCAATTCTTCGAAAGCATACTTCACGATCAGCTTTACCGCTTCAGTGGTATAGCCTTTTCCATTGTGCCTTTCATCTAAAAAATAGCCAACAAACGCACTTTGAATGGATCCGCGCATGACGGCAAACAGATTAATCGTACCAATCAATCGATCTTCATTTGTGAAAATACCAAATAAATAATCAAGATCTTGTTTTGCATTCTCTTCCATCATCTGCAGCCGCTTCCGTGTACTTTCAAGTGTATAAAATTCTGGTGAGCGTTCCATTGAATACTTCTCAAAAAAATCTTTGTTCTCCACTTGCAATTGAAGGGAATCTTCTGCATCACCCACATTAAGTATACGTATAAAAATATTCTGTCCAGATAACTTTTGCTTCAAATCAATGCTTTGGTTCATGTCCATTCCTCGTTTCTTCTCTATATTCAATCTCATGTTTTGTGTCGTAGAGCGGCTGATCTTTCATCACATCGATGTGCCTCCCCATCGTGATATCATCATAGGGCGTATATTTGTTAGAAGGCATTTTGCGTTTGAAAATAATGCGGTAAAAGATGAGACCGAACACTACCGCATAAAAGATAATTCCAGCAACCGTCATACCGCAACCTCCCTATTTTTTTGAGGAATCCTTCTCATTTCCTCGTTTAAAGTTCCCAGTCACTTTAGCGAGAATCAACTGCACTTCGTGATCAGTGGAGGCTTGTTCAATCTTTTTAATGATTCTCTCTGCTTCCTTTCCTTTTAAGGTTGTTACTTGTTTGCCATGATACTCAATAAAAACCATGTTATTCTTTGTAATTCTGTAAGTAAAAACTTCTTCTTCGAGCCTTTTTCGTTTATCGATATTCCCCAAATCGCTAATCTCCTTTTAGACAGTCAGAGTTTACGGCTAAATACTTCCTGCCATTTTATATTTTCATAGCCGATCCTTTCATAAAAATCATGAGCTTCTTTCCGATGTCCACCTGAACGGAGCCGAATTTCAGAATATCCTTTTTCTATAGCCCATTCCTCTGCTTTTCGCATTAAATGCTTGCCGATTCCCTTACCTCTATATGCTGTATCGACTACTAATCCACCAATTTCAGCATATTCCAGCTGAATGATGCACTTTCCATATACATGCACCCAGCCACAAATCGTGTTATTCATTTCATACAAGAAGATTATGCTGTCTTTCTCTTCATATATCTTTTTAAATCGCTCTTCTACCTGTTCAATATGCCAAGCTGCAAACAAAGTCTGGCAACCTCTTTTGCTTCCTTAATTCTTGCAGGTCGAATCATCTGGATCTCACCTTCTGTCGATAGGGGTTACCACATATTTCTATTGTTTTTGATTATTTCCTCTCTAAACGCTTAATTCATTTTTTTAGAGTTAATAATACCGCTTCTCCATTAAAATCACCGGTGCATTGCTTCAGCATATATCTTTTTTCAAGTCCACTTTCCTCCACAATAATATCTTCACATTGGTATTCTTCAATAAAATTGTTATCCACACTTCGGTGAACATTCAAATGGTCCCCATTATAGATGATTTTTTCAAGTAACTTTTGCCCCTCGATACCATAACTAATCATGTTTATTTTAGCGTTTTTTTGCCTTTCTACATGGCTGACAAATGTATTTAACGCCTCTATATTTTTGATGCTCCCGTGTTTGTTTACCACTCTCGCACCGCTATTCATTTGAATTTCTGAACATCCTGTGCAAAAAAAACAGAGTAGTACAATACCAATAAGCTTGTATTTCTTCATAAAGGGCATCCCCCAGTGTCTTTTTCATTATTGTTAAAAGTATGTTATGATAGTAATAATACAAAAACTTAGGGCTTTCGACTTTTCTTAGTCACCCTCCGTTCTTTCGAAGGGAGTGCAAGAAATGGAGAAAATCAGTGTATTTATGGATGATTACCGGAGTCCGCCAGAAGGATATGTGTTTGTCGAGACTATTGACGAATGTATAGAACTTTTGCGAAACTTCGACATCGAACATCTGTCATTAGATCACGATTTAATCAGTAAAACTAGAAATGGAACAATGCTCGTTCAAATGATGATTGACGAGAAACTGTTCGCAAACCGTATTACCATACATTCCGCCAATTCAGTTGCCGGAAAAGGTATGTACAATCATTTAAAACAAGCACAAAAAGAGCTTATTATGTCGCCAACTATTATTGTGTCTTTACGACCATTGCCTCTAAAATTCATCCCGCCACGTGTTCTGCAGCATTACTTGGACGTTTTGTAACTCATTACTCACAATTCCCAACTCTCTTTACACAATGCTTAAACATTAAACATATAAACTGAGGAAACAGCCACAGTTTACAACATCAAAGATCACTTGGCAGAGTAGCTGTTTCCTCGATTTGTACAGACCAAAAGATTATCGTCGTACTATCTCTTACACCTTTTCGTCTAACTTCAACTAACAATCTCCGGACACCTTCTGGTACGCTTACACCTTTCAACGTATTTTCTATCGCTTGAGGATCTCCAAAAATTACACCAGGACATTCCGTCAACCCATCTGTTGTCATGAAAATCTGGTTTTCACCTTGCCTTAATTCCTTCTTGCCGGTGCTGTAGCAAGGTACAGGCATCTCAAACGTGTTCACCTCACCTACCCACTCATAAAAACTTCGCTGGTTCAGCTGCCTTTCACCATGAGCGATCAACTCCGGATGAAGTACATGCAGAATGCAGTCTCCGATTGAGAACCACCATAAATATTTTTCTTTTCGAATCACGATCATACAAGCGGTTTCCCCTGTGGTTCTGCGGCATGCCTCCATAAAATCAGGATCCTGAAAAATATCGAGAATGAGGGTATCCATTCTTCTTAATGCCTCACTCGCCGGCTGCATCAATACCTTTTGGATCTCATCCCTATTTTTATTAAAATGATCTACCACCAACTTCACACTTGAAGCGGTCTTATGACCATCAAGAATCATGGTGAACTCCCAATCGGCACTCTTATTCACCCAGACCAAGCAGCCATCTTCGTTTTTATATTGGCCTGCTGAAGAGTTTCCACCAAACCTTCCCACTGCTACTTTTTCTACCATGCTTACATCTAATTCATCTACAAAGTCTTTGTCACTGCCTACCCAGCTAAATTCACTCATGAGGGTTTTCCTCCAAATAATTCTTTATCCGCTCACACACCTGAATGATCTCAGCGTTTTTGCCAAATGGAGCTTCCGGCCAGTCGTACACTTCCCATGCACCCCAATATTCTTCTGGTGTGTTAGGATATCTTGGGATGATATGCATGTGAAGATGCGGAACAGAATTGCCAGAAACAGCCGCATAGATGTGCTCCGCCTTCTCAGTCTCTTTTATCGCTTTACTCACTCGTGCCATAATAATACCGAACGATTTTGCTTCATCCATCGTCATATCACCTAAAGAAGGAGCGTGCCGCTTCAAATCGATCATAATGTGGCCAAGGTAAGAGGGCTTGCCCCCCTTATCAATATGACCAACATATACGAACTCATCTTCATAGATCATGACACCGGATGTCTGAATATCTCCATTATGTTTATGGCAGATAAAACAACTCTCACTCATTTTCCTTATCCCCCTTTTTAATATAAAAAGCCCATCATCTCAATAAAGAGACGATAGGCTGCTCCTAACGTGGTACCACTCTTCTTGGTTTGCGGTAAAATACAAACCTTCTCAAGGCTCCATCACGGGAGTTAACCGTTCAGACCTACCTATCAGCCTGACCGCTCCTAGGCGAGTTCAAGAGATCCATCGGCCGCCTTTCACCAAATCAGCAGCTCTCTACACGACAGAACATCCTTACTACTCCTAATCCAAGCGTTTCAATTATGGAAAACTTTTACTAATCATAGTGTGATTTGAAAATTCTGTCAAGACAATTCTACCTACTTAATACTTTTTGATACTTGTTATGACTATCAGTCTCACCTACATATTCAAAACCATTTTCTCGATAAAACTGATTTAGTCTCGCATTATCAGCAACACAATCCAGCTTTAAATATGTTTTATTTGAGTGATGATTTTCTTGTATCCATTTCAAAAGATTTTTTCCAACTCCAAGATTCATATACTCAGGCTTAACCGCTAATCGATGTAAGTAGAGAGAATCGTGGGTATCATCCTTTCCAAAGATATGCTGGTCCCACTCACTTTGATCAGGTGATAACGTAAACGTCGCGATAATCTCACTACCTGCTATAACGATGTAGGTATGTTGATCCACGATTGCTTGATGAATCTCCTCATCATCTCCGCCTTCTAATAAATATCCCCACTGCTGAATTCCTTTGTCCCGCATCCATTGTGCGATATCTTTTAGCAGACTGATAACCTTATCACTTTCCAAAACGGTTGCTTTTTTCACTTCAAAATCTGTTATAACACTCATCCTTGCCATCCTCCTTTTTTTGATTTTTCTAACGGAACTGAACAAACATCAATCATAGTCTGACTTCTTGGATTTCGATAAACATAATAAACAATTATGAAAATCACGACTGCTGCACTCAACACCACAAGATGATTCGTTAAGGGATGGATATCGCCTTTTGATGTAGTTATTAACCCTGCTCCGTAATTTCCACTGAGCCCATATATCATTCCGTATGAAACATTTAATCCAAAATGAATGCCGGTGTTTGCCCAAAGTGAGCCTGTTTTTAAAAATGCATATGTAAAAGAAACTCCTAGAATCAAAGAAAAAACAAAGTTCACAATCGTAGGTTCACCGTTCCAAAAATCATCAATTGCGTAGATCAAAACACTGATACATCCGACTGCTAAAGGCTTCAGCTTTTCTGAGAGCCAGTTGATGATATAACCCCTAGTAATGAGATCATTGATCAACGACCCGAGTAAAAATCCCGCAATAACTTGAGAGCCTATCCATAATGCGTCCAATCCTGTTTTCACTCCGGTAATCTCAAATTTCCCTAGATACCAATAGACAGCATACATAGCGGTCCAACAGCTGAATCCAATGAGAAAGCTGATTAAAAAATACTGCGACCCCTTTTTACTTCTAACCAACCCAAGCCCCTTCAGTCCAGGCAAGCCAACCAGCTTTACCGAATAATGAGCAATCGGGAAAAATAATAGAATACACATCAGCTGAATGATCGTATTCGAAATAAAGTGGGTTGTTACATTGAAATATAGGTTTAAGAGTAAAAAGAGCGATATCCCAATCGAAATTTTTTTCATTGCATCACCTATCCCTTTATCTACCTTCCATTCTTACATTTCTTCTGCTGCGGACAAAAATCCTTTTTAAAATAAAAGCCCTAACCGTATTTATAGATGTTGCATACATTAATTGCATACTTTTAAGTACAAAAATGTCGTGTCGGGAGTGGAATACATGGGATCATGCAACACACAGTTAACCGGAAGAGTAATCTTTAAAGGGGACCCGGGCTATAATGAAGCCGTTAAGAACTGGAACCCGTATGTGAATACCTTTCCTCTTGTTTTTGTCTTTGCACAAAATGCCTGCGATGTAAGCAATGCGATCAAATGGGCACGTGAGAATGATGTCCCGCTTAGAGTCAGAAGTGGACGGCATGCTCTAGACAAGGAGTTCAATGTTGTAAAGGGCGGACTCGTTATTGATACGAGTGACATGAATAAGGTTCATTTGGATAAAAAAAGAGGCATTGCTACTGTTCAACCAGGGATTCGCGTTGGCCCCCTTGTTAAAGGATTGGCTCGAGAGGGTTTTATGGCTGTGTTCGGAGATAGCCCGACCGTTGGTATTGGAGGGATAACGACGGGTGGCGGATTCGGGTTACTCTCACGTACGATTGGTGTCATATCAGATAACCTCCTTGCACTAGAGACAGTAGATGCAAAAGGACGAATTCTTAAAGCCAGTCCAACTTGCAACGAAGACTTGTTTTGGGCTTCTAGAGGAGGCGGCGGCGGTACGTTTGGATACAATACGGAATATACGTTTAAAGTTCATCGAGCACCTGCAACCGCAACGGTCTTTAACATTATTTGGCCATGGGAACAGCTCGAAACGGTGTTTAATGCTTGGCAAAATTTGCTGCCGTTTACAGATTCGCGATTAGGTAGCTATATGGAGATCTACAGCAAGGTAAACGGATTATGTCAAGTAACTGGGCTTTTCCTAGGTTCAAGACCGGAATTGATTCAAATCCTGCAGCCTTTGCTAAATACTGGGACACCTACTGAGGTAGTCATAGAAACGCTATTCTACCCAGACTGTATCGATTTCCTTGATCCGCCTGAACCACCATATGCAGATCAAAACTTTAAGTTCTCTTCGTCTTGGGCGACTGACCTTTGGCCAGAAACACCAATTGCAGTTATGAAACAATTTTTAGAAGAAGCACCCGGAACAGAATCCAATTTCTATTTTACAAATTGGGGCGGCGCTATTGGCAAAGTACCAAAAGACAAGACCGCCTTCTATTGGCGAGATCCATTATTTTATACGGAATGGAATGCAACGTGGGTTGATAAATCCGAAGAAGCTAGCAGCCTCGCATCAGTCGAAGCAGTACGTCAGCAGCTGAAACGATATACAACAGGTTCGTATGTTAACGTTCCAGACGAAAATATCGAAAATTTTGGAGCTGCCTACTGGGGAACAAACTTTGCAAGACTTCAAAGAGTAAAAGCAAAATACGATCCGGAAAATGTATTTAATCATCCACAGAGTGTTCCGCCAGCATATTAAATATGTGATTGATGATTTCAGCATAAGCCCCTCAGCTCGTTATGAAGCTGAAGGGCTTATTTATGGTGAGGACAGCAATTGATTGATGGTAGGGCGGAGGCGGAATTTGTCGAGGATTGTAAACTCGTGGATAAGCAGTTAAAACTTTTGGATTGAGAGCAAAAACTCGTTGATAAACTGACCAAACTTCTGGATTGATGCCGCTTTTTTCTGGACTCAGTCTCCTGGATGGCATTGAATACCTCTACAGGTATCGACTGAAAACAGATTCGGTGATCGAAACTGCACCTGTTTTGAATGTTTTACGCCTGACTCAGCTCGGCTAGCTCGATACTCCTTCTGAAAAATGGTCAGAAGGGGTATTTACATTAGGTTTATTTCCTTTTTTGATCAGTAAAGCTTATTCTTATAACCATCTAACAGAGCTTCTGCCACTACATCTTCTGTCATTCCCGGAAGGCTCACATGATCAGCTAGAATCTTTGCTGCATTCGGCAATTCCTCTTTAGCTCCCCACTTCTCAGGCTCCCAAAGCCCTGATCGTTTGAAGGCTTTTCCGCAATGCATGAAACATTGCTCTACTTTTACAACGATTCCGAGCAGTGGCGCTTTCCCGTTAACCGCCATCTTTTCTAAAATATCTTCATCGCGAATAATTGTCGCTTGCCCATTTATTCGGAGCGTTTCCCCCATACCAGGGATGAGGAAAAGTAGACCCACCCTAGGATTTTCAAGTATATTGAACATCGAATCCACACGCTTGTTCCCCGGTCGATCAGGAATGATGAGATGCTGGTCATCTAATACATAAACATATCCAGGCGCATCACCCCGAGGTGAGCTGTCACAGTTTCCTGCAGCATCTGACGTCGCAAGTACTAAGAATGGGGACTTCCCTATGAATTCTCTGCAATGCTCATCGATAGTAGAAATTACTTTGTTTTGCCCTCTAACACTCGGGTTTCCTAACATATTTCTCAATTCTTCCTGACTTGTAATACACTCTTTAAAATTCGTTATCATAAAAGATCACCATCCGTTTACTTTATTGAAGCTCGATGTACTTCATCCTTTTTCACATAAATATCGTACTGCGTGTTGTCGTTAAATGAACGCTCACGATCAAATTGGAGCGGAATCTTCACTTTATACTTGATACCATCAGACTGTAATTGTGAGACGGCTTTAAAGTAATTTTCCTGTCCAAATGCTGTATGGTAAAGCTTCCAGTTCCCATTTAGATACATCTTCAACATAAAAAAGAGAATAATAATGCCTGCTAATAAAACCGGATAAACCCATCCAATACCAAACAAAGTGATTCCCCCTCCTTCAATTAAAATCCATTTTGACTTTCATCATAAATCGTTGAAGATCCGCGCTCTACTTTATAAGAGATCGACCACGGACCGCCTGCATCCTCGTGCTTCCACGTCTCAGTAAAAGTTACGATGTACACTTCATCCCCGACTTCTTCAACACTTGTTTCTCTAGTAGCATTTCCAACCGTGATAATGCCCTCTTCTTTCGGAAACTTATCAATGACCGTTCCTTTTCCTGACGTCACGAACTCCACTGCATCCTCTGCAGAAAAAGGAGGCTGATCTGGAGTTATAAAGCTGAGAACAGACCAAGTCATCATAAACAGAGCAAGTGGAGTGAGCATGAACATCAAAGTTGGTTTCTCCTTTTTTAAACGATGAAGAATCCACCTGTCGATGCATGCATAAAGAAGTGCTGATCCAACGCCAAACACGGCAAGGATTGGAGTTGCAAACATAATCAGGCCAAAAACACCGTGAAGCATAATGAATATAGGAGTGTTGATTTTGAACCATCTGTTCATAACAAACTCAATTAATGCAGACACCAATGATCCATAAACCAGTATAATGACGCCTCCATACGTGCCATACAGCATTGCGGTTGCTAAAAAAGCTTCCCCATAATCAGACGTGCCGCCAGCATTATCCTTTAAAGATATGCTTGCCAGTATCATCGCCAAAGTGATTGTTGTTGTGATCGACGCCATTATTTTTCGCTGGAAGAAGTTTTCTTGCAAGTGCTGAACCCCTCTCTATTGATCTCTTAACTTCCACTTCAGCATCTTTTCATCTGTACCCGTTCTATCAAACCCTAGTTTCTCTAATACTTTTATCGAAGCGATGTTATCCTCTAAACATTCAGCGATAACATGACTTGCGAGATTCGTAGACCCTGCCCACTTTACGATTTCGTTAACCGATTCAGTCGCATAGCCTTTCCCTTGTGCTGAAGGAATGATGCCATATCCGATTTCGACCGTTTGATTCACCGGTTTTCCTTTGAATCCGATATCTCCAACAATCCTTTCAGTCTCTTTTTCAATCACAAACCAAACGCCCCAGCCAAGCAGACTCTCATCCTCTTGTAACTTCTCTAGATAACTTTTGATAAAGCCATGAATCTCGTAATCTTCCGGCGAAAGTTTTTCAACAAGTTGGTGATCAACCGGAACGATCGTGAGTCTTTTTGTTTCAAGTTTCATAGTAAAATAAGCCCTCTCTAAATGTACTTTCTTCAATCATAGGGTTATGGAAAAATTTAGTCAATGTATGAAAATACCCCCATAAAAGAGCTTCTCATTATAAATAGTGTATTGAGTACATAAAAAGTTAGACGTATGAATGAACTGCTTTAAGGAGGCAAAAGATGGAGCCGTATGTAAAAGATGCTCTGCTTGAATGGAAAGAAGAGATTGAAAAACAGAAGAAAGAAATCGATGAAGAGTACGAGAATGTGAAGACTGAGCTTCAGCTTTATTCTTATAAATTCGGGATAACGAAACAAGTCATTCAATCCACCATCAACGAGGAAATGATCAAAAACATTAAGAAGACGTACCAGCAGCCGTTTGAAGAAAAGTATAACGAGCTGAAAGAACAGCTAAAAAAGCTCGAACAAAAACGCAGTGTTTTCAACATGTTTGTTGAAAAGATCGAGATTGCCAGTGTGAAAGATACGAACGAACAAAGATAGCTTGGACACTCCAAGCTTTTTTTCATGCAAAAAGGAGGGTTATTTAATAGCCCTCCTTACCAATTTTTCAAGTTGCTTCACTTTATCTTGAAGGTCATCAATTTCTTGCTGCATTTTTTCTTTTTCCTGATCAGATTTAAAATCATCCACTTGCGATTGATAGTCGGTTGAAACATCGGTATTTAATTGGATCACTGCTCCAATCGTGGATACAGCATCCCCTACCGTAGCTAACACCCCACCAATAATCCCCAATATCGTACCCGTGTTATTTGGAGGCTTATACTGAAAAGCTCCTGAATTGTTTGAATTGTTTCCATTGGTGGATCTGAGGGATCTGGAGTCACAAAAGGAATTCGATTATAATAATTCATGGCTTTCACTCCATCATGGATCGTACTCTCTACCTTAGATTATGAAAACACTTTGTACGACGTTCGAAATAAAAAAGCCCCAACCTGTGGGACTTTTTCCGGGAAGAAAGTGTTCTTATAAGGTATTCGAATCAACTTGCACTTGTGACTAAAAACTCTTCTTTGTTGTCTATGATTAGGACCTGCTCTGTTGAGCTATTCGCCATCTCCTTCGTATGTTCAACAAGATAAGCGATCTGAGCAGAGGCTTGTTTAGCACCCTTCACTAATAAAGGTACTCCAATAAAATCAATACCAAGCCTTCTCGAGAACAATCCTCCAAACGTCATCGTTAAAGGAACCGTCGGTGAGGTGTTTGAAAAAATCAATTTTTCATTTGTTCCATTTTTCTTTTGCAGAATTTCAAACATTTCTTTTAACCCTGGAACAAATATTTTAGAGTTCCCTCGTCCCACTGTATAAACAGAATGTCCATCCTCATCCAGCCCGTGAAAGATCATTCTCCCCATATCAGACGTTTTTAGTTTGTTAAAGTATTCTACACCTAATATCTGTTCTCTCGTAAGTTCAGCATGAGCCGGCAGTTTTTTAAGATGATAAGCAGCCGCTAGCGCCGTAGTATGTGTACCGCCATAATCATTATAGATAAAAATCATTCGCGACATCTCCTTGAAATCTTTCATCCATAATTATCGCCTTTTGGCAGGTTTATATACTTGTTAGATATTTAAGGACTTTTTTAACTTCAAAAAAAATCAAAAAGCGCCCCCCAGATGGAGAACCGCTTTCATCATTTAATGTATTGATATATAGCCATACTGCCCCAGATCAAAAGAATTCCCCAAAAGGTAATGATTATAGTACCGACTAGCCAATTCGTCGGTTTACCCTTTACCATCAACTCCTCTGCTTTTTCTTCACAATCCTTTATTACCGCTTTAGGTATCATCTTCAAAGCAAGCTTGATACCTAATGGGACAATAATGATATCATCTAGATAACCCAACACAGGGATGAAGTCAGGGATCAAATCAATCGGACTGAATGCATAAGCTACAACACATGCCGTAAATACCTTTGCGTACCAAGGTACTCTATAATCCTTATATGCGAAGTAAAGTATAAACACATATTTTTTTAGATTTCTTGCCCAGGCTTTAATTTTGTTAAGCATAAGGAACTTTCTCCTATTGTGTGCGTAATGGAAAGGATACTGTATTAAAAGGGAGCTTCTATGTCTACTGAAAAATTTCTATATCGCTTTGGTGGCATTTCACTATTGTCTTGGATCGTTTATTTTACAATATCCTTTAGTGAATATAGTACATCAAAAGTTATCACTGCTGCTGTTTTTCTTATGGTTTCTTTAACGATTTATTATTTATTCGTTTTCATTTACTTCCGTTTTAGATCGGGTGAAATCGTCGTAAGTGTAGGGCTATTCATTATCGTATTAATCCTTTTGTTCGTTATGTTCACTGGAAAACAATAAAACACACGCTAATTGGCATGTGTTTTATTGTTTAGATTTAAATCTTTTACAGATTCGAAGCCATCACGATCGTGCCTTTTGGCTGTTTGCTGTCTGGGGTCGGTTCGTGTGAAATCGCGACTGCGTCCCATTTGTGTTCACCTGGGAAATTAACTGTGAACACGACTGCTCCATTTCCTTTTTCATCAGGAATAAACGTGCCTGCTCTGTACTTTTTATCTCCTTCAATCAACCAAACTTGATAAACTTCTTTCCCCTGTACTTGAGTCATATTATGAGTTTGAACGACGAGATTCATCTTCTCATCTTTTTGGACCATGGAAGCAATCCCCGCAGAATCACTTTGTTCTGACGCAAGCTGCACAGATTTATAGGTTTTGCTCATCTGTTCCTCAATCACTTGTTCATTCTTCTCGTTCTCTGCGAACAAATAAGCGTTCATTCCAAGAGACAGAAGAAGACCTGCGGCTAATAAACCTGTCAGCCATCCGCTTTTCTTTCTAGGTGTTTCATTTCTCACAGAATCAATATCTGTAATAGAAGTTGCCGAGCGATTTGTTTCTTCCGTTTCTACAGACTTTTCATCCTCAAAAACGTTTGTTAAGATGCGCTGCTTCATTCCATTAGGAGGTTCGATCTCATCTGATAAATAAGGAAGATCAGAAGTCAGTTCCTCCCACTCAGCCAATTCTTCCTGACAAGACGGGCAGTCCTTCAAATGAGCTTCAAAGGCAGCTTTTTCTTCATCGGAAAGAATGCCGTTATAATAATCCAAAAGCTGATCACACATTTTCTTATCCACGTTTACCGCCCCCCTTTATATACGTGTTTTTTAAATGTTTCAACGCAAGCCGTATTCTTCCCTTTACTGTACCGAGCGGAAGTTTCTGTTTATCTGCAATATCAGCTTGCGAATACCCCTTAAAGTAAAACAGATCCACAATCTCTTGCTGTTCTGTCGTCAGTTGGCCAACCGCTTGTTTTAAAACCTTTCGTTCTTCGTTCCAGGTTACCGTTTCTTCTAAACTTTCCGTCCGTTCTATATCCATGTCTTTTTCCAATAGTTCAACTTGATTTTTCGTTTGTTTTCTAAGTAAATCAATACAGACATTTCTCGTGACCGTTAATAGCCATGAAGAAAACTTTCCTTTATGTTCTGCGTAGATGCCTTTTTTCCGCCATAGCTTCATAAAAACATCTTGAACGGCTTCTTCGGAAAGCTCTTTTTGTTTGAGAATTTTATATGAGAATGAAAACAACAGTTTTTCATACCTATCATATAACTGCTCAAGGGCTTCTTTATTTTCTTCTTGAACTAGCTGGTAAAGCTCGTTATCAGAAATTCTACCCATCCTTTGTCTCCTTCTGTTCATGATTCCTTCATTATAGCGAAATCAGGCAATATTTGTATTATTTGGTGATGCAGGATGTATAAAGCTAACGTTTTTATCCATTTTTCGGATCACTTTATTTTCATCCTTTCCATGTACACAATAGAAAAACCGCTCTCTGTCATGAGAACGGGTAACACTAACTATTTTGAAGTTCCGTATAGACAACCAATCTTTCTTCATGTGTCCCTTCATCCCGATTAAAGTTTCCGGTACACGTGATCAGGTTTAGTTTGCTGCCATACGAGTAATCAAATATCTTATCGACGGGAGCGTTTTTCCTGTCGTATTTTTCTTTTCCAGTTACAACAAATTTCAATGTCTTTCCGTCATTATCCTTCACAATGACTTCATCACCTTTTTTAAGATCTTCTAATTTATAAAAGATCGCTGGTCCTGTTTTGCTGTCTACATGACCTGCCATAACGGCATTTCCTGATGCACCAGGCTTCGCACCTTCTCCAAACCAGCCGACTGTGTCGAACCCTTTTGGAACACCCATCTGTCCGTTCTCCAGTTTGCCAACTTTTTCAATCTCAGTGTTTATATCCAAAGCGGGAATCTCAATAGAAACGGGAACAATTCCTTCGTTATCCGCTTTTAACTTTAAGCCTTCTGGAGGTGTCAGTTCTGTTGAGGAGGATGCGATCTGCTCCTTCTCTTCATTTACATTTGTTGATTTTTCCTCATTTACTTTTTCCTTAGCAGGTGGCTCCGCGTTTGAACATCCGCTTAGAGCAAGAACCAGCAAAATAAGTCCTAAAAAGTAACGCATATCAATCGCCCTTTCCATCTTAATAGATAGAAAAGAAGGAGAACTGTATCGTCCCCCGTTCTTTACCATATTAGTTGTTTGATGCTTTTTTGCGAAGAACCATTGCTCCTGTTAAAGCAGCTAATAGGAATCCGAAGAAACTCCACATCACTGCATCGTTATTCGTTTGGCTCATGCCGCCCATACCTGTTTTTGGCATGTCAGATGGCTTTTGGCCTGCAAACTTTTCAGGGAACTGATCAACGATCGCACCTGACATCGCCTGACCTACGCCGAACATGTGACCATACGCTTCAGAGATGTTCTTATATGCTGTAGGGTAGTCTTTGCCTGTATAACTGTTGAACGCTGCTAACAGCTGATCAACGTGTACTTTTAAGCCTTCTTCCAAGTCAGCAGCTTTCAAGCGCCCTTCAGTTGCTGTATCGAGGAATGCCGCTTGTTCAGCACGGTACTCATCCAGTTCCTTGATCGCTTGCTGTTTGCCTTCTTCATTATTTTCAGCTGTCGCAGTTACATAGTCTACAAAGTAACCAATGTGGCTGCTCCAGATTTCTTTAAACTGAGCTGCACCTTCAGCACCATATACGGATTCTACTGCTGCCGTGATGTCATCTGTGTTTTCGTTCAGTTCAGCGGCTGCCGCTTCAAAGTCTTTTGCACCATCAATTCCTTTTTGCATCGTTAATGCAGCTAATGCAGCGTGTGCAGAGAACACACTGTTCAAGTCAGCACGAAGGTCTGCTGCAGGTGTATCCACTGATTTGTTTTCAAATTTCTCTGGGAACTGATCTGTGATCGCCCAAGATAAACCTTTTCCTGTCATAAACATGTGGTTCATCGCTTCTGTAATATTGTCGTACGCTTTGTCGTAGTCACCTGTTCTGTAGCTTTCGAATGCCCAAACGAGTTGATCCACGTGTACTTTTAAACCTTCTTCAAGGTCTTTTGCTTTTAATCGTCCTTCAGTTGCTTTATCTAGGAAATCAGCTTGCGTAGTTCGGTATTCATCCAATTCCGCTAGAGCTTGCTTTCTTCCTTCTTCATTATTTTCAGCCGTCGCCGTTACATAATCTACAAAGTAGCCGATGTGGCTGCTCCAGATTTCTTTGAACTGCGCTCCTGCTTCTTCACCATATACGGAAGCTACTGCTTTCGAAAGAGCTTCTGTGTTTTGATTGAGCTGGCCTGCAGCCGCTTCAAAATCTTCTTTTCCATCAATTCCTTTTTGCATCGCCACGACAGCTAAGAATGCATGCTCGGATAAAAGAGTGTCTAACGATGCACGAAGATCGATGGCTGGATTCGTTACCTCAGCAGACATTTGGCCCTTGCTATGGCTTTCGTGGCCATGCGCATCTGCTACGCTGAAAGTAGGAATTAGTAAAGATACACTTAATGGAACAGCAATTAATGCTTTTTTCATTTTCTTGTTCATGGTTAACTCTCTCCTTTTTTTGAACATATTTTGATAGATTCATAAGGCTAACGAAGAGAGTTTTGATTTGGATCACTAGATTTGAAAAATTTTTTATTTTTTTTTTGAAAAGTATATTTTCACGGTACGTGTTCTTTTATTTTGTTACACGTTCGCTCAAGAATACCGAGCTACGCTCAGAATCGATGAGTATCGCTCAGAATCGCCGATCTTCGCTCAAAAAAGTTGAGTTACGCTCAAACTGGCTGACCTACGCTCAAATACATTCGTTTTACGGTGGAAGTTTTTATATTAGACCATAGAACCCTCAATTAAAGCTGCGAAAAACGTTGCGGAGATTCATTATTCAGATTATTCCAAAAAAATGATGGTCTTTCTCTTATAAAATGACCTACAATGTATGTATCAACAAATAAGGAGGCTATTAACATGAGAAAAAACATGATGAATCAAACTGTGCAAACATATAAGGGTGAAACCGGTTAACGAAGAAATTTGCCGTTTATCTTTTTGATTTTCTTAAACGGTGTACTCCCTTATATGTGTTTAATTAAATAACACACAAAGGGGTAAATCATGCATTTTCCAGTTAAAAAATTTTTTTCCTATTACAAACCGTATTTAAAGGTATTTCTATGTGTATTGTTATGTGCTTTACTTGTATCTTCTGTGACTTTGGCATTTCCTCTGCTCGTTCGCTACATTACGAAGGATGTACTCGAAGGGAATTTATCTGATGCAATAAGTGAAGTGTATTGGATTGGCGGATTAATGCTTGTTTTAGCAGTGATTCAGAACATAGCAAACTACTTTCTGGACTATAAAGGCCATGAAGTCGGAGCTCTCATGGAAAGAGATCTGCGCAGTGAACTATTCGCACACATGCAAAAACTTTCCTTTAGCTTTTACGATAAAGAACGGACCGGCCAGCTTATGTCCAGGGTAACGACCGATCTTCTCATGCTTGCTGAGCTTTATCATCACGGTCCTGAAGACTATGTTAAATATTTGACTCGATTTATTGGTGCGTTTGTTATTTTGTTCTTTATTAACGCACCATTAACGATTGCTGTATTCTGTTTTTTGCCATTCTTAGCAGTCTTTGCACTGTACTTTAATAAGAAATTGAACAGATCATTTAAAGATAACAAAGAACGAATCGCCGATGTGAATGCACAGGTTGAAGATAGTCTCTCGGGAATCCGTGCCGTACAATCATTTGCTAACGAACACCTCGAAATTGAAAAGTTCAACCGGGAAAACAATCGTTTTCTAGATAGCCGAAGGAATACGTATAAAGGTGAAGCGTACTTTTACAACGGGGTAGAAACATTTATTCAGCTTATTACAATCGCGGTAATCGTCTTTGGAAGTGCCAATATTGTTAGCCAAAAGTTAGATTTAGCAGACTTAATCACATTCTTACTGTATATCAACTTTATGATCGAACCTATTCAAAAACTGACCCATATGACGACACAGTTTCAAGAAGGAATTACAGGTTTTCAGCGTTTTATCGAAATTATGAACCTGAAGCCGGCAATCGAAAAAAAACCTGATGCTGTTTTTCTATCTAAAGTTGATGGTGATGTAGAGTTCCATCAAGTATCTTTCCGTTATGAAGACCATACAGAATATGTTCTAAAGAATCTGTCACTGCACGTGAAGCCAGGAGAGTACGTAGCCTTGGTGGGTCCGTCTGGTGCAGGGAAAACGACTTTGTGCTCACTCATTCCCCGCTTTTATGATGTGACACGCGGAAATGTTTTTCTTGACGGTGTAGACGTGCGTGATATTGAATTGCATTCATTAAGAAAAACTATCGGGATCGTACAGCAAGATGTCTACCTGTTTGCGGGAACCGTTATGGAAAATATTCGTTATGGAAATCCAGAGGCGGTTGATGAAGAAGTAATTACGGCTGCTAAGCATGCAAATGCCCACGACTTTATCATGAGTTTGCCAAATGGCTACCATTCTGAAATCGGACAGCGAGGCGTTAAACTGTCTGGGGGGCAAAAGCAGCGGTTAAGTATCGCACGCGTTTTCTTAAAGAATCCACCCGTTCTCATTTTAGATGAGGCAACGAGTGCACTTGATAACGAAAGTGAAAGCATTATTAAAGAATCACTTGAATTATTAGCTAAAGGACGTACTACAATTGTCATCGCCCATCGGCTGTCCACTATCCGAAATGCTGAACGGATCATTGTGCTGACAGAGGATGGAATTGCCGAACAAGGTACACATGACCTGCTGCTCAAACGCGGTGGAGTGTATGCTCATCTGTATTCAAAACAATTTGAGTTACAAGCATAAAAAAATCGGCTCACTCCTTTACCTAGGGGTGGCCGTTTTTAAATTAATAAATTTCCATAAAGCCTCTTGCTACATCTGCAATTCTTTCATAGCCGTTATCTGAAGGATGAAGCCCATCATAAGTATAAACATCTAAATTTAACTTGGTTATTCCACTTAGACTGTATAAATCTAATACAGGGATTGCATACATTTGTCCGATCTCTTTTACGGCATTAACATAGTCTATTAACTTATGCCCAGCGAGGTTTGAGAAATTAACATCATATCCTGCATTATCCCGTTGTAATGGTGTCCATAAATATATTTTCAACGTCGGCTTACTCGTTAAAAGATCTTCAATCAAACTTCGGTATGCCCCATAAAAAGTAGAAGTATCTAATGTGGTATCTCCAATCAATCCAAGGGATCCGATAGGGACATCAATTCTAAAATCGTTTGTACCAGCAAAGATTGTGATCACGTCAACATCATCAATTTTTTGTTCTTTCCCGAAAACATTTGTAGAGTCTGGATCATTGCCGGAAATGGTTGATCCAAATTGCCCGCTATTACGGTACTCCTTAAAGCCCATTTTCTCATGCATTACCGATTGATACCCGCGAACAATTGAGCCGTTGTCCATTGTTTGATCAGCAGCTGTAATACTGTCTCCTAGTGTTAGCCAAACTTTATCCTTCCATTTGCTTAATGGCTGTTGAACAGCTGACACCGATTTTTGTTCATTTATCCCCATTTTCATCCCACTATCCTCCAAACAAAAATTTTTTGTCCTTACTATTATTGAAAGTATAACTATAAAAGGAAAATGGGAAAAACAAAAAGACGCTTTCTCCTTACAAGAAAACGTCTTAATCAAGTAATTGTCTCTATAATTTAGTTGTGTTATAACTTCCTAAAACTCGAACATCATGTCCATAAGCTTCTAAGATCGCAATCGCTTTTGTCATCTTTTCTTCATGCAAACCGTTTTGTGTTTCAATAAAAAAGTGATAGGTCCCTAATTGTTTTTTCGTCGGACGAGACTCAATCCAGGACAAATTAATCGAAAGTGCAGTAAATACGTTCAGGATCGATGACAGTACACCTGAATAATCTTCCGTCGGCGAAATCAACATCATTGTCTTTGTTCGATCTTCTCTTTGTAATACAGGCTCTTTGCTGATTACCACGAAACGTGTATGATTGTTGCTGCAATCTTGAATTCCGCTTTTCGTAATCTGAAGATCAAATACTTCAGCCGCATATTGGGAAGCAATCGCTGCGACATCTTTTCTTTCTTGGTTCTTAACCGCTTGAGCGGCTGCAGACGTACTATCGAACTGCTTGCTTTTCACTTTCGCTTCTCTGATAAAATCGCGGCACTGAGCAAGCGCTGGAACGATGGACCAGACTTCACGCACATCTTCTAACGACGCTCCCTTTAATGTAAGAAGATGCAGGGAAACAGGAAAAATTAATTCCGCTTCAACAAACAGGTCGTAGGTTAATAGACCGTCTGCTGTTATGTTAATCGTTCCTTCTATTGAATTTTCGATCGGAACAATCCCTTTATCCGCCTTGCCTTCCCAAACTGCTTCCAATACATCAACGATAGAATCGCTCTTATACCACTCAACATCATCACTTGTGAAATAACGAAAGGCAGCTTCTTCCGAGAAACTTCCTTGAGGACCTAAGTATGCTACTTTCATGTTTAGAACACGCCTGCCTTTTTTCTTTTCATATCAGTATACATGTATTGTTTCGTAACACCAACTTATATTTTCTAAAATCACTATAAAACTAGAATCGACAATTTACTCTCTTATTATTTCACATCGACAATGATAGTCCGAATCCTTTCACACCAAAGATTCCTGAGAAATGTTAAACATGCCTCTTTGTTTTACCGGCTATATAAGGAGCACCGTTTATGCCTGTCTTTTTCTCAGTCAAAAGCTTAAATGTAGGTGTTAGAAATCATTTTAATAATACCCCCTATTATTCCTTGCCCTTTACTAATTTTCCATCCTTATAAATGATAAAAGATCTAGCTATATCATCAGCGCTTTCGTCATTGAAAAACGGGGTATAAAAGTACACATGGTAATTCAACTTACTTTCAGGAGATTTAAAATAATAATGAAGAATTTGAACGACATCCAACATTTTTTGATGATCTAACGTAAGAGTTGCAGGATATTGATAACCCTCTACTTGTTCATTAGTCATAAGGTTCTGCTGATTGATGCTTTTCACCATTTCATCTTCATTTAATGGCTCAATACCGCCAACTTTTTTTCCTTTCGCCTCAAATTGTACGGTTCCATCTTTGTTTTCCTTTAACGTGAAATTCTTATTTTCTTGAATAGTAAAAGATTCATTGGCTTGCTTAAACAATTCGATCCCTGTATTTGCTTTTATTGATAATTCAGGTGCACCCGGTGCTTTCGCATGTTCCAGCGCAAAAAAACTAGCACTTGCTAAAAAGACTACAAGTACGATTATACTTAAGACAGGTTTAAAAAAAGTGGATATATGTCTTCTTTTTTCTTTTGTACCTAACTGAGCGAGGTTACCTTGAATGACACTCTTTTGATTTGCGTCCATTCGGTATTTATGAAATTTCTTCATTATTGAAATGAGGTCTTCATTCGTTAATCGATTCAACGTTATCACTCCACTTCTCTGCTTCAAGCTTTTTCTTCAATGACTGAATTGCCCTATGGTAAGTGAGATTAACTTTAGCGATCTTCCAATTCAATATCTGAGAAGCTTCTTCAGGTGTATAGTCCATGACCCCGCGTAATATGGCAATATCTCTGTAAGATGCCTTTAATTGATTAATAGCTTGATACAGTTCCTTTTTCTGTTCGCTCTCTATCACCAACTCTTGAGGGACTTTTTCTTTTTCGGAACTTAAACTCATTAAAACTGAAAATAGCATCTGATGACGTTTCTTTTTCCGGATATGATCAATAGCAATATTCCTAGCAATCGAGATTAGCCATGTTTTGGGATCTGAACGACCTTCAAATTGACTGACATGGTTAAATCCTTTAATAAAAACCTCTTGTACGATATCTTCCACGTCTTTCGTGCCCATATAGTAAATTAGAAAATTATATATATCATTGTGGTACTCGATAAACCAGCGCTGTATCAACTCATTGTTCTTCATGGATTCACTCCCTCTTTACCAATCCCTCAACAATTAGACGCTTAACGACTTCTTTTATTTCAGTCAACTTAACATTATTTTACATAAGCTTGTGAAATAAAAATACAAAAGACTATATGGGATACTGAACGGACATTAAATCAGGATAAACCAAAAAAACGTCCAGATTATCAATCTAGACGTTTATATCTTTATTTTGTTATATATTTTCATCAGGAAGTAAGATAATCTTCCCAAGTTTCCCTGCATTTTTAAAATAAGTTTGAGCTTCTCTTGCCTGTTCCAATGGAAAAGTACGCTCGATGACTGGTGTGATTTTCCCGTTAGAAATAGCTTCAAGCATATGTTTGAACTCTTCTCTCGTACCTAAAACTGAACCATATAATGTGATGTGCTTTAAGTATAAAGTACGAAGATCCAGTTCTGTTTTCTGACCGCCTGCAGATCCAGAAGTGCAAAACTTCCCCCCTCTCTTCAATACATGAAGAGAAGTTGAAAACAAGGCATCACCGACCACATCTAATACGGAGTCAATCGGTCTACCATTCACTTTTAATATGTCATTAGCCAGGTTATTCGATTTATAAGATAATACATGTGCAGCTCCCAATTCTTTCATTCTTTTCTCTAGAGCTAAGTCTCCGACTATCGCAATAACCTTAGCGCCAAATACTTTAGAAGCGATTTGAACATTTAAAGAACCGACGCCGCCATTAGCGCCAGTAACCATAATGGTATCAGTTGGAGCAGTTTCAATTTGCTTCACCATATGCCAAGCAGTCAAACCGCTGACTGAGAACGCTGCACTTTCAATGTAGTTAGGAAGAGGCATATCATAGCAAAGGTCTGCACGCCACACCACATACTCCGCATATCCACCATCATATTCCGACCCAATAAAGGACATATCTTCTGAGTAATGCTCAGAACCAGCCTCACCGCTTGATGTAAACGGGAAAAGAACGATATCCTTACCTACCATGCATTCTTTTACTTTATTTCCTGCTTTTACTACACGACCTGTGATATCAGATCCCGGAACCCTTGGAAATTGTACGCCTTCTGGTTTCCAGCCTGATTTCTCATCTGTGCCGTAGGCTCCTTCTCTCATCCAGATTTCTGTGTTATTAATGGCACAAGCCTTTATCTGAACGAGGACTTCATTGCTCTTAGGCTCTGGAATTGGTTTTTCAACGATTTCTAATTTGTCTACATCCCCGTACCCAGTCACATGAACAGCTTTCATATTAACACCAACTTTCTAATTACCAGTTTAAACAAATGTCTGATCGTTTACTCACTTGTACTCATTCTTCGTTAATCGTTAACACTTAATGTAACAAAAAAACCGCAATGAAGTCATTGCGATCGATAGAATTCTTATGAGGTTTTGCTTTCTTAAAAGAAACTTGTCAGGACTCTCAACGGCTGGCTTATTTCTTCTCTAAGCTCTCTGCGATTCTTTTTAATGATTGATTCATTTGATACAACATAACAAGAACAAATATTGTTAGGCCAATCAGTAGTATAAAAGTAAATAGTCCCATTAACGGCAGCCAAGTTCCTGCGTATTCCATAATATTATCCCCCTTAAACATTGCTTACATTAATACTAATAATAACATTTATTGGAAATTAGGCATTCTTTTTTTTACAACTCCAGCTACTTTACTACACTATTATTTACTTTCATCATTCTTAAATCGGCCCTTTTTCTAAATGTAACGGTGGCAGTAAATACTCCTAATAAAATGATTAACGCACCTGTATAACCTCGCAACCCCATGTTTTCCTGAAGAAAGATGAATGCAAAAATAGCTGCAAAGATCGGTTCAAGTGAAAAAAGAAATCCAGTGCTCTCTGGCGTTGTGTATTTTTGAGCGATGGACTGCATAACAAATCCATATGCTGAACAGATGAACGTTAAACCGAGTATAGCGATCCAATGAATCACCGTATGTGGTAATACAGGCACTTCTAAAATAAACGTCCCGACAGATGCAAACAAAGCGGCAAATCCAAGCTGATAGATTCCTAGCTGCAAAGTATCTACTTCTCGTGCAAAGTGATTGGTTACTATGATGTGGACTGCGTACAAAAAGGCAGCGATTAAACAAAGAACCGAACCAAGTGCTAACGTAAAATCTTCTCCAATGGTTAGCAAAGCTAAGCCGATTGAAACAAAAACAACACCCAGACTGATTTTTTTGCTTGGCAGCTTTCTTGTTATGAACGTCTGAAGTATTGGCACTAAAATCACCGTCGTACTAATCAAAAAGCCGGCCGTTGAAGCCGTCGTATGTTTGATACCATACATAAGCGTAATGAAGATCCCCCATAGCAAAAAGCCAAGAATTGAACTGTATTTCAACGTTCTCGCATCTGTTTGTAATACTTTTTTCCGGAAAATCATCATCATCATGATAAAAGCGATCCCGAATCGTAATGCCACAATGGTTAAGGCAGGGATTGTTTCTACTACTAGTTTCATAAAAATATAAGACATTCCCCATCCCATAGAAACAGAAACTAAAATCCAGTTCGCTTGTTTAGGTGTCATGCAGCAGCCCCTAACCCTTCATGTATTTTTGATTGGATTTATCGTATCACCTTCCTTTGCATTAATAAAACGAATATTTATAATAGAACTATTAGGAATCCTTATGCAAAGGAGAAACAGGTATGAATGCATATTACGCCTTTATAAAAGCGGTCGAAACAGGCAGTTTTACGAAAGCCGCAGAAGAACTTGGCTACACCCAATCAGCGATCAGCCAGATGGTACACTCATTAGAAGAAGAACTTTCTACAATTCTAATTCTACGATCTCGAACGGGTATTACATTGACTCCTGACGGTGAAGAGTTTTTGCCATACATAAAGAAAATCTGTAATTCGCACAGGGAACTGAAAGAAAAGAAAAAAGAGATGGAAGGACTGGAGAGCGGACTTATCCGAATCGGAGTATTTTCAAGTGTTTCTTGTCACTGGCTGCCAGGATTAATGAAAGATTTTAAGGTAGAGTACCCCGCTGTTCACTTCGAACTGCATCAAGGTGATTACACAGAGATCGCCAATTGGATCAAAGAAGGCAGCGTTGACCTTGGTTTCGTGAACCCGAAAGCCGTAACAAACCTGAATATGATTGCCTTGCAAAACGATGAAATGCTAGCTGTATTACCAAGAGATCATCGTTTGGCTGAGCACCATGAAGTCTCATTAAAAGAATTATTGAACGAGCCTTACATCCTTTTAGATGAAGGTGACATTAGTGAACCGTTAACGATTTTTCAACAAAACAATTTCGAACCCAACATCCAATACCGGGTACATGATGATTATACGATCATGTCTATGATCGAACAGGGTCTTGGAATCTCGATTCTGCCAACACTTGTCTTACATCGGTGTCCTTATCAAATCGTGACTAAAAGAATATCCCCTTCCTTTGCCCGTACTATTAGTTTGGCTTATAAGGATAAGAGAGTTTTGCCGATCGCGAGCAGATATTTTATTGACTTTATAATCGAAAGGTATAACTAGCATTGACTTTCAAATAAAAAAAGCGGGGCTGCATGTCCCCGCTTTCTTAGTATGATCTAATTTAGAGCATCCACTGCATTAATTAATCCAAAACCTGATTCTCCATCGTAACCTGATTTAAATACATCTTCTGTAGAAGATTGAATAATGCTCTTAACTTGTGCCGGGTTCAACTTGTCTTTCCCGTGCTGAGCAATGATCACCCCTGCTAGTGCAGCTGTTTTTGGAGCAGCCATGGAAGTTCCGCCTTTATAGCCATATAATCCTCCAGGAACAGGTGCTAAACATAGATAAGTATTATCTCTTCCAGCACCAGTTGCAGGGTCGTAGTTCGGTCCAAGATCTCCACCTGGAGCTAGTACATCAATTTTTCCTACACCATAGTTCGAGTAGAATGCTAAGTTCTTTAGCGCTCCGCCTGCTGAAACCCTGATCATAGACTGGCTGCTTGGGCTGCGGTGTGTTGCCCCTGTGTCATCACCTGATAGTTTACCAGGCGAACTGATATCAACCGCGTTGTTACCAGCAGATCCAACTACTGTTACACCCTTTTGAATCGCGTATTGAATCGCTCTATTAAACAATCGAACATCTGCTACGACATCTTTCGTTGCATAATCTGGATTTTGGAACCAGTCATAGCCGCCAAGAGACATGTTTACTACATCAACATTGTCATCTGCAGCAGTCATTAACGCCTCAGCAATATGAGATGTTTCCGCTCCGCCTGTAGGTCCAAACACACGGTAAGCAGCTACTTTTAAGTCTGGCCCGACCCCCATTGTACGTCCTTTAGCAGCAATGGATCCTGCAACGTGAGTTCCGTGTGAATTTTGATCCATCGCATCAGGATAGCCCGGAACGAAAGATTTACCGTATGCATAGTTATCTTTTAAATCAGGGTGATTATAATCGATACCTGTATCAATTACTCCAACTACGATATCTTTTCCATCCACAGATTTACCCGTTCCGCCTGGCAATGTCCACGACTCTCCATCTTGGGTAACCTGTTTAATATCCCATTGTAAGCTATTATAAATGTCTGCATCAGCACCATATGAACTTACTAGTGCAACTTCTTCAATAGCGGCTGTTTCAGGCTGCACAATATTTTGCACACCTGCATCTAGTACGGAACTAGATTTTTTGATCTCCGAAAGGAAGTTTGGATTACTAGAAACAACTTCAACGGCACCTAGCTTGTCCAATCTTGATTCGATTTGTCCTCCAGCATTTGATATTGCACTGCCAAAGCCTGAAGGTAATTTCGCTTGATCCTTAAAAATAACTATGTATTTCTTTGCCTGACCATCTTCAGCATTCACATTACCACCGCTGCTAAAGGTCATACTCGCTCCAAGTGTTAGAGCTAATGCACCAGCTAAAATCTTCTTTTTCATCCAATTACTACCTCCTTTGAACTAATACTTTTATTATAGTGATAATTCTATTATTTACAATTACGAATTCTGATAATTGTTAATATTCAGTTTAAAATACCTATACCGATGGTTCTAAAGATATATAATAACGAGTTTGTCACTTGGTTGAAATTAGGTAAAAATAACTATCTGACAAAAATAAAAAACTAAAAAAGCCGCATGATCAGTGATCAGCGACTTTTATCTATTATTTATTCACTTCGTTCAATAGCTTCATCCCAACTCGGAAAATAATGAAGGGCGTTTCTCATGAGTTGAGGGTTTGTTTTCTTCACTTGTTTTTTGTTCAAATTCGAACCATTTGCCTTTAAATCTTGAATCTCTGATAAGACTTCTTCCGAGCTCATATTTACTTCCATAGATACGTCCTCCTTTAGTTGTCTTACCTTCATTCATTTACAATAAAAGAGGATATTATACCTTATTTTTTTGACTTTGAGACTGCAACATAAACCGTCCCAAATCTAACAAAACGTCTAATAGAAGAATCCTTTTCCGCATGCTTTTGATCTAGAAAAAAATCCTTATGCCCTCTACAAATAAAATAGATTGCTGAGGTCATAACAAGTGCCAGACCTGCAATAATGAATAAAACCACATTAGCCACCCTTTCTTTTATCTAAAGATTCGGTGTTGTAAGCCAAGATGTTATTTTATACATTATACATCTTATTACCTATATTTTACATTAAATATTCATCTTGCTTTAGCAAACTCTCTTTCTTCTAATAAAGCTTGCAGCCATTGTGATGGTTTTTTGTATTCAGATTGATCAGCAACAGATGGGTTTAAATAGGAGTACCAGCTGATTGCCCGGTGAACACATGCAAGCTGATCTGAAATCTTTAATGCTTTCTCCAATTTTTCCATTGAAGCAATTGTGGTCCAAGCCTTCAGATAATGTGGACGGAACACGTCAATCACCTTCAGCCAATCCGAATCATTGTCTACAAGCTCATACAGTGAATTCCAGAACACGCGCGTGCTGAAGAAAGGATGCGTAATCGAAGAATCCCCCCAGTCAAGGAACACTAGATTTCCGTTCACGTACTGAATATTCGCCGAGTGAAGATCGCCGTGATCGATGGAATGGACGGGTACCAGGTGATCCAGTTCATCGCACATGGCTATAAGTTCCGGCTGTAAGCTCACCACCGCTTCTCTTTCTTCCGCACTCAACCCCGTATCACACATACCTTCTAAGTGATGGATAATATCTCTTTTCAAAGTTGAAAGTGTTCTGTTCGGCACATTCATGCTGCTTAATCCATTGATATTTGAAATCTCAGAAACTTGCAGCTGAGCATACTCTGTTATCGCCGCTTTCCAAATCTCTTTATCTTTTAATTGTCTGATTGGAACTCCCCCGAGCTCCTTCATCAAAAGCCAGCCTTCTGTTTCTTGTATTCTTACAATCTCTGTACTCTTGCCTGGATACATTGTATGAAAGTAACGGCTTACCACTGCTTCATGATGAGTAGAAGATCGAGTAGCTTTAAAGTATAGATTACCAGTGGCCACTGGAACAAGAAGAACTAAGGAGAAGTCGGTCTTTTTCACTTCTGTAATATCTCCTGATAATGAAAGATTCCCTTCTTTGTGAAGTACTTCTCTGATCCAGTTTTCCACTTTCAATAAGTAAGCATCTTCAAACCAAGGTGCATTACGCTTTTTCATGAGGTTAACCTGCTTTCTTTACACAGTTCATGAAATATTTCGATTGTACGTAAAAATTTTTCGTTGAAATTCCCGTCTTCGATCGTCCAGCATGTGGATAAAACGGCATGAGAGAACCCTCTTAACAACAATCTTTCTTTGTCTAGGTCCAGTTCTTTCACGAAAATATTTATACGGTTTTCAATGGTATCTTTTACATTCGTCTCTGGCAGTTTGTTCAGCAAATACTGAATCACATCGTACTCTCGGTCTCCGGTCAACCCTTTCGGATCAATGGCTGTCCATGAATCACCATTTTTTAAAACGTTGTAATGATGCAGATCCCCGTGTAGAAGATAAGGCTGATTCATTTCACGGTTCAGCTGTTCAAAAAGCTTCAGCGCTTCTTCCATCTTCTCTTTTGAGATTGGACCGAACCCATTAGGGTGTTGTCGTGCAATCCTCTTCAAGCTATTTTCCCTATCAACCACTGTTTCTATGTTCGAATTCCTAGGAGCCGCTACCCACAGGCTCTTCATAATTTGAGATGCTATGTGTGCAGCTTCCTCATCATCTTTTATTTCTGCAAGTGTATGCCCAGGTCTTAATCGTTCAAGAATCATAACTCCTTGGTCCAGATCATATTCAAAAAGGTCAACCATGCCTTTCCCTTTCATGAGTTTAAGAACTTCTAATTCTGCACGAAATTCTTTATCCGAAAGAACTACTTTTAACACGACTTCTTTCCCACTGTTCCGAGTTGCTGGAGCGACAAAATTAAAAGACAAGTCAAACGGTTCATGAATAGAAAGCCCCCACTTCTGTTCGTAAAGAGCAATCATTTCATCGAAATTACTGAGCCACTTATCTGCTTTCTCTTTATGAATATTTTTTAAGATTTGAACAAATTTATCTGGTAGTCTCATAGCTTCTCTCCAATATGTAATGAATCACTTCGTCCATATAGTCTTCTATTGGTAGACTTGTATCTACCTCTAAACACTTGTGATTCGAGGGTTTTTTGCTATTGTGCAAGCCATAATTGAACATCTCAATATCTGTTTCTTTAATTTGGCTGATCATTCCATTACGTTTCCTCAGCCTTTCGTTGGTTTGATTAAAATCTTTTAAAATGCATTCAACATACTTGTAGCTAGCTTCAAATTTCTCTGCTAATGTAGTACCTTTTTCAATCATCTCGTTATAAAAGCAAGGACTGTCAAATATGACACTATTACCGTTGGATAACTGAGATTCAAGTAAAGACCAACCGATATTGTATGAAATCTTTCCAGCTAGTTTCGGGTCAAGTATGTCTTCATCTATAGAGTGCAGCAACGCAGATTTTATAACATCATGATCGATCACAACCGCACCAATACGTTTACCTATTTCTCTAGCAAGTGTGGACTTACCTGCACCGGGGAAACCAGCCATTTGAAGAAAAAACACATTCAGCGCCTCTTTTCTGCTTAATATGAATAAGTTTCACCAAGTCTCATCTAAATGCTGTGCATAATAGGTAATCCCTCGTTTGAAGTATTGAAGTTTTTCGTCATTTGTGGTTTCCATCAAGTTCATCAAAGCGATCTCCATTGCTTCATTGTATCTCCCAGTATTATACAGAGCCATGGAATAAAAAATTTGCAGGCCCCGGTGTTCAGGAAATTCTGCTACCCCTTGTTGAAGGGTTTCAACCGCTTTATCATATTGCCCTGTTAGACGGTAAGAACTCCCGAGTCCGAGTAAGCATCGCTCTAAATCTGCGCCAGAAAGTCCTTGCTCAATCGCTTTTACATAATAAGTTATGGCCTCCTTAGTGAAACCTGAATTATCATGAGCAATCCCGATTTGATAGTTAATTTCTGCATTTTCAGGGTATTCCTCTGACATTTTCATTAAAAGTGTGCAGGCTTCATTTAAGATCGACATGTCTTCCTTTGCTCGTCCCTCTTCACGTAAAGCAATTCCTTTATCCAATCTTTCACGTAATTTTTGATCCATTTTTAATCACCTAATCCTTTCCTGCAATTGTAAAAACTAATTATCAATATGCTACTATGAAAATGAAGCAGATTCCTGCAGAATAAAATTTATTTTTAATATAAGTATAAATTCCCTCTACTTATTCGTTATACATATAGATCGTAAATTTAAATTGGAACTTTTATTTTATAGGAGGTTTTATTTTTGCCACAATCAAAAACAACCACTTTGTACGAACAGTCACGTGAGCTTCAGCAACAATTTCAAACCATGATTGATGAAATGGGTAGTGACCTTTGGAAGTACTGCCGGTATTTAACGGGCTCTCCATGGGACGGGGAGGATCTTTTTCAAGAAACCGTGCTTAAAGCCATGGGTGGACTCTTTACGCGTTGGCATCCTACGAACCTGAAATCTTACTTGTATAGGATGGCGACCAACACTTGGATCGACCATTGCAGAAGAGAAAAGCGAAATGTAGGTTCATTAGATGAAGCGGAAGAACCACAAGAGACTTTCACCGATACACATGATTTAGAAGAAGCACTTGAAAAGCTGTATCACCTTTTCACACCTAGGCAGACTGCTGTATTCCTACTTATGGAAGTCTTCTCATTTAAAGCAGAAGAAGTGGCGAGTATCATCAAGACGACTCCTGGTGCAGTTTATGCCACGACCCGCCGTATGAAGGAAAAGCTGAAAAACGAGGCACCTTCTCCATCTAAACCAACAGATGAAACAAAAGAACAAAAAGACGAAATCATATCTGCTTATTTAAAAGCCTTTAATCAAGGAGATTTAGAAGGGATATTGGCGCTATTTGGTGAGAATGTACATTATGAAGCATCATTAGGATTCTTAGAGACGACAAAAGACGAAATGAGAGAAGGTTCTCTCATGTACGGCTTACCTAACCACCACGCCGAGGAGTTTATGTTATGGGGCAAACCAGTGATTGTCGTATTAGCTGACTCAAATCAAGGTCCTCTCGTCCACGACATTCAATACCAAGATGTAGAAAATGGAAAGATCGTTTACCACAGGAGTTTTTTCTTCAGAAAAGAATTTATCCTAGCCGCATCAAAAGAATTAGGAATTCCTCCTCAGCTGGATAAAGCACCGTTAAACTGGACGTAAATGATAAAGCCGATTCTAAAGACTGGAATCGGCTTTAATCTATCCTATCTTTTTAATCCACTGTATGACTTCATTAACCATCTCAGAAGTGAATTTATGATTAACATTGTTATGTATTTTAAATGTAACTCGGTTATTTTCATCAGTTTGTAAGAGGTAATCATAAAAATGCTTCTGTCCTTCAATCGGTACTATCGTATCGTTGTCCCCATGAATTAAGAGCACAGGAGATTCACTTCTTACTTTCCCAATAGGGTCATACTTTTTAAACAGTTCTACATCTGCTCCAGACAGAAAATCTCGATTATCCATCTTTCTAAATAATTTCTCTGTATATAGAAAAGATCCCGAACCGTTCACACACACTGAACCCGCAATCTCAGGATGCGCTGCATGAATACCGCAAGCTATAAACCCTCCCATTGAACTTCCTACGAGAATAAGTTTCTTCTTGTCTAGCTTACATGCATTTATAAAATCCTCGAACTCATTAATACTATTAAAAATCGTTTCCCAAAAGTACTTCTGCATCGTTTTCTTATCAAAAGGGTTTTCCAACGGGGACCGTGTGTCATGATAGATTAACTCTGGAACAATCGTGTTAAATCCTTCTTCCACTGTTTCTCCAGCCATTTCATAAAAGCTTTGACCACTGCCACCCCACCCATGATAAATAACCACGGTATACTCTTTTTCATTACCTTTTTTCGGTTGAAACCAGGTGACCGGAAAATTTCCGAGCTGCATCTTCATATCATTAACCCTTTCAAAGATTAAAGTGTTCTTTTATTTGTATAGCAACTTCTTCTGGACCCAAACCTTTGTTATTAATACGCAGGTAATTCTCTTTTTTTATCTCGCCTTCAAATGAGTTCATCCGGTATTTATCCATTGAAGTTTTCAAATCATTTTCTGACCATTCGATGTTTCGTTTGGTTGGTTTGTGTTCTAATCGATGAGGTGTCTTGTTGCGTTTCAGCCTTTCCTCCAAGTCAGTCTCGAGTTCTACAAAATAGATGTCTGCTCCCTTAGCTTCAAAAATTCGGCAAACATCCTCAACGAACTTCCAATCTGACTCGTAATTGAACGCCCATACATATGTAAATATCATTCCGTATTGATCACTTTGTGCAAACTCTTTAAAGATTTCTGTGCGAAACAAGTGGACGAGACTTTTCCCTTCTTTCGTCCCATAATCAAAAAACTTCGTCACAAGATCGATCGTCATGTGGTTATGAAAGAGCTTCAGCTCCGTAACCTTCTCCAGCTCATGCCCCACGGTCATCTTACCCACCGCTTGAGGACCGAATAACAAAACCAGCTTCATGATGCACCCCCCATTTTTAACCGAAATATCTAAATGGTGTTCTCTGTTAAAACCTTTATTTCTTTACTAAATCATATGCTTTTAAAAGCTCATCAACCGGTATATTATTAATCTTCATACCGGTTACATCACTCTCTGCTATTTCAACGTTTCGGAGATCACAGTTGCTTATTTTACTTCCTTTAAGGTCGCACCTCTCGAAAGAAACTGAATTCCCGCCATCTCCTAAGTTTGTGTCAAGGAACTGCACGCCACCTAAGGTAACAAATCTCATTTTACTGTCAGAAAGGTTCAAATCTGCAAACAGCGTATTTCGATAATTGATATTTTGAAACTTAGAATGACTAAGGTTGCAATTGCTCACATGAAGGTTGCTCACATTGCTGGTACTGATTGAGCTGCCCTCTAAATTCACTTGATAGAAATCGGTAGCAGATAGATTACAGTTTTCATATTGGGTCTTAGAAAGGTCTTGATCATTTACAAGATTCTCTGCTTTGCTCTCGATTTTCTTTACATAGCAAAATTCATCTTCTGTTTCAAAAGTAGTTCGGTACCCCATCTTTTCGTAAAAATGATGGTTGTTTAATTGTCTGCTTGATGTTTCAAGGTCCCATGCCCGAACGTGAGGAAACTCTTGCTCAATGAATCTTATCGCTTTTGAACCGATCCCTTTCCCCTGATGAACGGGATTAACAAAAATACGATCAATTCTGCCGTATGATTGACCCGAAACTGTAACAATAATTCCACCCGCAATCTCATCACGATACATAATCTTATAATAATTCAGTTCTTCAATCATGTACTTTGTTACTTCCAGAGATGAGTAACCTGGAGGCTGAATGTTGTAATCGACAACATCCTTATTAGGAAGCCATTTAGCCGCCTCCTCATCAAAAGTCTTTTTCATGATTTCTGTTAATTCCACTGCATCCTGCAAAGTTGCTAATTCAATAGTAATGATGGACATAATATTTTCTCCTTTGTTGTAAAAACTCTTCAGTCCTTATTTTTTTGCAAAATAAAGATCTTTTTCAGCTAATGCTAAACAAAGCTGTTCCATTGCTTTTGGTCCCATTCCATGAAGTTTCATGACCTCATCTTTTGTCATCTCAGTAAGTTGTTCTAGAGAAGTAATCCCCGCTCCACTTAGCGCCCGTTGAGCAGGTTTTGCAATTTTGGTTGGTAAAGCTGTTTTTTGGTTCATTTCCTTTCAACTCCTACAATCATAAAAATAAAAAACCGAAACAACTTAAAACAAGCCTATTTCAATTTTTTCTTATCAGGTTGCAACAAGTTAATAAGAGCTTGGTAATCCTTCTTTGTTAGATAATCTTTTGTTTCTTTAAGCAAACGATATTCGTTATCGGCTGTCCTTACAACAAAATAATCGAGATGATCCATGGCTAGAAATTTTTCATTTAGCATAAGTGTATCTTTCATTTCAAAGGAGTCCATATAAATTTCAATGTAGTCACCTTTTTTCGGAAACAGCGTATACAGCCATCTAAACGAATCACCTTTCTTGTGATTATGATTCTCCCCATCGAATTCGATTCTTTCAACGTCTTCCCATGCGAGATGTTTTTCAGAAAACGAGGTAAATGAGTGATAACCCGTTTGGTCAAGATAGGTAAAATCTTTTCCGCCTAGATAAAAAAACAATAGGCCAAGTACTGCAGGCGTGACAATGAACCACTTTGAAATCGTTACACTCCCTGGTCCTTTTGTAAATGCCACATGAAGATAGGCATAGAGTATGAGCCCAACTATGGAAATAATATAAGCAACAAAGATCATGTCATAATCACCGTGAAAGTACCAAACATCTGAAAAATTTACATCCCGATTTGTGTAGAATAATATGAACTGCATTCCAAGATGATAGAAAAGGACGAAACCAAAGAATACAGCTGTTTTTATTCGAAACCTTGTCATTAAGCACCAGCCTATGTACATAAAGAAAACAATCAATGTCAGTATAAAGAACGATTCACTCCAACCCACGTTTGTTTTAACATTGTCAAAAATCAAGTAACTAGCTGATATTACGGCAAAAGTAAATAAGAAAAAACCTAGAATCTTCAAACCCGTCTTCAAGCATGTTCCCTCCGATTATTACTGTGATGTTTTAATCCTCCATTCTTTTTCGACAAAAAACTCAAAACTCCCTCTTTTTCCCAAGTCAACTACTAACTGCCTATCACATAACCCTCACACAACCCTCACAAAACGTTCACAAAACTCTTTTGTAATGTGCTCGGTGTTGTTCTATCATTTGTACTGGGAAAAGATTTAGTGCTTTAATAGAGATGTATTTAAGGTTACAATTAATTGGTTAACCTATAGAGATAAATATATGAAGATGGTGTCTTGTAGAATGGAAAGAACTTTGGAAAAACAAAAGATGTCAGCCGTCCTGGGACAAACGGTCAAAACAGGGATTATTAAATCCAACCTTGTACCGATGTTCGCTGGATTGACGCTGGCTTTATATACGTACGATATCGATCCTGGTGATAAGCTGTTAGATGTGTTATTCGCCTTAATCGGCACGATCCTAGTGATTGGTGCCGCGGGGACTTTTAATAACATTTATGATCGCGATATCGATGCGATTATGGAAAGAACGAAGGTAAGACCTACAGTTACGGGCGAGATCAACGTGCGTTCGGCATTATGGCTCGGAATCGTAATGGCTGTTCTCGGCATAATTGCACTTGCTTTTACTACTCCACTCGCTGCAGTGTTAGGTTTTCTTGGTCTCTTCTTTTACGTTGTGCCTTATACAATGCTGACGAAACGCCGAACGATCTATAACACAGAGGTCGGCTCAATTTCTGGAGCGATGCCTCCACTTATCGGGTGGGCCGCGATGACCGGAACCCTTACACATCCAGCAATTGCAGCGTTATTCATTATTCAAGTAATTTGGCAGATGCCGCACTTCTACGCGATTGCGATTCGCCGACATGATGAATACAAAGCAGCAAGAATTCCAATGTTGCCGGTTGTAAAAGGGGTTAAGAGAACGTATACCCAAACCAACATTTACTTAGTGCTATTGAGCTTAACAAGTTTTCTTTTCTTGCCGTTGAGCTTAGGACTGACACTTGTTGCCCTATTAATGAACGTTGGCTGGCTCGTGCTCAGCATCTACGGTTATAAGAAAAACAAGGATTCAGAGAAATGGGCAAAACTGCTCTTCATCTATTCGCTGATCCATATGACGATCTTGTTCTCGACAGTTATCGTTTACTCCCTCGTTGGGATTTTCATTCTTAAATAGAAAGCAAAAAAAGCCTGGGCAGCCAGGCTTTTTTAATATTCCATCGAATTAGCCGTTCTCACAACGTCATCAATCGTGTATTCCTTCTCAACTTTTGGTGCTTTGATGAGCATGATGGAGTAATAGGTCCCGTCTTTTTTCCAACGAATTTGTTTCACATTTATCGCATCGCCCTCTATCAAAGCTTCAGTTCCATCCTTTAGTTTCACGGTTTTCATTGTTTTCTCATCACTCGACCATGTTGTGTTTTTATTATGATAAGTAGTGACGTGAAGATTAACGCCAACGCCATCTCCATAAATGAATTCGGTATGTAGAATATCCCTCTTTGGGTTGCCTGGCATATCTCCAGCATAAGTTAATGAAACGTTTTTCGGTTCAAAGGGGAGTACAGTAGGAGCCGCTAGTTTTTCTTGAACACTTTCAGGAAATTGTTCTGCTACTTCTTTTATTTCTGGATAATCTTCTTTCAACTCTTCTACTGCCGCATTATCATTACAGGCAGATAATAAAAAGATAAACAGGATTATAAGGATTCTTTTCATTCACCAATCCCCCTTCTTTACTAATACAGTCAGGTTCCACTCTCCATAAATCCGTTAAGCCATATAGTATACACCGGACACAAGTATAGATAAGATACAAAACAATCCTGATGCGAGTGTAACTGGATTTACCAACGGCCAATTGTCTTCAATTGGCGCATCATAACCAAATCTAGCTCTTTGATAACCAGTAAAGTATCCAGATTTCCCTTTAACATTAAGAAGAAAAATGATTAATATTGAAAATGTTAAGATGCCAATTATAAAGAATGAATCTACCCAATTAAAATCAAATTTTATGTACAATAAATAAACCAATACCAATTCAATGGTCAGTGTAGTCATAAACTTTAATTTTTGCATTACACCCACTCCATTTGTTAATTTTTACCTATATACTTCTTTAATACCTAAGAATATCCCTTTTTCTTTAGACCTTAATCTTTTATGTATTCTTCTTAACAATAAAAAGCAGTTCAGTTTTGGAGTATAAAATGAAAAATAACACTCCAAAACGAACTGCTTTTTTATATGCTTTCCTTAATATGAATCGTATGTTAAGTCGTATAATTCGAATGAGTAGATAGGAATAAAAATTACGGAGGACCTTATCAAATAACAAACATTGGTCATTAAATCATAAAAACAATGTGGATGCATTTTGTAATACCACTTTTTTATTTATCTAGGAAACTTTTTAACGGTTTTTGAAGTACGTCCACAACAGCTATGATAATACTTGTGGCTAAAATACTCATCAGACTTATCGATATAGGACCTGCTGAATCATCTCCTGAGATACTAGAAATCACCTTTAAGCTTATTATCAATAACACAATGAAGAAAATGGCGGTAAAAGCACATTTTTTTATCACCTTTAAAGAATTAAGTGATGACTCCGAGAAAGCATTGTTCCCTTCGATAAAGGTTAATAGTTTATATACTTGAAACAACGAAAAAGAAAATGCAATACAGATTCCATACGCACATACTAAAAGTGGGTATATCGAGTAATCCCCATCTGGATGTGCTTTTACATCTCTAATGGTTAACACAGGCATCCAATAAATGCACAAAGTAAGCATTGCAATTCCAACCATAAAAATAATTACCTTTAAGAAAATGGCTGAACCTCGTTTACCATTCATTTAAAATACCTCACTTATCTCAATTCGGAGTGTAAAGGTTACTAGTAACAATACCCCTGGAATTGCCCTTAACCCTTTTCAGTGTTGCTACAATAAGAAAGCTGACGATCACTAACAGGAGCCATGAGCTCACCTTTCCGAGATGAACGAGACTCCACGCTTCGGTTTGATTCGGATATTTCCAAGCTCCAAAGAACGTCGCGATATTTTCGGCGATCCATATAAAAAATCCGATCAGCATGAAAGAAAGTGCGAGAGGCATTCGATACCGTGTTCCATTCACATTGTATGTTACCCATGATTGCCAAAAGACGATGATGACAAGTCCGGATAACCACCAGCGAACGTCAATCCAATAGTGGTGAGTGAAAAAATTCAAATAAATCGCAGCTGCAAGAGATACTACTGCCCAAAATGGTGGCCACTTCACCAATTCAACATTAAGTCTCCTCCACGCCTGGCATAGATAACTCGCTACACTCGCATACATGAATCCGCTGTACAGAGGCACCCCAGCTATTTTGGAATATCCTTCTCCTGGGTAAGACCACGAGCCCATATGAACCTTGAAAAGTTCAAGAGCAAGACCAATAAGGTGGAACAACGTGATCACTTTGAGTTCATCCTTTGTTTCAAGTCCTGAACGAACCATCAACCACTGCATCAAGAGGCAGATGATCAGCAACCAGTCATACCGAGGCAAGATTGGCATCGGCACGATTTGTGTAATAGCCAACGAGGCAAAGATAACGACTGGAAACAAACACGATAGGGCTTGCTCCCAACCAAATATAACGAGCTGCTTAAATGCTCTCATGATTCATGCCCCCACAGATTTTTAATAAGAAATGCCTTAATGGCTTTCCTCGTCACTTTTGTATTCTAAAAGATCCCCAGGCTGACATTCTAAAGCCTTACAGATTGCCTCTAAAGTGGACAAACGGATCGCTTTTGCTTTTCCGTTTTTCAAAATCGAAAGGTTAGCCATCGTGATTCCAACCTTCTCCGACAGTTCTGTAACGCTCATTTTCCGTTTAGCCAGCATCACATCGATATTGATTATAATCGCCATGTTTTCACCTCAGACCGTTAAATCATTCTCTGATTTTATATCGATCGCATTTTTTAATAGCTTTTGAAGAACAGCGGCAAAGACTGCGATCACCATGCTGCCAAAAATAATGACCATTCCGATTAAAATCATTCCCGGCGCATCATCAACCTCCGCCATAAGGTAAATGAGTGGCATAAATAACGCAAATAGTCCGCTGATGATGATGGCACAGTATTTGATATTCTGTATAGATCTCACTGATAATTCCGAGAAGGCTTCGTCCTTGTCTATGTAGCTTAAAAGTTTATAAGTTTGGAACAGTGCTGCAAAAAATGAAATCGCTGATGCATACAATCCGATCAAAAAAGGATATTGCAAAAAATCTAACGTTGGATTCAATTCTGCAAAAAACGCAGGGATCTCAGGCAAAATAAAGATACACAAACCAAGAACAGGAAGTCCCATAAGAAAAAGAACGAATTTCAAAAAGAATGTTTCTCGTTTCATAACCAAGCACCTCACCTATTTATTATTCAATATAATAATACATTGTTTATCGTTTTACAATAAACAATTATTGATATTTATTATATTATTATCGAAATGGATATATGTAATGTAAAATTAATTGTCGAAAGACCTATATTTTTAAAAAAAGACTTAATTAGCCTTAGAGAAGACTTAATTTTTCTAATTTAGACCTAATTTACTCTCATTTAGACCTTATTACTGCAATTTAGACTTTAGGCAAAAAAAAAGAGCATTCCTTATAAAAAGAAATGCTCCATAGAAACCTAATACGCTTCGATTTTATTTATACAAAATATCGTCTCTAAGTGATGCAACCCTTGTTAAGGCTGTATCGATATCCGACTCTGGCACACCGAAATGCGCTAGTGCATCGTGCAGATGTGTGGCGATCGCATTGAAATGCTCTGGCTGCAGGTTCATTCCTTCATGAGCTTTTGCCATTGACTTGCCTGAGTAGTTCTTTGGACCACCAAGTGCGAAGCTGATGAATTTCGTCTGATGGCTTTTTTGCTTTTCCATGTGAACGCCTTCAAAAAATTGATTCACCGTTTCGTCTTTTAACACTAGCTCGTTATAAAAGTAATCCACGACCTTAGCGATTGCTTCTTCGCCGCCAACTTTTTCATAGAGATTCTGTTCCAAAATAATAGCTCCTCCTATTGATGATTTTGACATACCTCAATATCTTTACCCTTTTTTATCATTTGAACAAGCCAATTTCGGATTTTGAGCCAAAAGTCCTTTTGGTATTTTTGCTGCATACGAAAAAATAACGGATCACTACCAGATTACGAATTATTTTCTGCAGCATAGAGAGAAAATGTTAAAAGTACTGTTTAAACGAGTAAAACGCTTAGAGCAAACTGCGCTCCAAGCGTCATTATATAATGGAAAAATAGATTTATGAGCCTACAATGATTTTTATGGTCCTTCAAATTAATTTATGGGCCTTCAAAATTTTTTATGATCCTTCCAATTTTTTTATGGTCCTTCAAGTTGATTTATAGGCTTTTCGACAAATCCCGGTTCCTGCAATCAAAAAAACCCGCAGAATCAATCCGCGGGGTTTAACAGCTCTATTTACCTTGCTTCTCTGCGATATATTCTTTTACTACTTCGTACACATAATCCTGGTTTGCCGCTGCTGTAGTTGGATCATACTTTCCGCCGTTCGTTTTGTTGTTTGATAAAACGCGGATTCCCAAGAATGCTACATCATACGCTTTAGAGATTTGTGCGGCTGATGCCCCTTCCATCTCTTCAACAGATGTTCCGAAGTTCTCATGGAACCAGTTGATGCGGTCCACTTCATTGTTCCAAACGTCTGCAGAACCGATCGTACCTTCTACCACTTTACCTTTTGTGTATTTGTCTTTTACAGCATGCGCAGCTGCAAGCAACTCTTCGTCACCTTCAAAATAACGCGCTTTCTCTGCATTCGGATCTTCTCCAGCACTTCCTTCTGAAGCCATCAAGTCCATTGGAATCCAAGAAGTTGGTTCAATGCCCTCGTTCTCTTCTAGATGAGGTGTTTTTAATGAACCTAGATTTACTGTTCTTTTTCCTAGTACGATATCAAATACATTCAGGCTCGGATCGTGGCCGCCAGAAGTGCCTTGATTAATGATCGCTGCTGGATCATATTTTTCAATGGCAACAGCTGTAGCTGCTGCCGTATTTTCCATACCTTTTCCTGTTTTCGCTACGATTACCGGATAGTTATCCAGTTTTCCTTTATAAAATACAAAGTTTCCAGATTTCTCTACTTTCACATTGTCTAAACGCTTTGCAAAGTTCTCAGCTTCAATCGGCATCGGACCTTGGATAATAATCGGCTGTCTTGGTTTTTCTTTACCTGAAGCATGTTCTGAAAAGTTAAGACCTGCAAGTGCTGTTACAAATAGTACAGCTGCAATCGTCAGTAATGCGTACTTCTTCCCCATTCGTTTCATCATTGTTGTCTCTCCTCCGTTGTCATGAATCACTCATAAATCTGCTCAAACAAAAAAGCCTAGAGTAATAGAATGTATCTACCTCTAGACTACCGGAGTTAAAGTATAGAATAGGATTCGGCGTACCAATAAAACAATGCCAATCCTGCACTTCAACTCGTAGTCCAGTTCTTTCATTGGGAACCGGGTAGAAACACTCAGACCATATTACCGAGCATATACGAGTAATTCGTTTTTCGTTCATAATACTTTGTTAATATAACAAACGAAAGAGAGTTATTCAACCTAAAACTGAATAATTATTAAAAATAATTGAGTAATGTTCGTGTTTCAAACAAAGACAATCGCGTAAATAAACCCTAACAAACCTAAATAAAACAGACTGGACCACATATCTAACGGTTCTGTGAAAAAGGCTAAAGTCATGACTGCCCTTTCTTTGTTAGACTCTGCTTTCATAAACTGATACATAAACATAGATAAAGAGACTATGATTAAGATGATGCTTCCTGTTAGAATCAATGTATTCATGAAGACCCAGCTTAATCTCGGAGATCATCTTTTAAAACTGAATACATATATAAATCATCAAATTTACCGCATGTATACTCGTAATGCCGCAACAAACCTTCTCGCTGGAAGCCGCTTTTCTCTACTAATTTCTGAGATGGCAGGTTAGCAGGTTCAATCAAAGCCTCGATACGCTCCAGTTCCAGATGCTGAAATCCGTACCTCACAACCGCTTCCAAAGCTTCACGTGCGACCCCTTTTCCCCAATACTCTTTGCTCAACTCGAAACCCACTTCTGATCGGTAATGCTTGGACACTCTGTTCAGAAATCCGCAGCTTCCTATCACCCTATGATCATCTTTAAGCGTGATCCCCCATCTGATTCCTGTGCCACCTTTAAAGATCGATTCATACCAGGCGATTTCATCGTACGCATCTTCAACAGATGCAAAGGGTTCTAACCCCATATGTTTTACAACGTTTGGGTCAGACAAATAGCGGAGCATGTCTTCTGCATCAGCTTTGGTTACTTCTCTTAAAAACAATCGCTCGGTCTCAATAATTGGAAATTGGTTGTTCATGTCCGATATCTCCTTTTTCTCTCATTCTTGTCAGCCTTTTATGTAATTCCCATAATGCTGTTCGATTGCTGTCCCATTTAAGCTCCCTAAAGGCTTCTTCATAACACACCCATTTCAAATCAGTATGTTCCTTTGATAACTGCAGCTCAAAATCAGAAACGTCTACTCCAAAAGAGTATTCCTTTATGACATAAACCTCCTCACCCCACAAGAACTCTCCAACAACATGTTCTACGGGCAATGACGTGATTGAATCTAGCATCACCAACTTGCAGGATTCAGTGAGTCCAGTTTCTTCGAACACTTCACGTCTTGCTGCCTCGAGCGGTGTTTCTTCACCTTCCCCACCACCCGCTATTCCTTGCCAATAATGCAAATCAGCTCGCTTTAGGATCGCATATTCAATGATACTTCCTGTCATTCTGTAAGGCAGAACCAAAACCTGGAACGGAGCTCGCATACCTTTTCCTCCATGTACGTTTATTGTAACAGTTTAAGACGATAAACACGGTAAAACTCGGCTATTATAATAATAACTTATTTTTAGCTGGGGGCTTTATTTTGAATACCACTCTTTTACAAGAAGCAAAAGACTTTATCACTGCCTGCTATCAGGAGTTAAATAGACCACAGATTGAGATCGATGAACGAATAGACTATATCACCAAACAGATCGAATCAACAGGTACTTATAAGCACACTTCGTTAGAAATCGATCATGGCACAAAAGTGGCTTGGCGCAATAGCAATCGATGCATCGGACGGCTTTTCTGGGATCAGATGCACACTTTTGATAAAAGGGAATTGAAGACAGAAAAAGAGATTTTCGAGGCGATTTTAAAGCACATGGCGTATGCAACAAATGGCGGGCGAATCCGTCCTTCGATCTCAGTCTTCGCACCGCAAAAAGAAAATCAGCGGATCCGCATCTGGAACCATCAACTGATTCGATATGCCGGCTACACTACACCGGATGGCGTAATTGGCGACCCCGCTTCCATCTCTTTTACAGAAAAATGCATGGAGCTTGGCTGGGAACCAAAGTACGGAAAGTTCGATATTTTGCCGATTGTTATTCAGATCAACGATCATCCACCTAAGCTGTTTGAACTGCCAGAAAGCACTGCTCTTGAAGTAGAGATCCGACACCCTGAATACGAGTGGTTTGAAGACCTGCAGCTTAAATGGCATGGTGTTCCTTTCATTTCAGATATGGCTCTTGAGATTGGAGGGATCCGTTATACGGCCGCTCCCTTTAACGGATGGTATATGGGTACGGAGATCGGTGGGCGGAATCTGGCCGATGAAGACCGGTACAACATGTTGCCGCAGATCGCCTCACTCATGGGACTCGATACGAAAAGTTCGATCTCATTATGGAAGGATAAAGCACTCTTTGAGCTTAACATCGCGGTACTGCACTCATTCCGCCAAGACAGCGTCAGCATCGTGGACCATCATACGGCGGCACAGCAGTTTAAGAAGTTTGAAGAAAAAGAAATAGAGAGCGGCAGACCGGTCACCGGGAATTGGGCATGGCTCATTCCGCCGATGTCACCTGCCACGACACATATCTTTCATAAGCCTTATAAGAACGATATCGTTAAACCAAATTATTTTTATCAACCGAGACCTTATTAATCAATAAAATAGATGTTATACAAAGGCCCTCGATCGATATTGATCAAGGGTCAATCTTTTACATACAACTTAAGTATGGGACTTTTCTAGAGCTAGTTTGATTCCGAATCCTATCAATATTGTACCTGTGATTCCTTCAATCATTGTTTGTGCTTTAGGTCTTTTCATAAATGCACTAATCTGATTAATTAAATAGACATAAAGTAAAAACCAAACAGAAGTCAATACAGTATAAGTGATACCCATTATTAAAAACGGGACAAAGGTATTGCTCCCTGGGTCAACGAATTGAGGCAAAAAGGTTAAGAAAAATACAGCCACCTTGGGATTGAGGATATTGGTAAGGAACCCTTGCTTAAAACATGATGTGTTTTCAAATTGTTTATCTGCATTCATCTCAACACTTGCTGCTGCTTCTCTTTTTTTCAGAGACCATAATGTTTTAACACCCAAATATATTAAGTAAACAGCACCAACGTATTTGAAGACAGAAAATAATAACGCTGATTTAACAATGATTGCTGAAAGCCCTAATACAGCAGCTGAAGTATGGATGAGAAGTGCACAACAAGTACCTAAAGCTGTTTTCAGACCTCCGCTTTTCCCAACGGTGAGCGTATTTTTGGTAGCAATGGCAGTATCGGGACCGGGTAAAATAATTAAAAAAATACACATAAGGACAAACAGATAAAAGTTTTCCATTTTAGCATCCCTTTCTAATTAAAATAGGATCTTCTGAATATATGATCCTTCCAATTTATTATAAATAGAATTTGAAATCAATTATTATTTGATTGATTTGTTTACTTCTAGAAGCACTCTGGATTTATTATGGTTATGTGACAAAAAAAGACCAAATCAACCATGCGATTTGGTCTTTTATTGATTGTATAACCAGGAAGGCTAACCGGTACTAAAGCAACCCTTATTATACATGCTTCAAAAATTCAAGAAAACTTGGGTACTCATGATCTGGTATTGAAAGATTATAAAAATGTGTACAGATCAATACTAAAACTACAACAAGAACACTAAACCAAATTACCTCTTTCATCTATACAGTCTCCTTCTTCAATTCGCTTTCTTTTTTATCTGTGGATTTTCTGTCTTCCAGTTAAAAATCCCATTTAAGAACGTATAGATTCTCTTTGATTCTTTTGTAAGCAAAGGGCCAAGGATGGCTAAGATCAATACATAAAGTGCAGAGAACGGTTTTAAAATCGAAGCTAATCCTCCGGCCATACCGATGTTGGCAACGATTATGGAAAACTCTCCTCTTGAAACAATCGTTAATCCGATGTTTGATGAAGCTTTATGAGATAGCCCCGCTCTCCTCCCCGCGATCATTCCAGCTGCAAAATTCCCGATGATCGTGATTACTACAGCTCCCAAAGCAAGCCATACTGCGCCGCCTAAAGTAAATGGATCAATACTTAAACCAAAGCTAAAGAAAAAGATTGCGCCGAAGAAATCCCTAAACGGAATGACCATTTTTTCAATCCGTTCACTGTGCTCTGTCTCAGAAAACACTAGTCCTAATAGAAGGGCGCCGATCGCCTCCGCAACATGAATGGTCTCTGAGAATCCAGCGATAAAAAACAAACAAGCAAAGATCACAATGATAAAAATCTCATTGGACGTGATATTAAGAATCTTGTTCAAATGTTTTGTACATGTTCTGGCAATAACAAAGAACAAAGCCATATATCCAAACGCGATTAAAATGGACTTAACTACTCCAAACACAGAAGTCGCATCACCAAATACCAAACCTGAAATGATCGATAGGTAAACCGCTAAAAAAATATCTTCGAACATGATTATTCCTAGAATCAGTTCCGTTTCAGGATTCGCTGTTCGTCTAAGATCAACGATGACCTTTGCAACAATGGCACTCGATGAAATGGTTATGATTCCAGCGATGATAAGAACTTCTAATAAGGGAAAGCCCATGATTAAGGCATAGAGCAACCCTAATGTAAAGTTAATCAGAATATAAATACTGCCACCTACAGCAATGTTTTTTCCAGACCGCACTAATTTCCCTACTGAAAATTCTAAGCCGAGATAGAACAGAAGAAATAATACACCCACTCTGCCAAAGAAGGTTATGATTTCATTACTGTTGATAAAAGTTAGGTCCAATACACCGATAACAGGGGCATGCGGCCCAACAATCATCCCGAAAATGATAAGGAACGGAATGATGGAAAAATTTAATTTGTTTGCGAGCAAAGCCGCAATTGAAATGATAACTAAGGCTGTCCCTACTTCAAGTACGAGGTGGTTAGTCATTCACCCTTCACCTCAGCAGAGAACATCTCTTTTATGATTCTTTTCACACCATGTCTTTCTCCTGAGATAACTAGCATATCTCCTTCATGAATCATCGTTTCAGGTCCAGGGTTCAGCACCTTCTGATTTCCTTTCACAATGGCAATAACAGATACTTCATATTGCTGGCGAATGTCTAACTCACCGATTGTTTTATTGACTGCAAATGATGTGGGTTCAATTCTATACCATTCGATCATCAGTTCATCAAAGGCCATCTCAATGTTTTCAATTGCTTTCGGCCGATAGATGATACCGCCGATAATCGCTGCAAACTGTCTTGCTTCCGTATCACTCAAGGTTACAGAGGACAAACTCTCTTCATAATCATTTTTATCAAAATGGTAGATTTCTCGTCGACCATCATCATGAACGATCACCACCACTTTATCTCCATTTGCAATTTCCACTTCAAACTTTCTGCCGATTCCGGGTAATTCGATTTCTTTTACGATCATAACAATCTCCTTTTTTCATGTTTAGGCATGACAAATACACGTTCGAAGGTTTGTTTTTTCCGAACAATGAATCATGGATTTTTTTCTTTACGAAATAAACCCTTGTTGTTTAAGGATTTTTAAGAATAAATGGGATTGTATGATCATCAGAGGTAATTCGATTGGAATTGATAAGGGGTAAGAAATACTGCTTCCTTGTGAATGTGGTCACTAGAAGGCTGAAACTTAAATTCGGTCTGTTCATCTATCAGTATATTGCTATTTAACTGTATAGCTATTAGACCCTTTTTTAATTTCTTACTTTTTGTTGGATATTCGCCAATAATCGTTGAAGTATCGAACGACGCAGCAGTGGATAAATCAAACACGTCATCCTGAGGTGGTGATGATAAGTTTTTCATATTATAGTTTGGAAATAGTGATGTGCCGATAAACACATACAGCAAAGCCAACAATAAAAATTTACGCAATTCTTACTCCCCCCTTTCTGTCTTTAATTTTACCATAGAACAAGACGTTTTTTGTTTACGATTTAACTATTGATTGTTTCATAGAAAATGAGGAAGATTAGAGTGTATCCATATTGATTAACAGGAGGTTATAGAGATGAGTCCCAATAGGAAGCTGCATATTCTAAACGGCCAAGAAATGTACAGGCACTTTACAAAAACACCATTCCTTCAAGATGAACTGAAGATCCCCTTTAACGAGGCAATGTGCTATGGAAACACGTCAGAAGACATTTTTTCAAATGAATTTGCAGAAATTCGTTCTAACGTTCATCACGTTACACTTGATGAGTATACTGAGGTCACGTTAGAACCTCTGCAGCCACTCTTAAATCATGAGTTTGAAAGCATCGAACTATGGTTTGACGCTGATATGTTTTGTCAGATCAATTACTTGACGCTTCTTGCCTGGCTGGATCAGACAAATCATCAAAGCACGATTACGCTTCATATTGTAGATAATCAGTTTGAACCAATAGAAAATTATTCATTGGAAGCTAAAGGATATTATGAACTATACAAACAAGTTCTGATCCATAAGACGAGCCCTGAAACGATTGATCCTCCACCTCTAAAGAAGGGAGTCCAGCTTTATATAAATTACTTAAAAGATGACAGTGATATCTTGCAGTTCATTCAACAAAATTTACATCTCACAGATAATGAACTAACAGCCGAACTCCTTGAGAATTTTAAAGAGTATGGTCTAGGGGATCTGCAATACTTGGATATGGTTAAAAAAAGCCGATTATCTCTGTATTAGTGAGATAACCGGCTTGTTTTTTAGTTTGCAGTTCCTTGCTCTACTTTCAATGCATGAGCCTGTGGAACCGCACGTTTAATGAATAAGGAAACGATCCAGGCGATCGCAACCAGCCCAAAGGCGAGTAAGAATGCGCTCTTCATTCCAGCAATCATCGCTAGAATCTGCATGGTAACTCCATCTTCCTTCATTCCCTGACTCTCCAAATAGCGAGCAGAGCTATTGGTCATAATCGAAACAAGCAATGCCGTTCCAACTGCACCCGCTACCTGCTGGAGTGTGCTGATAATCGCCGTCCCATGAGGATATAACGGTGGCGGCAGTTCGTTTAGAGCGTTGGTCATGATCGGCATCATGACCATTGAAATCCCTAACATCAAGAGTGTATTGAAAATCATGATTGTGATGTATGGAGTGGTTAAGTCGATAAGAGCAAACTGCCAAAGCGTGTTGGCAATCAGACCTAATCCGATCAGAGCTAGCCACTTGGCACCGAATTTATCAAATAAACGGCCTGTTATCGGAGACATGATACCCATGACAATCCCGCCCGGCAGCATAATCAGTCCTGCTTTCAACGGACTGTATCCCAACGCGTTCTGAAGAAAGATCGGCAGCAGCATCATGGCTGAAAACATTGCCATCATAACAATCATCATGATCAGTGTGGACATCCTAAATATGCTGTACTTAAATGTCCGAAGATTAAGCAGTGGTTCTGAGATGGTCAACTGTCTCCAAGTAAACAACATTAATGAAACAACACCGATTGCAATCGGAATCAAAACGTCATTGCTCGACCAGCCTCCATGTCCTTCACCTGAACTGCTGAAACCATAGACAATACCCCCAAACCCTAACGTTGAGAGCAGCAGCGAGATCAGATCCACTTTTGGATTCGTCGTCTCTGTAACGTTTTTAAGCTTTGCATAAGCAAAACCAATAACTAAGAGTGCAATGGGCAGCACGCCATAAAAGAGTACCCGCCAGCTGAAATGCTCGACAATGATTCCTGAAAGAGTAGGTCCGATCGCAGGAGCAAAGGTAATCACAATACCGATCGTCCCCATAGCCGATCCCCTTTTTTCAAAAGGAACAACAGAAAACACGACATTCGTGAGTAAAGGAAACAGCAATCCCGTCCCCGACGCCTGAAGCAGCCTTCCGAGAATAAGAAATTCGATCCCTGGTGAAATGGCGGCTATAAATGTTCCGAGTGTAAACAAAGACATGGCTCCGAGAAACAAGCTTCTTGTTGTAAACCGCTGAATGAGATAAGCAGTAACCGGAATAAGAACGCCAATAACAAGAAGGTATCCCGTCGAGAGCCATTGCGCCGTACTTGGTTCGATTCCAAAATCGGCCATGATTTTTGTCAGAGCAACGTTCAGCAGTGTTTCGTTCAAAATGGCAACGAATACACCGAGAATCATAATCATAACTAACAAAAAGTTGGCTTTGCTGCCGAACGTTCCCCCTGTTTCAGTTGATTGATTTTGATTTTTCACTTTTTCTCCTTTCATCCAAATGGTGTGCACAAACTCGCGCAACCCATTGAAATGACGTTATTAATAAAATCACAGTATTAGGATTAACACATTTATAGCAGAACAAACATTCGCATTTAATACTATCACAAATATGAAGAAACTGACAATCATCCTTTTGTTGGAATTTATGCGATCAATCAATACTCATTTTCCCATCTATATCTTTCATCATAACTATCATTTATACTTTTTAAAAAGAATACTTATATCATTCGAGCTAATCATTTTTATTCAATCGGGGGGGATTGTTGTGAAAGATGTAAGAGGCGAACGATATAGCGCATCGGTCGGAGACGGAGATCCTGATTTAGATAAACGACTTTCCGATGAACTGGATAAGGTAAACTCTGCAGCGACGGCCGGGGTTGATGCGGCAAGAGAAATAACCGTAAAGATTGTAGACAATTCAGGTGAACTTGCAGCAGGAATGAGCGGATGGAGTTGGGGTGTCGCAGCGGGAATCGGCATGACATGGGTACGTGAAAACACACGCGGAGACGGACTTGGTTCTAGACTGTTGAAAGAATTTGAAGCTGAAGCACTAGCGCGAGGCTGCACCCACGTGTTTACAACCTCGTTCACTTTTCAAGCACCCGGCTTTTATGAGCGACACGGATACAAAGAAATTTTCCGTTGGGAAGGCGTTCCTACTCCGGATGCTGCCGACGTGCACTTTCGGAAGGAATTAACTAGATCCTAATGGTAGATTTATGATGGATTGAGCACCATAAAGAATATTTTTGAGAGAAATCCCATTTTATGCACGGTAATCTTCTATAATTGCACACATGAAATTTTTTATAGAAACTTCGACAAACGACGCTTGTCCCCTTATACAATTCATCCCTCCAAACGATTGAATACACACTTTCATTCGTGGCAAGACTAATTTTACAAAGGAGAGATGAAAAGATATGGACACGAAAGACTTTAAAGCAGCAAATCTATCAGAAAATCTGGTTGACGAAATTCAGTCTCTTGAAGAGAAAATCAGCCAGCAAGCGAACAAAAAAGTGGTCGTTATCGCGTATGAACAAGGTTCAGAGGGTAACCTGTAAAGAGAAATAGACGCCTATTTCTCTTTTTTTATTTCACTAATGACTTCTTTTCAAATGAATAGGTTTGGTATTTCCCGTTATCTGATGAGTATTTTAAGATGTTCTGATCTGTGGGTATTCCATGGAAAAAAGCTCCGACCGCTCCAGTAGTACATCTGTGCCCGGAGATTAGAATGTTTGTTTCGCTGTCTCCATACTTTTGTTCCAGCTCGTGCATAAAGTGAAACACTCTTTTAACAAAATCCTGTTTGTCCTCTACTCCATGATAAATGATTGAATCAGGAGTCGCTCCATCCGTTATCACTTCTACTTTTCTCAACCCGTCCGCTTCTCCTAAATCGAATACATCTAATCTCGGATCAACGACAGGTGTCATACCAGTTGCGATCTCCGCCGTTTGAACAGCTCTTTCTTGTGGTGAAGAATAGACAAGATCGAAGTTGATGTGGTTTAAATCGATTTTTAACACTTCTGCCTGTTGAACTCCGACATCATTTAAAGGCAAACCTTGCCTTCCTTGCAGTCTTCCCTCTTTGTTTAGATCTGTTTGACCATGTCTCATTACATAGATCATCCGATTACCTCCTTAGTATTCTTTCTTAATTGCATCTACGATCAACGATGGAAAAGCGAGTTCTTCTTGATTTCGAGGATCGATTTTCTTAGAACGAAAAATGACTCCATCCTGTTCATTCCAATCTGTATGATGGAATCGCCCTTCCTCATCACAATACTCAAGCAACCTCACTTCAAACCCGGTAGTCTCAAACAAATTTGATAACGTTTGATAGTTGTATACGATCATATGACTTGCCGCTGGATGGTCTTTCGGTCCAGGTCCGCCGATCTGAACAATCCTTTGATATTCGTCATTCCTGAAATAACCATCAGGCACGGCACAGCGAATATAACCGGAAGGCTTCAAATAGTCGTAACAAAGTTTTGCAGCAGCAATCCCCTCTTCAAAAGAAAGATGCTCCCAAACATGTTCAGCCAATATTGCTGTTATTGAATTTGGCTGAAATCGATCATTCCACGTATTTGAATTCAGTAAATCCAGCTCACTCTCTTGTGTATGGATCCAGCCGGGATTGTTCATAAATTCCCCAGCACCAATAACGACCTTTATATCTGAATGAGACACAATCATCTCGTCACTCCTCGAATTTCTTTTTCCAGAAGTTTATTATTTCGTTAACTTTTTTCTATCTCCTTTTTCACTTATATACACATTGGAGAATTATGTTAAATTGATAATGGAGGTGTTTGTATGGACATCAAGACGATTATCGACGAACTCATGAATATTGGAATCTCAAAAAAAATAGTAGAAACGAAACCGTTAAGCGGCGGCACAACGAGCAAATTATATCTGCTCTCTGACAGCGAAAATAACAAATACGTTGTTAAATTTAATGAACCACACGTGTTAGAGGCAGAGTCACATTTTCTAGCTTTTTATAAGGACGTGGCTTTCCTGCCCGACCTTTTATATACAGAACCTGCCTACCGTTACATCGTTTATTCATTCGTTGCAGGAGCAGTTGACTATCCTAAGAAAAATAAAAAAGAGATGCTGCAGACATTGGTAGAGCAATTAATCAACCACTATAGAATTGTTGCAGAACCTGACAACTGGGGCTGGGCAGATGAACTCACCGATTCGTGGCAAAGCTTCTTATTGAGCAGAGCGAACGAGTCATCAACGATCTTGAATACTCATCTTGAAAAGGAAGATCATGAATTTATTCTGGAACTAATAAAAAGTTGGAACAGAAATCGTGAGTTCAAACAACCTTACTTATTACATGGAGATTGCGGAATACATAATTTTATTTTTACCGAAGAGAAACTGACTGGAGTGATCGACCCCACTCCTGTATACGGTGAACCGCTTTATGACCTGATTTATGCATTTTGTTCATCACCAGATGATTTAGCAAAAGAAACGATTCAATCAGCGGCGAGTCTATTAAAAGCTTACCAAAACAAGAATGATAGATTTTTGCACGAGGAAGTTCTAATGGGTCTGTATTTCAGAATGGCATCATGTGTCAGACATCATCCCGAAGATCTTGAGGAATACCTTAAAGCTTGGGAGTATTGGAAGAACATCGTCAAAGCGACTTCTTTGAAAAAATAACTCGGAGGAAAATATGACATACAGCGATAAAGAATTAACGATCCGACCCATAACTGATGAGGACCTACCGAAACTATGGGAACTGCTCTATAAAGAAGAATCACCAGAATGGAAAAAGTGGGATGCGCCTTACTACGAGCATAAGTCTCTTCCGTTTGAAGAGTTCATGGAACAAAAAGACAAGTTCGTCCAGTCAAAAAGTCGCTGGGTCATCACAGTAAATGATGACGTGATCGGAACGGTAAGCTACTATTGGGAGCACAAACCTTCTAACTGGCTTGAGATGGGCATCGGAATCTATGATCCTGCGTTTTGGAGCGGCGGATACGGAACAAGAGCTCTCCGCCTATGGATTCACCATCTGTTTACAACCATGCCCCTCGTGCGCGTTGGCTACACGACGTGGTCTGGAAACGAAAGAATGATAAAGGTCGGAGAAAAATTTGGAATGACGATGGAAGCAAGACTGCGAAAGTGCCGTTTTTATAACGGAGAATACTATGATTCTATCAGGATGGGACTGCTTCGTGAAGAGTGGGAGGAAAGCCAGTGTATCTAAAAACTGATAGGCTATTAATCAGAAACTTTGAAGAAAATGATTGGGAAGCTGTTCATGAGTATACATCTGATCACGATGTCATGAAATATATCCCTGAAGGCGTTCTTTCAGAAGAGAAAACGAAGGAATTTATTAATAAAAATAGAGATGCAGAGCCAGAGCAGTTCGCAGTAGGACTGCTAGAGGATAACACTCTGATCGGACACATCTCTTTTCATAAATATTTCGGTGATCATACGTACGAGATCGGCTGGGTGTTTAATCCGAAATACTACAATAAAGGGTATGCATCAGAAGCAGCCAAAGCAGTATTGAAAAATGGATTCGAAGCTTTGAACTTGCATCGGATCATCGCCACCTGCCAGCCTGAGAATCCTCCCTCCTACCGCGTGATGGAGAAGATCGGCATGAGAAGAGAAGGTTATTTCAAAAAGTGCATCCCCCATGGAGATGAATGGTGGGATGAGTATTATTACGCGATTCTAAAAGAAGAGTGGAAATAAAAAGAATGAATTCTTTACTAAAGAGTATTGTATGATTTCCGTAATCCGGCACATTTCTGTTATAAGAAATGTGCCCTTTTTTTATAAAACGGACCAGATTATGTTTATTAGATGTTGTGCCGACCAATACGTCTCAAGTCTTATTCAAAATACTTCTGTAGAAACTGTCTTACAATAATGCTTCGGACTAAACTATTCGTATAAAGACTTTACGAACGGAGACCAAACGTCATGACAGACACTTTTTCCAGAAAACAAGTCACACTGGAACTTTTGCTTCACATCACACTAATATCAATGACCCTTGTAACATTGATCAAGTTGTTGCCGACCATTCAGCCTATCTTTAAGTTGGTTGGCGTCGGACTTTCGATTTGCATCGTAACCTTCGACTTACTCTTCTTATGTAAACGTAATCTGCAATCTTTAAAAATCACTCGCCTAATTGCACTCTATTTCTTTGCCGTCAGCATGTTCGCGTTTGCTATCTTTTACGTGACAAAGTTATTAGTGCTAACAGACATGTACGGATTTGAAAATTTATTAAAGTTACACGAGTCTGCTGCAAAACTCATCTACTTAGCCATCTGTTTTGCGCAGCCAATTCTCCTGCCCCTTCCTGAAGTCGTAACGGTTGCTGCGGCTAGTGCTGTATTTGGACCGGTCACAGCGATTTCTTTAGGATTCCTCGGAACACTGACTGGAATCATCATCATGTATTTCATTGCACGGTTTGGCGGACACCGCATTGTTTCAAGGTTGATAAAAGAAGAACACCTCACAAAGTACCAGACTTATGTACAGAGAAATGAAGTCCTCTTTTTAGCAATGATGTTTATCATTCCAATTTTACCGGACGAAATCATTTGTATTGGAGCGGGACTTGGCGGAGTTACGTTTCGAAGTTTTTTTATTATTGCAGCACTATCGAAGCTGTTCACGTCGACTATATTTGCATACTCTGTCGAACTCGCGAAGATCTTCTCGTTAACAACGACCGAACTGATGGTGTATGCTTCAATTATTGCAGGAGCTGCATTTCTCTTAACAACGATGATTAAGAGAAATGTGAGGCAGAAAGAAGAAAGCATTAAGTTGAACCTGAGGAAAAAAATCTAGTCTCAACATAAGTGTTCATTTATTGAGGGAACAGCTTAAAGTGCATAACTAATAGCAAGATAAATCGCAACCTTTATGTTGCGGTTTTTTCTTGCTGCAAATACACTGCTATTCTGACTTACCTCATGCAGTGGAAAAGGATTAACAGAATGTCAAAACGAATCTATATTAAAATATGAGCTGACGTTATTCAACAAACGTAGCAGGATTGTTGAATAGCTTAGATAAAATGAAACTTAGTTGACGAGGTGTTTGAAGTGACAAAAAAGAAATTAGGGAAGTTAATTATTTTTCCAGGTTTATTAATTAGTATTACATTCATCTTTCTTTTTTCATTTAGAGAATCACAAGAATTTAAAGGGTTTCCCGTTCCGAAGACCGCTGAATTGACTGAGAAAAAGAGCAAATTAGAAAAATACAAATGGGATTCAGCTTCCGAGGAAAATGGTCTTCCGTTAAGATATCAATTAATCATTAAACTGTGGGGATGGGACAAAAGAGAGCAAATGGGTGCACTATCCATATACGAAAAAAACGGAGAAGAGGTTGGCGTAATATCATTAACAGATTATTTATCTCTTAGCACTGAATGAACTTAAACGTTTAGAAAAAGTTTTTGATTTCTTTTCTACCGCAATCGGGTGCGTTTCTGTAATAAGTAATGTAAACTTTTTTGAAAATCTAGTGCAATTGGCTGGATTAGAGTTAAAAGACCTAGTGAGTAACAAACAATACTTAGCATAAACCTCATATTTTAAAAAATTTCTAGTAAAAAAGAATGAAGATAGGAATGTCTCATTATGTAGAAAGGTTAGGAAATATAGTTCATATAAAAATGACAGAATATTCATTATTATTTATATAACATATCTACCATCTAAAGTTTTTTTAAAAACGTTTAGTCGAGGCAGTATGTTCGTACATAATTGATTGTTTTAATTATTTGATAGGGGTGAAAAAAATGAAAAGTGAAATTTTAGTAAAAACTGCATTGGTAGGTGCATTAGTATTTTCAGCAGGAGGAACTTCTGTTTTAGCCCATGATGAGATTGGGGGAGGAGAGGAAAAAGGCGATAACCTTGCCGGTGTAGAATTAACTGTTCCATTGCTTGAGGGTAGTAAGAATACTGGCAATCTTAAGGAAGTGGCTGCTGTTCCATTGAAAGAAACCCGAGACGGTGTAAAAAACTCAACAGGAGATGTTTATGCCCATAAAGGGTTTGCCTATTTAGGAACACACCGAGCGAATGGCGGAGGGGGAGGTGTCAGAGTTTTTGATATGAAAGATCCTTCCAACCCAGTTGAAGTTTCAGTATTTGCTGCTATTCAAGGTACCTGGCAAGAAAAAGTAATCGTCAAAACGGTAAACACGAAACATTTTAAAGGTGATTTAGCGGCAGTAAGTGTTCAAAAGATGGATCAGAAAGATCCAAATTCACAGGGCGGTTTTGTATTATATGATGTTACGAATCCTCGTGAACCTAAAAAGCTCGGTTTCTGGGAATCCTCTTCTTCTGGAGCAAGGGGTACACATGAGCTGTATTTGACCGTACAAGGAGATAATGTTTATGTTCTGACTGCGGATTGCTATGCTGACTATTACTCACATGGCAAAAAAATGGATGTTTCCATTGTGGATGTTTCCAACCCTACGAATCCGAACACCATTTATGAGTTTAATCCTCGTACCTACATACCTGAAGTCAGCGATGAAAATTATGATGGTTACAATTGGACAGATGAGGAAGGCATACAGCGTGCTGCGTTTGCTCATAGCGTAAAAACAGATGGAACAGGAAAAACGGCTTTCCTTTCTTACTGGGATTTAGGGACCATCATGTTAGATATAAGTGATGCGAAAAATCCTGTATATCTCGGAAGAACAGACTTTGCTTCAGATGTCCAAGGAGCGGCACATTCCATGGATCTTGCAAAAGGCGGAACTGTACTGGTTGAGACAAGAGAAGTATTCGGCCCAACAAGAGAGGGATTCGAATCTGCTTATGGCTATACGATGATCTATGATATTAAAGATAAAACTAATCCTGAGCTACTAAGTACATTTAGGACAGAATTTACCGAAACAATACCTAATGGGGCTACTGTTCATGATCCAAAGGTGCACGGGAATACATTATACCTTTCACATTATTCTGGCGGAGTCAGAACGGTCGATATCACCGACCCATCTTCACCACAACAGACAGGTATGTATATCCCAAGCAAAGCAAACATATGGGGAGTTTTTGTGGACCGCAACTATATCTTGGCATCTGATATCGGATCTGGCTTAAAGGTTTTGCAAAAAACCGGCGGTCCCAACATGAACAGAATGGGTGGAGTTTAAAAAAATACCAAAATAAGAGTATCGAGCACATTCCTATCATGGAATGTGCTTTTTCTTAAGAAGATGATTATTGAATCAATGGAATGTCTACATTGATGCTGGCTGGTATATAGAGATGACACATGGGGAAACAGCATATTATGAGTCTATTGCTTACAAGAGACTATCAGAGGATGTACGGGATCTCTTCTTTGATTTTAAATATTATGGGATCAAAAATCCTACCCAAGAAAATGAATTAACATTAGTGGGAAATGGCACAAGAATTTTCCAATCCACGACAAGGAACTTAATTATGATATCGAAGTTAACTGATTTGAGAAGTGGCTAAACATACATAAAATAATCTAATATCAATTGAACTCTTTATTAAGCAATCGGGTGCGTTGATCTAAGAAGGATTAACGCCTTTTTTATGGGATTTATTAAACAAACGTACAGGTTTGTAGAAGAAGGAATTTGAACCTATTGGTAGAATTATACAATTTAATGAATTTGTTAATTTGGGGGATAAAAATGAAAAAGACTTTCATTTTTGTAATTGTTTGTAGCATTTCCTTGATTACAGCCTGCACAAATACCAAAGAGACCACTATTCAACTTAAAGAAGATAAAGAAAAATTAACAGCAAGTATAAATGAAAGTGAAAAGAACCAAGAGAAACTAAATCAGACAATTATGGAACTGAGAAAACAAATCGAAGTCAACGAAAAAGAAAAAGAATTATTCTCCAATATAAGTAATTTATCTAGGGATTTCGTTAATGCTCATACTTCAGGCAATAAAGAAAAATTAAAATTAATGATCTCAGGGGACCTTATTCTCGAAGAAAAGGATAATAGACTATACATTAACAATCACGCTAACGATCAATGGCTATTATTTCCTTATGACGGTCTGCAATTGGATGATTGGTTAATACAAGGTTTTGAATTTCACAATGAAAGTAATACTTACAGAGTGCATTTAAGAGAATTTTTCAAGAATGTAGACGGAGAGTTAGAAAGTCCTCCAAGATTTCTTTATTTAACATTTAAATTCCACAATAATGAATGGAAAGTAGTTAGCGTGAGTTTTGATGTATAGTAGAAGCTTTAGAGAAGTTTGCTTTACTAAATTGAGGTGGGGAATAAACAAGCAGGTAATTTTGGTTAGTATTTTAGGATTATCTTTAATCGGATGTAACATATCAGAGGAATCCGAACAGACACCCTTTCATCCTTTGTTCTCGGAAGATGAAAATTATTATTCACTTCTCGTGGTTAATGAGGCGGCAGGTAGATATGATCTTGGTCAAGAATGGCAAGAAAAAAATGATATCAATAATGTCAAAACAATCCATGGCAGAAGCTCATTAGATGATACCAATAATAGTTATAAATTTCTTGAATTAGAAAGATCCCCTGCATTTGTACTATTTGATACTGACGATATTGTGTTCAAAACCTACAACGAAAAGGAGTTAATAAAGTTTCTAAAACTCATGAACCTAAGTGATTCTTTATTCTGCAATCGGGTGCTTTAAAGGAATAAGGGTATAAGAAAACGACCAGACGTGAACTGCACAATAATTGGGTATTAAAACATAGCCTATCAGTCAAGGAGGTACAAGTTGATTCAAATCCACAATGATTCTCGTACATTAGTTCTTGTCATACATGAAATCTATGGAATCAACCAACACATGCACGATTTTTGCAAGTTACTATCCGATCACAGTCTTGATGTTATTTGTCCAAATTTAGTAGAACGAGATACGCCTTTTGATTATTCTCAAGAAGAAGCAGCTTATCGTAATTTTATGGAGAACGTAGGATTCGGTTATGCTACACAAAAAATAAAAGACATATTATCTGATAGTAAAGATAAATACGAAAAAATATATATCATTGGATTTAGTGTAGGTGCTACTGTTGCTTGGTTGTGTAGTGAGGATGATTGTGTCACAGGAGTAGTTGGATACTATGGTTCACGTATTAGAAATTATGTAGATTTAACACCACAATGTCCGACTATTTTATTCTTTCCGCAAGAAGAACAATCGTTTGATGTGGAGGACTTAATTTCAACTTTAGATAAAAAGAATATCGAAATTCATAAATTCAATGGAAAACACGGTTTCAGTGACCCTTACTCTCCCAACTATAATGGAGAATCAGCAGAAAAAGCATTTAGCAAAATGGTGCGTTTTATCCGTTAAAATAACTGAGATATTATTCCGTGTTTTGAATGATAAGGACATAAGAAACGACCAGATCAAAAAGATCTGGTCGTTTTGCTATATCTCTATTATCTTATCGCACCATGAGGCAGTACAGCATGTACACCCCGCACCCCATTGACGATCTGAGTAACCCTTAGATCTACCACTAGGCTCGATAAGGCCAGTGCTTCTTTTCGTTCATACCCGAACAATTCATTCATGAGATTCAGCATACCATCTAGAGCCATTGTAGTCGCTTCGTTCAAATTTTCATGAAAGCCCATCGTAATCCAACCGGCTGGCGTTTTCGCACGAGGCATCGATAGTTTCATATCTTCACGGACTGATAGGGTTAAGTCAACGACATCCATTGGACACTCAAGCGCAGGACAGGCCACCTCCCCATCCCCTTGAACCGCATGGCCATCTCCAACCGAGAAGAGCCCTCCAGACACCGGTATAGGTAGATATAGCGTACTTCCTGCGATCAATTCCTTACAATCGATGTTACCGCCACAAAAACGAGGAGGTGTCGTACTGTGAACTCCTGGTTCGTTCGGGGGCATCCCAATGACTCCCATAAAAGGACTTAGTGCCACCTTATGCCCTTTATCACTGACTCCGATCATGGAATCTGAATCTAATTTCCAATTCAGGTGAAATTCTTCTCCTTCTGCGATACCTAATGCTATGTTAACAGGATGAGGAAATCCTCCGGCACTATTCCAACCCCATGAACCGGGACGAATCTCATTGATCTTAATCTCAAGTGTCATACCGGGTTCTGCACCTCTTATTTTTACGGGACCGCATAAAGCATGACCGCCATCGCGAGGCCGTTCTCTTGGTTCGAACTTTTTACGAACGCCTTTACTTGGAAAGGGTTCTAACCCCCATGCTGCCTCAAGCGTACTGAAACGTACGGTGTCTCCAGAATCAATAGTGAGTACAGGTTCGTAATCCATAGAGAAAGAGCCGTGTAAGGTTGAACGATCAGGATGAATCGAATAGTTTGCCATTAAAATTCCTCCTATCAAGTATCCGCTTTCATCTTCATCATACTGTAAAAAAATGGGCAGCTGAATGATCAAATGTGAACAATTCATTACATACAAAAACGCCTGATACATTTCGCATCAGGCGCTTATAACATTTATAAAGTTCTATGTAAGGACCGGGTCACGATCTCTTTCTCGTTCTCTGTCACGTTCTCTTTCATTCGTTCGATTAACAAGAACACTTCGGTATTGAGCTGCTCGATGGAGTTTTCCTACTAAGGAAGCGCGGGTGTTAGCGATGGGTAGATCCATGCCGTTTGAAAAAATAACGCTGGCACGCTTATGTCCAGTTCTATCAATTCTTCGGATGTGCGGCTGTGCAAGCCAGATGCAGGTATCATTTCGTGGTGATTGGATTGGGAAAAAATACAGATCAAGTTTTGAATCGATCATGATCGGAGCAAAGCACATCTTGCCCATATTGATGCGTGCTGCTTCCTTCTTTCCGTCATAGGAACCGCCATAGTACAGGCAGTTATCTTTGATGAGGCGAAAAGGTTTCTTTTCGACCAGGATTACTGCTTCACGTTCATACACTTCCGAACACACAGCACCTTTCTCATTGATAAAGGGAACGATCGCCATTGTGTCTCCGTTGATCTCGTAATCCTTAACCTTCTCATGCGTCATTGTTAATCTCATTAATTTCCTCCTGCATTTCAGTTTTTGTTTTTTTTAATTCAACTACTTAACTATCAACTACCCCTTTTACCCTCCTGTTTAAATTTTATAGTACAAAATACCCTCCAAGGTGTACTATATAGTAAGATATTACCACTTCATTTTTCACAAGTCTACACTTTTCGTCGTAATTTTTGAAATATTTTGAAATTAGTTAACCGAAATAATAAAAAGCCTGACAATAATCAGGCTTTCTATCACTATTTAATCGCTTTTGATCTTTTCCCTTTTACCTCTTCTCTAAACGATTTCAATAAGGATACCGTCATGAAGATAAGAACAAAGGATAACGGAAACGCACTGACAATAATGGCCGTCTGCATCGCGTTCAATCCCCCAGAGAGCATCAATACAATTGCTGAAGCCGAAAGAACGAGTCCCCATATAATTTTTACAGAGTTCGGTGGATCCAAACTGCCGTTTGTCGTCTGCATACCAAGAACAAATGTTGCCGAATCGGCAGATGTTATAAAGAACGTTGAAATCAGGAACAACGTCAGAACAATTAGTACCATTGCAAACGGCAGCTGCTGATACACAAAGAAAAGCGCAGTTTCGAGCGATTGTTCAGACACCTTCAAGTTCTCGAAGATCTCCATGTAAATCCCTGTTCCTCCAAACACGGCAAACCAGATCACACATACTAGTGTCGGTATGACCAAGACGGCTATGACGAACTCCCTTACCGTCCTTCCTTTAGAAACACGTGCGATAAACGTACCAACAAAAGGAGCCCATGCGATCCACCATGCCCAATAGAAGATCGTCCAGTCCTGCACCCATGTGGCATCTTCTTTATTAAAAGGAGCGAGACGAAGCCCTAAGCTTGGCAAATACTGAATATAGCTGCCGAACGTCGAAACCATCAGGTCGAGTAAAAACACGGTCGGACCCAGGAATAAGAAAAGAAAGAACACGGCAAGTGCCAAAACAAGATTTGCATTGCTCAAATACTTAATGCCCTTTCGAATTCCGGTTCCAGCTGAAACGAGATAAAGAAGCGTCACGACCCCAATGATAACAAGCTGGATGGTAAAGTTATTCGGAATCCCGAACACATAGCTCATCCCAGCATTGATTTGTGCAGCTCCAAGTCCAAGTGAGGCAGCCACTCCGAAAATCGTCGCAAACACAGCAACAATATCTATCACAATTCCGATCGGACCTTTCACTTTTTCACCGATCAGCGGGTAGAGGGTTGCACTCATCAGTCCTGGCAGACCTTTTCTAAACTTGTAATACGCTAAAACTAAAGCGATCGTCGCGTAAATGGCCCACGCATGAAATCCCCAGTGTAAGTACGTATAGCGAAGTGCCGTATTCGCCGCCTGAATGGTGCCCCCTTCTCCAACTGGCGGCGTTGTAAAATGGGAAATCGGTTCTGACACTCCGAAAAACAGAAGTCCGATCCCCATACCCGCACTGAATAACATGGCAAACCACGTCGGCCGGCTGAACTCTGGTTTATCCTCATCTTTACCAAGCTTAATATTTCCGTAACGGCTAAACACTAAGAAAAGAGCAAAAATGAGAAAGAATGTCGCGATCAACTGATAATACCAGCCAAAATTATTCAAGAAAAATCCTTTCCAGACCGTCATCACACTCTCTAAATATTTCGGTGAGATCACACCCCACAACACAAAGAGTATTGAAATGACGAGAGAAAACCAAAACACCTTCGTAACCTGCTTCACATTCAATCACACTTTCCTTCTAAAATTTACCTCTTACTATTATGTACAAAAGTGAAGAGAATCATAAAAAAGAAGTTTATCATACTTTTTGCCGCCCATGGAGATGTAGGGGCACATGAAAAAAAGCTGCTCAAATTAAATCTGAGTCAGCTCTTAACTTATATTAGGCTATTACATTCTTCTATCATGTATTTCATATAATCCAGCGTATCTTTTCTTCTTTTAAAGATAGAACGGTAGAGAGATTTCTTGTTGCCCTTTCGTATCCGTATCGCCTCTTGTAGTATTGGATGATACTTCTCTGGAACGGTGTGAAGCGCATATTCGCCTGCCCCCACTTTTGAGATGATACCTTCCTCTTTTATTGAATAAAAGAGTCGCGTCACCCCAAGCACTCCCCACTCGATCATGCTCCCGCTCACAAAAAGACCCGGGAATTGGAGTGAAGTGACACTTTCACATCTTCTTGTCCAGTTCATCCAATACGAGTTGATGTTGCCTACGAGTTTCTTTTTCAGCTGCTTCCAATCTTCCGGAATATGATAGGTTTCGATTGGAAGCCCTTTTATCACAATGCCGTATGCTTTAAGCTGGTAAGCATCGATCCAGTTACGATGAAACGAGCGATACATCTGAAGCTTTCCTTCATTAAAATACGGACATGACTGAACGCCTTCGTTCCGGCCGTCGAGATCCTCTTCAGTAACATACATCCCATCCAGACCTGGTTTTGGATACTCTTTCTTCATTTCCAGATGCACTTGCTTTAACACATCAATATCAGCATCTGTCAGTTTGCGCCTTACTACTGCATAGAAATCAATATCACTCATTCCGTCCTGATAGGCACCTAATGAAACGGAGCCAAAGAGATAGAAAGATTCCAGTACATTCGGGAGCTTTTCTTCTAGACGTTCAAAATATATCTTTAAAACTTCATTTATTGCGTCTGGGATTTTGCTCTTCTCTGTTGTTGATGATTTCATTAAGCTAACCCTCATTTCATTTCCACTTATACTTAATGATTTTAACATATTTATCCAATGTTGCAGGCTTGATTCATCGTCCTAATTTCAGATTAATTTCCTTTAAGTTGGAGAATCTAAGTTGGTAAAGATTAGAATTGGCGTACGGAGGGATTAATCGGTGATACCAAAAATTCTTAGCTTCCTTCCTGATTGGATCGTACTTGTACAAAGTTTGATTTGTTTTATCGTACCAATCGGCATTTCGAAGTTTTTCAAATGGATCAATTCGTTAGAGAAAGTGTGAAAGCCACATGAAGAGAAGAAAATCTAAGACAGAAGATCAGCAACAAGCTATAGAAAAAGAAGTACAATCAAATCCCTTAAACTTTACCGGAAACCTTTCGATTGATCTTGATCGGATACGCAGTGAGATCGGACAAAATGGTGACGTTCATATCCGAGAGTTTAAGATCGGCTCACTAAATGCGAGGGCTGCGCTCATCTTTATCGATGGCTTGGCGGATACAGAAATAATCAACAATAATATTCTCCGCAGTTTGATGTCTGTCGATGATCAAGATTGTGAGAAGAATCGTAACATCGAAACTTCCACAAGAGAACGATTGAGTACTCATATGTTATTGATCGGAAAAGTGAATGAGACTTCCAATATACAAAGCTTCGACACTGCTATTTTGGCTGGATCCGCCGGCCTTCTTGTAGAAGGAACAGCAATAGGTTTTGTACTTGATGTGGCAAAAGCGAAAACGCGGAATATCGAAGAACCCCTGTCAGAGTCATTAGTCCGAGGACCAAGAGTTGGTTTTGTTGAACAATTATCAGATAATACGGCCTTGTTAAGGAACTTATCCAAAACACAAGATCTCGCGATTAATACCTTTAAAGTAGGCACGAAAATTAAAAAAGACTTAGCGATTGTTTACATGAGAGACATCGTGGATCCACAGCTTTTAGAAGAAGTCATACAGCGAATTCAAACGATTAATATCGATAACTTGCCAGAGTCTGGGTATGTGGAACAGTTGATAGAAGATAATCAATTCAGTCCTTTTCCACAGATTCAGAACACTGAACGTCCTGATCGTGTTATGGGCGCCATCCTTGAAGGACGTGTGGGCATCCTGCTGGACGGTACTCCGTTTGCGTTGATCTTGCCAGTGACTTTTAACATGCTGCTACAGTCACCAGAAGATTATTACGAGCGATGGATTTCTGGGACTTTGATACGGATGCTGCGTTATTTGGCTGCTTTTATCGCGTTGTTCGGTCCTTCTCTCTATATTGCTTTCAGTTCGTTCCATCAAGGGTTGATTCCTACAAAGCTCGCTATTTCGATTGCAGCGAGTCGAGAAGGCGTTCCATTCCCTCCTTTGATCGAAGCCTTGATCATGGAGATCTCGATCGAAATTTTACGTGAAGCAGGTTTGCGTCTTCCAAAGCCTGTTGGACAATCCCTCGGAATCGTTGGCGGCTTGATCGTTGGTGAAGCAGCGGTCCAGGCAGGTATTGTCAGTCCCATCATGGTTATCGTGGTGGCGGTTACAGCCATATCTTCTTTTACGCTGCCACACTACAGCATAGGGATCACGATACGTTTTCTCAGGTTTGTCGTCATGTTGTTCTCTGCGGTTTATGGCCTATATGGTGTTGTATTATTCGTCCTGTTGTTATGTACGCACCTTGTTAAACTAAAAAGCTTTAACGTACCGTATTTAAGCCCTGCGGTTCCATACCAGTTAAGCGATCTAAAGGATTTTCTAATTCGCGCGCCACTCTCTATGATGAAACGCCGCCCAAAACTGATGCATACCCAGGAAAGTAAGAGAAAATAGACGAGGAGATTATCCAGTAAGGAGTGATACCTATGACTAAACAAAAATTTGATCAGATTACAACTCCACAAACGGTCGTGATCATTAGCAATTTTATTTTAGGGATAGGCATATTGACGCTGCCAAGAACAGTAACAGAAAAAGTCAAAACTCCTGATGGCTGGATTACAATCATACTCGGCGGAATCACTGCTCTCCTTGTTGCCATCATCATGGTTAAACTGGCGGAACGTTTTCCAGGGAAAAGCATCTTTCAATACAGCAACGAAATTACAGGAAAAGTGATCGGTTCAGTCGTCAGCTTATGCATTATCATCTATTATCTGACACTCTCCAGTTTCGAACTTAGAGCGATGTCAGAAACAACACGGCTTTTTTTATTACAAGGTACACCGAACTGGGCAATTATTCTCCCTTTTATTTGGATTGGTCTTTATCTGATCACGGGCGGCATCAACCCGATCGCGAGAATGTTTGAGATCGTCTTTCCGATCACCATTCTATTCTTTCTTCTCGTCATGTTCTTAGGAATCAAAGTCTTTGATATAAACAATCTGCGTCCAGTAATGGGGATGGGTGTAATGCCTGTTATGAAGGGACTGACCACGACTTCATTATCGTTTGTTGGGTTTGAGATCATCTTGATTATCTATATGTATATGAAAGAACCGACTCGTGCCTTAAAAGCGACAGTAATCGGTTTAAGCATCTCTCTTGTCTTCTATTGCGTCACTTTTATAATGGTTATCGGTGCATTGTCCATTGATGGTGCCGTCACGCAAACATGGCCAGTCTTAACCTTTATCAGAAGTTTCGAGATATCAGGTTTGTTTGTAGAACGATTTGATTCCCTTCTTCTCGTTATTTGGATCATGCAGCTGTTCACTACTTTTGCCGTTTGTTATTATGCTGCTGCCCTTGGTTTATCGCATATTTTCAATAAAAATATCAACTTGTTTATTTATGGGCTTGCTCCATTGATCTATATCGTTTCCATGATGCCAAGAAACATTAACGAGATGTTTCAGTTGGGATCTGTGATCGGGAATTTCACGCTTTATTTTTTCAGCTGTGTCCCTGTCCTGCTTCTGCTTATTTCTTTGATGAGAGGGAAACAATCATGAACAAACAACGAATGAAAAACGTATGGGTTGGCGTGATCTTGAGTTTAAACCTTATCCTCCTCACCAGTTGTTGGAGTTATCGGCCGATCGAGGACGTAAATTTTGTAGCTGGCGCTGCATTAGATGCAGAAAAAGGAGGGAAAATCTCCTCGACCCTCCAGTATGTTGTCCCTCATGAAAAAGGCGGAGGCCAAGCCGGTATGTCAGGACATAAGCAGTACGAGAATATTAAAGAAGTAGGAGATGCTCTCGAACCGATCGGATGGGAGACAACGCTAAAAAAAGAAGGCTCTATTTTTGGCGCACATGAAAAGATCGTTGTAATTGGAGAAGAACTGGCAAGAAAGATAGATATGGAACAGTTGGTGGATCTGTATTATCGAGACATAGATATTCGAGGAAGCACACTTGTTTTTATTGCAGATGGCAAAGCAGACAAGACTCTTGAATCGGAAGCACCTGATATTGTTCCATCGTACCGAATCAACGAGATCGCCATTCAGCAACTTTCGACCAGAATGTTAAGACAGACTTCCTTAGTCGTTATGCTTAGCAAGATGGAATCAGATTCGAGCTTTGTACTGCAAAGACTCACCACTGAAAAAGGAGAAGTGAAATTTGATGGTGCAGCCGTCATTAAAGGGAAAACCAATAAACTAATTGGTTTTCTAAATAAAAAAGAAATCGAAGGATTAAATCTCATCACAGGTGACAGCAAGACCGGCTCCATTCGGTCTCAAGGAAAAAAACCGGTCTATTTTCAAATCCAGCAGATCAAATCAAAGATAACGCCCTATGTGAAAGGCGAAAACATTTCCTTTCATCTCAACGTATCCATTGATGGACGGATTGCCGAAGACTGGAAACAATCCTTTAATCTGTTTAAGGATTCTACATTAAAGCAAGTTGAAAAAGAAGTCGAAAAAGAAGCAGACTCTCTGGTTGAGCACACAATAAATAGGATGCAAGATGACCTTGGCGTTGATATAGCAGGGTTCGGCAACGAGTTAAGAATTCATCATCCAAGAGCTTGGCAACGCGTTAAAAAAGACTGGGATGAGCGGTTTAAAACAACTCCCGTGACGACAAACATCAACATTCATATCACTGATTACGGGATGATCGGTGAAAGGAACAAATAAGAGCAATTTTTATAGAGATAGACGGCTATTTAGGAAGAAGTTGAACATCAAAAGGTACAAAAAGTGCCTTTTTGTTTTCAGCTTCTCTTTTTTCGTGATGATCTTACGGGTAGAAATGTCATTCTTCAAGACATGGGATGAGTCCTGCGTGAAACAGGGGCTTTCTTGCGTGGAACAAGAGTAATTCTGCGTGAAACGAAGACTGTTTGGAGTGAAACGAGGGTATTCTTGCGTGAAACGAAAGCATTCTTGCGCGAACGTGTAACAGATATAAGAACACGTACCGTAAAAAAGCCTGAAACGCATTTGTTTTCAGGCTTTTTGTATATTCATTTAAGATCGTTTGGCCGCATATCATGCGTTTACTCTATGGATGAATACTCCTTGTTAATGATGTCACCGATGGTTTCATTGCCAACGGCGCCTAATGGAAAGACTTTGGTTTCCAAGTTATACGAATGTCTAAAGGTAATGCCGTTCATTAACTCAAACTCTAAGAAGATCATTTTATTCTCATTCCAAGCATCATTTAACTCTTTCGGATTTTGCAGCTTGAGTGACAGCCATTCTTTAAGGAATGCCTTTGTGGATTCAGGCGAAAACGTATGAATCCTCCTGCCGTCTAACGTACTTTCAATATGAATGTCTTTCACTAAGTCTTTTATCGGATATAGTTCTCCAATTGTTTTAGCTTTTTCATTTCGATCCACCACGAACACTCTGCTCGCCGATAAGTCATCTTTGTTATGAGTGACTACAGCTAGTGACGTTGGAATACCATTGATGGCGTAAATCTCTGTGCCTTCTTCAAGCAGCGTCGCGTCGTTGTTTTTCATCTGATAACCCTCACACGCGTTATCCGCCAACTTGTACTTCACTTCACCAAGGAGCTTTCCATTTTCCACTTGTACCTCTTCTTTATCACCTGGGTCTGGAAAATCATGTTGGTAGTGGATGTCGTTAATCATCAACGTATCCGCCCACTTGGCTTCCACTGGTGAACAATCTCCAAAAGTACTTCTGCAGGATGTTAATAAAAATAGTATCGTGATGAATAATAGAATTGTTGCGATATGCTTCATGAGTTTCCTCCAATAAACGGTCAATAAACTCTATTTCTCCAAAAAGGTAATATATCCCTTTATATTGACATGAAACCAAAAGGTGTTATATTCTATACATGAAACCAAATGGTTATATTTATGAGGAGTTGAACTTAATGGCAGCATTACAAGATATTAAGCAAACGGTTGTTTTCGATGCACCGATTCAAAAAGTGTGGAATTCAGTTTCTACAGCTGAAGGTATGTCTTCCTGGTTCATGCCAAACGACTTTAAAGCCGAGGAAGGTCATGAATTTCATATCCAGTCCCCTTTTGGCCCGTCACCATGCAAAGTACTCTTGATCGATGAACCGAACAAGCTTTCTTTTAGCTGGGATACGGATGGATGGGTGGTTACTTTTCTTTTAAAAGAACAAGGTGACCAAACAGAGTTCACTCTTATTCATAGCGGATGGAAAGATGAAGAGGAGATTGTCGGCAAAGCAGGCGAAAAGAGTTCTGTTATCCGCGATCGTATGAACGGCGGATGGGTTGGCATTGTTCATGAGAGACTGAAAAAGGTAGTTGAGGGCTAAGTGGCAGCACCTGCTGAAAAACACGATGTCTTTAAAGCGATCGCTGATCCGACAAGACGTGAAGTCCTCCGGCTGCTCGCAGAAAATGAACGGCCGATCTCCGAGATTGCCGATCATTTCGATATGAGCCGGACCGCTGTAACGAAGCATCTGAATATCTTAACCGAAGCTGAGCTGATCTCTGGCCGCAAAGAAGGTCGCGAGAAGATCTATCAGCTGCATCCTGAACCGTTAACCGAAGTGAAGCAGTGGCTCTCCTATTACGAGAGGTTCTGGAGTAACAAACTGTCCATGTTAAGGCATATCGTTGAAGAAAATGGAGATCGTTGATTTCTAACAAAAGAAGCATTCCATCACGTTTGATGGAATGCTTCTTTTTTCTATTGGATTAATTACAAGCGATCCCATCGTGATTATAATCTAAACGATGATCTCCAAATCCTGCTGCTTTAGATGCTTTCATAAAAGCTGTGGCTTCAGTTGAATTACTAAAATCGCTACAATCTTTATCTTCTTTAAAGTTATAATCCGGCCTTGCAGGTTTAGGCTCTGGTTTAGGTTGTGGCTTATTTTTTTCTTCTGCTTCTCGTTTTGCAGCCAAGCTATCACGCTCAGCTTGGGCTCTCTTGTGTTCCTCTTCAAACTTTCTAAGTGCCGCTTCTTCTTCTAACACCCTTTGTTTTTGGTCTTCTGGAGTTTCTTCTACGATTGTTAAATGTGTATGCCAAGCACAAGGTATTACTTTCCAGGCTAACAGCAAGGCAAATAGTAGGATAAGGAACGTACCTCTCTTGTGCGTTTGCTGTTTCTTCTTTCTTTTATAGCACCATATTGCGGTGCCTCCATGTTATGTACTGGTTTATACCAGATAGCGTAGCCCCAATAAAATAGAAAAAAGAAAATCGCACAAACAAAAGCAGGACAAATGTTTCTTTTATGGAATTTTTATAATAAAAACAATCTAATCGTTCCATTTCATAAAAAGTTTATCTCTTTGCCTTAAGAAACCATCCTTATTCCTATTGGAGGCTATTGAAAATGGAACATAAAAAGGAAGCATTCATAAAAGTCGGACAAGCCCTAGTAGAACAAGCACCCCTTTTATCTAATAACATCTTAACTCAGCGTTTTGACAGACATCCGCAAAAATCAGGATTGCCTCATGATCGGAAACAATCTTTTACCTATATTCAAGAATTTATAAAGCTGCTCGGAACAACTTTACCACTCGATGGAGATCAGGCTGAAATTGTATTGATGAACTGGGCTGGACAGACCGCATTGTATGCCGTTGATTATGGGCAGTCACTGGACGTTGCCCTGCAGCCGCTTCCTTTTATTAGAAAAGAAATACTGATTTTAATAGAAGAGCTTGCTGAAAGAGAAGCCCTTTCTGTCCTTGATGTGATGAGTGTTATCAAAAACATTGATATCAATTTGGACTTTGCCTCTCATACGTTCAGTGAGACATATGTGAAAAATCATCAAATGATCGTCAATGAAAAAAATCAAGCACTTCATGAGTTATCGGCACCCATCGTTCCTCTTTTTGATGGAATAGGTGTACTGCCATTAATCGGTGAAATAGACCATGACCGAGCACAGATTCTCCAGATCAGAACGCTAGAGCGGTGTGTGGAAAATAAAATATTTTCACTTGTCATCGACTTGTCAGGGGTTCACACCTTAACACCTGAAGTACTTCAAAGTATATTCTTATTGATCGATTCGTTGCGTCTACTAGGTGTACGGGTCATCGTCACCGGAATCCGTCCAGACATTGCATTAACTGCTTCATCGTTCGATAAAAATATGCGCGAAGTCCAGACCAATGGGAATCTAAAGCAGGCTTTATCTGCATTAGGCTATGGAAAATTGATTGAAAACAAAAACAGACCACCAGTCCTGCGCTGAGGAGTGGTGGTCTTTCATTGGGGTTATGTACGAACAATTTCATTTAGCAAAAGCACAATTTGGTGCTAAGATGCTGAAATTGAACAAAGAAAAAGGCTGGTTAGTGCCCCCTCCATTACAAGTTAAAGCATGTGAGTAACTTAAAAAGAGCAACCATTCCTTTGCTCTTTTTAAGCTTTACTAAGAATTGTAACCCTTTATCAGCTAGAGATATATGATTCTTCTCTATCCTTAAACCCTTGTTTTACAGTACTCCAATCATCCTTAATAATGGAATAAAGAACGGTATTTCGTATAAAACCATCCTCAAGGATCTTCTCGTTTCTCAGAATCCCCTCTCTTACAGCACCTAATCGTTCTATCGCTTTTTGTGAGCGGATGTTCCGTTCATCTGTTTTGAACTGTACCCTTACAAAGCCTAATTCCTCAAAACAATATTGCAGAAGTAAATACTTACAATCCGAGTTTACAAATGTCCGTTGAAATTGAGGAGCATACCAAGTCGCTCCTAACTCACATGATTTATGGTTAAAATCTATATCGTATAGACTAGTCGTGCCCACCACTTCATTCGTATCCTTGAGAGTGACCACAAATGGTAATGCCTTCATTTGTTCTCTCAGCTTAGTTTTACTGGCTACATTCTCAACCATTTCTGACTCTTCTTTAACTTTTTTAAGCATGAAATCCCATACTTCAGGTGAATTAATTTGAAATAATTCTTTTGCATGTTCAACTTGTAAAGGCAGCAACTTTATTCGATTGTTCTCTAATACAGGGAAATCTAAAAATATCTGATGATTCAAGCAAACCTCTCCTAACCATGGATGTAGATACACAATTTCTAAAATTATTTATTCCATAAAAATAAGCATTTCTCCTTCTTGAAGAAACGCAGCAGTTGAAGAAACTTAAAATATGCATTCAATTGTTCACTATCTTCCATACTAAGTCTTCAGGCTTGTCTTTTTCTAAAAATGTTAAACGGTAAACTTTCTTGTAGTCCTTATCAGCAAATTCTACTTTGTGGTTCAATTTCCATTGAAGGATTCCATAATCACTAAAAAGATCCTGTTCGTCCGTGTTTTCCACCGAGAAGAGTTTCTCACTATTTACCACTGATCCGTTTCTTTTTTTAACCTCTAAATATACGTCAATACTACTTACCTCATGGTGACACATGATGTGACAAACATACTTCTTGTTCTGGCTGCTCTTCTTTAACAGCGGAAAGATATTTTTGTAATCTGCTTGTTTAATTTTGTAATAAATCTCTTCTAAAATACGCAGATCCCAGTTGAACGCTTGAGCAGCTTTCTTCATCCCTTCATGGACAATCTCCAGCGTGTGCTTCTTCTTTTCGCTATCAGAAGTCAAAGCTAAGAAAGCTTCAACATCAGTCTCCACATAAACAGGGAAATACTCAAATATGATATGGTCAAATGTATCAATTTGCTTTTTCTCATCAATACTCTCTACACAATAAATCTGAATGCCTTTAACTTCTTTTGTATGTAATTTAGGCAAAAGACTACTATATAACGAAGTAATTGCCCTCGTTTCATGGAAGAACTTCCAGTTGAGATCCTCATGTTTAGGGATGTATAGCTGAATATCTTGGATGATAGACATTGATCATTTCTCCTAAGAAAATTCTGCATGTTTTAAGTACTGAAGGATTCCACAAGGTGGAATAACGTACCCAGCACTATTATTTATTCTATGGAACAAAAAGAATGATAAAAAGTATAAATAAGACCAAAGCGAAAATGGTTGAAAAAAACTTAATCGATCCTTTTTCCTTAAATAAAGAGAAAATGATAAAAACGATTGCAAAAAACACCCATTTAGAGACTATTTCGTTCAGATTAAATACATCAGGCAATACAATAATAGTTAGAATCAGCAAGATTGCAATCCATAAAGCGTGTGAAAAAATTCGTAGAAGTATCAATAGATCACTACCTTTAGTTTATAAAAGCTTATACTATCTCTTACTTAAGATATAACACCAGCCTTGATATGCCAACAAAAATAAACCATCTAATTCAAAACTGAAATAGATGGTCGATTGCTGTTTTTTTCTTATACATCAAGTTAAAGAACCGTTAGATTTGCACCAATCCAGATGTTGTCCGATTACATGTCTTCGATGTCTTTTTTCATCAGATCTAGCTTTGATCGAAATTTAGATTTTACAATCCCTTCATGCTTTTCATACTTACACATATAACATGAACAGTGCAGCTTTCCCTTTGACAATTTTCCTGGGTCTACCTCATACGGATGAGGAATTGTTTCATCACGACACCATACGTTTTTGATCACGTTCAATTTCTTTTGGATCACACGGTTCCGGTGATGACGGTAATAATCCTTTGATCGATTCTTCATATTTGAAAACCTCCCTTGAAGTGTACCAGCCTATAGGGCGCTCAAGGGAACATATAAATCCCTACAGGCAGGTACTTTTGAAGGTTTTCAAATGCATATACCTATTGAACATAACAGTCCTCCTTCTAAAAAAATTGATTACATATATTGTAACTGTTTTTTACACAAAACGATAAAAAAAGAGACCGATGACCAAATGCAATCTTCCTGCGTTTTGGATCAGTCACTTGTTATCGGTATCACTATTTTTGTACAACCTGTATTTCAGGTTCGATGAGGTCCGTCTCTGGCGGGGTATACCCGAGGATTCTGCCGATCTTTACGATTTGTCCTTTATGATGGAATTCGTGGGTGGTTGTATGCGTAAAAAGCCAAAGGGCAGTGAACTCAGCGCTAGCACCACTTCTAAACGTTACTAGAGTGGACTCATTCCAGTCTCCTTTAAATCTATTCAGAAATTCATGGATCAGAGCATCTGTTTCCATAAAAATCTCGCGCATTTCCTGCACGGTGCGAACAGATTCTGGCTTTATTTCGGCAAGTGGTTTTCCAAGCGCACGATTCCCGAGCCATCCCCGGTAGCAATTCACTACATGAACATGCAGGCTGCGAATGGAATCTCCGCCGAAGCTATCAAGCTCTTTCACATAATCCTCAGGTGACATCGTCTCACAATAACGAAATAACGTCTCCCTCGACCGTTGAATCCAATCATACTGACTTACGAATACATCCATCTTCCCGCTCTCCTTTTTAAAATGGAATAATCATGATGATTCTCGTGTTGTATGATTTTATACACATTGCACCGGGCTTAATTTTTCAGAGATACAAAGCACATCCTCATCAGTCATATAATACCGGTGACAGCTCATTAACGTCTGTCTCAAGTGCGCAGGTACACGACTTTCATCATAGGCACAAATGGAAGTTGTCCCGAACTCAACAACCGTCTGATCAACTTCCTTTTCGTACTCTCCGACGTAATACGTGATCTGTTCCTGATCCGCCCATTCCACATGCGCCCAGGTTCGAATAGAAATATGCTTATCAATGAAGGGGCCGACAAACTTTTTAAAGTAAGAGATAATCGTCGCGGAGTTAAAATCTCCTTTAAAACAATAAAAATCAAAATTGTTCACACGATGAACTTTCTCAAGATCTTCTTTACTTAGTTCGTTTTGCAGTTGTCTTTCAATCATCGGGTAAACTCTGTCGTTCTCGATTACGATGACATGATCTCCTTGTTCGATACCGGTGATGATATAAGAGACGGTGTTTTGAATATAAGATTCTTCACTCTGATATTCATAAAAGATATGACCGCCATTTGATTGCTGTAACTTTTTCGTTTGTTCCGTAATCTTTTCCCGCAATGCTGCAACCCCCTATTCAACTTATTTCCTTTAAGTATAGAGGAAGTTAGTAGAATAATATAGTTAAGGTACTAATCATTTAACAGTTTTAATATAAAAAAAGCTTAAAGAAGTTTTTCCTTTTAAGCTTTTCCCTTAAATCACTTGTCATACCAAAACCAGGCTGGTCTATTTTTCGATGTTTTACCACCAGTCGCCTTAAACTTAAAGCTGATCCCCTCTTCCTCTAAGGGCTTTAGAATGGTTTCAATTGTTTTGTTACCTATCACCCAAAGGGACCCACCTTTACTACGATGATCCACATATTCTAATTCATTACTTTCCAAATAGTTTAGTAGATTTTCTTTTCCTATAACTTCGTTTTCTTCTCTCTTTTCAAAAATCACATTTTCTGTGTGATCTGGAATAGAAAGCTCTGTAGATATAGGGATAGTAGAGGTCATATTATTGTCTTGGTAAAAATCTTCCATATCATTTGAATCTGCAGCTATCTCTTTAAAAGAATAATCTATCTGTGGGAACAATTCGGAAATATCATAGTAAATGCTTAGATACTCTATAAAAAACTTTTTAAGCTCTTCTTTATCAAGCATGGGAGACATGATTACTGGATAGCTTTTATTAAATTCAAAAATGACCCGTCGGCCAACACGTTCGTCGTCCCCTAGATCTTCACGGCCTTTAATTTTTGCTTTTAATACTTTTGATAAGTTCAATTCATCAATGATACTTAAAATATTGATTAAGAACTGGTCATTTCGAAATATCTCATACTTAATCATGTAATTAAATAGATCAAGATTCTCAATAATTAATTCATAATACCTTAATCGGTCATTCTGATCAGTGAAGTTATCGTTAATGTATTGAGCTCCTAAAATAATTTTATAAATATAGTTTTCCCAGTCAAACTTTTTAAGGACCACGTTTCGAAACGTATTTTCTTTCTCTGCCACTTCTGGATACTCCGTTAAGATAAAGTTTTGCTTTTGTGTTAATAGTAACGAATGCCAAAACGTCTCATCCAAAAGCCAATCTCTCTCTATGTTCAAATAACAATCAGATATAATTTGGAATGCCTTTAAAAAGCTCCTTCTTTTCTCATCTTCACTTCCTCGTCCCATATAAATAGGAAAATCAGGGGCTTCTCGTATATAGACTACCTTATCGGAAAAGTACTCCTCTTTTTCATTTACTTTCCCTTCAAGGAAATCGGTATATAAAGAATCAACGTTTTTATATCCTTTCTCAAGCAGCCTAACTTCCATGCATAACAACCTCCCCTAATGCTGCAGTGTACCTCTCTATAATACGATCTGAAATCAAATAAATGACTTCATCAATATTGTCCATGTTTAGCTCTGTCACGTTCTTCTTCTTCATCAAATTATATAATTTTAAATCAAGAGAGCCTTCGGGTTCCTGAATTTCATCCAAATCAACATCGCCATCATCACTATTATTTTTGATAAAGGCCTGTAATGCTTTTGTTAGTCCAGCATAAATGTAAACATTGTTTAATACGTTGCTTTTTGGAAGGTGATTAAACTGAAACTCTGGTCTTCTATAATGTATAATTATGGTCTCCTGCCCCAATTCAACCTTAATATCAGACTTTAAATTCTCATTTAATTTTTTCTCAAATAGGTCAAATGGTTTATTAATACTGCCATCAAATACAATAACGTTGGAATAACCTAATAAGAAAAACCTAGGAACCGTCAATTGGTCTCTGAACTGAAGATAGAATTCGCTTAAATCATCATTTTTCGCAAAAGGAATATCATCCAATGCTTGTATGTGTAATTGGATAGACGTCCTCTTAGTTAGAGAGATGCGAGTCTTATGCAGTTTCACAGATCTCTGTGCTGTATTCAATTTAAAAAATTTATTATCCTTTGATTGTATAATTAGGATCATTTGTGCTTTTCCACAACTTATCTGTTCTTTCATAAATTCCGAGTCGATTTCATAATCAAAATGGAAGTGATAATAATCAGCATTTTCACTAACGGTTACATCTAAGTCAAAGAGGTTATCAGCATAGCTATGGGATGTGTTTGACAAAACTGGATATGGAAAGTTAGCATCTTTTCGATATATCACTTTTTACACCTCCACATAGTAAACAAACTTTAATGACCGGTTAAATGAATTTCTTAAGCTTAACTGGAGTTGCGCAATTCCGTCCTTTATTTGGACATTATTAATAACGTTTTTCCTGTAAGAACATTTTTCTCCAGCATTCATATCCACAATTCCATGATAGCTGTTTTGAATCTGAAATTCATCTGCATACTCTACGCCCATCCTGTCAATAATTGAAAGCGAAATATCGCAGGTATTCTCACCAGCTAGTTGATCGCTTTGAGTAAAGTCAAATTTAATTAACTCTTGATTATCAAGAATAATTCTTTCAACCATATCAGGGTGTGCGCTGTACCGTTCTTTTCCTTCTTGATTATCGTTGATATTTTCATTACTTTTTTGCCGTTTCAGAGGATCTCGTTTTCGGCTGGTAGAACCTTTTTTACTTTCACTGCCTTGTTTTTCTTTTGGTCCACGTTTTTCTTTTTGTGACTGTCTTGTAGTTGACTTCACTAGGGACTGCCCTTCGTTTATTTTCACTGTTCCTAACGAGTTTTCAAGGTCTTTTTTAAATTGTGACTCTACAACATACAGAATATCTTGCGTATCCATCAAACCATCTGTCGGATTATTTTCTTTCACAGCTTCTTCAATAACCTTAGCAATCTCTTTTGATAGATTATTAATAAACCTCGTAGCTAGTCTCTTTAAGTTTCTGTCACTAAAATGGTCTTTAGAAAGTTGTGTGTGGGATTCATTTTCTAGTGACTTTAAATAAGAATCTTCGCTAGGACCACCAATAAGCACAGCATTAAATGGTTTCGTTGCATTAGCCGTAACAATAAAATCTTCAATTTTCATTCCAATCGTCCGCACTATCGCTACTCTTCCTTTTGGAATTCTTTCATCGTACCTGAAGTAAAGATGAAAGCTGAAGTCTTTCTCGCCATTAGATACTTTAATCTCTCTAGCCGGTGTGTCCAAATATGTATCTATATATAAAGGGGTAAATTCCTTTTTTGCTTCCGCTATATCTTGGTTGTAATAGTTTTGATCTTTTACGTACTGCAAGATTGTATCTTTAGTAATCTTCTTATCATTCACATGAACTTCTAATTTATTTTTTAAGATAGAGATGAAAAAGCTATCACAAATACTTTTAACGATTGCAATTTCATCATCATATTCCTCGCGAAAGTAAGGAATGATGATTTTTAAGCCTCTTGTATCTTTCTTAAAAACTTCATGAAAGTTGTTTTCGTAAGGATAAAACTTTGAGTTTTTTTCTTCCCATTTAACATCGGTAAAGTATCCTGTTGATCTAAAAGCCTGCCCATTATGGACATGTTCAATCAATTGTACAGTTCCACCTAAATGCTGCTCCCCGAAGGCGTCGCAATTTGCAAAGTACATCACATGGATATCTGAAGCTGAATTGGAAGCAATTTTACCAATACCGTGAGATCCACCTCGTGAAACTTCAACAGCAGCATTATCTTCCTCAAAGTGCACCCCTTTATTATAGGCATAGATCCCCCACGTATCTTTTTTCGACCCACTCTGTCCGTTTTTAGCGCCCGTCAATCCGCGAGTGTTTATATCTTCAAAAGAAATATATCTAATCACATCTTGGTCAAGCTTGTTTTTCATATGACTGATGGTTTCATTTGTATATGTATTGCGACCTTCTAGTTTCAGAATACGTTCTCTTACTTCATCGATGCCTGGAATATGTTCTTTAGGAATGTTTCCTGTTTCAATTTTCAGAACTACCGGTCCATCATAATCTAACAACCGACCGTCCAGTGAGTTCTGTATATTTTCTCGAACTAATCCACTTACCCCTAAGTCATAAAACCGTTCTAGCGATTTATTAAAATTAGATTCTTCTATATTAGGAATCGGAGAGAATTTCCATTTATCCTGAGTAAGTACTTGTGACATTGTTGTCAGTCTCCTTCACATAATTTATGCTATTGTGCTGTTAAATAAGACATTGGACCACGTTTCAAAATTATATTCCCTAATTAAACAGCCAGTTCATTCATTCTTAATAATTACCATTTTACCATGTCCATCCATAGTGGAATATGTTATATTATGGTATTCATAATTTTAAGTCAATCATTTCAAGAAGAAATAAAAAACAGAGCGTCCTTGAAATATTCCATGGACGCTCTGTTAAAGCTTCTTTTTATTACTTATGATACGGTTCACCGTAACGTTGGATAGGGTAAACTAACAAAATAAAAACCTACAAAGCCTTCAAAAAAAGGCTGTAGGTTTTTTTCCTTATAGATCTTTTAATTTTTGGTAACTAATTTCTCTTGTATAATCACAACTCAGAAATATCTTTTATCAATTTAACTAGGATAATTAAGCCATGCTCTATAAAGTGCCCAGATTTAGCCGAAAGTTCTTTATACTCATCTTCAGAACAACCATGAAATGCATCATTTCTAGCATTTCGAATATTTTCAAGCGTATGAAAATACTCATCTTTCAGTAATCCCTTTTTTAATTTATATGTATTTCTATTTTTATTTACCTCTTGTTTATTCAAGAGCTTTAAGCGTTCAGCTTGGTTACTCTTACTTCCCCAAAAGTTTTTTCTAATAGTTGAAATTGATACGTTGGCAGTGTTTTTTTCAAAAGCTGTCTTCCTTTTAATCTTAGCCTCACAGTATTCTTTTGTACATAATTCTAATGCTCTTCCTAAGATTCCAACTGCCGTTACTGTATAGCCAATATCTAGTATATCTAGACACTCTTTTACATCATCTTCATATTTTGGGCCAACTAATTCTTCAATGCTTTGATCATCCAGCATAGATGCTAATCTTCTTCTTATTATTTCAGATTCATAAATATCAACTTTTGTGACTTCCTTATCCATTTAAAATTCCTCATTCAAAGCTGTGGATTCATACGTTTTTGGACGACTAGAACTTACTTTTATCATTCGGTCGTTTACTAGCTTATTTATAATCTTAGTAGGTTGACTCTTAGGATACATTTTTTTTAGAGTTACACTTTTGGCTACTATTTCTGCCCATGTTAAAGGTTGTAATGAATTATCTAGAATTTCTAAAATAATATCTGCCGGATCGTTAGAAGTAGTTTTCTGTAATTTCTTATCTTGTCCTGATCTTAGTAAAGTTATTACATCAGCCCATGTTTTTAACCTATCATCACTTAATGAACTAACTATGTTTTCTAGAAACTCTTTCTCATTTTCATCAGGAATATAGTTTATTTCATTTAATCTTTTAATTGCAAAATTCAAAGTATCATCTTTAGTTTTAGGAACTTTTAATATTAGCTTTCTATCAGTAAAACGTCGTTCAAAAGCTGTTTGCTTTGATAATACGTCCCATGCTTCAGGTGTAGCACCTACACATATTATTCCCTTTAGTTGCTTATTATTTAAATGATCAAATAACACCCGATAGGAAGTTAAGATTCTTGCTCCTACTCGAGTAAGTGTTACCGAATTAGTTTCTGATGAATATACCTTATCAACTTCATCAAAAAGCAATAGTATTGGTTTATTGGTGATCAATTGTATAAATTCAAAAGCATCACCTGAAACTAGAGAAAAATCATTTTCGTTAGAAATAAAAGCTTTTTTTGATCCGAATTTAGTTTTTAAAAATTTTAATTGGTCAGGAAACAAGTCTCTCCCTGAAAAATAATCTAATACCAATTCTGACTCCTCTTTATTGTTACAGTTCATAAGGTATCTAAAAATTATATTTTCATGTTGTTCTATAATATTTGATTCTGTATTTGCCTTATATACTTCCCAATTATCATAGTATTTTTTTAAAGAAGAATTACCAGGTGCGAAAAAGAATGACTTATAAATTTCATTAAGAGCATCCACCAACGGCCCACTTATAAACATATTAGGAATATATATTCCTATCATATTATCTTTTTCTTCTAGATAGTGCCTTCTGATATATCTAAGGAAGTGGGTTTTCCCATTTCCAATCTGTCCTAAAACAACTGACCCTAAAAATCCTTCTATCCCGTCTACCAAAGAACTATTTACCCAACTATCAAACGTCTCTACCGACAGTTCTTCGCCTATTATATAATCCGGATCCGAAATTGGAACAGTTCTATCAAGAGACCTTTTAAGCATGTCTAAGATATTACTCATTTTTGTTAACCCCTTTTTATTATTACCGTCATAATATATTCATTAAATAAATTTTTCACTTCTCCTTGATTTTTATAAAGGCTACTTTTAGACCATATATAATTTTCCGTTTCATAACTCGCTACACAAGTCAGAATTTTACTAGCTGATTCTTTATCAAAGTAGTTCAACAAATAATTTTTAATTAAATTTATATTTACAATATCTTCATTAAAATAATCTTGTAAAGATTCAATTTGAAAATTTGTAATTCCACTTCCATCTCTATCACCAAGTAGAATTAACTCATTTTTTTTCTCTATAATACCCAACATCTTAATTAATGATAGTATCGCTCTTAAATTCCTCCCAGTTGAGGAGATTGCACTATTATCGCTTCTATCTTTACTAACTAATGAAAATATTGAATACAACGTCTTTATTCTTAAGCTAGGCGCAAATAATTTAACTAAGATAAGAGTTATACTTACAACGTTGTTTAATGGTAAACTCTTTAGAATTATTTCTTCAATAAAGCCATTTTGACTTATTTGATTTTGTAATAATTTTTTGCTTACTTCTGACAGTTCATATTTCTGATCATCATATGATAAAATCCCCACTAAAGTACTGTGATTAATTCTCTTTCTAAAAGTTTCTTTACTAAGCTTTAGTTGAGTATGAAAGTTTAAATTGTACATTTCTTGAAGACTATACCTATTTAATTTAAAGATACTAACTAACTGACCCAACTTCTCTTTATCATTAGGAATATTTGAGATATTGGGTATCCAAAAATCTTTTTCTGTGAACACTAATCTTTCACCTCCATATGAGGATCCATTAAAAAAAATGTTAAAGAGAAAAACCTGGATCCTGTTAAATATTATAACATTTCTTTAAATACTTATACATTTTTATTAAACATATGGCGCAAAAAGTATCTACATTTTCATTAAACCCCATATAAAGTATCTTATAGCCATGAATCTTACTCTGGAACATACATCTTTTGTAAGGGCAATAATGATCTTTTATCATTCGGCATCTTTTCATACCATTGCACAATAAATCGCACTAGTTCTTGTAAATCTACTAATCTAACAGAGTTGTGCTTAGCTACCGCTTCAGCATGAGATGTAAATCCCCCCGTAGATACAAAAAGGCTATTTGCATCAATTGGATTCGCCCCCAACAATTGTTGAATTTCGGGTGCAGACGCTGAGCTTTTACGGTGCTTAACCTGAACCTTTATAATCGGCTTTTCAAAACCAAATGCATCTTTGTAAGCTAATATATCAACACCACCATCAGGGCCTTTGGGACTTATTCGAACATTGTATTCCATAGATTGAAGAAGTCCACCTACTAATTCTTGCATTTGCCATGGATCTAGATTATCTACTTTGTCTTCAATCATAACTAATGCTTTACTAACCAAATCTTCAATAATTTCATCTTCCCCGTCATTATCACCCAAATCTGTAGGTTTTAAGAACGGATTTTCTAATAAACGTTCTATTTCATCCCCCCATTGATCAACTCTAAAAACCGTTAAAACGGAACCCAGACTATTTTTTGCTGCTTGTGTTAACATATCTCTCTCAACCGAAATTTCTTCCCACTTTACTTCAATAGTGTTTGGGTAATCCGGGTGTCCAACTGAAAAATCGTAAAAATGAGGTTCAATCACTGTTCCAATTATGTACTCTCTCTTTTCTTTGGAATAGGTAATGACACGATCACCTTTCCGTATATCTCTACTAAATCGCCACACTTGGTTAACCCAACTATTTCTAGATTTAGGTTTTTCTTCATTGTATACACTATCTGCTTTGTGCGACATTTCTTCTTTAGAGTGGTAAAGCTTTGGATCCCCTAGTTGTGGCCAACCTATCGATGCTATTCCTTTATCCTTCCACACAGGAATTAGTTCATTATCATCTCCTGCTCGAATCATCCACCAATGTTTCATTTAACTCAACTCCCATTCTATAAAAATAAGCCCTAGCACATACTTAATATGTAATCATGCTAGAGCAATGTTGGTTGGGTAATATTTAATAAAATATCAATTTATTTAGCTCATTCTTAATAATTCGCCATTGTGGAAGAAAACGATCCATATAAGCCACAAATTGATCATTATGGTTACGCTCGAGTAAATGTACCATTTCATGAACTATGACATATTCAAGGCAATGTTTAGGTTTCTTTGCTAAGTCTAAATTTATCCAAATTCTTTGGTTCTCTATGTTACAAGAGCCCCACTTCGTCCTCATCTTTTTGACTCCCCAGTCTTTAACTTCTACACACATGATGTCTTGCCATTTTTCAATTATTTGGGGAATCTCACTCTTTAACTGCTTTCTATACCACTCTGTTATAACCTTTTCTCGTTGTTCTTTTGTACTTCCTTTTTTCACATATAAATCAAGATACGTTTTATTCCGAATGTTCACATGATTTTTCGGACTATCAGGAATAACAGTTAATAAGTAGCGTGTACCATAAACATAATGACTTTCCCCGGAGACGTATTCTCTTTCAGACTGTCTTACCTGCTCGTGAAATTTCTTTTGTTGGTTTTTAATCCAAGTTATTTTAGAAACAGCAAAAAGTCGTATTGATTCTTCATTGCTTTTTAAGGGTGCAGCTATTCTAACTCTTCCATTTGGAGGATATACAGCAAGGTGTAGGTTTTTGATGTCCTTACGAAAAACATCAATCTCTAAGTTGCCTATTCTAATTTGGTGCATATCAATATTCTCCTTGATTTTTTACTATTTCAAAAATTCGTTCAGCTACCTCATCATCTTTTATGTGTTTCTGGATTGCATAAAACACTTCTCTTTCTTTAATCTTCATTCCGCGCCAACCGTCTTTTTTGGTTGTTCTTATTTCTTGGTCAAGAGTTAGAGCTAATAATTCATTTTGATTTAAGTTATCATAAAGGGCTCTCTTAGCACCTGAATTCATACTATTTGGGTAGGTTGAAGAGGTTGAAGGATTTTTAACTTTTTTAGTAAGCTCTACAATTTTTGCTAAGTATTCTTCATAATCTTTAGCTTCTTCTTTTCTTTCTTTAATTAATTCATCTAAAAGCCTAGACATTTTTTCATAATACTTAGGATTAGTTGGAGATTCATCAATGATTACTCGTCGTACGTTATTTTCAATTGTTTCTGCAACTGCCTCTTTATCATCTTTTATTCCTTTTGGGAACAATTCAACAGCATCTTTTCCACGTGAAACTATCAACTCAATCAATGTTAAGTCATCAAATTCTGAGATAACTTCACTTTCTTCAGCACTAATATATGTATCGATTAGATGCCGCATTGCTGGCTCATATAGTTTTAAATCTATGTGATCGCCACTAGCTAACTTTACCTCTGACCTTACTTTTTCATAATATTGAACATCTTGCTTTATTGATTGAATTTCACTCTTTGAATAGCCGGCTTCTTCCATTTCATTCGCAATATTAGCATATGAACGAATAAGTGCAACTGTAGATTTATATAACGATAACCGCTTTTGTTCGTTTTCTTTTAGCTCATCTTTATTTTCAATATTATTAGCACAGAAATAACGGATATAATTAATTGTATCTTTTGGAGGTTCTACAGGTTCACATAAAAACTTAATTGTTTCTAATGCAGTATCTAAACGTTCTTTAGCTTTTTCTAGACGATCACTTAGAAGACCCTCGACATCGTTTTTATCATAGTCATCAAATGCTTCTGATGTGTAGTCTTCCACAGATTTTTCAAGACTCTTAAATAGATCTTTATAATCGATCACGTACCCATACTCTTTATCTTCACCATCTAAACGATTAACCCTACAAATAGCTTGAAATAGCCCATGGTCTCCCATGTTCTTATCAATGTATAAATAGGTAGCCGAAGGTGCATCAAAACCTGTTAATAGTTTATCTACAACAATTAATAGTTTCATCTGCGCAGGCTCTTCGACAAATTTTTTCTTAACATCTTCTTCAAACTCTTCTGGTGTTTGGTCATTCAACATTTTTTTATAGATTTCATATTTCTTTAATTTCTCTGTAACAGATTCTTCACCTGTACGTTCACCCTTGATGTCTCGGATATTTGGAGTGTATGACGTCACGATTGCACATTTAGTAAATCCACTATTTTGAAACAACTCGTAATATTTACAAGCTTCGTAGATACTTCCTGCTACAAGAATCCCATTGCCTCTCCCGTTTTGTAACCGATCCCTCGTTTCCATATCAAGAAGAATATCCCCAACTATTTTCTCTAATCTTGACCGAGAGCTAAGAACTTTCTGCATTGTTCCCCATCTCTGTTTTAGCTGCACAAGAGCATGAGGAGTTAGACCTCTTGTTTTTGCATCGAACCATTGGTCTATTTTTCTTTGAGATGTTATATTTTGGTCAACATTTCGAGCTTCATACCTTAAATCCAACACAACATTATCTTTAACAGCTTCGTCAAACTTATACGTATGAATATATTTACCAAACACTTCAATACTTTTTTTCTTATCCTTTTTCAATAATGGTGTTCCAGTGAAACCAATAAATATAGCATTTGGTAATAGTTCTTTCATAGCATCATGAAGCTTACCTGATTGTGTACGATGGCATTCGTCAACAAAAACATAAAAGTCTCCTTTTGCTCTAAAACCAAGAGGTAAATTCTTTTTTAATTCATCAATGTATGAATCGTAATCAGCCTCTTCTTTATTTCCAAATTTATGGATTAGTGAGCAAAACAACCAAGGATGCGGTGTGTTGATCTTATCGATTAGATCCTTCCCATTTCTAGTACGAAAAATTTCTTCATTAACACCTTTAAAAACCTTTTCGATTTGCTTATCAAGTTCGTCACGATCTGTAATGATAAGCACACGAGCATCCTGCACATTCTCTCTAATCCATTTTGTTAGCCACACCATAGTTAAGCTTTTTCCACTTCCTTGTGTGTGCCATATGATTCCACCTTCACGCTTTTTAACACTCTCTTGTGCTGCTTTTACACCAAAGTACTGATTTGGACGACAAAGCTTTTTGATACCACGATCAAACACAACGAAATCATGCAGCATCTCTATCAATCGCTTTTTCTCACAAATCTGTAAAATGTGCCGATCTAGTTGATGATCAATATCACTTTCTTCTTTCCAAGTTAGATAATACTTTTCTTTTGTTTCAATCGTACCGTAGCGAACACCTTCTGTATCATTTCCTGCCATGACAAGCTGGATAGTCGAGAAAAAAGGTCTAATAAATGTCGTATCCTGGTTATCAAGATTTTGTCGTATACCTTCGGACACCGACACAGTACTTCGTTTTAATTCCAAAACACCTATTGCTATTCCATTGATATAAAATACAATATCTGGACGTTTTTTATTTTCGCCTTTAATGGTAACTTCTTCAGCTATAGCAAAGTGATTGTTTAGTGGTTCTTTCCAATCAATGAGATAAACGGTTTCTGTATTCTCTCCAATGTGTACTCTTTCCTTTACTCCATAACGAAGTAAACTATAAACTTCTTTATTAATGTCGTATAAGCTCTTAACCTGATTAGTAGCAGCTTGTGTCAATTGAAAAATCGCTTTCTGAATAAGCTCATCACTGTACCCTCTTTTAAAAAGGTACTTTCTTAAAACCTCTTCTTCAATGTTGCTATTGTTTGGACGGTCATACCAGTCTCCAAAGTAATCATACTGGAGATTATTACAAATTAGCTTAACTACTCTATTTTGAGTTATTCTCTCTTTTTGTCCTACTGACACTCCACCAACCTCACTTTTCCAGTTAGTAAATTATTCATCATGCCTTGCTTAATAAACTGGTATTTCTTTAATTTTTGAGTGAGTCCCTGTATTTCTGCATCCATATCACTTAAGACTTTTGCGATAGCAATTTGTTCCTCTAGTGATGGTAATGCAATCTTAAGGGATTTAATTATTTTAAGATTAAGTCCTCCTCTACCTCCATCTCCAGTTGATAAACCTCTTAATTCTTTGTAACGATTATCGAGATTATAATATAAGTACTTAGAGCTGTGATTATTCGAAGGATATATTGCTGCTATGGATTGATTAGTGCATAATTCAACCATATTGATTGCTATTGTTCCACGAGTTTTCCCCTGTCCAGCCAAACCTATTAAAACACACTTTTCAGGAATTACATGAGTGCTCGAATTCTTCAATCCTTCCTCAGTGATTCTTCCTTCAACATCAAATATCATCTTCATATTTAATTCGCCAGAATTCATCCATCTAATTTCTCCGCCCCAATACTCTTTTTTCCTAGTACTAGGAGTTCCACCTGCCGATACTTGACTAAAATCACCAATAGTTAACTCATTCCATTTCTCACTGAATCCCGGAAGACGTATTTTTCCTTCTAGAAGCTGATGCATAGCACCTTGTTTAATATTTCGTTTTTTCTCAATTAATTCTTCAAGAGAGTCAATTACTGAATCTATATCATTTAAAGATTGAGAGATTGCTCGTTGCTCATCTATTGGCGGTACAGGTAGTAATACCTGTGAAAGAATCTTTCCATTTGTTAATGCTCTTGTAGTGTAGGTGCTTTTGGAAATAATTTCTTTGCGTACTTGTTCTGTTGAGAAACAATATTTTTTAAAATGTGTATCTAATAAACTATTCCTTTGTCTAGCACGCAAAATAAAACCACTAAAAACAGTATTTTCTAGTTCTTCTACTACTACAGCTGAAAATCCAATCTCTTCAACTGTCTCAGATGTTCTTGTGAAGAAAACATCATCTTTTCGCACTTCGTAAGCCTTTAATTCATTTATAGATACTTTAACTCTTCCTTTTAAATCATTTGCCGTTAAACTACTCTTCTTAAACACATCAACATAATTTACAATGGGCGTTCCTATACCAAAATATTTTTTTTCTTTATTTAACCCGTTCTTAAAATCAAAAATTTCACCGAGTTTAATTACTTTCCAATCTTGTGGGATACTCCCTATATCACTTACTTTATATTCATTTATTACATTTAGTTTTTTTACCATGCTGCCATCCCCATTATTTTCAAATGTTCATCTACTTTTAGTCTTAATTCTTCCACTTCTTCTTCTAATTTTGGTAATGGCTTTTCATATCTTTCTGATAATTCTATAATTCTATATGTCAAACGTTGAGAAATATTTTCCAATTCATTTTCTACATCATTGACAACATTAGACATCCATTTATCATCAACAATCAAGGTTTTAACCTCTTCTTCATTGAGAATTTTATATTTATCTAATATTTTTCGATTAAGTTCTTCACGTATTTCTTTTATATTTTTATTAAGTTCAGTATCCCGATCAAAAAGAGATAGATATGCATCTAGTATCTTCAATTCCTCTTTGAAATTAGGATCGTTTTTTATTTCTTTAATTCGTTTCTGGAGATTTCCTTTTAATACTTTGCCTTTATCATTTCTCAACTCTTCAAATAAATCGTCTTCAGTACTATTTTCTTCCTCCAATTGTTCTTTACTGTCTGTAATAAATATTACCTCAGCTTCCAACTTTTCAATTGTGATTAAATCTTCTGGGTAATATCTTTTTGCAACTAATTCAGTTGGGATTAATTCACTTGTTGGCTTCCAACCTTCTGCTGCAATAATATACACATCATCCTGCATAGTTTCATACCAGTAAGTCAGAAGATATTGATATATATCATAATGATCTAGTAGTCGTAATGATGAAAATTTTTGTAGTATATCTTCTGATATACTTTCAATTATTTCTTTTGGATTAACACCTATTTCAATATTTTTTAAAAACATTGAATTTTCTTCTACCCATTCACTTAAAATTTTATTCACTTTTTCTGAGTAATTAATGAATTCAGCGTGATTAAAAATAGTTTCTTTAATATCTTTATTTTCCACTAATAAATCACTAAATCCTTCTCTTCCTATTTCAGAGAAAAGAGTACTTTTAATAGAGGGATAGACATCCCAATAGTTTTGAAGAGCATTAATATCTTCATTTGGTATACCACCCAATAAATGTGCCTCTATGTTTTGGATATCTTCAGAATCTTGATTATCAATATATCGAGAAATATATAGGTTACAATCATTTTCTTCTATTTCTTCAATTGATACCATCCTTGCATATTTTGGAACATCAATATGCTTTGAGTACGCATCAACTATTTTATGAACATCTCTATCACGCAATCTATTTTTATTACCATCCTTAATGAAACCCTTACTTGCATCTATCATAAAAATACCCTTCCGACTAACGGCGTTTTCTTTATCTAAGACGATAATACATGCAGGAATTCCTGTCCCGTAGAAGAGGTTGGAAGGCAATCCAATAATAGCTTTAATAAACCCTTTTTGTATTAAATTTTTGCGGATATCTGCCTCTGCATTTCCTCGATAAAGCACTCCATGCGGTAATATTACCGCACCTTTTCCATTACTTTTTAAAGAACGAATAATATGCAGCAGAAATGCATAATCTCCATTTGTTGCCGGAGGAATACCATATCCAGTAAATCTATCAAATTCATCGTATTGAGGATCTATGCCACTAGTCCAATTTTTTTGAGAAAACGGCGGGTTTGCGACAACAAAATCAAACGTTTTAAGTTGTTCACCATCTTTAAATAAAGGGTTTGCAATGGTATTATCTTTCTTAATATCAGCAGTAGGATGACCGTGAAGAATCATATTCATTCTTGCCAATGCCGCTGTTGCATTGTCATTTTCCTGACCATATATTGTAACCCCTGTTGTTGTCTCATCAGCAGCTTTTAACAATAGTGACCCACTTCCACATGTGGGGTCATAAATAGTTTGATCTTGACTAGTAGCTTTATTGATACCCATTACCTTAGCCATTACACGTGATACTTCTGATGGAGTATAAAACTGACCTTTACTTTTCCCTGATTCAGTAGCAAATTTTCTCATCAAAAATTCGTAAGCGTCACCTAAGATGTCATCTCCATCTGCACGATTCTTACTAAAGTCAAGCCGATCATCTTCAAATATAGCTACTAAGCCTGAAAGACGGTCTTGCATATCTTTCCCTCTACCTAGTTTATCTTCATTGTTAAAATCTGCTACATCAATAACACCCTTTAAATCATTTGCTTCAGCGAGATTAGCAATAATTTTGTTAATCTTATCACCAATTTCTTTATTTCCTTTAAGAGCAACAATATCTTTAAACCCACCGTTTTCTGGAATTTCTATTAATGAATTCTTCTTACCATCATATTTATCAGAGACATATTTAACAAACAATAGAGATAAAACATAATCCTTATATTGTGATGCATCCATACCGCCTCTTAACTTATTACAACTTTCCCATAAAAAACTGTATAGCTCACTTTTCTTAACTGCCATTTAAAATAATTCCCTTCAGATTTTTTTTTCTTTTAGGATAACCCTTAGTCAAAATTGTGCTGATTTACCCTTTCTTCTTTCATCAATAGGTTTTTCTGCCTCTTTAGGAATCACCCATACCATACCTACCTTATTTGCACCTACAATTCTTTTCTCCGCACATAATACTTGCACACGCCTTTTAGATATTCCCCATTTATTAGCCGCTTCTTTTGCGGACATAAACTCCATTTCTCAAGCTCCTTTCAAAGCTTTATAGCTTAAATTATATTCCTAACTGCGAACAATTCAAAGAAATTTTCTAGACAGTTAAAAGATTCAATATATAAGAATATCAAGTATATCAACAAAAAATTGATAAATTTTCTCTCTCTACCACCATCCTACATATAACAGGGGTACCTTCCTGTTTTATGCCCTACCCCTTTTATATATAAACTGTTGTTTATCCAGTTGGATAGATAGCGTTTTTTTTTGTATTACAGAGACGTCATGCGTAGTGAGAGGAGCGCACAAGAAAGGAGGTCAGAAAATGAATAATTCATTAGTATGTATTTTGGTACTTCATTGAACGATTATTTGAAAGAATGAACGAAGAACGCTCTGATGCTGAAAGTCCACTTAAAGAAGAAATGAAACGACTTGTGGCGAGCAAGCAAAAGACAGAAAAGCAACTGGATAATCTCGTCTCTCTACTAATGGATGACCCAGAACTACGAGACATCTACAACAAGAAAATGAAGAATCAGAAGGAACTCCTCATTAAAATAGAAGACCGTATTGAACATGTCAATAAGCAGCTTCAGAATGTCAACAAAGACCCTATCGATGCAGATGTACTCAAACACCTTCTAAAGAACCTTGACACCATATTAGAGCGAGCAGACGCTGCTGAGAAAAAAGAACTGCTCGCCCTTTTTGTTAAGGATATCCAAATTACGAAGGAAAGGGTCTCCTTCAAAGAAGGGAGACAAATTACACAAATTAATTTGATGTTCGACTTTACTATTGAGGCGCTTCAGGGTAGTACGAGTGTCCTGCTAAATAGTATGAATCAGATAAAATGCATTACACCGATTGATCACTCCATAATTAGCCAAATATCAAAGGATGATATGTATAGGGAGGCTCTTGCTTCCCTTAACCTTTACCCTTATTTATGATACGGTTCCCCTTAGTTAATCATATACTTGTTTAAGATAAGTAATCTTTAGATCAACTCTGAGTTCAATAGCTGTCTCTATTTACTAGTTAATTAGTTTATCTTTATCTTTATTTTGTATTACTATATTGTTAATTTCTTTTTTACTTAATGAACAGTTATCACAAATAGGTAGAGTGTTCATATCTTTTAAAATAATCCAGTCAGTTGGATGTAGTCGGACACCACACTTTATGCATTTTTTCTGTTTCATTTATTCACCTTCCATCCTTTCTTTCAAAATGATAATGTAGCCTATATTCACAAATTTCTTTTGTCCACTTAAAAACTAATTTATTTATAGATTCATTAAATTTAACATTGAATCTAAATAGATTTTCGTTGAACATAACTTTACTTCTAGAACTTCCACTCCATTTAGTCATAGGCATTGTTGCAACTAATCTGGCAACCTTCTTCTCATCATAAGTCCACATTTGTTTAGCTGCTTTGTCTGAAAAATCTATACGTCTTCTATACTCTTTTTCAGTAAAATATTTGTGGAAGAATGGAGCTACTTCTTCTGGTGTTACTGGATCTAACCAGTGTTCTAAACCTCTTAAGAGCATGTATTTTAGGACAACCATTTTATAACTTTTGGACATTCCGGTTTTTTCTACTTCTATTAGCCATTCTTCCGATTCTTTAAAAGCTTCTTTTTCAGAATCAGACAGTTCATCTGCCCAATTTAGGAAACCTACATATGATTTAAACTCCTGTTTATATTCCTGACTCGGAGCATTTCCTTGTAAATGTAACTCTAGATATGTCGGTCTTCTACCCAGTTCTCTCTTTAGTTCATGATAAGCATATAAAAGCTTTTCTTTACGCGGCTGTTTCTTGGCTTGCAGCTCTTTTAATAGGTCGATAACTTTAATATCAAAATCTATTAAACATCCCTCTGGCACTGAAGGAAGGATGTTCACAGGTCCTTTTTCTTTCGCTGGTTCTGCATTAAACAACTGCATTTTGACATCTGCATTTCTATAGTTACCGATTAAATCTATAATGACACAGTGTGATTTGGCATTATGAAGACGCAGCCCGCGTCCAACTTGCTGTGTGAAAACGGTTAATGATTCAGTAGGTCTTACAAATAGAAGTGTATCAACGGAAGGAATATCTACCCCTTCGTTAAAAAGATCAACAGTGAAGATAATATCTAATTGACCATCATTTAACTGCTGTACCGCATCTCCTCTAGAAATATCAACAGTTTTAGAATTAAGACTAACAGCCCTTATTCCTTTTGACTTAAAATAATTAGCTAAAGTGTTTGCTTGTCTTATAGATGAACAAAATGAGATTGTTCTAGTTTGTTTAAGCTTGAACCAAGCAGTGTACACTTTTTCCAGCATTTCATCTGTTAATTGAACAGCTAACAATTCTTCTTCATCATATTTTGTTCCAAGCCAAGTTATCTGTCGATAATCAGTGTCATCATATACTCCATAATAATGGAAAGGAGCTAGCCACTGTTTCTGAATGGCTACAATAAAATGAATTTGATAAGCTACGTTTCCGTCACATATCGCATAAACATCTTTTCCATCCATTCGATCTGGTGTTGCAGTTATTCCTAGTAGAAACTTTGGTTTGAAGTAATCGATGACCCGTTGATATGACTGCGCAGCAGCATGATGAAATTCATCCACAACTATTAAATCAAAATCATCGGGAGAAAAGACTTCTAAATGCCGTTTCATTCCGAGTGTATATATAGAAGCAAATATCACATCCGCTTCAGGTTGCTTTTCCGTTCCATAGTAAAGCCCAAGTGTTTGTTCGGGCATAATATGCTGAAATGATTGCTTTGCCTGTTTTAAGATTTCTTCTCTATGAGCTATGAACAAGATCCTTTTGAAGTTTTGTGCAAAAAATCCAGCCAAATAGGTTTTACCAAGTCCCGTAGCCATGACAACCATCGCTTTGTCATAGCCTTCCTCAAGGGTATTTTGAAGCAGTTCTAATGCTTCTTGTTGTGAAGGCCTTGGAGTTATTATGTATGGTGCTGTAGGATCGGCTATTATTTGTGGTTCTTGAACAGGTTCAACCGTTGTCAATGTCATTTCTTGCTCTTCTGCTTCTGTCCATGTTCTAACTAAGTTAGGATATTTTTGGTGATAGCCCTCATATTGCAATTGATATTCTTCTAACGTTTCTTTATTAACAGGGATTGTCTGATCATGAAGAAACGTTTTTTGAAATTGATCTAATGCCTCTAAGTATGTTTCCGGACTAACACTCTCAGTTAAAGAAAGATTCCATTCCGTTCCCGTTTTAAGTGCTGACCTAGATAAATTGGATGAACCTACTATGAAATAACCATTTTCATCTGGAATATCAAAAAGATACGCCTTTGGATGAAACGATTTCCCGTTACTCTTGTACAGTCGAACGGAAATATTCGGATGGATTGTAATTAGCCTTTCAAGCGCTTCTGGTTGAGTGACAAATAGATAATCACCAGTACAGACTTGGATCTCAGCTCCCCGATCTGCAGCAGCTTTTAGATGTGGTGCAAGAACATCAACACCTGACTTCATTACAAATGATGTAAGAATATGAATGGATCTAGCACTCGTTAATCCTTCAAGAAGTTCTTCATAGAGGTTACTTGTTACAAGTTTAATAGACTTCATTCCGTATCAATCAGGAATATGCGTTCCTGAAATCCTCCGCGCTTTTCTGCTTTTTCCTGCCTCACTTTTTCAATTTCATAGAAATCTACACCATGAACTTTAGCAAGTGCATACATTAATTCTAGAAGATCAGCCAGTTCTTCAACAGCGTCCTTGTCATTATCAGCTGCAGCATACTCATCTAGTTCTTCATAACATTTTTTCTTTAATTCTTTTATGTAGTCCGTTTCAGATAGAATAGTAGTATTAAAGGAAGCACCCGTTCTTTCAATAATTTCTGGAATACGGTCACGGACAAGTTTGTTGTATGTAGGCATAATTATTCCCCCTTTATTTATATATCTTAATAATACCAATAATAATTTGGCAAAAAAAAGCAAACTATTTGCAAAATAAATATTTAAAGATTTTAATTCCATTGTTAAATTTTACTAGACCTTAAATTAATATAGTAGTATATTTAAAGTTGGCTAAATTAATTAAAAAGGAGAAATTCACTAGATATGTATAAAGAAAAGTTTATCCATTCACCATGGGTAATTGGAATCTTATTCGGCTTATGGTTTTTAATAATACCACCAATTGTTGGTGTAGTTTTGATTTCTAAAAGGAATAAACATTTAAGGGAACACCAAATTTTATGGGAGAAAAATAAATTTGCTGAAATAAATAATTCAAAAGAACAAATTTTACAATTAAATGAGGAATTAAAGCTTTTATCCAAAGAAAAAGAAAATATTTATAAAGAAATAGAAGAATACAAGCCAATCACTGATAAGTTAAAGCTTATTAATATACTCGATCAGAAAAATAAAGATTTACAAGAAAATGCTGATTCACTGAATAAGAATATTCAAGACAAAAAAATGTTAATTAATTTAGAGGAATCAAGAAATGCTGTTAATAATGAAATTAACAATTTAAACACCCAAAAGGTAACAATTCTTGATGATATTTATAAACTCAGACAGCAAATGATAAGCCTTCATGATGAATTAGAGGTGCAATCTTTTGGTTTCTATAAGCCGAAATATGGATTTGAAAATTCAGAAGGTTACCAAAATAAATTAAATGAAATTAGGCAAGACCAAAAGAAAATGGTAAAAAATAAAGATGCTACTTTCCACAGTCTAGATTGGACAATCAGTAATGATAAAAAGAAAGGAAAGGAATTCATCTTAGATACTATTAAATTACTCCTTAGAGCCTTTAATAACGAGTGTGACAACATTATCACAAAGGTGAAGTTTTCTAACGTAGAAGCAAGTGAGCAACGAATTAAAAAAGTACATGAAGAGTTAAATAAACTTACTGATATGCAACAAGTTTTCATTACTCCTGGGTATTTAAATCTTAAAATTGAAGAATTGTATCTCAAGTATGAATTTGAAAAGAAAAAACAAGAAGAAAAAGAAGAACAGATGGAAATAAAAGAACGAATGCGGGAAGAAGCTAAGGCATTAAAAGAATTAGAAAAAGCAAAAGAAAAAGTCGAAAAAGAAGAAAAGCATTTTGAACAAGCTATTGAAAAGCTAAAAAGCCAAATGGAAGAGACGGATAGTTCTAAGCATGCTAAATTGATCGAAAAGCTAAAAGAATTAGAGTTACAATTAGCAGAGACTAAAAAGAATAAAGAAGATGTTCTTTTTAGAGTACAAAATACCAGAGCAGGATATGTTTATATTATTTCCAATATTGGTTCTTTTGGGGAAAATGTTTATAAAATTGGAATGACTCGTCGACTTGAACCATTAGATCGTGTAAAAGAACTTGGGGATGCTTCTGTTCCATTTGCTTTTGATGTACATGGTATGATATTTAGTGAAGATGCTCCAGCACTTGAAAACGCATTACACAAAGCATTCACAGATAGACGTGTAAATAAAATTAATGAGCGAAAAGAATTTTTCAGAGTGGAATTAAGTGAAATAGAGACAATTGTAAAGCTTAATCACAATAAGACAGTAGAATTCACAAAAATAGCCAAAGCTGAAGACTATAAGCAATCAATAGTTTTAAAAGAAAAAGAACTACTTGTTGTTAGTTAATATTTTTAAGAAAAGCTTTAAAATGAAATTATAATTAAATCCACCTAGTATTTATTAAATATTCATTTGTATAACAAAAAAAGAGCTAAATGCCTTTAAAGGATTTTGGCTCTTTTTTTGTATTTTATGAAGACAAAGGTGACTTTTTATACTCTCTCATTATAATTATCTACACGATCCAACCACTCACCAATATGTACCCTCAATAATTTGCTCTGTTCAATCTGCAAATTATGCCCAGCAGTATCCAAAACGGAAAACGTAGCTCTCGGATATTTATCAAGTATGTCAAACACGTCTTTATAGCCTGTAATATGGTCTTGCATACCCGTCAGGAACACACTCGGTTTCGGAAACACTTCTTGGTCGATCTTGAATGTGAACCCATAGGCTTCTGAGATTTTTTCTAAGAATCCTGGATCTGCTATCTTCATTCCGGCTACGACTTCTTCGTTGTACCTTTTCCACGTGTATTCATCTAACTTCACATGAATCCCTTTGAAGTCTTCTTTTTCTTCTTCTGTTAAAGTAGCTAAGAATTCGTGATCGACCTGTATGTTGGCATGCTCTGGCAATGTTCTTGCGTTCTTATCAGGAATGATCATCGGACAGATAAATGCTGCACCCATTACACGCTCAGGCATTTTCGCGATGACTCCCCTTGTGATGTATCCGCCATAAGATTCACCTGCGATCAAGAACGACTGGTCCGACAGTGTTGTTTCTATGAACTGAATAACCGCCTCTAACATTTCATCAGAGTTCTGAATAGATTCATAGTCTTTCGTCTGCCCCATTCCTGGCAGGTCGATATAGATGCGTCTGTATCCATCTCTCTCTTGAAAGATTGGTTCCATGCATCCTTTCATCAAACGATGGTCAGGTGAGAATCCGTGGATCATGAGGATCGGTGTTCCAGACCCTATTTCTTCATAATAGAAATTCGCTTTCTCTACTTTACAATAAGACATGGTTTACCACTCCTTTTTGCTTCGGTTACTCCATTCTTTAAAACCTTTATTGAATCCTGCTCTTTTGTGAATTGTGGTACTATAAAACAAACATAGCAATGAGGAGCGTTAACGGTGAAAGACTATTTTATCCGATTCACATTTAGCATTATGACGATGATCATCATTTATGGAATCTTCTACTTGCTCGGTTTACACGACAAGACCTGGGCACCCTTTATCATCCTGCCATTAGGGATCGCAGGTGGTCATGGTTCACTTTATTTTTATAAAATCATTCAGGAACAAAGAAACCAAATCAAATGAAATATGCAGCACCGCGTTTTGCGGTGTTTTTGTATATAAAAAAACAGCTCAAATGTCATAAACCTGAGCTGCTAATTTGATAGGATAATTCCTGCAAAGCTTCCTTTTAATACTTGTTTCTCATTTTGATTGGTGCATTGAAAAGTGGCCATGATCGATGTTCGATTGTTATCTTTCTGTTCTAACTCCTCGATCCGCACTTCACAAAGAATCGTATCTCCCGTAAAAACCGGTCTCAAAAATTCGAAGTTCATCGTACGAGCGAGCACATTGTTTTCTCCGCCAATTTTTGTTGGCAATGTAGCCGTTAACAATCCTTGGATGACGAGCCTCCCTTGTTCATCAGGATGAATATGGTGATCACCCTCATCCCAAGAGACTTTTGTAAACATCCCAACATCTTCTTTTGTAAACATCCGCTCAAAAGTAATGATATCCCCAACTTTTAGATTCACCATGAACTCCCCTTTTGCTTAAACATTTTCGCTTTAACCACCAATTCCCTTTGCGAGCAATAGAAGAAAAGCAAAGGTCAAAACCGCTCCATTCAATAACACACCCAAAATACCTGATAACCACTTTTTCGATAGCAACGCCAAAACAACACCAATCAATGAAAGTGATCCTAGAACGACAATGCCTGTCGTAAGATCCGCATTCGGTCCTCTTAAAAGAAAGAATGCAATAACACTCGCAATTACCATGAGAAACGAAAAGACACCGAATTTATTCATCTCTATCTATCCCTTCAATATGAAACTTTCATAATCGCTTTCTCAACAAAAGTTAGAACTCACTGATCGACTGCAAGGCAATGATCTGCCCATCTTCTGATGAATGTTCGATATAATTACCATAACATAACAAATATGTAAGGAGGAACAATATGGAAGCCTAGAATAGGAAAAGAGCCAGATCAATTGATCTTGGCTCTTCACTGTTCTATATTCGGACTCATCGACATTTCGGATTCAATGGCGTAAGTTCTAATTCAGGTTTTTGTTTTTCTTGTTCGGTAATTGGTTTTTCTACGAGTTTGACGACGTATCGTGGTACTGGTAAATCTAAAGGCTTTGATGTTAGCTGTTCATGGTTAGTCATTGTAAGCATAACTCATTCCTCCTCACCAGGTTTTACTACCACTTTACCCGAAAATATTATAGTATGAAACTTTTTTTGACAAAAACAGTCAATTGGTCCCGATGGTTTGTACATAATGTGACGAAAGGAGTAGAATACATAATATGCACGTGGTAAGGCTTATGCCTACCTCATATGGAAAGGAATGAATGTCTTTGAGATTTGGTGTAATCGGAACAAACTGGATTACGGAAAGTTTTATAAATGCAGCAAGTGTTGCTGAGGGTTTTACATTATCAGCGGTCTACTCTCGTACGGAAGAAAAAGCGAAAGAGTTTGCGGAGAAAAATGGCGCTGAACATATCTTTACGGATGTAGAGAAGATGGCAGCGAGCGATGTAATCGACGCGGTCTATATCGCAAGCCCGAACTCGTTTCATGCTGAACAAGCCATTACGTTGATGAATCATGGCAAGCATGTGATTTGTGAGAAGCCGATGGCTTCGAACGTGAAAGAAATGGAAAGCATGATTGCAGCTGCAAAGGAAAACAAAGTCCTCTTAATGGAAGCGATGCGCTCGACCGTGATGCCGAACTTTAAGTGCATTCAGGAAAACTTACATAAGATCGGCCCCGTCCGCCGTTATTTTGCGAGCTCGTGTCAGTACTCATCCCGCTATGACAAGTACAAAGAAGGAACAGTGCTAAACGCGTTCAATCCAAAGTTCTCGAACGGATCTATGATGGATATCGGCATTTACTGTCTGTACCCGATGATCGTTCTTTTTGGAAAGCCTGATTCGGTAAAAGCGAACGGACTTCTTTTGGAGTCAGGAGTAGACGGTGAAGGCAGCATCCTCTTGAACTATGGAGACAAAGACGCGGTTGTGATGTACTCGAAGATCTCGAATTCATACGTCCCATCTGAGATCCAAGGAGAAAACGGAAGCATCCTGATCGACCACATCCAGGACATGTCGAAGATCGAGATCCGGTATAAAGACGGTTCGGTTGAGGATATCACGGTAGAGCAGGACAAGCCGAAGATGTATTATGAAGCTAAAGAATTCATGGACCTTGAAAAAAATGGTGAGCTGGAGTCGAAGGTAAACTCGCATGCGAACTCATCCGCTGTAATGGAGATCATGGATGAAGCTCGAAAGCAGATTGGACTGGTTTTCCCTGCGGATACCCACAATTAGTTAGACTATATTGTACAACGTGTTTAGCCGACCATATTCTGGTCGGTTTTTTTATGTTCTTTTTCTATGAAAGCACCCGATTGTCGAAACTGGTTTTAAAACTTCCACAATAGCCACGCTGCAAATGGTAATCCAACCGTATAAAGCAGACTTATTGAATTACCTATATAACCAACCACCTTCAGAATTCCGCTGTTGCTTTTATAAGCCGAAAACAGTCCTACTATAGGAAGAATCCATCCACCCAAGATCAGTAAAGGCAAAGACCTTCCAAGTAAACCTATGTTAAAAAAGTCAGAAACAAAAACAGCCATAGAGAAAAAGAACATAAACACTGATGCAATACCGTATTTATTCATATCTATCTCCTTATTGTTTGAAGATTGAATAGAATTACAATACTAATTTGTAGTATTATTACATATATCAACCAATACCTATATGAGATTACAAATCAATAAGTAGAGGTGTTTGAAGTGAAATTTACAAAAAATCAATATAAAGAACAACTTTTAAAACGCCTAAGTAATGATGAACAACCGAATTTTAAAATGCAAAAGATTTCTTATTCTTCTCCTATGGAAACAATTAAACATTTAGCCCCTTCTCTATTACCTACATTTAAAGTATTAAATCCGCAATAAACCAAAGTTAATTAATTTACTTCAACTACAAACGTGTAGGACACTTCCCCATTCGGCCATTTTGCTAATACCTCATAGATGTACCGACCTTTACTTGACGGAACAGATAAATGATTGTTCTTTAAGGTGACTTCTTTATCTCTACCGTTTTGATTCCATTGGTAGACGGATACCTTTGGATTATCTTCAATATCAATATTAATGTTCGTGTTTGATTCCAATTTAATAGCCCTGTAATATTCACCTATTTGATTTGGAGATGCAGCATCTGTTTGTACAACCTCGGTTTCCGATCCCTTTTTTCTTTTCCACTTATAGTTTCCAGCTTCTATTTTATACTCTTTTCCCTGTACATTAATCAATCCGGTCATAGAAGGAGGGAAATCGTCTTCATTTTCTTCTATTTGATTATTTGTTCCAGTTGTACCAATCGTACAACCCGTTAGCCAAAGTGAAGCTATTACGATAGCAAAAAATACATTTTTCACTTTCAATACATACCCTCTTTTCTAATCTGACTTTACCTACACTATTCATTTGCTACCCATTCATATAGAATATCTGGCAAATTCTCTTCATTCTCATGCCCTCTACCAATGATTTTAAAGCCATTCATCTCATAAAAGCGTTGGGCTTTTTTATTAATCTCGAATGTATATAATGTTAATCTTGCGGATGATTGTTCCTTCGCTTTTCTGAGTAAGCTTTTTCCTATACCTTTACCTTGATGATCGTTATGTATATAGAGTTGGCTAATTTCCGTTTCGTTATAGGCAATGATTCCAACCACTTTTTCACCCCATAGGGCTATATCAACTTGATATTCTTTAGGTAAAATATGATTCAAATAGTATACATGGCTTTCAAAACTATGAACCTCTTTTTGACCAATTGCCTTGTACTTACTCTCTCTCCACATTTCAACTTTTTGTTCAGCATACTTAGATTCATAGGGAATAATAATAATTTTATGATCCAACCGATCACATCCTTTCCCAGGTTACAATGCTTATCAAGCTAAAATGTATAAAGAACATTCTAATTTCAAAAAAAGTTTAAAATAGGCATTAACTAATCAGCAAGCAGGGTGATTATCTCATCCCCTTTTTTTATCTGCTCTCTTCTTTATCCAATTCTAAAGGATTGGTTATACGTAAGATAATACCCGTACACAAAAAACAAATTACAAAAGCAAACCATCCCATTTTTTCAAATCCGTTAGCAAATTTCTGCCAAAAATATATGGCTGGAAATAGAATTCCTGCACTGATAAGATAACCATTCATTACACGATCATTTTTAAGTTTTTTACCTATAAAACTCATTATGATTAACCAAAAAACCATTATTAAAATCCATATAACTCCATTCATCCTTATCCTCCCCACTACATTTTAATAAAAAACGGACATTATCGTTTAACTGTTCAAATAACAGTGGTATCTGCTTTAGTTTTATTACGCTGTATTTGGAGTTGGTCTATAATAAAATAATCAACACTTAAACCTTAGGAGGCAGAAAAATGTTCCTTGGAATAAATGATGCATTTCATTTCTCTACAAACGGTACTGATTTTAACACCGTAAAAAAAGGCACAGAGGAAATCATATTAGGCAAAGTTGAAACTGTCCAAGTTCTTACAGCTATAAATCGAGTACTGATACTAACAAGAGATCCAAAATCAACGGACTATTTGTATGGATTTGATTTGGATGGCCATTTAATATTTAAAACTACACCTCCAGAACATTATAACTTTTGGTATCTAAGTGGTAAGCAGGTTGCTTGTACGGAAGCAGATGATCTAGCAAAAAAGTCTCCACTTTCTGGATGGTGGTTTTCAATCGATTTAAAAAACGGGAATTTGACGATGGGTTCACCCGCTTACTAATAGTTATTCCACCTTAATATTACCCACAAATTCTGTATCTCCCTGATCCGAATCGAAGTCAATTTCTAATACATAATTCCCTTTTTCTTTTGGGAAATAGAACCCTCCAGCTTGTTCACTCAGAATCTGAATCTCATCCCCTTGTCTGACTACTACACTAATCGTTTGCCCGGTATAGATATAACGGCCGTCTTTACCATTCTGTTCATAAACTAGGAGAGCTCGCCCGCCTGGTTTCACCGTAATCTGTTTCTGTTTCGCAGCGAGCTCTTTCAAATCGATGTGTTCCTTATTGAGTTCTTCATCAGTAAATCTCCAGTTGCGATTTCCCTCTTTAAGTTTATACTTCTTATCTCCTATATCTAAATGTACTGTAGGCGGGTCTTCATAATAATCCTCACCTATACATCCAGTCAGCATAAGAATGCCGATAAGCCGCATAGCTGCATAATATTTATGTAAGCTCCTCAACTCTTTTACCACCTCGTCAGACTATATTTCTATTCTCATTCTTTACGGTTAGGAAGGATATAAAGTACGTTAGAATGGCTGTTAAGACACCTGCTCCAAACAGGATGCTGCCAATGATCACAAAGTTATTTTTATACGTGTCAACAACCCGGTTATACTGCCCGGTATCAGCCACACCGCCTTGATCTAGAAGCCATGAATCCCCAATGGAAGTCGCAAAATAAATACTCGAAAACATCAGTATTAACCCCGCTACTGTTAATAAAGATGAAATAATACTTAATTCTTTGATTTTGTGATCCAACATAATCCCTCCAAAGAAATACCTAATCCTTTTTCTAAGTTATTCACTAACATTCACTTTATTTCAATAAAAAAGAGCACTTCTCCTTCTTGAAGAAATGCTCCACTTTAAACGATTACTTTTTTTATCTTTAGTTGTAACGAACGATTTTATATTTTAACTTCTTCAATAACGGAATGTCCCTCAGTCGCTTCTGAATCAAGCCATTTCCAATTCTCGTACAGCCTGATTCGCCCATCTGGTAAGATTTCAGGAGTTGAATTACATTGTCCGCCTCTAATTTCATTTTTCGTATTTACGTGGTTGTACCTAAAATCTAAACTACCGTCTTCCTTTACGATTCCGACCAATGTTCCTTTTATGATTTCCCCTCCACCGTAAGTTGCTGTGATGATCTGACCCTCTTGTTTATATTCAAAAAAGGTCTTTGAGGAAACTTCTCCGTTATCTGTGTTTTCTACTGAAACAAAGCTGCGGCCATTATAATCTATCATCTCGTTGCTCCTCTCCGAATTTATTTTTACAATCATATCATTTTTTCTTGAGAAGGCCATTTATATTAATTTTATAATTAAATAAAATCTAGTATTCTGATATCTACGGAATCAATCGAACCAATTTCCTCTCTTAAATCCCATAGCATTATTTTTGAAGTTTCTTCGTTTTCCTTAAAAGGTTGAAGTTTTTCCATGTTCGTAAAGTACACGGGATTAAATTTAATCTCTCCATTTAATTTTTTAGACTTTAATAATCCTTTAAACTTTAAATCAGTTACAATTTGTCCTGTTTCTTCATACAGTTCTCTTCTTGCGCATTCCTTTGGAGTTTCTCCATCTTCCCTACTACCTGCTGGCAACTCCCACTGTTCTCGCCAGACGTTGTAACACATAAGGTACTTACCTTCACATTTTATTACTGCAAATGAGCCCGCTAAAGGAGGATAATTAAAGATTTCTTCTTCCGTTACATTAATAAATTCAAGAAACTCTATACCATTATTTTTGGTTGAATTCATATGCTATCCTCCTGATAACTTCAATAGTTAAAAACATATGGCCTTTCAACTATACCTGTCTCGGCATTAATATAAACGAAGCTATCCTCACCTTCGAAAACATGGACAAGAACGTAATCGGCAGATACCGTTGAATAAATAATGCCTTTTTCTACCGATTTTCCTTTTACACCTGAAACTTGCTCAGCCTTGGATTCAATTAATTCTGTACTAAGCACTGCCTTGTATTTTTTTGCGAAAAATTCTTTTGTAAGCATTGGCCTGTGTGCTAAAAACATGCTGTCACCAGTTTCCGCATCAAATTGGATGTAATACGGTTCAGATCCCTGGAATAGCAATCTATATTCTCCGGCAAGCGGAACAAACCTGAATCTGTAGATACTTGGCTGGCCACCTATATTTTCTCGCCACATTTCAAAGTGAGCGTTATTGCCGTAAATTTTTTTGACAAATTGTTTTGCCTTTTCCATAACTTCCTTCTTGTCTTTAGTCTTTTTATCATTCAATCTCAATGAGCTATCCGCATCAAAAATCATTCCAGAGTACCCGTTAATCTCACCACGAATACCATTGATTTCAAAGCGGTAAACACCAGGAACATCATTATGAGATTTTTCTAGTTCGACCTTTTCCTCCTCTATATTGAATACTGTTCTAATTTTCTTCTCTAATTCTTTCTCTTCCAACAGCTTCATCTCAGAAGGCAGCTTGTGATAGGTGTTATAAAAGTAAGCGAGTTCCTCGATTTTGGTAATCGGTTCTCCAATTCCATCAATATTCAGAATCTCAAAATAAGAACTATAGCCATGATGAAAGCTATTATACTCACTTCGAACGTGCTGAAATAATGTATTAGAATGCTTTTGCAAAAGTTCAATTGCCTCCACATCTGTTTCATCCTGAAGTCCCTGACTTTTTCGCTCTTTTAGACTATTTAGCATTTCATTAAAACCCTCGGAATCTACAAAAAAATTATAGGAGGTATTTTTAAATAAATTGCGTTCGAGCCAATTCAATTCGTTGTCCAAATCAATAATATCGTCAATGGAAGAAGATAAATATTCACTGCTAGATTCATAAGGATCTTTTGCAATTCCATTAAGTGTTTCGCAATAAAGATACATCCCGTTTAAAAGGGTGGCTACTTGTTCACGGTTTGCAGCATATCGGTTGATTCCTGTAACAATGATGATAGCTGCAAGAAGAACGGCAATGACTTTCATTCTTCTTAATCGGAAGTTCAGCCTGATCCGGTCATCTAGATCTTTAGATACTTTTTCTTCCTTATCTTCAGGTAAGAGCGATACTTCAGAAAATCCGCTGCCTTTTTGATACAACTCACGGCATCGGCTGCATTCCTTTAAATGTTCTTCCACTGCACGTCTGTTTTCCGGTTTTAATTCATTTTCTTCATATAATGGATACAAATCTTCTACAAGACTGCAATCTAGTTTCATCTTCTTCCCTCCTCGTCTTCAAGATAAAATTCCTTGAACTTCTTTTTTGCCCGATGAATGCCGACCTTTATGTTGCCTTCCGTCTGGTTCAGAATTTCTGCCATCTCTTTGAGGGAAAAACCTTGCTCTCTTAATACCAGTAGCGATCTTTCTTTTTCTGAAAGCCTTTGAAGTGTTTGCTTGATCATCATTTCTGTTTCTATGTTTCGAGTGGTTCCTTTTGATTGAAGTTCAGGTTCTGCAAAAGGAATCCATTCTTTCGTGAAAATTTTCCCGCTTCATTTAAATATGTATTCCTCGCAATTTTAAATAGCCACGTTTTAAGGGAGGACTCACCGCGAAAACGGCCATATCCCTTGAAAGCTTTTATGAATGTATCATGCGTAAGTTCCTCTGCAATCGTACGGCTTCGGCACATATTGCGGAGATAACGGAAGATCGGTTCTTTATATGCGTGATACATCTCTTCAAGCGGATCTGCCATGTTCTTCTCTCCTCCCAAAGATAATGACAAACGAAATAGGAAAAGGTTACAAAAAATCTTTAACCTCTTTTTTATTTCGGATATCAGAACAAGAAGGTTGATTAATCCAAAATAAAAAGTGCATTCTCTTTCTTACAGAAATGCACCTAATTGTTTAAAAAGAATTATTTAGTTATGCTAAAGAAATTTTGATTTTCCATTTATAAATACTTCTTGAATCCCTTACTGACTAATCCATCAAATCCTTCTCTTTCGAAGAATTGATGAGCACTTTCACGGGTTGAATTACTAAGAAGCATTATTCTATGGCAATTTAGCGAACTACAATAATTCTCAACATACTGTAAAAGTTTTTGTCCTATATTCTTATTCCGATGATTCTCATGTACAATAATGTTCTCAATTACTCCGTATGGCCTCTTGCCATGCAGAGCCTGCAAACATATATTTAGTGTTACAGTCCCTAATATTTCTCCACCTTCATCGTATACGAACAAAAAGTTGTAAGGGTGCTTTCTTATTGTTTCGATTTGTTCTTCAAGTACATTCATTTTTCTACTATTGGGAACTAACATTCTATAGAGTTCAAACAACTTATTCTTATCCGTACCTTCTGCTTCACGAATCATATATAGCTCCTTTTCTTAGCTAAATAATCCTTAGCCATAAAATAAGCGTGTGCTGTGAATAGTTGTGTTTTTAGTTGATTCGTTCTGATTAAATCTCCTAGTTTATCAAATTCAAATAAACGTAACTCTATTTCTTCTGTTGCATCTAAATCTTGTTCAAATTCTTGATAGGCATCCAAAATGAGAAAAGTAATGACTTTATTGTTTTGTGTAGCAGGATTGACCATATACTCACCTAATTTAATTGGTTTCACCATTGAAGTAAATCCAGTTTCTTCCCTTACTTCTCTAAGTATGCCTTCTTCATATGTTTCATTCTCCTCCATTTTTCCAGCTGGTATCTCTAAGAAAACATCATCTCCTGCATACCGATATTGTTCCACAAGAACAATCTTATTGTCTTTCGTTACAACAATGGCATTTACCCAATTAGCATATTCATTTATGTAATAATCATCTATAATATGTCCATTTGGCAGCTCACATCTGTCTTTTCTTAAGTTACCAAATGGTGTTTTGTAAAAATATTCCGAACTTAAAGTTTTCCACTTTTTCATTTGCAGCCTCCATACTTATTTCGAGAATGCTGTCTTTAAGAATGCATCAATATGAAAAGGATTGATTACATGCCATCCCATACCTTCAAATAACTTCCTTAACATCCAAAGATGATCACTTCCTATTACTAGCAGAATACGCTCATCAGAATGATCCGATGCAATTTCAACTATATTTTTAAAGATCATCAATTCTCTCTCCGACCATTTGTTTAGGAAGTTAACTCCGATCATGTCACCCTTGTCATCTTCAACTTCAACAAAGTACAGATAGATTTTTTCAAGTTCTATTATATATTTTTTATCGTTTAACTCTTTATAAGATTGGATTAACTTTTTATCAGCACTAATTTCTGGGGTACTTTCTTGTAATGAGTTCATTGTGTTAAGAATTTCTGGATATGAACTTTGGATAGTGTTATTGAGTTTCACCATATCATTTTGCGTAAGATCTCCTGCCCAATTTACTGCATATACTCTCTCATGAGATAATTTCTGGGCTAACCTAAACCCTATTTGCTGGATTTCATCTATTTCTTCACTATCACCTGAATGTTTATATTTATCATTCAGTTCTTCATTTTGAGCGTTTTCCCATTCCAGGGCTACTTTTGTTGGTTGTAACTTTGAAAAGTAATCAACTAGTTCTTCAATTTCATCTTCTTTATTTTTTATTAGCTCTGTATCTTGTTCAAAGTGAAAAGTGCCTACAAGAATGATTTCTTTTTTATATGACAAAACGAATCCCCCTTCAACTAAACCAACCAAAAAAAGTTAGTCGAATATGTTAAAAACAACAAAACCGATATGAACACTAATTGGACAATCGTGAACTTATAATCATTTCTATTCTCAGCGTATTTTCGTTCCATCAAAGCTCTTGCCGTTTCCGTAACGATGATAAAAATAAAAAGAATCACGTATGTTTCTAAAAACCAAAGTTTTTCTAAACCTTTTTGCATGCGCATAATGTTGATCGTCGTACTGATGATTATTAATAATAAAAACGTAATTCTAATCATCCAATCTATTTTTTTGTGTTTATGATTCACATGGGTGTATGAAAAGACCTTCTTCTTTTCAACCTTAAGCCACTTCCGCATAACCTTATTAAATATGTAGATGAACAGACTATATATAGCCAGGAGCAGTAAAACATTCAGCAAAAAATGATCCAACATCACTTCCTCCTTTATTTATAGTCCGAGCACTTAAGTACCAACACTTTGTGCCATGTTAACTATTTTTCCAATAACAGATTGAATGTCATCAGGGTTTTTGATTACAAATAGATGATCTGCTTCTCCTTCTGCTGGAGGTAAGATATCTCCTTTATTCGTCTCATTCTCTTGGCGAGTCAGAACTTCCTCGAACGTTGAAGCGACGCGCAATACATTCTTACTTCGATCACTCTTTGCAATTCTCTCTTCAAGAACATGAGCCGGAATATCAAAGTTAACTAGTATACTCGTAAATCCTTTTTCATGGTAATAGGCAAGCTGATTCAATCGGCCTTCCCTGTTTCGGTTGGAGTTACAACGAATGATGTGGCAATTCGTTTCATTAACTGCGTAATCCACTATCGTTTTTGTGATCGCATACTTAATTACATTCGGTCCTTGCTTCGGTAACAATGTCTGGTAATAAGCATGCAGGAATTCAGCATGGTTATCTTGATCGATCACTACTGAGTTATGTAGTTCTTTTTCTAATGCCTTTGCAAAAGTAGTCTTTCCGCTATGTGTTTTGCCGACTGTCATGATTACTAGTCTAGTCATAAATAAACTTTTCCTTTATCTTTTTATTTTCTTCAACACGAATATAATTAGAAAAATTGTAATGGCAGACAGGATTAAAAGTGTTGCAGTCATGTCTGAACTTTTATCTGCTGGAGAGTCTTCGTTTCCATACGTATACTCCTTCTCTCTTACAGCCTTTTTATATTTTCCGCTGCCGTCTTCCACCGCAATGGCTTCATCAGTACTAACATCTTTAATAGCGTAATACTTGGTTCCTTTCTCATAAACATTTGAAAAGTTTCCAGGCTGCGGATACATATCTGAATATCTCGTAACCTTACCGATTTCTTTATCTATCTCTGTAACATACTCATCGTTCACTATATAAATGTAACCATCCCAAACGACAAATGGATAAGCCCAATTGGTTGCAAGTGATTTTGTTGGAAGGATCAATGCACAAAATAAAACAATTAATAATAGAAAAGAGAGTTTGGGTTTAATAGTTATCCCTCCTTTTATCCTTTTGGTACGACTTTTACCACGATATTTCCAGATAGTTGATCATTAATATAAATAAGTACATTCCAAACGCCTGCGGATGGAAACTTTAGATTGGAGGGCATATTTACTTCATTCTCACTGATTTGAGCACCTTCGTAAAATTCACCTGAAAACAACTTGATTAATTCGTTCGACCCTTTTTTGTAGGCCATGATTTCAACTGGCTGATCTTTAATTTGATCTTCTCCCCAATAAAACCAAAAATATTTTTGCTTCACACCGGCTACGATTGGAAAAGGACCCGTTATGCCAAAGCTATCTTTTTTCCCAAGAACGTTATACGTTACGCCCACACCATTATCTTCTGTTTCATATTTGAATGTTGGCGAAAGGTCCCAATCATGGTTCTTTTCAACATACTCGATAGCTCTATCTCGAGCCTTTATATATTTAGTTTCATTCTTCCGTTCCGATTCACAACCTGTTAAAAGGGATAATAGTAAAAGTAGAGTAATTACAAAAACTACAACCTTTTTCAAATTCTCCTGGACCTCCTAAAGAAATCACGATTCATTTTAATTCCAAAAAGTAATGACAAAAAGCAGCGAAAAAGTTATTAAAAAACTAATTGTAAAACCCAATTTCAGGTTTCTCTTTGCCTTGGGGATAATCAATTCCAGCGTAAAGAAAATTCCTATTCCTATTATTAGAAATGCAAATTGTGAAAGAGTGCTCGGGAAATGATATATGCCCATTATTAATGCAGTCAAAATTACCAACAGGTTATATACGAGATGAGTTACTTTTTTCTTCTCCATATAATCAACTCCAGAATTGTCTTAATTAATTATTAACAGGATTGGGATGTAATTTGATGTTCCAAATAATCTTCTCGAAGAATGCCATACACCGCACAATCCTTGTAATGATTCTTGCTATTGCGGATCATATGTCTGATTACTCCCTCTTGTTCCATCCCAACCTTCCTCATAATCTTTCCTGAAGCTGGGTTATCGGTGTTATGCGCTGCTGATATCTTATGGATATTCATCGTCCTGAAACCAAATTCCACAACCGCCCTCAAGGTTTCGGTTCCATAGCCTTGATTCCACCATCTATGTCCCAGTGAATAACTTACCTCACAGTTATCTGTGGCACTATCGAAATCATATAAATCAATTTCACCAATAAGTTCACCGGTCTCTTTCAACTCAATCGCCCAGTAACAAAACTCCTTACTTTCATATTGAGTTACAATTTTAGATATTCTCTTTATTGTTTGCAAAACAGATTTGTGTGCGGGATTGACGCGATTGTCAGCGACACGTTCATCTGACAGCCAATGGTCAAAAGCACATTGAACATCCGTCATCTCAAACTTTCTTAGGATTAATCGCTCTGTTTCTATTTTCGGTGTTCCTGTAAAGTCGATCATTTTGCACCTTCCATTATTTTACTCTAACATTCAATGAAAAGGTGCACTTCTCCTTCTTAGAGAACTGCACCGCTTTCTTCCGTTATATATCTTTTTACAAGGTCATCGAATGTATCGATAGACTCGTCATATTCATTTACCTGGCCGAATCCATATTTGGCATAAACAAAAGGAACTTCAGCGTATTTGGCTGCTTTACAATCCCCCTCTGTATCTCCTACATATATAGGATCAGATAGGTTATTTCTTTGGATTATCAGTTTGATGTTCTCGCCTTTTGAAAGTCCCGTTCTCCCTGGATTCTCATAATCTAGGAAGTACTTTTCCAACTTATGAAACGCATAAAAGGATTCGATATAGCCATCCTGACAGTTACTTACGATATAAAGCTTGTATTTTTCCGAAAGCTTTTTCAACACATCCTCTACATGGGGATAAAGATTGCCTCCGTGTTTCTTTAAGTAACCTTGTTCCGTATCGCAGCACTCATTAATGACTTGTGTGCGGATATCCTCATTTAAATCAGGAAACAGCTTTACACTGATCTCATGCATTTGTAACCCCATCGTACTTTCAAAGTCAGTCCGAGTTAGTTCCCGCTTAATTTGTTCGTGTTCTTTAATACGGCTATTCCACGCATCCAGAACGGTATCGATCGGATCCCATATGGTCCCATCCAGATCAAAGATGATGCTATCCATACTCTTCACCTCTTTTTGTTCATTCACAACTTAAGGTCCTGTACCCGCTGAGACAACCTCGTAACCTTTATCGTTTTTCTTCACATAAAATATAGTCGGTGTCATTCCTGTTGCACTTTCAAAATCATGCCAGGTCACGTCGAACCTTTCACCATATTCGGGATCACTGCCATTCTCTTCTATGTACGCTATGAAACTCTGATAAGGATGTCCTCTCTCTACTAGATCTGCCCGAATGGCCGATTCCTGATTGTCGCTGTCATGAACGGATGGTGCCAGCAGCGGAGGAAAGATAAATAAACTTAGAATGATGAATAATACAATAAATATTTTTCTATTCACTCAACTCACCTAAACGGTCCTTTCCAGTTTTAATTTAAACTCTGGTTTTGTCACATAGTCCTTGTAGTGAATGTTTCCATTTTTTTTTAAGAAATCTTTCAAGCGGGTTCGAATCGCTTCCTCTTTAACGAAATCTAATACTTGATCTATCGGCACCCAGCGGCTTTCAGTGGTTTCTCCTTCTTGAATGTCCAATTTTCCTCCGATGGGTTTGCAGACGAAGTCGAACATCACTTTTGTTGGAATGTGTGTTACTCCATCATGCCCTATGTATTCACATGTGTTGGAATAAACTCCTGATAGATGTGAGACCTCAATATCGATCCCGCTTTCTTCCTTCGTTTCTCTGATCACTGCATCCATTAAGCTTTCCCCGTTTTCCACCTGCCCGCCAGGAAACACCCAGCCTTCATCATGTGTTTTTACCAATAAAATGTTTCCATGATCATCTTCTACCCATGCACCTACTGCTACGATATGAGTTGGCATCGCCATAATTGTTACCTCCTATGATTCTTTGATTCTATATTCATCATAGTATGTATTTGTATTTTTTTACATAACAGGAAGATGATAGATACATGATAAAAAAACAGCACTTCATCAAGAAGGCTGTTTCGTTTGCTGCATGTTTTCTTGTTTATTCTTTGACCATTCTTCTGCTAAAAGACCATAAATGATATGGTCCACGTAATGGTCATATAGCCATTCCGCTTGTCTGATCTTACCTTCTTCTGTAAATCCGAGTCTTTCAGGTATCGACCGGCTTTTTCTATTTTCTTCTGCCACTCTAATCTCGATTCGGTTCAGGTTCAGTTCATTAAATCCGTATTCGATAAACGCTTTACACGCTTTTGTCATGATTCCGTGCCCTTGAAAATCTTTCCCCAGCCAATAGCCCATAACGCCAATCTTGTGGAGTTTGTTTATTTCATTAAATCCGATCGTACCCGCAATTTTCCCTTGATATAAGATAGTCGCCGATTTGGGATAACCTCCCGTTTCGACAAAACCTTTTAACGTGGCTTGGATGAACTCTCTCGTATCTTCTATTTCATTTGTATAATCCAGCCAGCCTAACCATTCTTTCAGATAGTCTTTTGAGTCGATGGTTAAATGGAAAAGCTCCTCTGAATCATTTACATTTAACGATCGTAAAGCGATATTTTCATCTATTTTATATAAAAACATAGACAAGCCCCCTTTCTTTTTGATTTTACCATAAAAACCCAACATCTGATGACTAACGTATGTCATTGCTCATCCTTCATGAATAAATGGTTTGAACCAACAGATACTAATTGAAACAAAATTCAGGAGAAAGATTATGTCCATTACAGAATTGTTACTTAGACTGGTTCTTTCATTTATTGTACTCCTTCTTCTCACTAGATTTATGGGCAGAAAGGAGATATCCCAGCTTACCTTTTTTAACTTCGTATCTGCTATTTCGTTAGGCACACTAGGTGCTTCTTTAGCGATCGACAATAGCATCAGTATCACAAAGGGGCTAATCGCTTTGATTGCCTGGAGTATCTTTACGATTGTCATGGGACTTCTAGATATCAAATCTAGAAAGGCTCGCCTCCTTATTGAAGGTTCACCACGGATTGTTGTAAGAAAGGGAAAAGTTTTGGAAGGTGAACTGAGAAAGCTTCGCCTAGATATCGGTGCCCTCAATGTGATGTTAAGAAAGAAGAATATATTTTCCTTAAAAGACGTTGATTATGCCATCTTTGAAACAGATGGCACGCTTTCGGTAATGAAGAAAGAGGCAAAACAGCAACTAATGAAGGAAGATCTGAATATTACACCAAAAACAAATACATTTGAAGTTCCCACGATGATTATCTCTGACGGACAACTTTCACAAGAGAATCTTGAACAATTAAACCTTTCAAAAAGTTGGTTGGAAGCTGAGTTGATCAAACAAGGGATCAAAAGTATGAACGAAGTTTTTTATGCTGAAGTTCAAAAGGACGGCTCTCTTTATATCGATAAATATGGAGATCGTTTTTTAAACTAGTTTATTCTCTATTCATAAGTACATATGTCTTAATCGTTAGTCACGTTTTTGTATTTGGTAAGGGCTTCTATCAAAAATTGTTTGCTGTAACTAGATTTCTCATGTATAACATCTACCCAGTGCTCGATAGAATCTGATTGATCGCCTCTATGCAAACCATTATTCGTACTAAGAAAGCTTTCCCAATTATAAAATTCCCAGTGAGCAATCTCATCCTCGTAAGGTATTCTGCATTCAAAAAGCGGAATTGGATGGATATGATTCTGCGAGAACTCTGCGGCTTTCATAAACTCGCTCATCTCAATGGGGTTGAGGTTGAACGTTTGTGTTGATGCCTTTCCGTTTGGCCGGTGATATTGAATATATATTAATCCACCTTTTTCGCGTTCTATTTGAATCTTGGCCCCAGGAAAAAAACCAGTCAGCTTCTCGTTCGTATAATCTTCGGCACTAGTATCCACCAAGATCGGAGTTAACCACTGGTCTCCCAAATCACACAAATACCCCCTACCCTTCTCGTCTAGAGCAATGACAGCAACATGTGCTTTTTCGGTGTTAAACTTTGAACCGATCGGATAGGCTGTTATCCCATCTTTTTTGAATTCGTCCAGCAACCAAAGTGCGAGATCAAAACAGTTACCCGTAATTCCGTATTGTTCCCGATGCTCTTTCATCAAGGAAACATCTCTTTGTTTCTTTTCTTTTCCTTGGTCAAAATACCAAGCCTTCGTTAGTGTTTCCATCGGGAAACGATCAAACTTTTTCCAGGTATGTAGAATATTTTGATTCGGATACATTTATGTCACCTTCCCCTGATATATAAAGTTTAGTTCTATAAATAATATTGAATTATGATTAAATGTTATCCAAGAAAAAGACCATTACTCATTTTTAAAGCAATAAGCCACAGTTGAATAAAAAAATGCCATTTTGCTACCAGTGATATTTTTCAAAAGAAAAGTTACCTCCACTTTCTCCTCCATATGGATATTAAACTAACATTAATAGTAGTGTGTAACTCACAATTCCTAGTGCAAAGGCAGAGAAACTGCTTTCACGTTCTTCTGGAAGCTCTTCCTTCATAACATTCAAGATTATACCTCCTGCCAAAAAGGCAACTAATACAGAGATAATTACTTCATGAACTTCAGTTATAACACCGATTCCCCAGCCGATTAAAGTCGAAAGGGCTAACAGCACCCTTCCATATTTGTCGTAAACATTTTTATGGTCTCTCCGCAGTCCACGATCATTCGTAATAAAATGAATACTTAAGGCAATAAAGTAAAATAACATTTCCCAGCCGCTTCGAAATTCGTCTCTGACCAGGAGGTATCCTATTACCGCGTTATAAATAAAAAAAGACGACACATGAATCCAAAATACGCCTGGAGAGGTATGATAAATGTTCTTTTGCTTCTTTTTCGAAATCTTAATCATACGTTCAAGTCCGTAAAACATCGCAAGGCCAAGCATAGCAATCAAGTAGATATGATTTTCTATGTATCTACCTACACCTTCTTTTAATGTTTCATTAAGATTCTGCTGATAGTGGTTCAATTCTGGTAAAAGATGAACAAATACGTATGCAACCGCCACTCCTCCAGCAACTGATAAAAAACGGCTTCGAGGGGTCTCTTTAATAAAGTTAAGATATTTAGAACTCATATGAATAATGGCAAATCCTATCGCGAACAAGAGACTCAGCAATAAATACAAATAATCACATCCTTCCAGGTTGTTTACATAAAGACTTATCTTATATAAGTAACCTTAGTAATAATTGTATAAACGTTTTAATTGGTCCGTTCGTTCTCCCCCGGTTGAAGATAGAATAAATATAGCCCAACCAGACCCTATCACCGATCTGACCTCAACAATTTTAATGTTTTCCACACTGATAAAAAGGAAACTGAATAAAGACCGTATATTTTTTACAGGAGGGGTTATATGTTTTTTTCATCATGGGATGTGATCGTTAGAACAGTTATAGTCGGTGTGCTCTCATATACATCATTGATTATTCTTTTGCGCGTTTCTGGCAAACGCACATTATCCAAAATGAATGCATTCGATTTAGTTGTAACGGTAGCGCTCGGTTCAACACTGGCTACAATCCTGCTAAACAAAAATGTAAAGTATACAGAAGGAATTACAGCTATGCTTGTCCTTATCGGTATGCAATACATTGTTGCCTGGTTGTCAGTCCGATCTAAATCTGTCCAAAATCTTGTTAAGGCGTCACCGGAGTTGCTCTATTATCACGGCCGTTATTTAGATAAAACCATGAAGAAAGCGCGTGTTCAGACTGTAGAGATCCTTCAAGCCGCCCGTTCTTCCGGTATTCATTCCATGGAGCAAGTTGAAGCAGTTGTCCTTGAAACAGATGGAAGTATGTCCGTGCTTAAAAAGTCGGACAAACAGGAACGTTCAACACTTCGGAATGTAAAAAGTGAATAATGGGGTCTCTTTAATTAAGAAAAATCTGCAGTGCTTCTCAAGTATGAAAGGAAGAATTAATTATAGCGCTGAAAAAAGACAGCCGATAGATAAAATAAACATTCAATTGAACCGATTTTAATTTTCTTTTTTGCTTTTCTGTCTTACTATTCCTTAACATTTATTCACAACCTTTTAAACGAATAACTTAGTATATTCGATATTTAACTATGAAAAAAGCTAAGTTATGTACTCACTACACCCTAATTAACTATTATTTTTATGTGGTTAAGTACGTTTATTCATGTAAAAAAGTGCAATAATAAAGTGCACTTCTCCTTGTTGAAGAAGTGCACTCGACTTTCTTATTTTTTTGACATGTCAATTATACGAATCGGATTCCCTGAATCATCACTAAAAATCGCATATCTTCCCGGTGGAATATCACTCGGTTCTTTTACAAATTTAAGCGATGTATTGTTTTCGTTATAAAACTCATCAACACTATCGACTAAGAAAACACTTCCTGGTCCGTATGTATGTTCTTCCGCATCATCTTCAAGCAGGATTTGGGTATCCGCATTTGTTTTGAATGCCACAGTATGATCTCCTTCTCTCCACGCCTCTTCCATACCCAAAACATCACGGTAAAAAGTTACTGCCTTCTTCATCTGTTTAACAGGTTGTGAATGAAAAACTAACTTCATAATACTCTCTCCCTTATCCAAATATTAGGTAAACATAAACGATTTACGTAAATCATAAATCATTTACGTAATAGCGTCAAGATGTTATTATTAACCTATGAAATCAAACATCCCAATCCCAGGAACGCTAAGAGAAAGAATTTTAAATCAAGCGATTAAAGACTTTGGAACACACGGTTTTGAAGGAGTGAACGTCCAGCAATTCGCGAAATCAATCGGAGTCACTACCGGTGCACTCTATCATCATTTTGGAAATAAACTAGAGTTGTATCGAATTGTTCGCGAAGAAGTTGAACGAAGGATTATTAGTAGAATGGAGGGAGCTTCTGCGGTTCATGAAGAACCTATTTTGTCTATAAAAGCCGCAATCCTTGTAGGTTTTGATTCTGCTGTAAAATTAAATGTATGCCGGCTATTAAGTGAACAAGATCCTAGTGACAATAAAGATTTAGCAGCGATTCTTTTTAAAGAAATATTGAATGAAGAAATGGAAGGAACTGAATTCATCATTTCAGCTGGTTGGCGAGCGTCTTTAAGAAATGTCGCGAATGGAATGAATATTGAACAATCAAGAAATGTTTTGGTTAAGTTATTAGAAAAGTTCAATTAAAAGTATGGCACGCTATTACTGGCGTGCTTTTTGCTTCCTAAACACATCTTTTGGTATTCAATGATCATTCTATCCAACTCTTCACTTAATTTAATTAATCGAGGGTCAGTTAAGTTATTCAGAATGATACCCAATTCGATCAACTTTTCTCTTTTCTTATTTATCAAATTTAATTTTCTTTGCTGATCATTTAAATTGTTAATTTTTTTTCCTCCTATCTAAAATTAATCTAGTATGGGTGCAAGGATTATTCTCTCTTCCAGTTGTTCAATTATGATATGAAAATTATTGCTATGTAATTTCTCTCTTAGGTCTAAAGGAATTGTTAAATTGCCCTTAGAATCTATCTTTTGTTTATATTCTCTTGAAGGTTTAGAATCGATAACAAGACAATCATTCTTATAATCTATTCCAACTACCTTTCCTGATCTCAAATTAAATTCTTCTCTCCAAGTAACAGGTATATAAAGATAACCTTTATTATTTTTATATGTTTTTCCCGTAAAAATAACCAACGTAGACACCTGCCTATGATTTTAAAAGACTATATTACCTTATTACACTAAAGAGATAAAGTAAAACTAGGGAATTTTGATTAAAAATTCCATAAATAAATATAAAAGCTTCCATTCATACTACAGGAAATAATCAAATAATGAACCATTTCAAAAATTTTTTAAGTAATTCGATATGAAAACTTGGGAAAATTGCTTTTCATTAGAACAACTCATTACTATCTACCCGTGTCTATTTTCCCAATAACCAACATGTTCTTTAAGTGCTACAATTTTAATACGCCCCCTGGGTAGTTTATATAGTAGATTGGAAAGTGTCAGTGGCAGAGAATATTTTATTATATATTTATCCAAAATTTAAAGAAGTTGAAGTGGCACCCGTTCTTTCAATTTTAAAGAAGAATTATAATCTCCATACTTTTTCCCTATTTCCTGGACAAATTAAATCAGCTTGCGGATTAATCATACAACCGAATATAAAGATAAAAAATATAAGATCTTGGGAGTATGATATGTTGATTCTCCCTGGAGGAGAAACTACTGGACCTATGAATCATCACTTGGTGAAATTGCTACAAGATTTTAACCGTGAAAAGCTAAGAGTTGCAGCGATCGGCCACGGGGTTGACTTATTATGTCGTGCAGGTCTATTAAAAGGCCGAACATACACAACTTCATCCATGATTCCAAATTTCTCAGATGGAATTTATGTTAATAAACGACTAGTTGAAGATAAGAATTTAATAACAGCAAAATCTCATGCGTTTACCGATTTCGGGTTATTAATTGGTGATCGTATGAACTGTATTGAAAACATCGATGAATATAACTTTTATAAAGGTATAAAGTAATTCACACTCCTTTTCAGGGAGTGTTTTTATATGTATTTATTTAAAAGCGCTGCAGTCTTATTGAGCATTTCAAAGTAAAAAATGCCTCTCTACTTTTTGTAGAAATGTATCTATCTATACTCCTTCCTTAAATCGTGAAAATAGTATTAGAGTGTTTTCAAGTACTAACTTATCTTCGTTATCATTCTGTATTGGGAAAAACATGGTTAAATTTGTATGATTAACGCACCAAAAACACCCGTATTTTCCCAAGTTTTTTATTTCCAATTTATGCTAGATTTAAAGTAGAATCTTTTGAGAGGAGAAATTTAATGAGTGTTCAGATAGTCAAAGGAGATCCGATCTTTCAAGCGTTAGAGCTTTGGCATGAGAGTATACGGACAAACATAATTGAAGAAGCAGATAGACTACATAATGAAATAAATAAATCTATAAAAGAGTTGAGTGACCCTGACTCAGAAGTTTACTACCAGTTATTGAAAAGCCGCTACCTTATATTAAAGCGAGATATGTCTGCTGCTCATGCAACACTCAAACAGATACATGATATCCATAGAATTGGGAACGATCTAATAGGTTTTTACTATCATTTCTATAACGGTATCCTCTCGACCAACCTGGGAGAATACGATCGAGCTGAATCGAGCTTTATAGACGCATACCACCTATTAGACTATGTTTCTGATGATACGATAAGGGCGGACTTCTTCTATAAGGCGTCTATCCTGTACTATCATATTCGTCAGCCATTAACGGCTTTACACTATGCAAACGATGCACTGAATATTTTTAGCGAAGTTAAAGGTTATGAGGTGATAACAGCAGACTGCGAGAACATTAAGGGACTCAGTTGTACCTCACTAAAGCAGTATACAAAAGCCGAAGAACATTTCCTGAGTGCGCTGGATATGGCAAACAAGCAAGAACATAAGAACCTTACCCTTCTAATCAGGTATAACCTAGGCTACCTTTATGCCGAACAGAACATCTCAGATTTAGCAATCCGTTATCTTCAAGAAGTATATGAACAAGAGGAGCCATATTATAAGACCATTTTCCTCTTAGCGCGTGAATATTTTAAACTGAACGATTTTGAAAAAGCAGAGATATTCGTGCAAAAAGGAATTCAGTACACTAATGAAGAATATAAACATCACTTTAATATCGTGAGAGCTTTCCATAATAGTCTAGTTGACCAGGAGTTAGAAAACATCGTGATGGAGGGAATCCAATACTTTGAGACACATGAACTATTTGGATTTATTGAAGACTATTGCGGTGAGTTAGCACAATACTTTCATAATAAAGAGGATCATCAAAGAGCGAGTCATTATTTTTATAAGGCATACCTTGCTAAAAAGAACCTGCAAAAAAAGGAGGCACTAAAATGAAACGTATCTTATCAGGAATCATTCTCTCATCCCTTGTCCTAACGGCTGTCATCGTGGGGAGTTCGATCTCGACTAGTTCTGTGGACCAGGCTGAACACGGACGCACACTCACCCTCTCAAACAAAATGTAATCCATCACCCATTGATTAAGACCGATCATAGACCTCTTCATTTTACGAAGTAACAGCCATGGTAGACACGTTTCTGAAACAGTAGCTGCTTAGGTGGAATCGACGTGTACGCAGCTACTCGACAGAAAAAGTAAATAATAAAAAGGCATGAGTTGGGGTTATCTGACTCATGCTTTATTTTTATGTAATCGATTGTCTTTGTCGATTCCCTCTCATTATCTAGAGAATAGATACTATAATATCTTCAATCTTAATAACAATTTATAGTAGCTCCACAAAAAGCAATATGGTACAAGATAAGAAACAAAGGTCCAACCAATATTCCAACCATTACCGTATTCTACTCTTCCAATCAATAAGTAAATGAACTCAAGCGCTGTCGTTATTAATGAAAAAAATAAGATTGTTAATGTGGGATACTTGTATTTATGTATTACTAAAATCAGTAAAAAAGCAAAAATACTATATATACCTAAATTAAATGGTAATTCAGCAATAGTATCTTCATTAAACGGTATAACATTCCAATAACCAAAATAAAAACCGAGTTCATCGATTGTAAACGCTAAGACACTTCCTAATGGAGCTATCAAACAGAGGATTAATTTATCAACTTTATATGCAAAAAAAATAACTAAGAGCCAAGGAAAAATGAACGCGACCACAATGTTAATAAACACAAAGGTCACCTCTTTCTAAAGTATCTTTTTAACCTTCCCATGTTTAAGAAAAATAATCGATAGAATGAAAAATGGAGTAAGGAGTATTATAAAATTATTCTTACAAGTCATGTAGATGATGTAAAGTTATTGGGGATGGGTTAATTGAGTAGTTTCCATCATTCATAACTATATAAATACATGCCATAAAAGTGCTAAAAATTTAAATGATAGTATCCAACAGATGAAGAAGTATGATTATCTTCAAACAACACCTGCTTAAGGGCTGTTTCTTTTTTGTTTTAACCGTGGTTCTTTTTCTAGTAATTAAACATATTTCCCCTCTTCAATCTGCTATTTATAGAAAAACTCGAGTCTTGGTGACCCGAGCTTACTTCATATCAAAAGTTCTTTTTTCATTTCAACGTTGGCTTGTATTTAGATTGGACTCAAATAAATCAATAATTTCTAAGAAGCGTTCTGCTTCTCTAAAGGTATGATCGGCTAATAAAGGATGAATATTGCTCTTGATGCGGCATGCTTCTATCAGTTCTCTCGCTGTTTTCTTAAAATCTCTCAATGAAGCAACTGATACTTTATTTTGATTTAAAAATTGGCTAAGTAATGGTCTTGTTTCAGATTGCGGCCGCATCGAATCTAAGTCAATAGCTTGAAATAGCAGTTGGTCGAAATCATGACTAAACTCTCTCGCTTGGTCTACCAACTTTCTCTCAGAAGGATCTAGCAGATGACCGATAAACTTAGCATGATCTGCCATAATTCTTAAAAAGAATACATTTTCTTGGATAACTTCATTGGCTTCAGGGACTAACACACCTTGATTTAGTTCTTTTAATCGATTGGCAAAATAAGCCGCTTCTCTGCTAATATGGTCAACCAATAATGGGAAATTGTTTGTACGGATCACACAGCGTAATGTTAAATCTAATACCTTTCGTTTATAGCTCCAAATTGCAGCTGCTGCTTGGTAGACCTCCGTGTTAAAAGCTTTAACCTGATTCAGGTCTGAGTTCACATTAAATCTGGATAACTCTTCCTCAATTCTTTCAAATACAGTTATAAACTGACGTGCTTCGTCGATCAATTGTTTCTGTTCATAAGTGAATCCCAAGCTTAGAAATAAGGCATGTTCCTTCATAATCCTAGACCAAAATTGAATTTCATCTAATGATCGAGCCACAATTGGATTCGCCATTGTATCCCCTCACTTTTTTTCATATTCCCTTCCCATGTATATTATTGGTTTTATTTACAAATTCTCAAAAAAACAAAAAAGCTTGTTCTCTAAAAAAGAGAACAAGCTATTTCAAAGTGTTCATAAGTATCATGTTCCGCAAAACGTTCTGTAATGGCCTTCCGTTTCAGGTGGCAGTTTGCAATACTCTTCTTGATCTGGTGTGTATGCAAAAGGATTTTTAAGTTGGTTTAAAAGCTTCTCCATCACACTGTAATCACCATTTTGCACAGCAGCTTCTAATGCTTCTTCTACCCGGTGGTTTCGAGGAATGACTGCTGGATTGCTGTTTCGCATCAACTCATTGGAAGACTCTTTTGATTCTTCCTGTCTCTCTCGTCTTTCTTGCCACTTTTTATCCCACTCATCAAAATCAGGAGCATTAAAGAGTGTTGTATCTTCCTCTTTATGAAGAGTGAGTGCTCGGAATGTGTTTGTATAGTCTGCTGAATGATCTTTCATCAGATTGAGAAGTTCTTTGATTAGAGCTTCATCTTCTTTTTCTTCATTAAAAAGACCAAGCTTTGCTCTCATTCCCGTCATCCAGTTGCTGTTGAATTGATCACCATAATCGGATAACGCCTCTTGAGCCATTTCCACCGCTTTTTCCTGATCATCATGGAACAGTGGTAAAAGCGTTTCTGCCAACCTTGCAAGATTCCACCCGCCGATACTCGGCTGATTGCCATATGCGTAACGGCCCTGGACATCGATGGAGCTGAACACGGTTGCCGGATCGTACGTATCCATGAACGCGCATGGACCATAATCGATGGTTTCCCCGCTGATTGTCATGTTATCAGTGTTCATTACACCGTGGATAAAGCCGGCGAGCTGCCACTTCGCAATGAGTGACGCTTGACGTTTAATCACTTCTTTATAAAAACTGAGGTATTTGTTTTCGTCGTCTTTTACATGTGGATAATGGCGATCGATCGCATAGTCGGCTAGAGCCTGAAGTTCGTCAACACTCCCCCATTGACGAGCGAACTCGAAAGTTCCAACACGCAGGTGACTGGAAGCAACACGAGTCATGATCGCACCAGGAAGGTTCGTTTCACGGATAACTGGTTCCCCCGTAGTCACAACAGCAAGACTGCGAGTCGTCGGTATACCTAGTCCATGCATCGCTTCACTGATGATGTACTCGCGCAGCATCGGTCCAAGTGCTGCTCGACCATCTCCTCCACGAGAATACGGTGTTCTTCCTGAACCTTTTAGCTGGATGTCGAACCGCTCTCCTTTTGGCGTAATCTGCTCACCGACCATGAGTGCCCGTCCGTCACCAAGCATCGTAAAGTTACCGAACTGATGGCCGGCGTATGCTTGAGCAAGTGAAGAACCGCCTTCAGGAACTTTATTTCCTGCGAATATGTTCAGGGCATCTTCACCTTGAAGTGACTCAGCATTCAATCCTAACTCTTTTGCAAGAGGTTCATTCAACACCACTAGTTTTGGTGCTTCAACTGGATTCGGATTGATCGTTGAATAAAACTTGTCAGGCAGACTTGCATAACTATTTTCTAGGTTCCATCCTGTTTTATTAGTCATGATGTCTCCTTTCCTTTTTCTATTATAAATTGCTTATCTATCTTCACATTAACACAATACAGATTCAATTGAGTCTCATTCTGCCTCACCATTATTCCCTTTTCACGCCAAATAAATAAACGCCCGGAGAAAAACGGGCGTTGTGTTATAAAGTATGTTTAACGATGAGATGGCCAAGATCCTTGCATTTTTCTGATCTGAATAATCTGACCGGTATGATAGGCGTCGTGGAGGAAGATATCCAGCAGCTTCCCTTCGAGTTGTTCAATCTCTTTTTCTGGAGTGTTAGTCAGCAACTGGCGCAACTTTTGATAAACATCCTCTGCACGTTTAATAACTTTATTCCACTCTGCCTCGTCATTAGATTGTTCTGTTAGTGAGAAGGTTTGATCACCATCAAGATTATTTGTCCATTCAATTCCCTGCATGTTGGACACAAGTCTTTCTTTGTAATAAATGAGATGATTTACGTTCTCCCAGATTGTTTTCGTTGCCTCTCCCGCTGGTTTCCAGGTGGCTTGATCTGCGGTAATCCCTTCAATCGCGTGTTTTAGCGGAGCATACCAACTCTCCTTTTCGTACGTTGAATCGAGTACGTTTATAAGTAAATCGATTCGTCCCTTTATCTTATCTTCTTTTAGCATTATAGCCCTCCTAAATGCTTGGTTTGTGTGATACGTTTACCTTTCGTGTTTGGATGGTTTTTTCCTTTAATATTCTTTAGGTTTTATGTACTGACACACTTCTTAGTGAATATAAATAGAATTGGAGCTTTGTGTTTATTGAGGGGAGGGGCAGGGAGATGGCGAATAAACCGCGACAGCTGCAACGGGGTGATACGATTGGTATTGTTACGTTAGGCAGCCCGTTGGATGCCACTACGATTAATCAGGGGATCAATACGTTAAGAAATATGGGATTCCAAGTGATCGTGGGTGATCACGTATATGCCGCTAGCGGTTTTCTCGCGGGGACGCCCGAGCAACAGGCAGCCGATTTGATGTCCATGTTTGAAAATCCACAAGTAAAAATGATCCTCCCTACAAGAGGCGGTGTGGGTGTAGCCAGCATCCTCCCTTATCTGGACTATTCTATCATCAGCAAAAATCCTAAATTGATTTCGGGTTACAGCGACATCACGATTTTGTTGAATGTTCTATACCAATATACGAATCTCGTTACTTTTCATAGCTTACTGCTCCTTGATTTTAAACCAGGTACTCCTGAATATAACTATAATCAGTTTTTCAATGCCACTACCCGATTGACAGCACCTTGGCCGATTAATAACCCTCCCGAAATCCAGCTTGTCAGTAAAGTTCCTGGCAATGTAACGGGACCAATTGTCGGCGGTAACCTCACATCATTTGTAGGTACGTTAGGAACTCCGTATGAGATCGACACGAAGGGTAAAATTCTACTTATTGAAGATACACATGAGCCGGTAAACACAATTTTCCGATACTTGAATCATCTGAAGTTAGCTGGCAAGTTTGAAGATTGCCTCGGAATCATCATGGGAGAATGCACGAACTGTAATCCAGCGTACGGGAAAACGTTTGAAAATGTGATCGATGAATTCATTGTTCCGCTAGGCAAACCATTGATGACGAACCTCGCAAGCGGACATGGATTTTATAAAGCGGCGGTACCTTTCGGGGTTAATGTGAACATGAATACTACTAACCGAACGATTACTGTGATGGAACCGACTGTGATTGCTTAGTTTTGAAACCACAAAAAAATACACTCCTCCAATAAAGGAAAAGTGCATCTTATTTTCTGTGGCTATTTTTGAGGAATGTCACAGCCATCGTCATCACAGCTTGCTCCGTCTTCTTCGTTTAAAGAAGTGACCTCATCCTCTGCGATGATTTTTTTGAGCGCATTCACAAACACATCCGTTGGCTGAGCACCAGTAAGGGCGTACTTTTTATTGATCAAAAAGAATGGTACACCTGTGATGCCATACTGCTGACCTGTTTGTTGATCGGCACGGACGGCATCTGACATCTCATCACTTGCGAGCATTTTCTCTACTTCTTCCCTGTTCAATCCAACTTCAGCTGCAAGCTCAGCTAATGTTTCATGGTCTCCAATGTGTTTGGATTCTGTGAAGTAAGCAAGCAGGATGCGATCTGTCATCTCATGCATCAAGCCATGTTTTTTGGCAAGCATCGTCACACGGTGAGCATCAAACGTGTTGGTTAGGATAAGGGTTTCAAAGTTAAAATCCACCCCAGCTTCTTTCCCCATCTGTGTCATGTTCGCTGTATTCGCTTTTGCTGTTTCTATACTCATGCCGTATTTTTTAGCGAGCTTTTCGTACATGTTATCTTTTACATCGCGTTCCATCGTCGGATCCAACTCGAAGCATCTATACGTCACTTCGATCGGATGGTCAATCTGCTTAATAGCGTCCTCCAGACGCTTTTTGCCAATATAGCAGAATGGTCAAGCGAAGTCAGTCCACATTTCAATATACATAAACGATTCCTCCAATTGCTCTTGTCATCTTCAACATTAGTATAGAAGGAATTCTGGGATTTTACACGTGATGTGACTTTGGACAAAAAATACGGTGTAGGGTAGGGGTCAGACCCCTACCCTACACCGTATTTTTAAACTATATGGTAACTTCCTTACTTTTCATCACACGACTGGACACCAGCACGGCGATGAATGAAACAACGAGAATCCAGACTAATGCGATGAACGGATATAGAACTGGCATTCCAAATAGGTTAATCGTGTTAAAGTGATGGAACAAAAATTCTACTTTCATGATATAGAGGAATGAGAAGCTGAACACATCACTTAACCAGATTGGAGGATTCATTGATTCAACAAACCAATATGGCAATGCGAAAATCACTCCATTGATGATAAAAGAAATAAACGAATTCTTGGATAGTGATGAGACCAAGATGATCACCAGTGCAAAACTGAATGCTGCAAGCAAGTGGAACCCTAATTGAATGAAATGAAACTCTATTAATGTAAAACTATAGTTTGAAAAGAAATAAGTGTGCATGTTCTGGATCGGACTCGTCCATCCGTCATATCCATATCTGATTCCATTCCATATTAAGTTAAAGATCTCCGTGATCATTACGATGGAACAAGCATAAATGAGCGCTGCCATGATTTTAGACCACAGCAAACTCTCTCTACCTTTACTGGAGCTGAGAATATAACGGTCCACCCGTGAGCTGTATTCTTTAGTATAAGTCGTAGAAAGTCCGATTAAAAGCATAGCTCCGGTAATCAGAAGAGCATACGTACTCGCATAATCTACGGTTTCCCTCGGTCCTTCATTATAAGAAAAATAAGACAGATCTACTTTTTGAATCATAGATTTCTCTAACTCGGTATTATATTTATTGTCCTCACGAATCTCTTTATATCGACTCTTCAGCCTTTGCTCTGAACCTTTTATAAAAGCAATCGTTTCATAGATACCGGCTTGGGTCTCCTCTTTATCTGTATACATGTGACCGCCTTGGTGACCTTGATCTTCCGCTCTTTGATCCATTATTCTCATCAGGTTCTGGTATTCTTTTTCAGCAAGTTCAGCTTTTTCTTTTGTGATCGGTCCTTCCCAATCCTTATACAGCTGCCTTTCCATTTCTGTACTATGATTGAACGTGAACCCCGTTGAAAAAAGCACCAATAAGAAAAGCGTGATATAGACCGTTCGTTGCTTAAAAATCTTGTAGAGTTCAAATTTCACGAGTTCTTTCACGCCGTTTCCTCCTCATCAAAGTAATATAGATACAAGTCTTCGAGATTCGGAATATCCTTTTCGGCGTCAGGCTCAGGCTGTTCATCACTAAGGATACGCAGCTGGAATCTGTCTTCGATACGTGCGATGTTCCCGACTTTGTATGCAGACTGGAATCTCGGAATCTCTTTCTCTTCTATAAGGAGTGTCCACACTTTGTCTTCGATTCCTTTTAATAAAGACTGAGGTGTTTCTTTTTTCACGAGCTGGCCATCCTTTAAGATCAGTACTTCTTTCGCTATGAATTCAATGTCTGAAACAATATGTGTCGACAGAAGAACAATTCGGTTCGTTGAGATCTTAGATAATAGATTTCTGAATCGGATCCTTTCCTTCGGGTCTAACCCTGCCGTCGGTTCATCCACGATTAAAATTTTCGGATCGTTCAATAATGCCTGAGCAATCCCGATACGGCGCTTCATCCCGCCGGAAAAGCCGCCGATTTTTTTCTTCCGATATTCAGTTAATCCGACTAACTCTAATACTTCTTCAACTTTTTCACTCGTTTCTTCTTTCGGCAGTCCTTTTAACGCAGCGATGTACTTCAGGAATTTTTCGGCTGTAAAGTTTTTATAATAGCCGACATGCTGCGGCAGATAGCCGATCAGCTCCCGGTACTTCTCATTCATGTCCGTGATATCTTGCCCGTTCAAGAGCACACGGCCAGAGCTTGGTTTCATCACGCTCGCCAGTATCCGCATCAATGTCGTCTTACCAGAACCGTTCGCCCCTAAAATTCCATAAACGCCTGTTGTAAGTTCCAGGTTGATATCATTTAGCGCCTGTTTATCCTTGAAAGTCTTCGTTATGTTCTCAATGGTTAACTTCATATAACACACCTCTTTTATAAATATGGACGGCTTTGAACAATGAAAGGATCAACGCTACGGCACTTGCGGTTACATACAGTTCTGCTGGCAGCGACTCTAATTTTTCTATGATTCGCGGCTGGCTTAAGAATCCGCTGACCGTTAGCCATATGATCATGCCAGCTGTTATGGCATAAATCTGACGGTATCTGCTTACAAAAAACAATGAAAGTGCAGCTATGAACGTGAACGGTGTGATCCAGTATAGAAGCATCTTAGAAATCAAAACCTCTTGATGAAAAATACCTAAACTCACGGTGATCAAAAGGTTAACAACGAGGTTGAACCCACCGACAACGAGCATCTTCGAGAGCATGATTTCCTGAAAGTTATATTTATAAGACATTTCCAGTTCAGCCATGCCGGCGTTCCTGCTCTTCAACACTTCGATCAAACCCATTATCATTGTGATCGGCGCGAACATCATGACCATCGCATAAGGATCTACTTGCATGAGAAGTACACCAGATAGTGCAGCGGCGATTAATAATCCGTTAGCGATCCAGAACAGAGAACTCATATAGAAAACTTCTTTATACGCTTGCTTCGTAATGGCAGTCATTCCTCTACGAGCTTCTCTCCACCTATTTTTCCGAACCGGAACATGCGGTTTCATCGCATCGATCGTCATCATGATCTGTTCTTCCCCCGGAAATTCCACATCGTACTCATCTAACAAACTGCCAATCTCCTGCTCCAATTCTTCTATCTCATCATCCACATTTTTATCAAAAGTATGGTGTAGTTTTCTGCTCTTCATCCTCAACACCTCGCTTTAAGAGTTTGGCTAGCTTGCCTAGCCCTTGATGCAATCTTGACTTTACCGTCGAGACGTTCGTTTCCGTCACATCAGCTATTTCTTTTATTTTCATGTGGTGAAAATACTTGAGCAGGACGGCTTCCCGCTGATGTTCCGGTAGTGTGCTAACGGCTGTTTTCACTTGTTCGCGTATTTCTTTCCGCTCAAATATGTAAGGTACATGGCTTTTGTCGCACACAAGCGCTTCATTTAGTTCCGCTTGTTTGGATGTCTGCTTAAAGTCGGAGCTTCTCCAATAGTCTCTGCAGTGGTTGACCGCGATCGTATACAGCCAGCTCGAGAACTTTCCTTTATTGGAATACGACTGGATTCTTTGTATGACTTTTATAAAGATTTCCTGAGTCAGATCATACGCCGTTTCTTTGTTTCCGACTTTTCGGTAAACATAGGCGAAGATCTGTTTATAATATTTTCGCGTTAAGACCTCCATGGCTGCTTGGCTGCCAGCTAAGATCTCTTTCACGAGCTGTTCATCTTCAGGCATTTTCATCACCTCATTCAGTAAGACGGGATAGTTTTCAAAAGGATTTAATTTTATAAAAAAAAGCTGTTTTTTCAGCTCACAAGTTTATCTTCTATACCTTCAATTACAATTATTTCAAAATATGACACTTTGTACAATGAGTGATTCGATGGTGTACTTTCTCTCATTCAGGTTTAATACCCAATCCAGTAACTCGGGACAGGCAAAATCCATATTTTAATATGAGGAAATCGAGTAAAGGTTTTCACGTAATGTTGCGATCAATCTTAACTCGTTATAAAAAATACAAACAAACAATCGAGGAGGTGTTCTTATTGGATAATAATAAACACCAATGGAATCTGGATGGCTTAAGCACGGGTGATTTTCAGGTCAGTGGCGGTAACCCGCATCATCCACAAGATCCGCGTGAACAAGATCCCCGTATTTTCATCGGTACTTGTGTTGGCGTTTGTGTAATCGGAATCTGTTTTAACTTTTGCGGAGGTTGTGGCGGATGCTTCGGCTGCGGCGGTTGTGGTGGATGTGCTGGTCGTTGCGGAGGATGCGCTGGTCGTTGTGGCGGTTGTGCCGGCCGTTGCGGTGGTTGCGGCGGACGTTGTGGAGGACATTAATCTCATTGTGAGACATGAAGTAAGCTATTTTTAATAAAAATGGATAGAAGCTGACCGAAAAAGGTACCAAAAGCGCCCTTTGAAGTCAGCTTTTTCATATTGGAGGGGTATTTGCTTAGTTAAATTTGTCATTCTATGGTGCAGATGTACGCCTTTGAGCGAAACTAAGGCATTCTTGAGCGAAACGAGTGCACTCCAGAGCGAAACGAAGGCTAGTTGGAGCGAAACGACAGTGGTTTTGAGCGAACGTGTAATAAATAAAAGAACACGTACCGTGAAACCTATCCAGCGTATTCTTGGGGCACACTTTTTAAAATACATAATGGACAATAGACCTCCATATGAATAAATGATGAGCTTTTTTGGAGGAGTGGTCTTATGAACAAAGTTAATCCTTCTATGTGTTTAAAGGTAAAAAAAGATCTTTTCATTTATCCGGAATCGAACAAAGGGGTCTATCTCCGTAACAATGTCACCTCAGTTCGAATGGAAGGAAGCACGATAGAAAAGTGGCTGGAAAAGTTAATTCCTATGCTGGACGGCAGCCTGACACTTGGCGAAATCACAAACGGTTTACCGGAACCCTATAAAGAGCAAGTGTATAAGATTACCGATGTTTTATTTGAAAATGGATTTGTGCGGGATGTCAGTCAGGATCTTCCCCATGAGCTTCCTGAACATATTCTTGAAAAATTCGCCTCACAGATTGAATACATCAACCATCTAAAAGACTCTGGTGCACACCGGTTTCAAACCTATCGAGAGACAAAAGTAGCCGTCATAAGTTCTGGTTCTCTTCTTTACTCTCTTGTTCATGCATTGATCGATTCTGGTCTTCCTGCGTTCAGTATCTTTCCCACTCAAAAAGCAGATGAAAACAGACTGCATAAGATGATCGCTGATGTGAAGGCGGCAGATCAGGAAATCCTGATCTCCATTAAACAGGCTAACGAAACCTTACTTCCGTTTGAATGCATCATCTACGGATCAAATGGGGATAATCTGGATCAGCTTCGCACGACACAAGATCTGTGCAAGAAACACGGTAAGATCTTTTTACCTGTTACGATTGAGAAAGATGCTGCATTCGCGGGACCTATAGTATCCGAAGAGTCCAAGGCATGCTGGGAGTCCGCTTATCGCCGGCTGCATCATAAAAAACATTACTCCCCTTCGTCTACCGCTGTTTCCATGCTCGCGAACGTTGCGGTTTTTGAACTTTTTAAAACGATTACCGGTGTTCACGATAATAACAAAGACAGTCTGATCTACAGACTGAACTTGGAAACACTCGAGGGTAGCTGGCACTCTGTTATTCCTCATCCTCATGTCACAAAGAGCCTTCAAGCTGTGCCTATTCCAGACCCGCTGCTGCACATGTTGGACGCAAATGAACCGCAAAAGGATTTCCAGTCACTTTTTTATCAGATCACTTCAAGAGAAACCGGTATTTTTCATACGTGGGAAGAAGAAGATTTGCTGCAGCTTCCGTTATCACAATGCAAAGTTACGGTCGCCGATCCACACACAGAGATCGTCTGTTCAGGACTTACGCATGATGAAGCAAGGACAGAAGCAGGTCTTTCGGGAATCGAAACATATGTAAAGGGATTATACGGAGATCCCTCTTCCTTATTGAGCGTTGGTGCTGGTCAAACGGCTGCAGAAGGTATGTGCAGAGCTTTACAGAACAGCCTTCATGAAACTTTTGTAAAATCAAAGGAATTTGCTGTTTTATCTAAATTAGACGTAAGCCATATGCAAGATGACCGATGCCACTTTTTGTTCCAGTCCTTATCTGCATTTTGTCCGGAAACAAAAATATATAGCGGTGTTAAAGTGCTCGGTTTCCCTGTCGTCTTGGTTCAGACGAATGACCACTGGTACGGAAGTGCTGGTTTGAATAATAAGATAGCTTTAGAGCGCGCATTAAAAACCGCTTTGATCGACACACAAAATACCGAAAACCTGTTTAACCCTTATGGCGTCAAGGTTGATTCTATCCCTTTTAAAACGGAATCACAGGCCTTTTCATTTTCTGATCAGTCACTTCATGAAACATTCGCTTCAGCTCTTCAAACACTAGAAAAGAATAACATTCGGGCAGAGTTTTTCTTGCTGCAGACTGAAACGATTCTTAATGAACATACAGCCGACATTTTCGGTGTCACACTGTGCGAGGAGGAACAGTCATGAAGCACTCCATCGCTATCATTGGTAACGGTCGGTTAGCTGACTATGTGTCTATGAAATTATTTGAAACCTATCAAATTGCACGCTGGGATTCAGTAGAAGAAGCCGACCCACATAACGAAAATCTAGCATTGGTCCTTCACGATTCATGGAATCCTACTGAACATGTAAAAGCTGAAGAAGTATTCCGATCGAGGGGCATCCCCTGGCTTAGATCATTCTTTTCATTTGGTGAAGCGAACATTGGTCCCCTCGTTCTGCTTGATGAACCCGGCTGCTCGCAGTGTGCTGATCTTCGCCATTTTATAACGGCAACAGACCGAAGAGAACTTTTTCAGATAAAAGAAAGCAAGCTGAATCAAGTTGATCGGTCACCAGATCCATGGGGAACTAATCTTGCAATCTCTCAAACTACTGCTCTTATACAAGATGAGGTCCATCGCTTCTTTAATGGAGAAAAAACTCAGACCGCTCAGCACATCCTTTTTCTGCATCTGCACACGTTCAGGCTTTCTCGTCATTTCTTTTTACCTGACCCGTATTGTTCGGTTTGTGGCGACCTGCCGGAAGATACAGCGGATTCGGCAAAAATAACTCTGAAACAAAGCCCGAAAACATCACTGGAAAGTTACCGGTCCCGTTCGATCGAGGAGCTTCAGAAAGTACTCAGCAAAGACTATTTGGACAGCCGGGCGGGTGTATTAAATTTCAAGCGCTATGATTACTTGTCCCCTTTTGCAGATACGGTCGTCAATCTCCCTTTGCTCTCGGGCAATGAGTTGAACGCGGGACGCACTCATTCTTATGCACATAGTGAGCTCTCTGGTATTTTGGAGGGGCTTGAGAGATATTGCGGCTATGCGCCGAGAGGGAAACAAACAACAGTTTATGAACCGTATTCAAAGGTAGAAAAGTATGCGCTGAATCCTGTATCGCTCGGCGTTCATACGAAGGAACAATATGAGCGGCCTCATTTTCCTTTTAAGCCGTTGGACCGCGAACGCTCTGTTCATTGGGTTTGGGGTTATTCGTTAACTGAAGAGCGTCCGATCCTTGTTCCTGAAACGTACGCTTATTACAGCTTAGGTGGCGGAGAAGGTTTTGTTTACGAAACATCTAACGGCTGTGCGGTAGGCGGCAGTTTAGAGGAAGCGATTTTGTATGGAATCTTCGAAATCGTTGAGCGCGATGCGTTTCTTATGGCATGGTACGGACAGCTTCCTATTCCCCGCCTCGACTGTAAAACGATCGATGATACGGAGTTTCAGCTCATGCTTCATCGCCTTCAGAGTATGACGGGCTATGAGATCCATCTTTTTAATTCGACGACGGAAAACGGCATTCCGAGCATTTTGGCGATGGCGAAAAACAAGAAGGATGACGGATTGAATCTGCTATGTGCTGCAGGTGCTCACCTCGATCCGATCCGAGCGGTGAAAGGTGCCGTCCAAGAACTATCCGGCATGCTCTTGAACATGGACGATGTGTTTGTAAAGAACCGCAAAAAATACGAAGAGATGCTACACGACTCGTACCGCGTCCGCCATATGGAAGATCATTCGATGCTGTATGGGTTAAAAGAAGCGGAGAAACGGATGTTCTTTCTGCTCGATAAACGGATGAAAAGAAATTTTAAAGAAGAATTCAAGCCAGTCTGTCAGACCGCTGATTTGTTGGATGATTTAAATGGAGTTCTGGAAACGTTTAAAAAGTTGAAGCTGGAAGTGATTGTTGTGGATCAGACAGGACCTGAGCTGAAACGAAACGGACTTCACTGTGTAAAAGTTGTGATTCCAGGGATGCTGCCGATGACATTCGGACACCACCTGACTCGGTTGGAAGGACTGGACCGCGTCCTGACAGTTCCGGCCAAACTCGGGTACGTGCAGCAGCCTCTCACTTACGGCGAACTCAATCCGTATCCACATCCTTTTCCATAAGATAACCAAAGGGGGAGCGTTATGAACCTTGATGAGTTTTTATATAAACTTCATTATGAGAGTGACAAGATAACACCCCCTGACTGGGAGGTAAACTGGGAAGACGCCCCTCTTCCCTACAAACTGTACCGGGACCTGCCGGCTGTGGAATTAGATTCAGATATACCACAAGTACTTGAACAAACGGCGAAACCTATGTTAAAAGAAATCAGCCACTTTCTTTGGTATAGTTTCGGACTGACTCAAGTGAGCGAATCGTTCCCTTTTCCTGGCGATACGAACTCTTGGACAACGTGCCGCCGCTTTGTCCCATCAGGGGGAGGGCTTTATCCGAATGAACTTTATCTTTATTTAAAAATAGAGGATGCGGCTGATGGCATCTATCATTACGACGTTGCACACCACCGCTTAGTTTGTTTGCGGGAAGGAAATTTTGATGATTACTTAGATCGTGCACTCGGCAGCCGCTGTGATATCTCATCTATTTTTGGAGCTGTTTTTATCTCCACTTTCTTTTGGAAGAACTTTTTCAAATATCATAACTTCTCTTACCGGCTGCAAGGATTAGATGCCGGTTTCGTGATGGGTCAGCTGCTCGAGGTCGGGCGTCGCCTTGGATTTGAAACAGGCGTCTATTATCATTTTTTGGATCATGCCATTAATCATCTGATCGGCATCAACGATTGTGAAGAAAGTGTATATGCTGTTGTGCCACTTTCAGTAGATAAAAAAATGAGTTGGTTTCGTGATAAAGCGTCTGCTCCGCTATCAGCAAAAAATTTATGCGTTGAACTAGAACCTCTCCACCATCAGCATTATATTCGGTCGAAGGAAATCATCGATTACCCGATGCTGCTTAAGATGAATGAAGCGTGCATGATGGATTCCTTTACAGTTGCCCCCAAGAAAATGAGATTAAAAAGTGAAAAACGGAATAAACCAGCTATTCCACTGACTAAGGTTGAGCGGTTATCTTATGACTTTTCTTCAGCATGCCGTAAACGTTATTCACCTGGCTTAGATTTTGTGTTAAAGCCGATAACCGAGCTTACATTATCTTCGCTTTTGACCGAAACGAGTGCTGTACGTTCTTATCGAAATGACCTAGATAGAGATGGCGAACATCTTTCGTCCCGAGTATCACTTTATGTGAGCACCTATCAAATAGATGGATTGCCGAATGGTCTGTACGTTTACAATGATTCGAAGCACAGTTTAATCCCTTTAGCAGAAGGCGATTACCGAACCGCATTACAAGATGGAATCCTATCCGACTTTGTGAATACAGCGCAGATTCCACTCTCGTTAACGTTTGTTGGCGATCAGGATCACTATAAACATGCTTACGGCTATAGGGGTCACCGGATTCAGCACATGGAAGCCGGAGTGCTCTCCCATTCGCTGAATTTAGCCGCTTCTGCTTCAAACCTAGGCGCACATCCGATTCTGGGGTTTCATGTCCCCTGGTATGATGAGCTTTTTCATTTAAAACAAAGTGCAAAAACCAGTCTGCTACACCTCCCAATCGGGTACTATCGTCCTAATGGAAGGCTGCAGGGCAGTTTGCGGGTTTGAATAGGGCACCCTCATTTTCGCACGGTGTCGAAAATCGTTTAAAAAATGAATTACCCTGTAATAAATGAATATGTACACCTAGTAAGAACAAATTCAAAAATATGTTCTAATTAAAAACACACAACAAAAGCCTGAGAGTACATAATCTCTCAGGCTAGCTTTGTTTTCATTCGTTTTTATCACATATTATCTATGCTGATCCACAAGAATTGGGTTTCCATCCGGATCTTCTATCATAAAACTTCCAGGTCCTTCGCCGCTTTCGTCTGCTTCTGTAAGCATCTTAATGCCTTTCGCTTTTAGCTCTTTTTGGAGTTCCCGAACGTCAGTAAACGAGTCGAGATTTTCGGCGTTTTGATTCCAGCCTGGATTAAATGTGAGGATGTTCTTTTCAAACATGCCTTGGAATAGACCGATCACACAGCTTTCGTTCTTCATGATCAGCCAATTTTGCGTAATGTCCCCACCTAGTGTAGAAAACCCTAACTTTTCATAAAATTCCTTAGAAGCATGAATATCTTTTACCGTTAAACTTGCAGAAAATGCGCCTAGTTTCATAGTTCCTCCTCTTAAAACTTGTTATTTTCTTACATCAAGTATAATTGAGGTTGTTTCACAATCCAAAGAATTTCTAATTATCTCTTTTGACGTTTCCTAATATATAGTCCAACCATAACTATGAATAAAACGATCAACACCACATAGATCACTCTCGAATAAACATCCATATAGTGAGCGATCACATCCCATGATTCTCCGAAATAAGCACCGAGATTCACAAGTACCACGTTCCATATCAGTGTTCCAAGAGTTGTCAGCAGCAGGAACACACCCATGTTCATGTTAGACATTCCCGCAGGGATCGATATCAAACTGCGGACGAGCGGAACAAAACGGCAGAAGAATACCGTCCAGGGACCATATTTATCAAACCATGCATCCGCTTTATGGATGTCCTTTTTCGTTATACGCAGGATATGTCCCCATCGGTCAACGATCTTCTCCATTCTTTCAACATCCAGTTGACGGCCGATTCCGTATAACACTAAAGCACCGAGGACAGAACCTGCTGTTGCTGATAAGACTACCCCAATAATACTCAGGTTAGCGGTTTGTGTCATGAACCCGCCAAACGTTAATATGATCTCCGACGGGATGGGCGGAAATATATTCTCCAGCGCAATCAGCAATAAGATGCCAACATAGCCGAATTCGTTCATAATGCTCGTTAACCAATTTTCCATCGTAAACTCCTTTAATCAAAACTAAGATGTAACTTTTTTAATAGGCTCTGTACAAATACGTCTATTTTATAAAAAAGTTTCTATTAAAATTAAGTTCTTTAAAAAGCTTAGACGAATAATAAGCAGCTTAACCAATACCTCTTTGGAGTGAAAAAAAACGTCCAGATTTGAACCAACGGGTTCTCTATTGGAGGAGGAAAATTGTAATTCACAAACCTTTTAGCAGGTGAAATAGCACCATAATTGGATATGTATATGACATTAAAAAACGACTAGATTTTTGTCTGGTCGTTTACTTTTAGCCTTCTTCCACAATCGCAACAGATTGTGGAATATTAATTTTCTATGAAAATAATAGAAGGATAATTAAAATCGTACTATGTGACTTTTTGATTTTCTTTGCTTATAACGTTATTGATAATTATCGGTAGGTAAATCTCAACTTCTTCTCCTTCTTCAACTTGATGATACATCTCGATAAAATACGATTGTTGGGTTGGGTAATATCCGTGTTCTTCAGACCATTTTTGTAACGAATTATAAAGATCAGATACAACCGTCATACTCCCTCTTGTTGAAACAAATTCACCTGAAATTTCTATATACTCCATGCCAGATGGCACTTCATCCGTCTTATCCTTCACTAGGACACCAACATAATATTGTCCTTCTTTATGATCCTCGCCTTTTTTGGGTTCGAAAAGCGAAACCTCTATCCCTAAATGGTTCTTTATTTCATCAATTCTACTCATGAATCTTTGTGCATTCTTTGGCACCTCACTTCCGAAGTTGCTGTAAATACCTTTGTTCTTCATCCCCACTACTTGAAACACTTTGTTTATTCTTCTATTCATAATCTATTAACCACCTTTTGAAAAATGTATATATAAGACTCCATTTCATCTCGGATTATTTATGGTGTAATCATGTGTAACTTTTTATATTTCGGGCTTAACTCACTCCATACATCAAACAAATTCCCATTGGGATCTTGAAATACAAAGTTCCTTCCAGCATGACCTCTGTTTTCTATTTTTCCAACATTAATTTCTTGTTCAATAAATTCACGATGCATTGTCTCTAACGCTTCAAGCCCATTCACTTCAAACGTTAGAGAGAAACGTTCTTCTCCGTTGAAATCCTCAAAGTTAGAGGTTTGTCCCTGGTGTGACCTTACTAAAAAAACGCTTTGATCTGCAAGGTTAAGAATCGCCTTATCTTCATCAAGGTAACTTAATTCTGCACCTAGTTTATTAACATACCAATCTTTGGATCTATTAATGTCTGTAACTGGAATATAGGTTGTACCTACTCTTTGTAATTTTTCTTTCATTTTATATACCCCTCTTTATAAGTAGTTTTATTTGATCGTATCTAGCAGCTCTACATTAAGGTTTTTCGAGTCTTCCCACGACTGAAAAATCTCGATGTGCCATGTATTTTTTAGTCTTTTATAACTGTTGTCCTCAGCCCATTGATGTAGTTCATCATATGCTTCAAATATTTGTTGATTTGACCCTTTAAAGTTTGCTGCAGCATACCTTTGACGTGGTATTGTTATCATTACCATATCTTTTGGGATATCTTCAAACTTCTCCACTTCCACACAGACCCAATACCCGTCTTCCTCTTCCTTTTTTGAATCAACGAAAAAAGCTCCAAATTGAATATCTTTGTTCAACAGATGTTTAATCTCATTCAACCGATTGCTCAAGAATTTTGCCGCTTTAGGAATCTCGTTTTTGTATTCGTCGTTTCCACACAACACTCTAAATCCAACAAGCTTGAGTTCTCTAACTTCTTTTACAGATAAGTTCTGTATCAACTGAACCTTCATTTACTATTCCTCCTCAGTTAATTGACCCATTTCTCTGCATAATAGTTCTTCATAAAGTTATGTAGCGTCTCTAAACACTTCACACCTTCTGTCTCAGCATCTTTTGCTTTGCTTAAGAGGTTGACAGCAATACTTGCATTCTCTTCTTTTGATGGATCACCACCGTGTGGAAAAGGAAACAACTCACGAAGTTCAACAAGCGCATCGACGACTATAGCGTATTGTTTTAGTGCATCGGATGCTAACTTTCTGACACCTCGCTCTACTATGTTCGAACCGTCCCATTTGATTGTAAGATCATGCAAGAACTTCATCGCAAACTCCCTTGCATCAGATACTACAAGAGCATTAAACGCGTTACCGTGCGGGTCGGCATTTCCTTCTTCCAATACATTAATCCATGCATCATACGCTTTTAATCCTATAATGTACTTACCTTCTAAAACATGCTGCCACTCTCTGCCATGGGCATGATCTATAATTGTATCTAGACACATTCGAAGCATCTCGTATTTAGAGTGAGGAAGACTCTCACCAATTGTGGTTGTATATAGAACACCGTTTACATCTGCAAAATCTTCATAAGTTACTTCTCCGTCTTTTGAACAATCCTTCGCATAAAATACTTTTTTATCGTCGTCATAGCCATAAACCAATCCGAACTCTGGTATGAACATATCGAATACAATAGCCGGTATCCCTCTATCTACAGATTCTTGAATTAACTCGATGGTTTCTTCTAATTTTTTCGGTTGCACCGGTGTTAGAGAGTCTGCGAGGTTGCTCGTAAAGCCTAGGTTACATAAGTTTTTTCGTAAGAGGTATCCTCCAGGTATTGCAGTCGGTCCGGCTACGTTGATTTCTTTTGGATCGATGTTAATGCGAAAAGCATGACCCGAGATTCCCATGACATCTACAAGACTTAGATGTTTTTTATCGGTGTATTTGATGGCTCCATGAAGCGCAGCGGCCGCTGAAGTTTTCGTTCTTAACCAACACTCTTCTTTGTTTTTATCCTTGCGTTCCAACGTTAATCCTCCTAAATATCCGGCTTCAACAAGACCTTTCGTTTACAAACTCCTCGCTCTTCCTTTCTCTGAACGAACTGATGAATCGTGATACGAAGTCTTTCTTTTTGTACTTTTACCCTAGAGCGTGAGATGGTATTATACACATTTGCTTTGGTCGTATTGAAAAGCTTAGCAATTTCAAGTGGTGGAAGATCTTCAAAAAAGTATGCTTCAAAGAACGCTTTTTCACGTTTGGTCAAACACTTCAATAAAGTACAAATTCCCTCTACCACGCTTAACCGCATTAAATGTTCTTCGGGGTTATCCTCTTGTGATCTTTTAGTAGCGGAAGAAGAAATAAAACATAAGATCTGATCAATATCTCCCCAGTCTATTGAGGATGGGGAAAGCTTACTTTCTCTTCTAGCAGTTAGTGAACTTATTGAGCTTTCCATACGATAGCTGGCTTTTCGTACTTTCATGTAAGCTTGATTACGTACGATCTGTTTAAGCCAAGGAGTAAACCTATTCGTGTCTATAAGTGTTCCGATTTTAATAAAAGCTCGGTACAACGCTTCTTGAACGATGTCTTCTGCTAAAAAAGTATCCTTAGTGACAGAAAAAGCCCAACCATGAGCCTTTGCCCGATGCAACCTTACTAGTTCATTAAAAGCTTCTTGATTCCCCTTTCTGGCCAGGTGGACCAAATTTTCTTTTTTCATCTCTTGGATTCTAGACTCAGATTCCTCATTTTGCATATTACTTAAGGCTTGCTCACTTCCATCGGTGAGAATAACATTCATAAAAATAGACTCCTTTCAACACCTCCACTACTAGAGATGCATTTGGAAACAAAAATCTATCAAAAATTTTTAAATTTTTTTCACTCTTTAGTTAAAGCTGAGATTTATTATTGGATACATTTGGTTGTTATGGGTTCATTTTTCACGTTACAAACTTCGACAAAAAAATGGAAATACATTTTTTTAAATTTTTTTGCTATAAAAAAAGTGCATTTCTTATTAAAGAAATGCAACCGTTTGTTAAATAAGGACAGTTCTCTAAAAAACAGCTGAACTATTTAGCAACTTAACTTATCATCAAGTTAATTAAGCTTCCCTTGCTCAATTCCTTTAACAATATCTTTACAGAGAACCCAAAAAGTTGTGATAATTAAGATGATAAAAGTGGTGTTTTGTCACCAAATCCCTTATATACCCAGAAAAAACCGCAACGAATTACGTTGCGATTTAAAATGCTAATTGCTATACTTTTTTGCTTGTTTTTTTGTGTTTTTACCCTCACTCAAAAGAAAATCCGTTAGATTTGAGCCCAACGTTTTCCACCATTCATCCATTTCTCAACACATTAACCTTCTCCTAAATATTCCGCAAAATACCATATTCCAATCTTTCTTACTAGGTAATTTCTTAATTCTCCTTGCGTAGCTTTTTCAATAGGAGGTTTTGTTAATGTGTATGCTTTGGCATTTATTTTTGCAAACTTCTCTTTATCTACTTTATTATGAAAATCATCCTCAATGATTCCCGTTGTAATAGCTGCTATTGGATAACCCATAGCAAAAACGTGTGTTTTCAAGGCAATACTCGGAGTGGCATGCAAGATCGTAAATACGATAATTAAAGATACTATTACTAACCATTTCATTTTATTCTTTTTCATAATTATTATTAATGATCGCAAGTACTTGATGGTCTTCCCATTTCCCGTTTATCATCACATTTTTCTTTGCAATTCCCTCTTTATGAAATCCTGCCTTCTCTAATATTCTTATGGATCCAATATTACGAGGCATTACTTCAGCTTCGATTCGGTGCAAATTAATCTGATTGAATCCAAAGTCAATGATTAATTTAAGTGCCTCTGTCATATAGCCCTTCCCGTTCCACTCTTTATCAAGAGAGTACCCAACCATCGCCTTTTGCGCAGGACCTCTTTCCAGCTTGAAAAAACCAATTTGACCGATGAGTTCATTGTTTTCATTGAGGTATATACCAAATGAGTATCCTAAATCCTTTTCTCTGTTCTCCACCATTTTTCCGAGTCTTTTCACTTGTCCTTCCAACGTATAAAAATCAGCATCACGATTTGGGGCATATTGATTAAAAAAATCCTTGTTCCTTGTTTCAAGTTCAAGTAAAGATTCTACTTCACTCCGATCCACCGGATTTATATAAACATTCATACCTTTTATCATTAACAAGACCTCCACATTTTGCAGTCACCCTTTAAAGAACGCTGTACCTTAATTTCAATAAAAAAGAGCACTTCTCCTTCTGAAGAAATGCCCCAATTTTGAAGATTTAATAAAGAGTAACCTACTCCTTTATTGAGTTATTAGACGATCCTGTTGCGATTTGTTTTCTTCGTGTATTTCAGCTAATTTATGTGAAAACTAATATCTATATTAATAAAGTTGGTGACTTATATGAAAACATTGTGGCTTTTTATTGTCTTAGCCATAATATCCTTTGGTTCCTTTTACATTTTGATGAAGAAAATGAACGTAACAAATATCTTGGGCTGTTATTTTTTCTCTAATATTCTTATTACAAATACAGGTGTGATCATTAATTTGAATTTAAAATTAACAAAACAGGATCCCACAAGCACCTTAATTTTTTGGACACAAAAGTTCCCAGAGCTCTCACTTAAACCAGCGTTACTTTTATGGTTAATTTACATTTTATTCTCTAAAAGAAGTATGATTAGTAAACTTATTCATCTCTTTATCTTCTTAACCGCACTTGTTTCAAGTGAAATATATTTTGTTCATATTGGATATTTAGAATGGGTCAATTGGAACGTATTTTATTCGTATGTGAGATATAGTCTGATCATTTTATTACTGGCTATCTATTCATTTTATTTAGAAAAACTTATTACTAGAAACAAAGAGGTGGACACGATATGATATTACCTCTTCCTGAGAAATTTGATGCGAACGAAATATTTATTATCTTATCGACAATAATTACCTTATTCCTGGTCTATAAATTACCTAGACGTTTGTCTGCTGTTATCATCGTTATTATTTGGACATTTAATGTTTTTCTTGCTTTGATGGCCGATATCACCATAAGTATAAAACCTTACAACTTTTATTTTACAATCGATCATTACACCCATGAACTATTTGATGTAATCTTGCATTTTGTAACTTACCCAACTCTTCCTTACTTTGTCGTAAACTTCTATCAATATAAAAAACCTAAAGGCTTAAAGGGTTTATTTTATATTATTTTTTGGGCTGGGGTAGCGATTTCTATAGAATGGATTTCAGTAAAATTTCATGTTTTTACGTATACAGGTTGGAAATTGTATTTCTCTTTTTTCGTTTATATCGTTGTTTTTGCCGCTAACATTTGGCTTTCAAACTTTCTTGAAAAAAGACACCCTTACAAACGAGGCTCAACTAAATGATTCCATTAAATTTTAATAATTTTTTCTATGAAACATAAAAAACGATTTGATTTATTATTCATCATTCTCAATCCTTATTGATAAAAAAGTAAATAACTTTATTCAAGAATCCTGCACGATTGCTCAATAATAATCATTCCAAAATAATGAGAATTCACCTCATGCTTTATTTAATTATAAAAGACGCTTTCCTTGTTCTGGGTCGCGCCGTTATCTTATTCAAAAAAGATAATCTAATTATGCTTCAACAACTTCTACTTCCCAGCTCTTTTGCAGTTTTCGAATAAAAATGATCTGCCCAATATGATAAGCATTATGTGTTGCAACGTTTCCAATGATCTCCCACCATTTCGCAGGCACAGGAAAACCATTAACTTCACTTTCAAGTTTTTCTTCCGTTAATAGCTCTTGCCATTGCAAAAGAACCTCTAAAAGGCGTTCTTTCAAGTGGATAAAATTTTCATTTTCCGGTATGACAAAGCTTTTATTATTGTCACCTATGGACGGTACGGCATTAACATGAGATTTTTTGTACCTGGTTTGCCATGTTTCATTCCAATAAAGCAGATGCTGCACAATTTCAGCAATGCTATTACAATTTTCGTCAGGTTTCCAAAAGGCTTGTTCTTCTGATAGATTCTTAACCGAGTCGGAAAACGGATCATACCAGCTCGGATCATTTGCATTAGCCAATAATTGATCAGACAATAAATCTTTTGCATGTACCATGTTTTCACACTCCTAAAGTGAATTTTTTTACATTTAAAATCATCTATTAGTCACTGAATGATACTTTTTCTCCTTCTAATTAAGCCTCACTCAAATACTTGTCGCAATTCAATCTGACCTTCCCCATGTCCTTGTGGGTCGGGCATCCGCATGGCCCACTCGATGGCTTCTTCTCTCGACTGCACATCAATTAGAATGAACCCGGCAATTAATTCTTTCGATCCCGTAAATGGTCCATCCGTAACCACCGGCTTTTCTCCTGGTTTCGGAAAAGAAATGCGAATTCCATTTGAACTTGGTTGTAGTCCTTTAGCCATAACCCGCACGCCTGCCTTAACTAATTCTTCGTTGTATCTCGTCATGGCTTCAATAAGTTCAGGACTCGGGAGATTTCCACCTTCCGAATTCTCAGAGGCTTTGACAATCAACATAAACAGCATACAAATCTACTCCTTCTTTTGATATGTAGATCCCCTAAAATTTTTCCCTTCCTGCTACGCTTGTTGCATAAACAGCCTGTTCGCAATCAATATATATATCGTGATGAAATCTTTTACTTAGTACTTTGCAATCCTATTACTTTAAGTTTTACCTGCTCTATTTTTTCGACAATTTCTAAAGATTTCCTTGTTCGTCTGAATAGGTTCCAGTAGTATCAAGATCAATTAGGCTAAAAAAAGCCACCCTCTATAACAAGAAGGTGACTTAAGCACTTGATTAGTTTTACTCTTGGGACTATTGATTTCCGTTGCTTAAACGGGCGATTGTCTTGGCTAAAAGGGCTGTACGCTTGGGAAAGGAAGGCAAATCAACATATTCATCGGTTTCACTGTGCGAGAATTCCCCAAGTGGCCCCATTCCATCAACTGTCGGCACATTCTCGGTCGATGTATAGGCTGCATCTGAACCGCCGCCCGTACTCTCTTCCCTTATGTCCATTCCCAATTCTTTACCCACCGATCGGATGGCATCCATCAATCGTTCTGTCCCTTGGACCTTTTCCATCGGCGGTCTTCCAAGGCTCCCTGTCAGCTCTGTGCGTGTTCCTTCTACGGTTTCCTCAGAAGCGATTTCGGATAGATCTGCTGCGATTTCTTTTCCTTGCTCTTTCGTTTTAAATCGAACATCGACAGAAGCTTTAGCTTCAGAGGGCACAGTATTGGTAGAAGTTCCGCCATCGACTAAGCCAACATTGACAGAGATTCCCCTGTCATAATCATTTAATTTCTGGAGCTTGATCGTTTTATAAGCCAGTTCTTCAATCGCACTTTTCCCTCTCTCCGGCTCCACTCCCGCATGGGCACTTTTCCCCTGTACATCGAACGTATAACTTCCTGCCCCTTTTCTTTCGGTGACTACCCCATCATTCGGTCTGCCAGATTCCACTACGAGGGAATATTCTTTTCCCTTCGCTGCTCCTTTAATGATCGATTTAGAAGAAGGTGAGCCAATTTCCTCATCACTATTAAAAATGATATGGACATTTTGATAAGCGTCTGATCCGTTTTCTATTAAAGCTTTTAGCGCATAAAGGACAGCTACATGGCTAGCTTTTTCATCACTTACCCCTGGCCCATACGCTTTATCATCAATGATCTTATAGGGGCGCTTCTCCGCATCACCAACTGGAAAAACGGTATCCATGTGGGCAACGATTAAAATCTTTGGTTCCGCTTCTTCACTTGATTTAATTTCAAGGTGATTTCCATATTCAGCCTCACGGTGGACTTTCACATACATGCCAAGCTCTTCAAATTTTGTTTTGATGATAGAGCCGACTTCATCCACCCCATCTTTATAATAAGATCCGCTATCAATATTTACGAGCTCCTCTAATAAATCGTTCATCTCCTGCATGTGTTCTTGAAGATAATTTTCTATGGAATCCAAATCTAAAATCCTCCTATCCAACTACTAATGACTCTATTTGTTCCATACCTTAACCGCGTTAAACGTAAACCTGTAACCTTTTACGAGCACTAAAAAAGCACTTCTTTTGCTTGAGGAAGTGCGTGAAATTGGTACTCTATTTGTATGGCATATATAAAAAACCACCTTCCTAAAAATAGAAAGGTGGCTCGATCTTCATTATGAATTGACAACAGGCTTTAATCCGCGTCGGTTTATTTCATCTTTAAGGTGTTTTGCAAGCTCACTGTCTTTTCCTGATTTCAAGGCATCCCGATAAGCGGAAATCAATTGTTCGTTGCTCATGATATTATTCAAGTGCGCATTCCTCCTCAACCTTATTTTTTGTTAGATTGCTCTAACAGGTCCATTCTAGGAAAAATGTGTCGAAAATAAAAGAACAAAACGTCTCAATATTCAAATGGATACCGGTACTTTAAAACTAGGTTCTAAAGGTAATTCTCTAGTAAATAATAAAGGGGTTTTTATGAACCACTTTCCACATTGCTGATTCGGATGTTTTCAATTGCAGTTCCCCAGAATACTTTTTATAATAAAATGTGATGATTGGAGTGTGATGGAAATGGCAAATCAGTTTGCCGTAATCAAAACCTGCTCATGCAAAGCCTTGTTGTTAGGGCGATACTTTGTATGGGCGGATCGAAATTAGTAGGATTGTCGCCCGAGAGCAGTTATCGTTTCTAATAATGGGCTTTGCAGCTTGTTTTATTTTTATTAAAACAAAAGGAGCTGAAAAGCAATGAATACACCATTCATTAGAAACCATCAATATAACCTCATCAAAAAACAGGTCGGACAGCTGCAGCATGCCTGCAATAACGGTGCTGACCCTAAAGTTATTGAAGCCGTAGAGTTCAACGCTTTATGTAAAATTTCGGATTCATTTCCGGAACTATCTGATCTTCAAAAACATACGTTAGAAAAGTTTGTGGGATTGCGTAAAACAGAAGAATTTCAGCAATACTTCTTTTCGCTGGAACCTTATTTAGAAGCATTTTCGCAAGTAACTGGAAAAAAGATTCAGAAGTTGTTCCCGAAAAACAAGAAGTTAAAGACACCTAACTTAAATGTGATCGATCATCACAAGATCAGCTACCTCGGCTGGGTGGACATCGCCACTCAAAAGCTGTTCATCGTCTATCATCTGAACGGCCAAACAGTGGGCATTCAAGGTCGATACACACCTGCAAGCAAAGGCGTATGCTTTTTATGTAATGGGATTGGAGATGTAGCGCTATTTTCAGCGATCACTAAATATAAACCGGCGAACGCATCACCTGATTACTATAAAGCGATCGGAAACTATATGTGTGTGGACAGCGAAGAATGTAACAAGAAGATCACGGATGTTGCCGTATTGGAAAAGTTTCTTCATGAAGTTCTTTACTAAGTTCAATATATAAGCAATTCAAAATAGCCACCTAATTCGCATATGAATTAGGTGGCTTCTTTTTTTAACAAATCAACGTGTTTTCGGGTTTCAATTCCAAGTACCCCAGCCGCCAGGTGTACCTTGGCCTCCCCAAGGTGATGGGAAAGATTGTCCTTGACCATACCCCTGACCTCCCATGCCGCCAGGAAGACCGCCAAAATGAGGGGGAATTGGACCATGATAAGGAGTCCAGCCCACCATATCTTCAACTGCACGATACCCACTAATTTCGCCTTCTGGGAGAAATATAATTAATTTGGCTACCTTTGTACCAGAAGGGTCAATTTCATAACCAGTTATTTTAACTATAGCTTCACCATAACCTAAAAGATGAGTCGTACCATACTGACCTACTAAACTCTTTACTTCATCATAAGTTAACCTTTTTTGAAACACTTAAAGCAAACCTTTCTAAATAAATTCTCTTGTTATAAATATATGGTGTATCTTTGGATGCGTGTGGACAAAAGTAAAATCTTCTTGAAACCATGAACCCTACGCAGAAAAATCCGATTCTCATATTAATCAGTAAATATTAGGTTCTCGTCCATACCTATCAAATGCATAAACATATACATATACGGAAGAAAATTTATATAAAGGATGGATCTTTTTGTTTCAAGGTAAAAGAGCGTATTTAGTACCAGGTAGCACGATTGAACAATTTATTGGTCAATATATTACGACTGCCATTACAGGGTACGGGCAGGTAGTGGCACAAGTCGTTAAATATGATAAAGCCAGCAAGATGGCAACCCTTAACGTATTTACACCTAGTGGAGTAAGAGCTTTACAAGTACATGAAACTGATATGTACGGAATTGCTCCATATCAAGGACCAATTCCTCCAGTCTTCGGATCTGGTATGGGTCAGATGGGCGGCCAAATGGGGCAGCCCGGACAGATGGGTCAGATGGGTGGCCAAATGGGTCAGCCCGGACAGATGGGCCAGATGGGCGGCCAAATGGGGCAGCAAGGACAGATGGGGCAAGGTGGTCAACAAGGCTGGCCATGGTGGCTTCAACAATATTTTGGAGGTTGGGGCGGCGGGCGTTCTCGTAAGTAAATCCGTGCCTCTTATTTGTAGACATAATGACAAAAAATCGTGAGAATAACTCCTCACGATTTTTTATTCGCTCTGCTTTGGTTTTGCCTTCGACTTACTTCCCTTTTTGGAACGATATTCGTTTCCTTTGTTGTTGTTGCCGCTTATCAGTTCACTTGCAAATTCTTGATCGTGCTGCGCTTTTGGTGAACCTTGATTTTGGCTTCCTACACTTCCGTTACGATTCGTCATCTCATTCCCTCCTTAAATTCTGAACTTCCTTTTTAGTATTGCTTTTCCGTTGCGGATTACTCATTTTTTTCATCCATCCACATAAGAAAAGCTGACACAAAAGAGTTTATTGATCCCTTTGTATCAGCTCGTATTTTTTATTAATTTGTTACAGGCTTTACTACTGGTTTGCCTTGATTTTCTATCTTGTTAACAGCTTCTGCACTTGTATCTACCCGTTTCACGAACAGTGCTAGCAATAGTGCAACTAAATTCATCCCTAATGCAACATAGAAGGAATATTGGATTCCGGACAATAAAGCTTGCTGCGATAAAGCAGCGGTTGATGCTTCAGTTATCGTTGCAGGATCTACTCCGCTCATCAAGCTTTCCGCTTCTGTTTTTGTCACAGAGTTCATGAGTGTCACAAGGATTGCTGTTCCGATCGAACCAGACACTTGCTGTGCCGTGTTATTGACAGCTGTACCGTGCGGATTAAGTTTCGTGGGCAGCTGGTTTAAACCGTTCGTCATGATCGGCATCATTACCATCGAAAGTCCGAACATGCGAAGTGAGTAAACAAAGATGATATATGAATACGCCGATTGAGCATCCAAGTGTGCGAGCATGTATGTGGAGACAGCTGTAATCGATAATCCCACTACTGCCAATGCACGTGGTCCGAATTTATCGAACAGCTTCCCAGTGATCGGTGACATGATCGCCATCACCACCGCACCCGGCAGCATCATTAGACCAGAGTCTAATGGGGAAATGCCGCGAACACTTTGTACATAAGCTGGAGTTAAGATCATGCCCGAGAACATCGCTACTGCGTTTACAATCGCAATCACGGAAGCGAGTGCAAACATGGGATATTTATAAACACGAATGTTTAATAGCGGCTCATCGAGTTTGAGTTGGCGCAGTAAGAACAGAATTAATGCGATGCCGCCCGTAATAAGTGTGCTGAGTACGATCGTATCCGTCCATCCATCTGAACTAGCGGTACTGCACCCATAAAGAATGCCACCGAACCCGATGCTTGATAAGACGAGTGACGTGTAGTCAAGTGTTGCCTTTTTGTTTTGAGCCATCACGTTATCGAGTTTCCATACTGCAAACAATAAACTTATGATCGCTAAAGGCAGAATCATTTCAAAAAGCAAACGCCAGTCATAGTATTCTACGATATATCCAGATAAAGTAGGTCCGATCGCTGGGGCTGTAATCATAACCAGACCAAAGATCCCCATCGCCATTCCCCGCTTCTCGCGCGGGAAGCTGACGAGCATGATGTTCATTAAGAGCGGTCCCATAACGGAAGAACCTGCAGCTTGAATCATTCGTCCTGTCAGTAACAGACCAAAGTTTGGTGCGAACGCTGAAATAGCTGTTCCCAATGTAAAAATAGCCATTGCAGAAATAAAAAGTGCCCTATTTGAAAAGCGTGTGATCAAGAAGGCTGATGCAGGGATTAATACTCCACTGACAAGCATGAAGCCTGTTACGAGCCATTGTACCGTTGAGTAATCTTTTATTTCTAAATCCACCATAATTGTTGGAAGTGCTACGTTCAGCAATGAGTTGTTCAAAAACGAAACAAATGCTCCGACGAACAAAATAGCGAGCATTAGATAAGGAGGCTTTTTAAGCTCTAAAGCTGTATCCGTATTTTTCATGTATTTTCCCCTCTGTTTTATAAAATTAATACTTAACTTTATTAAGTTTATACTCGAGGTTCAAAAAAGGCAACACTTTTATACTAAGAGTCTAAAAAATATTTGTTTTTCCAGCAGAAGAAATTTATACTACAAGTAGAAGAAAACCAAGGGGATGGCTTGAATACATGAATAATAAGAAAAGAAAAGTAGCGGACATTGCACTAAGACTGTTTATAGAAAAAGGTATTCAGCAAACCTCTATACAGGAGATCATTGAAAAAGCGAACATTTCAAAAGGTACGTTTTATAATTATTTTTCCTCGAAGAGTGATTGTATTGCAGATATACTGGAGTTCCTGCGCTATGATGCAAGCCAGCAGCGGATCGCGCTGCAGATCGGCAAGGATCCTAGTGACCGCCAAGTTTTTATCGACCAGATCACAATCATCATGCGTTTGAATCAAGAGCGAAATGTAACACCGCTTTTTGAGGCTATTCTTTCATCCAATGAAGCTGACCTGAAAAAATTGGTGATGCAGCATCGTGTTTATGAGATGGAATGGCTGTCGAATCGCTTTATAGATATCATGGGTGAAGACATTCGCGATCACGCGTTTGAAGCGACCATATTGTTTTTTGGCATGGTGCAGCATATGTTATTTACGTTGCGAGTTACAAACAGTACGTATTCATTAAATGAAGTGGTTGATACTATTTTGTCGTATATCGAATTGATCGCGCCCAAAATGATTATGAATCAGAAAGTGATGGTAAATCATTCAGCTATAGATCTGCTCCGAACGAATGTGAGTAGAAATGTCGTAACCAAGGAAGATGTCATGAAACTTGCGATTCAGCTGCAGGATCATCACACCTTTAACGAAGAACAGCAGGATTTATTCGATGTCATCGTTGGTGAATTACAGCGTGAAAGAATGCGTAAAGTCGTTCTTCAGCCATTGTTAAAACCTTTTCAGAAGCTGTTCCATGAGACTCCCGTTCAATCACAAGCTCAGTTATTCACGAACATGCTTTGGTATTTGTTGAAGACTTAACAATAAAAAGTAAAAGAAGCTGACCGGATCGTTTTTTGCCGGCAGCCTCTTTTTTGATGGGATAAAAGATAGTTGAAAACAAATACTAACTAAATCTAACAATCACTTGGAGGTTTAGTTATGCGTAATGAAACTGGCTTTGCAGCAATAATTTTCTTTACTATCCTGAGTCTTGTTACTTCTTTTGTCTTTGGTATGGTTCTTAATTCGAAAATGAATAAATTAAGTGAATCCGTAAAAAATGCAGAGAATAAAGGAAATCAATAATTAAGCTCTTTCCCACCTATGAAAGAAGATCCATTTTTATACGAAAAGTCAAAACGACCAGAATTCCATCTGGTCGTTCACCTAATCATTCAGCAATCTCAGAGATTTGTTTCGTTTGAATCGATTCTTTAAGTCCCGGGGTTCCAGCATTATCGGCAAACCCAAATATGCTATATATTACAATTGTTATACCAACAAAAAGTTTCTTGTTCATCTTCATGACTCCATTGCATCCAATTCTATCGTGACTTTGAATAAGTCTCCATCTACATCAATCTCCATGTTTCCTTCGTGAAGGTCTACGATGGATTTCGCTATGGCAAGACCTAAACCCGACCCATCTGTATGACGGGAAGTATCTCCTCGCTTGAATCGTTCAAACAATTCTTCAATGTTTGCGCCTAACTCATATTTAGAAACGTTCTTAAAAGAAATCAGTACCTTCTGTTTTTCATGAACAACGGAAACGTAGACTCTTGTGTTTTCCATCGAATACTTTAGAACGTTACCAATTAAATTATCAAATACTCGCCACATCTTTTGTCCGTCTACATATGTGAAGATTGGACTTTTAGGAGTTGCAAGTCTGAAGGTTAATGAAGACTCTTTTATCGTTTCATTGTATTCAGCCAGTGCTTGCTGCAGCAGCTGTAAAATATCTACTTTTTGTTTATTCAGTTCAATGTTTCCGGTTGCCATTTTAGAAGCTTCAAACAAATCATCAATAAGGACTTTTAGCCGTTTTGATTTGCGGTCGATAATTTCCAAATAAGAATCATGATCCTCTTTTGTAACCCCTTCTGCCTTCAGCAGTTCTGTATACGTAATGATTGAGGTTAACGGTGTTCGGAGATCATGACTAACATTTGTGATCAGCTCGGTTTTTAAGCGCTCACTTTTCGCTTCTGCTTTTTTGGAGGTTTTTACACCGTGTTTTAAAAGATTAAGATTCCCAGCAAGCATTGCTAATGACGACTTCCCCTTATAAGGAAGATCTTGTTCCAGTTTTCCTCCCGCAAGCTCATTGGAATGTTGAATAATTCGATTAAAATTTCCGATGTGTTTAAACATGTATAACAGAACAGGAATGGTGACAACAAGAAATAGGACTGCATAAATTCCAAACAAATCGGGCTCAGGTTCTATAAAAACGATTCCTGCACCGAACCCGGATAAGAAGATCACAATGAGGAGCAGCAGAATTTGAATTCCCACACTTTTATCATAAAACGCATCTGACCCTAATCGGTAGAACCATCGTGACATTTTTATTACGAAAGCTTCTTTATACAGTTGTCTTTTGCCGAGTTCTCTGTAGATCCATACCATTTGTATAAGGGTAATCCCTACCATTAGAAACGCGAACAGAAATTCAAAGAGTCCGCTGCTATAGAGAAAAGAAAAATACAGGTTATCGTAATTCTGGCCATTGGCTACAAGTGCCACAGCCATCAAGAAAATGGAAAGCAGAAGACCCACAAGCTTAATATCAATAGGCAGCCTCTTGTAATAGTTCCTTTTATCCGAAGCTGCAATCACCTGGAACGGATGCAATTTTCTTGCCCAAAACACCGCAAAGCAGAGGATTAAGAGACTGCTTATGGATGTTATATAAAAAAACATTTGCCTGTTCTCATATTCTTCTTTTTGTTCTCTGATCCAGTTCCCTGTTGGACCGGAATTTGGCAATGTAATAATCCCTTGAATGATTCTTGGTTTTTGAGCAAAGTTCTCGTCTTGTATGAAATCTAAAAATGGATAAAGACCATTTAACTGCAAAGAACCATTTACGGATGAGGAATATTGTTTTGTATATAAATTTGGCTGTTCCTTCAGATCTTCAGGTTTATTGGCTTCTTTAACATTTGTGAAAACTTCTCCCGTTTTCGCATCTTCCAGATAGTAGTGAAAGCCCAACAGATTATCATCGTAATTGGCAATGAACTCTTCTCTTTGCTTAAGAAATGCATCAATTTGCTTTTCCTTCTCTTTTATTACTTTAGCTTTGACATGTTCATCACTTTTAAAGTTTTCAATAATATCGCTAATCTTCTCATCTCTTTGCTGTTCATAGAGCTTCACAACATCTTTATTCTCTGCAGCTTTAGCTTCTTCTATCTTCGGCTGGTACTGCTCTTTAATGTTTGTAACTTGTTCCGATAAAGTACCATAGCGATTGCGATGTTCCTCAATTTCTTCTTTTGACACCTTGATATCGTTCTTTAATTCTTTTTCAGAAATATGATTAATATCAGCGATGGTGATGTATTCTATAAATTCATTTACGTGCATGTTGAAATCATCCGTATGAAAATAATCTTTATTCAAGTACCAATGACCATTATCTAATATTGATAGAATTCCGCTTAGACCAAAGGTTACCAACAAGACCCACACAGAGACTTTTATTCTACTTTTCCATTTTGTATCCAATCCCCCATACCACCTTTAAATATCTTGGATTTTTCGGATCAATCTCTATTTTTTCTCTAATTTTCCGAATATGAACAGCAACTGTATTTTCCGCATTATAACTAGGCTCTTTCCATACCCGCTCATAAATGTCATTGATGGAAAATACCCTTCCCGGATAAGACATGAGTAGCTCCACTATCTTATATTCGATAGGTGTTAATTTTACAGGATCGCCATTTACAGCTACTTCTTTCGCTTCCTTATCAAGGGTCAAGCCGTTAAGATTGATCAGTTCTGTTCTCCCCTCATATGTACCAAGTGTGACGTACCGCCTGAGCTGCGATTTAACGCGGGCGATCAGCTCCAAAGGATTAAAAGGCTTTGTCACATAATCATCTGCACCAATCTGAAGTCCCAGTACTTTGTCGGTATCTTCGCTTTTCGCACTTAAGATGATGATCGGAATGTTTTTTTGTTCTCGTATTTTAAACGTGGTAGAGATGCCATCTAATTTCGGCATCATGATGTCCATTATAATGAGATGAATCTGATGCTCATCCAATTTTTCAATCGCTTCAATTCCGTCACTTGCCTGCACAACGGTTATTCCTTCGTTTTTTAAATATATTTCAATGGCATCGCGAATTTCTTTTTCATCATCCACGACTAACACAGTAAATCCATTCATGTTCTCACTCTCCCTTCTGCATTATAGCATGGTATATATTTGAAATTATCTTCATTCTACATGGCATTCCTTTATAATTTCCTAGCAAAAATCTTAAGACTTTCTTAATTAATTAAGTAAGGATGAAATTAACATCGAAGCTTCCAATACCTAAAAAAATAGCACATATCTTGAAACAGATATGCACCCGATTGTTGCTGAATAACATAGTTACCTAAAACTTAAAAGCCGCTATTTGAAACGGTCCTCTTGGGATAAAAAACAATAAGTAAAATAATAGTTTTTATAATCATTTACCAAGCTTGCTAGTTTTGGTTAGCTATACATCAGTAATCGTATATAAACGTTCCTAATTGCACATAATTTTTTTAGATAACTATTTGTTAAGGGGAGAGTTAATGAGGAATTTAGTGAAAGAAATGGAATCCTTGTTTATCAATCACGATGATTTTTTCATCGAAAAAGAGTTAGTAGATAAAACAGAAATCTCTCTTATTGGATTTAGGACGCTAGTTGATTTAACAAGATCTAAATTATATCTTCAGCAAATAGCGGTTTCATCCCCGTCAGTAATAGCACTTTTCAAAAATCTTAGTGACCAGATTAACGTTGATAAAGAAAAAATAATTGAATCAGTATTAGAAGGAAAATTAGTACTTATTTCTGAAAACGGTGAATGGAATACCATTGTTGATCCGATCTTCCAAAATCTGAATAGAGGCATTGAAGAGCCTAAGAATGAAAGTCCTATTCAAGCTTCAGTGGATGCCTTTGGAGATGATATTAACATTAATGTTGGGATGATTAGAAAAAGATTGAGTACTGAACACCTTTGCCATTGTTCCTATCAAGTTGGAAAGCTTGAAAAGAGAAAACTATCAATGCTTTATATTAAAGGAAGTGCCCCAGTTGCTCTTGTTGACAGAGTCAACCAACAGTTAAGGCAAATCAATTCAGATATTGGAACCATTGATGATCTAAATAATCATTTTGGTAAACGTAAGTTGAGTCCTGTCAGTCATTTGTTTTCTACTGAACTTCCGATTCAAGCCATTCATTCCTTAAAAAAGAACAGAATCGTTCTTTTTATTGACAATTGTCCCTTTGCGCTTGTTTTTCCACATCTACTTTGGGACATGTTTAGTAGTGTCAACGATCGCAATTTTACCTTTTCACTGTCGATTATGCTTCGAGTCTTTAGAATTATAGGAGCTGTTGCAACGCTTATACTGCCCGCTCTTTATGTCGCTTTGGTTTCAGTCAACCCTGAAGTATTTAAAACAGATCTTGCATTGTTTGTAATAAAAAGCAGGGAAGGTATTCCATTATCTGCTTTTCTTGAAACAATTACTATGGTAGTTCTCGTGGATTTAATACTAGAGGCGATTGTGAGACTTCCTAAGAGCGTTGGTCCCGCTATTACAATGGTAGGAGGAATCATCTTGGGACAAGCGATGGTTGAGGCAAAGTTGGTCAGTAATTTATTAGTTATCGTGATTACAGCTGTTGTAATTGCTAGTTCTGCAGTAATCGGAATGCAAAACTCTTTGTACATTCGTTTACTAAAGTATCCCATCTTAATCTTAGCATCCATTTTTGGGATTCTAGGTGTCTGTATAGGTTTAATTTTCACGATTATATATTTAGCTAGCTTAACATCGAACGACATTCCCTATACAACGTTTCGTATTGATGAAAAGGAGACATAAAGTGACTCGACCACTCCAAATAGGATTAACATTCATTATCATACAGTTGAGTTTTGGTTATTTAATCTTTCCTGATCTCATATATGACATAACCAACACAGCCCATTGGGAGTTGGTTATGTGCCTTGGGATTTTCCAATTGTTTTTAATTTGGATGTATTTTAAAGGTCTAAGTTATTTTCCACAAAGTGATGTCGTTGAAGTTTATTTAAAACTTGGCAGATGGGTTACATTCCTATACTTCATCCCGTTTGTTATCAACTTAATCTTGATTGTTGCGTTTAATAATCGCCTACATACCGAAGTCATTATTTCAATATTTCTACCCCGTACTCCCTATTGGTCAATTTTAATACTATTATTTTTCATTTCGGCATATACGGCTACAAAAGGAATTGGAACCATTTTGCGCTGCTCGGTCTTTATCTCCTTATTGGTTATTCCCTTAGTGGCCTTTAACATTTTTTCTTCTACAGTAAATTTTGATTTACACAATCTTTCGCAAGTTTGGGACTTACCTATTCAATCTTGGTTAGATATAAAATTTTTCTATCTGTTGGGATTATCTCCGTTTTTATTTTTAGGATTTATCACTTTTGAAACAAACATATCATTCCGCAAGCTTATTGTAGCGTGGATTAGCGTAATACTATTTTTACTTTCAGTAGTTTATATACCGTTGTTTATTTTTGGACAAGAAACCGTTGTTAGACTTTCCAATCCTTTTTTAGAAGCGATGGATTCAGTGGACATTAGTTGGTTCTCGTTTAACAGGCAAACAGTGTTCTTTGGTGTATCTTTGGTCGGATTAGTGATATTTGCAAACGCAGTCATCCTTTTGATGATCGGTCATGTCATGGAGAAAATGTTTCAACCTCGAAAAGTGAGAGCCCCTCATTGGATCATTGGGGCTTCTGTACTCTCCTTTGTTTTGGCGGTGATTGTTCCGAATAAATCGTTAAACGAACAATACTTTTTGTGGAGTATAGGAGCTCAATCCTTTTTTATGGTTACTACTCCATTTATCGTTTTCATCTATGGTTTCCTGTCGAAAAGAGGCGTGTTGAAATATGAAAAGTAGAGGTTTCAAACTTTTGATAGGGTGCATTTCGATAATCCTACTTTCCGGCTGTTGGGATATTAAAGATATAGATAAACGAGCCCTTCCTTTAGTGATAGGAATTTCCAAAGAAAACAATGATGATTATAAAGTAACCTTGCAAATCCCTATCCCACAAGAAGATGCCCATTTATCAAGAACCGTTACAGGAAGTGGAGAAACCGTTGCAAGTGTACTTGGACAACTTCGTACAAACTTCGAAGATGCTATTGATTATTCTCAAATACGATTAATTGTTATTCATAAGAATTTGGCAAAAAACCAAAAAGAGTTAAAGAAACTTATTAAGTTCCTAATGGTTTCAGAAGATATCCCGTCAAGAGCATTAGTCTCCATTACAGATGATAACATTGAGAATGTTTTATCAAATATTAATAAAAAATTAGGTGTACATGCTTCCTCTATTTATGATTTTTTTAATAAAGGAGCTGGCTGGGCACCAGAGATCTTTAGTGTTCCTATTTGGGAAGTTTATCGAAGTCTGTATTCCTATACGAAAGATTTAGCCATTCCTGTTGTTCGTTCGGGAAAAGATACAGTATTAACATTTGAGGGTGCAGCTATTATGAAGAAAGGAATTCTAATTGGAAGGATAAGACCAGATGAAGGTCAATTAGTAAATGTGTTCCAAAACAAAAATGAAAAAGGAAGAATAGAGAGTCTGGGCTTTGCCAGTATTATAGTCACCAACAGTTCAATTCAAAATAAAACATCATTGAATAACAATACACCATTGGTAACAAGCGACTTAAATTTAAAAATATACATTTTAGAAAGAAAAGCGGGAATCACAAATAGGAGAATTAAGAAGGAACTTGAAAAGGTTACTGAAAAGAGATTTTACCACATACTTAAACAATCCCAGCAAAATCACACTGATATTTTTGGGTTTGGCCAACAATTTCGCCAGCAGTTCTCATACAATGAATTAAAAGACTGGAGAAATGAATATTATCCTAATCTGAAAGTGAATTTTAAGGTTACTGCCAATATAGAATAATGATATTAATACTGGAAAAGAAATTATATAAACAAAAACTGCCAAGGTAAAGGACGTAATTCATGTCCTTTAAAGGCAGCTTTCTTTTTTATTACTTTTTGGCTAGTAAATACATAAAATAAGGCGCCCCAATTATCGTTACAATGATCCCTGCTGGGATACCACTTGGATCGAGGACGACTCTTCCTATCGTGTCTGCAACAAGGAGCAAGATTCCTCCGATTAATGCGGCAACGGGCAAGAAAGCCTGATGCCTCGGACCTACAAGTGACCTTGCGATGTGTGGGGCCATCAGTCCAACAAAACCGATCCCGCCGCTCACCGCAACGGATGCAGATGCAAGTGCGACCGCGATCACAATCAAGATGATTCGCTCCCGCTCTACATTCACTCCCACACCAATTGAAACATTCTCATGAAGGTTCAATGTATTGAGCACATTTGACTTCAAGATTGTGATCGGAATCAGGATTAAGATCCATGGCAGCAATGATAGGACAAACATCCAATCATCACCCCAGATTCTTCCCGCTATCCAGTTCGCCATAAATGAGTAATCTTCCATATCTAATCTTGTTGATAAAGTTAGCGTTGCTCCGTATAATGCCGCGGCAAGACCCACCCCGACAAGCACAAGCCGTGTTGGCTCGACTCCCTCGCCTTTTATGTAAGACATGATGTAGATGACGGCCGCTGTTGCCATACCGCCTGCTAATGCAAAGAGCGGCAGAACGTATAAGAAGCTTGATGTTTCAACTGTGAAGAACATGATATACACCACTACCATCAAACCTGCACCGGCATTAATTCCTAAAATACCAGGGTCAGAAAGCGGGTTCTTCGTCAAACTTTGGAGGATGGCACCAGAAACCGCAAGCCCCATTCCTGCTAAGATCGCTACAAATATTCTTGGCAGCCGAAACTCAAACAAAATCAGATTTTCGCGAGGAGTGCCCTGTCCGATGATGGTCCGAAACAGTTCTGCAGGAGTGAGTGACGCAAAACCTGTTGCTACACTGATGATAAAAACGGCTAAAAGCAGAATTATAGCTGCAATCGTTGTTATTCTAATTCTCTTAATTTGAGCTGGGTTCATCATGACAGTTTCCTCCCTCCCTTTCTAGCAAGGTATAGGAAGAAAGGAACACCGATCATTGCAACGACCGCGCCGACTGGCGTTTCATAAGGAGCGTTAACCGTCCGTGCGAACGTATCTGCCAACACCATCAGCACACTGCCGAACATCGCCGAGCATGGAATAATCCAGCGGTAATCCGTCCCAACAAGGAAACGTACGATATGCGGAACCATCAAACCAACGAATGCGATGGCACCGACAAGTGAGACTGCTGCACCTGCAAGAATCAGCACGACCGTCATGAGTACCACTTTTGTGAGCAGCGTGCGTTGCCCGAGTCCTCTTGCCACTTCTTCACCAAAACTAAGGATCGTGAGCTGTCTTGAAAACATAACGGCAATGAGAATCCCCACAATGACCACAGGTACGATCAGCTTCAGCTGTGCCCAGTTTGTTCCCGAAACACCGCCTGCTGTCCAGAATGCTAAGTCTTGTGAGAGTTTAAAATAAAGCGCAATTCCCTCTCCTAATGAAGAAAGCAGTGCAGAAACAGCTGCACCGGCTAGAGTGATCCGGATGGGAGAAAGTCCTCCTCTGCTCATCGAGCCTAATTCGAACACCATGCCTGCACCTATTCCTGCACCAATAAAGGAAATTAGCATCACGGTAAAATAATCTGCACCCGTGTTAAAAGCGAACACACACGCTAGAGCTAAACTCGCTCCTGCGTTCAAACCAAGCAAGCCAGGGTCTGCAAGGGGATTTCGCGTCATCCCCTGCATGATTGCACCACTGACCGCAAATGCCGCTCCGACGATCGCAGCTCCAAGCTCCCTCGGTAATCGGAGGCTCATTATTATACGGTCCGCTTCCCTGCTAGGATCATAGTTTAAGATAGAATTCCACACGGTCGGAAAATTAATCTGGGCAGCACCTACTGAAATCGCAAGACCCATACTCGCCAACAAGAGAATGAATCCAAAAAGCAGAATCACTAAACCAACGGCTGGCCTCGAGTACACTTTATTATTTTTTATGAGCTTGGTCTTTGTTTTGAACATGGCCTATTTTCCTTTTTGAGGCTTTTATTTTTGCTATTGTAAGTGATTGATTTCCGTTCCAGATGCTCGCTTTCCGCGGGGCGGGCGGTGAGCCTTCTGCCGCTTTGCGCCTTTAGGCGTCTCACCTGTCCCACTCGTCCCGCAGGACAAGGAAGGCTTCGACAGCGTTTCATCGCACGAAGAAAATTGATTTTCATTTTCGAGGAGTCTCGCATCTTACACTCCAATCAACTTTGTCAATGAAGGAGCGAAAAGAAAAACAACCTATTATTTCTTTTTCGTTAATTCTTCTACAATAAAATCTAATTCTTTTTCTAGTGAGATCGGGTCATTGAAATAGAATGACTCTGAATCGAACTTAATTGCGTTTCCGTTCTTAACAGCCGGAAGCTCTTTCCAAACAGCTGACTCCATGAATGAGTTATCTGGATTACCCGCACCTGTTCCAACAAAAATATAGTCTCCTGCATATGTTGGAATCGTTTCAGTAGAGATCGCTTTCCAGCCAGGGCCGAAAACATCTTCTTCTAGTTTCTTAGGAGCTTTTAGTTCAAGAGCTTGATAGATTACTTCTGTTCCTCGACCCCAGTTCTCACCGTACACATACATGTCTTTTCCGTAAGCTTCCATAACCATGAACGTTTTGTCTTCACCGATCGCGTCTTTTACTTTTTTACGAGCCTCAGCTGCTTTCTTATCCCACTCTTTAACCCATGCTTTTGCTTCTTTTTCTTTGCCTACCATCTTACCGATTTCAACGTGCTGTTCTTTATAGTCGTATTTGTCATAAGTCATTGTAGCGGTTGGAGCGATTTCTTCGTACTTTTTAATGTTTTTGTCATCAGAATACGTAATGATTAGATCTGGATTTAGTTCTAAAAGCTTTTCATATGAATCTGCTGTAACCACTTCTGCTTTGTCCAGTTTGTTTCCATAGAATTTGTTTTGTTTCGGATATTCGTTCACCGCAATCGGCGTGATTCCTAAATCTAGTAAGTTACCAGCGTATGTTGCTGCCATCATCGCAACTCGTTTCGGTTCAGCTGGTACTTCTACGTCACCATTCTCGCCTTTATAAATTCTTGTTTCTTTTTTGGCGTCTTTTTCTCCTGAACTTGCACCCTCTTCTGATTTATTTCCGCATGCAGCAAGTGCGAACACGAGCAGCATTGTCATAAAAGTTATTAGTAGTTGTTTAGTGCGTTTCGTCATTTTGTTATCCCCCAAATATTCGATAATAAAAATCATTCTCAATTAACAGTAAAAAAGAAAGGCGATCAATTACGCCAAGTTCTCAACTAGCTGAACATTTTTGATTAGATCATACGTCAGACAGACAGGTTTTCTCGTTCTTGGATCGACACCAATCTCAGCGTCGATATGGAAAACGTTCCGAAGCACTGACCGTGTCATCACTTCTTCTGCTGTCCCCTCTTTTAAGATCGAGCCATCTTTCATCGCCACCATATGATGAGCAAACCTTGCAGCATGATTCAAGTCATGAATGACCATGACGATCGTGCGCTTCTCATCACGGTTCAACTGGTGCAATAACTCAAGGACTTCTAACTGATGAGACAGATCCAAGTATGTAGTCGGCTCATCCAGCAAAATAATATCTGTCTCTTGTGCTAAAGCCATCGCAATCCAAACACGCTGGCGCTGACCCCCTGAGAGTGCATCTACCGGACGGTCCTTAAACTCAGAAACACCCGTCACATGGAGAGCCCAATCGATCACTTCAAAATCCCTCTTTGTCAGCTTTCCAAATCCTTTTTGATATGGAAATCTTCCGTAAGAAACAAGTTCACCTACTGTAAGTCCTTCTGGTGAATCTGGAGACTGTGGCAAGATCGCCATCTTTTGTGCGATTTTCTTCGTTGATTCTTTACTCACAGCTTTTCCATCTAAGTAAACAGAACCCGACTTCGGATTTAATATGCGCGACAACGTTTTCAAAACCGTTGATTTTCCGCAACCGTTTGGTCCGATAATCGTAGTGATCTTCCCATCAGGAATAGAAATGTTGAGATCTTTCACAATGTCCCGTTCACCATAAGCAATATGTAATTGTTCCGCATACAGTCTGGACATGTTGTAGCCCTCCCTTTTGTACTGGTAATAGTAAATCAATATCCCAATTGAAAATGATTATCAATCTCGATTTTCATTTTATTGGAATGCTTCCAGTGTGTCAATACGTTCATAAAATATTTCACAAGAAATTATTATATAACTTTTTATAAAACCTTTCTTAGCGATATTTGATAAAGGATTAAGATATATCCAATCGAATACCTATTAAAGGGGGATTTAATAATGAAATCTTATAAAAAGGGATCCGATGTAACTAATTCTGAAAACATTGAGAAAGAATATCCTATGATTTTAGAATTATCTACAAGATGTAAGTATACTGATTGTACACATACAAGTGAGAATGAGTGTGCAGTTAAAGCAGCTATTTCAGAAGGTATTCTACTTGAAGAAACATTTCACAACTATTACAGGGAGAAGAAAGAAGCAGAACATATTGCTAATCAGAAAAACAAAACAAAAGCCATTGATTATATGAAACAGAGGAAACTGTTTCAAGAATTTAATAAATAAGAGCCCAGATAAGGTTATCTGGGCTCTTATTTATTCACTTGCTTCAGCAGCCATGGCCGCCGCTTTTGTAGGGTGAACGGTTCCGAATGGATGTTCAGGCGGTGCATAGATCGCATAAATTTTGAGTGGTTTATTCCCTGTATTCGTTAAGTTGTGCCACTTCCCCGCAGGAATCATGATGGCAAAATCGTCATATGCTTGAACTACAAAATCAAGTTGATTTTGGGAATCTCCCATCTGAACGATTCCTTCACCTTCTTCGATCCGTAAAAATTGATCCGTATTCGGATGAACTTCTAATCCGATGTCATCTCCAACATCTATACTCATCAAGGTTACTTGCAGATGCTCGCCAGTCCATAAAGCCGTACGATACGTATTATTTTGTTTAGAAGCCTCATCAATATTAATAACTAACGGTTTTCCTCCATAATCTCTAATTTCCGCTGGAGTATCTCTGTATAACCATTCCATTCGAGCTGCACTTTCCTTTTTTTCTGAGAAAACTTGCATAAAAACTTGCTGAACATAAGGGTTTTCACTGCGCTGGAAATGGTTCTGATAAGCATGAGAACCTTCTAATTCCGCTTCATAAGCGATTCTTAATCCATCTTTGTAACTATAAAACGCTATCGGATCTACGCGATATTCTGGCTGAGATCCCGTAAGAGAAAGATAAAGCTCTGTAAATTGCTGTAGATGATTTTGTTTGCCTTCAAGTGCATAAAGAATGTGATTCCTATGATGCTCATTAGGTGCAGTATGTGCTAGCCTCTGGTATAAATTGATCGCTGAAGCTTCTCTTTGAATACTCATTAGTAAAGCTTCTGCTTGTGAATGGTCATTCCGGTAGTAAGAATTATACACTCTGCTCATTCCCTTCAAAGACTTATGGGATTATCATATGCCTATATCAAAAGATAGGTACCCCCTTCTCATTCAGCGTGAAGGGTGATATACTAAATCATGCGATGAGCTAATTTGCATAAGACGAGATTGACGCGCCTTTTTGGCAAGGCACTATGTGGAGTGCTGTCTCTCGCCGCAATACGCACAAAAGACGTCCTGTTGGACGTCTTTTTTCTATTACTCTTTAATTTTAAGTCCTAACAATCTTGAGAATCCTATCGCTTGGTGGGGTGAAACTTCGTATCCTTTTAAACTTTCAGCAGTGACATTGATCTGCTCATAGATGCACGTGCTTATATCAATGCCTTTTAACATCGTTTGTGTAAAGTCCACATCATTCAGATCGCAGTTTTGCAAACGAACCTTATTCAACTTAGCATCGAAAAAATTAGCACTTCTTAATGACGCTCCCTCGAATCCAGCTTGTTTGAACCGCGCCTCTGTAAAATTGCTCAGTTTCAAATCACAATTTTCGAAAAGGACGTTTCCAATATGAGCGCCTGAAAAATCCACACCTAACAATTTGCATTCCTTAAACGTGACTCTATGTATAATCCCTTCACACATCCGTGTATTCGATAGATTACAATTTTCAAAAACCACATCCGTCATATCGATGTTCATAAACGTACAATTTATAAAAGTGGTATTCTTAAAAAAAACTTTTGAAAATACAACCTTATCCATTACCTCATTGTCTGCTTGGGAATTAACGACTGTACAGTTTATGAGTTCCTGTTCTTCTTCATAGAAGATATCCTGGAAGTTCGCACTCTTTTGGTCAGGATGAATTTTGGGTGATTCTATTTTTATATTTGACATATTCCACCTCTGTTTTCTTCTAACTGTTCATTACCATCATTAACGTTACAAGAAAACAAAATGGTTTATAAGTCTTTCTTTTTTCTCAAGATTGTGTGCAATGAGCAAAAACAATTAATAGATATTTTCTTTTATTGGCAACTTTACTTTGATAACAGCCGAAGCCATGATACTCATTAACCCGGTTACGATAAACAGCAACGTAAACAATTCCAGTCCTTTTGTTGGTGATTGATAAGTAAGTAAACTCGTAAAGATTAATAACAGTCCCAGTATACTAAAGAACATAAACAGTTTGTTCCTTTGATTCTTTAGCAGCCATGTTGCTGTTAGTATCATTATGTACAATCCGCTAACTGCCATGAGCATTGGAAAGACCGGCTTGAATTTCGCTGCATAAATAAAATGGTCGAGTCCGGAAATATCTGATGGAGCTGTTACCGTTCCGTTCATCCATCTCGAGAAAATAGCCGTGTGATTCCACTCCCATTGAACATTTCTTAACTCGCTTCCTTCATACCAAGCTGAAAATGTTGAAAACAAAAACGTAAAGATGGCTATCGCATATTGCACGATATAAGTCATATTTCAACTCCCCTTTTCCTTTATACGGTCGGTCATCTTATTTTATTGAGTGAGGTACTAGCGTTCTTGGTACTCATTTGTGATCGTCATGTTTTTAACTTCGTATCCTTGGTCTGTAATAGCTTTTATTAATTTCTTTTTTGTTTCTATACTAACACCCTTATCATGCCAGATAACCACTTCGATTTCTTTTTTCGTCTCATCCATCAATTCGGCTCGAGCATGCTTGTTGTCTGGCAACAATCTATCCACGACCGATTTAATATCTGAGGAAACTTTTATTCTAAAAAGCTCATATTCAAAAGCGTCTTCTATCTGTTTGTTTTTTCCGGTTTGTCCGACATGGAAGACGACTTCAGGATTCTCTTCAAAATAAGCGTAAGCATGATATTCATTATAAAGCATTTCAAAACTCATGTTTTTGATGATTACAGGCTTATCGTACTTGTATTCAAGCACATCTTCAAATTCTTGTTTGTAATAAAAGTAGTTCCAGATAAGTCCATATTTCACATAACACGCTGCTATTAAAATAGAACCGATTAGTGAAGCAAATATTATTTTTGTTCTTCTTTTCAACCTGTACCTCCTGCTGATCAAAATCCTATTTGTTTAGTAACGCTGATTTTCTTTTATTTCTTCCAGCAATTCTGCTATTCTTTCATTTTGTTTATGATTCTTTTTGAGCTGGACCTCGATTCCTAAAAGTGTAATAAAAATCAAAAGAAAAGCAATGAACCCGTATATCACGGCCACCCCTCCTATGTAAACAAGTACGTTTTACTTTAAATTTCTACTGAGTTAAAAGGCTTTTAATACGCTATGTACAGCAATACGTCGCTTTTTTCAATTGATCTCTTGGAATATAGACTTCTCCATTTTTCAACTTGTAATCAATCCCGTTTTCGCTCAATCTCTCAACCACATTTTCTCCTGCTTCTCCCCAATGCACGTACACTCTGTTTTCATGATCTTGGCAAGCGGTTAGAAACAGGACTACTAATATAATAAGGAATCTAGTAATCAAAACTCGTTACTCTCCTTTAAGATTCGTTTTATGTAACGGCTCCTCCGCCGGCATTTGAACTATTGCGTTTCTCGATCGCATTAACTCCCATTACAACCGCGATCAGTTCTTCTGTTGTTAGTGAATCTGAGTAATTTCTCAATTCGAAAGCTGCAGATTGAAAGAAACCGTTCACTTTTTTGAACGTTGCTGCTTCCGATTTATTTTCATTAAGAATGGTGTATTCTTTTGAAAATGCAGGGGATTCGATCTCATATGTGGCGTCATAGGTGAGATAATGATACCGCTTTGGAAAAAAGGGAATGACGATTTCACTTCGCCTAACTCAGTCCCATCTGACTGTTTGATATTCCATCTTCCCGAGAAGAAAGGAAAGCTTCCTTCGACCACAACTTCTCCTCTTTCATTCTCTACGTTCAAACTCGAACCGAATGCACTCTTTAAATCAATTTCTCCGATTCTTTCTTGTGATTCATTGTAAATATCCGTTTTCCCCGAAGAGAAAAAATTGTCATTGAAGTATACGCACTTTTCCATAGTTATCACCTCTATTTAAAAGTAGATGCTGCTTTTGCATTAAAAAACCTATCCTCTCTATATTCCATTGTTTGGAAGGATATTCCTCTCCAAATAAGTAAACTGCTTTCTCCCATGCATGTTTAGAGGAGTAAAAGGCAATAACTTGGGATAATAAATAAGCGTGTGGTAGGATGATACTTATTATTTATAGGGAGAAACAGGGTGAAATGGATGAGAGAACTTCATAGAAAAAATGACTGGCTCGGAAGGCTGCTCGCATCTGACCCGGGACAGATCCGCTTTTATAAAGCGAGCCGCGCGACGATCAGCTTGATCGCCTCCGTTTTCACAACGCTATTGATCTTGCGGACTACTGGAAATTCCGTGATCACACCTGCCATCGTTTCCGGTATGGCTGGATTGCTCGGAATCATGGCGGTCATGGATGACACGAAGGAAAAGATGAAGATTACCACCTTACTGATGGCCCCTTCTGCCATGTTTGGGATAACGATCGGCTCTTTATCTGGTAATGCGTATTACATCGATGCGATGATGATCATTATTATTTTCTGCAGTTTTTATTTGACGCGGTTTGGTGTGCGGTATTTTTCATTATCGATGATCGCATTTATGACCGTTTACATTTCGTCTGTTTTGAAGCTGCACAGCAACCAGCTGCCTTGGTTTTTCGCAGGCATCACGATCGGTATCCTCTATGCGTATGTGGTGAATTTTATTCTTTTTCAAAGTACGGCAAAAAATTTAAAGAAAAGTATTCGTTCTTTTCATTTTCAAAGCAATCTTACTTTTAATCTTTTACTCACTGCCATGAAGGACCCTGAAGTAAGTCTGAAACGCAAAAAAGAGATTCAGAAGAATGTACTCAAGCTAAAAGAGTACGCTGTAATTGTGTCGGGGTACATAAAAGCAGAAGATGTAAATGAAATGTGGCCCGGTTTAACTGCTTCACAACTGCGGTTATATGTCTTTGATACAGGTATGCTTGCTGAAACATTATCTGATTCGATCCGGAGTCTAAAGAATGCCGATGCCCAAGACCTGGAGGAGATAAGACCTCTGCTTATCGAGGTCACCCAGGCTCTTCGCGATGCGGATGTACTCGCACCGAATGAAGAAGGGCAGAATTTAGAAGGAGCCGAAAGGGCTGTTCAAAAGCTGCGTCTTATGATCCTGGACCTCTTGAATCGTGATTCAGAGCCAAAGGGCTGGGTATTTTTAATAAGACGTATTGAATCGATCGCGAACCATGTGGTTGAAGGTGCTACTACGATACAACAGGCTTTGAATGGAAAAAAAGCAGTCACAACTGGATCAGAAGAAACGGAAGAAAAATTAGAAGAAGAAGCTCCAAAAGAAGAAACAGGCTTGAAACCTTCCACACGGAAAGCTTTTCAAGCGCTCGTCGCTGGTGTTCTGTCCATCCTTATCGGGCAGCTCATCTCTCCTACCCAGCCGTACTGGGTACTGCTCACTGCTTTTATCGTCCTGCTCGGAACTGAATCGATCGGCCGTATTTACACGAAAGGATACCAGCGTTCACTTGGGACCATTATTGGGGCAGTGATCGGCTTTTTGATGGCAAAGCTGTTATCCGGCCAGCCTGTAATCGAAGTCATTTTACTTTTTGCCGTTATTTTCTTAGCATTTTATTTACTCACCGTATCTTACACGATGATGAGTTTGTTTATCACGATGCTGATCGCGTTCATGTATGATATTTTACTTGGTGGAATTACGTTTGAGCTTATCGGTGCCCGTGTCCTTGATACGATCGCCGGAGCTTTAATCGCACTAGTTGTTTCAACGATTGTTTTTCCGAAGAAAACGAAACAAAAAGTAGCCGAGTCGATCAATGAGTTCTTTGAAGAGCTTAAACCGTATATTACGGAATATGTGAAGAGTTTTCGCGAGGATGTAAACGTTAAAGAGCTTTCTGAAAAAGGATTTACGCTGGATCAAAAGCTGAATTCTATAAGAGATGAAGCTCAAACCCTAATGCAGCGGCCAGGTTCTCCTGCCCATACGGATATGAGCCGGTGGTTCACGGTGCTTTCTGCCATCAATTATTACGCGAAGCATCTCGTAGCTTCCTCTTATCGAAAAGGATTTGACTATCCAGAGGAATTGGTGGTCGTGTTCAAAATGACCGAAGAAAAGCTTGGACATAACATCGATACGTTGATGGAACTCCTTAAGAGATCTGAACTGGAAGAACCTCTTATGTACAGTCTTGAAAACGAGCGTGAGCAGATCGAACGCCTCGCTCCAAGCAGAAAACAGTCTCAGCGTGACTTGATCCACCACCTCTATTATGTATGGCGGATCAATCATTCGCTCATTGAACTGGGTACAGAGTTAAGTGCAAGGGAGAAGTAATATACTTCTTCCTTTTTTTCATATTAAATAAATTCCAGTTTCACCAAAATAAACATATCCTTCTACACAAGGGGTGTGTTTTTGTTTTTTTATCATCGAAAACCCCAACTTCACTCTTTAATTTTAGTTCATTTGAATTACTATTTCTGATTTCCAGAACAAAAAATGGCTATTATTCTTTAAAAATAGGTCTCTTGGCCTTCTTCAAAACCCCCTTTGTCAACCCATACATATCTCTATACAATTCAACTTAATTAATCCTCATCTAGAATCCTGCCTAATCCACAGTTTCAACTTTTTCATCTTCATGAATACGTTCTTTACTTATTGGAGGTGTTTCATGCCCAAAACCTAGTAAACTCATTTTCTACATATTTAGCTCTCAAAATACTACATTCTATCTACTAGGAGGATATACCGTGAAAAAATGGAACATGAAGAGTTTTTTTGCAGCAACCTTATCCACTGTTATGCTTTCATCACCTCTAACCAGCGTTACCGCGTTTAATCATGCAGCAATAGATACTGTGATCGAAAATGATGTAAGTTCAGGCGAACAATCCATCACGTTGATCACTGGGGATGTCGTAAAAATTACAACCATTGAAGGCGGAAAACAAATCATCAACGTTGAACCGGCTGACCGTAACGGAGCAGGCGCACAAGTTTTAACTGTCGATGAAGATACTTATGTTATTCCAAGTTCTGCTATGCCTTATGTAGCAGCTGAAAAATTAGACATGGATTTGTTCAACGTCACTGAACTAATAAAGAATGGATACGATGACAAGAAGATGAGTTCATTGCCCGTAATCGTTGAGTATGAGGAATCTAAAGCTAGATCTCAACAAAACAAACCGACTCCTAAAGGAGCACAAAAAGCGCGCGTGTTAGAGAGTATTAACGGCGCTGCCCTTTCGGCTTCAAAAAAGGAAGCGGATACATTCTGGAAAGACATTACGCCTGAATATGATTCAGCACAAAAAACAGTCTCAGAGTCTTTATCTTTTGAACAAGGAATCGAAAAAATATGGCTGGATGGACGAGTAGAAGCCAATTTAGAGCAAAGTATTCCTCAAATTGGAGCCAACACTGTATGGGAGTCAGGTTTTACCGGCAAGGGAGTAAAAGTAGCTGTGCTCGACTCTGGAATTGATCCAAATCATCCTGATCTTTCTGGACAGATAGATGAAGCGAAAAGTTTTGTACCTGGTGAGACAGTGGATGATAAACATGGACATGGTACACATGTTGCTTCGACTGTTTTAGGTACAGGCGCAGCTTCTGAAGGGAAAAATAAAGGGGTTGCTCCTGAAGCACGTTTATTGGTAGGTAAAGTACTTAATGACGCAGGCAGCGGTTTAGATTCTTGGATCATCGATGGTATGGAATGGGCGTCTGATAACGCGAAGATCGTCAGCATGAGTTTAGGAAGCAGTGAGCCAAGTGACGGAACAGACCCGATGGCTCAAGCTGTAAACCGTCTAAGTGAAGAAAAAGGAACACTATTTGTTATCGCTGCCGGCAACGCAGGTTATGAAGGTGCCATCGGCTCTCCGGGAGCTGCCGATGCTGCTTTAACGATCGGAGCTGTCGATAAATCGGATAAAATTGCCTATTTCACATCAAAAGGACCTCGTTATGGAGATAAAGCAATAAAGCCAGACTTGTCAGCACCAGGCGTTGGGATTGTTGCTGCTCGCTCTGCGCTTTCGTCAGGAACTGGTTCTTATACAAGCATGAGCGGTACATCCATGGCAACACCGCACGTTGCAGGTGCCGCTGCCCTTCTTTTACAGAAGAATCCGGAATGGACAGGCACTCAGCTAAAAGAAGCATTGATGAGTTCATCTAAAAGGTTAAATTATTCACCATATCATATTGGTACTGGACGTTTGGATGTTCCGGCAGCAGCAAACAGCACAGTCCGCGCAACGGGCTCTATCTCGTTCGGTTTCTTTAAGTGGCCGCATGATGATGCACAGCCTGTACAAAAAACAGTCACGTACACAAACGATGCTGACACAGCTGTAACACTTAATCTTCAAGCTGATTTTAAAAATGCAAATGGCAATGCTGCACAAAGCGGCATGTTATCTTTGGCTGAGACACAGATTACGGTTCCAGCTAATGGCACAAAAAGCGTAACCGTAACATTGGATCCTCAATTTGGTGAATTCGGCAGTCGTTATGAAGGTCATTTAACGGCTACAGATGCTAACGGTAAACAAATCGCTCATACTTCTATGGGTATGTTGAAAGAAGAAGAGAAATATTCATTAACCTTGAATGCTAAGGACCGTAATGGCAATCCTACCCTTGCGTATGCTGCACTTTTCAGCGAAGATATGATTCCTGAGATCGTCGCTGTAAACGGCACAACTGAACTTCGTTTACGCCCTGGTACGTATTCTGCAATGGCTATGATGGAAGTGGATACAGCTACGGATCACCGTGGAATTGCATTAGTCGGGAATCCAGAGATTACATTAAACGGCCCGCAAACGGTAGAACTTGATGCCTCAAAAGCTAACGAAATTAAAGTTGAAGTGCCAAAAAACACAGAACCAAGCTACCAGCGTATGGAGTACTACCGAAATATTGAAGGAAAAACGATGAGTCATATTAACTTATTGCCAGTATGGATCGATAAGATGTATGCTGTTCCGACTGAAGAAGTGGAAAACGGTGAGTTTGAATATTTGACTCGCTGGCGTTTAATCAAACCTTACCTTGAGATTAATTTTAAAGGGAAAGTACTTGACGAGATTCCATTGGCAGGCAGCACACCTCTTGATGGCAAATATAACTTGTCCACTGTCTATGCAGGAAATGGTACAGAAGCAGATTATCAAAACATAAATGTTAAAGGTAAGATTGTAGTTGTTGACCGAAACACACAAGTGACTCCGCCTCAGCAATCCGTTGCCGCACACGCAGCAGGTGCGAAACTGTTGATTATCGTAAACAATGAAGATACAGAATTCAGCGTGTTTGCTGGAAATCCGGATTACACAGATATTCCGTTGGCTGTTGCGGGAATCAGTAAAAGTGAAGGTGACGAACTTATTAAGGCAGCAAGTTCAGGCAACTTGCACCTGAACGTGGAAGGTGAAGTGAATACACCATATGTTTATGATTTGATGGATGTTCATCAAGGGAGCATTCCGGAAGATCTTAGTTATGCGCCTGAAAACGAGGAATTGGTCAAAATCGACACGCGTTACAAATCGGACCGTGAAGCGCCAGGCGGAGAATTCCGTTATGATCTGCGCCCACATACATTTGGAGCTGTTGGTTTCTTATACAAATTAGACTACCCATCCGTTCGTACAGAATGGGTATCAGCTGTCAAAGACACTCGCTGGTATCACCATGCAGAAGTATTAGACAGCCAATGGGAAGTTCGACAACCAGCTGTAACGTATGAAAAAGGCGGAAAGCTTCAAGAAGATTGGTTCTCACCAGTTGTTCGTCCACGCCTCGGAGTTGGTTATTGGACGCCTAAGCGTACTGGAAACGGCTTCCAGCTTAACATTCCGGCTTGGGCAGATTCAGGAAATGGATCTACAGGCGGTACTAGTTATGATGAATCGGTTAAAAACCAAACACACAAGCTGTACCAAGGTGATACTCTGATTAAAGAGGGAAAAAGCCAAGCATTAACTGTATTCAGCGGCATTTCTGAAGAACGAAAAGAATATCGCTTAGTAACCGATGCAAAGCGTGATCCAAATCGCTGGTCTAATTCTGTAAGCACTCATACAGAATGGACATTCTGGTCTGGAAAAGATGAAGATTATCAAACGTTGCTTCCGTTCTATTCCCTTGATTACAAAGTAGATACTGACATGGACGGAAATACACTGGCTGCACCATCTACTACTCTTGAGCTATCTGTTGCGAAACTGGATAATGTAGCTGGATACGGTAACCTGCAAGGTGCAACTCTCGATGTTTCCTTTGATGAAGGAGAATCATGGAAAACTGTTAAACTTGAGCGTAGAGCAGATGATCGCTGGATTGCTAAAATCAACAATCCTAAAATGAGTACATCTGTTTCCTTGCGAGCAGCAGCTTGGGATGATGAAGGGAATAAAATTTCTCAAGAAATCATTAAAGCTTACGGTTTAAAGTAAACTTAATGCGGTCTGTTAAAACACTTCGTTTTAGCAGACCGCTCTTTTTATTCTCTCCTTTCATAAAAAACATTTATATTTCACAACCTATAGGTGAACGAAAATTTTTAGAGAGGATGTGATGAAGCATGAGACACCACCATCATAAGGGAAACAAGGATAAGAATATCACTTCCCTGCCCCAAGTTCCAAAGAATCAGATCGCAGATTCAAACAGTGAGGAATACGAATTTGCAAAAGAATTGAACGCTGAGTACGAATTCGAAAAGAAGCCTGGTTTTGATACAACTGGGGTAAGACGAAAAGACGAAGATGAAGAATAAGGATTAGGAAGAAGCGAATCTGCTTCTTCCTTTTTGTTTTTACGGTACGTGTTTTTATATTTATTACACGTTCGCTCAAGAATGTCCATCTTCGCTCAAAATCACCGAGTTACGCTCAGAATCGTCTTCGTACGCTCAAAATGTCTCACCTACGCTCAGAATGAAGTCCTTTTCGCTCAAACTGCAGATTCGTTTATTATATAACCCCATATTCCGACTAAACTTCCTCCTATTTTACCTATAACACTTCAAAGTTTTACATAATAGCTTAAAACAGCCTTTAGTGGTAATATATTTCTTTGTTGTGATGAACGTTTTTATCGATTTATTTATTTTATAGATGTTTTGCCTGTTTTTTGAGGAGGAATCATATGAAAAAACAAATAATGACTGCACTGCTGCTTGTTACGGTTCTCGCGGCAATGGAAGGAACGATCGTTAGTACAGCCGTACCGCGAATCACGAGCGACCTTTCGGGAATCGAGCTCGTGAGTTGGGTATATGCGGTTTACATGCTCGCGACTGCTGTATCGACGCCGATCTATGGGAAGCTCGCAGATCTGTTCGGCAGAAAGAAGGTTATCTTATCTGGAATTGTTCTTTTCTTAATCGGTTCTGCACTTTGCGGAATTGCCATGTCGATGGAACAGCTTATCTTCTATCGCGCCATCCAAGGTCTTGGTGCTGGAGCGGTTATGCCGATTACGATGACGATCATCGGAGACCTCTATACCGAGGCGAAGGACAGAGCGAAAGCACAAGGATGGATCTCAGCTGTATGGGGAGTGGCTGGCGTGTTAGGACCACTGATGGGTGGCTTCTTAGTGGATACACTTTCATGGCGCTACATCTTTTTCTTAAACATTCCGTTCGGTCTTCTTGCGTTCTTCATGATCGTCGTTAACTATAAGGAAGATCTAACGAAAGGAAAACCTTACATTGATTATAAGGGTGCTGTAACTTTTTCGCTCGGAACGATCGCTTTCTTGTATGCCCTCCTCACTGGAAGCCAGACGCAGGAATGGACGAGCCCGACGATCATCGGACTTTTCATCTTCGCATTCATTACGTTTATTGTATTTGTGAGGATTGAATTAAAATCACCAGAACCTCTGATTCCGCTCAATCTGTTTAAAAACCGAAGTGTTCTGATCGTGAACACGTTAACGCTCATTGTCGGTGCTATTATTATCAGCATCACCATTTACTTGCCGATCTGGAGCCAAGGCGTTATGGGGAAAACCGCAACTCAAGCAGGATTCATCCTCATGCCTCTTCCGGTATTTTGGACGCTCGGATCGCTGATTGTTGGGAATCTCGTTGGCAAGATGAAAGAAAACTGGATCATCACGCTCGGATTAACAGTTGTTGCCGGAGCGTCAGCCATCTTTTTCTCGTTAACCGCACATTCTCCGGAGTTCTTGATCTATGTAGCATCAGGTGTGCTTGGGCTCGGAATGGGTCTGATGATGCCAGTCTTTATGCTGATCATCCAGTCCTCTGTTCCATCGAGCAAAAGAGGGGTGGCTGTGGCATCGAATACCTTTACCAACACGTTCAGCCAGACACTTGGTTCAGCCGTATTCGGAACGATCTTCAATATTATTACTCTTTCAAAAGCCGAGAAAGCTGGCCAAGATGATCTGAACCTGAACGCATCCTTTGAACACGGAAGTCTACCGACCGAAAAGCTCGTTAAGCTTCAAGAGATACTGGCTTCAGGCATTCATGTGATCTATGGTGTGATACTGCTGCTCGTGATTATCGGTGTTGGAATCTCTTTCTTACTAGTAAAACAACGGGACCGATCAGGTGAGGAATCTTCCTATTAAAACACGAAAACACGCCTTGGATGATATCCTGGCGTGTTTTGTTTTCTATCAAGACGTCATATATAAACGACTATTTCTGGATTGAAGGGCAATTCTCGTGGATTAAATGCCAAAACTTTTGGATTGTCAGACCAAACTTTTGGATTCATCCTCTAAATTTATGGATTCATACTATACTCAAACTTTTTGTGCCGTGTTTAATAACCAGTTAACCACGTTTTCTTTGAAGTTTGGTTCTTTCCATGCGGTAATCGCACCATGCTCACCATGGATTTTAATGAGGTTCTGAAAGAAATGATCCCCGATGAGATAACCCAACCGATTGTAACCAAACTTCGAACCTCCATTAATGGAAAACCATTCTTTAAACACAGCGAATGGCGTATCAGTTGTAACATCCTTTGCAAATTCCGAAATTACTTTTTCTTGGTTTTCACTAAAAAACTGCAGCCAGTCTTCCCCTTCATCATCAAAGGAAAAATACACAGATTCATGAATGCCTTTTGCAGTTTGTCTGGAGAAATGGGTTGCTGCTCCTTCTTGATAGAGCCATGTCAAAGGACTGTTCCAATCCACATTTGACCAGTCTATACCTGCATCATTTGAGATGATGTTGTGTGCAGCATGACCAAACTCGTGTGCTGTGATAGTTCTTAAGTGGTCTGTAACAGGTGATAATTTTTCCAGTGCAAAGGTGATGTTCGGAATGATTTGACGGTATGTATATGCATTTGACCCAAATCCTCCAACGATGAGGTTGATGTCCACGGGAAACGAAACTTGATAGTGGTTCTTATAGTATTCAGCAGTTTCATGTATGATGGGCACAATATTTTTGTAAACATGATCAATACGAAACAGAACGTCTGGATATTTTTCTAATGAAGCCTGATGCCTTTCTTCTGTATCTTTACAATGATAAGCAAAATACTCTTTAAAGATCTCCGGGTACAGCTCGTAATATTCTCTCAAAAATTTGATAGAAGAATGATAGTTTTGTTTAAAATATGGAATCGTATCAATGATTTGCATATTATCCCCCACCCTGTTGTTTTGCTCGCTTTACTAATTTTACCACATTGTATGAATAACCATCATATCCGTCTATACCTTGCTGCATCTATTCTCATATACTATTACATCTAGTATTCTGAGGGGAGTGGTGCTTATGGGTAAGGATAAGGAAGTTTATGAATATGACGGACATCTCGCAATGTTTTTGGCTGTCATGTGTCATCAAGCTTATCAATTAAGTGACGGAAAATCGTTCACACTCCCAAGGGGATATTCTCTGAAGTGCTCCATCCCTTCTTCTTCCGGCGAGATTTTCGGCTTTATTGCAGAATCTGACGATCACGTTGTCGTCGTTTTTCGCGGAACATCAACGGTAAATAACGTATCTTCCTACTTAGACATCCCCCAAGTTACGTTTCCCTTTGTGAAGAACAGCGGTAAAACGCACCGAGGAATCACCCGCATCTACTCAGCCGCGCGAAGCATTATCCTAACAGTTCTGATGAGACTTTCCCCAGAGAAAAAACTGCTAGTGACAGGCCATAGCCTCGGAGCTTGTCTGGCTACACTTTTTACATTAGATGCTGCTGTAAACACACCTTTTAACAACCCCATATTGTATACCTTTGCTAGTTTGCCGATCGGCAACACGGAGTTCGTCAGGAAATTTTATAAAGAAGTAAAAAATAGCACACGAATCATCAATGTGTACGACACCGTTACGAATCATATAACACCTTTATTATTTCGGAAAGAACCTCTCATGAACATGCCTGTCGGAGAGGAGTTTCGTTTGAATTTTGAAAACTGCAGCGTCAGGCTGAATCATAAGATTATTTGCTATTTCAATCAACTACGCAAGATTTATCCGAGTTTTGCGAAGAAAATGTGCAAAGAAAATCCTGGTTTTTGCCCGGATACTTCTAGGTGTAATGGAGACTTTTAGAATAAAAAAACCACAGTGGCGTTACTTTTCACTGTGGTTTGTACATAGAATTTACTTGTTTGTGCTATGCTGCTTGTTCGGCAATTTTTGTCCAGGATTACCTTTACCCTGCTTTTGGTTCTTTTCCTGTTTCGCCTGATCATCATGTAACTTTTCTACAAAATCACTTGTGTTTTCCATCTAATTTGCCTCCTAGAGAATATTCACTTGTTACTATTTCCCATTAGAAGGAAATTACTCATGTCGTTTCTTAGGATAGAACAATCTCCTAATTTACCCTATGTTTGCAAATTAAAACCTGTATAAAGAACAGTTAGTAGAATAGTACAGTAATTTGTCATAACTCCCTACTTTTAGCGTACATTTTTAATTTTGTAAAAATAGAGCAAGAGCTTCATGCCCACTCTTTTTTAAACTGATAATATATAGAAAAAAGTGGAGAAAGGAGCCAATTATGAAAGATTTTATAAGGAATGTTATAACTTTATTTGTTTTAGCTGCGGTGCTCTTTGTACCTTCAAATGTACATGCTCATGGTCTTTTAAAGTTCGGCAATCAAGGATATGAGGTGTCAGAGCTTCAGCAAAGTTTGAAAGAGATGGGTTTCTTTTATGGCCCTGTGACAGGATATTTTGGTCCGATTACTGAGAGAGCTGTCATGGATTTTCAGTATAAGTCCAATCTGTCTTCAGATGGCGTTGCAGGACCTGCAACCTTCTTGATGCTTGATGAAATTGAAAAAATGGCAAGAGTCGTTCACGGAGAAGCACGAGGCGAGTCATACATAGGAAAAGTAGCAGTGGCGGCAGTTATTTTAAACCGTTTGGATGATCAAAATTTCCCAAACAATGTGGGAGATATCATTCATCAAACGAATGCATTTACTGCTGTTCATGATGGACAATACAACTTAAAGCCTAACAGCTATGCTTATCGTGCTGTAATCGATGCGATGCAAGGCTGGGATCCTACATACGGATCCGTTTATTATTACAACCCTGATCTTGCGACGAACACCTGGATTTTCACTAGACAATCTGTAACGAAGATCGGAAATCACCTCTTTGCAAGATAACGACGAAACCTCCTTCTTTTTAAATGAAGGAGGTTTGTTTTATTTCACGAATACTCTTTGTTCGAGCTCACTCTTCTGCCTCAGGTGATGACGAAAATGCATGCCGATCAAGTCGTACCATTCCCGTGCATTAAGCCATCCAAAGCCACCATGTTTTATTTTGTAGTTTGGATTTATAGAATCGACTTTACCTTCCCAATACTTCATCCTTTCAATGACTTGATCGACTCTCCGCATGAGTTCTTCATTGGTTTCTGAATTATTAGGTGGAGCATTCATCTCATCAGGCAACCGGATTTTAATCGGCGGGAATCCACCATTTTGAAATAATTTCTCACCAAACTCTGTCTTTCCGAGATTTTGTTCTTCCGCTGCTGAAGCACAAGAATCGACTTGATCCAGGTATTCATGAGCTACCAGAATCACATGGTCATACATTTGACATAGTGACCAAACCCCAGCTTCATGTATGTGTCTCAGCTGCTCCAAAGAATAATTGTGAAGGTCACTTTTATATGTTTCGATTAATTGAAGATCGTTCATACAAACACCGCCTTAGACGTTTTTTTGTAAGCTGTTTTCACAAACCTAGTTGCTTTTGAAAGTAGTTGATTTCGACACCAGGTTGCTTCGCTTTCCGCGGGGCGTACGGTGAGCCCCTCGCCGCTTTGCGCCTTTGAGTGGTCTCACCTGACCGCTCGTCCCGCAGGACAAGGAAGGCTACGACAGCAATGCATCGCACTATGAAAATTGATTTTCATTTTCGAGGAGTCTCACACCTTGCGCTACAATCAACTTATCAGTGAAGAATAAACAAAATACTTGAAAGCAACAAACTTTAATAAAAGAGCCATTCCGTTAGTTCAAACTTCGCCCCTAAATAGAAACCTCCTTCTTTTATTAAGAAGGAGGTGCACGTTATTTATTGGAATGTCTTGCTTACTGTAACGAATTCACGGTAGCCTGAGCGTGTTAGGTGATAATGCGCATCGAGGAAACCATCTCGCACTAATGAATCTAACGTCTCTGTTGGAATCACATCAATGACTCCATCTAACCGCTGATTGAGATCTTCTAAAGAGGCATTTTTCAAAGTGACAGGATTCAGCATACGAACGATTCCTTCAATCCTTGAATCTCTTTTTTGGAAAAGCTGAGGCGTTTTCTTGAAAACATTTTGAATGCGTTCTTTGAACTGGTTCAGTTCTTGTTTGGTGTTAAAAGTTTCTGTTTCTTTTTCTCTGATTCTTTCATTGAAATATTTCATTTCTTCTTCATTTAATTGAGCTCGTGTAAATAGTTCATTATAAATCTGTGTTTTGTCCATCTCGATTTTTGCAAGCTCTTCTTCTTTGATGCGTTGTGTTTCAAAAATTTCTTCAGAGATTTCCTCTTCTTTTACACTTTTTTGTTGCTCTTCTTCCGTTTCTTCCGCCGCTTCAACAACTTCTACTTCTTCCACTTTTTCCTCATTAAATAGTTCAAGCTGCGTCTCGTCTGGTTCTGCCACTTTTCCCTCGGCTATCTGCACTTCCGGCTGCTGAGCTGGTCTGCCTTTCGTATACGACTCTAGCATCTTTTCCAGCTTATTGATCTTGTTAAAATAGATTAGAGTAACTGCGATTGCAAATAGTGAGCTAAATAAGGAAATGAAATCTGAAAAACGGAAAACAAATGGTGCAGTTGCGATTTTGTAAAATAATAAAAGTGCGAATCCGCCGATGATTATAATCTTCAGCCAGCTTTCACGGTTCTTGATCTCATCAGATTTTGGTTCTTGATTTTTATTTTTGTTTGATAGCATTGAAATACGTTTCATCATCTTACCTCTTTCATAGAGATTGTCGTGCAGCTTTTTATTTTAAACGATAATTTGGGAAGTGGAAAGTGAAAACACTAAATCATCATATCGTTATCATCTCTTTATCAGAACAAAATTATCTAACTTTAGGACATATGTCCTTTCCAACATAAGTGGATGTGTTTTTTAATTAGGAAAGAAATTGAGTTGGGGAGTGAGACGATGAGAGGTGTTATTTTTGCTTTTTTAGCGGGGGGGTTCATCACCCTGCAAGGTGTGGCGAATTCTCGTATCAGCCAAGACATCGGTGCTTGGCAAGCTGCTACGGTTACACAGTTAACAGGCTTCCTGATGGCATTATTGATCGTCTTGATCGTTCGAGACGGAAAGTGGAAAAGATTTAAAGGTGTAAGGCCTTTGTATCTGACTGGCGGTTCATTTGCAGCTGTCGTCATTTATGGAAATATTTTTTCGATTCATAAGATCGGTGTTACCCTTTCCATTGCCGTTATCCTTATCGCACAGCTGGCGATTACCTTCTTAGTCGATGGGAGAGGCTGGTTCGGCGTAATGAAACAGAAGATGAGACTGCCGCAGTTCATCGGGATCGGGATGATGATCGCAGGCGTGGTGATTCTGAAGTTTTGATGATATGATTCTTAAAAATACGTACTGAAAAGTCACGGGGTGAATGACAGGAATGAAAGAGATTCAGGATTCTAAGCTGCTCGAGCATTATCTTCAAACACATGCTATCGAAACCATCTTTAACGATGAAGTGAAGCCTCATCTATCATTATTCAGCTTTGATCATGGAGAGCTGATCTGTTCTCAAGGTGATCCCGCTGATTGTTTGTATGTGCTCGTTAAGGGAAAGGTAAAGATCTTCACGACTTCCCCAGAAGGCAAGACGCTTATTCTTTCTTTTAAAAAGCCGTTGGATTCCATCGGTGACATCGAGTACGTGCAGCATGGGACTGAATTTATTAATACGGTAGAGGCTGTTTCAACCGTTCACATGATTGGTGTTCACCACCGCTGGCTTAGGAAATACGCGAGTGATCATACCCCGCTTTTAAAGTTTTTACTTGAAGTGATCACGCAGAAGTTCTATGTGAAATCAAGTTCGTTAAGCTTCAACCTTCTATATCCAGTTGAAGTACGGTTCGCCAGTTACCTTCTTTCCGTTTGTTTTGAAGAGAATGAAACGCTTGCGACTGGCCGGTTGAGCACAGCGCATCTGATGGATGCAGCGAATCTGATCGGTACGAGCTACAGGCATCTGAACCGCGTCATTCAGCATCTTTCAAAAGACGGACTCATTGAACGTCATAACGGGTTTATTTTAGTCAAAGACAAAGACGGTTTAAGTGCGATCGCCGGTAACAATAGCATCTACGAATAGAAAGGAGCGATTGATATGTTCTTAGGATTGTTCTTTGCGGTCTTAGCAGGACTGCTGGTCGGTCTGCAAAATATTTTCAACGCAAAAGTTAATGAACAAGCAGGCACTTGGGCGACCACTGCTTTAGTACTGGGATTGGGTTTTCTAGCTTCTATGACGCTTGGTCTTGTTTTTGAAGGTATCGGCCTTTTTACAATGGATAACATGAAAACATGGCACTGGTTCAGCGGCCTGATCGGAGTGGGCGTGGTCGTTTGTCTTGTGCAGGGAACGCGATTGCTCGGTCCGACGTATGCCATCGCGATTGTGCTTACCTCACAGCTGGGGTTCGCTTTGTTATGGGACTCACTCGGCTGGTTCGGTTTAGAGAAGATTCCTTTTACCTTTCAGCAGCTGGTCGGGGTACTGGTGATCGCTGGAGGAGTGATCGTATTTAAGTTTAGCGGCACGAAAGAGAAAAAAGAAATTAAACAAGTTCAAAAGTCCATGAAGCAGTATTCATTGGGCAGATAGAGATACTGTTTTTAGCCTTCTTTCTAAAAATCAAAACGACCAGATTTTATTGTCTGGCCGTTTTTTTATACTCAATTTCAATTCATGTAACCACCCGTTGAATAACTCTTTACCTGAATGATATTTATAACCTTACAATCACTTCGGTGCCGTCTTGTGCTTTCACATTAATCAACTCTAGACCTTTGTGCTTTTTCAGTTCTTTAATAATTCGTTTAAGTTCTGTTTTGTCTATGGAAGGAATGATAAAAGATATCTTTTTCTTATCTAGATGAGGTTTCGACCATTTGTTTGCATGGCGAATTAATACTTTAGAGGTTAAGATCGAAATACCGATATTTAAAAGGACATAAGGAACAGGTACTGTAAACTTCGCTTCTTTTGTTTTTACATTTACATGTAACATGCTATATATCCTCTACTCAATAACGATTGAAACGGTATCACCGTTTGCAGATTTCACATCAACGATCTGACCGTCCAGTTCGTTTTCGATCGCTTCTAATATTAAATCAATATTAATATCTTTTACGTATTGTTCGGATTGAGGAATCTTTGAAGCGATGTTGTGACCTGCTGCTAAAACAACTTTTACTAGTTTGATTGGCAGGTTCACATTCACGTTGTCACTTTCAGCAGATTTGACACGAATCTTTAATGTTTTGTCGATGTAACTAGAAGGTTTATGAGATGGTCTAACTAATGTATTATGATCCTTTTCTTGTAAAACTTGAATTAGTTCAGAACCCTTTTCGGCGTCAATCTTACCTTCTTGAACCATATTTAATACTTTTTCAATCTCACTTTTCATTTCACATTCCTCCTAGTCGTCTTTTAACATTTTGATTGCTTCATCCGCGGTAATCTCCCCACGTTCAAGCATCATTACGATCTTTTTCTCGTCTGCTTCATTCTTCTTTTTTTGTTCATATCCTAATGAAGATGCGATTTCGTTCAGCTTGCCTCGAACGGTTGGGTATGAGATTCCAAGTTCTTTTTCAACTTCCTTAATATTGCCTCTGCATACGAGAAAGACTTCCACAAAATGAAGTTGCTCTTTGGATAGTGAAGCAAATTTGGATAATTCGAATTCATTTTCAATCGTCGTTTGGCAATGTGAGCAATGCAGTTTCGTAATTTTGAGTGTTTGTGTACAAACAGGACAGTTCGTAAGTAATGGATAAGCCATATCAGATTCCTTTCTTTTTATTTAATTTGATTATATACAACAAAATTAAAAAAGTGAATAAGAAAAATAAATATTTTTAATTTTGTTATTAATATTATTAATTTTTGTTAGATTTCTTTTTCGTTTATACATAAAAAGTCTTTAAAATGTGTGAAGTTTAGTCTATCCGGGTATAAAAAAACAAGGCCGCATATAGCAGCCTTGTTTCATTTTCTATCTATTTTTTTATTCGTAGCTTTTAGCGCCGATATATTTGTCGCTCCAATAAGAGCTGTTAAGTTCAGCTGATGTTACACCTTTTGATGAAGATGCGTGCCAGAATTCACCGTCTCCAACATAAACACCTGCGTGGCTCGGTCCGTCACCTTCTAAGTTAAAGAACACGATGTCGCCGACAGCTGGCTTATCTACACTCGTTCCTTCAGCATAGATTTCATCCACGGTACGTGGCAAGTCTATGTTTTCTGCTTCATCAAACACTTGATTTAAGTATCCGCTGCAGTCAAATCCTTCTTCAGCAGTTTCTCCGCCCCACGTATATTTTGTGCCTTCATATTTTTTCGCTACTTCTACGATATTTGAATCGTTACTTTCTTCATTCCCACCTAGCGCTTTAAATGTTTCGTCCCCAGCGATGCCATCTACCGTTATTCCTTTAGCTTTTTGGAAATCCTTCACGGCATCCGTCGTATAGTCTCCATAGTAAGTAGTTGTTTTGCTATATGAAAAATATCCTTTGTTGTCTAAAATCTCTTGAAGTTCTTGTACGTCTTGATGATTCGTTCCAGGTTCCAGAGTCTGATCTCCCACTGCGGCATGACCTGTCGCTGGATTGAATGCTACAACACCTGCTAACGCTAAACCTGCTGTTAGTTTCTTCAAACTACCATCCCCTTTTTATTTAATACGCCGACCCTTTTTGATCTGACCTGTCCCATACTAACAGGTGGAGATGACAGCGAGATTTTAAAGCAATTACAGGGGAATAACAATTTCAGACGAAATGTATAATAAATCACACATTGTAATATTGGAAGGAAATAGGTCACTGATAAAGAAGAATAAGAAGAATAAGAAGATATGTGAAAAGAGGACTGATTAGATGAATAAACAAGTGCCGGGGATTCCTGGAACTATTCGATGAAAAGAGCTGCCCTGTTTTTATTCCTTATATATTCTTTAATTGGTTGTAATACAAATGAAACTCATACCTTATCAGGTGAGATTACACATGTTGATAAAGAGAACCAGATTATAAAAATAGATGATAAACCTATTAAGCTTTATTTTGTGGATGCTTATGAAACAGGAGAGAAAGTGGAAGTGACTTTTATTGATAAAACACCGGATAAAGATTGCTGGTGCCTTGATCACTTTGAAGTACAAGAGATTAAGATTATAAACGATGATAACAGGAAAGATTAGCTCCAAATTGTATAGAGTATAGTATAGGGTAAAATGAAGGAGGCATCTATTTGGAGTTCCCATTCATTCATACTAACTTTTGGGATGCATTAATCGCTGTACCTGCTATCATTGTTTTTATTGAGATCCTTAAAGTTTTTCTTCCTTCTCAATCTGCTTGGATTCCTGCAATCGCTAATCTCATAGGTCTTGTCATTTCCATATTTATTGCTCACCCTCACAGTCTTTGGACGGGCATCATGATGGGAATCGTTTATGGTATAACAGCGGTTGGTGCTTATACTGCTTTTGCGGGTGTGATGTATACTTACCGTAATAAAGGACCCTCTACTCCTTTCAAATAGTCTAATAGGAGATCTTTATGAATAGAAAAATAGCCATTGTTACCGGCACTTCCAGCGGATTCGGCATGCTGTGTGCAGTTGAACTCGCGAAGGCTGGTTTTGAAGTGATCAGCACGGTGAGAAGTTTGGATAAAGCGGAAAATCTATTACGTTTGGCAGATGATCAGGATGTCTCTGACTTCATCCTGCTGCAGACTCTAGATGTGACATCAGAGGAATCGGTTCGCTCTTTTGCCGAGTATCTTTCAAAGTTTCCTAGTATTGATGTGCTTGTCAACAACGCCGGGTTTGCGCTTGGGGGTTTTTGTGAAGAACTTTCGGTAGATGAATATCGGCTGCAGTTTGAGACGAACGTTTTTGGCGTGATTGCCGTCACTCAATCAGTCCTTCCGATCATGAGAAAAAATCGGACAGGAAGAATTATCAACATGAGCAGCATATCAGGAAAATTTGGTTTTCCAGGTTTGTCACCTTACACGGCATCGAAACATGCCCTTGAAGGTCTGAGCGAGAGCCTCCGATTAGAATTACGGCCATTTGGGATTGATGTTGTGCTCGTTGAGCCCGGCTCCTACCAGACTAACATTTGGTCTTCGATTGACAATACCACGATCAGCTATGACTCTCCTTATCACTTTTATATGGAGAGTCTGCTGAGTGAGATCGAATCTGGCAAAAAGGGCCACGGAAATCCACTTGATGTAGCAAGACTTGTAGCTTGTATTGCCTCTCAAGATAAGAGGCCGAAACTGAGGTATCCGATTGGCAAAGGCATTAAGACAAGTCTTTTCATGAAAGCTATCTTGCCATGGCGCATACTAGAAAAAGCTGTATTAAAGAAACTTTTAAATAAATAAACAAGGTCACCTTTATCGTAACTGGTTTTTATCTGAAGGAACAAATCGTCAATTACGAGCCTCCTATTATATGAAGTAACACTATAAATAGATATGTAACCTACATTAAAAACGACCAGATTTTTTTGTCTGGTCATTTTTTTTCTTATTTAATTAGAGAACTCGATTAAATGCTTCTCGACCAAGTTTATGACTATCGTCCTTTTTTTCTAATGAACAGTATCACCGTACTATGAAACAACATCAAATTTCAGGGTCCTTCGTTTTACCGTTATATATTCACCTGTTGATTTATTCATGACTTGAGACACTTCTTTCGTATGTGTTATCTCAAACCAATCGTTTTGTACATCCACCAGTACGTTTACTTCTACATTACTTTCTCCATATTTTAATCCACTATAAGATAATTTGGTCATCGTTATCGTACCTTTCTGAATGAATAATATAGGTCTACTCATCTAAGACTACAATTGCACTCGTCTACAAAAAAATACTTATTATTGAACTATTTTGTTCTCAGTTCCATTTAGAATCCTCTTAATATTTTGTCGATGAAGAATAATTATGGTTACGCTTATTAATAAAGAAAGTAACAAGATAATTTTATCTTCAAATATAAGACTGTATATAAACAATGCTATACCAGCCAACATCGAACTTAATGATACATACTTTGAAAACGTCAAAGTTATTACAAACACAACAAAACCAACTAAAACAGCTAGAGGTGACAAATATAAAAAAACTCCAGTTGCTGTGGCAACAGCTTTTCCACCCTTAAAACGAGCAAATATAGAAAATATGTGTCCTAATATGGCTAATAAACCACAGATAATAGGGTTAATCGTAGAACTAAGTATTAGTGGAAGGAAACAAGCAAATGTACCTTTTCCTATATCGGCAATTGCAACAATTAATCCTGCTTTTATACCTAGAACTCTATAAGCATTAGTTGCACCAAGATTACCACTACCATATTTACGAATATCTTTCTTATAAAACATTTTACCGACTATCAAAGCAAATGAAATGGATCCTGTTAAATAACTTAAAATTAGAGCTAAAATGTTCAAAGTCGTATATCTCCTAAATTAGTGTAGTTTTTCCGCGAATTTTAAGGGTTTTTACCTTTTTCTTGTTCCACAATTCTCCTTTACTCATAAATAAAGTAACTTAAACAAAGAATGCATAACCCTAAAAAAACTAGTATCAAAGTTAGTTTCTTTAAATACCACGGAAATAAATTAATCATATAAAGTAATATTTCCCCTAAAACACTTCCAGGGTCGGCATTACTTTCACTTTGATAAAACTCTTTATCTTTAACTGAGAAAAAAATCAAACTTAGAAAGGAAAAAACGGCAAATATAATCATTAAAATAGTCATATAGACTCCTTTTTTAAATCTCAATTCTTATTTCATTAAATGCCCGTTTGTTGAATAAGAATAATACTTTTTTAACCTTATTATATATTCGATTTAACCGGCTTCTACCCCTTTTTGTGGCAAGTCGATTGACAGGCGGATTGTATAGCACAGTAGGACAGAAATTAATTATTGTCCCCTTTCTATAACTGGTGCTAATTAGGAGGCTATGTAACAAAGAAAAAACCACAACGAATTTCGTTGCGGTTTATATGCGAAATGATATGTTTTTCTTATCTTAAATAATCTTCCAATGCTTGCTGCAGAGTAGCTTTCGTCTTCGCTTTACTTTCAAATGTTAACCCGATGCTGGTCACTTTGCGTACGATTTCTGGACGCAGGCCGGTGATGACACATTCACAGCCCATCATGTTCGCACCTTCTATTACCTTCATCATATGTTCGATCACTTCAGTCTCCATTTGAGCGATACCAGATAGATCAATGACTAATGTTCCGATGCGAAGTCTGCTGATTTCCATTAAAACTTTCTCTTCAATCGTGTCTGTTCGATATGTATCGATCGTGCCGATTAACGGAAGGACGCAAACGGATGATGTGATCGGAATAATAGGTACAGATAAATTTTCAACGAGTGCTTTCTGAGATTCGATCAGCTTATCTTTGTATTCCGAATAACTTAAGAATAATTCGTTTAAAAACTTGTCAATGCGGTCATTGATTTGTCTTTCAACGTAATAAAAGTTGTCACCTTCCAAATCGTTTTGATTTGATTTATCATATTCCTGCAAGTACTTCCAGATGGTTCTGCGGATTGCTTGTACCCACTCAAGTTTGAATGCTAGTGTAAGACTATGCGATGCCCACGAAACGCCTTCTATTTTTGCGAATTCTTCTAATTCATCATCTTTACCCTGAATCGTGTACATCACCAGTTTATGAGCATTGGATAATAGATCGATATTACCAATCAGAAGGATTTCTTCAATTTTCTCACGAACATTTCGGGCTTCACTTAATAGTGACTCTTGGAACTCTTCTCTGTTATTTGTAAAATAATCGATATAATCCTTTTCCAAGGTTAAAGCCATAGTGTTCACTCCTATTATAGAATTTTGAAATTTCTACCTACTATTGTACCATTCCTTAAAATAAAGAAAAAGAATTTGGTGATTAAAAACATTTCCAAGTTTAAACAAATATTTTGAAACCATTTTTCTGACTCAAACGTAATTTACATAGGTTATCGAAAATGAACTTAATTGGAGGATATGAACATGAACAATCACGAAATTGATTATAAAATTTACGGAGATGACATGCAGTTTGTTGAGGTGGAGCTGGATCCAAAAGAAACAGTAATCGCAGAAGCCGGTGCTCTGATGATGATGGAAGACGGCATCGAGATGGAAACAATCTTCGGCGACGGATCTTCTGGCGGCGGAAGCGGTTTAATGGGCAAGCTGTTCAGTGCAGGAAAACGCGTACTCACAGGTGAGAGCCTCTTCATGACTACGTTCACAAATGACGCTCATGGGAAGAAACACGTCTCTTTCGCTTCTCCTTATCCCGGTAAAATCATTCCGATGGATCTGAGTGAGCTTGGCGGAAAAGTGATCTGTCAAAAAGATGCTTTCTTGGCTGCAGCTAAAGGTGTTTCTGTGGGAATCGAGTTTCAGCGTAAGATCGGTGCTGGATTCTTTGGCGGAGAAGGCTTCATCATGCAGAAGCTTGAAGGAGACGGCATGGCTTTCGTTCATGCAGGCGGAACGATCCATAAAAAAGAACTGGCACCCGGCGAAGTGCTCCGTGTGGATACTGGTTGCCTAGTTGCGATGACAAGCGGTGTGAATTACAACATAGAGATGGTAAAAGGCGTGAAAACGGCATTGTTCGGCGGGGAAGGATTATTCTTCGCCACATTAAGAGGACCGGGAACTGTCTGGATCCAGTCTCTTCCGTTCAGCCGATTAGCAAGCCGAGTATTCGCAGCTGCTCCACACCGAGGCGGCTCCAGTGATGAAGGTAGTTTGGCTAAAGGCGTGTTCGGCATGTTGAATGGTGATTGATTGGCGATTAAAAGCAGAGAAAGCTGGCTCATATGTCGAGCCAGTTTTTTGCTGCTTTTTCACAAAACTATTTTTCATTGCTGCAACTAAAGGGTAAACACAAAAATAAAAGGAGATGATGAAGTATGGTTGAATTAATCGCACTTATTGTCATCGTTCTATTATTTTTGATGGTAAGATTTTTTCTTTACTCACATCTTTTCAAAAAAGCAGGTAAAAAGAAGCCACACAAAAAAGCAATTATGGTAATAATTTTGGTTGGAATAGCAAAAGTGTTATTTGAGATCATTTTTTAATGATCTAGTAGGATTACTATAATCTAAAATGCAGCAAAACAGTTCCCATGCCAGTCCCATCTGCTTTTACTTCCGCATAAGCACCATTGATGAATGTATTTTGCGGCGGCTGATGTCCGCAGTCTATATCATAAATAACAGGAACACCGAGCTCATCCACTAAATCCTGATACACATCTTCCACAAAATAATCTCCCACTGGATCGTTAGCGTCACTTCTGCCGAAAAGAATTCCTGAACATCCTTCAAACCAGCCTGCCATCTTCATTTGAACCAATGTTCTTCTCAAATCGGTTGTGTTCATCTCACAGTTTTCAAAGTACCACAGGATTGGTTCATCATTTATGTATTGCTTGCGAAAATTCTTCACATCACCAAACGGAGTTCCTATCAAATGTCTGATGATATCTATGCATCCGCCGAGCAAACGGCCTTCTACCTTTTCTTTTTTTCCTGAAACCGTCTTCCAGCTCGTTTCTTCGGTCAGGTGAAATACATGAGGTGTAGGGTTCGCATGCTGCCACGCTTTTTGGTATTTAGAAGATGAATGCTGAAGAAAGGATTCCCCTTCTTTCGTTGACAGTACTTCCTCCCACATCGCCGTTGTTTCATCGGAATATTCTCCTCTTACATCAACGAAGTTCGTTCCGTTCGCTGTCGCGATTCCTGTTTTCAATGTGATCGAAAGCATCAGCCCGCTTGTATCTGAATACCCGAGAATCCACTTCTTTTTAATAGAAGTAAAATCTACATACTCGATCATTTCTACGAGCAGCTCGCCGCCCCATGGAGGAATGATTATGTCTATCGAATCGTCTGCCATCATCTTATTAAACTCTTCCGCTCTCACTTTCGCAGGTGCAGACTTCGCTTTTTCTTGTGTCCAGACGGTATCCCCTACCGTTACTGAATAGCCTCTCTTCTCCATACGCTCACATGCCTGCTTGAACATATCGTGCAAAAAGGAAGGAACACCTGAAGATGGTGCTGTTACACCGATCTTTGCATTATTTTTTAAAATGGGATATTTAATCATGTTTTCTCATCTCTCTTTTCATATCATTCTAATACTTCTTATTAAATTTAGGCTGGCGTACAAGCTACTCAATCGAAGTGTACAACATATCCATATCATAGAGTCATCAGACAAGGAGGTGAATTTGTTCATGTATAACCATCCTTTTTACCATCAGAACCATGATTCCCATTCCCATGAGGAACCAATGTATGTAGATCGCCCGAATGGTGATGAAGATGAGGGACCTTTTGGGCCGCCGCCTCAATATTTTCAGCAGTCCCAAATTCCTCAGCCGTTCTTCACATCCAGCTACCAGCCTCCACAGCTTCGTGCAAGAATCTGTGCCTGCCTTGGAAACTGGGGCTTAATGGGATTAAGACGCCAAGGTCAATTCGGAAGGGACTTTTGGTTCTTCCCGACAGAGATCCGCAGAAACAGTGTCACCGGATATATCTGGGTTGGCGGACGACGCCAACGGGTACGTTATGGATATTCTCAAATTAGAAATTTTGTTTGTTTTGGATAAAAAGCAGGCGCCTTTCTCCTGCTTTTTTTATTTTTGAGGTAGACTCAACTGCCAAGAAACACCGTATTGATCCTGTACCCAGCCAAATTTTTCATAGCCCGGAATCTCCCCTAGCTCCATAAGAACGGAGCCGCCATGAGACACTTTTTCATAAAGATCCTGAATCTCATCCAACGAATCACACCTAACAAAAAGTGAAATGGATGGAGTGAACGTAAACTCATGTTTAATCGGACTGTCAATACACATGAACGTCTGGCCTTTTAGTGTAAATGTCGCATGCAGCACCTTTCCGTTTTCTTGATAAAGGACATTCGTAATTTCTGAGTCCTCGAATAAGGATATGTAAAAGTTCATCGCCTCTTCTGCTTGCCCGGTGAACATAAGAAATGTAGTGATTTTTTGATCGCCAGTTGTCATATCGAATCTCTCCTTTAAAAAACGCGTCAAGTTATTAATAAAGATTCGATTTTCGAAGAAAGATGTCCTGTATAAACTCTAAGAAGAATTTTTACGGTACGTGTTTTTATATTTATTACACGTTCGCTCAGACTTATTGGCGTTTCGCTCAAAAACGCCGAGTTACGCTCAAGATTTGCTCGCTGCGCTCAAACTCCCCTTGGTTTCGCTCAGAATCTTCCTTTTTCGCTCAAAACACTACACAAAAGCCTTTACGCAATTAAAAAACCGACACCTTAGAACACATCGTGTACGTAAGTGACAGTTTCATTGTGATTTCGTATGTTTTCTCTGAATTATAATAGCAACTGCGCCTATTATTGCTGCAATGGCTAAACTGGCATAAAGCCCGGGCCGAATCGTTTGCTCGAACCATGTTCCTGTTACTGCAGCAAAGATTAATACCATCGCTATTAGGGCGATCACTTTAGCCAAAGCTTTTTGCTTTAGGATTTTTATAGCTGAGAAGATGATGAATAGCCAATTAAATAATAGAAGGATTCCAGCAGCAGTTGTGATATATTCGTATATCCTGCCTGGGAGAAGCAGTGCTGTAATGATGCTTGCTAATAATCCTGCGGCTCCCAATCCCATTGCAGGAAGCGGCAGTTCTTTGTATCGAATCTTTTTCGCAAAAAGTTTTGGAGCATCTCCATCCTCCGCTAAAGATTGCAAGAGGTTGGTTACCCCGAACAATGCGGCTGCCATGGCAGAGAATCCTGCCACGATAATCGCTCCGTTAAAGACATGAGGAAAAAACGATAGATGATAACGTTCCATTGCGGTTACGAACGGACTTTCTTTATGATCAAAAAGATCCATCTCTACTGTCGTTACAGCTAATCCGATAGAGAGTACATAGATTATCGTTAAAATGAACAGCATGATGCTTCCGGCTTTCGTCGCATCTTCTGTCTTCTTTAACTGCATGGCCATCATTCCGATTACTTCAATCCCGCCAAAAGCGTAGAACGCATAGATCAAGGACGACCAGAACCCTTTTAGCCCGCCTGCAAAATATCCATCGAAGGTATATGGAATGGATAAATCATATGACTTTCCATCAACTAACCCGATGATTCCGGCTATCGCCAAGATGATGAACATCACAATGGCAGCGACTTTTATAACAGCAAGTAAATTTTCCACTTGGTCAAACCTTTCCGTTCCTGCCAGGACAACGATTATTGCCAAAATCGCATAACCTGCGGCAAACACCCATAACGGAATTTGAGGAAACCAGAATTGCGAAAGAATCGAAAGTGCTGTGAGCTGACTGCCCATGATCAAAATACTGGATACCCAATAATTCCACCCGCAGCTGAAGCCGGCCCACCTTCCAAAGGCTTGTGAAGCATAATAACAGAAGGACCCTTTTTGTGGATCAGCTGCAGTCATCTTAGCAAGAAGCTGAAAAACGATGTATGTACCGATTGCTGCTAATAAAAATGAAAAAACGATCGAAGGACCTGTCAGCTGGATGCCGATTGTTGAACCGAGAAAATAACCGGTCCCAATCGTACATCCGACCCCTATTAAGGAGAGCTGCCACCATGCCATTTTCTTGACTTCTGATTGATCCCCCTTGGGCTGCACCGGCCCATTACAATTAGAATTCTTCACAATAATACCCTCCTGCTGCTCAAGTATTATTGTTCAACTTAACCTGTCTATTATGCGTGCATAAAATGAAAAAACAGCCAAAAGGGTGACCTTCAGCTGTCTTAAAAGAACAAAAACGTTATGCCTTGATATCCGAAGTAAAGACCAAAGCCGATCAATGATAACCCTGAAAGCTTAGATATGGCACCTAATATTCTGTCAGCCAAAAGTTTTCGGAAACTGCTCGAAACAAGTGCCATCGTAAAATCCCAGGCTAATATTCCCGCAAATATCGCGCCGCTGTATAGCATCAAACTCTCAAAGCTGTATTTTGCGGCTGTTTCTGCAAGTATAGAACCATAAATTCCTAACCAAAATAAGATAGTAAGCGGATTTGTTAACGACATCAAAAATCCTGCAAAAAAGCTTTTACCTGCGTGTACCGTATAGTTCTTTTCGTTTCTGGCATCTTTGGCCGCTTTATTAAACGTCTCGAACCCGGTGTATACAAGAACAAAGCAGCCGAACAGCCATAGAAAAGTCTTCACAAACGCTGTATCAATATAACTTACGAGTCCCATATAGACCATGAGCATGTACAGTCCATCAGCTATCGTCGCCCCGAGTCCGACCATCCATGCTTGCCAGAATCCATATTTAATTCCGCGGTCCATCTGAGCCGCGTTGACTGGACCGATTGGTGCTGCGAGTGATATTCCTAACAAAACATATTTTAAAATAAGAAACATTGGCGACCTCCACGATAAGTTGGACAACTCTGCATTTCTTCATCTTATTCAGCCGGAGGTTCAATCAGACCATAATTCATTCTTATTAAAAGGAGAAGTTGCCCTATGGAGCAAAACCTAGATCCCAAGGTTCAAGAAGTGCTAGACCATGTGAAGCGGGCTGATGAAGCGATGATTGAAGCACAGGCAAACGCAGCACCGAATTGTTTTCAGACCGCTAAAATCTGGCTTGAAACTGCTCAGCAATCACTGCATTCTGCTGGAGAAGGAACAACGGAGGAAGAGAAAAAACAGCTTCTGCATGCTAAGGAATATTTACGCCACCTTCATGAGACTCAAGCCGCTCTGCAAGAAACAAGATATGATTGATAAAGAAATCCCTCATGACGAACACATGAGGGATTTACCTTTTACTGATCTACATATTTTCCATGGGAGGGCTTTGCCAGCTCGTCAAAGTTCTCAGCGAGATTGTTTAGTTCCTCTATAAGCTTTGGTCCGTTCATTGGAACTCCATGTCCTGTTGCAGCTACTGATGGTTGAAGGGCAGCTAATGCTTGAACCGATTTCTTTGCCTGCTCCCAATCCGTCGTGAAGTATTTGGGAGGTCCGTTCAATTCTTGTTTCTGCGTCAAGACTTTATAGAGGGATTCCTGTTCCACTGTTATAAAAGCATCTCCTGCGATCAATACTCTATCGCTTTCTCTAAAAAATGAGACATGACCCGGGGTGTGACCTGGCGTATGAATCCACTTCCATCCTGAGAGTCCATGGATGCTACCGTCCTCTGGGAGCGGTCGTACATGATTCCCAAGATCGATCCCGTGATTCGGAAACATGGGGGAAAGCTTCGTGACCAACCCGCCGTTTACGGATGGATCAGGCTTTGGATAGTCTTTTTGTCCATTTAAATAAGGAATTTCGGCGTGATGAGCATAAACCGGAACACCCCACTTTTCAGCTAGCTCGTTTACGGCTCCCACATGATCGAAATGCCCATGTGTCAAAAGGATTGCTTTTGGTGGATGATCAAACCATTTTTCAGCCCATTCAGAGATCATATCTCCTGATTTCGGCATTCCTGTGTCCACTAAATAATAGGTATGTGGATCTTCCGTACACTGGATAAAATAGACGTTCACGATCTTGGTTGTTAGTACATAAACGCCAGGTGCAATCTGATCACCAGTATTATTCGCAACACTCGTCATCGGCAAAAATTCATCATTCATATCTTTCTTTTCTGATAGATGTTCCATTCTGATCAACCCCTTATGTTTCTATCTTTGAATGATTGGTTTCATTGTTCCACGTGGTGATCAATGTGATACATAAAAAACAAGACCACCTGCTGGCAGTCTTGTCTTTGTCATACTATGAAAATAACTTTCGGATAGATTGAGATTGATTGACGGTTTCACTTTTCACATCTACGTTTAGTTTTCGGATATTATCGCAATAAATATGAAGTCTTTGTGCTTTGTCAGCGCTGAGATAAGAGGCGTATTGGTCCAGCTTATCTACTTCGCGGAGTACGTCTTCTTTTGTGTCTGCTTTCTCAATCCTGCTGCAGCAAGAGCTGATCTGATCATAAACAGACATGCTATCCACCTCCTTTGTGGTTTGTTTCAATATTCCCTTCTCTATTTTTTTAAAACTAAGACCTTGGAAGGAAAATCGCATATCCTCTGTTAAATCTGGAAACGTTATTGATATCATTTGCTAAAGGGAAAGAAGGGATGATTGTGCGATTCGGGTGTCATGTCAGTATAAGAAACGGTTATATCGGAGCTGCAAAACATGCATACTCTTTAGGTGCCCGCGCCTATCAGTACTTTCCAAAGAACCCGCGCAGTCTTTCTGTAAAAGATTTTAATAGAGGGGACGCTGCTAGTTGCAAAGCATTCTGTGAGGAAAACGATCTAATCTCAGTAGCGCATACTCCCTACCCGACCAGTCTTACTCCTTCTCTCGACAAAAAAGAGATTACGATTCAGTCTTTGAAAAATGATCTGGAGATCGCTGATGCGTGCGGGTCTTTAGGTGTGGTTGTGCATTTCGGCAGTCCGATTCCTGGTGAAGAACCCCTTGCAAGTTATCAAATGATGATCCACATGCTGAATGCTGTTCTTCAAGACTGGGACGGAAATTGTAAGCTTTTATTAGAGAACAATGCGGGTCGGCCGGGTTCGATGGGTATAACTTTAGAGGAACTTGTCCAGGTTCGGAACCTGTCTGAGCATCCTGAGAAAATCGGCTTCTGCCTGGATACATGTCATGCGTTTGCGAGCGGATTGTGGAATGGAGATAACTGGGCAGACCTTAAGGAAAAAGGTATGGAGTTAGGTTACTTTGAATATTTGCTGGCTGTTCATTTAAATAATTCGAGATATGCATCCGGTGAAGGAAAAGACCGTCATGCGAATATCTTTCACAACGGTCACATTACTGAGGAGCAGTTTTCGAAACTCGTACAATCTGAAATTATGAAGGATGTTCCTTTTGTGCTGGAAACACCTTCTGAATATGGAGTTACACATGGAGAAGAAATCAAAGAGTTGTATGAGAAGTGGGGATCGTAAAATGCTGAAAGATCTATTGGACTTCTTTTTGAGGTTTAACTCTCCTGGAATGTTTATTGGATTAGATACTAAAACAATCGACCGGCATATTAAGGAATTGAACGAACATCGCTGGTTTAATAGTTTATATGAAGACGAAAACTATCGAAAGCTGTTTTTTACAAACCTTCAAGTGCGCCATTATTTAGAAAGTAAACGACGCGTTAATAAAATGATCAATAATCCTCTCGTCCGTGAAAAATTTATTATCTTCTTAGACAAACAAAGAAAACGGTAAACCTTATAATAACAACAACGGCCAACACACTTAAGAAAATAGAGTAAGCCGTTTATTTCTATATTGTGTTTTTATCAAGTAAACATTTAATGTTCTTGTGTGCAAGAGGTGGACAGCCTTTTTCTCAATAAGGAGGATTCACACGTTAATTTCAGGAATCCCACGTTATTTAAAATAATCCCACGAAAGTCGGCCATAATCCCACGTTAAATTCAAAATAACCACGAATCGACATTCGTCGACAAATAACTGACCACCTACTACTCACATCCAGATCCCAAAAACGCCATTGGAGAGCTCACCTGCGACAAATGTTATTACACTGCTATAAACTCAAAGCCGGCAACGTTTCCCCCGTTTCAAGGAATGTCTTTAAATTGCTCAATATTGCTGGCCAGCCGTTGTTGAAGCCTTCATATGTTCCCTCTTTTTCAACGATGTCTGTCTTTACGAGGTTGTCATGGATCAATGTCAGCTTAACGGTTGAGTCCATGTGCTGCAGTTTAAATGTTACCACCGTCGGACTTTCGCGGGGTGTGTCATCACTTTTATTAGTCCAAGTAAATGATAGTTCGTGAGCAGGATCATATTTTAATACACTGCCCTCATCCGTTACTTCACCGTTACGAGAGTATGTAACACTTGAACCTTCTTCCCAGTTTGATTCTATTCTGGTGCCAAAAAAGTATTGTTCTGAAATGTCGCCTTCCGTTAATGCTTCCCAGACTTTTTCGGGTGATGCCCCGATATATGTGACATAAACGAATTTTGATTCCATTTTATTTTCCTCCTTTATTAGTGAACACCTTTCTTCGGATCCCAGTTTCCATTGGTTTTTCGAATTTCAACAATTTGTCCGATATGATAGGCGTTATGAATATTGATGTTTGCAAGAACCGAATACCACGGGTCGTGCCTGTCTTCATGAGCTGATTTTTCAAAGAGATCGTCTTCTGCACTCTTAACAGCCTCAACCCAATCATTCAGTACGTTTTGAAGCTGTTTTTTTGCGCTCTCCCAATCTTGATCGTTCTCACTATGAAACGTCTCATCGTTGCTTTCAATTTTCCTACCTTGGGAAATCCCCTTAAACCTCGCCAAATAACGCTCGTTCCAAAAGATTAAGTGGTTTACAATCTCCGAGATCGAGTTGCTGATACCATTTTTCTCGTTAGCCTGTTCTGGGGTCAATCCATCCAGTGCCCGTTCAACCGGGACAAACCAGTTTGGCTCATTATGATTGGCTGCCATCTGCCTTAAGAAAATCGTCTTCTGATCCATGAAACTACCTCCTGCACTTTATCGTTCATAAAATATCAGTTCGGCATATTCAGAAGAACTCCTTTAATTCGACTAATTTCCCTTTTTTGCCTGAGAGTAACCCCAAGAATATTCCTCCCTGCTCTTGGTAAAAATACCAAAAAACCTGTACGGGAGTTTTGCTGATGGTATTTAAGAAAAGGGCGCTCAAGAAACTGTTAAAAGATAAAAATGAAGCGGATGCCCATCCACAACACGAGAATCCCAAAAATGAAGTTCCGCCTGAAGATGTACTGTCCACCGAGCTAGACCAGAATGTTCAGTATATTAGACAAACTTTTGGCAACAGCTCAGACCTTTCGTTTTCCGATTTTGAACTAGGTCATAAAAAAGCCGTTTTGGTCTATCTAAATGGCCTTGTAGACAAGATGATCATCAGTCATTTTTTCGAGAACATCAGCCGACCAGAGTTTCTGATTGAACACTCTGAGTTCTTAACAGAAAAAGTAGAAGCTTCTGATTTTATGAAACAGTTTTTTGCACCAGCTAACAAAGTAAACGAAATTCAACTTTATAAGGAAGTTGTAACAGCTATACTCGCGGGAAATGCCGTTCTCCTGGTGGATTCCATTTCACATGCACTCGTAATAAATGCTAAAGGCTGGAGAGATCGTGATGTCTCAGAATCAGCGACCGAAAATGTGGTTCGTGGGCCAAAAGAAGCTTTTACAGAAAATATTCAGACCAACACAGCATTGGTACGTAGAAAAATAAAAGATCCGAGGCTGTGGTTAGAGAAAAAAGAGATCGGAAACATTACACAAACAAGTGTATCCGTCATGTACATCCATAGCATCGCTAACGACAAGATCGTGAAAGAAGTACATGAACGTCTGGATAAAATCGACATTGATGGCATTCTCGAAAGCAACTATATCGAAGAATTTATTCAAGATGAAGTATATACCCCTTTTCCTACTGTTTTTAATACAGAAAGACCTGATGTAGTTGCTGCTGCTCTTTTAGAAGGACGCATCGCGATCTTTATCGATGGAACTCCATTCGTACTTTTAGTTCCGGCTCTGTTTACACATTTCTTTCAGGCTGCAGAAGATTATTATCAGCGTTGGGATATCTCTACACTATTAAGGTTACTTCGTGTGACGGCATATTTTATTTCATTGCTCGGTCCTTCTGCTTATATCGCTGTCATTAACTTTCATCAGGAGATGCTCCCGACTCCTCTCTTGATCAGTCTTGCAGCTCAAAGAGAAGGAGTCCCGTTTCCTGCCTTAATTGAGGCTCTGATTATGGAAGTTACGCTTGAGATTTTGCGGGAAGCTGGACTTCGGCTTCCAAAAGCGATCGGCCAGACCGTTTCGATTGTTGGCGCTTTAGTTATCGGACAAGCTGCGGTTGAAGCTGGAATCATATCAGCTGCGATGGTTATCGTTGTTTCCATCACGGCCATCTCCAACTTTATCCTGCCTGCTTATAATATGGGAATTGCCGTCCGTATTTTAAGATTTTTATTTATGTTCCTTGCTGGATCTTTCGGGCTTTATGGTATCGCAGCCGGAATATTTGCATTGGCGCTGCACCTTTGCAGTCTTAGGTCTTTCGGTATTCCTTATATGGAGCCGCTCGCCCCGTATATCGCTTCAGACATGAAAGATACATTATGGAGAAAGCCAAGGTGGAAATTAGTAACACGGCCGCGCTTGATCAATCAAACCAATATCGTTAGAGAAAATGTGACACCTAAAAACAAGTAGAAAGGAGCATGAAGGGTGAAACTTAAAAAGATACGACTGATTCCGGTTATTGCCCTCATACTGCTTCTAACTGGCTGCTGGAACAGCAGAGAACTTGAAGACATAGGAATCGCAGTGGCGATGGGTATAGATAAGGCGGACGGCCAATATGTAGTGACGGTTCAGCTCGTAAATCCATCCTCGATCTCTGCCAGGATGGGGGATTCATCAAGAGCACCGATTGTTACCTATCAGGAAAAAGGGAAAACAATATTTGAAGCCATCAGACGTTTAACGAAAACAGCTCCCAGAAAAACTTTCTACCCTCACTTAAAGATGCTGGTAATAGGTGAAAAACTAGCGAGGGAAGGCTTTGCAAAATCCCTTGACCTGCTTGCACGCGACCCTGAGTTCCGTTCCGATTTTTTTGTTGTGGTCGCAAAAGACCAGCGTGCAGATCATGTTCTCAACGTATTAGTTCCAGTAGAAAAAATCGCAGCGCAAAACATGTATGTAAAGCTGAAAACTTCCGCAGATGTTTTTGCCCCAACTCTTGCCCTAACTTTTGGGGATTTGCTGCACGATCTTACAAGTCCAGGAAAACAGCCCGTCATTACAGGTATTCAGCTTACAGGTGATCCCGCTGAAGGTGAAAAGATGGAAAATCTACAACAAGTAAATCCAAAGGTCCGCTTAAAATACACCAACATCGCTGTGTTTAATGTTGATAAATTAAAAGGCTGGCTGAATGAAAAAGAAAGCAAAGGCTACAATTACGTTCAAAATCATGTAAAAAGTACGATTGTAACTGTACCGTGTTTTTCGAACAAAAAAGAACATCTATCTGTGGAGCTGATTGATGCGGATACAAAATTGAAAACCAATTCTATGAGTAGTCAACCCGAAATGAGTGTTTCAGTAAAAGCTGATGCAAATATTGCAGAGGTTGGATGTTCGATTGATTTAACGAAACAAGACACAATAGAAAAAGTAGAAAAATTAGTAGAGAAAGATATCAACAACAAGATCAGATCGTCTATAAAAGCTGCTCAACAGAAGTACAAACTAGACTTTCTCGGATTCGGTGAAGTTGTACATCGCTCAGAACCAAAGTATTGGAAACGTGTTAAAAACAACTGGGATAAAGAATTTGTTACTATCCCGATTAGAAGTAGAGTAGACGTACATATTCACAAGCTAGGCAAAAGAGGAAATTCTTATATTAACGAGCTAAAGGAGTAGCAGCGTGGTATACACAATTATTTCATTGCTGATCATAGGTTCTATTCTTCTTATCGATAAACGCAAATTCAAAAAATACAAACAGTCCAGAAAAGATATATGGGTATACTTTGGAATATTAGGTTTTGGTTCATGTTTATTGCTTTACCACAGTTCAGGCAGAACTCTACCAACACCATTGATCTGGATTGAGGCATCATTAAAACCGATTATCAGCATTTTTTAAGAAAGGATGGGGTGATTACATGCTTGAAAACGGCAGAATAAGTGTGCGTCAGTTTACTGTATTAGTAGCTCTTTATACGGTAGGTACTGCGATTTTGATCATCCCTTCCGTTCTCGCTGCAAAAGCGATGCAGGATATTTGGATTGCGGGGCTGATCGGTCTCGGTGCAGGATTAGTTCTAGTATTTTTTTATTGGAAAATAGCTGAACGGTTTCAATATATGAATCTGGTTGAGATTCTTGAAAAATGTTTTGGAAAATGGATAGGAAAGGCAGTTGCTTTTTCTTATTTTGTGTTCTATCTATTTATCCTTTCAACCTTTGTTCTGCGGGATATCGGTGACTTCATGCTGACCGTTATGATGGTAGAAACACCTATTGAAGCCATACATATTATCTTTTTGGCCGTTGTCCTTTATGGGGTTAAGCTCGGTCTAGAAACATTTACAAGAACCACTGAGTTGTTTCTTCCCTGGATTGTGATATTGTTCGTTGTGTTATTCATCACACTCCTTCCCCAGATCGAGTTCACTAATATCCTGCCTGTCATGGAAAACGGCATACAGCCTGTTCTAAGATCATCACTGTCATTTATCGTTTTTCCTTTTCTGGAACTGGTGGTCTTTTTAATGATTATTCCTTATGTGAATGAGCCGAAAAAGACGAAAAAAGCCTTTTTGTTTGGCACTGCTCTAGGAGGCGGCTTACTGATATTAATCGCTACACTTTCAATTCTTGTGATCGGTGTCAATGAAACAGCTCGAAGCATCTATCCAACGTATGATCTATCCAAGACGATCAACATCCGGGAGTTTTTCCAGCGTGTAGAAGCTTTTATGGCTCTCATCTGGTTCATTACCGTTTTTGTAAAGCTTGTTGTACTGACTTATGCATTATGTTTAGGCTTGGCTTCAGTGTTTAATGTCCAAGATTATAAGCTATTGACACTACCGATCGGACTTATGCTGTATGTCGTGTCTCTCGTCATTTTTCCAAGTTCCACTTACCTTATTGAATTCACACCCATCTACGATTTTTACGCCGTGATATGGGGACTCATGCCTGTGTTCATTTGGCTTGTTTCACTCGTTCGCGGCAAGCCGGTGTAGAAGACCAAACGAAAAAAAGAGCTTTAATTGCAAGCTCTTTTTTTGATGTATTTAGATTCCTTGCTTGATTCCGAGCTGTGACAGCAGCACTCGGCGGCCTTCTTTGTTTGATGCCGCTGCAGCTTCATTAATAGCTGTAAGGTTAAGTACGTCTTCTTTTGTAATCGAAGGCTTCTTTCCATTTTGGATCGCTTCTTCCCATTGCTCCATAGCAGACTGAATGGTTTGTGGCAGCTTTTCTGGAGTTACCCACTCATCCGTGTTAAGATGCTTGCTTTTGATCCGTACGTTCTCACCTTCAATCATAAGTGTTCCTTCTGTCCCATAAAGCTCCAGCTGCTGCGGGCTTCCGAATGATAGAAAACCAGTCTCGATAATCCCCATCGCACCTGATTCATACTCGACCATCACTACCGCGTTATCATCAACGCCAAGCTTATAGAACTCGTTCAATTTTCCTGTAACGGCTTTTACTTTTCCGCCTAACCGATTTGTTAAGTAGATCGGATGAGCACCAAGGTCGATCAGCGCACCGCCTCCGCACTCTTCTTTGTTGTAAAAGTGTTCCGGCAGCCAGCCCTTTGGATTTTCTTTTGATGGCACAGATCCATTATGAGCAACCCGGCATCTGATGTATGTAATGTCGCCGAGCAAACCTTTGTCGACAGCTTCCTGTGCATATAAATAAAAACTTTCTGTCAGCCTTGGAAGATTCACCATGAGTTGTACATTGTTATCTTCGACTGCTTTATAAATTTCCTCGCATTCTTCCACCGTGAAAGCCAGCACTTTCTCTGTGAAAATATGCTTTCCATGGTTAGCGGCAGCGATGATGATGTCCTTATGACGGTTTGTGGCCGTTGTCACAATCACCCCGTCGATTTCAGGGTTCGATAAGACATCGTCTAAGTTCGACTCAAAATCAACATTTAGTTCACTTGCCCAGTCTGCTCCCCTGTCTGGATTTTCATCCCAGACCATTTTAATAGAGATCGATTCATTCTCCTTCGCTTCGCGTGCATAATCTACAGCGTGTACATGCCATTTACTGAGTAGAGCTACGTTCATTGATCATCTCTCCTTATCAGTTAGTAGCTTTATTATGACATATGTTCAGTGTAGCCTCCCGTTTTTCTTCGAGAGTTTTTATGAATCTCTTTCTTTTGTCCGAAGTCTTTATGAAATAGGCTAACGTGCGATTAATTGAAATAATGTGCGATTTCTGTGGTCTAACGTGTGATTAATTAAAATAACGTGCGATTTTTTAAAATAACGTGCGATTCTGAAATTATCGTTATAATACGTCCTTTAGGAAAAGACACTACGCTTATTTGTCCTTTTGAAATTAACAACAACACTCAATAATACTTTTTATTAAATTCATTTAAAAAAGCTGACTCCAACTCGTCAGCTCTTTTTACCATATCTTATAGCTCTTTAGCTTTAAACGTATCTCCGCCCTCGATCGTTCCATTCTTGAATCCTTTATGAAACCATCGTTTACGCTGTTCAGATGTACCGTGTGTAAAACTCTCTGGGACGACGTAGCCTTGGTGTTTCTTTTGAAGTGTATCATCACCGACTGCACTTGCTGCGGTCAGTGCTTCTTCCAGATCTCCTTCTTCAAGCACGTTCATGTCTTGCGCATGATTCGCCCAGACACCTGCGTAATAATCTGCCTGCAGTTCGAACCTGACCTGGTATCTGTTAAAAGCTTCTTTACTGAGTTTTGAGCGCATGTCCTGAAGCTCTTGTGATTCTCCTAAAAGGGTCTGAACATGATGCCCGACTTCATGGGCAATTACATAAGCCATCGCGAAATCTCCTGGTGCTTCATACTTGTTCTGAAGTTCCTGATAAAAGCTAAGGTCGATGTAGAGCTTTTGGTCACCTGGGCAATAAAAAGGGCCGACAGATGATCCCGCTGTTCCACAGGCCGATTGGACACTGCCCGAATATAAAACTAGTTTCGGTTCTTTATACGTCATGCCTTCTTCTTGAAAAACGTCTGTCCAGACGTCTTCCGTATCTGCTAATACGACAGAAACAAACTGAGCATCTTCTTTTTCTTTTTCCGTTTCTTCATAAGGAACATTTTCTTCTGTTCCGCCGTTGATCCCGCCAAGTATATCACCGGGATCCCCCCCTAATAACGTTATGATCAAGACGATGATAAGGCCGCCGACTCCGCCTCCAACAGCCAGCCCTTTACCACCCATCCCTCTCCGGTCTTCAACGTTAGTACTTCCGCGTCTGCCTCGCCATTTCATCTCTATATTCCTCCTCAGGTATTACAGCTGCTTTTGTTTTAATATCTTGTATACCCGAAGTTCAGGGGAATTAGCCGAGGTTCATAAAAATTAAAAATGAAAGAATAAATCAGCGGAAACTGCTTCGTTCAAAACCCACTTGATCGGAACTTGTTCTGCATCATGAAGGAAGTCGGTCTGATCATGGATATCCAGATCAACCACATAGAGTTTGACACCTAATTCGACGGCAATGCCGAGCAGATCATGTATCGAAGGAGCATTAAAGTCGCTTAATGCATTAGAGAGGTATTCGATTCCCACGGACGGAACAGGAACATAGTTTTTGTCCAGAATGTTTACTCCTTTTCTCGAAAAAGCCAATATCACATCAGCTCCTGTTGATGCAGCTCCAACTGCAATGTTTAATGGAGGATAAGCTGATTCGAGTTCTCCGTGAAGAGCCAATACGACTACTTTTTTTGTTTCCATCACTTTCACTCCCCTTATTTAGTACGTTAGTACAGCATCTGCTTTATAAGCTTGATCTAAAAAAGTAGCAACGCCTGCGAGTTCCGCTCCATCAATGAGCTCGAGTCCCCCAGCAATAAGTACATTCATCTGACAGCCGTAGAGTGGAATTCCTGCATCTGCAGCTTTATTGAACAATGAAGCCAGGTCCATGTTATGAGTCCGCTCCATGCTTTTTAAGTAACGCTTATCTAATACGCGTGCGCCATCAAGATCAAAGAAAAGACTTACTTCGTTATTTTCTTCCTTCATTTTCAAAGCTTCTCTTAAGACATAGGGGACGTTTGAGCTGAGAGAAACAAAATAGATCATTTTTTGGTTCGCCACATCGGATACCTTCTTTCATCATTTTTGGTTTAAAAAAGCGCATACCACAGCGGGTATACGCTAATTCAAAAAAATTATTCTGTCTTACCTTCATATGAGTCCATACCGCCAGCCATGTTGATCACTTTATAGCCATGGCTATCCAGCAACTGGCATGCACGGCCGCTTCTTCCTCCAGAACGGCAAACCATTACATATTCTTTAGATTTATCCAATTCATGCATACGAAACTCTAATAACCCAAGAGGAATATGAGTGATTCCAGGAATTTTACGCGCCTTCACTTCATCTACTTCACGTACGTCGATGATGTTTAGTGCTTGTCCTTCGTTCAACTTCGCTTCTACTTCTTTAGCTGTTAATTGTTTCATTATTTTTTCCTCCTCTTTATCTCCAGGCACTTACTCCGCCATTTACGTTCGTTACATTTTTAAAACCTGACTTTACTAGGATCTTGCTCGCCTTCTGGCTTCTCATACCGCTTTGGCAGATCACGATTACTTCCTTGTCCTTTGAGAGCTTATCTGCTTTTTGAGCTAATTGGTGCAGAGGAACATTCTTAAATCCAGGAATATGATACCCGTTGAACTCTCCTTGTGTACGAACATCAATGAATTGTTTCTTCTTATCTTTAAGTTCCCCTTTTAGTTCTTGCGTTGAGATATTTTTCACACCTTTAGCCGGTATAAAACGTTGAGCGATAAACAAAATAATAAGACCAAAAAGAATATAATTCAGGTATTCCAATCTGTTCTCCACCTTTCTATGTTCTGTATCAAAAGACATTTTTATCTTTAATTCTTATTCACATCATATACCCCTATGGGTATATTGTCAACTTAAAAAAAACGAAGAGAAAACTCTCTTCGCTCTGGGTTTATATATTTTTATAATAAAGTATCGTTGTATCCATTGTACCTGTCCCAGACTGCGCAAAGTTCGGAATTCTTCCCGCTTCGATAAAACCGATCGATTGATAGAGATAATTGGACGGATCTCCCTCTCTTGTATCCAACACCAGCAATGTTCGTTCTTCTTGCTTCGCGTACTTTTCGATTTCATTCATTAGCTTACGGGCAATTCCTCTTTGACGATGTGAAGGGTGCGTCATAAGTTTTGCGACCTCTGCCCGATGTGTACCGTTTGGTTTCGTGCATAAGTGGAGCTGGACTGTCCCTGCAATCTTCCCATCTATTTTCGCTGCTATAAAAATAATTTCAGGTGATCCACAGTTTCTCCAAAATGCATCAGCATCCTCTTTTTGGAGTGGCGGTAAAAATCCGATCGATGCTCCATCATGAACCACTTTTATTAATAGGTCCGAAAGCTCTTCTATGTGCTCATCTATATTACTAAGATTAATAATCTCCACAGCCATACCCCTTTTTTTCTCCCATTTTAATTTTTGAAACTTAACATTTCTACCTGTTTGTAAGATTATCTGACAAAGAAAAAACCTTGAGAATACTCCCAAGATCCATGATTAATAATGAGCCACACATAACATGTTTCTCCCTGACCGTTTTGCTTCATATAAAGCTTTGTCTGCATCGTTTATGATCAAACCTGCGTCTTTGGTCGTATCTGAGTAACACGATACTCCGATTGAAACGGTTAAGTTGATCGTACCGCCTTGCGTTAAAATAAATGAATGATCTTCAACAGTTTCCCTTATTCTCTCACCAATCTGGACAGCTTGATCTAACGGACAATCGAGTAATAATACGGTGAATTCTTCTCCACCGTTACGACTGACGATATCAAACGTTCGAGTACAGGATCGAAGGATATGCCCAAGTTCTTTTAGGACAACATCTCCTTCTGCATGACCATATGTATCATTAACTTTTTTGAAAAAATCGATATCAATATAGAGCAGCGATAATTTTTGTTTCTTTTTTTCAAGATCTGCAAGACTTTGGTTAAAGACCTCATCAAACTTTCTTACATTGTTTAACCCGGTTAACGGGTCAATCATAGACTCTGCCTTGTATTTATTGAACAACTCTTGGCTTTTACGCAAGAACGTAACCGTATTAAACGCGATATAGCCAGAAAAATAGGATACGATCCAATAAATAGGTATGAGCTTTAGCAGAAAATTTATATCCTTTATGAGGTACAAGAACAAAAAGCTAGCGGATATATTTGAAAAGGTCAGCATAATCATCCGCTTCATCTGTTTAGATAAGTGTGTTCTTGCAATCCAAACAGAAAAAAGAGTAACTGTAATCACCAAAACAGTTGACGCATAAGAAGAGATATTAATTCCGATTAAAAACCGTCCGCCTATAATCAGCAGCATTGATATAATCGAAGGAACCAATCCGCCAAAATAAGCTAATAATATAATCGGTATTAGTCGTAAATCAACAATCGTAGTCCCGATATTTATGCTGTATTGCATCAAGACGTTCCCTAAAAATCCGCCTGAAATCCCTGCCAATAATTTGATTTGATACGAGGACCTCGGCGTTAATGGAGATCGATTTGAAACCTGCGTATACAAGAATAATAGCGAAATAAGAATAGCAAGGTTTGCAAATAGATCTTTAATAATTATCATTTTTCATCACCAACTAGTAAAATACCATACTTCTTATCCAAAAACTAACATTAATTCCAAATTAATTGTTACATTTTTTGTTTCAATAGTCCTTTAATATCTAAAACGGCGAACCATTCGCGATTATTGTGTAAACCCTATATGATGTTAATATGAAAAACACATTAACAGGAGTGTGCTAATTGACTAAAATCTTATTAATCGGCTGTGGTGATGCCCACTTATCCATTCTTCGCCGTCTATTAAAAAAGAAATCCAAAGATTACGAAATTACTTTAATCTCACCTTCCAAAGATGTTGTCACGATTGATTTAATTGAGAACCCATCTATTTCTTTTATAGAAGACACAATTATTTCATTTGATCCACTTCAAAAAATGCTGCTGAGCTTTTCAGGTGAGATCTACCGTTTTGATGTAATTTCTTTTAATCTGACCATGAAGTTCTCTCTATTTAAGCAGGCATTGGTTCCGGTCGCTGAAGACGGCAGGATGCTGGTGGATCACACTTTGCAGAATAATGAGTTTCCATTTCTTTTTGGTGCCGGAGATTGCGTTTCTATCGAGGGAATTTCTAGTGATTGTAATTTCAATGACCAACAAGGTGATATACTTTGGAACAATATAAAAAGGTACATTTCTGGTCGAAAATTACAATCTTTAAGCTCTAAATCAACAAAAGTTCCGTTAAATGGGCTGCTTAACCGTATCTTCAAGAGATTTTAATGACTTTTTATAGTAAGTATAAAGCCTCTTGAGTGAAACGGAAGGATGTTTGAGCGGAACTGATAGGTTTTTGAGCGAAACACCGGGGTAACGGGGTGGTTCGACACAAGTTTTGAGCGAAACGCTAAACATTTTGAGCGAACGTGTAACAAATAAAAGAACACGTACCGTAAAACGAAAAAGAGGGGCACCCCCATCGAGTCGCCTCTCTTTCTTATGTTTATTTCCTTATTAAAAGTCCGGAAACGAGCAAGTTCCATACTTGCTCGAACTCGTGATTAATTGCTGGAGATATCCATTCCTTCGCTAATGCCGGGTGATGAAAGCGTGCTGTTGCGTAAAATACAGCTGAAGCAACCTCACGTGCATCAGCGTTCTGAAATTCACCCGCTTGCATACCTTCCTCAACAATTTGCGTTAACTGTGAAATAAGATCGTTAATATGTTTTTCAATGCTTTCAACCGATTCTTCTGCAAGAGCATTATACATCGCAAACAATTCAGGATCTTCTAACGCCTTTGATTGTTTAATGTGAATCAGTCTTTCCAGCCATAACTGCGTTTTTTCAAGAGCGCTCCCGGCGTTTTCAACGATTATAGCAAGCGGTGCAGAAACTTCGTGAAGCCACCGTTCAGCTACAGCCTCTTTTAAAGCAGCCTTACTGGAAAAATGTCTGTATAGTGTTCCATGACTCACGCCAAGAGCTCGTGCTACATCAACGACCGATGTTTTATCAAGGCCAAAACGCCGAAGTACTTGTTCTGTTGTATTTAAAATTTGTTCCCTCGTTAAAGGTGCTGCCATTTTTATTCTACTCCTAACATTCCCATCTGTTCTTTAGCATACCTCGTTCCTGCTACTTTGTCAGCAGGTACAGCAGCTTCGATTCTTTCAAGATCGGATTGTGTAAGCTCTAGGTTTACAGCGGCGAAAGCATCTTCCAAATGCGAACGTTTACGGGCACCGATCAACGGAATAATGTCATCTCCTTGAGCTAATACCCATCCAATGGCAAGCTGAGCTACCGTTGTTTGCTTTTCTACAGCAATTTGACGCAAAGCTTCAACAAGCGCTAAGTTTTGATCTAAGTTCTCACCCATAAAACGCGGTGCAAAAGAACGGAAATCGATTTGAGCCTGACGTTCTTTCCTCCATTTTCCGCTTAAAAGTCCTCTCGATAATACTCCGTAAGCAGATAGTGAGATACCAAGTTCACGAAGCGTCGGAAGAATTTCCGCTTCAATTCCTCGGCTGAATAGAGAGTACTCAATTTGCAGCCAGCTGATCGGATGAACAGCATGTGCTTTGCGTACGGTTTCAGCGTTTGCTTCAGAAAGACCAATATGCTTAACATACCCTTGTGTCACTAAGTCAGCCATTGCTCCAATCGTTTCTTCGATCGGAACGTTTGGATCGACGCGGGCCGGCTGATAAAGGTCGATGTAGTCCGTTCCTAGGCGTTGAAGTGTGTAAGCTAAAGCATTTTTTATAGCTTGCGGGCGATTATCCATACCGATCCAGCCGCCATCCGGAGATCTTAACACACCGGTTTTTACTGAGATAAATGCTTTATCACGCTTTGTTCCCTTCAATGCTTCTTTTAATAAAAGTTCGTTGTGTCCCATTCCATAAAAATCACCTGTATCAAAAAGAGTAACTCCTTTATCGATTGCTTCATGAATTGTTGCGATGCTTTCCATTCTGTCTGCATTTCCGTAAAGATCAGACATTCCCATGCAGCCTAAACCGATTGTTGATACTTCAGGACCGTTTTTTCCCAATTTTCTTGTTTGCATTTATTTCTCCTCCAAAATCTTTATGAGAGTATCATAAATGAAAATAAAACAAATGACAAATATTTATTTTTGTCATTTGTTATTAGATATAAAAAAGAAGAGGCGACTGCCCCTTCTTTACTTTTATGCTTTTACAGCCTGAGCTCCTTGAGTCGCCATGAACTCTTCGATCTCGTCTGTTTCACGCATGATATCTTTTGAAAGATTTTCATATCCGTCTTCTGTCACTAAAATGTCGTCCTCGATTCGAATTCCAATGGACTCTTCTTCAATATACAGGCCAGGCTCGATCGTGATCACCATTCCTGGTTCCAGCACGCGGTCTTTGTACGACCCAACGTCATGTGTATCCAGTCCAAGGAAGTGTCCGACACTATGATAATAGTATTTGGAGATTTCTGAGTCCTCTTGGATCAAACCGATCTTTCTGCACTCTTCGGAAAGCACCTTTTTCGCATGCTCATTAAGCTCAGCATATGGAAGGCCCGGTTTGATTATTGCGGTTGTTTCTTTTAGCGCTTTTAAAACGATGTTATATAGCTCTTTTTGACGGTCTGTAAACTTCCCATTTACCGGGAACGTGTAGCTGATGTCTGCACTGTAATAGTCTTTTTGTGCACCAAGATCCAGCAGAACGAGATCACCGTCTTTCGTTTGCGCATTATTGTGCTCATAGTGCAGCACAGTTGCGTTCTTGCCGCTCGCTGTAATAGTTTTGAAGGCATAATCTCGAACACCATTGTATTTTAATGTAAAATCAAAATGTGCTTCTAGCTGATATTCCATCATCCCAGGCTTAGCACTTTTCAGAAGATTATAGATTCCCTCTTTTGTGATTTCGATCGACTCTTTAATCTTCTGAATTTCTTCAGTTGTTTTGAAGACGCGCAGGTCACAGATCTCAGGATAGATGTTACTGATCGCAACGTGGGGATAATGCTCACGGATATGTTTTGCAAAAAGAGAAGTGCTCGTTGGTGCACCAGACCAGCCGCGGCGCTCTAAATCCAGACACACTTGCTTCGCTTGATTCGTGAAAAAGTTTCCTGCTACAAAAGATTCAAAGCTATCAACATACTTAATATCTTTGATTCCGGAGATGTTTTCAGCTTCTTCTTTTGAAACGGTTTTACCGACCCACTTCTCCATTACCGGATCCGCTTTTTGGATAAAAAGCGTTTCCTCAAACGTTTCGCCATTCTTCTTCATCAACAGGATCACGTTTGGCTCGTTAATTCCTGTTAAGTAATAAAAGTTGCGATTCGGTACGAACGCATAGTCCTCATCTGCTGATTTCTGTGGTGCTTTTCCGGCGAAAAGAATCGTTAGTGATTCGTCCGGAAGTAAATCTTTTAATCTGCTTCGATTACGTTCAAAGAAATATGACTCCATAAAGAACCTCCTCATTTTTAAAAGTAAAAAATCGACTCATTGGTTTATATACTTAATGATATTATAAAGAGTTTGAGGTTCTAATAACAGCCATTTATTCTGATTTTTAAAAATTTTTTTAAATCTTGTGCTTATGCAAAATCCGAGAAAATTTGAACAAAAACAATAAGTACTGCTAGCAGAAGAACAGCACAAGCTCCTATTTTGTTCTTTCCTTTCCAAAGTTTATATGCAAAACCAGCAGTATATATAAAAATACAGAAAACTAAAACCCATACCGCGAAAGTCATTTAATCCCTCACTTGCTTTATTTTTGGCAAATCCGTTTGCCTACCGAACTCGCCAAATCGTATTTCCACAGACATATTCACTTCCATATTCGGATAAGATTTCATCCAGTCATATTTTTCGTATTCATCGACGGTTAAGAAGTACTTTCTGCCTTGTAATGACCAACCAAAAGGTTGACCTTTAAAGTCCTTCTGCGTTTTTATGACTAATTTGTTTAATTTCTCGGTAATTTTTGTTGTAAAATATCTCTTTAATTGATTCCTTTTCTCTTTGTTTTTTGCATAGTTAACCATACTATGATCAGTTAATACTTCTAAAGTAAGCGGAACTTTTATGTTTAATATGGTTTTTCCATTCATTTGCTGCATGCTCACATTATTTCTTTTATTTTTAATAATTTTTGCGGTGATATCATAATCCTTATTAAACGGATCTTGAAATGTTGTCGTATAGTTAGGTGATTTTACCGTATCATTTAATAAAAGAGATAGTCGAGTTTCCTCTCCAGAAAGTTCTCCGATCATTCTTCCTTCTTTAAATACAGCAGAACCCATTAAATTTGTTTTATTCGTTTTTCCTTTTATTTTGAACTCACCAGCTTCCAGGTGACCATTACTTCTCTCTTGATTGGTTTGTTGATTTGTACCAAGCGCAGCTAAAAAGAGGTCTCCATCTGCTTCTGTTATTCTAAAGTAACGCATGAGATCTGATCTAGGGATTAATCCAGTTTCACCTGCATGTTCAAAAATCAATGTAAAATACTTATGTGGCCTCGTTTCAAGCTTTGGTTCATTTTGTTCAATAAACGAACTAGCTTTTTCTTTTGTTACAAGAAAAGCTGTATTCCTTTTAATCTCTCTGTCCTTTGTCGAATCATACATCCACCGAATAAAGTTTTTATCTTTCGCAAGTTGTTTTGAGACGATAATGACACTTAACATATCATAAGAAATCTCTTTTGCTATAACTGAATTTGCTATATTTCTTGAAGTAATTAGATCGTTCGCCTCAAAAGTGATAATTTCAGTTGCCGGTTCATTCGTATTGCCACCTTGCTGGGATGCATACTCTGGATTTGATATTAGATACGTAACATTTATCTTTTCCTTCTTGCCTTTATCAAGTCCGATTCCTACGACATACGCCTTTCTATCCACTTCCATCTGATCCCAGCATCCACTAATCATTACTAATAAAAGAAGAATGATGACACTTTTTAAGATCCATAAAAGTTTCTTCATACTTTTATGTCTCCTTTTATCTTAGACATTACCCACAACAAACATGGCAATAAGAGAAAAACCGGTGTAACGATCTTCAAGAACGGATCTCTAAAATGAAAAATTGAAAAAGTTGGATTTTCAGGAATTACTCCTAAAAGAACAAAAAGCGTGGCCAAAGATGGAATCAAATATTCAAAGTCCTTTATTTTGAAAAGCCCTCCAAACAAGAGTGCAATTAGATACAAATAGAAAGAAAAACGAATAAAAAGAGCAAGTAACCAGAAAGGAAAAAACAAAGCTTCAATATTAGGCAGAAATTCCAACCGAATGTATCGAATAGCCTCATGAAAAGGATAATTCAGCATCTTTACTGGTTCATAATCAAACAAAGCTACAAAAGCGATAAGGGCAATCGCTAATTCTACAGTAACTATACATAATGAGATCCAAATTGCTTTTTTAAATTCAGCGTGATTTACTGCAAAGGGAACAATAAGAGTGAGGAAAAGAAAATCGGCACATATGGACAGATTTGAAATCCCTCCATGCATAATTTCGTCTACCCCGCGACCAAATAAAGGAAAAATAAAATCTAATTTTCCTTGAAAGAATGTTAAGAGCAATGCAAGAAAGAGAGATAATTTAATCCATAAAAGAATAGACCAGGCAAAAGAACCGATTTGTTCAAGTCCCCTTTTTGCTCCAAACGCACATGTTGCCATTAAAATAGCGTAAAGGACTATAGTCGGAGTCTCAGTAAAATACATAGTTCCAACAATATCTGTATAAATGGATGAATCTATTGTAATCGCTACACTGCCGATAACCAAAAGACAAAACAAAACAAAATAACCGAACGGTTTACCTAATAAATACAAGACAATTTCAATTAAATTCTTTTCTTTATACGTATTGAAGACATTTATTAACAACCATATCGGAATTACTGAAAAAATGCCGATAATAATAATAGCCATCCATGCAGCATTGCTGAATTTTTCATAGAGAATAGCTGGCGTATCATCTGTCATTTTTGCACCAATTGTAAGTATGACTATTGCAATAAACTCTCTTGTCGCGATCTTACCCTTGCTTCTTTCCATCACTCACCTCCCCTGCCTTTTTCATATCTTGAGGTTTAAGATAACCCGGTCTAAACATCTCGTGAAAAATAAGCCTCCTGAATAATGTATCTTTACCTGATGTGTATTTTGGAGTCATCGGTGCTAAATATGGAACTCCGAATGAACGTAATGAGACCAAATAGAAAAGGCCAATCGAAAACATAGCGGTTAACCCGTAAAGTCCAAATAATGAAGCACTTATTATTAAGAAGAAACGTGATAGCCGAACTGCAAAATTTAAAGCGAGATCGCCTATAGCAAACGAGGTTAATCCCCCTAGTGCCACTACAATAACAACGATAGGACTTACCAGATTCGCTTGAACAGCTGCTTGACCTAATATAAGCGCACCCACTATACCAATCGTAGGACCGATTGGACTTGGTACCCGAAGTCCTGCTTCCTTAATTAGTTCAAAAGCAAATTCCATTAAAAAAACCTCTACGACTGCCGGAAACGCAACAATTTCTCGCGTTGAAGAGATGGCAAGCAATAAATCTGGCGGCAGCATCTCTGCGTGATAGTTCGTAATCGCTATGTATAATGCGGAGATCAACAGGGTTATGAACATAGCCAAAAGCCTAAGTGCTCTTGTGAAATTTCCATATAAAAAACGGAGATAATGATCTTCAGACGTATGGAAGAAAGACCAAAATGTTGCAGGCAAAACAAGAGAGGCAGGAGAATTATCCATCAATAACACGATGTATCCATCCTCTAAAAAAGATGAAGCTCGATCGGGTCGTTCTGTATAAAGAATGGTAGGAAAAAGTGATTTAGTACTGTCCTCTATACGCTGCTCCAGCATGGAGAGATTTTGAATGGAGTCTACGTCTGACATACATAGACGTTCTTTTACATCGCTTAATAACTCTTCGTTGACTATGTCCTTTAAATAAAGAATATATACTTCATTCTTTGAACGTTTTGAAACAGTAACCGATTCTACAACCAGGCTTTCTGTCTTAATCTTTTTTCGAATAAGCGAAATGTTAGTATTCGCCTTTTCGTTAAAAGCTTCCTTTGGCCCCTTAACGACAACTTCATTTTCCGCCTTCTCAATTCCCCGCCCTTGAAAATTACTTACACTCAGAATATAAGCTACGGATTCACCATCTATAAAAAGGGCTGCATTCCCTTTATTAATTTCAATAATTACATCTTCTATAACTTGTACCTTTTTGATTCCTGGTGTGGTCACTATATCTTCTACTTTTTGTGAAGTTCCTGAATATTGTTGAATGGATTTTAATATGTACTCTTCAATATGATCTGTATCTGTAATGGTATTGATGAAAAGTAAAGCAGCATCTTTTTTTAAGGCTTGTACATGAAACTTTCGGAAAATAACATCATTATTTTTTCCAACAGAATAAATATGCGAGAAAATATCAACAGTTTTATTCAGTTTGTCCGTGATACATTGTTTTTTTAATGTTATATCTTCTTTAGAGCTTTTTTCTATAAATGGTGTTGGAGCTTGTTGTTTTCTATTTATCATTTTTTTTAATAGTGAATACATACATATAACAACTCCAAACTTTTACCTTATTATTCCTCCAAACTTGTCAATTATGTATAAAAAAAAGGTTCCAAACTAGGAACCTTAATCATGTAATATTTAATTCTTTCATTGATGGATCTACCTTTTAACAAATTCAACAAATGGAAACTCTCTGTTTAAAGCTAACCACTTATGAATGATTAGAATTTTTATGCTTGCTCCTCAAACAGCTGTACGAGCTCTACAATGACTTGAGTTGCTTTGATCATGTTATCGACCGAGATGTATTCGTGTCTGCCATGATAGTTTTCTCCGCCTGTAAAAATATTCGGTGTCGGCAGTCCCATATACGATAGCTGAGACCCGTCCGTTCCGCCGCGGATCGGTTTAACGATGGGTTCGATCTCTAAATTCTTCATCGCTTTGTAGGCGAGGTCTACGATTTCCTTAACTGGTTCGATCTTCTCTCTCATGTTGTAATACGTATCTTCCATCTTCAGCTGGATGTTTTCTTCGCCATACTTTTCTCTCAGTTCATCAACGATTCCTTGCATCGTCGCTTTTCTTTTCGCAAAAAGTTCCTTGTCATGATCCCGGATGATATAAGACATCTCAGTCACTTCGACATCGCCTTTCAACCCAATCAGATGGTAAAAGCCTTCATACCCTTCTGTATGTTCAGGTGCTTCGTCCGCAGGCAGCTTGTTGTTCAGCTCCATCGCGATTTTAGCAGAGTTGATCATCTTTCCTTTTGCCGATCCTGGGTGTATGTTCTTGCCCAGAATCTTTATTTTTGCATCTGCCGCATTGAAGCTTTCATATTCCAGCTCGCCAAGAGGTCCGCCGTCCATCGTGTAGGCAAATTTAGCGCCGAATGTGGCCACATCGAACTTATGCGGACCGCGGCCGATCTCCTCATCCGGTGTGAACGCAACTCTGATCTTGCCGTGCTTGATCTCTGGATGGTCGATCAAATATTTCATTGCCGTCATGATTTCTGCTATACCGGCTTTGTTGTCTGCACCAAGCAGTGTAGTGCCGTCCGTCGTGATCAGCGTATGACCTTTGTAATCCTGTAAACTTGGAAAAGCTTTTGGTGATAGTTCGATATGTAAGTCTTTGTTCAGTATGATTGTTTCGCCGTCATAGTTTTCTACGATCTGCGGCTTGACGTTCGTTCCTGTAAAATCGGTCGCAGTATCAACATGCGCCAAGAAACCGATAACCGGTACATCTTTTTCTGTGTTAGATGGAAGAGTTGCCATCACATAGCCGTTGTCGTCAATCGTCACTTCCTCCATGCCGATCTGCTTCAATTCTTCAACGAGCATGTTTGCAAGGGTCAGCTGCCCTGGTGTTGAAGGGGTAGTTTCGCTATCATAGTCTGATTGTGTGTCCACTTTTACATAAGAAGTAAATCTATCAATGATCTCTTGTTTCAATTTTCACTCAACTCCTCTTATTTTGTTTTATCATAGCATGTTTTTCTGATGGTTACCTGTTCTGATAATCGTTTGTAAGACCATTCACCTATTTAAATAAAGTTCAAATTTTCAACAGTTAATTTCATCGTATGGGTGCATATATTTAAGATTGAGGGGGGCACACCTATGTACAATACGTTATTATTTTGTGATCCTGGAATTGATGATTCACTCGCGATCATGTATGCACTGCTTAATCCTGAAATAAATGTAGTGGGCATTGTTTCAAGCTACGGAAATGTGCCTCAGCAGCAAGCCACTCAGAATATCGCGTATCTCTTGCAGCTTGCAAACCGTCCCGACATCCCCATCATTGCTGGCGCGCGAAGTCCTTTTAGCGGGGAGATCGCCATTTATTACCCTGAAATTCACGGTGAGGAAGGGCTCGGCCCGATCCGTCCGCCAGATACGATTCCGCGTGAGATTCTTAATTTTGATGAGATCTTTAAAATCATAAAACGCTATGAGAATAACCTGGTTATCGTCGATGTAGGAAGATCAACCTCTTTGGCGACCGCATTTATATTAGGTGGCGATGAGCAAATGAGCAAGATATCAGCTTTTTATATTATGGGAGGTGCCTTTCTGGTACCCGGGAACGTCACCTCGCTTGCGGAAGCAAACTTTCATGGTGATGCGATCGCATCAAATCTCGTACTCAATAAAGCTAGGAACGTCTACATCTATCCATTGAACGTGACAAACTATGCTATCATCAAACCTGAAACAATCAACCAAATATCTTCAGCAAACTATAATTCTTTTACACCTTTAATCAAACCGATCTTTGATTTCTATAATGAAGCGTATAAAAAGCTGGTGCCAGGAATAGAAGGCAGTCCGATTCATGATGTTCTGCCGTTATTTGCGATGAACAATCCCGATAAAATGGCGTATGTGGACAGAAAAGCATCGGTTTCAATCAACATGGACGATACAAAAGGACTCAGCCAAGGAGACTTTAGACCACGAGCTCCACAAGATGAACCTCCTGATGCGGTTGATCACATTGCCAATTGGTTTGATTACAACGCTTTTTTGCAGGATTTTATAAAAACCATGACGAACAGAGGCAATCGCATATTTCACAAAAAACCTTCATCCGTCTAAACAACTTGTCCCCTCCCGCATATGATATAGTATCAGCGCTACTGATAAGGTGCTGTTACAATAGCGGGGGTGATTTTAATGGGTTGTTGGAATAAATGTGAGTCTTCTTCTTCATCTAGCTTCATCTTTCTAAAATGCAAAAAATGCAGAAAAAAGAAGAAAAAGAAGTGTAGCTGCAAAGACAAACACTGATTTTAAAATCTAAAAAAGGAGTCCGAATCGGGCTCCTTTTCGCTATTTCTTTTTCTTCTGTCCGCTTGATATGGCAATACCGAACACAATCCCTATAGCGATACCCATACCGATGTTTTTTAGAGCGAGTCCGATCGCAATGCCAATCGCCATCCCAATCGCAAACCCGCTGTTAGAAAAAGAGTATGTCTTTGATTTTTTCAAGGTTACCTCCTTTTATTCTTGCGGATATGTTTTTTGTAAAAAGGCTACAGACTGCTGGATCAATTTCTTTAACACTTCAACATCAATATCAGCTACTTTATTTATGTATACACAAGCGGCGCCTGTCGTATGCTTACCGAACTTATTCAGTAATTCTTCCCTGTTCGGATCTCCTGGTGCAAAATAAAGACTGATTTTCGCTTTGCGCGGCGAAAAGCCAACGAGCGCTGCATCGCCTTCATGACCAGTTTTGTACTTGTAGTGATACGAACCAAAACCTATGATGCTCAGTCCCCACATCTTTGCCTCAAAACCGGTCGTCTCAGTAAAAATATCTAACAGTTTATAAGCATCTTCTCGCTTTTTTGGGTTTTCTACGTTTTCAATAAACTCGATGACACTATTATCGTTTACCTTTGTTTTCAGTTCGTACATATTGGTACTCCTTTACTCTATTTTTGACCTATGATATGTCTTCTACATGTAAAATCCGTATCCTTTTAAAAGTTCGTCTTAATAATGTGCAGTTTCGAACCTCGAAACTGGTCATTACACGGTACACCCAGGGGTATAATTTGCCAGCAAGGGACTTGAATCCAAAAGTTTTAAGCATGTATCCACGAGTTTCGATGCTCAATCCACAAATTTGACCCCTGAATCCAAAAGTTTTTATCGTTTATCCACGAGATGTCATTCCTCGACAATATCTGCACTTCCTTATTCTCTTCCAATGAAAAAACAGGCGGAATCAACATCCGCCTGATCGCCTCACAGAACCGCTAGCACTTACTGCAAACAACAAAATTGCTGAACGGGAAGAACAATGCTGGATCTGCCTGCTCAAGTCCCGCCTCTTGGAAGTTAAACACACTTCCTCCAATGACCGAAATCTCGGCAAGGCCGCAAAGTACTGTACTTCTGTCCGAACTAACGTTGAAATCACCTTTTGCTGTTACGCGATAAACTGCATTGCTTTCATCTTTACCCAATCCCAAGCCACGAGGAATATTTCTTTCAATTCGTGTACACGTATGGGGCTTTAAAGTGAAGTAACCTAATTTAATTTCTCTTTCTTCAATGTCTTTATATACATTTATGTGACCACTCACAGGCTCTCTTGGTTCAAGACAAACACCCAGTGTTACTTTAACCTTGAGATATTTGTCTGTTGGATTTTTTAAAATGATGATGATTCGATCGTTTTCCCTTCCGCCTTGAAGCTCCGAATCAACTTCTTCCGGAACCAGGAACGGACCGGTGGTAATTTTTACTCTACTGCCATTATGTTTATCCTTGGATTTCGATTTATTTTTCGATTCACTCATTTAAAGCCCTCCTAATGTTCTGTTCTGCACTGTCATTAAACCTCAACATATTAAATGCAGTACTCCTTAAAAAGGAATGGGCTCTTGGGCAATTTTGTGGTTTTTTACATGTGGAGTGGCTATGGACTTAGAAAAAACATATACATATAGATGTACGTATAAATGAGGTGATACATATGAGGATTGGGCTAAATTTATTGACTCTTTCCAAAGACAGATATGGAGGGGTTGAGCACTATGTTAAACATCTAATCGAATATCTGAAAAAAGCAGATGAACGTGTAAAATTATTTTTGTTTCTTACAAAACCTAGCAGAGACATTTTCGATGATTTTCAGGATCGCATAAAAAAAGTCATGTTGAAGGGATCTAAAATTCAAACTGAAGTCCACAGCCGAATACAGGAACACCAGATCGATGTCTGGTTTTCACCGGTTCACAAATCGTATATCCCAAATATCCAGGTACCTTCTGTCGCGACGATACATGACGTTCTCCATACTCGCTACCCTCAATTTGTACCGGGAGAACTTCAAGAAAACAACCGGTATTATGAAAAGTTCACTCCATCCTTCGATGCCGTATTAACCGTTTCAGCGTTCTCGAAAAACACGATATCCAATCAACTTCAAATTCCGAAAGAAAAGATTACAGCTATCTATCCTGATGCACCTGAGGTTTTCAATCATTTTAAAGAGAAGGATCAGAATAACAATTTCATCGAACAGCTCGAAAATGGATTTACTCTTTATCCAGCGAGCTATAACCCACATAAAAATCACCTTACTCTCTTGAAAGCGATCGTTTTTCTTCGGGATCATCATAAAACGCGTATCCCTCTTGTTCTTACAGGATTTGCTGCTTCAGATAACCGAACGTTTCAGTCAGTCTTATCCTTTATACAGAATCATTCACTCCAAGATCAGGTAAAGATTCTCGGCTATGTACCAACGGAAGCTATGCCTGATCTGTATGCCAAGGCATCGTTCCTTGTCTTCCCTTCCCTTTATGAAGGTTTTGGTATTCCTTTGGTGGAGGCTATGAAATCAAAATGCCCGATCATCTGTTCCGACAGAGCATCTATTCCAGAAGTTGCGGGTGATGCTGCTCTTTATTTCAATCCCGAAAGGCCTGAAGACATTGCAAATAAGATGCTGAAAATCTCCCATCCTGAAACAAGGAATGCTCTTATCAGTAAAGGGATGGTTCGATCAAAGATCTTCTCATGGGATCAATGCGCCAAAGAAACACTCGCTGTGTTTCAGCAAGTGATTAAGAGGAATGATAAGCGATGAAAAAAATGCTGGTGTTAAATCATTTCCCGACCGTATATCCTCCGACTAGCGGTGGTACTTTACGCTATTTTCATATTTATCAGGAGCTCAGCCGCTATTTCGATGTTACTCTGCTTTCCCAAACTTTTAACCATAAAGGGGGTTTGTTTACATATTCTCCTACCTTTAGAGAATATAAAGTAGAGAAAGATTCTAATTATCATAACGTGGTGCAAAAATTACAGCACAATGAATCATCCTACGAATTTGGCTTAATCATACAGACTGAACTGTCCAAATATCCTACTCTATTAAAAGAACAATTTGAATCTCTCTATGAAGCTGCCGATCTAATCGTTCACGAGTCTCCTTATTTGTTTCAGTATGATCACTATTTTGGAAAAGATTCTAAACTTCGAATCTATAACAGCCATAATCACGAATACAAGCTCGCCCACCAGATTTGGAAAAACAACCTGGCTAGAGACTACCTTCCAGTGTTATTTGACTTGGAAAAAAAGCTAGTCAGAGGTGCAGATCTTATTTTCTCAACCTCAGAGGACGAAAAAAATAGTTTGATAAAAATGTACAATCCAAACCCTTCAAAAATAATGGTGGCACCAAATGGGATCGAGCCATTTGAATGGCTTTCAAGTTCAGAGTCCTCTAACGAACAACCAACCGCGTTTTTTATTGGAGCAGATTATCCACCTAACATTGAAGCAGTGGATTTTATCATTAGTCAACTAGCTGACAGCTGTCCTGAAATTCAATTCGTTGTCGCTGGTGGATGCTGCACTTCATTTACGTACTCTAGCAAACCTAATGTGAGACTCTTGGGAAGAGTGCGCCACAAACAAAAACTAAGATTATTGGCAGAAGCTGATTACGCCATAAATCCTATGTTCACCGGTGCTGGGGTTAATCTGAAGACATTAGAGTTTTTATCTGCCGGACTTCCATTATTCTCAACGGAATTCGGTGTAAGAGGATTGAATGTAATCCCAATGAAACACTACATTCCGGCTGAAAAAAATAACTTTGCTGGCACACTCAAGCGTTACACATCTGATAAAAATGTATTAAATGAAGTTTCCTTCAATGGTCAAAAGTATATAAATAATCACTTTTCGTGGCAAAGCATTGCCGAAAACATGCAAGTTGAACTGAATAAATTATGTTCCCATTAAACTATCAATAGCTTTTATTATCGCCACACCTGCTTTTTCCCAAGTCAACTTCATCATATCTTGTCTGCCTTGTGCTCCTTTTTGTTTGCACAGCTTTGGATTTAGAAAAGCATACCTCATCTGCTGCTTTAAATGCTCAATATCCGCTTCTGCCCATAGCTGACCTTTCTCAGCAAAGCTAGGGTAGGTGGTGGATATCGCTTTCTCAATACTGATCGAAGGACTCTCTAGTTTATATTTCACTAAAAAGGAATTCTTGCCGTTTAAAAAATCCATCTGTCCGCCCCACCCTGTTGCGATCACTGGCAACCCGCTCGATAACGCCTCTATAAAAGGCAGCCCTACGCCTTCACCTCTCGTTGGAAGAACAAATGCATCTCCTGCGGTATAAAGTCCTTTTAATTGTTTTTCCTCGCAGATCCCTGTTATCACATAAAGAGGTGCCGTCTCTTCACCATATCCAAGCTTTCTTTTATAATCCATAATGGCACTTCTGATACCTTTTCGTGAACTTCCATATGTCTTGATGACCAGCAGCACCTGGTCATTTGATGTGAATGCTTCCCAGTATGCATGCAAGAGACTCTCTGGATTTTTTCGGTGCTGGAAATCAAAGACTGAAACAAAAACAAACCGTCCCTCTTCTTCAGACAACGGTGTTCGCGGATTGGCGGGATGAAACATATCCGTATCGGCCCCATGAGGAACCAGGAAAACAGGAACAGAAACGCCGCTGTTTTTCAGTGCCTTTATATTATGGGTACACGGTACACATACGGCGTCAAAGGTTTGAAGGATCGCCTTCCAAGATTCTGGTATCTTATTCGTTTCCCAGACTGTATTTAAAAGGCAGTACTCATACTTCGCTCTCTCTTTTTTATCAATAAAAGCCGGAGGAGAATGACAGATTAAAATTTTCCGTTTATGGTTTGATAGAGGTTTTTCTATGAGCTGCTGCAGCCTCTCTTTTTTCTCTCGGTTCTCTAGAGTAAAAGGAAAATTCCACGTATACGTCTCAATTTTCACGTCAACGCCTTGCCTGTCTAACGCCAGTGCATATTCCCTGCTTGCCGTTCCGTATCCTGTTGCATCTAGAACAGGTCCACGCCAGATCACTTGATAGTCTTTCATGGTCTTCTCCTTTTTCATTCGAGAATGAGAGACTTATAATCTTCTGTATAACAAACGATCGATGATTTTCTTTTCAGTGCGGCATTATTGACATTCCATGTATGATGACCGGACCGGAAAGTGCGTATGCATACGTAATTTCTTTTATCTGCTGAATACAATTTCAAATTATTCTTTACACATTGCTTTAAAAAAACAGTATCTTCTCCAAGGTTCAGAGCAGGAAACTGGATGTTCTCACAGATTTTTTTATTAAAAAACAAAGTAGCTCCTTTCAGACCTTGTTTCACGAACATCTTCTCTCTTTTCGGACTATTGATAGAAAGTAATTTTTCATCCTCAAAGTACATGTAGACTGACCGTTTCCCTACTACATCCGCTTTCGTCTCCTGCAAAGTATCGAACGCATGGTGAAGATAATGTGGTGCGTAATAATCGTCGTCATCAAACTTGGCGATATAAGGATAGCTGGCTTTTTGGATCCCAGCATTTAAACATTCGCCAAGCGTCGTCTCTTCAGGGAGTTGATACACGGATACGGCTTGGAACGATCTTGCCCTTGCTTTCCATTTGTCTAGCTGTAACTGGTCATTATTTAATACAATAATCATTTCTTTTTCTGCCATTAATTGATTTTCGTAATTCCGAAAAACGTTCTCCATCAATTGTTCTCTCATTGTGCAGCAGATGATTGAGACCATGATCCTCTCCACCTTACGTACATTGTTGTACTGCCTCGTCCCATGAATACGTAATACGCAGTATGTCGTTCTCGTTAATTTCAGCTCCCATCTGCACTTCAATAAACGTAAGAGGCGTTAACGCTTTAATCGAATGGCTGCAACCTCTAGGAATTCGAATGACGTCCCCCGCTTTAATTGAATGCAGCTGGCTGTTTACAATTACTTCACCAGAACCTGAAAGGATGGTCCAGATCTCCTGTCTATTCTGATGCACATGTAGACTGATGTTGCAGTTCGGCAGCACGTTTACGAATTTTGTAAAGGACTGCTGCTCATCCGCCTCGTCTACTTTTTCTAACACCTTGTAGCTTCCCCATCTTTTTTCCACATAGCGGGGTATTTCTTTTGTATGCTGCAGCTTTACTTCTGCACATCTGTTTTTATCCGCTACAAGTATTCCATCTGCGCCAGCCACAATCATACTATTTGAAATTCCTATCACATGAACCGGCTGCGGCAATTCGTTTACCACATGTGTATTGATTGAGTCGTCTGAGATCATGCCCCGACCTGTGACCGATGAAGTCATATGTTCACTTATCGCCTTCCATGTACCAATATCTTTCCACGGTCCGCTATAAGGTACGACGATCGAACACTTACTATGCTCAGCTACCTCTACATCAAAGCTTAATTTGGGAAGCTTATAATAAACGCTCAGCAGTTCAGCGTATTGTGTTGGAATTCCTTTTTCCTTCAACAACTGAAGCATAAAGCTCATCTTGAAACTATAGACTCCGCAATTCCAAAGCGCTTTTTTCTTTATTAATTCAGCCGCTTTTTTCGTATTTGGCTTTTCAATAAAATGTGTGATCTGGAAATAGTCATTGGACTGTTCTATGATGTTTGGAACGATATAGCCTAGCTGATCGGAAGGAAATTCAGGTTCAACACCTATGTGTGCTAGTTCTGCCAAGGATTTTGCGAGGATAGAAGGCACTTGTTGGATAAGGTAAAAAAAGGACAGGTCTGCAAATGCGTCAACAGGCAGAACACAAATCGTTTCATCGATTCCTGTTTCCTGTTTTGAATGCAGATAAGCAATTGCTAATGCTACCGCTGAAAAGGTACCTTTTTGACTTGGTTCACAGATGATTGGTATTTGTGCAGATACTTGGTTTTGAATGAGGTCTTTCTGTTTTTGATTCGTAATAAGATAAGTCTCTGAAATAAGACCAACATCTTCAAGTTGTTTACATACACGCTGAAGCATCGATTCTTTACGATTATTTTCTGTGCTTAGCAGTTTTAGAAATTGTTTAGCCCTGATCTTGTTCGATAACGGCCAAAGTCTTCTTCCGGCACCACCTGATAAAAGAAGAATTTTCATATCAATCCTCCTTTGTGTAAAACAGCCTCTGCTATATTATGAAAATCAGGAAGGTGATATGCGGTTCTGTCAGCACATTATAAATGCAGTTTAAATAGAAGAAATTTCCTTCATATTACTTTATGATAAAAATTAGTGAGCAAACATGATGGGGTGAGCAAAAATGAAAGTAGTCATTTTAGATGATTGGGAAAAAAGTTTTGCAGAAAATCCAGAAATAGAGCGGTTGCGACAGCACTTTCACGTTGAGATCTATCACGATCAACCCTCTCATGATGATCTTTTAAGCCGTATCGAACAGGCAGATGTTATTTTACCGATAAGAGAACGTACGCGTTTTTCTAAAGAATTGCTTCAGCAACTGAAAAATATTAAACTAATCGCTCAAACCGGTGCTGGTATCGCTCATATTGACATGGATGAGGCGAACAGGCTGAACATACCTGTAGCCACCACTCCTGGGGGGTCTGCTGCTGTTGTGGAATTAATCATCGGCATGATGATCAACCACTCCCGCAATCTTTTGTACTTACATCAGCAGATGAAACAAGGACATTGGGCAGAGTCAGTCGGTCTGGGACTTGAAAACAAAACGGTAGGTATTATCGGGCTTGGCAAAATTGGTTCGGGCGTCGTGAAAATGGCAAAAGCATTCAATATGAATGTTGTAGCGTGGGGACCCCGATTAACGGAAAACCGTGCAGAATCTCAAGGTGTTGAATTCTGCGGACTGGAGGAACTGCTGCAAAGAGCTCATTTTGTAGTGATTTCAGTGAGACTCGTTCCAGAAACAAAACACCTGCTGACAGAGAAACACTTCAAGCTAATGAAAAAGGAAGCTTTTCTGATTAACACGTCCCGAGGAGAAGTAGTGGATGAAGCTGCACTTGTACAAGCATTAAAAGAAAATTGGATTGGTGGAGCAGGTCTTGATGTTTTCAACCATGAACCGATTGATCAGAATCACCCGCTCTTGAAACTGGATAACGTAATCTTAACGCCTCATATCGGATGGAAGACAGATAATATGTTTCATCAGTTTTTAACTGTAAGCATTGATAATATCCTTTCTTTTTTAATCAAAGGAAAGCCAAAACGAGTCGTAAACCTTGAAAAAATCCATAAAAGTGAGCCCACCGTTTGATCGATGGGCTTTTTTTCTTTAGGCTCTTTTCTAAAAGATTGTTGCTTTTATGTAGTTTTTTTCTTTCCTTCACTGTCAAGTTGATTGGAGTGGAGGGTGCGAGACTCCTGCGGGACGAGCGGTCAGGTGAGACCACTCAAAGGCGCAAAGCGGCGAGGGGGCTCACCGCACGCCCCGCGGAAAGCGAAGCAACCTGGAACGGAAATCTACTACTTTCAAGAGCAACAAAGTTTGCGAAAACAGCCTTTCCTTAAAACAGCTTTTGCAATTCGTTTAGTCCAAGGTACGCAAACATAAGAAGGCATCCTATTAAGACTGCATTGGTCACCCATTTGTTGCGGTACTCTGCGTCCACTTTCTTAGAATTCAACAAGATGATGAGTGAGATCGCTAGAAACGGCATGAACAAAGCCCCGAGGACTCCATAAATGATGATGAGCTGCACGGGTTTTCCTAAAAAGAAAATAAGCATCGGCGGAAATGTCAGCCAAGCGAGATATGCACGGTAAGACTTATCTTTTTCCGATACAGGCTTAACTTTGTGAAGCTCTTCCTTTTTAGTTCGAATCGTCCTTAAGAAGTCAGCAAACAAGTACGGTACGCCGTTCCATACACCTAGAAGTGAAGTGAAAGCAGCTGACCAAAAGGCAATCAATAAAAGCCAGCGCAACGGTGTTCCGAATTCTTGCCCCAATAATCCGGCAAGATCAAGCAAGCCTTGGTCCCCTTCCAGCTTCACATCTGTCCCAAATAGGAATTTTGCACCGATCACAAGTGCTGCCATCGTAAAAATTCCCGTAATTACATAAGCGGCTTTCGTATCCAATCTCATGATGGGAACAAAAGCTTTTCCTTTCCAGTCCTTTTCCTTCAGCCAATACCCATAGGACGCCATCGTGATCGTTCCGCCTACACCACCTATCAAACCTAATGCGAGCATGAGCGACCCTTCAGGCATCCGAGGTACAAAACCGCCTGTGAATTCACCGATTGATGGTAAAAAGAGGAGAGATGTTCCAATGATCGTGATGAACATTACACCGATCAAAATCGTCATGATTCGTTCAAACAGCAAATAACGGCCAGTCCACACAAGCGCGAATCCAACGAGTGAGTGAACGATGGCCCATGCCCAGATCGGCATGATCGGCAGCATAGCATGCATGCCTAACCCGCAAGTCATCGCGGCTGTTGCTCCGTAAATATAACCCCAGATAACGGAGTACACTCCAAAATAGTTGGTTGCCCACTTTCCGAGGGAATGCCAGCCTTGCAGGATGGTTTGTCCTGTTGCAAGATACCAGCGTCCCACACCTTCGTTTAAGTAGTATTTTAAGATAGCTCCCACAATAATGGCCCATACGAAGGTCATACCGAAAGAAGTTCCGATCACAATAGCAGTGATCATATCCGCTGTTCCCACCCCAGTGGCAGCGACTACAAATCCTGGACCAATCATTTTCAGCTTTTGCCCTATTGTCTGTGGCGGCAAAGGACCAGAATCTGCTGTTGCTTGATGCAGGTCATGATTCAATGATGATTCACTTTTCAAGTTTACTCCTCCTCTACTAAATCATTTCGGAAACGTTTTCAAAATAGTATTTACCCATTATGACATAGTTCAGAAAATTCATTCAACTGTAAGTTTAAAATTTTCTGAAATTCAAAAGCTGTTTTCGCAACCTTTAATGCTCTTGGAAGTGGTTGATTTCCGTTACAGATGCTCGCTTTCCGTGGGGCGGGCGGTGAGCCTCCTGACGCTATGCGCCGTTAGTAGTCTCACCTGTCCCACTCTTCCCACTGGAGTCTCGCATCTTCCACTCCAATCAACTTGTCCTTGAAGAGGAAAAAAATCAAAAGCAAAAATCCTTTAAAAAGCTAAATAAAAAGCCCGTGAAAAATCACAGGCTTTAAAATCTCCATTTTATTGTGTTAGAAAGTATGCGCCGCATCCTTAGCCCTTGCAATGGCATTTTCTTTTATCTCGTTTGCTTTATCAGGCATTGCGGCATGCCCTTCGACAAAAACGCCCTCGAAGGATGGAATCCCGAAAAATTGCATGATGATGCTTAGATAGCGATGTCCCATTTCCATTCCTGCTGCAGGCCCTTCAGAATAAATGCCTCCGCGGGCTTGGATGTGCATAGCTTTTTTGTCAGTTAAAAGACCAACAGGGCCTTGTTCAGTGTATTTGAATGTTTTTCCGGCAACAGCTACTGAATCGATGTATGCTTTCATAACTGGCGGAAACGAAAAATTCCACAATGGTGTAACAAAAACATATTTATCTGCTGAAACGAACTGATCACACAACTCTGTGAGTCTTCCTACTTTAGCCTTTTCTTCTGAAGACAGTTCTTCAAACCCTTTACCAGATTGAAGTTTCCCCCAGCCTTTGAAGACATCCACATCAATTTGCGGAACATCGTCCTTATAAAGGTCGACATTCACAATCTCGTGATCCGGATTAATTAATCTGTATTCCTCGATAAACGCTTTTCCTACAGCCATGCTGTATGACATTGTATCATCATGCGGATGTGCTGTTATGTACAAAACTCTTGTCATAGAATGAACCTGACCTTTCTATTTATTCATTTGCTTCATGTAAATAAGGATTCCCGCTAATCTTTGCTCTTACTTCATCCGTTAATTTAAACGGCTCTGTAATAATCTCTTGCTCCGTTTCATTTGTGCTATGCAAACTTCCATCATAATGAATTGGTTTATTATCCATTCATCACTCACCCCCCTCTATATTTTAAACCATATATTTACATCTATACATTTACAATTTATTATAAAAAGGCTACCTGCTTAAACAGATAGCCATAGCCATGTTATTTAATTATTAACGTCCGCCAAGAGCTTGTGCTACAAGACGCTTCGTGATCTCACCACCTACAGATCCGTTTGCACGAGATGTAGAGTCTGGTCCAAGGTTAACACCGAACTCAGAAGCGATTTCATACTTCATTTGGTCGATAGCTTGTTGAGCACCTGGTACTACTAATTGATTGTTTCTAGCCATTATTTTCACCTCCTTTAATTATTAAAGTTATAATGCCACTCCCCCTTTTTCTTATACACTCTAGGAAGAGGTAGTATTTGTTAAGACAATAAAAAAAGAACGATTGTAGTCAATCGTTCCCGTGAAACTAATGGCAAACTTTAAATTTCTTATTTTTATTTTCTCCTAATATTTAACTAATATTCCGATTAGTTCATCCACACTGTAAAATCTTCAAAACCTGTTTTCTTTACCAACTTTGTTGTTAAATCTGAGTACCCGATAAAAATAAAACCCGCCATTTCTCCTTTTGGTGTAAGTCCAAAAAAATCCTTCACTTTCTCATGATAGGTTACAGCACCCGTTCTCCAAATCGCTCCTAATCCTAATGAATGCGCAGTAAGCAGCATGTTTTGAATCGCGCTGCAGACTGCCGCGTATTCTTCTTTCATGATAACGTTCTTCTTATCTCCTGGTTCCACTCCTACAGCGATTATAACGGGTGCTCTTAAAGGATTATTCCTCGCTTTTTCTGCTTTTTTGGCCCATTCATCCGGTTCTAAATCTGTATGTTCAATTCGTGCAATCTCTTCTAAAATCGCTCCAAGCTTTTTTCGGCTATCTCCGGTTATTACAAAAAAACGCCAAGGTTCCGTCCTGTAATGGTTTGGGGCATAAGTTCCGGCTTCCAGAATTTTTTCGATGCAATCAGAAGGAACAGGGTCATCTTTAACTTTCCCGATGCTTCTTCGTGTTTTAATCGCTTCTATCACATCCATAATCGCAACACTCCCCTCCTTATTAGAGTTATTCTGACCTTTCTGTAAGAATGCTTAATAAATAGGAAGTAATCACCGTTTTCCATAACCAACATAAAATTAATGTAAGGAATTCTAACATGAATATGATATAATAAATAACAATATTCTGAAAAACTTCGATTTGTTAGCTTTCTTTCATCCTAAAAAGTGGAGGTCACTCTATGTCTGTTGATAAAACATCATCTTACAAAGACAAGAAAGTAATATCCATCGGTATCGTCAGTGAGCTGACAGGTTTGTCAGAACGTAAGATTCGATATTACGAAGAAAGAAAGCTGATCTTTCCTGAGCGTACAGGTCGGGGAACCCGGAAATATTCATTCTCTGACGTGGAAACATTGATGGAGATCGCCAATCAGATAGAAGATGGTGTCCAAACCTTTGAGATCAAAAAGGAAATGACGAAAAAACAACAGCGAGAAGAAAGAAACAAGATGATCCGCGGACAGATCAACGCACAGTTTAATATAAGAAACTAAAACAGCTGGCTCCCAATTGTAGGATGCCAGCTGTTTTATCTTGAAAGCTTTTCATATACATCACGCAGCGTTTTACAACCCCGCTCTTGAATCTTATCTACATACACACTCCAAAGTGCAGCAGTCATCTTCGCATCTCCTAATGCATGATGCCGGTCTTTTACAGGAATTCCGCAATGTTCACAGCAATCTTCCAGACGGATCAGGTTTGAATGTGGATCAGCAATTTTTAATAAAAACGACGTATCTACGATTCTGTGTCTGAAATGGGTTCTGAAAAGCTTCCAATTGAAATGCTGCAGAAAGCTTTTTTCATGACTCGCATGGTGCGCCACGAGGACTTCGCCTTTTACAAACTCATAAAAGGCGACGAGTACTTTTGATAATTCCGGAGCTCCTTCAAGATCTTCTTCCTTTAATCCTGTCAGCTGTTTGATCTCAGGAGTAAGTTCAGCATTGCACTGGACTAATGAATAGAAACACTCTTCATGCCGTACCTCACCGCCTTTTACTTTTACTGCACCAATCGAGAGGATCTTATTCCCTTGGTCTGGAAAGAAGCCGGTTGTTTCGAGATCGAATACAACGACATTCAGTTCGTTCAGCGGAATCTCAAGACTTTCTTCTAATTTCACTTCTTTTTGCAATTGTCTTAAAAATGCGATATGCTGCGCGCTGGATTGCCCTTGTATCGAAGCATAAATACTTGAATTGACCTTGCCTTGCATCTGTTTCATAAACTGTACGAGCGGATTGATCCTCACCTTCTCATCATTCCTTTGATGACTGACTGTGTATAATCCTGCAGTTTCTGTCCATCTTTTAGAATCTGTTTGAGTTCTTTTCTTTCATCTTTAGTTAATTCTTTTATATCCAGATAATGAATATCATCATAACTTTCGGTCATTTTCTTATGATGCAAAAGCCTGTAATGAAGCAGTTTCTCAAAGGCATTCCTATAACCTTGCAGTTCGCGTGCGTATTTTGGAAGCTCGGATAAAGCTTCAATCCTAGACAATGTCGAAGCTCTCTCAACATCCTCTTTTAACGCTAACAATCGAAAGGCATTCACATAAGGCAGGAATCCAGATTGTTTGATATCAATGCTGCCGGCATGTGAACCGTGTGTTTCGGGCAAAAACTGCCGAAAAAAACCGACGGCCTTTTTGGTATGAATCGTATTTTCTAAAAAACGCTCTAACAGATCTGGTTTATCCTTGATGGCGTCGTGAATATATTTTTTTAATTGAAGGATGTATTCCCTCTCTCCTTCAAGCACCCTTGCATCATAAAAGATCAGCATATAACGAATGCTGTCAAAGCTTTCTTCGTTCAACCATTTTTCCAGCTGTTCGGTCCAGCTCGCTTTTGATCTGCACCAGACGGGATTCGAACTCATCACGTTCCCATCACAATACGGATAACCCGCTTCATGCAATCCAAAAGATAATTCTTTTCCGAATGTGTTAAAGTAAGCGCTGTTCTCTTCTCCATCTTCTTCATAGACGATACCGTGGTCTTGATCGCTTATGATCGCCTGTTCGAACCTGCCTGCACTGCCCATGACAAACCAGGCATATCTACATGGAGGATGCCCCGCTTTCTCTTTCACTTTTTTAAGAGCCGTTTCAAATACTCGTTTCATTATAGAATCGTGAAATGCATTCAATTCCTCTGAGGATTCTTGTTTTTCGATCTGACTGTCCCGCCATTGTTTTATTTCGATATATGACATTAAAAACACATCCAATTGTGTAAAAGCATTGAGGCTATCCCCAATGCTTATCACACAGATTTAATTTGCAATTTTATTCTTTTCTTCGTTTGTCCTGAAAGCTTCCGGATAACCGTAGTTGCCGTGCTCACTTACGTCAAGCCCTATAATTTCTTCTTCCTCACTTACTCGCAATCCTTTCATTACTTTTTTCATGATATATAAAATCGCGAATGAGACAGCAAAAGCGTAGATGGCGGATACGGAAACTCCCATCGCCTGAACCCCAAGCTGAGAGAATCCTCCTCCATAAAATAATCCTGGCTGACCGACTGCCGCGAGTTCAGGTGTAGCGAACAGACCCGTTGATAACGTGCCCCACACACCCGCTGCACCATGAACAGACAATGCATAGATCGGATCGTCTACTTTTAACCGGTCGAAGAACTTTACACTGTAGAATACTAAGATTCCGGCTACAAACCCGATCACAACAGCGGCCCACGTTTCAACGAAAGCACATGATGCTGTAATCGCCACAAGTCCTGCAAGTGCACCGTTTAGTATCGTCGGTATGTCTGATTTACCAAGAACCATCCATGAAATGATAAGTGCAGCTACTGCCCCAGCCCCAGCAGCAATATTTGTGTTAAGTGCAACGAATCCAAAAAAGCCATCGTCTACAACAAACGTGCTGCCGCCGTTGAAACCAAACCAGCCTACCCATAATACGATAACTCCAAGTGCAGTATAGACTTGGTTGTGGCCAAAGATATTGTTTGCTGTACCGTTTTTATTGAACTTGCCAATACGCGGTTTCAATAAGATCGTTGCTGCGAACGCAGCCATCGCACCTGTTAAGTGAACAACTGTCGAACCTGCAAAGTCTTGCTTGCCATGTTCAGCCAACCATCCTCCACCCCAGATCCAATGAGCAACAACTGGATAAACAACAACCGAAAAGAGAATCGCGAATACGAGATACGCCGATAACTTTGCGCGCTCTGCAAAACCACCAAACGCGATGGTCAACGAGATGCCAGCAAAAGCTAACTGAAAAAGGAAAAACGCTGCTGTTGAATATGGCATGTCACCTGTTTGTTCACCTGAATAGAAAAAGTCTGACAAGCCGATAAAGAAATTAGAGTTTCCCCCAAAAATAAATCCGTAACCAACCGCCCAGAACACGATGGACGCCAGCCCAAACGTAAAGACTGTTTTCCCGGCAATATGACCGGCGTTTTTCATTCTAGTGGAACCCGCTTCAAGTAAAATAAATCCACCTTGCATCAAAATAACGAGCAGTGCACCTAGCACCAGCCACACACTATTTAATGAAAATATGATTTCTTCCAATTTTGAACGCCCCCTGTATGTGATGTTTCTTTCATTCTATACAGTTCTGGCGCAGATTCTACTGTCATGTCAGAAAATCTAACATGGTTTTTTCATCAAATAAAATCCTTCTTTTTTCTTTACTTTTCTATTACAAATATTTTAAGGAAAAAGGGACACTCGACTAATAGGGAGAATTTATTATTATTCTGAAATACGAAGGGGGTTCAATTTTGAATAAGGATCATTTTGAACTGTTTCTAGTTGAAGCTGCCATTGAAAACAGATTACATCGCGTGGTATATACGGTTCCTTCAGTACCTGAGGCGTATGAGAAGTTTATGGGAGAAATAAAGAACAACCAGGATGTGCAGAAGATCAAATCACTTTCTGTAAAAAAAGGGACGATTCCGATCGACATTTTCAAATAATATGATGACGAAGTGAAAGGGAACTTCCTTATTGGGGAGTTCTCTTTTTAGTCCTTTTGCAAGAACGTCTGTCGTAAACATTTTGAAAGTAGTTGATTTCCGTTCCAGGTGCTCGCTTTCCTCGGGACGTGCGGTGAGCCTCCTGCCGCTCTGCGCCATTAGGAGTCTCACCTGTCACACTCGTCCCGCAGGAGTCTCGCACCTTCCACTCCAATCAACTTTACAAAGAAGAACGTCTTAAAAACTCTATAGCAACATCATTTTGATAAGAGCCTTTCGCGAACACTATTTCTATTAGAAGGTATTGACTTCAGCTTCATGCAGCTCGTTCGCCGCGGGGGGTTCTTCTGTTCTTTTTCCCCACCACGTGGCTAAGAGCGGCCCTGAGATGTTGTGCCATACGCTGAAGATGGCGCTCGGTACAGCTGCGAGCGGTGAAAAGTGAGCAACTGCGAGAGCAGCACCTAGGCCTGAGTTCTGCATACCAACTTCTATCGAAATCGCCTTTTGATCGGCAAAATTCAGTTTTAATGCTTTTGCGATTAGAAAGCCGATTAAAAGACCCAGCACATTATGAAGGACAACAATTGAGAAAATCAACAGACCTGTTTCAGCGATTTTCCCGGCGTTTACTGCTACTACAGCAGATGCAACGGCTACGATTCCCAAAACTGAAATAAGCGGCAAGACGGCGATACTCTTCTCTACCTGCTTCCGGAATAGAACTTTTACAACAATTCCTAAAACAATCGGGACGAGCACAATCTGTACGATTGATAAAAGCAGGTCCCCCGCTGAAACGGCAAGCCATTTACTCGCAAACAATAATGTTAATGCTGGTGTTAGGATTGGCGCTAACAAGGTTGATACAGAAGTTACCGCAACCGATAACGCTGTGTTTCCTTTCGCTAGAAACGTCATGACATTCGATGCTGTTCCACCAGGACAGCACCCTACTAAAATGACGCCGACTGCCACTTCTGGCTCTAGACGGAAAAGTACAGCCAGTGCAAACGCTAAGAGCGGCATAATCGTGTATTGAGCAAACACTCCGATCATAACGCTTTTTGGCTGCTGAAAAACGGCTTTAAAATCATCGAGCGATAAAGTCAGTCCCATGCTAAACATGATTATGCCCAGTAACAGCGCAATGTGGGGAGCGATCCATGTGAATCCACCTGGAATAAAAAAGGCTAAAATGGCAAAAAGAATCACCCAAACTGCGAATGTACTGCCTGCTGCTTTACTTACTTTCTCTAGAAAACTCATGGTTCTCACTCTCCTTTTATGAGAGTATAAACTAGTTATCAGAAATTTCAATATATATTCAGTTAAAAGTTGAAAATTGTTTGTTTCACCTGGCTCAAAATGTAAAATTGTTCGGTCGCGGCTGTTTTTTGTTCGGTGACGCCGATTTTTTGTTCGGTCAGCCATGTTTTTTGTACGGTCATGCCAAATTTTTGTTCGGTCGCGCCGATTTTCTGTTCGATTGGTTACAGGAACCAACTCATTCAATCACATGCAACATCCTCCAGCCAGTTATAGCGCGGCTTTTTCGCCATATGCTCTTTTCTCTTCTGCACCCCAAACATGCCATTCAGCGTTCCATAGAAATATTGAACGAAAGTGGTGTTGATTTTGCGATGTTTGTAGTGAAAAATGGTTGTTTTGAAGGCATCAATAACAACGTGGGTCATGAATTCCAGAGGCATATCGAAGTTGTACTTGTTATAAGCGAGACGGGCTTTCTGCCAGAACCTATAAATCTCAATGGCTCTGTTGTAAAAAGGTTTTACCGCTTGAATGAATTCTTTTGGAACATTGTCAGGTGTAAAGGTTTCATCGAGGTCTTTAAGAGAAGGATCATCCGGAGTTGTGTTTGTCGAGGCGCTTTCCTTACGTATGTTTATCTTTTGATCTTGATGATTTCTTAAGAGATTTATAGTTTCAGCCTCACATTTCGTTTGTTCAATCCTACTGTCACAAGGAGTTTCGTTTTCCTCACGCTGGATCACTCCTGTTTCAGACGGTGGATCAAAGCGATTAAAGACAAAGACATTATGAGCGAAACCCCCACCTGATCGATATGTTTTGTGAACGGTGAGAATGCCGGCTTTCTTGGCTTTTCGCAGCATACGGATGATGGACGCCCTTGATACTCCCTCCCCCTTTTCACCGCTTCTTTCAACAAGCGTATCAATCTTTGCATTCGCCACACCCGGCACGACCACACTATATTGGCTCAACAGCTCAAAGGCTTTGAACTCAGACTTTGAGAAAAGCTGAGGATGATCGTCTAAAAAACGCTTCTTATGCTCATTAAACTCTCCCACATTAGTAAACTGGCTAAATCTTGTGAACTGCTTGATATTCCCTGCTCTCACTCTATTTCCCCCTTAACAATTGACTCACCTATAAGTGGTTAGAAAACAGAGAAAAGAGCCATTAGAAAAAATATTTATTTGCATTTGTAAAAAATAGGAAAAATATGTGATGGTTTCGATTTTTTATTTGATTACTGGTCTCAGCCTATGACCATCGAAATTATATCCATTTGAGTCGGACGATCCTGACTGATGTACAAATAACAAATACAAAAAAGCCAGCTCAAAAGTTTTCCTTTGAGCCAGCTGATATTTTTATAGTTCTTGTATAAGTTTCCTCTTTCTTTCCATAAACTCTTGTAAATCCTGATCGACTTGCAGGTATTCATCGGTACCTGTTTTACAATAACTGATCTTACCAAGCAGTTCAGTTATTTTATTTTCGACCAATACAAGCTCATCAGCCAAATTCCGATCAGGCTGACCAATCGTCTCTGCCTTCTTTTCCTCATATTCTCCTAACCCCATCTCATAGCGATTAATACGCTTATTCTCGATAACGAGCAGCTTATCGCAAAGCTTCTCCACGAAAAATCTGTCATGAGAGACGATGATGAGGGTGCCGTTAAATTCACTCAGTGTTTCTTCTAGCTGCTCCCGGCTTGGCAAGTCCAGATGATTCGTTGGCTCATCAAGAATAAGAACATCATAGTCTTGAAGAATCATCTGCACAAGCTTCACCCTTGTGCGTTCCCCTAAACTAAAATGAGAGATTGGCTTTGATAGTTTAGTGTTATCGATTCCCATGTTCGCAAAAATGGTTTCTGCTTTTCTGACTCGGTCCCGTTCCTCCAACACTAAATATTCATAGACGTTCTTCTCTTCAGGGAGATCACTGACGTCCTGTGATAAATAGGCGATTTTCATCGATTCACTTTTCCAGATCGAGCCCTTCGTTAACGGCTCTTCCCCCAGCAGCATCTTAATAAAAGTCGTCTTCCCTGCTCCGTTCGAACCGAGTAGTCCTACCCTTTCACCGTGCTTAATGTAAAAGTGACTCTTCTCAAATAGGATGTTGTCTCCAAACTGTTTCGTCAGCCCTCGTGCTTCAATCAGCCTTTTGCCTCTTTTACCGGCAGCATCAAAATGAAAGAACACGTCTGTCTCTTCTTTTGGTTTTTCCACACCCTTTTTGGACAACTCCAGATTCAACCGGTTCAGCTTCGACTTCACCTGTTTATCCTTTTTCCTCGCTTTCGCCCGTTCGAACTGCTTGAGACCCATCTGTCTGTTTTCAGATAGAGAGCCGCATTTACCCGCTTGTTTGTGTGCTTTTTCAGCAAAGTTCTTGATCGTGCTGACTTGTTGTTCGATCATCGCAACTTTTCTTTGCTGTTTTTCATAATCACGTTTCTGCTGTTCATACCGGCGGGTTTTCTCTATGCGGTATGCGGAGTAGTTTCCTTCGTATATAGTAAGCTTACCCTCTTCGATCTCAAAAATTTTATTCACCGTCTGATCCAGAAAACGGCGGTCGTGCGAAATGATGAGAGCCGCTCCAGTATATCGGTCCACTTCTTCTGTCAGCCATGTGATCCCCTGAAGGTCCAGATGATTGGTAGGTTCGTCTAGGATCAAGAACTCTGGGTGGTTTGCCCAAATCTTCGCGATCGATAACTTCAACCGCTCTCCACCACTTAGGTACTGAAACTCTTCTTTTTCAATAATTTTTTTATGAAGGCCCAGCCGTTTACTCGTCTGAAACAGTTCTTCTGCTGAATTCAATAATTCATCTTGCACATTCAGCGTATAATCTGTGGATTGCGGCAGATAGCCCATCTTCAAGTTTGACGGCCACGTTGTGATTGATCCCCTATCATGCTCCACTCTTCCCATAAGCATATTCACAAGCGTCGTTTTCCCGCTCCCGTTCCAGCCGACAAGCCCGATTTTCTCACCTTGCCTGATTTCAAAACTTATATCTTTTAAAATTTCTCGTTCTCCAAATTTTTTCTGCAGATTCTTTACTTGTAATACGATAGACATGCAGCTTCACCTCGTTCTCTGTTATTAAAAAGGAGGCTAAAATAAAAAACCTCCCTGGAGACCAGAGAGGTTGTTACCGCAAATTTGCTTTGACACGTATCCAAACAAACACACAAGCAGAAAGTTTTTTGTGTGAAATCATATTCGGAATAATGGTACTTGTGTACGCAAAATGGGCAGACTGATCCTATTCTCCAGGTCTCACTTATTATGAGTTAGCCTAAGAAAATAAGATTTTTCCACATCAGCGTAGTACCATTCCTTTCCCATATGACTTCTTACAATTTATAGTATATTTTGGCAGTAACAGATTGTCAATTGTATTTAAAATAAAGGTATTTAACTCTAAATGTCTAATAGGAATAATATTCAAATTTTGTCGAGAGGTGAAAGAATCGTGAACACTGAAGTAAGTTTGTTCGGTTATATGCTGCAGATGCGCAGTCATCTGTTAGCGAATAAAATAACTGAGATTCATCAGCTAAGAAATCATTCACCCGAACAAGACAGGAAAGAAATGATCGAATGGCGTAGCAAGCTCTTCCAGCACCTCGGCTATGCTTTAAGTGAAAACTATGAAAAAGCACAAGCCGAAATCCAGGACTGGGCTGATTTAAAAGAGCAAAAGGTTCCTCATGAATATTCGCTGACTTATTATTTAAACTCCGTTTTTTATTCCCGCAACCTTATCTTAAGCGTTTTAGAAAATGAAATAAATGACAATACCGTCTCATCAGCAGCTCTTCTCGAGATCTTAAAGGTGATCGATCCATTATTAGATCATGCAACAAGTTCATTGACCAATAACTATACGATGAATACATATCATACCGAAACAGATGAAGACTTGATTATTACGTTAGAAGAGCTGAAGGATTTTAAATTCGCATTAAATGAGGCCACGATTTTCGCGGTGACTGATCAGAACAACATCATTTCCTATGTAAATGATCATTTCTGTAAAATCTCAAAATACTCTCGGGACGAATTAATCGGAAAAAACCATGGCGAGATCTTCAAGTCTGGCTATCATACGGAGGAATACCTTGATAACATTTTGCATTCCATCCACCAGGGAAAAGTGTGGAAGGGCGAAATCTGCAACAAAGCGAAAGACGGCACTCTGTATTGGGTGGATACGACCATTATTCCTTATTTGAATTATGACGGTAAGACGTATAAGCACATCTCCATCCAATATGACATAACAGAACAAAAGAAAACGGAAGAAATGCTCCTCAAATCAGAAAAACTATCTCTTGTAGGTGAACTGGCAGCCGGCCTCGCCCATGAGATAAGAAACCCGCTTACTACGATAAAAGGTATGGTTCAAGTGCTTCAGGAAACGACCGAGGATAAGAAAGTGCTGTATTCGGACATCATCTTGACCGAAATCGACCGGATCAACTATATCGTCAGTGAATTTATGGTGCTGGCAAAACCGCATGCAATCTATTTTACGGAGTGCAGTTTAACAGATATTTTAAAAAAAGTGATCTACCTTCTAGAAGCCGAAGCGAATTTGAAGAACGTCGTCATCCTTCATGATTTTATAGAAGAAGACGTCACTTTGCATGGAGAAAAGAACCAGCTTACTCAGGTTTTTGTTAACTTAATAAAAAATGCGATGGAAGCATTGCCGAACGGCGGTATCATTCGCGTTTCCACTGCTCTAGTCAAAGACAAAGTCAGAATATCAATCGAGGATAACGGCGTAGGCATGACCGAAGAACAAGTGAAGAAAATCGGTGAGCCATTCTATACGACAAAAGCAACCGGTACAGGTCTTGGACTTATGGTCAGCTATAAAATTATTCAGAATCATAACGGCAGTATCTCTGTAAAAAGTGAGCTCAACAAAGGCACAACCTTCGATATCACACTACCACTAATTGAAAACAACGCTATGAGTACATACAGTTCTACCAATAAAAAATGAAGAAGATGTCCCTATGCCCGTTTGGGACATCTTTTAATTTATTTAATGATGTTACGGTACGTGTTTTTTATTTTTTTACACGTTCACGCCAAAATTAGTGAGTTTCACGCAGAAACTCTTACTTTCCACGCATATAGTCCCTAGTTTCACGCAAGAATCTTATTTTTCACGCAAGAACAGCCCTGTACCACGCACAATGTTAATCTCTCACTCTTTTATGTAAAAAATAAATTTAAAAGCTGACATTAAATGATGAATTTAGCATCTTTTAAGTCAGCTCCCCAACTATTATTTTTATCTTTTATGTTCAAACACCCCGATAATCGTCTCAGCGAGCCCAGTTAAGTCTTTCGCATCCTTACCCGAATCACAGTCCAACCATTTGTAATTCTTTTTGCCTTGATTGACCCAGACAGTCAGATCATATTGCATGTTTGAATTCGAACAAGAATTCTCCAGCTTTTTATCCTTGAACAAATTCATGTAAATCATGTTTTTAAACACAATATTCTTTTCTTTGTTTGCAAGCTTTACTTTGTTCGTATCTATTACCTTCTCTAGGTTCTCACCATACTTCAGCAAAAAATCAACTCGATCTTCTTTCGCTGTATCATAACTCAAATTAAAAAGTGTGATACCCTCGATTCTATTATCACATTTCTCTAGAAGTGCGGTAGTTTCTGTATTGGTTTCTATTACTCGAAACTCTTTGCACGTATCTTTTGTAACTTCTTTGCTCCCATATGCGTCTTCACGGCTATCATGTGTATACTCGTACTTCTTGCCGTCAAATCGGACATCTTGATAGATTGGATCACCTTCTATAGTGCGCTGCATGATGCGGATTTCGTCTTTTTGCTTTTGAGAGACACGCTTTGAAAATGCTTGAAAACGATCTGCATTTTCTATTGCATTGTGCCCTATGACGACTTCATCCACATGATTTTCTACTTTATCAGTTTGTGTTCCTGTGTCTTGAGAACAAGCTGCTAAACATACTAAACTTGCAATCACCATTATCCAATTTTTCAACATACCACCTCTTTTTAAAGATCGAATCTATCAAACTCTTCTTTTAACAGGGAGTACAGTTTTAAGTCTCGGTGCTCTCCTTTTGCGAACATCCCTTTTCGGATAACTCCCTCATATGTCATGCCAATCTTTTCCATCACACGTTCTGACCCTATGTTCTCCATAAAACATCTGGCCTGAATCCTGACGAGATCCATTTTTCCAAACCCAAACCGAATAAGTTCATGGACGGCTTCTGTCGTAATGCCCTTCCCCCAATAAGGTTTTGAAAGAACATATCCGATCTCAGCATTATTGTGGTATGGTGACCATGAAACAAAATCTACAGTTCCGATAAACTTACCGTTTTCTTTTAGTTCGATGCCCCATGGAGCAACCTCGCCTTTTTCGTATCGACCCAACACAAATTCAATAAATTCCTTTGTATCGTTTGTCGTTTTGTGCTTGTCCCACGTTACATATTTTGCCACATCTTCATCAGATCCATATTCAAACATATCTTCAAGGTCATCCATCGTTATTTTTCTAAGTAAAATTCGCTCCGTTTCTAAGGACGGAATCTCTTTATAAATATCTTGCACATTCACTTCGTTCCCCTCCAATTCTTTTAATCATTATACATGAAAAAGGAAAATTATGGACATGTGTCGAAATTTGATTCAAGGGGGATGTTCTATGAAAAAAATAGGTGGAAAGTTAAAACCTTTTGCAATTCCTATTTTATTTTTTCTTTTAGTCTTTTCTATATTAACGAATCAGAACTTACAAATTGAGCTGGAACTTCCTGCTGAGGGATGGAGCCGTTCCTTGTCTTTAGATGCAGGTAATTCCGGCGAAGTTAAACCTGTTTTCATTCAAGAGAACAGTCAGCAGCATGTATACGTTCCGAAAGAAAATGAAGTGCTGTCTTTTACGGTTAACAGTGACCTCGAAGTAAAAAATAAAAAGACCACACCGATCTCTATTCCTAGTCCTCAAAATTTCTGGGCAAAAGAAAATCAATTTGTTTATGTGAAAAACAAACAGCTGATTAACTTTGATGGAAATAAAGAGAACCTCCTTGACGATGAAGTTTTTGGAATGGATGCCAATCAAGAGAAAATTATTTATTTTAAAGAACATGAAATTTTGAGCCTTGAACCCGGAACATGGAATATTAAAACGATTGATAAAGTAAAGGAGCGTTTAGAAGCTGTTGTATTGAACGAAACTTCTCAATCATTCCTAGCATCTGGAGTGATTACAGGTGATACCAAGAAAGCTAAAGCGGTTTTTTATCAGTTTAAGGATTCATCATATAAAAAGCACGAAGTTATAAATAAAGAAGAACTGCTCACGCAAAATCACTTTGGGTTTTATTTTATCGAGAAAGGTTTGGATATAACTATTTATTATAGCCTTTTCCAAAATGCATCTGGGGGAAAATCATATTATATTTTTAAGGGAACCAATCAATTGGATTCTGGTGAAAAATGGACATTTAATAAAATGACCTTTCAAGATAAGAATGGGATAAAACTAGAAAATCCAAAACATTTACAATATGGGGTTGATGAGAACAATCAAGCAAAAGTTCTTTTTACTACACGGGCCATGAAATCTCATGAAAAAGAAGCCGTTAATGTTTACGAAGCATACCAGAAAGGTGATGTGTGGCTGACAGAAAGAAGGAGCACAACGAATAATGGCTCATTGCATGCACACTGGATTGATGAAAGATCAATGGTTTGGATGAACATGATCTCACAAAAGGAATTTACGTTTAGCGGAGCTTCTTCTAATCCTGACATTATTGAAAAGAGTCTAGTAAAAACAAAAGAAGATTATAAGCAGGCGATTTCAACAACGATTCTAACCCTATTCCAAGGATTAGTACTTGCCATGAGTGCTTTGTTTTGGATTACACCTGCCGTACTTTTTGCTCTTCTTGTCTATTTGGTTAAAATTTCGCTGATAGAGGGCGAAGACAAACGGGTTATGTTTACGATCCTTGCCCTTTATCTAGGCGTACAGCTTATTTTTATTCAAAAATTATTTAACGAGCATTATTATTATTTTGCACCTGACTTTCTGACGTTCTCTGGAAGTTCGGTTATCATTCCATTAGTTCTGTCTGTTTTAAGCGGAGTGGCGGTAATGTTCGGTAAAAAGAAAGACTGGAGTATGATTGTATCTATTTGTTACTTTGTAGTAGTAAACATCACATTTTTATCCCTAACTGTTGGTCCATATATGTTCTAGAGATGGAGGTTCATTATGAAGATTTTTGACTTTAGTAAAGAAGCTGGTAAACACATTACGAGATTTGATTCTGATTTTGTGATGTCACGCATTTTACTTACGGATAAGCCCGCAAATATTGGGTGCATGCATCTTGATAAAGATGGCATCATCGGCTACCACCAGGCGGTTGTTCCACAGTTACTTCTTGTTGTGAGCGGCGAAGGTTTTGTGCGCGGCGAGGACGATGCGATCTACCCTATCAAAGCCGGGGAAGCCGCATTTTGGGTAAAAGATGAATTCCATGAAACGACTACTAAAACTGGATTGACTGCGATAGTGATTGAAAGTGAAACATTAGATCCTGCTTCATTTATGAATACGGACGTTACATCCGTTTAATAGGTACAAAAAAAGGCGTATACGAAATACGCCTTTTTGCTTTATTTATACCCTTTTATATCTGCTGGTTTCCCAGCCTCCACCACTTCGACTAAATAACGAAAGCAGTCTGGCTGTGACCCATCTAAATCATAAAAGTCATATTTCTTTGCAAGTTCTCCGCTTGAAAAGGATTGACCATTCAGTTCATGTCGATTTTCATCCCCCGCAATTGCAGCCACAGCTCTTCCAACAAACCTCGGTGTTTCAGAGATTGCGAAGTGCGGGTCTTTCTCGGTTCCATCTCGCCAATTTTCCTCGGTCACACCAAATACCTCGAGCATGATTTCTGATCGCATCCAGCCTGGCGATACAGAAACCGCTGTACATTTGTAAAGTGAAAGCTCATGCGACAGAGCTTTTGCCATTCTGTTTACAGAGGTTTTCGCTAATTCATAAAACATCGATACCCTGTAATTTTTATCGTTGTATTCTTTTGTACCGTCCGTCATTTCAACCACCAGGCCGCCTTCATTTTTGATTAATAATGGGAGTGCATAATGGCTGGTGATAAGGTGCGTATCAACAGCGAGACGAAGCATTCGCAGCCCTTTTTCAAGCGAATGTTTCCAAACAGGTGTATCCCACTCGATCAAATTTTCTCCACCCCATATATCATTGACAAGGATGTCTAGCCTGCCATGTTCTTTTTCAATTCTCTCGATCAATGCCTTAACCTGTTCTGGTACGAGATGGTCAGTCTGCACCGGAATTCCAACACCGCCTAATTCGTTCACGAGGTCAGCTGTTCCTTCGATCGTCTCTGGTCTTCCGTATTCAGAAATCTCATTGCGAGTTGTTCTTCCCGTAATATAGACGGTCGCTCCTGCAGCACCTAGCTCCATAGCGATTCCTCGTCCAGCCCCTCTTGTTCCTCCAGCTACAAGTGCTATTTTTCCTTCAAGTGGTTTCAATTTGCATCCGCTCCTTTTTTGAATTATCTTTAGTATAACCTTTAAAGTTGACACCTTTTGTCATATTAAAAAATAGGAGAAATGTATGCGAGCAGACCGATTGATAAGTATCTTATTATTGCTGCAAAATCATGAAAAGATGACTACGAAAGCTTTAGCCGACGAACTAGAAGTAACAGAACGTACTATCCATCGTGACATGGATGCGTTGAGTGCAGCTGGAATTCCGGTACTTGCCGAACGCGGAAAACATGGGGGATGGCGTCTGGTTGATCAATACCGAACAAAACTAACAGGATTAAAAGACAACGAGCTAAGAACGTTGTTTCTTTCCCCTTCCTTTCAGCTTCTAAGTGATCTTGGTTTCACAAAGGATTGGAAGGAAGCACGGCAGAAGCTATTGGCATCTCTTCCAAACGCTCTTCAATCACAAGCAGATGATATGTGGAACCGCATTCATATCGATACCGATACTTGGAGACAGTCCAGTCAAGAACTTTCGGCACTAAGCACCTTGCAGCAAGCAATATGGGAAGAACGAAAAATAAAGATGGGGTATGAAAAAGCAAACCAAGAAACATCAGAGAGAATCGTTGAGCCATTGGGATTGGTAGCAAAAGGACGTACGTGGTATCTTATCGCGCTCTCAAAAAATAACATTAGAAACTTTAGAGTATCTCGAATAAAATCTGCTGAAATGACTGACGAGGTATTTGCAAGACCACAAGATTTTAAACTAGCTGAGTATTGGAATGAGTCCAAACAAACCTTTGTTCAAAATCTACCTGTCTTTGAAGTGGATGTTGAGGTGTCTCCTGCCATTATTCCGCGTTTAATGTTTACTGGACGTTTTGCTCAAGTGTTACATACTGGAGCACCGAACGAGGATGGCTGGATTCCTGTTAAGCTTTCTTTTGACACGAAGGAAGAAGCAGAAGCCTATGTATTAGGCTTTGGTAATCAAATCAGGATTAAACATCCTGTTTCATTGATTGAAGCTGTAACTAAAATGGCGGAGTCTGTGCTTTACCTATACAATTAAAACAAGAAGAATAAGGAAATTAATCCTTTTTTTGATTATAATGAAGATACGATTTGGCATATATATTTTTATTCTCTCTAATTAAAAAGGGGGAAGTACATATGCAAAAATATAGAAGAAGAAACACTCCGGCCTTTACGGTATTGGCGTATTTCACTTTTTTTGCGGGAGTTTCCATGTTCTGTATCGGTCTCTAAATGCAGATAATCTGCAACTGAACGAAAAAGGGTATTACATTGCAGTTATGATCTTAGTCGCGGTAGGCGCAATCCTTACACAAAAGGTTACACGTGATAATGCAGAAGACGATGAGATCATCGCCGAGCAAGAACGCAGAATGAGTAAAGCTGAATAACAAAAACAAGGGAAGGCATCAGGAGTGCCTTCCCTTTACATATTCTTCTTTTAAAATACTCATTCTTAGCCTGTCCACATACTTGCCTTTTCTTAATCGATCTTGCCTTAGGATACCTTCTTCTACATATCCTGCTCTTTTATAAGATCTAATTGCCTTTTCATTATCCACTTCCACTCGAAGCCAGATCTTGTTTAAATCGAGCTCTGTAAATCCGTATGTTAACATTTCATTCATTGCAGCAAGTCCATAACCCTTGCCCCAATAGTTCTTATCTCCTATCGCTATGCCTAATTCTGCATGTTTATTTAAAGAGTCGATGTTCTTCAAATCAATCCAACCGATATGTTTGCCATCTTCAGCAAGTATTGCTTTTTGTTCATAACCATTTGACTTGTTGATGCACTTTTCTATCCAGTCCTTCGTCTCATTCAAGCTGAATGGTGGTGTTCGATCAGGCATGTTGAGGTGTCTAGTCACTTCTGGATTCATGCACCATTGAAAACGGTCTTCTGCATCTTTCATTATTAATTCACGCAATATTACTTTTGGCATTTGTTTTTTCATTGAAATCTCCTAAGATTATACGCAGCTAAATTGGTTTACTCTTTTTTCTGCTTCGATTAATAGTTGCATCCGGATACTTGTGGCACCTTCCATTTTTCTAACCATTTGTTTCATTGTTTCAAAATTACTTATTACATGGCCTGTTTTTTCTAAGGTAAAAGTATTTGAAACAAATTGGTCAACTCTGCTCAAGTACCAAACTGTATACGTGTTGGTAGAATCCCAATACCAGCAAGCAAGTGGGATTTTTTCATCATGAAGCGTTATTCCCGATTCTTCCATTACTTCACGTGTAAGAGCTACTTCTAAACTCTCATTTCCTTCCACTCTGCCACCAATCGTTGTGAGAATTTGCTCATCTTCGTCCCAAGCCATCATAATATTCCCTTCTTCTGTAATGGGAATGGTATGAACACCCGCAATCTTTTTATCTGTTGGAAGCTCATTTATAAAAGTCAGCATATGTTTGTTTCTCCTTTTATTTAACGTATATATTTAAAAAAATAATAGCTGGAACGAAAACGGTCATACATACCAGACCCGAGAGAGAAATAATATACTCCTTACTTTCCCTATTAAACTTCCATTCCATGAGAGTCCTATATACCCAAAGAAATGTTAAACTGATAGGAAAAACATACTGAAGCATCGGATGTGCGTTATCATTAAATACCCATTCAATTCCGCTAATAATAAAAACAGCTATAATCAGAAATTCTCCCCATTTGTGAAAGCTGTTAACGTGTTTATATTTGTTTTTTTGAATATTGTACTTTCTCCTTAATACTTTTTCCGAAACAAAGGCAGTTACCAAAAAGGCTATAAAGGTTAATAGAAATATAGACACATGTACCTCCTGAAACTTTAATAAGACCGGACTGGCGAGATCAGGTGCAAGTAGGTTGATTCCTTTCTTGCAGATTCAATAACGATTGGTTTCATCGAACCACTGAATTTCATCTTGATTTCTGCGACGTTAATTGTCTTCAAGGCATCCAGCAAGAATTGACCGTCGACTGATATTTTCAAGTCCGACTCTCCTTCAATGGCCTTTATCTCTTGAAGTTCCTCAATGTTGCCCATCTCAGTTGAACCAGAAGAGATAGACAGCTTTTGTTCATTTATACTTAGCACGACATTATTGTTCTTCCACTCTCCGGCAAACAAGCACGCACGGTCTATTCCTTTAATCAGTGTCTCTTTGCACAATACGAGAGTCGTATTTACTTCATTTGGAATCAGAGCAGAAGTATTTGGATAATGCCCTGCAATCAATCTTGAATACAAGGAAATCTCATCGGTTTTAAAATGGATAAAGCCTTCCGCTGACTGTATCTCTACCATACCCGTATAATGGTTTACGAGTTTGGCTAGTTCATCTATGCTCGATTTCGGAACGAGAAAGCTTCCTTCACCTGAGCTTTGAATGTCACTTTTCTTGAATGCCAAACGCTGTGAATCTGTGGCAACCGAAGTGAATGAGTTCTCTGCAAAAGTGAGGTTCACCCCTGTCAGGACAGGTCTTGTTTCACTTTTCGCTGTCGCAAATCCTGTTGTTTTCACGGCATCCTTTAATTCTTCTGCTGGTATATGTATGGAATCGCCAACAATTACAGGAAGTGTGGGATATTCCTCCGCATCAATACCATTCAGCTTGGTGCTGATCGTTCCTGCTTGTATATGTATTTGGTTATTATCCGCTTTAACTTGGATTCGTTCGGGCAGCTTTTTAACAAGTTCAGTTAGATGTTTTGCAGAGACAACCATACTCCCCGTCTTTCGTATCTTAACTTTTTCATCCGTTACCGGAATGATTCGTTCAATGATAATGTCTGAGTTGCTGCCGACCAAAGTGATACCATCTTCTTCTGCAACAATCTTTATACCAGATAAAATAGGTAATAGTGTCCTTGATGAAACTGCTTTACTAACATCAGAAAGAGCTTTGCTAAAAAGATTCTGTGAAATTAAAAATTCCATATGTTACTTCCTTCCAATCTTATTGTCTACTTTATTATTCGACAAAAAATACAAAAGTCTTTTTAAAAAGAAAAAAGACAGCCCTTTGCAGCTGCCTTACTTTTCCCTATGCTTTTACTTTTTGTTTTTTTACCGGGATATAAATATCGATCTGCTTTTCATTACCCAAACATTTTTCATCATACAACTCAAACTCAAGGGTCCCTTCTTGTTCATATCCTGAATTCGGAAACCACTTTAAGTAGATTTCAACCCAAGTAGATTGAATCGTTGAAGGGAAGTTTTCTTCTGTCGCTTTAGGTGTTGTAAAAACAGCATACTCCTTTTCAGGAAAGCTTCTGTACACTAAGCCTTCAGGAGCAGGTGTTCCTTCTGCCACTTCCATCCCAATGATATATACGAACTCGCCCGTGGTCATGTTGTAGTCTGTACAAAGCCCAAGTTCATTTCTATTAAGAGGGTTTGGTATTTTAGCTCCAAGGTTGTTTTGGATATAATGCTGCCAGAATTTTGGGATCTCATGGTTGTTTTCGCCATCGATATTTCGTGTTTTCAGTTCATATCCGATCAGGTTGAACGCAGGTTTCGTAACTAACTTCATTTCCATAGAAATTCCTCCCGTAAAACTGCTCATATTCAGGTAAGCTTTTTGATGAAGAGACCTCGGAATAAAAGTTGTATTCCGGTACTGTCTAGGCGAGACACCAAAGAACTTTTTAAAAGCACGATTGAATGACTCCTGGTATTGAAATCCAAGATCCAGTGCGATATCGATCACTTTTTCATCAGAGTTTAAAAGTCTTTGTGCTGCATGCGTAAGCCTTCTTTTCCGCACATAATCCATGACCGATTCTCCTACGAGAAAATGAAACACCCGATGATAGTGAAACGGCGAGAAGCAAGCGAGCTCTGCAAGCTCCTCTAATGTGATCCGTTCGTGCAAGTTTTCTTCAATATAATCCAATGTCCGCTGAATACAAACCTCATAATCCATCTCCATCACCTACCCTGCTTCCATCATATCCCCGAACAGTTATTCGTTCTTAACCTTTTTTGCTAAGTTCTTCCTAATATGTATTGTACCTGAGTTCAATCCAAAAGTTTTATAGCTGAATCCAAAAATTTTCGTATTTTATCCACGAGATTGAGGCTCGAATCCAAAAATATTTGCTGTTTATCCACGAGTTTACTTTCCTCGACAAGAATCGACATCCACTTTTTTTAAGAACAAGAAGGATTTGTTCTAAAAAAATAGAATGATTTATAAAATTAGATTATTAGGAGGTTTTAATCATGACCACTTCTCTTTCCATATCAGCTGATCAGCAAAAATTGCTTGCCAACGCCACCCGTATCCAGATCATTCACTTGTTAAATGAACAAGAACTGACAGCCAAAGAAGTTGCAGACAAGTTAGGTAAAACCGCCGGGACCGTTCATTATCACATTCAGCTTCTCTATAATGGGGGGATTCTTGAACTTGTAAGAGAACAAAAGAAAGGCGGAATCATCGAAAAATACTACCGATCCAAATCAACCCGTTTTGAGATAAAGGACAAAAACGCATCAGCCCCTTCTTCCGTATCTACTAATCTTTTATTAAATGATGATGAAAAAAGGCAGTTTTTCTTAGAACTGGAGCAGCTTTTTGTCCGTTGGGAAAGCCAGATTACAAAGGATAACGATAAAAAAGAATATCAGGTTGTTTGTACTTTTGAGGAGAATAAATAATGAATCGAGTATTTGAAGATTGGAAATACCCTGGTCTTCTGTTATCAGCGGTCGGCATTTCGTACATTGGAGATTTTATCTATCTTGTTGCACTGAACTTGTTTATTTTTGCAAAAACTGACTCTGTTACAGCCGTTGCGACACTGTGGCTGATCGCTCCAATCGCTGGTATCATGACAAGTTCTTGGTCTGGAAGTTTAATAGACCGCATGAATAAAAAAACGATCATGATCATTACCGATATTTTGCGAGGAATTCTTGTAGCTCTTATCCCTCTCATTTCTGATGTTTGGCTCATTTATGCAATTTTGTTTTTCATCAGTCTTTGCAGTTCTTTTTTCAATCCAGCTTCTGGAGCTTATACTGTTCACTTGGTTCCTCAAGACAAGCTGCTTCGCTACAACTCAATAGCGTCTATACTGATAACAGGAGCGCTTGTCATCGGACCAGCAATTGCTGGTGCACTCGTCTTTTATAGTACATATGAAATCGCCATTTGGTGTAATGCTCTCTCTTTTATACTGTCTGCCATTCTCCTATCCCTCTTACCCAGCTTGCATACAAAAGTAGACTCAGATATCTCAAGTAACAAAGGAATAAAAATGATAATGAGCGACTGGAAACTAGTATTCTCCTTTTTAAAACTGAATCGATTGTTCCTATCCGTCTATATCCTTTTCCAAATCATCATGACCTTTGCCATCGCACTTGATTCACAAGAAGTTGTATTCACACAAACGATCATCGGCTTATCTGAGAGTCAGTATAGTTTACTTGTGAGTATTACTGGGCTCGGCTATTTATCAGGCTCTTTCCTTATGACTGTTTTTGCAAACAAGATTCCGATCCCTTATTTGATCGGTTTTGGTTCCATCCTTTTTAGTATCGGTTTTGCGATCTATGCTTTTTCACAGTCCTTTTTATCAGCATGCATCGGATTTATCATCTTAGGATTCTTCTCATCATTTGCTAACACAGGGTACCAAACCTTTTTCCAAAAAAGTGTGCCTGCTGAAAAGATGGGTCGAGTCGGGGCAACCCTTGGTTTTTTTCAAAGCTTCATCCTTATTTTGACTATTTTTACGGCTGGATTTATGAGTAGTTGGCTCGGAGTAAAAAGCATTGTGATCGGAACATCTCTGGCTATCATAATAGTAGCAGTCACTCTTAATGTGATGATGTTTGGTGGTCAAAAAGCAGCAATTACGGTCCAAGAAAAACAAGAAAGGGCAGCAAGATAACGAGGAGCAAAAAATTTGGATCTAAGTCTATTTTTACGGTACGTGTTCTTTTATCTGTTACACGTTCACGCAAAAAACACCTTATATCACGCATAAACGCTTTGGTTTCACGCGATTAAGTGCTGGTTTCACGCAAGACTGCCCGAGTTTCACGCAGTATCCCCTTATTTTCACGCATGACCCTATATTTACTTTGATTATATGGTTGTTAACCCGTTCCTATCAGACCATACAGAAAGAACTAGCACGTTAATATCGTGCTAGTTCCATTATTAATAGATCAGATGGCGTTTTAAGCTTCGGATAACCAATGATTTTACTGCTTATTTTTTCAGGCAAAAACCAAGTAGCATGATAAGCTTTCAAACCAGCTTCAGTTGCCCCCACTAATTCATTAGCTCCACCATCACCAATGAATATAGCTTCTTCTGGTGTTACCCCAAGTTTTTTACATGCTATATGATAGATCTCAGAACTTGGTTTTGCGACCTTTACTTCATAAGAAAAAACAACAGCATCAAAATAGTCTGCTAGTTTACTTGTATTCCAGGAAAAGACTTCTTCTGGTGCACAATTTGAGATCAGACCAAGTTTCATGCCTTTTTCTTTAAGGGTTGCGAGTAATTCTATTACTTCTGGATGCATTTCTTGAAAAGGTACTGTCTTTGCCCACACTCTCTGTTGATGAACTTTCTCGATCAAATCAAGATCTGGAGATAAGTCATGAGAATTCAAGATATCCCTCAATACACTAGGGTGATCTGGAAAGGTTCCGTTCATCCGCAGCTCTCTTCTGCTATCCCACTCTATTTTAAAAACCTTGGGATCCAGTCCAAGCTCATCGGTCGAATATACTGCTTTTTTCTGATTGCCGTTCCACTCTGTTATAAGCGTTTCATAAAGGTCGAAAAAAACTGCTTTTATCAAAAGAAAGTCCTCCTAGTTAAAACACCTTCGCATAAACACTTGTATCTCTAAGTACAGTAACTGACCCAACAGCTAAAGAGTCATTCCTGTGAATCCCTTCTAATGTAAAGCCTAATCGTTCAGGTATCGCAGCACTTCTTACGTTTTTCGTGTCACAGCGGATTTCGATCCGACGAGCTTTCAATTCATTGACTGCGAAATCAGTAATTCCTTGAACCGCTTCTGTCATATATCCTTTTCCTCCGTGACGCGAATCGATCCAATAGCCGATCTCAAACTTCGGGATGTCCCAGTCAATCCGGTGCAAACCAGATGAGGCGATGAGCTCACCTGTTTCTTTTAGAAAAACGAGAAGACGCAGATCTTCTCTCTTCAAAAATTTCAGATGCGCCTCTCTTATATTTACTTCAACATCTTCTTCTGTCTGATCTATATGAGCAAAGGGCAGCCATGGTTTTAGATCTTCAATGGAAGCATTGATCGCTTCAAACCTTGCCTTGCCATCACCAGGCTTCGGCAAGCGGATCAGCAGTCTATCTGTTGTAAATTCTGTTGGAAAGTCTAATAGTATCGGTTTCATCGTGTTCCTCCAATTATGTCAGCTGATATGAGATAATTTATCGGGATTTGCTACCCAGTATATCTTTTTGATCAAGTCGTCTTGGACATGAAGTGAAAGCACTCCATAGACCTGGCTTTCTATATACAATACGATACCAGGGTCACCGTTAACCGTTGTATATTCGAATGAAAAATCTTCAGTTGTTTTAGCCAGGATTCCCATATAAAAACGAGAGATTCGTTCTGCACCAAGAATTGGGAATAGGGCTGCTTTTGTTTTCCCTCCACCGTCTGATAAAAGAGTCGCATCAACGGCTAACAAGCTTAATAGTTTACTAACGTTTCCTGTAATAATCGCTGAAACAAACTGTTCTGAGAGCGCGTGCGCTTTAGCTGGTGTTAATGGATCAGATCGTCTATGATTCCCGACTGCTTTTTTCGCGCGGTGATAAATCTGTCTGCAGTTTGTACTGCTCTTCCCTACCACATCCGCAATGGCGTCATAGTCATATTGAAGAGCCTCACGCAGAAGGAATACGGCACGTTCCGTTTCTGATAGCTGTTCTAGCAAAAGCAAATAAGCCGTGGAAAGCGATTCCTTCATGATATAGTTTTGAGCTGGATCTTCCTTGTCATCTATTAGGAGTGGTTCAGGAAGCCAAGGACCTGTATAGGATTCCCGCTGTTTTTTTGCTGATTTCAGCAAATCGATACAGCGGTTAGTCACCATTTTACAGAGATAGGCTTTCGGGTTCAGAACGTGTTCCGTTGTTGTCTCACTCAGGGTAAGATAGGCTTCTTGAACAATATCCTCTGCATCCTGCACACTTCCTAACATTCGGTACGCCAATGAAAATAACAAAGGACGATGCACCATAAATAATTGTTCCGTTTCATTCATCGTCAAGCCTCCCTCTGAACCCTTTGAACTCCATACTTCTCGATTATGGCATTAGCTGCTCTTTTACTGCTGGCAAGTGCTGCGTCCACCAACATTTCTCCATGTCCTGTTCCATCTCCTGCTATATAGAGCCCTGGAATCTCAGGAATAGATGGACCAAAATAACGTTTGTCATCCACTGTGATGGTATCATGGACAACAGTCATTTGAGGGAGAAATTGTTGAGCAATTACGTTCTCTCTCCACCCTGGCTGCATAAGATCCATGACTTCTTCAAGCTCTTGTTTGTGAATCTTAGGATCGCTATTTTTTTCAGTCCCTAGATATTTAATAAGCTGCAGTACTGTCGATCCATTATTACTTAACGTTGAAGCTCGTGAGTGGTTCGAAAATAAAATGTGCTGATCCACTACTATCGCAAAGTTATGGTTCGGATTGGGAAGATTATTTAATGCTACATCCAAACACGCTGCATAAACGGGTTGTGCCTGTTCCTTCCATTCCTGAAGCATGGTTTGTTCAGCACCTTTAACAATTTTACACGTTTGTTCTGGACCAGCTGTTACGATAACGTTTGGCACTTCGAGCTTTTCTCCATCTGTAAAATGGATTTGCTGCATTTCTTTACAGTCTATAGAAACAACGTTTTTGTTTGTAAGGATTTCCACACCATTTTCTTCGGCTTTCCTTCTTAAATGATCTACTATCGTCTGCCATCCGCCGTCTATATACAGAACACCTTTCATACCAAGCTGAACTTGTTTAATTACAGCACTTGCTGCTTGCTTATCCGGATCTATGCAATAAGTAGATGTCCTGCAGAGTGCATAGAACACATGTCTAACCATTGGGTCTTTAACCTCTGTTTCTGCCCATTTTCGCAATGTCATTGGTTTAATGGAAGCGGCATTTATTTTCCGAAGTTTCATCATTAATTTGCCAAGCTCCATTTTTCCAGACCACGATAATAACTTTGTCTTTAACATACTGGTTAACGAATCTGGCAATTCTAGGAGTCCATTGCTCCATATGGCATATCCTTTCGTATCGGGAACATTTCCAGAGACGTTTATCTCAAGTTCCTGTAATATCTCTTCTGCTGCTCCCCCTCTATATAATGCATGACCTCCCAGGTTAAATAGTGCACCGTTTCGATTAACAGTTTGAGCTCGCCCTCCAAGTTCTTTTCCTTTTTCAAAAATAACAACAGATCGTCCTGCTTTAGCCAGGTACACTGCCGCTGCCAATCCAGAAACTCCGCCACCAATAATCGCTGCATCGTATTTATTCAATCCCATCACCACTTTCTGATTTTACAAACAAGACGAGAAAGGGTTATGTTTTGTGACAGAAAACCGGAATTTGTTTACATAAAACTTCAAGGGGTAATGTTTTTATAAGGTAACTATTTTAATAGAAGTTGCCAAATCTGCATGAAAGGAGATCACGTGATGTTATACAAAAAGATTCTCGTAGCAGTTGACGGTTCAGAAGGAAGCTTTGTTGCTCTTCACAATGGCATTGAGATCGCCAGAAACACAGGTGCTGAAATAACGTTGCTCTACGTGACGAATGAGGTATCTCTTCCGTTGTACGGCGGAGTTTATCCAGTAGGCATGGAAAGTACGACTGTTGAAGTGAAAGAGGCTGCCATTACTGAGCAAAGTCATGGAGAAGAAATCCTGAACAGAGCACAAAGAAGAGTCGATCCCGCAACAAAAACAACATCAGCCATTCTGCATGGAGACCCGTCTTCGACAATTTGCTCGTATGCGGATACCCATAACATCGATCTCATCGTCATCGGAAACCGAGGCCATAGCGGATTTAAAAAATTATTCCTAGGCAGCGTCAGTCAAAAAGTCGTATCTGACGCACACCAGCCAGTACTTGTCGCAAAATAATTACAGCAAATACAGGAAAGGAGCCCACTCTAGCGAGAGTGTGCTCCTTTTTTTATTCCAGCATTTCAGAGACCGTTTGAAAGGTGTATCCTTGTGCCTTCAAGTCCTTGATGATTCCTTTTACTGATTTCATGGATTCTTCCCGGCTTTCATACATAACGTGCAGAAGTATGATGGATCCAGGTTCTATTTTTTCATTTACATGCTTTACGATCTTCTCTGAATCCGAGGCGATTTCCGGATATGAATCAGGTTCTAGGTTCCAAAGGACCGTCTTTCGATCATGTTTATCCAAATAACGAGGAAGACCGATCAGCTTTTTTCCAAAAGGCGGTCTGAATTGGATCGTCCCTTCGTAGCCGGCTTTCCGGATCAGTTCATCTGTTTTCTCAACTTCACTCTTAATAAAAGATGGTGATTTCAAGACCATTCTTTTATGAGAATAGGAATGGTTTCCTAGTTCGTGACCTGCTTCAGCCAGCTTTTTCGCTTCTTTAAAGTTTTCCTCAATTTCACGCCCTGTAACAAAAAATGTCGCTTTTACATCTTCTTCTTTTAAAATCGATAAAATTTCATCTGTGTTTTCCGTAGGACCATCATCAAACGTTAGTGCAACTATCTTATCTGTCGTTTCTGCTTTTGTAACAAGACCGCCGTAAAACTGAAAATCTCTTGAACTGCTGATTTTCAGGAGACCATAGGCGATCGTAAACAGTATTACGATAGAAATCAAAACAATCAATATCGTCTTTTTCATGTGTTTCTCCTTTTATGCTCAACCTGAATACCAATAGCTAGTCAGATCTGTTGTAACCGATGGGTAGCCCATTTGACGAAGCATTGCTGTAATATTCCCACGATGGTAAGACCCATGAGTTACAAGGTGCATGACCATCTCAGAGAGACTCGTTTCTCTCCGCCCTGCCCATGGTGTATCCAGGACTGTCACTTTGTCCAAGTCTTCTTGCTTGTTTAATAAGTCTCTATACTGATCATATAACTCCTGAAACATAACAACGATTTCTTCAATGTTCTTCGTATCCGTTTCTACTTTTTCAATTTCAAGGGCTTTACTCATACTTACTCCAGAAATGATGTGAAACCATAGCTGATCCACAATGTACATATGTGAAACTACTTTAGAGATAGAAGGAAATACACTTTGAATCTCTTGATGATATACATCATTTTGCAGTTCTACTAAACGGTTAAACAACGTTTTATTTGCCCAAATGTGATAATCAAACATTTCAATGGCATGATGAGTTCCAGACATCATTCTTCCTCCTTCCTTTCTTTTTCAGCTACAGATACTTCTTTTTTAGTTGCTCGATTTCTACATGATTTTTGGCCATAAAACTTCTAATTAGTTTTTGTTTCTCCTTCATCCATACCTTGTCTTTTTCTTCAGGATCTTGAATATCTTTTGTGACCTCATGAAATAACTTATTTTCTAATAACTTTCCGCGCACCTTTTCATAGGCGTAATCTTGATAATACTCTTCGATCGTCATATCTAAAGATTTTAGTAGTGATGTCAATTCTGGTGAATCTATCTTTTTTGCATGCTCCATTTGGATGTTGATTGTTTTTTGAACTTCTTCATCTGAAACACTCAGCTTCTGCTTTTTGGCTTCTAGTTGAACTGCTTTATCATTTAATAAACGATCAATAGCCGTTTTTGTTGCTTCTTTCTTTGTTTTCTTCATCACATGCTCGTAAAAATAGGTGAGTTCCTCGATTTCATGTTCAGAGAGAACTTCTTTATAAGTGATGTTTGAGTCAGCAAATGATCGTATGTATTGAGCAAAACTTTGATCACCAGGACTGGTAACCAAAATGAGCAGAATAAGTGTAACTGCTCCAAAAAAAACTGTCCTTTTATCTTTCATCCAGTCGCTCCTTAATAAATCGGCGTCTGCTGAATTTCGACAAAAAGTTTTAAAACCCTGCTATTTTGGAGGAAAATGCCTTCTTTTAAAGAATAACTAAACAACTAAAACTGTGTGAGGGGAGTAAATAATGAATACATTTGAACATGACATATAAAAACGCTATCTGTGCAGAGGCCCTCCGGCTGCTTTTATTAATCATCATTTTCAAAAAATTACGGAGGTGCCATTATGTTAAAAGATCAATCATTTGAGAGTTATTTAAAAGAAATTGAAAAGCCTTTTTCGGGTTGGGATTTTTCCTATATAACAGAAACCGGCCGGGTGAGCAGCAGTTTGCTTTCTTGGTCATATGGAAGCATGGTGTTGCCGCTCATTCAGAAATCCGCATCCATGCTAGATATGGGAACGGGCGGTGGTGAGCTCTTATCAAAGCTGCAGCCTTTTCCGGAAAAAGTTTGTGCAACAGAAGGCTACCCGCCGAATGTTCCAGTAGCTAGAGAAAGGCTTGAACCAATAGGCGTAGAGGTTTATCAGATCGGTGAGGATGACTTGCTTCCTTTTGATGATCAGCAGTTCGATTTGATCATCAACAAACATGAATCCTATTCTCCGAGTGAAGTGCGCAGAGTACTGACTGATGATGGCATTTTTGTAACGCAGCAGGTTGGCGGTTCCGATTATGTAGATATTAATCATGCTCTTGGTGCTCCGGTAAATGACGAGTTTTCACATTGGGAGCTCGCTTATGCAGAGAAAGAATTACGTGAAAATGGATTCGAAGTCCTGGAGGCGAAAGAAGAATTTCCGACTCAACGTTTTTATGACATCGGAGCTCTTCTCTATTATTTAAAAGCAATACCTTGGCAAGTTCCCGATTTCAAAAGTGAAAACTATATACCTCAACTTCACCAAATTCATGAGATGATCCATTTAAAGGGGTATTTTGACGTAAAGCAGCATCGTTTCCTGCTTAAAGCTAAAAAAGGTTAATCATAAAAAAAGCTGACTCCATTATAGGTTCATCCCTATTTGGAGTCAGCTTCATTATATTAACCTGTTACTTTTTCACGCTCGTTACTTTCCATCCTTTTTGGTCAACCCACTCAAGATTTACCGTATATCTTTCACCAGGCTTACCGTCTGGACTCACTTCTGCTACCGATTTTTGCGGTCCGCCTCCGTTTGCGATCTTCCAAACTGTCATGTTTTCATCAAGTCCTGTAGCAAGACGAATGGCTTTCAGTTTCTCATTCCAATCTACACTGCCTTCTTCATAACTTGATGTGTGTGTTCCGGTTTGGGATGTTCCGATCGGTTCGTTAATTTTAGGCTTATCCGCAGCAGCTTGCTTTTTCTTTTTCTCTTCTGCTGCTTTTTTAGCTTTTTCTTTTTTATCCGCTTCTTTTTCTGGATCTATACCGATTTCTTCAGAAGGCTCCGATTCTTCACTTGCTGTTTGCGCTTCTTCCTTTTTATCAGAGTTCTTCTCTTCATCTTCATATGCACTTTCATTGTCTGGCTGAAGCTTTACAACTTTATGTTTTGGTTCTTTGCTTTCTTTTTTAACGGGTTCCTCTTCTTCATTGCCCATTAACAACGCATCTTTCGGTAGGAACAATAGCGCTAAAAGGACTGCACTTAACGCAGTAAACAGGACAACATTCCTTTTCTTCGTACTTCTCTCTTTTTTGTTATATCTTCCCATCTATAAATCACTCCTTAAAATACGGTTCCCTCTATCTTTGAAACAAAACAAAAGAACTCCATTATGAGGAGTTCTATCAAATAAGAATCTCTTTTAATCACTCAACACTATTCGTAAAAATGGTGTGAAAAGATGAGGGTATAAGGAGCTTTGTTAGAAATTGCTATAGGATGTTTTCTTTCCATGTTAAAAAGACTACCCATTCAGGCAGTCGAAAAATATTAATTAACTTCTAAAACTACGGCCATCTCTTTGCCGAACCGATCTCCGTTATCAACAAATCCCATACTTTTATAAAGCTGATGCGCTCCTAAGTTTTCAGGGTGATAACCTACTACAATTCTTTTTACGTTAGGCAATGTACTCATTTCTTCAATCATTAACTGTGTCGCGATTTTCCCGATTCCTTTTTGCTGATAGTTCTTATCGAGCATGATTCGATAGATCCAATACCCGCCAAGTTCTTCTTCAACTGTATTAAACATGAGAAAGCCAACTGTTTTGCCTTCAAACTGAATAGCGTAAGGCTTTAAAGTCGGTTCAAATTTCGATTGAACGATTGAAACGGCATTTGGCTCAATGTGACCTGCCTGCTCTTCAGACACTTCTAACGTACAGCATTCATACCAATTTTCTGCGTTTAATTCTACGATCTCTACTAGGTTGTTATTCATAAATTCCCCTTTTGACTGTCATTATGTATCAACCTAACCATACCATATATTCTCAAAAACTATTCAAAGAAAAACAGCGCTTTCCCGTCAATGAAAGCACTGCATTTCTTTATGGTAGACTATGCTACTGATTTCTCTTGTTTCGCGGCTAATCGTTTCATATCAAAGCGTACTAAAATGGAAACGACGAGTGCCACAACGAACAAACCTGAGAAGAATGACAAGCTGTTTGCGTATGATCCTGTTGTGTCTTTGATCCATGCTGCGAACAATGGACCAGCAAGACCCGCCGCTGCCCAGGCTGTTAAGATGTAGCCGTGAATCGCACCAACTTGCTTTGTTCCAAACAAGTCACCGATGTATGCTGGAATCGATGCGAATCCACCGCCGTAACACGTGTAAACGACCGCAAGCATCACTTGGAACAGAATCGATGATGTTGTCTGCGGCAGCATGAAAAAGAGTGCGATCTGTAAGACAAAGAACGTCGTGTATGTGTTTGGCCGCCCGATGTAATCCGAAATGGAAGCCCAGCCGATACGACCGAATCCGTTGAACAATCCAAGTACCCCGACAAGTGCTGCTGCCTCTGCGGTTGAAAGACCGATACTTTCTTGCGCAAGAGGTTTTGCAGCTGAAAGGATGGCAATTCCGCACGTTACGTTAATAAAAAGCATGATCCACAGGTAATAGAAACGGCGAGTTTTTACAGCTTCATTTGCCGTAAGTTGAGAAAGGTCCTTCTTGATCTTCACCTTTCCACTCTCTACGTTTTCTTTAAACCCTTCCGGCAGCCATCCCTCTTCTGGTTTTTCTAAATAAAGAGAAGATAATGTCATGATGACAAAATAAGCGATTCCTAAAATAAAGAACGTGTTCGCTACCCCAACGGACTTGATTAATGAGTCCATGATCGGCGAACTGATTGCAGCCGCGAAACCAAAGCCCATGATTGCAAGTCCAGTCGCCAGACCGCGACGGTCAGGGAACCATTTGATCAGTGTTGAAACAGGTGCGATGTATCCGACGCCTAGTCCTATTCCGCCAAGCACCCCGTAAAAGATATAAAGCAGCGGCAGTGAGCCAATATTAACTGCCAGCCCCGATCCAGCAATACCTACTCCAAAAAATATGGCAGCAAGCATACCTGCTTTTTTTGGACCGTGCTTCTCAACGAAATGTCCTAGAAATGCAGCTGAAAATCCTAAGAAAAGAATAGCGATACTGAACGTCATCTGTACTTGTGACGCTGACCAGCCAAACTTATCAATTAGTGGATTAGTAAAGTTGCTCCACGCATAAACAGACCCGATTGAAATATGAATACCAACAGCCGACAATGCAATAAGCCAACGGTTTTTTGTCTTTTTCATTTCGGATATCCCCCCTAAAAAGTTAATTTTGTTAAGTATTATTTCTTGTTACGCCTATTGCAACAAAAGAAAAAGGCAACATCCAAAAGAACTTATACAATGATAAGTCTTTTAAGAATGTTGCCTAACATCTCTACATACTCGTGCAGAGAGATCATTCATCATTATTTTATAAAATAGAAAATGAGCAGATCGTGCAAATCTTCCATTTCAGTTTGCAATAGTTGTAAACGCTTTTAATGTTATCAGATAGAACGGCAAGCCGCAATATAATTTTTTGATTTTTTTGACAAAAGAGAATTTATATAAGTCTCTTCAAACTGAACACATTTGATTTTACAGCGTTTGATCAGGTAGCTTGAAAGAAAAGTGTCTTCAGATTGATTAAAATGATTCGGCTTGTCCCAAAGTTCCCGAAATACATCACAAAGTATTTTTTCAGAAGCTTTTTGATCTCCAGTTATTCGAACGGCAATCTGAAAGAGAAGTCTGCTGTATGAACTTACTAATTGTTTTAGAGCCTCAGGATCTTTAAACAACAATCTCTCAAGAAGCTCAGAATCTAAATCTTTTTTCAGTTTCATAGCAGCATCACCCTTTTCATAGATTTAGTTTACATTACCCCTTCTGATTATTGTTAAACATTTGTATAATAATTGTACATATTTGTTTTTCTCAAAAAAAGCAGTACCGCTTGTTACGCAGTACTGCTTTCATTTTTATTTCTTGCCTTTGTTTTCAATCGAATACTTAACACCAGCAACCGTTCCTATTCCAAGCAGTGCATATTTCAATCCTTCTAATGTAGCACCTGGACTTGCTCCTCCAGTTTCCCAAAAAGAATATAGGACTCCTAACACGATCGCTACAATCGGGATATACTTATTTGACACTCGTTCTGTTTGGCGAATCGCATATAAAATCACAGCCAGACCGACATACGGTGAAAAATTTGCTGCCATACTCGCAAAATCCATAACTGTCACCCCGTTCACTGTATTGTACTGCTTATTCACAATATATTTTTATGGCTTAACTAAAAGAACAGCAGCACAATAAAAAACAGCATCACGATATGTGATGCTGGCTTAGTTCCATTCAGTTGAAATCTTTGAAATCGTTGTTTTGTATTCTTGTATAATTCGTTCAATCAATTGCTTAGCCGATTGCTTCTTGCTTAACGCAGATGCCTGTCCTGCCCACATAGAGATCAACTCTTTGTTTCCTTGCCTTGCCGCTTCTTTTCTGATGTCTGATGTTAATACATGCTGGATCGGATAAGGCGGCAAGTCAGTTGCGCTCTCTAAACTCAACATCATTTCGTTCTTAAATCCTCTCGCGCTTTTTCCAGAGAACGCTTGGGTTATTTTTGTATCGGTATCCTTGCTTGATAAGATGGCTGACTGGTGGATTCCGCTCGCACCGCTTTCTTGAACGGTTAGAAAAGCTGTTCCTAGCTGTACCGCTGATGCTCCTAGCGAGAATGCTGCGGCCATCCCTCTGCCGTCCATAATCCCTCCGGCTACGATTACAGGGCATTGAACAGCATCAACGATTTGGGGAACCAATGCCATCGTGCCGATCAGTGCTTCATCTTCAGCATCCAAGAAAGTCCCTCTATGACCACCCGCTTCACTCCCCTGTGCTACGATCATATCAACACCGAGTGAATCTAGTTCCTTCGCTTCTTTTACAGTTGTTGCTGTGGCGATCACCGTAATTCCGCTATCATGCAATTTTTCTATTAAACTAGCAGAAGGCTTGTTGAACGTAAAGCTAACTATTTTCACTCCCGCTTCAATCACCACGGCAAGCTGTCGTTCAAAAAGATCCTGGATATCCGGGACAGAACTGACTTCCGGAATGCCGAGCTGTATCCGGAACTTATTTAAATACTTCTGCATGCCTAAGATCTGCTCTTCGTTTTTTTCATAGACTTGTGGAAGAAAGAGATTAACGGCAAAAGGTTCTTTCGTTAGTTTCATAATTTGCGAGAGTACATTTCGTATATCTTCTGGTGACATATACCCCGCTCCTAGCGTTCCAAGAGCCCCTGCGTTGCTGACTGTGGCTACAAGCTCCTTAGTTGTCGGCCCGCCTGCCATTCCTGCCTGGATAATAGGGTATTTGATGTTCAGTCTTTTACAGATCATACAGCATTCACCCTCCACATGGTTTTTTAACATCATATCAAAAAGAGCTTTAGTCTGTTTTGACCAAAGCTCAAGATCTATTACACGGCAATCTTTCAATCTATTTATGCTTTTACCAATTTGTACATAAGTACATCATCTACGTATTCATTTTCATTAAACTTAAATTCGTTCACTTTGCGTCCTTCTTCAACAAAACCAAGCTTTTTATAGAGTTCGATCGCTCTTGTGTTCGTCGAGAACGTACCTAATGAAACTTTTTCTATGATCGGATGCTCTTCTGCCCAACGCAGCAATTCGTGGATCAACAGCTTGCCAATCCCTTTATTCCTGCAGTCTTTTTGAAGCATGATCGCAAACGAACCTGTATGATGCATTCTTTTGCGCTCTTGTGATTTGAATACGATCCATCCGACCACTTTGCCTTCTATTTCTGTCACGAACATGGTTTCCCTTTCGTGTTCAATAATCTTCTGAATCCATTCTTGATGCTCTTCCGTCGTTTTGTTAAATTCCTCGGATACCGCAATAAAATAATCTTTTTCTCCAACGACTTCACGCTGAATCGATAAGACAGCTTCAGCATCTTCTACTCGTACAGGACGAATATGTGTTTTTTGGTCAGACATCATTAACCCCCCTATCGTAAATTCCACCCAATAGTAAATAATATCCTTTTTTCATTTAAACCACTAGTATTTTTGTTGGGATAGATTAGAACGCAACGGGGAAGTACTGGCAGTCTTTTTCAGGCGGATATTTTTTTGAGTAAAACTATTTTTGTTCGGTTAAGAAGAAAAATTGTTCGGTGACGCCACTTTTTTGTTCGGTCAAGCTTGATTATTGTACGGTCAACCGCCATTTTTGTCCGGTCCCAACCTCAATCGTCATTCACTTCCACACCAAACACTTCAATTAAGGTGACTGCCTGTTCAGGTGAGATGATGGCACCGCGCAGATCATCTTCCTTTACATGTATGAATGAAAATTGGCATCTGCTCAGGTCTACATTTTTTAATGATGTGTCTGAAAACTGCACCTCTTGAATCGTTGAAGTACCAAGTTGTAAATTGTCCAGCTTGGACTCGATGAAAGTTGCTTCTTTTAACAAGCAATTATCAAACCGAACATCTCTAAGTTCAGTAAGACTAAACAAGGAATACGGAGCAGGGCAGTCGATAAATTGAACATCACGCAGAACTGCTTCATCAAAATCCGCACCTACCAGTTTACATTCAATAAATTCCACACGGTTGAACCGTGCACCCGTTAACTTTACGTTCGACAGATCGCATTTTTCAAAGACAACATCATTCCATGCCGAAAATGGTAACTGGGAATCTCCCAAGTTGACACCTTTTATAAGAACTTCATTAAATTGCACATGCTTTGCATCAAGTGTTCCAACGGATGATTCAACCATCCCCATTTCGAATGAATCACTATCCCCCAGCCCGTTTATCTCTAATCTTTCCAAGTGTTCGGGCAGGTCTGGCTTGTTGATTGATCTTATTTTCTTTTTCAATTCACTCACCTCATTTCACGGTTTTCTCTTTTCGTCTGTTTCGACACAACATGCATATTCCCTCTAACTAGACTGCAGACTTATACTATAAAAGTTCGGTTTCGTTCCATTCCCGATTATCTACTAGGCATATCTAACTGCTTTTTCCTGATAAATAGTTCGTTCCTTAGTAACTAGGTTGAGATTTTACAAGTCTGTAAAATGAAGTTAATGAAATAATTGTAAAATAAAAGCAGTTTAAAGCTTAGAAAGAAAATAAAATAATGGAGGCGTTGATGATGAAAAGAAGGCATGGAAACAAGAAGTTTCTTTCTCTTTTTTCTGTAGTCATTGCTTTAGCGATCAGTACACTAGCATTCATTCCTACTCTTCAGGCGGCCGGTGATGGTTCCTGGACAAGTCCGTACTCTGTTTCTCAAGCCCTATCCAATCAAAACAACAGCATCAAAACGGTGCAAGGGTATGTTGTCGGGCAGCCTACTGCTACCAATACGGTTGTGACGAGCAACTATCCGAACGACTATGCGCTCGCACTCGCGGACAATGCTTCTGAAACAAACACGGCCAATATGGTGTATGTCCAAATCCCTTCATCGTTCCGTTCAGAATTCGGCTTACAATCAAATCCAACCTTAAAAGGGCAATCGATTAAAGTAACCGGAAACTTAACCGCTTATTTCTCACACCCTGGCTTAAAGAACGCAACTGCGATGGAAAAAGCATCAGGCTCTGATCCTGGAGATCCAGGTGACCCAGGGGATCCGACTGATCCGCCAGCGTATGACGATTCTTATTATGATTCAGCCAGAGGGAAAACGGGTGCAGCTTTAAAAACCGCTCTGCACAACATCATCGACGATCACACGGAGCTTTCTTATTCTGAAGTTTGGGAAGCGTTAAAAGAAACAGACGAAGATCCCAACAACAGCAGCAACGTAATTCTGTTATATACGGGACGTTCTCAAAGTAAAACAACGAACGGCGGCAACGTGAACGACTGGAACCGTGAACACGTTTGGGCAAAATCTCACGGTGATTTCGGTACGACGATGGGACCGGGTACAGACATTCACCACCTTCGTCCGACTGATGTAACAGTAAACAGTTCAAGAGGCAACCTTGATTTTGATAATGGAGGTACGCAACACTCTGAAGCACTTGGTAACTATTATGACAGTGATTCTTGGGAACCGAGGGATGCGGTAAAAGGCGACGTTGCACGCATGCTGTTCTACATGGCTGTCCGTTATGAAGGCGACAGCGGTGAGCCTCAGCTAGAGCTAAACAACAACGTGAATAACGGAACGGCTCCATACCACGGTAAAATGTCGGTGCTGCTGCAGTGGCATTTAGAAGATCCGGTTGATAACTGGGAACGCAACCGCAATAACATCATCTATAACGATTATCAGCACAACCGAAATCCTTTCATCGACCATCCAGAATGGGCTGAAGAAATCTGGTAAACGAATATTAAAACACTTTGGCTAAAAAATCTAACGGGTTTACTTGTGAGGCGCAAACAGATAAAAAACGTATAAAATCTCATATAAAATCACACAAGTTTATATGAGTGAATCACAGTATAATTCTCAAGCAAAAGGACCGACTTTAAATTAGAGTCGGTCCTTTTAAGTTTTAAGTAATGTCTTATTCAATTAAAGCCCCCGTTAGTGGAATAAGCTTATTATTAGTTGTTTAATCACTCACCAGTTTGTCCATTTTTCTCAGGAGAGCGTAAAAATGCTTATACTATACGAGAATAGTAAGCTATATCAGCAACTCTGCCGTGTAAATGCGATTCAGGCAACACCGCTACCAAAGTAAATCCAAGTTTTTCAATTAACTTTTTTGACGGTATATTTTTATTATCTATAGTAGCAAATAGGCGTTTGAGGTTTAATGTGCTTTTACTATGCTCAATGATCGCGGAAACCGCTTCATACGCAAAACCGCTTCCCCAATACTCCCTCATGAAGCGATAACCAATTTCGCCAAGATAACCTTCTGCAATTTCTGGAATCATTACATCACCGATGAATTCATCCGTATCTTTTAATGCGACCGTCCATTTTGTTTCAGTACGATTCCTAACCATTTCTAACATTGAGTGTTCATCACGAGGGGGATTAATTCCAAGAAATTCTCTTACTTCATCATTGTTTAACATTTTAATCATATTGGGAATGTCTTTTTCTGCTCTCGGACGTAAAACCAATCGTTCTGTTTGAATTTTCGGTGCTTCTTTTTTTGCCATGATTTATTCCAGCCTTTCGTAACCGTTAAACAAATCCAAGCTTTTTTTGTTATTTTTAGATTAAACTTTTAGTAAGCCGCGGAAGCCTCTTGCTGCATAGTAGGAATCAGCTCCATTGTGGTATACGAAGACATGCCCGAAACGATAATCGCAGAAAAGAGCCCCGCCTAGTTTTCTAATATCTGGAGGGGTTTGTACCCAACTGGACGTTTTCTTATCAAAGTTTCCAAGTTTCTGCAATGCCCGATATTGGTCTTCCGTTAAAAGTTCAATGCCCATTTCAGCTGCCATATCAAGTGCGCTATTCTCTGGTTTATGTTTTTTTCTCGCTTCGAGTGCTTCACGGTCGTAACAAAGACTTCTGCGGCCTTTGGGACTTTCGGCTGAACAGTCACAAAAAACGTATTCGTCCGTCTTTTCATCGTAATCAATAACGTCCGGTTCCCCTTCAGTCCTTTCCATTTCATTGAGCGACCACAGCTTTTCTGTATCAGCTTCAAGCTTTGCTTGTACTTTGTCCCACTCCAGATCTTTATGACGGTCCATGTTTTTCTCAAAACGGGTACTCAATGTTTCCAGTAATTCTTCACGCTGTTCGAGTGATAATTCCTTTTTACCGGTAGTCGCTGTCATATTTGTTCCTCCTTATTGTTTAATTACGATTTAAGAACCCAACTGCGATGTCTTTAAAAAGATCAGCTTCTTCGTAGTGAGGTGTGTGACCGCTATTTTCGAAGATATATACTTCCCCATCGATGGCATCTTCCCTAAAGATTTCGAAGTGTTTATCACAGGTTGCCGCATCGTACTTTCCAACAGCCAGCAGCATAGGGTTCGTTACCTCTTTAATCTTCGGAAGCAGAGACTTGAAAATCTCCCCTTCTTCTCTTAATAAGTTATAGTGTATTTCTGACCGATCATAGAATTCATCCCACTCTTTTTCCGAGTAGAACGAGTAGTAATCCGTGGGATTGTTATGATTATGTCTATAGATCTCCATTCTGTTTTCTCCGAGTTCATCACTTAGTTCCATATACTTTTCTGTTAGTTCACGAATGGATAGATCACTTTCTGCAAGAATTAACCCTTTTAAGTGCAATTCAGGTTTCCCGTGTTTTTTTAATAACCTGGCTGTTTTTCTTATCAAACTTCTCGAAGTTAGTTCAAAATCGAAGGTAGGACCCTCAAAGATCACCTTGTCTATGGATTCAGGATATTTTGAAACGTACAGAAGAGAAAGGAATCCACCAAAAGAATGTCCAATCACTGACCATTTTTCAATATTAAGTGACTCTCTCAGCGCTTCGCAATCTTCTACAAGATCGTTTAATCCAAATTCTTCGTTCTCATGGATAATCTCCGACCGGCAAACGCCTCTTTGATCAATAGCTATTAATCTAACATGTTCTCCCAATCTCTTAGATTGATGATACGAAAAATCGTGACAGCTTTCTCCTGGACCACCGTGAAGATACAGAACAGGTGGTTTATCCAACGAGCCGATGCATTCTACATAAAGTTTTTTACCTCTGATCTCAATTAGTTCTCCACTCATTGTTATCCCCCTTTTCTAACCATTTCCAATTATACAGAAAACCCCTTCTGTTTGGAAAAAGAAGGGGTATGAACCTTAACATCTATCAAACTACATAAACACTTCAAAGTAGAAAAGACATATTCCGCACGCAGCCCATGAAACCATGGCAAATACGGTGACGATCATATTTTCAGACCAGCCATGTTTTATGCCGTAATGGTAATGTAATGGCGTAAAGCTGAACAGTTTCTTCTTCGTTCGTTTAAAATAAGCGACTTGAATGATGACAGATAGCTGTTCGGCAAGATAGATGATAAACAGGATCGGGATCAGAATTTCTACGTTTTCAATGATTGCGAGAAATGATAACGTCCCTCCTAATGCTAACGAACCTGTATCCCCCATAAACGCTTTTGCCGGATATAGATTATAGATCAAGAAACCAAGAATGGTCGCGATCATAACTAAACAAAAGACCTTCACTTCCATATTCTCCGTGATCACAAAGAAAAAGAAGTATGTCGGGATCGCTACCATGCCCAGAAGCCCGTCCATGCCGTCAGTAAAATTGATCGCGTTGGCGGTACCTACGATAAATAGCGTGATAATCACAAGATACGGAATGTACGGCAATACGATGTGGAAGGATTCCGTCACCCTGATGCTCGTATCAATGTTGAAAAGATCGATGCCAATGTATAAGAGCAATATCGTAAATCCAAATTGAAAGATAAGCTTTGTTCTCCCCGACACGCCGCCAGGATCTTGTTTTGATGCTTTCCAAAAGTCATCAAGAAAACCGATAAAACTAAATAATATAAATGTACCTACCAAAAAGAGCATGCTGGGACTTGTGTAATAAAACAAAGCGACTATGATTCCTACGAAGAACACACTCCCCGCCATGAGGGGTGTTCCTTTCTTCTCTTGATGATCTGCTGGGAGTTCTACTCTAATTGGCTGTGTTAATTTTAATTTCTTTAAAGTGAATATCAATACAGGTGCTATAAGAACCGTTAATAAAAACGTAATAAATGCAGGGGTTAGCTGTAGAAGCACGATAATCTCCTTTCAAGTTTGCCATTTATATAGAATTCGATAAAAGGCAAAATGTTCCTTCAAAATAAAAAAGGGTCTGTCCCGGGACAGACCCCAAACAATTCTGACAATTCTATAGGTCCTTGTGCTATGGGTCTTCTGAGTGATGGACAGCCCTTTTCTGGATTGATACTGTAATAAAGTGTAAGAATTTTCAGAATAAGGAGATGTACATATGAAAGGAAAACGCGTATTAGTTTGTACCATGCTAAGTACAGCCATGCTTTTATCCAGTATGACCCCTGCCATTTTTGCCGAAGATTCTTCAATCAACAATCAAATAAAACCAGGAGATTGGAACCGGCCTGTTCAGCCTTCTGCTGTCCTTCACCCGGGAACACCTGAAAGCGCTTCACTCAAAAAAGAGCCGCTTCAAAAAATCGATTCTTTAATCGAGAGTGAGATGGAGAAACGGACAATGCCTGGTGCGGTAGTTCTCGTTGCACGCAGCGGCAGTATCGCAAAGCATGATGCTTATGGTTATTCTGCTCGCTATACCGATGATCAGTTTACTGAAATGGAAAACCCTGTAGAGATGAAAAAGGATACGATCTTTGACATCGCGTCCATCTCCAAGCTTTTTACTACAACTGCTGCTATGCAGCTTTACGAACAAGGAAAATTTGAGCTGGATGACCCCGTCGGGAAGTACATTCCAGAGTTTAACGAGAACGGCAAAGAATCCGTAACGATTCGGCAGATCATGACGCATACCTCTGGTTTCAGAGCGTGGATCCCGCTTTACAACATGGGAACGAATCGTGAAGACAGACTGCAGATCGCTTTAAGATACCAGCTGAAAAATCAGCCCGGCACTACTTATACATACAGTGACCTGAACCTAATCACACTTGGTGTTTTAGTTGAAAGACTGTCTGGTCAAAGGCTTGATGAGTTTGTAAAAGAAAACATCACTGAGCCGCTCGGGATGAAAGATACGATGTACAATCCACCTGCTGAGCTTCGTGACCGCGTGGCTGCTACCGAGTATCAGCCGAACATCGGCCGCGGTATGGTTTGGGGCAGTGTTCATGACGAAAACGCATGGAGTCTTGACGGTGTAGCCGGACATGCTGGAGTTTTCTCAACCGCGAAAGACCTCGCAGTTTTTGGCCACATGATCTTACAAAAAGGAAAGTATGGTTCGACTCAAATTCTAAAGCCAGAAACCGTTCGCTTATTAACTGAAAACCAGCTTCCTCAGTTCCCTAGCAACTCACACGGACTCGGCTGGGAGCTGAATCAAGGCTGGTACATGGATTCTTTAGCAAATGAAGAGACTCTCGGTCATACGGGATATACAGGTACATCTATGGTCGTATCGCCGAAAAATCAGATGATCGTTTTAACGTTGACGAATCGTGTACATCCCTCACGTGCTACCGTTTCGATGAATCCGATCAGACGCCAGGTTGCACAATACGCTGGTGATTCGATTTCCGTGGCTATGGGACAAAAGGATAAAGCTTGGTTTGCGGGATACGGCGACAAACTTGCAAAGCATTTAACTTTTAAACTTGAAGAGGGTCAGAATACACTTCACTTCCAAAACTGGTTCAGCATCGAAAACGGCAGTGACAAAGGATTACTTCAAGTTTCTGAAGACGGTGAAACGTGGACGAACTTACCTGACGTTTATACAGGTAAGGATGAAAAATGGTCGCACGAAAAAGTGGACCTTCCTGATGGAACACAATTCGTTCGCTTCCTCTATCAGACGGATGGCTCTGTAAACGGCAGAGGCTGGTATGTCGATGATGTGTATGCTACTGATTCGGAAGGAAATAAAGAGAGATTGGAACTAACCAATAGCCAGTGGGAACAGCGCAGCTGGTAATAAGCATGAAGCAGTCCTGCTCTTTGTAGCAGGACTGCTTATTTTTTTGAAGGAATATGACAATTATTACCGAAATATGCAAAAAGAAATTATTAGGAGGAACAACAATGACTAAATCTTTAATTCATGAGATGCATTACTTTAGGATACCTGTCCTGGACCTTCAAGAGTCCATTACTTGGTACACAGAATGTTTAGGATTTCAATTAAGGCACAGTGATGGAAAACTTGCTGTTATAGAGCTGAATTCCGGTCCATTACTGATTTTAGTACAAGGAGATCCGGATTCCAGGGGGCATTTCACCATAAACGGGCAAGCTGAATTTTCTATAGGATTTACAACTTCAAATATTAATGAGCTTCATACATATTTAATAGATCAAAATGTAAAAGTGGATGAGATGCAAGAAGACAGCGGGCACAGCTATTTTCACTTCTTTGATCCTAGCGGAAACAAACTCCAAGTACACAATTAATTCAAAAAGCAGTCACACCATAACGGTGGACTGCTCAATTCTCTTTACTCTAATCAGTTTCATTCCGTTATAATCCTCTCCGGCCTCGTATACACGTTCATCGAGTCTCCACGGATGAACCCGACCGTCGTAATTCCGAGCTCTTCCGCTGACTGCAGGGCAAATTCCGTCGGCGCTGACTTGGACAGCACGATCTCGCATCCGATCTTCGCTACCTTCAACAAGATCTCTGATGAAATCCTGCCGCTGAATACGAGGATCTTGTCCCCTATAAAAATATCATTCTTTAAGCAGTATCCATAGATTTTATCAAGTGCATTGTGTCGCCCGATATCCATCCGGCTCAGCACGATTCCGTTCATATCACACAGTGCTGCGTTATGCACTCCGCCTGTCTCTTTAAAAATGCCAGCGGTTCCCTGCATCTCTTCCATCAAACGGAAACAGTCCTCAGGGGTCACCCTTACCCGGATGTCATTCATAGATTTTGCCGTAAGCGCATCGTTCGCAAAGACAAACCCTTGTCTGCTCATCCCGCAGCACGAGGTTATGTATCTTTTATTCTGCAGGTTTTGATAAACCGGGTTCAGCTTTTCCGTCGTCACATGAACATAGCTTCCATCCTCTTGCACCCAGATGTTTTTAATATCTTTATAGTTTCGTATAATGCCTTCTGAGGCGAGATAGCCAACAACCATGTCTTCTATGTACTCCGGACTGCAGACCATCGTCACGAATTCTTCCCCGTTGATTTTGATCGTGACTGGGAGTTCGGTTACGATAGTGTCTTCCACTTGAAACGCTTTACCCTTTTTAAATTGAAGAACTTCGCGTTTTGTTACAACTGGTTTCATGAGCGCCCCCTTAAGCGATGGGTTTATCGAAAACAAATACAGATACGGCCATGTCTTCATCTACTTTAAAATCTGAGAACAGATATACAAACTTTGCACCTGTCACATCTTCTAATCCTTCTGGTGGAGCTGTTGCATAAATATCCTGGATGAGGCGAGTTCTGGCCGCATGCACCATCTCTTTACCTTCAGACGTTCTCGCGATAAACTTCTCAGTCGGAGTCAAGTTGCCATACATGGTTGAGATCGCCATGTTTTCAACAAAGACTGTATGTATTTTTTCCGGCCCTTTTCCTAATAGATTCTTTCGCAGCTTTCGGATAATATCATTGAAGTCGTGTACCTTTTTAGACATTTGTACCATCACCACTGTTTCTCCATTTTTTACTAATCATACATGATGTACTTACTTTTCGCACGTGAAAAAATTTAGCGAGCTTTGAAGATTCATTGTTCTTTTTCTATGAAAACGCTATAATAAGAGGAGAAAAGTTGGATGCAGGAATAATGTTTTGTTCTTCTTCCCTCTTACCGAATTACATAATATGTTGGATTGGCTCAATAGTAAGCCCTGCTATTAAACTATTCCACCATGATACACATTTTCTGCGCTCCATAGAATCTGTGCTTTCGTGGTGGATTTTTTTGTACTTTCATATTTGAAAGGAAGGTCACAAATGGAAAAAATGATTCAGATCAAGATCGACGGGAAGGCGTACGAAGCACCAACCGGAACGTCCATCCTAGATATCATCAACAAAAATGAACTGCCTCATCCACAAATTTGCTACACGCCGCAAGTGGATCCGATCGAGACGTGTGACACATGTATCGTTGAGGTAGATGGCAAACTGATGCGTTCTTGCTCGACGATGGCACTGGACGGCATGAGCATTGAGCGTTCTTCTTCTCGAGCGAAGGATGCACAAAATCAGGCGATGGACCGACTACTTGAAAATCACCTTCTCTATTGCACAGTCTGTGATAACAACAACGGGAATTGCAAACTTCACAACACGGCAGAACTGATGGAAATCGAACATCAGTCTATTCCCTACTCGCCAAAAGAAGAAACCGTGGATATCGATATGTCTCACCCCTTCTACCGTTATGACGCGAACCAGTGCATCACGTGCGGACAGTGCGTTGAAGTATGTCAGAACCTTCAGGTGAACGAGACACTTTCGATCGATTGGGAGCGTGAACGTCCTCGTGTTATTTGGGATGCGGGTTCTAGTATCGACGAATCTTCATGTGTCAGCTGCGGACAGTGTGTAACGGTTTGTCCGTGCAACGCGCTCATGGAAAAATCGATGCTCGGTGAAGCTGGTTTTATGACTGGATTGAAAGAAGATCTTCTTGAGCCTATGGTCGAGCTTGTAAAAGAAGTAGAGCCTGGCTACAGCGGTATTTTTGCCGTATCTGAAGTGGAAGCCGCCATGCGGGAGACGCGTACGAAAAAGACAAAAACCGTTTGTACGTTCTGTGGTGTCGGCTGTTCGTTCGAAGTGTGGACGAAAGGCAGAAAGATTTTAAAAGTGGAACCGAGTGAGGGTCCAGTAAACGCAATCTCTACATGTGTAAAGGGAAAATTCGGCTGGGATTTCGTGAACTCTGAGGAACGCCTGACTACTCCTCTTATCCGTAAAGGCGGGGAGTTTGTAGAATCAACTTGGGATGAAGCACTATCCTTGATCGCAAGCAAGATGAGTCAGATCAAACAAGATTACGGAAGCAACGCTCTAGGGTTCGTCTCTTCATCTAAAATTACGAATGAAGAAAACTATTTGATGCAGAAACTTGCCCGCCAAGTTTTCGGTACGAACAACGTGGATAACTGCTCGCGTTATTGCCAGTCCCCTGCAACAGACGGTCTTTTCCGAACAGTCGGCATGGGTGGCGACGCCGGTACGATCCAAGATATCGCTGAAGCTGGGCTCGTTATCGTTGTTGGTGCGAATCCGACAGAAGGTCATCCTGTACTTGCGACTCGCGTAAAACGCGCACACAAGCTTCACGGTCAAAAACTGATCGTCGCCGACCTTCGTAAACATGAACTTGCTGAGCGATCGGACATCTTTATTAGTCCGAAACAAGGAACCGACCAGGTATGGCTGATGGCCGTTACGAAGTATATCATCGATCAAGGCTGGCATGATCAGAAGTTTATTGATGAAAACGTTCATTTCCTTGATGAGTTTAAGGAAGTATTAGAGAAATACACTCTTGAATATGCAGAAGAGATCACTGGATTGACACAAGAGACTTTAATCAATGTGGCGAAAATGATCCGTGACGCCGATGGCACATGTGTCCTTTGGGGCATGGGTGTTACGCAGAACACAGGTGGAAGTGATACATCAGCTGCCATTTCGAACCTCCTTTTAGCAACTGGAAACTATCGACGTCCTGGTGCTGGAGCTTACCCGCTTCGCGGACACAACAACGTTCAAGGTGCGTGTGACATGGGTACCCTTCCTGCATGGCTGCCAGGTTACCAACACATTACCGATGATGTTGCCCGCGCGAAATTTGAAAAAGCGTATGGCGTTTCGATCGACGCTAAACCAGGAAAAGACAACATCCAGATGGTTGAAGGCATTGGAAAAGGCGAGATCAAAGCGATGTACTTGATCGGTGAAGACATGGCGTTAGTGGATTCCAACTCGAACCACGTTCATGACATGTTATCTCAACTTGATTTCTTCGTCGTTCAAGATATTTTCCTAACGAAGACCGCTCAATATGCGGACGTGATTTTACCAGCGGCACCTTCTTTAGAAAAAGAAGGAACGTTCACGAATACGGAACGCCGTGTTCAGCGATTGTATCAAGCGCTTCCGACAACAGGAGGTTCACGACCGGACTGGGAGATCATCCAGGCGATCGCCATTCGTATGGGAGCTGACTGGAACTACTCACACCCGAGCGAAATTTTTGCAGAGATGGCGTCATTAGCACCGTTGTTTGGTGAAGCGAGCTATGACGTTCTTGAGGGCTGGGGCAGTTTCCTTTGGGGAGATTTCAGCGGCAAGAGCACACCGCTTCTTTACACAGAAGGCTTTAACTTCCCGGATAAAAAGGCGCGCTTTGCACTTTCTGACTGGATGCTGCCAGCCGAGTTCCCTGAAGAGTTCGATCTGCATATCAACAACGGACGTATGCTGGAGCACTTCCATGAAGGTAACCTGACGAACAAATCGCAAGGAATTCAGCACAAAGTTCCAGATGTTTTTGTTGAAGTGTCTCCGAGTCTTGCCGAGGAACGCGGTTTGATTGATGGTTCAGTCGTCCGGCTTATTTCTCCTTTTGGAGCCGTGAAACTGAATGCACTTGTTACCGATCGTGTTAAAAACAACGAGCTGTACCTGCCGATGAACTCGGTGGATAAGGACTCGGCCATCAACTTCCTTACCGGCCCAGCCGTTGACCATCGAACACGTACGCCTGCCTACAAGCAGACTAAAGTAAGAATGGAGATCATCAGCCGTGAAGGCGAAGTGAAGCTGCCTGGCAACAACCCAAGAAACAAGAAACGTTATCCGCAAAACGGCGTGGAAGTAGAAAGAAAATGGAACCGTCCTGGCTATGTCCATCTGACGGATGAAGTGTAGGAGGGCTGATTCAATATGGCACAACCGATTACAGCTGTTAAGAAAAATGTAAAAACAGAAGAACAGATCCAGCAGGAAAAACTCGCCGAACTTCAAAGAGCATTAGCGGAAAAAGATGCAGCCTTAACAAAGGCGCTCGATTTTATTGGAGAGCTCGATAAGATTGGCGCGTTGGAAGCGGCAAACGCCATGCTTGAAGCAAAAGACAAAATCGCCAGCATTGCACTCGGGCAGGTTTCCCGCGAACCGGTCACGAACATGATTAACAACTTGATGGGTGCGGCTGGCGTCCTTACAAAGATGGATCCCGAAGCAACTGCGAAACTCCTCGACAGCGTCGTTTCTGGTTTGAAGCAAGGCGAAATGTTTGTGGAAAGTGAGCAAAAGATCGGAGCTTTCGATCTAGTTAAGTCTTTGAAAGACCCGGATATTAACCGTGCGATCGGCTTCGGTCTTCACTTTTTAAAAGGCATGGGGCAGGAATTGAAGAAATAAGGTAAGGTGACGCTTATAATTGGCGTCACCTTTTATTTTATATTATTTATTCATTATTTCGATCGATACCTCTATAGGTATCAGTTCAGGGAATCCCACGTTAAGTAGATAAAATCCCACGTTAAATGAATTTATTCTAACGTTAATCGAATTAATCCCACGTTATTTTAAAAATAACCACGAGTCGACACACTGCGACAAAAATTACTGCTCTTCAACCCACCTTTATTTCACTCTCTTCAAGATTAAACATCTTAAGTACGAGTATTATCTGCATCCTTATAATAATCAATAGTTGTTTTCCAAGCTTTAGAATCCGTAATCTCTGAAATTTTTTCAACTATGGCTATAACGGCCTTTTCAATTCCTTCACACGTATCCACTTCGATATCATAAACTTCGCCCTGCTGATGCACATAGTTCAGCTGTGATGTTGCCTGTCCAACCGGCCGGTCGCCTCTTTCTTTCTCTCTTTTTTCTAGTTCATTAATTGCGCAATGAACACCAACAAAAAATACAGGATAATCATGCAAAATTTCATAGCAATCCTTCGTGGTATCTTTGTTATGTAAAATTTGATCAACGACGAGATTAACGCCTTGATCAGAGAACATCGCCATGTTGCGATGAAAAAAATGTTCGGTTGGAACACGAATTAAATGACCGCTGTTCCGATCCTCCATCTTCTCAATAATGGTGTCAAAATCATCAATACTGAAGTGAAAATAATCCGGCAGCCTCTTCAACAATTCTTTTGCTAAGGTAGATTTCCCGGAGCTGGATACCCCGTTTAATAGGATGATCTTTCCTTTATTCATCTCGTTTACCCCATTTGAATCCTTCTATTTTGATCACTTTATTGCTGGTTTTTAAATGCTCGTTTAATTTTTTTATTTCCTCTGTCTGATTTAATATATTGTTGTTAACTTTTCTGATCGCATCGTAAATGGCAAACAATGCTGTAAAAATCAATATTAAAAGTAAGAAGTCCACATCATTACCCGCTTTCATTTAGTCTCAGCTATTATATTTTTCCGGCAGAAGCTCCTTCACATTACATTTTACAATCTGCCCTTGATACGGCAAAATCACCATCGTATCCTGTCCATAGTCACTGATCAATTCACGGCACATTCCACATGGTGCGACGACCCAGCATTTTTCTATATCCTCGTGCGGGTGAGGATGTGCAACAGCTACAATCGTTTCGATATCATGATCGCCTTCAGATATGGATTTCCCTAGCGCTATCGCTTCACCGCAAACGGCAATTCTGCCTACGTTTGCCTCTAAGTGAACACCCGCATGAATTCTACCTGATTTTGTGCGGACTGCCGCTCCAATGTGATGCTTACCGTATATGTAATTTTTTTCGATGACTTGTTCAGCTGCACGAATGAGCTCGTGATCTCTTTCTTCCAAATCTATTACTCTCAGCATTTTATCTCTCCTGTTCATAGGAAGAGGTGAGCTATAACGCCCACCTTCATTTCCCACATTTTGTTAAATTATGTGATGACCCTTAATTTTTATGTGATATTGCGACTTTTTTATGTGATTGACCGCAGAATTTATGTGATGAGCCGCTAAAATTATGCGATCAGACGAAAAAATGATGGGAGATTAAGATTCATATTGAAATTCTTCTCTTAATAACCCCATCACGATGGTGTCATAGTACTTTCCATCGATAAAAGTATCTTCTCTCAGACGTCCTTCGACCACAAAACCGCATTTTTCATAGGAACGGACTGCACGCGTGTTTCCGCTCCACGTATCCAGTTGAATTCTTCTTAAATTCATCGTCTTAAACAGATAGTTGATTAAAGCTTTAAGGGCATCTGTTCCATAGCCCTTGCCCCACAGCTCTTTTTCTCCAATCCCAAGACCGACTACGCACCGTCTTGAAACAATATCAAGATTCCGATACCCGATCGAACCAATATGCCTGGCATCTTCTCCAAGTGTATAAATCGAGAATTCTCCTACTTCCCGTTTATCGATGTTCCTAATATCTTTCTCATAGCTTGCTTCTAGTTGTTCGAGCGGTACATGACTATACCGATATAGACCCGAACCCGCATCAAATCGTGCCGTTTCTTCGTCATTGCGCCAATGGTACGATCGCTTATGATCTTCTAATGATACCGGTCGCAACTCTACTTTTTTCCCTGTAATCATGGGGGTGATCCCTTCTTTCCGTTTGTATTCTATTAAACTTCTTTTGATAAAATCCAGTTACGTGTACCAAAGGCATCACCCCTCTCACTCTCAATCTTTTATTTTAAAAACGGTCTGATCTTTGGAAAAATTTTTACCGCCGTATTGTAAAAGACATCCTCATGATGCTCTTCTGGTATGATCTCTTTTACAAAATCGATGTACGGCTGGATTGGCACGAGCGGCCAGTCTGTTCCGAACAAAAACTTTTCATAGTTATCTGTAAAAGTCAGTGCATGCTTCAGGTGGTTAAAGAACCGCGGTGAATCTTTGTATCTATTAATATCTTCTCTCGTTCCGACGACCAGTCCGGAAAGGTCCGCATACATGTTGCGATTCTTGTAAACAACCTCTGCTCCGTCCAGTGTCCAAGGATCACCGAAATGAGCCATCATAAAATTTACATCGCGGTGCATCACCGCTACTTCATCCAGTGTTAACGGATGTGAATACTTCAGCAATCCACGCTCTGAATACGTGTCCCCCGTGTGAAAAACAACCGGCAGATTGAATTTCGCAGCAAGCTTATACACCGGCTGGTAAACTTCATCATACGCATAGAATGGATAATAGCCTAAGTAGATTTTCAATCCGACTACTTCCGGCTTTTGCACCGTTTCTTCAAGATCTGCTAGTTCCTTTTCACCTAAATGATGCGGATTGATGCCTGCACAGTACACAACATTTTCAGGAATTCTCTCTTCTAGATCGATTCCCATCGGTGTAGCCGTCAAGGGGTCCGGAAACCCCTCAACTTCTTTCTCAGTCAATCCCATCGCAATTCCAAGCACTACGTTCGCTTCTTCATACTCTTTTATAATTCCGTCATAGGAATAGTCCAGTTTGGACAGGTTGATTGCCGTGTGTTTGAAGCTTTCAATGTTTGAATAATGCATGTGTGCGTCGATGATTTTCATGGATTCTCTCCTTTGTCGATGTTAGCAAAAACGGATCTTCTTTAAATCTTCTAAAGCGGTGTCTGGAACTACCTTGTTGTTGAACAGATAGAACACAGGCGCTGTAAAATGATTAGAGCCATGTGCTAAGTGAAGTTTCTCAGCATACCCTAGCTCAATCACTTCTTTGTTGATATAAGAATCCACAAATGTGGCGTTTTTATTAGCTACAATCTGAAGCAGATTCTCATGATCATCACTGCCGAATACAACGCTTCGGTCAACGGTCATCTCCTGTTCTCCTTTTCCCCCATAAACCATCGCCCATTCACCTGATTCACTCTGGAAACTCGCCCAGTTCTTTGTAAGTTCTGGTCCTGGATTTAAGAAGCATCCGGTATAGAAATTCTTGCCCTGCAGATAACTTCCCATCGTTTGAACAATTTCTGTAGTGTGGCCAAGAACGGGAACCCCCGGCAGCATTAAGAAATACTTATGGATCTCAAGCCCCCTAAAAGTTTCATGCTTTTCGTATCTTGTGGATATCTTCAAGCCCTTCCACAGGTTTCCTTTGCTGTCCTCTTTCTCAGCAAACGCCACGGTACTTTCCTCTTTCAAAAGAGAGTTCAGACTCGTGCCTTCAACAAGACCAGCGATTCCTCCAAACCATGGATTCCACCACGATTTTGGAGCAGGCTTAGGAAATGGTGAGTCCATCCATTCCTGACCTTTATACGTTAGAGAAAACAAACTCGGTGCAAATTGGCCAGAAGCTGAAATCTTCATTTCACCATTTTCTGCAGACAAAACTTCTAAATCACTCTTCATGCTTTTCTCGAAAAGAACCGGTGTTTCCTTCGTGACAAAAGCCGCAGTTTGACGCGTAATATCGACTGAATCCAAACTCATTTTGGATGTTAGTACATGAACCGCTTCATCAGCAGCTAGCGGAATATTAAACGATGCACTCGTCATTTCCTCATCTGAAGCGAACAAGTGGCTTTGCAGAATTTCATCATCCCTCTTCATTTCAATCATGCCGTTAAAGAACGCTGATTTATAATCTTTAACCGATGCCTTTACTTCAGTCCCGCTCACAAACGGGTTCCCATCATTTACGGAAAAAGTCATATGGTTCGTAAGGCTCGCAGCAGGCATGTTGCTCTTTTGCACCGCGTACTCGCGGAAAGACTGCCAGTCATGGAACGCACCGATTGAAAACACAACCGGTTTTGTCTGTACCGTTTGATGTGGAGTCAATTTTCCTAAGTTATGTTCAAGATACATAAACCATGATGAAAAATGAATGCTTTCATCTTTTGACCATGCGATCCCTCGAGGATTGTTCTGTCCTCTTAAGAAGATCCAGTTTTCAGAAAGGTTCTGGCTTTTCCAATAATCCAGAAAAGATCCCATCGAATCGTTAAGTTCCACGATTTCTCCCTCATACGGTATTACCGCTCGCTCTAAAAGACGGCTAAAAATCGGATTGTTCAGCCAAACTTCTTCCGTTGTTTCCGTGTCTTCTGTATTCGTGACCTCGTAATGCTGCTCAACCAAACCTTCACTGTACAATTTCACAATGGAAGCAAGCTCAAGACCTGGAAAAGCATTTGAACGATAAACAGCTTTCATCCCAGCGTATCCATCTTCCAAAATCGGCTCCACCCGCAGAGGACGAATACGTGACAGTTCCTCTGAGAATGGTTTGCCGAGCTTCGGACACATCAATGCCAGTTTATAGTCTTTACTTCCTTTACCAGGCTTGATCCAGTTGTTGAACTTCTCATGAATTAAATGATATTGACTGTTGTACACGTGATAATAATCATCACATTCACCAGCAAATTTCGTACCGATTCCTTTGAAGGCAGTTCCTATTTTTTTGGAGAAAACAACAGAGCTGCAATCCTTTTTCGCAGCTGTAATCTCAAGGTCAGCTGAATAGAATCCATGGTTCATCAATGTAAAATTCACAGGTACAGATTGTTTTGTTTTCGGTGCTAACGTAATAGAGAATTTGCGGTTTTCCATATTGATTAATTCTGACTCAGGAAGCTCAAAGGAAAACACAGCGTCTTCATTAAAATTGTTTTCTAGATCCATATAAAAAGTTGATGAATTTCCTGTAAACGTCAATGCATCAGAAAGTTTGCAGCTCAAATTTAATGGGAACTTAGGTCTGATTCCGACTTTAAATAATGCTTTTTTCCCGTTGATTGTCAGCATGGCGGATACAGTTGGATGTGTCCGCCAAACGCTCTGTTCTTCATCGATCGGATTTACTGTAAAAGGCACTTCAATGATGTCTTCACCTTTTACTGTTGTTTCCTTAGAGACCAGAAACTCGATATTTTTGTCGTTCATCCCTTCGATCGCTACCGTTAATGGTTTACCCGACTTATTGATAACACGATATTGGATTTTATATTCTGAACCAAATACAAGATTGAAGTCCTCAACTGCAGCAGAGATCAGATAGTCGTCCGTTTCGATTAAACGGAGTCCCCTGCCAAAACGTTCAAACTCCATTCTTAATTTCTCTTGGTTCTTCGTTTCCCAGGAGTACTCATAATAATGGAAGTCATTTTCCTTATTTCCATCAGGTACTACTTCAATCTTACGGGTGCTGCTTTCATACCAGTTCACTTTATTGAAAAAATCTGCGATTGCCTCGGTCTGCATAACCGACGGCATGAAGTTCATGAGGTGTGTTGTATCATCACGATCTTCCCAAAAGAATCCGCATTTTTTATAAAGCGGAACAGCTTTTGTATTACCTGGCCATGTGTAAAGGTCGAGACGCGGCCACTTCATTTCAATCGCTCTCTCAAGCGCTTTTAAGACAAGCTTCTTCCCGATCTTTTTTCCATGGTAATCTCCACTTACGTTTAAAAGCGGAATATAAAGCGCTCCTTCATCTTCACGGTACTCCCCAAGGCTGCAATAACCGACGACCTTATCGCCATCAAGAGCCAAATATAGATGTAAGTTTGTTGAGTTCGCTTCTTGTTTTAAGACTTGTTCTTCTGTTCTGATCGTGTTGCCACCGCCCCAGCCGTCACGACTGTTGTTCCACATTTCAGCGACTCTTCCTGCATAGCTCGGATCATATTCTACGATTGTAATTTGATCGATTACTGATTGTTTTATTACTTCCATCCTTGTTGCCTCCAGTCGTTTTTTAATCTAGTGTTCTAGCGATTCCACCTTTTATCACGCGATTTTCTGAACTGTATCATCGTCAGCACTCCTTTTTGTTAGTTAAGGCTGTTTTCGTTTCTCTGCTGCTCTTGAAAGTAGTTGATTTCCGTTACAGGATGCTCGCTTTCCGCGGGGTGTGCGGTGAGCCTCCTCTGCGCTTTGCGCCGTTAGGAGTCTCATATTCGGAAGGAGTTGGTGTGCTCCTGCGTCTAAAAGTAAATCCTGACGAAGTGTATTCCTCGTCGCATGCCTTGCAAGAAGTAGACTCAGGTAGTTGGCACACTAATCCCGCAGGAGTCTCGCACCCTCCACTCTAATCAACTTACCTATGGAGTCAATCTCAAAAATTCCATAATAGACAACACTATAGAAAACAGCCAAAATAAAAAAGGCCATCAGAATGCTGATGACCTTTTGTGTGCACTAAAAAAATGCACAAAAAGGCCCCAGAATGCATACACATCCCGGGGCTCCGATTCACGTAATTAAAATTAAACGGATTCCATAAAGAAGGTTGTGTATTGGACGTTACATTTAATTGTTTTCATTGCTTCAAAATTAAATTGAATCATGTCCAACGCCTCCTTCATTTGAAATATTTTCCTTACCTTAGATATTGTAATTCACATGGGTAAAAAAGTAAATAAATTTTTCAGAAATTTTTAAATTATTTGCTATTATCTAAAAAATGGAGTGAATTGATTTTCCTTTCTATAACGGTTCATAGACAGTTCGGTTTGACTCATAGGGCACTCCTTTTGGCTTATAGAAATCCGTTTGGTTCATAGAGCTTTTATTTTGACTCATAGATTCCTAAATATGACTCATTGAGGATCTAGTTAAGTTCATAGACCTTATGTTTCGGCTCATAGACCATACTAAAGGCTTTTAGAAAGTTAAAAAGCCAACAAGGTTAAACAGCAAAAGTATCTGCCGCCGGTCACCTTATTGACTCCTTATAAAATAATTTAGTTTTTAACCGCCAAATGAATACGCGGGGCTTCCTTTTACATCTGTCTCTATTTTAAAGAGACCTCCTGTGAGCGGATATTTCTCCAGCTCCTCTTTCGTCATATTTTTTCTTGCAGTCGTGATATAGAGTGTCTTCAAATCAGCACCACCAAACGTGCATGATGTTACATTCAAAGCTGGAACTGATATCGAACTTAATTGTTCGCCAGTCTCAGGATTCCAGCGTGAGACTTGTGCTCCAGCCCAATGCGCAATCCAAAGCATTCCCTCATCATCAATCGTCATTCCATCGGGATATCCGTGTCCTTCTTTAAACTCGATGACAGCAACCGGATTTTCTATTGCTCCGGTTTCCCCATCATAATCAAATCGCGTTACTTTCTTTGTAGGTGTATCGATTAAGTACATGAATTTATGATCTGGCGACCAAGCGAGACCATTGGATATCGTAAGGTTTCCTACTTTCTTTTCCACACTAAAATCCTGATATAAACAGTAAAGCGATCCCTTTCCTTGCTCTTCGCTCAAGCTCAGTGTCCCTGCCCAGAACCGACCGTACGGATCACACTTCCCATCATTAAATCGGTTCTCTGGCAGCTGACTTTCGGGATCAACAATCTCAGTTAACTGTTCGGTGTCTAGGTCCAAGAAATAAAAACCTTTTTCCATAGCAACAGTAATTCCGCCAGACTTCCGAGGAACCACGGTCCCTACTAGCTGATCCACATCAATCTCTCTATTTTCATTCGCCTCCGGATCGTATACATTCACGGTTTTACCTAAAATATTCACCCAGTACAATACGCCTTTTTGCGAGTCCCAGCATGGCCCTTCGCCTAAATCGGCTTTCGCTGGCAATACTAATTCTGCTTCATCTTTCACTACTAAACCCTCCTGTTTGCAGTTCGTTACGCCTATCCACTTCATTCCCTATATTCGCTATAAATATGATTATGATTATATCATTTCTAAATCAGAAAATAGTTATGGAAACGCTGTCAAACATGTTGTAAAATAAAACTTCCGCTCATTTTAAAAATAACAAAATATGTTAGGAGCTGATTTATGGAAACGCTCAAAGCCTCTCATTTATTTAAGGTCTATCTTTGGACACTATCGTTCTTAAAACCTTATAAATGGCTCTTCACTCTCATGGTTGTCAGCAGTATTTTAATCACGGGAATCGAACTCTTAATCCCAAAATTCATTCAATATTTTATTGATGTCATCGTTCCAGAAAAGAATACACAAATGTTCTTCAAACTTCTGGGCGGAACTGTCGGATTACTCGCTATCATGATCTACCTCAGCACGGTCCGAAACAATCTTCAGCGCATCGTACAAGAAAAAGCATCGAGAGATATACACTTCAGTATTTTCCAACACCTTAGAAAATTAGGGTTTTCTTATTTCGAAAAGACTCCGATCGGAGAAACCCTTTCCTTAATGAACACAGAAGTAACGGCCGTTCAAAATTTATACCGCCAATTCATTCCTTATATGATTCAAGAAGCCATCTTTTCAATTTTAGCTATTTTTATTCTGTTTACGATGAATGTCAAACTGGCATTGATCATCATTCCTGCATTTCTTCTTTATTATGTAGTCGGTCCTCGTTTTGAACGAAAAGCTTCACTTCTTAGCAAGGAGTTAAGTACGAACCGGATTGCCTTAAACAAGAAAATCTATGAAACCATCAGCTCATTGCTCGAAGTGCGTGCGTATTCTTCTGAAAAATGGGAGAACGGACGGCTTAACGATAAGTTACATACTTATAATCAAAGCATGATAAAAGCCTATCTCTATGCGTATATCCGCGGAACCGTCCGGCGGCTTTCCTATTATGCAGGCGCTATCGCAATCTTAATCTATGGTTCTATCTTAGTTCGCTCAAATAATCTTACAGTTGGTGAATTTTCAGCTTTCCTGCTCTACTATTTTACCGCTATGCACCGTTTGACAGCGGTCATTACCTCCATGACGGAACAGCGGGTACTCATGTATCAAGTCGATAAAATCTATCAATTGATAAAAATCAAACCTGAGATTACGGATCCGGAGCAACCCGTCCTGCTTTCTGCTGTGAAAGGAAAAATAGAGTTTAAGAATGTTCACTTCCGCTATCCTGCTTCTGAAGATATCATAAAAGGCTTTAACTTAACGGTTAAACCAGGTGAGAGGATCGCTTTTGTCGGCACGAGCGGAAACGGAAAATCTACCCTTTTAAAACTGTTAGGCAGATTTTATGATCCTACTAAAGGTGATATTTTACTAGATGGTATTTCTTTAAAAGATTTAAAGCTTTCTCAAATTCGTGATTCATTCGGCTATGTCTTTCAGGAAACCTATCTTTTCGGATCAACCATCAGAGAAAATATTCGTTTCGGTGACCCTGATGCAACAGACGACCAAATTGAAGAAGCTGCCAAAGCGGCTTATGCGCATGATTTTATACTGAAACTCGAGAATGGATATGACACTTTGATCGGTGAGCGTGGTATCAAGCTATCTGGCGGACAAAAGCAGCGGATTTCACTTGCCCGTATGTTCTTGAAAGACCCGAAGATCATCCTGCTCGATGAAGCCACGTCTGCACTAGACAACGTAAGCGAAGTGGAAGTTCAGCGCGCATTGGATACCCTCTTAAGTGGAAAAACCACTCTTACTGTAGCTCACCGACTCTCAACGATACAAGATTACGATCAGATCATTGTTGTCGATCAAGGTCGGGCTGCTGAAATAGGAACGTATGAAGAATTGATGGCACGAAAAGGAATCTTTTATCACTTGTCTGCAGGCGAGGATACAGCACATCTGCCTGTTGTCGAAAAAGAGATCGTTTAATTGGAGGGGTTAGATGGATAATATAAAATGGCTTCTTCATTATATAAAAAAGATTAAGTGGTTCTTCCTGTTCTCAGTACTTTTATTATGTCTAGAATCGATGGCGATTATCGCGACCTTTGGCTTGCAGAAGTTCATCATCGATGATGTTTTTATAAACGGACAATACGATAGACTCGTTCCGATCTTACTCATGTTCGCTGGTGCTTTCATAGCGTATGCTCTTCTTTTTACGCTCGCACCTCATACTTTTCACCGGATTCAGGCAAAAGTCATTGCAGCTTTGACCCAAGACTTTATGAACTATATGCAGCGTATTCCGGTTAAGACTTTTCATAATGAACGTGTGACGAAGTATGTTCATTATTTATCAAATGATGTGTCACAAGTTGCCGGCATGATAGGCGGTTACATCCCGAGACTTATTCAACTCTTTGTCACAATCGCTGTACTTTCGGTCATTATCTTCATCTCTTCTCCTATTCTTTTAGCATCTATTTTGGTATTTAGTGCTCTATATATCGTGATGGGAAGACATTTCTCACCTTTGATACGTACAGCTGGAAAAGAAGCTCAGGACCGGAAAACGGATCTCTTAATCCATATCGAAGAAGGTATCTCATCTACACGTGAGGTCATAGCGTATAACCGGACTGATTGGGAAACTTCGATCTATAACCGCCATTTCAAACGGTATTTCAATGCCGTTATGAAACAAGCTAAGATCAACAACAAACAGCTTCTCGCAAGTGAACCTTTAAAATGGGGAGCCTCATTGATCGTGATAGGATACGGCGGATATAGCGTCATCCAAGGAAATCTCTCAATTGGTATGTTCATCATCGTCTACCAATTTACCGGCCAGCTGATGGATGCCCTGCATCGTTTGTTTGCCTTTTCGATGGACCTCTCTAACATTTATGCGAACGTTGATAGACTTCGTTCCGTGATCGAGTCTCCGACCGAAAAAGATGGTTCTATACCGTTTATTGAAAAGATCGAATCTATTCAATTTGATAAAGTTTCGTTTTCTTACAACGAGGAGTCTGACAAGAACGTGCTTCATGATCTTACGTTTACGATCCCTGCCGGTAAGAAGGTTGCTTTTGTCGGAACGAGCGGCGGCGGAAAATCAACAATCGCTCAGCTTCTTATGCGTTTCTTCAAACCAACAGAAGGCAATGTTTTCATAAACAGCCATTCCATTCATGACTTGATATACGCCGACTGGACGAAGCAAACCGGTTTTGTTACACAAGAACCGTATTTGTTCCCTGACACCGTAAGGAATAACCTGTTATTAGGAAGAGATATTTCTCATGCGAAAATGATTGAAGCGTGTGAAATATCTCAAATTCATGCATACATCGAGAGTCTTTCTGAAGGATATGATACAGAGATCGGAGAAAGAGGCATCACTCTCTCAGGCGGACAACGGCAACGTTTGGCTCTCGCAAGGGCAATCATCGCAAATCCCGAAGTCTTAATCTTAGATGAAGCAACGTCAGCGCTAGACCTTGAAACAGAACGGCAGGTTCAATGCAATTTCGACCTTGTTAGAGAAGGAAAAACGACGATCGTGATCGCCCATAGACTTTCTACCGTTCAGAACGCAGATATCATCTATGTAATGGATAACGGCTCAATCGTTGAGCAAGGAACTCACGATAAGTTAATGCAAGAAAATACAGTTTATAAAAGTTTGGTTTATGCAGAAAAAACGTTAGAAGTTGGTGCATAATGAAGAAGTATAAACTGCTATTGTTTGATTTAGATGATACCCTTCTGCATTCGGACTGGTTTAAACAAGGATTGATTCAGACCATCGAAGAACATCCTTTAACGAAAAACATTGACGCAGCTCTATTCCTTGAGAAAAAGCTGCGTGTTCCATCCCACATGATCGATAAGCTTAAAAATCGTGAATTCACACCTGATGAATTTCGAAGAGCCAGGTGGCAGCATGCTTTTTCTCATTTTGATATAAATCCAGACGATGAGGCACTGACTGAAATTGAAAACCTTTTTTTACAAAAAGGTCTTTCTTGCATAAACAAAGATCCATCTCTTATCTCGCTTCTTGAGGATTTAAGAAATCATTATGAACTTGGCATTGTGACGAACGCCCTTTACGATCCACGTCAAAAAATCTATCATATGGGATTATCCGAAGTGTTTCCTGACAAAACTATTTTTAGTGCAGAAGAATTAGGATTCAGGAAGCCAGATCGTGAATTCTATCATGCACCCCTTACCTATTTTGAAGTAAACCCAGAGGATACAATGTTCATCGGGGACTCTTGGATACATGATGTAGCAGGAGCAATGGATGCTGGAATGAGTGCGATCTGGATCAATTCACGAGGTGCTGTTCCAGCAACTGGTCATTCTCCTTATGCTGTTGTGTCAGATGTGAAGGATATAAGAGATTTGTTGCTGAATGACTATAACAATACTATTTGGGAGGATCTATCCATGAACTCTACTAAATCCATCGTAGATAAATTAAATCTCACAAAATATACAAACAGACTGATTCTTAACCTGCCTGAAGATATCGACGAATTTAAAGAATTTGATTATGATGCTGCCATTCAACAAGAAAAATACGACCTCATCTTTGCCTTTGTATTTAACTTAGAGGAATTTTCAAATGAGCTTAACAACGTAATCGAGAAACAGCTGCTCAGCGAAAAAGGTTATCTCTTTTTTGCTTATCCCAAAAAGAACAATCCACAATATAAAGAGTACATTGAACGTGATCAGATCTTTCCCTACATAAAAGTTGGTGAGGATGGCTATGTGGCAGAAAGCAATCTCAAGTTTTCGAGGATGGTCAGTTTAAATGACGTGTTTACAGTTGTCGGTTTGAGATCCGAGAAAAAGAAGGCAGCCTCCAGTTCTAAGAAGAGTCAATGTGTGGATGACTATATCGTTCATGTGGATGATATTAAAACATATTTAGAGAAGAACGCAGAATTATTAAGTGCTTATAATGCTTTAACGTTTGGCTATCAAAAGGACTGGGCTCGTTACGTATATTCTGCTAAACGTAAAGAAACACAAGAAAAACGTTTACTGGAGATGGAAGACATCTTAGGGAAAGGCTACAAATCAATCGATTTATATAGAAGAAGAAGTATGAAATAACACACAAAAAAGTGACGAGGTTGATCCCGTCACTTTTTTTCATAACCTGTGATGAAAAATCAATTCGATTCCATACTCTCCATCATGATCCTCATCTTTATAAATAAAACCTGCTTTTTTGTATAAGTTGATCGCAGCCATATTTGTATCATGAACCGTTAGAATGATCTCGTCTTTGTCTTTGTATTGTTCTTTCACTACATTCGGCAATGCTCTCAAAGCCTCAAGTGCATACTCTTTCTTTTGATGACGGGAATCAATCGATAACGATTTTAAAAGGATGGCTTTTTTATTATTCGTGTAGATATTTCCTGATGAGTCTGTGTATAGAGCAAACCAACCCACTACATGACCTTCTGAACAAATCACAAACGGCTGATTCCATTGATCACTCTGAAAAGTCTCTACAATAAGTGAAGGAACGGATGTATAGATCGCTTGCTCGTCTGGTAATGTGTACTGGTTGATTGTCTGTAAATCAGCATCGTCAAACCGCCTCACTATAATACTAGTTGTCATTGTATCCACTGCTCCCTTTCTAAATCATAAACTCAAGGAATTTTATCTGCTGTGAAGAATACCTTTTAATATTCAATCCGAATACAGGAGGCATCTAAAATTGAAGAAGAAACTCCTTATTGCAGCTTTTTTATTATTTGGATTTGCTTTTGCATCAACGTTTGTAAAGGGACAAGATTCACAGATAAAGAAGGCAGAAACGACAGACACACCACGTTCAATAAAAGATGGTACTGTCTTATTTAAAGGTGAGAATGACTATTGGGAAGCAGAGTTCCTCATTACAAAAAATATGGTGAACCAGCTTAAACTTAAGCGTATATCTACAAAAAATCAACTTCCCCAACAGCTTTCCTTCACATTAAGTACGGCTTTTGACCAAGATAGAAAACAACAGCAAATCGGTGCATTCACTGTATCGTTTGATGAATTTCCAAGTGAGTTATCACTTGAATTTAAAGAGAACAAGCTCTTACAACCTTTAGGGGACAATCTGGTCTTGAAGATCAATGGAGATGGGCATTATCAGTTTTTCAATATGTATGCGGTAGATTGATCAGAGACTGCGCATTCCGATTAAAAGTTTAAAATCGCTGCGGTTCTTATTTGTTCTTTTATATCCTTCTTTGGAGTCTAAGATCACAACTGTTTTCCAAATCCATATTCTCAAATAAAGCGAATGCAGTCTGATAGGCAATACGATCCCTTTTTCTTCGAATTCCGTACCATTGTTTAATTCTGTTTCCATCCTTACAAACCATCTGTTTCCGAATCCGAATTCAATAAATTTCAAATTACGAATCTCCTTTTTCCGGGCTCAGACCGTTTTTCTTTTCTTTTCAAACTGCTTCTCTTCTAGTTTTTTAATCTTATCGTACATTTTGAAAAGCAAGGCTGTTGTAAAAGAAAATTGGACCATAAAGAAAAAAGCATGTGCAAATTCCCTATCTTCACCGCCCACAAGAGCACCTAGTTAAAAAAATACAAGAATGCTGCCGATCATCGTTAATATGAAGACAACGACTTGATTATCCATGAGACTTAGCCCCCCCCCCCACGATTTATTTGTTTTTGATTTCTTTTAATAGCGAAATCACTTTTTCGTTTTGTTCAATAATGGTTTGATTTTGTTTCCTGAATTTAGCCATATCAAACATAAATACTAGTAAGATGATAATGATAAAGAAATCCATAACCACACTCCTGTCTAAGTTAATTTTAACATAAATACCCACATGGATTTCCTTAAATTAGGTCATAATTACCTCTTCCCTTTTCCTAGCTCTAACCCTTATTGTTAGAGGTAGAGAAAACATCTGGATGGAGCTGAATGAAATATGGAGCAGATTTATAACTTGCTTGAAAAAGAGCTGGTGATAGCTTTAGGATGTACCGAACCTGTTGCCATTGCACTTGCTGCTGCTACGGCAAAAAAATATACGGATGAGAATGTCACTTCGATCTCTGTTTCAGCGAGCGGAAATGTGATTAAAAATGCATTGTCAGTAGGCATTCCTGGCATGAGCTTTACCGGCATCGATTTTACAGCAGCTCTTGGTGTCATCGCTGGAGACGCTTCTAAACAGCTTAGAGTTTTAGAGGGAGTTACAGAAAAAGATGAACAGGCTGCAATTCAACTCGTTCGTGAAGGTAAGGTGAGAGTGGAGACAGCAGATACACCTGAAAAATTGTATATTGAGGTTCATATAGAGTCCCTTTCGAAAAAGATTAAGGTAGTCATTTCTGGTGACCACACGAATGTGAGTTACATCTCAGTTAATGATGATGTCCTGCTGAATCAATCCGATACGACCAAATCCACACCGCAAAAACAAGAAAAGTTCCCCGAGCTTTCGGTAGATGACCTTTATACTTTTGTAACTGAAGTACCACTTAACAGATTGGAACTCGTTAAAAGAAGCGTTGAGCTGAACCGGGCGATTTGTGAAGAAGGGCTTTCAAATGATTATGGTTTAAAAGTTGGTAAGACTCTCTATGATCAAACCAAATCCGGAATTCTTACAGACGATCTTGCGACTTACAGCATGGCGCTATCGGCTGCTGGTTCAGATGCCCGGATGGCCGGATCCACCATGCCGGTAATGGCGAACTCCGGAAGTGGAAATCAAGGGATTGCCGTCACGATGCCGGTTGTTGCGGCTGCTGAAAAAATCGGGGCAATTGAAGAAAAAATGCTGAGAGCTGTAACCTTAAGCCATCTGCTCTCCATCTATATGAAGTCAAAGTTCGGCCGTCTATCGGCATTATGCGGGGTAACCGTTGCAGGTGCCAGCGCATCTGCTGCGATTACTTATCTTTTAAGTGATGACTTGAATAAAATTAAAGCCGCTATTCAGAACACGCTAGGAAATGTAAGCGGAATGGTGTGTGATGGTGCAAAAGCAGGCTGCGCAATGAAGGTCGCCACCTGTTCGAGCGCTGCAGTGCAATCAGCCATTCTCGCCTCACAAGGCCTATGCATTCCTTCCACGAACGGCTTTATTGAAGAAGACGTTGAACAAACGATCGAAAACTTTTGTCGTCTCGGGAACGAAACTTCAGGCACAACAGACAAAGTTCTTTTGGATATGATGGTGAATAAAAAATCCGTGTTAAAAGCTAACTCATAAAATGGGTTAGCTTTTCTAATTGTGTTAAAATTATCCACATAGAGATTTGTGAATGGGGATGTGTTCTTGTTGGGACTTGAACAAACAATTGGTGAAGGAAGTACTGCAAAAATAATTTTTATGGATGACAGAACAGTTGCTAAACAGTTCTTTGATCGGGTTTCGCACTCTTCAATCGATAATGAGTATTTAAAAAGTAAAGCTGTGATGCATTCCGGGCTCCCTGTACCGGCCGTTCTTAAGAAAGTGATTCATAATGGGCAAACTGCTCTTTTATACGAAAGAATAAACGGATCTCCTCTAACACAGAAATTATCAAAACAACCTTGGACTGCAATTCATCTGATAAATCAGATGGCTAACTTACAAGTGCTCATGCACGATAAAGAAATCTTCGGACTACCTCAGCAAGTAGATATAATGCAGCAAAAAATAACACTCGTAAAGCGGAAAAATGTTTCATAGCTGAACATCTCTCGAAACTTTCAACAGGGAAATCTTTATGCCATGGAGATTTCCATCCGGATAACATACTTCTTTGTGATCGTGGACCCGTAATTATTGATTGGGCAGATGCAAGCGAAGGAAACAGATTGGCAGATTTGGCGCGTACTCTGGTTATTTTGAAATACGGTGGAATGCATTCAGGAATGAAACCTTTTAAACTTAATGCGGTATTGTATGTAAGAAATCTATTAGCTCATAAATACTTAAGAAGCTATAGAAGGTCCTTTCATTTCTCGCTTGATTCTCTCAAAGAATGGATGCTTCCAGTAACAGCAGCTAGATTAAGTGAAAACCTTCCCGACCAGGAAAAAGAAAGACTAGTCATGCTTGTTAAACATCACATAGAAAATAATGCACTCAAATAAAGGGGGAATTTTAATGATCTACGAAATGACGGTTCAAGTTCGTGTTTCTGATATAATAGAAGGCCAGCGATTTTATGAGACGCTGCTTAACAAAGAGCCAGATTTTGTTCCGCATGAAGGGTTTGCTGAATGGGAACTGATTCCGAACTGCTGGCTGCAAGTTGCTGAAGGCATTCCAACAGAAGGCAGCGGTCCGATTCGATTGGGAGTCGAAGATCTTGCTGCTGAGAAAAAACGTTTGATGGAAATTTTAAAAGTTGAGGAATTCGAAATTCAGGAACGTGAAGAGGTTCCAGTGAAATGGGCTACTTTTTCGGACCCTTGGGGTAATCAGCTAGGTTTGTTTGAGTACAAAGATGAAAACAATAAGAAAGAGAAACTCGAACTTATAGTAAGGAGATAGTCATGAGATTTATTATTGCATCAGTCATATCTGTCCTTTTTGGTGCTCTCGTGTTTTTTGCACTACCAGGCGGCGGGAACTTGTTAGAAGTTGAATGGCAAGGTGTACTTTTCAGCCTGTTTTTCGGTGTGATCACTACACTACCTTTTTTCCTGTTCTGTACATTGCCGACTGCTTTTATCGTGGAAGGACTTGCAACGAAATTCTGGATTAGACTTAGAATCCGCTTAATTTTATATATTCTATTAACGGCATTATTCATCATTCTTTATCGTTTCACACTCTTTTATTGGATGGATTTCGCAGAATCCAACCTTTTTGCCGTATTCGGCTATAGCATCGCCTGTTCCGTAGCTTTTTGCTACAGTTATACCCTGCTTAAAAGAAGAAGAAAGATAGAGCCAGAACCGGAAAGTGAGCCAAGAAGTGCTAAGAGGTATCGTGGTTCTCATTAATTTAATATGATTAAACTTTGTTGGGTTACATGAAAGGAGAAATCTTTTAATGTACCCTTTTTCACTTTTCGGTGTTTTTTTGAGGCGGACACTTTTTATAAGTTCCGCTATTTTTGTCCGGTTAAGTAGAAAAAATGTGCGGTTGCGCCACTTTTTTGTTCGGTCAGGACTGATTTTTGTTCGGTTCACACGTTTTTTTGTACGGTTCGGTATTTTGTGTTCTTTTCGCAAAGAATTAACAGACATGCCGGCGCTCAGTGAGTGAACAAGTGAACTTCGGAAAAATTCAGGAGTGAAAAGCTCGGCCACGATCCACTGAAACAGAAAAAAACTGCCTCATAAGCACATAAAATGTACGTTAAGGCAGCTTTTTTAATAAAAATTATCGGTTTCTCACCGAATCTCCCTCTATCAAACTAACATTGATCCGTTCGTGTTCGGGCTTTTTCTTCTTTATAAGGTTGATCAGCAGTTCTGACGCCAGCGATCCCCATTTGTGTTTCGAATAGTTGATGGTTGCGAGTCTCGGCTGGATATATTGAGATACTTCAATATTATCGAATCCGATAATATGAACATCTTCTCCTATACGCAGGTTCGTCCGGCTAAAATAGTTGTACATGCCGATCGCCATCTCATCGTTCAGACAAAATACTCCGACTGGCTCCGAAAATTCCTGATGAATCTTCTTTGCCGCAGCCTCACCTGATGGCTTGTTAAAATCTCCATCAAGTTCAATATACTCTACCTGAGAATAACGCTGCACGGCTTTTTGTACAGCTTCGAGCCTTTGACGAGCGTCAAACGAAATCTCTGGACCCTTCAAAACATAGATCTTACGGTGACCTTTTTCAGCTAGATGGTCGATTGCAAGGGTTGCACCCGCTTTGTTGTCGAGCAGTACTTGAGAGATGTTCGGATGGTCCATTCTACGGTCCATCACGACAAGCTTGTGGCCGCGCTCAGCGTGGCTCAGCAATTCCTCCGTCTCGTATGTCGCATCCAGAATGATTGCCCCGTCGATCATACGCTCCGGTAAGAATCGGTGCGATTCTTTACCGCTGCAGACGATCAGCTCGTAGCCGTTTTTGCTGAGCGTTTCCATCATCCCTTGAAGAAGTTCGCCGTAAAACGCACCGCTGTAATTCGTCAGATAGATGCCAATAATCTTGGTTTCTCTCTTTTTCAAAGAACGTGCCGCGGCACTTGGAATATAATTTAGTTCTTTCGCGATTGCCTGTATGCGTTCAGATGTTTCCTTCGTTACTTTCGGACTTCCGTTTAAGGCATAGGAGACCGTGGATATGGAAACACCTGCTTTTTTCGCAATGTCTTTAATACTTACCAACGAAATTCTCTCCTATCTCTTTCTGTAAACGTTTTCCTTTATTATACCGAATGATTATGAATAAATCTCCACCGTATTCTTGTCTTCCGTTAATTCTCTTACTAATTCGGAACGATTTAAGACTAATCCACCATCACGATAAAGGTTTTGATACGTTTCTGCTTTCACATCTTTACCGTTAACGACAAGACGGCTTTCTTTTATACGATTACGATAAATAAAAGTTACAGGTTTTTCATCAAGCATGTATTCAAATTCCAGTCCATCCATGTTTTCTGGAAGTACAGGATCAATAATGAGAAGATCACCATGCGGACGAATCCCTAAACAGTTAGAGATCAGCTGGTTCATATAGATTCCAGGACCTGATGAATAGATGCGCCATCCGCCTTTTACTTTCTCCTTGCCTTCTTTCAGCTCGCCAAAACGTTCCTGCGCTTCATAACGCGTTTTGAAATCACCGTCTGAACTGCTGAAGTAGGCATTGCTCTGGCGTCTCTCTGCGTTTGGAACCGCTTCTTGAATCATGACTGGGTTGATCTTTTCTAGACCGCTCCAGACCTCACCTGTTTTGCCTAGTTTCGCCATCGCTTCTACAAAACGGATGTGAGCGTGAACGTATTGCAGCCCGATCTCTCGTCCAAAGTTTGAAGCTTGTTCAGCACGCTTAAAGTGTGTGCTGACACCGCCTTTGTAATGTGCTGGCTTATCCATCAGTCTCACACCATCCGGACAATAAAACTTTTCCATGATCACGTCAAGGTGCTGTGCTGCTTGTTCTGGAGTTAAAAGCTCTGCGATCATACTGCGTGTCATCGGAAGCAATCGGTAGTTGATTCCTGTTGTGTTATCACTTGGGTGCAGCATAAGTTTCGGTTCTTCTGCATTCTCCATATAGACAAATCCAGGAATAACATCATGACTCAGCATATATTTTTGATAATCTGACTTAATGTTTTCACCAAGCTTGCCTAATTCACGAGACTTCTCTTCGTCCACATTGTTCACTAATTGTGAGAACTGAGTCATCACTTGATACGTCAAAGCGACTGTCCATGAGCTCACCATGAATTTTTTCAGCTGCGGGTTTGCCGGCTGAAGCGTGTCATCCCAGTCCCCGTCACCGTAGGAAGAAAGGTGCGTATCATGCAAGAAGTTCGCTTTCATATAATCGATCTGCTTTTGAATGTGAGCCATCAATGTTGCTTTTTCTTCTGTAAAGCCGAACGAACTGTCTGTATAAGGAATCTCTTCATTTAAAATCGAAAAATCGTTTGTAGCTGCTACATAATCAGTCACAGCTTTTAACGGCCAAACGATGATGTCACCATGAGATTCTTCTTGCTGGATCTTGAAATACTGATCGAACATGAACCATTGCGGCCAGTTGCCTGTTTCTTCGTACTGATGTGAGTAGACAGTCAGCAGGATTTCTTTTACTGCGTCATAATGCTGTGTCGCCAAGAAATATTCAGTCGGTCCTTGACATACATCACGTGTACCCCAAGCTGCTCCTCCATACTGCTCCAAACCGTGTGGAACCGAATAATGAATAAGCATGTTATGCGTGTACCAGTGTGCCAATGCGTTCATCTTCTGAAGCTCTGGTGTCTCTTCCCCGCCTTTTGATAAATGGAAGCCGCGATTCGTGTTTCGGATAAATTCACGGTAACGCTCGATTTCTAGATCCGGTTCTTTTTCTGTAAAAGGAATCGCCTTCCCGTCGATAAGGCCTTGGACTGTAACCGTCCATTCACTTGTTGGAGCTAGATCACAAACAACGAGCGAAGCTGACAGTGGTTCGATATTCTCCCCAAAGATCGTCTCATCCGTCACTTGCATTTCTGCCCCAGTTACTTTCATTCGATAGCTCAAGTTTTCATATGTTTTTGCACTGTCGGATGAAGCATCTGCTGTGAACGTCAGAACATCATCCTCTTTTTCCATTATAAAAGGCACTTCGTATTCCTGATTGTTCATGGATATTTGATTCGTTACGACGAAGCGGTATTTCTTCCCGCTCTGTGTCTTCACTTGCAACTCCACTTCAGGTGAATCGACCGTTGTGAAGTTTGTGATGATAAACATTTCATCATCTGTTTTGTAGAACCAGCGTGTGTAGTTAAAGCCCATTTCGAATAGTGATGGCATCGTCAAAAGCTGAAGTTTGCCGTCGAGTTCAACATAAATGCGCTGGCCTGATGTCTTCATCACATTCAGTGCATTACGCGCATTCGTCATCATCTTATGAAACGAAGTGTTCCCCACAACCAGCTGAGAGTTGAAGATTCCGTACATATATGAAGTTGTCGAGATCGTATCTTCTTTTAGATGAACGTTGTTGCCTGTTACGAGAATGTGCCCGTGCGGACGTTCTACGATTCTTTCTTTCTCTTTTAAAACAATATGTTCATACGTCGGTGTGAAGAAAGACAGGAGAGTGTCCCCTTCAAATTCTTCTAAAATTCTTTCCGGGAACAACTGATCTACTTCTTCAATCGTTAGATCTGCAGTTTTTAATGTTCCTGCAAACGCTTTATTTTTACTTACTTTTGGAAGAGAAATCGCTTCTTTTGCACTTTGAGATTGCACGTCTTTCCACGCATCCAGTACTTCTGATGTATATTCAACGGAAGAAATCGCCTCTGGATGATCCTCTTTAAAGCAGCCATAAAAGACAAACTGTTCTTTTCCTTGCAGTTCAACGGTTTCTGATTGAAGAGCAATATATGCAAACTCATATTGATAGACTTCGTTCGGAAGATTCTCCTCATAAAGTGCTTGTGGTACATCCGTTTCTTTGTAAGAACGGCCGAAGAATTGGAAACCATCTGTCGCATATCCCGTCGCTTTTGTCAGTGAACCTTGCTGCAGATACGGAAATGCAGTACCGTTCGGCTGGTTCTGGCGAGAACAAACGACATATCCTAACGTTTCTTTTTCAAAAACACGATGATCGACATATTGAGCGATGAACGCTTCATTTGTACGAACGGCTCCTCTGTGAGCAAGACCAACGTCCTGTCCATAGATGATATCTGCTTTTACATCCGAACCATCTAACTCTACATCCCAAAACCAGATGCCTTTTTCTGATAAAGTGAAAGATACTGTATAAGAAACACCTTCAAAGGATCCTTTCCAGGTCACTTGTGAGTCAGTATGTGAAACCGAACTATTTGAATGAACACCTAATAGCGGCGTTACTTTGATGCCATCATTTTGAAATAAACGCAGATATAAGTTGTTCAATGCGCCGTCGACCGGGTTGCTCATCCATTGATTGATCATCGTATCATGATGAGAAACTTCAAAAATATCACCCGAAGCTAAAAAAGCAACTCGAAAATCGCCAGCTTTAATCTCAAAGTTTCCCGTTGTCATCGTTTCCATAGATTATCCCTCTATTCCTATTAAGTAACTTCTACTATCTTGTTTAATACCTGATGACTTGAATCTTAATAATTACAGTTATCGAAACGTTTCTATCTAATTCAAGGCGATTATAAGCTTATTTTTGGAAGTGTGTCAATTTAGCTATACGGACCTTCCAAACGAATTAAAGGTAAAACCCTTTTGTTTTCAACAGAAAATGGAATTTAATCATCTTTTAAAAATTCTGTGTTGAAAACGATTACAAGTTGAATTATAATGTGCTTATCGAAACGTTTCAACAGTAAATTCAAAAAATTTCAGGGTATATTAAAAAAGAATTGCTTTTATTGCAGGTGGTTCAAAACCGCTATATAAGCAAAAATTTAGGGGGAACACACATGAAAAAACATTGGTTTAAGAAGTCAATGGTTACTTCAATGGTTGGAGCATTAGTACTTTCTGGAGCACTTGCAGGCTGCTCAAACGATTCAAGCGAAGGAAAAACAACTTTAACAGTTTGGGGTATGGGAGAAGAAGCAAAATCCCTTCCTAAGATCGTAGAAGAATTTGAAAAAGAAAATCCGAAGATCGATGTAAAAGTACAAGCTCTTCCATGGGATCAAGCACACGATAAACTTCTAACAGCTGTTGCATCAAAAAAAGGACCAGATGTTCTTCAGATGGGAACAACATGGATTCCTGAATTCGCTTCAGCAGGAGCTTTAAAAGACTTAACGCCTCACGTGAAAGATTATCCTGAATTAGATCCAAACAACTTCTTTGAAGGTTCTGTTGAAACGACTAAATACGAAGATAAAATGGTTGGTGTACCTTGGTACGTTGACACTCGTGTACTCTACTACCGTACTGATCTGCTTAAAGAAGCTGGCTACGATGAAGCTCCAAAGACTTGGGATGAGCTGAAAGATGCTGCGGACAAGCTGGCTGACCGTGGCAAAGGAAATTACGGGATCTCAATCGATGCGAAAGAACAAAGTTTATCTTTCATGTTTGCCCGCCAAAACGGTGCTGAACTTCTTGGTGAAAACAACGATCCTAAATTCAACGAACCTAAATTCGTTGAAGCAGTGGAGTACTTGAACAGCTTCTATGAAAGCGGAGCAGCACCTAAAGAAGAGCTTGGCATGGACATTATCCAAGGTTTCCGTGGAGACGGTATTCTTCCGATGTTCATCAGTGGACCATGGATGATCAAGCTGATCAACGACCAGGCACCTGACTTAAAAGGAAAATGGTCAACAGCCGTACTTCCTGCTAAAGAGAACAATATTTCTGCTCTTGGCGGATCTAACTTATCTGTATTTGAACACACGAAGCATGAAAAAGAAGCATTGAAATTCGCAGCGTTTATGAGTAAACCAGAAACACAGTTGAAGTGGATGGAAATGACTAACTCTCTTCCAGCTGCACAAAAATCTTGGGAAGATGAATCCCTTACTGGCAACGAGTATTACAAAGCGTTCGGTGAGCAAATGGAGAACTCACAGCCGATGCCTGTCATTAAGCAATGGGAAGAAATCGCTCAAACGTACTTGAAGAGCTTTGAGAAAATTTACCGCGGCGGAGCAGACGTCCAAAAAGAGATGGATGCTTTCGACAAGAAATCAGAAGAGATTTTAAAGAAATAAGTCCGGTTTAACAAAGGTATAACGAGCAGCTGATCCTGCTCGTTACCTTTTTATTGTTAGACTTGGGGAACTTTGAAGGATGTGAAAAACATGAAAAGCTATTCAAAAACAACTCCTTATCTCTTTATAGGACCGGCTCTTATTCTATTGGCTTTATTTTCTCTTTTCCCGATTGTTGTTGCATTGGTGATTAGTTTTACCGACATCGACCTTGCTGGTTTAGCTGATTATTCAAACATCAGCTTTATAGGAATTGAAAATTACTTAAATATATTTAAAGATCCGATCTTCTTAAAATCGATCGGCAACACCATCTTTTATGTAGTGTTCGGTGTTCCGCTTGTAATAGCATGTTCACTTGGAATTGCACTATTGATCAACTTTGGTACAGCAAGAATTTTTAAAGCTTTTCGACTCGTTTTTTATATGCCTTCAATTACGAACGTAGTCGCTGTAGCTGTTGTTTGGACGTACCTTTATAACCCGCAATTCGGTTTGTTTAACTATCTATTGGGACTTGTCGGCATTCCGGCTATTCCTTGGCTGCAGGATCCAACGATCGCGAAAGGCTCATTGATCGCCCTTGCTGTCTGGCGTGCGATCGGGGTTAACATGATCATCTTCCTCGCTGCGTTGCAAGGAATTCCGAAGACATATTACGAAGCAGCACAGCTTGATGGTGCGAACAATTGGAAACAGCTTACGAAAATTACGATTCCATTGCTTCGTTATGCGATCTTCTTTGTATCAATTACCACGATGATCGGCTGGATTCAATTTTTCGAAGAACCGTTTGTTATGACAAAAGGTGGTCCATTAGACAGTACGACTTCCGTTGCGCTATTTATCTACCGCAATGGATTCCAGCTAAGTAACTTCGGTTATGCAGCTGCCGGATCATTTGTCTTATTTATCGCAATTATCATCATTACAATGATTCAGTTCAGATTGCAAAAGAAAGAAACCGACTTTTAAGATGTGAGGTGAGAACATGAAAACAAAAGTATCTGATGCTAAAAAAGCTTACAGAACACAGCAATGGATAGCCGGAATCGTTTTAACACTTGGCGGATTGCTAGTTGCCATTCCGTTTATCTGGATGATCCTTTCCGCTTTCAAACCTGAAAGTGAAGTCCTTCAGCTCACACCAACATTGTGGCCTGAAACGTTCACAGCGGAAAACTTCGTCTATCTGTTTGAAAACATGAACTTTGGTGTTTATTTAAAAAATACAATTATCGTTGTCCTCTGTTCTTTTGTCGGACTTTTCTTTAACGCGATGGCTGGATATGCTTTTGCAAAATACAAGTTCAAAGGCAGAGATAAGCTCTTCTATCTCGTGCTTGCGACGATGATGATTCCTGGTCAGGTTACGATGATCCCTGTTTACTTGATTTTGAATCAGATGGGATTGACGAACACGATGGCTGGTGTCGTGTTGCCTGGTTTAGTCGGCGCATTCAGCATCTTCTTATTTAGACAGTTTATGTCTACGATACCAGACGAGCTGCTTGAAGCTGCCCGGTTAGATGGAGCTAGTGAGTTCCGCGTGTTCATGCAGCTTATCCTTCCGATCTCAAAGCCAATCATGGCGGTGCAGGGAATCCTGACATTCATCGCTGGATGGAATAGTTTCCTCTGGCCTTTGATCATCGCGAACGATGAGAGTTTGTACACATTATCTGTAGGATTAAGTCTATTAAAAGGACAATACGGCGGAAACTTTGCTCTGCAGATGGCTGGTTCAACCTTCATGGTCGTACCGATCGTGATCATCTTCATCATCTTCCAAAAGCACATTATCGAAGGCTATACCATTTCGGGTATGAAATAATACGAAGGGGCTGACTATTTAATGTCAGCCCTTTCTTTAATATATCGGAACTTTTACGGTACGTGTTCTTATATTTGTTACACGTTCGCTCAGAATTTCCGACCTTCGCTCAGAATCTCTAATCTACGCTCAAAAGTAGTGGAGTTTCGCTCAAAATGAGCTAGCTACACTCAAAAAACACCACTTTTCGCTCAAACACTATTTCATTTTGCTTCATTAGTAATTTCTTGAAGGGCTACCGTCTGATAAACCTTAAAAAAACCATCACAAAACACATCCCACTCTTCGGCAGCTTGGATTGATTCGTCTGATACGTCCCCGCATACTGGTTTTTGAAGTAAATCGGTTAATTTTCCCGTATAATCCTCAATGGTTTCCTTTGTTGCTCCTTGTAGAACATTCCCAACAAAATCACCAGGCGGGTACCAGCCTGCCACTCTTTGAATATCACGATATATCTGCGTCAATAAAAGATTCCGAGGCCCTTCCCACTGTTCATTAACCACAACGTCACGGAAGATCCTCGGCAACGAAGAGAATTCCTCCATCACACCGTGCCCGCCAAAAATGGAAACCGCATCACGCAGGACTTCCGCTCCTTCATTGGTCGTACAGATCTTTTGCAATAAAACAAGTTCTCTTAAGTTGAACAGCTGTTTTCTTAATTCAAGCGGCCGGTCATTTGGTATGCCAGGATTTAATGGCCGATCCAGCTTCAGGAATAGATCGTATATCTTAAAAGCACCTGCGGTCGTCCGTTCAGCAGCATTCTCAATGCGTTTCAGTGTTCTTGCCGAAAGAGGATACTCCTTTACCTTTTTGCCAAAAACTGTCCGAAAATCACTATATAACTTCGTTTCTCGCGCTGCACGAAGCATGAAGCCAGCACAAGCAATACCAATTTCAAGCCTGGATAAAGTGAGAACAATACCGACTGCAACAGCAATTCCTTTTCCTTCTGGTCCGATCGGATAAGCAAGCGCACCATCATACTGAATCTCTCCTGTCGGTAGCTCGGCTGTTCCCATCTTCCATTTGATTCGATTAATTTGATAGCCGTTTCTTTTTTCACTTTCTTTATCGCCAGGCAGCCAGGATGGAACAATGAAAGTTGATATTTTATCCGATCCACTAATTTTTGCCGTGACCACTGAATAATCTGCGTGTGCTACTGAACAGAAAAACTTGTTTCCGTACAGGCGATAGTTCTTCCCGTCTGGGACTGCTTCTAGAACATTGGCTGGCAGATCGGATCCTCCTTGCATCTCACTCATGAATTGAGCACCAATTGCAAAGTCACCGTCTAGCCCCTCTTTTGTGTGCTGCAAAATTTCTTGAAGTTCAGGATGCTCTTGGTTCGGATATTCCTCAAGTAAAGCGATGAGTCCGATCGTACAAGTCACAGGACAAGCAACACCCGCCTCCCCAAGCTGGTGGATCAGCATTCGTTTTACAAAGCTTTCCCAAGGTTTCATTTTGTCAGAAAAAAGTCCTTCACCAAAAACTTCTTTTTCAAGCTGATGCATTTCCATTGGACGGACAATCCGATCGATACGATTATTGAATGCATCATAATGAGCCATGTAAGGGCGAACTTCTGGCCGTGCGTTCTGCTCAGCCAAACGGTTCCATTTTGAAGAAACGGTCGACGAAAATGAGAGGACCGCATGATTAATAGATTGAAATTCAGCTCCAGTAAAATTTTGCACCGCTTGTTGTAAAAAAGGTTCATCGCGGTACCAATCAAGGCTTTGGCGTTTTTGCAGAAAATCTTCGAACGTATACGTGTTCTTTCCTTTTTGGATTTGTTCTTGTGAGGTAGCGTTCATGAAAGTCACTCCTTTTCATTAGTAGGTTTTATGACTTAGTTCGCTTAAATTACCTCAATCCCTTTTGTTTACGGTACGTGTTCTTTTATTTGTAACACGGTCACACAGGAATTCTTTCGTTTCACGCACGAACTTATTTTTTCACGCAAAAATTCTCTCGTTCCACACAGGAATTCTTACTTTCACGCAAGACCTGGCTCGCTCCACGCACAAGATGATCTCCAGCAGCTTCTTCACACCAAAAACACCCTCATCCACAAGGAAAAGGGTGCTCATCTTGCTTATTTAATCGAAAATACTTCTTTTTCAAGCAATTCTTCTGGTTTTTTACCGATTGGATCTTGGTGGAAATAGTCACGGATTACGCCATCTTTTAAATAGTTTGCGATGGATACCATGATCATCCCCTGATCCAGTGCAAGATACGCTTTTGCGATCTCACCCGTTTCAACATTGACTGAATCGTAAAAGCCATACGTGCTGTAAGTGTCTAACTCCTTTAATGCCTTGATGTTTTTACGAACCGCTTCCGGATCATAAGCAAGGGCGAGGAAGGAAGCATGAGCCGTTACTGTCGCGCCATCTTTGTATCCAGACGTTCCTAGTGGTGTTGCTGCGAATTCACTGTATCCGTCAGGTGTTGCTGCCGGCGAGAATCCCCAAGCAGGATACCCTTTTTCTTCTGCAAATGCCTGCTGAAGCTCAACGTGACGTGCGTTGTTCAATCCTAAAGCGTTCTTCCCTAAGTCTTTCTCTTTTAAAACGATTCCAGGCATAAGGCTTTCAAACATGCTTCCGCCCCAGCTCGGTACAAACTTTACTCCGTTGTATTCATAATGTCCTTCAAATACAGTAACTCCATCATAAACAGCATCATGTCCCTCTGGAGTTTGTGCCTGCCAATCCCACTCTTTCGGCATCGTACGGTACATCTTCCACCAGTGTTCGCTTGGAACATCACCTTTTCCGATGGAGATATAGCTTGCGACACGCGGCTCCGTATTGAACAGTCCGTAATGGTGATCCGTCAGTTTTCCTTGAGCAACATCATATCCACCGCGGAACTGGCCTACTTCTGGGTCGTATAAGGTCGTGTAATTCATGTTCTCAACCAGCTTGCTCGTTTGAGGGTTGAGTTCATCATATGCTTGTCCGACCACAATCAGACCAGCGGACAGCCAGCCGTTATCTACTTGAGAGATGAATTGTCCCCAGTCTGTTTTTAACGATCCATCTTTCGTGTTGTACCAGTTATAAAATAGTCCGTTCCATTTATCCAGTTTTTCAAGTGTGTTCAGCGTTACTTGAATTCTTTTTACTGCCTCATCCTTCGTTATAATTCCTAACTGCTGAGCAGAAACCGTACTCATCATGTACATTCCGATGTTCGTTGGAGATGTGTGTGTCGCATCCTTCTTACCATCTGCTGTATAACGTGTTTCGTCATACGTCATCCCTGTTACCGGATCTGTATGGTCTTGATAAAATTTATACGTTTTCTTTGCAATCGCTTTCAATTCCACCTGAAAAGCAAGGTCTTTCCCGAGATCAGCTGCTGTGGTTTTCGGTGTTACAAACAGGTTCGCAAAAAGACTAAATATTAAAAGAAAGCTTATTACCTTTGCTGGTTTCATAAGATGCTGCCCCTTTCAGTAATAAAATCACCGTTAATCGAAACGTTTCACCAACATTTTAACATGTACTGAGAACCAAGATAAGTACCTTTCACAAGATTCGGTCATTTGGTGTATATGAATCAAGAAGCGAACAGGTCAAAGGGATTATTAAATTGAAAATATAAGGAAAAATATTCGAAATACCTATCATAAGGAAATAAAAGGATGGAAGTCATCTTTATAGAAGAGATATAACAGACCTATGAAAGGAGTTTTTTTATGACCGAAAATACACTTCAAGATAAAATCAGCGTTCAACAGTTGGAAGAAATAAAGTTAGTAGGCTTTCGAGTTCTTTGTGATGGTGATCAGTACATAAACGAGATACCGAAAGCATCTCATGCATTACAAGATCGGATAATGGAAATTAAGCATATTATCTCACCTGATCATCAAATCGGTGCCTTTATTGTGGATGCCGATTCTGAAAATGAAGATGGGTATTGGGTTTGCGCTCAAGTCAATAAATATGAGGACATTCCTGAAGATATGGTCTCACTGACTGTTCCGCCGCAAAAATATGCGATGATCACACATGAAGGACCAAACCATGACATCAGAAACAGTTATGAAAAGCTGCATGAATGGATCATAAAAAATAACTATACAAGGGCACTTAATAGATGGCATATCGAGCGATTTTTGGATTATAAGAACAAAGATCAGCTAAAGGTTCAATTGTTCGATACGATATTATAATTAATATTTTATTAACGAATGGGGGCAAAAGATAGAAATGAAGGTACGTGAAGGGATTGTAAAAGGCTACAAAGAAATGAAAGTTCCCTATGCGTTTTTAAATAAATCTGAAAACCCAACAGGATTGGCAATCGTTCTTCCAGGCATGGGCTATACCGTTAAATCACCTATACTCCACTTCGCAACAGGGGCATATTTAAATAGGGGGTATGACGTACTGCATATAAACTATGAGTATCACACGGATCCGTATGACCACTTTACATTTGAGGAAGTAAAAAGTGCTTTGGCATCAGATGTGATGACAGTGCTGCATGAAGCTTTATATGATGAAGATTATAAATCTTATTATCTTGTAGGTAAATCCTTTGGATGTTTGGCGATGCCAGAAGCTTTAAACTTTGCCCCTTTGCAAAAGGCTAAAACGGTTTGGCTAACACCACATTTGAAAGAGAAAAATGTTTTCGAGACCATGTTAAATAGTCAAAATAAAGGATTATGTATGATTGGAGACAGGGATTCTTTCTACAATAAAGAAAGCCTAGAACAATTACAGACAAATAGAAACATAGACTACTTTATTCCCCCTGGAGCAGATCATGCACTAGAGATCGATGGTCAAACACTCGAATCAATCGATTTAGTTAAAAGAGTAGTAAAGATGATCAATGAATTTTAATAGAAAGGATACCTTCTATGAATTTTAAAATCAATGAAGCTATCGAGCTATTGGAACGCACACCTGAAACGCTCTCCTCCCTTCTAACTGGTCTTTCTTCTGATTGGTTAACTTGTAATGAAGGCGGTGACACATGGAACGTCCTTGAGGTTGTCGCTCATCTTATTGAAGGAGAAAAGGTGAACTGGATCCCGCGTATGAATATGATTCTGACAAAAGGTGAGGATTATACTTTTCCACCTTTTGATCGTTTTGCTCATTTATCTCAAAGTGAAAAGAACATAGAGCAGCTATTGCTGGAGTTTAAGCAATGCCGGGAAGAAAGTCTCGTAAAACTGAGAAATCAGCTTAGCAGTGTGACAGATTTTGAACAAACGGCCAGACACCCAGAATTCGGACCTGTTAGATTAAGAGAATTGCTCTCAACATGGGCGGTTCATGACTTAACGCACATCTCACAGATTACAAGGATCATGGCAAATCGTTATAAAAAAGACGTTGGACCATGGCAAGCCTACTTAAGTATTTTGAAATAAGATGAACGCTGTCAACTTGGCAGCGTTTTTTTATAAATCCAAAGGGAAATTATGGTTTTTGTCGAACTAATTAACTTTATTAGATAAAAGAGAGAGATATAAAGTTTGAGGGGGAAAATTTCATGGTTGTCTCTGTCCTGCGGCATGGGCTTAGTTTCTTGCTGCCTATAATCGGTGTTTTTTTTATTGGAGCACTGCCTTATTTGTTTTTTAGCAATGTACAAGGCATTGAGGCTGTTGCTCGGTTATTGCAATCTGGGGCCATTAAGAACGCACTGTTTTTAAATCAGGACCTTGGATTATTTTTTGATGCTTATCTTAACAAGATTGGTATATTGATGGGAAAAATCTTTACATTTTCAAATGTAGAATACTATGAAAGCCAGCAGGTGAAATACTTATTCCCTACTATATTACCTTATTTTTATTTCTCACTTAAATTGATTGTAAGTGCTTTTTTCCTTTCTGTTGGTGCAGCCATATTTTTCGCTTTACTTATTAAAAGTTTACCTGACAGAATTCAAAAAACGGTTCGCTTTTTCTTCTTTTCATTAGAATCTCTGCCAGATATTTTTTTAATAACGATGATTCAATACATGATTATCCTCGTCTACCGAAACACAGGGGAACTTCTTATGCCTATAGTTCATAGCAAACAAGAACCGATTTTCTTGCTACCTGTTCTTTGTTTAGCCATACTGCCTACATTGTTCATCGTGAGGACTTTGCTCTTTTTACTCGATGATGAAGATTCCAAAGTCTATGTTGAATTTGCTCGAGCAAAAGGAATAAAATATTCATTCATTCTTTATGTCCACATGTTAAGAAATTCCTTGATCAGCCTTTTTTATCATACAAAGACAATCTATTGGCTAATGATCTCAACGCTCTTTATTGTTGAATATATAATGGCGATCCCAGGTATCACACAGTTCATGCTTAATAATGGGCCTACAACGCCTGATGTGGTAACGGTAAGTGTACTGTTGATGTTCGTTCCATTCTATATCATTTTTACAGTCATCTCTTATACGATAAACTTTCGACTTGGTCGTAATGAAGAGGAGGCGGCATAGATGTCTGTATGGAAAAGCCCACTATTCTTGACCGGATTCCTTATCATTATCACACTTTTTTTCGGAAGCATTATTTATTCCTATTATGTACCCGACAAAGAAAAGCCTGTTATGCAAATTCGTTATGATGAAAATAACACACCGATCGATTCAGTCCCCATTGCACCGTTTGAGGAAATGCCACTTGGAACAGACCGGTTCGGTGTAAGTATGCTTCATAAAGTGCTCGATGGAGCGAAGTATACGTTAGGTTTTGCCTTTTTAATTGCATTTGCAAGACTATTAATCGGAACTTTGTTAGGTCTTTTGTTTAGTCAGCTGCCTAAATCCATACTTAGATTGCTAAACAAACTTTTCGAAGCATTCTATTATGCTCCTGCAACTATTATTGCTTATCTTATACTTTTTCCTGTGCTGCAGATTTTCACGTGGTCACTCCCACGTGATGAACAGACGATTTTTGCGATAACCATACTTGTTGTAATTGCTGTACCACCACTCATGATTACGGTAGCAAGCGAGACGAAAAAGTTCTTGGAAAATGAATTTATCTCTTCTGTCAAAGTACTCGGTGGCGGGAGATTTCATACTCTCTTTAAACATGTACTCCCATTTCTAAGGCCGCGTCTAGGAATCTTGTACAGTCAGCAACTAATCTCTACTCTTTTGCTCGTCGCTCATTTGGGGGTTTTAAAGGTTTTTATCGGCGGGATGGATATTATCACGCTAGAACCCCTTAGCAACAATACACTGCCCGTGTCCATGATTAACGAGTGGTCCAGTATGATCGGTGCTTATATATATGAGATTCGAGGCAATCTTTGGGTGATTTACACGCCGCTCGCTGCATTTGCCGTTTCGATCCTCGCGCTTAACTTCATGGTCGAAGCGATGAAACAACAGTATCTTGCTCAAGGTTCTTATACCAAAACACGCCGTCTCAGCCGTCGTAAAAAGATACAGCCTGTTCCTGCAAAAAAGCTTACCGAGGAACAATTTGAAAAGATCATGAAGACCGGGACTGATGGGTAAAAAGTTGATGGCTCGTGCGGAAGATTACCTGCATGTGCTTTTTTTACCAATATTTTGTCTGCCAGATGTCGAAAATTCGATAAATAAAAATTAACGTGGGATTTTGATTGCTTAACGTGGGATTATTTAAAATAACGTGGGTATTTTGAAATTAACGTGGGATTAACCATTTATTACCTTTTATGTGTCTTTTTATTTAGTCTATTTCATTCAATTGTCTCCCTCAAAAAGACACCAAAGAATTTACACCATACAAAAGGATGATTCCAACCGGAATCATCATTTTTTCTGCCTAATAAGCACCATCTGAATAGGTCAGCTCATAGCTATGGCTATAGATTTCAACTAAGTTACCGAATGGGTCTTCACAATACACCATTCGGTACGGTTTTTCTCCTGGATAGTATTCGCGGATCGGCATGCGCTGCTTTCCACCGTGTGCGACGATTTTTTCAACAAGTCCTTCAACATCGGGATCCTGCACACAATAATGAAAGATACCTGTTTTCCAATATTCAAAGTTATTTTCAGGCTTTTCATTGTTTTCGAATTCAAAAAGCTCGATTCCAATCTTATCGGATGTCGCCATGTGGGCGATTCGGAACTTCTTCCATCCTGGACCGAATACATCTGTACACATCTCACCGATCGGACTGTCATCTTCTTCTATAACGGTTGGCTGCATAATGGTATACCAGCCCATTACATCTTCATAAAATTTCACTGCTTTTTCTACATCAGGAACGGATAGTCCGATATGAGAAAAAGAACGCGGGTATCTCATCGTATCTCTCCTTTTACGGCTAGTCTGTAAAACAGTCTTCACAAAAGTCAAACTGTATAATCCTCTTTAAGACATGTTTCCTATGATAAAATAGGAATAAACAAAACGTAAAGAAATCAGCCTTATTACAGGAGGAAACGCGATGTCTGAACTAATAACAATGGCGCTCTACCAGCCACATGAGGGAAAAGAAAAACAGTTGACCGAAGTCTTAAAGATCCATATTAAAACGTTAGACGCAGAAAATCTAATTACTTCACGTGAACCCATTCGTGCTGTATCAGCAGATGGCACGGTCATTGAGATCTTCGAGTGGCGATCAGAACAAGCAAAAGATGCTGCTCACGAATCCCAAGTCGTGATGAAGGTCTGGAATGATATTATGGAAATTGCTGAAATCAAAAGCCTCTCGTCTCTAGAGGAATCGAAACATCCTTTTCCTAATTTTATGCCTTACGCGTTATAAAAAAGTAAAAAAGGGCATCCCCATGCCCTTTTTGCACGCTTAATTAGGTTCATGTTCTTTCATCCAATCTACTAAAGCGGCCGTTTCCTTCTTTCCGCCCTCAAACACGTAGTATTTCGTCGTTCCGTTGTCTTCCCCTTTAAGGATGATGTTTTTATGAGCTTCCCTATCATTCGGATACGGTATGAATAAATCAAGGTTTTCATTCTTATCATAAGGATTACTGTAATAAATATGGATATATTTTTTCAATGTGAATTTGTTTACTTCATATGCGGGCGATAACGTTTCTAGCCACGGATCAGCTAATGTTTGAATTTCATTATACGAATCCTTCACCCAATCAATTTTCGTATTCTTTAAATCAAAACCTATCGGCTGACTCCCGATTAGTGAATATACTTTTTCAAACACCGACCCAGAAACTTTACCGTCTATCGGTTCTTTTTTGGCAGAACATCCTGTAAATAGAATCGCTGAACATATCAGCGTACAGAATAATAAAAATCTAATTTTCATCCTCAGCACCCCTTTTAACGTTAGACGATATCTTTTCCAAATGCGTTTCACTTCAGAAAAACAGAAAGGAATGTTCCTCTTAAAAGTGGAATAAAAAGATATAAAAGGAGTGGTTTCTTGCTCAGTGAAGCCGATTTAAATATTATTTTCTATGTCTTGTTCCTTATATCTGGTCTGCCTCTAAGCTACAAATACGCTGCGTTTATGGTAAAGCATACTGGAATGGTTGTCCCACATTTTTTCATAAGCATAATGTTGAATCTATGTGTTGGGACTTTAGGGATCGTTGGATGGATTTATTTCGCACCGAAGATCAGCATATATTTTACGCTTGGTGGAATTTATCTTGGAGCCTGGATAACCGCTATTAGCTTAATCCTTTTAATAACCGTGCTATTGTTTAAAAGGAAATCCCTATTAAAAAGCTTTCAGCGCTGGATCTCAACATAAAAAACACCTTCCATACAGATCAGGAAGGTGTTTGTCATTCTTATGCGTTTACTTTTTCTTTTTCTAAATCACTTGCAGGTCCGAAGAATTCAAAATGAATATTTTCCTTCTTAATGTTAAACTTTTGCAGTGCATGATTGATTGCCTGCATGAAAGGAACAGGACCGCAGAAATAATATTCTGCTTCTTTATTTAATGGCAGCACTTTGCGAAGCCATTCTTCAGCAATATAGCCCGTCTGATCGTATCCAAAGTCCTCTTCTAATGGTTTTTCATAAACAAAATAAGTTGAGATGTTCTCAGCATCTTCTGCCACTTTTTTAACTTCCTCTTTTAATGCATGTGTCTGGCCGTTGATTGCCGCATGAATGAAAGTCACTTCACGGTTAGGCTGTTTTTCTGCCGCTGTTTTCAGCATACTTACCATTGGAGTGAGACCAACACCCCCACTGATCAGAATGGCTGGTTTCGCACTCTCAGTGTCTAAGTAAAAATCTCCTGCTGGTGCACTTAAATATAGAACATCTCCCACTTTTACACCTTCATGTAAATAAACAGATACAATACCGTCTGGAGAATTTAATCCCGCTTCTTTTTTTACAGAAATTCTATAATGCTCTTTTCCTGGTGAGTCAGATAAACTGTACTGGCGGATATGTGTGTTCGTTTCACCTGGAATCTCCATTTTTACACTCACGTATTGTCCAGGATTAAATTCGGGGATTTGGCCGCCATCTTGAGGTTTTAGGTAGAAGGATGTGATTACACTGCTCTCTTCCACTTTGTCAGCAACAACAAATGCTCTGAATCCTTCCCATCCGCCTTTTTGCTGTTCTGCTGCTTCATACATGTCACGCTCAACTCCGATAAATGCATCAGCGATCACGCTGTATGCTTCGGCCCACGCGTTGATAATTTCGTCTGTTGCAGCATCACCTAATACATCTTTTATTGCTTGCAGCAAATTTTCACCAACAATTGGATAATGTTCTGGTTTTACCCCTAAACTTCTGTGTTTATGAGCGATCTGCTTTACAACTGGAATGATCATTTCAAGCTTATCAATGTTGGCAGCTGCAGCATAAACAGCATTTGCAAGTGCTGCTTGCTGGCGTCCTTTTTTCTGATTTGCGTGGTTAAAAATATTTAAAAGTTCTGGATGCTTCGTAAAGAGCAGTTGATAAAAACGGGAAGTAATTGCTTCTCCGTGGACTTCTAATACAGGTACGGTTGACTTAATGATCTCAATCGTTCTTGCTTGTAACATGTCAATTCCCCCTCAGTTCTTTTTACAACTCTATCGTAAAAGAATTCGAGAGGTAGGAATGTGATTTAAATCACATTTCCTTTGGACGTTTTGTGAACAAAATCAGGTGTTAGCTGAACCTCTTAATATGATAAAATTGGAAAAAGCCATAAAGCGCTCGAAAGGATATCTCTCATGGAAATCATTCAAACACAAGATTATGAATTAGTAGCTAAACTTAATAAAAACGTTCAGGATGTCCACGTTGAACTTTTCCCTGAGTACTTTACACCTTATAACTTTGAACCAATTCGTGATTTTTATAAAGATATCATGAAAGATCCTGCCCAAATATTTTTAGTTGTAAAAGAAGAATCAAATCCAATCGGTTATGTATGGATGACCCTTCGCGATTCAGCAGAGACTCCGTTTAAAAAAGCCTCTAAATCCTTATACATCCATCAGATCAGCATCGATAAAAACAACAGCAATAACGGAGCGGGTTCACAAGTTATAGCTTATATCGAACAACTTGGAAAACAACTCGGTGTTAACAAGATCGAACTCGATTATTGGATTGACAATACGATTGCGAGAAACTTCTATAAAAAAACAGGATTTCTCGTTAACCGTGAAGTTGTACATAAAGAACTTATATAATATATAGGAGGTTAGGAAATGGCGCATCTGCTTGTCTATCTTTATAAGATCAAACCTGAAGCAAAAGAAAAGTTCCTGGAGATATCAGCGAAAACGAATAAAAAATTTCAGGAATATGGAGGAGTGACAGAGCAAATCTTTAGATTATCCCCCTCTTCAAAAAACTATGGAATATCATTAATTCCAGAGAAACTCGATGTAAAAGAGGAAGAGGAACTTTGGATTGGACTGCTGCGCTTCCAGTCAGAGGAACATGCCCGTATCACCATGGAAGACTTTGATTCTGACGAAGAAGTAAACGAGCTATTAAATGAGTTTGTTGCTCATGTTGCCCCTCTTGATCACATTTTGTTTGGAGAGTTTGTTTCAGAGCACACGACAATAAAACAGTAAAAGCTAGTATTTGTGTCCCTTTGCCTGAAATCACTAAAAAACATACTCCTTTTTAAGCAGACCACAACATCTGTAAAGCCCAACCTTGCAATCATTACCATACATTTTCTGTATTTTAGGTACTCAATAAAAAAGTAACAGGTGTTATACTGAAAATACTATTTTTATTGTAGAGGAGCTATTTGAGATGGAAGATACTCTAAAACTGATCCTTACCGAAATAAAAGAAATTCGATATGATATTAACGATATTAAAAATGTTCAAGGTGCTTTAACCTCTAATCAAGAGGAGTTCAGCAATCGACTAGGTACTCTTGCTTCTAAACAAGACTCTTTTGCTTCTAAACAAGAAGAGTTCAGCAATCGCCTAGATACTCTTGCTTCTAAACAAGACTCTTTTGCTT
>NZ_SGXL01000001.1:2873686-2981962 GCF_004216955.1 Fictibacillus sp. BK138
AACAAGACTCTTTTGCTTCTAAACAAGAAGAGTTCAGCAATCGCCTAGATACTCTTGCTTCTAATCAAGACACTTTAACTTCTAATCAAGAAGAGTTTAAGAAACAACAATTCATTTTGATTGCTGGGCAAAAGCGAATTGAAAACAAGATAGGTAAGCTCAATGCAAATGTCATTACGAGTATGGGAGATTACACGGATATGATCATTCATCACTTTGATGATACAGCTCAAGTGTTAAATAAACGTATATTAAAAGTTGAAACCGAATTAGAGGGAAAAAGCCGACAGTAAAGACATCACAAGTGAAAAGTCTTTGCTGTTTTTTGTTTTAATAAAATCGAATACTTCACCCTGATGACCATAGCTTATTAGTATATGAGTATTTAAGGAGGTCTGTCATGATTTGGTTCTTTCTGTTTATCGGGTTCATTCTATTGTTCGCTTTCTTAGTAGATTGGCGTCGCAAAAAGAACAACAACCATTCTCATCATTCTTCAGCAAAGCCAGGTGAACATTCAAGCTACCAGATGGGTGACCGGTTCACAAGCGGGGGCGGCGGAATTGGCGGAGGCGGAGAACAATAACAAACACCTCTAGGAAGAATAGAGGTGTTTATCCGAACTCTTTTTGATGTGCCTTTTTCATTTTTAAATACTCTTCATCTGTTCTGGCGAGCTTCCACTTCTCTTCAAAGATCGAAGCTGATTTTGCTTTAACGGGATCAATCTGTCTCTCATTGACCTCGCCGTTTTCATCATATTTTCTGCCACCCTTGTAATTGGTGTATCGCCTTGCCCGGGTATAACCCATCTGCAGAAACTTCCTTGCCATATCGGCGCCAACGAAATCTTTATTCTTTTTATACTCCAAAAATTGTTCATAGATTTTCTCTGAAGACTTCTTAGCTTCCTCTGGTGTTTTAAAACGCCAATGAGGAAGAATCTCACTTTTATAGGGCTCGACAAGAAGCACGCCTTGTTCTCCGCGTCCTACTCTATATTTTTCAGGGTTCTTTCTAAAATCGATATGTTCAAAATCAAGATCATAATTAAATGACACTGATCTCCCTCCTTCTTTCTTATCCTTACCCCATTTCAAGAAATTCAAAATAAAATGCGGTTTTTGTAGACTTTGTAGCTTTTGAAGGTAGTTGATTTCCGCTCCAGGCTGCTCGCTTTCCACGGGAAGTGCGGTGAGCCTCCTCCCGCTTTGCGCCATTAGGAGTCCACCTGACCGCTCGTCCCGTAGGACAAGGAAGGCTTCGGCAGCTTTACATCGCACGAAGAAAATGTGACTTTCCATTTTCGAGGATCTCACACCTTGCGCTCCAACCAACCTGCAAATGATGAGAATAGAAAAAGCCTAAAGCAACAACCTTTTAAAAGTGCCTTTAGAAAAGAGTCAAATAAAAAATCCGCTGTCCGGCAGAACAGCGAATTTTGAAATGGTTAGTTGATTTTATATAGTGTCTTCGGAGCTTCTTTTATGAATGGACAAGGTGAACCTTTGAAAAACACGGTCAACTCATGCATAGCGCGTGTACAGACCGTATAAAAAAGTTTTCGTTCCCGTTCCTTTTGATAGCCTGAAGCGTCGTAAATCGCTGCGGCATCAAACTCTATCCCCTTGGCCAAATAAGAAGGGATGATAATTATCCCTTTTTGAAATGCTGCATCCTCGTTAATCATTAGTCTTAAATCTAACTTTGACTTTAGTTTTTCATATACATGTAAACTTTCTTTGGCAGTCCTGCAGATGACAGCAATTGTTTCATGGCCTTGTTTCAACCAGGAATGAATAAGGCTATCTAATTCCTCGTGAATCTGCTCTTCTGCATCCACCTTCACAACAGTTGGCTTTTCTCCGGGTCTATTAAATGGGATAATTCCGCTATCATCTTTTAAAAGACTTTTCGTGAACTCTACGATCTCTTTTGTAGAACGATAGCTTCTCGTAAGCGTAATCGTTTCAGTATGCTTTTTACCTAATAAGTTCTCCAGCATGGAAAAAGATTGATCTGAAGCATGCGCATAGATGGATTGATTTAGATCACCGAGTACAGTCAAGCTGGCTCTCGGAAAAATGCGCTGGATGAACGCAAATTGAAATGGCGAAAAGTCCTGAGCTTCATCAATGAACACATGCCTGACTGCTGCATTCGATTGAAAACCGATCAACAATTCTTTTACGTATAGAAATGGTGTTGCATCTTCATTCGCTAGATGGTTTTGTTTTAGATTAAATAACGTTTGATTGCAGATTTCACTCCACACATTGTACTCTGGCAATAATTTATTATTTTTCTGAAACAGCTTAGCATATAAACTCTTCATATCTAAAAAGGTACATTCTTCAACAGATTTTCGAAGTGACTTAAACGCCAGCCTTGTTACATAAGCTGATAGGACCTTCTGTTCACTCGCCAAATCGTTAAAAGAATCAGCATCATATTTGTTTCGTTTTTGCAGCTGTTCATAAAGCTTCGTATAAACTGACTTATCTAGAAATTGAATCTCCTTTTCGACCCATGGTTTTTTACGTTCTTTTCTTTCAGCTAGTTTCAGTTCATTTAAAATCCACTGAGATGTTTGTTTCATGCGATATGGAATCGTTTCACGTGAGTCTAAAGAATAAAAGTACTCACTGATCTGTTTCGCTCTGATCACTGTTTTATCCCGAAACTTCAAATCTGAAAATTGCATACCAGATTCACTTAGCTTTTCAACGTATTGATGGATAGCGTTTAGAAAATCAACGGACGCTTTAAATTTGATCCCTTCTACACGTGAAGATTCACCATCACCAGAAAGGATAGCCTCCATTTGTTCAAATGGCGTTTCAACAGAAAATTCTTTTGCTAAATGATGATCAATATAAGCTTGGAAAGTGGTCTGCTCCATATTTTCTTCTCCAAGTTCAGGAAGAACGTTTGCGACATAACTATTGAACATGTTGTTTGGAGAAAACAAAACAATATGATGGGATTGTAGCGTTTCCCTGTCTCGGTACAAGAGATAGGCAACACGCTGCAATGCGGCGGATGTCTTCCCGCAACCCGCTGCTCCTTGTACGATAAGCAAATCACTTTCCGTGTTTCGAATAATGGCGTTCTGTTCTTTTTGAATGGTCGCTACTATACTTTTCATTTGTGTATTCGCCTGATTGCCAAGGACTTGCTGAAGAAGTTCATCGCCAATCGCTTCCCCGGTGTCAAACATTCCCTGAATCTGGCCATTTTTTATAATGAATTGCCGCTTTAATTCTAAATCGCCTTTTATCGTTCCACTCGGCGCTCTATAACTCGCCTTTCCGAGCGAGTGATCATAATACAAACTTGAGATCGGTGCTCTCCAGTCATGTACTAAAAATTCACTTGTCGCTTCGTCATAATAAGAAGCAATACCAAGATAGACTTTTTCCGTATCACTCTCACCATTTTCATTAAAATCAATTCTTCCAAAGTAAGGTGTGTTCTTCAGTTTTTCGTATGTTTTTAATCGGCCTTCCGCTGAAATATGACTTCTCTCGATCTCAGATAACAGTTCAGATTGCTGTTTGATACTTGCTGCTGTTTCGATGGCATCATCAGGATCGTCCAGGTTCACGGTAACGTCCGACCAAAAGTTTTTTCGGATTTGGACCACATCTGATCGTTTTCCGCCTAGATGCTCTTGAAGTTTAGAAGTAGCTTGAGAAAGTTCCTTGATTACTTCATTTACTCGTTCTTGTTCATTCTGCTGCTCCCGATTCCATGTCGTCATCCGATCTCTCCCTATCATAAATTTTTCTGTTGACACGCTCTTCCATTTTGATATATAATATAATTAAGGCTTACTATATACATACTTTAAAATAGCGCGCGTCTTTTATATAATAGCATAATCATGTGCAAAAAGTACATAGTTTATTACAGAAAAAGAGTGGTTTCCATTTAAGGAACCCACTCTTTTTATATGACCTTCTAAAAAGATTGTTGCTTTTTGGATGTTCTTTTTTCTTCCTATGCAAGTTGATTGAAGTGTAAGGTGCGTGCCTACAACATGAGAAGCTTCTCGCTGGCATGCGACGAGGAAGCTCACATCAGTAGCGTTTGCTTGTAGACGTAGGAGCAAGGATACTTCCATGAAGCGGTCAGGTGGAGACTCCTAATGGCGCAAAGCGGCAGAAGAAGAGCAACAATAGATACGAAAACAGCTTTTTTTCTTTACCCTTGTTGCACTTTTGATTTTTCAATCACTTTCTTCATCGCATGCATCTGGCCAAGGTGATATGTTTCATGAAACACAGTGAAATTTACCAATTCGCCGAAATTTTTAAAATCGAAAAATTGTTTCTCCAACTTTTCTTGTAAACGATCTACTGGAATCTCTTTTATACGAGCCATCTGGTCCTTCAGTTGTGCAGTTAGTTCAGAGAGGGATGGCACTTCACCTTTCCAGTCAGCAGGACTTGTTCCTCTGTTGAATAGATCGATGTAATTCAAAGGAAGATGATTTGATTTTTCTGGATATCCAAACATAAAATATTCAGCCGTTGTTAAAACATGGCCGACATGCCAAAGAATATTGTTGTTGAATCCTTCAGGCTGAACTTCAGCCGTTTCTGCGTCTAGTTCGCCAAGATGTTTCAGGAAAAAGCTTCGTGACAATTCAAAGTTCTTAATCGTTAATTCACTCATCTTTACGCCTCCCTTAAAGTTAAAAGCACATTCACTTTTAATTATACAAGCTGAAGAATCAGTTGACTAATAAAAAAAGATCATCGATATTGATTATGAATCGGGCTGAAGAGATCTTCACTTGTCTTCCTGACTACCGAGAAGTGATCAACGTTATAATGGCCATGAAGGATTTTATTATGATGTTCGATGATCTGCTCAGCTTTTAACACTGCAGAATCTGTCGTTGCATGAGCATCACCGACTAATGTTACATCGAGTCCGTTTACTGTCGCCATTCTTACGGCAGTATCGATGCAATGCTCTGTTTTGCATCCCATCATCACAACATGACTAATTTCTTTTTCTTTTAAATCGTCTAATAGAGAAGTTCCGTAAAATGCATTTGTGGCTTTTTTATTAAAAAATGCTGCGCCTTCGGGTACATGGATTTCTGAATGAACTTCGAAACCTTTCCCCTCGCCCTCTGCAACGTCTAGATCCCTTACAAAAATGATCTCCGCTCCCGCATCTATCCCTTTTTCAATAACTAGGTTAATATTCTTTATTAGCTGATCTTTGTTAAAAACGGCTTGTTCTTCTTTATTCCCATCGATCAGTTCCTGTTGAGCATCGATAACTAATAGTGCGTTTTTCATTTTAACAACTCCTTATTATTAGCATGCAATCGTTCAAAGGAAGAACGATATTTCTCTATCTTTTCAACCAGTTTCTTTCTTAAATTCGATATCCACTCCGGATGATCTGCTGAATCTGGAATATCAACTGAACGAAGCAGTTTGACAAACATCATAAGATCATGGAATCTATTAAACATCGGTAACTGCTCTACTAGATCAGCATCCAACATCGTTTCGCTTTCATATCCAGTAACGAATTCAGCAAACAAAGGGTTCGTCATCTTTTGGTCTTCAAGATCTCTTAATGCATAAGCAATATCCGCTGCATACCAATAGTAGGCACAATCATCGAAATCCAGAATCCCTGCGACATCATCTTCCCAGCATTGATTGTCTAATTCAAAATCATAATGAATCAAACCGAAATTTTCTTGAGTAACCGGCAATGTCTCTGCCCAGTTTAAAAGACAGGCAAGCTCTTTTTTTGCTGCAATCTCTTGCATCGGAAGAAAGCTTTCTGCAGAGTTTAAATGATCCCTCCAGGTTAACCGGTTGAAAGGAGCAGCTTCACCGCATTTTTTCATTTCAGCGTGAAGTTTCCCTAGTGTCTTCCCCCATATAAAAAACTGATCCTGTTCAAGTTCATTGATCTCATACTGCTTACCCGGCAGAGCTTTAAATACAGAAGCGTAATAAATTCCGTTTTCCACTTCCACACGCTCTACCTTTTTTCCATTCAGCGATAAAGCTGGCCTCACCGTACGCAAAGATGTTCCAGCTAAATAATCTAAGATTTCCATTTCAGCATCAAGTAAAGAGAGTTCTCTTTCAGACACCTCATTGAATCGTAGAAAATATGTCTCTCCATCATTCTTAAAAACGAAAAGAAAGTTCGCACTGTAACGAAAAGCATATACACTTCCTTCATCATAATCCCAGTCCTCAAGAATCTTCTCTGCTATAGAACTGCGCCATTCACTGTTTACCGTGCTTGCCACTTTCAACATTGTACTAAGTTTCATCATTAGCTTATTGCACCTCTTATATTAGATTTTTTTAAACCTTTCAATAAGCCAGAGCAATCTACAAAAGAAAAAGCCAAATGAGCAGAATGCCCGTTTGGCTTTAACGTTTTTTAATCAGAAAAGCCCCTGGAAGTCACACTGAACCAGAGCACATCGATTAAATGTTTATTTTTTATAACCGTTGGGCGAGGACAAGATATGACTGTTCTTATTGAATTTCTTAATCATTTTGTCATCACCCCTTTCATTTGATATTTCCAGTATAAACCATGTTTTATAAAATTCAAATTATTTTTTTCTAGGTATCGTTAATGTTTGCCATTTATCTCCTTTAAGCATTTTTGCAATATAAACAATTTGGCCAATGTGATACGAATAGTGATACATCTGGCGCTCGATCGCATCTATTACAGAGTGTGGCTCATTTCGAATATAAATTTTTCGAAGCAGATCTTCTTCTTTAAAACTGTCTAGTGTTTCAAAGAATACTTCCCACCCTTTGTTCCACACCACTTTCATTTCTTCACGGTTAGATATCGTGTTCTCGAATTCGCCATCACGGTTCCGGTCTGGTTTTTCTCCATCCGTGTCAAAAATGTCTGTCCATCTTGAGATCATATTTCCGCTCATGTGTTTAACAATTACGGCAACACTGTTGGAATCTTCATTCGGGTACCAAAATAATTGTTCTTCTGAAAGCTGATCAAACGTCTTTTCCGCATAGTTTTTCGCATCCAGAAAACGCGCCTTTACAGAACGCATATACTCAGAAGAAACATCCGTTTTTGCAAGACTCATACTATACAGCTCCTTTTACAGATAGAATCTCTTATTCTATTTCTACTCTTTTCTTAAAAATCCTATGAGACCGTATCAAAAGCAGGTGGATATACAATTTTTCCAATGATTTGATGTAAAGACCCCACTTTGATCTCTTTGGCCATAAACACTTCATCAGGAACTGGAAATGGCGCTTCGATTCCTTTCGTTGAGGCTCGTACAAAGCCGAACTTCGGATAAAAATCTGGATGTCCTAACACAACAACATGTTTGAATCCTTGATCTTCTGCTCTCTTCAGCCCCTCTTCTACTAACAAAGACCCGACACCTTTGTTCTGGTGTTCAGGAACGACTGCCATAGGAGCAAGTGCCACAGTCGGGATTTCCACGTCGCCTGATTGTATGTGAACGATACTGAAAAGGATATGTCCGATCAGCTCGCCATCAGTTTCGGCAACTAAGGAAAGTTCTGGCACGAACAGCTCTGATTTCCTAATCGCATCCACTAATCTCGATTCATTGTCACCTTTAAAAGCCGCATCGTTTATTTGACGAATGGCTTCCTGATCTCCGTTTCTTTCTGCTCTGATCTGTATCAAAAAAAATGTAACCTCCTTTATACAAAAAGAACTGCTCCCTCAAGTGAGACAGCAGTTCAGTTGGTTCTATTATTGTAGTTCGTTGATGAATTTTCCAGGGATTAATTTTAAGTCTTCGTGGATCGTGTTTAACTTCTCTTCAAAAGCTGTGAACAACTCGTCAGCTTCTGCCGCTTTCGCTTCGTCTTCTAAACCGGCAACTTTTGCTTCATATGACTTCTTCAGCTCTTCTAAAGCACCTTTAACCGTTGCTTGGTTTTCTTCTGATAATTCAGTAGGAACTTCCACGGATGGAATTTCTGCTACAGCTTTTTCTCCAGCTGCTTTCGCATCAGCTTTAAGCTGATCAAGCTCTTCTTTCGGAAGTGCTTCTTCGCCTTCTTTTGCTGCACCTGCCGCATATGCGTTAAATGCTGCATGATACTCTCTAAGCTGCTGCATCAGTTCACCTTCAAAGTTTAGAAGAGTGATTTTTTCTGTATTATCATTTTCCTTTTTCTCTGTAGCTGCCGCTGGTTTTGCTTCTTCTTTCGGCTTTTCTTCTTCCTTGCTGCAACCTACGCTAAGCGCAAGCACTGCAGCTGCTGTTACTGCTAAGAATTTTTTCATTGAGAATGCCCCCTATATCTATATTTCTATTTTTTGGAACTTTCTCATTTTAATACTTTTTCTTAATATTGTAAATTAAAAAGTTTTCATTTTTTATAAAAAAATATAAATTAATCCTTAAGCCTTAATATGATTGAATTATCCGATTATTTTAAATAGTCTTGAATCGCACTTAAAAGTTTTATTACTATAATTATTTATTCGCTTACCTCATCTTCCTTTCATGATTTAAAAGCCATTCTTTTCTCCAAAGCCCTCCTGCATAACCCGTTAAACTTCCATTAGAACCTATAATTCTATGACAAGGTATGATGATGCTTAATTTATTTTTACCGTTTGCGTTTCCTACCGCTCTGATCGCTTTTTCATTTTGAAGAGAGCATGCGATGTTACGGTAGGATGCTGTCTCTGCAAACGGAATTTTAGTAAGCTCAGCCCAGACGGTTTGTTGAAATAAAGTTCCCTTTTGTTCATAAGGAAATGTAAATATCTGACGCTCCCCTTTAAAATATTCATCGAGCTGGTTATAGCAATCTCGTAAAACCTTTGGAACATAAGGCTGATGTTCCATCGAGATATCTCTGTCAACGAACATAATAGATTGTATACATTCTTCACTGCCTATGATCTCAATGACTCCGATTGGAGATTGATAGTCTAGTTTGAATTCTTTATTCATACAACGACCTCCAAAGATAAAACGTGGCATAAGCTTCCCAGCCGCTCCAGTTTTGCGCCAGTTCTATGATTTCATCTTGTTTCGGTTTGCTAGCCAGATTCAACTGTTCTTTTAACGAATTATGAAGACCGACATCAGCGACAGGGAAAGCTGTTGTCTCCAGCAAACATTTCATCATGACGTAGTCTGCTGTCCATGCTCCAACCCCTTTTAAAGATAAAAGGGTTTCATGCTGTTTCTTGAGATCCGGGATAACCATCAGCATCTCTTTCGTTAACCTTCCTGATGCCATCTCTTTAGCTGCACCGATCACATACTCAGCTTTGCGGCTTGTAAATTGAAGTTTTCTTAATTCATCTATATGAAGAACAGCGATTTTTTCAGGTGTGGGATAAAGCCAATAAGATGTGTTCTCATAATCCCGTTTTTCTCCAAAGTGTTCGATTAAGCGTTTTTTTAGCGTATAAGCAAACTTCAGATTGATCTGTTGACCCATAATTGCCCACGTAATCGCTTCAAACAAGTCCGGAATGCCTATCATGCGCAAGCCATAATACTTAATAGCGAGCGGTCGCAAGATTTTGTCCTGATAAGCCATCTCATAAAAACCGGAAAGATTTCGCTCAATGTCAAACCATTCAGAAATATACTTAACAGCTTGCTCCTTGATCGCATAAGCTGGTGCTCCAAGACAAAACTCCACAATAAGACTACCATCCTCACTGCTAATCTTCAGAAGGACCTCTTCGTCATTTATTCGAACCAGCTTCATAAGATGCTTGTCCTCGATATGATGCAGCAGTTCGAGTTCTGACCTTCCTAGAAAAACAAGGCATTCGTTAAAGCTGAACTCTTCTGGAAGCTGTAATTTTAAATATCCGCCATGATCACTCCACTGCATTCTAAGACTCCTTTATTCTTAAAGATTTTCGGTAGTGGCTTGGCGAACAATTTTCCACTCTGCGAAAAGCTTTGTAAAAATTAGAGGGACTCCGAAATCCGACCTCAAAACAAATTTCCAAGTTTGTTTTTTGTGAATCCTTTAAAAGGAAAGCTGCTTTGTGGATGCGGATCTTCTCTAAATATTCACGCGGTGTTTCTTTCATCTCTTCTTTAAAAAGCCGCTCCAAATAAAATGGACTGACACCGATATGTTCAGCAATATCCTGCAGTACAATCTTTTCATTAAGGTGGTTCACCATATATCCGGCGGCTCTTCTTACGAGATCAATCTGCGGACAGTGTTCAATTTCCGGCTGGCATCTCTTGCACGCTCTATAACCCGCCTCTACGCATTCCGATATCGTCTCATAAAACGTTACATTGACCTTTTTTGGTTTACGTGACCTGCAGGATGGCCGGCAAAAAATCTTGGTCGATTTCACAGCAGTATAGAACAATCCATCATAAGAACGATCACATTCCATGATCTTATTCCACATTTCATCAAAAGACATCTTTACATGCTCCAAACTCATCCCTCCATCTCCGCTGTTTTTCTTTATTTTATCAGTACCAAAACGGAAAATCGTCCTCAATCTTGCTGTTATGGTCTAATTCAGCTCAATATAAAAAGAGAGTGGTACAAAGCCACCCTCTTTCTTGAGTTGTTATTTAGTTACAGCTACGGGTCCTCGTTTATTACGGTTCCCCTTAGCCACATATTGAAGAAGAATGACAGATGCGATAATGAACGATGTGATTCCAAAACCGATCACCATGTTAAAGAAGCCGATCGTGTCTAGGAACAATCCTGTTAAAAGCATCAGTACCTGGAAGATAATATTATCAACCATTCCTTTAATGGAGAAAAACCTTCCATGATACTCAGATGGTACATCCGTTTGAAAGATTGTTGTCACAACCGGAAAAAGTGTTCCAGCTGCAAGACCGAACAATCCAAAAGAAAGAACTGACATCACCGGATGATCTGCTAAGTACAAAGATGTATGTGCGGTCGCGATGATAAATGTGATCGCGAACATGTATGAAAGCTTCGGGTTATCACGGAAGAATTTCTTGGACAAGAACGTCCCGATGAATACACAGACTCCTTCTGTCGTATATAGAATCCCTTTTATCCCTGGATTGTCCTGAAAGTCACTGATTTCAATAACCATCAGATTAAATCCTGATAAAAATAAATAAGCTGGAATCAATAAAAAGATTCCATAAACCACTTTCGGCTGCTTCTTCACGATTGGATAAAGCTCACCAAGCGTTCTGAAGAAGTTTTCCTTACGGCCGGTCTTATCTGTTTCTTTTGGTTTTTCCTCAACATTTAAAAAGAACGTTGAGATCAAAAGGATAACATAAGAAACTAACGTTACCGTGTATACAGCGAATAGCGACATCCCAACGAGCATAACACCGCCGAGTGCTGTTCCTACGATCCGCGATGCGGTGAAAATATTCATGTTCACACCGTTCGCATCCAATAGCTCCTCTTTTTTTACGATTAAAGGAAGCATCGTCTGCATAGCAGGCTGTGAAAAAGTGCCTGATATCCCGATAACGAGCGTATAGACAACCATCCACCAAACATTGTTGTAGGCGATCGCTAGATACATGAAGAAGATAGCTGCGCATCTCGCAAACCCAGCATAAATAAGGACCTTCCTCTTATTGCTGCGGTCGATAATCCTGCCCGCCATCGGTGCAAGAAAGATTCCCACAAGAAATCCCGCTAAAATAATGAGAGCTTGTAAAAACGACGACTCTACATTCTTTTGTAAAAATTCAAGATTGCCGATAATTCCTACCCACAATCCGGTACTTGATACTGCCAGACCAAACATTAAGATTAAAAAATTCCGGTTTCTCCACATGTTCTCTTTCCCCTCTCAGCCCCACCGAAACAGTTATACAATACTCTTTAAAAGTACTCAACAAGGTTAAGTATTATTGTTTTTAGTATACCAGTATTTTGAAAAATCGGCGCGAAAATTCTACTCATTTCTTTCCTCTTTTTATACTCTGTTATAATGACTAAAGTAGATTGTGGAAAGGGGTACGTTATGAAACAACTGATTCTTGCTGAAAAGCCGAGTGTGGCGCGTGATCTTGCCCGTGTGCTCGGCTGCAAGCAACAAAATAAAAGCTATATTGAAGGACCAAAACACATCGTAACGTGGGCACTCGGACACCTTGTAGAATTAAAGATGCCCGAGGATTATGACAAGCAGTATAAACAGTGGCGATTAGAAGATCTGCCGATCATCCCGAAGCATATGGGATTGAAGATCATCCGCCAGGTTAGCCACCAGTTCCGGGCGATTGAACAGCTTGCCAAAAGAAAAGACTTAAGTGAGCTTGTTATCGCAACCGATGCGGGACGTGAAGGTGAACTTGTCGCCCGCTGGATCATGGAAAAGATCAGATGGCAAAAGCCTGTGAAGCGTCTTTGGATATCTTCGCAGACAGATAAAGCGATTCGTGATGGGTTTAACCAGTTAAAGCCGGCAAAAGAATATGACAATCTGTATCAATCAGCAGTCTGCCGCTCTGAAGCCGATTGGCTGATCGGGCTTAACGTGACACGTGCACTCACCACCAAATACGATGATCCATTGTCTGCCGGACGTGTTCAGACACCGACTCTTGCGATGATCTTAGAGCGGGAACAAGAAATCAACTCCTTTCAGCCAAAAGACTTTTGGACAATCGATGCAACAGTTGGTTTATTAAAAGCTTCTTGGGAACGAAACGGAGAAAAACGCCTATTTGATGAGAAAAAAGCAGCAGAAATCGCGGATAACGTGAAGGGGCAAACAGCAAAAGTCGATTCTCTGCAAAAGAAAGAAAAAACAGAAGCTCATCCTATGCCTTATGACCTGACAGAGCTGCAGCGAGACGCGAACCGCCGATTTGGCTTCTCAGCAAAGAAGACGTCTTCTGTCCTGCAGAAACTTTACGAGCAATATAAGCTGGTCACGTATCCAAGAACAGACTCGCGCTATTTAACGAAGGATATGGAAAACACGATGTACGACCGTCTTCAAGGAATGTCTGGCGGATACCGTGAAGAAGTTCAGCGTCTTTTAAAGCAAAAAGGACATGTAGTGGCGAAGAAAGTCTTTAATGATGCAAAAGTTACCGATCATCATGCCATTATTCCGACAGATGAACCGCTTCACCTCGGTGACCTCGATAATGAAGAGAGAAAATTATATGACCTGATCGCACGCCGTTTCCTCGCCCTCTTTTACCCGGCTTATAAGTCAGAAACGTTAACGGCTACATTAAAAGTTGCAGGCGAATCATTTATCGTGAGAGAAACATTGGTCCTTGATGCAGGCTTTAAAGTTTTATCAGGAAAAGAGGAAGAATCTCCCAGAGCTCTAGCTAGTTTAAAAGAAGGTCAAACACTATCAGTAAAAGACGTTAATCTGGAGAAGAAGTTAACTGAACCGCCAGCTCGCTTTACTGAAGCTGACCTATTATCACGAATGGAAAAATACAGCCTCGGAACTCCAGCAACACGCGCTGATATTATTGAACGACTGCTTGGTTCCGAAGTGTTGGATCGTAAAAACAATAAGCTGCATCCTACTCCGAAAGGAAAACAGCTTATTGAACTTGTGAATGATGAGTTAAAATCACCTGAGCTGACTGCTAAGTGGGAACAGGAACTTGAATCAATCGCACGGGGTAAAGGCAACCCGAAAGAGTTTTTAGAGAATATCCGCAAGCAGACGAAGCAGCTTGTGATGGAAATCAAAACGAGCTCACAAGAATACCGCGCTCATAACTTAACAGGTTCAAAATGTCCTGAATGCGGCAAACTTCTTAAAGAAGTTAAAGGGCGCGACGGCAAAGTGCTCGTTTGTTCTGACCGTGAATGTTCATATCGCCGTCGTAAAGATCCGAAGCTATCAAACAGACGCTGCCCACAGTGCAAGAAAAAGATGGAGCTGCATAACGGAAAAGCCGGCACTTACTTCCAGTGTAAGCCGTGTAATGTCGTTGAAAAAGCAGATGAAATGAAAAAGAAAGTATCCAAACGCGAAGAACGGCAGCTCATGAAAAAATACAGTGCGAACAACAAAAAAGAAGACGAAGGTTTCGGCAACAGTTTAGCTGATGCTTTGAAAGCTGCGATGAAAGATAAAAATTAAGGCTGTTTTCGCATACATTGTTGCTTTTGAAAGTGGTTGATTTCCGCTCCAGGTTGCTCGCTTTCCACGGGGCGTGCGGTGAGCCTCCTGCCGCTTTGCGCCATTAGGAGTCTCCACCTGACCGCTCGTCCCGTAGGAGTCTCACACCTTGCGCTCCAATCAACTTGCAATGATGAGAAAAAAAGCCAAAAGCAACTACCCTTTAGAAAAAGCTAAAAATAACCAAAAGGGCTGGCTAAAATCATTTAGCCGGCTTTTTTATCGGGGGAGGACTATTTTACGGTACGTGTTCTTATATTTATTACATGTTCGCTCAAAAAGATTGATCTTCGCTCAGAAAACTCTTTGTACGCTCAAAAATTTTAATCTTCGCTCAAACTACGTGCCGTTTCGCTCAGAATCTTTGTTTTTCGCTCAACATCAATCATAGACATAAAAAATGACCAAGAAGAGCTTCCTCTTGATCACTTTTAACATTAATGAACTAGTATTCCTTTCTTCTTCATCTGCTTTTCATGCGCTTTTCCATGTGCACGAGTGCGGTCTTCTTCTATTTCTGCTGATATCTTCACTCCTGCCCGCACCACATTCGAACCCACTTGTTTCAACCCTGCTTGATCCTTTTGATACACAAAGGATGCCCGAGTTGAGATATCTGCCCCAGGTGAGGTAACAAACGGCAATACCCGATAGTCTGTACGCCACTCTTCTGGTGTTACCGTACAGCGAACGTATCCGCGATAATCATTAAAGAACTTGATATGCGGATTTAATTCCAAAATTTTCTCTGTATCTGCGCGCTTGTCGGCTCCATTACCACCAGAAGTGATGGAAGTACCGACGAATTCTGCACCGATCACTTTTGAAGCAGGATCATTGTAGTCTGTTTTCAAATCACATGCCCAGCTCGCATGTACATCCCCCGTTAATACGATGATGTTATTCAAATCTTTTGATTGAACGAAATCTGTGAGGCGCTGACGAGAACCAGTATAGCCGTCCCATGCATCCATGCTGTATCGTGGAGCAGTACTTGTCCCATAGTTACGCTGTGCAAAAAAGACCTGCTGTGCGAGAATGTTCCAATGTGCTTTTGAGTTACCTAGATTAGAAAGCAGCCAATCTTCCTGCTCTTGACCGGTCAGGGTTCTGTTTGGATCCATTGATTCCTCTGATGGCGGTTTACTTCCGTCTCCGTTAGCCTGATCATCACGATATTGTCGCGTGTCCATAACATTAAAAGCTGCTAGATTACCGTATGTGAAATCCCGATACAATAACATGTCCGACCCATGAGGCAATGAGGATCGTCTTAGCGGCATATGTTCGTAATAGGCTTGATAAGCAGCTGCACGTCGTTTCACGAATGCTTCTGCAGACTGTCCTTTTTCAGGGATCATATTTGCATAGTTGTTTTCCACTTCATGATCATCCCACGTCACCACCCAAGGAAAAGCAGCATGAGCAGCTTTAAGGTTAGCATCTGACCGGTATTGTGCATAACGGTTACGGTAGTCTTCAAGTGTGATAATTTCCGGACCGCTATGTGCGCGAACATTACCTGTTGGAGACACATATTCATTTGGTCCATATTCGTAAATATAATCACCGAGGTGAATGACAAGATCTAGCTCTTCCTCAGCCATGTGCTGGTATGCCGTGTAAAACCCATGTTCATATTGCTGACACGATGCAAATGCAAATGTCATGCTGGAAACCTCGGTCCCTTTTTGAGGAAGCGTCTTTGTCTTACCGATCGGACTATTTTCGTTTCCGCTTCTGAAACGATAATAATAAACTTTATTCGGCTGTAATCCTTCTACTTCTACATGAACAGAATGAGCAAGATTCGGCTGCGCTAATTCTGTCCCATGTTGAATGACCTTTGTGAAATTTTCGTCATTGGCTATCTCCCATTTCACAGGAACTGCCTGTCCTGGCATTCCTCCGCCATTCTGCGGATCTGGTGCAAGTCTTGTCCAGAGCACAACACTGTCAGATAAAGGATCACCAGAGGCAACTCCTAGTGTAAATGGATAGTTTCTGAACCTAGGTGCCGCATTCACTTCAAACGCCCCGATTGATTGTGCGATGGTCAATCCTAATGAGAGACCTGCAATTTTCCCTGCATCTGCTAAAAATTTTCGGCGATCCAGTTTTTTCTTTTCCAAGCTGTCTTCTGTCAGCTTCTTAATCCATTCATCCATTGGTCTTTCATCTTTCATGATGTTTCCCCTTTCAAAATGAATTTTCAAACAACACTCATTATATAGATGATTTGTTAAGAAACTATTTCCTTTGTAAACCGTACAAAAATGTGAAAAGGAAACAGCTAGGCCATTTTTATCACTTTTTTATAAGACGAATTAAAATCAAAGCTGGTTTCTCTAAAAGTGTTGCTCTTGAATGTAATTGATTTCATCTCCAGATTGCTCGCTTCAATCAACTCGCAAATGAAGATATTGACTAAAAGCAACAATCTTTTAGAAAAGAACGAGATTAACAAGTATCGACACTTTCGGCTTATTTTTTTTAACAATTCTTTTAAATAAAAAAGAGAGATATTATCTAAATGAAATTGATATAATTAGTCATAATCATTCATAGGAACAGGTGGTCCACGATGGCATTTAAGCGGAGGAAAAAAAGAAAGGAACAATACCAGCATTACTCGTGGTTTGATTTCTTATGTGATGTACTGTTCTTTGTTCCAGAGTTGTTGATTTGGATGATTCGATTGCTTGGAAGAGGAATCTGGAGATTGTTTGACGGCATATAAGAAGAACCGAATCTCAATAAGATTCGGTTCTTCCTTTTTATTCATTAATTTCATCACGCCATTGCTGTTTCCACGCTTCAACTTTACCGTTAATTTCTTTTTGTACACGCTCTGCTTCAGCTTGTTTTTCTTCCTTCATTTTTTTAAAGTGTTCATTTCTTAAATCTGCGCTGGCGTCTGCAAGATCAATGACTTCATTTCCTTTCTCTCGCGGGATGAGGTTATTCTGCTGAAGGAAGTAAACAGCATTCCTAATACGATTTCCTTCATTGGTAGAGATATGAAATAACGGATTATAGATATCATTCATTCGCTTTTGAGCATCAATATAATCCTGTCCGCTCACTCCCTGTGTCCAGACAAGCTGCCCAATCGTCGGTCGCCATTTTTTCAGAACCTGATCTTCGAGAGATGCTTTATCACGAACAGAAGCGTACTTTCCATTACCTGCATCTGCTACTTTCATTAATTGCTGCTGACCTTTATCATCCACATCAAAACCGATAATGTTCAACTGCGCTTCAATGTTCTTATCCGTAAGCTTTTTGGCTGCAACAACTGGGTTACCTCCGCATGTTTCAACCCCATCACTTACGATATACACGATATTTTCGTACTCACTCTCAGGATACTGACTTAACAGCTCGTTCGCTTTGTTGATTGCTCCTGCTAGAGGTGTCCAACCACTTGCCTTAAAAGAATTCAACGATTCATCAAACGCTGCTCCATCATAACCTTTTAACGGATATACTTCCTCAATGCCTTCACACGATTTAGCTTTGTCAGATTCCTCTCCGGAACCTATATGTCCATAAGCAAATAGTGACACACTTGTCTCATCAGGAAGATCACCCGTGAACTTCTTGATCGTTTCTTTTGCGAGGTCCATCTTTACCCCGCCATCAACTTCCGCTTTCATACTTCCGCTGGCATCGACTAGAACGACCACATTTGTTTTCTTAGGTTTCTTTTCTTCTTCAATTTCATCAGGTCCAGATGGCAGTTCGGGCATTACGTAGCCGTGTTCATAAGACAACAATTGCTCGTAATAAGATTCATACTGCCCAGATGCCAACTGATAGACTAGATAATTGTAGATTTCCTGACTCGATAGATCTTTATTTTTTGAAAAGTAACTTTTAATCTCTTTTTCTGCTATCGGCTGAAACTCATCCTTATAATAATTGATATAGTCATAGCCATCCCAGCCATATAATCCTTCCAGCTTAGGATCCATATATTTTTCCATTAAGACACCCGGTTTTTGTTTGATCATGTCCTCCAGTTCTTTTGGTGCCTCGGGAATTTTTTCAGGCTCTTTCTTTTCCGGTGTTTTTTCTGTATTCTTATTAATCTCTTTTTCAGCAGTTCTTTCTTCTTTTTCAGAACATCCGGCAAGCATGGCTATTGATAAAAACAAGAGAACGACCATCCTATGTATCTTTTTATTCATATGAACCCCCTATTATTGACAAAAATTATACCGTTTCATTGATTCCCCTAAACAGGAAAATCGTAACATATTGTGGAAGACTTTTAAAATGATAAAATGGAACTGAATGGGGTGTGATCGGATGAAACTCGATGATGTTATGATTGAACTTGAAGATATGGGGAATGAGCAGACCCGCAGCACGTGGATACGTCATGGTGCACAAGGATCGGTATACGGTGTGAAGATCGGGGATATGAAGAAACTCGTAAAACATGTGAAAAAGAATCAGGAACTTGCCCTCTCCTTATATGAAACTGGTAATTTTGATGCGATGTATTTGGCAGGACTTACAGTAGACCCTAAAAAGATAGAAAAAGAAACATTGCAGAAATGGGTAAAGAAAGCGAATTGGTACATGCTTGCTGAATATACGGTTGCAGGTGTTGCTTCTGAAAGTAAATATGCATTGGAACTTGCCCGTGAATGGATGAATGCTAGTGATGAAATGGTTGCTACATGCGGTTGGAGCACTTATGCAAATTATGTGACCATTACCCCTGACGACGAACTAGATCTAGAAGAGATCCAGAAGTTCCTCCAGCAAGTTCAAGAAACCATTCATACACAACAAAATCGTGTCCGCTATATGATGAACAGCTTTGTGATGGCTGTAGGGATTTGTACAAAATCCTTAAGTGAAGAAGCAAGAAGAGTCGCAGACCATATAGGCAAAGTGCATGTTGATGTCGGCAATACATCCTGCAAAGTCCCATATGCGCCTGAATATATTGAAAAAGCGATAGCCCGAGGCAAGCTTGGTCAAAAAAAGAAAACCGCCATCTGTTAGGGAAAAAATAAAGCTGGATTAACCACCCAATGGTTACACCAGCTTATTATTATTTACATTTTTCTTTAACGTAACGGCAACAGTAGTACCTTGACCAGGAATACTATCCACTTTTAAACTGCCTTGGTGATCTGTAATAATTTTATTACTGACCGTAAGACCGAGACCGATACCCTTTTCTTTATTTGTAAAGAACGGCACCCCAATTGTTTTTAGGCGTTCCTCTTCAATACCGACTCCAGTATCAGCGAAGATCAGTTTAACGGCTCCATTCCTCTCTTCTTCAATACCTATCGTTAAAACCCCGCCATTGCTCATCGCTTCGATCGCGTTTTTAATAATGTTAATAAATACTTGTTTAATTTGATTCTTCTCACACGCTACAAACATAGCCTTCTCTTTAAATAAAAGACGGATTTCAACATTATACAGATTAGCTTCTGTTGCGAGAAGCATGACCGTATCCTGAAGGAGCTGGACAAGATTTACTTCTTTCTCCATTTGCAGTGCATCCGGTTTGGCCAAAGCCATAAATTCATTAACGATATGCTCAATTCGGTTCAATTCCTCATAAATGACTTCATGATAGAAATGTTGTTTTTCCTTATCGATCTCATTTTGTTTTAACAAACTGAATAGGCCTTTTATTGAAGTAAGTGGATTACGGATCTCGTGAGCTACACCTGCTGCAAGCTCACCTAATACAGCCAGCTTTTCACTGTTGTGTATAAATTCTTCCGCTTTTTTCTTTTCAGTAATATCTCTGGAAATAAACACAAGTCCATCCACTTTACCGTTTTCCGAGAGCATCGGCATCCCTTTACCTTCTAGAATAACTTCCTTCCCCGATACATGTATTTTTCGATATACAAGTGGCTGCGGGTTCTCTGAAGCTGCAAGAAGCCCTATATACTTCTGAACAGAAGCGTGATCCTCATTGTGAATAAACCTAAAGGCATCCTGTCCAAGTAACGTTTGAGGATTGATACCCAGTATGTCTTGATACGAGAGGGATGCAAACAAATACTTCCCTTCCATATCGATCAAACAAATTAAATCGTTGGTATGTTCAAGGATTAATCGGTGGGTATGTTCACTTTTTCGCAAAGCATACTCTGCTTCTTTCCGCTTCGTAATATCTCTTGAAGCCACAACAGCATATCGAGGGGAGTTCTTTTCATTCACTGGCGTTCCCTGTGATTCGAGCCAGATATATGAGCCGTTTTTTTTCTGATAGCGGTATTCTACAGTCAGAGGGGTTTGCTCAGAAATCATTCTCATAAACTCAGAGATCACGTATGAACGATCTTCAGCGTGCACTAAATTAAATGGACTAGTTCCGATCGCTTCTTTTTGTGAGTAGCCTGTAACCCATTCATAAGAAGGAGTCAGATAAGTAAATACACCTCTGTCGTTGACCAGACCAATGATATCGATCATATTCTCTGTAATCAGGTTTAAGTGATCTAACGTTTCTTTCTTCTCAAGCTTTTGCTTCGTGATATCTCTGAGAATGATTTGTGTAGCATCTGATGAAAACATGAGCGGGAATCCAATCACTTCTAAGATAATACGGTTTCCTTTTTGAGTAATCCAAGTCTGTTCACAAGGCATCGGTGCAACGCCATTTTTACAAGACTGAATTCTTTCTTCGACTAAACCATGTATTTCCGATGGGAGATTGTCCCAGATTGGTTTACCGATGATGTCTTCTTCTGCTTCTAAAATCTTTTTTGCTGCGGGGTTAACATACATCCACTTACGGTCTTCCTGGATTAGAAATGGAGTCTCAGAATGCTCGAATTTCTTTGCATATCGATTGATTTGGCTAACTAGTACGTCTGCTGCTGGATGACCATCTGGAATCTTCATATCCACCCTCCATCGCAAAACGTCTTCTTCCAAGAGACGTTTATTTAATTAACTAAATTATAAACATATGTTCATTTATAAATAAAGAATTTTTTACATGATTATCCTTAATGTTGAAAAAATTTACAATCAGAAAGCAGTGGAGGATTTAACTTAGTACTGGCGGGGTTTTAAGTTTCTTTTCGTATAGGGTTTTACTCTGAAGAAAGGAAAAGTTAGCAAGTTTTATTGCTGTTCTTCTGTCGTTGCTCGTTTTTGAGACCATGAGGATGTGTTCTTGTTTATAGTAGAGCATACTGATAACCACTGTAGTTTTGTGGGGATATTGAAAGATATCAATATCTACTAGATCACCTCCAGAAATCACTCGAAAAAAACGGTAACGCGGGGAACTTTTCATCCTCATCAACCCCTTTATTATTTTCCAAGCAGATGTCTTGTATATAAAAGTTTTATTAATTAAATAATAGGTCGTTATATGAAATTTGTCAATATATTCTGTCAATTTAAGTCGATTTCCCGGGAAATTAGTAGTGTTATTTGTAATAATTTCGATATAAAAGAATAAAAGACGGACTTTAGCCCGTCTTTTAATTTTTATTTGGCGGTTTTTCATTGTCAGGTGATGTCTGTCCGCCAGCACCAGATGAATCCTTATCTTCTTTAATAGGCGGGTTCTCGCGTTCTTTATTAGAGGAATGATGGGCCACAGATATTACTTGGAAGCCCGTCCCATAAAGCTGCTCGTTAAGTTTCGATTCTACTTCTCGCCCTTCATGCAATACTCTTTCATCATATTCAAGTTCCACAGTAATTGATTTCATTGTGTATCTCCTCCTTTTATACATTCGTACCCGTCTTCTATTTTTATAAACAAAAAGACCAGTCGATGCTGACTGGTCTTTTAATGTTAAGCTTCTTTTTCAATTAGTGTATTTTCAGCATCTTCAACTGAGGCATCACTTTCTTGATCCACTTCTCTTTTAGAGATTTCAATCTTCTTAACTTGGTGTCCATCGAGTTCGATCACTTTGAAATCATAACTCTCATATATGATGACTTGCTGTTCTTGGATCTCGGAATTTTGAGACAGCACCCATCCGCCGATCGTGTCCAATTCACTATCATCTATTTCGAGTCCGTAAATATCATTAACTTCTGATATTAGCACTTTACCGTCAAAATGCTTTACGTTCGGGCTAATCGATTGAATCATTGGAGATTCATCTTCGTCAAACTCATCGCGAATTTCACCGACTAGTTCTTCCAAAATATCTTCGATGGTTACGATACCTGCTGTACCTCCGTATTCATCAACAAGGACAGCCATATGAAATCCTTTTTTCTGAAGCTTTAATAATGTTTCTTTAATAGGTGTATTTTCAAAAACGCTTAAGGTTGGTCTAATATAATGTTCAAGTGGATATTCCTTTCCTTTGATCAGATCAAAGAATACTTCTTTCGCATTAACCATACCAAGCACATTATCTTTATCTTCACCCACTACTGGGTAACGTGTATATTTTTCTTCAGCAATGATATCGATGTTTTCCTGCATGGTATTATCCAGATACATACAAACCATCTCTGTACGAGGGACCATAATCTCTTTTGCAGTTCTGTCATCAAATTCAAATACTTTTTCTACATAGCTGAATTCAGACTTGTTGATCTCGCCACTTTTGTAACTCTCACTCAAAATTAAACGGAGCTCTTCTTCTGTATGTGCCATGTCATGTTCTGAAGCTGGCTTCAAACCAAACATTCTCACTAGAAGCTGTGCACTTCCGTTCAAGAACCAAATGAATGGATACATCACTCTGTAAAAACCAATCAAAGCAGGTGATAGCATCAAGCTGATTGATTCAGCTTTTTGAATCGCTACAGTTTTTGGTGCTAATTCACCAAGAACCACATGCAGAAAAGTAATAGATGAAAAGGCAATAGCAAATGACAGAGTATGAACAACTGCCGTGCTTAATTCCATTCTTTCAAAAACCGGACCTAGAATAGCTTCTACTGTTGGTTCTCCCAACCACCCAAGTCCTAAAGCTGTGATTGTAATCCCTAGCTGACACGCTGATAGTGACCCATCTAGGTTCTCAATGACCTTTTGGGCGGCAATCGCACGCTTGTTTCCTTCTTCGGCTAGCTGGTCAATCCGTGATTTTCGAATCTTTACGATCGCAAACTCTGCTGCTACGAAAAAAGCTGTTAGTAGAATTAATACGGCTACTGCAAATAATTTCAATAAGGTCAAACTGTCCAAAAAGACTCCTTATACCCCAATGACTCTGGAATATAAGTTGTCACCTCCTAGGGTTTATAAATTTTATTTATTTAGAAAAGTATATCATAAAATACAAGAACTGACTGAAAAAACGACTTTCCATATCTTACAGCTAAAAAACTTTTATTTTAGTAGTAGTCAAATTTTCTTTTCTTTTTCTAAAATGTTATATTTACGTTGATTTCTATGATTGAAAGGTGAACTTACTAATGGACTTAAAAGAACTATTGATCTACATCTTTTTCGGTATGGTTCAAGGATTCACTGAACCTATCCCGGTATCTTCAAGCGGCCATCTCGTAATCATGCAATACTTTATGGGTATTGAAGTAAAGGATTTAAACTTTGAAGTACTTGTTAACTTTGCTTCTCTTCTAGCTGTTTTGCTTGTTTATAAACAAGATCTATACGAGCTTATTAAAAATACGTTCGCTTATTTATCCACTCGTAAAGAAGAATATAAATCTGACTTTATGTTCTCTATTTATTTAGTGCTAGCTACTATTCCAGTTGCGGTCCTCGGTATTCTTTTTGAGGAAATGATTGGAGAACACTTAAAAGGAATTCAGCAAGTTGGCTTTGCTCTTCTTGCTACAGCCGTCGCTTTATACTTAATTAGAAACTTGAAAGGATACAAAGGTGACAAAAGCCTGACTGTAAAAGATGCGGTTGTCGTTGGATTCGCACAAGCAGTTGCGCTTATTCCAGGCATCAGCCGTTCAGGAGCAACGATCGTAGCATGTATGGCGCTCGGCATGAAACAGGATACAGCGCTTCGATTTTCGTTCTTCTTATATATACCTGTAAGCTTAGGAACCTTTTTATTGTCTGTTGGTGACATCGCAGGTTCATCTAACTTCAGTGAGATGGCATTGCCTTACGCAGGGGCTTTTATTGCATCTCTTATCTTCTCCTACTTTTCATTGAAATGGTTCATGGGGATAATGAAGCGCGGCAACCTTGGGTATTTTGCTTTATATTGTCTTGTAGCTGGATTGTTTATCGTATTTTATTTCTAAAAATAAAGAGCTTGAGAAATTGTTCTCAAGCTCTTTTTGTTATTCTTCGGCCAATTCTACAGTATCCAGATTGACCTCTCTCTTTAGGACCATTTTGTTTTGTTTTTCGTCATAGAAATAGATTTTCATCTGATTGTCTTCAACCAGCTCCGTATCACCGGTAAACAACCCAAAATACCCATTTCCTAGCGGAACAAGGTTTTTATGAAATTGACTCCCCTGGTATGACATATCGTCGTAGTTATGATCAACCGTTACATTGCTCCCGCTAGGAACGAACACCAATATAACCGCAATAACGATTAACGTGATCCGAATCCTTCGCAGCTCATCACTAAAGTCAGAATACATACGTTTCCCCTCTTTTCCTTTCTTAACTTTACCATAAAAAGGAATATTGAATTAACAATAGTTTTAAAAAATGGTGCCTTTGTTGGGAGACTTATTCATTTAGAAGTGGTATTCTAATTATTGGAAAATAATACCGAAAATGAAAGGATGTTGACCTCGATTGGATTTTATTTTGGACAATAAATGGGCTTTTCTTATTGTAGCGGAAGTCATATTTTGGGTCTCGACCCTTTCGTTCTTGATCGTAAGATACTGGTTTAATCTGAAGACACTGAGTATCGCCTTCTTTGTATTATTTATCGTAAACGATCTATGGATTGCCACGATGGGTTATTTTGATTATATGAGGACTGGTGAATTTTCTGCTTATCAAATCATCATCTTAATCGTGATCGCGTATGCATTTCTTTACGGAAAAAGTGATTTTCAAAAACTTGATCATTTTATACAGCGAAAAGTGGCAAAATGGCGCGGGCTGCCAGAACCCACATTAACGAACATTAAACCGCTTTATGGGACAGAGCATGCCAAACAAGAAAGAAGAAATTTTTATGGACACTTATTCATCTTCTCGGCGGTCCAAGTGTTGTTCTTTTTTATGTTTGGTTTATCCGATGCTGTTTCCTCTATTCAACTCGATACTCTGTTTGAAGATTGGTATGATCAGAAAGAAACAGATTTGTTCTATAAAAATGATACAGCCAATAACGTTACCCGTATTTGGGCTCTCATTCTTGCGATCGATTTTGTCTTTTCTATGTCATATTCCATCTTTCCTAAAAAAGAAAAACAACTTACACGTTCAGCGTAAAGTGCTGTTTCCAGTTATGGTAACCGTGTATGTCATCCTCTTAGGTATGTAAATACATAAATGGTTAAAATAAAATAAAAGACGGAGCTGCCAAAAAAGTAAAATAAACTTACTTTTGGAGCTCCGTCATCTTTTAGGTTATTCAGATTTAGGCATTTCTTTGGAAGATGTTTTCACTCGCTCATTTCCCATCATCAAAATAACAATGGCTGAGATGGCAATCGGAATAAGTGCATACGTGAAAACAGTACTGATTGAACCAGACACTGAAGCTGTTATGCTTTCAAGAATTTCATCTGGTATTTTAGCTCTCTCTTCAGGTTGGAATACTTTTTGCGGATCTATGCTGCTGAATGTTCCTTTTGCTGCTTCCCCTTTTCCTTGCATGTTCTCACTTAATTTTTCATAGAAAACCCGGTTCTGAAGCGCTCCAAAAATGGTTACCCCGATCGTCATCCCCAAGGAACGAAGAAATGCATTTGTTGAGTTGGCTGACCCGCGGTGACGGAACTCCATACCATTGATCGTTGCTGTCGGCAGCAAGGAAAACGAAAAGCCCATACCAAAGCCTACAAGTATCATAAATAAAGTAAGCATCAGCCTTGTCGTATCTGGTGTAATACCACTAAGCAAGTACATCCCTGTGAAATAAGCGATGACTGAAACAATCATAAGATTTCGGAAGGTTGTTTTGGTCTGGAATATACCCCCTACCATACTTCCTGCTACAGATCCCAGCATCATTGGCGTTAGGATCATTCCAGCACTCGTTGCTGAACCGCCATAAACGGCCTGAACAAAGATCGGAATAAATACCGCCAAAATGATAAATGTACCGCCATATAAAAAGCCTAGAATTTGAGATGTTGCAAAAAGGCGTCTTTTAAACATCCAAAAAGATATGATCGGTTCGGTAGCTTTTTGCTCTACGGCAAAGAAAACAATAAAAAAGACGGTGAAGATCGTGAACAAAGCGACGATGGGTGTTGAGTCCCATGCGTATGCTTTCCCGCCCAGTTCAAGGGCAAACATTAAACTAACAACCGCTACGACAAGAGTGATGGCACCCCACCAGTCAATTTTTTGTTCGCGGTGTTCAAGGGTTTCACTATAATAACGGTAAATGAGATAGAAGGATGCTGCACCAATCGGGACATTAATATAAAATACCCAATGCCAGCTGATAGCATCCGTTATGAATGCTCCTAACAAAGGACCGAGAACACTTGAAGTTCCAAAAACTGCTCCCAGCAGCCCCGTCATCTTCCCCCTTTTCTCAGGTGGAAAGATGTCAAAGACAATAGTGAAGGCGATCGGCATGAGTGCCCCTCCGCCAATACCCTGAATGGCACGGAACGCGATCAGCTGCTCCATACTTTGAGCCAGTCCGCAAAGCATCGAACCTAAGAGGAACACAACGAGTCCGAATATAAAGAATCGCTTTCTTCCATACATATCTGAAAGCTTTCCGTAGATCGGCATACCTGCCATAACAGCGACCATATAAGACCCTGTTACCCAAACAAATTTATCAAAGCCCCCAAGATCCGCAACAATCGTCCCCATCGCAGTAGCAACGATCGTGTTGTCCATGGCAGCCATTAAAATACCGAGCAATAAACCAGCAACAACCAATTTTATATTGCTTTCCTTATGTACCATCTTGCCATCTCCTAAATTATCCTTAATAAACTTAAGTATACATGAGGGACTGACCCCCAACAATTTATTTCCCACTCTGTTTTTAAGTTTTTCTTTAGGGTGTTTGCTCCATTTCACCTCTATTTGGACATCAGTTTTATTTTATAGCCCTCCAATCCATACATTTCACGACAATTATTTCTATATAAACAGTAAATGTGACGTGGCAGTAAATATGCTTTACACTAGAGATATGCTATAGAGGGTGGGATTTTGGATGGCTCAACATGTTTTTCATTTAAAAGCACATTGGCCCGGCGGCCGTAATGACACGGGATCGATCGCAACGAAGAATCTTAAAACGATCGTATCGATTCCGCCAGAAATGGACGGTCCTGGAATTGGAACAAACCCAGACGAAATGCTTCTAGGAGCAGCTGCAACATGCTATATCATTACCTTTGCTGCGATGATAGAGCGTAGCAAGATTGAAAAAATAGATTTAACGATGGAATCTGAAGGATTGGTTGACGTTACGAATGGTGTCATCACTTACGAAAAGATCATCCATCGCCCAATCGTCACGATCAAACAAGAGCAGCCAAAAAACATTTCGACACTTCTGCATAAACTCGCCATAAAGGCTGAAAATTCGTGTATGATTTCAAGAGCATTGAAAGGTAATGTCGAAGTAGAAGCGATTTTGACGATAAAAACACGTTAGAATACTGAGAATAGGCCTTGCGTTGCCTGTACTTTCCAAATTTATTATGATACCATAAAAGTTAATTAAGGAAAATATTTTATTATTTGGGTTCTTAGGTGATCCCCCATAATAGAAAGGGGACGATGTATCATGAACCAACAAGATGTGAAAGCCATTCTGTTAAACTTGCAGAACAAACAATATATCGAATCTGATATTACACATACTTTTAGTCAAAACAACAGTGCCGTTTTTTCTGTGAAGTACTCCAAGAACGAGAAGACTTTTGAAGTTGTTCAAATTGAGACGAACTCCCTAGAGAAGTTTTCAGACGTAGAATCTGCTGTTCAATCGATCAGCTCAATGATTATCAAATAGAGAAGCAATTGATTCTCCTTTTATATTTAAAAGAGGTGCCCATGATTCATGGCAGCCTCTTTTTTGTTTGTCTTTTTAATTCCCGCGTAACATCCAGTCGTTTCCTTCTATTCTTTTGAAATGGTCTTTTATTGAAATCATGACATAGACAATCGCCTCTTGTGGTCCATTTTCCGTTTCAACTTTCGCCGTAATTCGTTCATATAAATTATTGGTACCATTCTCTTCATAATCTTCAAGCTTATCGAGTTCTATTAACTGTTCTGCTGTTACTCGATAAAGCTCACCTTTCACAGGAATCTCACTACTTTCACATACTAAAGCCGGATAGCCCCATCCTGTATCATAAAGCTGTCCTTCAATCGTACAATTCTCGTCCAAACACTCCGCTTTGTTCAGATAATAGGAATATTTCTCACCTTTTCGCAAAGTTCCATAAACAAATACAAGATGATGGTTCATTTTTAAATGCCCCTTTTCTAAGAATATCTTTTATAAACCGTAAAAATTACTTTGGTCAAGAATACCCTTCACATACAAAAACCTCAAACACGTTCCATGTTCAAGGTTTTATTTCACTATTCTATTTAGGCTCCAATATGGTCTGCTGTGTGGGGACCCCGCCAATCGGTACAGTTCGGTCACTAAACTCATAAAGCTTCCCATCCACAAGGAATTTCCGGCCGCCTTTATATACAGCCTGCTTTCCTTCTTTCCTTAGTTCTACCTCTATGGCTTCCGCATATTCCTTCAAATCAGTATAACGATCATCCAACGTTAGAGTGATGTTCCCTTTTTTATACCCCAGCAGCCAATTCAAAAAGAAAAGCGCAAAAATAAACGCAATAAGAGTGTACAATAGTATCATTCTGACACTCGCTCCTCTCCTAGAAACAGCAATTTTTATTTTACATCAATAATATGTTCGTTCCTTTTTTTACGGCCTCCTCTTGCTGCATCAACAAACAATACTAGTGCTGTGACGATATGCATGATCATGCCGAGAATCGGTACAAAACCAACAACAGATGTGATTAGTCCTAGGACACTTCCGTGAAATCTTTCTTTTTGCACTACACAAATAATCAAAGTTACTAAGTGGAGAACGAACATAAACTGAAGCGGTGCCCAGCCAGAACCTAAAATGATAAGGCCACCTAAGAACGGAATTCCAAGAAATGCTTCAATTCCACCTGTTACCCATTTTAAAAGTCTCGATATACCCATGAGACAACCTCCTCAATAATTTCTATCCTATCTTACGGCTCATAACTGAAAAAGTTTCTTTTTGCAAAATTTTAGCAGTTCCTTTAAAAGCAGCCATTCCAATAATTGTTCCTATCGTGTTTAAGATAAGGTCATCTACATCAAAAGAGCGATACCCCATCTTTAATTGGCAAAGCTCCATAGTGAGCGAGACCAAAAAACCGATCATAATGACTTTCCAAATCTTCATATTAGAAACCCTAAGTAGTAAAGCAAAACCAAGTGGCACAAATAAAAGAATATTACCGCCTATATTACGAATTGGAACCATGAAGTAAAAATGAGTAAGAGAATCAACGATACTCTTAAATGGTATTACATTATGGGAAATTTCTATTCCCGTTCCAACTAAGTGATAAGGATTAAAAAAAGGAAAAGGAAATACTGTCGTAAAATAAACAAACATCAGCGCAAATGGCAAAGCTGCAGCTACAATCTCCTTCTTAAAAGCAACCTCTCTTCTCCATACAAAAACAATTGCTCTGGCAATCACCCAAAACACTGTGAAAATTATTATTAATTCCACTAAATCTCTCAAAATATCCACTGCCTTTTTTTCTATTCATCGTAACAAAAAACCTCCAGTATTTGGAGGTTTTTGTAATATCTATTTTTTAGTCTTACTTGCTGCTTCTATAAAGTTTGTGATGATCGCCATCATGTTTTTGTTTTCATGTCTTAATTCTTCTGGATGCCATTGTGTTCCGAGCAAGAATGTAGCTTCATCGTCCTCTAGCTCCAGCGCTTCTATGATTCCGTCTGCTGCTCTCGCTGCCACGCGCAAGCCTTTACCTACTTCCCCGATCGCCTGGTGGTGGAAGCTGTTTACCGCTACTTCTTTCTCACCAACGATTTTATAAAGTTTACTATTCTCATCTATCGTCACGGTGTGAGATGGCTCAGTTCTTGTTGCAGATGATTGGAAGTGGTTGATGGCGTCATCGAATTCACTTACGACATCCTGAACAATCGTACCGCCATAAGAAACATTCAATAAGTGATACCCTCGGCACATCGCCAAAATTGCTCTTTCATTCTCACGTGCTTTTTTTACTAGCTCTATCTCAAAATCATCACGATGCTTATTCACTTTTTTTACTTTAGGATGCGGCTCTTCGCCATACGTTATGGAACTGATATCCTCACCGCCTGTAAAGATGATTCCGTCACACATCTTAGCATAATAATCAGCTTCCTCAGGCTTTCCCATCGGAATTACGACAGGAATTCCTCCAGCATCTCTAACTGTTTCTGCGAATTTATTATAAACAACGATGGTATCAACATTTTCATTTTGCGTTTCGATTGTATTTATAGACATAACTGTACTTGTAAGTCCTATTAATGGTTTATTACTCATAGTTCTACTTCCTCTCAATTTGTTGTACTTTCTCATATGTATCCCTTTTGACCGGTTACTAAACACCCATTATTTATCATTCCAATAGCTGGCGTGAAATTATTCCCTTAAAATAATCAAAATGAACTACATATCTCTAAAGATCTTTCTTTAAACTCCAAAAGAAAAACAGCTCACCCGCGTGAGCCGTTTCTGTTTGTTCATACCAGACCCTTTTATTGGATGGGAGTCTGTTGTTTATTTGCTGAATATACTAATTCAATGTCACCGTTCTCTTTAACACTCTTGACGATATAGGTTTTCTCAACACCTTGTTCGGTATTGTGAAAGGTTATTTTATCGCCCTCTTCAAAATCAGATGTTCCAGTGTTCCAGATCTTCTCGTCATCCGGTTTTCTCATAATCTTCACCTCTCGATATCCGATTCAACAGCTCAAAAAATATGCAAGACATCATCTTTTCCCTATTTTCCCTTAACAAAGAGAAAATAATCACATTAAACAACATATAAGTCTTACGATGCATATTCTCTCGGTATTGAGAAGCCAGTGAACACACCTTAGATGATCACTGGGTTTATTCCGGCTCAATATCGGAACAGTATGTGGTGAAGCTTATTAGACTCTCTCACCAACCGGTTATGACAAGAATTTATGGACACCTCTTCATATTTTTAGTAAGAAAAAACAGGAATTCTGTAAAATTTGGGTGCCTTATGGTAATAGTTCTACTAAGGCTATTAAATACCTTTAAAAACATTTAAATTCTTTAATTATTTACAAAGGTACATTTATTAAACTGTCAGCAGATCCAATTCTTCAGCTACAAATTCCATTAATTCTGCTATAGCTGTTGATGAAAAGTCAAATTTCACTCCAGCCGCTTCATACACTTCAGGCAAGGATTTGGAGCTTCCCAGCTTCAGTGCATCTATATACTTCTCGATCGTTTTTTCGGGGTTCTCTTTGTACTGTTTATATAATTGAAGTGCTCCCAGCTGAGCGATTGCATATTCGATAAAGTAAAAAGGAACCTCAAAAATATGAAGGATTTTCAGCCAGTTCTTATCTTTCCAATCCTCATAACCATCCCATTGAACAATGGTAGCATCGTACCGTTCCTTGATCTCGCCAAACTTTTTGTTACGCTCTTCCCACGAATGATTCGGATTCTTATATAGCCAATGCTGAAATTGATCAACGACCATGATGTATGGAAGAAGCATGACTGCTGATTTTAAATGCTCCTTTTTAGCACGCTTAAATTCTTCTTCACTTTTATAGAATTCATCCCAGCGGCTCGCTGTCATCAGCTCCATACTCATACTGGCGAGCTCAGCTGACTCCATCGGTATTTGCTTGTTTGCATAAACTTCTTGATCTCTTTTTAGCATGTCATGAATACCATGACCCATTTCATGCATGAAGACGATCAGATCACTGTCTGTGTTTGAAAGGTTCATAAAAATAAAAGAGAGTCCTGTTTCTGGCAAAGACTCACAAAAACCGCCTTGTGTTTTGCCTTTTCTGCTGGTTAAGTCCAGAAGACCCTTCTCATTCATCTCGTGAACGAGCGAACCAAAAGATGGGTGCAGTTCACCTAAGACTTTGGCAGATTTACTAATCAATTCTTCAGCCGAATCTACGGGTTTCAAAGGTTTCTTGCTTGCTGCAACACCCATGACATCCCAAGGTCTGTATACCTCAACATCTAGTTCTTTCTTATGCTCCTTCTCCAATTGCAGAGTAAGGGGCACAACATGCTCACGGATAGATTCAGCGAGCTGATGACAATCCTCAGGTGTGTAATCAAAACGGTTGTACTTTTTAAACATATAATCTATAAAACTTGGAAGTCCAGCGTTCTCTGCCTTTTTTACGCGAAGCTGGATCAGTTCATCTAGAATCTTCTGTACCTTTTCTTCTTCTTTTAAAATGGGCGTATAGATTGCTTCCATTGCTTTTTTCCTCGTGTCCCGATCAGGATCACTCGCATGCGCATAAAGTTCGCTTAACGTTACTTCTTCACCTTCCCAGTTCGAAGTCAAACTTCCGGTAATTTCGAAATACTGATTGGTAAGCGCATCTTCTTGCTTTTCAATCTCGAGGTTTGCTTCCTGGAAAAGAGCGAACTGTACACGAAGCTTCTTTTTAAATTCACCATATTCACTGTCTGGAAGATCGCTTAAGAAAGGCGATTCTAACAGCTTCTCATCTAGTAAGGATTGATACTTTTTGTAAAGCGGCTTGATGTGCTGCTGGTCGAATTCGTACTTCCTTTTGTTATCCTCATCATCACTCTGACATTGAAAAGCGATGTAGTGCCTCATCATTTTTTCTTCAACTTGTTCGTAGAGTCTTTTTTGGTCTGATAAAAAAGTATTTAAATCTTCAATCGAACCGATTTGTACGTTTAAAAGGTTCTCAAGCTCTGCTTTTAAACTTTCAACATTTAACTCGTTCAACGTAATCCCTCCCAAGTCATTCTATCTAACACTTTATCACATAGCAGGTAAAATATGTAATCATGAGATAAGAAGAAAAGCTAACTCCTCAGCATCATTCCTGCCTTTATGAGTTAGCTTTAAATCGTTAGTGTAGAAAATTACACCGTAGTTTTTGCCGTTGCGTATTGTTTTTTCATATAATTCATAAGTACGTCTTTTACCATGATATTTTCTCCGAGTTCGATCAGCTTGTTGCCAACCACACTCGGATAACCACAGACCTCTTCGTATAGAAGTGGCGTTCCTGTTCCAATTTTATACGTTTTTGTAAGATCGATCTCTTCTCCGTTCAGGCGGATGTCCGACACTTCTTCACCCTCACCGGTCCAGCTTAATCCTGAAAACTGAAGCTTGCCGATTGGTATCCCATGCGGACGAAAACCGCCTCCGTAAACGCGTTTATTCGTCACGTCCTCAAGATATGTTTCCTTGATAAGACCCGCAATCTGTTTTCCAGTTAGCTCCATGATGATTGGTGTATGCATGCTCTTACAGACGTCCAAAACATCTCTCTTCGTAATCTTTCCACGGCTTAAGCCACCTGTAAATCCACCGCCATACATAATTCCGATATCTGTGTTCCAATATTCTTTTAAACTATCAGCTGTCATCTTCACAAGCTGTTCATGTGAAATGTCACCCGCTGATGCTGTAAGAACTTCCGATAAGAACTGTTCTGCTTGCAGTCTTCCATTCTTCAGCACTTCTTCCAATTCAGGATCCTGTTCATCTTCCAAACTCACTTCTGTTAATCTGCCATCATGTCCGGTAACTTTTTTAGTATCAAGATCCACCGTGATCGTTAATTCTCCAACATACTGACCGTAACACCCTGCTTGTACGATGATGACATCAGAAACGACATCTGGCTTTGGTAAGACATTATGCGTGTGTGCTCCCACAATTACATCGACTAATCCAGATAGTTCGGTAGCTAGCTTTCTATCCGCTTCGAGTCCTAAATGAGAAAGAAAAACAATCAAGTGTGCTCCTTCATTCTTTAAATGAGCTACTTCATTCCTTATTTCTCTTACAGTGTCCCGGTTTTTAAATCCATGCTTTACTTCATATAGATCTTCAAAAAGATCAGTCGCACCAAATAAACCGATCTTTAAGAGTTTACCCGCGTCCAGAATCAATGACTTAAGTGTGCCGCCAATTTGTGAGCCATCAGCTTCTGCCAGGTTAAGCAAAAGCCATGGTACTTTTGAGTCTAAGCTTAACTGCCTGATCTTTTCCTTTGGCAGACGAAGCAGCTCGTTATTGCCTACTGACATGGCGTCATAGCCCGTAGCTGACACCATATCGAGATGGATGTACCCGTTTGTTGCCAGACACTCATTCATGCTCATGTCCATATGATCACCGCCATCTACAACGATGACGTTATGATTTTGACTCAATAGTTCCTGTTTTCTTTTCTTAATAAAAGCAGACTGTCTGGAAGCTAAGTCATAATGTCCGTGCAAATCATTGGTGTGCAGAATCGTAAGTGTTTCTTTCATAAAACAACCCCCGTTTTTGTTAGCAGTTACAAACCATGACAACATTTCCATCCGGATCTTCTACATTGAACCAAGCGACTTCCCCATGCCACTCGATCTCACGGATGATCTTGATGTTCTTTTCTTTGATGTCGGCGTAAGCTGCATCAATATCTGGCGCAAACAAATTAAACATCGGCCCTGACCCCGGTGCGCGATGAAACGACGGATCGAACGTATGGTCATCAAGGGATAAACCTGTTTGGCCGGTGACAGGAATGTTATGTACAGGCGACTCGACTTTATCCATTTCAACCGTGATTCCGAGTAGCTCTGCATACCATTCTACAGACTTTTTCAGATCAGACACGTGAACAAAAACATTATTAATGTGACTTTGAATCGGAGCAATACTCGTTACTTTTTCACTCATAACTAACGCCTCCATTATTTTGGTTATTCCTCATACGTTTTGCGAAAACCATAAAAAGGTCTGAAATTCTGAGATTCATAGAAAGTATGCGATGTATGGGATGCGAGCATTTCCATTCTTGTCCGCGGATACAGATTATGCACATGCTTTAGCAGCTTGCCGCCTAATCCTTTGCCTCTAAACTCTTCTGAAATGAGCATCTCACAAACATAAATGGTTACATTCATATCGGTCAGACACCGAATATATCCTGCAATTTTCTCGTTGGAGCCGATCACAACATACGCTGCATTGGAGTTTTTCCATGCATTAAACGTTTCTTCATATCGCTCGACAAGCTGATTCCAGCCTTCCTGTTTGTTCAGTTCCTGAATTTGAGAAAAGTATTTTTCAGAAAAGGGAACAATCATTAGCTCTTCCACTAGTCTATCTCCTTATAAGAGTGCTTTAATGTTCTGAACTCCTTTTTCAACTTCCGAAAGCGGATTTCCTTCAAAATACTCCTGCTCGATGACGCAATAATCCACCTGTTCTTCATCAGCAAGCTTTAGAAATCCTCTCATGTCCAAACTACCTGATCCCGCGATCGTGCTTACCTTCTTATCGTCCGTTGTTGTCATATCTTTTAAATGAAGGGAAACACATCGACCTTTATATGTCTTTAATAGTTCTTCAGGTTCGAACTCTGCATATTTCGCCCAGTATGTATCCAGCTCCATTTTTACAAGTTCAGGATCGGTTTCTTGATAGATCACATCAAACGGAAGTTTTCCTTCTAACTTATAAAACTCGAAATCATGATTATGATAAGCTACTCGAACTCCGTATTCTTTGCTTCTGAACGCTGCCTCGTTCAGTGTTTCAGCTACTCGTTTATAATCATCGATCGACTGTCTCTGTTCTTCAGTTAAATACGGCATGATCATTAGATCGTTCCCAAGCACCATCTGTTCATCAATATGCCGTTTAAGTGCGTCACCTGAAAAACGGTCTAATGGGATATGCGCCCCCGCAACAGTCAGCCCAGTTGAGTCGAGCACTTTCTTCACTTCTTTCGCCGATATTCCGAAAAGACCCGCGAACTGAACACTGTCATACCCCATGTCACGAACTTTTTCCAACGTACCAAGCAGATCTTTTTCAGCCTCTGACTGTATGGAGTATAGCTGCAATCCGATCTTACGCATGTTTACCCTCTCCTTATTCATTCGGTTATAAGATTTTGTTCATCGACACCGATGCCTGCTTAAATCCTTGCTTTTTATAAAGCTTTATTGCATTATCATTGCTTCCGAAAACATGAAGTCCGAGTGATGCCGCACCATGTTCCTTAGCTTCTCCTTCAAAGAACCGGAGAGCTTCACCTGCAATGCCCTGTTTTCTAAACGCTTCTAGGATGTATATATGGTAGAGGAAGGCTTTTTTCTCCTCTTTGTTGACATGAAACCATAGATAACCCGCTAAACTTTCATCACTATTAATATGATAAAGATATTGCCCCTCTGTATTCTCTTGATCTGGCAGCAAGCTTTCGATCTGCTTTTCTGCTTTCTCGTTTGCCTCATCCATCGACATCAGGTAATGCAGAGCCGTATCTCTGGCGTAATCAGGAAGCATAAACTCTATGTAACTCTTGAACTCTTTATTGCTCATCTTTTCAAAAGTGATCAATATACTTCAACTCTCCTTATTTCATCAGATACTCAATGATTTCAGGCATTCGTTCACGCCAAGCCGATTCATGATGCTTTCCGCCTTCTGCTACTTCAAAGCGAACTTCTATGCCCTTTTCCTTGAGTTTTTCATATACTTTTTCTGAAGAACGGATGTAATGTCCTGCATCTACTTTTGATGTATCTTCATCGGTTCCGATGTCCATATAAAATTTTTCTACAGCACTTAAATCACTTTCTTCTATGAAGCTCTCAATTTCCTGCTGGTTGAACCAAAACGCAGTTGATAAGCTCGCTATTCTGCTGTAAATGTGCGGATAGCGGCATGCGGCATAAGTGGAGATCAGCCCGCCCATTGAACTTCCTGCCATTAAAGTATCATCAGGCTTCGTTCGGTACTTTTCATCAATAGCTGGCTTTAACGTATAGAGCAGAAACTCAAGATACGCTTCCCCTTTTCCTCCAAATACACCTTCGAGCTGGAGCAGCTCTGGTCCGACGGTCGGGTTTTCCCAAGGACCATATTCATTCAAACGCTCAAACCCTTCATGATTGCAGTCGATTCCGACGATAATTAGAGGTGTTTTGCTTTCTTTCAGATAGTCTGCTAACCCCCAAGACTCGCCATAACTAGCATCTTCATCACGAAAAAGGTTTTGACCGTCATGCATGTACAAAACGGGATAGGTTTCATTCGATTCCTCATACCCCTCAGGAAGGCATACGCGGATCTGTCTTTCCATACCGCCGAACTGTTCGACCTTAATCTTATGTTCTTGTATCATCGTATTCTCCTAATCTTGATTTTCTTATTTCGCAATCATTGATGCTTTGGAAGAGGTTGATTTCCGTTCCAGGATGCTCGCTTTCCGCAGGGCGTGCGGTGAGCTTCCTCGTCGCATGCCTAGCGAGAAGCTTCTCATGTGGCAGGCACGCATCCTTGCACTCCAACCAACTTATCAATGAAGTTTTTAAAAAAATTATTGATATAACTCGTAGCCATTTACAAAAAACTGGATCGTCTCGATTTCATCCTCGGACAAATCCCGGTCGATCGATTCTCTATAGGCTTCTGTAATGGCTTCATTATTCCCTTTAAATTTTTCTGTAAGTTTTGCGACACTTCTTAATGTCTTCGCCTCTTGGCCGTACTCTGCTTTTGAAACGGGCTTCCAATGAGATAGAATATACGTTTCTGCATCAAACGTATCAATGACATCTAAAAGATTAATTGTGTTTGTAACCGTGTAATTATTTCGCGGTGCGTACATGTTCGCGTATATGCAATCTGCTAAAAACAAGATCTTTTCTTCTTTTATGTAGACGATGATTGAATCTGTGGTATGATCCCCGCCAACATGCTCGAGGATACATGTCACACCTCCGAGATCGATCTCCGCTTTTTCATCAAACGTGATCGTGGGAAGTTTTACCTTGATATCCCGGTGTTCTTGAAATTCTTTTTTGATAGCGGTTGCACAAAACTCAATTTCAATCCCTTGCTTCACTCTTTCATCCAATGCTGCATCGGTCCATGAAAAAGGCATGATTTCTTTCATTTTTTCTTTAGTCCTACTAGAGGCGATTGCCGGAAAATCTAAAGCGGACATACCAAAGATATGATCCCAGTGCCAATGCGTAATTACAGCAAGACCAGGCTTCTGTATGCCTTTTTTACTTAATTCTTCTAAAAAGAATTTTGCATGATTCTCTGAGTTGCCAGCATCGATCATGAGTGTCATATCGTCGCCGACTACTGCCCCTAAAATCGGTCTGTCTGTTTCAGAGACAGGTGTTTGATACCAAAATCTTTCACTTAATTTCTCCAGTGTCTGCATACTTCATCTCCCCAAGAAACAATCTGTACTTTTCTACATTGTACATTTTAATTATCTGTCAGGGTTAGAAAGATGCACATTCTGCTCGATATGGATTTCTTTTGGCAAGGAAGTCGGTGCATTTGGTACTTTTCTTGTTTTCATATTGATCACATCAGAGGAATAGAGCTTTACCATCATACTTCCTCCATATTTTTTTGCCCTGATCAAAATAGGCTGATTGTATTGATTTTTAAATTGAAAATCCGGACCGTACCAGCTGACCGTTGCATCTCGACCAGGGGGAACGTATGGAACCCGCTTGCTGTGAGAATAACGCTGCACGATCTTTAATCCTGCCCGGTCAACAGCATTAAAAAGAGTAGAGGACACTTGGCAAATACCTCCGCCTACCCCTTCAGATAATTCACCTCTTACGATGATGGGAGCCCGCATATATCCCTTGGCTATTGTTCGATTTCCTACGACTTGATTAAAACTAAAGGTTTCACCAGGGAAAATGACGTGGCTGTCTAATGCTTTTGAAGCTAGATCAATATTATTGGAACGGCTTTTGTTATTAGAATTAAAATACGTTATGTATTGTCCGATCTGCTGCGTTTTTATATGTGCAAGAAGTTCTGTATCCACCCGTGGATACAGATTAACTTCAGGTACATCCAATTTAACGGGACCTTTTCCAAAGAAATACGAATAGAAACTTTCTTTAAACATCTGACGGTTTAATTTGTAACCTACTTCACCAGGAATGATTCCACCATGATCATTGATCTTGGCGTTGACGGGGGCTTTGTAGGTTTGTTTTTCAAGCTGATTAACAAATAGGTCGTATTTTTCATCATCGACCATAGGTATGCCTGGGATCTGGGAAGCAAGTTGAGTCCGATTTATCTCCGCGATCGTTTTCCCTTGCTGGTTCACAGTAAAGCTATCAGGAAGATTGACGGGCTGTGCGATTAATAACAATCCAGTTAACCATTTTAGGAACATTTTGTACCCCTCCATAAATTACATAGTCATACCTAGCGTTTTTTACTTTTTCCTAATTTGCTGTTTTTATTACAGAATCTCAATAAAAAACGCGTGAATCCACTTTGATCCACACGTCATAATCGTTATGCTTTTGTATTCAGCGGCTTCAGCCGTGCTTCAATTTCTTCTCGCTGCGGTTCTAGGAAAGGAGGCAGTGCCAATGATTCTCCAAGATGCTCCAATTCCTCGTCAGTATCAAAACCTGGCCCATCGGTCGCAAGCTCGAACAGAATGCGGTTAGGCTCACGGAAATAAAGTGATTTAAAATAAAAACGATCTACGAACCCGGAGTTTGGAAATCTGGATGTTTTAACTTTTTCAATCCATTCACGCAGTTCTTCCTCATTATCTACCCGGAATGCAACATGATGGACCCCACCGCGGCCAAGGCGTTCCTGTGGCAGGTCTGTACGTTCTTCAATATGAATCTCAGCGCCTGAGCCGCCTTCTCCTGTTTCCAAAACGATAATATCAGGCTGCCCTGTAACTTCTGCTGGGTATGTGCCGCTTTTTCGGAACCCTAAAAGCTCCGTTAGCACTTGTATAGTTGGCTCAGCTGCTGGGACTGTTAATCGGACAGGGCCAAGTCCGATGATCGCCGTTTCTTCTGGAGTCGTACTTTTACTCCAAGGTTTTCCGCCTGCTACTCCTTTGTTCTTTTCATCCGAAACTAAGATCATACGCTGTCCTTCGAAATCACGGAACGCGAGAGTCTGCCGTCCTGCACGGTCCTTAATTCCTTCAGTTTCTATTCCATGGTCTTTTAATCGGTCTTCCCAGTAATTTAATGCGGCATCATCTTTTACACGAAGAGAGATCGCAGAAATTGAATTATTTCCGTCATGGTTGCGGCCAGCCATCGGGATCTCAAAAAACGTGAGCTCTGTTCCCGGATTTCCTTTTTCATCTCCATAAAACAAATGGTACACGCTCGTGTCATCCTGGTTCACGGTTTTCTTGATCAATCTGAGCCCCATCACTTCTGTATAAAACGTAAAATTCTCAGGAGCTTTTGCGGTAAGAGCAGAAACGTGATGAATTCCTTTAAGTTCCATCTACAAAACCTTCCTTCATACTTTTTTTATATTATCTGCTTTTTTGTGAAAAATGCCCAATAAAACGATTTAACTCCTCGGTGCCCAAAGCATGACAGATACACCGATGAGACAGATTCCTGCTCCAAGCCAGTCATACATATCCGGTGTTTTCTTGTCTACAAGCCAGCCCCATAGTACCGCTAATATGACAAAGACACCGCCATATGCGGCATAGACCCTTCCGAACGTCGAGAAATTCTGCAAGGTCGGAATTACACCGTATGCGATTAAGATTAGGCTTCCGGCTATTCCATATGTAAGAGGCTTAGATTCACGCAGCCAGAGCCATACGAGATAACCTCCGCCAATCTCGGCAATTCCAGCAATTATGAATAAAAAAATGGCAGCAAACACCTTAAAACCTCCTGTTAAAACAATCTTCTTTCATTGTAAAAGAAAAAAGACCGAAAACAAAATTCGGTCTCTTACCTTACTTCAAGAAAATGCATGCTGAACCATCGTTTTTCATCACACCATACTTTTTTTGGTGTAAATCCGCAAAAGCTGGCGATCTCATGGAACTCTTCAATCGTAAATTTATAGGAGTTTTCTGTATGAATGGTCTCACCTTCCTGGAAGGCGATCTCTTCATTACCAATCGTGATCACTTGATCCTTCAAGCTTACAAGATGCATCTCAACCCTGCCTTTTTCCGCGTGATAAAAGGCATGATGGCTGAATTCTTCGAGCTTAAAGTTTGCGAGCAATTCACGGTTCAATCGATTGAGCAAATTCTTATTAAAATCACGTGTAATCCCTTTTTTATCATTGTAGGCCGCATTTAAAACAGCATGATCTTTTTTCAGATCCACACCAATCAACAGACCTCCGCCTGGTCTTAAAAGTTCTGCCGTTTGTTTTAGGAATTTCCCCATTTCATGCGGCTCAAAGTTTCCGATCGTTGAACCAGGAAAGAATACAACTTTTCGTTTCGAGTCCAGTTTTGGCATCTCAAATTCTGCTGTATAATCTGCAGAAACAGCATGTACGTTTAGGTCTGGATATTCTATGGATAATGCTCTTGCAGATTGATAGAGAAAATCTTTCGAGATATCGATCGGTACATATTCTTTCAAATCTGGCATCGCCTCTAAAAGAGTCCTTACCTTTTCGCTGCTGCCGCTTCCGAACTCAATGAGTGCGCTGTCTGTTCCAACGGCATCTGCCATTTCGTATTTATACGTATTTAAGATAAACAACTCTGTGCGGGTCGGATAATATTCCCGCAGCATCGTGATTGCTTCGAATAGCTCCGAACCTTTTTTATCATAGAAATATTTCGGAGAGATCGATTTTGGCATTGACTTTAGACCATTCAAAATTTCACTGTACATATCTGTTTCGTTTTCATTTCCGATATGATAATGCACGTTCTGTTTGACGGTTTTCATGATTGGTCCTCCGCTAAACGCAATCCGCTGAACTGCCACCTTTTATCCGCTTGGAAAAAGTTACGGTATGTTGGACGGATATGGGATTGGGAGGTTGCACAAGAGCCGCCTCTTAAAACCATCTGGTTGCACATGAACTTTGCGTTGTACTCGCCGAGTGCTCCCTCGAGCGGTTTGCTTCTTGGATATGAGGTGTACGGGCTGCTCGTCCATTCCCATACATCTCCATAAGCTTGTTTAAATGGAGCAAGAGTTTCTGAACCATCCACAACAGGATGATAGTACTCACTTTCCGCAAAGTTTCCCTCGATCGGGATCGACGCCATCGCATGTTCCCATTCAGCTTCAGTCGGGAGTCTTTTTCCGCTCCATCTTGCAAACGCATCTGCTTCATAAAAACTAACATGGCATACCGGCTCATCCAAGTTAAGCTTCTTCTCACCTGTTAACGTAAAGGTGTACCAGCCGTCATCTGCTTTTCTCCAATAAAGTGGATGCTTCCACTTTTCCTTTTTTACAGTTGCCCAGCCATCAGACAGCCAATGCTCAGGCTGTTCATATCCTCCCGCTTCTATAAATGAGATGTATTCCCCATTCGTTACGGGATGAGAAGCCAGCCGGTAAGGCTCAAGCCATACTTTATGACGCGGCCGTTCATTATCAAAAGAAAAGTTTGTGCCGGAGTATCCGATCTCGACAAGACCGCCTTCAATATTAATATAGGTGTTTTCCGTGCTTGATTGAGGAAGCTGGATCGACTTAGATTCCGCAAATTGCGGCAATAAGGGATTGCATGAAAAATTATATTTCACATCGGTTAAAAGAAGTTCTTGATGCTGCTGTTCATGCTGAAGACCGATCTCAATCAGGTCGTGTATCTCCTGAGGGATGTTATTTTCGTAGTGATCCACGAGCTGAATGATGGCTTCATCAACATGTTTGCGGTATTCATAGACTTCATCCATTGAAGGTCTCGAAAGCACACCTCTTGAATGACGGGGGTGATACGAACCAATTGTTTCATAATAGGAGTTAAATAGATAATCAAACTGCGGGTTATAAGGAACATAAGAAGAATCGTTTTCTTTTAAAATAAACCGTTCAAAAAACCAGGTTGTATGAGCGAGGTGCCACTTTGGAGGACTGACATCAGGCATAGCCTGAATGATCGTATCTTCATTCTGAAGTTTTGATGCTAGTTTTTCTGATAAGGACCTTACCTGTTGATATTGTTCGCTTAACTTTTCAGCTGCAGCATGCTCAATCGCCATAAATATCCTCCCTTAATTATCATTTCAGGACATTGCATCTTGATATATATATTGATGTTGTTGATTTCGCATTCCACTCAGTTGTAATACAACCATATTAAAGTATAAATAGCCGAAAAAAGGTAAATTCAAACAAACCACATGAATTCTTAACAATTGAGATGCTGCAAGAGAAGGCGTGCAGGTGATTTAAAAAAGTGTGGTCAATTGAGAGGTGTGCAACTGTACAAAAATGCGGACTGACCGGACAAAAAACAGGCTGCACCGAACAAAAAACAAACTTCACCGGACAAAAATTGGGACTGACCGAACAAAAAAGAAAAAAAGGATATCCGCACCTAGCAGATATCCCTTCCTAACTCAATCTCTTAAAAACTTCCGGTCAAAAATAAATGGACCAAACGGCACGACTGATGACAGCCCTGCTAGAAAAGCTCTCATAAACGGCCACTTTTTAACGTTCCACACATAAAGAATAGCTAAGGCATAAAGGACGAACAGCAAACCGTGCAGTCCGCCTACAATCGTTACCGCCATCGGCTGATCCATAAAATACTTTAAAGGCATTGCGATAAATAGAAGGATCAGGAATGACCAGCCTTCTAAAAATCCAATTGTTTTCAGCATTTTAATTGGGTTCATAAAATAATTACCTCCAATATTGCAATTCTATCTATAGTTTTATCATAAATCATATAAAGATAGACTTCCCAACCCTAACTATTGTGTGAACAAATGGAGGTCATTTTCTATAAACTATAAAAAAAACCGGACGCATATGGCGCCGGTTCAGGTAATTCCTGCATTCTTCTTTAATCGTTCATAAATTTGATAAAAGTCTTCTTGCGAGATGCCTGGTGCAAACTCCTCTGATATCGATCTTAATTCAGGCATCGGAGCACCTTCTGGGGCACCGATTACAGTTTCAAGCTTTCCGCCTAGTGGATGCTCACCTGCCCATATTAAAGCAATATCCCGATAATCTGTATCACTAAACGTATAAAGCTTACGGTGGACTCCTTCCGCCTCAAACTTTCTTGTGGTTTCAAATGCTGCGTTTTCGAGATCAGGCACCGGGAGCATTTTCTTAATATCTACACCTGTTACCATTTCAATCGCTTTGGCATAGGCAAGAACGTGAACGCCGCCTCGAACGAGCAGATAACCTATCATCTCACGCGCTACTGGGTTACTGGTCATTTCGTATACTCTCATTTTGTGAGTTCTCGCCCCGCATTCCAAGAAAAAGTTATGAAGCAGATCGAGCAGTAAGTTCCCGCTGCTGAACACATAATCTCCATTCCATGCTTTCCCCATCGAATCAAAAGGAAAAGAAGTTTGTGCGGTTGCAATAAAATGCTGAGTGTTTCTTTTGTCGGTAGCTGCCGCCATCGGTGCTGAATTCACATCACCCGGCTGCGTAGTCCCGTAAATCATCAGATTGATCGTATGGGAAACGAGTTCCACATGACCAAACTCTTCTGCAGTAATGCTAGAAACGAGATCAAAGAACGGCTTAAGCTTTCCTCTTTTTCTAAAATTAAAGGATTGATACATATAGTTATTGAGCGTTGACATCTCACCGAACCGTCCGCCTAAAAGCTCCTGAACAGCAGCTGCTGCATTCGCATCTGGGTTCGTCGGCGTCGGCAGTTCGATGGCCAGTCGGTTAAAACGCTTGATCATCAAGCTCCCTCCTCACGATTGCAGATCGTTTAAAGGTATGAGATTCGGCGATTGTACTATTCCTGTATTTGTTGGTGACGGGGTATTCGCGTATGCGAAAATTGTCGAGGATTGTAAACTCGCGGATAAACACTTTAAATTTTTGGATTGAGCGCTAAAACTCGTGGATAAACTATCCAAATTTTTGGATTGATGCCTCTTTTTTCTGGATTCCGACTTTCAAACATGGCTGAATACCCCTTTAGGTATCACTCGGAAACAGTTTCGGCACCCGAAACTGCACCTGAATTGATCGTTTGAAGATGGTTCAACAAAGAACTGCGTAGTTTTTTGCTATTGTAACCTCAATTCCCGCTAAAAATTGAAAAATCCCTCCTGATTATGATCAGGAGGGACATCCAAATTTAAAAGGTTATCATTGAAAGTCGCCGAAATAAAGATTTCAGCGTCTTCTGTCATCAAACAGTCTCAACCTTGCTTCGGTTTCCCGCCTACTCCCCAGTGTTTGTTCGGAACCTCCTGGATCAGTACACGTACTTGTTCTTTTTTTACATCTAAACTTTCAGCAGCTGCATTTGTTAAGCTTTCCATCAGCTTACTCAGCTGTTCATCTGTTCTGCCTTCAATCACTTGAACCTGAATAATCGGCATGTGCAAACTTCTCCTATTTCACATATCTGGACGAAAGCGTGACAGAACCTAATCCGTCAAACTGAGCGATGATCGTGTCATCCATATCGAATGCAATGGCTTCTGATAAGGCTCCGCTAAGTACGATATCCCCTTTTTTCAATCCTTCGCCACGTCTTGCCAGCTTTTGAACAGCCCATGCAACTGCTTCTGCCGGGTGGCCAAGAACAGCTGAACCTGCACCTGTTGCGACCATCTCTCCATTTTTACTCATAACCATCCCTATGCCTGCTAAATCCAGCTCGTCTGGCTTCATCATCTTGCTTCCCAATATTAATTTTGCTGAAGAACAGTTATCTGCAACAACGTCTGGAAGGGTAAATCGGAAATCCTTGTAGCGGCTGTCGATCACTTCGATGGCTGCTACAACATATTTTGCAGCTTTCATGACATCGTCAGCTGTAACCTTTTCGCCCATCAAGTCTTCTCCCATAATAAAAGCAATCTCTGGTTCTGCCTTTGGATGAATCAATCTGTGCTGCTGAAGCGGCTCCCACTCGAAAGCAAGCATGTCACTCAAAAGATATCCATAGATCGCTTCATGAACGCCCATCATTTCCTGCTTCGCCTTACTCGTCAGACCAAGTTTGATTCCTAGGCGTTTTGTTTTCGTTTTCTCCATTCGTCTTTCAATCAGCTTTTTTTGCAGATCATACGCTTCATCAATTGACAGATCAGGGTACTGATCGGTTATTTTCACTACTTCCTTTACATCACTTTCCGCACGCAAAAGATAATCGATGACTTCAATATCAGACCTGTTCGTTACTGCCATGCTTTACACCTCCAGTTTCGTTTTCTGTGCCAGTTCAGCAGCTACTTCAATAATGAGATCTTCTTGTCCGCCGACTGCTTTTCGTTTTCCTAATTCTATTAAAATATCTCTTGGGTCTAAACCAAACCGTTTACCCGCGCGTTCCGCATGAAGGAGAAAGCTGGAGTAAACCCCAGCGTAGCCCATCGCGAGACTTCCTTTACGAATTTCCTGCGATCCAGGAAGCATCGGACCGATCACGTCTTCAGCTAAATCCATCATCTTATAAAGATCGATTCCTGTTTCAATTCCCATCCGGTCCAGCACGGCAAGGAGAACTTCCGTTTGTGTATTCCCTGCACCTGCTCCAAGACAGCGAACACTTCCATCGATATGTGTCGCACCTTCTTCAATCGCCACTAATGTGTTAGCCACAGCAACAGATAGATTGTTATGTGCGTGAAACCCGACTTCAATATCAAGCGAGTTTCTTAATGCAGAGATCCGCTCCTTCACTTCATTAGGCAGAAGAGCTCCGGCAGAGTCTGTTACATACACGCCTTGTGCGCCATAAGACTCCATGAGTTTCGCTTGTTCCACCAGCTTTTCTACCGGAGCAGAGTGTGCCATCATCAAAAAGCCCATTACTTCCATTCCAAGTTCACGTGCCATATGGATGTGCTGAGCGGACACATCAGCTTCCGTAACATGAGTGGCAACTCTGACGAGACTTGCACCTAACTTATGTGCTTGTTTCAACTCTGAAACAGTCCCGATACCTGGCAGCAAAAGAACGGCAATTTTCGCCTGTTTGCATGCGCCAACTGCGGTTTCAATCAGCTTCATCTCATTGGTAAGCGACCTGCCGTATTGAAGCGTAGATCCGCCCAACCCGTCACCGTGGCTCACTTCGATATAATGCATGCCTGCTTCATCAAGTGCTTTAGCTGCATCAAACACTTGTTTTTCCGTGAACTGATGCGCCATCACATGACTCCCGTCCCGAAGACATACTTCTGTAAATTTCAGCGGCAAAGAACTATTTCGTTTCATGAAATGTCACCGCCTTGTTCGAATGTTTTTCTTGGCCGAGCAGGTGTTTTGCTACCGTTTCTCCAGCTTGTTTTGCCGCAGCTGTCATGATATCGAGGTTGCCTGCGTATTTCGGAAAATAATCTCCAGCTCCTTCTACCTCAACAAAAACCGTGACACGGCTGCCATCAAATAAAGGTTCTTGTTTTAGGCGGTAACCCGGTACATAGCTCCTAACTTTTTTCTCCATTTCAGCAATCGACTGTCTGACCTTCTCTTCGTCCAGGTTCTTCACTTCACAATAGATGGTCGCTCTCATCAAAATTGGAGGGTCTGCAGGATTTAGGATAATGATCGCTTTTCCTTGATCTGCTCCTCCGACCTCTTCAATCCCCCTTCGTGTTGTAATCGTGAATTCATCGATGTTTGCACGTGTTCCAGGGCCAGCACTTAATGATGAGATCGTCGCCACAATTTCACCGTATGTGACATCAGCGACTTCATTTATCGCATGCATCACTGGAATCGTAGCTTGTCCCCCGCACGTGATCATATTGATATTGCATGATTCCATATGATCTCCTAAGTTTACTGGCGGACAAACGAACGGACCTATTGCTGCAGGCGTTAGGTCGATCACTGTCTTTCCCATGTCTTTTAAGATCTCAGCATGTCTCATATGCGCTTTAGCAGAAGTCGCATCAAATACGATGTCAGCGAGGTCCGGTCTTTCTATAAAATCATCGATACCGTTCGTAAAAACACGGTAACCTGCAGAGTTCGCACGTCGCAGACCATCAGATTCCGGATCGATCCCGATCATTGCTGTAAGTTCAAGACAATCACTTTTTTGAAGCTTATACATCAGATCAGTGCCAATGTTGCCTGAACCAAGTATAGCGGCTTTAATCTTTTTCACTGATTTTAGTCCTTTCTGCACAAAGTTTAGTCACGAAACGAGATAGATACCGTACCGAGCTTTCCGAAAGCTGCGGTTATTTCATCACCAGCATCTGCATCGATCGCTGCTGACAGGGCACCTGGAAGAATGAGCTCTCCTGCCTTTAACGAAATATTGTAGTCTGCTAGTTTGTTAGCGAGCCATGCGATCGCATGTGCCGGGTGTCCAAGAGCAGCAGCACCTGCACCTGTCGCGGTCACTTCTCCATTTTTCAAGAGTGCCATACTTAATGTACGCAGATCGAGTTGCTCAATTTCATAAAAGGGTTCACCGATTACGGCTCTTGCTGATGAACCATTATCAGCAACCGTATCGACAAGCTGAATCTTCCAATCTTCTATTCTGCTGTCTATGATCTCTAATGCAGGAACGAACGCTTCAGTAGCCATCAGCACATCTACATACGTAACATTCGGACCGCACAAATCTTCTTTCAAAATAAAACCGATCTCTGCTTCCACTTTTGGTTTGATAAAATCTTTTCTGGAAAGCACACTGCCATTCGTAACTTTCATGTGATCCAGAAGGTGACCATAATCTGGTTCGTTGACACCAAGCATGTTCTGCATGGCCTTGCTCGTCAGTCCTACCTTTTTCCCGATTACGACTCGTCCTTCATCCAGTTTCTTTTGAACCCATTCGAGCTGTATGCCATAAGAGTCTTTAACAGACAGTTCGGGATAGCGTTCAGATAAAGGCGTAACAGGAACGAGTTTCTCTTCTGCCTCTATTAGTTCTGCTGTTAACTTAGAAATGATTTGCTGTTGCATCTTAGTAAATCCTCCCTTCTCTATTCAAAGAGCAAAACGCGACTGGAATCCAATCACGTTTTAAAAAAATATATAATCGAAATTAACAGATGGTACGAATTGTTCTTCAATGGTCTTGAAAACCATCTATGCAGTTGATTGGAGCGCAAGGTGCGAGACTCCTGCGGGATTAGCGGGACAGGTGAGACCATTCAATGTCGCAAAGCGACGAGTGGGCTCACCGCACGCCCCGCGGAAAGCGAGCAACCTGGAGCGGAGATCAACCACTCACATTTGGCTACAACAACGATTCTCCCCCTATAATTTCATCGTTATCGTCTTCGCTTCTGAATAAAACTCGAAGCTGTGTCTGCCGCCTTCTCGTCCGATTCCGCTTGCTTTTGAACCGCCAAACGGTGTACGAAGATCTCGTATGTACCAGCAGTTCACCCAGAGCAATCCAGAATCAACGGCGGCTGAAACCCGCTGTGCTCTACGGATATCGTTTGTCCAGACAACTCCTGCTAGCCCATATTGTGAATCGTTTGCGATCTGAATCGCATCTTCCTCTGTTTTAAAAGGAATGACGACAAGAACCGGTCCGAAGATTTCCTCCTGTGCCACACGCCACTTATTGTTCACATCATACAGAACAGTAGGCTCATAGAAGTTTCCTGCTTCGAGTCCTTTAACCCGCTTACCTCCGCAAGCCAGTTTTGCACCTTCTTTTAACCCAATATCTACATAGGTTTCAACCGTTTCAAGATGACTCTTCGATACAAGTGCTCCCATATCGGTATCTTCCTGGGTTGGATCTCCAACCTTGATCTTCTTAACAGCTGCAACAAACTTGTCCAAAAACTCGTCATAGATGCTTTCTTGCAGAAGCAATCTGGACCCTGCCAAACATATTTCTCCTTGATTCCGGTAGATGGCATCAATGGATCCTTTAACGGCTTCATCTAAATCGGCATCTTCAAAAACGATGTTCGCTGATTTTCCGCCTAACTCCAAGGAAACCGGGATCAGGTTTTCAGCAGCGTTTTTCATGATCGTTTTTCCTGTGTTCGACTCTCCCACAAATGAGATGCGGCGGACGTTTGGATCAGTGGTCATCGCTGCTCCCATTGTGCTGCCAGGGCCTGTAATGATGTTCAGCACACCTGGAGGGAGTCCCGCTTCATTCGCTATGTCTCCAAACATAACGGCAGAGAGCGGTGTGTACGAAGCTGGTTTTACAACGACCGTATTCCCAGCGGCAAGGGCCGCTGAAGCTTTCCATGTCATCTGCATAAAAGGAAGATTCCACGGGATGATCAGACTCGTAACTCCTGCAGGACTATACTTGGCATAGGACATGATGTTGTGCATGTCATAATGCTCGCTTACCATGTATTTTGACATCTCGGCAAAAAACCGGAAATTAGAGGCCGCACGGGGAATATCGAATCCTCGGCTTTCTTTAATCGGCTTACCGACATCAAGCGTCTCAACCATCGCAAGCTCGTTCACGTTCTCCATGATGAGATCCGCCATCTTGCATAGAATATCTGACCGCTCTTCGACAGGCATCTTACTCCAGACTCCGCTGTCATAAGCTGTTTTAGCAGATTGGATCGCACGCTTTGCATCTTGCTCACTGCCGTTTGCTACAAGCGCTAGTTTTTCATTCGTTGCTGGGTTAATCGATTCAAAAGTTTCACCAGAAAGTGCGTCAACATATTCTCCATCAATAAACAGTTTCGCATTTTTAACGTTTACCTTCTGTGCAAGGGTTTCTGATTTCACTTTCTAGTCCCCCTTCTCTTCTTCGATCTCAACAATCATCTCAATTTCTATTGCCGTTCCACCTGGAAGCTGTGCCATGCCAACTGCGGATCTGGCGTGTTTTCCTTTTTCACCAAAAATATTAACCAAAAGGTCAGACGCACCGTTGATGACTTTCGGCTGGTCTGTAAAATCTTCTGTACAGTTCACAAACCCAAGAAGCTTTACGATTCGCTTAACCTTGTTTAAACTTCCAAGCTCGTGCCCAACAACAGCCAGCAGGTTCAGCATCGACTGCCTAGAGGCGGCGTATCCATCTTCGAGCGTCAGGTTTTCCCCAAGCTTTCCGTGATACTGATCAACCCCCTGCCCTGCTGTAAAAAGGAGATTTCCGACTCGTACACAGCTCACATAATTACCGACAGACGGGCGCACTTCTGGTAAAACAAGCCCTAAACTCTCAAGCTTATCCTCCGGTGTTTGAATGACTTGCAACGGCTGCACCCCGCTTTCGTTTTTCAAGATTTAAAAAGGCTGCTGCGTTACCGCCAAGCATCGCCTTGCGTTGTTCATTTGTAAGGTCCACTGTTTCATCCAGCACTTTTCCTGGATTGACTTCACGCAATAAAAACGGATAATCAGATCCCATAAAGATCTTGTCAGACCCGAAACGCTCCATCATATATCGGATGTTCATCGGATCATAATTCAGTGAGTCAAAATAAAATTGCTTCGCATAATGGCTCGGAGGATGAGTGGTAAGCCTCAGGTGCGGCCACACATGCCAGCCTTGATCAAGGCGCGGAATCAAGTATGGAAAAGATCCTCCGCCATGAGCAAAACAGATCTTCAGCTTTGGGAACTTCTCCATCATACCGCTCCAGATCAATGATGCTGCTGCTAGTGCCGTTTCACTCGGCATACCGATCGTGTACATAAAATTATGGTTAGGCATACGTTCTTTCCCCAGCGTCTCCCATGGATGTATGAACAAAGGAACTTCCCATTCCTCCGCTTTTCTAAAGAACTCAATAAATGAAGGATGATCCAGGTTCTGACCGTTCACGTTCGTTCCGATCTCAATTCCATGAAGACCAAGTTCGTTCATGCAGCGGTCCATCTCACGGATAGCAGTCTCAGCGTCCTGCATCGGCACAGTACCAAGTCCAGCAAAGCGGTCCGGATATTCATTCACGGTTTCTGCGATAAAATCGTTCTGGATTCGTGCCATCGCTTCCGCTTGTTCTGGCGGCGCCCAGTAAGAGAACGTTACAGGGATCGGGGATAGAACTTGAATGTCTACCCCTTCACGATCCATGTCATCGATTCTTTTTTTCGGATCCCAAACTTGATCGGTTACGTCCCTGAAGTTTTTGCCGCCTACCATAATGGCAGCTCCACATGCACACGTTCTGTTTAGAACTGGCCACCTTTCCCCACCATACTTTTCAGCAAAGTCAGGAAACGACTCTGGAATGATATGTGTGTGAAAGTCGATTCTTAGCACTTCCATTCCTCCACGTTCTCAGGCATCTGATAGCCGCAGTCCTTGCACAAACGGACACGTTCATTGGAATTGAAGCTGTGAATCGCTTCTTTTACTTGCTTTTCAATATCACTTAACTGTACGGTCACACGGTGCATCTCAGAGTCACAGCGGTCACAGAACCAGACGAAATCTTCAAGCTCACCTTGTGCACGTTTTCTTTCGATAACCAATCCATATGAATCTGCCACTCGGTGCGGAGAATGGGGAACCATTGCCGGCAGCATGAACACGTCTCCTTCTTTTACTTCCACTACTTCACGCTTTCCTTGTTTATTGATGACCTCTACATAACAGCTGCCTTTGATCTGATAAAAGAACTCATCTGATGGATCCACATGGAAATCACGTCTTTTGTTGGGTCCTCCTAAAATCATCGCGATGAATTCGGAGTCCTGCCAGATCACCTTGTTATTTACCGGCGGCTTAAGAAGATCCTTGTTCTCTTCGATCCATTTTAATAGGTTAAAAGATTTTAAAGTTGCTGTTGTACTCATCTTTATTGCCTCCTTTTATTTAGCCAGCTTAGGCTGGTCTGCTACAAAATCATGTGTTACAGCAAGCGCTTCATCAACCATCGAAAACTTAGCTTTTCTTTTATAACCGTTATAGAAGATCGCTCTCTTACGGATCGGGTCCCCTGTGTAATAGCGCTCATATTGAACAAGACGCTGCCCGAAAGCTTCTCCGCATAGATCCCATGCAAGCTTGAACAGTTTCACACGTTCAAGTGAATCTACACCTTCGCGGCCTAAGTAATATTTATCAATCTCACTTCGGATTTCTGGTGCGTTAAAATCATTTCCTGTCGGTGACATGAGCAAGCCGCCAGCACCGATGATCTGGATGACTTCAATCGCTCTTGGATACATTTTAGGGAGCATACCGCGAATCGTCTCAAGAGCTGCGGCATTCGGCATTACTTCACCAGAAGCAGTCGTTTCATACTCATACTCTGCTACACGCAATAATGAGCGGATTACTTCTACGTTTTGTACGAGTTCACCCAAGTCATTCTGCACGTTCAGGTATCCATCTACACCGATAGAGTCTGCTAGTTTACAAGCTACTTCTGTTGCAAACGCCAGCTTCACATAGCCTCTAACACCAGACTGGTGAGCAGGCTGCTGGGCGATCCCTGTTTTCGGATATAGAAGATTAGCAGCTTCCACATTGTTATAGAGGAATACACGATCCCAAGGAACAAGTACGTCATTAAAGACAAGCAGTGCGTCCATCTCTTCAAAGCGTGATGCGAGTGGATGATCAAACTGCGAGCGCTTGCCGTCCTGCATCGGCTCACGGCAAATGAGTTTAAGTCCTGGAGTGTCCACAGGCACCGCAAATGCAAGAGCATAGCGTTCGTCTCCAGGTGCGAACCCAGGGAACGAATAGATGATTACCTCGTCCGTTATTGGTGCAAGTGTCGCAAGCATTTTTGCTCCGCGGACAACGAGTCCATCCGGCGTTTCTTCAACAGCTCCAAGATGTGTGAACATATCCTTTTGCCCATGAGAGTTCTTGCTGCGGTCGTTCTGCGGATTGATGATCGCGTGAGTTAAGAACAGATCGTTGTCTCTTATGTAGTTATAGTAGTTTTTGATATTTACAGACCATTCCGGATTGTACTGATCTAAGAACCATCCATTATGCGCCATGCCTGTTACAACAACATTTAAGAAGTCAGGCGTGCGTCCCATGAGTCCAAACGTAGATTTTGCATAGATTTCAAACAGCTGGCTTCTTGCCATCATTTCTTCATAGCTCGTCGGGTGCAAGAACGCGTTGTTTACCCTTTCACCCGTTTCTTTGCAAATATGTGTAATGGAATCTTGATATTGCGGATCATGCTGCATGTCGTACAGTTTAGCAATCTCTTGAATCGGCTGTTTAAAAACCGGTTCGTTCACAACATCTGTAACTCTCCTGCCCTCTAACCAAATTTCTGGTGAACGAGATTTTAAAGCTTGAATATATTGAGCACCAGTTCTAATTCCCATACCATCTGCCTCCTCTATGAATAATAGATGTTTGAATTTGTAACCACTATATAAGAAAGCGCTTTCAGTTCTCAATAATGAAATTTCATATTATGAAATTATCAGAAAATTAATTTAATATTATGAGAATTCAAAGGTGCTTTTGAAAGAGTTGATTTGCGCTCCAGGTGCTCGCTTTCCGCGGGGCGGGCGGTGAGCCTCCTGCCGCTTTGCGCCTTTAGGAGTCTCACCTGTCCCACTCGTCCCGCAGGAGTCTCGCACCTTCCGCTCCAATCAATTTACCAATGAGGAAAAAGCAACATTCATTTAAAACGTAAAACATTATAAGAAAAGAGCCCTTAAACAGAATGGCTCTTTTCATTTTTAAAGACCGATCATTCTTGGAATCCAAAGAACCGCATCTTCTAAATATGTGATTAAAAATAAAATAGCGATCGCTACGACTAAAAATGGCGCTGAAGATTTGACTAGTTTTTCAAAGCGCACTTCAGCGATCGATGAAACGATAAACAACCCTGTTCCTACTGGCGGTGTTAAAAGACCGATTGTTAAGTTGATGCAGATAATGACACCAAAATGAATCGGATCAATATCAAAGGATGTAACTAAAGGCATAAATACCGGAACTAATATGATCAGCGCTGCAATCCCATCCAACAGCATCCCGACAATCAGAAGCATGATGTTAACGAGCAATAAAAACACAAACGGATTTTCTGAGATCGATAACATGTTGTCGGCAAATACTTGCGGAATTTGTTCGAAAGCAATCAGCCAGCCGAAGATATTTGCCATCGCAATTAAAAATGTAACGGTCGCCGTGCTAATAACCGTGTTGATCATAATCTGAGGTATGGACGTCCATTTTAATTCCTTGTAAAAAAACAATCCTACCAAGAAAGCAATCACACATGCTACAGCTGCTGATTCAGTAGCTGTAAAGGCACCGCTTAAGATTCCAAAGATGATAACAAAAGGTACAAGAAGAGCGGGCATTACTTTTACTGTGCTTTCCCACATTTCTTTTCCCGTTGCTCTTTTGCTCTTCGGAAAATTGTATTTGTAGCCCATATAAGCGATGACACTTACAAATGCTGCTCCGTAGATCAGTCCTGGAACGATCCCTGCCATAAACAAACCACCGATGGAGGTTCCCGAAAGCGTTCCATAGATGATAAAGATCATACTTGGTGGAATAATCGGTGCGATGATGGATGACGCAAGTGTTAAGGAAGAAGAAAATTCTTTGTTATATCCTTCCCTTTCCATCTCTGGCACCATAATTTTGCTCATCATTGCGGCCTGTGCATTCGCTGACCCTAAGATCGACGCCAAGAACATGTTCGCAACTACCGTCACATAAGCCAGTCCGCCGCGAACATGACCAACAAAAACTTTTGCAAATTTAACAAGACGCGTAGTAATTCCTCCGCCATTCATGAGCTCACCTGCGAGCATGAACAAAGGAATAGCCAGCAAACCAAAATTATCTAATCCAGAATAAAGTCTCATTGGTGTTGAATCTAACAATGCAGTGTTCCCATTCAGGAAAAAATAAACGACTGTAATCATCCCTAGTACAAGGGAAATGGGTATTCCCATCAATAAAAACAGAATAAAAATCCCAATGATGAGAGCAGCTGTCATAGTTCTGCCCCCTTTGTTTTAATAATGTGAACTAATTGGGCAAGTACATGTATGCATGCAAACGTTAAGCCGATCGGTACTGCACTGTACGGTATCCACATGGGCAGCAAAATTGCGGTCGACTTTTGGAAAGCCACCCCATCTGACAATATCCATGTATACGTGTATAACAAGATTAATACGAGAAACACGATGATAAACACCTGACTGAAAACGGCGATCCACATCTTTACTCTGCGTGGACAATAATCAAGCAGCAGTGTAACAGCAGCCTGAGACTTAGTTTTAAGTCCCAGACTCCCACCTATAAAGCTGATCCAAATCAATAGAAACACAGCAACTTCACCTGACCAAGATAAGGGTGAATTTAGGAAGTATCGAAATGCTACTGACAGGGCTACGATTATTGCTAGTGCGAGCATGAGGATAGCAGCAAGGAATTTCTCAATTCTTGAAACCCCATTGCTTATACTTTGGATGATGCCGGTTTCTCCTGTAATCGGGCGTTTTATGTTTTCGTTCATTTTCCCGCCGTAATTAAGCTTCATTAAAAACACCCCAATCTATAAAGCTTACTTTCTTACAGAATCTATAAATTCTTGAATCAGCGGATCAGTAGGTCCATATTTTTTATCAAACTCTTCTATATATGGTTTGAAAAGTTCAGGATCAATATCATAGATTTCCATTCCGTTGTCAGCTAATTCTTTTCTGAACTCTTCTTCTTGTCCTGCACGTGTTTCAACTGCATAATCGGCTGCTGCTTTTAAGGATTCGCGGACGATCTTTTGATCTGCTTCTGACATGCCTTCAAACGTACTTTTATTAACCATGGCAACCGCTGGCCACACCATGTGGTTCGTTACTGCTCCGTATTTAGCCACTTCATAATATTTGTTTGTAATTGCTGCATCTAAGTCCATATCCATGCCATCGATTACACCTGTCTGAACAGCAGAATAAACTTCAGGAAGCGGGAGACCTTCTGTTGATGCTCCTGTAGATTTATAGAAATCCTGCATCGGCGGACTTGGTGTTACACGAAGTTTCAAGCCTTTCATATCTTCAGGCTTCTTTACATGTTTGTCCTTAAATAGCATTACACGCTGTCCTGCAAACAAATAATCCAACCCTGTGATTCCCTGTTCATCAAGAGTTGCCAGGATTTTTTTGGCCGGTTCTGATTCTCTTGCCGCGTGTGCCGCCTCAAGATCTTTAAATGCATAAGGAGCAAACCAGGCTGCAAATGAAGGGGAACGCGAACTCGTGTAAGCCGCTGTAATAAATCCAAAATCTACGGATCCTGATTCGATCTGCTGCATCATGTCTGCTTCACTTCCTAGCTGTGATGAAGGATAGATCTCAAGCTCAATTCTTCCATCAGATCGCTTAGAAAGCTCTTCTTTAAATTTCTCAGCTGCTTTATGCCACATGTGTGAAGGCGGCGTAATATGAGCCAGCTTGAATTTGTACGTTTTCCCATCAGCTGAAGCGTCTCCAGAACTTGCTGAATCTTTTGCTCCGCTGCTGCATGATGTCAGAAGGATTAACGCTAAAAAAAGTGCAAGCACTGCCTTTAACCTTTTCTTCATATTTACTCCTCCAATACAATTTTATAAATGTAAGCGCTATCATAAAACACTAATAAAACCTAGTTCTTTCGAAATGGATTCTGCTGTCTTCACGACATGATGAATCATAGACGGAGTGTCCTGTCCAAGCATATAAGACACAGGACCTACCATATTAAGCGCTGCGATCGTCTGTCCTGTGTACGACTTTATAGGCGCTGCTATTCCATACAGGCCCATCTCGTTTTCGTTGTTGCTGATGGCATATCCGTTTGCTCTAATTTGGGCAAGTTCATCTTTTAGTTTTTCAACGCATGTAATGGTGTTAGGTGCACGTCGAAGCAGTCCTCTAGAAATAGTAGGTTTAATCATTGAGGTATTGTAAGCAAGCAAGACTTTTCCAGTGCTCGTACAATATGCAGGCTTCGTATCACCAATAAAGGTAGGGACTTGAACTGAATTTGATGAAGCGACACGCAGAACGAATCGCACTTCTCCACTATCCAGCATTCCGATATGTACAGTTGTATTGAACCTTCTGACAAGACCTTCACACAGCGGAAGAGCTTCGGTGTTTATGTCTTGCTGATACATGACATGGTTGCTCCATTCTAGAAGCTTCCATCCTAATCTATATTTTTTCTGACTGTCTTGAATGAGTATGCCTTCTGAACAAAGTGTCCTGACCAGGTGATGAACAGTACTTGCGTTCATATTTAATTTTTCGGCAATTTGCAAGTTTCCTAGTGCTGGTTCATCCTTCGTGAAGCAATTTAATATCCTTGAAATTTTTTGAACAGATGAGATCACAAATTCTCCCCCTCAAACGGATACGTTTTAGAATGTCAGCTTAAAGACAACCACCCCTTTCAATATGCGTTCATCGTATTGAAAAAGATAGCTTGATACAATCGTGTAATTTCACAATGTGAAATCACTTAAAATATTTTTAGAATAATTAGAAAATTTAACGGACTTTTGAAGGATAGCTTTGGCTAGTAAAGAAGAAGTATAGGTATTGAAGTTCATTTATAGATTTCGTTATAAACTATCAAATTACCTACCTTATTTTTTCCCTTTTCAATGAAAAAATTGTAAACTGTATATAGCATTTATCTCATATATCTATTACTATATGTAGTAGGATTACTTTTACATGGCAAATAAATTCTCTTCATATTTCATCATTTCATGTTGAAAGAGGTGCGGGCGTTGGACATAACGGAGAGTCTGATTACATATATGGATGAAAATCTGCCAAATTATTTAAACGATTGGCACAAGAAAGTCGTGATCTCCAACCATGATATACATAAGGATAAGGTCATCGAAAATGCTTTGCACATGGTGGAGCTCGTCAAACTTTCCTTACGCGGCCAGCTTTCTCCTGAAAAGATTAAGCAGCTTGCACATGAAGTTGCCGTTCAGAGGTTAGAAGCAAAAATTAACATTGGCGAATTCGTCTATAACGTAAATTTAGGCCGAAGTGAAATTGTCAGGTTCGTCACCGGTTCAGGTATTTCTATTCAACAGCTTCAGCCTGTCATCGAAACGATCAATTCTCTTTTTGATGAGTTCTTGTATCATGCTGTTAAAAAATACACCCAATTAAAAGACGCTGAAATCCAAGAAAAAACACACTTTATCGATCAAAGCCATAAAGAGCGCCTTACCATTCTCGGACAGATGTCATCGAGCTTTGTTCACGAATTCCGAAATCCGCTGACTGCTGTTATGGGATTTGTAAAACTCATGCAGCAAGAAAACCCGCGAATGAAGTATATCGACATCATCAGCCATGAGCTAAGCCAGCTCAATTTCCGTATCTCTCAATTTCTTCATGCTTCTAGAAAAGGGGTTCAGGAAAGAGATGCAGAGGAATTTGTGCTTGAGGATTTATTTTCAGACATACTAGACTTTATGTATCCGAGTCTGGTAGATGCTGATGTGAATGTGGTACCTCGTATTGACCCAACCATTACTCTCTGGGCACACAAGGATGAGTTGAAACAGGTTCTTCTTAACTTAATCATGAACTCGATCGATGCTTTACGCCAAAAGAAACACGATCGCCGGATCATGATCTATAGCAAAACCGAGTCAGATTCAAAAGTACATATTACGATTTCAAATAATGGGCCCGCGATACCTCCAGAAACCATGAAAACGATCTTTGAACCATTTTTTACAACGAAAGAGCTTGGTACGGGTATAGGTCTGTTTGTGTGTAAAAAAATCATAGAAAAACATTCCGGAACCATCAGCTGTACTTCCGATGAGAACAATACTACGTTCACCATTGTCTTGCCGCTGCATGCTAAGGTTGTGGATGAACAGCAGCGTGAAATGAAAATGACATAAAAGAGCCTGACACGTTCAGCTCTTTTTTAATTGTCGTTTAAGAAACGCTCGTAAATCCCGAGAACCGCTCGTAAATCCCAAGAACCGCTCGTAAATCCCGAGAACCGCTCGTAAATCCCAAGAACCGCTCGTAAATCCCGAGAACCGCTTGTAAATCCCAAGAACCGCTCGTAAATCCCAAGAACCGCTCGTAAAACCCAAGAACCGCTCGTAAATCCCAAGAACCGCTCGTAAAACCCAAGAACCGCTCGTAAATCCCAAGAATCGCTCGTAAATCGCAAGAACGGTTATTAATCATATAAAAAAAGCCTCTTCCTATATGGAAGAGACACTTCTTAATTCTTTAATATACCGATTCCCGGTATAACGGCATGGAACAGCAGCGAAATGATCCGCCGGATTTAATGATTTCTGAAATATCTACTTCTAGAATTTCATATCCTCGTTCCCTTAGAGCACTGTTAACATGTTTATTGCATGGAAGACTTAGAACTTTTTTGTTTCCGATCGATAAGACGTTCGTTCCCATCGTAAATTGCTCGTCTTTATTCACTTCTATTAGTTCGAAGTGCGATGCGAGAAGCTTTAAGTCTTTTTCTTCAAATGCTTGCGGATACACAAGTGCTTCCTTTTCCGATAGTATGTTAAACACACAATCTAAGTGTAAATAGATAGGATCAAACGGAACAGCGATCACTTCCATATGTGGAAGCTGAGATTGCAGTTCTTGAATGGTTTCTTCTGAAGTCCTTCCGCTAACTCCAATATATACTTTATTGCCATGAACGATTACATCTCCGCCTTCGATTCGGTCGCCTTCGATTAAAGAGAGATTTACTTGATGCTCTAAAAGCCAGTTTCGGAGAATCTTCTCTTCACCATCACGAATGTTGCTTCCCATTCGTGAAACAAATACCGTCTCACCGATTGTAAAACCGATATCCCGGGTAAACACCTGTTCCGGGAATTTTTCCATTGGAGGAAGTTTATAAACATCTACCCCATGATTGGTCATCATTTTAACAAAATCCTGATGCTGTTTCATCGCGCGTTTCATGTTGATATTGTCTTTGGCAAAATGACGCTGTGTTTCATTGATGATCTCATCAATCTTCATATATCTAGGTTCACAAACAATTACTTTTTTTAGTGTTCCATATTCACTGTCACAGTTCACGAGCTTATATTCTCCTTTAATTACGGTAGCCATCATAATCCTCCATTTAAGGTATATATAATGCTCTTCCCTAAACTATCTGTACCGTAAACGTTTTTTACATCTTCAACTATTCTATTTTCATTTTTTCCAAAAATGGCTAAAAGTTATCTTATTTCATAAAAAAACCACCCGAGCAGACGAATCCACCCGGATGGCTATCACTATTTTGTATGCATTTCTCATTTTTTATACCTTATTTTCAGGTCGAACAAAATCCATTTTTTCTTTGTATTCGTTTAAAAACGGTAGATGGGGATAATGCTTTTCCGCTAGAAGAAAAACCTCTTCGATTAAAAGCTCTAATTCCTGCACACTATTATGAGCATCTCCTAGATAAATAGCAGAAAATCTTTCATCCATATTTTTGGGCTTAATGGTAAAAATCTCACTATATTTATGTATCCATTTAAATGATGGATGGTGGATATACAATTTGTTCAGTCCAAATAACGTTCCCATCAATTTCTTCTGAACGGCTCCCATCAAATCATACAGCATCAGCCAGTCTTTCCGGTCTAATAATGCTTTGCGATTGTTCCATCTATACCAGAGCGCCAAGTTTTCCTCGATCATCTTTTCCGCAAGCTGATCAGGATAAATCTGAACTTTGTTTTTTAATGAATCGATCACTGGATCTCCATATAAACTTTGTCCGTAATAGATAGAAGAGACCATACATTGTTTTCCGTAATCTATATCAAACTCATTCACCACATCGTTAATCCAAGTTTCAGCAGTACTTGTTAAAAAACTGCTGATTTCCAGCTTCACATTCTCAGGCGTTAAATAGCTCTCTGCCCATTCTTCCTCCTCAAATGGGTGGAAATCAATCACGGATCCATGAATCGTTTGAATGGGATGCATTCGGTCTTCATCTGTTGGAGACTCAGACCAGAAGATATTCAGCTCGATGTCTGAATGTTTATCTTCCCATCCTCTTGAAACTGAACCAGCCAATAATACCGCTTCCACATTACGATTTTCCTGATAGATAGATGCCATTTTTATTGCTATATCTTTTAATCCCATCATGTATTCTCTCCTTATAAAAGGCATAACGGCCTTCGACTAACTCTTCAGCTCTCTGTAAGATTATCACAACAAACACTCTAGGAAAATATTACAATATTTGAAAGGGATTTAGGTTTATTAAATAGAAAGGATTCTAATGAAAATAAAAGGAGACTATAAATGATTCCTAAAAAAATCCTATATAAATATGTCGTACTCATGATTCTTTGTGTTCCTGTCATCATTGCTGCAAAACTTGACTATCATACTTGGATTAATCACTTGCCTGTAGAACAGTTTGATTTTGGCAAAGCCTATTTTACGGCGACGATTATTAGTCTTGTGATGTTTGTCAGCAGCATTAGAACACATAAGAATCCAAATAATCCTTCCATTTAAAATGCTCATAAAGGAGAGAAAAATGTTAACCGGTAAAAGAATTATGTTGCGAGAGTTTGAAGAGGAAGATTGGAAAGCTGTACATAAATATGCTTCACAGGAAATTGTTTCTCAGTACCAGCCTTGGGGACCAAATACCGAAAAAGAAACTATTGCATATGTTCATGAAGCCATGAATGAAGCAAAGATTAATCCCCGTGTACGTTTCGCTTTCGCTATTGTGGAAACCCAATCTGAAGAAATGATTGGTGCTGGAGAATTATTTATTCGAAGCTCTACCAATAGAGAAGGTGAGATCGGGTATATTATTCATCCCGCATACTGGGGGTCAGGTTATGCAACTGAAGCAGCGAATATGTTATTTAACTTTGGTTTTTCAACGTTAAGATTACATCGTATTTTTGCAACGTGCGATCCAAGAAATAAAGCATCAGAAAAAGTACTAAAGAAAATCGGTATGACTTTAGAAGGTAGGATTCGTGAATCTATTCTCCTTAAAGACGGATGGCGGGATTCATTATTATTCGGTATGTTAGAACAAGAATGGTTACTAAAAAAAGGACTCGGTTAGGAGTCCTCTTTCCTTATTTATGATGAAACGGACACTTTCCGGTAATCGGTTCAACGTCGTCCCCAATAAAATACTGCTTCCACTCTCTATGCTCCGGATCACCGTAATGGCTAATGTTCGGATGGGTCGGCAAGTTATCCCACTTCTCCACACGTTCACGTACTTTTTCACGTGACATGCTCCCTCCTGGGGACGTTCCTTCCAATCCTTCAAATATGCGTCTTGGCTGAAATCCGAGAACTAAGCTGTTTCCAAGATCTCTCGTTTTCCGCTGTTTATATGCTGGTGCGTTGCCAAACACAAAGTAAGGTTCATTATCCACTGAAAAAGCAAATAAGTGATGGTCGGGATCTTTCGGAATATGCTCGGGCCATGGCTGATCGTCAGTTTCGTGAAGATATTTAAGGATGTTCCAGAAATATTCTCTATAATACGGAATGTCCTTCTCTTCTTTTTCAGGCTCGACGAACACAAATAATCCGTGGCGAATTAATTTAGGGGCATCGAATAGTTTATTGAATTCTTTAATAGCTTCAGGAAGGTTTGACCAGTCATCATGTGTTACATATGCATAGCGAAGCTCACCTTTTTTTTCTGCAGCCATACCAAAGTAACAAGGAAACGTTTTGTCCGTGACTGTTTCATGAAATGTCTTATACTCTTCAATGACCCATGCTGGAACTCGATCTGGATTTGTCATATCTTCTTTTGTAAGCAAAGTTAATTGTTTCGTTTCCACTTAACCACTCCTCTGATCTGATAATGAGGAATTTCCCTTAAGCTAAATAATTAAAACGTAATTTGTTTTGCTTATTTTTTCCAAGCTAATATCTCTTCAAGATTGCTTAAATGTTGTGAAAGCCAGATCATTTCATGAGCAAACCTTTTAGGAGGATCACCTTCATGCTCGATAACGGAGATCCACCACGTACTCTCCATGTACCAAACGAGCCTTAATGACTGAATTACCCTATCAAGCGATAATTCATTTGTATGGCTATACCCTTCAATAAATGCATGTACCGCTTCTGGATTTAAAGTATGGTTATGTAAGCATGCTGAGATAATAATTCGGCCTATGTCTAACTCAAGAAAGTCATAATTCATCCGGTCAAAATCTAAAATCGCTTTTACGGCGTCTGATGAAAATAATAGATTATCCACCCATAAATCCCGATGACACCAGCCTGGAGTCAGATTATCAAAGTCTTTTTTCAATTTACTGGTCGCTTCTTTTTGTAAAAGTATAAAGGGTTTTAATTCTGTTAACCCTTTTTCATCGCACGCAGCGATAACTGAATCCCAATAACCGATACGATTTTGGAAGGACGGCATATTGAACATGGTTTCTTTTTTTGGAGGAAGCGTTCCGTCATTTAATAGATCGTGAAGCTTTCCAATGGCTGATCCTAATGATTTCATCTGATGGGAGTCAGCATTTCCAGCCCGGATTAAATTTCCTTCCATAAATTCCATGATCGTGTACAGTTCCCCATTCAAGGTCTTATGTAAAAGTTCTCCGCCGTGCTCCAGCAGTTCTGGACAGGGAACTCCATGATTAAAGCCTCGATTTTGAGTCCGAAGTGCTGTTCGTATGGTATCAAGGTCATATTTTTTGATACGTTCTCTGTTGTATTGCTTTAATAGAAATGTACCTTTATTCGTTTCGATCTTCCATTTTTGATTAAGCCAACCGCGTTTTATTGGTGTATTCTTATAGATGGACCATTCAAAACGGTGTTCTGCATCGTTTTTCAAATGTTCCCATAAGGAACGTTCTGCAGCTTGTTTTTCTAAACTAACAGCACCCATTCGTCTACTTCAGCTCCTGCCACTTCGTCCACGATGCCTCTTCTCTTTTTTTATAAAAACCAGCGTCTCGATCCATATATCCATTTACAATAAACTCTCTGCGAATGGTACAAAAATCCTCATGGTATTGTTTGATGAATTGATTGATCTGCGGTTCGCTATAAGATTCTTCGTCTAATTTTCGTACCAAGTACTCCAGTACCACTAACTTTTTCTTCTTCTGTGAAGGTATGTTCTTTAGTTTCCCATCTTTAGTTAAAAAAGCATTTAATACACTTGTTTGATAGTTCTCCAATTCTGTTGTCATCTGTTATCACTCCATTTAGATTGATTCTGTTTTTCTATTTCGTTCAAAACCTTTATAGCGTGTACCTTGAAATGTTAGGTGTCCTTTATCGCCCTCAACCAGCAGACCATAGTCTTGCGGTTTCACCTGAAATTCCATTCGGTCTCCGCTTTCCACTTCAAATGTAACAAAATACGTTGTATGCGCCGACGTATCGTTTGCGCCTCCGCTCACCCGGCTTCTTTTTGTTTTCACATCTGCTGGAACCGTCAGCTGTGGCTGTTTGTTATTGTGGCTCCATTGACTTATTCCTTTTACTATCGCAAAAAGAAAAATTCCTATAACAAGTACAAAGATTATCCCAATGAAAATCGGTCCAAATTCAAAGATCCAATCCCCAGCTCCAAAACCAGGTTCTTGAAACTCTTGAATGTCTTCAAAGTTATCCATTAAATCGCCCCTTATCACACCCACTTTACATATTATTACATACGGAAATAAAAAGACAGAAGTTTCAGTTTTATCATTTGGATGAAACACTAATTAGAAAGACGCCTCATTTTTCTTCGCTAATTGGATTTTTCAGGCTGAATCCAAAAGTTTATGCAATGAATCCACAAGATTTAGCCTTGAATCCACGAAAAGTGGACCTCAATCCAAAAATTTTTAGGGTTTATCCACGAGTCGGCACTCGGCGACAATTTTCGCCACCTCGCCATCCCGTCCTACACCACCCACAAACATTAACATCAAAAAAGAACTGCATTCAAAAAATGCAGTCCTCTCTTAACTTGATACATTTATTTTAAACGGTTACTCTGCTTGCACGAACCTCATGCAATGCATTCCTTACTTTGCCAAATTCCGATGCGTGAGGCCGGTCGTCTCCATCTCCATATCCGTAATCAACCATTCGGTTCCGGTTCAAACATAGTTTTGTAAGCTCTGGCTTAAAGAAGTCAAACAGTTTGAAACGTTCTTCTAAGTGAGAGAATCGCTCTTGATACGCTTCAATACTGTCAATCAAATGTGACCAGAATGCTGTCTCTTCAATCAATTCATTGCGTACCAGCACGTTTGCCATATATCGCAGGTGACAGATAAAAAGACCGGTGAAAATAAACTGAGTCAAACCTTCTGGCGGCTCGCTGCGAAGAACCTTTCGCAGATCTTCTGTTACTCCTTCTAGTTCAGGAAAAGGCTGATCCGATATATTCACATCATCCACATAATCTTTTACAGCAAGTCTTTCAGGCTGATAATTCTTTAAAATCAAGATTGTATTCTGACCATGCGGCGAGAAAACCGTTCCGTATTGATACAAAAAGTGCAGAAGCGGCGGCATGACAACATGAAAGAACTTCTTCACCCATTCGTCAGCACTCAAACCAGACTTTTCAATCAAGCTTTGTACGTATGGCTTGCCGTTCACATCGACATGATGAAGAGCCGCGAGTGTAATCGGCTGTTCACCAGGCTTCAAGTATGTGTAGATGCTTTCACGCCAGATCGTTCCGAGCATTTCTAAATATTGATATGGAGCACCCTTCAACTCGCTGTAATGTGTATGATCCACATTGATGCTCGCTACTTCTCCGGGCAGCACAACTTCACATTCATCTCTTAAAAAGCTGTCGCGTTCAAAGATCCCTTTAATGTGCTCAGTCACTTGAGGCGCAATCACCGTACGCTCTGATGGCAGCCCGCGATATACGAGCGTATTTAATATGCTCATCGGAAGTTTAACGTGTGACTTCAGCTTATTGGTTGTATTCACAAACGTTCTGATCGACTGCTGCGGCAAATAGTGATCTGTTCCCTCTTCTAATGGCACAATCATGCCAGTCGCCAAGTCTTCAGGAAAATTTTGAATCAAAACATTCTTCCATTGCCATTCGTGTACGGGCATGAAGTAGTAATCGAGCGGCAGCTTGCCGTTCTCTCGTAAAATCTCATTGAAACGCTGGAAGAGAACTCCATCAAGTTCTTTCATGATCAGTTTTTCATAATGCAGTTCACTTACAGACTGGAACTGAGCACGATCACGATGTACCGCAATCCAAAACAACTTCGTTTCGTTCTGGTTTTCAGGGGCATATTTGCTGTAGTCATCAAAACCAAATCCGATGCGTCCTTTGTTATAGGTGATCCATGGGTGACCCGACATCTCACCCTCTAACTCCGCATAATCCAGATCAACCAGTTCATCTGACGTTTTCATATGGTTGTTTAATAGATTGGCATCCGCAATGAGCGTATGGTTCAATTCCTTAATGAGATGGCCGGCTGTTTCTGAAGACATACCGATCATCACCTGAATATCGGTTAAAAAACGGATCGCACTTACAGCAGGTTTCCATTCACCATTCTCTAAAATTTTTATCGAATCCGGATCCACATCATAGCTGTCAAAGAAACGCTTTTCTGCTGAAAAACGGTATTGTCGATCTTCATTAACCGAAAATACAAAGCCGTCTTCTTTTTGCTCTGGAAGAATCATGTCTTCATACATATACTCTGCCAGCATCTTAGCAAGCAAATTTTTATTTACTCTCTCCCACGTATCTTTTTTTAGAATAGATTCCGTTTCATTTATATAAAGCATGCTTTTCCTCCTTATGTAGGTGAAGTTTCCCTCTGTTTCTTTCACTTGTGAACGTTCTCCATAGGAAAACAATCAGGTGGAGAACGACGAACAAACTTGCGTAAAAAAATATTTCTGATATTGACTGGACGTTTACGATCGTTGATGCCGCAACCGGTGCGAGCAGGAGCCCCACATTTTGAACCGCAGAGACCTTACTGTAATCGCCATGTGTATTTCGGCTCCACTTGAAAAGGAATACATCCAATTTAGCAAGACACCAGGCCGCTCCTATTCCGAACATGCAGCGAAATACAATCAGTCCTGCTATTCCTGTTTCAACTCCTTGGAAAAACAAACCCGTAATAATCATGACAGTTGCTGCAATATAGCCTTTCACCCCAAGCTTCTCACTGTATTTCCGGATAAGCGGCAAAGACACAATCGCCATTAAGCTAGGCAGTAAATACAAAATACTGCTTGTCATCGTATCCGTGTGGTACATCTGTTCTGTGTACGTAGTAAAAAATGGCCGAACCATATTTACAGCTAGATAAAGAGTTAAAACAACAAATCCGAATAAAAATAATTGCGGCAGCATGGTTGTGGTACTTCGATGGGCGCTTTCTTGTAGCTGGCCATCCACCACATTGCGGCCCGCATCCTTCAGCATAAAATAACTGAAAAGACCCAACAAACATTCCATAATCCCGATCAACCAGAATACTTGCAGAGGATTTCCCATCTGTATAACCCAACCAGATAATAATGTCGCTGCGACAATTGCACCCTGCAGAACTGCATGATAGCTTGCTGCCGCCCTTGTCTCCGTTTTTCGGTTCTCCTGCATAAGAATCGTATACAGCAAAAAGTAGCTGCTTTTAAAGATCAGCAGAAGAATACTCGCTGCGACAAACATCTCAAAGCTCTGTGAAATCGCCATTAAAAAGCAGGAAAAACCTGTCCCCCATTGGCCGATGATCAGCAGAGTAGAACTGTTTTGCCTTTTGTTCGCGATCAGCCCCCAGATCGGTGTGCAGATAACGACTGTAAGCCTGCATGTCATAATGTAAAACCCGGTGAGATCAGGATCTGTTATGCCATACACTTTTTTAAAAAACTGCGGGTAGAAAGGTGATAATAATACTTCTGTGCATACGAACAGAAAGACACAGCTTAATAGAAAAAAGTTTAGCGAACGGCTGCGGGCTTCCATGATGGTTCCGTTCCAAAGTTTTGAAACACATTTTTTTCCTTCACGGGATAGATTTCCTCACCAAAAAGTTTATTGATAATGACTGCGTTCCTGTGCGCACCAAGGCCAAGATCAGGAGCACCAACACCATGCGTGTGAAGTTCACCATTCTGAATGAAGATATGGTTGTTCTCCATGTCTTTCGTCTGCAAGCGATAATCTTGAGTGATCTGATAACGATTTTTAGAATCCCACTGTATTCTTTCTTGCATCTTCATCAAGAAGTGCGGAAATGCAGGGGCATACCCCGTTCCTAATATAACGACGTCAGATTCTAACTCAAAAACTTCTCCTGTAACGTTTTGACGGAGTGAGAGCAGATGCGTGTCTCCTTCATCGTCTAAAGAAACGAGTTCAGTCATCGCTTGCAAATGAATTTCTGGCTTATTCTGACCTACCGATTTTTCATAAAGAAGATCATAAATGTCGGCGATCGTATCCATGCTTATACCTTTATACAAAAGCGCTTGTTTCTTGAGCAGCTCGTCCTTCTTGGAGGAGGACAGCTGATAAAAGAAATTTGTATAATCCGGCGAAAAATATTCTAGCCCAAGCTTTGAGTATTCCATCGGGAAAAATCCTTTTGAACGCGTGAACCAGTTCAATGAATAAGCGTCATTATCCTGATGCTGAGCTAAATCATAAAAAACTTCTGCAGCACTCTGTCCTGATCCGATGATTGTAATGGAATTTGCCTTCAGCAGCTCTTCTTTTCGATCTAAGTATTGCGAAGAGTGGATGACTTTTGCACCCAATTTCTTCTCGAGATGTGAAGGTACAGCAGGACTCGTTCCGATACCTACTGATAGATGTCTTGTGTAATACGTGATTGTCTCACCTGATTCTTCAGATCTCACTATTACCTCGTACAAAGACTCATCACCAATTTCAACCTGCATAATCTGTTCCACTGCCATCCCAAAACAACACGTATCAAGCTGACTCGCTGCCCACTGGCAATAATGGTTATACTCTGTGCGGGGGATGTGGAAGTTTTCCAGAAAATAAAAATGATATAGTCTGTTATGCTCCTGCAAATAATTCAAAAACGTATACCTGCTCTTCACATTCGCCATGCTCACCAAGTCAGCAAAGAATGGCACCTGAAGTGTTGTACCGTCGATCAGCATCCCTTTATGCCAGTTGAATTCCGTTTTCTTTTCAAAAAACAGCGCGTCTTTTCCCTCTGTTTCATCCAGCATAGCCGCGAGCCCAAGGTTGAATGGACCGATGCCAACACCGATGATGTCATACACTTTATTTTGCTGCGGCTCTTTTAAAGACATCTTCCCATCTCCTCTCAAACGTTTCTCTATGGCAGTACATGAGCATCCCTGTCTTATCTGGCAGCTCAATCGGCTTTACTTTTTCAAAACCGCACTTTTCAAATACATGAATCATTTTTTCATTCGTAATATCAGGTTCAGCGATCACTTTCTCTGTGCCTTTTGATTGGAACTGAAAACGGACGATCCCACGCAATAGAGGCAGCGCGTACCCTTTCCCAAGGTAGTCTTCCTCTCCGATCAAAAGGTGGATTCCTTGATCCTCGGGGTGCGGATCGTAGGATGTCTCAACCACATCCCCTTTCACCCAATATGCTTCCCAGTAGCTCATCGGAACGCCGTCGATCAAACCTAAATACAGAGTCTGATGTTTGTCTGCCAAAAATTTTTCTAAGTGCTTTTCATAGTTTTCAAAGGAAATATTCAGCTTCCAAAACGGAACGACATAGGGCTGCTGCTGCCACTTATGAAGAAGTGCCACATCTCTCTTTAAATCTACTTTTACAAAAGATAGTGTTTTCTCAATGGTTGAATCAAAGAAACTAAACGCTGGAAGCATTTGAAGTCAACACCTTCTGCAATGGGTTTGGAATGTTCGTATAAACGGACTGCGTTTCTAAAGAACCGACAAGCTCGTCCATATCATAAAAACGTGTAAGTAAGTTCGCTTTACAAGGCAGCTGCTCCGAATCTAGCAAACTTCTTAATAATGCTGATTTTCCGCCCGTCAGTTTATCATGATGCATCAGCCTGTTTCGCAGCATTTTCATGAGTTCTGATTCTTCTATTAGACCTGCTGAACCGAATCCATTGATCAGTCCGAACAGGTGGTTCATGAAGAAGTAGTAACGGAAGCGTTCGACCGCGACCTCATCACTGCAGATCGTTACACTCTTCCGGTTAAGTCCTGGCAGTTGTTCCACCAACATGTCTGCTTTCGATTCGCTGTAATAGTATCCTTGATTATCACGATAATAGAAATGCTTCGGGTAGCCATTCTCCATCTGAACGATTGAGTTCTGCTGATGTGCCTCCAGTGCTACACCATATGTTTCATACAGCCACAGCATCGGATCTAGAGTGATTGATAAGTATTCGCCAAACCAGTCTTTGCTCACTTCTTCTGTAGATCGGTTCTCTTTTTGCGCGAGATTCTGAATAATTGCTTCGATTCGTGATTTCCCTTCAAAACCGTGATCCTGACAAAGCCCTGCTAGCAAACTAGCATTTTTGTCATTTTCATAAAACGGGTTTTCTCTGATTACTACTTCAAACCCTGACGTTTCTTTTTCTGTTGGAATGTTTAAGAATGCTGGATCCTGAATGATTTGAAACGATGGGTAAAACTCCTTCAGCTCTTGTCCCATCCTCGCTTGCATCAGCCTGGAAACCTCCACTCCCCTATGAAGTTCTTTTTCCAAATTGACACGAAGAGAGTTTGTAATCTTCACGGGTACAGAAAACTTAAACATATATTTAAAATCATGGCTGTACACTGATCGCATAGAAGAAGTAGCTGTAAATAGCTCTCCATACGGACCTATGTAGCTTAAACTTCCTTCTGTGATCAACGCTTGAACAGACGAATCTTGTAAAAGTACAGGAACCTGCAGCGGATGCACAGGGATGAAGATGGATTGTTCCTCACACTCTATCTTTTGAACAAAGTTTTTATCTTTGTGAAGCAGCTGCATCGTTATCTCTTCAGCAGTGATGTTGTCTGCTGAATCCTGATCGACTATCGACCTGTCTGCTTTAAAGAAATGCAGCTGGAACGTCCCCTTAAGTTCTGGGGAATACTGAGATTCCTGCTCATCGCTCATTCCTTGTTTACTTTTCGGTGTTGGATGGAGAAGGTGGCCAAAAAGAAGAGACTGCTCTGCTTCAATAAACGTAAATTCACTGTTCTCTAGGTCAGCTGCGTCATTTTCCCGCTCTTCTAAATACCGCTGTACATTCTTTTTGCTAAGAATCGTGCGCAGCATCAATTCGTCTTCCGTGTCTTCACGATCTTGGTCCAATAGCAGTTCCTTCGAAAGAACAGATACGAGCGAAACATAATCAAGCGGCATCACTTTCTCACCTGTTTGATAAAGGATAGGAAAGTGAAACAGATGTCTGCCTGTTAAAGACCAATGCTTCACCGCTGCAAAAACCGCTGAATCTTGGTTCGCAAGAGAAACCTTCACCCATCTATTTGGTGTCTCACCGCTCCATCCTAAGTGTTTCATCTCACCTTCAACTTCTATAAAATTTTGCGTCTCTCTAAGATAACAGTTTAAAAAACTCTGCATGGTCGCATTTTCTGCTCGTTGTTTATGGTTTGTCATTGGGTGATCCCCCTGTTTTCGTACTCTGAAGCAAATTGAGAAATGCTATAAAGAATATCTTCAATGTCCACGATGGTCGTTCGCGGATTCAACAATGTAAATTTCAAAAATACTTGGCCGTTCACTTTTGTTTTGGCCACTAACGCTGTTCCTGTATGAAGGATTCTTTTATAGATATACATGTTCAGTTCATCCAGATTTTCAGCACAACCATCTGCATATCGGAAAACGACGGCATTTATTTCTGGGATTCTGTTACAGACTTCAAATTGCTTTTTTTGATTCAGAACACCTACAGTCTGATTTGCAAGATAAATCGTGTAATCGATCATGTTTGCAAAATTCTTTTCACCTACGATTCGAAGTGACATAAAAAGTTTTAACGCGTCAAACCGTCTTGTTGTTTGAACCGATTTACTTACGAGATGAACGATACCGCCGTCTTCATCATTTTCAGGGTTCAAGTAGTCTGCATGGTGTGCCAAGTAACGGAATCTCTCCTTGTTTTTCACAAAGAAAGCACCACAGCTGATCGGCTGATAAAATTGCTTATGAAAATCGATGGTGATCGAGTCAGCTTGTTTGATACCTGCGAGTTTGTTTGAATGCTTTTCACTGAGCATTAATGCCCCGCCATACGCAGCATCAACATGCAGCCATAGGCCGTTCTTCTCAGTGATCAACGCTATATCCTGAATTGGATCGATGCTCCCAAAATCAGTAGTTCCTGCTGTTGCAACGACACACACCGGATATAAGCCTTCTGATTTTAACCGTTGAATTTCTGCCTCTAAAACATGAACGTTTATTTTTTTATTGTGATCTGTTTCGATAGTAATTACAGCCTTCTCACCTAGCCCTAACTGAAAAGCTGACTTTTTCACCGTGAAATGAGCATCTTCAGAACAAAGAATTCGCATCTTATACGCTTCTGGTGGCAGACCATTCACCTTTACGTTCCAGTTCCACTTTTTAGCACAGAAATGGTCACGTGCTAACAGCAATCCCATATAGTTGGATTGCGTGCCGCCGCTCGTAAACGTGCCATCTGCATTTTTCGGAAGATCTAACTTTCCCCTTACCCAGTGAATCAGCTTTTCTTCCAGATAAGTAGCTGCTGAACTTTGATCCCATGAATCCATTGATTGATTAAGCGCACCGATAATCAGTTCCGCCACAATGGCTGGGACAAGCGGAGGACAATGAAGATGTCCTATGCTTGTCGGGTGTGAAACGTGAATGCTGTTCTTAACGATTCTTTCTTTTACGTCTTCAAGAACGTTAAAGGGATCGTCTCCGTCTTTTGAAGTGAGAGACAGAGCATTCAACTCTTTTTCAATGTCATACGGCTGTTTACCGTTATATGCATCTGTATTGTTTTTATAAAAATGACTTAAAAGGTGCTGTGCTTCAAACACGATGTCCTGAAAACTTTGCAATCCTGCTTCACTGTTATTTAGAAAAAAACGGTCAAAATCAGTTGTGTTCATTCTGCACCCCTATTTGAGCGCGGCTCTTACCGCATCTTTAAATATTGCGATCACATCATCAAGCTGTTCTTCCGTAATGATAAGAGGCGGCAGGAATCTAATGACACTTCCATGTCTGCCTCCGACTTCCAAAATCAAGCCTCTATTAAAACATTCTCGTTGTATGCGGCTCGCCAGTTCAGGGTTCGCTGCAAATGTTCCTTTTTGACCGGACGGGATTTTCGGATTCACGATTTCCGCTCCAACCATTAAGCCTCGTCCGCGAACGTCACCGATCTCCGGAACCTCATTTTGAAGAATTGAGAGTTCTAGCATTAGCTTTTCTCCGAGTTCTTTTGCATGTTTTGACAAGTTATTTTCTTTGATGTACTTAAGTGTGGCCGTTCCTGCTGCCATCGCCATCTGGTTGCCTCGGAACGTTCCGATATGTGCACCAGGTCCCCATTTATCAAGCTCGCGGTCATAGATCACAACAGATAACGGCAAGCTTCCTCCGATAGCTTTTGATAAAACAACAACATCGGGAACGATATCTGCATGCTGGAATGCAAACAATTCGCCTGTTCGGCCGATTCCGGTTTGAACCTCGTCAATGATCAACGGAATGTTGCGTTCTTTTGTGATTCTGCGAATTTCACGCAGCCACTCAACTGGTGCAGGAATAGATCCGCCTTCTCCTTGAACAACTTCCAAGATCATAGCTGCTGGAGGAAGGATTCCGCTTTCCGGATCATACAAAAGGTTTTCAATATAAGTAGCGCTGATCTTCCCTGTATCTTCCCCACCCATTCCAAACGGGCAGCGATACTCATACGGATATGGCATAAAGTGAACATCTGGCATTAAACCTTGCACGTTCTGTTTGGGTCCTAAGTTACCGGAAAGAGCCATCGTTCCATGTGTTGCTCCGTGATAGCCACCTTGGAAAGATAGGATGCTTCTTCTTCCTGTCGCTGTTTTTACAAGTTTGATAGCTGCTTCTATAGCATCTCCGCCAGTCGGTCCGCAGAATTGAATCTTCGCACGTTTCGCAAACTCTTCTGGTAAACTATCAAACACTTCACTTACGAACTCTTCTTTTACTGGCGTCGTTAAATCCAGTGTATGTAATGGGCGCTTGTCATGAAGCACTTTTTCAATCGCATCGATCACGACCGGATGATTATGGCCAAGTGCCAACGTACCTGCCCCTGCCAGACAATCTATGAATTTTCTTCCGTCCGCATCTTTCACATAGATTCCTTCCGCTTCTTCTATTGCGATGGGGATGCGTCTTGGATAGGACCTCGCGTTCGACTCCCGTTTTTCCTGCTGTTTAAGGTAAAGTTCGTTCATGTCTATTTGTAAGGTGCTCATGTTTGCTCCTCCTTAAGATTTAATTAAATTCAGGTCAATGAAAATGATTCTCATTATTAATTACATGTATCACTTTAAATGATAATGATTATCATCGTCAATGATAAATTTTCCCCAAGTTCTTTCCATATATTTTTAAGACCAATAGCGATGAATGGGTCTAAAGACCTTGTGTTTTGGCTTGATTTCGTGAGAATGTACAAGATGCATCCCTTAAGCTTTTCTTTTATCAGTTTAAGCAGACACGTTCTCAACAAATGTGTTGATTACACGGTCGTCCACCCTCTTCCAATACTCTTTAAAAGCAAAAAAGCAACCCTAACTACATTTACCTCCAATAAAAAAAGCCGCCAAAAATGGCGACCTTTTCACATGTTTTTCACTTAAAAGAAAATTAAACAAGCACTCCCTCTTCTTTCAATCGAGCTTCTTTTTCTTTCACAAGCGGTATCACTTTCTCTCCAAAGTCTTTCAAATCATTTTCATAATGTAAAAAGGCTGTCAGAATAAGGTCAACGCCAAGCTGCTTCAACTCGATTATGCGGTCTGCCACTTGTTCAGCAGTTCCGATCAGACCTGTTTTGAATCCATCATTATACTGGACGAGATCCTCGAATGTAGAATTTGCCCACATTCCCTCTTTCTCCTTAGACGATTGTCCCGCTTCTTTTACGGCTTCACCAAATCCTTCAACCGCTTCAACGTCAGCTTTTGAGACAATATCACGCAGAACTTGAACTGCCTCTTCTTCCGTATCTCTTACAATCACAAATCCGTTTGCCGCATATTTCAAAGTACGGCCTTCTTTCTCTGCCAAAGCCTTCACTTCTTCAATCTGATTCTTGAATCCTTCTGTCGTGTTTCCGTTCATGAAATACCAATCCGAAACTCTTGCTGCCATCTCTTTTGCAGCCTTTGAGTTACCGCCTTGGAAAATTGGCGGTGACGGCTTTTGAACAGGCTTTGGTTTCAGCGGCGCTCCATTAATTCTGTAAAAATCACCTTTGAACGTTGTCTCTTCTTCTGTCCAAAGACTTCTTATAACACTAATAAATTCTTCAGAACGGCGATATCTCTCGTCATGCTCCAGCCAAGGTTCTCCATATCCGGTAAACTCCCCTTTAAACCATCCACTTACGACGTTGATCGCCACTCGGCCGCCAGAGATATTATCGAGTGTTGCCATCATCTTCGCATATACACCAGGATGCCAAAGCCCTGGATGAACAGCTGAGATAAGATTTATCTTTTTAGTAACACTCGCCAAAGCTGCAGCAAGCGTGGCCGCCTCCAGCTGATATTCAGCACCATAGCTTGCAAAGAAACGCGTCTGAAGAAGTGCAAAATCAAATCCGGAATCCTCTGCGATTTGGGCATAGCGTTTGTTCGCTTCAAACGTCCAATCTGTTTCCTGCGGCAGCTTAGATACAACCAACCCTCCGCTAACGTTCGGTACCCAATACGCAAATTTTAATTCATTCATTCTCTTTTCCTCCTCAAGGTTTATAATCCCTGAATTGGACGACATTTCGCTTCACATGGTAAAATGTTTAAGCGATTCTGAAGCCCTCCTCAAGGGGTGAATATCGCAGCCGGGGTGAAAGTACTGCCATACTTTCACTCCTTTTTTAATGCCTAACACCTCCTTAAAATAATAAAACCCCCTCACTCAAAGAAAAGAGCGAAGGGGTTGGATTAACGAAAATAATACCCGCTTGCTTCTCATCTTCGGAGCTTAAAATCATAAGCTTCCTCTAAAATTGGCACCGTGCACAATTTTGTGCTGGTTGCCGAGGCTTCACAGGGTCAGTCCCTCCACCTCTCTGGATAAGAAAAAATTCGATTAAGTTTTAATTTAAAATTGATTGTAGCATACCGGTGTGAATAGTCAAATTATTTTTATAATTGTTTTCTGGTTAAAAAGTCATTTTTTACGACCATACTAAGTGCATCAGAAATGGACGGGGTGCTAGTATGCTGGATTTTTATCAAGCGCAAGAGAATTTATTGGCGATCGAATGGATCCTAAGGGCAATCGTTGCCTTCTTCTTTATGCTGTTTGCTGTCAAATTGATGGGACAGCGTTCTTTTTCACAGCTACGCTTATTAGATTTCATAATGGCTCTTATCTTTGGAAACATCATTGCCCATCCCCTATCTGACCAGCATCTTGGTCTTAAAGGTTCCCTTATCACAATGACGGTTCTGGTTGTTCTTTATGTGGGTACAACCATGACCGGTCTGCATTGGCACCCACTGAGAAAATTAATAGACCCTGCGCCAATTCCGTTAGTAAAGAATGGCCAAATTCTATATAAAAACCTCAAAAAAGCCCGAATTTCAATAGACGTTTTATTTTCTGAGCTGCGAAAACATAGGGTAATAGACATTAAAGAAGTCGCACTCGCTTTGTTTGAATCTAACGGGACCATTACTTCATTTTTACAGCCGCAATACCAAACTGTTATTCAAAAAGATTTAAACTTGCCTCCAAAGCCTTTCGATTATCCTCAAGTTGTTATTAAAGAAGGAAAAATCAATCAGCAAGAGCTTTCGGAAACAGGAAAAAATGAGGCCTGGCTATTGGAACAACTTCAAAAACAGAATACGAAATTGCCTGATATTCTGCTCGCTACACTCGATCACCATGAACATCTTCATGTGATGTATTACAAATGATAAAGTTTTTAACCTATGAACTGTGAAAGTTCTTTGTTTACTTTCTCCCATTCTTCCCAAAAAAGTCCGTGCCCGCTGTTATTTAACGGAACAAGTTTCGAATTTCGTATTCCTTTATTCATCGCTAGTGCTAAAGGATAAGGACAGACCTGATCATGAACACCATGCAAAATAAGAGTTGGTACTTGGATTTTACCTAGATCGTTAAATAGGCTCTCATCACGCAGCGATCCTAACACAGCTGCAGTAGAATATCCTGCAGCTTCTAAACCTAACTGAAAGAACCAATCCGAAAATGGAGCCGTTGCATATCTATAGAAAAAAATATCTCCGAATCCCTGAAGCATTTTAGGCCGGTCTATATACGTATCAGAGATAAAAGTGTTCACCTCTTCAACAGTCTGACCGAACGGGAATTCTGGGCGCTTTGTAAAACTTGGTGCAGCTGCTCCAAGCAAAGCAAGCTTTGAAACACCATAGCCGCTATGTTTAGCCATATACCTAATGGAGATCGCGCCTCCGACTGAGTGCCCGACAAGCGTGAAATCCATGATTTTTAATGTCTGTACAACTGCAAAGATATCATCTGCTAATCGATCATATGAATAACCCGAATAAGGTTTATCAGATCTGCCGAATCCTCTAAGATCAATTCCGATGCACCTAAAACCCATCGATGGCAGCTGATTAAACTGATACTCAAACAGCTTGTGATTTGCTGGCCATCCATGAATAAAAAGAATCGTTTTTTCACCGCCAGGATTAACATCTTCCACATAAATCCTTACGTTTTCCTCCACACGAATATAATAGCCCACACATATTCCCCCACACTTCCAATTTCTTTAATAAAATACTCAACTTTACCAGATAGGTGAATTACACGAATCATCATTACAGGGTAATAGCTGATTTATCCAGGGTAATGAGGAATTATTCTGTGGTAATCTCTACTAATTCCACACTTACAGAGATTTATCCAATTTTTTACAAACTACAGATAAAAAATGCTGTCCCTTTTTTATATTAAAAAAACGGCCAGCAATTGCTGGCCGTTTCAATCGTTTATATGTTACTTTTTATCAAGCACTTCCATCATGCGAAGTGCTACACTTCGGCTGGACTGCGGGTTCTGCCCTGTAACAAGATTTCCGTCAGTCACGGCAAAATCTTCCCATTTACCCGCACGCTGGAATTCTGCACCAAGTTCACGAAGTCTTGTTTCGAGCAAGAATGGTACTTCTTTCGTCAGCTGCATTTCTTCTTCTTCTTCATCGGTAAAGGCTGTGACGGTTTTTCCTTTTACAATTGGCGTTCCATCTTTTAATGTGGCTGTCGTCAGTCCTGCAGGTCCGTGACAAACACTTCCGATCACTTTATTTGTCTGCGCCATCTGGCTTACCACTTCTTTTAAAGCTTCACTTTTTGGAAAGTCAAAGACTGTTCCATGACCGCCTGGCAAGAAGATTGCATCATAGCTTACTGCATCATCCGGACTTAGTTCAGCGGTATCCTCTAGGAGTGATAGTGCCTCACTATATTGATCTTTCTCGACACCTTCTAAACTGTTCGGATCTAAAGGAATGCTTCCGCCATCAATACTTTTTACCGTAATGTCGTATCCTTTATCACGAAATTCGTTATAAGGTACGGCAAACTCCTCAAGCCACAGGCCAGTTTTATTATTTCCAATATTTTGGTGGTTCGTTACGACAATCAACATACGCTTCGTCATATTAGCACTTCCTTTCTGTCATCTACGTATATCATTTTTCCCGTATTTCTTTTTTTAAAACTAAGGGCATCGTCTGATCTGATTTTTTCTCTTCCAACTAGTTCTCTGGCATTTAGAGTTTTGGCTATCAACCTTTCTTGGCCGTAAAAAAAGCAGCCCCTCCTTAACGGAAAGACTGCATTTATATTTATTCAAACTGCTTATAAAATTCAGGATCGTCGGGGTCTGCACCGTTTCGTTTATCTTGATTAAGTGCAGAAATCCGGGTCATATCTTCATTCGTCAGCTCAAAATCATAGATATCAATGTTTTCTTCAATACGGTGCTGCGTTACCGATTTCGGAATCGTTACAACTCCATTTTGAAGATCCCATCTTAGTATAATCTGTGCAACGGTTTTATTGTGCTTTTCGGCAAGCTCCACCAAGGTTGGTTCTTCAAAAATTTCACCTTTTAATAAAGGACGCCATGCCTCAAGCTGTATTCCTTGCTGTTTGCAGTAGGTTAAAAGATCTTCTTGTGTGAGACGCGGATGATACTCCACTTGGTTCACCATCGGTTTGATCTCTGCATCAGCGATCAGATCCTCGAGATGATGCTGCTTAAAGTTACTGACACCAATAGCCTTTGCGCGGCCCTCATCATAAATCTTCTCAAGAGCTTTCCATGTTTCTTTATACTTGCCTGGAACCGGCCAGTGTATGAGATAAAGGTCAACATAGTCCAGCCCAAGCCTCTCTAAGCTCGCATCAAAAGCCGCCAGTGTTTCGTCATAGCCTTGGTCTGTGTTCCAGACCTTTGTGGTGATAAAAAGATCTTCTCTCGGAATATCTGACTCAGCGATAGCTTGACCGACGCCTGCTTCATTGTTATATAGACTGGCTGTGTCGATACTTCGATAACCCGCATCAAGAGCCCATTTAATGGACTGGATGACTTCATCACCATCTTCTGCTTTATAAACTCCTAGACCTAACCAAGGCATCTGAACCCCGTTATGTAATACTGCACGATCATGAACACTCGTAACCATAAACGAATCCCTCCTTAGTCATCATTGTGGCACACTTCATCTCACAGATAAAAAGATTAGACTCTTAAAAGCTTTTCCGCTGTTTCAGCTAATCTCTTGTGAGCACTATCTTGAATCGTCGACTCACTCCACGTAAACCCGTCGTTTTCATACCTTGGAATGACATGCATGTGCAAATGAGTCAGATCACTAAATTTTCCCCCATTTTGATTGATTGTAATCCCATCAGGTTTTAAACAAGTGTTTAACTTTTCAGAGATCATTTTTGCAGCATCCATAACAGCAAGTGTTTCTTCATGAGTTAATTCAGTCAGTTCCTTCACGTGTCTTTTCGGCAATATTAATGTATGTCCTTCATTAAAAGGATCGATGTCCAGAAAACAACTTACAAGTTCATCTTCATATACAGTATGTACTGGCAGTTTCGCATTCGCTAAATCGCATCCTAAACAGCTCATTTAGATCAATCCCTTCAATCGTGCAAGCAGCAATCCATGAGCCATCTCGCTGTCTTTCCAGATTCCTTGTTCAATATTACGGAATGCCCGCTCTACCGGAATATGAAAAGCCTGAATTGATGCTTCCTTCTTCTCAAGCTTCTGAGATCTGTATTCCAGAATGTCCTTCGTAAAAAAGACGTGTGTAATAACATTGCTGTAGCATGCACTCGGCTGAATGCTGCCTAGATACGCAACGTCCCCGCACACAATGCCTGTTTCCTCAAGAAATTCACGTTTAGCTGCTTCTTCAGGTTTTTCATCAAGGTTCATTCCACCACCAGGAAGCTGGATAATGATTTCATCCACAGCTGGCCGAAATTGACTGATCAATATTAGACTATTATTTTCAAGGGCAACCATTACAGCTGCTTCGTGTGGTATCTCTTTTAAAGTAATCTTGCCAAACTCATCTTCAAAAACTTCAATTTCTTTATCTCTGCTCTGATATACAAGCTCTTTCTTCAATCGGTCCCCCACCTTTTTAAACCAGTGTCCTCTTAACATTATCCAAACTTGGAAACTTTTACAACTTTGAACACATTGGAAATTTAGACCATTTAACTATTTTCCTCCTTGTCGGAAAAAATAGGTGGTCGTATACTGAAATTGGATATGTGGGAACTTTTATGAAAACATTTTCGTATGACCAACTAGACATATATAAAGGAGTTTTCCACAATGAAAAAGAAAACAGGAATTATACTTATCGTTCTCTCATTTGTCCTTTGGATTTGTATCCCCATTATTCCCTTTCTATCATTAAGTGCTGCCGCGAAGACAGGCATCGTGAGTGCACTGTTTATTGGAGGAGAAGTTTTTTTCTGGCTCGGTGCACTGTTAGCTGGGAAAGATATCGTTAAAAAGTTCATTCAAAAGTATTGGCGTAAGAAAGCAAAAGAGGATGATCCCTCTTAACACCACTTAGGAGGCAATTCTATGAAACGGTTTGCTGGAATCGTTACTCTGCTGTTGTTGTTCGGTTGCTCATCACCTTCACCAGAACTTGAAAACTTGATGAAGGAACACCCTGACATTCAGAAAGAATTAAACACTCTTCCAGACGAAGAATTATCCCAAGTGAAAATTCCAAGCCATTTGCCTTTCATACCTGATATCATCTCCTCCACAGTTGAAAAGAATGCCGGATTTCAGCCAAGGTTTGCAGAAGTCGTATATCATAAAAACAGCAATGCGCGTTTATCTGTTGCTACCTATTTTAATAGAGTTGAAAATATCGATCCTGACTTACCGCTGTCATACAAACTAAAAGATGGTTCTATTGCTGATATGAGAATGAATCATGTGGATACCCGGGAATTAGTCTGGTCGGATAAAAATAAGAAGTTGACCTATAAGATTACATTGGATGTGGTTCCACAGACGAACAATCCATGGACAACCGAAGATATGTTAAACATTGCAGATTCCATGAAATAAGGAGCTAAAGATGGAGGAAATCCTTTTAGGTTTTATTTATACTTTCTTGATCGTGCTTACGTTTGAAACCATTTTTAGCAGAATACTCAATCCCGGAACTCAGCCCTCAGGGAAAAAGATTATTGTGCTTGCTATGCAAAGCATAGTCATTAGCTGGTTTTTCTTATCTGCTTTCTGATAGATTTGCTATTAGATGTTTTGTTTTTTACATCGCTGAATAGTTGATTGGAGCGCAAGGTGCGAGACTCCTCGAAAATGAAAATCACATTTTCTTCGTGCGATGTAACGCTGTCAAAGCCTTCCTTGTCCTGCGGGACTAGCGGGACAGGTGAGACCCTGCAGACTTGAAAAGCCTAGGGGGCTCACCGCACGCCCCGCGGAAAGCGAGCATCCTGGGGAGGAGATCAACCCCTTCAAATTTCTTTATACTAAAGCCCGTCAGCTTATGGCTGCACGGGTTTTTCTTTCATTTGGTCTTTCAAAATGAAATTAGATCTCATTAAGATCACAGCAGATACCATATATAAGAAGGAAGCGATATAGAACAGGCTTCCAATCGTCAGGAAATCTATTAGATATCCAGTTGCCATCACGGCAACAGCTCCCCATACACTCGTCCATAAATGGTAGTTTCCTATTTTCTGTCCGGTATGTTGTCCTGCCGGTTGTCTCGCAAGTGCTGTCTTTTCAGTGGTTTTCTGTACCGCTCCTAAAATACCCATTGTGATCTGTAAAAAATATAGCGCTGATATCGTATCAATGATCGGAACTATAATCATTACTCCCGCCATTCCCCACGTATATAACAGCATTAATAAACGATCACCTATCCGATCTGATAGTCTTCCGATCAAAGGATGGGTCAGTGCTGCTGTAAGCGCAAAGAGTCCATAAGCCAATCCGAACTGTGAATAACTGTCACCTATATTTCTAATGAGGAGCAAGTAAAAGGGGAACACCATTGAGCTAGCCGTCATTAAAATACTCTGAGATGCTACGAATGTTCGATAGTTCATTTTCCATACCTCTCGTAAAAAAGATTTTTAAAGCGTTCTTCAGGATCGAACTCTCTTTTCTTATCAAAAAATTCCTCAATGCGAGGATATGCTCTTTTTAACTGTTTATCTGAAGGATACGAATAATACGGTAAATAATAGCTTCCATCGTGATCTAACGTCACATCAATCAATTTTTGCAAAACTCTTTCTGTCTGTTCGATATCCTGCTTTGCCCTTCCTTGATTTATTAATAAAACGAGAGCAAACATATCATCTGTGGCATAAGATAGAACGGCATCCTCGTCATGGCCTACATATCTTATGGTTATGTTTAATAAGTTCAGGTCTTCTCTTTCTAAAATCGCTCTTATGTCAGTGATATACTCAGCAAATTGATCAACAGGTACGAAGTATTCTTGCAGCACTTCTGTCCGATTCGGATTCTCATACTCCATAAATCCACTGTCTGAACGCATCACGTTGTTGCGCGTCTCATATTTACCGTTATTTTTAAGAAAGTACTCCTTTTGTGTCTCCCATAAAAGGTCTTTTCCCCAGTCACTGTATCGAGATACACCTAGCATAAATTTAGGCAGCGCAATAATTTGTTCCTCTTTTAATTCTGAATGCTTTTCTTTCTTATCTTGCTGATCAGCCAGGACATAATCCGTTACATACATCTCTCTAAGAAAAGTTTCAGGTGCTACAGATATCCTTGCAAGGTGCATCTTCACTGAATCATCTTGTTTCACTTTTTCTTTAAAATAGTTTTCATAATCGCTGTAATCCATTTCTCCTGATCGATGCTGATAAAGCTCATCTTCTGCAAGTTCAAGAGTTACATCCAGTATGACTCCAAACAATCCATATCCGCCTATTACGTAGGGAAACAAATCGCTGTTCTCTTTATGGCTGACATTTATTATAGTTCCATCTGGTGTTAATAGTCTAAAAGAATCTACCGAATCAATTAAGGAACCATATCGAATATCACGCCCGTGTACGTTAACACTTAACGATCCGCCAACCGTAAAAATATTTTGTGATTGCATCACTTTAACTGATAGGCCATACGGATTTATCTTTTCTTGTATGTCAGCCCATGTCACACCTGATTGCACCGTAATCTTCTTATCTAGAGGATTAAATTTTAAAATTTTGCTGTAGCCAGTCATGTTCAGCAGAGTGCCATTTGGATACAATGTATGACCTCCCTGGCTGTGCTGCATTCCAGCAATCGAGATTGTTTCACCGTTTTCGCGCGCTTCTTTTATCCATCCTTGAATGTCTTTCGTTGTATGAACATCTCGAACATATTTTATTTTAACCGGCAGTAATTTTCCTGCATCTTCTGCAGACTCTGTCACACTTTGACGAGAATAGACATGCAAACTAGAGTAAAAGGCAGTTCCATAGATAAGCAAGCAAAGTATTATCCATTTTACTTTCATCCCTTGCACCGCCTTTTCAAAATTAGTGTAAATTTACACTTTAATTATAAAAGGGATCTCTTTTTACAGCAAGAATTTTTTTCCTTAATCTAGCATTTTTCATAGCGTTTTATATAAAAAAATTTAAAAATGGTGATAAGTACAAGCACTCATATCCCTGATTCATATAGTAATAGTGGGGGTGATACTAAATGAGCATTAAAAGAAAAAAGCGTAACGAAGAGTCTCCAAACGGCAAAGGTCGTGGATGTGAATCAAACGGTACAGGTGGAAAGGGACTTCGTGGTTCTGAATCTCCAAATGGTAAAGGTGCAGGTGCTGCTGCAGGTGCTGCAAATGGTTTAGATTCTAATGAGTTGCTTGGAAAGAAGCTTCGCAAAAAACTTACTGATGGTGCCTCTACTCCAGTTGCTGCTGCTGACGGGACAGGCTCTGGCGCTACTGTAGAAGCACTTCGTTCATTATTAGATTCTGGGCTTTCAGGAAAGAAGTCTAAAAAGTCTTCAAAGAAAGCTTGTAAAAAGTCTAAGAAGTGTAAGGAAAATAATACTGACAGCTGCTGGGAGTAGGAGTATTCCCTAAAAAAAAAAGCCCCTCAACGGGGGCTTTTTTATATTTATTTGGCTAAACCGACTTTTTCTGCTGCATTCTGCTTTAAATAGGTCAGTGTTGCAGCTCCTAATAGATTTGCAGCAACCAATAACGCATCTTCGTTGATTTTAAACTTCGGATGATGATGCGGGTATGTCTCATCCCAAGCTGTATCTTCTGCACCTGTAAAGAAGAAGGTACCAGGTACTTTTTCTAAATAATACGCATAATCTTCCCCGCCCATCTGCGGTTCGATCTCCTCAAGCTCTTGCACACCCGGCACTTTTTTAGCGACATCGACTACAAACTCTGTATCTTCCTTATGATTCACGACTGCTGGATAGCCTCGTTTAAATACATATTCATAGGACGCATCTGCTGCGAGACACGTTCCTTTTGCAATACGGTCGATCTCTTGCTCGATCGCAACACGCACATCTTCTTTAAACGTTCGAACCGTACCAGTAAGTTTCGCTGAATCGGCGATTACGTTAAAAGCATTTTTCGCTTCAAACGCACCGACCGATACAACGGCGGCATCCAGCGGATTTACTCGGCGGCTTACAATTTGCTGCAGATTTGAAACAAGCTGCGCTCCGATCACGATGCTGTCTTTCGTTTTATGAGGCTGTGCTCCATGTCCGCCTTTTCCCTGAACTTTAATTGTAAAAGAATCAGCAGCTGCCATCACTGGACCTGTTCTGTATCCGATCGTTCCCGTTGGCATCGTTGCCCAAAGGTGTGTTCCGTAAATGACGTCAACCCCGTCCAGGCAGCCGTCCTCGATCATGACGATCGCTCCGCCCGGCGCTAATTCTTCAGCGTGCTGATGGATAAATACAACATTTCCCTCGAGCTCATCTTTCATTTCGTTTAATACTTTTGCCAAGACAAGAAGTGTAGCTGTATGACCATCATGTCCGCAAGCATGCATCACTCCCGGAACATTTGATTTATAAGGAGAATCGTTTTCTTCCTGAATGGGAAGTGCGTCAAAATCAGCTCGCAGTGCGACGGTTTTACCTGGCTTACCTCCTCTTAATGTTGCTACTACTCCTCTTCCGCCAACTCCTGTTCGAACGTCTAATCCTAATTTTTCATGATAAGCTGCAATAAATGCTGGTGTTTCCACTTCTTCAAATGACAGCTCAGGATTTTGATGAAGATGTCTGCGGATCTCCACCATTTCATCATGATAGTTTGCCAATCTACTGAATAATTGTTCCAAACCCGCTCACTCCTTCTAAAGTTTCTACATTTTTATATATTCGCCAGGACCTAATGGAAGTCCTAGTACATACCAAATAGCAAATAGGATACACCAGAAAATCGTGTAGGCGATCGTGTACGGAAGCAACGACGAAATGAGGGTTCCCATCCCCATGTTCTTGTCGAACTTTTTAGCAAAAGTAAGCAGGATTGCAAAATAGGCAAGCATCGGCGTGATCGTATTTGTAATCGAATCTCCAATCCTGTACGCCATCTGTGTAAACGCCGGACTGTAATCTAACGCCATGAACATCGGAACAAAAACCGGACCTAGTATCGCCCACTTAGCTGAGGAGCTTGCAATGAACAAGTTCACGAGCGCTGTGAACAGAATGAAAGATAGTAATAGCGGCAGTCCTGTAAATCCTGATTCTTTTAAAAAGTCAGCGCCTGTTATAGCAATGATCGATCCTAAATTGCTCCAGCTAAAATAAGCAATCATCTGAGCTGCGATAAAGGCAAGAACGATATAATACCCCATTCCGCTCATCGCTTTCGTTAGATGCTCGGCAACATCTTTGTCGTTCTTCAATGCTCTGGAACCGAACCCATAAGCCATCGCTGGAATTAAAAAGAATAAAAGCATGATAGGTACGAGTGAATCCATAAAAGGTGAGTCGATGAGTTCACCTGTCTTTGGATGACGAAGCATTGCTCCTTCAGGAACGGTAACGAGTAGTATGATCCCTGTGTAAACGAGGAGAGAAATTGTCGCCCACTTCAAACCTCTTTTTTCCTCTGAGGAAAGTGCCTGTTTTTTAACCTCAAGATCTTCAGGTGCTTGGTACTCACCGAGTCTCGGCTCTACAATCTTAGTCGTTACCCATACGGCTACAGGCAAAAGAACAAATGTGGAAGCTAGCATGAAGTAATAGTTCATTGCTGGATTCGCTGTATACTCTTTATCCTGAAGATGTGCTGCGGATTCTGTGAAACCAGCAAGCATGACATCGAGCATGCTGATGATGATGTTGGCACTGAATCCTCCCGCTACTGCTGCATAAGCTGCTGCAAGCCCTGCGATCGGATGACGCCCGAGTGTTAAGAACACCATCGCTGCTACTGGCGGAAGTACAATTAGAGCAGCATCGGCAGCAGCATTTCCGACAATTCCGATGAATATAATGATAGGCAAGATAAGTGCTTTTGGTGAGGCTAGAACGACTCTGCGCATAAATGCTGAGATCAGACCTGTTGATTCAGCTAGTCCCACACCAAGCATGACAACTAGGACCAGTCCTAGAGGAGGAAAATTCACAAAGTTGCTGACCAGTTCTGTCAGCATCCGTTTAATACCCTCTTCGTTTAATAGATTCACCGCTGTAATTCTTTCATTGTTGGCTGGATTCACTGCACTCCAGCCTGTTACTCCTGCTATAAGTGATCCAATAAGGATAAGTGCTGTAATAATCACAAATAAAGTAAGAACATCCGGTAGCTTATTTCCGTTTTTCTCTACCCAGTCCAATAGCCTGTTAAAGACGTTCTTAGGTTTTTGATCCGGCTCTGGCGGTTTTGGTGTTGGTACTGCTTTAATTGCTGAACGTGCCATGATAATCCTCCCCTTTTGTTATGATTATTCAGAAAATTGAATTTCTTAACATTCTACAGACTGTTCGACAGGCTTTCAAGAGGGAATTAAGAACACAACTTTCTTACTACAACCTACTGTTGTCATGGGCTAAGAGGAATGTAAGGGCTTTCCTTTGCAGAATTTTCTTTCATTTTAAAATTTACCAGTCTGACATCTTTCGCTATAATAAATCTATCATTTTGCTTTTCGAACATATCTTTTTTAAGGAGCGAACTTCATGGATCTTTTGTTAAAAGAAAGTCTGAAAGCAAGCTATAACGAAAAAGCTGATTCAAGAGACAAAGCGGATATAGGAGAATGGAAGACTATTGAGTTGAAATCTTATATGGATGCCCTCAACAATGAGGAATTTCGAACAGTTCTAGATATCGGCGCAGGCTCTGGACAGCACGGTAAATATTTGTCCGATCACGGCTTTGATGTAACGTGTATCGATCTTTCTCCAAGCATGGTCGAAACATGCCGTATGAAAGGATTAAAAGCAGAAGTGATGGATTATTATACACTCGATTTCGATGCTGAATCCTTTGATGCTGTATGGGCGATGAATACACTGCTCCACGTTCCAAAAGTGAGTCTGCCTGCTGTTCTAAAAAACATTCATACGGTCCTTAAAGAAGATGGATTGTTTTACATGGGAGTTTACGGCGGTAAAGATTCGGAAGGCGTTTGGGAAGACGATACTTATATACCAAAAAGATTCTTTTCTTTTTATACAAACGAGGACATTCAAGACGTTGTATCGCCATTATTTGAAGTGCTGAACTTTCATGTCGTTCCTGATGCTGGCGGGAGCATGGACTTTCAATCTTTATTGCTACGTAAGAAAACATTGGATGAATAACAAAAAGCTCCTCGATGGAGGGGCTTTTTAGATTTTTCTCATATATTGGAATGAAATGTGACCGGTTCGTCTACTTACCTTTTCGGATTGTTTTACAAATCCCCTCGCCTCATAAAAAGGAATTCCTTTTTCATTACCCTTTTGCGCTGAAACCCATTGTTCTTTAATCCCTAGACTTTTTTGATAATCCGTATAAAAGCTTAACAGTTTACTGCCAATTCCCAACCCTCGCTTATCGGGATCCATATAAAAGACGTAGATCTCACCTATTCCGTCACCGGTTGTTCCACCGCCAATTGCCCCTGCTACATGACCTTCCTCTTCCACAACGAAATAACCGTGCCAATCCTCACTGAACTCCGTGACTTCTTTCAAGATCCTATCGTGGTTATAATAGTCTTCAATAACCTGCTCTACATACGCGTCATCTTCCAAATAACCGTATGTTGCTCTCCATCCTTCTGAACAAACTTTAGCTATTCCTGCCACATGTTTTGTTCCTGCTTTTTTTAATGTAAGCCCCGCTAAATTCTTCATTTTTTCCACCTCTTTTATTCACTTCTAACCCCAATTATAATCTATTTTTTGGTAAAATAGAGATATACATCTCAGTCAGTCAAAGGTCTATTTAACCTATGAAAGGCGGACGATTTTTTGACAAAATTGATTACTAAAAATGAACATGTTTATGACATGCTGGACTCGCTTTTACGTGATGAAGGTGCATTCTGGAATTCTTTTTATGAAGATCGAAATAAGAAGATTCCTTTTTTTATTGACGCACCGGACGAGAATCTAGTGGACTATATGGAAAAAGGCATTATTAAGCGTGGGCGGGTTCTTGAGCTAGGATGCGGACCTGGACGAAACGCTATCTATCTAGCAGAACAAGGGTTTGAGGTGGATGCTGTTGATCTTTCGAGCGAAGGGCTTCAATGGGCACGTGAACGAGCGGATGAAAAAGGCGTTCATGTTAACTTCATTCAAGGCAATATCTTTAAACTCGACATCCCTCAGGATGAATACGATCTAATCTATGATTCTGGCTGTTTTCATCATGTCCCTCCTCACAGAAGAGTGAGCTACCTTCATCTATTAAACAATTGTTTAAAAGCCGGCGGGCATTTTGCGATAACGTGTTTTGATGCAGAAGGAATGGGACTTGATTTACCGGATGAAGAAGTTTATCGAGAGCGGACGATGAAAGGCGGCCTCGGTTATACATTTGAAAAGATGCGTGAGGTATTTTCAGGTTTTGAGGAGCTCGAACTTCGTAAAATGAAAGAAGTGAAGCAGCCCGCAGACACGTTTGGTTTGCCATTTTTATGGGCTGGATTATATAAAAAATAAAAAGGGGCTGTCCCAAAAGTAAGGTAAACTTACTTTTGGGAGCCCCGAATTTTTTATTTTACCAAAATAAAAAATAAAAAATAAAAAATAATCCCAAATTTAGTTATCTTGGCCGGTGCTAAGCAACCTAAATATAAGTACTATTTTATTTATGAGCCTTGGAGAAGATTTATGGGCCTTCAAACAAGTTTATGGTCCTTTAAAATTTTTTATGAGCCTTCAAATTTTTTTATGAGCCTTCAAAATGTTTTATAGACTATTCGACAAACCACCCGAAAAAAATTTACCCCTTCAGCACAACAAAATCCCGCCATTCTTCTGGAAGCATCTCCACATATTTGCGGCTTAAAAACCGGTCGTCTACGAGGACAAGCGTTCCGCGGTCCTCCTCAGATCTGATCACCCTGCCTCCAGCCTGCAGCACTTTGTTCATGCCCGGATAAACGTATGCAAAATCATAGCCATTCTTCCCTGCGCTTTGAAAATAATCCTTCATCGTATCGCGCTCTAACCCGACTTGCGGCAATCCGACGCCAATGATTACTGCACCTGTTAAGCGGTCTCCTTTTAAATCAATTCCTTCTGAAAAAATGCCGCCCATGACAGCAAAGCCAACAAGCGATTGCTCCCCGGCTGTATCAAAATTGGCCAGGAATTTCTCACGCTCCTCTTCTGACATAGCAGGGTGCTGAACAATAGGATGAAATGCTGGGTCTTCTTCCAAAAGCCGATCTACCACATCGGTCATATAGCGATAGGACGGGAAAAAGACAAGATAATTCCCCGGCCGCTTATTTACAAGATCCATAATCATTTCCTTTATCGGTTCGATCGACTTTTCTCTATCTCTGAAACGAGTAGATAGAGGCTGAATAAAGACATCCAGCTGCTCCTTCTCGTAAGGTGACGGCATGCGTATCACATAGTCTTCCTCCCCGCCTCCAAGCATCTCCATAAAATAGGATAGCGGAGAAAGAGTAGCAGAGAAGAAAATGCGCGAGCCATATTTTTTCCCTGTTTGAAAAAGCAGCTGCGACGGATCCATGCAGAACAAACGAACCACAACTTCGCTTTTAAGCACATCAATAAATGTTACAAATCTCTCATCATAAAAATCTGATATCTTTACCATCTGAAGCGCAGCAAAATAGGCTTCAAGCAATTGCTCATCACTTTCACCGCTTGCCAGCAACTGTTCTGCCTGCACCAGAAAATCATCCAAACAGCTGATAAAGTCTATAGGCAGCTCTTGAACAGCAACCTGCTTCTCTCCGTGTTCTTTTTTCAGTTTCAGCATTTCGTCATTTACTGCTTTAGCTGTTCTCCATAGCCTCTCGTTCTTTCCTTTGTATTCCCGGGAAAGCTGCAGAAACGCTGATTTCTGCAGTTCTGCAGAATACATACTGCGCGCGCGATCTACGAGATTATGCGCTTCATCCATGAGCAGGATCGTCTTTTTCTTTTGTTCTTCAAACAACCGTTTAAAAGATACACGCGGATCAAACACGTAGTTGTAGTCACAGATCACGCCATCGGCCGCATATGCCAGATCAATCGAGAATTCAAACGGACAGACTTTATGTTTTTGGGCATATTGAGAGATGACATCACGATTCATTATCGTTTCATTTTTTATAATATCTAGTACCGCACTATTGATCCGATCAAAATACCCGTCAGCAAATTCACAGTATGAAGAGTCGCAGCGCGTTTCCTCTTTAAAACAAACCTTGTCTTTCGCCGTAATGGTTACACTCTGAAAGAACAGACCTTTTTCATTCATGAGTTGAAGGGCTTCTTCTGCATTCTTTCGGTTCAGTGTTTTGGCTGTAAGATAAAAAATCTTTTCTGCCTTTTCCTCTCCCAAGGCTTTAACAGCAGGAAAAAGGGTAGAAATCGTCTTCCCAGTCCCCGTTGGAGCATTAGCAAAAAGTGTTTTTTTATCTGCGATCGTCTTATAGACCGCTCCTGCAAAATTCCGCTGTCCGTTTCGGTAATGATCGAACGGAAAAGGAAGTTCTCGGATGCTTGCGTTTCTCTGCCGCAGGTTCTCTAACCGAAGTTTTGCATAAGGAGCATAGCTTTTTACGATGTGGAGAACGAACTCCTCGAGCTCTGGTAAGGTACAGGTTTCCTGAAACCTTTTTTGTTCACCAGACTCCACCTGCACATATGTGAGCTGAACCTTCACTTCGTCTTTTTCTTCTTTTTTTAAGTACATATAGGCGTAGCACTTTACCTGAGCCCAGTGGACGGGGTAAGAATCTTTCTTTATATCATCTAATTGTTTTGCCGTTGATTTGATCTCATCAATCGTCACAAGATCTTCTTCCTGCAAAAGACCGTCACAGCGGCCTTCTACGATGTAATCGATCTCTTCAAACGCATAGCTCATCTGCAAAAATACTTCTGCAGCATCTTTTTCACCATAGGTTTTTTGTATCGTTTGATGAGCTTTCGTACCCTCTATTAATGAGGATGTCGTCTTAAATCCTGATTCAATACTTCCTGAACGGAATACATATTCGACAAGTGATCGAACAGATATTTTTACAGATTGAGGCATGAATTCACCTACCGATTCCAATCAATAATTTATAGTTTAATAGTAACATAATGCACTTGAGTTCACTCAACCACTTCCAGTATTTTGTATTTCCTTGCTACCTATGTTTAAAAATAGTACTATTCTTGAAAATTGCTATTGCTACTCAATACTTTTATGATAAAATTTAAACTGTTTGAAAGCGATTACATAAATGTCTGGGGGCTAAATAATATGTCTACACAAACTACTTCACTAGTTAAAACATTAAACCTAAAAAACTTTACGCACGGCACATCTGAACAGCGCAAAGAGTTTGCTGCTCAATTTGAAGCTGGTCTGAAAGAAACAGGTTTTATCATTTTAGAAGGTCATGGTGTGAATACTCACTTGATCGAGAAAAACTATGAACTATGGGAAAAGTTTTTCACACTTGATACAGAAATTAAGCAAAAGTATGAAGGTGTTGAAGGCGGAGCGCGCGGATACACTGGATTCGGCAAAGAACATGCGAAGAACCGTTCAGTTGGAGACTTAAAAGAATTCTTCCATGTGGGCCAAGAGCTTCCTGTCGGACACCCGCTTTCAGGTGATTATGCAGCTAACGTTTGGCCTGAAGAAGTGGCAGAGCTTCGTCAATATGCGTTGAACTTCTATCGTGAGTTGGAGCGTGTGGCTCGCAACATGCTTGAAGCACTTGCGATTCAAATGGACCTTCGTCCAAGATTTTTTGCTGACATGATCCAAGACGGAAACAGCATTCTTCGTGCAATCCACTACCCGCCGCTTGATGATTCAATGGATAAAGGTGCGATTCGTGCAGGTGAGCATGAAGACATTAACTTGATCACTCTTTTAGTAGAATCAACGGCTTCTGGCTTAGAGCTTCTAACTCGTGAAGGAGAATGGGTGCCTGTTAAAGCTGAAAAAGGAAAAATTATCGTTGACGCTGGGGACATGCTTTCCCGCATCACGAACGAAGTGATCCCGGCAACTACTCACCGTGTAGTAAACCCTGAAGGCGAGAACACATCTCGTTATTCCATGCCGTTCTTCGTACACCCATATCCGAATTCATTGCTGGAGACGATTCCTTCATGCATCTCTGCAGATAACCCTGAGAAGTATCCGCCGATCACAGCTGGTGACTTCTTATATGAGCGTCTCGTTGAAATTGGTCTGATCAAAAAATAAGCACACAAAAAGCTGGTCCTAAAAGGATCAGCTTTTTTTATTGTACAACATGCCCGCTATAAGGTTTTTCCCACTCTCTTTCTTGCATTGTTTGCAGCATGCCTACCTTCCAATTATTCTTTTTATTAAAAGAAATATATACATCCCGATATTTTTTCTCTTGGCCGTTTTCCACCATAACGAGATCGACATAGCCAATAGGCCAGCCGTCGTCCATACGGATACTTAAATTTTCGTAAGACTTTATGTAAGTCCCTTCTGTAAACAACTTCTTGTTCCTGTTTACCCAAGTGTCTTTTGCTTTTTCCTCAGATATCGTAACATCTTCGTCATACCCACCATTGTAAAAATAAATCAGATCAAACGCTTCTTCAAAGTTTTGATTCGCTGCTTGTTTTAAAAACTGTGACGCTTGCTGGCTAGCTTGGAATCTCACCCATAGATCAGGTCCTAAAAGTATAGAAAAAGCAATGAAAAAAAGTCCTGTTACGATCCATATAACTTTTCTAAAGTTTTTCATAAAAATACCTCTGTTCTGTTTTCTCTATACTATCCATTTATTGTAATTATTGCTATGTAAATTTCATGACAGATTCATGATGAAAAAAAACAGCCCTCTTATTCTGAGGACTGTCTAACTACGGCATCATCATTTAAATCTGCTGTACAGTTTTGACACTTAACTGCTCTTAACGGTATTGTAGACAAGCAATATTTGCATTCTTTTGTATCCGGTTCTTTCACTTCTTCTTTCTTTTTCAAACGGTTGATCTGCTTCACAACTAGGAAAATAACAAGAGCGATAATTAAGAAATTGATGAGCGTATTTATAAAAAGTCCATAATTCAGTGTTGCTGCTCCTGCTTTTTGGGCTTCAGCCAAAGAGGAATAATCCCCTTTTCCGAGGTTTATGTATAAGTTGCTAAAATCTACTTTTCCTAGCAATAGACCGATTGGAGGCATGATCACATCTTCAACTAAAGAAGTTACAATCTTTCCAAATGCTGCCCCGATGATTACCCCAATGGCAAGGTCCATCACGTTTCCGCGCATAATAAAAGTCTTAAATTCGTTCCACATCTAATTCTATTCCTTTCTACATGGCTATTTATATGTATAACCATACAATAGATCCCTTAAAACTTCAGCTATTAAATCTCTTTAAATCGACTGTAAAAAGATCCTTCATATCTGTACACACATCTTCATCAAACACCAGCTCGAGTAACTCCACACTTTCAATTCGGGCAGTAAAAGGCCCCAAATGTTTTACTGAGTAATCAAAAGCCTCTACCAGCTTTTCATGTGTCAGATGACTTGCAATCGTACAATGAGGAACCCACTGTGATGGCGCATATAAAGACTTCGGGTCGATTACTCCTTTAAATCGTTCATGATAACTAGTGTGAAAGTCTGTTAAATTCGAATCTTTAGTAGGTGCTGCGTACAATGTTCCACTGTTTAAAAACATGCCGATAGACGGAAAAAACAACTGAATCGCAGACTGATTCATAAAGTACTTCTCCATTTCTTTTTTAAACAGCTCTACTTCCAGATCATTATGAGTGGCAATCGTAACATGCGGTCTCATACCGTAATCAGCTATGCCTGCCTTTTTCATTCCATCTCTTAATTTATCTATTTTTTCTTCGGTTTCCCGATCTAGAAATCCCAGAATTCCGTACATCATATCAGCTCCTGAAAAAAGATTTTATTAAAAGTACAAGACGGTTAATACCGTAGATCACTAACACATCGATTATTAAAAATTCTATTGAACCACCTAAATCCTCTTCAGGTGTAAGCGTTGAGGACCAATAGATATAGAAACCTGCAAAAATCGTTGCACCCGCTAATGCTGTCTTCCAGCTTGCTACATTCAACAGGCCGCCAATAAGACCTAATAATAAGCTCAAAACCGGAAAGATAAAGAGTAAGTAAAGCATAATATCTAACATAAAATACCCCCAGAATAAACCCTCTAATCCAACATTTCTGTTGTAGTAATTATACCTTAATCCAAAGTTTGGTAAATATATCTTTCGACTTTTTCAAGTATGACCACCTATTCCGCTCTTGTCCCGAAAAAATGGGCTAATTCCGCCCAAACCTTTAACTTGTACCCTTAATAATCTGTCATTGTAAAGAAGGAGGTGGGTTATATGGGATTTAAGTCACACGGAAACAGCTTTGCTTTGATCGTAGTGCTATTTATCTTGTTAATCATCGTTGGGTGCTGCTGGTGCGGTGGTTACGGCGGCGGTTACGGAGGAGGCTGGTGTTAATCACCACCCTTCTTCCAAGCTGGAAGTAAGGCGCTGATATAATCTAGCAATCAATTGCGTTAAAACCTTTTGCTTAGAACAACCCCTCGAATGACTACAGAGATAGAAAACTAGAGAGAGAAAAAAGACCTGCACTCTTATGAGGGCAGGTCTTTAACATTTTAAGAACCGCTCGTAAATCTTCAGAACCGCTCGTAAATTTCTAGAACCGCTCGTAAATCTCTAGAACCGCTCGTAAATCTCTAGAACCGCTCGTAAATCTCTAGAACCGCTCGTAAATCTCTAAAACCGCTCGTAAATCTCTAAAACCGCTCGTAAATCTCTAAAACCGCTCGTAAATCTCTAAAACCGCTCGTAAATTTCTAGAACCGCTCGTAAATCTCTAGAACCGATCGTAAATCTCTAGAACCGCTCGTAAATCCCTAGAACCGCTCGTAAATCTCTAAAACTGCTCGTAAATCTCTAAAACCGCTCGTAAATCTCTAAAACCGCTCGTAAATCTCTAAAACCGCTCGTAAATCTCTAGAACCGCTATTATTTCTTCTATGAAAATAGCATTCAAGCAAGCTAACAACAAAAAAACACTGCAGGAGCCACTCTGCAATGTTTTCAACATCCACTTGATGAAGCTGACGCTTTAAAGATTAATTACTCTTTGAAGCACGTGATCTCTTTCTTCGACTTTTACTTCTGCTGGTTTCAATTTCCCTGCCACTTCATATACAACAAGATCAGCATTCGTTCTTAACGATTCAGCTGTTCTCTCCTCACATCTGATCAGTAAATAAACCAAATCGCCTCTTACATCTTGTTTTAGAAGCTGAATATCATCCGAACCATTAAAACCTACGGATGAACCGATCACAGCGTATACCCCTACCAATGACCCCGCGACTGATTTACTGCCTAAAGAATCAGCTTTCACAACAGACTGCTTCTTCCTTACAGCTCCTCCTGAATGAGATTGAAGCACATACGTTAAGTCTTCAACCATCGCACTGGCTGTTGGGAGTTTTCCTGCGCCGGCACCTTGAACAGTCACTTTGCCAGCAAGACTTGTTTCTACCATGATTGCGTTCTGTACATCTTCCACTCCGTATAGAGGATGTTCCGCATCAACGAGCACCGGCTTTACGGAAGCTGTGAATGTGCCCCGATCACTTCTGATCCGCGCTAGATGCTTCACTTTATAGCCCCAGCGGCTAAACACTTCAATCTGCTCAGACGAAACTTCGGTGATTCCTTTTCGCTCCACTTCATCCCAGTTTGGCGAACTTCCAAAAGATAACTCGCTAAGGATCATGAGCTTATAAAAAGCATCAAATCCCTCTACATCATTTACGGGATCTGCTTCAGCATATCCGAGTTCCTGAGCCTTCTTTAACACTTCTTCAAACGTTAACCCTTTTTTACGCATGTTCGTCAAAATATAATTAGAGGTGCCATTTAAAATAGCTTCTACCGATAGAATATCGTTCACTTGCAGAAGTTGAGAAATGCTGCGGATAATCGGTGTTCCTCCAGCTGTTGTCGCTTCATAGCCCACAGAAACACCGGCTTCCTCGGCCTTTTTAAGCAATGTTTTTCCGTGTTTGGCAAACATCACTTTGTTGGCCGTGATAACGCGGCACCCTTTTTCAATGGCTTTGCTTAAATACGTGAACCCTGGCTCTTCTCCCACAATGGCTTCAAAAACAATCTGAAGATCTGGGATGTTCAATACTTCCTCAAAATCAGTCGTGACTAGGATATGTTCATCTACATCCCGCTTTTTTGCACCATCTTTTACTAAGATGGCTTCGATAATGACTTCCTCACCCAGTACAGTTTTCAGCTGTTCTCTGTGAGTCTTTAACGCATCATAAACACCTTGCCCGACTGTTCCAAAACCAAGCAATGCCGCTTTAATAGGTGCCATATTGCAGCCTCCTCTCCTGAGTCAATGCATTTTTTACATAAGGTCCCCACTTATCGAACTCTACTAAGAAACCATCATGACCAAAGTCTGTTTCAATCGAATAATAAGTTCCATAACGAGTGTGTTTAACAAATGCTTCAATCACTTCAGGCGGATAAAGCAGGTCACCTTCGTATCCAAAGGCATGGACTTCCGCTTGAATCTGTGAGGCTGCTCGTTTCCAGCCGCCAAGCTTATCGCCAATATCATAAGCATTCATCGCATATAGAAGAGTCAAATAACTATCCACATCAAATCGTTTCGTCAGTTTTTCCCCTTGATAATTCAAATAGGAATCTACTTGAAAGTAAGGCTTTCCTTCCACGTCTTTCTCACGTATTTCTCTTTGAAATCTATCATTAAAGAGCTTTGGCTGCCTGTATGTCAGAAGTCCCGCCATCCTTGCAATCTCCAGACCTACTAACCTTTCTCCTTCAACTCGCCTGCCGCTTCTATAGACTGGATCATTTACAATGGCATGAATCGCCATCCTGTTAAAACCTACACCATAATCATTCAGGAATGGAGTGGCTGCAAAAATGAATACTTTTTCCATAAAATAAGGATACTGAACGGACCATTCCATCGCCTGCATGCCGCCAAGGGAACCACCTAAAACGGCAAAGAGCCTTGGTACGCCTAAAACATCTAACGCCTGGCGCTGAGCACGAACCATGTCTCGTACCGTAATAAAAGGAAAAGTCTTATGATAGGGCTTGCCGGTTTCGGGATTGACCTCAGCCGGACCCGTTGAACCGCTGCATCCTCCGATAACATTAAACGTAATAACGTGAAAAAGGTTTGTATCAATGTATCCTTCGGGTCCGATCAGTCCTCTCCACCAGCCTGGCTCTTTTTCTGAACCGTATGCATGCTGATTTCCTGTAAGAGCATGGCATAACAGGAGCACCGGTCCCTTCGTATTTCCGGTTATCTCATATGCCAGCTCAGCATCCGTTATTACTTGGCCTGACTCTAAGGCAAAATCACCGATTCTCACCTTGCCGACTTTTCGGTTTGCTTCAAGCAAGTTTTTGCTGCTCACGGGCCTTCAGCTCTCTTCGTAAAATTTTTCCGCTGATCTTTGTTTTCGGGAGTTCCTCTACAACTTCGATCTCACGCGGTGCTGCATGCGCCGCAAGTTCCCCTCTAACATAGACACGGATCTCTTCTAACAGATCACTGCTCTGTGAATAGCCGTCTTTCAGCACGATAAACGCTTTAACGATCTCTCCCCGAATCGGATCAGGTTTCCCGATCACACCTGCTTCAGCGACAGCTTCGTGCTCGATGAGTTTGCTCTCGACTTCAAACGGGCCGATTCTTTCACCTGATGAATTGATCATGTCGTCCGAACGTCCTTGGAAGAAGATATAGCCGTCGTCATCACGGTAAGCAAGGTCACCCGAAACGTACCAGTCACCCCATCCAAAATAAGATTGATATTTCTCAGCGTTCTGCCACACTTCTCTCATAATGGCTGGCCAAGGTGCCTTGATCGCTAAGTGGCCCACAGAAAATGGCGGCAGTTCTTTTCCTTCTTCATCTAATACAGTTGCTGTTATTCCTGGAAAAGCTTTTCCCATCGATCCTGGTTTAATCGTTGCATTCGGCAGATTCACGATCAGCTGCGCACCGGTTTCTGTCATCCACCATGTATCATGAATTCTTTTTTCAAGAATATTCTTGCCCCAATAAATAACCTCTGGATTTAACGGTTCACCTACACTCAGAATATGGCGCAGTTTTGATAGATCATATTGTTCAGGCAGCTTATTCCCTTTTGCCATCAGCATACGAAACGCAGTTGGAGCACTATACCAGACCGTTACGCCGGCATTTTGCAGCGTTTCATACCATTGTTCTGCTTTAAAGCGTCCGCCATGAACCACAATCGTTGCTCCATTTAAAAGAGGTGCAAATACTCCGTACACGGTTCCTGTAACCCAGCCTGGATGTGCCGTGCACCAATACACATCATCTTCCTGAATATCAAGTACCCAGCGTCCGGTTAAATATTGCTGTGTCATCGCGCGATGTGCGTGAATGATTCCTTTCGGCTTGCCAGTTGAACCAGATGTATAGTGAATGTTCAGCCCGTGCTCTGGTTCCACCCACTCCACTAGGCTCTCAACATCTCCAACAGAGTCCAATTCATCTATTAGTGAAATTTCTCCATTTTCACCAGCTCCATCAGTTAAAAAGACCGTATGAAGACTCGGCAGCTCATTCCTTGGCACACGTTTATAGAGGTCTTGATCTGTGATTAAAAAAGTTCCTTCACAGTCTGCTATGCGGTCTCTTACAGCATCAGACATAAATGCTTCAAACAGCGGACCGACAACTGCTCCTAGTTTAATAGCTGCGAGCATGGCAATATGGCAATCAGGATGTTTGGGCAAGAAGACAAAAACGAAATCTCCTTTTTTTACACCATGTTTAGAAAGCACGGCTGCCCATTTATCTGTTGTATCCTTGAGTTCCTCGTACGTGATCTTAAACTCTAGTGAATCATCCAAGTAATGCAGAGCTGTTTTTTCACCGCGCCCTTCTTCCACATGACGATCCACACATTCATAAGCCATGTTAGTCTTGCCATCCGCTCTCCTGTTAAACCTTTTTGTTATGGAGTCCCAAGAAAATGGCGCGTCATCTCTGTCAGTTACAACATTATAGGTCCCGTTTACAGGTTCAATGGATGCTAGTTTTGTCATTGCTCGTCACCTGCTGCTTTCTTTTCAACATTTAATAGATTCAAAATATGTGCCTTCTGTTTTGAGAGATAAGCATCTCCACGTGTTCTCGGCTTTGGTTTTTCAACTGCTACTTCAGCAAAAACTTCTCCAGGCTGTCCTTTTAAGATGAAGATCCTGTCACACAGGTAAAGAGCTTCATCGATATCATGAGTGACAAGCAGCATCGTCGTCTGCTTCTTTTGCCAGATTGATAGAAGGAGGTCCTGCAGCTGCATTTTTGTAAATGCATCTAGTGCACTGAATGGTTCATCTAACAGCAATACTTCGGGTTCTGTGATCAGCGCTCTTGCGATTGCTGTCCGCTGTGCCATCCCGCCAGATAGATCTTTCGGATAATGTTGGTCAAAGCCAGATAGGCCCACAAGGTCTAAATACGTTTGATATTTGTTCGATTTTCGTTCTTCTTTTTCTAGACCAAATGAGATGTTGTCTTTCACAGACAGCCATGGCAAAAGCCGTGGTTCCTGAAACATCATGCCGATATTGTCGTTTCCGTCTTTCGAAGAAATCTTGCCTTCGTAGTTCGGATCGAGTCCTGAAAGCACACGCAGCAGTGTACTTTTTCCGCATCCGCTCGTTCCTAAGATTCCGATGATCTCACCCTTATCCACGGAAAAATTTATGTTTTGAAACCCAGCCTGGTTATTGTTAAACGTCCGTTTTAAACGGTTGATGTGAAGCATCTGTTCCCCCTCCTTCTAAGCTTGGTTGCTTATGCTGTCCTGCCATTTAAGAGAACGATATTCGATCCATTTTAGGACTGAGTCTGTCACTTTCCCTAATACAGCAAAGAGCAGGATACTGGCAATGACGGTATCTGGTGAATACGTGTTCTGGCCGACGACCAGCAAATACCCTAATCCTTCACTTGCTCCCATCAGCTCAGCTGCAACAACGAACATCCAGCCTAGTCCGAGGCCGCTTCTCATTCCTGTGATAAAAGATGGCAATGCTGCTGGTAAAATAATGCGTTTCGTCAACTGAAATGGAGATAGCTGATAAATCTTGCCGACTTCTATCAGCTTTCGGTCAACCCCTTGAATGCCTGCCACGATGTTCAGATACACCGGGAAAAACACTCCGACTGCAATTAACGAGATCTTGGAAGGCTCTCCGATTCCCATCCATAAAATAAACAGCGGTACCCATGCGAGAGAAGGAATGGAACGAACTGCTTGAAACAGTGGGTCAAGCAGCTGTTCAGCTGTTTTGGCATACCCAACGACCGCTCCAACCACGACCGCGGCTCCTGTACCAATCGCAAATCCTAGGAACACGCGTGTTAATGTGATCGAAACATGGCCGAACAGCGAACCATCCCTATACATGCTCATTATTTTTTCTAAAATAACGCTTGGTGCCGGAAGCAGGTGCGGCGCCAGCAATCCAGCTTTCGCAGCCAGCTCCCAAGCTATAAGCAAAACGACCGGCAAGATAGAACCAAGAACAATTCCACGGCCTTTTTTGAATAGACCTTTTGGAGATAAGAGCTTAGCAGCTGTTGCTCTCTCGCCCGCTTTCCATTTTTGTGTTTCTGAAATCACTGGCACTTCCTCCTTCCGTCTTATTTATTGATTACTTTTTCAGCAAATTTAGGGTTGATCAGTTCTTTTACGAGTTTTTGGATGTCTGTATCCTTTTTGACAATCTCTTCTGTCTGAAGTACTTCGCCTGCAGCCGATATAGCTTTTTCGTGCTGTGATCCTGGAACAGGTTCCGAGAAGTTATTTCGTTCGAGTTGTTTTTTAGCGACATCTTCTTTAATCCCCGCCTCTTCAGATAAAAGATTTGCTGCTTCCTCTGGATTTTCAAGTGTCCACTTTCTTGCTTTTTCATAAAGCTCGATCACTTGTTCCACTTGCTTCGGATGATTCTTAGCAAACTCTGTACGAACATTCAGCGTTCCGTACGTATTAAAATCCGGATTGCGATAGATATATTTTCCGCCTGATTCCAACTCTGTTCTTGCCATATGCGGATCCAGTCCTGCCCAAGCATCAACCTGGCCTTTAATCAAAGCGTTCGCACCATCAGCATGCTGAAGGTTTACAATTTGAACATCTTTTGCTGAAAGTCCCGCCTCACTCAGTGCACGCAATAAAAAGATGTGAGGATCTGTTCCGAATGTTGCGGCTACCTTTTTTCCTTTAAGGTCTTTTACATCCTTAATCGTGTTGCCGTCCTTCGTAACGAGTGCTGTCCATTCCGGCTGTGAATAGATATAGACAGATTCGATCGGTGCACCTTTATCTTTTGCGATGAGGGCTGCTGCTCCGGCCGTGGAACCAAAGTCCACACTATCGGAATTCAGGAACTCCAGCGCTTTATTGCTTCCCAGGCTCTGTACCCACTCTACTTCAATGCCTTCTTTTTTAAAGGTTTCCTCTGCCCAGCCAAATTTCTTCAGTGCCAGGCTTGTTGGCGAATAGAACGCGTAATCCAGTCTGATTTTTTCTGGTTTTTCTCCTTCTTTTGCTGAGCTCGAGCAGCCCGCTAATAATAGTGCAGCTGCTAAACTAACGAGCAGCGTTCCTCTCCACCAATTTTTCATTTTATTTTCCCTCCACTTTAGTTATCTCTATTTGTCTGTCTCTATTTAAACTTCACACGCATACGTTGCGATCGTACCTCTTAAACGCTGTGCCTCTTTATAGGTGCAGCGGTTATGAACCACATCGATTCCCGCTTCTTTTGCGATCCTCGCCGCTTCAGGCGAGATGACTCCTTCTTGAAGCCAGAATACTTTTGGCTGCGTGATCGCCGCTTCTTTGGCAAGCTCGATCGCTGCTTCAGGACTTCTAAACACCTGAACCACATCGATTGGGAACGGAATGGACTTTAGGTCTGGATAAGCTTTTTCATCCAGTACTTCCGTTTCTCTCGGATTTACCGGGACGATCTTATACCCAAGACGCTGCATCTTTCGTGCAAGTCTATGGCTTGGTCTTGCCGGATTGGAACTTAACCCGACGATCGCAAGTGTCTTTGGCCGCTGGATCTCCTGTCCGTTTTCAACTGCTCTGTATAGTGACGACTGCAATGCCCAGCGGATTACTCCTTCATCGTTGATCGTGATCTCTTTATTTTCCGATTCGATTCCCGTTGCCACCTGAATCGCTCGGTCCAGATCGTTCGTTAAATCTTTTACCGATTCAATACCGATCGATAAACGGATCAGTTCTTCTGTTACACCCGTTGCTTTTAATTCCTCACCACTTAACTGCTGATGAGTGGTTGATGCAGGATGGATTATGAGTGACTTTGCATCACCTACGTTTGCTACATGCGACCAGAGTGAAATATTGTTGATCACTTTGCGCCCGGCATCACGCCCGCCTTTTATGCCGAAGTTTACGATCGAACCGAAACCGTTACTTAAATATTTTTTCGCCAGCTCATGACTCCGATGAGATGGAAGCCCCGGATAGGATACCCAATCGACCGCTGGATGTTTTTCGAGATATTCTGCCACCTCTTGTGCATTTTTTGCATGCTTTTCAACTCGCAGGTGCAGCGTTTCTAGTCCTTGTAAAAGGAGGAATGCGTTGTGAGGGCTTAAGCATGCACCGAAATCTCGTAAAAGCTGAACCCGAAGTTTCGTAGCGAATGCAAGCGTTCCAAAGTCTGTCGCATACCTTAACCCGTTATAGCTTCTGTCAGGCTCAGTGAATCCGGGAAATTTCTCAGAGTTCCAGTTGAAGCGTCCTCCGTCAACGACCACACCGCCGATCGCTGTACCATGACCGCCGATCCATTTTGTCGCTGAATGGATAACAATATCCGCTCCCCAGCTTAATGGCTTAGTCACATATGGCGTTGCGAACGTATTATCGATTAACAGCGGCACTCCGTTTTCGTGTGCAATGTCTGCTACAGCCTCAATATCTAGTACGTTCAAGCTTGGATTACCAATCGTTTCAGCAAAGAACGCTTTCGTGTTCGGAGTAACTGCTTTTCTGAAATTCTCCGGATCCTCTGCATCAACAAACTTTACGTTGATTCCGTATTTTGGAAGAGTGATAGAAAATAGATTGTAAGTGCCGCCATAAAGGTTTGTCGCCGCTACGATCTCATCTCCCGCTTGTGCGATGTTTAAGATAGCGAGCGCGATGGCCGACATCCCAGAAGAGGTTGCCACTGCTGCCACCCCGTCTTCAAGAAGTGCTACTCTTTTTTCGAAAACGTCAACCGTTGGGTTACCGATTCGGCTATAGATATTCCCAGGTTCATCTAGTGCAAATAAGCTTTGTGCATGATCCGTATCCGAAAAAACATAAGACGTTGTTTGGTAGACGGGGACCGCCCGTGAACCAGTGGTCGGATCAGGCGCTTGCCCTCCGTGTAAAAGTAATGTTTCAATGTCGTATCCATCATGAGATTTTGTCATTTTACTCTCTCCTTTTTGTATTAAAAGTGATAAATTATATAGGAAAACTAGGGATAAAGGTTATAACTTTTCCCTTAAACGATATGCAATTTTAAAAATGAAAAAATTGAAATGAAGTTGTTGAGAAGTTTAGAAGAGGAAAAAAGAAAAATCCCCTTCCTAAGAAGAGGATTTTGGCCTCCTCTTATCTGTCAGATCGAAAATGATCTGTAGGAATTGGCACCTTTCCAAACCAAATGTGGTTTGTTGGTTGCCGGGCTTCATCGGGCCTAGTCCCTCCGCCTCTCTGGATAAGAGATATCGTATTATTTTTAACACATTAACGTGTTGATGTTTGTTTTGTTCTTGAATAGGATTATAGTGCATTCGGTTTTTAAAAGTCAACCGTTTTTTGAAAACTTTTAAAAGTCGTACAAAAAGCTTATCGTTCAACTGTCAGTTTTCAAATTAAGAATATGTCTATGCTATGCATGTTATGCCAACTTCGTTCCGCTTTTTTTATCTTCCCATTTAAATTCTTCAATTCTTTTAACAAGTACAGGGATTCTGTTGGCGATCGCAGCTTTTTCTCCGTAACGAATTTTCTGTTCTGAATTCAGTTCGGAAGCTTGCAGCAGGTTTAATTGGGATGCAGCTAGACTAGTTAGTTTAATGAACTCTTCTTGTTTCACTCGCCTTTTTACATCAGCATCACCATTACAATACCCTTCCATAAATCCATCAGCTATGGTTTGCAGCTTTTCCTCAAAACGTTCAAACTGATGCTTTGCATAGCGTGGTGCATTAAAAAAAGTTGGATACAGTGTTTGATAATTGTTTATAAAGTTGCCCGCTAAAGAATCTCCGCTGTATAAAAGCGGAACGGGGTCGATAAGGCTTACTCTTCCATCTGAATGAAGCAATATATTTTCAGGAGAAGTATCTTGGTTTGTAAAAATAATTTGAGATTCATCCAGCTTCCGGTTAATCATGCATTCTTCCAAATGAGCCATTGCTGATGGGAGAATCGGCTGATCGTAACTTTGGATGAAATCTTTAAAATCACTTAAGTATTCTTTGTTTTCTTCCTTCATGAAATCAGCGACACTGGACTGAAACTGTCCTTCAACGACTGTGCCATTCCATTTCAAGTATCCGAATCCTTTTAAACCGTGCTGGGCAGTGTTCATATTCCGGAAAAATTCACCCATTTCGGCACCAGCCTGAAATGCTTCCATGAACGTAAAACTCTCAAGTTTTAACGCTTTACCGGCATACGATTCAACGGTAAAAGTCTTGCCGTTCTCAACATGATAGTAAAAAAACTCCGGACAGATACCAGGCTTTACGCTGTTTGCGATTTCATAATAAGCTTTCGTTCCTGCATATTCTGCAAGACTTGCCGCCTCGTTAAATTCTACCTTCTTACCGTATGCTTCCTGCTTAGGAAATCTTACAACTACAGCTTCCCCTGCAGACAGCTGAACGAGATACGCCTGATGCCATGCACCCTCCCCTAAGTATTGAACCTGCGTAGTATCTTTTAAAGGCTCAAGACCGCTCTTTTGCAGCGCAAAGTCTATCAAATAAAATGTTTCTTTCATAGATGTTCCTCTTTCTTTGTTCATCATACTTTTATCCTGCATATATTCGCTAACTGTCGAAAAAAACCCTTTTTCCACATTTTTCTGCAAGATTTTCACTGCGAGGGAGGGTATTATCGGAGGAGCTCATAAATCT
>NZ_SGXL01000001.1:2982060-3298302 GCF_004216955.1 Fictibacillus sp. BK138
CTCAGAAAGCGCTCGTAAATCTCAGAAAGCGCTCGTAAATCTCAGAAAGCGCTCGTAAATCTCAGAAAGCGCTCGTAAATCTCAGAAAGCGCTCGTAAATCTCAGAAAGCGCTCGTTCAGCGAGGAAAATTCCTCGCGAACGAGCGCCAAATTCCCTAAACAAAATAAAAACCGGCTTCTTCAGGTCATAAACATAACCTGAATAGCCGGTTTCATTTTAATCTACATACGTTACGATCTCTTCAACTGCTTTACGAGCCAGTTTTTTTGGCTGATCTTGCGGATGGCCGAGTGAGATTACCATGTTGATCTGCTTCTGAGCAGGTATATCTAAATAATCACGGATCGCATCCTGTGCTAATAAAACAGGACCCGTCATCGGGCATGACCCTAGACCGCGCGCATGGGCTGCGAGCATCAGATTCTGAATAGCAAGACAGCTGCTCTTGATGCCTTCTTCTTCCCAGACGGACTCTTCTGCAAGCTCGATCGGATCAAAGATTTTCTCACGAAACTTCGATTCATACGGAGTGGCTAAACAAATGATTAACACAGGAGCTCCCGAGAACGCTGTAGCATACGGACCGAATGAACGTGTCAGCAGTTTCGCTTCCTTCGTCTTCCCGTTCTCTTCTGCTTTTGCCGCTAGTTTGTGAATGGCATCCCAAGTCATTTCCTCAATCTTTTTCACTTTATCTCTGTTACGAATCACAATAAATTCCCACGTCTGCGAGTTTGTGTCACTAGGTGCATACCGGGCACAGTCCATGATTTCGTATAGATCTTCCTCTGCCACACCTTCATCTGTAAACTTACGGACGCTTCTTCTGCCGTGTACAATCTCTTTAAAATCTTCGTATTTCATGTTTGTCTCCTCTGACACAATTAATAGTTAACTACTCGTATTATACAAAAGATTGGAATGACCTACAAAAAACGTTAAAAACAGTGCTTATTTCGCACTGTTTTTAGGGGATATTTCTTTATTTTTATTACCCTTAATCCTTAATCCGACAGCGATTAGAGACGCTCCTAACAAAACACTGACGATGTAAAGTGAATCCGTATTAAAGCTGCCCTGCTGCACCACTGCTTTTTCCGCTTGGTTTCCAATAAAAAATGTACTGATTAGAACAATAACACCAGCTGTGATCAATCCTGCCTTGATCCATGGTTTCATATTCAAAACCACCTTTTCCCTTTTACATCTAACATATTCGAGGGAAAAAACAGAATACCTTTTTCAATAAAAACAAATCATTTGCACTAGTTTGCTTTACGCAAGTTCATTTTCTTCTCTACAAAAGACCGCACTTCATCTTCTACCTTTTTCTTAATAATAAATTCAACATAACGGCTCCCGGTATGGAAGCGGACAAGTCCCCAGCTTGGATAACCTGGGTTCTCTGCTTGCAGACCTGTTATCCATTCAACTGAATCAACCTGTCTCCACTCGTAGAAATGTTTTGCAGAAACGATGCCGTTTTTGCCAATAGCACCGCGCCAAATCTGCGTAAAATACAAGAAGATTAACAATAAAATCAAAATAAGCATCATGATGTTTACAATTAAGGATAACTTTAAGAAACTAAAGCCTTGCGTAATAATCGCAAAAATCACAATCTCATTCGTCCAAAAATTCTTTTGCGTATATTCTCCGCTATAAGATAATCCATAGACTGGCTCTGATTTCTTTTTATCATGTATGTTCTTAAAAAAATAATAGATCGCTGTTCCGATACCTGCGGAAATGATAATACCAAACACAACATCTAAGATGGTCCCCAAGAATATCTCCCCCTGTTCTCTCTGTATAGTATAACGTTTTTGGAATGGTAAAAGTTTCAAGTAAAAAACGCTGAAAGCAAGTTCAGCGTTTGAAAAACCATTTGTATGTTTTTATGCTCAGCAGGTTTAGGAATAAACCACCGGCAAGTCCAGCAATCATATCGAGAATATAGTGGATCCCTAGCTTTACACGACTGACTCCAATCATAATCAAAAAAAGGAATGAGACTAAAAGAGCCCACAAGTTTCTCCACATTCCTGATAAAAAGAGTAATAATCCATAAAACCCTGCAGCGTTCATTGTATGTGCACTTGGATATCCATACTTGCTTGCTTTAATTAATCGTTCCCATTCAGGAGGCTTTCTTTTAAACAACTGTTTAAAAAGTGCATTCAAAATCCTTATACCAATCACATTGAAAAGAATCAATTTGCTCTTGTCCCGATTCCCTGTATTTTGATAGCTGAAGAACAGCATCAGCCCAAGCGGAACTGTAAAAAATCCTGAACTGAGACGGGAGAAAATCACCATTAAAGGATTTGATAAAGTGTCTGAATCATAGATCGAACGACTCCACCTTTTATCTAGGGAGCGGTAGGGTTCTTGATTTCTGATTATCGTTAAAAACGCAAAAAATCCACCTGTAAACACCAGGCCTAGTAAAGGAAGCAGTGTATTACTTGTTCTCTTTTTTCGCCATAACATATAACATCACCCTGCTTAGGTCAAAGTTTGAGTTTATTTTCTCCGTTGACTTGTTTTCTATTCCAATAAAAAAGAGCACCCTCTCGTGGCGCTCTGTCTATCAATTGTTTATTTATGTTCGACCATCACGATAATTTTCCCGTCTTCTAGATCCTGCATATAACGTTCTGCATCATCTTCTGAAACATCCATTTTCACAAGAATTTCTTTCATATCGTTTTCCACGTCATCAAACATTGAGGCAAAAGGACCTGCAGCCAACAATGGTCCTACTCCTGGCACTCCGAGTCCCGGAACGGCAATTCCTCCGCCGATACCAGTTAAAAAGCCTGCGATCGTACCATATGTAGCACTATCCATATCATCGTCCAGCACTTTTTCTTCATTTACGTGTGTTTCATCGGCTACATTGTCAACGATCTCGTCATCTTTAGCTACGATCGAAATTTCTGATGCTTTATAGCCTTTTTCAACAAGTGCTTTAATCGCACCTACCGCCTCTTCTTCTCTCGCATATGTACCGATAATATCTTTTTTCATCTGTTTTCCCTCCAAACGGGTTCTTTACAAGTAGGTTCCCCTGTTCAGAGGGTTTTAAACAGTGTGTTAATCCTGCTCAAACCAGCCTTTTTTCTTAAACCATAAAGACATCATAATTCCTAACAAAATCATAACTCCGAGTACATAAAAGTACCCATACTCTGATTTCAGTTCCGGCATGTTAATGAAGTTCATCCCATAGAGACCCGCGATAAAAGTTAGAGGCATGAAGATTGTCGTTATGACCGTCAATGTTTTCATGATGTTGTTCATCCGGTATGAGTTAAGAGATATATAGTTGTCGCGGATATCTGATGTCATCTCACGAGCAGAAGTCATCATGTCTGTTAAACGGAGAAGGTGGTCGTAGATATCATGAAAATAAGAACGTTCTTCTGCATCCAGCCCAACGCGCTTGGACTCCAGCATGCGATAAAGAAGTTCACGCATAGGTACAACCGTTTTCCGCAATGAAAGGAGATCTGCACGAATATCAAAGATCTGGTTGATCAGTTTAGGTGCTTCATCATCCTCGTTGCTCTCAATCGAGATAACGCGCTCTTCAAGTTTATGCATGATGGGAAAATACATATCCACAAGCTTATCCATTAATTTATGAATGAGTTCATTTTTCCCAAGTTCAGGCGGAACCACCTTTAATCCTTTCACATAGTTCCAAACAAAATCGATCTCTGGAACTTCTGTTTTATGAAAGGTGACCACCATATTTTTTTTAGTGAAGAAATCTACTTCGGTTGCTTCGAGAGTTTTTTCATCCAGTGCATGAACAACGTAAAACAAATGCTCTTCGTAAAACTCTACTTTTGGTCTTTGCAAATTATTAACGCAGTCTTCTACTGCCAGCGGGTGGAAATTAAAAAATGACCGCAGCAAGTCCGTTTCTTTTTTTATCGGGCTGTCAAAATCAACCCACACCCAGTCTGCCTGGATTTCATTTAAGCGCTCTAATGGCGGATTTATGATTACTTTACGATCAAATACCGCTAACGTTCGAATCATAGGCAGCCCTTCTCTCTTTTCTTTTTATTATCATTACCCTTTTTGCCATAATGATTGAGCATTCATTTACAATAATGCAGGAATGAGTTTTTTCAAGAAAAGAACAAAAACGAATAATGGAAAAAGTGCTGCACCCTAAGCTACTTGTTTAGCGCATTTATAAGCTAAAAAAACCTTAGCCTGATGTTATCGGGCAAGGTAATTTTATGCTTCTTTTTGAGAGGATTCTAGTAAAGGTTCATACATCATGATGGCATGGTTTTCAGTCACATATTCATCGTCGATCTGCTTCTTTTGACGGTTAAATACTTTTCGGTGAATGAGGTTGTGCCGGAGATAACCTCCCCAATATGCAGGTGTAATCCAATGTTCTTTCTCATACACTTCGTAACTTTGTAAGGGTTCCTGATCTGACCGCCATTCACCTACTAGGTGTGTATCCGTTAAATATAGATGAAGCTGATATGTATTTTCTGTATGGTTAGTGATTTGCAGGTCCAAGTAATTATAGGCACATGTCGCTCCGCTTCCAAACGGCTGCGTTCTTTTGGAATCTGGAAACACATCATAACTGTGCCGATGACGTTCGGTAACGGTTAATGGTGTATGAAGCGTCATCCAGTAAATTAGATTAGATAACTGACAGAGTCCACCCCCAGTTCCCTTCTTGAACTTCCCATAAAAAAGCACCATTCCATCCACATACCCTTTTGCTTTAGTTGTCGTGCCAATACCTTTCCAATACGAAAAGGTTTCTCCTGGTTTTACTATCATCCCATTTAAGTGCTGTATCGCGATTTTAAGATTTTTTACCTTATTATGTTGATACCACATTTCTACATCCTTAAGCTTACGAAGAAGAATGGTTTGATGTGTAAAACTGACAAAAGGCAGTTTTTCATTTTTTATGGTTTTCGCGTATTTTTTCTTATCTGTATACCATTCCAGAAATCGCTTAAACGTATAATACTTTTTGCCTAGCGAAATTCGAAATGCAGATCTTTGCTTAGGACGCAGTTCGAAATGGTTCATCCTGTTAACCCCTTTTACACGATCTTGTCGCGGGAAATAAATTGTGTGGGGACAGTCCCCATTTCCCATTTTATTCTAATTCTTCATTTACCATTTATTTTCCTTTGATTTTTGAGTTATAGTGTATATGCTGTAAGTGGATTATTATATTTATGAGGTTTATATTTATATGAGTTAAATAAGTTTACGAGTTTGGAGGTTATTTTGGATGCTCGACAAAACGTTTTTACAAATGAATACGGTATTTATAAGCATCCTCATTGAAGCACTTCCTTTTGTTCTTATAGGAGTGCTCATTGCCGGAGTTATTCAGATGTTTGTTACCGAAGAGATGGTGGCACGCATCATGCCGAAAAATAAAGTGCTGGCTGTTTTGTTTGCAGCTTTTTTAGGTGCGATCTTCCCTGCCTGTGAATGCGGCATTGTCCCCATCACGCGCAGATTAATCGCAAAAGGGGTTCCTGTTTTTGCAGCGATCCCATTTATGCTTACAGGTCCTATCATTAATCCTGTTGTTTTATTCTCTACTTTTGTTGCTTTCGGGAATCAATGGGACGTAATGATTTACAGAGGCGGACTTGCGATGGTTGTCGCTGTACTAGTTGGATTTCTTCTCGCCGTTCAATTTAAGAATGCAAAAGTACTTAAAAACGAAATTTATCATTTGTCTAAGAATCCTGCAGCTAATGAAACCGCTGCAGCGATCGAAGCACAGCCTTTTTCTTTTTTCAGCAAACTTAAAGGAACATTCGTACATGCGGTTGAAGAATTTTTCTCTGTTGGAAAGTACCTTGTCATCGGTGCTTTAATTGCAGCAGGAATGCAGACGTACGTAAAGACATCTACGCTTTTAGCGATCGGACAAGGTGAGATGTCATCATCCCTTGTGATGATGGGCTTGGCTTTCGTATTATCGCTTTGTTCTGAAGCCGATGCATTTATTGCATCTTCCTTCCAAAGCACCTTTACAATCGGTTCCATCGTGGCGTTTTTAGTGTACGGACCGATGCTAGATGTTAAAAACGTGCTCATGATGCTCGCTGCTTTTAAGAAGAAATTAGTTCTAAGCCTTATTGGATATATAACCGTGCTTGTATTGATCGGATCATTATTCTTATAAAAAGGAGGTGCCATTACATGATACGCATCCTAATTCTAATCGGATTCACCTTTTTGTTTATGCACCTGCATGCTACAGGTGATATTAGTAAATACATCAACATGAAATATTCGTATATCTCTTTTTCAGCTATTTTTATCCTAGGTTTTCTGACGCTCGTCCAGTTCTATATATATGGAAAAAGCGAAGACGATGATCACGAGCATGATGAAACATGCGCTGTGGATTGCGGCCACGATCATCACAAGAAGCCGTCACGATTAAAAAATATGACGGTGAACAGCATTCTGATCTTCCCAATCATTTCAGGGTTGTTCTTCCCAATCGCTTCTCTAGACTCAGAGACAGTTAAAACAAAAGGATTTCACTTTAAAGGTCTCGAGAACGAAGGTGATTTTGGAGAGCATCAGTTCTTAAAACCTGACACTAGCGTGTATTACGGGAAAGAAAGCTACAACACCATTATGGATAAAGAGTTAAAGCCTTTTACAAAAGGCGATAAAGTCGTGCTTAACGACAAGAATTACCTGAAAGGAATGGAAAGCATCTATTATAAGCCGGGGATTTTCCTTGGAAAAGATGTTCAGTTTAAGGGCTTCACCTATAATGCGGAGGATCAATCAAAAACGAAAAGTAATGAGCTCTTTCTTCTCCGTTTTGGAGTGATTCATTGTATTGCAGATTCTGGGGTTTTCGGAATGATGGTTGAATTCCCAAAAGGGACTACATTCAAGAACGACAAATGGATCGAAGTCGATGGCACCATTGAAACGATGTATTATCAGCCCTTTAAAGCGGATATCCCTTATGTAAAAGTGAAAAGCTGGAAAGAGATCGACAAACCGGAAGAGGAATATGTTTATCGAGGGTATTAAGAAACCGGACGGCTTCGTCCGGTTTTTCTTTATATATTCTGCGATCGAATCAAGTTAACGACAATTTGGCCGAGCTGCCTACCGAGCGTGAGACCTTCATCATTATCCACTTTAAAGTGTACCCCTGCATACAGGCGGGACATCGCACACTCTTCCATCATTTGATTGATTCGAAATCTCTCTTGAGGAAAATAGTAACTCAAAACTGCTTCTGAGCAACCAGCCATAACAGCATGTGCTGAAGGATATCCCGGAAAACGAGGAGTAAACAAAACCGGTACTAAATTGCGGTCATATTGACAAGGACGCGCCACATCCCAAAGATATTTAAAGTGCCATGCCATTACAAAAGCATCATTGATAGCCGCGTGATAAAAACCTAAAAACCTGGCAGCTTTCGTGGATGCAATACCATACGTTTCCATCATGTTATAGATGACTGGTATCAATTGCTTGCTGACCTCTCCTGTTCCCCAGCTTTGTGCGATCCGGATCTGCTGAGGGGTTATATTTTTAAGCGTTTGTTGGACTATTATGAGTTCACTTTCCCAATCAATCGTATTTGGATTTTTGATGTTCCACTGAATAGTCTGACCAAATGGATCTATAAAATCTTGACCTCTTCTTGACACAAAAAACATCGGCCATGAACCCGCTTCTGGTGTAACAGCATTCATTGGGGGATATAGTTCTCCTGGGTAAGGAATTTGGGACCACCTTAAGTAATCTCTGCCGCTCATTGTACCTCCCCCTCAGAAGTTATTCATCATCCCATCATATGTGGGAAGGCAAATCCATTAGAACCGAAGAGGGGGTCTGACCCGGGTCTGACCCCCTACAATTCAGACACAATTCATACTAGGCAACCCGACTCATATTTGGTATCATTTTCCTTAAATCTCTCCGAGAAGGTGCTGACCATTTATGATCACTCTTAAACAATCGTTTAATCTAGTTGCCCCATCCTATGAAAGATATCGTCCAAATTACCCTGATCAACTCTATAAAGACATTTTTCATTACGCTAATTTACAACCAGAGGCTAACCCTCCTGGAAATCGGCTGCGGAACTGGAAAAGCAACAGAAGGTTTTATTGCACAAGATTTTACAAACATTACATGTATCGAATATGGCGAGAACCTCGCAAAGCTCACACAAGACAAGTTTTCAGCACATCCAAACGTAAAGATCGTTCATTCAGCTTTCGAGGACTGGCATTCAGATGACAAGTATGACCTTGCCTTCTCTGGAACCGCTTTTCACTTCATTCCAGCTGAAATCGGATATCCAAATACAGCTTCATCCTTAAAGAAAGACGGAGTATCTGCCTTCTTTTGGTTCGCTCACATCGCTTCCGACGAACCTGTTTATAAATCTATTAGAAGTGCCTATCAAAAGTATGCGCCGCACTTAGATGACAATACCATCCCCTCTATAGAAGAATTTATTAAAGAACGCAGCGACCTCTCTCTGCAATCCGGTCACTTTCATCAATTACAAGTTCATACGTACAAATGGGATCAAATCTACACACCACAAGACTATATCGGACTATTAAACACACATTCGGGGCATCAGGTGCTTCCACAAGAGCAAAAGGATAACTTATTCAGTGGAATTGAGAAAGCAATACTGAAACACGGGGAAACAATCATTAAAAAACACGCTGTAGCCTTATTTTTAGCCAGGAAAAAGCAACTTAATCTCGCCTAAAAACACACTTTCTACATCGACCAGAACAATCACATAAAAAAGCAGTACAATCACATAAATATCAAAGCGAATCACATAAAAAAACGGCTTAATCACATAAAAAAGACCCTCTATCACATAATTTAACAATAATATCCAATTCGTATCCTCCTCAACTGGACACACAAAAGAACCAGCGTCAGACTCAAGGTCTGCTCGCTGGCTCCCATTACACATTCTGCAATTTAACCGTTTCAAGAAACCGACTGTACTCTTCTAATCCATCTCTTGTGGCGATGTCATGATCAAACATCGGTACATAGACTTTGTCCGTATCTTTAAACATCTGTTTGATTTCCTCAAGATACGGCCGCTCTGCTTCTTTACGATTCCGCATGAACGAACCTTCTACATCCTCTGGGATCACTTTGTTCACAATGATCTTGCTTACGGAGATGCCATGTTCTTTTAAGGTATTCACGGCACTTGCGGTCTCCAGTATCGGAAGCCGCTCAGGGTTCAGAACCATCATATATGTTACTTTTTCCTTATCAATGATCAATTCTCTTACCTTACTAAACTTCTGCCTTCTGGCTTGCAGCACATCATAGATTGGGTCTTCTCTCGTTTCGCCGTCATACAGAAGCTGAGTGTAGTTGTCCTGGACTTTTTTACGTTTCTCCAACAGCCCATCCATCCAAACTCCCATGAATTCCGGTAAAAGGAGCAGCCTTAACGTATGTCCCGTCGGCGCTGTATCGAACACAACCGCATCATAGTCCTTGCTGTCCTCCAGCAAAATCGAGGTCATCTTATCAAATACAGCCGCTTCTGCAGCACCTGGTGATTTTCCTGCTAGATCCAGCTGGCGGTGAACCTCTTCAAGCATCGTCACTTTGACCAGTCCTTTAATATTTTGCTTCACCTGAGCCATGTACGTTATGGCCTCCTGGTCTGAATCAATTTCGATCAGATCCAAATTTGGTGCTACTTGTGTCTTCCCCTTGACCTTTTTAATCTGAAAAAGGTCACCTGTATTGTGTGCCGGATCCGTTGAGACGAGCAATGTCCGTTTTCCTTCTCTTGCGCACATTACAGCAAATGCAGAAGCCGTTGTACTTTTACCAACTCCGCCTTTTCCCCCAATAAAATATACCTTCATCTTTATCTCTCCTAACAGCAGCGAATTCCTTCTAAAGGTGATTTATCCATGCCCATCCTTACATGCCAATCGTGAAATTTATCGAGTAGCAATGGATACAGTTCAAGTGTGTAATAATAGGCAGGGTTTGGGATCCCAAGCATTTCTGAAACACATAAAAGCATAAAAAGATCCTCTTCATCTCTTAATTCTCTTGCTATCTCTGCACGGTGCGGCTGCTTCAAAATTTGATCATACAGATCTACCACGGCTTTTAATTTTTCTGTAAATGACATGATGCCTGCTGCCTCCTTCTTGAAAAGAAAGTAGAGACTATCAAAATAGCCTCTACCCTACTTCTTATTTACATATCCGTAGATAATGGTTCAACCGTCTTTTTCCTAAATGTAGACAGCGCTTCTAAGATGATCCAGAGCGTAAAGCCGAGTATCAAGCTTCCGAAGATAAAGAGCAGCATGTTCACATCATTATCTCCCATTCCAGACCACGTGAAGACAACCTGCTGAATCATCGCCCAAAGCGTCATGAAAAACACGAAAAGCATCGGGATCAGTGTTACCATGTAATTTCGTCCAAGACGTTTCAGCCAGATCGTGATAAGCAATAAGCTTATCCCCGCTAACAGCTGGTTGCTTGTTCCAAACAGCGGCCATAATAGGTATCCTCCAGATCCAAAACCGTTCGGGCCTTGCGGAAGAATAACAAGTGCTGTTGAAGATACAGCTGCAATGGACGTTGCAACGTGCTTCTTTTCTAATGAAGGCATGTTGTATTCAACACCAAGCTCAGAAATGATATAACGCATCAAACGAAAAGATGTGTCTAGTGATGTTGCAGCAAAACTTACGATGATAACTGCAACGATCGTAGCAGCAATATCTGCTGGGATCCAAAGTCCTGTAGCGAGTTGAGCCGCCCCTTGGATGAAAGCTCCGAGACCGCCCGAACTAGCAGCAGCAAAGCTGTTGTAAGTTGCTAAAAAGTCACCTTGAGTAGCAAAAACCGTTGAAACCGCAATGATTGCAATCAATGCAAGCGTCCCTTCACCAACAGCACCTGCATAACCTACAAAGCGTGCATCCGTTTCTTTATCAAGCTGTTTAGATGTTGTTCCTGAAGATACGAGACCGTGGAACCCTGAGATCGCACCGCATGCAATCGTGATAAATAATAACGGGAACCAAGGAACATCTCCTGCAGCAGCGTTCACAGCTGGAGCTGTAATTTTAGGCTGTAGGAAAACAAGTCCCAAGTAAAGCATTAACAAACCTACTACTAATTGGTGGGAGTTGATGTAATCACGCGGCTGCAGAAGCTTCCACACCGGAAGAACGGATGAAATATAGCAGTACACCATCAAAATAACAATCCAGACTAAGAATGACGATCCCACAGCTCCTAGACCAAAGATACCGGCAGCCTCAGCACCGCCAAAGTATTTTACTAGATCGATTTGAAGAAAAGGAACCTTACTCGAGAGTATGGCTGTTCCATACATAATCACCAATGCGATGATGGATGGGATAAGCATCTCTTTCTTTCTTTTGTATACTGCATAACCAATCCAAACCGCGAGTGGAATCTCGATAAAAATCGGCAGTACACTTGCTGGGAACTTAATAAACAGATTTGAAATTACCCATGCAAATACAGCGTTAACCATTAACATCAAGATAAGAATAATGAATAAGAACATAACCTTTGCACGTTTACCAATAATCGTGCTCGTAATCGTACCAACCGACTGACCTTTATGTCTTGCCGATAGGACGAGCGTTCCGAAATCATGGATACCTGCAGCAAATACTGTACCAAGTATCACCCATAAAAATGCAGGCAGCCAGCCCCAATACAAGGCAATCGCTGGACCTACAATCGGTGAAGCCCCTGCTACTGATGAAAAGTGATGCCCCCAGAGTACAAATTTGTTTGTTGGGACAAAGTCCACCCCATCGTTGAACTTGTGTGCCGGTGTTACATAATTCGGGTCCAGCTTATAGATTTTTTCAGCTACAAACTTAGAGTAATATTTGTACCCGAATGCAAACATTGCCATCCCAATAATGGCTAACCAAATGGAATTCATCTTTGATAACCCCCTCCTTATGACCTGGTCTTACATCTAAATCATAATTGAAAGCGTTCGCACTAGTCAATATATTCTGAATATTTACTTCAGAAAGAGCCAAAGAATTTCTCCATCCATTGTCCTGCTATTTACTTTTTGAATATTTATCTAGGGAACGAGTACTATTGTTTCGACATTTTGGAGGATTTTTATCGATTAGGCGAGAAATATGGAGAAAACAAAGAAAGGGGGAAAAGGAAATGAGTGAAGTGATTATTCGAAATCTGGTAAGACGTCATTTCACCAAGAAAAACATCCAAGACCCACAATTACAGCAGCTGCTCGTTCACTTTCTTCTTTCAGTCAGGAAAGAACGAAATTAGATAAAAGTTTCAGCAAGACTCAGCAATATTAACTTAAACAATCATTCATTTTAGAGCACCTGCATATTCAGGTGCTCTTTTTGTTGTAAAAAAAGAAAACCCTGAATCGGGTTTCGAAAGTTTTAGATAAGAATCTATCTTGATACCTTGCTGCTTCTTAATTGCCCCATCGATCTAGTTAGAATTTTTAACGAATGAACAACCGTATCCCGTTCGAATTCATTCATTTGCGAAAAGATCTCATCTAAATTTGAATTAACTATGATAGCAATATCATCTGCAGTCCGCTTCCCTTTTTCTGTTAAAGATAAAAAATAATATCGTTTATCTGCCGGGTTGGCACTTTTCATTACAAGTCCCATTTTTATAAGCGTCTGGATCTGCCGGCTGAAAGTTGTAATGTCAATTCCCAGCAAATCTGCAATCTGCTGCATGGAAGGTGCGTTCTGCTTATCAATTTCGTAAAGGATATGACTATGTACCAGTGAAATGCCTGACCCCTCAATACGGCAGCAATCTTTCTCAAGATTATTATATCTTCTGTTCAGAACATGAAATAAGCTTCTTACATCCTCCATATTTGACACCACCTTAGCTACCACTATAAGTGAAAATCTTTAAAAAAGAAAAGAAAATACTTATTAAAAAAATACTTGGAAAATTCAGGTGTGGAAGAAAGATTTGCTGAGGAGGATCGATGGGGTTTATATGTTTTTACGGTTCGTGTTCTTTTTTCTGTTACACGTTCGCCGAAAGAAAGGTCTTTTCCGCCGATAAACGTGTTATTTTCGCCTGTAAAAATACTGTTTCCGCCTGAAGTCGACAAATTCTCGCCGATAAGAACCGTTCTCCCTTCATCCATCAAGCGAAAAAGCTGCTACAATTTACTCAGGACATTATTAAGTATTCAGAAATTTTTTTACAAGAATAATTAATGACTGATCATGTTCTTTTGAATAGGATACTCAAAAAAACCTATCTACATAAGGCTTTTTCTGTGTCTTCAAGTGATTTCCTGCATCAAATAAAAGAAAATCAACCATTTGTTTTAGGATTTTTTTACTAAAAAAATTTAACTAATGAACATCATTTCTTTCCCATATTAGTCCGAAAGATGTAGAAAAATGTATAAAAAGGTTTTAATTTTTTTCCAGCGGGTAACCAATAGTATAGAGAAAAAGCAAATGACTTGGGGGTATCATCGAAATGAATAAAGTGGAGCAGAAACGCAGTAAGCTTGGCATTTGGCTCGAACGGCATAATAGAGATACTGACTGGTTAACACGAACTTCAGGTTTAGAAAGAAAAACTATAGAAGAATTAGCATCCAATCCTAGAAAAAGTCCAAGAATGATAACCATTCGTAAAATCTTATCTGCTGTTAAACGAGTTGATCCTACTATAAAAGTTAGTGATTTATGGGATTTGAATTAAAACGTGCACTCAAGAAAATTGAGTGCACGTTTTTTTTTCGTTAATCGTTTTTAAATATTGAAAACCAATCAAAAATTTCTCTGTCTCGTTCTTTTTCAAACTTATTCAGTGCATGATCTCCGTCAGTATAAAGAACATACTTATATTTTAGATTATTTTTCGTTAGTAATTCTGCGAGTTCTTCAGCATCTTTATAGTCCACGCGGGAATCTGCATCCCCATGCAGAATAAGTGTAGGCGTTTTAATTTTATCAGGCCAAAGTAATGCAGATCGTTCACAATATTCACTTCTTTTTTCTGAAAAGTCACCAATGCGATCAGCTAGAATACTCTCCATAGGGAATGCTAAAGGCCTGCGAAGTAAATTTGTCGGAGCACCAATCACTGCAGCCGCTTTTATATCAATTCCATACTTTATACAAAGATACGTCATCATACCCCCACGTGAATGTCCGATCATTACTTTATTTTTATTGTCTGCATAAGGCAGCTCATCTGCAAGCCAAGAAAGCGCGAAAACGTCCCGGACATCGTCACCCCCAAATGCATCCTTCCCCTCACCACCGTCATTCCCCCTATATTGAGAAGCTAAAACGACATATCCTTCTAAAGCATATTTGCTCAACCGATATAGACGCTCATCGTCAAGCTTTCCATATTCACCATTTCCTCCACGGTTATAGATAAGAACTGGCAGCTTGTTATCAGATCTTGGCCGAATAATAAAACCAACTACTCTTAACTCATCTACCAAATATTCAATCCTGAATATTGTGATTTGACCTTCGAAATCACTGTGCACAGGAACCTCAACTTTTGAAATTAGTTTTCCGTCATTTTTATTTCTTTTCATCCATCAAATCTCCCTTTTTATAAACTGAATAGGAACAAACCAATGTTAGGAAGAAGCGATGATGAATGAAATTATAACTGGCTTTTCTAAATAAAAAAGAGACCTTCGTAAGTACGATGGTCTCTAACATTTAACATTTCTATTTAAAGAGGCAGGCTGTGTAACAGACATCGTAATTGGTTTGTTCTGAAATTGTACTTTTGTCACAACAGTCCCCTCCTTTATTCCCTTTATTTTCCTAACACTAAAATTGTACCCTATTTTTATTCTATTGGGTAGTTTTTTCCAAACATTCATCTACTTTTAATTTCATTGCAGTAATCACTGTTTTTTTGTACCGTATTGCTAAAATGAGAATTTTTGTTTTCTCAACACGGGATAAACTCTTAAATCGAGGTTCTTCTTTTAAAAAATTTCGGATAATGGAAATGCTCTTAGGGCTTAACTTATTAAAAAAATCCTTATTTTCCTTCTCCTGTTTATTCACATTGAATATTCGGCAAAACAAATATTTTAGCTCTGTGGATAATTTATTTTCATCTATAATACAAGGAGCACATTTATTTTTTGTATGTTTTTGAAGATACTCATATCGATCATTTCCACTGATGATCGTGTAGGTACCATCCTTTTCTTTTTTCACAACTAAAATGTGCATACAATCCCACATGATATTTCTAAGTTTTTTTATGTGCTCGGTTATTTTAACAGTGAGATTAGGCTTAATTTTTCTTAACGGAATATATTGTACATTTAACCTCATCCGCTCCTCCTCCTTTTCGTGAGTAGGCATACAGCCAATATATGTTCAAATCTAAGCATTTGGAACAATAAAAAAAACCATCGGGTGCCCAATAAGGGCTGGCCGATGGCTTACATATTATGCAGTTTTATTTTTACGAATAAAGTTGCGGATATCTCTGTTCCCGATAAACTTTTTAGACTGTTCATCCCATAGCTTAAACGTCAATGACTTTAAGCTTGTTAAAAGCGTAAGTGTAGGAACATCTTGAAGCCTAGGATCACTTTTATGCGCCTTTTCAAGATGGTAGTTAGGAACTCGGGAATTCAAGTGATGCACATGGTGGAATCCGATGTTTCCAGTGAACCATTGAAGCACTTTAGGAAGCTTGTAGAACGAACTTCCTTTTAAAGCAGCCTCTACATAGTTCCACTTTTCGTTATGCTCGAAATAACCATCTTCAAACTGATGCTGTACATAAAACAGCCAAACGCCTGAGAATGTTGCAATATAAAAGATCGGAAGTTCAACTAACAGGAATGCTTTCCATCCAATCGCAAAACCTACTGATAAAACAATGGCCACTAATGCAACGTTTGTCAGCCATACATGGATCTTTTCCTTTTTCGAAGCGTTTTTAGCATTAAAACGGTAATTGATTAAAAAGATATATAAGGGTCCGATCAAGAAAAGAACGATCGGGTTTCGATATGTTCGATATTGTAATCTTTTAAACCATGAAGCTTCTGCATATTCCTGCAATGTCATCGTCCAAACGTCACCAACACCGCGCTTTTCCAAGTTTCCGTTTGTAGCATGATGAGTTGCGTGGCTGTTCTTCCATTGCTCATATGAACAAAAAGTAAATAGCCCTGTAAAGATACCAACGATTTGATTAGCGCGTCGGCTCTTAAAAAATGAATAGTGTGTGCAATCATGAAAAATGATAAATGTGCGGACTAAGAAGCCTGCTGCTGGAACTGCACAGAGAAGTGTTAACCAAAACGATATATTTAAACTCAGATAAGCTAAAACCCATAAGATCAGGAATGGCCCAACTGAATTAATTAACTGCCATACACTTGCTGATATACGCGGTCGTTCAAACGGTGCTAATTTTTTCTTCCATTCACGAATGTCGTACTTCGAATGTTCGCTCATTAAATCAGTCTCCTTTATTTCACATCTTAACTATCTTAACACAGATTATGTGATTAGCCTCTACTTATATTTGTCGAATTATGAACAAATTATATGACCAGGTACTAATATACGCAAAAAAACCGGCTCCCTCCAGCAAAAGAAGGGAACCGGCACAGATATTTTTTTACTTATATTTTTACTTTTTCTTTGTATTGATATACAGTTTGCCTGCTGCTCTTTCGTGCGTCTCGTTGCCGTAGTCATCAGAAGCAATTACTTCAATTACAGCTCCTGGAGCTTTTACATTAGACGTTGCTGTGTAGTATCCTTCGTAATGTCCTTCTGACGTTTCACGCATCGGAAGCTCAGTAGCGTTCGCCACTCCACCTGCGTTTGTAAGCGGCATGTGGATCACGAATACTACATCAAGACCAGGCTCACTGTCAAACTCGATCTTCACAGACTCCCCGCTCTTCAGCTCTTTGTCTGTATCAGGCAGCAAGTTCTCAATAACTGGTGCTTCAAACTTCGCATACACTTTTACAGTCTTCGCATGACGGTTACCGGCTTTATCAAGAGCCACCACTTTGATCACATTTTCTCCTTCGTTCAGAAGCATACGATGTCTATAGTTGCCTTCTTCATCAACCTGCGCTTTTTGACCATTTACTTTTACCCAGTCAAGGTTAGCTTCATCAACTGTACCTGTAACTGTTACAGACTCACGATTTGTTTTCATATTGTTTTCAGGTGAAGTGATGCTTACTCTCGGTTTTGTCTGATCCAGCGTAATCGTTACTGGAGCTGATTCATCTGTTGAACCTTGCTCTGTAACGGCTTTCGCTGTAAGTGTATTCGCACCATTCTCAAGCGTGATATCTGCAGAGAACGTTCCTTCATCTGTAGTTGCCACACTCGCTACTTCTTCTCCGTCGTTATAGATCTCAACGGTTGTTGTTGGAGCAGCTGTACCGGATACCGTTACATTTTCTTCATTTGTAAAAGATCCATCTGCTGGAGACGTGATGACAGGTGCCGTTACCTCGTAGTTAACAACAGCACGTATCATGTAGTTTCCTTCATCTTCAGGAGACTGAGACCAAGCTCCTCCAACTAACTGATAGCTTCGGCCTGCCCATTCGCCATCTTCATCCGTTCCAAGACCTGGTGTGTTCGGATTCGGATGACTCTGAATGTACACCATGTAGAAATCTCCATCTACCATGATGCCATGCTCACTTAAGTCAACATGTGTCCATTCTCCGTTACGAAGTGCAGTTGCATCAAACGGACCTGCTAGTTTCTTACCAGGTGTTCCCTCTGGACCGCTTGCATCGTAAACAGCCACTTGGAAATCAGTTCCGCCTGGTACTGGCCACTCTGTATCCCAGAATCGGAACAATCCGCCTGTAACTGCTGCTTTTTCATTTCCTTCAGCAAGGGACATTTTCACTGCCCACCCATTACCTGCATCATAGAATGCTCGTGCGTTTTCTGCTGTGCCATCATCATAGCCGATCTCGCCTGGATAACCAATGAAAGGTTTTAATTCGATGTTTTGTTCAGCAGATTCTCCACCAGTGATTGTAACTGATGCTTCTTCGCTGTAGTAAGAAGGAGCAACTACTTTTAAAGTGTACTCTCCTTCATAAGCTTCAATTGTGTACGTTCCATCTTCATTTGTTTCGACCGGTGCAACTGCTGCATCTTCCATAAGCATCACAGTAGCTCCAGCAACTGGTTCTCCAGTTACTTCATTTGTTACTGTACCTGAAACAGTACCTCTTGGAATTTCTTCTAAAGTAAAGTTTGCAATAGCTGTTCCGTCTTGCTCAACATTTACAGTTTGAGTTGCTGAACGGAATCCGTATGCTTCAGCCATTACTGTGTAAGTTCCTGCTGCATGAGTTAAGCCGTACGATCCATCTTGAGGATCTGTATAAACTGATCTTCCAGACTCGAGTACACTTACTTGTGCTCTCATCGGAAGTGCCATCGGCGCTGCATCACCGTCTTTAGATGGCTCTTTTTCTTCTGAAGGCTTCATTGGTGAGATTTTTGCTGGATCTACCTTTGGCTTCGCTTCTAAAGATGGTGCTTTATCGATAGAACCTTTACCTAATTTAGCTTTTTGAGCAGGTGCTAAAGGCTGATCCATAAGCTTCACATCATCTAAATACCAGCCAGCTTTTACAACTGAACCGTCTGTTGTAACATTGAATGCTACATAAATGCGCTGACCAGCGTATTCACTTAAATCTACTTCTCCATCGATCCAACCTCCGGAAGTAGAGTTAACACGCAGTTTCTGTGTCCAGTTTTCCATATCAGTAGAAACAAATACATGTCCATAATCATAGTTGCGTTCTAGGTCATGCCATTGTTTGAACTGCAGATAGCTGTTGCCCTCAGGCAGATCAACTGGAGGCATCACGAGTGTCATGTTAGCACTGTTTGCATAGTTTCCTACAAGGTTAGTCGCATACACTTTTTCACCTGAGTGTGCTGCTCCAGGTCCGCTTGCTGGAACACCGTGCTCCCAGCTGTTGTTATTACCATACGAAGTCCAACCGGTCGGACTGCCTTCGAAATCTTCCTCATAGCCTGTTGAAATACCCGGTAAGAGCGTTACTGTATAATCGTCTGTAGAAACCTCATTACCACCGAAGTCGTTGACGATCCACTTATAAACGATCTGATCACCTGTTAATACATCCCCAGGAATGGTTGCCGCATACGTGCCAGACTTATAGTCTCCGCCCGTTCGTTCAGCAGCCACTTCACTCCAGCTTCCATCTTCATTTTGGTAGCTTAATAGAACTGAAGTTACACTGATATTATCTGATGCTTGTGCCTCTAGGTTTAAAGGCATTTCTTTGTAAGACTCACTTGGTGCTTCATGTGTGATAGAAGGAGCTTCGTTATCCTCTCCCTCTTTTGTTACTGTCCCTTCAATTCTTCCTAACCCAGTAACTACGGAAGATACAGCTGTAAAAGCATTTACAAGCCCATGTCCGTAACCATTGTTAGGAGAGTCAGGGAACGTTGCATCCGTTAACGGTGTTGCCGTTGACATGAGGATCTCTTCCATTTCTTCTACCGTTAAGCTCGCATCAGCTTGGCGAAGCAATGCCGCTATTGCTGATACGTGAGGTCCTGCCATAGATGTTCCATTCCATCCGCCTTCATAAGCACTTCCAGGAACAGAAGAACGAATATTTACGCCTGGAGCTGAGATTTCAGGCTTCGTTTCATCATAAGGGGAAGGACCTTGAAGTGAGAAACTAGCTAAACTGTTGTTAATGTCTGTTGCACCTGTTGCAAACGATTCAGGATAGTTTGCAGGTGTCGCTACAGATCCAGGACCGCCTGGATTAAAAATAGTTGTGTTACCAGCTGAGAATTCCGGGAAAATTTCAGCTGCACGCCATGCCGCAACCATTTCTCTGTACCACTCATCAAGTCCAGGACCGCCGCCCCAAGAGTTGTTAACAACGTCTGGCGCTTTTTCAGGGTGAGGGTTTCCTGCTGCATCTTTAGGAGCAAGAATCCATTCACCAGCTTCTAATAGATCAACATCCGATCCGCCGTTTGCAGAGAATGCTTTTACAGCAATCCATTTTGCACCTGGCGCAACTCCGATCTGATTTGCTCCACTAGGCTCTGAACCTACCATCGTACCCGTAACGTGTGTACCATGACCAAGATCATCGTATGCAGCTGCTTGTCCGCCAACTGCATCGAACCAGTTGTACTCATGGTTTGCCGCATCAGGGTTTGCAGGATCAAATCCACGATACTTCTCTTTCAGGGCTGGGTGATTCCACTGTACACCCGTATCAATGGATGCTACAACCGTTCCAGCGCCATCTATTCCCATATTCCAAACGGCAGGAGCTCCTACACGTTCGATATTCCACTCTATGGATGATGTTTCATTTTTCGGTTGTACCTGTAATGCAGATTTTTGTTGAGGTTTTTCAGGAAGTTTAACAGAACTTACTGGCTGAATAAGCTGTCTTGTTTCATTTGGAAGGACTTTCTCAACTTCAGGGAAGGCTGCGATTTCTTCCATAACCTCTTTTGTAGCCGTTACTGCCATACCGTTAACGACATAAAAAGATTGGATATCTGCTGCCTTTCCAGCTTTCTGTTGTTTTTCTAAGTAAGTTTTAGTGTGCTGTTGAGTTTCAAGTGCTTTTGCACGAAGAGAGGATACTACTGAAGAACGTTTCATTAGTTTTGATTGATTCGCAGTTAGCTTTTGGGATTTAGCCTCTTTAGCAGCTTTCTTTGCTACCTGAGCCGTGTCCACCTGGTCTTTAAATTTGATAAGGAACGTGACCTTATCCTTTTTGCTGAATTGTTCATTTAGTTTTTTGGAGACCTTACTTTTAGTACCTTCTACTGCTGCCTTTTTTGCTGATGTAGAAGGTTTGTCTTTCGATACGGCATTAGCTTGAGACGGGAACATCAATGGAACAACCATTAAAAAAGCTAAAAATACGGATAACCATCGTACTTTTTTTCGTTTTTTACTCATGTTGCTTTTCCCTCCCTATTCATTTTTGTCGTACAGATCAAACCAGTAAAAGTAATTCCCGGTCACACCTCCTGCTTTTTTGATAAAAATCTAGTAATTCTTTGTTGCTATTTAAAGGATAAAGCATAAGTTCTGTAAATTAATGTAAGAATATGTCGCTTTTTTACCTGTAGATTGGAAAATAAATCCTTTGTATGAGACGATATTCACTTTTTCATGACTATTGGACAAGAAAAATTTTAAACGATTTAATTATCGGAAATATTACTGTCATATGAACCAGGACGAATGGACTTATTTTAGTAAAATAAGAAATCTTTGTAAAAAAATGTGAATTACGTACCTCTTTTTCTATTACATATCCTCTACTTAACTACCAAAAATTTTCTTCAAATTTTCTTACGAACAAAGAGAAACCAATATTTAATGTATCCCCGTTCAAATTCTTCCCTCCAGATTGCCCATTAGCATTTCAGGCAAAACGATATATAATACCCAAAGAAGATCAACACTTATTATCCTAAAAGATATATACCAAATGACTCAGTGCCGCTTAATAAACCGCATTTGTCGTTTTATGGCATAAAAAAATCTCTCTCTTTAAAAGAGAGAGACTTCAATGATTACTCTGGCCGGTCTAATGAGAAGGTTTCTCCAAGTTTTGCATAAGCAGTTCCGGCAAGTCTTCCAATAGGCCGTAATTTTTCTGCATCTATTCTACCACCACTATATAATTCTTCAGCAATATGATAATGAACTACTCTTCCAATAAGAAGATCGGTTGCAGGCTGATCTGCTGTTCCGCCAAGCGGCAAGATTTGTTCCACAACACATTCCATCCGGACTTTTGCTTCCGCAATCCCCGGAACCTTTACTTTAACAGAATCAACAGCTGTTAACTTTGCAAGATCCACTTCACTTTCTTCAGGACCAAGGTTAGCGGCAGTGAGATTTACCTTTTCAATATAGGTTTCATCTGGAATATGAACGACAAATTCGCCTTGTGCTTCTGCATTTCGTGATGTATCTTTTTGAATACCGTTCTTTCTGCCGATAGAGATAGCGATCAAAGGCGGATTAGAAGTTAGAGCATTAAAGTAGCTGAATGGTGCAGCATTTAAGACTCCGCTGGTTGATAAGGTACTGACAAATGCAATCGGCCTCGGGATGATGCTTCCTGTTAAAAATTTGTAGTTCTCTTTTATGGAAAGATCGTCAGGATCGATCGATTTCATTCTCTCACCTCTTTAGCTAAAATTTGCGGTAAACCATTCTGCCGCTTCTTCTACTTCAGCTCTAGTAAGCTGATGTCCCATATTCTCCCATTTCACCTGTACCTTTGCACCCGCATTGGCAAGTAAGTTCTCAAGCTCTTCCGTTTCTGCAGCAGGACAGATCGGATCATTCTTACCTGCTCCTATAAATACAGGAAGATTAGCAAGATCGGGCAGCTCAATCCCTCTCCTTGGTACCATTGGGTGATGCAGGATCGCTCCTTTTAACGCATTTTCGTAATGGAAGATCAGGCTTCCAGCAATATTTGCTCCGTTAGAATATCCGACTGCAACCACGTTGTTTCGATCAAACTGATATTTTTTTGCGGATTCATCTATAAATTCGTTAAGTTCTTTTGTACGGAAAATCAGATCTTCCTCATCAAAGACACCTTCTGCTAATCTGCGGAAAAACCGGGGCATACCATTTTCAGAAACATTGCCCCGTACACTTAATACAGCAGAATCTGGCGAAATCATATCTGCTAGAGCCAATAAGTCTTCTTCATTTCCTCCAGTACCATGCAATAAGAGAAGTACTGGCTTTCTTTCATCGGACCCTTTTTTAAACAAATGTTTCATTTATTTGTCCTCCTCTAAAACTCTTGCTTCTGCAGGAAGCAGGTGGCTTTGTATTTGGTCTCGATGCGGTACGAGCCATGGCGGCAGAAGCAGGCTCTTCCCGAGTTCCTCTTCTGTCTCATCCCGAGTAAATCCAGGAGGGTCTGTTGCTATTTCAAAGAGAATTTGTCCTTCTTCACGGAAATAGATGGCATTAAAATATTGACGGTCGATGATCTCTGTTACATGAAAATCATTTTCCTTCACGTGCTTTTGCCACATTTCATGTTCATCATAACTGCTGGCGCGCCATGCAATATGATGGACTGTGCCAACTCCGCTCACCCCTCGAGCTTCAGGTGATAATTTAATATCAATGACATTTCCAAGATCGCTTGCCGCTTTAAAACGAAGGTAATCTCCATCTTGGCCGAATTTTTCAAGGCCCATGACTTCTGTTAATACCTTTTCCGTCTTATGAGGTGCGGCTGAAAATAACACAGCCCCACCAAAACCTTTTATAGCGTACTGTGGTGTGATTTTACCAAACGACCACGTACTGTTCTCACCTTCACGTCTTGAAACAATCTCCAGCTGCAGGCCATGCGGATCATTAAATTCAAGATATTCTTCTTGAAAACGAACCGATTTTTTATATTCAACATGAAATTGAAGAAGTCTTTCTTCCCAAAATGAAAGGGCTCCTTCAGGTACAACAAATGAAGTTGTCCCTACCTGTCCGCTTCCGACCCTTCCCCGGTACGCATCAGGCCAAGGAAAGAAGGTCATGATCGTTCCAGGTTTCCCACCTTCATCACCAAAATAAAGGTGATACGTTCCTGGATCATCAAAGTTTACGGTTTTTTTAACTAACCTAAGACCAAGGATACCAGCATAAAAGTCCACATTTTCTTGAGGGTTTCCGACAATTGCTGTTATATGATGAATTCCATCTGTATGCATCGTCATAACGTTTAACATCCCTTCATTAACTAACTTATTTTTTGTAAGTTAATTATATGAAAATAAACTTACTTTTGTCAAGTAACTATATTTGTTTGCGGTTTAAATCTTGAGTCCCCTAATTTATGTACGTTAAAACCTATACTTAGCTTTACCCTTATTGAGGGAGCAGAAACGGATAGATCAACAACAATCAAAAAGTCCACATGGCATGTATTTTCCACGTGGACAAAAAGTGAGTTTGTATTTGTTTGGGGTCAGACCCCTTTTAGAAATCGAAGTTATCTGGATCTGGACCAATGCGGCGGTCTTCATTAAGAGCATCGATTTTTGCCATATCTTCAAGAGACAGCTCAAAGTCAAAGATATCTGCATTCTCAACGATGCGGTGCTGTTTAACTGATTTCGGGATCGTTACAACTCCATTTTGAAGATCCCAGCGAAGGATGATCTGTGCTACAGATTTTCCGTATTTCTCAGCAAGTTCTACAAGTGACGGCTCATTCAGCAATTCACCTTGCATAAGCGGGCTCCATGCCTCCATCTGGATTCCGTTGTCTTTACAAAATAGAAGCAGTTCCTTTTGGGCAAGACGCGGATGGTATTCTACCTGGTTCACCATCGGCTTGATTTCACAATCAGCTAGAATGTCTTCTAAGTGATGGACCTTGAAGTTAGAAACTCCGATCGCTTTTACTTTTCCATCTTTATATAACTTTTCTAATGCACGCCATGTTTCTTTGTATTTCCCTTTAACAGGCCAATGAACGAGATAAAGGTCTAAATATTCAAGTCCGAGCTTTTCCATGCTTGTCTCAAAAGCAGCAAGCGTACTCTCGTATCCCTGGTCCTTATTCCACACTTTAGTTGTAATGAATAGTTCTTCACGCGGAACACCAGTTTCTTTGATTGCTTGTCCAACGCCTTCTTCGTTTTTGTAGATCGCAGCTGTATCAATGCTTTTGTATCCAGCTTCGATTGCCCACTTAACTGAATCAATAACTTCTTGTCCTTCTTCTACTTTAAATACCCCAAGGCCAAACCAAGGCATCTTTACTCCATTGTGCAAAACTGTAGTATCCTGCAATGTTTTAATAGCTGTCATCTGTTTAATAGCCTCCATTTCTACATCTCATATTTGCTTATAAAAAGATATTGTCACATTCTGCTGTAGAAAGGAAACATTTCGACTTTTAGAAGGTATTTTAATCCTTCTATGGAAGTAGTATCCAACACAATATTTAAAATGGGGTGTTAACGTGAAGGACAACTTGATTCAATTTAAATCGAAAACAGAATCACTAAAGCATAATCCTGAACAAGAAATAACCCTGATTCAGGAAATTAGAGAACTGTTATCGGAATTTCACTGTAATTATCCTTTAGTAACAAAAAAGGCCATTTTACTTCGCATCGATCAACTAACAGATGAACTCATCTTCAATAAAAGGTGATTAAAAGGAAGCTTGTCTTTGAATCACATTTAATAATACATCTAATTCCTGACTGCACTTTACAGTTTCCTTGCTGGTTAATCCTTTACGGTCTGCAACTTCTACCAGCTTTTCTTTTTTTTCTTTTATGCATTCCATTAGAAGAGAGTTATTCCATTCTTTTTTCTCCACGAAAATCGGCTCCTCTTTTGTCATTTTAGTACTTCTTGATTATTATGACGGCTTTTTGCCGACTTGAAAATACTTTCCACAAAAGAAGAAGTAATGTTACAAATCCGGACATTTTTTTACACGTCTAATCGTCATAAAGACCTAATATTTCCTACAGGTTTATGCATTATTCAGCCGCATTCTCCTGTATTTTCAAACTTTTTTCTGATAGATTCACCCGATAAAAAAGTTAATTTGCATATAGAAAACTCTATAGAACAATAAAAGGATGGGGGTCCCCCATCCTTTTATTGTTTCCGGTCATTATAGTAATTTACGGAGTACATGGCTCCCTCTTCCACCATCTTATTATCATCGACATCCATCGGATCTGGGTGCCCGGCTTTATTAATTGGCAGCTGAGTCCGTTCGATATGATCTGGACGAACTCTTCGTTTTAAGTCTTTTATTTTCATTTTCGTTTTTATACGATTTGGTTTAAAAGAGAGCCAGACTAATGCACCTGTACCAAGACCGATCAAAGCCCATGATTGAGTTTTTAATAATCTACTTGTTGTTTTCATTTGTGTTTGGGTTGCAGTTTGCATGTATAACGCCTCCTTGGCTTTAAGTTACCCCAATTCACTAAAGACGTAACATGATTTTTTTGTTAAAAATATTACAGTCCGCCTAATTCCAAAAAATATAAGCTTTTGTCCATACACCCTTAACACCTATCACATATAATGTATCGAAGTCGAAAGTACAAATCGTAAGGAGGAGTTTTAGAATGTATGCAAATTCACCGGTAAATGCTTCACTAGCGAACGCACCAATGTATGGTGGCGGATATGGTTATTGTGGTGGCGGAGGTTATGGCAAGAGTTTTGCGATCATAGTAGTTCTATTCATCCTTCTCATAATCGTTGGTACTACGTGGGCGCACAAAGGCAAAGATTGCTAATTTGTTCGCTTAAAAAAAGGGTGCGGTTTTATTACCGTACCCTTTTTACATATATTGCTTCGCTTTTTTATGAAATTGTGCAGTTCTGATGTAGTCAATGATCTTTGTACTGATCCACTGACAAATGACAGCAAACAAAATAATGGAGGCTCCAACCGTTAGCGCAGTGAAAAGCAGCAAGATGCTGTTGATCCAAAATAATATGATACCTGGCTTCTTTCCTGTCCACTTCGCAATAATTAAAGCTAGAATATCCATTCCCCCGGATGAAGCTCCATAACGAAACAGAACTCCTACCCCTACACCAAATATTAAAGCGCCGTAAATTACATCAAAAAGAATATTATTTATTGGATTTTGTATCAAAGAACCCAGCCAATCCACCGTTATTGAAGTTACCGCCACACAATAGATCGTCCACAATGCGGTTTGTTTTCCAAGTTTCTTTACGGCAAGCAGCAGTAAGCCAAAATTTATAACCCATAATGTCAGACCAAGAGGCACCTGAAAGAAATAATCGTTTAATATGGCGATGCCTGCCACTCCACCCGATGGAACAGCGTGCGGAAATAAAAAAAATGCCATCGCAAGTCCTTGTAAAAAAGCCCCGATTGTAAACCAAATTACTTTATGCAACCTTTATCCCTTCTTTTCCCTGAAGCGTCTTTTCAACTATTCATTTTAGACTCTTCTCAACAGATTGCAAGGGAGGTTCACAAATTTTGTTCATTTTTGAATTTTGAGCTAGTCCAAGCATATCTTGATAGGATTGTGCATAGGTTTATTATAATTTCTCCTTTTTAGAGGAATAGGGCCCTGTTCATCTCTTTGCAGAAATAACACATTATGAAACAGCAGAAAGGTGGACAATATATTGAGTCATCACAATTCTAGTGATATTAAAGCGATTGAACAAAAAGCAAGAGAAGACCATAAGGATGCAGATCTGGCACGTTCAGCTGTGCAAGAAGTCCTATTGCAAAAACTAGTCCAAACAAGCAGAAGCGGTAAAGATAAAAAATAAAGAAGGCTGGCTCGGAAGGACGCTTCCGAACCAGCCTTTGGCATTTCATTTATGACTAATTTAAAACTCTGGTTCCTAAACTTCGAAGTGCATCAACGGCAATCCGGCTATTTTCCCCCTGTGCAGAAACACAGCAAACTCCTTGCATGCCATTTAACAAACTCATACTCAGCTGACTTTTTGCGTTAATCCTAAGTGCGTTGCATTCCAAATAGATCTGGCACTCATCAAATTCATTCGCCTTAATGACCATTTCCTGAATCCAAGCCGGTTTGATTTTTTCTTGAATCATAAAATATGTTTTCATTTCTCCGATTCCCTCTTTTCAGTCCGCCTAATTTTAATCGTACAGAAAGAATGTAAATTGCATTTAAACGCAGTGTAAGTTTTTTGTGGCTTATCGTTTTATCTTTATGAGAGAAGTGAAAAAAAATGGTATGAAAAAAGCACTAAATTGCAACATTATGTGTAGAACGATTATGAAGGAGCGTAACAATGGCGTACTATATAGCTTGTGATTATGACGAACCCGACCGTCAGACGTACAGGGGTATTGTTATTATTGATACTTTAACGAATGAAGTGGCACACCGCTTCTTCTCCGGGAATTTTGATCATGATTTTCAAGAATATCAAAGCTGGCTCGAAGATACCGAGCCCTATTATTACGAAGGAGAAAGTTTAGTGAATTATATTGGTGATCTGCATGATCCTGCCTTAAGTGAGGGTCCGGATCTACACCTGTTTTGAGCTAGAGAGTGTGGCCTTTGAGCGAAAAGGGAAGATTTTGAGCGAAACTAAAGTAGTTTGAGCGTAGCGAGATAATCTTGAGCGTAACTCGACTTTTTTGAGCGAAACCTTAAAGAGTCTGAGCGAACTTGTAATAAATATAAGAACACGTACCGTAATAACCCAAATAAACACGCCAGGGAGTCCGCACCCTGGCGTGTTTCTCATATTAATCTTTATTTGTAAAATCAATAATCCGTATCGGATTGCCTGCCTCATCTTTATAGATGGCATATCTACCTGGGGGGATACTGCAAGGTGTTTTAACAAAATGGAGTCTGGTCTCGTTGTCATCATAGAATTGATCGACGCTGTCAACAACAAATACCCCGCCTGGTCCAAGTTCCAGTTCGTCTTCCTCGATCATTAACTGAACTTCACAATCAGGCATAGCTAATCCCATCACTTGATTACCTTCACGCCAAGCTTCGGTCATACCGAGTCCCTCATAGTACCGTTGTGATTCTTGTAAATCTTTTACCGGGTGAAACAAAAATGCGAGCTTCATTCCCAAACCCCCTCGTAAAAAATTCTGTATTATGTGTTTAAATTGTATTCGCATCTGATTTGTGTATACGTAACTTTCCATCTATGCTGTTTATTTTCCTGCATCCTACAAATAAAAAATGATAAAAACAAAAAAAAATCAGGGCTGCCAAAAGTAAGATTAAATTAATTTCGGGACAGCCCCTCTACATGATTTAATAATATGGGTACGGCGGGTACGGCGGATATACAGGGTAGATTGGGTAAGGGCGCGGTGCCAATGCTAATCCAGCGATAGTTCCGAGTGTTAGACCGATCAGAGCAGGTGCAAAGAAACGATCACTGCTCTCATCCTCCTGGTTTGAACTATACGGAAGAATGTAGGCCTTTTCATGATCTACATATTTTAGGACACCATGATACCTTGTTCCGCAGTGGCAATCGATATAGACGGATCTGCCAAGATATCGGAGGCACAGGTGGTACGTTTGGTATGACAAAGGGTAAACCTCCCAGCTTGTTTTTGCCTTCTCTACACCATATGTCCAACCCTATATTTTGACAGAGACAAGTGTCCTGCTCCTGTTAATTTTCTTTAGATGGCTGCAATACGAGATGTCTGCTTTCATTCTCTTTTTTTATTTTTAATTCTGTAACATGGTACTTGCCGGTTGCCCAATCCTTTACTTGATCGCTGTACCATGGGCTTAGGACGTGTCCTGATTGACCAGGTCCTACTACATGATTGGCCTTTGATGTGTCAGCCATATCGATGATCATTCTCCATGCGCCACCGTGAGTAATGTTTCCTGTTTCGCGATTCCAGCCGGCTACTCCGACTGTAACACGGCTGCCTCCCATCTCTTCTGTATCAGGGTTAAACAAAAGATTCAAAGGTTTAATAGCAGCTAATGGATGCTCAAAAGTCAGTGAATGAAATTTGCCCCATCTCCAATTGGCAATATCTTCACTATATTGATCAGAGAGCTTCGTGATCATGCTTGAAAAAGAATTTTGAGCAACTTTTTCGAGTCCTCCGTTCTGCGTGATCCAAGGCCCTGGATTCCCTGCATATGCTTTACGGATAAGTTCATCCACTACTTGTTCCCTACCGTCAAACATCTTCATCATTTCCTCACTGATTTCATCTTCAAAGAGTTCCTGACTGAAGGATTCAATCCAAATATGAAAAATAAGAGGAGCCGCACTGTCTTTGCTATCATTTTTATTCCATTCTTTGAGGACAGCAACAACTTCTTCTTCTTTTTTTGATAATGGTTCATTCATTACCTGTTCTAAAAGAATCGGAAGCATTTCCTCTGCTTGTTTATTCGCCTGATCGAACTGAAGAGCTTTCATATCATCTACCGTCAATTTTTTATTTGTTTCTAGCACTTCAACGATTCTTTTCTGCCTGTAGGGCTGTGCGAATGTATCTGATATATGATAAGGATACGAATCAGATGTTACTTTGTTGTTAGCAGTTGCGATAAACCCTTTTTCTGGATTTACAGTTGTCGGGAGCTCGTTCCAAGGAATATAGCCGCTCCACTCATATTTGTCCGTCCATCCCGGTACAGGAAGAGATGTATAGTCTTGCTTCCTGATCGGTATGAGACCATTTGCTTTATATGCTATTGTTCCGTCTGTGCTCGCAAAAACAAAGTTCTGAGCTGGGGTGTGAAAAGACTCTAACGCCTTTTCAAACTGCTGCCAATTTTTCGCACGATTCATTTGAATGACTGCTTCTAATTCCTTCGAGGGTTGAAGTGCTGTCCATCTTAAAGCCAATGCTGTTCCCGGTTTATCTTGATGAGCAAATTCTGAGATCACCGGCCCATGCCTTGTAATCACAACCTCATGCTCGACATCGGGTTTATCCTTTACTTTGATTACTTCCTTTAACACATCGGCTTTTTCCCAGTTGGCCATGTACTGAAATTCATAAGGATTATCCGGATTCCTCTTTTCTACATACAATTCCTGAACATCAGGACCAACATTTGTTACACCCCAGGCAATTTGTTTGTTATGACCTACAATAATTCCTGGAATTCCTGCAAAGATGACTCCGCTTACTTCATAATCTCGTGCTTTTAAATGGGTCTGATACCAGATAGATGGAGTACCAAGTTGCAGATGCGGGTCGTTAGCCAGGAATGGTTTACCTGATTCCGTTTTTCTTCCCGAAACCACCCAGTTGTTGCTTCCGTTGTGAAAGTTGGGAATGACAGCATCTGCGAAACTTTTATTGAAATCAAGACCACTCTTTTTTAAATCTTCTAATATAGTTGGGGCATCTGCCGGATAACCTGGAAAAAGATCCAAAGCTTTTTCTTTTGGAAATTTCTCCATCAAATAGTAGCGGAAAGCTTGTCCCTCCCAATGTCCTCCGAGGTCAAACGCCATATATTTTCCGATTACCAGTGAATCGATAGGGGTCCACTTTTCTGGTTTGTAGCCGACCAGCAAAAATTCGATCGGCAACGTACTCTCCTTTTTTGCTTGCTCCAAATAAACGTTTACTCCATCTGCATACCATTGAAGATATTGTTTAGCTTCAGAAGAATATTCGTTATAAGATGCTTCAGCCGCTCTTCTCAATCCAAGAGTCCTAAAAAACTGGTCCCTTGAAAGAGTCTTTTCCCCAATGACTTCACTTAGCATTCCAGAAGCTTGTCTTCGGCTAAGGTCCATTTGAAACATTCTGTCCTGCGCGGTTACATATCCCTGTGCCATAAACAGATCTTTCATAGAGTCTGCCTCAATATGAGGGACCCCATGATTGTCTCTGTACACATCTACTTTTGAAGTCAATCCATTTAAGACAAGCGTTCCCTCTACTTGAGGTTCACTTTTTTGCAATAAAAAATATGCGGTACCTGCTGCAGCTACTAAAATAACGAGAAGTGCTGCTCCAATAATGATTAAACTCTTTCTCCAAGATAACCTTTTACGAATGCTTTTTCTCTGAAGTGCACCGTCCACACAGGATCCCCCTTTATCTGACAATCTACCTATATAAATTCTCTGAAAGGATGGTATTACCTGTGAAAAAAGTAAGAAAAGTACAATATTAAGGGAAACAGCAATACTTTCCGCCTGATTTTTCAAAAAACAGACAGAATTTTCAGAATTATGTCGAATGTATCAACAAGCAGTTTATTATCAAGGCTCTTTTCTAATAGATTGTTGCTTTTAAATCCGTGCCTTCTTTGACAGTTGATTGGAGTGGAAGGTGCGAGACTCCTACGGGACAGGCGGGCAGGTGAGACACTTAAAAGTGAAACGTCCGAATGTGGCTCACCGTCTGCCCCGTGGAAAGCGAGCAGCCTGAAGCGCAAATCAACTACTTCCAACAGCCACAAAATACATGAAAAAAAGGAGAGATGTATAATGGCTAAACTTCTAGTAGATTTTGAACTCAGCCATGGCCAGGAGAAAATCACTCAAGGCAACATTGTTATAGTGAATATCAACCCTGGAAAATCAAATCTCCATGATCAAGTTAGGAACCTGATCGCTGAACAATTCAACTGCTCTGCCGGTATCATTTCTATCAAGGAAATTAAAATGAACACTTAGACGTAGTGATTGGAGGGCTTCTCAAAAAAAAAAAAAAGAGGTGCTTTAATCAAGAAGCACCTCTCTATGTATAGGGGACTTTATTATCTCACCTATACACAGCTAAAAAAAGTTCCATAAGTCATATAACGGTCGACCTAGTTCCATCCCTTTTATCGGTAATTTTTAAAAACAAAGGTCATGCTATAAAACTTTTGGCATGTTAAAAGTGGGAGCAAATAATACTCTCAATCTCATCTTCCTTCATTCTCCCTGAAATCCCTGGAGTTTCAGCAAAGTATTTCACAGCCTCGTCGCATGTCAACCCAATCTGACTGAGTCCCTTCGCGATTGTTGTTAAATAAGTGGCTGGCGGCGGGTTCAAATTCTGTTCATGCAGATCCAGATTGCATGTGAACGTGACCATCGGATAGCCTTCTTCCTCACCTAGATAGACCATCCTGCTGTACCATCCTGATCCAAAATGGATGTATCCTTTCTCGATTACTTCCTCCAGATCTGCTTCTATTTCATCACAGCTGTTTTCTTGTGCTGTTACATCCAGGAACTGTTCAACCGTAACCAAATATTTTCGTCCATATGTTTTGTATTTCTCATTTTTTTCGTGACCGATAAAAGCTACTCCACCTTCACCCCACTTTGTCCGTTCTCTTGCAAAATATAAAGGGAATGGCAGAACAGCTTTGCCATTTTTTAAAGGCATGGCCGGATTTCTGCAGCCTCTTTCTTTTTGAGATGAACCTTCAGGCTGATCTCCAAGAATGTAGCATAAAAAGCGATGTTCCATCAGATTTGATCCATAACTTACATACCATACATAAGATGTGTCCAACCTTTTTCCTCCTCGAAATTTCCCCTGAATAACTGTCATGAAGTCCCCGTTTTTGTTATACATTGAAATACACAAGGGGGATTGAATAAAATGACTAGAACATGTTTAGTAGTCTTGCTCGGTGTGTTCATTTTCCTTCTCACTCTATTTATGGCTGTTCCCGTCATGTAAAACAAATTGTAGTATTCGTAGGTATTTTTAACCATTCAGTATTCATTGGAAAATAAAAAATAGAAATATCACGGAATAATATTAGGAAATTAAACCTATTGACCTAATTGTGATCATCAGAAATAGTTATTCCGATTCTTGTACGAATCGCGTATTCGGGATAAAATGGAAAACATACAATACTTTTCCTTCTCTATTTCTTGTACGAGTCTTGCCTACTATAAAAAGGAGGGATTGGGATGACGGTATTTGAAGCAATGTCGCTCATGATTGGTTTTTCAATGCTTGTTCTTACCATTATCCGCTCCAAAGACAACTCCTAAGAATAGAGAGAAGTTTTTTTCGTTTAGATTATGCCATGCAGGCGCATGGCTTATTTTTTCGTAATGCACCTCTATGTAATAGAATTACCTTCTATTTAAATTGTAAAACAAAAACCTTGCTGGAGGTATACTCTAGCAAGGTTTTTTCTGTTTTACGCTTTTTTAACGATAATTTGTCCATCAACCACATTAACTGCCAGCTTTTCTACATTCTCTTCATCCAGAAGTACGTCAGCAATCTTATCTTCGATGTGTTCTTGGATGATGCGGCGGAGCGGTCTAGCACCGAATGATGGGTGGTATCCTAACTTCGCCAGTTTGTGTTTGGCAGCATTTGTTACTGTTAATTCGATATTCTGCTCCTGAAGCTGTCCAGAAAGTTCTTTAAGCATCAAGTCAACAATTTTCACAAGATGTTCTTCTTTTAATGACTGGAATTGAACGATGCTGTCAAAACGGTTAAGGAACTCTGGCTTGAAATATCCGCCTAATGAATCAAGAATGTGGGTCTCTTTTTCCAATTGTTCAGCATTAAATCCAAGTTTCTTTGTTTGCTTAACAGATGCTCCTGCATTACTTGTCATAATGATTACTGTGTCTTTAAAGCTTACCGTACGTCCTTGGCTGTCTGTTAATCTTCCGTCTTCCATGATTTGAAGGAACATGTGCTGTACATCAGGATGTGCCTTCTCGATTTCATCCAATAACAGAATGCTGTATGGTTTGCGGCGCACCTGCTCTGTTAATTGGCCAGCCTCTTCATGTCCTACATATCCCGGAGGTGAACCGATCAATTTAGAAACCGCATGTTTTTCCATGTATTCACTCATGTCAAGGCGAATCATGCTGTCTTCATCCCCGAAGAGTTCTTTCGCCAATGTCTTTGTTAGTTCCGTTTTACCAACACCAGTCGGTCCTACAAACAAGAACGATCCGATCGGACGTTTCTTCGCCTTTAGACCTGCACGGCTTCTGCGGATCGCTTTTGCGACTTTTTCTACCGCCTCGTCTTGTCCGATTACTTGGGATGATAGTTTTGATGCCAATTCTTTCATTTTTGATTGTTCATCATTTTGTAGCTTGCGAACCGGAATGCCAGTTTTGTGTTCTACAATATGTTGAATATCTTCAACTTGAACGATTGCTGCATTTTTATTTTTTTCCTGCGTTTTTAATTTTTCTTCTAGCATCAATTCTTCCTGACGCAGTTTCGCAGCTAATTCATAATTCTCATCAGCAGCTGCTTTTTCTTTCTCTTTTACGATTTCTTCTAAACGCTCATCAATTGAAGACTTTTCGATCGTGATGTGCTGAAGATTGCTCTTTGAGCCAGCTTCGTCCATCAGGTCAATCGCTTTGTCAGGTAGGAATCGGTCCTGAATATAACGGTGTGAGAGCTGTACACACGCTCTTAGTGCATCTTCAGTAAATTTAACTTGATGATAGTCTTCGTATCGAGGTGCAAGACCTTTTAATATTTCAATCGCTTCATCTACTGTAGGCTCATTGACGATGATCGGCTGGAATCGGCGCTCTAGGGCAGCATCTTTCTCGATCTGACGGTACTCTTTAAGAGTAGTTGCGCCGACCATCTGAAGTTCACCGCGGGCTAGTGCTGGTTTTAGGATGTTCCCGGCATCCATAGATCCTTCTGCAGAGCCTGCTCCTACGATCTGATGGACTTCATCTACAAATAGAATGACATTTTTTCTTTTTTGAAGTTCAGCGATCAGCTGCTTCATACGCTCTTCAAACTGGCCTCTTACCCCCGTGTCTGCTACTAATGAAGCAACATCTAGCAGGTAGACTTCTTTATTTAAAAGCTTGCCCGGTACATTTCCTTCTACAATCTTAGAAGCCAGTCCTTCTGCGATTGCAGTCTTACCGACACCAGGTTCACCAATTAGTACTGGATTGTTTTTTGTACGTCTGTTTAATATCTCAATCACACGGCGTACTTCTTTTTCACGCCCGATAACAGGATCAATAATCCCCGCCTTAGCAGCGTCTGTTAAGTTACGCCCGAATTTATCTAAAAAGCCTCCGCCGCGTTTTCCTTTTTGCGTTTGCTGTTGCTGATGATTGTTTTGATCAGTAAATGCCTGACCACTCATCATCTGCTGAAATATATCATCGAAAGAAGAGAAGTTCATGTTCATTCCTCCCCCAGTATTCATTTCTTGTTTTACTTGATGGTAACAATCAGAGCAAAGTACAAATTGCTTTTTCTCTTTATTCATGGAGATACTCATTTGGATCGTAGCAGGATTAACTTCACATTGTTCACAACGCATATTTGTAACCCCCTCAAATTATTTTATTTAACTTGCGATAAACGCTTATTTGATTGTATTTTTTGATGAAAGTTTGACTTTGACTTTCTTTGACCTTTCATCTTTAATCATATTATACTTTGACCTTTTTTGACTTTCAAGTATTTTGTTTCTTCATTGAAATGAAGAGGTTGATTTCCACTCCAGGTGCTCGCTTTCAGCGGGGCGGGCGGTGAGCCTCCTGGCGCTCTACGCCTTCAGGAGTCTCACCTGTCCCACTCTCGTCCCGCAGGATTCTCGCACCTTGCGCTACAATCAACTTGCCAAGGAAGGGTATTCACAAACTTTGAAAGGAAAAATAAAAACTAAAAAGAGATGAGCTCTTAACTCATCTCTTCCCCAATTTAGTTCCAATTAAAAGTAATTTTTTGACGATAATCTTCTGTTTCGCCTTTTGCCGTCAACCAGACTTCTAATTCATAAGTACCTGCTTCTAAATCTTTGACTAAAATGTCCTGTTTAAACGTATCCGCCTGCTTTAGCTTTAAAGAAGATAATACCTGCATGAACATATGATTTTTTGAATACTGATAGACGATTTTGCCGTTCTTGTCCTTGATCACATAATCAAATTTCTGGCTTGTCGGAAATTGAAATACTTTTTCTTTCTCTGTTTGATTTTTTAATTCATAACGAAATAATATTCCTTTTTCATTCTGCGGCTCCAACACTTGAATAGAAGACTCAATACTACCTGCAACGATTCCATTCTGCCCTTCTTCAGGACGGTCTTTCTTTTGATCTTGTTTTCCATCACCCATCACCGGTTCTTCTCTCCCCTCAGATTGATTCGGACTGTCAGCCTTTCCGCAGCCCGTGACAGCTATTGAAATACATATTATTAAAAGTATAACACTCAACACATTTGTGCGTTTTGGCACGATGATCACCTCATCTGATAGTTTGGGCATATATGCTGATTTTCATGTTTAAAAAGGATTTTTGACTATGTTTATGTAAAATAGAACTATAACAACAAAAGGAGCGTGTTTTTCTTGAATATTGCACAAGCAGATCTTTTACTTGAAATGACAAAACGCACATCTGAAAAACGTGCCACGCAAAACGAAACCATCCTTAGGCAGCATAGCAGTGACGAATCCTATCACAGTCCAGTACTGCCTGATGTAGTAGTATACCCTTCATCCGCGGAAGAAATTTCTTCTATTATGTCATTCGCAAATGAAAACAAAATTCCTGTCGTACCTTTTGGCGCAGGTTCCAGTCTAGAAGGTCATTGTATTCCGGTTAAGGGAGGCATCTCCATTAATTTTCAGGAGATGAATCAAATCCTTGAGATTCGTCCCGATGACTTTTTAGTAAAAGTGCAGCCAGGTGTGACACGCACTCAGCTGAACCTTGCTCTAAAGAAGCATGGTTTGTTCTTCCCTGTCGATCCTGGTGCAGATGCAACAATCGGCGGGATGGCAGCAACGAATGCAAGCGGAACAACCAGTGTTAAATATGGAATCATGCGTGATCAAGTCCGAAACCTTCAAGTCGTATTAGCAGATGGACAAGTTATCCAAACAGGAGGGCTCGCGGCAAAGTCATCAGCGGGCTATCACCTGACAGGCATGTTTGTCGGTTCAGAAGGAACACTCGGGGTGTTTACCGAAATAACTTTAAAAGTTTACGGAATTCCTGAAGCTGTTTTAGCTGCACGTTGTACGTTCCCTTCTGTTCAATCTGCTGTTGAGGCCGCATCAGGTGTTCTAGGCTCAGGTACAGGAATTGCCCGTATCGAGCTTGTTGATGAACGTTCGATTGTCCAAGTAAACAACAACAGTGATACTTCCTATACCGAGGCACCTACACTCTTTTTAGAATTCCACGGTAATCCTGCAAGCGTTACATATGAAGCTTCACTTACAAAAGAGCTTCTCGAAAGCTTCGGTGGTGTAGAATGGGTAGAAGAACGGGACTCCAAGGCACGTGCAAAACTTTGGGAAGCGCGTCATCACTTAGCTTATGCATTCAAACACGGGTACCCTGGCAAATCGATGATGTTCACGGATGTCTGTCTTCCTTTATCTGAATTATCAGGAGCGATTGTACACGCGAGAGAAACAATGGATGCAATCGGTGTGCCTGGAGCCGTTCTTGGACATGTGGGAGATGGAAACTTTCATGCGATCCTGATGTACGACCCTATACGGCCAGAAGAACGCGAAAAGGCAGACAAAGTTAATTCGAGCATAGTGGAGTACGCACTAAACAAAGGCGGCACCTGCACCGGCGAACATGGCATCGGTATTGGAAAAGCAAAATATCTGGCGAAAGAGCACGCAGATACCTTGTCTATTATGTCAGGGATAAAAAAACAATTGGATCCAAATGACATTTTGAATCCAGGTAAAATCATAGTATAGATAATGAAACGGTAGGCTTGTATTTTTCGTATAAAGAAGGATTAAAATTAGGGGGATATTATTATGATCGTTGTTACGACAGAGAACATTAAAGGCTACGAAATTAAAGAAGTTAAGGGATCTGCATTCGGTATTGTAGTTCGTGCGCGAGGCATTGGCGGGGATATCATGGCGGGACTTCGTGGAATTATGGGTGGCGAAATCAAGGAGTATACGAGCATGCTTGAAGATGCACGTAAACAAGCTGTCGACCGCATGGTGAAAAATGCTTCTGAAATGGGTGCTAACGCAATCATTATGATGCGCTTTGATTCTGGTGAAATGGGCAACAACATGAGTGAGATCGTCGCTTATGGAACTGCCGTTGTTGCTGAAAAACAATGAGCTGGATAAGTATCTTAATCGGATGGCAAGTGCTCTCCATTCTCGTAATAATCGTTCTTGCTATTTTATCTTGGCTTTATTACGATAAACGCTATAAAAAAAGCGAGACCAAAGTTCCTACAGGCTATATTTGGACCGAAGAAATATCAATTGATCCATCAACAGGCAAAAAAGAACGCGTGTATTATAACCCGGATACTGGGGATAGGTTTTATAAAGAAGAATAGATATCAACCCAAAAGTGATTACACTTTTGGGTTTTATTTTTAGGTATTTTTTAGTATTTATGGAAAGGATTAAACTTTTTTTCTAAAGATAAAAATTCCATCTTCATCTCACCTAATAACTCTTTTTTACTTAACCTAAAATAAAGGCAGCGTATTAAATTTTTGAAATTAATTCTGCGTTTCATTGAAGTAATGTCTCTCCCGATAAGTTCTTCCTTTTTATAAAGCCACTCGATAAAAACGGGTAGTGGAACTTTCTTAAGTTCTATCATAGTAACAGCTGCTAGCGAAATCCTTTCATCTTCTTCAGCCTCAAAAACTTCTGAAGCACCTTCAGTTAATGCAAGTAGTGCATACCATAATTTTGCACATTCATTTAAAGCTGTGTAACTATTTTTCATACATTCATCAATGACATCTGCAATATGTGCTGGTGCATGTGCCCAACCTTTTCCCTCAAGGTAACCTCTATAATCTTTCTCAAGATCACAATAAGAACAAATTCTCTCTATCATTTGCTCATACTTTTTCCTGCTCAAGAATTTAATTCTATTATCTCTATTAAGAATTAATGCAATTAAGAGGGAAGAAAACGAACGTAAAAATACGCTATCTGTTCCGGACTCACCGATTCTATAAAATAACATATCTTCAGATAAAGCTTTGTCTAGGAGAATTTCTAATTGTTCTTCATTTAAAAGTTTCTTTTTTAACAACCATTGATTTAATATACCGTATCCAAGAGTATCTCGTAATTCAGCATCCGTAGATCCTAATATACCGATAATATCTTGAATGGCCTCAAATTCTGTCTTACCATCAGGAAGATTGTAATCATCCTTAATTATGCTTCTCAACTCTTCTTTATCCATTTCATCAATCCTTTCATAAAGCAAAAGCCGCCAATTCAGGCGGCTTTCTTCAAATTAAACTCTAAACTTATTAATCGTTTCGTTCATTTCTTCTGCCAGCTGTGATAGGGCATTTGAAGATGAAGAAATCTCTTCCATGCTTGCAAGCTGTTCTTCTGCTGATGCAGAAACTTCTTGGGTAGAAGACGCTGCTGTTTCAGCCATAGATGAAATGACATCGATCGCTCCTGCAACATGCTCTGTACTAGCAGACATTTGCTGAGTGGCTGCAGATACTTCTCCGACTTGATTCGATACTTCCGCCACACTATCATATAGGCTCTTGAATGCTTCTCCAGAACGGTACACAAGCTCTCGTCCGCCCGTTACTTCCTCTGTTCCGCTTTCCATCGCCTCTACAGCTTTCTCTGTCAACTCTTGAATCGCTGTAATAAGCTGGCCGATTTGCTGAGCGGATGCAGAAGATTGTTCTGCAAGCTTTCTTACTTCATCTGCAACTACTGCAAACCCTCTGCCTTGCTCTCCTGCCCGTGCAGCTTCGATTGCCGCATTTAACGCTAGCAAGTTCGTCTGACCCGAAATGTCTGTGATAACATCTACGATTTTTGTAATTTCCTGTGATTGTTCCCCTAAGTCTTTTACTACCTGAGATGTATTGGTGATAGAGGCATGAATCGCATCCATCTGACCAATTGTTTCCTTGATTGTTTCATTGCCGCCCTCAGCAACAGAAAGGGATCTTGAAGATGATTCAGACATGTTCTGCATGCTTACTGCTATTTGCTGAATACCAGCAGATAACTGATTCATCGCTTCAACGATATCTTCAACAGTTCTTACTTGTTCTTGTGATCCGCCGGCAACTTGCTGGATTGTACCTGCAATTTGCTCGGTGGCAAGGCTTGTCTGCTCGGCGCTCGCAGTCAATTCTTCTGAAGATGCAGCCACTTGTTCAGACGTTACTCTTACTTGTCTGATCAGGCTTGCGAGGTTCATTCCCATATGATTGATTCCGTCAGCAAGCATTCCGATTTCATCTTTGTTTTTTACTTTGATCGGTTCCATTGTAAGGTCACCGTCAGCTATTTCATTGAGCATATCTGCCATTTTTATAACAGGTCTTGAAATATTTCTTGAAATGAAATAGCCGATTAAAAGTGCCGCTATAACAATAACAATACCTAAGACAGTTACTAATGTAACGACAAACTTTTCTGCATTCTTAACTGTTATCTCACCTTCGTCCATGAGATTTGCTTGTCTTTGAGCCATTTCTGCTGTCACATCACGCATTTCTCTTCCCAGCGGGAACAATGAGCTTTTCGCATACTCATTCGCCGCTTCCATGTTGCTCATCGAGTTCTGCAGCACTCTCTCGGACTCTGTACGATAATCGTTGTTTAAATAATAGATTTTTTCAAGTCTTTCCTTATCCGCTTTAGCCTTAACCAATTTCATTGTTGAATTCACTAGCGCATCTATTCGATCGGTAGATTCTAGCAGCTTTGCTTTACTGTCAGATGACTGTTCTAGTAGATACTCACGCACACTGTTATTTTGAATCGTAGCGTTCAGCTCAATCTCTTTTGCATTCTGATGAATGACTGCTCTTCTGTCTAAAAGCTCGCTATATGTATTCTGCATGTCTTTTAAGAAATAAAAGAAAATACCGCATGTCGCAGCGAACAACACGGCAACGATCAAAAATGAACCAATTAATTTTTTTCTTAACGTCAGTTTCATATGTCACCTCTTCTTAAATATTGGCTGTTTTCGTAAACTTTGGCGCTATTAGTAGATGTTGATTTCCGCTCCAGGAGCTCGCTTTCCGCGGGGCGTGCGGTGAGCCCACTCGTCGCTTTGCGACATTGACTGGTCTCACCTGTCCCGCTGATCCCGCAGGAGTCTCGCACCTTGCGCTCCAATCAACTAGTCAAAGAAGCGTAATCAACAAAAAATGTTCAAAACAACAATCTTTTTAAATTGAGCCTAGAAATTTCTATTATTAAATATCACAGGGCAGTTTAAAATGACAATCAGACGATCGTTATGTTTAGCAACGCCTTGTATAAGCGAATCTTCTTTTTGTGCAAAGCTTCCTGGAGTCTGAATCGATGCTGTGTCAATATCGATGACATCTGTTGCAGCTTCAGTCAGCAGACCTAGAAAGTTATCTTCCTTTTGCAGAACAACAATTCTAGAAGAATCCGTTCTTAATGACTGTTGGTTTCCGATGAGCTGTCCGAAATCAATAATCGGAATGACATTGCCTCTTAAATGAATAACCCCTGTAACTTCCTGCGGCATCTCAGGCATTGGGGTAATCTCTGTAACACGCTCAATGGAAGCAACATACTGAATCGGCAGACCAAATTCTTCATCTCCGTTTGAAACAATAACAATTTTCAAAGTTTGAGTGCTAAGTGACATCTCACTTGCTCCTTTTCTAGGTATTTCGGCTTAATGAACAGTCTCAAGTCCCATACTTCTTATCGGTTAAAGAATGATTTTATTTTAGTTTTTAATCTAAAAATGGAAAAACCGCCCAGGAATTAACCGAGGCGGCCTAAAATTTCATTTTTATCGAGCTAGTTCGATATTCTTCACGCTATTAGCAGGCACGGTGATCTGTACTTCTACAAACTGCTTTGTGCCATAAACTTGAGTTTCAATTATCTCACCTGCTGATGACGTATAAGTCCCTTGTTTCATATAGAACGGGATGTTAACTGTTACAGGTTTATTTAAGCGATTTGTCAAAGTTGCTGTTTGTGTAACTTGTGATCCATCATTCGGCAGTTTAAAGGTATTTTCGAATGAAACAACTCCGGCTGATGTGTTTCCGTCTTGATAAACAGGCATTGATTTATCCGGACCTTCAAATATATACGTATTAAAGGTATCTGCTGCTGCATCTTTTTCAAACAGACGATAACCTACCCATGGCTTTGCAGATAATTCGATCGATGCAGTCGTTGAATATAGAATACCATCCTGCTCTGTGATGTTATCGATATGTGTATGACCATGAAGTGAAATATCAACATCATTCTGTTTCATGACATCAATCAATTCATGTGACCCTTCACCATGCCATTGCTGGTCATATTCTATACCAAGCTTTTCACCTTTTAAAAGTGTACTTAAATCTTGCGGGTCATGTTTAGCATCATACTCTTTCCAGTACTCCTGTACATTCGGATCAGTCGATGGCCAGATGTCTCGGTCACGCCAGATTGGATTATGATGGGAGAACAATCCAGAAGTCTGACTTTCTTGAGCTGTTGCCTTGTTCTCAGCTAAGTCTTTTTTTATCCACTCCATCTGCTGATCCCGGATTTGACCGCCCCAAGTCGGAACAGATACCGTTCCATGTCCCTGACGGTCAAACTTATGCCAGTCAAACGAATTATAGCCTATCATATGTGCATACGGACCGTAATCAAATGAGAAATATTGTGGTCCGAAGTATTGTTCCCAATATTTTGCACCATCAGCTAATGTTGCATCTTGTGCGTAATAATCATGATTTCCTGGAACGATGTACACTGGAACATTAAATTGCTTCAGCATACGGTACGTTTCCTCATATTCATAAATATATTCTTGAGGATTCATCTGACCATACATTAAATCCCCTGTCATCACAACGAAATCAGGCTTTAACAGGTTTACCTGCTTGATCGTTTTTTGAAGATAAAGCCATCTTTTTGATTTATCGGGATCCCACATTCCTGCTTCTGTTACATTAGCAGGGTCTGCAATATTTCTTGGAGATCCAACATGTATATCCGTTAAATGCATAAATTTAAAGTCTTTCTTATACTCTTTAACCACTTTTACTGAATTCGGTTCGTCATCTGTAATTCGTGTACCGTCACCTGTATAAGAAACTTCCAGATCAAAAAGTTCCTCAGGTATACCTTCAGGAATCGTTACGGTAACTTCATAAATAGAAGAGCTGTCTTTCCAATAGGAAGATCCTTTTTGAACACTCTTAACAGGAAGGGTATATTTCCCTTCAACCTGTGCAGCTTCGGTAGGATTAAGAGAAATGTCCCAGCCTGCAGGCTCTTTTCCTTTAGCATCTACTTTTACGGTAAGTTCTGATCCATTTTTCTTAATAGCTGGTGTAGCCATTAGAGGGTAAATAATATTTTCAACTTTTGGATCGAGTGAAATATTTGGTATCTCATCTAAATAGTTCGTTGTATTCCCTATTCCGCCGTCTTTTTTATCAACACTTGTTAAAGCGTTGGCATGTCCTGCAGGAATTGATAACGCAGATGCTATTGCGAAAGCGGTTAGCTTTGTTTTCCATCCCATGTGCTGCACTCCTTTCAATATATGAAGCAACTTTCCTATTAAAAGTAACAGCACAAAGTAAATATAATGTGACAACCGTTTAAACGTTTTATTAACGAAATATTAATTCATATCTCCTTCAAACGCTCACGAGCTTCTTTTCCATCAAATGAGCTGAAGATTCTATGGTTGTTATCATCAAGAATACGATAATGTTTACTGATTATATTCTGCTGCAATCTGCACCCCTTTTGTGATCGCACTTCCTTCCACCATACATGTCCGCCCCAAGTCTTTTCTTTCGGAGATGCCACGTATTCATGAACAACAACTTCCATCACGTCCAGCGGGTCACCTCCAAGCGAGTTATACAAAATTTCTGAGTTTCGAAAAAGAGCACATAAAGCTACTATCACTGTCCAGCTAGCTTTAATTCTTTCTTTTTCAATCTGAACCAATGTTTTCTTAGAGATTCCTAGTATGTCCGCCATTTTATCTTGTGTGTATCCGAGCTCTGTTCGAACAAGTTTAATCTTGCCTGTCAACAGATCGACAATTTCATCCTGTGTCATCTGAAGTTCTCCTTTTTATTCTTTTAGGAACATTTTACACAAAAAAACTCCTTTCAACAAAATTGGAAAGGAGTCTAGCTATACGTATACGGTTCCCATTGGGCTAGATCATAAAGCCCTGCATTAATGCGGCCGCTCTCATCCTTAAGGACAGAAAGAAGTTCTTCTGGGAGCTGTTCATGATGATTATCCAAGTCGATCCGGTCGTTTGGCGATGAAACGAGAACGGTAAACAACTTCTTATTTTCCATGTTCATCCCATGAACATGTAGGTAATTCAGATCTTTAATCCGGTATACAAAAAAGATACGGTATTTTCCCACAACCTTCACACTCCTCTAATAACAGTGTGGTCGGCTTTTCTATGGAATAAACCTTTAATTTATTTAAACCGGAGCTGTAGGCAGTTCAATCTCAACACGAGTTCCCTGACCTTCAACAGAAGAAAAATGAATGGCACCACCGTGTTCGTCAATGATTTTAAAACACACCATTAGGCCTAATCCTGTCCCCTTTTCTTTTGTCGTATAAAAAGGTTCACCTAATGTCTTTAGTCTGTCTGCAGGGATACCGCAGCCTTGGTCATTCAGCTCAATTGTAACTCTTTCGTCTTTTGTGCCGATCTTTATGTGAATCTCCCCATCAGAATCCATACTCTCAATGGCATTCTTCAAAAGGTTGATGAACAGCTGCTTCAACTGGTTTTCGACTCCATAAACGGGAGGAATGTCATCAGCAATATTCACCCAGATCTGAATGTTCCTCATGATTGCCTGTGTTTCTAACAGTCTGACAACACTAAAGATCAAATCTCTTATGTTTGTATGTTCAAAACTTACTGCCTGTGGTTTAGCTACGAGCATCAACTCTCCGACAATATCATTAATTCGGTTAAGTTCAGATTCCATAATACGTAAATACTCCATGCGGATTACATCGTCAGCATCTGATAACAGCTTGGTAAACCCTTTTAATGAAGTAAGCGGGTTTCGGATCTCATGGGCAACACCTGCAGCCAATTCGCCCAATACAGATAGCTTTTCTGATTTAAGCATCAGTTCTTCTGTCTGCTTAGCTTTTGTGACATCTCTTGCGAATGTAACCAGACTTTCCACATGACCTTCTTTCGTCATGACCGGAACTCCTCTTGCTTCTAAAAGAATCCAGTCACCGTTCTTATGACGCAGCCTGAATTCAGTCTGAAAAGGAATCTTCTTAACGAGTGCCTTCATAAACTGGTCAGACAGCCCTTCCATATCATCAGGATGTACGAGATCCAGAATAGCCCCCTTAATTTCTCCCTCCTCATAACCTAAAACCGTAAAGTGTGAAGGAGATACATATTGAATCAATCCTGAAGGTTCTATAACAGTGATTAAATCCGTTGAATGTTCTGCGATCAAACGATATTTCGCCTCACTTTCGCGTAGAGCCCGCTCTACTTTTTTCTGTGAAGTAATATCTCGGTAAACGATAACAAACCCCATTATTTTCCCTTCCATATCACAAATATTAGAGAAGGAAGCAGACACGTCAAATACTGTTCCGTCTTTATGAATTCGCTGCGTTTCATGTAGAGGAACAGACTGGCCCTGCTTTAATAGGTTGATAATCTCTATAGATTCATCTTGCAAATGAGCGGGTGTAATAACGGGAATGGTATCATTCTCTTCCGAAAAGTCCTCCTCTTCCCAGCCAAACATTTGTTCAAACGCATCATTTACTTTTATTACTTCCTGTCTAGTATTTAAAATAAGAATCGCATCTGTAGTACCTTTAAGTACGGATTCGAGAAGGTCTAAAGCAACACTTAATTCTTCTTCCTTCTGTTTATGCGGAGTAATATCCCTTCCAGTAACGACAAGCATTTGTGGTTCTCCGTCTTTTGTAAAAGTTGGCTGTTTAATCAGTTCGAGCATGACCACTCTGCCGTTATTCATTTTTATCTTTTCAGCTGTTTTAGTAGGTTTCTTCGTTTCCCAAGCTTTCTGATCTGATAGATTGCATCTTTCAACAACTTCACTTGAAAGTCTGTTATCCATTTCCTCCAGACTTTTTCCTTTATAATCATTATCGTATATTCCATAAATATTTAACGCGAACCGGTTTGCTTCTGCCCAAGTTCCATCAGGATATTTAATACATACAAATTCAGGCAGGACATCGATCATCTCTTTAAAAGTAGCAACTGCAAGAAGGTCGTCCTGGCTTGTCATATTCATTTTTATCCACCCTTTTACTAAAACTTCGTACTGTTTATTATTAAATAAAAGGGGCTGGTTTCCTTTAAATTTTTTGATAATTCGCACGTCAAATTACTCTTTTTTTCGTCTAAATCTGACAAAGAAGATTTAACACCGACAAGTTTTTATTTCCTATCATTGCAGAACTTGTACGTTATTCTTCAACTTCCTACATCGATGTTCTGCTCCATGTCGAAAAATATTGATAAAAAAAGACGCTTTCAAAATTGAAAGCGTCTTTTTGTATTTACAAACAATTAAACGGCTCTTACCGCTTCTTTCAGTGATTTTCCTGGCTTGAATGCAGGAACATTGCTTGCCTGGATCATGATTTCTTCACCAGTCAGCGGGTTGCGTCCTTTTCTCGCATTTCGGTTGCGTGTTTCAAATGTTCCGAAACCGATCAGCTGTACGCTCTCACCGTTTTTCAAAGCATCTGTAATCGCGTTTAATACTGCATCAACAGCAAGTGCTGATTCCTTTTTGTTCATACTTGTTGCATTGCGTACTGCATCTACTAAATCCATTTTTTTCATTATAGATATCTCCCTTCAAACATTAAAAATTATTGCTTGTGTAGCTCCATTATTAACGGATAATGAAGATTTCATACAGGAAGATACAAAATTCCGAAAAATATTTATATAGTTTAGTAATTCGTTGTTTAAAAACCTTGAATTGTCATTCCGCCATCAACAAACAATGTCTGTCCGTTCACATAACTCGCAGCATCACTCGCCAAGAACACAGCCGGCCCCACAAGTTCTGGCAGTTCTCCTACTCGTTTTTGCGGTGTAACAGATAAAATATCATTCAAATAATCTCTGTCTGCGAGAAGCTTTTCTGTCAGAGGTGTTTTGAAGTACCACGGACCGATACTGTTTACATTAATGCCGTACTGTCCCCACTCAAGCGCAAGATTTTTCGTCATCTGAATAATAGCCGCTTTCGTAGATGCATAGACTACACCTGTACGCAGCGCCACATGACCTGCAACGGAAGAAATCGTGATGATCTTTCCTCCTCCGTTCTCCTTCATTCTTTCCCCTGCTTTTTGTGAAAACCAAAAAGCTGAACGAAGATTCGTGTTCATGATCGTATCCCATTCATCATCTGAAACCTCAAGGGCTTTTGATCGAATATTCATCCCAGCATTGTTGACGAGAATATCGATTCTTACGTTGTCGGCATCCAGCTTTTCAAAGATCGTTTCGATATCACTTTTGTTAGTCACATCCGCTTCAAATGTATATGCTTTTCTGCCCGCTTGCTGGATATGTTCAGCGGTTTCTTCTAGATCTGATTGCGTTCTTGACACGATCACTACATCAGCGCCTGCCTCTGCATACCCGATTGCGATCGCTCGTCCGATTCCTCTGCCAGCCCCTGTAACGAGCGCCGTTTTTCCTTTTAAAGAGAATGACGGTAAGTACATGTTTGCTGCCTCCTGCTCATTTGAGAGTTCTACTATGATAATAATCCGCTATTATTGTGTAGTTGATGATAGTTTATCAAAAATGAGACTCAAAAACTTTTTATTTGTTTGGAAGAAGTTCAAATCACAGTGGTTTTTGTGTGCAATTTAGAACTTTAGCAATTAATTTCACCTGTAGTGGACTTAATTTGCCTTAATTGGCTCTTAATTTGAAACTTATCGGTAATAATTTGAAGAATTCGATTAATAATTTAAAGAAATTGAATGATAATTTGAGATACCTGTATCTGGGCCAGCCAAACCCACCAAAAAAAGACATGCCGTAAATCAGCATGTCTTCATCTTCCTATCAAGTCTCTACCCACTCTTTGCGCAGTGTAAATAAGTCCTTCAGTTCATCCGTTGATAATTCCGTAATCCAGTTTTCGCTCTGGATCACTTTCTCTGACAGTTCTTTTTTACTTTCGAGCATCATATCGATCTTTTCTTCGAGTGTGCCGAGTGTGATCATCTTATGCACCGTAACAAACTTCTTTTGCCCGATTCGGTGAGCACGGTCAGTTGCCTGGTTTTCAACTGCAGGATTCCACCATCTGTCATAGTGGATAACATGATTGGCTTCTGTCAGATTTAAACCTGTACCCCCTGCTTTTAACGATAAGATGAAAATCGCGTTATCCCCATTTTGGAAACTGTCTATCATCTCATCACGTTTTTGCTTGGATAAGCTTCCATGTAAGAACAAGACAGGTTTCCCAAACTTCTTCTCAGCGTACTTCTTGATCAGTTCACCCATAAAGATAAACTGAGTAAAGATCAAGCATTTTTCATCTTTTTCTAAAATCGCGTCTAGGAGTTCAATCGTCTTCGAAAATTTAGCAGATTGATCTTCTAGCTTCGTTAATTTGTCATTCTTCGTATAAAGGGCAGGATGATCACAGATCTGTTTCAGTTTGCCCAGCATAGCGAGCAAGAGACCGCGGCGCTGAATGCCCGTTACTTTTTCAAGCTGTTCAAAGGTATCCTGAACGAGTCTCTCATATAAAGAAGCCTGTTCTTTTGATAAAGGACAGTATTCTTTGATTTCTTGTTTCTCAGGCAGGTTCAGCTGAACAGCAGGATCCATCTTCGTACGTCGGAGCAGGAAAGGCTGTACTAAACTTTTTAACTGCTGCAGCCTAACATTATCGTTTTCTTTTTCGACCGGCAGTACAAACTTCTTCTGAAAAGAAGGCTCACTTCCCAAATAACCAGGATTAAGAAAATCGAATATCGCCCATAGTTCAAGCAGACGATTCTCAACAGGTGTTCCCGTTAACGCAATCTTGTGTCGGCCGTTCAGTTTGCGAATACTTCTGGACTGTTTTGTGTAGCTGTTCTTAATATTTTGAGCTTCATCGAGGACGATTGCCTCCCAATAAGTTCCACCCATTTCGGTAAAATCAAGCTGACAAGTTGTATATGAAGTAATCACAACGTCGTAATTCTTATACCACCTCTCGAAATCTTCTCCCTTTTTCCGGTTAGAGCCGTAGTGCAAACCAACTGTTAAAGAAGGAGAAAAATGCTCAAGTTCCTTTTGCCAGTTCCCGATAACAGATGTTGGACACACCAATAAAAAGGTGCCTTCCTGCTCTCCTTTTTCCTTTACCTTTAAAAAATAATCGATCGTCTGGACAGTTTTACCAAGACCCATGTCATCTGCAAGACATCCGCCAAGCCCAAACTTTCGAAGAAAATACATCCAGGAGCTTCCTGTCTTTTGATAATCTCTAAGTGTTCCTTGCAGATTTTCAGCTTTTGGTTCAACAGGTATCGTTTTGATTTCAGAAAGCTGATCCATCCATAGATTGAGGGGCTCATCCCATTCCATATCAAGCATTGGTCCTTCAAACTCAATACCATCGAGTTCATCATCTGCAGGGTTTGTTTCCATATTTAAAAGGTGCTGTTCTAATACATCCTTTAACTGAATGCCCGTACGGTCCACGTTTTTGATGAGATGCCTGACTTGTTTCATCCATTCAGGATCTACTCTGTACCATTGACCGTTCCTGCGAACCAGCCTTCTGCTGCCATCGACCAGCTTACGGAACTCTTCCTCCGACAGTTCTTCGTCTCCGGTAGAAAGTCTCCAGTCAAACTGCATGATCGCGTTCAACCCTAAAAAGGACGGTGCTCCACCGCCGGTTTGCGGTTTGGTCTTGATCTTTGCTTTAACTTTCGGCTGCAGTTCCTGAACCGTCTGCCACCATTCCGGCAGAATACTTACGATTCCGATCTGGCGAAGAAGTTCGCTTTTCAAAGTCAGGAAATCCCATGCTTCTTTTTCCGTAATCTCTTCTCTAATTTCTTTACGGCTGCCAACCTTAAGCCATGAAATCAGCTTTGAGACCAGTTCCATATCACTTTCCAGCATCGATTGATATGGCTTCCATTCGTCAGGTAGAAGTGTACTTTTTCCTTTGTATGGAACTCGAATCCCTTCTTCTTTTTCCTGAAGATAGGCATTCAAACTCCATATATCCTTTTCTTCTTCCTCAGCAGGTTCGGATAATTCAAATACGAGTTTAAAAGGCTTCGGATCTTCTCTCCAGCCGATTTTGATCAGCCATTCTTCTTCATCCAAATGTCCGAGTGCAGAGATTATCTGTTTTGAATTACCTCTGACCATTTCTTTGTTAAATGATGATGGCATCGCTGTATAGCCGGCATTCGGCAAAGTTGAAAGAGCCTCATTGATCCAAGGAGACTCGATACGTTTCCCTTCAGCTTTCCATGACCAATCACCTGATTTCCATGCCTCAAAGTCAGGAGACACAAAATCAGATTTCAATAACTTATCATAGTGGTTTGCTTCTTTTACCACTTGCCAAGCCTCTTTTTCCCACGTATTTTCTGAAAGGAAAAATTCCGGATAGCGATTGAACAGTACAAAAGCTTCTCCTGCATTCAAATATATATTTTGATCGTCATCTATATCGAGCAGCGTTCCATAAAAAGATGGCTGATGCCACGTAAATAAAAGAGGTTTCCAATCGTTCACATGCACTCTTTTCTTATCTTTAGTGGCCCATAAAACCATATTTCCATGAAGCCATTTTGCGTGAAGTAAAAGATTGCTTGTATCGATCATGAAATAAACTTTCCTTTCCTTAACTCTTCCTGAAACGCTCTTAACCGTCCATAAATCGTTGCGATTTGATTAATATATTGAGAAAATCGTTCTTCCTCACCTATATCAAAATAAATGGTACGGAGCGTTTTTAAATGTTTTATGGCTGATTGATAAGATTTTCTCGTCCGTTCGTTAATCAGCCTGTCAATCGTTTGATGATAGATCGGCAAAACTGTTTCCTTCTCAAAAGCAAGGACTTCTTTTAAATCCTTTCGCTGAATGAGCTCTGGTGAGTAGCCCATGATCACTTGAAGCTCCACCCATCGCTCATGTTCACCGATCACCATTAAATACTCTCCGTATTCATAGAAAGTGATCGGCAAAAACTCAATAAGCATCTCTTCATACTTTTCTTCGTCACCAGTATGCTGTGCATATTTCCAGAAATAATTGAGATATTCGTGAAAAAATTCACGAGCGTCTGAATGATAATAATAGGAACTGACACCCTCTAGGAAATTGGGCTTCAAATAAAGAAGCCAAGCCAACAGACGCTCCCATTCCTGTTTATCAACCAAAAGTTTCATCCAGACAAGGTAATGAACCATTTCGACTTTCTTATCGTTCTGACCCAAACGTTCAAAAGCAAGATCATCCTGCTGGCGTGCAAAAGCAAAATGCACTAAAGCAAGCTCCAGCATTTGAGATACTTTGCCAGATTCCTTTTCTTCAAGCAGCTGACTTTCATATTTTTCGATCCACGTTCTCTCAGAATAAAGAAGAGACCAGCTGACCTGAAAAAGATAAAATAATAAATAACCCCATTTAGGAGGAATCTCATAAAGACTTTGAAAGTTTCGGAGACTCTCTTCAACGAGTTTTTTATTTTCATTAAGAAGCTTTTCACTATTCATTTCTTTTAATGCCACATAGATCTGATCAGATAATTTTTCAACGGTCGCATCAAAGTTGGCCTGCATATAAGCTGCTATCCCATATTGTGCTTCAAATGAAAATAAGCGGATCAGCGTTTCAATTTGCACATGATATCTATAGAGCAACGCAATATCCTCATCAAAAAATTGTCCAGCATTTAGAAGTGCCGGATAATAATCACGATAGATATGTACAAATGTGTAGCTCGTATCTTTTCCATCAGCAAGATCACGAAAGGAGACGGTTTGCATTTTCCGTTTTTCGAACGTCTCGAATCGTTCTGAAAAATACTCACGCCACAATTGAACCGAATGTGTATTTTGGACTTTCTTCTCAGGGGAATCATATTGTGCACGATTTTTTTCATCGTGTTCCTCTGGTTGCTTCATTCCGTCTCCCCTCCTTCAGGTTTTATTACCAATTATAGCAAATTAGACGTTTCCTCATTCATTGCATATCATTTCTATTTTAAAGGAAATTACTTAAGTTGACCAAAAAAACAACTTTGTTGCTCTTAAACTTAGTGCTGTCTCGTCCGATATCATGAGTAACAGGAATATTTTTCATTAACCAAAAACTTAACGGTTGTATTATTTTGTAATTATTTGTAAAAAGTTGCTGTCGTTATGCTATACTTATAAAATCAATCGACGAAAGGGCAAACTTTTCGAAAGAGAAGGACGCAAAGCTACAGGGGCTAAGTCTTTAAACGGATATGCCAGCCAGTTGCCGAATGAACTCCTACGTCGGTAATAATTGCAAGGGAGATATACATATGAAGGAAAAAACAATTCAAGATCGAATCAGCCTCTTAAGAGAAGAGCTGTATCGTACTTCACTTCAGCTGAACCATGAACTGGCCCATCCCAAATTAGTAAAGGTCAGTCAGCAGCTTGATCAGCTTCTCAATCAATTCACTCTTTCAAGACAAGAAAACATATAAAAATGGCCATCTTCTGGCCATTTTTTTAATGTTCTTCTTCGTAATATTTATTCTTCTTCTGTTCAATAAGATCAATGATTCGTTCAATTTCTTCCTCTGCCAGCTGGCTTGAAATCATATCTTTTCTTAACAATCGTTCAATTGCCTCGTGTTCGGCATACAAAGCTTCAATAGAAGCAATATGTTCTTGGTTCTTCCTCCACTCCGGATGCTCCTCATACATGACATCCAGTGTTTTTTTTGCCTCCTCTTGCTTGTGATCATACAATGCTTTCATTCTTTCAAAAACTATTGTAGAAATAACTGCCTCTTTTCTTAGCTGTTGAAGTCTTCCAATGGCATGATCATACCTATGAACAGCGCTCATCACCTCTTCGTATTCTGTTTTTTCTTTATTCGGTCCTTTAATTTTCAATTTGTTTATAAGGGAAGAGATTGTCATTCCTTGGACAAGCAACGAAAAGAACACAACAGAGAATGCCAAAATAATAATATCTTCCCTGCCAGGAAAATCCCCAGGTAAACTAAGCGCAAGCGCGATAGACAAAGATCCTTTCAGTCCTCCCCAATTCAGTACATGTTTCCATTTTAAAGGTATACCTTTAATAGGAAGCATGGATGCGTAAACTGCAATCGTTCTTGCAGCTAGGACTATAAGAATGCTTGCTGCTATCAATCCCCATTTATCATTGATATCGATATAGGCAATTTCCAACCCTACAAGAAGGAACACTAGTGAATTTGCAAACAATGCCAAAACATCCCAAAAAGAATGAATGTTTATTTTAGTAGTTGGGCTCATTCCTATTTTTGCTCCATAATTTCCAAAGACCAGACCTGCAACTACTACAGCAATTACCCCCGAAACGTGGATAGACTCTGCAACCAGGAAGCTGCCATAGAATAAAAGGATAGAAAACAAAATCTCTAAAGGGTAATCATCGTACCAGCTCGTGAACTTTGAAAAAACATATCCTAATCCTCCACCTACAATAGCTCCACCGATCGCAACCTTGAAAAGCATCAGAACAGCAGCCACTATCCCTCCTGCACCCATTTCAATATAAGAAGGCAGGTAGATTGAGGCAATCATAAAAAGCACCACTGCTAATCCATCATTAAACAAACTCTCTCCTTCAATGACAGTTGAAAGTTTACGGTTTACTCCAAGCGTTTTAAAAATGCTTAATACAGATACAGGGTCTGTCGCACTCATTAAAGCAGCAAATACAAAAGCAGTTTGCAGACTCAAATCTAATATGTAATAAGATCCAGCACCGATAATCAGAAAGGTAAGAAAAGTTCCCCCAACTGCTAATGCACTTATCGCCTGTGTATTTTCTCTCAAATGGCTGAAAGGAAGTTTTAAACTTGCCTCTCCAAGTAAAGTCGGGAGCAATAGCGAAATGATAATAAATTGAAATGTATAGCCCTCTTCAACAAATCCTTTTAACGGGTCCAAGGCCGGTAGAGGTACTAGTCCGATAATGGCTCCCACTACCACAAGTGCAATTGGATAAGGTTTTTTTATTTTCTTTGCCAAAGCCGTTACGCCAACTGCTACAGCCAATAAAATAAATGCAATATTTAATGAATGATGCATATTGTTCTCCTCTCAAACTATTTCTCTAGTTATATAATTCCCTACCTCTTCCAAACTTAGTCAACATGATATTCACATAAATCGACATTATCTATTAGAAATTTGTTGAATCTTGTAACATTACCACTTCTTTACACGAAACCCTTTTTCTTTTCGTAAAAATATTGCATATTAATTGAGACAAAATCTTTCATGAAAGTTGTGAATAATACATGCTGCTACAATTAATTGAAGAGAAACGCGAAGTCCTGCTTTGTCTTGGAAAAACGTATGGACTTACAGCGAAGGAAACAGTTATATGCAGTCAAGAGCTCGATCAGCTATTAAACCGTCTTGATGAATGGAATGACGATAGGAATGACAATCAGTAATCTTTGTCTATTTCCTGGGAAATTTGTCGAGAACCACAGAAACCTCTATCATTTTAGTTTCATCTACCTATCATCCAATTAATTCCTAAATTACCTATTATTATATGAATATAATATTGTAATCTCTTTGTTACCTTCTCCTAATCCTTTTGTCATATTCGATTAGTATAATTGGCAACCGAGGCGTATTTAACCAATTATACATATTAGGAGGAGTTATTATGATAAAAAAATGGGTAATTACAGGGGCTATGGCATTCGGATTGCTCGTTTCTGCTCCCGTTAGCGGATTTGCAGCAATGGGTGATCACACTCTTCGACCTGGCACATGGGATAATGATGTATATGAACTTCAAGGGAAATTAAAAGCGATGGGATACTTCGATTTCGCTGTAACAACAGGATATTATGGCCCAGTCACTAAAGACGCAGTCATTAAATACCAAAAAGCTAAAGGATTATTAGTAGATGGTATTGCAGGACCACAAACTTTTAATAGTATTCAAAACAATATTCAAAGAAAAGGTATGACTGTAGCTGCAACAGCTTACACAGCAAATTGCGAAGGCTGCAGCGGAACGACATCAAGCGGTACAAACCTTAAAGAGATTCCTTATGCTAAGGTAATCGCAGTTGATCCAGATGTAATACCAATGGGTTCAGTTGTATACGTACCTGGTTATGGTTATGCAGTAGCTGCTGATACAGGCGGAGGCATCAATGGAAACGAGATTGATATATATATGCAGAACTACTCAGATGCTATTAACTGGGGCAGAAAGAACGTAAATATTACAATTATTAACTAATGAAGATGGGGTTCTCTCCCCCATCTTTTTTCATTTCTACAAATTCTTGAAAAATCAGCTAGAAAAAGAATATGACAATGCTCATCTTCTAACCTATAATAGATTTCATGAATTTAAATATTTGAATTTAACATAAGCGAAGGTGAATGTATGTTTCTTTGGATTGCAATCGTAATGGGTATTATTGAAGGATTAACAGAGTTTCTCCCTGTTTCATCGACAGGACATTTAATCGTTGCAGGACACATGCTTGATTTTACAGGTGACAAAGCTAAAACATTTGAGATCGTGATTCAGCTTGGTTCCATTCTTGCTGTTGTGGTTCTCTACTGGAATCGCCTCTGGAGTCTGCTCGGTGTCGGCAAGATGGCGAAAAAAGAAAACTCTCTGAATCTCGGACATATTTTTATCGCAATCATGCCAGCAGTAGTAATTGGACTTTTAGTTCATGATTTTATTAAAGCACATCTATTTTCACCAAATACAGTCATTATCGGGCTCGTAATTGGCGGATTCTTAATGATTTTTGCAGAAAAAGTACAGAACAAGAAAGGTGTAAATGCATCAGACCTTGATGACATGACTTATAAACAAGCTTTGAAAATTGGATTGTTTCAATGTTTGTCATTATGGCCAGGTTTTTCACGTTCTGGAGCAACCATTTCGGGCGGATTGATCTCAGGACTCAATCACCGTACAGCTGCAGATTTCTCTTTTATCCAAGCAGTGCCGATCATGATCGCAGCATCCGGTCTCGATCTATATAAAAGCCGAGACATTCTAAGTGCAGCCGATCTGCCATTCTTCTTAACTGGTTTTGTTACAGCATTTTTAGTAGCAGCCGTTGCCATTCTTTTCTTTGTAAAACTGATCGCAAAAGTAAAATTAACCCCTTTTGCCTATTATCGTTTTATAATAGCTGCAATATTGGCAGTTTTCTTCTATCTTTAAAATTTTCAAGCTTACCGCTTTCTTTATGCGGTAAGCTTTTTTATTTTTTATCTATTTCTATAAGATTGTTGCTTTTTGGATTTTTTCTTTTTTCTTCCTATGCAGTTGATTGTAGCGCAAGGTGGGAGACTCCTGCGGGACGAGTGGGACAGGTGAGACTCCTGAAGGCGCAAAGCGGCAGGAGGCTCACCGCCCGCCCCGCGGAAAGCGAACACCTGGAGCGGAAATCAACCACTTACTAGAGCTTCTAAGCTTGTGCAAAAATCTTTATTTTTCATTACAATAATTTCAAAAATATTACAATTGTTATTTTCTAAATATTGTAATAATGGTATGGTTAATTTATCTAACTTTGAGAGGAAGATAATGATGACTATCGTAAATCAAGTAAACCTTGTTAAAAACGCTATTGCTGGAGTATTGACAGGGAAAGATAAACTGGTCGAACTTACAATGATCGCTTTAGTGAATAAGGGACACCTTTTATTAGAGGATGTACCAGGCACCGGAAAAACTGTGCTTGCTAAAAGTCTTGCACGTTTAATTGACGGAGAGTTTAAACGTATACAATTCACCCCAGATATACTCCCTGCAGATATTACAGGGATTCAATTCTTTCATCCAAAACATCAAGAATTTGAAATGCGCCCTGGACCTGTCATGACGAACATCTTATTGGCTGATGAGATTAACCGTGCTACTCCCCGTGCTCAATCAAGTTTGTTAGAAGTTATGGAAGAACGCCAAGTAACTATTGACGGCGAAACGCTAAAGCTCCCTGCACCTTTCCTTGTAATTGCAACACAAAATCCAATTGAGTCACATGGTACGTTCCCACTGCCTGAAGCACAGCTTGACCGCTTCTTTATGAAACTGCCATCCGGTTATCCTGACTTTGATCAAGAAAAAGATATGCTCCATATGTATCGTGCACAAAATCCGCAAGAGCTGCTCGAGCCTGTGTTTACTTTAGAAGACATTATAAAAATGCAAGAAGAAGTACAGCAGATCTTTGTAAGTGATGAAATTGAGAATTACTTGTTATCGATTGTTCATGCTACACGCCAGCACGAGTTTATCGAAAACGGTGTTTCTCCACGTGGAACACTTGCTTTCATGAAAGCTGCTCAAGGTGCCGCTTATGTAAATGGAAGAACTTTCGTTACACCAGATGATGTTCAGCTTGTCGCTCCACATGTTCTTTCTCATCGCTTAGTCTTATCAATGGAAGGAACTATGAGAAAAACCAAAGAACAGGTATTAAAAGATATCCTTGAATCCATTGATGTCCCTGTTGAATCTGAGGCAGGAAGATAATCATGCAGTGGAGTAATCAGATCTGGATCAAGCCTATTTTTAAAGCGCTTGTTTTATTCAGTCCGTTAATCCTTTTAATCGGATTTTACCGAAATATATCCTTTCTTTTTGTTTTAGGTTTGGTCATTATATTTTTGTATGGTGCAACGTTATTGCAATTTAGATCCTCTGTTCAAGATTTAAAACTGGATTTAAACAAGCAGATTTATCGTCTGTTTCCGGGTGATTCAGATGAATTTCATATCAAACTGCTTCATACGGGAAGATGGCCATCATTTAGAGGAGAGCTCTTTTTAACTCATCGAGATGTTATTTCTGATACGAACAAAGATGACGTGGAGAGTTTAAAAGGAAGAATAGAGCTGAAAAGGCCATTTGCCATTTACAAAAAAACGGCATTTACCCAAACGGTTCCCTTTACAGCTAGAAAAAGAGGTACTACAAGAATCGCAAACCTTACTCTGCAAATCCAGGATCCGCTTCAAACGAGTGGTCAGGCTCTAACATATCAGGAACTGTTTCCTGCTGAGATTATTGTTTATCCTAGACCTCTACCTGTTCACAAGATTGAACATCTCTTTCATCAAGGAAGCGGTGAAGCAGTTCGTCCGTTTGCATTGTTTGAGAATGTCTCGCTCCCTGCCGGAAACCGTGATTATGCGTATGGCGATTCTTTTCACAAACTGCACTGGAAAGCGACAGCTAGAACAGGAACTCTTCAAACCAAGGTTTTCGAAAAAACGGTAGTCTATCATTGGACATTTGTATATACCATCTTGCCGGATCATAAAGATATGAAATCTTCTGAGCAAATGGAAAGCGAAATAAGCTATCTGGCTTATATGTGCCAATTTGCTGCCGAGAAGAACATTCCATTCGAAGTTTACATCAACTTTAAAGTACCTGGTCCATTAGGAATGTATCATGTAACAACGGGAAGTGGACCGCAGCATCTAAGTAAAGTATTAGAAGGACTCGCTCGTATCGATCGTTCAAATGTTATTGTAAAGCCGACCATCATGTGGACAAAAATGGATCGTAACTTTGCTGGGACTGCTCCTTTTATTATTCTTCTTGGGGCTGTTCCAAACGATACAAATACACAATTCCTTACGAATAAATGGATTAAGTCGGGCGGTAAGATCTTTTTGGTCAACCAAGCGGGGGCGGAAGCATACTTGATGCCTTACTCTTCTAAGGAGGTCGTTCCATGTTAAACAGCCAGAAGTTGATTTTATATGGAATGAACTTAACCTTTGATGCCATGCTTCTCTTTTTATTTTATGTTCTTCTTCAACAAGGTGGCTCATGGTTGGATCTAGCCTTTTACATAACAGCACTGTTGCCTATTATTGCTGTAAGTGGGGCTTTATATATTTACAAAACCAGCCTATTTAAATTGACATTGGTATGTACAGTTTTAATTTCTGCAATGTCATTTTGGTTTTTAACCTCCTCTATCCTTTTTTCTTCGATACTTGCAGTAGTCATTGCTTGGAGAAGCTTAGAAAATTGGCAGGACCCATTTAAAACTGACTTAGAAATCATTCTTTCAATTAGTGCGGTTTTTGCACTCTTACTTTCTTTCTTTTTCAAGGATGGATTCACAGTCATGTATGGAGCAGTCTGGCTTCAATTCATGCTCATGCTTGCCATTAAGATGACCGTTCACTATTTTAAGAATGCAGATGGTGAGAAAGTATGGAGAGACTTTTCTGTTCCGCTTTTTCTTGTTGCTTTAAGCGGTGTTGTTTTTGCCTTGTTAGGACCTCTTAAACAATTTATCTACTGGGTTTTAGATGGCGTTCTGTTCTTGATGTATTATATCGTTGCGGTCCCGCTCTGGAAGATATTCACTTTGCTGGCTGTTCCGATTGCTTATTTAATAAAACTGTTTAAAAAAGATGATGAAGCAGGCAAGTTAGAAGTTGGAAAAAATGAAGAGATTCTCGAACTAAAGCCACAAGAGCTCGCAAATGATTACTCACTTCTCTGGTGGACAGTCGCCGCCATACTGGTACTTATTGTCGCTGTTTATATTTGGAGAAAAAAGTTATTGTTTAATCTTAGACCTGATGCAGCTTTATCGGGTAATGTTTCATCATTAACCAGCTCAGATTTAAGAGGCTCTGCTTTTGGTAAGAAAAGATGGCTGCAATCAAAAGACCGAACAAGAAAAAAGTTTCTTCACTTCGAAAAAACGATGGATAAACGAGGGTATGGACGTTTACCTGGAGAGTCAGCTCCATTATGGTTTGAACGCCTAAAACTATCTGGAGATGATGCCGAATCCGTATTACAAGCTTATGAAAAGGTGCGTTATGGCGAAGAAGAAATAACAAATGATGAGTTCAGTCTTTACGCAAAAGCAATAAAAAAATTCGAACAATCTGATCATCTTCAGAAAAAGAAGTCAAAATAAGGCTTCTTTTTTTGTGTGTTTTCTTTTCATTCTAAACCTCGTATATTAGACTAGGTGTATAGAAACACTCGGAATTAAGTGTTAAGGAGGATTACAATGGTTCCAAAAATATATGTTATCCACGAAAATAGTGAATGGACTGCGCCATTATTTCAGCGCTTTGAAGAATTAGGTTTACCTTATGAAGACTGGCACATGTCAAAAGGGCATATTGATTTAACAAAAGCTCCTCCCGAAGGCGTTTTTTATAATCGGATGAGTGCTTCTTCTCATACTCGAGGCCACCGTTATGCCCCTGAGTATACTTCTGTTGTATTGGCCTGGCTTGAAAGCTACGGCAGAAAAGTATTCAATAACAGCCGAGCATTACAGCTTGAGATCAGTAAAGTAAATCAATACAGTGCTTTGAAAGCCTTTGATATTCCTGTACCTCGTACGATTGCAGCTTATGGAAAAGAAGAACTTTCAACGGCCGCAGCACATTTCGATGGTCCTTTTATTACAAAGCATAACAGAGCGGGAAAAGGGCTTGGCGTACAATTATTTCAAACCAAAGCCGCTCTCGAAACTTATGTGAACAGTGAAACTTTTGATGAGTCCATAGATGGGATAACGCTTCTTCAGGATTACATTGAGGCACCTGAACCGTATATCGTCCGCTGCGAATTTATAGGCGGGAAATTTCTATATGCGGTAAAAGTGGACACATCAGAAGGGTTTGAACTTTGTCCAGCAGATGCTTGTCAGATTGGAGATCAATTTTGTCCAATCACCGAACAGCCTGAAGAACCCGAACCAAAGTTCAAGATTCTAGAAGACTTTACTCTTCCTTACCAATCAAACATTGAAGCATTCTTAAAAGCCAACGGCATCACATTCGCCGGTATTGAAATCATTACCGATAAATCCGGAAACGTGTATGCGTATGATGTAAATACGAACACGAATTACAACCGTGAAGCTGAAGAGAAAGCCGGCATATTTGGCATGAAAGCCATCGCAAAGTTTTTAGGAAAAGAATTAAATCAATAAATACAAAACGAAGGTGAAGAGCTTCAAGAGCTCCTCACCTTTTTTACATAGAATATTTCTGATTGGATGTTTTTAATAAAATCTTCAGTGAATAGTTAATTGAAGCGTAAGGACGAGACTCCAGCAGGATGAGTGGGACAGGTGAGACCATTCCCATTGACGCACAGCGGCGAATGCGCTAACCGCACACTCTGCGGAAAGGGAGTCCTGAAGCGGAAATTAACCTCTTTCAAAGACTGCAAAGTATACGAAAACAGCTTTTATGTATGATCAACAACCTCTGGCGTTTGATTCAAGCTTTCCCATAAATAATAGGTTATGTAGGTTCTCCATGGTTTCCAATCTTCAGCTAACTGTCTCACTTCATCTTCAGACGGCTGATTTTCAAGATTCCAGACGTTACGAACAGCATTCCTTAAACCGATGTCTGCTGCAGGAAGAATGTCTGGTCTCCCCATTCCGAAGATCAACAGACACTCGATCGTCCACTTCCCTATCCCTCTGATTGGAAGCAGGATCTTAAAAATTTCCTCATCCGATTTATTCCACAAAGCTTCTAAATCCAGTTTGCCATCAGTTATCATTCGTGCAAGGTCTATAATATATTCTGCTTTCCGCTGGCTGAACTGAAGCTCGCGCATATCGTCATAAGTTAATTTCGCCGTACTTTCAGGAGAAGGAAAGATTTGAAAGACATTCCCTTCTACTTCTATCTCTTTCCCTGCAAGTTTGATCAGCCGTTCTGTTAATGTACCTGCAAACGTTAAGTTTACCTGCTGGCCGATTATAATTTTAATTATCGCTTCAAAAAGATCGGTTTCGGTTAAAAGCTTCAAGCCCTTAAAACGGTTAAGCACTGAACCTAATTCATGGTGCCCAGAAAAATGTTCATATAGTGGTGAAAGGTCTAATTCTGTAGAGAACAGCTGTTGAATTTTCATCTTTGCATTTGATTCTGAAACTTTTCCGTCTATCGGTATGACCTGACAAGAAAGAAGCGGTTTCTCAAGAGAACCTTCTGATTTGATTTTTAAATAGCAAGATACATTTTCGATATGTACAATTTTTTCATACTGCGTAAAATCCTCAGAGAGTTTTAACACATGCGTCTTTCCCGTGACTGTTAAACGCTTCATCATTTTTTGAAAATCAAATGGCGGCTTAGGTGAAATCGTAAAATTCATACTTCTCTCCATCTCCTCTAAGACTTTCTAGGCTATTTGTTTGTATCTTCTTGTTCTCTTTGATCCGATCCCGTTTTTTCATTACTATCTTTTAAATAAGGGTTATCTTCGAGTTTGTCTACCGTATGTTTGTATGAATAACCTTTTGTTATCGCAGCTGCAAATATAATGATTACAAACACGATGATCACGAGTGAAATAAGTATTGAAATCGTTAGCGTGCTCATGAGTGCTCCTTTTTCAAATAATTGACTTAATACTTGTATGATAGCATATTCTGCTAAAAAAAAAGCAGCCTAAGCCATGGAGATGACTATAGACTGCTTGTAGGTTTTAAAGTTTTTCTTCGTATTTTTCATGCATGATTAAACGGTTAACATCAAATCGTTCTGTAGGTTTCGCTGGTCCGTCTGCGTAACCTAAGGTGATCATCATTACAGGAATGAATCGTTCAGGAATACCCAGTGCAGGCAAGATGGCTTCGTGATCAAACCCTGTCATCGGACATGAATCAATGCCTAGCGCTTTTGCCGCGAGCATAAGCTGCATCGCTCCAAGTGAAGCGTTCTTAAGAGCTTCTCTCTCCCCTAATGGACGGCCTTGGGAATAGGCGCTTTTAATATTCTTAAGCAAGATGTTTCGCGCTTCTTCAGGTGCTTTTTCAAATACTTCTGAAGCCACTTTATCCGCTTCCGTGTCGCCTAGGACGATTACAACTGCCGATGCATCAAGAACATGCTTCTGATTGTAGGCAATCGGAAACAATTTTTCTTTCTGTTCTTGAGAAGTTACAACAATAAAGCGCCAGTGCTGAAGATTCCATGCAGATGGAGCTTTCCCTGCCATCTCTAAAATTTTATGAATAGTCTCGTTAGGGATCTCTTTATCCTTTTGATAAAGTCTAACGGATGCTCTTTCTTCCATAACTTTAAATGTTTCGTTCATTCTTTCTCCACTCCCTTAAAACAATAAAAGGTGTCTAAATTTCAGACACCTTTTTATATAATTCCTCTTAGAACGGTTCGTTATCAGTGTAAAATTTATGCGTTTCTTTTAGCAGATGCTAATTCTTTTGCTAATTCTGATGCAGTCTCTCTAGCCGCATCAAGAATATCTTCAGCACGATCTGGTGCTGCTGCCATTCCTTCTGTGTATACATGATGGTAATCTGTGATTCCGATAAATGCCATTACCCCTTGAAGGTAGCCATTTGTAAATTCAAAGCTTTGAGCAGGTCCTTCAGAATATACTCCGCCTCGAGATTGAATGTGTACAGCCGTCTTTTCACCAAGGAGTCCTTGCGGGCCGTTTTCTGTGTATTTAAATGTCTTTCCAGCCATTACAACGTTATCGATATATGCCTTAAGCATTGGCGGATAGCTCAAGTTCCACATAGGGGTGTTGAAAACGTACATATCAGCTGAAAGGAATTGCTCTAAAATCTCACTCATTCGAGCCGTTTTTTCTACTTGTGATGGAGATAGCTCAAGACCAGCAGCTAACTTACCCCAAGCGTCTAAAACATCTGCATCGATTAACGGAATATTTTCTTCATAAAGATTAACTGTTTCAATTTCAACCTTTTCATTTTGATTAGAAAGTTCATTTAAAAAATGACGCCCTAAGCGAAGTCCGAATGATTGATCTAATGGTTTTGGATTTGAATTGATGTAAAGTACTTTCATAAGTAGTTCTCTCCTTTGAGTTAAATGCTTTATTTGTATTTAAAGTAAACGTTCAGAAGTTAACTTCCCTTTAGTAAGTTAATTCTTTTTATATCTTAAAAGCTTTACTTACTTTTGTCAAGCGATGAACTTTTATTTATTATCAAAACCTTAGTTAGTAATAAATTCCAATAAAAAACGCTCTCCAGTTTTAAACCAGAGAGCGAAAAGGGGAGCATAGTTAAAAAGAGCTTGTACCTTTAAAAAAGTTATATTCTTCGAGGCCGTCAAAGCATTGCAGGCGGTCCCCTATTGTTAATCCAAAGTCAATATAAGCATGACTTTTAGCAGTTAATAAGTTTTTGTCTTCTACGATCTGTTTAGATACATAAGTCCCATTCAGCCAGTTTGACGTTTTTGCAAATTCTTCTTCACGTAACGAAACCGTATACGATCTTTCGTTAAGGATGCCAGCCCTTCCTAAAATGGCAGCTCCGTTACCGATCGCTGCTATCTTGATTCCCTCGCGATCAAATACTTGCAGAAGGTGAAGAAGTCTTGGATTACCTTGAGTAAAAGCTTGTTTTCCTCCAGGGATAATCAGCATCTCATAATCCATAGGACTTATATTTTTCATTTTGATCGTTGGCTGCATCATTAATCCGCATTCACTAGTAACTGTACCTGGTAAAAGCGAAAAAGGGAGCACTTCGTATTTCTTACCTATAATAGATAAAGTTGTCATGATCTCCACTTCTCTAAATTGCGGATATAAATAGACAAGTACTTTCTTTTTCACACCATTCACCCGTTCCTGTTACCATTTTCCCCGTCTTTCGTTTGAAAGTGGGTGTAATCTTATTTTAACAGGGAGTGGGCTAGCTTTGTATTGGGAAAATTGAAGGAGAACATGTGCTTTCTTTTTAGTATAAAACAAGCAGTTTTCCCAACTTATGATGGTATAAAGTCTCCGGAAACCATCAATTCGCTTCATAAAGAACATCTGAATGTCTGTTTGCATGCAATACTTTTCGGTTAGTAAATGCAATGAAAAATGAAAGTAAAAACATAGCACTGACGAGCATGTAAGTCGGGCGAATCCCGTACTCCTCAGCAAACCAGCCTAAAACTAGAGTCGCGATTCCGAATGTACCATATACAAGTGTTCCATGTGACGCATATACTTTAGCGAGCTGTTTATCTCTATACGTTTGCTGAATGAGCGTATTTTGCGAAACATCCCGAGCCATCTGAGGAAATCCGAAAATAAACGATACCAACAATGCTGCCCATGCAGATGAAGTGAGCCCAAACCATACATTTAAACCAAGCAAACATAAGGTCGAAATCATTATAACCGCTCCTAAATGCGGTTCCATTCTTTTCGAGAATCTGTAGACAACAATACCCGCAACCATCATACCTGCAAAAAACGCAGCATTAATATATCCCCACCACTCTTCGCCTTTACCAATAGCTGTATCCACATACACATATAAAATAGCTGCGATCCATACCCCATGACCAAAATTCTCTAATACATCCATTAAAGTAAGTGTTCTCAGCTTTTTTGATCGGAAAATAAGATGCCAGCCTTCACGAATGGTGTTCCATTTAGAGTTACTATTTTGTTCCTTGTTCACTTCTTTTTCTTTAATTTGTATTTGGGCCGTTAAAACAGAAGAGATAAAAAACAGTCCAAACGTTAGCCATAGCATATTCTGTTCTCCCCAGACCACTAGTAGAATACTTCCCAACGGCCAAGAAAGCAGCATCGATGTCTGATTTGTAATACTAATGAAACTGTTTGCTTTTACAAGCTCTTCTTCTTTAACCAAGTCCGGAATCATAGAACGGCGTGCTGGACTTCCGATTCCTTCAAGCACTGAGATAATGATTATTAATATGTATAAAAGGCTATAAGTAAATGGTGTATCTATTCCATAGCTGGCTAGAAAACATAGTAACAGCAAAAGGATAGTCTTAGCGGCTAATGTTACAATCAGCAATGCAGATCTTCTATACTTTTCTATGAATAGCGGAGCAATAAACCCTGACACCAATAAGGACATCGTTTTCGCAAAAGGAATCAATGCCATATGCAGAACAGATCCCGTTTCTTTATAGACAAGAGTAATCAAACAGATGATATAAAGAATATCCCCTAAATTCCCTAATGCTTGACCGCTCCATAAAAAATGAAATGAACGTTTTGCTTTAATCACTGATGGGCACCATCCTTATTATGGTAATAGCTTATTTAATAATAGCATACGAAAAATGGGGATGTTGTAATAACCGATCGTAAATCTCAATAACCGGTAGTAAATCTAATTAACCGCTCGTAAATCTCAATAACCGCTCGTAATTCTTGATAACCGCTCGTAATTCTTAATAACCGCTCGTAAATCTCAATAACCGCTCGTAAATCTCAATAACCGCTCGTAAATCTTAATAACCGCTCGTAATTCTTAATAACCGCTCGTAATTCTTAATAACCGCTCGTAATTCTTAATAACCGCTCGTAATTCTTAATAACCGCTCGTAAATCTTAATAGCCGCTCGTAAATCTCAATAACCACTCTTCCAGCAAGTAAAAATCTTGCTGGATAAGCAAAAGAACTGACCCACAATCCTCGTAGGTCAGCCCTAAATCCCGCTTATTTATGCCCTTTTCCTTTTGTAAGATGGCATGCAACACCTTTTCCTAGTGCTCCTGGTTTTGACATTCGTTCTATATAGTCCAGACCTCTTGCACATTGGGTTTTGCAGGCAATGCACGTTTCACTTGTAACCATCTTTAGTGTGTGCTGATATTTATTAAATGAGCTATCATATTTATTAACTTTCTTTTTCGTATTTTTTTTCGCCATTATTAAGCCCTCCCCCTGAATCCTAAATCATTGTATGTAGGAGGGTGGGCTTTTGACATAAACAAAATAAAAAAAACTACCCGATGTACAGGTAGTCCTCGTCAAATTCCAGCTTAAAATCTACAGCGTTATGGACAGCAAGCGAATAAATATAATCACTGTCAAACTTATCGTAGGACAGCAAAAACTCATGCAATGGCATATTGTACTTGTTCCATACCACTTCCATGAGCCACTTCCGGCTGATCTCAAAATACTCGCCATTATAGCGGTTAACCTTAATGGTATTGCCTACATACATCCATAACACTCCCTTTCAAAGAGGTTAATTATGCATTAGGTCTACACGGTTGTACCTTCATTATAAGTCTTTTGTCAGAAAAGTCAAAATTTTTTTATGTGTCTTCACCGGGTAGATATACGTCTTGTGCAAATAGTGGAAACCCTTTTTACTGCTTTACTGGGAAGACTACAAATAGAATAAAAAAAGTAATAATATTTTTTAAAAATACGCCTCAATTCCTATGACAAAACAACCATATTATGGTAATGTCTAAAAGGTATATTAAAAACGTGTAAAACATTGTTAATCGGGTATAGAATTAAAAGCTGATGATATAGACAAAGGAGTAGTTCGTATTGCGTATCATAAAAGAAAATATTTTAGCATTATGTCTTCTCCTCTCTATCCCTTTGCTAAATATCATCTATCAGGTGCTAAATCACGGGGAACGTGGAGCGAGACAACTTATTACAGCAGTTGATCATCAAATACCTTTTGTAGAAATTTTTGTAGTACCGTATGTGTTATGGTATGCGTTTATCTTTTTAATGTTTGTTTACTTCTGTATATACGACAGAGCTATTTATTACCGGACATTATTGAGTTTCTGTGTAGGCATGCTGGTTTGCTACGTTATTTATTTCTTTTTCCAAACGACAGTTCCCCGTCCAGAACTTATGGGAAATGGGATATTAACGAGTATGGTCAAATATGTATATGGAGCGGATCAACCTTTTAACTGTTTCCCAAGCATTCACGTATTAAGCAGTTATTTAATGATTTTGGGCATACGCCACAGCAAACTTTGGACCATTCGAAAAGATATTATCGTCTCAACCATCGCATACAGTATTATTCTTTCGACTCTTTTTGTTAAACAGCACGTTGTATTGGATGTAGTGGCTGGTGTGTTATTAGGAAGCTTGTTATTCAAGCTGTTCTATTACCTGGAAGCTGAAACAGTGGTTAACTTTTTTAAACGCATGTTTAAAACCAAACTTCAGAGCACGGAAAAAAGTTAATTCAAAAAAGGAACTGCAGCTCGTTTGCGGTTCTTTTTTTTTTGCGGAAAAATACGTATTTTATTTAGTTATGCATAACAAGTAAAAATAAAAAATAGAAATAGAGTGGGAAGGAGTGATAACCATGAGTAATAATCAAAAGGAAACCGAAGATCAGATACGCGCTCAAAACATGCATCAAACTTGTCAGCATCATATGTTTTACCATGTAATTGTTAAGACCAACGATGGACAGCAAACAGAAGGAATTATCACGGATTTAGACAAGAAGAATGTGTATATGCTTGTTCCGCAGGACATGATGCCTGCAGATGAGCAAGAAAGTCCACAATCAGGACCAGGACAAGGAACTGGACAGCAAGCTGCCGGACCTCAGCAGACTATGCAGCAGCAAGGAACTCAACAGCAAAATCAGCGTCAATGGTATGGAAGACCGAGGTATAGGAGATTTTATCGTCAGATTTTTCCGCTGGCAACACTTGCAGCTCTATCACTTTATCCTTACTATCCGCCTTATCCATACCCACCGTATCCATACCCGTACTATCCTTACCCCTATTCATATCCATATCCCTATTATTAAAAATGACCGCCTGAACATTCAGGCGGATTTTTTTATGATTTCGTAAACGAATAATCGGGAAGAGTATTATAGTCGTAAATTTTAAGGAGGTAATATTTTGGCGAATATATTAGTTGTATATTACAGTTCGTATGGACATATTTATGAGATGGCCCTGGCGGCTTCTGAAGGAATTAAGCAAGTAGAGGGTACTGAAGTAAAAGTCGTAAAGGTTCCAGAGTTTGAAGTGACCAAACAATATATGTCGCAGCAGGAAGCTTATGTAAAAGCGCAAGAGGCACAGTCTGACATTCCAGAAGTAACTTTGGATGATTTGAAATGGGCTGATGGAATCGTTTGGGGCATCCCTACTCGTTACGGTATGATGCCAGCACAAATTAAACAGTTATTAGATTCTGCCGGTGGTCTTTGGGCTAATGGTGATCTTGAAGGCAAAGCGACGGCTGTTATTACAAGCTCTAATACGATACACGGCGGACAGGAATCTACGGCAATCACCTCTTTCGTTCCGCTTATGCACTTTGGAATGATCTATGTTGGACTGCCATATGGTGAGAACCCTGAGCAGATGACAGCAGATGGCATCGGTGGTTCCCCGTACGCTGCTTCAACCGTAGCCGGAGCCGATGGAAGCAAAGAACCTGTGGATGCTGAGAAAAAAATGGCTTCTCGTTTAGGAGCACGTGTTGCTAAAGTGGCTAAAGCATTAAAGGGAAATATTTAAATTTGGACAACTTATTAATTCACAAAAAAAGCCTCCCCGAATGATGGGAGGCTTTTCATATTATGCTTTAACGTCATATCCTTGTTCTTCAATTGCTTCACGCATCTCTGATTCAGATACTTTTGATTCATCGACCTCTACATCTACTGTTCCTGTTTCAAGGTGTACAGTAACATTCTTTACTCCTTCAAGTTCTGTTAATGCGTTTGTTACCGCGCTTTTGCAATGTCCACAAGTCATACCTTCTACTTTTATTGTTTTCTTTTCCATCATTTATTCCTCCTGTTTTTTAAAGATCAGCTTTTCGCAAGCTTTGATGTTTTTGAAAGCAGTTGATTTCCGTTACAGGTGCTCGCTTTCCTCGGGGCGGGCGGTGAGCCTCCTGACGCTTTGCGTCTTTAAGAGTCTCACCTGTCCCACTCGTCCCGAAGGAGTCTCGCACCTTGCACTCCAATCAACTTGTCGATGAAGAAAATCTAACAAAATGCTCAAAGTCCAATCCTTTAGAAAAAAACCTTTAGCTAAGTTTTATTCTTTTTAATCGTAATGCATTTGAAACTACGGATACTGAGCTGAACGCCATTGCGGCTCCTGCTACCCAAGGCTCCAGCAATCCGAAGGCTGCAATTGGAATTCCTGCAGTATTATAAAACAACGCCCAGAACAAGTTCTGTCTGATGTTTCTCATCGTTTTTCGACTTAGCTCGATCGCTTTAGGAATATGATTCAAGTCACCGCCGACAAGCGTAACATCTGCGGCTTCAATCGCTACATCAGTCCCAGTTCCGATTGCCATCCCAATATCCGCTGTGGCAAGGGCTGGCGCATCATTGATGCCGTCACCAACCATGGCAACTTTTTTCCCTTGTTCCTGCAGCTCTTTTACTTTGTTCGCTTTTTCTTCTGGAAGTACTTCTGCAAAAACACCCTGTATACCTACTTGTTTTGCGATTGCCTGGGCTGTTCTTCCATTGTCACCCGTGATCATATATACATCAATACCCATATTAAACAAGCTTTTAATCGCTTCTTTAGATGAATCCTTCACCGTATCTGCAACTGCAATGATGCATACAAGTTCACCATCTGCAGCAGCAAGCATTGCTGTTTTCCCTTCAGATTCAAGGTTACTCATGGTTTCTTCATGCTGACCAAAGGAAACAGCTTTTTCTTTCATCAGCTTTCGTGTCCCGACAAGAATGTTTTTCCCATTAACAACAGCTTCAATTCCGTGTCCTGGAATAGCTGAGAAGGATTCTCCATACAGTGATTCAATGCCATTATTCTTTCCGTATTCAACAATAGATTCTGCCAATGGATGCTCCGAATTTTTCTCAGCAGAAATTACTTCAGCGATAAATCCTTCTTTTATTTCAATGACGTCTGTTACTTCTGGTTTCCCTTTGGTAACCGTACCCGTTTTATCTAGAAGGACAGCATTGATCTTGTGTGCTCCTTCCAGGTACTCTCCGCCTTTAAAAAGGATTCCCTGTTCTGCCCCTTTACCTGTTCCGACCATGATGGATGTAGGTGTTGCGAGCCCTAGTGCACAAGGACATGCGATTACTAATATAGCGATAGCAACTTCAAGAGCTTGTGGCAGTTCTCCAGGCGAAACAAAGAAGTACCACACAAGGAAGGCAACGATTGAAATACCGACAACTATCGGTACAAAAATCCCGGAGATATAGTCAGCCATTCTTTGAATGGGTGCTTTAGATCCTTGGGCTTCTTCTACGATTTTAATAATCCCTGCAAGTGCTGTCTCTTTTCCTACCTTCTCAGCTTCCATTCGAAGTGTTCCATTTTTATTGATCGTTGAGCCTATGACCGAATCACCCTCTGCTTTTTCAACAGGGAGGGATTCCCCGGTAATCATACTTTCATCCACAGATGAGTTTCCTGAAATCACCTTGCCGTCGACGGGAATCTTTTCGCCTGGTTTTACGATCAATGTATCACCAGCAGCCACTTGGTCCAAAGGTATCTTAACTTCTTGGCCATCCCGGATAATAGTGGCTTCCTTTGCTTGAAGATTTAATAGTTTTGAAATGGCTTCTGTCGTCCGCCCTTTAGCAAGTGTCTCAAAATATTTGCCTACTAGAATCAATGTGATGAGCACCGCACTCGTTTCAAAATATAACTGCGGCATATATCCAGGGTTTCCGATCGTCTTAAATGCTTCAGCAACACTATAAAAGAATGCGGCTGATGTACCTAACGCGACGAGCACATCCATATTGGCACTCTTATTACGAAGCGCACGATATGCCCCAACATAGAATTGACCGCCAATATAAAACTGTACAATAGATGCAAGCACTAATTGAAACCATGGATTCATTAAGAGATGAGGCATCGGGAGCCCTGTATCCCACGGCATGTGAGCCAACATGGTATAAAGAAGCGGAAGCGATAAAACAATAGAAAGGAACAGTTTTCTTTTCTTAGAAGAGATTTCTTCTTCTTTCTTTGATTTTTTTGTTTCTCTGTCTTGCTTAATCGACCCTTTAAATCCCAGCTTCTCAATTTTCAATAACATATCTTCTATTGATACAACAGCAGGATTATACTCCACCGTACCCGTTTCACCTGTCAGGTTAACTGAAGCTTTAGAGATACCTTCCATCCGGTTGAGACTTTTTTCAATCCTAGTTGAGCAAGCTGCACATGTCATACCTGAAATATCAAGCTCCACCTTATCCTTTGTGACTCCATACCCGAGCTTTTCAATTTTCTGTTCGATATCTGCGAGTGTTGTTACATCTGGATCATATTTTACTGCGGCTTTTTCCATAGCCAAGTTAACGTTAGCGTCAACACCATCCATCTTGTTTAATACTTTTTCGATTCGAACGGCACATGCTGAACATGTCATTCCGGTTATGTCTAAATTCGTTTCTTTTTGGCTCATGATCTTCACCAGCCTTTTTAAGATTTGGAAAACTGTTTAATCACTTTCATCAGTTCATCGATTGATGCTTCACCGTCACCTGACTTAATCGCATCAGCCACACAATGGTGGGTATGGTTCTCCATCAGTTGAAAGCCTACCCTTTTTAATCCTGCTGTAACCGCAGAGATCTGAACAAGAACATCGATACAATAACGATCATCCTCGATCATCTTTTGCAGTCCGCGAACCTGGCCTTCAATCTTTTTTAAACGGTTGTTTAAGTCCTGTTTGTCACTTTCACAACGATGTGTTATTTTATCCATTTTCATCATCCTTCCCTGCAGGGATGCTTTCTTAATTAGAATATACTATACCCCCCTATAGTATGCAAATAATTTGTTTATGATCTTCTTTTTTTCACAATTACATATATACCAATGGCTGCTACCACGCCTAAAATAATCTTCCCTTCCGTATTCCATTCTGTAACGTTATAAACAGAATAAGCTTCTAACAGCAACGCAGGAACTTTCCCGATTGAACTGGCAGCAACGAATACATATGCCGACACCGCACCGATCGCTCCAGCAAATGTCACAAGACCAGAAGGAACAAATGGAAGCAGACGTAACGAAAAGATCAGGATGAATGCTTCCCTTCCCTTTGCTTCTAATAGCCTAACCACCCGGGGGTACCCCTCTAGCTTCTGTCTTGAAACTTTTTTAAATCCTTTTCTATATAAAAGAAATGAAATGGCTGCACCTGCTGTTTCCCCTATAAACGATATGAGGGTACCGTTCCAGAAGCCAAAGAAAAGAAGATTAGCAGCGGTTAAAAAAACAGATGGCACAATCCCTAATATTGCGATGATCACATTTAATAAAATGGAAACAGGTATTGCCCATTCCCTATATTCTTTGAAAAATGTAAGTAGCGTTTCAGACATGTAAGAAGTCCTCCTAATAAACTTTCCCTTATACCCATTAATCGTACTAAAAAAGCCACGCAAATGCATGGCTTGAATTTTTGAATGATGATCCTCGGGATGGTGTAAGTTGTTAATCTCCGTTTCAGCTGCTCGCTTTCCGGGGGGCGTGCGGTGAGCCTCCTCTGCGCTTTGCGCCGTTAGGAGTCTCACCTGCCCCGCTGATCCCCCAGGAGTCACGCACCTTACACTCCTATTAACTTATCAATGAAGAAAGGTAACCAACAATATTAGAATGTCTCATTACAAAAGCAATCATTTATTCCTGTTATGAAGCAAGACCGTTAAGCTGATCAGTGTAACAAGGATGGTTGCTCCCATATCGGATAGGATAGCGATCCATAACGTCAGCCAGCCTGGGATTGTCAAAAGAAGAGCAAACAATTTCAACCCGAGTGAGAGACCAATGTTCCACTTGATGACTGTGTTTACTTTGCGAGATACCTCTACCGCATCAGGCAGTTTGCCTAAGTGATCCTGCATGAGCACGATATCAGCTGTTTCGATAGCGCTGTCCGTTCCTTTACCCATTGCGATCCCAAGATCCGCTGTAGCTAGTGCCGGTGCATCGTTAATTCCATCTCCGATCATGGCTACTTTATATTTTCCTTTTAATTCTTTTACCTTTTTTACCTTTTCTTCAGGCAGAAGCCCTCCAAAGAAAGAAGATACTCCTGTCTTCTTTGCTACTTTTTCTGCAACTAAAGGATGATCTCCTGTCAGCATAACCGTTTCTTTGATACCCTTTCTATGAAGATCACGAATGATGTCAGTACTTTCTTTGCGTATTTCATCAGCGATCGCGAAAACGCCTAATACCTCTCTATCCTTTGCTACAAGGACAATCGTATTGCCCTCTTTTTTAAACTTTCCAATCACTTTTGAAGTTTCTTCATCTGTATCCGTATCACCAATTAATTTTTCATTGCCCAATCGGTACGTAACACCATCTATGATTGCAGAAATACCTTGACCTGATACCGTTTTAATCTCATCGACCTCGACTTCTTCAGTACCAAGTTCTTCACAGCGCTTTATAACAGCTTTTGCTAAAGGATGTGACGAAGACTTTTCTATGGCGTATGCGACTTTATAGAAGTCAGGATGAAATAATGAGTCTGCCACAACATGTGGCTCACCTAAAGTTAACGTCCCCGTCTTATCAAAGGCGATGACGTCAATCTTGGAGAGCTGTTCTAAATATGCTCCGCCTTTGATCAGAATACCGTTTCGGGCGTTCACTGTAATCCCTGATAGAATAGCGATAGGAGAGGATAAAATCAGGGCACATGGACATCCGACGATCAATACAGCTAACCCCTGATAAAACCATTCACCCCATGCACCATTAAATAACAGTGGCGGAATCAGCATCACAAGTGCTGAAATAATCATGACTGCCGGTGTATAGTAGTTCGCAAACCGATTGATAAACAATTCAGTAGGGGTCTTGGATTCTTGCGCTTCCTGGACTAAAGCAAGAATTTTAGAAAGAGCGGATTGCTTATAGGTTTTCGTTACCTTAACATGAAGAATTCCTTCATTGTTGATGCTTCCGCCAAAGACTGGTTCTCCGTTTTCTTTTTCAACAGGCAGGGACTCTCCGGTAATCGCTGCTTCGTTTACAGAGCTTTTACCATGAACAACAACGCCATCAGAAGGAATCTTCTGACCTGTTTTTACAAGGACAATGTCGTCCACATTCAATTCTTCTATTGAGATGACTTCAGTCTTTCCGTCCTTTAATAAAACAGCTTCCTTAGGAGCGACTTTCAGAAGAGTTTCCATAGACTTGCGCGCTTTTTCCATACCGTATGATTCAAGCAGTTCATTGATACCAAACAGGATCGCTACAAGCGCAGCTTCTCTCCACTCTCCAATAGCGACTGCACCTATTAAAGCGACAGTCATCAAAGTATTAATATCAAATTTTAATTTTGTTAAGTTACGAAGTCCCTTCATGAATGTTGGATATCCAGAGAGAATCGTCGCAATCCCATAAAAGACTATAGATAAAGCCGGCTGGTCCGTATACCATTCAGCTGTTAGGGCAGCGATAAAAGCTGCAGCTGAAACATACAGTAAGATCATCAGCCAGTTCGGACCTTTTGGTTTGCCATCTGCTTCAAAACGAACTTTTTCCGATGCAAGAATTTTACGAACAGCATTTATATCGATTTCTTCATCTAAAAGAATTTTACTTGAATTAAATTGAACTTGTGCCTCATGTCCGCCTGGAAGCTGCTGAATTTGTTCCTGCAGTTTCATTGCACAATGACCGCATGATAAGCCGGTAATCTTATGTTCCTTCATCTGGTGTCCCTCCTCTCTCTAGTCGTGTCTTGCGTGATGAATCGATTGATTTAAGAGAGTCATCACATGCTCATCATCTATCGAATAAAAAAGAGTTGTTCCTGCACGTCTGAATTTTACAAGCCGTAAGTTTTTTAGAAAACGCAACTGATGCGAGACCGTCGACTGCATAAGTGACAGTTCATCTGCTATTTCTGAAACATTACATTCCTTTTCTCCTAATAAGTGAAGAATCCGAATCCTTGTCGGATCTGAGAGTGCTTTAAAAGTTTGCGATACAATAAATAGTGTTTCCTCATCAAGTTGTTCATATTTTTCGTTGTTTTCTATCATGAACAGGCACCCCCAGATATTGTTCTTTATTTATTATATGAATATATGCTCATATATGTTACTGCAAGTGTAACGTAAATATAGAAAACATGCAAAAAAAAGCTGGAATCTTCCAGCTTTACTAGGACAAACTCTCTTCTGTTCTTTGTAACTTTTGTTTCTTCCCATAGGTTAACGAGCGCCAAAACCATTCAAGCGGTCCCATTTTATAGTTTCTCAGCCACCATTTTGAAAAAAGAACCTGCAAACTGAAGATGATGATCGTAAATAAAACCCCGGTTAACGGACCGTATTCTCCATAAAGACCGAGTCCATAACTGTAAAAAATGAAGGTAGAGACGATCGACTGGGTCAGATAATTCGTGAAAGCCATCCTCCCCGTAATCCGGAACATGTTAAACAAACGTTTAAACTTGCCGCTTCTATAGAGCAGGACAATCGAACATATATAAAAAATGCTCATCATTACTCCGCCAAATTCATAGCCCCACGACATGGCTGTATCATACCGCCAGTCTTCCCCTTTAAAAGGAAAGAAGAGAACGGCGAAGATTTTGCTGCCTGGCCCCAATACAAGAGTCAGTCCCCAAAGCTTCCATAAAGTCTTATTTTTAAAGTGCCGCCTCTTGGCAGCATAAGCGCCAAACAAAAACATAGGTAGAATACCGAACAAAAAGAACAAGAAATATTGGTTAAGATCCGTCCATTCACGAATCCTTTCTGTCATAATTTCTGAATATGTACCTTCGCTATAGATCTGAATAGACTTCTGTATCTCATTTTCATGCTGAACGTCTAATGAATCCTGATAGCTTAAAGCCGCACCGCTCGTCCAGTACTCATACGTCAGAACCGACATGAACAAACTGTAAGCGGTAATCATAATCAAACCTGTGACTAGCAGTGCTTTCCTCGGTAACCTATAGAACAAAAGCATGATTATTCCAACTATGGCATACGTAACAAGAATATCCCCGTACCAAAAAAAGAGAACATGAACGACACCAAACAATAGCAGTACGAACTGTCTTCTCAGGAAAACCGGTAAAAAACTTCTGTTGTTTGCCTTTGCTCTTTCAGACATCAGGATCATCCCAAAGCCAAACAAGAACGAAAACATTGTTATAAAATTTCCCTGAACGAAAAATTCAAGAAGGACGTTCGTCCAAATGTTATAAGGCTGATCGAAGTATTCATAGCTTAATGCTCTTATGGGTGAATCTGGTCCTGAAAACGACTTCATATTTACGAGCAGAATACCGAAAATGGCAATTCCCCTCATGATATCCAGCGATTCAATTCTTTGCGATTCTCCAACTGGCGACCACTTCATATTTCAATCATCTCAAAAAAATTTTTCATGATTCCACTCCCTTTGGTTTATTTTACCTCAAATAGGCAAAAAAGTTAGAATACGAATCAATTTTTGCTATTCTAGAAAGAACAGATAATGAGAATTGGGAAGGATGAAACCTGTTTTGAAAAAATACACCTTAACGATTGTTTCAGCAGTTTCCATTGCGGCAAGTCTTTTATGGTTGTTTGGTCTTGGCTGGACACTGCAAGATCAATTTACAGCAAACGAAAAATTCGAACAGCCGAAAGAAAAAACAGAGTCAGCCACTTCAAAGAATGAAGACGGTAAGCTCACCATTTTCGCTCTGGGGGATTCATTGACACGCGGAACGGGCGATGCAGATGGAAAAGGCTACACAGGGTATTTATCAGACCTTTTAAAGAAGAAATCAGAACAGGATATTAATCTATTTAACACTGCTATTAAAGGAGAAACATCTCGAGGTCTTCTGAAACAGATCCAGCAAAGCGAGATTCAAAGACAGGCCAAACAAGCGGATGTAATCGTGATGACGATCGGCGGGAACGATCTGTTTCAGCAAGGAGCTGCCCTTGAATCCTTAGATATGAACGCTATCAACGGCAAGAAGCAAATTTACTTAAGAAATGTAAACAACATCTACAAACAGCTCAGAGAATTAAATCAAGATGCTGTCATCTATCATGTAGGACTCTACAACCCTTTCAGCAATCTTTCGGATGCCAAAACGACTTCATCTGTTGTGAGAGACTGGAATTTCCAAACGGCCGCAGCAGCTGCCGAGTTTGAAAATATTGTGTATGTACCAACGTTTGACCTTTTTCAGCTGCAGGTTGAAAACTACCTATACTCTGATCAGTTCCACCCTAATACAGAAGGTTATAAGTTAATCGCAGAACGTGTAGCCTCGCTGATCACTTTTGAACAGGAGGAAGATGAATCATGAGTGATATTCCCGCATTAGAAGTTGAAAATCTGACAAAAAAAATTAAACGGAAACTGATCATTAAAGGTGTCTCTTTTACCCTTTATCCTGGTGAGGTATTCGGGTTCCTGGGACCGAACGGTGCTGGCAAAACGACCACGATCCGTATGATCGTCGGGTTGATTTCTCCTACTTCAGGAACGATAAAAATTGGCGGTAAAAACGTTCGTACCGAGTTTACAGAAGCGATGCGGCATCTTGGCTGTATTGTTGAGAACCCTGAACTCTACCCTTATTTAACAGGTTGGGAAAACTTAGAGCACTTTGCAAAAATGGATGCATCTATTCCAAAAAGCAGACTGCAGGAAGTTGTTGCACTGGTTGGTTTATCAAACCGGATTCATGACCGAGTCAGCACGTATTCTCTTGGTATGAGACAGCGCTTAGGAATCGCGCAGGCTCTTTTAGGAAAACCGAAAGTACTCATATTGGACGAGCCGACGAATGGTCTTGACCCCGCTGGTATACGCGAGATGCGTGAGTTCATCCGAACGCTTGCGAGAGAAGAAAACTTAAGTGTACTAGTCTCTTCCCACTTGCTGAGCGAAATCCAGCTCATGTGTGATCGAGTCGCGATCATTTTAAAAGGGGCCGTTATACGGACGGACTCTGTGCAAAACCTTTTAGCAGAACAAGAGAGAGTCATCTGGAAAGCCGAGCCGCTTTCTCTTGCAAAAGAAATTTTAGAGAAAGAAACAGAGATACAGGAAGGTCTGGACGGTACACTGATCACTCTTTATGACGAACCTCTTCTGCCTGAATGGAATGAAAAACTTGTACAGGCTGGTGTGAAAGTAAAAGAAATGAGAACGCAGCTTCCTTCTCTTGAAGATCTGTTCTTAGAAGTGACTGGAGGCGAAAGTATTGATTAATCTTGTACGCAACGAAATGCTAAAGCTTTTGCGTAAAAAAAGACTATATGTCATCATTCTCATCATTGCGTTTCTTGTACCTCTTTTTACATATGCTCAGTTTAAAGAAATCCAGGACCAGCGTGAAAAGATGGGGAATCAGGACTGGCGCACAGTCCTTCAGCAGGAGATTACAGATACACAAAACAGACTCAGCTCCAGCCGAATTCAAGATGAATGGCGGAAATATTTAAAGATCCGATTATCTCAGCAGCAATATTATCTTGAGAACGATATCGATCCGCGTGCACCAGGAGCACCAACCTTTATGCGTATTTTCGTAGAGAACTCGATCGATCTTTTGCTGCCGCTTCTAGTCATGGTAATCGTTGCTGACCTCGTTTCTTCTGAAGCCAGCGGAGGCACGATTAAGCTGCTACTAACAAGACCCGTAAAAAGGTGGCGCATCCTACTAAGCAAGTACTTAGCCATGATGCTGTCTATATCTTTTATCGTATTGTCAGTGGCTGTGCTGTCTTATGGGATATCCGGATTGGTCTTCGGATACGGCGGCTGGAATATGCCGCTCTTAACAGGGTTTGCGGTTTCAGGTGATGAATTGCTTACAGAAAATGTACACATTGTACCTCAGTGGCAATATATCCTGATGGAGTTCGGACTAGTATGGTATGTATGTGTCATCGTAGGCACATTAACTTTCATGCTGTCAGTATTACTGCGAAGCACCGCCGCTGTAATGGGCATCATGCTCGCTTCACTCATCGCAGGAGCTATATTGGTCAATATGGTTTCCTCATGGGAAAGTGCAAAATACTTTTTCATGGTAAACCTGAATCTCACAAACTATGTAAGCGGAATGGCTACTCCGATCGAGGGTATGTCATTAGGATTCTCGATGGCAGTCCTAGCCGTTTGGGGGATTGCCGGTTTCATCATCGCTTTCGTTACGTTTTCAAAACGGGATATCTATTAATAAAATGAAAAAAGGAAACGGATTTCAGCTCCGTTTCCTTTTTTGAATGTCAATGCAATTATACGGTACGTGTTCTTTTATTTATTACACGTTCGCTCAGAATTTGTGAGTTTCGCTCAAAAACACCGAGCTGCGCTCAAAATATTCTTGCTACGCTCAAACTACCCTTAGTTTCGCTCATAATCTTCCTTCTCCGCTCAAAGTCCCTCTTGAAGCATCCATTATCAGACATCAACCACTTTTAAACACGGGAAAATTCACGAAAACAGTCTAAATCCAATAGTTTTGAACTAAATTTTAAAGTGCTTGATCATTTCTGTTAATGCTGTGGAAGCATCATTTAATTCCTCTGCCGACTGTGACACGGTTGCAAGTGCGCGGACTTGTTCTTCCGATGAGGCACTTACTTCTTCACTGGCTGCCGCAGATTGTTCAGCTACAGCAGCTATGCTTTGGATAGAAGCTACTACTTCCTCTTTATAGTTATTGATGATTTCAACTTCACTAGTAATCTGCTGAATCGATTTTACCATCTGATCCATCGTATCTGCGATCTCATCAAATGCACGCTCTGTATCCGTTACAGTGCTGTTCTGATCTTCTGCGATCCGCTTTGTTTGTTCCATTTCCTTCACGGCACGAACAGACTCTGCACCGATACCTGTAATAGTTTTTCTTACTTTGTCTGCTGCAATCGATGACTGTTCAGCTAGTTTACGAACTTCATCGGCAACCACTGCAAAACCTCTTCCGCTTTCACCTGCTCGTGCTGCTTCAATACTTGCATTCAACGCAAGAAGGTTCGTTTGCTCCGAGATCTCTGTAATGGATTGAATGACCTGCTCGATCTCTGCTACTTTTCCAGCTAATCCTGAGATTACTTCTTCTATATTTTGCAGAACTTCATTGCTCTCACCGGTTTTCTCACGGAGGACGTGCATTTGTGATAGTCCATTCTTGTTTGCTGTTTCTGCTAGAATCGAAAGACGAGCCATCATCTCAGCCTGTTCGTTTACCTTTTCGATCTGTGAAGAAAGATCCAGAGTTCTGCGGTTTGTTTCATCTGCATCTTCTGCTTGCGTTGTTGCACCTGAAGCAATTTCAGCAACCGCTCTTGAAACTTCTTCACTCGCTGCGATCGTTTCTTCGGAAACTGCACTTAAATTTGAAGTCGATTCATTTACCGTAACAACGGACTGGCTGACAGATGAAATCAGTCCTCTCATGTTCTCAACCATGGCATTAAAATGGTGAGTAAGTGTTCCTACTTCATCTTTGGATTTTGCTTCTACTGATACAGTCAGATCTCCTTCTGCTACAAGCTGAACCTGTTTTTGCAGATTGCGAATAGGATTCGATATGCTTTTAGCGAGGAAATATGTAACTACAAGAGCAATTACCACTGCTATAGAAGCAAAGATCAATATCATGTTAAAAAGCTGCTGAGCATCTTTTAACAGTTCATCTGTCTCATACACAAACCCCAGCTTCCACCCTGTATTTCCAATCGTCGTATAATAAAGCTCACGGTCTGCACCTTTGTATTCGTATGAAATATTTCCTTTTTCATTCTTATACATCGCTTTCACAAACGATTCTTTACTCAGATCTTTTCCTTGCTGATTAGGGTGAACGAGTGCCATTCCTTTTGGATCAAGCAGGACTGGATAACCGTTATAGCTTACTTTTGTTTGGTTGATCATGCCAGAAAGCCCAGCAAGACTCAAGTCTAAACCAACTACTCCAAGAATATCTTTTGTCTCAGGGTCTAAAACTGGTTTTGCTACTGTAACTACATATTCACCTGAGCTGGCATCTTCATATGGTTCAGTCCACATAATCTTCTCAGGTGACTGGACAGCAGCCTGATACCATGGACGTCCAGTGGGATCAAACCCCTCAGGAAGTTCAAGTACCGGTGATGTTTTAAATTGTTTAGTCTCAGCTCCAACGTATAGAACTGCTACATTTTTGTTCAACTCTAAAAAGTGTTCAAAATCCTGATCGACAATTGGCCAAGATTCATTTAATCCTTTTGCTTCATCCTGTTTCAAAGTCTTCAAGTAGTCAATTAACCTGCTGTCTTGACTATAACGGTCTACCGTATTTCCATACGAATCTAAATACAGCTCAGTCGAAGATTTTACGTCATTCGCTAAACCAGCAGCTTGCTCTTGAACATTGCCTGCGATCTGCTGTTTCGTCTGAAAATAAGAAAATAACGATGCTGATATTAAAGCGATTGCTACAAGAACACTGACAGAAAGCATAATTTTGGTTTGTATCTTTTTAAACAACTGTTTAACCCCCATTCTATATCTCTGCTAAATATCGACATTTTTTTACAGAACTTTTATAGAATCGGGCAAAACCAGTACTTTGGAATTACTTTTAAATAAAAAGTATCTAATATTAGCACTTTGTACCTAGTTACACTTTGCAGTAAATCTTCTTTTTCACGTTAAGGTTCTTTTTTTAAACGGTAATATAACTTTTATAGAAATTTCGACAACACGATCTCTAGACCCATAAAAAAAGACCTGCATAGGGTATTTCCCCATGCAAGTCTGTTTGTTAGGCCTCACTGTTAGAAGGCTCTGGAGTATTTTCTTTTGCTGCTCGTTCCTCAGCGATTTTTTTCTTCTTCCAAGTCCCTAGTCCTAAAACAACCACAATCAACAGAATCTCAAAGCCATACTTGATGAATCCATTCTCAAAATAAGGCTTCATGAATTTTTCGCCGACGATCATCTTAGAAGCTGTCCAAGCAAGAACACCTGCACCGATTGTAATGATAAAAGGGAATTTATCAATCAGTTTAAGGAAAAGTGTACTTCCCCAAACTACGATCGGCACAGAGATCAATAATCCGATGACAACAAGCAGGAAGTCACCATGTGCTGCACCGGCTACGGCAAGCACGTTATCAAGACCCATAACAGCGTCAGCGATAATAATCGTTTTGATAGCCGCAAACACACTGTTTTGTGCTTCAATATCATGATCTTTTTCTTCGATCATCAACTTATAAGCAATATATAAAAGGATTAGTCCGCCGCCAAGCAGCAAGCCTGGAATTTTCAATAGCCACACAACAGCAAGCGTTGCTGCTGCACGAATCACGATGGCACCTACTGTACCCCAAATGATTACTTTTTTCTGATTTTCTTTCGGTAAATTTCTAGCTGCTAAACCTATAACAATTGCATTATCACCTGCCAGAACTAAGTCAATAATGACAATTGCAAGCAAGGCTGACCAAAAATCCGGTGCAAATAATTCCATTCAATAAATCCTCCCTGTTAAACATCTGTATAATAGTATACCCCATGATTTTGTAAAAAGATAATCAATTCACATTCTAAAAAAAGGCTGTCCTAACACCTCTATTGCCCTTACAGGCTTATCCACTTTTTCATATATATAATGAAAGGGGGTGTTTTTTCATGTGCTGTTCTGGATGTTCTGTTACGTGTAAAAAATGTATTATATTTTGTGGCGTCCCTTTATTTTGCCGGGATGTAAATCCTTGTTGCTGTCCAATTTACCCAACGCCATCTACACCTTCAACCTCTCCTTTTGTTCTTTGTTGCCGATCCAATTGCTGCTCTAGACCAACAAGAAGGTCCTCATCCTGCTGTAATTCCTAGGATGGTTTATAAAGAAATTCAATTACGACTTTAATTCATACGTGCAAATGAACGTTTTGTTTCAAAATAAGCGTTCTTTTTTTTGATTACGGGAATAATGCAGGATAGAATGATACGCCGTAACCGTGGAGGCATGCATATGCGATGGATATTGAAGCAGTGGGTACGCCGTTTTTTCGAAGATAAAGTCTTTGATCTATCGGCTCAGCTTGCTTATTATTTCTTAGTTTCATTATTTCCTTTTATCTTTCTTATTTTCACTGTGATGGGTTTTTTGCCGATATCTTCTGCATATGTGCTCTCTCTTTTTCAGTCTATTGCACCAGAAGAAGCATATACCTTACTAGAGTATAATTTAATTGCAGTTTTAGACGAACACCGGGGAGATGTATTTTCGATCTCATTAATTATCATGATTTGGCTAGCCACCATTGGTACACATGCCATTATAAGAGTGTTTAATCTTGCTTACCAAGTGGAGGAAAGCAGACCTTTCTTTAAAGAATTAATTCTTGGGATGTTTTTGACGTTCGGTTTAGTGGTAGCTGTTATCACTGCATTATTGCTGCCTGTATTTGGACGGACGATCGGAATCTACATATTTGAGCAAACAGGATATTCTCATCCGGTATGGCACATTTGGGAAACGGCAAGGTATGTGATCGGTTTTTCCATCCTTCTCTTTATCTTTTCAGCATTATATCGGTTCGCTCCGAACATTAAGCTTACATTTCGTAACGTTTGGCCAGGGGCAGTTTTCTCCACAGCAGGATGGCATTTATTTTCATATCTTTTTTCTTCCTATGTATCCATTTTTGATTACGGACAAATATACGGAAATATGGGAGCTCTTTTGACTCTTATGATCTGGTTCTATCTTTCTGCATTGATTTTAATAGCAGGAGGACAGTTAAATGCAATATTGGCCCAAAGGGCACAAGACAGAAAATAAAAAAGATTTTCAAAAACTTTTCTTTCTGCAATTGACTTTTTCACTGTATCGTAACATCATTGTTTATATATAAAGAATTTTCATCTCTTATTCCGGTCATAATGGGTACTAGCCTATTTTAGTGTAGATCGGATAATTTTACGGAGATTGGAGCCGGAAAATGACTGTAAAAAACGTTGTCTTGTTATTATTTTTGCTCGCTGGAATCGTCATATTTGTCTTTTACAGCATACCTCTCCTTCTCGCATTATTAACCGCTATAATGCTTGAACCGGTAGTTAAATTGTTCATCAAACTTTTTAAAGGCAGACGATTGCTGTCCGTCACTATTTCATTCGTGCTATTTTTAGCTGGATTTGGAATCCTATCATACTGGCTGACTACAACTCTTGTTATTCAAGTGATCGAGTTCATTACAGTTCTTCCATCCTACTCAGTCCATCTGTTTGAAGTGGCTGAAGATACGTTCTATGAAATGGAAAACTTCTATGCAACTCTTCCGCCTGAAGTTGTTCGGACACTTGAGGAAGGTTTGGTAGCACTAAAGGAATATGGTGTTGAAACCGCAAAGGGATTAACAACGGGAATCTTAGGTCTTATAACTGCGATACCAGGTATGCTGATTTATTTTATTATCTATGTTGTTGCTGTATTTTTATTCTCATTGGACCTGCCTCGTTTATATGCAGAGTTTCTGAACTTGTTTACAACATCTGCCCGTGAAAAGGTTGAACTTGTATTCAGTCAGCTTTCAAGAGCGACTGTTGGCTTTTTTAGAGCACAGATCATCTTAAGTTTCATTACATATATCCTTGCATTAGTGGGACTAATGATTTTAGATGTAGAATACGCTGTAATCATCGCTCTATTAATTGTCATTGTTGATATCCTCCCAATTTTGGGAACAGGGTCATTCCTTGTACCTTGGGCGGCTTACTCGTTCTTTATCAACAACAATGACCACCTCGCGTTCGGTCTATTGATCATGTTCGGTGTGATTACAATTGTAAGAAGAATCATCGAGCCTAAAATTCTTGGCTCAAGTCTTGGAATTTCCGCATTAGCCGCTCTCGTATCCTTGTACATAGGGTTCCAGCTTCTTGGAATGATAGGGTTGATCGTGGGACCAGCTGTAGTAATTATTTATGAAGCGCTCAGAAGTGCTGGTTTTATTAAAATAAAAATAGACTTTTGATTATTAAAAACGCATTTCCTGCATAAGGAAATGCGTTTTTTAAATTTAGAGGTTAGAAAACTATGAAAGGTTGGGAATTATAGAGGATAGGAAGAAAAACGTGAAATTCATACGAACCATTTATATGGTGAATTTTTATTGGAGGAATCTAGATGAGTACTGCAGCAAAAGAACGCGATTATTATTTTGACAACGCAAAGTTTATTCTCATTTTTCTGGTCGTGTTCGGGCACTTTATTTCGCCGATAAAAGGTCAGAACGAGTGGCTTTACACGATTTATAACTTTATTTACACGTTTCACATGCCTGCCTTTATTCTTATTGGCGGATTCTTTACGAAAGGTGTTTGGCGTGACGGCTACCTGCCCAAGATCTTTAGAAAGGTTCTTATTCCTTACCTAGTATTTCAGTTGGTGTACAGTTTATTTTATTATGATCTTTACGGAAAAAGTGAAGTAAAACTAGACTTTTTTGCACCACATTGGACGCTATGGTTCTTATTGAGCCTTGTATTCTGGAACATTCTGCTGAAAGTATTTGTAAAGATTAAGTACCCACTTGTTTTGGCAATCGGTATTGGTGTAGCTGTCGGTTATATACACGATATTGGCACATTCTTGAGTTTGCTTAGAACTTTCGTCTTTTTCCCTGTATTCTTGCTTGGACATATGTTAGAAAAGAGAGACTTTAAAAAAATATTGAAGCCTTCAGCAAAAGCAGCAGCGGCAGCATTCTTAATTGTATTATTCATTACCTATCACTTTATTTTTCCGAACGGAACGAAAGAATGGCTGCTCGCTTCATCATCCTATTCTGAAATTCTAGGATACAACGACTGGTATGGAGGACTTATCAGACTTGCGATGTATGGCATTATGTTTGCCGCTACGTTCAGTTTCTTGGCACTTCTTCCACGTCGAAAGATGTTTTTCACAGAGTTTGGTGAACGGACGCTGTACATCTATTTGCTGCATGGCTTTGTATTAAAGTATTTGTTCACGACAGATTTATTTGCATCAATCGAAGAGAACGGAGCTTACTTTATGCTTCTTTTCCTAGCGGTCATTGTAACGCTGTTCCTAGCAAGCAAACCAGTAATTGCTTTGGCACAACCTTTCATTGAACTCCGCTGGTCTAAACTGAAACGAATGCTGAAACCCAAACCGTCAAGGCCGCAAGAAAGCGAAAGTTAATAATCACACAGAAACACCGCTGTACACATTCGTGTCAACAGCGGTGTTTCTTTCCTTTATTAATTTAAGCTCGATGCTCCTGCACTTACATCTAAATCATATGCTCCGCTTCCTCTGCTTGAAGAAACTTTCACTTGGTAGACACCTGTTTGCGTCGGCTTAAAGAATGCGTGATCCTGTCTTTCATTTTGAGATGAACTTACAACCGTTTTCCCGCTAGGATCGATTAATGAAACCGAGTAGTTATGCGATGCCGGGAAAATAAACCAGCCCGGGCTATAGTTTTCTGTAATCACTGTCATTGAGATCGGATACGCAGTAGATGTTACATTCAGTGAAAATGCCTGGGATCCTCCAGAACTTAAAGTTCCTCGTTTATAAAAATGGTCCGGTACAGCAGGTCCAGAACCAGTAAGACCACCAGCCGTTTTAACGGCAGCATGTCCGTCTAGACGACCGTACCCATATTCATTGTCCTTACCTGCTTTTCCGAAATCAATCGCTGTTGAATAAAGTGCATCCTTGATTTGAGGCTCAGTGATCGACGGATTCGCATCATGCATAAGTGCAATGGTTCCCGCTGTAAATGGCGTAGCCATACTCGTACCGCTGTATGTTACATATTGATTTCCTGAATTAGCTTTTGCTGCTGTGATGTTATAGCCTGGTGCAAAAATATCTGGCTTCACTCTTCCATCAGCTGTCGGTCCACGAGATGAGAAGTACGTGATATTGAATCCGCCTTCGTTAAGATCTGCACCAGCTCCCACTGTGATTGCTTTATCAGCTGCTCCCGGTGATCCGATCGTTGAAGCGGACGGCCCTGAGTTTCCTGCTGCCACGGCAACAGCAAGTCCAGCTGCTGATGCGTTATTTACCGCTACAGATGTAGCATCTTGGCCGTTTGAACTTCCCGATGTACCAAGACTCAATGAAATAACTTCGATACCGTACGTATCTTTATTTTGCACGGCCCAGTCGATTCCCGCTGTAACGGTACTCATGCTTCCTGAACCCTGACTGTCCAGTACTTTTACCCCAACTAAAGCAGCACCTGGTGCAACACCTTTTTGTGCAGGATTGGCATCTCCCTCACCCGCAACGATGCTGGCACAATGCGTTCCATGTCCCTGGTCATCATATGGAGTAGTACGATTGTTCACAAGGTCTTTCCAGCCGATCACTTTTCCGCCATCCAGATCAACGTGTGCAGCATCAATTCCTGTATCAATAACTGCTACTACGCTATCGGCTTTAGAATAGGAGCGCTCATTCCCATCTTGATCACCCGTTACACCATAATCGGCACGGGCTTTTGCCGTTCCGAACCAGCTGTTCGCAGTTTCCAGATTCATTTGTATCGGTGCATCATATTCAACTTGTTTTACGAACGGAAGATGTTCCAGCAGCATGATCTGCTTCTTCGTCATCGTTGCAGCCATACCATTGATGACTTTGTAGTCGAAGGACTTTTTAAACACCCCAACTTTTGAGGCAAGTTTCTCAAAGGCTTTTCCGGCAGCGAATTCCTCATTGAATTGAATAATTACCGGGACCTTCTCTTCATTTGAAAGCTGCTGAAGTTTACTTTCCAGGTTATCGAAAAGTTTGTTTTTATTTACGTTTACAAATGCCTCGGTCATCTTCTGGTCGGTTACCTGCTTCGGACTTTCCGCCATTACCGAAAACGGAGTCAGCATGATCGATGTTGCTAAAAGTGTTGTCGCCACAAATTTCTTTTTATTCACCCTAAATAACCTCCTGCTTAATATGTAGTTTGAAAATTGTGTCATTTCATGGTGATTACTTCCATATTAAACAGAATTCGGATGAATGAGGATAAGGTAGATGATTTATTTTCCTCGTCCGACTATTTAGCTAGTTTTCGGGGAGTTTTATGCAGGAAAACCCTTTTTAGTAGGTAAGGATGAATTAAAGAGGTATAGACCTTACTGAAAAGGTACTAGCATTTGGTATAATTTGAAAGGATTATAGTTTTTAGTAGAAATTAACTAGACTTTTCCCTAGTTGCTGTTTCTTTAGATAGTCTGGATCTATGGAGAAGGACATTGTACATGAGCAAAAAGAAAAAGCCTGCCGCACCGGACAGGCTTTTCTTTCAGTCATCCATGTTTATAGTATTCTTGTTTTGCTTCAGCAAGCACACGCAAAGGAAGTTTATCCGCTAGCTTAAACGCCTCTTTTTCGTCCAGCTCCAAAGCTGTTACTAGTTTCTCGATTTTCTCTTCAGATGGAATCATTCTTCCCTTTTCGATATCTGCCATATACTGAGGCGTGATACTTAATCTCCTTGCAAGCTCAGACTTGCTTAAGCCTTTCTGCTTTCTGGAGTTCTCGATGAATCTTCCAAACTCGCTCATTTTATTTTCCTCCTTCTCGTTTTAAGTAAAAAAGCGAAAACTGCATGATGATATAAGCGGCCAACCGGCTTGTCATATTTCGAAAATCGAGCGTCGGGTCGATTTCCACGATATCCATCCCTTTTACAGAAGGATTTTCGGCAAGCCATTGGATTCCTTCTATTAATGAATCACTGTCTAATCCGCCAGGTCCTATCGCTGGGCAGCCTGGTGCATAAGCCTGATCCAGTACATCCATGTCTAAAGAAATATATATGTTATCTGTTGTCTGTTTTAACTGTTCAACTGATTTTTTCAGCAAAGTGAGAAGCCTTTCGCGTTTGATATCACCCATCGTATAGACGGTTACACAATGATCTTTTGCATAATCATGATAAAGTTTTCCGTTTGAGAAATCTCGAATACCAATCTGAACGAGCTGATCACCGCCTATCACGCCATTTTCAATAAGCTGGCGGAATGGTGTTCCATTTGATGGACCGCCATCCTCGGTGTTTCTTAAGTCAAAATGTGCATCAAACTGAATGATTCCTACACGACCCCTTGTTTCCTGAAAGGCTTTAATGGCACCTGCAGAAACAGAATGGTCGCCTCCTAATGTAATAATCAAAGCTTCGTTGTGCTGACTTTGAATTTCTTTTAAAGCAGAATATATTCGTTTTTGAGATTCAATCAGATCCGTTACATGCATCTCAATGTCACCAAAATCAGTGATAACCCCATCCCACATGTCAGTTTCTTGCTCAATGCTATAGGTCGAAAAAGAGTGCATCATCTGCCTGATCGTCTGTGGTGCCATAAACGCGCCTGAGTGGGAAATAGATGTTTTTGAAAGAGGTGCGCCTGAAATCGCTACCCCTTTCACATCTTCACCTGCCCATGATTTTAGGAGCTGCCCTGCCTTCTTTATTCCTCGATCAGTAAACGGGGCTTCACCTGTTTTACGAAGAAACGGTATAGTTTGCATGCGAATCCGCCTTTCCAGCGACCAATACACCGTTTTTCCAAACTTTATTTACGTGGTTTACACCATAATGATAAGGAACATATTTGTAGTTCGGTACATCCCACAGCACAAGATCAGCATTTCTGCCTTCTATCAAGCTGCCGGCAACATCACCGCGTCCGATCGCATAGGCAGCGTTAACCGTTACAGCGTTCCAGATTTCTTCCGGTGTCATCTTCAGCTTTAGTGCAGCTAAGTTCATAATGAACTGAATATTTTCAGTTGGGGAACTGCCTGGATTGAAGTCTGTTGAAAGAGCTACAGCTGCTCCGCTTGAAATCATCTCTCTGGCAGGTGCAAAGTGATCTTTTCCTAAATAAAACGTTGTTCCTGGCAACAGAACAGCAATCGTTTCTGATTCTCCTAGCATTCGGACGCCTTCCGTGCTAGCTCCAACTAGGTGATCCGCTGAAACAGCACCGATCTCACACGCCATTTCTGTCCCGCCGAGCGGATCGATTTCGTCAGCATGTATCTTCACACCGAACCCTGCTGTTTTTGCTTTTTGTAAAAAGGTTCGCGACTGCTCAACCGTGAAAACACCCGTCTCACAGAAAATATCTACAAATTCAGCCAGACCTTCTTTCGAGATCACACTCAGCATTAACAGCATTTCCTCTAAAAAAGCATCCGGTCTTCCTTTATAGTTTTCCGGAACAGCATGCGCTCCCAAAAAAGTAGAAACGAGATCGATAGGATGTGATTCATTCAGCATTTTAGCTACGCGAAGCTGCTTCAGTTCAGTATCTTTATCAAGCCCGTATCCACTTTTCGCTTCCATTGTCGTCACGCCATACGTTAAACATCTGTTTAAATGAAACATAGCTTTTTCAAAAAGTGCTTCTTCAGTCGTTTCTCTTGTCGCTCTTACTGTGGAAAGAATTCCTCCGCCTTGCGCCAAGATTTCCAGGTAAGGAACACCCTGCTGCTTAAGTGCAAGCTCATGCTCACGCGATCCCCCAAACACTAAATGTGTATGGGGATCGACCAAGCCAGGTGATAATAACTTCCCTTTCGCATCTATCGTTTCGCTGGCTTTTAGATCAGCGGCTTCTTCACGTGTCCCAACAAAAGCAATCTTGCCATCCTTTATTCCTACAGCTCCATTATCAATGACTTTGAGCTCATTCATTTCCGTTCCGCGAAGTGCTCTTCCTTCTCCAACCGGAACGACAATTTGTGAAGCAAAAATTAATGTATCAAGCATTCGTCACACTCCTTTTTTTAGTTATGTGGCTTATTTACGGTACGTGTTCTTATAATTATTACACGTTCGCTCAGACTCATTGAGGTTTCGCTCAAAAAAGCCGAGTTACGCTCAAGATTCTCTCGCTGCGCTCAAACTGCCTACCGTTTCGCTCAAAATGTCCCTTTTTCGCTCAAAGTAACGAAAAACGAGGGCAAACTCGAGCGGTTCACTATACTCCGCAAGAGAAAGCGAGCACAAGTGAGCGTAAATCAGCCAATTTTACTTGCAAAACAGCCAAAAACACCCTTATTTATTGATCATCGGCAGGTCAACGCCTTTTTCATTCGCTGTTTTAACCGCTAGATCATAACCAGCATCTGCATGTCTGACGATTCCCATTCCAGGATCACTCGTTAATACGCGTTCTAATCGGCGTGCTGCTTCTTCAGTGCCATCTGCAACAACTACCATTCCCGCATGAAGAGAGTAGCCCATTCCTACGCCTCCGCCATGGTGGACAGAAACCCAGCTTGCACCGTTAACAGCATTGATCATTGCGTTTAAGATCGGCCAGTCTGCAACTGCATCACTGCCGTCCATCATTCCTTCAGTCTCACGGTTTGGTGATGCTACAGATCCACAATCGAGATGATCGCGTCCGATAACGATCGGTGCTGACAACTCACCATTAGCAACCATTTCGTTTATGATTTTTCCGAACTTCGCACGTTCTCCGTAACCTAACCAGCAGATGCGTGAAGGAAGCCCTTGGAACTGTACTTTTTCCTGTGCCATCTTAATCCACTTGCAAAGGTGCTCATTGTCACTAAATTCTCTTAAGATAACTTCATCAGTTTTTCTGATATCTTCCGGATCACCAGACAAAGCTACCCAGCGGAAAGGCCCTTTTCCTTCGCAGAAAAGTGGACGTATGAAGGCTGGAACGAAGCCAGGGAAATCAAAAGCGTTCTTAACTCCTTCATCAAAAGCTACTTGTCTGATGTTGTTGCCATAATCAAAGACAACCGCACCTTTCTTCTGCATTTCCAGCATTGCCTGTACGTGAACAGCCATCGAATGCTTTGACTTTTCAATATACTGCTCTGGGTTTCGTTTACGAAGTTCTGCGCCTTCCTCCATGGAAAGTCCAAGTGGCAAGTACCCATGAAGAGGGTCATGTGCAGATGTCTGGTCTGTAACGAGGTCAGGGATCTCACCCATCTCGATCATTTTCGGTAAAAGTTCTGCTGCGTTTCCTAAGAGTCCGATCGATAATGGCTCTCCTTTTGCTGCATATTCCTTTGCCATCTTCAGAGCTTCATCTAGGCTGTCCGTCTTTTTATCTAAGTATCTTGTATCAAGGCGGCGCTGAATTCTTGTTTCGTCCACGTCGATCGCAATCACTACACCATCGTTCATCGTTACAGCAAGAGGCTGAGCACCGCCCATTCCGCCAAGTCCAGCTGTAAGTGTAATCGTTCCTTTTAGCGAACCATTAAAATGCTTGCGTGCTGCTTCGGCAAAAGTTTCGTACGTTCCTTGCAGAATTCCTTGCGTACCGATATAGATCCAGCTTCCTGCCGTCATCTGGCCATACATCATGAGACCTCTTTTTTCGAGGTCACGGAACGTTTCCCAATTTGCCCATGCCGGAACGAGATTAGAGTTTGCAAGCAATACACGCGGTGCATCCGTATGTGATTTGAAAACAGCAACAGGCTTTCCGGACTGCACGAGAAGTGTTTCATCATTTTCAAGTCTTTCTAATGTTTCAACGATTTTATGATAGGAATCCCAGTTGCGCGCAGCCTTTCCAATTCCTCCATAAACGACGAGGTCATCTGGATTTTCTGCTACTTCCCCATCTAGATTGTTCATAAGCATACGGATGGCTGCTTCCTGCACCCAGCCCTTTGCAGATAATTTAGTTCCTCTTGCAGCTGAAATTGAATGTTTTACTTCTGACATGTAAAAAACCTCCTCTTAATGTGCTAGTTTTTGAGTTTTTGTTCCTATTAAAATGTCATTCCACGAGCCGTCTAAAATCCAAGATGCTACGGCTTCCATATCTCGATGGAACATACGGTCACATTGAATCGTCGGACACACTTTTCTTCCATGCTCATATACTTTCTTTGTTTTTGGGGCCAGTTTTTCGGGGCCCCTGAAATCAGCAGCCTGCATCGCACAGATTAATTCAACCGCAAGAACTCGCCTTGCGTTCGCAATAATTTGAGCTGCATGTCTTGAAGCGATCGTACCCATACTCACGTGATCTTCCTGATTGGCTGAAGACGGAATAGAGTCCACACTCGCCGGGTGAGCCAAAGTTTTGTTCTCTGATACGAGCGATGCTGCCGCATATTGCATGATCATGGCACCAGACTCAAGTCCAGGATTTGGACTTAAAAACCCTGGTAGATCATTCAATTGAGGGTTGACCATCCGTTCGATGCGTCGCTCAGAAATGTTCGCCCACTCTGCTGCAGCAAGCTTCAAGAAGTCCATCGCAAATGCGATCGGCTGTCCATGAAAGTTTCCGCCTGAAATGATCTTGTTTCCATCATCAAAAATTAACGGATTATCCGTTGCTGCGTTCATCTCAATCTCGAGCTTTTCTTTTACATAGCCGAGCACTTGCCATGAAGCACCATGGACTTGAGGAATACAGCGTAAAGAATAAGCATCCTGTACTCTGATTTCTCCCTGCTTGGTCGTGAGCTGGCTGCCCTCTAAGTAGTTTCGAAGTCTCTCGGCTACCTCGACTTGCTCTTTGTAGCCTCTCGCAATATGAACATCTTCATCAAAAGCATCCGTAATTCCTCTTAAACTCTCAGTCGTTAATGAAGCGATCGCATCAGCCATCAATCCGATTCTCTCGGCCTCTATATAAGCTGCTATCCCTTGAGCAGTCATCGCCTGTGTACCATTGATCAGCGCGAGTCCTTCTTTCGCTGTAAGAACTACAGGTTCAATTCCTGCTCTCTTAAGTGCATCTTGACCTGACAAGCGTTCTCCCTTGTAATAAGCTTCACCTTCACCAACTAAAACAAGTGCCAGATGTGAGAGAGGCGCGAGATCACCGCTTGCACCTAGTGAGCCTTGCTGAGGTACAACGGGATGTACTCCATGTGAAACAAGGTCTAGTAATCTTTCAATAACAACCGGGCGAATCCCAGACAAACCTTTTAATAGTGCATTTGCTCTTAAAATAAGCATTAGTCTGCTGATCGTCTCAGGAAACGGTTCGCCAATTCCACATGCATGGCTTCGGATCAGATTAATCTGCAGCGTCTCCACATCGTCTCTTGAAATAAATACATCACTGAACTTTCCAAATCCTGTGGTAATACCGTATACAACTTTGCCTGAAGCCACGATCTCTTCCACTGCTTTACGGCTGTCAGCCACCTTTTTCATGCTTAAAGGACACGCTTCCACCGGTTCATTGTCGTGCAGAATACGCTTGATCTCTTCCATCGAAAGCGTATTACCAGTTAAAGTAACCATCTTCATCCCTCTTTTTCTTAGACTCTTTTCTAAAAGGTCATTGTTTTTTGATCATGTACTAGAAAAAACTCCGTTGAAGTTGATTGGAGCGCAGGGTGCGAGACTCCTGCGGGATCAGCGGGACAGGTGAGACTCCTAATGGCACAAAGTGCCAAGGAGGCTCACCGCACGCCCCGCGAAAAGCGAGCATCCTGGGGCGGAGATCAACCACTTTCAACCAGCAACAAAGTGCTTTTTCTAATTTACAAACAAAAAAGAGCGCACCCGAAAGAAAACTTCTTTCGAATACGCCCCCTCATCACTAATCACTATGGGCAGTTTTTAAATATGATTGATTCCAAGTCCGATCGCCTCATGCTCCAGCCCTTTTACTGGTGCACCGATCGTTCCATAAAGTGCGACTGCAATCCAGTCGCCTTCTTCCTTCTTCTCATATGGGTTTCCGCGGACAACGATAAAACGCAGTCCTACTGTACGAAGAACCGTTCCCAGCTGAACCTGGCCTCTGGTTACACCATGAAAAGCTTCCATAATGGCATGATAAAGGGAATGAGTTTCCCTATAAATACCGCTCTGAATGACTTTTTCATTTTTGGCTGCTGTCTCGATCGCTGCTACTACCTTCTGAGAGTCCATAGAACCGGCTTTGCCTACGCAATACTTCCAGCCCTGTTTTTCGATCTCTGATAGATGGCTCTCATCCAGCACACCTAAAATGGCCATTTTTCCGATAAGTTTTTCATTAGATAATGCCATACATATATACACTCTTTCTGCTCGCGACTATTAACTACCTCTAGTGTATGCGTTTACATTTTGTCCGTCAATTCCCTTTCAACAACTTATCACAGCAGTACAATAAAGAACAAAACTCCATTTACGGTACGTGTTCTTATATTTATTACACGTTCGCTCAGAATTCCTGAGTTTCGCTCAAGAACTCCGAGTTTCGCTCAAAATTCTCTTCCTACGCTCAAGCCGACTTTGGTTTTGCTCAAGATTCCTTTTTTTCGCTCAAATTCCCACTTCAAACATCTAAAGCTAGAAAAGAATCAGCTTCTTTTAAATACAACAAAAGTTATTACTGACGTATAATCTAGCAATCTAGCGGCAAGACTGTTTGTAAGAAAATAAACGGAATGAGGGCTGCTGAATGTTAGACGTACAAAAAGAGATCACACTTGCTTCAATGTTAAGAACTCCGCACTTTGAAGAAGATGTTAATGATTTTTTTATTGCTTATGACAAAGAACATAACCCTTTATTGCTATTGCCGACAACAAAGGGGTTTCTCCCGGAAAGACAGCTCTACAGCATCGCTTTTATTAAAAAAGAAAACAATTCCTATCAATATACGCTCTCAGATAAAATCGTACCCTTTTCAATTGATGGTTCTACATTAATTCATGATCAGTTAGGATTCTTTTTCGGTCCTGAAAACAATATGCTTAAAAGCTTCTTTAAAGGTGATACGTATGGTGCATATGTCGTATGGACAAAACATATGGTTAAACAGCTGATCAATGAAACACTTCAGGATTGGCATAATACATCAGACAGCCAGCAGCGAGAAAAGCATAAGGACAGGCTAACACTTCTTTTACAAGCTTAATAAGATGATCAAGTGGACGATGACGTTTGACCGTTATTCGTCCCTTTGTTTTTGATTTTTTTCTTAATAAAAGTCATAACAAATAGTAAAGGTATATAGCTGATTGCAAGGTAAAATCCAATGATGTTCGTATAATTGTTGAGCATGTTTATTTTGAAACGGGTATCCAAGAAGATACAAGCTAAAAGCACAATACATAATAAAGCGATTAATGTAACGTGCTGCCTGATGTTCATCATCAATTTCACAACTCGGCTGGAACACCAGATCGCAAGGCTTATATTCGGCAGGATCACGAGACACCACATCGAAACGAAAACAAAATCAAAACGTTCCACGAAAGATACTTGTACGATTTTCACCATAGAAAGTGTTGCCCAAATATTTCGAGCAAGCTGTTCCTGACTGAAGAAAGCAAAAGAAAACAGTGTGACTAAAAGATACATCATAAATGAAAAAATATTAGCATGGTGTGCAAATTTCTGCGATTTTTTCGCATGTTTAATAAATGGATAAAAAACAAGCAGCGTTTCAAATCCAAGATAACTCAGCATCATATTTTTTGATGCCGTTAAATAATCTTGCAGGCTCTCATCGAAAACTGGCAGCAAATTAGAAAAGTGGGTGTATTCAAGTGGATAGATTAAAAGCAATATAAGTCCTAAAGGAATAACAACTCCTAAAAAACAAACGCCAACAACCGTACGAAATCCTGCAGACACGACATAATACGTTAGCAGAAGGATTACCGAAGCAATGGTCCATGTTTTTAGAGTTGGAAACATCCATACTTGTACAACTTCAATATATGTTCTTAAAACCGTTATCGACCATAAAAGAAAATACAAAGCTAGAGCCAAATTAAAGATGTTTCCCAGCATTCCGCCAAATAATGTTTTGTGTATCGTGACAATATCTCCCCCGCCATTATCCAGCACGTAATAGATCATCCAGATCAAAATATGAACGAAAATAGCAGCAATGATAACGGAGATCCAAGAATCATAACCTGCATATTTTGCTATGACCCGCTGATACCCTAATACTCCGACCCCCACTTGCTCTGAATGAACAAGAAAGAAGACAAGAAAGGGAGAAACAAGAAATATTTCTTTAATTTTTTGCATACGTCCTCACCCTTTCAATGACATGCGTTAAATCTTGTTTTAGCATTCCCAACAAAACCTCATTCATCCCATTTTTAGCCAATAAAGTTCATGGCTCAGAGGTAGTCTGGAGTGAAGATACTTTCATAGCCATAAAAAAACCAGCTCAAAAAGGTAAATGACCTTTCGAGCTGGGTTTTTATTATCCAGTAAATACTTCACCATCTGGATATCTAATATTTTCTCTTGTTTGTTTAGCAAGACTGAACGCTAAAGTCAGGGGACCAAGTTTCCCAAACACCATCACTGCGCAAATTACAATTTTTCCGATGATGGTAAGATCGGGTGTTAATCCCATACTTAGTCCGACCGTTCCGAATGCTGATATCACTTCAAACATAATGAGCATGAAGGAATCGCCTTTTTGCACGTAAGTTACGATGAATAATGCGGCAAAGATAAATAAAATTGATATGGTCGTAATCGCTAAGGCACGATAAACAACTGCATTACGAATCGTTCTCCTCATTACAACCGTATCATCTTTCCCTTTTAAGAACGCAGCAACCGTAAAGAGGATAACTACGAATGTCGTAAGCTTAATTCCTCCGCCTGTTGAAGTACTTCCTGCACCGACAAACATCAATAAAATCATTAAAAGAGAAGTATCGGGGTTGATCGCCGTCATATCGATCGAATTAAACCCTGCTGTTCTTGGAGATACTCCCTGAAAATAGGCTGCCCAAAGCTTTTCAGCTCCGGATAACATGCCTAATGTTTTTAGGTTATTGAATTCAAATAAATAAACAAATAGAATAGCCACTATATTAATCGCAAATGTTGAAATAATCATTACTTTTGAATGAAGCGAAAGATCTCTCCATTTACGGCTGACCCAGAGATCTACTAGAACGGTAAACCCGATTCCTCCTGTAATAAAGAGCAGAGAGATTACAATGTTAACCATCGGATCACCGACATAACCCATCAAACCATCAGACCAAAGCGCAAAGCCTGCATTATTGTAGGCAGAGATGGCGTGGAATACACTGTAATAGATTCCTTTTCCAAATCCCATCTCTGGTACCCATCTTAGTGATAAAAAGAACACAGCAATGATTTGAATAATGATCGAAAATACAAATAAGTTTCGAACTAGCCTTATCACTCCGCCGATAGAAGGCTGGTTTAGCGCTTCTTGCATCAAAACCCTCTGTTTAACAGAGATCTTTCTTCCCATCATAATTACAACCAGAGATGCAAAGGACATCACACCAAGTCCGCCAACCTGTATTAAAAATAAAATGACGATCTCTCCGAATAAAGTGAACGTCGATCCCGGATCGACGGAAGCTAGCCCAGTTACAGTAGCCGCCGAAGTTGCTATAAACAGCGCATCAATCCAGCGTAATGATTCCTCGTGAGCTATGGGTAGTTTTAATAAAAGAGCACCTAAAATGATTAAGAACAAAAAAAGTAAAGCTAAAAATTGAGGAGGGCTCACTTTTATCGGATTATGCAGCCTGGATTTATTGACATGCAGTGCCACTGCTTACACTCCCTCATCCTCAAAGCGGTTCAAGTCCTCATTTCGCCCGATTACCACAAGGACATCTCCATATTGTAGAGTAACATCTGCAATTGGAGAAACTAGAATTTCATCACCGCGCTTAATCGCAACAATATTACATCCATAGCGAGCTCGAACGTCTAGATCTGTCAGGGTTTTGCTCACCAATTTGTCCGTAACACCAATCTCTACAATACTGTGTTCATGTGACAGTTCAATAAAATCAATAATCTTCTCTGAAGAGATAAGCTGAGCAACCCGAAGAGCCATATCGCGTTCTGGATGAATGATGCGGTCTGCTCCTAGTTTCTCCAATACTTTATGGTGATAGTCATTTTGAGCTTTTACCCATACCTTATTTACACCTGATTCTTTTAATAAAAGAGTTGTTAAGATACTTGCTTGAATATCTTCACCGATCGAGACGATCACATGGTTAAAATTCCTGATCCCAAGCGATTTCATTACCTTTTCATCTGTTGAATTAGCTTGGACTGCCTGAGTGGCAATCGTCGCAAATTCATTGACCTTTTCCATATCATTATCGATCGCGAGTACATCATAGCCCATTTTGGCAAACTCCCGGCAAATACTGCCCCCAAAACGGCCTAATCCTATAACTGCAAACTGTTTTTTCATTTTATTTCTCCCCTTAAATTCCATGAAGTTTTCCTTCGTTGTTTTCTAGCCTTGCTGGTTAAGAGGTTCTCAAAAAGCTGTAAAAAACAAAAAAAAGACCACACAAAAAAGCGGGTCCGGTTTTTCACCAATTTGACCTCTCCAGTGACATGACGCTTACGGGGTTAGCTGTCGGATTAGGGAATGGAGTATCCCTTTTTGCTTACTTGCAAAATTCACCCCAAAAGATTGGTTCCCCCGTTTCACAGTCTTCTTCAAATAAAGAAATTGACTGTAAATTCAGCGATCTAAAGCCTGCTAAATTTTGAATTACATATACTGTAATCCTCCGTCTTTTAATTGTCAATCCATTTTTTACGTGTTAACAAATACTTTACATTTTTCCTGAAAATTGCAGTCCAAGAACGATTAAGCCGATCAGCCATACATAGATTGCAAAGCCTTTTAACGTACCCGTTTGCAATAATTTTATCATCCATTTCACAGCGATATAGCCAAATAATGCAGAGGCGATCGTACCTATAATTAAAGATGAGTACGCGATGGAAGGCGCAGTTGCTGTAAAAAGATCTTTTGACTGCAATACCACTCCTCCCGCGATTGATGGAATCGACAAAAGAAATGAAAAATAAGCGGCAGCTTTTTTATCAATCTTGCAGAATAGAGCTGCTGCTATCGTTAAACCTGAACGCGAAACCGCAGGCAGAATAGCCGCTCCCTGAAAAGTACCGATTACAAGAGCATCCCGGATTGTGATCTCCTCTATTCCTTTATATCCGTTTCTTTTAAAAGAATCTGCCCACCAAAGCAGCAGCCCTGTTACTAGGAACTCCCATCCAACCGTTACACCGGTTTTCGAAATCTCTTCAAAAAAATCCTTAAAAGTAAGTCCAATTACGGCGGTTGGAATAGTTCCTGCAATGAGCAATAAGCCAGTTTTACTAAATGGCTTTTTTATTACTTGAAAAATATCTTTCCAATAAACCGTCATAACAGCAATCAATGTCCCGATATGAAGCATGCTATCCAGAAATAGACCTGCTTCCTCCAGATTAAAGATCTGCCGCCCCAGCAGCAGGTGACCAGTTGAACTTACCGGCAAGAATTCAGTTAAACCTTGAACAATCCCTAATATAAGGGCTTCAAGCCAGTCCATAAAAAAATCCCCCTTAATAGATGGTCTCGTACAACCCTATTCGTAAGGAGGACTTTCTATTCTATGTTTTTTGTTGGGCGAAGATCTCTTCAATATTAGAGAACACCTGAGAAAAGACGTGAGAATGATTCTTTTGTTCTTTCCCACAGCCCTCTTTTGTAAAACTCTACAGGGCGGATTTTTGCTGATTCTTCCATGTCTTCTTCATATTGTTCAACAAGGTCTTCAACTGATTTTGTGTTAAGCAAAAATACATTCACCTCAAAATTCAGATGAAAGCTCCTCATATCCATGTTCGCTGTTCCGATGGATGCTGTATCTCCATCAATGATGATAACTTTCTGATGCAAGAACCCTTTTTGATACGAATAGATCTCAATACCTGATCGGAGCAACTCTGGGAAATAAGAGCGTGTTGCATATTGAGTTAAAAATCCGTCGTTGATCTCTGGTACCATCAACCTTACTTGAACGCCTTTTTTAGCAGCTACCCTTAATGCCGTCCGGATAGATTCGTTGGGAACGAAATACGGTGTCGCGATCCAAATCGATTTCTCAGCACAGGAGATGAGCGAGTAATACAGATCACTCATGATTCCCAGCTGTGTATCAGGTCCGCTCGCAACTACGTGTACGGTTCCATCCCCTTCAGCTGGATAGGCTTCCGTTAAATGAGAGTCTTCCAGAAGGTCTTCTCCACATACGTATTCCCAGTCCATCAGGAATATTGCATGAAGAACTTGAACAGCTTCCCCTTCCATGACCATGTGGGTATCACGCCAAAATCCGATATCGGGGTCTTCCCCTAAATACTCAACCCCTACGTTTAACCCGCCGACGAATCCAACTTTGCCATCGATCACAATTATTTTCCTATGGTTTCTGAAGTTAAGTTTTTGATTAAAGAATCCGTATCTTACCGGTAAGAACGCTTCCACAAGGATACCAGCTTTTTTCATACGATCAATATCATATTGCTGAAGAGATAAACTGCCTACTCCATCAAAAAGGAATCTGACCTTAACACCTTCATTCGCTTTTTTGATTAAAAGATCAATGATATCTTTCCCGAGGCGGTCTGAACGAAAGATATAATATTGAATGTGTATGTACTCTTTCGCCTCTTGAAGTCTTCTTATAATTTCAGGAAAAGTCTCTTGCCCGTTCTTCAGTATCTTAGTGCCGGTATGCCGATTAATTTTTGTTAATGTGATGTGATGGGCATGCGTTGCAAAGCATTGCTGATGTCTTTTCAAATCACTGAAATCTGGTTTCTCATCTTGTTTAGAAACCCTGATCCATTCATCCCGATCATTTTTACGTTTAGACTTGAACAGATGTCCTTTTAGATAAAGCTGTCCTGAATACAGATAGAACATATATCCGATAAAAGGAAACAATATAAGTACATAAATCCATAATAGTGTGTGCTGTGCGGTTCTGTTTTCCAGCATCAACGAATAGATCGTATACAAAATCACCGCAACGTACAGGAGCCCGAATATCGTTTTAATAACGACATATCCTTCTGCGAAGAACACGATGTATAAACAGATAAGCAACAGTACAGTAAGGAAAAATTCCCAGATTCGTTTCATCCGCTTCATGCAATAGCTCCTTTTTCACATTCTTCTCTTTTCTCTTTTTATTCCCGTCCACTGGTAATTAAAACAAACGTTCCTCTCTTTTTATACCATTTTTAATTAGGATTTGCAGAATTCATGCCTGTTATGACCAAGAAATCTTCCTGTAACGAACTCTAAGGACTTCCAACACAAATATTGTTCAGTTTCGAAGGGACGAAACGATTCCTAAGTTATACCTGGTCGGGTATTATCGCATAGCCTGCAATGTGAATCCACAAAATTAAAAGGTTTATCCACGAGTTATGACCTTGAATCCAAAAATTTCAAGCTCCAATCCACGAGATTTAGCCATTTATCCACGAGTCGACATTCTTCGACAGGCCCTAACGCTTAAATACCCTCCACATAAAAAGACTCCAGAGGATTCTACACCCTCTAGAGCCTACAACTCTATTCAGCTTTCACATCTTTCTGCTTCCAATAGTACTCTGCAACTGCTTCAGCCACAGCTTCAGCGCTTCTGTACAATTCATCCATGTTGTTGTCAACACCACCGAATTCAATAAGCAATGCTTTTTCCGAAAGATCCTGATTATAAACACCATTGGTTCCTTCAGATTTGTTTTTTCCGATTACGGCTCTGCTTATGCCTGGGTATTTCTTATTTAAGATATTATGGATTTCTTGTGCCATAGCTTGGTTCTTTTCAAAGTGTGGATTTCCTTTTCCAATAACGAATAAGATTTTTGCATAAGATTTCCCATCAATCGTTGCAGTGGTTGTTTTTCTACGGGATGAATCTCGATGCAGATCAAAGATTAGTTCTAAGCTGTCGTTACTGGCCATCGCACTTTCCACTAACGTTCTCGACATCGGATAACTTTTACGATAATCAGCATTGTTCTTTCTTAAGAACTCGGTCATATTCGTCATATCTACAGATGAACCGATTCCTCTAGCTTCTAGCTCTTCGCCAAGCTTTTTGCCAACCATCGTGATGTTTACCTTTGAGTGGATAGCGTGATCAGGATTTGTTACTCCTTTTAGATGCGGCAAGAAAGACTCCCAGCTATGAGAATGATAAATGTAAGCTACTTGTTTCCCACCCGTTGTCTGTCCAGGCGGATTTTGCGGTTCTGCAGGATTTGGATCCTCCAGTCGTTCAATATCCTGTACTTCTGCATCTTCACCGCTTAAGAGCAGTTCCATCGGAGGCGGTGATTCATATCCGATGTTTGTATAGTCCGTCCCTTCACCAGCTACAAAAATAGTTGAATCATATAGTGCAAATCCAGGGAGCTCGTTTCCAAGCAAGCTTCTGATATCACCAGGCTTTATACTGGTTGTGAGCTCGAGCAAGATACTGGATAAGGCTGGAGGTTCACTTTCTTTCGGCAGCTCCTGTGTAAAATATCGGTTTTCCCAGCCTATAAAGTATACGAGTGCCTCCCCTGAAAACTCGGTTAACCACTTATGCATGGTGGATGAGCTCAGCCTGTACTTGTGCTCGAAGGATGTGATGAAGCTAGTGACAATGACAATAAAAAGCATGGCTCCTGCTAATAAAAGCGGTAAACGTTTCATATTTAATTGCGGGGTAAACATTTGTCGTCCTCCACTTCTTAATTCGTTTCTATCACATCCTATGCACCGAAAAATTCAAATAGAATGAAATCTATGAAAAAATAATAGAGAAATATATGGAAGAAGGGAACCGAGCTTATCAATCAAAAAAACCAGCCATAATCAGCTGGTCTTCGAGGAAAGCACATATTCTTCTCTGTCTGGCTGTGTACCGCTAGCCAATTTCTCATAAATATCTATAAACGTTCCTAGTTCTTCTGATGACAAATGATTTAGGTAGTCACTGATAGAGTTCACTCTCTCATTTTCAGCTTCTCTCAAAATCTCGTGTCCTTCATCTGTGATTTCAAGATAAACTATTCGACGGTCAAGTTCACTTCGGTAGCGTCGTACAAAACCACGCTTGTACAATCGGTCTGCCCCCACAGTAATTGCACTTGGCTTAACACCCATATATTCGGCCAGTTTTGAAACTGTCCACTTATTTCTTACACATAATGTTTTCAAAAGAACAAATTGTGTCTTCGTTAATTCTTTTTCAATCGCAATTTCTGGGTGCAACCGTTTTGAAACAATGTAATGTACTCTTTCTAACCTCTCCACATAGGATTTCAAATCCTTATTCCCCATACTGTGAACCTCCAGCCTCTAGTTGTAATGCGAACATTATACTAAGATTATACAAGAATTTTCATAACATTTGAACTATTTTTTACAAATAATGTGCAAAATCATTGACCATTAGCATATAATTAATTTATGATACATTCAAATATATTTGAACGTTTTAGGAGTGTTAAACATGCAAGAAATTTATCATATACGTGAGATTGAACAATTAAAGGTAATAAGTGACCCGCTGCGCATCAAAATTCTATGGGAGATCCTTGATGAGGCAAAGACCGGTAAAATGCTTGCCGACATCCTAGAAGTCCCTGCTCCAAAGATTCACTATCATTTGAAAGAGATGGAGCGCGTTGGTTTATTAATCGTGGAAAGGACTGAAGAAAAAAACGGGATTATACAAAAGTTCTACAGACCTGTAGCTCAATCTTTTTCAATTGCAGAAATCCTGCCTGATCAGCGCAACACTGTAAAAGACGAACTCTCTGATGCGTTGAAGGAGAACATTCTTGTCTCATTGGACAAAACGAAATCCATGATCAGAAAGCTCGATCCTGAAGTATTAGCATACACAGATTCCCCGCTCAAATTTGGTTATCGACATGTGAAACTCTCACCTGATCAAGTCAAACTGCTTCATGAAAAAGCAAAAGAAATTTCAGAGCTCATATCGGAATTTAAAAAAAATGAACAGGAAGAAGGTGAAATGTACCACTACTTCATGCTTTCGTTTCCATTAAAAGATACACCTTATCCAGAAGAGGAGATTGATTGAGATGGCACAAGCCTCAGCATTAGCTGAACCTAAAACAGAATCATTATTTAAACAGCGTTCCTTTTTATTTATTTGGGCAATAACCATTTGTTCTTCTTTCTCTATTGCTATTTTTCAGTTTTCGCAAAGCTGGTACGTGGTTAAAACGCTTGATAAAGAAGCCTCACTAGGGATCGTTTTTATTGCTGCAAACGTACCTCGTATTTTGTTCATGGCAGTTGGAGGTGTTTTAGCAGACAGGATCAGCAGGACGAAAATTTTATACGCAGCGAACTTTTTAAGAACCATTGTCCTATGCAGTCTGCTAGTCATGCTGGCAACAGGTCATCTTTCCCTTTTGTCTTTTATTATCTTTGGTTTTCTTTTTGGTGTCCTGGATGCTTTTGTTTGGCCGGCGAATGGTTCGTTACTGCCAAATGTCGTTGATCACTCACAGCTGACACGTGCTAATTCAGTAATCCAAACAACCCAGCAAAGCTCACTTATACTTGGCCCGATGATTGGCGGATTACTTGTTGCCTCTAGCGGAGGTTATATGCTTTCGTTTGGTGTTCCAGCAGTTATGTTGTTGATCTCTGCAATCCTGGCCTATGTATTAAATATTCCTGCTTCTGAAAGTGCAGGAACCAAGAAGCCGGGTATGTGGCAGTCCATTAAGGAAGGAATCGATGTGGTAAAACAATCCTCCTTTCTAAAAGCTTTATTTTTGAGCACAATCTTTCTTAACGTTTTTGTAGTGGGTCCGCTCATGATGGGGCTTCCTATTTTCGTAAAAAACATACTAGACGGCAGCGCACTAGATTTTAGTTTTATTGAAGGCTCTATGGCTGCAGGAATGCTGATCAGTTCAGTCATTATCGGTATTCTGAATATCAAAAAAAGACGAGGGTTGATGGTAACCGTCTCTTTATTCACGATGAATATATTCTTTTTCTGGTTTAGTCAGAGTTCTTCCCTTTACGTTTGTATGATGGCGATCTTTTTTATTGGGGTTACCTTCCCTGCGACAAATATACCTCTCATCTCAGCGGTTCAATCTTCTGTGGATAAAAAGCTGCTCGGGCGCCTGATGGGACTTTTAACAATGGCAAGTATGGGGCTTGCTCCCTTATCTCTTGCCGCTACCTCCATGCTGATCTCATATGGTTTTACAATTGATAACATTATGGCTGGCGGAGCACTGTCTTTAATTGCTGTTAACCTTTTAATCATGTGGAGACTTCCTGCATTAAGAAAAATGGAATAGGCGGTGTGAATCGATGAAAGTATTAATCATTGGCGGAACACGTTTTTTAGGCAGGCACTTGGCGGAATCTTTTTTAAGAAACAACCATGAGGTCACTTTGTTTCATAGAGGAAAAACTGCTGCTCCTGGCTTATTTCAAGGAGTAGCAGAAATTATCGGTGACCGTGAACAAGATCTTTCTCCTTTAGAAAAAAGAAGCTGGGACGCAGTAATAGATACTTGCGGGTATTTTCCAAAACACGTAAGAAAGTCAGCTGAAGCACTTCGAGAAAATGTTTCTTCTTATCTATTTGTGTCATCCGTATCCGTATATGAAGATCAATCTGTTCGTTATTTAACTGAAGAAGCTAGAACGGCTGTACTTAAAGACCCGGACACAACTGAAATCGGTGAGAATTATGGTGCTTTGAAAGCTGCTTGTGAAAAAGAAGTTCAAAAGGTGTTTGGTGAACAGGCATTGATCATTCGCCCCGGATTAATTGTTGGCCCCCATGACTATACCGACCGCTTTACCTATTGGCCTCATAGGGGTGCACAAGGCGGAGAAATACTTGTACCAGAGATGAAAGATCCAACCATCCGATTTATAGATGCAAGGGATTTAGCGGATTGGATCGTACGTATGGCAGAAAATCAGGAGAATGGTGTATATCAAGCTGTTGGCGGAAGTTATAATTTCAATGACTTTGTACAACAATGTATCGCGAATCAAAACGCTGCTGCCATTGTATCTGTTCCAGAATCTTTTCTAGTAGAAGAAAAAGTCAGAGAATGGGTCGATATGCCGCTTTGGATCTCAAGTGAGGAATATCGAGGTCTTGATTATGCGGATGACACGAAGGCCATAAATAAAGGACTCGTTTTTCGTTCGATGGAAGAAACCATTCAGGATACTGCTGCCTGGTCACGTTCAAGAAATTTAGACCAGGACGACTGGAAAGCAGGATTACATCCTGATAAAGAAGCAGACTTATTGCAGAAGTGGAAACAAAAAGTTAAATAAAAAATAAGCTGGCATATCAGGATATCTTTCCTAAATGAGCCGGCTTTTTTTAAAAGAAGTAAAAAATACATGAATGCCCATGGCACTTGTCCATACCATTTATCCCTTATGGTCATATAGTAGGATTGTGAGATACAAATCTCTCCTGCTGGCAAGAGGTCAGCAGAGCAATTCCCTACCCCCATTTCTTCATCATGCGTTCGGTTTTCTTTCCATAATCCTCTTCAGAGGGTTATGGCTTTTTTATTGAAAAGGTTGAACGCGTTTCGTTAAATTGTAGGTATTTATTTAAATGAGCGGGAAGCTCTCCCTTTTGAAATACATACTGAATATCTGATAAAGGAATCTCCAAACGTGCCAGAGGCGGATACAGTGGTAGAATTTCCTTTGGTTCATAAGATTGATGATAGCTATTAATCGCCTCATTTGTTTCCTTTTCAACTGAAATTCGATAGGCATGAATTTCTTGAATCTGCTGAACCATCATTAAGTACTCTGCCTTCAGTCGCTCTAATTGATCAATTTTTTTCTCCATACTGCCTTTCGCAGCATCAAGCTCACGATCTCGGGATGTGTATACCGTTTTTATGTATTCTGAAAGCCTATCATCTCTATTTTCTTTTAACTCATCTAGATGTTCCATAGAGGCACGTTCTTTCTCCATGGCTCTCAGATAACTGTTTTTTGCTTCCGTTAAGTGTTCCATCGTAACTTTAGTATTTCTAGCACCATACTCATTCAATAGTTCTTCATATTCAGCAGACGCCCATTCTTTTTGTTTATTTAGCTGCTGCCACTTCTCTTGTGCTCGATTTATATCCGCATCGTATTCTTTTTTCATTTGTTTAAAATGATTTAATTCAGGATACATAACAATCTCCCTTCGTCTTTCACCATTAATAGTATTCGGGAAGGAATTAGGTTTAACGTCTCGAATGAAAAAAAAGGGTCTTTTTGTAAGTTGTTGATTCCCGCTACAGGATGCTCGCTTTCCGCGGGGCGTGCGGTGAGCCTCCTAGCGCCTTGCGCTGTTAGGAGTATCAATGGAGTGTGTGCTCCTGCGTCTACAAGCAATTCCTAACGAAGTGGACTTCCTCGTCGCATGCCTTACGAGAAGAGTATTCAGGAAGTTGGCACGCACCTTTCACTCCAATCAACTTGCAATGAAGTAAGGAAAAAAACTTCTAAATAAGTGAGGAAATATATATGAAAATTATAGCTGTTAGACATTGTAAAGCAAGTGGTCAAGAACATGATGCTCCCTTAACGGAAGAAGGGTTCCAACAAGCAGAGGAGCTTGCACGTTTTCTTAAGGGTCATCGATTCGATTGTGTCATATCAAGCCCTTTTAAAAGAGCTGTAGATACAATAAAATCTTACGCTGAATTAACTCATACCGAAATTAAAACAGACGAGCGGCTAGCCGAGCGCATTCTTTCAACACAAACAGATCCTGATTGGGATTGGAGGTTTCATTTAGAACGTACATATAAGGAAGAACATTTAACGTTTCCTGGTGGAGAGTCTACATTTGAGGCAAAACAGAGAGTTCGTTCTCTCATAAAAGAATTAAAGGAAGCTGGCCATCAATCTGTTCTGCTTGTAACGCATGGAAACTTAATGAGCTTATTGATCAATCTATACGATCCGTCATTTGGATTTAAAGAATGGGAGCTATTACGAAACCCAGATGTTTTCATGATTGATATGCAAAGTAATGATGTAACCAACTTGTGGGTCGTTTAAACTGGTAGTTACTTCCAGACCCCCAACCCTCCTACAAAAGTCCCGAAACATGTACACGTAAGATAATTTATTAGGAGGGGAAACATCTTATGAAAAAATTAGTAGTAGCATCAGTATTAGGCGCTTCCCTATTCGGCGCAAACGCAGGAATCTCAGAAGCGGCATCTACATGCCCATTTGCTTCTTTAAATAATAATCAGCAGCAAGCTCAAGCTGCTCCAGCTCCACAACAACAGCAGCAAGCTGCACCGGCTCCGGCTCCAGCTCCAGCTCCGGCTCCAGCTCCAGCACCTCAGCAAGAGCAGACAAAAGCTCCAGCTGCAGAAGCACCAAAAGCTGAAACTAATGCAGAACTTACTGCAGATGAGCAGCAAATGCTTAATCTTGTAAACCAAGAACGTGAAAAGCAAGGTTTACCAGCATTAAAAGCTGATCCAGAATTAACAAAAGTAGCTCGTGTTAAAGCAAAAGACATGATCGACAACAACTATTTCGATCATAACTCACCAACTTATGGTTCTCCATTTGATATGTTGAAGCAGTTTGGTGTGGAATATAAGACAGCTGGTGAAAACCTAGCAGGAAACTCTTCTGTAGAAGGTGCTCACACTAGCTTAATGAACTCTCAAGGTCACCGTGAAAACATCTTAAAATCTGACTACACAAACGTTGGTATCGGTGTAGTTGACGGTGGTCAATATGGTAAAATGTTCGTTCAATTATTCAAAGGGTAATATACTCTGAAACAAAAAGCTTTCCCGATTCGGGAAAGCTTTTTATTTTTGCTGATTCATAGGCAATGAAATGATAAATTTTGTTCCGATCCCTTTTTCGCTCTGCACATCAAGCTTGCCGTTATGATGTTTGATAATGTTATTGCTGACCATTAGCCCCAGTCCTGTTCCTTCATCCTTGGTCGTGAAGAATGGTTTTCCGATCTTTTTTAATACCGATTCTTCCATACCGCATCCGTAATCACATATTTGCACCTGAACATATTCTGAATCCGGGCACTTCTTTATTGTGACATCTACTTTATTCCCAACTGATGAAGCTTCAATCGCATTTTTGATAAAATTAATAAATACCTGCTTCAGTTGCATGGGATCACAAAATAAAAGCGGGATTCCATTCTCAAATTCAGTTGAAATTTCAATGTTTTTCATGATCGCCTGTGTGTTCAACAAATCAACAGTATCTTTAATAATCCCTTCAATACTAGCCTCTTCGAAGTTTTGGGTGTTACTTTTCGATAACACTAGAAACTCTTTTATAATATGTTCAATTCGATCAACTTCAGACAAAATAATGGATAAATATTGGTTGAAGTCATTCGTTTGGTTTTGGATCAGCTGAACAAATCCCTTTAAGGAAGTTAATGGATTGCGGATCTCATGTGCTACACCTGCAGCGAGTTCTCCTACAACATTCAGCGTTTCTGCTTTCAAGAGCTTTTGTTCCGTTAATTTTTGATCTGTAATATCTTTAAGAATCGTTACATGCAAAAAATCAACCATATCTTTTTCACAAGAGTATTCGATTTCTTTCAGGTATCCACCAGGCGTTCTATAACGAATTTCCCCTGAGATTTTTTTGCCGTGCATAACCTCTTCCCATTTTTTTTGGATAACTTCTCTGCCATTTTTCATGAAAAAGGATTCAGCATTCTTTCCTATAAGCTCTTCCCTGGATAGTTCCAATAACTCACAAGCTCTTTCATTTACTTCTGCGATCTCCATATTTGAGCGGCATAAGATAATGGCCTCAAGTGCATGGTTAAACAACTGTTTAAATTTATTATCACGAATACTCTCCGACTGGTCATTTAAAGACACCATGTAAGAAGTACCGATCACTCTATTCTCCCCTGAAACAGGATACAGCGTCGTACGAATTGTATGAGCTGCTACTTCGATATCTGCTGTCTGCGTTTCTCCTGAGAAAGCTTTTTCAATTTGAGGTGTCCAGCTCGATACCAGTTCTTTAGAATGAAGTTCATAAAGCTTTGTACCAGGTGCTGGTTTATCGGACACTCCCAGAGCATCATACATCGCTCCAGAAGAATGAGTAAAAATATAATCACCTTTGTCCTCTCTTTTTAGTCCAAATAGATGGATGGGGCATCGTGAAAGTGTACTGTGAAAATCTGCAATACGTTTTATATCAATTTCTTCATATTGCTTGTTCATTAAGCAGTCCCCTTCTCTTACATAATCTGATACGGGTATTTAGTAAGATTAATATTCCTGACATTCAATAAGTTCCCTAATACCTTAATTCGACAAAAATAATATCTTCCCTATTGGTCAACTTTCCCATTTTTTCAGAAAAAGGAAACAGGTCTTTAGAATTACTTTTTATATTGAAACTTAATCGATTGAAATAAAAAAACCTCTGCCCAAAATCGACAAAGGTTTCAAATATCACTTTATTTCATTCGTTTTCTGTATTTCCTCTTCCATAAATTCATAGTTCATTGGTCCTATATGCATCTTCGTGATGGTTCCTTCTTCATCAATAAAATAGCTAGTAGGTATTGAAACCGCTCTAAACTGTTTTCCAGTCGTATTTTTTTCATCGAGTGGAATAGGAAATTCAAGTTCATATTCTTTTACAAAATCCCGTATTTTCTCTGGCTTTGTTTCAGAGTATTCTAAGTTAACTGCCAGGATCTCGACATCTTTTTGTTTATAATCCTTATAAAACTTCTGCATCTCAGGCATCTCTTCACGGCATGGCGGACACCATGTTGCCCAGAAATTTAATATTACTTTTTTTCCCCTATATTCTTTAAGTGAAATTTGCTTGCCATCAAGTGTATGAAGTGTAAAATCAGGCGCTTTACTTCCTGGTTTTAAACCGGTATTTTCTGTAGCTGGCGTCTGTTTGTTGGCCTCTTCGTTTTCTTGTTGTGATGTATATAATGCAAGACCAATTAAAACTGCAAATATAAGTGTGAGAATAACCGGTTTGAGCTTCAAGTAAATTCCTCTTTTCCCTTCATTTTATCAACTTTTATCATATCAAAAACTGGCTCCAATTGTCTTTTGCAGCTGTTGCTTTATTAAACATTTGTTTAAAATTTATCCCACGATTGGTGTTTTTCCATCATTTATCATTAAGTTTCCCCTTATCTTTCCGATATAAAAGAATATCTAAGCATACACGAAATGAGCTACAGAAATAAAAGATAAAGTGGGGAAACATCTTATGGATCGCTCGAGTTTAATAGGGGTTATTCTTGGAATTATTGCAATCGGAGTCGGAATGGTATTAAAAGGTGTCAGTCCGGTTTCTTTACTCAACCCTGCAGCACTGTTAATAATTTTTGCTGGTACTGCTGCAGCCATTCTAATCGCATTTCCGATGAGTGAGATAAAAAAAATACCAGCATTGTTTAAAGTGCTTTTTCAAGAACAAAAACTCATTGATATGAAGGACCTTGTAACGATCTTTATCGAATGGGCTACAATCGCGAGAAAAGAAGGTCTTCTTGCCCTTGAACCTAAAGCTGAAGAAGTTGATGATCCATTTTTACAACAAGGAATTAAGATGATCGTTGACGGTCAGCCTCCTGAATTCATTAAAGATGTACTGTTAAAAGATCTAGAAACCATGGAAGAACGCCATGCTTCTAACGCTACAATCTTCACGCAGGCAGGTACATACGCTCCTACTCTTGGTGTATTGGGTGCTGTTGTTGGACTTGTTGCCGCTTTAAGCAATATGGCAGACATCGTTGCACTGGGCTCTGCGATTTCAGCAGCATTCATCGCAACTTTGTTCGGGATCTTTACCGGTTATGTCCTGTGGCATCCATTCGCCAATAAATTAAAGCGTAAATCGAAAAAGGAAGTCATGATTAAAGAAATTATGATTGAAGGATTGCTTTCCATTCAAGATGGTACATCACCAAAAATTTTGGAAGAAAAGCTTTTAACATACATTCCGACTAGTGAACGCGACCAATACAAAGCGGGTGGTACAGTTGGCTAAAAAGAAGAAACATCATGAAGATCATGTAGACGAGTCATGGCTCATACCCTATGCTGACATGCTTACATTGCTTTTAGCTCTTTTTATTGTCCTATTTGCCATGAGTGAGATCGATGCTCAAAAGTTTAAACAGATGGCAAGTGCATTCCGAAATGAATTTACAAGCGGTACAGGTGTAATGGAGGAACAGGCGCCGATCCCTACTCCAGATTCAACGCCTATTCCACAAACGCAAAAAGAAATCATCTCTAAGGAAGAAAAAGAACGTCTTGAAGAAGCAAAGAAAGAACTCGAAGCTCTAGAAGACTTGGAAAAAAGAATCAATGCATTCATTCAGGCTAACAATCTTACAACAAGTCTCCAAACGCAGTTAACAGAGAACGGTCTATTGATCACCATTCTAGATAATGCCCTGTTTGATTCAGGAAGTGCAACCGTTAAACCCGGATCAAGAGAAATCGGCAAGAAGTTATCCGATCTCCTTGTTACGAACCCTCCGCGCAATATTGTAATTGCAGGACATACTGACAATGTGCCTATCAGTACAGCTAGTTTCCAGTCTAACTGGGAGCTAAGCGCATTCCGTGGAATTAACTTTATGCGGGTTCTGCTTGAGAATCCTGCGTTAAAACCAAATCAAGTAAGTGCAAGCGGCTATGGCGAGTACCGGCCGAAAGCTGATAATAAAACAGCAGATGGCAGAGCAAAGAACCGCCGTGTAGAAGTTTTGATACTTCCGAATGTAAGCTTGCAGGCAGTGAAGTAATACACAGTAGTTCTAGTGAGTCTGGGTTTCACTCGTAAAATTCAGGAACCGCTCGTAAATTTCGAAAACCGCTCATAAATCTTGATAAGCGCTCAAAAATCTTGATAAGCGCTCGTAAATCTTGATAAGCGCTCGTAAATCCCGAAAACCGCTCGTAAATCTTGATAAGCGCTCGTAAATCCCGAGAACCGCTCGTAAATCTTGAAAACCGCTCGTATACACGAAAAAGCTGGTGCGTGAAAGTGGATATTATCCACTCTCGACCAGCTTTTCTTATGATTTTCATCAACAGTCTTTAATTAATGAGGTAACTGCTCTTTGTCCATTGTTTTACCTGTATTATAGCTATCTAAGAAATGAATACGCTCTAGCATTGTCGGATGCCCGTACAAGAACCACTTCACAATTTTAGGCGGATTCACCTCGCTTAGTGATACGGTTGCCAGCTGCTGAAAAGCACCTACTGCAGCTTCTGGATTCTTTGTCATCTGGATCGCGTATTGGTCAGCATCACGTTCCGCTTTTCTGGAAACGGCATTTTCCACGGGAGAAACCGCAAAGCTAAGGAGTGAGAAAATTAAAAGCAAAGCAGGAAGAGCTGCGAGATCACCTACTCCTTTAACACCCCACTTCTTACCGTATTTCTCAATCCACTTGCGATAGATGATATTACCGAGCCACAAGCCCAAGAAAGAAAGAACTATCGAAGAAATCAAGTTCCAATACAGATGATGCATCACGTAATGTCCGATCTCATGAGCCATGACAAACAGCACTTGGTTATCACTCAGTTTATTTAAGGTCGTATCCCATAGGACGATTCTCAAGTTAGAACCGATTCCGTTTACATATGCGTTTAATGCATTCGTCTTTTCAGACATGTTCACTTCGTACACATTTTCGGCCGGTATATCCGCTTTGTCCGCAATGTTCAGGATTTTTTCCTTTAGCGCTTCATCCTGCAACGGATAGAACTTGTTATACAAAGGATCGATTACGACAGGCTGAATAAAGTATAAAAACACCGTAAATGGTATGGAGAGCAGCCATGCAAAAAGCCACCATCTCTTTTCATACTTTTTGATCAGCCAATACATGACTCCAACCATGAGCGTAGTCAATGCCCAGCTGATCCAGAAATCCACAAGGCCATCCCGCATCCAGCTGTGAAAGGATTGAACGGATATGTTATAGCTTTTTGATACTGTAAAGCTGTAATAGCGAAGCGGGAATGTTAAAACCCAGCTCGCAAAAGAAAGTAGCAATACATAGACCGCGGTATGGACAATAGAAAATTTCGTAAGTCCCCCAGCTGCTTTTCGAAACCACCTCGACAGGCCAAAGCCTAGTACAAACAAATAGATCAGCCATTCGAGCGGTACAGAAATAAAGTACAAAAAGTCCTTTATTCTTGAAAAATCAGTGCTTAACTCTAGCTCTCTATCCGTCATAAACATAGCAGGATCAGCTGCGGATCCCTTAAGGTCGACCGGCAGTGCGGAGTCGGCTCCATGAAACAAGTAATACCACATCAATGCACCATATATGGCAAAGCCCAGCATAAACCACATGGATTTTTTCAAAATACATGCCCCCTTTTATACCTACTATAAAGTGTAAGGGGATTTGTCCAATTTAGAACAAGTCATGGAAAACTTTTTTATAAAGCATTCGTCAAAGTAGGGACAACGGTAAGTTTTTCATGCTCAACCTCTATGCGGTTAGGTTGAATATAGATAGCTTTTAATCCCATTAAAAGCGCAGGTGCAATTTCGTTGATGAAATTATCGCCGATCGATACGGCCTCATGCGGCTGCACACCAAACTCGTCTAGAATGGTCTGCATCTTTTCTTTTGTTTTGAGCGGCTTATGTCCTTCTGTATAAAGAGCATGAAAAACCCCCTCTAGTTCTAGCTCGTTAAGAAGTCTTTTTACATCTTCTCTTTCACTGTTCGTTAGCAGGACAAGCTTCTTTTCCTCTTTAAGACGAACCAAACCATCTTTTAGCCCAGGTGTTTTCGTTAAATGAAACTGATCCGTAACCATATATTCTTTTGTTGCGTTATAACATTCCCACGTATCGCTCTGTTTTAAGCCAAAATGCATAGCTGTCGCATAAGGCAGCCACCATCCATCACCAATTGCGATCAGACGCTCAAAATCATATATAAGTTCACCTGCATACTCCTGCTTCATTCTTTCTTCCGGCCACTCTTCCCCATCAAATGAAGTAACCTTCGTTACCTGAAGTGTCATAGGATCAACAGTTACACTCGTATCGTTTTTAATATCATATACCTTCCCGATCGCGACAGGATGAGTCCCTTCTTTCATGCTCTCATATGTATCCCAAAATGCCTGCTTCTTATCATCTGCAACACGCTGCTGCATCAGCCTGCCATAATAATCAAAATGATCCGTGTCTTCATATAGCGTTCCGTCCAGATCAAAAATCAGCAGCTTTGCTTCATCAATCAAGTGTTTCAAGCTGAACACCTCCTGCAATTATTGTAGGTTCCTGCACCGTTAAAAGTAAAGAAAAGCATATTGACAGGAATTTACTAATCATGTAAGTTATAAGTGTACTATATTAAGTAGTACACACGTAGTATTTAAAGGTGGGATAATATGATTTTAAATTTAGATCCCCGAAGCAATACGCCGATATGGGAGCAAGTCGTCCATCAAATTAAAGAACTGATTTTGAAGGAGATCCTGCAGCCCGAAGATAAGTTGCCTTCGGTAAGAGAACTATCAGGAACATTATTGATAAATCCAAACACTGTAAGCAAAGCCTACCAAGAGCTGGAACGCCAAGGAATTATAGAGACCCTGCGCGGTAAAGGGACTTTTGTTTCTGCTTCCATAACTCCTAGAGCCGATGAGCAGAAGATTGCCGAAATGAAGCAGCAGATTAAACAGCTTGTCATTGATGCTTCCTATTTAGGAATCGATCAGCAAACATTGGCACTATGGTTAAAAAAGATTTCTGAAGAGCTTGGAGGGAATAACAACCATGTTAAAAATGATTAATGTTAGTAAGACGATAGATGGACGCCAGGTTTTAGAGCATGTGAACGTAACACTTGAGCCCGGTATGATTGCAGGTCTTGTCGGCCGAAACGGTGTCGGTAAATCTACATTGCTCAGAACGCTTGCTGGTATTTTGGACCCGGATGAAGGCGAAGTCACTTTTAATGAAATCAATATCCACCAAGAGCCCGCGATCAAACAGAAGCTGACTTATGTTCCCGATTCAACTGAAATCTTAAAAACTTATAATGTGAAAGAAATTGTGAAACTGTATGATGCGATCTATGAAGATTTTGACGTGATGTATTTTTATTCGTTAATGGATCGTTTCAAGCTTCCTAAGAACAGAAAGCTCAGAACCTACTCAAAAGGGATGAAAGCTTTGTTTTTAATGATCCTTTCATTCTCTACAAAAGCTGATTTTATTATTCTGGATGAACCGACAAACGGACTCGATCCGATCGTCAAAAGAAATATTCTTCAATTTATTATTGAAGAAGTAAGTGAACGTCAATTAAGTGTACTCATCTCAACCCATCACCTCGAGGAAGTTGAAAAGATTGCTGACGTCCTTATTATGATGAAAGATGGTCAGATTGAATCGACTACTTCGATCGAAGACGCTAAGTCATCTTTCAGAAAAGTTCAAGCTGTTTATAAGCATGCTCTTCCTGAAAAAATTGCAAACTTAAACAACGTAACCATTCTTTCGCAGACAGGAAGAGTCTATACGCTAATGATCAAAGGCAATATCCAGGAAACAATGGAAAAAATGCAGCAAGAGCAGCCTTTATTGTTAGAAGAACTTCCGATGACACTTGAAGATATATTTATTTCATCGCTTGGAGGGGAATCACATGTTTCATAAAGCATTATGGATGAGAAACCAAAAGCTTGCAGCTCCAGCTGTTTGGGCCGTTTACCTATCTTTATTCTTTTTTCTGCCATTCTCTTTTTTCGGGAGAGCGCAAAGTCTTCAAACACAAGCAGAGAAATTTAATGATACACAATTAAACTTTGCTTTTCATGGTGTTGAAATCGCTTTGTTTTTGACGCTTATTCTTGTTGGATTCGCCTCATTGCTGTTAGGACAGGAGCGAACCACTCATTCTACAGATCTGACATTCTCACTTCCTTTTAAACGAAAAGATATTTTTCTTTCAAAATGGATGTTTGGCGTTGTACATATTACAACAGGTCTATTAATCAACCTTTTATTATGTATGCTTATCATACGATTCACGATTTTACATGAAATTGCCGATGCGTCATTTTTGCTCCATTTCATGGCGCTCGTTATACCCTTTTCAATTGCCATATTTACTTTCAGCTTATTTATTGGAACTATTGCTGGCAGCATTGTATCTCAGTTTATTTTAAGTTTTATATTCCTTTTCTTCCCGATCGGTTTCTTCTCTTTGGTCGGAACATTTCTGATGTATCACGGGCTCGAATTAGATATGATGTATGATGTAAACGGCAGGTTTAACTCGTTCGGAGATTTTATTTCAATAGCTACACTGCCTGTTCCTATTTTCGAGTTCGCTTATTATACTGATGTCGTAAATGAAATCGACGGATCGGTAATGGATTATACCAGAATGCCAGATTATCTAGTGTTGCTTTCTCCTCTTCTTTATTTTGCAGTGACGTTTCCTCTTGGAATCTGGTTCTTTAGCCGGACGAAGAACGAGAACAATGGCAGATTACTTGTTTTTGAGAAAGGCAAAGGATTCTTTAGTGTAGGGGTTGTCGTTTGCTTTGCACTTGCATTCGGTATGGCAGGCGGAGGTATCTTCGGATCTTATGACCAGCCGTCATTACTTGGCTATTATTTTTCCGCAGCCATTGGCGCCGTCTTAAGTTACTTTGTATTAAGAAAGATCATGAATATTCGACTAGGATTAAGTAAATAGGTTCATAAAAGAGCGGTCAAACTCCGCTCTTTTTGTTTGCCATTTTGTCTGTTGGGCATCCTGTTTAATAGCCATTTGAAAGAGGGATGACAACAATGGATGGAATACTGATTACAATCTACCGTACCGTTTTAGGCTTTGCCTTTTTATTATTGCTGATGAGATTACTAGGGAAAAAGCAGCTTGGAGAACTTACCTTTTTTAACTACGCGACCGGAATTGCTATGGGAAACATCATTGGTGATATGGTTGTTCATAAAGAGATTACCGTTTGGGAAAGCTTAGCTGCTTTAAGCTTTTGGGCGGTATCTGTGTTTTTAATAGAGTTTCTTAACAAACATTCTCCCCTTTTGACAAAGCTCACAAAAGGACAACCAAGCATACTAATAAAAAAAGGACAGATTATGCAAAAAGAAATAAAAAAACATCAGTTGTCCATGGACGATTTATTAATGCTCTTACGCATGAATTCTGTATTTGATATTCAAGAAGTTGATTATGCAATTATGGAGCCCAACGGACAACTTAGTGTTTTAAAAAAGCCTCTTAAAGACTCCGTGACAAAAGAAGATCTTAATATCCCTCCTAAATCAGGACAATACTTGCCTACTATGCTCGTTTCAAACGGAGAAAAAATAGAGCAGGCTTTTCACGAGTACAATCTAACGAATGAATGGTTTGAAATCCAGCTGCAACGTGCGGGCTATCAAACCATAAATGAGATCTTTTTTGCTCAATTAACGGAAGATGGTGAAGTCTTTTTTGTAATGAAGGAAAAAAGCAGCTGACATAGACATATATGCCAGCTGCTTTTGTTTATCGTCCTTTTTTCACTTCATTCAACAGGTCAGGGAAGTTTGTGAACATTCCGGTTACGCCCCAGTCGATTAGCTTTTGCATTTCTTCTTTTTCATTCACGGTATAAGGATGGATCTCAAGTCCGTTTTGAACCGTTTTCTGAACATACTCCTTGTCGATCATATCACTGTTTGGCCCAATTCCGACTGCATATTGTTTGATCGCTTGAACTTCAGCATCAGAAAGGGCAGCTGGTGATGTATACCACATTAGCTGTACTAGTTTTATAGAAGGGTCAATCTCGTTCATTTTTAGTAAACTAGCAGAGCTGAACGACTGTACAAGTAATGTATCTTTGTCGATTCCGTATTCATCTACGATCTCAGCGAGTTTTTCTTCCATCCCAGGGTAAACTTCAGGTGATTTTGTTTCGATATAATAGTTCGCATTCTTTCCGAACGTTTGGAACACTTCCTCTAACGTTGGCACTTTTAGACCTTCATAATCTGGATTTGCTCTTTCCGGATATTTTTCATTGAACCAGCTGCCTGCATCAAGCTCTTTAATTTCTTTTAGCGTATAATCTTTTACCTGTCCTGTTCCATTCGTAGTACGGTCAAGCGTTTCATCATGCATGGCGATAAGTTCACCATCTTTTGTCATCTGAAGATCTACTTCAATGTAGTCTCCATGCATTCTTTCGCCCATCTTATAAGATGTTAAAGTATGCTCTGGTGCATAACCAGAAGCACCGCGATGTGCCACATTTACTATATCTTTCTCCTTTTCAGCTGCATCTGCTGTAAATCCAGATCCCATAACTGTAAGACTTAACGCAAGAGCTCCAATCGTAGTTTTAAACGCCTTCTTCATTTAGTTACACTCTCCTTTGTTGTCAGTGAAGTACTCTCTCACTCTACCAAGGGAGTTTGAAGACTTGTTTACACCTGCGTAAAGCCGAAGTAAAGAGATTATATATAAAAAAAGCCAGTTCGAAATATTCGAACCAGCTTCTGTAAAAGTCTTTCTATTTTGTTTCTAAAAATTTTTGAATCGCAAACGCTACTCCGCTTTCGTCATTCTCTTTCGTAACAAATGAAGCCATTTCTTTTATTTCATCTACAGCATTCCCCATAGCAACTGGAAATCCTGCAATTTCGAGCATTGAAACATCATTGTAGTTATCACCGATTGCCATCGTGTTTTCCAATGGGATCCCTTTTATTTCTGCAAACCTTTTTAGAGCTACACCCTTTTGTGCTTCACTGTTTGTAATCTCCAAGTTATTATCAGCTGATGAACTGACTGCTAGATCATCAACCGCTTGCAGATGCTGAAACGCACGCTGCAGTCTAGCAGTATCACTCGAGAATGCAAGAAATTTATAGACCTCTATGTCATTTTGATCCAGAAGTTTTTCAAAATCTCCAACTACACTGACAAGCCCTAAACGAAAACGGCGCAACGCTGCTTTTTGGACGTCATCATCCGTTGCTTCAGGGTTAGAAGTAATTACAATATCCTTCATAACCTCGTAGGCTTTTTCACGATTATCCGTATATGTTCCCTTGCTTGTATACAGTTCGTAATAGATGTCCTCTTTATCCAGAATCCGTTTGATTTCTTCATATTGTGAGAACTCTAGAGGTGTTGAAGAAAGAATCTCCCATTCAGCAGATCTGATTTCGGCACCGTTCACACAAATAAGGGGCAGATGCAATTCTGCATCTTCTAATGTATGTCTAGCTTCATCATAAGAACGTCCTGTTGCGATCACAACATGATGTCCATCCTTTACCGCTTGTGAAATGATCTTACTGTTCTCTTTCGTTACTTTTAACTGTTTATTAACAAGTGTTCCATCCATATCAATAGCGATCAGCTTCATTAAAATCATCCTTTATTGCTTAGTCCATTAGTAAGTTTACCCATAAGTACAATAATTCAAAGCAACTTAAGTATTAAAAATAAGCTTTCTAATAGTTTATTGCTTTTAAGTATTTTGTTTATTTCTTTCCTTCACTGTTCAGTTGTTTGGAGTGGAAGGTGCGAGACTCCTCGAAAATGAAAATCAATTTTCTTCGTGCGATGCATCGCTGTCGTATCCTTCCTTGTCCTGCGGGACGAGCGGTCATGTGAGACCACTCAAAGGCGCAATGCGGCGAGGGGGCTCACCGCACGCCCCGCGGAAAGCGAGCATCCTGGAGCGGAAATCAACCACTTTCATTAGCATCCATTTTTACGAACACAAATTTTAAAAATAAAAAAAGAGCTTTAGAAGCTCCCTTTAAAAAACATTCTTAGTATTAATCTTTGTAGATAAATGATTGTACCATATCCGTTAAAGCGTGGAAAATTTCAACGGCTTGAAATGATAAAACAGAAAGAGCTGAGATAGAAAATAACCCTATAAGTACAAATCGAATTAAATGAGGCATCATTAATCTCCTCCTTTTAATTGTGATTATACGCCCATTCGCATCTGAAAATCAATTCATAAGGTTAATTATTTACAAAGTAAATTATGACAATTGTCTACAAAAAAGTATATCCATATAAAACCAAGATAGAGGCTAATACAACAATTATAACATTAAGGTTAAGCCATGCAGCGATAAAGGCAGCTGCTGCTCCTATTACTCCATAGAGAACTGAATCCGGATTAATCGTAAGCACTCCCGGGAAAATGAGCGCTCCTAAAATGGCAAACGGAACATTTTTCAGTATCCCCTGTACTCTTGGATGCAGGTTGTTCGTGTGAAACATGACGAGCGGCAGCATTCTTGGAATGTACGTAACCAGGCCCATTCCGATAATAACCCAAATCAGATTCTCATTCATTCCGCTCATCCCCCTTCACAATAAACTCAATTGAAACAGCTGAGATCAACGTAGATAAAATAATCCCCCAGCCCCCGCTAAGGAACGGGATAAATGAAAATAAGGAGTTCAGGACTGCAGCTGTTCCTGCAAGGGCAATGACTTTTCGGCTTTTTTTAGCGGCAGGTACAAGCAGTGCGATAAACATTGCATATAGCGCGATACCCATGGATGCCTGAAGTGATTCAGGCAGTCCAGAACCCATCAAGTATCCTGCACCTGAAAAAACGACCCAAGAACTATAAGCTGTTAGACAGAGACCTAGCAAATAGCTTGCCGTTATCTTTTTTTCTTGAGACGTTGCCGCTACTGAAAAAGTTTCGTCTGTAATAAAAAAAGCATAAATAGCTTTTATCCATTTCGGCTCATCTTCGGCACGTTCCTTTAAAGACGCACTCATAAGCAAATGACGGATGTTCATAATAAAAGTAGTTAAAATAAGTTCAGCGGCCCCGCTAGCGGCAGCGACCATTGATAAAGCAATATATTGTGATGCACCAGCAAATACAATAACGCTCATGCCAACTGTTTCAAAAAGGCTGAGACCGGCAGCTTTGGCCAGCAGACCGAATGTAAAAGCAACGGGCATATAGCCGATTGCGATTGGCAGTCCTGCTTGAATCCCTTTTTTCCAAAGTCCATCGGTTTGTTCACTAGAAATTGCAGGACTAGGCAGCATTGTCTTCATCTCCATCTTCATTGTGTGATTTTTGCAGGAATTGTGTATAAATTGAAGGGGGTCTGTCCCGGGGACAGACCCCTTCAATTCTCAATTCTCAAACCTTTTATTTACCGCCCGTGATTGTTCGCAAAATAAGGTCTACGCTATCAGAGGCTTTAAAGCTCTCCATGTTTCGCTGCATGCTGTCTTTATCCGCTTTAAGCTGTTTTAAAGAATTTAGAAGCGTTTCTTTTGTTAAATCTTCTTCATAAAGCACATGGCAAAACCCTTGTTTCTCAAAGGATTGTGCATTCAAGATCTGGTCCCCTCGGCTCGCAGCTCTTGTTAGTGGAATTAACAACATTGGAATTTTTAGTGTCAGCCATTCAAAAATACTGTTAGAACCAGCACGTGAAATCACAAAGTCAGTTGCAGCCACGACATCAGGCAATTCTTTTTGAATGTACTCAAACTGGCGGTAACCTTCTGTATTGTTCAGGTTCTCATCTAAGTTTCCTTTTCCGCATATATGAACAATCTGATAAGATCGAAGCAGTTCAGGAAGAGACTCTCTTACAGCTTCATTGATCTTACGGGCGCCTAAGCTTCCACCCATGATCGTTAACACTGGCAAGTGGCTTCTAAACCCTAGAAAAGTGAGTCCTTTCTCACTCGATCCTTGCAATAGCTCATCACGGATAGGAGAACCTGTTACGATGGCTTGCCCTGCAGCAAAATGCTTTTTCGCCTCATCAAATGTTACAAAAATTTTAGAAGCAAATTTTGAAGAGATCTTGTTTGCAAGTCCTGGGGTAATATCAGATTCATGAATATATACAGGAATCTTGCGCAGCCAGGCTGCGATAACTACAGGCACTGCTACAAATCCACCTTTTGAAAATACAGCATCGGGTTTGATCTTTCCAAGTTTCAAATAAGCCTGGGCTACACCTGCCGCTACTTTAAACGGATCTTTAATATTTTTTAAGTCAAAATAGCGTCTTAATTTACCGCTGGAAATGCCGTAATAAGGTACATTCGTTCCTTCTTCTATCAAGCTTTTCTCTATTCCATCAACAGAACCGATATAGTGAAGGTCCCATCCCATTTTTTCTAATTTAGGTATTAATGCCAAATGCGGGGTTACATGGCCTGCTGAACCACCGCCGGTTAAAACTAGTTTCTTCAAACTGCATTCCTCACTTCTTTGTTTATCCGTTCGCTGCACGGATTTAATCTTATCGCCATTTTAATATATGTTGCTGAAAAAGGAAAATGGCAGCTGTATGATTCTTTACTGTTAAACAGCTGTTTCATATCTTTCGAAACAACATATAAAAAAGCGGCCTATAAGACCGCTTTTCTTAAACTGTACTTTTCTCTTTTTTCCGAGCTGGCGGAACATGAATCGCTTTTCCGCTCACACTTTCAACAGCCTCAAGCCACGCTTCATTTAACGCTGGATGTGCATAGACCGGATAAGCAAGATCTTCTTCACGAGCGACCATCTCTAGTGCATAAGTGCCTGATTGAATCATTTCAACAGCACCTGCACCCATCATATGAATGCCAAGAATCACATCCGTCTTTGCGTCGATTATCATCTTCGCAAGTCCTTCTTTTTGACCTAGTATAGAAGCAAACCCGTTTCCGCTCATTGAAAACTGACCGGTTTTTACTTCATATCCTTCATTCTTCGCTTGTTCTTCCGTCAAACCGACTGTCGCGATCGGCGGATTTGTATGCACCACGTAAGGTACTAGGCTTAAGTTAAATGCCGAAGATAAGCCTGACATATGTTCAGCAGCTGTTTTCCCTTGTTTGATCGCTTTTGAAGCGAGCTTCATGCCGATCGTACAATCACCTGCAGCATAGATATTGGATACACTCGTCTGGCTATGCTCATTTACGACGATAAACCCGTTCTCATCACGTTCCACATTGATGACTTCAAGCCCAAGTCCATCAACATTCGGTGAATAACCTGCTGCATAGAGCACATGAGAAGCTTCTATAGAAACCTTTTCTTCAGCATCCTTTGACAGCGTCACCGCAACAGTGTCAGCTGTTTCCTCTGCACTTTCCCACTGATGTTTCCTGAACACTTTAACCTTATTTTTCTTTAAAACTCGCAGCAGTTCTTTTTCGATCCCGCTGTCTAAGCCGAATCCATCTCCGGGAGTGATCAATGTTACTTCACTTCCAAGCTGTTTATAAGCCATTGCGGCTTCCAATGCAAAATAATCTTCACCGTAAACTACAAGGCTCTCAGGCAGCCCATTTAGCTCCCATAAAGTATGAGGCGTCATGATCCGGTTTGATAGTTTCACACCACCCGGAAGCAACGGACTGCTCCCCGTTGCGATCAGTGCATGTTCAAATTCATACATCTCAAAATGGTGTCCCGAATCGATGCCGACTCTCTCGCCTGACATGAAGGAAGCTGTCCCTGTTAAGTGCTCGATCTTATTGGCTTTAATCAGTGCTTCAACGCCTTTTTGCAAACCTGTTACAACAGAAGAATAGTAGTTTGTAAATGTTTCATATTCGAATGTTGCCTCAGGTACCGAGATGCCCATTTGTTTATAATACGACAGTCCGGAAAAATTAGCCGCTGTTTGCGTTAAGCTCTTTGAAGGGATGCATCCTTTATGAAGACAAACTCCGCCAAGCTTTTCTTTTTCGATCAGTGTTACTTCGAGTCCCAGCTGAGCTGCACGAATCGCAGCATGATAGCCGCCAGGTCCTCCTCCGATAATAACCAGCTGTCGTTTTGTTGCAAAATCACCTACAACCATTTATATCAGCTCCAGTGTCATGAAGTAAGGGTTCTCGATGAGTTCTTTTACACGGTTCGTGAACATAACAGCTGTCGCACCATCCGCTACACGGTGGTCAAACGACATAGATACATTCATCATCGAACGAATCACGATTTCATTCCCAACGACAACAGGTGTTTTCTTCGTTTTATGGAATGCCATCAGTGCAACCTCCGGATGGTTGATAATCGGCGTTGCTGCGATCGATCCAAGAGGTCCAACATTAGAGATCGTAAATGTCCCGCCAGTCATATCTGAACCTTTCAGCTTGTTCGTTTTCGCTCTTGTGATCTTATCTTTCATATCTACTGCGATGTCACGTACATTGCGCTGCTCCACATGTGAGATAACAGGTACGATCAAGCCTTCATCAGAATCTGTTGCGATTCCAATATTCACGTTCTTCTCAAGACGGATTACTTCTTTCTCTTCATCAAGCTTCGCATTGAAAATAGGGAAGTCCTTCAGAGCAATCTGAATCGCTTTTACGAAAAATGCCGCAACAGAAACGTTCATTCCACGCTTATTCTCCGGGTCCATCGCTTTTAGCTGCTTCTTCAAGTCCATTACAGCTGTTACATCGATTTCTTCAAAGTGCGTAACATGCGGAATTGTTGCAAGAGATTGAACCATCTTTTTCGCGATCTGTTTTCTGCGCCCTTTAAACGGAATCTCCTCTGCATCTTTTGAAGTATAGGAAGGAGCTTCTGTCTTCCTGTCCTCTGCGATATGGTTTTTAGCTTCCTCTTTAGCTGGAGTAGCAGAACCATTCTCGATAAAGTTATAAACGTCCTGATCCGTAACGCGTCCGCCAGGTCCTGTACCCTCAATCAGTTCAATATCAACTCCGTTTTCACGGGCGATTTTTCTTGTGAAAGGCGCAGCAAGAACACGCTTGTTTAGTGTAGCGACTCCACCTGCAAATACAGTATTTTTAGGAGCAGCTACGATTTTATCTACGACTGGCTGTTCCTGTTCAGCCACACGCTCTTCTGCTTTTTTATCAGACGGAGCTGCTGCAGACGCTTCGATCGTTAAAATGACAGAACCAACTGTCACAACATCTCCTTCTTTTACCTTGATATCTTTAATCGTACCGGCTGCAGGTGAAGGAAGTTCAGCCGTCACTTTGTCTGTTTGCACTTCCACGAGCGGCTGGTCGATCTTAACCGTATCCCCCGCTTTTACGAAAAAGTGGATGACTTCACCTTCATGCATGCCTTCTCCGATATCATGCAGTTTCACTTCTACCATTTGTTCCACCTCCTAAAATTGAGTGACTTTCTCGATTGCCTGAACAACACGATCTGCACTCGGCAGGTAGTGGTCTTCAAGAGCGAACATCGGTACTGGTGTATCAAAACCAGTCACACGCTCAACTGGTGCTTTCATGTATAAGAATGAAGTATCGTTGATCAGCGACATGATCGTCTCACCAAGTCCGCCGGTTCCCGGTGCTTCGTGTACGATAACAGCGCGTCCAGTCTTCTGAACACTCTCTGCAATCATGTCTTTATCAAGCGGATAAAGCGTGCGCAGGTCGATCACATCACACTTAATGCCTTTTTCCTCTGCCGCTTTCGCTGCTTTTGTCACAACATCGATCATCGCACCGTATGCAAAGATCGAAACATCGCTTCCCTCTTGCAGACGAGCCGCTTTTCCTAGAGGAACATTGTACTTTCCTTCAGGCACATCCATCTTCGTGCTTCGATAGCAGCGCATAGGCTCAAGGAATAGCACCGGATCTGGATCTTCAATCGCAGAGATCAGCATTCCCTTTGCATCGTAAGGATTAGACGGAACAACTACCTTCATTCCAGGCATTCCCGTAAAAAGTGCTTCAACAGAATCAGAGTGTATTTCAGGTGCACGCACTCCTGCTCCAAACGGTGCACGGATAACCATAGGTACTGTAAAATGGCCTAGTGTTCTTGCACGAATTCTAGAAGCATGTGTCATGATCTGATTAAACGCCGGATAGATGAACCCTAAGAACTGCATCTCAGCGATTGGTTTAAACCCGTTCATCGCAAGACCAATCGACGTACCAATGATTCCAGACTCTGCAAGCGGAGTGTCGATTACTCTTTTCTCGCCGAACTCTGCAACCAGTCCGTCAGTTGCCCGGAAAACGCCGCCGTTCTGCCCAACGTCTTCACCTAACACGATTACATTTTCATGCTCTTTCATCATGACACGCATGCCGTCTGTCACGGCTTGAACCATCGTTAACTTTTTCGTATCAACTGCCGTTGTCATTAGCGATCACCTCTTGAATGTGTATATGCTTCTTTTTGGCTTTCGATCGGCCAAGGATTCTCCGCAAATACATGGTCAAATACATCGTTATAATGTGGTGCCGGAGCCTCTTCCATCTCTTTTACTGCAGCTTCGATTTCAGCTGTTAAAGACTCTTGGAGCTCTTCTGCCCACTTCTCATCCCACATGTTTTCATTTTTCATAAAACGCTCAAGACGAAGAATCGGATCTGTCTTTTCACGTCTTGTCGCTGACTCGTTCTGGTCTCTATACTTCGACGGATCGTCAGCTGTCGTATGCGCTCCATAACGCCAAGTAACAGACTCGATCAATGTCGGACCTTCGCCTTTTCTTGCGCGTTCAACCGCCGTACGTGTGTGAAAGTAGACCGCGAACACATCGTTGCCATCTAAACGAACGCCTTCCATCTCATAAGCGACTGCTTTTTGAGCGATCGTCTTACTCTTCATCTGTTTTTCAATCGGAACGGAAATCGCAAAGCCGTTGTTTTGGTTAAAGAAAACAACAGGAGCATTGAATACGCTCGCAAAATTCAGCCCTTCATGAAAATCTCCTTCTGATGTTGCACCGTCTCCAAAATAAACGATGGAAGCACGATCTGTCCCTTTAAGTTTTTCAGCCCAAGCAGCACCTGTCGCATGTAAGAGCTGTGATGCGATCGGTACAGCCGGCGGGAATATATTTTTCCCTTCAGGAGGGATACAGCCTTCTTGACGGCCTTTCCAATAAAGGAAAAGTGTTTTTAAAGAGTGGCCAAATGTCATTGTCGCCGCATGATCGCGATAAGTTGGGAACATCCAGTCGCCTTCTCCCATCGCCAATGCACTTCCGATCTGTGAAGCCTCCTGTCCTTCGAAAGGTACATACGTCCCGATTCGCCCTTGACGCTGCAAGTTAACACCTTTACGGTCAAACAGACGGGAACGAAGCATTTTTGTATAAAGTTCTTTTGTAAGATCTTCCGTTATTTCACTTTTGTATGTTTCGTCGTTCCATTCCCCGTTTTCATTAATGATCTGCAATTTCGGAAATAGCTTTTCCATGAATGAATCCCTCCTTAGTTTCGAACCTGCCATTTAGGTCTTCTGTTATGAGCAAAGAAGCTGTTGCGTTTAGAACGAGCTGCTAATTTTTCTTCACAAAAACGATTAGCCGCTTCCATCGTCGAAATGCTGTTCTTCGTACTTTCGCTGTAAATCTGGATCAAGCTGTCATAGATCGCTCTTGTTTTTGTCAGTACACGCGCTTTGTTTGGTCCATAAAGTTCATCTGCGACCTGGATCAGTCCGCCTGCATTTACGATATAGTCAGGTCCGTACAGAATTCCTTTTTGCTGTAGGTACAAGCCATGCTTATCTTCTAAAAGCTGGTTGTTCGCACTTCCGACGATCGCTTTAACTTTAAGCTGTTCAATCGTCTCGTCATGGATGATTCCGCCGAGTGCGCAAGGAATGAAAATATCTGCGTCTACTCCGTAAATGTCACTGCCTTCAACTACTTCTACATTCCCTGGAAGCATTTCAGCTCTGTCTTGAATCTGTTTCAGTGCTTTTTCGTTGATGTCGGTTACGTAAATTTGTGCACCAGCTGCCAATAGCTGCTCTGCAACTTTAAACCCAACTTTCCCTAAGCCTTGGATGGAGTAGGATTTTCCAGACAGTTCATCTGTACCTTCTAATGTCTGAATAGTAGCCTGCAGACCATAGATAACGCCTTGTGCAGTAGGTACTGAAGAATCACCGCTTCCGCCGTATTCTTCTGGAACTCCAACGATGCAGTTTGTTTCTTTTAAAGCATGAACAAAATCGTCTGGCGTCGTTCCCATGTCAGTTCCCGTATAAAAACGTCCGTTTAATGAATCAACGAACTGGCCGAATGCACGGAAAAGCTCTGGTGATTTATCGGATGTAGGATCACCGATAATAACGGACTTCCCGCCGCCAAAGTCAACATCTGCCCCTGCACATTTGTACGTCATACCCTTTGAAAGGCGCAGTACATCTTCAAGTGCCTCATCAACAGATGCATAAGGTCTCATTCTGCATCCGCCTAGAGCTGGTCCAAGGGTTGTATTATGTATTGCGATAATCGCCTTAAGACCTGTAGATGGATCATTACAAAATACGACTTGTTCGTGCTGTGATATTTTTTCAAACATGCTGAATCCCCCTAGTGTGTCTCTATTTCACTTTGATTCTTTTTTGCTTTGCTGCTTTAAAGTGAAAGCGCTTTCATTATAAGCTAAAAAAATATTAAACTTTCATTTCTCCAATTTTTTGTGAGATCGTTGCTCTCGGCAGGATATATTGAGTGACTTCACCTTCACCTGCAAGTGTTTTTCCATTATGGACGGTAACATCGCAAATAACTGCTTTTCCTTTTAATTCGCGTAAAGTCGCTGTGATTGTCAGTTCAGCGCCTTCTGGTGTAGGAGCCATATGTTTTGCAGCTACTCCTCCGCCCATTCCTTCTTCATGATCTTCAAGATATGGCAATATGATCTGTCTCGCTGCCCACTCCATATGGTAGACCATGCTGACAGTTGAATATGCCGGATGAACCAGCTTCCCTTCAAATTGAGCAAACATATCGGGTGTCACTGTAGCTGTAATGGTGGCTTTTTGACCAACCTCCATACCTGGTTTCATGTATACACCTCATATCTTTCATCTAATTTATATAACGTTTTCTTAACGTTATCATATCATTTTGTGTGATAAGCGGTCAATGAATCGCCCGAATTGTTCCATTTGTAAGAAATGTGAAAAATATGCAAAAATAAAAGCGGAGGTGTTTTTCAATGAAAGAATGTTTATTTTGCAATCCCATGAGTTTCCCAGAACAGAAAATAGTCTTTGAGAATGAAAGCTGTTATTTTATCCAAAGTCCGAAAGCACAGGATATTCTGGAAGGTGCCGGCTTGATTATTCCAAAGGCCCACGTTGAAACCGTGTTTGATTTAAGCGAAAAAGAGTGGATGGATACATACGAATTGATGCATAAAGCGAAGAAACTACTGGATGAAACGTACGGACCTGAGGGATACAGCACTGGCTGGAACGTTAAGCCCGTTGGCGGTCAGAGCATACCTCACGCCCACTTTCATATCATTCCACGTTTTGCTGATGAACCGTTTGCCGGTAAAGGTATCCGAGCGTGGATTAAATCAGAAGCGAACCGCCGGCCCGGACGACGGAAGGTTGAGGCTGAAGTTAAGTAGTTAGATTTACATATTTTGTTAAATTATGTGATAGCACTCGATTTTCATGTGATAACGGCTATTTTTTATGTGATTAACATATTCAAGCGACATTAGCAGCTTAAATTAATGCCCATATCCGTAAAAATACTAAGAACCCTGCCAGTTTTTCAATGACAGGGTTCTTTCTGCTATAAACCTTATTTGTTTTCGCTAGCCTGCTTCAAAATCTCTCTTACGCGTGCATGATCTTTTGGTGAATCATCCATGTGCTTCCACAAGATTTCACCTTCACGATCAAACAGCCAAGAGCTCCCTTGCACGTTTACGTCCTGATTCTTGACTGCACTAAAGAAAAGATCTCTTTTCTTCTCTTCTTTCGGAATAATGTCGCTTATTTTGGCTTTTCCGCTCAAAATTCCTGCACCTACATACGCCAGGCTCTTTAAAGTCGTGAAGCGGTGATTTCCCATCTCTCTATATACATTCAGCTTGGGATCTCCGTAAATATTAAAAGGAAATGGACCATGAATCTCTAAAAACTTTTCAATCTGTTCACGATCGGCTGGTGAGACAATAACTACCTTGACCGAACGTGCCTCAAACTCCTCGTATGACTTGCGCAACTGCGCAAGAAAATGCTGACAGAACGGTCAGCCAAGGTGTCTGACTAAAGCCACGAATGTCTTATCTTCACCAAATAAGTCGCGAAGAACTACTGAATCAGAACCCTCAGTTGAAACCAATTTTTGATTCAAGTCCATGGTAAATGCCTCCTTTTATACGTTTGGGTATTCCTGAGAAAGTGGATGAAGCATGATCTCATCAACCACCATATGCTTTGGTGCACTTGCCATATAGGCAACAGCTTCAGCGATGTCTGTTACTTTCAGCCAGTCTTCTTTAAAATCAAGGCCAGGTTCACTGTCTGCAAAATACGTATCAATCGCACCTGGATTTACAGTTCCTACACGCACGCCGAATTCGCGAAGCTCTTGGGCAAGCGAGCCAGAGAATCCTTGTACAGCATATTTTGTAGCGGTATATACGGAACCGTTCGCAATTGTTCTTCTTCCAACATCAGAAGAGATCGTGATGATCGTTCCTTCTTTGCGCTCTTTCATATGTGGAACAACCGCTGTACTACATAAGAATACACCCTGTACGTTTACTTCAAACATTTTTTGAAAGTCTGCTAAAGAATGCTCCTCAGCCAATTTAAACTGGCCAACACCTGCATTGTTTACTAGAATATCTACTTGTCCGAAATGATCAAACGTTTGTTTAAAAAGGTCAGCAACATCTGATTCTTTGGATACGTCAGCCTTTACAGCTAGCACGTCATAACCATTATTTTTTAGCTCTTCAGCTGTTTTAAAAATACCTTCTGATGAACCAACAACTGTTAGTTTTGCACCAAGTGTTCCTAATTTTTCAGCAATCGCCTTACCGCAGCCGCGAGTAGCACCTGTAATAACAGCAACTTTATTTTGTAGCATATTAAAAATCATCCTTTCACTTTCGTACTCTGCTCTATTATAAGCATAAAAAGACGCAGAACCAAATATGGTCTGCGTCAATGAGATCAGCCTGTGATCATTTTAAATACGCCAAGCGTGTTAAGGAATACGATGAAAATAATCACTGGCACAATGTAGCGGACTAGCATGAGCCATAATGCGAATCCTTTAACCGTAACCGTTGATCCTGATTTAAACTCTTGCAGCAACAGATCCTTTGGATATCGATACCCGACGAAAAGTGCAATAAACAGCGCACCAAGCGGAAGCAGGATATTACTAACCAAGTAATCTAATAGATCAAAGATCGTCTTTCCGAACAGCGTGACATCAGATAGTACACCCATAGAAAGTGCTGAAGGAATACCTGCTGCAAAAATAAGCAATCCGATAATCCAAGACCATTTTGCACGGTTCGTTAACGTTCCTTTTGTGATTGATGCAACAATGATTTCAAGCATGGAGAACGCTGAAGTTAATGTCGCGAACAAGAATAGAGCTAAGAAAATGATAAAGAAAAATTGTCCAAATACAATCTGGTCAAATACTGCCGGAAGCACGACGAACAATAATCCCGGTCCTTCTGCAGGCTCAAGTCCTAGTGAGAATACTCCTGGGAAGATCGCCAATCCAGCAAGTAATGAAATTAATACGTTAAGCAGTACAATTGTTGTAGCAGATTTCGTTAAGCTCTCGTTCTTTCCTAAATAAGAGCTGTACGTTACCATAACTGAAATACCGACACTTAAAGAGAAGAATGACTGGCCAAGCGCGAAAAGAATATCGTCTCCGCCGATCTCTGAAAAGTCAGGAAACAAGAAGAATTTTACACCTTCCATCGCATTGTCCAATGTCAATGAACGAACGATTAAGACAACAAACAGAACGAAAAGAGCTGGCATCATAATCTGGTTTGCTTTTTCGATACCGTTTTTGATTCCGCGGCTTACAACAAAGATTGTAATGACCATAAAGATAAACTGTGAAATCAATACTGGCCAAGGGCTTGATATCGACTCTCCGAACATTGCCCCAAAATCATTTTTGAAAAAATCTCCTGAAAAACTCTTGCCTAGATAAAGTACGATCCATCCGCCGATTACACTATAAAAGGATAATAGAATAAATGCAGTTGCTACACCCATGCGTCCAAGCCATGGCCATGCAGATCCTGGCGCTAGAGTACGATATGCAGAGACAGCTTCTTTCTGCGCTCCGCGGCCGATTACGAATTCAGCCATTAAGAGCGGAAAACCTACTAAAAAAGTAAACAATAAAAAGATAAGGAAAAATGCTCCTCCACCGCTTGTCCCAACGACATAAGGGAATTTCCAGATCGCTCCGAGTCCGATTGCGGATCCTGCTGCGGCTAAAATAAAGGCTAACTTCGATGTCCATTGATCTTGCTGATTCATAATTTAAACTTCCCCCTCTGTTACAAATACAACTAGCCTATATTAAACGTTTGTTTAACAAACTAACTGTTTCCTTCGCTTCTTTCATCATGGTTTCAAGCAGTTCTTTAACGGTTGGAATGTCTGTAATCGTACCCGCAACCTGCCCGCTGTTAATAAAACCATTCTCGAGATCACCCTTAACTGCCCCTAAAATATGGCGATCTTCCGTTGTATGTTCAAGAAACTCTTCTGGTGTAACGCCATTTTTTTCAAGCTGAATCAATTTCTGAGCATAAGGTGTATCGTAAATTCTCCGGATCTTCCCGACCGAACGGCCGACGATCATCGTTTTCGTATCATCAGCCTCTAGGAGAGATGACTTATAGACCTCATGAAACGGAGCTTCTTTTGTCGCAATAAAGCGTGTTCCCATCTGTACGCCTTGTGCGCCAAGTGCAAAAGCTGCAGCTAACCCGCTTCCATCAGCAACTCCTCCAGCTGCAATAACAGGAATAGAAACACTTCTGCTCACTTGCGGAAGTAAGACCATCGTTGTCGTCTCATACGGTGAGTTCAACCCTGCTGCTTCATAACCTTCTGCAACCAGTAGATCTGACCCTGCTGCTTCGGCTTTTTTGGCGTGATAGACTGATGCGACCACCGTAATCACTTTAATTCCGTGTTCCTTTAATTTCGGTATGTAAGGAGCGGGATTGCCTGCTGAAAGAGAAACGACTTCAACGTTGTGTTTAACAAGAAGCTTAAGAATGCCTTTAACGTCTGATGCTACAGTTAAAGGTACATTAACAGCAAATGGGCGGTCTGTCATCCCTTTTGTTGCAACAATCAGCTTTTCAACCTCATCTGCCGGCATCGTTCCGGCACCGATCGTCCCTAATCCTCCGGCGTTCGAGATGGCTGAAGCAAGCTCTGCGTTACTAACGTTTCCCATCCCGCCTTGAATAATCGGGTACTTTATGTTTAACTTTTCGCAAACCGGATTCAAATTTTCCACCTCCCTTTTGTTCCTTTGTTATACTGAACCTATCAACCTATTATTCAGGGAGGCTCATATGAAATACTCATTTAACGGAAAAACGCCAGAAGTTCATGAAAGCGCTTTTATCGCTCCAGGTGCTCACGTCATTGGTGACGTAACAATCGGTGAAGGGGCGAGCATCTGGTTTAACAGCGTCCTTCGCGGTGATGAAGGCCCTATCTCAATCGGTAAAAAAACAAACGTTCAAGATAATTGTACACTTCATCTTTACGAAGGGTATCCGCTTGTTCTTGAAGATGAAGTTTCAATCGGGCATAACGTCATTCTCCATGGCTGTACGATAAAAAAAGGTGCGCTCGTCGGCATGGGTTCAACAATTCTAGACGGTGTCGAAATCGGTGAACAAGCCTTTATCGGTGCAAACACATTAATTCCTCCGGGCAAAAAAATTCCGCCAAGGGTCATGGTTATGGGTTCACCGGGTAAAGTCATCCGAGAACTGAACGATGAAGACTTAAAGCTGATCCAGCTTACGATCGACACGTACTACGAAAAAGGAAAGCAGTTCGCAGCTGAACTTAAAAAGTAATTCACTGGCAAGCACTTTCGCTCATTGAGGCGAAGGTGCTTGTTGTTTTTCTAAGAGACACCTAAAAGCATCGTTGAAGATTGATTGGAGCGCAAGGTACGAGACTCCTGGGGGATCAACGGGACAGGTGAGACTCCTAACGGCGCAAAGCGCAGAGGAGGCTCACCGCACGCCCCCCGGAAAGCGAGTGCCTGGAGCGGAAATCAATTACTTTCACACTCCAAGAAGTTACTAGTAAAGCTTTCCTTTAAGACCGATTCTCCTGAATCAACGGATGATTCAGCGCATCAAATTCTGAGTTCTTCTTTAGGGCATTCCCATCTGAATAGATACTTTCAAAGAAACGGCTTGCTGGTCCGGCGAGTGCTCGGTAGTAATCACTGAACAAAGAGGCTGCGTGATCGCCGAGCCATTCAGCTGGCAGCAGCTCCTGAGGCAAGCCCGGATCGATAAAAAGGAACTTGCGGTATTCGTGGACGAGTTTCGTTCTTTCCACAAAGCATTCCCCGTCAGTCATTTCGCCTTTTTCGATCTTGTTCTTATCGATTACATATTTTTGAGAGTACGTCACGATAAATTCATTGTATTTCGTGTTGATATCATTGAGATCCCAGCACTCAGATACGAGCTTTTCGTTTTCATTAGGACCGTTATAAACAGCTGTAAATGAATGAACATAGTCTTCGATCTGATATTTGTCGATCATCAATTGAACCTGTTCAGTAGACTGGTGAGGCGAAATCCAAAAGCTGTTTGCGAGCAAGCCGAAGCCGCTCCATACAAGTTCTTTACGAAGTTCATCCCTGATGCTTCTTTTTTCTTCAGGAATGGTGTAGGTGAACATCAGCCATTCCCCGTTCCACGGTTCCTGCTGGACTCTGAAGATCCTCTTCGCAGCCTCATCCATCCGTTTTTTTCCGCGATCGGTTAAGTAATAATAGCTTTTGTTTCCTTGCTTTCTCGCAGCGATCCATCCCTGTTTGTTCATTCTTGAGATCGCAGCTCGAACAGCTTGCTCATTATGACCGAACTCTTCTAAAAGACGGATCAGGCTGCCGATCCATATTTCACTTCCATAATGCCGTATATAATCCCCGTAAAGGGTAAAGATCATGGAACGTGTGTTTAAACTATTTTGCATTGTATATAACCTCATTTGTACCTGTAATTGTCTGTACAATCCTACCAGAACAATATGAGCGAAAACAAGTTACTCTCCTTTAAATACAGGTGGTCTTTTTTCTCCAAAAGCAACAAGAGCTTCCATTCTGTCTTTTGTCGGAATCGTCACTTCATATGCCTTCGCTTCAATTGCAAGCCCCGTCTGAAGGTCAACTTCTGTTCCGTGTTTGATCGCATATTTTGCCTGCTGAACCGCTACTGGGCCATTCTTCATGATCAGCCCGGCATAGTTTTCACAAACTGCCATCAGTTCTTCTCTGGATGTTACTTGGTTTAAGATGCCATATGAGAATGCTTCTTCAGCCATCATCTTTTTCGCAGTTAAAATTAGCTCCATCGCTTTGGCCTGACCGATCAGTCTTGGCAAACGCTGCGTTCCGCCTGCTCCAGGAATGATCGCCCAACTAAGCTCAGTCAGCCCCATAGATGCTTCTCTAACAGAAACGCGAAGGTCACAAGCAAGAGCTAACTCGAATCCACCGCCAAACGCGTGCCCGTTGATCGCACAGATCGTAGGCTGAGGCAAAGCTTCTACAGCTGAAAACACATCACGGATCTTACGCACGTTGCGTCGAACTTCAGATTCTGTCAGCGTACGGCGCTCTTTTAAATCAGCACCTGCACTGAATGCTTTTTCCCCTGCTCCTGTAAAAATCACAACACGCACGGCATTGTTGTGATGGATATCTTCGACCGTTTCTTCCAGCTCTTTTAAAGTTGCATAGTTAAAACAGTTCAAGACCTCAGGACGGTTCAATGTTACATAGGCAACATGGTCTTTTACTTCATATAAAATGGCACTCATCGGATCATCCTCCTACTCATTAATAGCTTCAACAACAGACGCGATTCCTTGGCCTACACCAATACACATTGTTGCAAGACCATATCGGGAACCTTGCTTTTTCATTTCATGGATCAGCGTTGTAAGTATCCTTGCACCGCTTGCTCCAAGCGGATGACCGAATGCGATCGCACCGCCGTTCACGTTTACTTTTTCTGAATCAAGTCCGAGTTCATTCATGCATGCAAGCGATTGGGATGCAAACGCCTCATTCAATTCGATCAAGTCCAGATCAGTCACAGACAGGCCTGCACGTTTTAGTGCTTTGCGAGATGCTTCAATCGGTCCAACACCCATGATCGCAGGCTCTAATCCTGCTACACCTGATGAAACGTATCTTGCTAAAGGCTTAAGCCCCAGTTCTTCTGCTTTTTCACGGCTCATTAATAAAAGTGCAGAAGCACCATCGTTTACTCCTGAAGCATTACCTGCAGTAACCGATCCGTCTTTAAACAAAGGTTTAAGTGTCCCGAGTTTCTCAAGTGACGTCTCTGGACGAGGATGCTCATCTTTTGTCACCCACGTTTCATTTCCTTTGCGATCAACTAATCTTACAGGTACGATCTCTTCTTTAAATCGGTCTTGTTCCATCGCTTTTTTAGCTTTTTGCTGAGAACTGAACGCGAATTGGTCTTGTGCTTCTCTAGAGATGTCATATTTCTTCGCTACATTCTCAGCTGTTTCAGGCATAGAATCTGTTCCGAATTTTTCATGCATAAGCGGATTAACAAAACGCCAGCCGATCGTCGTATCGAACATCTTCATATCGCCGCGCGGATATTCCACCTCTGGCTTCCCCATAACAAGAGGAGCCCGTGTCATACTCTCTGTTCCTCCAGCAATGAACACATCACCTTCACCTGACATGATGGCACGTGCAGCATAGATCACCGCATCCATCCCAGAACCGCAAAGGCGATTGATCGTTGTTCCGCCAACCTCAACCGGCAGTCCTGCCAAAAGCGCAGACATCCGGGCTACGTTTCGATTGTCTTCCCCAGCTCCGTTTGCATTCCCAAAAATAACTTCTTCAATGTCTGATGGAGGCAATGCCGAGTTTCTTTCTAAAAGAGCTGAGATAACGACTGCACCAAGATCGTCTGGTCTCACCGACTTTAGTGCACCTTTATAGCGGCCGATCGGTGTCCGGACAGCATCAACAATAACAACCTCTTTCATTACTTCTTCACCCCGCTGCCTTCCGTTGTGTAATCGTAAACCCCTTTGCCAGATTTACGTCCAAGTCTTCCTGCTTTTACATACTTAACAAGAAGAGGAGCCGGGCGGTATTTTTCACCTAATGTTTTATGAAGGTAGTTTAAGTTATTTAATCGGGTGTCGAGTCCTACCAAGTCACCAAGTTCGAAAGGTCCCATCGGAAAGTTCAGTCCTAGCTTGATCGCTTTATCGATATCTTCAGGCGTACCCACACCTTCTTGAAGCATGTAGAACGCTTCGTTACCGATCATGGCAGAGATACGGCTTGTTACGAAACCAGGAAACTCGTTTACCGTAACTGTCTCTTTGCCCATTTTCACAGCAGCTTCTTTAGCAAGCTCAACCGTTTCGTCATCCGTTTCATGGCCGCGCACGATTTCTACAAGCGGCATTCTATGAACGGGGTTGAAAAAATGCATCGCAATTACTTTTTGTGGTCGCTTAGTAAAAGAACCGATTTCTGTAGGGCTCATTGTCGATGTATTTGTAGCAAGCACACAATGTTCTGGTGCTGAGTGGTCTAATTCTTCAAAAACAGCACGCTTAATCTCTATATTTTCTGGAACAGCTTCAATGACTATATCTGCACCGCTGGCAGCTGCTGTCAAATGTACAGTATAAGAAAGTCTTTCTTGAGCTGCGCTTGCATCCTCTTGTGACAGCTTACCTCGAGATACCGCTTTTGAAAAAATAGAATCGATTTCTTTTTTAGCATTTTCCAGCTGACCTTCTTTAACATCAACGAGCTGAACATCAAATCCTCCAACCGCACAAACGTAGGCAATACCTCTCCCCATTACACCAGATCCGATGACTACTGCATTTTGCAACATGGTCTCTCCTGCCTTTCTTTTAAATAAATGTTTAACTTTTGTGTGTAAAAAGCGAGCACGAATGCCCGCTTTTTGTTTTAGCTGTTTCCATAATCGTTGTTGTCTTTGGAAGTAGTTGATCTCCGTTTCAGGATGCTCGCTTTCCGCGGGGCGTGCGGTGAGCCTCCTGCCGCTTTGCGCCCTTAGGAGTCTCCACCTGACCGCTCGTCCCGCAGGAGTCTCGCACCTTACACTCCAATCAACCTGTCCAAGGAAGCAATTATAACTCTCGCCAGAAGCAACAATCGGTCATGAAGCCTTGTTTTTAGATTTTATAGATTAAAAGGATTCAACGGTCGTGATCCTGTATAGGAAACGACACTCTTTGTTTCTGTATAAAGATCCAGCGTTTCGATACAAAGCTCACGTCCGAATCCGGATTGCTTGTAGCCGCCGAACGGCGTACCCGGGAATGCTGAGAACGGTGAGTTGATCATGATTGTTCCAGCTTGGATCATGCCCGCAACACGTGTTGCTTTCGCATGGTCTTTCGTCCAGATCGCTGCTGCTAAACCGAAGTCCGTGTTGTTCGCTAATTTCACAGCTTCTTTTTCGTCCTTAAACGTCGATACAACGACAACCGGTCCGAAAATTTCTTCCTTAACCACTTTCATATCTTCGTTTACATCCGTAATGATCGTCGGCAAGTACCAGTGGCCGTTTTCGAAGCCATCTACTTTGGCGCGTCCGCCGCCTAGTGCGATCGTCGCTCCTTCTTCTTCAGCAGATTTTACATAGCCGTCGATTACTTCAAGCTGGCGCTCCGAGATGATCGCACCAACATGTGTTCCTTGATCAAGCGGATTGCCTAGAACAAGTTTCTTCGCTTTTTCAATGAACTTTTCCATGAACGCGTCATATACACTCTCTTCGATGTAAAGGCGCGAACGTGCTTCACATGATTGGCCTGTGTTATAGAAAATACCAAACAATGAACCATCTACAGCAGCATCGATATCTGTATCGGCAAACACTAAGTTAGGAGATTTCCCCCCAAGCTCAAGTGTTACACGCTTTAATGTCTGAGATGCTTTCGCCATAATGTCTTTACCTGTACCTGTTTCACCAGTGAACGCGACTTTATCAACACCTTCATGCTCAGCAAGGTACGAACCAACAGTAGCTCCATCACCTGTGATGATATTTACTACACCTTCAGGAACACCTGCTTCGTGGCAGATCTCTGTCATAACGATCGCTGTTAATGGCGTTAAGCTTGCAGGCTTTAAGATCACTGAACAGCCTGTTGCGATAGCTGGTGCAATCTTCCAAGCTGCCATCATCATCGGATAGTTCCATGGAATGATCTGTGCACAAACTCCAAGAGGTTCTTTTAGCGTGTAGTTCATGAACGGTCCTGGCATCGGGTTTACTGCACCGCGGTGACTTACGATCGCCCCTGCATAGAATTCGAAGTCTTCGATCGCCTGCATCACTTGTCCTTGTGCAGCGCTTAATGATTTTCCGCTGTTCAGGATTTCAAGCTCAACAAGTTCGTTATAACGCGAACGCATGATGCTCGCGATCTTATTCATCGTACGAGAGCGCTTGTTGACAGGAGAGCGCTTCCATTTTCCTGTTTCAAATGCAGTTCGTGCGGCTTCAACTGCACGATCCACATCAGCTTTAGTCGCTTTTGCCACTTTTGCTAGAGGTTCACCAGTAGCAGGGTTGTATGTAACAAAATACTCCCCTTCAGACCCGCCCGTACTTTGGCCACCAATAACCATATCGTATTGATCACGCTTCACTGCTTTAATTTCTGTTTTTGCTGTACTCATTCTCTCCACTCCCTTATCTAAGATGTCTATTTACCTGTGAATGCCGGTTTTCTCTTATCTAAAAATGCTGCAAGACCTTCTTGATGATCTTCAGACTCTCCAGCAATCTTCTGAGCCTGAGCTTCATACTCTAGAACTTCATTCAGATCGCTTTCCCAGCTTTTATTCATATAGCGTTTGATGAGTCCGATTGCTTTTGTAGGCATATTTGATAGTTTTTCAGCAAACGTTTCAACTTCAAGCATGAACTCTTCTTCACTTACCGTTTTTGTTACAAGACCAAATTCTTTTGCTTGTTGTGCTGTGATTTTTTCACCTAACACTGCCAGCTCCATCGCTTTCGCGTGTCCGACAAGTCTTGGCAAGAAATAAAGGTTACCTGAGTCTGGAACTAAGCCAACGTGAATGAAAGCTTCTATAAAACTCGCTTTCTCGCTAGCGATGCGGAAGTCACATGCCAATGCCAGGCTCATACCAGCGCCCGCTGCCACACCGTTAACCGCTGCGATCACCGGTTTTTCCATCGATACAAGGGCCTGCACCATAGGATTGTACCCTTTGCGCAGCACTTCACCGTAATCTGTATCTGTCGAGCCAGATAGGTCCTGACCCGAACAGAAAGCACGGCCGGCACCTGTGATTACAACCGCTCTTACACCACTGTCTTTGTTCGCCTCTTTAATCGCTGCGACCATTTCCCTATGCATGAGCGATGTAAAAGCATTAAGTTTGTCCGGACGGTTCAATGTGATCCAAGCTGTCTTTCCTCTTGTTTCGTAGCTAATCGTTTCAAACATGGTTATCCCCCTACTTCCCTTTAAACTCTGCAGGACGTTTTTCGACGAATGCTTTCATGCCTTCTTTTTGGTCCTGTGATGAGAATAATAGGTAAAAGTTTTTTCGTTCAAACTGCATGCCTTCGTATGTCGAATAGTCGATAGATTTATAGACGGTCTCTTTTATCAAGCGAACTGATAATGGCGCTCTGGATGCTACGAGTCTTGCATACTTTTTCGCTTCATCAAGAACTAGTTCTGGTGCGATAACACGGTTGATGACCCCATATTGTAAAGCCTCGCCTGCTGTCATAGGATCACCCAGCCACAGCCATTCCAATGCTTTTTTCTGTCCCATCAGCTTCGTAAGTTTCACTGTCCCGCCAGCACCAGGCATTACGCCAAGCTTGATTTCCGGGAATCCAAACTGCGCGTTTTCAGCTGCAAAAAGGATATCTGCACATAGAGCGAGCTCGAAGCCTCCGCCGAAACAATAGCCGTTCACAGCACCTATGATGGGCTTCTTTATCGTTGCTAAACGATCCCACTCTTTGAACTGATTTAATAGTTCAAGAGAAACGCTGTCGTCGTTTTTCATTTCATCAATATCGGCACCAGCAGCAAATGCACGCTGGCTGCCTGTTAAAACAATTGCTTTCACCTCATCATTACGGTCAAAACTCTCACATGCATCCAAAAGCTCCGTAACCATCGGCCGGTTGATCGCGTTTAAAACGCGCGGCCTGTTTAATTGAATTAAGGCAATCCCATCATCAACTGAGGTTAAGATTGTTTCGTAATTACTCATTGATTTCCTCACCGATCATGAGCGTTACAAGTTCTGCTGCAAAGCTCATCAAGTCTTTACCAGAAGCTTTACCTTCGTCAGATTTCATCGCTGCTTTTAGTGCATCATGATCGTCGTAGTACATTTCACAAAGAATATGGTACTCGCTTTTCCCCATTGGAGAACCAACAATCTTCGTTACTTCCATTTTGCGAAGTCCAGGAATCTTTTTTGTAATCTCTGTATGATGTCCAAAATAGTGCTCGTCGAATTGTTCGATGTTTTCCGGTGTTTTGTAAAGTGCGATTAATTTTACCATGTGTGTTTCCTCCCTATTTTTAACCTCATATTTTTTTGTGACTATCCCATATCAGCAACTGGTTTCATTGCTTCAAACGGGTTCTTGCAAGACTTGCAATACAGGATGCTTCGGCATGCTGTCGGACCAAAGATGTTTTCCATCGTTACGTATGTTGACCCGCAGTACGGACAGTCGATCTCCCAAGGCTCACCCATTACATGGTTTGCTGGAGGAGGAGAGATGCCAAACTCTTTTAATCTCTCGCGCCCCTCTGGTGTGATCCGGTCTGTCGTCCATGAGGGTGTAAATACAAAGTTCACTTCTGCCGAATCAATTCCTGCCACTGTTTCCAATGCTTTTTTGATATCTCTTTCGATGATGTGCAAAGCAGGACACCCGGAAAAGGTAGGAAGCACGGAAACTTTCACTTTTCCGTCTGTCACCTCAACTTCGTGTATCATACCAAGGTCTAATATGCTGACGGAGGCGATTTCAGGATCTTTTACATCCCCAAGCGCGTCCATAACGGTATCGGTCATGTTGTTTTTCAATTCGGACACGTGGTTCATCTCCTTTCTTAATCGTCTTACCAGCCAGTCGCAGGGTTTGTAGCATACACTTCTGAAAGTGTTGATAATGCTTGTTTTAAATCATCTGTGTGAACACCGTTTCTCCCGTTGCCTCTTTCCATTCGAGGCTCACCAGGATAAGCTGCTCCCACTTCTTTTAACACGGCTTCAAACTTGTTCGTCCAGCGTTTTTTCATGACGGCTTCATCATCAATGAAGTTCGCTTTAACGATATCAGCGTATGAAGGACCAAGCGTTAGAACTCCACCGAAATCTCTCCAAACTTTTTCTACAGCTGCGTTCATGCGACCGATTGCTTCGTCCGTACTCGTCATCAGCTGCTTAAACCAAACTTCCCAATGCATGAGGTGATAGTATTGTTCTGTCATGATTTTACGTGCTGCCTCAGCTAATGGTTCATAGGAAGAATGGCGAAGCGAATCTAAACGAATCTGTTTATGCACCGCATAAAAATAGTTGCGGACTACTGCAAATGCCCAGTCATACTCAGGCTCTTTTAAATACGTTCCCGGTCCGTTCACTTCTTCTAGAATGATGGCGTTGCGGAATTGATCAGGTGTACGAAGGTGAGCGATTCTATCTGCTTCCCCTTCACCAAGATCTTCTAACAGACGATAGTAGAGGTTTGCGTGCCCCATCATATCCTGAGAGATGGAAGAGAATGCAACGTCTTCTTCAATATGCGGCGCAAGTCCGAGCCATTCAGATCCACGGAACGAAAGAATAAAATCATCGTCTCCCATCTGATAGAGGAGCTCGATCAATGCGGCTTTCTCTTGTGGCTTCAATGTTTCTTGTGTCATTAATTGTCTCCCCTTCCGCCAAGGATGTGCTGTTCTGTAAACTGCTCCTGGTTGTAGTCACGCCATTTTTTCTTTAAATATCCGTATCCTTTTGTTTCTCTATACTCCTTATCAAGCCTTTTGAGCATCTCTCTCTCATCCTGGTTCAGACCGCGGATGTTCTCTCTTTTTACAACCCAGATGTCAGCGACCGGCTCTCTTCTGAAAAAGTTCTCTTTTGCCATGATGAGTGCCATGTCAGCGTTAGGAGCGAGCAGGCTGAAACTGTGCTGAAACGGTGATTTATCTGTCTTTTTGCTGAACACTTCATACACGTTGTAAAATTCATTTTTCGGTTCGTTCACGTTGGTTCTCTCTCCCTTCCGCTGTTAGATCGCTTTTTTAGCAGCTAATGCCTCGCGTACCCACTCGTTATTTTTATATGAGCGGCGGCGAAGGTCTAAGCGATTTTGAGATTGTGGTCCGTTCCCGGAAACGATCTGCTTAAACTTGCTCCAATCGGCATCCTTATAGATCCACATCTGCGTTTCTTCATCAAAACGAATCGTATCATCCGGTATCGTAAGCCCAAGCGACCAAATTCGCGGAATATATTTTGTAAAGAATTCCTGTCTTAAATCTTCATTCGTTTTTGTACGGATTTTGTACATAATGTTCTTATCCGCATTCGAGTTACCCGTCTCTTTAGCCGACTTCGGGCCGAAGAACATGATGAGTGATTCCCACCAGCGGTTTAGGGCGTCCTGCAGCATCTGGCGCTGTTCAGGCGAACCTTCTGCCATCGCTAGAATAATGCTCTCTCCATGCTGTGCGTGGAACACTTCTTCTGCACAAATACGCTTTAATGCCCGCGCATACGGACCATACGAAGAATCAAGCATCATACTTTGAGAGATGATCGCTGCTCCATCTACGAGCCAAGCGATGATTCCAGCATCACCCCAAGTTGGAGCATCCATATGGAAAACATTATGGAACTTCAGTTTCCCTGAGAAAAGGTCTTCCATGATATCGTGGCGCGTCTTTCCAAGCGGAGCCATCAAGTCTTCTGCTACACGCAGCAGCAATTGGCCGTGACCCATTTCGTCCTGCACCTTAGCCATGATTGCAAGCTTACGGTGCAACGAAGGTGCTTTAGGTACCCACTCTTTCTCTGGAAGCGCTCCCATAATTTCCGAAATGCCATGCATGGAAATCAAACGAATCAGCTGCAGACGATAATCTTCCGGCATCCAGTCATCGGGTTCAATCTTTTCGCCAGCATTGATTCGATCTAAAAAATGCTGCATTTTTTCTTCTTCACTTAGTTGATTAAAGCTCACACCAACTGTCATGCTATTCCCTCCTGTTGTATTACGTTTTATTACCGTAATTATAAAATAACGTCATATTTTTAAACAATGGTTAAACACCCATTTTTTTCTGAGCATGCCTCACAACTCTGATTGCTTTCCCTTCAGAACGCGGAATGCTTTTTGGCGGAAACACTTTTATCTTCATCGTTACAAGGCAAGTGTCTTTAATTTTTTTGGAGATGGTTTGTTTAAGCAGTTCTGTCGCTGCATGTGCTTCATCACCATTCGTTATCGCATAAAGGTTTTCACTTATCTCAACATGAAGTTCAATATGCTCCTTGAATCCTTCTGTCTGTATATGCACCTGGTAATGAGGAACGATATCCTCAATGGATAGCAGGCAGTTTTCGATTTCTGATGGAAAAACGTTAACTCCTCTGACAATGATCATATCGTCGATCCGCCCCTTCACCCTGCTCATCCGGACCGAAGTCCTGCCACAGCTGCAAGGTGTGCGATCAAGTGAAGCGATATCTCCTGTACGATAGCGGATAATCGGGAACGCTTCCTTCGTTAAACTTGTAAAAACAAGCTCCCCATACTCTCCGTCCGGCACCGGTTCAAGCGTATCCGGATGAATGATCTCAGCAATAAAGTGGTCATCCATAATATGCAAACCGTTCTGTGCTTCGTGACATTCCATGGCTACACCAGGACCCATTACTTCACTCAGCCCGTAAATATCCATCGCTTTGATCCCGAGCTTCTCTTCGAGTGTCGCCCGCATCTCTTCCGACCAAGGCTCCGCACCAAAGATACCGTATTGAAGCGAAGTAGCTTTTGGATCTTTTCCGAGCTCTTCCATCTTCTCAGCAATAGTTAAGATATATGATGGAGTGCCGCAAATGACTTGCGGTTTAAAATCTTCAATAAGGAGGATCTGGCGCTCTGTGTTCCCTCCTGATACAGGAACCGTCACCATGCCGAGCCGTTCTGATCCGTTATGAAGACCTAGCCCGCCAGTGAAAAGGCCATAACCGTAAGCATTGTGCAAGACGTTGCCCGGCTCACCCCCTGCTATTGCGATGGATCGCGCTACCATGTCACTCCATCTTTCAATGTCACCTTCTGTATAACCGACAACAGTAGGTTTTCCGCTCGTTCCAGAGGATGCGTGAAGCCGAACAAGATGGTCTTGCGGAACCGCAAAAAGGCCGAATGGATAATGATCACGCAAATCCTTTTTCACTGTAAACGGCAGCCTCTTCAGATCATCGAGTGAGTGAATTGAAGATGGATGAATATCTCTTTCGTCAAATGCTTTTTTGTAAAAAGGCACATTCTCGTAAACTGCATGTACTGTCTGCTTTAAACGGTGAAGTTGAAGTTCTTCTTTCTCCTCACCATTCATGCACTCCACTTTAGGATGAAGAATCATTTATCGTTCATCTCCTTTTAGGATTATGTAAGCGATTACATTAGAGAATAAAAAAATATGACGTTTTTATAGCGTTATTAAATATTTGTGTAATGTAATTTATTTTAAGCTTATCATTTATATTAATTTTCTGTCAAATGATTTTGAGTGTTGAAGCGGCTGGTTATGAAGCTGTAAACACTCTCGTTTCACGGTACATGTTCTTTTATTTATTACACGTTCACCGGATAGAATCTCATTTTAGCTGGTAAACACGTACTTCCCGCCTGTACATAGCTTATTTTCGCCTATAAAACCCCCATTTCCGCCGCATTACACCTTACTTTCGCCCGCTTGACCCAATACAGATCATGATATCTATTCGTTTTTTTCTTCACCGAACAAATATTAAAGCTGACCGAACAAAAATCGGCTATGACCGTACAAAAAGTTCGTGTGACCGCACAAAAAAAGTTGTTCACCGAACAAAAACGGTTTTCCCCATTTCCTCCAATCACGAAATTCTCTCCATATAAAAAAACCGCCCTCAAAAAGGCGGTTTTCACAATATTATCTATTAATATAGAAGATCTAGAAATTCCTGACGTGAAACATTACCAAAATAGTGCTGCAGATCGATATCTTCCAGTACTTTTTCAATTTCTTCGCGATCATAGCGTATACCGTTCAGCTTATTCTCGATATCTGATACATCACCTACACCGAAGAAGTCCCCAAAAATCTTACTTTCCTGGATAATCCCTTTTACGATGTGAAGGCGGATATCAATTGAACCTGCGGCAAAACGATTAGATAATTCAACGTTAAACTTCGGCGACTTCCCGTAGTTCCAATCCCAGTTCGCGTAACGCTCTCTAGAGATTTTACGGATCTCAGTCCAGTCACTTTCCGTTAATTCGTATTTTGGAACCGAATCAAACGCTTCAAACAAGTAAGTAAGAAGTGTTTCTTTAAATTCTTCCATCGTCATGTCTTCGTCCAAGTGCTCACGAATATTCGTAACACGGCTGCGGATTGACTTGATGCCTTTTGATTCAATCTTGTCCATACGTACGTTCAGAGCCGATACTACATTTTCGATCTCCGAATCAAACAATAATGTTCCGTGGCTGAACATACGCCCTTTTGTTGAGAACTGAGCATTGCCCGAAATTTTCTTGCCCTCAGCCAAAATATCATTACGTCCGCTTAATTCAGCATTTACACCTAATTTTTTCAACGCTTTTACTACAGGGTCAGTGAACTTCTTAAAATCATGAAAAGAGTTTCCGTCATCCTTTGTGATAAAGCTGAAGTTTAGATTTCCAAGGTCATGGTAAACAGCTCCGCCTCCAGATAAACGGCGAACTACATGAATTCCTTGATCACGCACGTACTCGGCGTTGATCTCTTCAACCGTGTTTTGGTTCTTGCCGATGATGATGGATGGTTCATTTATATAAAAAAGCAAATACGTTTCATTGATGTCCAAATGCTTCAAAGCGAATTCTTCTATCGCCAAATTCACTCTTGGGTCTGTAATATTTTCATTATCAATAAAAAGCATAGTTTTCTCCTCTTTCAGTCCCTATCTTTAAGCTCCCCAAGTCCAGCCGGATGAGGCAAGCTCCACTTTATTGTTATACACCTCTTTTGCCTCCGTGACAAGCTGTGATAACTGACCAAAATGAGGAAGATGTGTGAGCAGCAGCTCGCGGACTTCTGATAGCTGTGCAAGATTCCCGCAATCTTCAGAAGTCATGTGGCCAGGACCGCTTCCATCCATTCCCTTATAAAAGTTGCATTCTGCAATAAGAAGATCTGCATTCCGGCTGAAAGGTACTAGTTCAGGAATAAGAGCCGTGTCTGCGGTATAAACGATCGTATCTTTCCCATTTGTTATACGCATCGCATAACAAACGGCTGCATGCTTCGTCAGCTGAAACGTAATCGTAAACGGACCCACTTTTAATTCACCTGAAGGATCATACGCAATCCCTTTTGTATGTGTCCCGTGCGTTAATGACTGAAAACTGTCTTCATCTTGGTTATGGCCATAGATCGGCAGCGTCTGCATCCCTTCCTGCAAAAAAGACTGAATAAGACGAGCGTATTGAAGCACTCCAATATCCGCCACATGGTCAGCATGGTAATGAGAAACTACAACCGCATCCAGCTCTTCAGGTTTTATGTATTTTTGCAGCTGGGCAAGTACACCGCTTCCGCAATCTATAAGCAGATTAAAGCCATCGCTTTGTAAAAGATAGCCGGATGTCGCTTCCCCTGCCCCAGGATATCCACCCCAGTAGCCTAAAACAGTAAGTTTCATGTGAATTTCCTCCGATTTCATTAGATATCTTTAGATTATCAGAATCAAGTTTAGTCTTCCATTTTACAAAATAAAAAACACCGAAAAATTCGGTGTTTCCTTATCTAATATGCACTTATGAACCAGATACATTTTTCCCTGTCCAGCCTGTGTACTGATGTGTGTGTCCGTCATTAAACGTAGTCGTCCCGCTTATCATATGATAATGTGTTCCATCCGCTGTATAAATTGGAGGTCCAGACGTACCCGAGAAGCGATGAACATGACCGTCGTCAAAAGTTGTAGTTCCCTGGTAAGTATGAACATGGCCCATCGTGCCATTTGCTGGACTGGTCACCCCTTGAACAGTATGGGAATGTCCATCATTTACCGACGTCTGAGTAGAATATTGATGAACATGCACGTTTCTCCCCATCCATTTTATTTGTTCAATATCATGATCGTGCACAAAACTCCCTCCTTTCTTAATTTTTATCATTCATATTTCTATGTTTGTGTTTTCAAAAAATACATAATAAGAAACCCTGCAGCTAATTTAAACTGCAGGGTTTCTCAAAAAAGACTTCTATTCTTTTACCGCACCTGATGTCAGTCCGGATACGATCTTTCGCTGGAAAGCTAAAACCATTATTACAAGTGGCACCGTTACAATAACTGTTGCAGCCGTAACTTCACCCCACGGAATCGTGAACTGACCTTCAAACATCGCGATACCGACCGGAACGGTTTTGTAGGCATCATCCGTGTTGATCGTTAACGCAAACAGGAATTCGTTCCATGCTGAGATAAACACAAGGATCGCTGTTGTGAAGATCCCTGGAATTGCCAGCGGCAGGATGACTCTCCAATACGTTTGCATCAGTGATGCCCCGTCCATTTTCGCTGCTTCCTCAAGGTCAAACGGAATCTTGCGGAAGAACGTTACCAATAACCAGATTGAAAGCGGCAGTGTAAACGTTGTATATGGAATGATCAAACCAAGATAGCTGTTCGTCAATCCAAGATTTTTTAACACGATATAGATCGGTGAAATCGTTGCAATCTGAGGAAACATCGAAACTGAAAGCACTAATCCTAAAATAAATGTTTTCCCTTTAAACTTTAAGCGTGCGATCGCATACGCTGCAAAACTTGCTACAAGAACGGCATAGACTGTTGTAATTGTGGAAACGACCAAGCTGTTCCACAGGTATTTTAAGAAAGGATAATTCACAAATACAGATTCGTAATTTTCAAGTGTCATATTATCCGTAAACGGTATGAACGCACGATCGCCAAACAGCTCGGCAACCGGTTTAATCGAACTTGCCAGTACCCATAAAAACGGAAACATGACAAGGAAGACAAACAATGCTAGAAATACATAAAACATTGGACCCGCTTTTTTGTTCATTTCCTACTCACTCCTTATGTGTTCCGTTTTTACTTATCATTTAAAAGATCACGGCCTAAGAATTTAATGTAGATCATTGAAATAATCGCTACACAGATAAACACAATGACGGACAACGCCGAACCTTCGCCGAAATTGGTTTGTGCAAACATAACTTTATAAGCTAATATGGAGATCGTTTCCGTAGAGTTTGCCGGACCTCCGCCTGTTAGAACATAGATCAAGTCAAATACACGGAACGCATCCAGTGTTCGGAAAAGTAAAGCAACAAGAATGCTAGATTTTAATAATGGCAATGTGATTTTCAAGAACTGCTTCCACTTACTCGCTCCATCAATCGCTGCTGCTTCATAAAGCGAACTCGGGATCGTCTGCAATCCAGCAAGCAATAGCAACGCCATATAAGGTGTCGTTTTCCATACATCCGCAAAAATAACTGAGAACATAGCACCATTGCTGCTTGTTAACAAATCGGTCATTCGATCAAAAAGACCAATGCTCTCAAAAGCCTTCGCTACAATCCCGTTTTGTCCATCATATAAGTACTTCCACATGAACGCCGAAACAGCTGTCGGAATGGCCCATGGTATGAGGATGGTTGCACGGACAAGCCCTCTTCCAAAGAACGCCTTGTTAATCAGGATTGCGATTGCAAGACCGATCACAAGCTCGATGAAAACAGAAATAACGGTAAAGACCGTAGTATTTGAGATTGCCTTCCACATACGACCGTCAGATAAATTTTCTTTATAGTGTTTAAGCCCGATAAAGTTCGGAGTGATGACAGAATCACTTAATGAAGATGATAAGCCGATCACATCATCAGGGTTTTTCAGTTCACCTTTCAACTCCCGAACACGGTCTGTTGTTTCATCTACCGTTTTTTCAAGGTCAAGAGCTACATCCTTGTCCAGCTCAGCAACAGCAAGATCCTCACTGACAGGCTTCATGACCATGAGCTTTTCATCAACCTGCTTGTATTTTTCTTTCAGTTCGCTGTCTTTCTGTAACTCTGAATCTATTTTTTCAAGATCAGCCTGTATTGCTTCAAGCTCTTCTTTCGTTTTCCCAGAAGCTTCTCCTATCTCTTCATCCAGTGTATTCATTAAAAAAGGATAGTTATCCAAATAAGTTTGGAGGTTCACACTGTATGAAGTATGAGCTTCTGATTTACCTGGATTGTTCAGCCTCAAGTCAAACATGCTGTAATAAAAAGATTGGAAAACTGGCCAAATCGCAATGACAAAAATAAGAATCATGGCAGGTGCAATAAGGAAATAGCCGAGCGAACGTTCAGACAGTTTCTTTTTGTTCTTCGTTTTCGTTTTTGCGTTAATAGGTTTTGGATGATTAGGCATCAAATTAGGTTTCAAAAGGGTCAGCTCCTTGCTTTTCGAATGCAATCGACGGACGGGCGCTGTAACGTCCATCCATTTCACTCTTATGGAATCGATACCAGTTATTGAGAAAAGGGTGCCTTCTATGCAGAAGGCTGACCCCTATTTCTCAAAAATTACTTCTCAAGCTTTTCTGAAATTTCTTTTTGCATATTCTTTGCAGCTTCTTCAGGTGTTATCTTTTTAGCGATCGCTTGAGATACCTGAACTTGGATGATGTCAGAAATCTCTGGATAGTTCGGTGCTACAGGACGAGAAACCGCCGCTTCAAGAGCTTTTACAAATCCTTCATCTTTGTAGTAAGGATTTGCTTTTAGAATTTCTTCATCTTCATAAAGAGAAAGAATCGTTGGTGCATGTCCGCCTTTGATTGCATCGATCTTCTGTCCTTCTTCACCAGCCATAAAGCTTAAGAACTTCCATGCTTCTTCAGGATGCTTCGTGTTCTTGTTGATACCAGCCATCCATCCGCCAAGTGTTGCTGCAGAACCTGCATCTCCAGCCGGAAGTGGAGCAGCTGCTACCTTACCTACGATCTTCGATTGCTTCTCATCGTTTGCCAGTGCATATTGATAAGGCCAGTTACGAATCAGACCTGCTTGACCGTTGATGAATGCTGTATGAGATTCAGGCTCAGCAAAAGTTGTGATGTTTTGTGGCACAACGTCAGAGTTTACGATCTCAACAAGCTTAGAGATCCCTTTGATCGATTCTGGGGAATCTACTTTTACTTCTCCATTTTCGTCAATGATTTCTCCGCCGTAAGAAGCGATGAATTCAACAGCGTTACATACAAGACCTTCATATTGCTTAGCTTGCATCAAGTAACCGAACTGTGTTCCGCCTTGACCTTTTGTTTCTTTCGCCTTCGCTAAAAGTTCATCCCACGTTTTTGGAACTTCACCTTCAGGAACTAAGTCAGTACGGTAGAACAGCATTCCCGCATCGATGAACTTAGGAAGTGCCCATTGCTTGCCTTTGAACTTCGCAGCACTGATTGCCCCTTCGTTATAAGCGCCAAGATCAACACTGTCTTTTTCGATAAAACGATCCAGTGGCATCAAGAAACCTGCTTGTGCAAATTCAGCTGGCCAGATAACATCGAGGTCAATTACATCAATCTCATCTGAATTTGCGTTAAAAGATGTTACATATTGATCATGCTGTTTACCTGTATCAGCTGGCATCTCTTTAAACTCTACGTCAATGTTAGGGTATTTTTTTTCAAAAGCTTCCACCATTGCTGTAGTCCCTTGTGTATCATCCTTACCACGCGCATAAACGATTTTTACTTTTTCGTCTTTATCTCCGCCGCCAGAATTGCTGCTGCCTTCCTCTTTGTCTGAGCAAGCTGCAAGCACAAGTGAAAGCGCAAGTGAAGTCGAAATCACTTTTGAAATCTTCTTAAGCTTTTTCATAGTTATATCCCCCTACTCTCCTGTTTTGTAAACGATTTCATTTTTGTTATGTGGAAGAACGCTGAATCAGATTCAAAGGTAAAATGACTTCTTTTCTAACAGATGTCCTCTTTGACCTAATTGATTCAATCATTAATTCCATCGCCTGCCGGGCAATCGTCTCAATCGGCTGTTCGACAGTAGTCAATTCCATCAATTCTGCTAGAGGCTGATTATCAAATCCAATAACGGCAAGATCTTCAGGCACCTTCCACCCCGCATCAGATGCAGCCTTTACAATTCCTGCAGCCACCTCATCACTTCCCGTAAAAAGTGCTTGAGGCGGATCAGAGAGTTGCTTCAATGCTTCAAATGTATTCTTTCCGTCTTGCACACTGTAAGCACCACCGAAAAACCATTCATCCTTCATCTGAAGTCCCGCTTCATTCACTGCCTTCAAAAACCCGATTCTTCTGTCATGCGCAACTCTTGAACTCTTATGATCTCCCGTACAATACCCAAGCTTTGTATATCCCTTTTCGATCAAATGCTTCGTTCCTATGTAGCCGCCTTCGATCTGGTCTAAAAAAACAAGGGGAACTTGTGCCGAGTCAGAGTATTCGTTGCAAACAACAATAGGACCATATGCCAAATAGGGTTCTATCTCACTCCAGTCATTTTCGATCGAAGTCAGGATCAAACCATCTACCTGCTTTGTTTTTAAAAGCTCCAAAAAGTTGCGCTCTTGTTCCTTTTTATAGCGTGTCTGACACAAAATCAGCTGATAGCCTTTCTTAGCTGCCTCTTTTTCCATCACTTCAACTAAATGACTGAAAAAGGGATTCGTGATACGCGGAACATAGACGGCAATCGTTTCTGTTTGCTGTCTTCGCAGTCTTCTTGCTGATGAATTAGGTACATAGTTGAGTTGTTGCATAGCTTTTGACACAAGCCGCTTTTTTTCTTCTGTAACATACGGATGCTCGTTGATCACCCTTGAAACAGTCGTGCGGGACAGCCCTGCCAATTTCGCCACATCTTGAATGGTTGCCATCAGATTCTCCTCTTTAAAACTTTCTGGAATCGAAATCATGAAATCGTTTTCATACTCAGAGTATAGTTCAACTTTTATCTGTAGGTCAATGCCTTTTTCAGAAAGTTTTGTAATTAAAGATTGAATGAAGCAGGAGTTTAATCGAAACAAACGAACTTATGATAAAATACATAAACGATTAGTTACATGAAAGGAGCCGGAACATGATTAAAGTAAAAAACCTAAAGAAGTCCTTCGGCGATCTCGAAGTACTCAAGGACATCAACGCTGAAATAAAACCACAAGAAGTAGTATGTGTGATCGGTCCTTCTGGCTCAGGAAAGAGTACTTTTCTCCGCTGCATCAATAAACTGGAGGAAATTACAGGCGGGCAAGTTTTAGTAGATGGAACAGATATCACTGATTCCAAAACAAATATCAATAAGATCCGGGAAGATGTCGGCATGGTATTTCAGCAGTTTAACCTCTTTCCCCATAAAACCGTACTCGAAAACGTTACACTTGCTCCTCTAAAAGTAAGGAATGCAAACAAAGAAGAAGCTAAAGACAAGGCACTGAAACTGCTCGCAAAAGTTGGGTTGCAAGATAAAGCGAACGCCTACCCTTCCCAATTGAGCGGAGGGCAAAAACAGCGGGTCGCGATTGCACGCGCACTGGCAATGGACCCGAAAATCATGCTTTTTGATGAACCGACTTCCGCACTAGATCCAGAGATGGTCGGTGAAGTTTTAGAAGTTATGAAAGATCTCGCTCGGGAAGGAATGACGATGGTCGTTGTAACTCACGAAATGGGCTTTGCTCGTGAAGTTGGAGACCGGGTGATCTTCATGGACGGCGGGTACATCGTCGAGGAAAACGTTCCTTCAGAATTGTTTGGTGACCCTAAACACGAACGGACTAAGCTGTTTCTAAGTAAAGTGTTATAAAGCGTAATAAAGCTAGCGATTCCAAGAGTGGATCCGCTAGCTTTTTTATATGTTTTTGTCGAAAGACCTAATTATTTTCATTTAGACCTAATTGTTTAATGAAAAGACCTAATTTTTTAAATTTAGACTTAATACTATACCAAATAGGCTTAATTAATTTAAAACAGACTCAATAACAAAAAACTGGACCCCCTACAGAGTCCAGTTTCTAACATTATTTGATCAATTTTTTGCTCTTCAGGAAATCTTTAGCTACTTTACGCGGATCTTCTTTATCTAAGTCAACCTTCGCGTTCATCTCAGCCATTTCTTCCTCGGAAATCTTTCCTTCAAGTTCATTCAGCACACCTTCAAGCTTCGGATACTCTTTTAAAGTATCTTCCCTAACGATTGGAGCAGCAAAATAAGGCGGGAAGAACTTCTTGTCATCTTCCAATGTCTTTAAGTTAAAGCGGACAATTCGCCCATCTGTTGTAAACGCTGGGACCGCGTCTACTTTCCCTTCTTTAACTGCCGTATACATTAAGTTCGGGTCGAGGCTTCTTTTTACTTTAAAGTTTAATCCATACGTTTTTACAAACGGTGTATACCCGTCTTCACGTTCAAAGAACTCTGTAGGTCCACCAAACGAGACTTCATCTGATATCGGAGCCAATTCTGAGATCGTCTTTACATTCAGTTGTTTTGCTTTATCAGGATTTAAAGCTAATGCATAAGTGTTCTCAAACCCTAATGGCTTTGTCCATTTCAGGTCGTATTTTTCTTCATAGCCTTTTTTAACGGTGTCGTAGATTTCTTCAGGTGTCATCCCTGGATCATACTTTTCTTTTAAGATCGTCAAATATCCTGTTCCGGTATATTCAACATACATATCAATGTCGCCTTTTTTAATCGCTTCTGTTAAGATCGGCGTCTCCCCAATCGCTTCTTTAACGACAACAGGGTAATCTGTTTTATCTTTTACATATTCAGAAATGATGTAAGGAAGTATATATTGCTCAGTCCATTTCTTCCCTGTAATGACGATAGCATCTTCGTCTCCGCCTCCGCGCAAGGCAAAGAATAGGACGAGAGCCGCAATCGGAATACCAATAAATAGTGGCACTTTCCAAGAACTTCCCTTTTTTGCTGATGTTTTTGGCTCAGTAGCCATTTCAATTCTTCGCAATATAAAATCAAAAAGGATGGCTAACAATGCAGCTGGTATAGCCCCTGCTAAAACCAGTTCATTACGAGTCATAGATAGCCCGCGATAGATCAGATCCCCAAGTCCGCCTGCACCGATGAATGCAGCTAAGGTAGCCACACCAATGGTAAGGACTGTTGCGGTTCTAAGACCTGCCATAATTATAGGCAGCGCCAAAGGCAGTTCGATCATTCTTAAGATTTGAGAATTGGTCATTCCCATTCCTTTACCTGCTTCGACGACTGATTTGTCTACTCCCGTGATCCCTGTGTAAGTATTGCGAAGAATCGGCAATAATGCATAAACAGTCAGTGCGATGATAGCGGTAGTGCTTCCAATACCAAAGACAGGGAGCAAGAATCCAAACAGAGCCAAACTCGGTATCGTTTGAAAAACAGCTGTGACCCCGATAATGGGTTCAGCCACTCTTTTTTGCCTTGATATAAAAATCCCGAGCGGAATAGCAATAACAGTAGCTATTAGTATTGAAACAAGAGATAAAAATAAATGCTGCTGCAATCCTACTAAAATTTCAGGCCAGCGGTTAACTAATGTATCAAGTAAATTATTCATCACCCTTACCTCCTTCAAGAGGTTTTTGTGCGGTGATGTTTAATCCAGCAAGTCCCCTCATCATCGTCGCGCGCGTTATGATTCCTAAAACTTTCCCATCTTCTAGTACAGGAATCATATTTACTTGATTGGTCGCAAAAATTTCTGCCGCATCGGTATAAGACGCATCTGGAGCCAAAGTAGCAATTTCTTTTTCCATTAGATCTCCGACTGTTTTATCTTCTTCCGCATAATGTCTTTCAATGCTTTGTAGGGTAGTAATGCCTAGCAGCTTATTTTGCTGATCAGTGATCAGAAGACTGTCTACCCCATAACGTTTCATCATTTTTAAAGCTTCAGCAAGCCCTCTTGAATGTTTTGATGTAATAGGGTTCCTTCTCATCAGATCAACAGCTTCTGGCATGGCAGTCTCTGAAGATAGTCTGTTCTCGCCAAGAAATCCTTTAACAAAGTCATTGGCAGGATGTCTTAAAATTCGTTCAGGTGTGTCGAATTGAACGATTTCCCCTTTATTTAAAATCGCGATTCGGTCCGCAATCTTGATCGCTTCATCCATATCATGCGTAACAAATACGATCGTTTTCTTAATCGTATCCTGTAATTTAACAAGTTCATCCTGAAGCTGTTCTCTGCTGATAGGGTCCAATGCAGAGAACGGTTCATCCATCAATATGATAGGAGGTTCAGCTGCTAAGGCACGAATTACTCCTATACGCTGCTGCTGACCACCGCTTAGCTCAGAAGGATAACGTTGTCTGAAGGTTTTAGGATCCAACCCTACTAAATCAAGCAATTCATCTACTCTGCTATCATATTTTTCTTTCTCCCAGCCTTTTAAGCGCGGAACGAGAGAAATGTTGTCTTCAATCGTCATGTGAGGCAGAAGTCCGATCTGTTGAATCACGTATCCGATATTCCTTCTCAGCTCAACGGGGTTTTGGTTTGCAATATCCTCTCCATCAATTAAAATCGTTCCCTTTGATGGTTCGATCAAACGGTTTATCATTCGCATGGTCGTGGTTTTACCACAACCACTAGGCCCGATTAACGCAACTAACTCTCCTTCTTTAATCTGAAAGTCAATGTTCTTCAAAGCCTCAAAACCGTCAGGGAACGTTTTCCCTACGTTTTTGAAAGTAATCAAGTTAGGTTCTCTCCTTTTGCATAAAATAAGCTGCATCCATTAGAATGTCCAATTATTATCTTTCCCTTGCTCGTTTGCTTGAAAACCACTTTTTTAAGGCTGAACGAAAAACTTTGCTATTGGAAGTGGTATACTTCCGTTTTAGTATGCTCGCTTACCCGCCAAAGTCCGGGTTTACGGTACGTGTTCTTTTATTTATTACACGTTCGCTCAAAATCCTTGTTCTTCGCTCAAAATGTCTGAGTTACGCTCAAACCAATGCTAGCTTCGCTCAAAAAAGCTCAGGAGCGCTCAACTTTTATCACCTGCGCTCAAAACAAGGTTTTACATCTTCTAAAACATCTACCATCGCTTGTATTCAAACAAAAAAACACTTGGATTTACGTCTCCAAGTGTTTTTCGTGCAGCTTAAGCTGCAATTTCGTCTGTTTGTCTATTCTTTTTTCTAAAATGAGCTGCGAAATATGCCCATGTTCCGACCATGCATAGAACCATAAATCCTATTAACACCCATACGTTGAAAGTATAACTGTTCATGTCTCCGCTTGAAATCACAGCTTTAAAGCCTGATACAGAGTAAGTCATAGGGAGCCATACGTTGAAGATTTGCAGTCCGTCTGGGATAAGTTCCAGTGGGAATGTACCTGCACTCGTTGTCAGCTGAAGAATCAAAATGATAATCGCAACGAATCGCCCAGGGTCTCCTAAAACAGTTACAAGTAATTGAACAAGCGCTAAAAACGTAAGACTAGTAATTATGCTTAGCCCGATGAATGCCGGTAGATTGCTTACTTCGATATTTAAACCGTATAAAAGAACTGCATCAGCAATCAATGCCTGAACTACACCGACTGCAGCTAAGAATGTAAACTTGCTCGCAAACCATCCAAAACCTGAACGCGGTTCCCCTGCTTTATCACGCAACGGGAACACAATTGACATCAATAGTGCCCCTACAAATAATCCTAACGATAAGAAATAAGGAGCAAAGCCAGTACCGTAGTTTGGAACATCAGAAAAACTTTTTGTTTTTACAGAAACCGGGTTGGCGATCCGTTCAAACATTTCGCTGTCTGGATCAAGCTCTCCTGTTTTGTCAGCAGCTTCTCCCAGTTTAGATGATAATTGCACGCTTCCTTCGAGGAGCTTTTGTTCACCGTTATGAATTTCATTTACATGACCTGTTACCTCTTGCCAGCCAGAAGACACGGTTGCCGTTCCATCGGCAAGTTTTCCGCTAGCTGCAAGTAATTGTTGTGAGCCAGACGCCGCTTCCCCTAGCTTAGACTGGAACGTTTGCGTCCCTGCGTTTACTTTTTCCTGCCCGCTAGCCAGCTGGTCAACACCATCAGCTAGTTTAAGTTGTCCAGCATGAAGCTGTTCAGCTCCTTGTGCCACTGCAGTTTGTGAATCACTTAATTTTTTTGCACCTGCTGATACTTCATTAGCACCACCTGCAATTTTACCCGATGCAGCCGTTAAGCCGTCCATCCCGTTATTCACCCCACCGCTGATAGCGGCAATCTGTTTTAATGAGGCTGTTATTTCTTCATCAGACATATTACCCTGATTTTGAATTAAGTTGTTGATCTGCTGTTCAACCTGTTTTGAACCTGCAGCAGCTTTTTGAGCTCCTGCGTTCCACTCATTGACAGAGCTTGCTAAACTGCCAGCACCCGCTGACAACTTTTCAGCTCCGCCTTTTAGAGCTAGACTTCCATCTTTAATCTTCTCAGAACCAGCTGTCGCTTGGCTGAGACCGCTTTTTAATGATTGTGCTCCTGTGTTGAGCTCTCCTGTACCCGCTGCTAACTTTTTGTGTGCAGCAAGCAATTGATCTATACCGCTGTCAAACTCCTTTATCTTAGAATTGAATAAAGCTGCCCCGCTTTCCAATTCTTTGATCTGAGGTGTTTTTTCAGTCATGCCCGCTGCAAGCTCGCCGCTTCCAGAAGACGCTTTTTCTAGACCATCCGTTATTTTACTCGAGCCATCAGCCGCCTGATCAAGACCGCCCGCAAGCTGCTCAACCTGACCAAACATCACTTCAGCATATGTTTTTGTCAGTTCATTTGAGAGGCTTTCCTTCATTTTATCAACGGCTGTACCGCCGATCTGTGCAGCTAGAAAATTAAAACCGGCATTCGGTGTGTAGATAAGTTCCGGTTTTTCATTTTTCTTTCCTGATAATGATGTTGCTTTCTCGGAAAAGTTCTCTGGAATTTCGATCATCATATAATACTCATTATCTTCAAGCCCTTGCTTCGCTTCATTCTCACTGACGAACTTCCACTTAAACTGAGGATTCTCTTTCAGTTTTTTTACAAATTCATCCCCAACATCAAGGTTGTCTCCGTTATATTCATACCCTTCATCAAGGTTAACGACTGCGACCGGCAGATCCTCCATCTTGTCATACGGATCCCAAAAAGCCCATAAGAACATCCCGGTATACAGCACAGGTATAAAAAGAACGGCAAAAACCGGTATGACAATCTTCTTATTCGAAAATACCGCTTTAAACTGAGCACCTATACTCTTTAACAATGTTTTTCACTCCTTATAAAATACAAATTGACTATTTTAGTCATTTGGTCAATTCACTGTAAAAAAAGAGACCTCATTCAGGATTCTTTTTTTCTAAAAGCTTAAAAGTTTGTTGCTTAAACATTTAAATAAAGAATCATTGACTATTGGTTGAAGCGCAAGTGCGAGACTCCTGGAAAGGAAATCAACCACCACTATTAACAACATTCTTTAAGCTTTTTCAAAAATGACCAAAATCGAATTCTGGTCACAAATAAATCTATCATGTTTTATTTACTTCTGCAACATTATTCTTTTCGAAGTCCGTCCATGACGAACATTTCTAGTACTTCAAGCATCTTTTCTTTGTGAATCGCGGGGTTATCCCTTTCCCAATCAAAAATAAGAGCGAGGTACAATTTGACCATCATGAATGCCACGATGTCTGTAGGACATTCTTTGATTTCGCCTTTTTGTATCGCTTTATCGAGTTCTCTTTGAACAAAACTCAGTACGGCTTTTTCGATTCTTTGCAGAGCTTCTGTTACAGGAGAGGTATTCATTTCTTTTACTTCCTGAGAGAGCTTCACCGCTAATTGATGCGTTTTTCGGAACTCGATCACTTCGTACAGGGCATAGTGCAGATTTTCATAGAACGGCCGATCTTCATTGATTGCTTGCGATGCTGCAACCTTTGTTTCTTTTACCAGGCTCGTAATTATTTCAGAAAACAGCTCTTCTTTATTTGCAAAAAAAGTATAGATGGTCCCTTTCCCTACATTCGCAATTTTCGCGATCTGGTCAACCGTACTTGCCTTATAGCCAAACATTGAAAAGGAACGTTCAGCTGCTTCTAATATACTTTGTCTGCGATCCATTATATTACCACCTCTTCTTGCAGCTGATCAGATTTTGTACACAAAGGCAGAGATAAGAGCACTCTAGTCCCTTCGTTCAACTCGCTCTCATAGCGGAGTTTTCCGCTCATATCTTTTATCAGTTTAAAGGTTACCATCATACCTAAACCTGTACCTTTTGCTTTCGTTGTGTAAAACGGAAGACCAATCTGCTCAAGCTCTTTATCAGTCATTCCTTTTCCGTTATCCTCAATCGCTATGGTTATATATTTTCTTGTGACTTTGTATTTGTAAATTTGAATAGCACCCGTATGATCAATTGCTTCAATACCGTTTTTAATAATGTTGATAAGTCCCTGCTTAAGTTTTTGTTCGTCTGTACATATCAAGTATGAACCAATTTCTCTTAAAGACACTTCCACATTGTGTATGGATCCATACGGAGCAGTTAATGAAACGACGTCTTTTAAAACGGTTTCGGCATCAATACTTTCCAGTTTAGGAATATCAGGTTTCACCATTGATAAATAATCTGTAATGATTTTATTCGTCCGATCGAGTTCCTCAATTAATAAAGGGGAGTGCTCTTTCAATTTTTCATCACTTGTTGTGCTCCCTAAAAATTGGATCATACCTCGTATGGTTGTCATCGGATTTCTGACTTCATGTGCGATCGCCGCTGCCATCTGGCCGGCAACTGCCAATTTATCCAGATAAACCGTTTCTTTTAATTGCATATTGATCTTAACAAGCCTCTCGATAAGAAAAATACAAGAAAAGAAAGCGATAAGAAAACTTGAAAAATACACCAGGTAAAAATCGAGTGTTAGAAATTCCAGATACGAGTGGATGAACAAGATATAGAATAATGTATAGATGACAGCGATGTAGATCGCTGAAACCCACCTTCGTTTATCTTCGTCAAAGAAACCTTGATAGATTAATGCAACGACATAAGCTAGTAGAGTTAATACGACACCGAGCCATGCAAAGTCCCCGCCCATACCGCTTCTTGCGACGATAACAAACAATGAACAGATAGCTCCGGGCAGCCAGCCGGCATAAAGAGTCACGATCATAATAGGTACATTTCTGAGGTCAAAAAAAGAATCTTTAAGCGTTTCAATCGGGAACATCATGCATACTAAAGCCCCGCATCCGCTAATCACGCCAAAGATCACTTTGTTTTTCAAGCTTGGTATCACACCTGGGTGAAGAGGGAAGAACATATTCAAGAGGTGAGTAAACGAGAAAACGATTGCAATATTAACGAATAATGGTTCAATAAATGCCTGCATGATGCTCCCCCTTCCCTTTTTTCTTTCTTCAGTATAGCAGAATCATTCTACAAGAAAATAAGAAAAACGACAAACTTATCCGTTTGCCGTTTAACAAATATTATTTTATTTGGTAAAAAGTGATTCTACTGCCTGCTTAGCAGAATTCACACAATCCGGAAGTCCTACCCCATCATATGGAGCACCTGCAAGAAGTACGCCTGGAAGGTCTTTTTCGAAAGACGCTCTAAGTTGTTTTACATATTCCTTATGCCCGACTTCGTATTGCGGCATCGAATCGATCATACGGGAGACGTAATACTTTTCGGGCCGAGTATCTACACCCATAATCTTTTTCAGATCATCCAGTACTTTATTCAGGATCACTTCATCTGACTCATGAACGATTCCCTGATCATCAGCCCGGCCTACATAGCATCTTAAGAGCACCTTTCCTTCAGGTGTCGTATGCGGCCACTTGCGGCTTGTCCACGTACATGCTGTGATAGACGTTTTCTCGCTTTTTGCGATAACAAATCCGGTGCCATCTAAAGAGAATGAAACCTCATCTTCATTAAATTCCATCGCAACGGTTGCTACAGAAGTTGGTTTTGTTTTATGAAAATTTGCTGGAAACAGCTTCTCGTTAAATAATTTTTTCGTGATTGAGTAAGGCGTGGTCACGATCACGTGATCAGCAGCTAGTATTGATCCATCTTCCATTTTAACTGAATAAGTTCCGTCTTCTGTACGTTCTACAGATTCAGCTTTAACTCCCTTTTTCACACTCTCAACAGGAAGTGATCCAGCAAGAGCAGCCACAAAAGAGGAAAGTCCATTTTCAAATGTTAAAAAGGCACCCTTTTTCTTTTCCGTCTTCTGAGTTTTTGCAGGCTTTGGCTGTGAATTCTTCATACCGAGAATTAAGCTTCTGTGTTTTTTTTCTGTTTCAATAAATTGAGGGAAAGTAGACTGCAAGCTTAATTGATCGATCTTGCCAGCATAGATTCCTGACAGCAAAGGTTCGATCAGACGGTCTACTACTTCATCCCCGAGACGTCTTCTAAAAAAGTGCCCTACCGATACATCTTTGTTTGAATTCGAACGCTTAGGAAGGACAAGGTCAAAACCAGCTCTTGCTTTTCCAAAGATTGAAAAGAGCGGCGTGAACGCAAAAGGCATCACTTTTGTCGGGACACCCATTACAGCTCCCTCTGGAATAGGATGCAGTCTCATATTATGCAAAATATAAGCTTGTCCTGTTTCATTGGAAACCAGTTCATTTTCAAGACCTACCTCTTTAGCTAGATCGGTCATAACCGTTTTCCGAGCCAGATAGGAATCCGGCCCCCGCTCGATCACAAATCCATTTTCCTTGATCGTTTCAATCTTCCCACCAAGCCTGTTGCTGCTTTCAAGCATTGTAAATGTTACAGGCTTTCCTGTTTCTTTTGCATATTTTTGCACATAAAAGGCAGCGGCTAAACCTGTAATGCCGCCGCCCAAAATGATCACGTGCTTTCGCTCGCTCATCTGATTCACATTCTTTCTTTTGCTAGTGCTTTTTCAACTGTTGTTGCCAGACAATCAATAAATTCAGGTTTTGCATTTGGCATTTCAGGACGGTAATAGTTAACGCCTAATTCGTCCGTTACAACTTTGCACTCATAGTCATTGTCATACAGAACTTCTAAGTGATCAGCAACAAAACCTACAGGACAGTAGATAAAATGCTTGTATCCATGCTCGTTGTACAGGTCACGCGTAAGGTCCTGCACATCCGGTCCAATCCAAGGCTCTGGCGTGTTGCCTGCACTTTGCCATCCGATCGTATAATGAGGAACGTTCGCCTCTTTTCCGATCAGATCAGCTGTTTCCTGTAATTGAGCAGGATATGGGTCACCCATCTGCAAAATCTTTTCTGGAAGACTGTGCGCAGAAAAGATAACAACCGCTTTATCATGCTCTTCTGCTGGAATACTTTTAAACGTTTGTTTAATTCCATCCGCCCAATATTGTACATACTGAGGCTCGTCATACCAGCTGTCGATCGTTACAAACTTAGGACCGCCGATCTTCGCTGATTCTTCTACCGCACGCCCGTTGTAGGATTTAACACTGAACGTTGAATAATGAGGTGCCAGTACTAGAGTTACAGCTTCCTCGATACCATCTTCTTTCATCTGCTGTACAGCATCTTCAATGAAAGGATCGATGTGCTTTAATCCCAGGTAGCTTTTAAACTCTTGATCCGGGTAGCGGCGATTCATTTCTTCTTCTAGTTTTCGAGCCTGATCTTCAGTGATTTTTGCTAATGGAGATATTCCGCCGATCTGTTCGTATCTCTCCGTTAACTCCTGAAGCTGTTCAGGAGAAGGTTTTCGGCCTCGTCTAATATGTGTGTAATAGCTCTCTACTTCATCCAGACTTCTTGGCGTTCCATATGCCATCACGAGTAACCCGATTTTTTTAGTCACTTTTTATCACCCTAGTTTTTTAGACGTGTATTCGTGGACAAAAGTGGTTAGTTGCTTCAATGTTGCGATGTTGACCTCAGGGAAAATACCTTTACCTACATTAAAGATAAATCCTGGCTCTTCCATACCTTCATCCAAAATTTCTTTCGTTCTTGCTTCAATAACTTCCCAAGGAGCAAGGAGAAGTGAAGGATCCAAGTTTCCTTGTAGCGCCTTCGTAACACCCATCTGACGCGCTTCTCTCGGTGACAATCTCCAGTCAAGTCCGATCACATCGATAGGAAGTTCGTTCCACTCCATCACAAGGTGACGCGCGCCTGTTCCATAAAGAATCAACGGAACACCTTCTCCGCGAAGTTCTGAGAAGATTCGCTCCATAACAGGCATAATGTATTTCGCGTAATCTTGCTGATTTAAAGCTCCTACCCAAGAATCAAAAATTTGAAAAGCTTGAGCTCCAGCTTTAATCTGAGCTTTTGCATAAGCGATCGTCATGTCTCCAAGCTTGTCCATCAGCATGAACCAACTTTCTGGATCTGAGAACATAAGCTGCTTTGTTTTATGGTAATCCCGTGAAGGACCTCCTTCAACCATATAGCTCGCAAGTGTAAATGGAGCACCTGCAAAAGTGATAAGAGGAACTTCCAATTGCTGACGCAAAATTTTAATTGTTTCAAGTACATAAGGAACATCTTTCTCAGGGTTGATTGTTCCAAGTCTTTCAACAGCCTCACGCGTTCTAACCGGATTATCGATAACAGGACCTACTCCTGGCTTGATCTCAACATCGACACCAATCGCAGGAACCGGTGACATAATATCCTTATATAGAATCGCTGCATCAACACCGTGCTGGTCAACAGGCAGCTTTGTAACGCCTGCGCACATCTCAGGTCTGTGAGTGATGTCAAACAGTGAATACTTCTCCTTCAATTTACGGTACTCAGGCTGAGAACGGCCCGCCTGTCTCATGTACCATACAGGAATATGTGAATTTTTCTCCTTACGACACGCCTTCAAAAACTCTTCATTCATTGTCAAAACGTACACACCTTTCTATCAAGACCAAAAGCACAGCACTATTGTTATCTCCTAGCTGCTGAAACTTAAAACCTTTAAACGTCAATATCCATACACATTGTAAGGGAATTCATAATAAAAGTATAGGCTGAAAGCTCAATTGTCATCATTTTGGCAAATTGCCCTAGTCACCTGCTGTTTAACTCTCCCAAGATTAAGTCTGTTTTTCATAGATTGAGTCTTTTTATATGTGGATTAAGTCTAAACAGCACTCAATTAAGTCTAATCAAACCTCAATTAAGTCTAAATTAAATAAATTAGGTCTTTAGCCAATAATCGACACTGCTGGGTCTAAAGGCTGTTTGCACAAGGTTTATTGGTCTTGCAAGTAGTTGATTTCCGTTCCAGGTTGCTTCGCTTTCCGCGGGGAGTGCGTCCACATAATCCTACATAAGCTGATAATCATATCCCTCTATTACCTTAGTTGTATGCCAGCACTATAACTTCAGGCTAAAAATTTTAAGATAAAGCACTATCTTAAGGGAATTGCATTGACTCGTTTTTAGGACAATTGTTTAATGACTGTAATAAAAGTCAGAAAATTCCGTTAAGGAGTGGGTACAATGTCCATCAACAAAAAAACAATTACCGTTTCAGCTGTAAGTTCTGTTTTACTTTTATCACAGCTTTTGCCAGCCAGTGATCTCCCCGTGAATGCTCTTTCATCAAATGAAACTGCAAAAGAACATAATCACGAGAATTTTGATATACGTAAAAATTTATCTGCAGTGCTTCCTGATAACTCACAAATAGAAGCCGCAAATTCATTTATTCAAAAAACAGGCACCGGAACAAAAATTTCCTGGAATTCAATATTTGGTACACCTTCTTTTATTACAAAAAACAAAGGATACCTATCTCCTCCATCCAGTTATAACAGTGAGACTATTGCTCGAAACTGGCTTAAAGAAAATTCACAAATGTTCGGACTTTCTACCGATCAAGCAGACTCCCTTACCCTCATAAAAAATCATTCTATTCCTGGCAGCGGTCTTCAAACGGTTGTTTTTCAGCAAACTTTCTCTGGCCTTGAATCCGCAAACGGGGGCCGTATTATTGTTGCTGTCAATAAAGAAGGACGTATTCTTTCTGTAGCATCAAATGCTTCAAAGGCGTCAGAAATGGAAGAAGCACATAAACTCTCAAGCAAAGAAGTTCTTCTTTCTGTAGTTAAGGAGCACCTTCCTGATTTAAATTATACGCCTGTTTTAAACGGGTCAAATAAAGGCTGGGAAGAATATGCTGGCGGCGATACCTTGCCAACTGTTCAGCGCGTTAAGAAATCAGCGTTTGTCACATCTGATGGTGTAAGACCTGCTTACCGCGTACTTTTTATCGAAAAACTGAACAAAGGTAAAGAAGTTGTTGTTGACGGAGTAACAGGTAAAACTCTTTTTGAACGATCACTTGTTCAAAACCTTAATCCAGAAGGCTTAATTTTTGAAAATTATCCCGGTTCTCCGACAGGCGGCACACAGGTTGTTAAATCTTTAAAAGGTGACCCAGAAGCTTCTCCGCAAGGGTGGTTGCTGCCTGCAAATGATGCTGGTGTTACAACACTTGGAAATAACGCGGACACGTATGCAAACTGGAGTAATTTCCTCGTCCCAGAAGGAGCTGGGCTTGTCAGACCGGTAAACCCGCTCGGGCAATTCAAATTCCCGTTTAAGGATGCTTGGAACAAAACTGAAGGACAAACCGCTCCCCCTTCTTATGCAGAAGATGTGAACAGTGCAGCAACAAATTTGTTCTACCATCACAACCTGTTTCACGATTATTTTTATAAGCTAGGCTGGACAGAAGCTGCTGGCAACCTGCAAGCTGCGAATTTTGGAAAAGGCGGTATGGAAGGTGATCCTATACTCGGTCTTGTTCAAGCGGGCGCTGCATCAGGAGGTGAACCTACTTATACAGGCCGTGACAACGCTTATATGCTAACACTTCCAGATGGTATTCCTGCGTGGAGCGGTATGTTTTTATGGGAGCCGATTAAAGGAGCTTTCGAGGGTGAATATACAGATGGCGACTTTGATGCCGGAATCATTTATCACGAATACAGCCATGCTCTCTCCAACCGCTATGTAGCAGGAGGTGAATCTCTGAACAGCCATCAAGCAGGATCCATGGGTGAAGCTTGGGGTGACTGGTTCGGCATGCACTATCTTGTTAAAAACGGTCTGCAAAAGGAACCGGTTGTTGGCGCTTATGTAACAGGGAATCAGGAACGTGGAATCCGAAGCTGGGCACTGAATGACGCTCCCCTTCAGTTTGGGGACGTTGGTTTTGATATTGTTGGTCCGGAAGTCCACGCTGATGGTGAGATATGGGCTGCTATTCTTTGGCATGTTCGAGAAAGTTTAATAGCTGAGTTAGGAAAAGAAGAAGGAGAATCTGTCGCAGAACATATCGTAATGGATGCAATGCCAATCTCAGCACCTGATCCATCAATGGATGATATGCGTACTGCCATTCTTGCAGCTGACCAAGACAGGTATGGCGGGGAGCACTATGACCTTTTATGGAAAGCTTTTGCACAAAGAGGCCTTGGAGCTTCAGCTAAATCTTTATCTGGTGATGATACTGATCCAGTACCAGCGTATGACCACCCAGTATCCGGACAAAACGGTATGCTTGCCGGTAAGATTATTAATTCTTCAACAAAAAAACCGGTACAAGATGCAAAGATTATTATTGGACAGTATGAAGCCCGTACAAGTCCTGTAGCTTTATCAAGTGATACCGGCGGATTTAGCTTACCTATCGTCTCGGGGACCTATGATATTACCATTCAGGCTCGTGGCTTCGGCTCAACAACATTTAAGAACGTAGCTATTACAGCTGGTGAGATTGAATCATTACATGTGAATCTATCACCTAACCTTGCTTCTGCAGCAAACGGAGCTGAAGTAGTTTCGGTATCAGATGAAACAGAAACACATCCTGTGAAAAATGCTCTGGATGATACCGAAGCGACCGTGTATGCATCACAAACAAAAGAAGAAGGTTTTACGGGATCTGAATTTGTTGTAGATCTTGCAGGTGACAAACCAGCCACCGTTTCAAGTATCCAAGTAAGTGCATTTAAAGATATTGCAAAAGCTCGTTTTTCAGCATTAAAAGACTTTACCGTTCAAACATCACTTGATGGTGAGAACTGGACTGCTGTTAAAGACGGTACGTTCACCGCTGGAAAACCGCGCCCTGCAACACCTGATCTGCATTATAAAACATTCGATCTGGCCGAACCGGTAAAAGCCAACTTTATTAAGTTCGTTGCAAATAATGCTCAAGATAACTCTCTCGGCCATGTTCAGGTTGCCGAAGTTCAAGTCTTTGCAGAACGGTCATCCAAAGTTGAGGCATTGCCTCCTGTTGTTACCGAACCATTTACAAGTGAAGGGGTAATCCAGGCAGGCAACCCGGCAACAGGCATAGGAAGCTTAGCTGACTTGGACGCGACTGGAAGTGTAACACAGAACGAATTCGTTTCGACCCAAAACCCTGAACCCGCCTCACAAGGTGCAGATGGATATGTAGTAAGTCTCCCAGAACAATATCGTGATGGATTGCATAATGTATCTGTCAGTGGTCCTGATGACGGGGCACATGATCTTGATGTTTATTTCTATGATTCATCATTCAATTTGATCGGCAGCATCGCAACAGCAGGTGCAAATGAGTCAGGAGTAGTTCCAGGCGGCACATCTTATATCTATGTAGGGCTGTATTCGGGTGCAAATGTTCCTTTTACTGTTAATGTGAAAAGTCCTTTTGCGAATTAAATTCAAATTACAATGTGAAAGATGGGCCTCGCGCCCATCTTTTTTGTTCGTTTTAACAGTTTATAAGCATCAGACTGTACTTGATTGATTTTAAACGCACGTTATTTTAAATAATCGCACATTATTTTAAATAATCGCACGTTAGCCTCATAAAATCGCACGTTATTTTAATTAAAAACGATTTCCGTCAACTTTCGACAATCCCCCTCAATAAAGCTGGCAAAAAAAAAAGAGATGGCTCCTAAACCATCTCCCTCATCTCAATCATCTTCCTTCTTTTTCTTCTTGTCTTTCTTCTTTTCCTTTTTCCCTTTTCCGCGGCTTTCTTTTTTATCATCGTCATCATCACCAAAGCCAGGGAAGAATGAGATCGAAACTGTGTTGGAAGGGCGTCCGTCTTCTTTCGTAAGAGGATTATATGGAACCACATAAAAGTCAGGCAGTGTGAACAAATGCTTGCCTGAAGCAACATACTCCCCTTTTCCTTTTACCGTATCCAATTTCGTCGTTTCCCCATCATTTACAGCATAGATTTTATATTGAAGACGTTTGTCCTTAGAAGGCGTCCAGTTTAGCTTAACGGATGGCATGCCATAGTCACCCATACCAAATTCAGCAGAGAGATCACCGACCTCGATCATTTCAATCGGAGGCTCTAAATCTTTCACTCCATCAGGCTTCTTAAAGGCTAATCCCTGTTGTGAAGGCATCTGATTAATCACTTGTTTAAATAGAAGCGTAGGCTGTGCACTCCCGCTGTTTAAATAAGATTCTTTTGTGGTTTTATCGTATCCTACCCAAACAGCACCGACTACTTGAGGGGTATACCCAACAAACCACGTATCTTTATTTCCTTTATCCACATTCGGGTAATTGGTCGTCCCTGTTTTTCCGGCAATCTCCATATTTTCCGGTCCATCTGAACCCGTTCCGTTCTCCACTACCTGCTGAAGCATGCGCGTCATGTTCCATGCATTCTGCTTCGTCCAGACTTTCTTTTCTTCACGTTTAGCCTTGCCGATCAGCTCGCCCTCATGATTGTAGATTTTGCTGATCACAAAAGGTTCGACGATCTTCCCTTCATGAAGGAAACTTCTATAGCCCTTAACCATCTGCAAAGGACTTACCCCATGATCGATTCCGCCAAGCGCGATGCCGAGTCCTTTATCTTCAATCGGCATCCCCAACTCTTCCAAATACTTTTTAGAGTAAGAAATACCAATCTCGTTTAACAGCCATACAGCAGATGAGTTAACAGAGTGTGTGATAGCATCCACCATCGATACTTTTCCTTCGTATCTGCCGTTGTAGTTCTTCGGCTCGTATCCGTTATAACTCATTTCCTCGTCGAGCAGCATGGAATATGGCTTATATTTTTCCGATTCCAAAGCAGGTCCATATACGGCTAATGGTTTGAAGGTTGATCCCGGCTGCCGGTTTACTTCAACACGGTTCAGCCCTTCTGTCACATAGTTCCGACCGCCCTGAACAGCTAGCAGTCCCCCTGTCTGGCTGTCCATGAGAACCATGGCTCCTTCAGGTTTTTCCTTTCCGGTTCCGATAAAATATTTTCCTTCTTGAAAGCTTTTATAGACAGAATTTTGTGCGGCAGGATCCATTGGCACGACAATCTTGTAACCGCCCTGCCTCAATTCTTCTCTCGAGATATGATACTTCTCTCGTGCTTCTTTAATAACCATGTCAATATAAGTAGAATATGCCGGATTTCGCTCTTCCTGCGTAAAGTTTACAGCGATTGTCTGGCCTTGCGCTCTTACTGTTTCATTCGGAGATAGATAGTTTTGTTTCTCCATAAGGCTCAGCACTAGATCACGGCGTTCCTTTGCAGCATCCGGATGTTTAATCGGCGAGTAATGACCTGGAGCTTTCGGAAGACCGGCTAGCATCGCACCCTCTGCAACAGTTAGTTCACTTACATCTTTATTAAAATACGTTTTTGCAGCAAGCTGAATGCCATATGCTCCATGTCCAAAATAAATTTGGTTCAGGTACATCTCCAAAATCTTGTCTTTCGAATACCTTCGTTCAAGATTAATTGCAATAACTGCTTCTTTCGTTTTGCGCAGCCAGGATTTTTCATGTGATAAAAAAACATTTTTAGTCAGTTGCTGCGTTATCGTACTTCCGCCTTCCACCTTACTACCAGCTAAAATATCTTTATAGATGGCGCGGGAAATGGCTTTTGCATCAATTCCGCTATGTTTATAAAATCGTGAATCCTCAACTGCTACAAAAGCTTCCTGAACATGTTTGGGGATATCATTAATATCAACGATCTCCCTGTTTTCATCATATATTTTTGTGATTCTCTCACCTTTTTCGTTCACCAAAAATGTCGCTGAATCCATCACAAGGTCTTTTTCATCGATTACATAGTCTCCTGCCATAATGATAAAAAGATAGGCAAAAAATCCAATGATCAATGAACCAACTAAAATACCTAGTGCGACAAGACTTTTCTTCACCATAATCAAACCTCACTTCTTTCTAGGTCGAAAAGTACATTTTATATAATTTTCCCTCAGATGGAAAGTATATTACAAGCAGTAAGATTCTTACACTGTTTAACCCGCATGTTGGTTGGGTAAAACAAAGATAAATCGATTAAAAGGCAGGGATTAGCAAATGAAGACTTATATCACATACGGAACAACCGACTATCTATCCAGCTATCAAGAAAAATACAACCAGGCGCTCCTGCTAGAAGGTGATTCGAACTCCGCACTCGTTTACGAAACAGATGGAGAGAATCCTTTTACTGAAAAACATGAATATGAAGTGATCAACCAGAGAGGATCTTTATCAGGTGCAGGCTTTGTCGTTATGAACCACGTTCCAGTTACAGAGGATGGCCGCAGTCTTTTTGAAGAGCGATTTCAGAATCGGGCAGGGCTTGTTGAGAGTGAACCTGGATTTATTGGAATTCGTGTACTTCGCCCGCTGCACCAAGATCCCTATATTATAATGACTCTTTGGAATTCCCATGCGGACTTCATCAATTGGCAGCAATCGAAAGCATATGAAGAAGCCCATAAGGACAGGGGGACGTCTAAAGGACTTCCTGAAACTCTATTCTCTGGCAGATCATTTGTCAAAGAATACATGGTCGTTCAATGAGTATGAATACACCAGAACTAAAACGTGTTTCTGTTATCTTAAATCCTAAAGCAGGACAGGGGCGCCTTCTAAGCAATTGGAACGAAGTACTAAATGCATTACAAAAGGGGTTTCATGATGTTCAAGTATATAAAACAACAGCCCCTGGTGAAGGGGCATCTTTTGTAGAGCAGCTTCATTCAGAAACAGATGTAATCCTTGCAGCTGGCGGTGACGGAACGGTACATGAAGTTGCAGAGGCATTATTATCAATAGAAGAAAGAAAACCGGCATTCGGAATTTTGCCTGGAGGAACCTGTAATGACTTTTCAAGGGCTCTCGGCATGAATCAAAATCCTGTAAAAGCAGCCGAACAGCTTAGCCAGAAAAAGATCCGGCATATCGACATAGGAGAATTCGACGGCCATTACTTCACGAACTTTTGGGGTGTCGGTTTAATTACACATGTTTCAGAATCGATAGACCCCGATACAAAAGAAAGATTCGGAAGACTGTCCTATTATTTATCTGCAGCAAAATCCATGCAAACGTGGGAACCCTTTGAGATCTCTATTCAATCAGAGGAGTTTCAATTCGAAGGGAAAGCTGCCATGTTTTTAGCGGTAAACGGACCTTTTACAGGCGGCATCAAACCTTTCTTTCCAGATACTGATATTCAAGATGGCAAACTGGATTGTTTGCTGATCGAAGAACCTTCAATTTCTTTTATATGGGATGTTCTGCAAAACCGGCTTACCGACACATCCTATGAAGGACAAGGCTATCACTATTTTCAAAGCTCAGAAATCCAATTAAAAACCGCTCCCCAGCAGCTAATTGACTGTGATGGAGAGCGGGAACATCAAACACCTTCTGTTATTAAATGCAAGAAGCAGCATCTTTCAGCCCTTACTGGGGATGTTTCCTTTTAAAAAAAGGAAGCGTCCTTTTTTTGTATGCCCGAATAGACTCACGGCCGCCGATGCATAGAAGCAGCCAAACCGTACCAGCGGAAAAGCCTGCGAGCACATCAGATGGATAGTGGACGCCTAAATAGATTCGGCTGAATCCGATCAGCAAAATCAAAGTAATAAAACCAATCCCAAATAATAGCTTGAGTGACCTGCCTCTCTGGCTTCTTATTACTAAGTAGCCTAGGAATCCATAATAAATTAGACTACCCATTGAATGACCACTAGGATAGCTGAACCCTTGTTCAATTACAAGACTGTTTTCCGGACGTATTCTTCCAAACCAGTGCTTAAGACCAAGATTGATAAGGCCACCGCCTGCTACAGCAATAATATAAAATATGGCTCCCCAATAATTTTTGCGCTTTACGATCAGCCATATCAGACTGCCGATTAATAATATGGTGAGTATCGTAGTTGAACCTAGAAAAGTAATAAACTTCATAATAGCAGTTAACGTATCATTTCTAATTTCTGAAACGTAGTGAATGATTACTTGGTCAAATTGAAACCTTTCTTCTTCCATGAGATCTTCAGACAGTTCAAAGAAAACATTTAAGGAATAAAAAGAAAGAAAGAGACCGGCTAAAATATAAATAACGGGGAGTATCGGAAAAGGTAATTTATTTGCTATGTCTCGTAACATAAGATCTCCTCTTTTTTGAAAATATATATACCTCAAGTTTTCACCGTTTGAACAAGGATTAAACTTTTTTAACCACCAGGCTGTGCTTTTTCATGTAGGATTTTTTCTAAAAGATTGTTGCTTTTGTTTTTTCTATACTCATCATTTGCAAGTGGATAGGAGCGTAAGGTGCGTGCCTACCACATGAGAAGCTTCTCGCTAGGCATGCTACGAGGAAGCTCACATCGGTAGCATTTACTTGTAGACGCAGGAGCAAGATTACTTCAATGAAGCGGTCAGGTGGAGACTCCTAATGGCGCAAAGCGGCAGGAGGCTCACCGCACGCCCCGTGGAAAGCGAGCAACCTGGAGAGGAGATCAACTACTTTCAAGAGCAACATTTTATGCGAAAACAGCCTTCATATAAAAGTAAAAAGCTGCCTGTATACAGGCAGCTTTTAGGTCTCATTTTTATTTAACAAGTCTCACTAGCATATGAGCCAGCTTATGGCGCTCTTCTTGTTCTCCGACTTTCCATAATTCTTTTAAGAGGTTTTCTTCAGAGTTGCGAGGCTCCTCATGAGCAGCAAGGTAATCAGCTACTTTTTCTGCCGTTTTCGCAAGTGTTTCCTCGCTCATACCCATCTTCTCGCCTACTTCAACTTTGCTATGGAGATAGCTTTTGAACTCTTCAAAGTTAGACAAGATTTCTTCTTTTTTGCTTTCGCTCATACGGTTTGCTGTGTCCTCCACCTTACTCATGTCCACGTCACGTTCTTTGTCCACCATGTGTCTGCTTTCCATTTTTGTTACCTCCTTAAAAGTATGTGTGTATGACCTTTGTTTAACAAATGTGTCAGGCCTGTTATCCTTTTTCCTTTTTTTACACATCTTAAACGTATTTATACAGTTTGATTTGTTTCCGTTTTTTCTATTCATACTTTCGGTTTACTATGATTAGAAAAAGGGAAGGATACTTTTGTAGAACAAGATTCAGGAGGTTATACAAATGGAAAAAGACTTACAAGCACTAATTGATGGACTAAATGAGGATCTTGCAAACGAGTACTCTGCGATCATTATGTACAATCATAATGCTGCAACAGTATCAGGCTTGTACCGTCAGATCTTAAAACCTTTCTTCCAAAGTGAAATTTCGGATGAGCAGGGACATGCTCTTTATCTAGCAGAAAAGATCAAAACATTAGGCGGAACACCAACTACTCAGCCGAAGCCAGTTAAACAAGTAGAAAGCGTACGCGAAATGCTTGAAGAAGCCCGTAATGCTGAAGAAGACACGATCAGACGTTATGAAGAGCGCAAAGAGCAAGCATCAAACTTAAAGCTGACTGAATTAGTTGTTCAGCTTGAAGATATGATTGCTGATGAAACAAAGCATAAGGAAGAAATGGATCGTCTCTTGAGCGACAGCCGATTCTAAACGATATATGAATAAAAGACCAGCTATCATTTTAGCTGGTCTTTTTGGTGGTTATATAAAGCTGCTGAAGAAAGCTAGCTTTCACTTATATATCTCTACTCTGTTCCATCAAAACACGCCATCTGAAACAGTTTTGAGCCACTTCCCCGAGATCTTCTAAGAAATGATAATTGGCATATGCTCCAACAATCGCGCCTAACCCTGGAACCATCTGAAGCATCTTAATCAAATCGATATGGTCACGATAGTCCTGTTGCAGCTCTTGCCAGTTTATATTGTCAATTGCACCTGGGTGCTCAGGAAACTCATGAATCGTTTCTTTCCAAAATACTACCTTTTCAAACGCTTCTTTTCTTTTATGAGGATCCGAAAAAGCAAGACGGAACACATGAAGTATGAAAATCCGTTCTCTGTAGTCTTTTACATCCAATCCATAAATACTTGCTGCTTCAAAAAGAAACTTCATTTTTATTCCCAGCAGCAGTGGAAAATCTGCAAGACCAAGTAATATTCCGCCTGCCCCTGTACCAGCACCTTCTACAGCTGCTGTTTTTTTATAAAAAGCGAGACGTTCTTTCAGCTTTTCATCTCTTTCACGAAGTTCTGCTTCGAGCTGATTCGTCCGTTTTGTCGTATATTCCGATCCGACTAAAGTAGCTTTTATCATATGCTTCATACTGGCTGTAACCACATCATGAACCTTTTGAGGTATTTTCTCATTAATCTTTGTCTGAATGGATTTTGTAGCTTTGTTCCAAAGAGTTGGACGCTTCGTCATTTCTATTTCCCATTTTTTAAGCTCTTCAAAAACTTTTTCATCATACGTGTTCATCTTACTCCCCTCTCCTAGACAATACGTTAACTTTGTTTTACAAGTTTCAAAATGATTCAAATTTCGTTTGCAGTTGGAATACCTAACGGAAAATGAAATAGATTTTCAGGATCATATTTTGTTTTTACTTCGATCAGCCTTGGCAGATTCTCGAAATAGCATTGTTCAAGCCAGTTCTTAATGCAATTGTCATGAAAATTCACGTAAGCCCCATCCGCATATGGCAATAGAGAATTCCTTAATCTTTCTACCCACTTTGTATTAATATCCGCTTCTCGCTCATTTTCCCATTTCGTAATATACAGCAAGCTGAACAGCGCTTTTCGATGCACATAGGCGGTACAGGTAGGACAAACTTCACCTGATCTTCCAGCCAGTGCCTGCAGCTGCACTTTGTTTTCAGAACTTGGAGATTTAGACAAGAAGTCTTTTAATATTTTTATCCCTTCTCGTGGCAGAAGCATTTTTGCAAATGCACCTGTATTTTTAAAAGGATGGGCATCCGGGTCGCCATGGTTGACCGAATATTCCTCCATACCTGGCATCATCCCGCCGAACATTTTTACTGCATCCAGGTATGAGACGTTTTTTATCTCTACTTTTTTCGGTGGATAGGCATCGATTAATGGCTGAACAATACGCCATAATTCGAAAGCCGTTCCTGTAAACTCTCCTAATGCTCTGATCTCTCCCTTTTCTTTCGTTAAGAGATCAATAATTGCAGTCAGCCTTATATCCGTAGATGGTGCCCAATTCTGCCAAGCCATCACAACTGGTTCAAACCCTTTCCAGTCCCATGTGATATTTAACGTTGCTACTCTATCAACAGGAATCACATGAAATACAAATGACGTAACTACACCAAAGTTGCCTCCTCCGCCTCCTCGCGACGCCCAGAATAAATCAGCATTCTTTTCTCTGTTTGCCGTAATCATTTTTCCTTTTGCATCTACCATCTCTAATTCGATTAATTGGTCGATCAACATGCCGTACGGCCGGGTCAGCATGCCCCAGCCTCCTCCGAGGGTAAGCCCTGACAATCCTACGGAAGGACATGTCCCTCCTGGAATTGTATATCCTTCTTCATACAGCCTTTCATAAAGCGGAAATAGAAGAGACCCTGCACCTAGTCTTGCTGTTTTTGTCTTATGATTCACCTTGATCTCGTTCATCTCACTAATGTCGATGACAAGCCCCCCGTCCAGTGACGAATAAGCTTCATAGCTATGTCTGCCTGTTCGAATCCTAAACTTCACCTTTTTCTCTCTTGCCCAGCAAATAGCATTGGATACGTCTTTAGCTGTGCTGCAAAAATTAATTACACTTGGGAAAAGATCAAAGCGTGTATTAAATTCTTCCCGGGCAAGGTCATATTCAGGATTGCCTGGTGTTACAATTCTGCCTGTCAGCCTGCATTTCCCCATCATTCAGGTCTCCTTTCATAGAACTGTTCAAGGTAACATATGAAAGGAGCCCACTTATGGTTAAACAAAAAAACTTCCTAACCTATAAGGCTAGGAAGATAGCGTAATATGTTTTTTTGTCATAGACGGCAGGCGTAACAGGCTGTAAGCTAATGATGCAGCAGGCATCAATAGTGCAATCAGCCAATCACCCGTAAGTAATCCGTAAAACACTCCGTATAAGAGTCCTTGGATCAATAAAAGCCCCCGTAGCCACTTCATGAATGCGGTGATTTTCACATTAGACTCGATCGGATATATGTTGAAAATCACATTCCATCTATATTGCGTGTAGAGTGTAAACAATTGGAGTGACAGCATTTGAAAGAACAATATCACAACAGCCAGCTGCCACCAACCGGCTGGAATCAGATACAGAAAAAGAAAACCGATTAAGATCAGCCTTATGTACAATCCTAAGTAATCACCTGATCGGATGAAAGTTTTCATAAACAGTGCTGACATCATATTCTTTTTCTTAAAAGAGAACGTACCAAGCATGTTCAGCAAAGGCCTTTTATTCACGGTTTGTTTCAGTGCAGGAACATCTGTGAAGTAGTTTACTAAACGGTACCCCTTCATCTTAAGTGTCTGTTCTTCCGCTAAAAGCATTTCCCATTGATAACCATGCATCTTCTTAAATACTCCGAACACAAAGTTCTTTAAAACATACATAATCGCAAACATGGCAATTAAAAAGACATAAGCTTCGTTAAACAGAAGATATACATAAACAAAGTTCACGATAAATCTCATGATCTTATAGTTCATTTGATGGCTTTTATACGGCAGCCTTCTCTCTTCCCATGCTACATACAAATTAAAAACTTTCGCAGCGATTAAGAAGAAAGCAAAAGTGACATACATTTTCCATCCATCTGTAATGAACACCTGTACAATCGGCCAGGTTAGAGTAAATACGAAAAGTGTTATGAACGAACCGCTCGCGATCGCTGAAGATAAACTCTTTGAAAAGTATTGCTTCATTCCAGATTCAACAGGGAGTAAAAAAACCAGGTCTCCCTCTTTTAATAATGTTCTGATCGCACTTTTCGTCAGTAAGAACGAAAACAGAACCGTCAAAATAAGTACGGCAGGAAAATTCTCCGGCAGTGCTTTAAGAAGCTTTGCATAATAGATACTTCCCACAATGATGAGTAAAATTAATGAAACAATGAGTCCGCTGTTTGCCATTAAACTAAAATATTTTAACGTTTGAGTTAAATGTGCGTTGCGGCGTTTGCGCCATAATTTTTTTACATCGATCATGTCACTTTACCCCGAGCTACATAAAGATAGATCTCATCAAGGGTAGCCTCAGTCAAACCGCTTCTTTCCCTCAGTTCCTCTAAAGTACCGCTTAGCACTAGTCTGCCTTCATGCATGATCAAGAAACGGTCACAGTACCTCTCGGCCGTAGATAGGATATGAGTGGACATTAAGATTCCTGCACCGCTATTTTTAAAAGTAACCATATATTCAAGGAAAGATTGAATACCTAGCGGATCTAGTCCCACGAATGGCTCGTCTACAATATATAATTTCGGCTCTACTAATAGAGCGCAAAGGATCATTACCTTTTGTTTCATCCCTTTAGAGAATTGGTTCGGAAACCATTTAATCTTATTATCCATACGAAACTCTTCAAGCAAAGGCCTTACTCTTGTTAAGAAAGTTTGTTCTTCAAGACCATAAGCCATAGCCGTTAACTCAAGATGCTCCCATAACGTTAACTCTTCATAAAGGATCGGCATCTCTGGAATATAAGTAAACTGGCTGCGGTAATTTTCGGGTTCATCCCGGAAGGTTTGCTCTAAAATTTTCGAGCTGCCAGACATTGGTTCCATCAACCCGAGAACATGTTTAATCGTCGTACTTTTTCCAGCCCCGTTTAACCCGATCAGCCCGACAATCTCACTTTCTTTCACAGAAAAATTAAGGTTATGGATAACAGGCTGATTCGGCAAATAACCGCCCGTTAAGTCACTTACTTCTAGGATAGGTTTCATTTTATTACCCTCCCTTTTCTTTTGTTTATCTTTACTTATCTATTATTTACCATATTTTCCGTTTTACCCTTTAAGATGCAGGCATTGGAGTTGGTGTAGGCTCCGCGAAACCTTCTTCATACTTCTCATCAATCATTTTTCGAATCTCCAGTGTGCTCTTGCCTTCTGCAGATTCACTCATACTGATCGCCGCAATTTCAAGACAAGTACCGCATTTTGTTCCATGATCATCCCATACGATCTTTCCATCTTCTTTATTATCAGCTACAAAGCAATCATAATTGTTTTTGTGCCCAGCCGAATCCCCGCACCCGCAATAACAAGGCATGGATTCCAGCACTTCTTTAAACTTTGGGGCAGCCGCATAAATCGCTGAAATATTTTCAGGCTGTTTATCTAAAAATGCAGGCATAATGTCAATAGAAGCTGTTAATTGTTGAATATCACCATTAGGAAGATGCTCTTCATGTGCACTTTCCTTATGTTCTTGTTGTGATTGCTCTTGATGATTCTTATGCTCTTCTTTCTCATTCCCGCATCCTGAGATGAGAACACATGCAGCTAGAGTCATCGTTATTACTAGTTGTCTTCTTTTCACGGAGGACCCTCCTCTTGTCATTCTTACCTAATAATAGCTCAATTCAAGCCATCTTTTCCAATTTAATATGTATAACAAGTGAGACTGTATGGACAGAATATTATTGAAGAAGGTATCCCCCCTTCTTCAGGGAGAAAGATACAACGGTTCAGATTTTTATGTTTTATGCAATTCATTTTAAGGAGATGGTTCTCTTGGACTATTCAGTGCTTGAGCAATTGCAGATTCTTAAACAAGAGGTGCATGGCTAAAAAATCTTTTGCTTTGTTTTCATGTTCTCCTTTCTTCTCTAACCTCTATAAGAAGGAGAGTTCTATTTTATAATAGGACTCTTCTTCTTTATTTTTACCTATTTTTTTGATAGCTATTGCACTTAGAAGTGGTTGATTTCCGTTCTAGGATGCCCACTTTCCGCGGGATGTGCGGTGAGCCTCTGAGATTGCGTCTGTATTTTGGTAAAAAAGAGATCCTTTGAGCGAAGAATGAAGATTTTGAGCGAAACTAAAGGAAGTCTGAGCGAAACGTGAGAATCTTGAGCGTAACTCGGCTTTTTTGAGTGAAACTCAGGATTTTTGAGCGAACGTGTAATAAATATAAGAACACGTACCGTAAAGTCGCTACACTTAGCCGTATCCTCGCATCTTACACTCCAATAACTTATCATTTTTAGAAAACAGCCTTATTCTTCTCGTCGTTAATGTGTGTTATGATAAGTAAAAAAAAATGAGGTGAGCTGCTTGTCCCATGATTCAAACTGCATTTTTTGTAAAATTGTTGAGGGTGTTATTCCTTCCTACAAAGTGTATGAAGATGAGAATGTTCTTGCCTTTCTAGACATCAGCCAGGTTACAAAAGGACATACGCTGATCATTCCAAAGGAACATTCAAAAGATGTTTTTGAGCTGTCTGAAGAAACTGCAGCCAAGCTTTTTTCTGCTGTGCCTAAAATCGCTTCTAGCATTAAACAAACGTTTAACCCCATCGGATTGAATCTTTTAAATAATAACGGAGAAGCTGCCGGCCAGTCTGTCTTCCACTTCCATATGCATTTTATACCCCGTTATGGATCAGGCGACGGTTTTGGTGCAGTATGGAAAACGCAGGAGCTCCCTGTTGAAGAAATGGCTGAGATCGCTCAAACCATTAAAGAAAACGTCAAGAACTAACACTACATAGTAAAACTGCCTATCTTTTTTCAGGCAGTTTTTTCATATTCAGGAGCATTATATCACCAGAGGAGGAAAAGAAATGGAACGCATCTATTTTCAAGCAGGACCGACTACTCTGCCTAAAGAGGTTATGATTCGTGCTAAGTCAGAGTGGGATGATTTTAAGGAAACAGGCTTAAATATTATGGAACATAGCCACAGAGGTGCAACTTATGAAGAAATTCATGAACAGGCTAAGACTCTTATGCGGAAATTATTAGACATTCCTGAAACACATGATGTTTTGTTTTTGCAAGGTGGAGCAAGTCTTCAATTTGCCATGCTTCCTATGAACTTACTCCATTCCGGCAAAACAGCTAAGTACGTATTAACAGGCTCATGGTCAGAAAAAGCGTTTAAAGAGGCCGCTAAAATCGGCTCATGTGAAGCAGTTGTATCAGGAAAAGAAACGAAATACCGAACGCTGCCAGACATGAATTATGAACCAAGCAATCAAGACGCTTATCTGCACATCACCTCTAACAACACGATCTACGGTACTCAATGGCCAGACCTAAATGCATTTTCTCACCCGACTCTTGTTGCCGACATGTCGAGCGACATCATGAGCAAGCCTTTCAACGTTTCAAACTATGCTCTCATATATGCAGGCGCGCAAAAAAACCTCGGACCTGCAGGTGTTACTGCTGTTATTATCCGAAAAGAGCTATTGAAGGAAAATGAATCTCTCCCTTCTATCCTGTCTTATCAGGTGCATGCAAAAAGCAGTTCTCTCTATAACACACCGCCAACCTACTCGATTTATCTCCTTAATCTTGTTCTTCAATGGATCGATGAACAAGGCGGTGTACAAGAAATGGAATCTAGAAATAAAAAGAAAGCAGAAATTATTTATAACGCGATCGACAGCAGCGAGGGTTTTTATCAAGGTTATGCCACGCCAGAGTCTCGCTCGCATATGAACGTAACTTTCACATTAAGTGATGCCGGATTAGAAAAACACTTTATAAAAGAAAGTGAAGAGAACGGTATCTTTGGATTAAAGGGGCATCGTTCTGTTGGTGGTTTCAGAGCTTCGATCTATAACGCTGTACCAGAAAAATCATGCGAAAAACTTGCAGATTTCATGCGTCATTTTCAGGTAAAATACGGTAAATAAGCATTGTCCCTTTAACAATCTTTATATCTTTGGTAAAGTAGAGATACTTTCGCAATAGGCCATGAGGGCACTATTGGAAAGAAATTAAGGCTAACAGAATAGCTGAGGAGAGATGAGAAATGAAAACAAAATCATTAGCATTAACATCAGTACTTATTGCATTAGGGTATGTTTTTCACACAGTGGTACCACCATTATTCTTCGGGATGAAACCAGATTTGCTTCTGGTAATGATGTTCTTAGCCATCATGCTCGCACCTACTAAACCGAATGTGCTAATCGCGAGTATGGCAGCCGGCGTTATTTCAGCCCTGACAACGGGAATGGCTGGAGGACAGATCGCCAACATCGTGGAAAAGCCGATAACAGCCTTTATATTTTTAGGAATGTTCTTATTAGCACGCAAAGTGAAAGTAAATACTTATAGTGCTGTTCTATTAACGGTTATCGGAACGATTGTCAGCGGGACCTTATTCTTAATCGTAGCCATGATGGTCGCTGGTCTGCCAGGATCCTTATTCAGCTTCATTGGAATGATCGTACTTCCTACCAGCATTATTAGCGGACTAATCATGTTCTTTATCTATCCGGTTGCAAATCGATTCTCAAAGCGATCAAGCTTAACTGCATAAATTTAAATTTAAAAAGCCAGCTCCTTTTAAGGAGCTGGCTTTACGTATGTTTCTTCTTCTATTTGTTCTGTCTCTTCCCAAGTTTGGAACGCTGAAATTTCACCTGATAATGTTTTAAACAAAAACGCCAAAACTGTAGCATCATCCAATAAGCCTGCCCCGATCAAGAAATCAGGCACCGCATCAATCGGACTTACAAAATAGAGAAGACCGGCAACGATAAGAACCATTGATTTTGTAGAGACGTTTCGGTAATCACCTTTTTTATAGGATCTTACTAAACGTACAAGGGCTTTTACCTGTGATCCTAAATCCTTCAAACCTTGCTTATCTGTTTGAGAAGTTTTGTCTTCGGCTTTTGTAACGAGCTCACCTGTTTGTGTCGAACTTTCTAAAACAGCGTTCGCCTTTTCTTTCATCTTATTAAAATAATTGCCGATTGTATTTTGCTTCAAACCCATTCCCCTCCTGACCGTTTTTTATATGTATACCCTCTTTTTATATTCTTCGTCAAATACTTTTACCGATATCCCTTTTTTTATTTTCGCTTTTCTAATCGCAAAGTATGTCAGCAATCTACTAAAACAGACAAAGAGCGAGTTATTAAGCGGGCACAAAAAACAACAATAAAAACAGCGATAGTCCCCTTCATTCTAAGGTTTTAATCATGTTGATCCACACCAATTCCACAACGTGTATCATGTCCAAACATGACGAAATCTATCGGGAAATATTTTTATATTCGTCATTATTTTTCATAGGATTATAAGAGATATTCACGAATTTATTAGATAATAAAAGAATGAGGAGGAATTTTAAGATGTCTAAATCAAAATCCATGGTAGTAGGTTTCGCATTAGGAACGGTAGTAACAGCAGCAGCTACTTTGCTTTCAACGCCTAAGGCAGGGAAAGAGGTAAGAAAAGATCTGAAAGAAAATATGGATAAAATGAAATCTACATTCTCCAGCATTAAGCGTGACGGTATTCAGCTTAGAGCAAAGATCAAATTTGCTAATAAAGAAAAAGAGGAAGCGATGCAAGAAACAGCTGCTTCTACAATTGAAAACCTGGAAGAAGAAATCGAGCAGGAAACGAAATAAACAGGAAAAAAATTCTCCAGCAGTGGGGAATTTTTTTCTTTATGTACAAACATATATATACTCTGACTTTGTCACTATATCAGCTAAAAGTTATACATCTAATTTACTAAAAAATAAGCAGAAATTGAAAAATTTTACTTTCTTATTATAGGAAATACTGGCATAATGAGGAATAGGATGTGTTTTATAAGATGGAGGGGCATTTTAAAAATGAACAAAGATCAATTATATAGTTTTCAAGAAGCCATGATCTATAGTCACAAACTTTCACAAATTAGTAAAGCTTTATGGAAAAGTGTAGAGAAAGACTGGCAAAACTGGATTAAAGATTATGGACTAAACATTAACGAACACCATATCCTTTGGATTGCTCATCATCTAGAAGGTGCTTCAATTTCGGATATCGCAAAATTCGGTGTTATGCATGTATCAACAGCCTTTAACTTCTCAAAGAAACTTGAAGAACAGGGTTATCTTACATTTTCTAAAAAAGAAGACGACAAACGAAATACATACATCTGTTTAACAGATAAAGGTGAAGAACTTCTATTACAAACTCTAAATACATATGACCCATCAAAATTCGGTGTATTCAGTGCATCAATGCCTATTAAAGAGCTCTTTGGTAGATTTCCAGAGTTCCCTGAGCTGATGTCAATCATCCGCAATTTATATGGTGAAGACTTCATGTCTATCTTTAACAAGCTGGAAGAAAAAATCGAAGCAACGATCGAAGAACAAGCAGCTTCACCTGTTATCGCAGCTGAAGAAATCGCTTCTTCTCATTCATAACGAACAGAAAGTTCATATAGCTTTTCCATCAATGAAATATATTTTTCCTGATGAAGTAATGCCAGGATTGTTTCTCTAGGATTAAGCTTTGGTGTCAACATGCCAGCAAAGTGAATTAACAGTGGTGTGTAATGAACAAAACCTGCTTCTTTTTGCATAAAAAATATTTTTTCAAGCTCATCGCAAAGCAGAATGATATCATTCACTTCTGTTTCGGTGAGCTTTTTTTCCATGACTAGCCTGAAGAATGGATACGAAGTAAGATCGACACTTTCAATCGTTAGCTGATTATAATATTCCAGTCGTTCTAGCCTCTCTTCAACCGTCTCCATACATACCCTGCTTTCTAGTCATACTATGTCTATATTATAATCCAACTTTCCCCATTTGGATATGGTTTTAATTTTCTAAAAGAATGTGGTTTTTTGAACGACAGCCATGTTAACCGTAAATGACGAAAGGTAGTTTTCAAAAGGTTCCTTACTAAAAGATTGTGCTTTAAATATTTTTGTTCCTTCACTGACAAGTTGATTGGAGTGGAAGATGCGAGACTCCTGCAGGACTGGCGGTCAGGTGAGACACTTAAAAGTGAAACGTACGAATGTGGCTCACCGCCTGCCCTGCGGAAAGCGAGCACCTGGAACGGAAATCAACAACATTCACAAAACCTAAAAAACACCCTAGCCCGCAAAATCTGCGAACCAGAGTGTTTCCCGCTATTCTTTCGTATAAACACCAAACTTAATAGAATTCTTCTTTAAATCAAACTCTTCTGCTTTTACAGCATATCCTGGCTTTGTCGGCATTTCAGTTACCCTCATCAAGATACTCTCATCTGCAGGATAAACATCTACCCATTCTGGAAACTTCACCGTATTTTTTAGTAGTTTAAATATCTCTTCCCCCGGTAAAGGAAGACGACCGATTTGAATGTCTTTTTCGTTTAATAACAGATCACCATTTTCCATAACTTCAGGCTCAAAGGTAATCTGATAAGGAAGTTCCTGATTAAAAGCCACAAATGAACCATTCAATACAGCTTCATCCCGAAGGTTAACATAAACATTGACATTAGGGGCTTTTTTCTTCAGCTCTTTGTTCAGCAAATCTTCCACCTGTTCCTTCTCAGTATGTATGCTTAACAATTTTTGATTAGTCCGAATATCTGAATCTAGTGAACTTCTATCCAAATGTCCGCCTTTTGGATCTGTAAAAAGTAAAATGATGACTGTTGCTGGAATTGCAATAATTATGAGTAATAATACAAAGAATGCCGCTTTCCATTTATTACGCATCTTCTCTCCCCTTGTTGAAAGTATTTTTCCTATTCATATTCCACATATTTTGGTAAAGTTAAACAAGTAGTTCATGTTGGAGGTTTTTATATGGCTGGCTATTTATTCGTTTTTTTAGCACCTGTATTCTTATATGTATTCAATTCACTCACATATAAGCTCTGTGATAAAAAGAACTTGTCCTCAAAACAGGAAGATTCAGTTTACCGCACCATAAATGTTTCTATTACCATTCTTCTCATTTCTTCTTATATTTCAAACGTCTTTTAATGAAAAGTTTGCTTACTGTACGATTTCCTAAGATGCAAATAATAAAAGGGGGAACCAGAATGCTTTCCCCCTTGTGTAACCTTAAAATACATATGCGCTGCACCTATTGATCAAGAGTAGTAAAAACAACACTAACAAATCTGCTTAAAGAGTTCAATCCGTACAGTCCTTTTCAAAAGAAAAGGCTGCAAGGTTAGCTCTTATATTAGCAGAAACAAGCAGCACCTACGATAATCAATAAGATAAACAACACTACAATCAAAGCGAAGCCTTTTCCATGTCCGTAGCCCATGTTGCCACCTCCTTCATCAATCTGTACACTATCCTATGCATCATGAGTAAGACACGCATAGGCATCTGCCCTCATATCGCTGAAATTTCATACTTTCATCATTTAGCAGTATGCTGCTCCTATAATGATGAGAAGGATAAAAAGAACAAGAATTAATGCGAATCCTCCCCCACACCCGTAACCATAACCGTAACTCATCATCATACCTCCCTTTTCTTTCTCCATATCATATAGTGATGCGCCCTGTTTTGATTAGACGAATGTCCCGGGTTTTTAAAATTTTTTTATGAAAATGGATGACAATACGCTAAAACAAGCAAAATATAATGTGTAAATTTTCTCATATTTCGTTTATTGAATAGGAATACCCACAACGTTTATGCTATAGTTAGAGTTGTTAAATTATTACTTCACAGTAGGAGTGTTTGAAAATGAAAAAATGGATGTTATCTTTAGGGCTCACAGCGGGACTAATTTCTCTATCCGCTTGTAATAACGCTGGTGCTGACTCAGAAGCAATTGTTGAATCTAAAGCTGGAGATATTACAAAAGAACAGTTTTACAATAAAATGAAAGAACAATATGGTGATCAAGTACTTAACCAGATGATCGATGAAATGGTACTTGAAGATAAATACAAAGTAACAGACAAAGAGATTGATAAAGAAATCGACAAGATCAAGGAAGAGCTTGGCGGAGAAGATGCTTTCAAACAAGCACTTGAGCAAAACGGCTTATCTGATGAAAAACAGCTAAAAGAACGCGTTAAGTCTATGCTTCTAAATGAAAAAGCTGCAACGGAAGGCGTTAAGATTTCTGAAGATGAAATGAAGAAAGTATTTGAAGAAAAATACAAAACAGAAGTAAAAGCTAGCCACATCTTAGTTGATGATGAAAAAACAGCTAAAGAAGTTCAAAAGAAACTTAAAGAGGGCGGAGACTTCGCTAAACTTGCAGAAGAATACTCTAAAGACCCTGGTTCTAAATCAAAAGGTGGAGACCTAGGCTTCTTCGGTAAAGGTGCTATGGTTCCTGAATTCGAAAAAGTAGCGTTCACTCTTGATAAAGGTGAAACAAGTGACCTTGTTAAGTCTGATTATGGTGTACACATCATCAAAGTAACGGACAAGCGTGAAAACAAGTTCGAAGACAAAAAAGAGCAAGTTGAACAAGAATTAAAGCAGCAAAAAGCTAAGCCAATCACTGAAATCCTAGAAAACCTTCGCAAAAAAGCGGACGTTAAGATTAAAGATAAAGAACTAAAAGAAAAGATCGAAAAGAAAGCAGAACAACCGCAACAACCACAAATGCCTCAACAGCAACAATAATTCGTAAAAATGATGAACCCAGGCCATATTAATGTGCCTGGGTTTTATTATATTGCAGGTGCTGTTCTTTTCAGAAAAAAAACACGACCGAACAAAAAACACCGTGAACCGAACAAAAAATTGCTTCCACCGTACAAAAAAACATGTTAACCGTACAAAAAATCTTCCCAACCGTACAAAAATGGTTTTTGGCCCTAAATCTGTTCGCCTCAGGAAGACATTCACAAACAAACAAAGACCTGCTGAAATCAGCAGGTCTTTTCCTTTCATTCAATTCCTTATTCTCCTGAAGCCTTTTGCTCTGTCTCTATTTCCTCTTCACCAGACATTTCGAACCGCTCATTCATTTCCTTCGCTTCCTCATGGGCTCTCGCCAACTCCAGGCGTTTCATGTACACCTTTCCTTCTTCCTCAATCACCTTTTGCTCGATCACACGGTCCTCTTGGAAAAGTGTCGTTGCCTTATATCCGCTATAAATAATGCCGCATAATAGAAAATACATCCACCACGGAGTCATTACAAAGAACTCACTTACCCCTGCCGAATATTCTTTCAGCACAAATGCAGCAATGAGTATCGCACCAAAAAATAAAGCAGCATATCCTTTCATCGATAAACTCCCCCTTTTGTTAGACAAGCTTTTATTTAAGTCTATGAGGGAGCTTAATTAGATATGTCACGAAAGTGCAGGTTTTGCTTTCGTTTCAGCCGCTGGACTTGTTTTCACTTTTTTATCAAAAGCACGGAACATAACATAGTAGATTCCTGCACTTACTACAGCTAGAACAAAGAGCAGGTAAAATGTATTATCGAAGCCGATCCACATCGTTAACGGAATTGAGATTGGCGCTATCGTGCGGCCGATTGTAAAACGAAGGCCTGCAGCAGCAAAGTATTGACCTCTCATATCCTCAGGTGCCAGCTTAGAAATGAAGCTTTCCTGGATTCCTACTACCATCAGTTCGGCAGTCGTGAAGATAACCATCGCCGCAAACAACACCCACATCATTGTTGTTCCGCCGAAAACGAGCATGGATACACCGTATAAAAGGGCAGAAAGAATAAATACTCTTCCTTCTTTAAAGCGGTTCATCCATTTAGCCATCCAAACGGTACAAAGTGCTACCATCAATCCGTTTAAAGAGATTAAATAGCCGAAAACTTTTTCACCCGTTAATTTAAGGTCCCAGCTTCCAATTGCAATCAGTGTTTGTTCAGGTACCTTTTCTGTCAGGTAGACAGCCAGTAATAAATCCATCTGCATGAATGTTTGAGCTACTAGAATTCCTGCCAGGATAAACAGCAAAAATAATTTATCACTCGCAATAACTCTGTAATCTTTCAATTGTTCCCAAACCGCTTCATGCCACTTTTTATCGGGACCTACTTGTTCAAGAATTTCTTTTTTAACCGGATTTGTTTCTCTCGTGTACTTTGCTAGGACCACAGCCAAAATAGCACTGAAGATCAAACAGGCAATCATTAGTTCGAACCTATAAGAAAAGAAGAAGATACTTCCCAGCACCGGTCCAAATACAACTGATAAATTCATCGAAGTATAGAATACCGCAAATACTTCCGTACGATCCTTTTCTTCTACCACGTCTGCGATCATCGCGTGGCTTGCTGGCCAATAAAGAGAACCAAACAGTCCAAGAACCGAAAACGCGATAAAAGTTAAAATCGGTGAATCGAGCCATGGGGAGTTGGCTATAACAAAAACGATAAAAGTTGCAGCCTGCCCCCAGGCAGAAATGACCATCATCTTTTTGCGGCCATACTTGTCGGCACAATATCCTCCTACTAAGTTCGTGACTACACCGACTACCTGTGAAAGCACAAGTAAAATTCCAGCTGTTTCTTTACCCAGTTCATCTGAAAAATAGATGGCCATAAACGGGAAGAACATCCAAAATAATAAACTTACAAAAAACTCTCCGACTAAACGCACTTTAATATTTGTATCCCAGTCTTTCCATTTCATGTTGCTCACTCTTTTCTTGTAATTTAAATTCAGATCCTTTACCTATAATCACTTATACCTGTCTTTTGAGCGCTATATGGAGTAAACAATGGGATTCCTAATAAAAACAGAAAAAGCCCATGGATAAGCACCTTTGCGTGTGCATACCACAGACTTTTTCATAAAAAGGCTGAAGATGACACAAGAAAGATCGCTCAAAAGAAGGTAGAATGCATAGCAAAATAAGCCTTTCCTAGAAGGATTGGACGTTATTTAGCTTGCTTTCCTGCCTTAATTTGAACAATGCTTTTCATGAGTCATTGCCTCCTGAATGTTTTCTTATATTTCCAATTCCCAATTTAACATAATTTCAAATATTTCACAATCGTTTTCTTTATAATTAATTTTTAGCAAATTCTGCTTGGAACTGAGGCTTGTATAAGGAACGGTTCTCAAGAGCGAATTGTTTCTCTGTAAACTCTCCTGGCTGTACTTTATCCAGTGCTCTGTCCATCATATTCATTCTTGCATCAAAATTATCAATCATGTGAAGAATCTCTGCTTCTCTGATCAGCGGCTGCTTCGGGCTTCCCCATTCTGGTTTACTATGATGGCTGAGCACAAGATGCTGAAGGACAGTTACTTCTTCTCCATCAATCTCCAGTTCTTTTGCTGCCATCCCGATCTCATTTACCATGATCGTAATATGACCGAGCAATTTACCTTCTAAGGTGTAAGTCGCTGCAACAGGTCCTGACAGTTCGATCACTTTTCCAAGGTCATGCAGAATGATTCCAGAATAAAGAAGATCTGTGTCCAAGGACGGATATAAGTTGCTGAACGCCTTAGCCATATTGAGCATGGAAACAACATGATAAGCAAGACCAGAAACGAATTCATGATGATTCTTCACAGCAGCTGGATATTCAAGAAAATCCGTTTGATACTTTTTAAGCAGGTGCCTCGTGATTCGCTGTATATTCGGATTTTTCATCTCAAATATGTATTGCGTAATCGTCTCCACCATAGCCTCTTGTGTGAGTGGAGCTGTTTCAAGAAAATCGCTTATTTTTACGCCGTCAAGTTCCGTTGCAGGGCGGATTGCTTTAAGCTTAAGCTGCATTTTCCCTCTGTAATTGCCCATTTCACCAGATAGCTTCACAATGGCTTGTGCCGCATAAAGCTCCTCATCTTCAGGAGAGCTGTCCCACAATTTTGCTTCTACATCACCTGACTGATCTTGGAGGATCAGCGTTAAAAACGGCTTTCCGTTGCTGGCAGTTCCCTTTACAGATGATTTGACGAGAAAAAATCCGTCCACCATTTCTCCTACCTTATAAAAAGCAAGTCCTTTTTTCATATTCCACCCCGCCTTTCTTTGTTTTAAGTATAGCATATCAATTTATCAAACTACTTTTGTAAACGCTAAGAAATACAGTTGCAATAGCTCGTTATTCTTTATTTTGCATGTCGTTTATCAGCATTTTGATTTGAAACGCCACACCATTTTTCGTATTAAGCGCTGTTGCTTTGCCTCCGTGGAGTTCAGCAATCCTTTTTACAATAGCGAGCCCAAGCCCAAACTGCCCTTTGTTTCCTTTTCGGAACGGCTGAAAAATCTCTTCTCCTGTCACACCTGTCAACTGCTCACCATCGTTAAAGACCTCGACGATGAAGTAGCTGCCTTTAAAGAATGCAGAGAGCCTGATTGTCTCATTCGCATAACGGAGTGCGTTTTGAACCAGATTATCGAGCAGGATACTCCACTGTTCATGGTCGCCGTTAATCTTGTAATGGTTGCCTGTGATCTCAAAGTTTATATCCTCACGCTGATATCTGAACCGCTCAATAATATCTTCAGCCAGATCACCAAACTCAAACGTTTCTTTAGAGAGGACATCAAGCTTCATCGCATCGAGCTTTGTATAATACAGCATGTTTTGAACACGTTTTTCCATTCTTTGTGTTTCTTTTAAGATAACATCCATCATGTCTTCAGTCGTTTCCTTTGGCATGATGCCATCTTTTACAGACTGTGCATAGCTTTTTATCGTCATGATCGGTGTTTTCAGCTCATGAGAGGCATGCTGAATAAATGTCTTTTGGGCATGATCATGCCGCAGGAGATTTTGCCTCATTTCCTCAAATTGTTTTGATAGCACATAGAACTCGTCATCCCCCTTCCAATGAAAGGGTTCTTGCCAGTTTCTTTTAGCGATCTGCTCAAAACGCTTCCCTAATATCGTCAGTGGTGAGCGGAGATATCTTGCCAGCCAGATTGCTGGAATAATCGAAAAAACACCTGTAAACAACAGGATTAACACGAGCCTCAGCCAAAGTCTGTTAACCATCTGATCACGGTATGTGTCCCACATGTAAGAGATCAAGTAGACAGCTTCACCTTCCGCATTCGTCCCCGTGGAGATCACATAAAACAGAGTCGCGCCTTCATATGTTAACTCATATCGGCCTTTATTCTGTTTTTGCTCATACGCCTTTTCCGCCATCTCACCTAATACTTCTTGAGGAACGGGATCCCCTTGAGAATTGGCATATTGATCGATAATTAAAAAATGGCCTACAGACCGTTCAGCATTTCGCCTTTCAATAAAGTCAACCGATGACTCCCCTTTTTGAGGAAACTGCTTTTGAGGATCACGCACTTTTTGCTGCTCGTTTTCAATAATTCTATATGTTTCCTCTGTCAGCGTATCTTTAATGGACAGCGGATAGATAATGGCTGTCAATAAACCGATCGTAAACAGAAGCAACCCGAACGATAGCCAGATGCGCTGCGTCAGATTTAATCGAATCATGATGGGATGATCCTATATCCAGCACCGTAGACCGTCTCCAAATTTAGACGGGGCATCTTCTTGCGCACACGTCTGATCACATCATCTACAGCCCGTTCAGACCCAAAGTAATCGTCTCCCCAAACATATTCAAGGATTTCTTCTCTTTTTCTTGATTTACCTTTGTTTTCAATCAAATAGAGCAGAACGTCTATTTCTTTGCCGGTTAAATTAATGATTTCTCCATCCCGTGTGATTCTCCTTGAGATTGGATCGATCGTATACCCCGTAATCTCAATGATCTGCGGCATTCTATTGCCCGTTTCATAAACTCTTGTTAAAAGTTTTTTCACGCGAATAACAAGCTCTCTTGGCATGAAAGGCTTAGCGAGATAATCATCACTCCCGAGCTCAAGGCCCACGATCCGGTCGAGGTCCTGATCTCTTGCTGAAATGAAAATAACGGGTATATCCGAATTCTTTTTAATTTCTTTAATAATTTCATAGCCGTCCATACCTGGAAGCATAATATCTAAGATCCAAAGATGCGGAGGGGATCCTTCAGAATTCTTTAATGCTTCTTCTCCATTGTGGTAAACAGAAACATTCCAACCCTCTTTTTCCATATAGGCTTTTAAGACGTGTGAAAGATCTTGCTCATCCTCTACCAAGTAAATCGTATACTCATTTGACATGGGCAATCCCCTCCTTCAATTATTTTTCAGCTAAAACAGAACCCTCTGGCCAGTGGATAAAAGGTACATTTGGCACAAGCGGCTCTAAATGCGAGTGGCAAGTAAAAAATAGAACCTGCCTGTCCTGTGCGATTTCTTGTATCAATGACAGCGTGCGACGAGCCCTGTTTTGATCGAAATTCACTGCGATATCATCCATAAGTATCGGGAATCCAGCTGGACCGGCATTCGCTGCAACAGCGAGTCTGATCGATAAATAAACCTGCTCTGCAGTTCCCCGGCTCAGCTCATGCGGATAAAAGCGGGTGCCGTCCTCTTTTAACACGACTAGTTCATTGGCATCTGTAAACGAAATAGATTGATATTCATCTTCTGTTATTTTACTAAAATAAACACTCGAAGTCTCTAAAACTGCTGGAAGCTTCGTTTTTTGGTAGTCTTCCTTCACCTTCTGCAAGGCATGTTGAGCCAGGCGCAGGCTAGCCCATTTCTTAACAAGAAGGTTCCATTCATCCTTTAATAGTTCATATCGATGCAGATGCTCGGAATATGTGCCATCCTCTAAGAGATTTTTCAATTCCCAATGCAGTTTCGCTTTGTCTTCTGTAGCAGCAGTGTGTTCATCTTTCTGTAGTACTTCTTTTCTCTCAAGATCTTCAAAAAGCTGAACCGTTTCTTCATATTTCTCAGTCATCTTTTCAGCCATGGTGTCAATTTCATGCGGTTCGAATCCTAATGATTGCAACTGATTGTTTAGTGCATCCCACTCGTTAGATACCTTTATAAAAGCGGCATTTTTTTTGCCTATATCATAATAAGCTTCCTCTGTATCAGCCTCTGCTTCGCTCCATAATTTGGCTATTCGATCGTTAATGCTATGAATTTGCTTTGATAGAGAGTCTTTTCGTTCTGATAACTCACTAAAACTTTTTCTTAAATGCTCACTTTCAGCTTCATTTTTTAACTGGTGTTCTAGTTTCGTATACATCGCTTCGATCAGCTTTTTAAAGTCTTCAACAGCTTCCATCTCCAAGTAATAAGCAAGCTTACTAGCTTCATTATTTAACTGGTCGAGTTCGGCTTCTGTATTCTCCAGTTTATTGATCGCTTTTTCTTTTTGTTTTATGACCTCTTTAATTTTCATGAGGGTGTTCATATAACCTGATAACATCAGCTTCTCTTTATCACCCGTATATCTGTACTGTTCAGCCCATCTTTCTGTTTTCTCATTCACTTTTGCTTCTTCTATCTCTAAATAATCCAGCTGTTTGGCAATTTGCAGATATACATTATTCTCGTGCTTAAGAGCTGCTGTTAGCTGAATCCAAAGCTTTCGGTTTTCCTCCTCTTCAAGATAACGCTGATTAGTACGAAGGGTATTATCTTGTGGGACTATAGCTTTCTTTCCGGTGATGATGGCAAGACCACCGGCTAAGAGAAGGAGCATAATTCCAGCGTACATTACCGCCGTATTTTCAGAAGACCAGCCAGACCAAATCAGAACAACTGCCGAAATTACAGGAAGCATCCAAGCGTATGCAGGAAAAGCTTGCTTTTGATACTTTTTATTTTTTTCTTGTTCATAACGTGCTAACTCTTCTTCAGGGAGAAGCAAAGCTTTTCTTTCTGCTTCCTCCTTTTCCAAGTTCTCAAGCTTTACTCTGGAATCTTCTAAATCATCTTCTAATCTTCTCTTTTTCTCCAGAATCGCATTATGTTGTTTCAGGAGCTCCTCCTGCTCTTGAAGTGAAGATAGGGAAAGTGACATCTTCTTAAGATCCTCATGATGCCAAGTTTCTCCAATAGTTTCAAATAGTCCGGATTCCTGACCACGCCACTCATCTATTTGACTATTGAGCGATATGAGCTGCTCTTGTAGATGCTCATATTGAGGAAGTTTATTAAACAATTGTTTAATATCTTTTTGATAGGACAGCAACCTGCCATCAGTTTCTAGCACTTGCTGATCTCTATCTATTTTGGCCAAACGGTCTTCGATATATTGCATTTCTCCATTTAAGAGAGATACTTCTTTTTGCCATTGTTCATATCGCTGAATGCCATTTTCCGGAAAAGTCGGCTTTATTGTTCCAAACGCCTTTAGTTCGTGATTCAGCTGTTTGTACTTTTCTAAAACAGGACTCAGCTCAAACAGACGTTTGATAGATCTTAACTCTTTTTGTATGAGAGCCAGATCTCGGCTTGTTTCCTGTATTTTAATCTCGAGTGATTCTTTTTGCTTTTCGATTATTTGATAGTTTTCATTTTTTTCTTTAAGCTTTTGTAGGGATTGAGCTGCACTCTTTAACTGCTCCAACTTTTCATTAATAACAGGCTTTTTTCCCGCTTTTTTAAACAATACAGATTGTTTCTTTTCAAACGTCAGTTCAATTCCCAGCAGGTCGCGGTCACCTGAGATCGCCGTGCTAAGCAAGAAGTTCCCTAGTTCTTCCGAAGTTAACTTATCTAGCTTCTGCAACCCGTCAAGTCCAAAGCAATATGCTCCCGTAAACAAAGACTGATCCATTCCATCTAATAGTTGAATTAAAAATGATTCATCTTTTTGCTGGCCAGTTTCATCATAGATGATTACGTCTCCAGCAGCTTTTGTTCCAGAAATTCTTTCGATTGTCCATATTCCGAGTTTTGTATGTTCAACAGTGATCTTTCCACCGATTCTGCTGCCGTCTTTAGGGTCATACTGCCGCTTTGATTGGTTCTTCAAAGGAAAACCGAACAATATACATTTAATAAAATCCATTAATGTTGTTTTCCCTGCTTCATTTTCACCAAACAGCCATTGAAAGCCTGAACGATCCAAAGTAAGCTTGCAATCCTTTAATGCCCCAAAATGATAGATATGCAAAGATATTATTTTCATAATCCACCTATCCTTTGTACAGTTCTGCTAATAATAACTGCTCAGCCTGTTTCTTTACATCTTCCCAATCCTCATCATCGAGTGAGAGAAATTTCCTTACTGTTCTGTGAGTCTTTAATTCAGACAAAGCCGTTTCAAGCTCTCGTTCGTCTTGAAGAACGTTCATAATATCTTGAAAGAATTGAGACTGCTTAATAGATAACTCATCTTGGTTAAGAGAAAGAACATCATTTTTTAATGAAACAACATGCACGAACGAACCTTCTGGATCCTCTTCTCGCAATATCTCCTCAAGATCTTCTATGAAACCCCCATCCAATAGTTCTTCATATAACGGTGTAGATCCCGTTAATCGAATGGTTAGGAATATCCCTTTATATGGATTTCTGTATGTATCTTTTATATTTTCACAATGTGTAATCACTTCTTGCAGATTTTCAGCATCATTACAATCAACGGTAGCTTCGTACCACTCAATATCTGAAGTCGCATGAAAAACGCTTGAAGCCTCGGTACCGTTAAGAGTAACGATATAACCCCCTTTTTCACCTGTTTCACCGCTATGTCTTCCTTGGATGTTTCCGGAATAGCGGACAGAAGGTTCATCATAAAGATCCATTTTTTTATGAATATGGCCTAGAGCCCAATAATCATAGCCCTTTTTTAAAAGCTCCGATAATAAAAACGGTGCATAACGGCTGTGTCCGCTATAACCGTCGGCTTGTCCGTGCAAAATCCCGATGTGATACAGATCGTCTTGCTTTTCTGGAAAATGGATCGTTCGGTTGTCTGTTACAGCTGATGTTTCATAACTGAATCCATGCAGGCAAGCAATCATCTTCCCTTCTTTTTCATAGTATAAAGATTGGACGCTGCTCCCTTGAAAGAAGTGAACATTCTTCGGCCACTCCAATGCAACCCACTGACCATCTAGCGGATCATGGTTGCCATGAACGATGTAAACTTCTATATGATGAGACGCTAGTTTTGTAAAACAATTTTTCAGAAAAGATTGTGCCTTCAAGCTTCGCTGACCGCTGTCATAAAGATCGCCGGCGATGATTACAAAATCTACTTTTTCCTGAATCGCTATATCAACAAGTCTATTAAACGACAAGAACGTACTTTCAAAAAGACGCTTCAACATCCCTTCCGGCAATGAGGAAAGCCCCTTGAACGGACTGTCTAAATGCAGGTCTGCACAATGTAAAAACTTTATCATTCCACTCATCCTCTTTTTCTACCATTCTTCCCCTCATTTTAACATATATACGAAAGCACGTTCGCTAATTAAGCCGTTTACGGTACGTGTTCTTTTATTTATTTTTTACACGTTCACGCAAAATTTGAAGTGTTTCACGCAGAAAACACGAAGTTTCACGTATTATGAATCGAGTTTAACCAGAACATCTCTCGTTTCACGCATTATGAATCGAGTTTCACGCAGTACGACCTACCCTAAGTTTAAACAAATGTTTAACAATCCTGAACTCGCTAAAAATTACACAAAAAAAGAGAACTGAATCCATTCGGGTATTTCCTGAATGAATCAGCTCTCTTTTTTAATAAAATTGATTAAAGTTCAGTTGTATTCTTCTTTTCTTGTTTTGATAAAAGCAGTGCTTGCTTGAATAGTTTCAATGATGGTGCGTTGCCGTACATAAGAACTCCTCCGCGATATACGCGTGCGCCAATTACCGCGAAAAGACCGATGGCAGCAATTAGTACACCAATTCCGAGTGCAACTTCCCACACTGGCAGCGAAAGCATACCTACACGAAGAAGCATAAGCATCGGTGTAAAAAGCGGGAAGTATGAAGCTGCTGCAACAAATCCAGACTCTGGGTTCTCTCTGCCGTACATCGCAATCATAAAGGCAGCCACGATCACGATCACCACTGGCGTCATCAGATTGTTTACCTCTTCTACCCTGCTTATCAATGAACCCATCATGGCAAAGAGCGTTGCATAAAGGAAGAATCCTAAAATAAAGAAAACGAGAGCATAAACCATTAATGAGATTGGTATTTCATTGAGCTTAAGCTCTTGTATAATACTTTCGCTTCCACTAAGATTTTCGTTCAATTTTACAGCCGCAAATCCTCCACCTATAAATAGTACAAGCTGTGTCAGTGCGATCAGAACGATACCGAAGATTTTACCAAACATCTGTGTTACAGGTGATACAGATGAAATCAAAATCTCCATTACCCTTGAAGACTTTTCTGTTGCCACTTCAACCGCGATCATACTGCCGTACATCATGACAGACATATACATGAAAAACAGAACCACGTATACAAGAATATAGACTTGTTCCGCTTCTTCTTCACTTTTAGCTGTTGTTGAAAGTGACTCTTTTTCAAATGATACCGGCAGATAGATTGCTGCAAGCTGTTCCTGATTTAATCCAATCGACTCAGCTGCCGACTTATTCTTAATATGCTGTAAAGCCATCTCTATATCAGTAATCAGGCTCTGCTGTGTTACATCTTCAGCTTTATAAACCGCTGTTACGATGCCTGAAGCATCTTTATCTAAAATCAAAAGACCATCTAGCTTCCCGTCAATTACAGCTTTTTCAGCATCACCTTCTGATTTCGTGTATGCTTCCGCTTTCAAGTCATCCCCTGCTTGCTCTAACTGTGCTTGCAGTGCCGGCAGTGTATTGCCTGTTTTATCGATCACTCCTACTTTTGATGCTTCCTCTTCACCGAACATTTTTGTAATCTCATTCATGTTCGTTACGACGAATAATAAAGCGATGGTAATAAGAGTCGTGATCAAAAACGGTTTTGACTTTATCTTAGATCGGTATGTATGCATCATGACGGTGATAAATTTACTCATGAACCACACCTACCTTTTCAATGAAAATATCATTTAATGATGGCTCTTCGAGTTCAAACTTTCTCACAAATCCTTTTGACTGAACCGCTTGGAACAAACTATGCGCTACTTCTTCCCTTTCAACTTGCAGCGAAATGCCGTCTGCAGTCATGCGGTGCTTCAAAACGCCATTTGTATCTTTTAAATAAGTAAGATCAAAATCTGCTTTTACCAAAACATTCTTCTTTCCGAAAGATCTCTTAATCTCTTTTAAGTTGCCCTGAACAACTGACTTCCCTCTATGCATGATGCACAAATGCTGACACAGTTCCTCTACATGTTCCATTCTGTGACTGGAGAACACAATAGTCGTACCTTCTTTTTTCAGTTCATGAACAGCATTCTTTAATAGTTCTACGTTTACCGGGTCCAGACCGCTGAACGGTTCATCCAAGATTAATAGTTCTGGACGATGAATAACGGCCGCAATAAACTGTATCTTCTGCTGATTTCCTTTTGAAAGAGACTCTACTTTTTTATTCAAATACTCCTCTGCCCCAAAGCGTTTTAACCATTTATCAGTTTGTTCTTGAATAAGTGAACGAGACATTCCCCGAAGCTGTCCTAAATAGATCAGCTGTTCTTTTACGGTAAGTTTGGGATAAAGTCCTCTTTCTTCGGGTAAATAACCGACAAGATCACTAGTTTGATAAGATATTTCTTTGTGATCCCAAGTGATCGTTCCTTGAGTCGGAGTTAATAAACCGAGAATCATTCTGAATGTTGTTGTTTTACCTGCGCCGTTTGCACCTAACAACCCAAAAATTTCACCTCTAGGAATTTCTAGATTCAGTCCATCTACTGCTGTAAAAGTACCAAATTGTTTTCGAACATCTTTAATCTGTAACATCAACTTCCCTCCCCGATGTAAAATATACCATATTCTACCTTATACGTGGTGTATCTCCATTAGTTTCAGAGAATTTATTGCTGAATTTGCAGGAAAAAACCGTCGAATGTTGAAATCAATTTTTAGATACGAAAGGAGTTAGACTTATCATGAATACATATGCATTAACTGCTTACGAAAAGAACGGCGAAAAAATATTAGATGAGGCCATTACGGCATCAAATGATTCTGAAGCAAAAGAACGTGGAGAAGCCCGTCTGGCTGAACTAAACATGCAAGAAAAAACGCATCGCCTGACTTCACCAAAGGGGCAACTGCTTCTTTTCCATCGCTAATGAAACTCATGGAAACGAGGGGAAAAACAGTGAGTGAAGTTATAATTCGAGAAGCACGTTATGAGGACAGCTACGAACTTTCTTTATTAATGGGTGAGCTTGGTTACCCCACTGCTCCTGAAGAAATGACCGAGCGATTAGAAACGCTGCTTCCTAACGAAGCATATGCTTGTTTTGTTGCTTGCATAAACGATCAGGTCATCGGCATGATCGGTCTGACAAAAGGCCTCTACTTCGAGAAAAATGGGTGTTACGCCAGGATTTCTGCTCTTGTTGTAAGTGAAGAATTCAGAGGAAACGGCATCGGCAAACAGCTTGTCCGCTTCGGAGAAGAATGGGCAAAAGAACAAGGAGCAACTGCTATCTTGCTGAACAGCGGAAAACAAAGGACCGATACTCATGAGTTCTACCGGAGTTTAGATTATGATGATACAGGTCTTCGTTTTATTAAAGTAATGCTTTAAAGTGGTTGATTTCCGTTCCAGGTTGCTTCGCTTTCCGCGGGGCGTGCGGTGAGCCCCTTGCCGCTTTGCGCCTTTAAGGGTCTCACCTGACCGCTCGTCCCGCAGGACAAGGAAAACTTCGACAGCATTACATCGCACGAAGAAAATTGATTTTCATTTTCGAGGAGTCTCGCACCTTACACTCCAATTACTTGCCAAAGAAGTAAATACAAAAACAAAAAAACCGGGTGCTGGATCGTGGCACCCGGTTTTCCTATATTCCGATCATTTTATTGACCCCGTAATGTCTATGTTGTCTATTTTAGATTTACCCACACGCTCTTCACTTCAGTGTAGTTGTTCAAAGCATAAGATCCCATCTCACGGCCGATACCAGATTGCTTGTATCCTCCGAATGGTGATGCAGCATCAAATGCATTATAGCAGTTCACCCAAACTGTACCTGCACGAAGTTTGTTAGATACATAGTGAGCTGTTTTTAAATTCTCTGTCCATAGTCCTGCAGCAAGACCATACTCAGAATCGTTCGCACGAGCGATAACATCATCCAAGTCATCAAACGGCATTGCAGCTACAACTGGTCCAAAGATTTCTTCTTTTGCAATCGTCATCTTATCATCAACGTCAGCAAAAATCGTAGGCTCTACGAAATATCCTTTATCAAAAGGAACAGATCCTCCTGATAGAAGTTCAGCACCCTCATCTTTACCTTTTTGGATATAGCTTAGAACGCGGTTATGCTGTTCTTGGGAAACGAGAGGTCCCATTGTCGTTTCAGGATCCAGTCCAGGTCCCTGCTTGATTTTTTTAGCATGTGACACAAGGTCAGCTACTACGTTATCAAACGACTTCTTCTGGATATATAAACGGGATCCCGCACAACAAACTTGTCCTTGGTTGAACATGATTCCGCTTAATGCTCCTGGAATCGCACGGCTCATGTCAGCATCAGGCAAGATAATGTTCGGTGACTTACCACCAAGCTCTAATGTAACACGCTTCAAAGAGTTAGAAGCATTGCGCATGATCAGCTTACCAACTTCAGTTGATCCAGTAAATGCGATCTTGTCCACATTTGGATGGTCAACTAAAGCTGCTCCAGTTTCACCAGCACCTGTTACAACGTTTAGCACACCTTCAGGGAAACCAGCTTCTTGAGCTAATTTAGCAAGGTATAATGCAGAAAGAGGCGTTTGCTCTGCAGGCTTCAATACAACTGTACATCCAGTCGCAAGTGCTGCTCCAAGCTTCCAAGCCGCCATCAATAACGGGAAGTTCCAAGGAATGATTTGTCCAACTACGCCTAGCGCTTCATGGCGAGTATAGTTGAAAAAGCTTCCTGCGACAGGAATCGTCTGTCCAACAATCTTTGTTGACCATCCAGCATAGTAACGGAAATGCTCGATTGCCAACGGAACATCAGCGTTCATCGTTTCACCGATAGGCTTACCGTTGTCCAATGTATCAAGCTGTGCTAATTCTTCTTTATTTTCTTCCATTAAATCAGCTAGTTTGTAAATTAAGTAACTGCGCTTTGATGCAGGCATCTTCGACCAGTATCCAGTTTCGAATGCTGCTCTAGCAGCTTTTACTGCCTTATCGATGTCTTCTGGACCACCTTCTGAAACCACTGCTAGTACATCGCCAGTTGAAGGGTTTAATGTTTCAAATGTTTTTCCGCTTGCTGAGGAGACCCATTCTCCATTAATAAAATGTTTTTTCGTTCCGTTCAGGAACTCGGCCACCTTTGGTTTTAATTGTAGGTCTAATGTTTTTTCCATTTGAATCCTCCCTTTACAAAGTGAATCTTACGTAAATAATATTCGTCACGATTCATGAAAACCCTTTCATTTTCTACAATTGTAATAAAACTGAAACGTTTTTGACTAAATTCGGCAAACGTATGTCGGTATATGGAGGATTTTGACGATGGATAGATACCGTCGGAGAAAAGGTTTTAAATTCTAGATAGGTCGTAAATCTCATGAATCGCCCGTAAATCCCGAAAACCGCTCGTAAATCTCAAGAAACCGCTCGTAAATCTCAAGAAACCGCTCGTAAATCTCAAGAACCACACATTAGTTAGTCCCTGCAAACAAAAAAAGAACCCTCTTTGGACAAAAGTATCCATAAAAGGCCCTCTTTTCTCTAAACTCGTTATCTTTTCAACGTCTGGAATCGCATTTGCTTACGGAATACCTCTTTTACCATGTACGGAACGCCTAGCTGATCGTTTGTGCGTGTGATCCATTTTGCTTTCTTCTTTACTTCATCAGGCGCATTCGCCATCGCTACACCTAATCCAGCAAACTCGATCATATCCATATCATTGTAAGAGTCACCGATCGCCACCATTTCATTAGGTGCGATCCCAAGCTTTTCGCCTAAGAACCGAAGCGCATTTCCTTTTGTTACTTTTTTCGCTGTGATTTCCAAATTGCATTTTGTTGAAGAGGAATACTCAAAGTCTGGCATCTGTTCTTTCAAATACTTAATAGCTGACTCGCATTCTTTTTCATCAAAAAACTGAACCTCCATCTTAGGCGGTGAAACTTCTTGTGATAATACGTAATCTCCGAGGTTCTCTGTAAAAGAAACCGGATAGAATAAAGGATCGCCAGTGCTTAGTGTTAGTTTTGCGACAAGCTGGCTCTTTTGCTTCAGCTGATTTCCGATTGAAAAGCGCTCATGTACAACTCGCATATGACATTCGTAGTTCTCGAGAATATCTACTATTCTGTAGGTATCCTCCACAGACAGCCGATTTTCCTGAAGCGGTTCGTCAAGAGATGAAGCAATGAAACCGCCATTGTGGCTGATAAGGTAATTCTCGATCTTAAGAGCTTTTGCTATCTTTTGTGTAGACGGAAAGCTCCTGCCCGAAGCGAGTGTGACATAGACCCCTTTTTGCTGCACATAATCAATGGCTTCTTTCGTTTCTTTATCGATACGGAAATTGCTTCGCAGTAGGGTTCCGTCGATGTCAATCGCCAGTAAACGGTATACCATGTTGCTCCCCCCATTTCGCGAAAATAAAGTATAAGAACTCGAGTTAAGTCTATGACCTTTAAACATGCTTTAGAACGCTGACAAGCCTAGAAACTTATACACATACAAAAACCCCTGTTTCATTTAAAGAAACAGGGGTTCAGTGTATGAGCAATTATTGCTGTTGTCCATCTTCTTCAACCATTGGACCATAAAGCTCTTCCAAAGGCTTTGTGATGACTTTATTAAGGTCATTGATGATCGTGCTCATGCGTTGTTCAGCTGCCATAAGCTTTGAGATCGTCTCGTTTTGCTGAACGTCAGCAAATAGCTTTTGAGCTTCTTCGATCTCTTCTTGTGTAACTTCTTGGCCGCTCATTTGCTTCTGCTGAAGATTGACTTGAATATCGCGGAATTTGCCGAAAAGTTCTTTTGTTTCCGGATTATTATTAACTTCATCATAGCTGTTTTTTAAAGCTTGGAAGTCTTCGCTGTTTCTTAATGCTTTTTCTAGATCGTATGCAACATCATATACGTTTGCCATTGGTATAATACCTCCCATGAATTAAAGTACGGTACCCACTATAACAGACTCTACAAAAATAGTACAAGGATAGACTGAAACAGACCAATAATTCCGCCTAAAAGCGCTCCGAGCCACGTAATCATTTTCAGTTCGCTCTTCGCGATCGAGATGATGATCTCCTCTAAACGCTCAAGCGAAAAAGCTTCAACTTGCTCTTCCACAATTTTAGCCAGGTGCATCTTTTCAAGAAGTACGTCAAGTCTTGCTGCAAAAAGATCAAGCCCTGCAGCAACCGCTTTTGGCGTCAGTTCATCGATAAGCCAGTTTTCGAATGTTTCTGCCAAAGTACTGAGAGGAGTGTTTAAATATTCTTGGATCGGCAGTCTTTCCGTAATTTCTTTTGCCAGTCCAGCCGTAATGTCCGGCATGTCCGGCATGTTCAGAAGTGCAACAGCTTCTCCCATTCTTTTTTCCATAAAACCGCGGTACTCCTGCTGAAGCAGTTTAAGCAATGTCTCACGTGTATTTTCATGTTTCAGAAACTTCATTAATTCTGGCTGTACTTTTTCAGCAATGCTTACGTTTCCGAAGAACATTGAAACCATGTTGACAAGCATGCCTTTATCCATTAGAAAAGCATCTATACCGCCCGCTAAAGCCTTCCTGCCTTCTGTACTCTCCAAATAGAGCACACCTCTGTTTAATAGCCAGTCCACAACTTCAGGCAGCTTCTCCTCCCCTGCTGCTACAAACCTTTCAGGCATTACATCCTTCATTTCTTTGCTGTCTGATTCCTCGAGCATTTTTTTCATTCTGTTCGCTAGCCACGTTTCAGTCGTCGTTTGGATACGGCTATGAACATCTTCAACGCCGAAGTCTTTTTTCAGCAGTTCTTGGATTGTGATGTCACTCTGTAAAAAGCGTTTAACCTCACCTTGAACGAGTGCCGTCATCTCTGAGCGAAAGCCCGAGTCGTTAATTTTCGTCTGCACACCCTCAGCTGTCAGAAGATGCTTCGTAACTGTTTCTCCTAATTGTACAGCCAACTGATGCCTTCTTTTCGGAATGAGTCCGGGAGTAAAAGGCACCTTGAATTTACCAATATATAATGTGTTAAAAGGCCGAAATAACATTTTGATGGCGATTAAATTTGTCAAACCGCCAATAAATGCTCCGACAACGACCATGATTGTCAATGTAAGCCACATATTCATAGCATTCTCTCCATTACTGCTTAATCTATCTTCTAAGTATACGCCATTTTAAAAGCTCCAAGCAATTTGGACCTGAGGCTTACTCTGGATCACCATTGTCCGGAAGCAGATCTACATAATAAAAGCGATCTTCACCTGTATACATATCTTTTGCAAGCCGGTACTCCCCTAACTTATACGCAATAGGAAAAGAAAAGTTCGGTCCGTCGAACACAAATGTATGAAACTCTCCATTTTCTCCGCATATGTCATGATCTGCCGGGTAATCATTTACAAACTGTTTATCGATCACTCTTCCGGAAAACGCAGAATCTATTTTAAATGTATCCACACAGCAAACTACCGTTTTAAAACCATTATCCACAAATTCATCTATCAGCTTATTTGAATCTTCTCCCCAAATAGGAAAAACAGGTGTTAGTCCTGTTCCTTCAAGCATCTTTTCACGATAGGATTTAACATCTTCTAAAAAAATATCACCGAACATGATATAAGATATGTCATCAGCAATTATTCCATCCACAGCTTCTTCCATTCGCTGCTGATAGATTTCATTCGGGCAATCACGCGGTATCCAAACTTTTCTTAGCGGGATGTCTAGGGATTCAGCTTGAAGTTCCAAAAGTCTGTTTCGAACGCCATGCATCGTTGTCCTGTCGTAGTCTTCTGTTAACGTGGTCAGCAGGGAATCGACCTCCCACTCACCAGACCTCTGCAATCTATGTAAAGCTAGAACAGAGTCTTTCCCCCCGCTGAACGAAACAGCAATTTTTTTCTTCATCTTTCCCCCACCTTTTATTGTTAGTTTATAAAGGCGGCAGCTCGAACGAATAGCCTTCCGCTTTCAGTTCTGTAATCAGTTCATCTAAAATTTTCACCGTTTGCTTTAGTTCATGCAACAGAATGACTGAGCCCGCCTCTGCAAAATTAAGGATGTTATGAACGATATGGACGGGATTTTCTTTATGCTCCCAATCCAGTCCCGCTACTTCCCATAAAAATGGTATAACATCTAACTCCTTCAGAACTTTAAGTGTATCTTCATTAAACTGGCCATATGGCGGACGGAAATATTTCATCTGCTGGCCGGTTAAGTGTTCAATATACTGCTTATTTGATGTGATATCGTGAAGCTGTTCCTTATAGCAAAGTCTCGTCAAATCTCTATGTCTGATGGAATGACCACCTATCATGTGGCCATCATCTAATACCCTCTTCCAGGGACGGTGTTTATGCAGCAATCTGGATTGCCAGAAGAACATCGCTTTTACTTCATGCTTCTTTAAAATATCTAAAATCGGAACCAGTACTGAAGAAGGTCCATCATCGAAAGTCAGAATCAGAGACTTTGATGAATGATGGTTCCAGTCTCGTTTGTTCGTCCATATTTCTGAATTCTCCCAGTCGTACACGACCGTTGATGAAGTTACTCAAGGGGATTTTTTCATCTCCCTCTCCTCCTGTTCTTTCAAATCGGTTTTTGAATACGGCATAACATTGCTATAATAATAACAAGGTTTCCTTTGAAAGGATATGAAATAGGATGCTAAATAAATTAAAGAATCACTACAAAGAGGCGTTAACAACTGACCTTTCAAATCAATCGGGGTACATGTGGTTCGCTACACATACCGGAGAACCGTTTGGTATAAAACAATCTGTACTATCCGATTCAGAAATACAGCTGCTGCAAAGCATGTTTGAAAGATACGAGAACGAAACTATCGTTCAGTATACTTCTGCACAGTTAAGTTGGAAGAAGATCCTTTCAGGTGAAAACAAAGTGAACGACCAAGGATTCTATCGTTATATTCACTTCTTCAGCAAGCAACCCATTCTTGATTACACCTCTTTCTCAGAGGCTGTCAGCGGACTCTTTCCTGAAGAAGCTGTTTTGCTTTTAAATGAAGAAAGCAAGAGCGGAGTCATTATCGAAACATCAAAACAAGAATACAATGACACACCATACGAAGCTTTAAAAGATACGTTGTCTACAGATTTTTATATGGATCTATCAATCTACATTGGTTTATTTCAAACCGATAAAGCTTTAGCGAAAGAAATCTATGAACGTGAAAAAAATGACTTTTTAAGTGTTAGAGGGTATTTGCAGCCTAAAGCTGTTTATACCATCGCTGACCTTATACCCCTCATGCTGCTTCATTCTGCAAGTCCTGCCACACAAAAAACTTTAACAGGGCTTCTGGCTGAATGGATGGAAGAAGACAAAGAAACCGTTCAAACAATAAAAGTTTTTGTTGAGTGCAACATGAACATATCCCTTGCGGCAAAGAAATTATACATCCACCGCAACAGCCTGCAGTATCGCGTGGATAAGTTCTTTGACCGAACAGGAATCGACGTGAAACAGTTTAAGAATGCTCTTTCTGTGTACATGGCTATATTGTCTCTGGAACAGTTATAAACGATGTGAAATTGGACCGCTTCTAATAAAAGAAGCGGTCTTTTTTTTACAAATAAAGGAATATTAATACCCTTCTAGAATTCTTAAAACTATTAAAGAGATAGAAGAATTAGGGGGATAAAAATTTTATGAGATATGTAAAACAGCCCTTTTTTTTATGCGGTTTTTTGATTTTGCTGGTCATCCTAAGCGGAAGCTTTATTTTTTCTGCTATAAAAGAGCCTAGTACCCCATCTAAACTTTTATACGATGATAGCGGTACAATTATTGATCATGCACCTTTTAAACCAAATGATGAATACCCGCTAGGTTCAGATCAAGACGGAAATAATTATCTCTACGTCTTGGTGGAAGGAGCGAAATACACATTAGGTCTTGTCATGCTAGTTACTTTAGGACGGATGCTATTGTCTATATTTGGTGCATTTGTTCTCTTAATCGTTCCAAAGTTTATTAAAAGAATATTGAGCCAATTATGTAATATCTTTTACTTTGCTCCACTGTCTATTTTTGCGTATTTATTAATCGCGCCTGTTCTCATTGTATTTAGTTGGAGCTACTCTGATCTCACTCAATTTACTGTAACGATGATCGTATTAATCTGTCTTACACTGCCCATTTTATCTTTACAGATCGCTGATGAAATTTCTATTTTATCAAAAGAGGAATATATTCAGAACGCACACCTCTTAGGAGGCGGTATGATTCATATTTTTTACAGACATATTCTTCCTTGTCTTTCTCCTAAACTGTTGCTTCTTACAGTACAACAAGCTGGGCAGACTCTGTCTATCATTGCCCATCTAGCATTTTTGAAAATTTTCATCGGTGGTTTTCATGAGATTACTTATCAAACAACAGGTCCTTCCAACACTGAAATTACTTATATACGAACTTTTTCAGATTCACATGAATGGGGCGGATTAATTGTTCAGAACTGGCCGGCTTATTATGCAGCACCCGTTTTGGTTATTGCTCCCGTTTGTTGCTTTGTAGTTTGTATTATCGCTATTAATCTAATGGTTTCCGGGATTGCAAGAGCTGATCAACATTCTTACAAAAATATAAAAAGAACAAAAACATTAATCGTCCCAGAAGCAGAATCTCCTTCTTTTGTTCCATTAAAAGATAGAGGAGTGAATGCATCATGATGAGACTGCTTTGGAAATTGGTTCTCTTTTTACTCTTGTCTTTAACCGGGATCATTTTATTTACATCATTGCCTGTTTTAATTTTCGATTATGCTATTTTGATGAACAACACTAGATTAATTGATACTGGCCAGATGACAAATAACTCTTTTTTAGTAAACTCTATTGTTTTTCAGCCTTTAGCTTACTGGGATCAGATCAAAACTACAGTTATTCAACTCACTGATATAACGAACACCACTTTTTATAATAATGGAATTAATAAGCCATTGCTGCCCATGTTAATGGAAGTATATCCACAATCGATTTCCTTTTTAATAGGAGGACTTTTCTTAAGCTTATTATTTGGCATTACATTTACAATTCTCTATATGAATTTCCCTGTTGTCGTCAAAAATTTTATTAAAAAGTGCATTCTAGCTATCGAAACCTTGCCTGACGTTTTCGTCATTCTTTTGGTGCAATTGGCAGTCATATGGATTTATAAAAATACTGGACTGCTTATGTTCAATATTGTAAATGTGTACAAAACAAAAGCTTATTTCCTTCCCACTCTTGCCATATCAATTCTTCCGACACTGTATGTTATTAAGTACCTCATCTTAACGATGGAAGAAGAATCAACTAAGATATATGTGGAATTTGCAAAAGGAAAAGGATTAAAAAAAATATATATATTACTTGCTTATCTGTTGAAAAACACGGCAGCACAGCTGTTTGGCCAATTAAAGAATATATTCTGGATCCTGCTTTCTAATTTGCTGATGCTTGAAATTATCTTTAATATATACGGCATCACCCGATTCGTAGCGGATTACGGTGTGGAAAACCCTCACCTTGCTGCTATCAGTCTAATCGCTATATTTCTCCCGTTCTTTGTTCTTTTTGCAGCTGGAAGCCTATTGATAAGACGATTAGACCCTCGTTAAATAAAAACCCTCACCCCTTTTTGTGCATCTTGCATAAAGAGGGATTTTTATTTTGGGCAAGTCGTCCATTTACGCCACCAGTATGAAAGCGTAAACTTAAAACATCAAGAAAACGTTTACATCGGAAGGGGATTATTAAAATGGCAGGCATTAAGTTAAACAACATCGTTAAGCGATATGATAACAAAGTAACAGCTGTACATGACTTCAACCTTGATATTTCTGATAAGGAATTTATCGTATTCGTAGGTCCATCCGGATGTGGTAAATCAACTACACTTCGTATGATCGCGGGTCTTGAAGAAATTTCTGAAGGTGAGCTAGTAATCGACGAGCGCGTGGTAAACGATGTTGCACCAAAAGATCGTGACATCGCAATGGTATTCCAAAACTATGCACTATATCCTCACATGAACGTATATGACAATATGGCTTTCGGACTTAAGCTGCGTAAATTCAGCAAAGACGAAATCGATAAGCGCGTAAAAGAAGCTGCTCGTATTCTTGGTCTTGAGCAATACTTAGACCGTAAACCAAAAGCTCTTTCTGGTGGTCAGCGCCAGCGTGTTGCACTAGGACGTGCGATCGTTCGTGACGCAAAAGTATTCTTGATGGATGAGCCATTATCTAACTTGGATGCAAAACTTCGTGTTCAGATGCGTGCTGAAATCACAAAGCTTCACCAGCGTCTGCAAACAACTACGATCTATGTAACGCATGACCAAACAGAAGCAATGACAATGGCAACTCGTATCGTTGTCATGAAAGACGGGCGCATCCAGCAAGTTGGATCTCCAAAAGAAGTTTATGACACACCTGAAAACATCTTCGTTGGCGGATTTATCGGAAGTCCAGCAATGAACTTCTTGAACGGAACTTTAGAGGACGGCTTCTTTAAAGTTGGCGATACAAAGATTGCTGTTCCAGGTGGAAAGATGAAAATCCTTCAAGATAAAGGCTATTCAGGAAAAGAAATCGTTCTTGGTATTCGTCCTGAAGACATTCATGATGAGCCTGTATTCTTAGAATCTTCTTCAAACACGAAGATCGAGGCGAAAATCGATGTGGCTGAATTGATGGGTGCTGAGACTTTCCTTTATTCAACAGTAAGCGGACAAGATTTCATCGCACGTGTTGATTCTCGTACGGATATCCGCAACGGACAAAGCATCTCCCTTGCATTCGATATGAACAAAGCGCATTTCTTTGATAAAGAAACAGAACTTCGTATTCGTTAATACACCGTTTTAACAAGCTCTGCTGATTTGTAGCAGGGCTTTTTTATTTTCCGGAATACCCCCCTTATTCCATATTCCAGAAAAATATGTGGTGATGCCCTGTTTTTATATGATGACTCTCCATTTTTATGTGATGGATGCCTATTTTTATGTGATTGTCCTTATTTTTTATGTGATCACGTATACCCAGGCAAGAAATAGAACAATATTCCCTGTTATTTTTGTCTTTCTCGGGGAAAATGTTAAATGATTGACGAAATGACAATCGCTTTATACAATTAATTCTATAAAAATTGTCGGGATTAATCCGACTAGGAGGACTTCATTTGAAAAACACAGTTAAAATCATGTTGGCACTAGCTCTTTCTGTCATTCTTTTAGCAGCTTGCGGCACATCTGATCAATCTAAGGATAGTGGTGCTGATAAAGATAAAAAAGTTTTGACGATTGGTACCGAAGCTACATATCCGCCTTTCTCATACCGTGATAAAAAAACAAACGACATTACAGGTTATGATGTTGAAGTCGCGAAAGAAGTAGCAAAAAGACTTGATATGAAACCAAAATTTGTAGCGACAGAGTGGAAAAACATGTTCACGTCACTGGACTCAAAGCGTTTCGACCTAGTTGCAAACCAAGTAACAATTACAGATGAAAGAAAACAGAAATATGTTTTCTCGACTCCATATACGGTTTCAGGCGGTCAAGTAATCGTCAATAAAGACAACAATGATATTAAAAGCATCGATGACTTAAAAGGAAAAGTAGTTGGAACGACACAAGGAAGCAACTATGCTGCAGAAGCTGAAAAAGCTGGAGCAAAAATAAAGTACTACAAAGGGATAGCACAGGTTCTCACTGACCTTGATGTTAATCGTGTTGATGCAGCTATGAACGATCAGCTGTTCATCTTAACGGAACTAAAGAAAACGGATTATAAAGTAAAAGCTGTAGGTGAACCTTTTAACAAAAATGAAATGGCCTTTGCATTCCGAAAAGACGACAAAGAACTTTCTGAAAAGGTTAATAAAGCTCTTGAGGAAATGAAAAAAGACGGCACGTTAAAAGAGATCTCTGAAAAGTATTTTGGAGAAGATGTAAGTGAATAACCTATCAGAGATTCTGATCAACTCCCTCCCCTATCTGCTGGAGGGAGCTGTTTTTACTATCCTCATCAGTTTGTTTTCAATTTTAGGAGCTCTTATTTTCGGATTGGTCATCGCGTTATGCCGAATGTCGTCAAGTAGGATTCTTTCGGGGTTTGCAAAAGGATATATTTCTTTTTTTAGAGGGACGCCATTATTAATTCAATTATTGATTCTTTACAACGGCTTTACTTTTATCTATGTACCAGAAGGATGGCAAGCTGCACTGGCCGGTTTGATCCTGCATTTTAGTGCATATATCGCTGAATCTTATCGCGGTGCTATTCAATCCATTGAAAAAGGGCAATGGGAAGCAGCTTTTTCATTAGGGATGAACAGATATCTGACATATAAAGAAGTCATACTGCCCCAAGCTTGGAGAATATCCATTCCATCTGTATGGAATTCCTTGATCGATATTGTTAAAGCTTCATCTCTTGCATCAGTCATAACGGTTCCAGAATTGACACTTATGGCAGATCAGATCAGTGCATCACAGCTGATTGTATTACCTGTGTTATTAGAAGCCGCGGTTATTTACTGGATCTTAACTTCTTTACTGGATGGTTTACGAGTTTTACTGGAACGCCGTATCAAATTAAGTCAATAAGTTTCATGTCCTCTAAAAGGGATATGAAGCTTTTTTACGCCCATTCGCCAATAAAATAGAGCACCTCTTGATGACAGGCATCACAATAAAAAACATGCGGGCATTGGCTTTCTTTAAAATCTGTCGGATATCCATCCTCCAGCTTCAGTTCATCCACTTCCATATATGGACTGTAATCATCGAAAAAATCACTTACTCTCCCCTGATCCTGAACTGCTCTTCCACATTCAGGACAGCGAACATTTATCGTTTGAAAGTTATTGCATATCGGACACATTGCCATAACATTTTACTCCTTTACGTTACATCCTTATAAAAAGGAGTGGAATACTCCACCCCTTTACAGCCATGTTTTTTAGAGTTAGCGAGATCCGCCTAATTGTTGTTGTGCCATTGCTACTAAACGCTTCGTGATCTCCCCACCAACTGAACCGTTAGCACGCGCTGTTGTATCTGGTCCAAGTGTCACACCGAACTCAGATGCAATTTCATACTTCATTTGATCGATAGCCTGTTGTGCACCAGGTACCACTAATTTGTTTCGTCTTGCCATTTTGTTTCACCCCCTTATTCATATTGTGTTTCCTTCTCAAATTCTGTATGCGTAGCTCCTCCTGGCAATTTATAGCGTTCTTCCCACACAAAAAGGATTTTTTTCATTATTTGTTTGAATCGTTTATACTGAGCTATAGGAAGTTGAAACGAAACGAAGTTGGTGAAATGATGTCGAATGAACATGCAGTTGAAATGTTCCGTAAAACAATCCCTTTATTTCAAGCACTTGGTGACCCCGTAAGGCAAGATCTTGTTTTACTTTTAGCTGAAGCTGAAAAAATGAACGTAACAGAGATAGCAAATCAATCCCCCATGTCACGTCCGACAGTTTCCCATCACCTAAAAATTTTAAGGGAAGCCGGAATCGTTGGAACAGAAAAACGAGGAAAAGAAATCTTTTATTTTTTAACGCTTGATCAAACAGTTGTGCAGCTTAAACAACTGATTAACATCATCGAACAAGATTGTATTTTATAAAAGGTTCTTACTCGCTTTCTCTGGTTGCTTTTGTAAGTGGTTGATCTCCGCTCCAGGTACTCGCTTTCCGCGGGGCGTGCGGTGAGCCTCCTCGCGCTTTGCACGTTCAGGAGTCTCACCTGTCCCGCTGATCCCGCAGGAGTCTCGCACCTTACGCTCCAATCAACTTGTCTACGAAGAAAGGATTAAATTCCTCAAAAAAGCCATAAAAAAAGCGACTCAGCTTATGCTGAATCGCTTTTATTTTTTAAGCAGCTGTCTATAGAATGAACGTAATAGCTCTGCTTTTTGTTTGTTATTTGAAAAGTAAGCCTGGATCAGAGTTCTTACTTTATTATATTTATTTTGATAAGGATACCAGTTGATCTCTTTTTGCTTAAGTCCAGGATCTTTCATAACGGACATTTGACGGCTGAACGTGTATAATCCTTCATCACCATGATATCTTCCAGTGCCGCTGCTCTTGACACCTCCAAACGGAAGATGGGGATTGGCAACAGAAACCAGAACATCATTGATCACGGCATTGCCTGTAACAAGCTTTGATGTAACGCGGTTCGCTTTTCCGCTATCTTTTGTCCAGACACTTGCATTCAAGCCGAATTCCGTACTATTCGCTTTTTGAATGGCTTCTTCCTCGGTAGTAAACGCAATGACGGGCATTACAGGACCAAACGTTTCTTCTCTGACGATCTTCATATCTTCGGTGATATTTGTTAGGATCATCGGCTCGATATACATGCTTTCTCCCCATTGATCAGGGTGTTTTCCTGTCAGAAGCAATGCTCCTTTTTCAATCGCATCCAGCACATGATCTTTTATGATCTCTTTTTGATTCTCGAAGGTTAAAGAACCTACGTCCTCTCCCATCTTCAGCTTTTTCGTTTCCTCTACAAGAAGATCTAGAAATTCTCCATGAACCGAGCTTTGTACATATACGCGCTCTACTGACATACATACTTGGCCAGCATTCGTAAAGGAACCCCATATCGCACCGTGAACAGCCCTTTTTAAAGGAGCATCTTCAAATACAATCATCGGATCTTTCCCGCCAAGCTCCAGTGTGTACGGAATAAACCTCTTACTTGCTTCTATTCCGATTTTTCTTCCGGTCTCAACAGATCCCGTAAAAAAAATACTGTCGGGAGTTCCGGAAACGAGTTCTTGACCGAGTTCTTTGCCGCCGTGAGCAACTTGCAGCAGGTTTTTAGGCAGATTGATTTCTCTTGCGATCTTTTCTATTAACAGACCAATAGTCGGTGTTACTTCAGAGGGTTTTAAAATCACTGAATTACCAGCAATTAATGCTGATATAACGGGTGTCATGGAAAGCTGAAACGGATAGTTCCATGGAGAGATGATTAAAACCGTTCCTAAAGGAAAATAATCCACATAAGAAGACTTTCCAACAAAAAGAAGTGGTGTTGATACCCTTTTGCGCTTTAATATTTTTGGTGCGCGCTTCTCATAATGCTGCAGAATGTCAATGACAGGCATAAGGTCTGCAGTCAAAGCTTCTGTCTTTACTTTCCCTGTTGCTGAACATATTTCTTCAACGATTTCATCCATATTTTCCAATAGATAATGCTTCATCTTTGTTATAAAAGAAAGCCTGGTTTCCAAAGAACGACTCGACCAAAACTTAAATGCTGCCGCTGCTTTCTCATGCATGTCAGGAACTTGCTGAATGTCTGTTTCAAGCCATTGATCAATGGTTTCCCCTGTAGCAGGATGCTTTGCAATCAAAACGTTCTTCATGTTGCGCACCTCCTTTTATCAAAATATTCATACATCTTTAATCATACCTTTTTTTGAGCTTGTTGTTTATTTATTTTTTATAATGTGATAATATGTCGATATACTTAAACATATAAACATAAACAAAAAGGAGTTAACCTTTCATGAATAAAACAGTATTAATCACCGGCGCATCAAGTGGAATCGGACTAGAGTTTGCATCTCTCTTTGCAAAAGATGGGTATCATCTAGTGCTTATTGCTAGAAACGAATCAAGACTTCAAGAGATCGCTGATGAGCTAAAATCCAAATATGGCGTGAATGTTACAGTTGCTGCAAAAGATTTAAGTCTCCCTGAAAGTGCAGATGAATTAACCTCTGGACTTGCCTCAGCAGGAATTGAGGTAGATGTACTGGTCAACAATGCTGGTTTTGCAGCATATGGTCCATTTAATGAGACATCTTGGAAAGAAGAAAAAGATATGATCCAAGTAAATATTATGGCCTTAACCGCCTTAACAAAACAGCTTCTTCCAGGCATGATCAAACGGAATTCCGGTAAAATCTTAAATGTAGCCTCAACTGCTGCATTTCAGCCTGGACCACTAATGGCTGTTTATTATGCAACTAAAGCATATGTACTCTCATTTTCTGAAGCAGTCAATTACGAACTAAGAAATACAAATGTGAGCGTAACGGCTCTTTGCCCTGGAGCTACAGCTACAAACTTTGAAAAAAGAGCAAGCCTTGAGTCATCAAGACTATTCCAATCAGGAGCAATGGATGCCCGTGATGTTGCCCTGGAGGGATATAAAGCTTTAATGGATAACAAATCATTAAAGATTCCTGGTTTTAAAAATAACGCATTAGCAAACCTCGTCCGCTTTCTGCCTCGAAAGTCCGTATTAAAGATTGTTCATTATGTTCAAGACAAAAAGTAGCCCTTCGATAGGAACAGCTTGCTCTCAAGCTGTTCCTAAACTTTTATATCGACAATAAACAGTTCGAATTTAATCTTCATTTTATATCTTGAATAGCCTTATTCATATAGTGTAATATTACACTTATAGAGAACTTTTTTAAAATTTAATCTGAATCCAGAAATACTTACATATACTTGTGGTGAGGTGGGATAAGATGAACCAAAAATGGATGAGACATGAAGGACGAAAATGGGTCGAAGAGAAAATCATTACGCCTGACCAGCTTGAACTAATCGTTGCCCGTTATCCAGATTTAAAAGAAGCCAAAAAATCTACTGGCATTTTACCTGTATTAGCAAGCATATTAATCGCGATCGGTATTTTATCATTTATCGCATCCAACTGGAGTGATATTCCTCCCCTAGCAAGGCTCGGTCTTTTAATTTTAATCATGATCAGTTTCTATGTAGCCGGTGATAAACATCTTAAAAAAGGCAATGAAACGCTTGGAACATCGCTTAATCTTCTTGGTATCGTGACCTTCGGAGCAAGTATTATTTTGTTAGGTCAAACTTTTCACCTGACTGCCACAGATGCAAGACTTTTTGTTTTTTGGAGTCTGCCTGCCTTATTCTATTTATTCAGAGACAGACACAAGCTTTATTTCTTTCTTTTAGCTGTATTAACAATAGGCGGACAGCTGTACAGTATGGGAGAATATGATACCTTTAGTTATTTTCTTTTCACTGTCTTTCTGATAAGTATTGGAGGCTTTGTTTATTTATACCCAAGGGCATTGGAAACTTGGCTTTTTACAATCGGATTGAGTATTCAAGCATTCTTGTTGGTCATTATCGAAGATCTAAACCTGCTCTGGTTCTTCCTGTTTGGTTTTGCCTTATATACGGCTAGCATGTGGATAAATAAATCGTTGTTTAAACAATCGTTTAAACGAATGGGCTCTCTAATCGGGTTTGCTTATGCGTACGGTTTGTATTTCACACTTACAAATGAATTTTTATCAGATTTTGAATTCCCGAATGCGGCATTTTATCTGCCAGCCTTGATCGTTATTTTTGCCTTAGCCATTCTAAGTAAAAGAAAAGGTGGCCCAAATCTGCCTTCGTGGGAATTAATGATCTTCGTTCCGTATTTTTATATAGCAAAAGCAGCAGATCCACTGCTAACTGGTCTGTTATATCTAGTAGTTATGTTTGCCTATTCTGGCTTCATGCTCGCAGAGGGGTATAAAAATGAAAATCGCTCACAAATCAATTTTGGAATCGTCCTTTTCTTGCTTGTTTGTTTAATGGGGTACTTCAACCTCGCATGGGCTTTCATGCCAAAGTCAGTGTTTTTCTTAATCGGGGGTATCCTGTTATTCATACTTAATGGTTTCCTTCAGCGCAAGAAAAAGAAAATCCTCAAAAACGGAGGGCCGCATCATGAATAGAAAAAAAGGCTGGATCATAGCGGCTATCCTTCAAGTGTTATTTTTACTTTTTATCGCTGGAAGCTACTACAGCATCGATTATTTTGGTAAAGAGATCAAAATAAAAACCGTTCCCGTCGATCCAAGAGACATCCTATACGGTGATTACGTGACGCTTCGTTTTGATATCAGTACTGTTCCTGTTTCTAAATGGAAAGGTGAAAAAAATTTATTAACGAGCAGACAGCAGACAGTATTTGTTGTACTGGAAGAAAACAAGGAAGGTTATTATGACGTTCAAAGTGTTCATCCTGAAAAACCTCCAGTGCATGATGACCAGGTTATTTTAAAAGGGAAAGCCGAAAGATTATGGGGAGACACCATTGAACAGATGCAGATTCATTATGGAATGGAACGTTATTATGTTGAAGAAAATACCGGTAAAACGTTAGAAAAGCAAGCAAGCGATATGGCTGTTACAGTTAGAATCGCACCTTGGGGAGCACATAAGATCACAGATATAAACCCTCGTTAATTTAATGCCTCTTTAAAAGGGGCTTTTTTTCTTCGGTTTAAGATTGCATATTACGGGAAAATTGATAATGAGGTGAAAACAATGTCTGATACTAAAATAATTGAACTTAAAGATGTAATTAACGGCTGGGCTGGAAATCAAATATCAATACGCAAGGAAGAAACAGGTGATATTGACCAAATCAGGATTTCCCTGCAAAAAGCAACATTCGAACAGCGAGATGCAGAAGATGAATATTTAGGAGACCACATATTGTTTTTACACGGAACAGCGTATGCTGCAGAAGAAGGCACTTCAGTAGAACTTCCTGCAATCACTTACGAAATCCCAATTGACGGAATTACAGACATCAGACTCGATTCGGATATCGTGTCCTTTGAAACAAGCAGAGCTCAATATGTAGTAAATAAAAATTAAAGGGCATCCCGAAGGTAAGGTACACTTACTTTTGGGAGCCCCTTTTTTTAATCCTGCATGCTTCTTGTTACATCTGAAAGAGAGTCCGCAGAAATAGCGATTTGTCCTACCGCTTGGCTGAGTTCTTCTATTACTTCTGCCATAACTTCTACTTCATTTTCAAGCTTCCCGCTTCTCTCGGTGCTTTCATCCATTTTAGATAAAATCGCATTAAAGAAATCCGAGATCTCTGTAGCTTCAGAAACACTGTCATTAATAAAGTGGTGAATGCTTGCTACAGATTCCGAAACTGCTTCAATCCTTTTATGAGTATTTTTCACAAGGTCTGATACACCAGATACTGAAGTTTTAGTCTGGTCAGCTAATTTTCTGACTTCATGAGCAACAACCGAGAACCCTTTACCTGCTTCTCCAGCTCTCGCCGCTTCAATTGCTGCATTCAGTGATAGAAGATTCGTTTGTTCAGCAATGGCTGTTACAATATCAACCACATCATTGATTTTAACTGTAGCCTGTTCAAGGTTTATGAGCTCTGCAGAAATTTGTTCAGATTGCTCTTTTACTTTATTGATCATCTGCTGATGTTCTTCAAGTTTGTTTTTACCTGCGAGTGAATTCTTCGAAACTTCTCCCGCTGATTCAGCTGTATCTTTAGCGAATACCACAACTTCGTCTGCTTTAGACGTAAGTTCTTGCAGTGCAGCGCTTGTTTCCTCTGAGATGCTTGCCAGCTCTTCTACAGAATTCCCTACAGATTGGGTGATCTGCTGTTTCTGTTCTTCGTGTCGTGCTCTTTCTTTTATCTGTTCAAATTCAAAAGCTTCCAAAACAATCTGCTGTTCAAAATTCAAAATTTTCGTTACTGCTTTGACAGCTTGCTGGTATTCTACCTTGCTTTCGATATTCTTATCTAAAATGGATAGAATGGACAGAAGCATATCCTGAAACGAACAAATATACCATTTAGGCTGCAATCCTATCTTAAAATGAATGTGGGCGATTACTCTTCTTTGGTCCACATAACTCTCATCGATGATACCATCGAACATTTCTTGGATGTGTTTGATCAGCGTAACTTTTAAACGGTTCACTGAACTGTGTTTTTGGATAATTTTCAGAAGGCCAGGAACATATTCAATATTTTTATAGAACTGATCTACAATTCCCTCAATGTTCTCTGAAATTAATGGCTTTAACGACTTGATAAGACACAGATCTTCGAGTGTAAGAGAAATCATGTTTAATTGCTTCTGCCACTCACTGTCTTTCGGCACATCAATTTTCACTTCATTCATAAAATCATTAGGTATTTTTGTAACTGGGGTTTTTTCAGCTTTTTTAGTAAGAATGCTTAGGATTGAAGCCATAGATATTTTCCTTCTTCCTTTATGATCACTCATTTAATCTAATCCAAAATTTAGCGAATCGATGTGACTTTTATCACATTTTGTCACTCCTATGTTTTATCGACCACAAATCGGGTATCTTCAAGTAAGCAAAAATAACTATTACTAAAAATAATGAAACGAGGAGTGGTTCACATGTGGAAAAAAAGATGGGCAGCCGGTACACTGGCCGCGATGTTAACATTAGGTGGATTAACTGCTTGCGGTGATGGCGTCGACCAGGATAATGGTGTAGATGATGGCGAACAAAACGATGAAATGGATGAAAAGAATAAAGAAGAAGGTTAAATACAAGAAAACGAGCTGGCTCAACGGAAGTTGAATCAGCTCGTTTTTGCTGTTTACGGTACGTGTTCTTATATTTATTACACTTTCGCTCAAGAATGGCTTGTTACGCTCAGAATACGTCAAGTTACGCTCAAACTGCTCTAGCTAAGCTCAAAACCCATCCCGTTTCGCTCAAAATCATCTTACGAGCGCTCAAAAACATCTATTTTTCACAATTACAGGAGTCATCAAGCTGTTTTTTCAGTACGTTTTTCTGTTTTCCCTTGCTGAAGCTGATACATTTGGAAGTATCGTCCTTTTTGCTCCATCAGTTCATCATGATTTCCGCGTTCTACGATGACACCGCGGTCAAGAACGAGAATCTGGTCTGCACTCTTAATGGTTGAAAGACGGTGAGCAATAATGAACGTCGTTCTTCCCCGCTTTAATACATCAAGTGCCTCCTGAATGACTGCTTCTGTTTCAGTATCGATACTTGCTGTTGCTTCATCCAGAATTAAAATAGCCGGATTATAAGCGAGTGCTCTAGCAAACGAGATCAGCTGACGCTGTCCTGAAGAGAGCGTACTCCCCTTCTCGATAACAGGCTCATCCAGTCCTTTTGGCAAGTTATTAATAAAAGGCATTGCTCCAACATCAGTTAACGCCTTTTCGACTTGTTCCCTCGTAATCTCTGGATTATCAAGGCTGACGTTAGATGCGATCGTTCCTGTAAATAGGAAAGGATCTTGAAGAACAATTCCCATATGCTGACGCATTTCTTGTTTGGACAGTTCCATGATGTCCTGATCGTCAATCGTAATCTTGCCCTGCTTAATGTCATAAAAACGGAAAAGCAAGTTCATGATTGAACTCTTACCGGAGCCGGTATGGCCAACAAGCGCTACTGTTTCACCTTGATTCGCTTCAAAGTCAATATTTTTCAGCACAGGTTCTCCATCCACATAGCTGAACGTAACGTCCTTGAATGCTACATTTCCTTTATAACGAGTGATCTCATTTTTCGTAACCGTCTGGCCAGGTTCATCCATTAATACAAAAACTCTCTCAGCGGAAACCAGTGCCTGTTCCAGTTGAGCAAGCTGATTCACCATCCCTGTAACAGGGTGGAACATTCGGTTCAAATAATCTACGAATGCATATAGCACACCGATTGATATAGCTGAACCAATTCCAAGTGCCTGCCCTCCAAAGTGCCAGATAAAAGCCATGAACGCAAGGTTCTTCAGGAATAACACGAGATTGTGTCCTGTCATGGCGTTCAGACTTAACAGTTTGTTTTGAAACGTGAAGTATTCTTTATTCATTGTCTCAAACTCTTCTGTTGTTTCCTTCTGTCTCTTAAATGCCTGAATGATCGTCATACCGTTAATGGATTCGTTGATCATTCCGTTAATATCACTTAATGTTGAACGGATTTTATGATTATATTTGGATGCGAACTTGCGGTAAATCTTAATCCAGACTACCAGTATCGGTACGAGGATCAAACAGATCGTTGCAAGCTTAACATCGAGCAAGAACAATGCTGTGAAGATACCTGTCAGATAGATGATACCCGTAAAGAAGTTCGCAAGTACGTTAATAAAAAGCTCCTTTATCGCTTCTGTATCGTTTGTAATGCGCGAAACGATTTTACCTGCCGGCTGATTATCAAAATACGTGATCGCTACCCGCTGAACGTGGGCGAATACGTCCTGGCGAATTTTTTTGATAACCAAGTTTGATGATCGCTGCAACATATAGCGCTGCCCATATTGAAAGAATGCTGCGAATAGAAGCAATCCTAAATAGATCATCATAAGTTTCATGATCCCTGCAATTTCAGGTTCATAAAAAGAGAATGTTTCACTGATACTCAGCTTATCTGCCGGGTAAGTTTCAGATTTCCCTTTATATGAAATCGTAACTTCTCCGTTTTTAGCTGATCGTTCACCGGTAATTGAAACAGGCTGATCAATTACAAAATAATCACGTTTCACCTGCACAACCCGTATTTCTTTACCTTTATTTTCTCCCTGATCAAAATGATCACTTCGTTTATACCAGTTTCCATCGTACTTCACTGCCGCTTTTTCTTCTTCACTCACCTGATACCATGGTTTTTCAATACCAAGGATGTGATCATCAATCATTGTTTTAGCGATAAATGGTCCTGTCAGCTCAGCTGCGATAGCAACAGTCAGCATGAGCAACCCTAGAATGAAGTTCTTTTTATATTGAAGTGCGTATTGAAACAGGCGTTTTCCAACGTTCATGGCTACACCGCCTTATTATCATTTAAGTTTTGTTCGATCTGCTGGCGTTCATGCTGTTCTTTATACCAGCCATCTCTTGCAATCAAATCCTCATGTCTGCCTTCATCCACAATCATTCCGTCATCAATAACGATGATCCAGTCTGCGTGTTCAACGGCAGATAATCTATGCGTCGTAATAAATGTCGTTTTACCCGCACGTTCTTTCCGAATATTCCCGATAATAGCCGTCTCCGTTTTTGCATCAACTGCAGAAAGCGCATCATCAAGGATTAATATTTCAGGATCAACACAAAGTGCACGCGCGATAGATACACGCTGTTTCTGTCCTCCGGATAACGCAACACCTTTTTCTCCAACAAGGGTGTTTAAGCCTTCAGGAAGATAATTAACATCATTTTTAAATGACGCCATCTCCATAACATGATTCAGCTTATCTGTATCTGCTAAACGATTACCGAACAATATGTTTTCTTGAACGGTTTTAGAAAATAGAATCGCATCCTGAGGTACATACCCGATCCAGCCTTGAAGGTCCTCTAGGGCGATATCCTCAATGTCAACACCAGAAAAGCTGATTCTCCCTTCACCAGCAGGATACTCTCTCAGCAGTTGCTTCAGTAATGTCGTCTTACCGCTTCCCGTGCGTCCCACAATTCCTAGTGTTTCACCTTTCTTAACCGTAACATTGATATCTTTTAAGTTATCAGACTCTGATGAAGGATATCTGAACGTTACATCCTCAAATTTAATCGTGCCCGGATCTGATAAAGGAACAAGATCCTCACCATTTTTAACATCTGCTTCGTACGCTAGTGTTTCATTTACACGGTCAAGTGAAGCACTTCCGCGTTCCATCACATTGATCAATTCACCGACTGCAATCATCGGCCAGATTAGCATACCTAGATAGACGTTGAAGGTAACAAGTTCTCCAAGGGTAATCGTATTATGGAAAACCATGTATGCTCCATAACCTAATCCGATCAAATAGCTCATCCCTACTAATATCTTAATCGTCGGTTCAAAAAGAGCATCGATTCTCGAAACAGCAAGGTTCTTTTCAAAAACATCTTCTGTTACTTTGTTGAACCGTTCTACATCCGCTTCTTCCTGTACATAAGCACGGATAACACGGACGCCTTGAATACTTTCCAGAACCGAATCGTTCATTTCCCCAAATGCATCCTGTGCGACCGTAAATCGCTGATGCACTTTTTTACCGTACTTCTTAATAATAAACGCGATAACCGGCAGCGGTATAAGAGCTGCGAACGTTAATTTCCAGCTGATCATAAAACCCATTACAAACAAGATCGTAAGCATGAACAGACTGGAATCAACGAGCGTTAAAATTCCAAAACCTGCAGTCATTGAGATGGCTTTTAAATCGTTTGTCGCACGTGCCATCAAATCTCCAGTTCTATTTTTCTCAAAAAATGTAGGAGTCATTTTTAATAGGTGACGCATGAATCTCGAACGCATCGTCCGTTCTATAATAAAAGCGCCTCCAAAAAGCTGGTACATCCAGATGTACATCGTGATATACATCGATACGAGTACTGCCACAAAGATCGCTAGAGTTTTCATCATATCTTCTCTCGTGATCGTGCCCATATGAATGGAATCTATTGTATTTCCTATTAGTTTAGGAGGAATGATCTCAATAATTCCAACACCGGTTAACAGGACGACCGCCACCGTATACCTTATCCAATGCCTCTTAAAAAACCAGGCTAACTTTCCTAAAACCGAAAACATATCGTTCTCTCCTCTCTATCTCGCTGTCTACTATTAAACAATTTGTAATAATTGAGCTACCCAAAAAGTGTATGATCCTTGCGTTCTAGCCACACCATTAACACTCCATTTTTCATGTCCTTTACCTCCAGATTTTTTTAGGCTGTTAGACTTTGTTGCTCGTACCTTGCTCTCCAATCAACTTGTCAATGAAGAGAATCTAAGAAAAGACCAAAAGCACCTTCGCCTTTTTATATTGCAAAAGAAGAGAGATCTCTTCGTGCAAATGAAAATAAAAAAGCATACCACTCGAAGGCGATATGCTTTAGAAACCATAAAAAAACACACGTCACGACTGGGGTGACCTGCGTAATGAATATGTATAAAGATCAGACAAAACTAAGAGAAAGGAATCCTAATACAACTCTTTCGGCAGGCCATGATATGAAATTGTAGAGTCTTTGCCCATTGCAATACAGACAGTAATCTGAGTAACAATTATTTCTTTCACCATGACACAACCATCCTTTCCATAATTTTGTAGTTTGTAACTTTGGTAATCTTAACACTATTCTAATAACTATGTCAATTTATTTTCGATATACCAAATTTTTATTTTGCCATTCAATATATGACAAGATGACAAGGATGGTGAGTCCAATTTCATGAAAAAAATAATAATGACTTTTATGCACGCTAATCTGAATGATATTCACGGTAATTCACATTTTATTAACGGTAAAAAGCGATTTATGGAATTTTCGACAAACACCAACTGCAATCCAAAAAAAAATCAGGAGAACCCTAATCCTGATTTTAAAACTTTTAACCGTTAAAAAACCCGCCACTTAAAAGTGACGGGCCGATCTCTAAACGTATTATTATGAGAACTGGCGTGTTAAGTTTGCCATCTCAATTGCAGAAACCGCTGCTTCCCAGCCTTTGTTTCCTGCTTTTGTTCCAGCTCTTTCAATAGCCTGTTCGATTGAATCTACAGTTAATACACCGAAAATGACGGGCACACCGCTCGTCATTGATGCCTGCGCTACGCCTTTAGCCGCTTCGTTGCACACATAATCAAAGTGTGGAGTTGATCCGCGGATAACAGCACCTAACGTAATAATGGCATCATAATTTCCGCTATCCGCCATCTTTTTTGCGATTAACGGAATTTCAAATGCTCCTGGAACCCATGCGATATCCACATCTTCTTCTGACACCCCATGTCTTTTGAAAGCGTCCTGCGCGCCAGAAACTAATCTATCTGAAATAAAATCGTTAAAGCGTCCTGCAACGATTCCTACTTTTAATCCTGATCCAACTAAATGTCCTTCAAATAATTTTGCCATTTTTGGTTCCTCCTGTTTTAGAAATGAAGCATATGCCCCAATTTGCTTTTCTTTGTTTTTAAATAGTCTTCATTGCTTTCATTATGAGGCATCTGAAGCGCCACTCGCTCTGTAACTTCAAGATCATAGCCTTTAAGACCGGCTATTTTCCTAGGATTGTTCGTTAAAAGTTTCATCTTGTTGATCCCTAGGTCTTTTAAGATTTGTGCTCCGATTCCATAATCACGCAAATCTGGTGCAAATCCAAGCTGTTCGTTTGCCTCAACTGTATCAAGGCCTTCTTCTTGCAGTTTGTAAGCTTTCATTTTGTTAATGAGTCCGATGCCTCTTCCCTCTTGTCTCATATACAATAAGACGCCGCGGCCTTCTTTATCGATCTGTGAAAGAGCTGCATGAAGCTGCGGCCCGCAGTCACAGCGGTTAGAACCAAAGACATCTCCAGTCAGACATTCAGAGTGCACTCGAACCAACACAGGCTCACCGTCGCTTATATCACCTTTTACAAGCGCAACGTGTTCTTTGTTGTCCAATACATTTGAAAAGCCTACCGCTTTAAAATCTCCATACTCTGTTGGAAGGTTGATTTCGACTTCCCTTTTCACCATTTGTTCTGTTTTATTTCGGTACGTGATCAGATCTTTTATCGTAATGAGCTTCATATTGTGCTGTTTCGCTAATTCTACAAGTTCAGGTACACGCGCCATCGTACCGTCTTCTTTCATGATTTCACATATAACACCAGCTGATTTGCTTCCTGCCATTCTTGCCAGATCGATGGCTGCTTCCGTATGACCCGCTCTTCTTAGTACTCCGCCATTTTTACCGATCAATGGAAAAATATGACCAGGGCGTTTGAAATCAGATGGAGCAGATTCTTGATTCACCAGCTCACGAACAGTGGCCGCTCTTTCTTGTGCTGAGATTCCTGTTGTGGTTGATATGTGGTCTACACTAATCGTAAACGCAGTGCCATGAGAATCTGTATTGGCTGCAACCATCGGCGATAAATCAAGCTTAACAGCAATTTCTTCTGAGATCGGTGTACATACTAATCCCCTGCCATGAGTAACCATAAAGTTGATGGATTCAGCTGTTATCCCTTCTGCCAAGGCAACAAAATCCCCTTCATTTTCACGGTCTTCATCATCAACTACAATAACAATTCTTCCTGCTTTTAAATCTTCAACAGCTTCTTCTATGGAGTGGAACATTGACTCTCCTCCTAAAATCCGTGCTCTTGTAAGAAATCAAGAGACAGCTTCGACTTTTGTTTAGTTTCTTCTTTTTCTGGAGACAGCATTCTAGATACGTATTTCGCAAGCATATCACATTCGATGTTAACAAGATCTCCAGTGGTTTTCTTTCCTAAAATAGTGTGATCCGCCGTATGAGGAATAAGGGAAACCGTAATTGTATTCTTCGTTACATCAAATACAGTAAGGCTCGTTCCATCAACACATACGGACCCTTTTAACATGAAATACTTCATCAAATGATCAGGAAGAGAAATGGTATAGTAGATAGCATTCTTTTCTGGACGTTTCTCCACGATTTCTCCGGTTCCATCCACATGCCCAGAAACAAAATGTCCGCCAAACCGCCCCCCGGCAGCCATTGCCCGTTCTAAATTAACATTGTCTCGGTTGTTTAAAAGTTTCAAAGTTGAAGACCTGAACGTTTCAGGCATAACATCTACTGTGAACTGATGGGAATTAAATGAAGTCACGGTAAGACATACACCATTGACCGCAATACTGTCACCGAGATTTACATCATGCAGGACTTTTTCAGCAGATATAGTGAGTACGATTGTTTCATTTCCTTTGTTAATAGACTTGATCGTACCTAGTTCCTCTATGATTCCTGTAAACAAATACTTTGCCTCCCTTGGTCGTTATTTTTCGATGTTCGCTGATCGTAAATGTGCATGAATCTGGGAGTTTTTTAAATAAAAATACCCCGAGAACATAATCGCTCCCGGGGTATTTGTTGAAAGTTATGACTAAATAAACCTTTAAAATCACTGTTTTATTAAACAAGTGTTTAAAAGCGCTCACGTTCCTTCTCCCATCCAGACTATACTGTCGGCTTCGGATTTTCACCGAATCCACCGTTTTTGCTTAATAACAAAACCGGGTCACGGACTAAGAGGCATTCAACAGCCTCATCACCGCCGGTTGGGAATTGCACCCGACCCCGAAGGACACTATTTACTTATGTACATTATAAGTAAACATTGGACTGAATTCAAACGTGATTACTTTTACTGACCAATTATTAATTTTTCTTTTGGATAATGGATATGTTCAGTTGCTACTTTTCCTCGAATAATGAAAAGGAAAGAAAGAACGCCGATTCTTCCGATAAACATCAGAATCATCAAGATCACTTTACCGGTTGAGCTTAATGTACCTGTGATTCCAGTTGAAAGTCCTGTTGTTCCAAATGCGGAACAGACTTCAAAAAAGATCTTCTCGATTGGCATTGGGTCAGTGATTGAAATAATGATGGTCGATGTTGTACATAGCACCATTGCAACGATTACTACAATAAATGATTTTTGTATATCTTCGGGGTAGATTTCCCGATTAAAGATTTTGATGGTATTTCGTCCTTTTGCATAAAAGAAAATCGCCAAAGCAGCTACCGCAAATGTTGTTGTCCGAATACCTCCGCCGACACTGCTTGGAGAGGCTCCAATAAACATCATTACTCCTAAAAAGAGCAAAGTTGGAACGGTAAACTCTGAAACATCCATTGTAGATAATCCGCCGCTTCGTGTCGTAACAGACTGAAACATCGAATAGAAAAACGTTTCATGCCAAGATTTGCCTTCAAAAAAGGCATTCATCTCTAACAGGTAGATCCCCAATGCTCCCGTTACAACCAATAAAGCAAATGTAATGGTTGTTACCTTTGTAAAAAGAGTAAAAGTATAGCGCTCCAAATACTTTCTTTCTTTTATAAAATTATTGATCTCTACTAATACCGGGAAACCAATCGCTCCAGACGTAATTAAAAACATGGTCACAATCTGAACGAGATAATCGTGACGGAACGGAATCAATGAACTCCCCGTAATATCAAATCCTGCATTTGTTGTAGCTGTAACCGAGGCAAAGAAAGCATGGTACAGAACATTAAGCTCCGTGTCGTAATATGGCTGGAACAAAATAAAAAATAAGACTGTACCCAAGATCTCGATCCCGATAATCAAGGTTAAAATTTGTTTCATAAGCTGAACGAGACCCGCTAAAGTGGACTGGTTTTGATCAGTCATAATCAGCTGCCGCTCTCTCATACCAATCCTTTTACCGATTAGCAGCCAGATAGCCGTTCCCAGTGTCATTACACCAATACCACCTATTTGAACCACTATAGCAAGTAGAACTACACCCGTATGATTAAATGTTTCAGAAATATTTACTGAAGTAAGCCCTGTAACACTCACAGCACTTACAGCCGTAAATAACGTATCAACAAAGGATAACTTTACTCCCTCTTTATGTCCGACTGGCAAACTTAATAGAATCGTAGCCACGATAACGGACAATAAGTAAAAGATTACGATAAGCTGAACAGAAGTTAAGAAATTCTTTTTTTGTTGTGTAGTTGCAGAATTATTTTTAAACATAGTCTATTTTCACCTGTCGAGGGAATTTTTCTATAACCTTCTGAAATAGTAACAATAGCATTTCTATTTAACAAGGTGAAATCGAACATTTGTTAAAAAATTTCAATCCGTTTCATTTTCAGAAGTCATTCTCTTTTCTATTATGTTCATTAAAGGTAAGGGTTCATCCACTTTTATTACCACTCTAGTAACATTCTTTTTAAATCCATAAATAAGCTCTGCCTTTACAGATTCCCTCAAAAGAAGTTCGATTGATGGCTTTTCCGGAATAAAATCACTCACGAGTGCTTCGAACGTGTATTTCTTTTCTGATGCGGGTATCGTATCCGGTCCTTCATATTTTTTCATTTCCTTTATGGCCGTATAAGGAAGTGACATTCCTCTTAAGAAACCGATATTTGTAATGATAGAATCTTCCGTTGTGATTAATGGGGTTTTCTTAACGGCCTGCATCTGACCGAAAAGGAAAAGCACTGAGTACGCATTGATAAAGAGCAGTATGAGAGAAAGTGTGTGGTCGATCTTGCTGAAGAAGTAGTGAAGTCCTACTGATTCGATGATAAGTGCATGAATCAGCATCAGATTAAGTGCGACAAAACTTGTTTTTTTATGAAAAGTAAAAACTTCACCAGCCGTCAAAGCCGGTTTTCTCCAAGAGAACAGAGCATAGTACAACATCGAAATCTCACTGACAACCGCATCAAGCATACGGCTACTTGGAAAATGAACGTTAAACGCTTGTTTAATTTTTATAAGAAAAGGAAGTTTATTTGGAAGCTTTCTGTACGATGCTTTTACTTTAGGAAACTTCCTAATAACCATGATTAACAAATAAAGTTCAATGAAAACAAACCCTGCTTCTAACAGAAGTAAAGCTTTTGGAATCATGGATACATTCTCTAATAAAGAATCTGGAATAATAACAGTCGCTAGCCCATAGCTTGCGATGGCTGTCAGGATAGTTAGTTTCCAAGAAAATCGTTTACGGATAATAAAGTAGTATGCAAGAAGCGGAATAACTAAAAGGAAATCAAACATGGAGCCTGCTACTACTAGACTTGGAACCGGCTGAAAGAATGGAGTCATGTATAAAATCATATTGCTTCCAATTACTAATAAACATAAAGCGAGAAACGGCACCCATTTTACTGGTTTTAGAACAGCTTGATTCATAATTTATCCCTCCTCACTTCTATTATACAATAAATACCAATTAATTCTTTTCATTCCAATCAATGTCACAAAACATACAAAAAGACCGCTACACTCCAATCGGTGAGCGATCCTTATTAATTGGTCCAGAGCTCTTATCTATCACTGGGAAAAAGACAATCAAGCACATTAAAAATGCAATCAGTTCCAATCCAAAAATGTACCAAGGGTGTGGCCCAAGGAAATCTATCAATGAAGCATTGGCTGGTTTACTCATTAAAAACATATAATTTGCATTCAGCAAAATATTAATAACATAGACACATACGGCGTACAAATTAAGCCATAAAAACGACTTGAAGAATCTTCTCCACGTAATTCTAAAAGACTTTACGATCGCATAATACATAGCGGTCCAGACGATTAGACCATGAGCGAAAAAATATTGAATAAAACGAAAGTGCCATGGCTGCTGATAGAGTTCAGGAGTGAGCAACCCTTGTATGGCCCCTGTAAAACCAAACAGATACACGAAAGCAAAAAGCTTCTTATTTTCTGTTAAAAGTAAGATCATGCATAACAGGATATTTAAACTGCAAAGCTGAAGCGGCAGATATAATTTCACTGTCCATATCTCGTTATATAACGCCCAGCACTGATAACTCACTTCAGATAAAGCAAGACTGATCAGGAGTAAATATCTTATTGAATGCATTTCTTTTATACGAGTGCGAAAGAGGAACATACATATTACGACAAATACGATTACTAACAGGCTGATAATATGTTCAGTACCGAACATAACAAACCCTGACTCCCCTTCACTAAACCAAGGCTTCATACACTCACCTCCCGTAAAACCTATACTTATTGATATTCACAACCATTGGATCATTTCCTTTAAAAAGTTTGTCTTCGCAACGATTATTGCTTTTAAAAGTGGTTGTTATCCATTTCATACGCTCGCTTACCGCCTTTATAAATCTTACCTGTCCCCCTGCATCAACTTGTCCATGTAGAAGAATCAAAAACGATCTGAAAGTGTGTGTGTGTAACAATGAAAAAACATTTGCATAACGTAACAGTGTTATGTTACATTAGTTTCAGAAGGAGGTTAATCATGGAAAATTTAATCTCAAAGAAAGATCTTCTTGAAGCTGCAAACATTTCTTATGGCCAGTTGTATCGCTGGAAAAGAAAAAATCTGATTCCTGAAAACTGGTTTATACGGAAATCTACTTTTACAGGCCAAGAGACTTTCTTTCCAAAAGAAGACATCTTGCAGCGCATTGAAAAAATAAAAAATTTAAAAGATGATTTGTCGCTTGATGAACTTGCTGATATGTTCTCCCCATCCCCTACTATTACATCCTTATCAGCTGATGAGTTAACAAAACGTAACATTGTTTCTAACACTGCTTTAGAAATGTACAACAATCACAATGGCACCACTTCAACTTTCTCGTTTGATCAATTATTAACCCTATATTTATTGGATACTCTGCTTCAAACTGGTGAAATGAACCGATCGGAAGGAATGGAGCTTCTCCAAATCCTTCAACATCACTCTAATGAAATAAATGGCAAGGAAAGCGAACTTATTTTTATTAGAAAAATGGGTGTATCTTTCTTTATCCTCACACCTGAACCAGCTAAGCTGTTCGTAGAATCTCAAACAAAAATTATCGCCCATTACAAACTGAATCAATGCATTGAAGAGTTAAAATTAAAGATTTCATAAACGTTGAGGAGGAATAGTTATGGAAAAAACAAAACAAAGAAACATTAGCATTTCAGGTTCAGGTACTGCTGCTGGCGGGGATTATGATCAAGTAAAAGTTAACGGTTCCGCACATATAAACAGCGACGTCCAGTGCCAAGTTTTCAAATGCAACGGCAGTGCACATATTGAAGGAAGTATTAAAACTGGCACTGCCAAGGTCAATGGATCATCCCATATTGAAGGAAACATGGAAGCTGAAGAAATGACCATCAATGGAAGCACTGATATCGACGGAAATCTAACTTGCAGCGAAGTAAAGATCCAAGGTTCTTCAAATGTTAAAGGAGATTTAAAAGGAAAAGAAATCATCGTTAGAGGATCTGCTTCAATTAAAGGCAATGTTTCTGGAGATGAGGTAGATGTAAAGGGGCAAGTAAAAATCGGCGGTGACTGCGAGGCGGAATCCTTTAATGCTCGTGGGAATTTTAAGATTAATGGTCTTCTGAATGCAGGAAATATTGACATAGAGCTCCTGCGTCTTTGTGAAGCAAAAGAAATCGGCGGTGAAAATATCATCGTAAAAAGGAGCATAGATTCTTCCGGTTTCAAAAAACTCATTAAATTTTTTATGGGTCAGCAAACAGATCAGCTAACTGCAGAAGTCATCGAAGGTGATCATGTATCCCTTGAATACACACATGCAAAAGTAGTTAGAGGCAACACGATAGAAATTGGTCCGGGATGCGTGATTGAACGTATCGAATATAAACAAAGCCTTGAATTGGACGAAAACGCTAAGATAGGCGCACAAGAAAAAATCTGATATCACAAAAGCTGCCTCAAAAAAGGGTCTATAAAACACCTGTTTAAGGCAGCTTTCTCGTTTTCTTTGGTTATTTTCTAAATGAATGTTGCTATAGAGAGGTTTGAAGTTCTTCATTGAAGAGTTGATTGGAGTGGAAGGTGCGTGCCTACCACTTGAGAAACATCTCGTAAGGCATGCGACGAGGAAGCTTACTTCGGTAGAATTAACTCGTAGACACAGGAGCAATGATACTTCTATGAAACGGGTCAGGTGAGACACTTAAAAGTGAAACGTACGAATGTGGCTCACCGCCTGCCCCGCGGAAAGCGAGCAACCTAGAACGGAAATCAACATCTTCCAAAAACAACAAAGTTTACGAAAAAAGCAATCTTTTATTGACTACCCGCAGTAATCTTCAAACCAATAATTCCTGTAATAACAAAAGCTAGAAACGTAAGACGAAGAAGCGTCTTAGGCTCACCGAATAGTACAATTCCTAATATCACCGCTCCAGCTGCTCCAATCCCCGTCCAGATTGTATAAGCCGTCCCGATCGGCAGAACTTTTGTAGCTTGTGACAAATAATAAAAACTGATGATCATCCCAACTACGGTTACAACCGACGGCCACAATCTTGTGAATCCATTCGTATATTTAAGCCCTATCGCCCAAACAATTTCAAAGATACCTGCAACAAACAAGTACACCCATGCCATAATAATGACCTCCTACAATAAATAAAGCCCAGAAAGATATATGATTTATATCCTCCCAGGCTTTTATCCCTCCGTGTACACGATGTATCTATCGTGCGCTTTCTCTCGGACCAGACCAGCGAGCAGTCACTGCGGAACCCTAGAAAGCTATTCTTCCTATATTATTGAAAAAACTCTTTAACGTGTCAAGAAATCAGCGTTCGCCTTTCATGGTAAATAATGTATAGATTTCCCTTGCTTATCAAACATTATTAAGGATAAGGCAGGTGAGATCATCGGATACAGCTAAAATTGAAATTTCTATTTATAAAAACCTTCAAGAGAATGAAGAGTATATTCGCAGCCTCTATAAAAACTGTGATGATATTAAAATTCGAAATTTCCAATTCGGAAGAAACTATAAACAAGAAGCTCTTGTTGTACACTGTGATTCTCTCATTCAGGAAGAAAAATCAAATTTGCTTCACACCATCATCAAAGATATGCCAGACTTTGAAGCAGCACTCTCCCTTTCGATTACTGTAGAGCAAATTAAGAACTTTTTTGAAAACAAAGGGGTTTCTTCAAGACCTGTCATGCTGTTAAAGAACTACAATGAATTAAACGCAAATATCGTGAATGGGCATATTGTTCTGCTCTTTGATAAGTGGAACCAGGCTTTAAGCATCGATGCTTCCTCTGTGGAAAAAAGAAGCGTAGCAGAACCGCAAAATGAAGTTGTCGTTGTAGGTCCTCGAGAAGGAACTATTGAAAACCTGCAAAAAAACTTAGGGTTGATCCGCTCCAGATTAAAAACCCCAGACTTAAAATTTTGTTTTAAACAAACAGAAAACAAGTCAAATACAAAATTTGTTTATGGCTATTTGGATGGCACAGTAAATGTTCAAATGCTTGAGGAATTTGAACGGCGTATTAACAAGATAAATAAAGAAGAAATCCTTGAAACATCCTATATCGCTGAATTAATTGAAGAATCGACGATTACTCCATTTCCACAATACCGTTTCACGGAAAGACCAGACATTGCTGCTGCATGTTTGTTGGAGGGCAAGATAATAATCCTTATGGAAGGCACCGGAACCATTGTGATTTGTCCTGGTCTTTTTAATGAATTCTTCCAATCAGCATCAGATTATTACCAAAGATCTATTTTTTCGTCTACTATCCGTCTAGTAAGATTTGTAGGTTTTGTCCTTAGTTTAGCATTGCCCAGTATCTATATTGCTTTAACTACTTTTCATCAAGAGTTAATTCCAACTGTTCTCCTTATTGCTTTACTGGACACTCGGGAAGGAATCCCTTTTCCTGCGCTCGTAGAGGCATTAATTATGCTCTTTTTTTTCGAACTCTTGCAAGAAGCTGGGATCCGTCTCCCAAAACCGATCGGTTCAACCGTAAGTATTGTTGGTGCCTTAATTATTGGTGAAGCCTCCATTAATGCAGGTCTTGCCTCACCGATCATGATCGTTGTCATCGGACTTACCGGGATCGCTTCATTCTCAATCCCTTATTACGATTTCGGATTTGCAGCACGATTGTTGCGTATACCATTAATGTTTCTTGCTGCGATCATGGGAGGGTTTGGTCTTTTCCTTGGGTTTATCCTAATCTTCCTTCACCTGTCAAAATTACGAGTATTAACAGAGCCATACCTTGGGACTTTCACTTTAAACAGCACGTCGCTATTAAAAGATGGATTCTTCCGGGTATCTTTGAAGAAATTACTTCGGAATCGTAACACCGGAAAAGAATTTTAATTGATCATAGGAGGTTGAAGCTGCATGAAAAAGTTCATAAAATTCATACTTGCCTCTTCCCTCCTTTTTTTATCTGGATGCTGGGACCATTCAGAATTAACGGAGTATTTGTTTGTTCAGTCCATCGCTATTGATCAGAATAAAGATGGAACAATAAGACTAACCACTCAATTTTATAAACCTGCTCCTAAAATCGGTTCCGCCGGGAGCGGAGGCGGTGAATCTTTTTTCAGTTTGGAAACTGAAGCAAGAACGTTATTCGAAGCCATACGGGACGTTACCATCCATACGGGAAGAAAAGCAAATTGGGGACATGTACGATTCATTGTGATCAGTGAACGGATAGCCAAACAGCATAGTGTTGGTGAAGTGTTGGATTTCTTTTACCGTGATCATGAACCTAGACTGTTAACAGGTGTAGGTATTACAAAAGGAACTGCCGCTGATTATTTAAACGAAAAACCTCATGTTGAGAACACGGTGAGTGAACAGCTCAATGAAACTACAAAAACAGGGAGCAAATTCAGTGCAAAAACATACCCCGCAAATTTATTTACTTTAGGAAAGCAGCTTCACAATGAGGTGGATACCGCCTATGTACCTTTTCTAAAGAAAGAAAAAGAAATGGTGAACAGCATTTATGTCGATGGACTGACGATTCTTCAAAAAGGAAAAATAAAAACCATTATATCCAATAAAGATACCAAGGCTTTAATGCTCACTTTAAATGAGTTTCAGTTTGGCATCATTGAGGTAGAATGCAAAGGACAAAGACCGGAAGAAACCTTCGAGGTAATTGAGGCACATACAAAGACATCCCTCTCGATCAAAGGGGACGAGATTCATTATACGATCAAACCTAAAATTCAAGCGAGTATCGGAGAATTGGAATGTACTAATCTTAAAACAGCCCCTCAGCTTGAGAAACTTAATGAAAGAATTGAAAATCAAATCAACAAGAACATTACAAAATTACTAAAGAAATCTCAAAAGAAGAATCTAGATGTAATAGGGTTAGGAAATGATATATATAAATCGGAGCCTCAATTATGGGCAAGGATTAAAAAGGAAAAAATACCGTATTTCCAAAGAACCGTTTTTCATGTTAAAGCAAACGTAAATGTAATTAACACCGGTACCGATATCAGTAAACCATTCCATCAAAAATAATGGCTCTCTTCTAAAAAATTGTTGGTTTAAATAATTTTAATCATTTCCTTCACTAACAAAGTTGATTGGAGTGGAAGGTTCGAGACTCCAGCGGGACGAGCGGTCAGGTGAGACCACTCAAAGGCGCAAAGCGGCGAAGGGGCTTACCGCACGCCCCGCGGAAAGCGAAGCAACCTGGAACGAAAATCAACTACATTCAAGAACAACAAAGTTTACGAAAAACGAGGAAACCCCCATGACAGAAAAAATTATTATTTTATTCATAATTGCCTTTCTATACTTTGATTTCAAGGCGATTAAAAAAGAAAAAAAATTAAAAAGAATCTATTTAGTCCTTTCAGTTCCAGCCGTTTATTTGGGCTACTCTTTTGTATTCGGCAAGAACTTACCCAATTTGGATGAACTCTTTTATTTCCTCTTTGGACCAATAGCAGAAACCGTAATTTCATGGCTAAAAGTATAATAACAAGGAGCAAATTCTATGCATGAAGGTAAGATTAGTTACTGGCAGATGGCTGTTTTGTTTCAAGTTTATATGACAGGATCGGCCCTTATTAACATTCAAGGGCCGCTTCTGGCAGCTGCACAAAATGCCGCATGGATCTCTCTCCTCTTGGCTAACCTAATCGGTTTTATCATTTTATATCTCGTGCTCAATCTGCATAATCAATTTCCGAATGAATGCTATGTGAACCAGGTCCGGATCACACTCGGAAACATATGGGCATATGTATTTATTTTGCCGCTTATTTTAGTAATCTTATATATAACATCCAATATTGTGTATGGAATGGGACAATACTTTACAACTTCCATGATGAGAGAAACTCCTCTCTTCATCTTTCATCTGCTTATTCTATTAACGGCGGGACTGACAGCTAAAGCAGGAATAGAAGTAATGGCTCGTATGTTTCATCTCTTGATGTACATATTGCTTTTCATTGTAGTAATTATGCTTATCTTGCCGTTTAACGTATATGATTTTAGTAACTTACTGCCCTTTGCGCCTTTAGGATTTAAACCAATCCTAAACGGTATGTACATAGGTTTCGGGTTCCCTTACATGGATATCCTCTTCTTTGCGATGATTTTATATCTTGTGAAGCCGAAACAAGGACAGACCATTAATAAGTGGCTTTATCTAGGTTTATTTATAAACGGGATCATTTTATCTTTGACCATCATTTGTTCGATACTCAGTCTCGGATCGCTTGTGTTTCTAAAAAAATTCCCTTTGCATGTACTCGCACAATTAATCAGTATTGGTGAGATTATTGAAAGAATTGAAGCGATATTTGGCATAGCTTTAATCCTCGGCTCATTTATGAAGATAGCACTGCTTCTATTCATTCTGGATCAGGCATTATCAACACTTCTAAAAGTAAAGCATTTGAATTTTATTTATATCATAGCGAGTATTGTTTTATTTCTCTCTCTAACGATGTATAAAAATGAAATTGAACTTGGAGAATCAGGTTCTGTGATGCAGACTGCCGTAACCTTTTTCTTTGGCTTCCTTCCCTTGTTATTAGTTGTGGTTATATCCAAAGTGAAGAAAAGAAACAGGAAACAGATGGCTTGATCAGAATGTAAACGACTTCAACTCACAGGATTTCTCACTTTCTATTTGATCACTAAATACGTTAATAAAAGTCCTTAACGAAGAGGAAATCTCCTTTTCCTTTTTCAACTGTACCAAAGCACTCTCCCTATATAGTTTAGGAAATGCCTTCACAGACAATGAAACAAGAGTGCCTTGGTCAATGTCTTTAGCGACCATTGTTTCTGTCAACAGAGCGACTCCCATCCCGCTCTTCAGCAGATCATAAGCGGTTTGCGGAGGCACTTCAAAATCATTCCTGCCTGTGAGCATTTCTCTTTGTACTCTTTTTGCATCAACACTCCAGTCTACTAACAAATAAGGGTTTGCCCTATCATCTATATCATTTAGCTCAATTTCATCTTTTTGTGCCAAAGGATGATCAGGATGGGTGACTAAGAGTAATGGTTCTCTAATATGCAATAAACTCCTCAACTCAGTATTAAAGAAAGGATATGTCATGACACACAGCTTTACATAGCCCTCGTACAGCATTTCCAGCAATTCCTGATTATGACCTGTATGTACAACAATTCCTATGTGAGGATGCGTTTTATACAATGTAGCCAGTGTTGATGAGAAGTAATGATCAGCAAGTGTCGGCAATGTGCCGATCGCTATTTTCCCGCCTCTCCCCTCTTTCGCAAGCTTTGCCTGATCCATCCCTTTATTTATTGTACCAATGGCTTGCTGCGCAAAAGGGAGAAATGTCCTTCCTAATTCCGACAACTCTAGTTTGTTCCCTCCCCGCTTGAAAAGTTCACCGCCGACTTCCTCTTCTAAGTTTTTGATACGTATACTGATTGTCGGCTGAGAAATATCCATCATTCTAGCCGCTTTACTAAAACTGCCGTGACGAACAACATGATCAAAAGCTAATAATTGGTTTGTATCCACATAATCACCCTTATTAATTTTTTTAATAATCATTATAACTCATATTATATTGTTTAATAATCTTTGTTACCTTACACTTTTTCTAAACTTACGAATAGAAAGGGTGTTCAAGATGGGTTTTCAAAGAGTCTTTAAGAATCCTAACTTAGTTATTTTATGGCTGAGCCAATTGTTTTCCGCTATCGGTGATCATTTGTATGTAGTTGCTATAACGTGGATCGCAATAAAAGAATTAGGTGCATCAGCTGCATATGTAATTGGAGCTGGAACTTTCTCCACTTTGTTTTTTGGTATTTTAGGCGGCATTTACGCCGACCGATGGAACCGTCATAAAACAATGATAATAACGGATATCCTGCGTGCATTATTTGTCGGTCTGCTTCCTCTCATTGAGTGGTACTCCACACTTAACGTTTGGCATCTTGTAATAATCAGTGTCATTGTATCTGGTTTGGGCACCTTCTTTAACCCTTCTCTTCAGGCAAGCCTGCCATCTTTATGCAAGGATTCAGAACTTCTTCAGCAGACAAATGCCTTAATGGATACGACACATAGACTCGCGAGGATATTCGGCCCAGGTTTAACAGGAGCCTTCCTTGCGTTCATGCCTTTGCCTCACTTTTTCACGTTAGATGCTGTTACCTTTATCCTTTCAGCCATCGCTCTCGTTTTCATTAGAAAAGCATTTATTCAAATGAATGATATGAATGAAATGAAACATGTACAAAAATCCCCTGTGATTGATTTTAAAATAGCTATTTCACTATTAAAAAATCATAAAGTCCTTCTGTGGGCATTAATAAGTCTTGGAATGGTGAATTTATGCTGGGGGACTGTCTATATGGTAGGTGTTCCTCTTTTTACTGAGCAGGTTTTAAAAGAAAGTGCAGGAGCATTCGGTCTTATTGGGGGAGCATATGGAATCGGAAATTTGTTGAGTCTCTTTGCAGTCGGCACATTGAAAAGAAGCATTTTATTCATGTATGCCGGTCACGTTATTTTAGGTGCAGGTTTTATTGTGATTGCTTCAGCGGATTCCCTTACGGTTGCATTAATTGGAGCGGTAATTGCTGCGTTTGGCAGTCCAATGGGTGACATTATCATGTTAACAATGATTCAAACTGATTTCCCTGAAACTCATATCGGCAAAATTTATAGCTTTCGTGCGCTAATCGGAGGGCTAGGTCTCGCCATGGGTACTTTTATTGCAAGCTTTACCTATCAATTAGTCTCTATCCCTTCCATTATGATTATTTTTTCAATGGTGATTATCGCAGTCGGAGCTATCGGAATCTTCCGTATTCGCATGATATCTTCCTATCGCATAAAGAACGCTTCCTGACATTTAATGTTAAACTAAATGAAGGTATACACAAACTTTTATGAGGTGGAAAATATGCTAAAGCTTGATGGGTTATCCCAAAGATTTGAGAACTTTTCAAAACTTGAATGCTCTGCATCAAGTGAGTTGTATGAATTCTTGTCTTTAAAAACAGCAAATGACAATGATCTGCTTCAGCTAAGTACATATGCCCGCGAAGGACAGCCTGCTCCAAACCTCTTATTTGGAGCTGTTCATTATCTTTTGTTGACCGGAACACAGCATGAACTTAAGGATTTTTTCCCTAGCCTGACAGAACAACCTAAAAAGGCTGCAGATTCCTATGATGCGTTTAAACATTTCTGTTTGAAGTACCGTGATGAAATTATCTCTCTGCTTCAAATAAAGCTTGTACAAACCAATGAAGTAAGGAGATGCGGGTACCTTTATCCATGTTTTTCGTACCTTTATGCTAGCACAGAAAAACCATTAGCATTAATTGAAATTGGTACGAGTGCCGGTTTACAGCTTTTTTGGGACCATTACCGCTATTCCTATAATACGGGTAAAGTCTATGGAAACTTGGAATCTAATGTATTAATAACGTCAGAATACAAAGAGGAAATAACTCCTCTCTTTTTACCAGATTGTCCCCCTGTTTCCTATCGTTTTGGCCTTGATTTACATATAAATGATGTGACAGATCCAGAAGATAAACAATGGCTTGAAGCTTTAATCTGGCCAGAACATCATGAACGAAGAGAGCTATTCAACAATGCAGCAGCCTGCGTAAATAAAAAAGATGCAGTCTTTATCGAAGGTGATGGCGTATCAATGCTTCCTGAAATAATTAAACAAATTCCAGACAGCTCAATGGTCTGCGTTTTCCATACACATGTGGCTAATCAAATTCCTGATACACTTAAAAACCAGCTTCAGGAAACCATACGAAACATCGGACAGACACGTGATATCGCCCATATCTACAATAATATGTGGGACCGTGATCTGCACATCGATTCCTACGTGAATAGTATAGAAAAAACTGAAATTGCTGCTGAGACGGATGGTCACGGACGATGGTTTACTTGGAAGATATAACTTAAATTAAACAACTGTTTAAAAATCTAAATTGGCAGCCTCTTTTAGAGACTGCCTTTTGTGTTACTTATTCTTTTTTTCAAGCTGACCGCTCCATGCTGTTAGAAGCACTGCACCAAATACCATTACTCCACCAATCCATGGGGTATGAATGATTCCTATCGAATCTACAATAACTCCTCCAACAAAAGCTCCTATTGCAATCCCTAGGTTAAATGCAGCGATATTAATGGCAGATGCCACATTAACAGCTGAAGGGACATATCTTTCCGCTAGTTTTACCACATACACCTGTAGACCAGGAACGTTCATGAAAGCCAGCAATCCTAAGAAGAATATCGTAGTTGTTCCAGCTATCTTATAAGGTGCAGTAAATGATAGGATCACAAGGACGATCGCCTGGACAACAAACATCCAGAACAAAGCTTTCACAGGATTTTTATCTGCAGCTTTCCCTCCAATGGTATTCCCGATCGCAACGGCTATTCCGTAACCTAATAGAATAAAACTCACTGCCTTTGGATCATACCCGGTTACATCTTCTAAAATCGGTGCTAAATAAGTGAAGGCGACAAATGTTCCGCCGTAACCGAGTGCTGTTATGGCAAAAGCAAGCAGCAAGCGTCTATTTTTAATGACTTTCACTTGATCCTTCAAACTTGAAGGCGGTGCTTCTTTTAGGTTCTTCGGTACTAAGATGGCACTTGCGATAATCGCTACTATTCCTAGAAACGCTACTGCCCAAAACGTTGCCCTCCATCCAAACGTCTGCCCAATGAATGTGCCTAAAGGAACTCCTGTAACGGTTGCAACCGTTAATCCCGTAAACATAAAGGCTATTGCACTGGCACGCTTATGTTCAGGCACTAAATCAGCGGCAATCGTTGCACCAATTGAAAAGAAAACGCCATGAGAGAAAGCTGTAATAAAACGGGCAACCAGCAGCAAACTAAAACTAGTTGAAAGAGCTGCAACGCTGTTCCCTGCTATAAAAACAATCATGAGCAGCATGAGCAATGTTTTTCTATTCATTTTATTCGTTAAAGCTGTAAGAACAGGAGCTCCAAACGCAACGCCCATTGCATAGCCAGATATCAATAATCCCGCTAATGTGATGGATATATTGAGATCACTCGCTAATGATGATAATAAACCTACTGGTACAAATTCTGTTGTTCCGATTCCAAACGCCGAAATCGCTAATGCTAATAATGCTGGAAAACCGCCTTTTGTTTTCGCGGAATCCACTTTTACTGCGGCTGTATTCATTTATATATCCCTCCACTAACTTTTGTTTAAGCCATGCTTTCTGGTCAACTGAATGACTTGATGCTATTATGTTTCATATGCAAACTTAAAGTAAGTACGCACTTTAAAGTAATGTAGGCACTAAAAAGTAATAATTGAATGCTGGAGGCTTTTATCTCATGAAAAAATATAATATTCCTGTCGAAGCTGCACTCGAAGTAATCGGCGGCAAGTGGAAGGTGGTAATCTTATGCCACCTTATAAAAGAAAAACGAAGAACCGGAGAATTAAAGAGATTGATGCCGGGTATTACACAAAAAATGCTGACACAACAGCTTCGTGAATTAGAAGAAGACGGAGTGATTCTGCGCGAAGTTTATAATCAAGTTCCCCCGCGTGTGGAATATTCATTAACAGAGTATGGCTGGTCATTAAAAGGCATCCTGGATGCTCTTTGTGCTTGGGGAGAACAGCATATCGAGAAAACGTACCCTGACAAAGAAAATGTATTGGTCAAACCTGTAGAGGTTAAGCAAATATAATAAGATGAACGGCAGCCTTAAGGGCTGCCGTTTAGTTTTATTTACAAATTAATATTTTACAAAAGCATGAAATACATTATTAAAACAAAATTCAGAACGAGATACAGGGGGAGAACCTATGAACTTCAGCCGATTAACAGACGAAGAGATGCTGAACACGATTAAAAATGGGTTAATTAAAACAACTTCCCCCCAAAAAGTTATCATAGTCGGAGCTGGCATGGCTGGACTGACCGCTGCTTCCCTTCTAAAAGCTGCCGGTCATGATGTTCAAATCCTTGAATCTTCACATCGTGTCGGAGGCCGGGTCTATACGATTCGAGCTCCCTTTTCACATGGTCATTATTTTGAAGCTGGAGCCATGCGTATTCCTGAAACCCATAAACTTGTTTTGGCATACATTAAAAAGTTCAACTTGCCTACAAATGAATTTATCAACAGCAACCCTCATGACATCATCTATGTGAATGGTGTTCGGACTAATCAGAGCATGTACGAAAAAAATCCAGAAATCCTTCGTTTTCCTGTAGCTGAAACTGAAAAAGGGAAAACCGCTGAGCAGCTTATGCAATACGCTGTGCAGCCCTTAATTGATTTTATAGAAAAAGACCCTGATAAACACTGGCCGATCGTCATTCAAAACTTTCAGCATTACTCTTTAGACAACTTTTTAAGACACAACCCTTTCCGAAGGTCTTTATCTCCTGGTGCAATCGACAAGATTAAAGTTCTACTATCCCTCGAAGGACTTCCTGAACTTTCTTTTCTCGAAGTCCTCCGAGATATCCTGATTATTTTTATAAAACCAGATCTGAAATATATAGAAATTACAGGCGGAAACGATTTGCTTCCGCGAGCTTTTCTTAGGGAACTGCGACACCATATTTATTTTGGACAAAAGCTAGTTCGGATTGTAAACGATCAGAATAAAGTCATTTTATACACCGAAAGCCCTCAAACCTTGCATCGCTACAAGTTTGAAGCGGATCGAATCATCATCACAATCCCGTTTTCTGTACTCAATTTTGTGCACATTGAGCCTTTCAACGCTCTTTCTTATCACAAAAGAAAAGCGATCAGAGAGCTTCATTATGTTCCTTCAACTAAAATAGGAATTGAATTCAAACACCGCTTCTGGGAAAAAAACGGTTTAACAGGAGGCAAATCCGTTACGGACTTTTCATCACGTTTCACATATTACCCTAACAAGAACAAACAAGGCCTTTCATCAGGGATCGTTTTAGGAAGTTATACATGGGAGGACGATACAGTACCATGGAGAAGTGCTACGAACGAGATGAGGGTCAAAGAGACTCTTCACTTTTTGTCACATTTTCATGGTAAGCAGGTCTTTCATCATTTTGTTACGGGGCATGCCCACAGCTGGTCATTCGATCCTAACGCAGGAGGCTGCTTTGCTTTGTTTAAGCCTTATCAGGAAAGCGAACTATACGATGCGATTAAAGCTCCGGAAGACAGGCTTCATTTTGCTGGTGAACATACTACACTGAAACATGGTTGGATCGAAGGTGCTGTTGAGTCAGGAATCAGGGTCGCACATGAAATTAACCGCTGAGCATAAGGAAACAGCACGCAAATGAAGTGCTGTTTTTTAAACGTTTGTTTAATCAGATTTTCAAATATCGTTCATGAATAATGTTTCGATGGTGAAGTTCATGACCAGCCATGATGGTAATCAATGCTTGAGCTGTAACTTCACTATTATTTGCAGTTCCCCTGCGTGAAAGGGATTCGTCACTCAAGCTTTTGATGAGATGAATGGTTGACTGACGGACACAGGCGAAATGGTCCATAAGATCTTTCAGCGATTGGTTATCAAAATCAGCCTTTGCTACATATTCATTCTCATCATAGCCAGGAAGGGATGCTTTTTCTCCTCTTGCAATGGAAAGAAGTCTGTAACTCATAATTCTCTCCGTGTCAGTCATATGTCCAATGACTTCTTTTATACTCCACTTCCCCGCTGCATATCTGTATTCACTTTGAAGTTCAGTTAGTGTGCTGAGCAGTGCGACAGTTTCTTTCATTTGGTCCCTTAAAATCTGGATGATATCACCTTCAGGAACTAATTTTACATAAGAAGCATAATAATCCGCATATTCGTAGGTTGATGGTATTTTGTCCATGTTACACCTCATTTTTTAGTTGTTTTTTACTGCAAACTGATATGTTTTATTTCGTTCTATATCTCCTTTTCTCCTCTTCATTACACAAAAATGTATTTTTCTCCTAATTCTATGAAATCCCGAGAAAAACTGCGAATTTAAGAGAAAACCATCAAAATATACGCTTTCATTTCATTACCCAACAAGTACTTAACGTGATATAATCGAACGCGTTGACATCGGCCCCGACTTTCATGAGAGTTGAAAGTCAAAAAACAGTTTTCATTTAAAAGAGAGAGGTGTAGTTGTTGAATTTACAGACAATTAAACAGGAGTGGTTTGGAAACATTCGCGGGGATATCCTTGCTGGATTAGTTGTTGGCCTTGCTCTAATCCCAGAAGCGATCGCTTTTTCAATCATTGCAGGTGTTGATCCGATGGTTGGGTTATATGCCTCATTTTGTATTGCAGTTGTAATTGCTTTTCTAGGCGGCAGACCAGGAATGATTTCTGCTGCAACTGGAGCAATGGCTTTAGTCATGGTGACACTTGTAGCTGATCATGGACTTCAATATTTATTAGCTGCAACGGTATTAACAGGTATCATCCAAGTACTTATTGGAGTTCTAAAACTCGGTAAGTATATGAAGTTTATCCCTCGCTCTGTAATGGTGGGATTTGTTAACGCATTGGCGATTTTAATTTTCACTGCCCAGCTTCCACATTTCGTAGGAGAATCATGGGTCATGTATGCAATGGTTGCGGGCGCTCTTGCAATCATTTACTTGTTCCCTAGAATTACGAAAGCAGTTCCATCACCATTAATTGCAATTATCGTTATTACAATTATCGCCGTAATGTCCGGTTCTTCTGTTCGAACAGTAGGAGATATGGGTGAACTAACGCAGGCACTGCCAATGTTCTTAATTCCCGATATCCCATTAACATTTGAAACACTGCAGATTATTTTTCCTTATTCATTTGCGTTAGCTCTTGTCGGATTATTGGAGTCTCTGCTAACAGCTCAAATCGTAGATGATATGACTGATACAGAGAGTGATAAGAATAAAGAAGCGCGTGGTCAAGGAATCGCTAATATTGTTACTGGATTTTTCGGTGGTATGGCTGGATGTGCGATGATCGGCCAATCCGTTATTAACGTTAAATCTGGCGGCCGTGGACGCCTCTCTACTTTTGTAGCAGGTGCCTTCTTGATGATTCTTATCATACTACTGAATGACTTGCTTTCTATGATTCCAATGGCAGCGTTAGTTGGAGTTATGATCATGGTTTCGATCGGGACATTTGATTGGTCTTCACTCACGAAACTGCATGTTATGCCCAAGACAGATGCTGCAGTTATGATTGTAACCGTGGTGACAGTTGTATTGACCCATGATTTATCAAAAGGTGTACTGGCAGGCGTCATTTTAAGTGCATTATTCTTTGCAGCTAAGATCTCAAAAGTTGAAATCCAATCACATATGGATGATGCTTTAAACAAAAAAACGTATATGGTTAAAGGACAACTGTTCTTTGCATCCGTAACAGATTTCGTTTCTCATTTTGATTTCTCAGAAGATGTAAAGTCTGTAGTCATTGACTTGTCACAGTCTCACCTGTGGGATGATTCAGCAGTCGGGGCAATTGACAAGGTAGTTATGAAATATCGCCAAAATCATGTAAATGTTGAACTTGCAGGACTAAATGAAGACAGTTCAATTCTTGTTAACAAGCTGGCGGTTCATGATAAAGCGAATGCTAACATTTCAACTCATTAAATATTTGTTCGTAAGAAGGGTACACTCTTAATTGTGTGCTCTTTTTTCTTTGGCTGATTCTGCATCCTTTTCTCCCTCAGGAGTCTTGTACACTGGATTTTCCTGATGAAAATTTTGTGCAAAATAACAAATGAAGTGAAATCAAATAAAAATGGCAGGTTACTCATTGTAATTGTTAGAATATTTTGATTTCAATGAAATACTCCCTTATAATATAGGTATGAAAGCGATTTCAACAGGAAAGGAAGCGAAGTATCATGTTTATCCATGAAACCGGTCTCCGAAAAAAAGCCTTTGATGAGCTATTCAGTCCTCAAGTTGATACAGCTGAGGAAAACAATCTTGTTCATAATTACAGCTTAGCCTTTATCGGCATTATAGTGATGGTATTAAGCAAACTTATTTAAGAAAGAGCTAACCAATAATTTGGTTAGCTCTTTGTTTATTGAATCGGCATAAATGCAACGTTCCATATGCCATCTTCATCCTTTATCATTTTAAAGCCAGATTTAGCATCTGCATCCTTACTTGCTTCATACTCAATATATCCACCATAGTCTCCGTCTGGAATAAAGCTGCCTGTATCTATATTATTGAAAGTTATTAGAGTTTGCATGATTGTGCCCCGATCGGTCTCTGGAATTTTTTCATCCTCTTCCTTCGTCCATTGAACATATCCTTCTCGATCCGTAAGCAGTGCATATACTGCATCATACCTTTTATCTAATTGAGCTTGAACATATAGCTTTGCAATGGATATCGGATTTACATCTTTAAGGTGTTTCTCATCTAAGTCTTGCAGGAATTTTTGATAAATAATTTCTTCCTCCGATGTTAATGTAAATCTGATCACTTCTGAGTTAGAGTCAGGGTATATTTTCTCAATCCCACGACCGTTCATTCCTTTCGACACCATGAGGACAGAGTCCCCTTCTGCAAAATTAATGGTCGTCCACAGTACCTCGGATTGATCAGAAAATCCGATATAGAACTGAACTCCAATCTCTCTATTATGAATACTTTCTACAGCAATTTCGTGTGATATTTTGAGCTGATCTGCTGGATCGCTAACTAAGAAATTATATCCTATTTGTTTAACAGAGCCGCTTTCACTATCTGAGTTATCGATTTCTTTATACTCATTTCCTAAGATAGCAATCACTTCTTTTTCCGTCATGCCCATCACAATATTGCTTTGAAGAAAGTTTACTTTATCCGATATTTCTTTATCACTGTATTTAGGGAGGGTTTTTACGGGATCTTCTTTTTTCACAGGATCTTTTTTAACAACCGTTTTTTCTTTATGTAGATCTGCAGGCTGACTTTTCTCGCCTGCATCAGTGAAGTTTAAGACTAGAAAAACGATTAAAGCACAAAGAGATACCAATGTAATCGAACTAATGACTTTTGGAAAATACATCTGCTTCTTATTTTCTGCACTTGAATATCTGACTTGATTCATGATTTTTCTTTTTTCTTGTTCTGTGAAGACCTTATCTTCGTTCAAATAATTCTCAAAGTCGTCTTTCATTTCTTTAAGCATTTTATCCAATGTAATCCCCTCCTTCCCCATCCATTTTGGTTTCCAGGTTTTTCTTCGCTCTTCTCAGACGGGATTTAACAGTGTTTAGATTGCTGTCTAATGCTACAGCAATTTCTTCTAATGAAAACTCTTTAAAATAATATAAGATAATGACTTCTCTGTACTTAATCGGCAGCTGGAGAATCAGTTTGCTTATTTGTTCTTTTTGTTCGGATTCAAGATATTCTTCTTCTGGGGACAAACTGTTTGATTTTTGATAAAACGTGTTGGTTAATAAGGTTTTCGTGTAATGCCAGCTTCGTACATAATCTTTGCATTTATTTATCGCGATTCGGTAAATCCACGTTTTAATCGTTGATTGTTCCCGAAAATCATTCAAATGATTAAAAGCACTTATGAAAATCTCTTGAGTGATATCTTCAGCCTGCTGCCAGTTCTTTGTGTACGTATACGCTAATCTTTTGATTTCTTCACCGTATTCATCCATAAGGTCACTTAATTGATCAATTTCACTTTTTGGATACTCTTTTACGACCGTATTGCCCTTTACCACATATGTCGCCCTCCCAAGTATTAATCGTTTGTTAGACGGTGACCCATTACAAAAAGTTGCATAACATATGAATTTATTTCCATTTTATTTTATCTTAATTTTGTTATCCCTTGGGACTCATTAAATGAAATTGCCTCACAATCACATAAAAATAAGCGATCATCACATAATTTAACAACATTTTACAAAAGCACATAAAAAAAAGAGCTGACTTTTCATCATCTAAAGTCAGCTTCGAAATAATCTTTCCTCTATTTTAATATGTTCCAAATATCTGCTGAGGCTCCCCCAACATACCAGGCGGCAGTACCCCTCAAGTGATACTTCTCCACAAGATCATAGCGAAGTTTCAAGGAATCCTTATCCTCGACCCAGATCTGATGTTTTTCGCCGTTTTCCATAAATTCCACATAATTTTGCGATGTCTTCTCATCCCACATTTTCTTAAGCCCTTTTTCCTGAATAAGCTTTTCTGTTTCAAGTATCGTTCTGTCGATACTTCTTACTTGGCCATTAACATTTGTGACCCATTCACGTGTATAGAACGGTACTCCCAGTACGATTTTATGAGCAGGAACTTCCTTCATCAAAAGCTCGATTCCTTCTCGTGTCCAAGGAATAGACGCAACAGAACCCGCCTTTGGACTGCTTGCCCAATGTTCGTCATATGCCATCATAACAATAAAATCAGCAACTTTTCCCAGACCTGCTCTATCCAAACTGCCGGACCAGAACGGATCTGCATTCTCCCTGCTCACATCAACGGAAACGACAATATCGTGTGGTTGAAGTGCCGTTTTAAGTTCGCGAATAAATACCACATAATCTTGTTTATTCTTAGGATCAATATTTTCAAAATCCACATTAATTCCCTGGCTCTTCGTATGAAGCAAAGACTTTTTTATCAACTCAATCACTTTATGGCGTCTATCAGAATCCGAGAGCATGTAGTCTGTCAGTTGCGGATCGAACCTATTGCCAAAGAGTGGCCACACTTGTTTTCCCGCTTCGGCAGCTGCATTGGCATAGCTCTTATCTGCATTTATGCTGATTAATTCTGTTTTGCTTAAGGTATACCATCTTGGTGAGACTACATCTAATCCATCTATCTTCAGCTGCTTTTTATAAGAATCATCTGTTCCGTTATACTTCCAGCCTAGATTGAAACGATTTACTTCCTCTATATCAACATTCGATTTAGGAATCCACCCTGTCTTACCTCCACCTTCTAAAAGCTGTACCTTGTAAAAGCCTGATGGAACCTTCAGCTCTTGTCCAGTTTCAAGGAAAATAGCCTTTAAACCATTTTGTTTTATAAGGGTATCTGCGGAAACCTGATATAGTCTTGCAATCTTCCATAATGAATCTTTTATGTTAATCCGGTGTGTCAACGTCTCTTGTGGAACCACAAGCTGCTGCCCGATATATAGCCGTGTACCTAGTAAATTGTTTGTAGTTTGAAGCTCACTCACGGTAATTCCATATTGCTTTGCTATGAGATAAAACGTATCTCCCCTCTTAACAGTATGTACTTGAGCTGAAGCAGAAGCTTCCTTTTGTGTAAGGATCGGATATTCTTCACCCTTTACAAGATTCGTTACAATATTTGAATTTAATTTCGGCATTTCATAAATAGATGCTTGATCCGATGAAACGGATCCCACTTTTAAGGTATCTTCCGCATATGAAGTTTTAGCATCATTAAACGATAAAATAAAACCAATCATTAAAACAAAAACAAAATTTTTCACAGTTCCCTCCAGGTGAATCTATTTATCTACCATTTAGATTACCTTCTGAACGAGTGGAACTGAACAGGTACATTGTGGAAAAGGGGTATGTTCCCTCCGCTCCTGACTATAAAAAATCATACCTTCCTGACCATATATAGTCACATGACTAACAACTTCCAACTAGACGATATGACCATTTTTCCTTTTATAGTCTAGTATACAGGCGTCAGTGATTGTTTTTCATATAATGTAGGACAAGTATTTACTTTTTGATTATAAAAGAAAGAAGGGACGAAGAACGTCAATGAATCTTCACATCATGATTTCCGTTTTCGTCTTCCTTATGACTATGTTAGTTATATTTTGGAGACCAAAAGGCATCAACGAGGCTTGGCCAGCCGCAATTGGAGCCTGTATCATACTGATTGCAGGCATAGTGACTCAAGCCGATGTACTTGAAATCCTTCATAAGATTGGCGGAGCATCGATCACCATCATCTCAACCATCGTTATGGCAGTTATTCTTGAAAGCTTTGGTTTTTTTCACTGGTCTGCATCCCGTCTTGCCAGTCTCTCTAAAGGATCCGGATACCGCCTATATTGGTACATCCAGATGTTATGTTTTCTAATGACCCTTTTGTTTAATAATGATGGAAGTATTTTAATAACCACTCCGATACTGATTCTGCTTCTCAAAAATTTCAGGTTAAAACCGCACCATCAAATCCCCTACCTATTGACTGGGGCTCTTACTGCAACAGCATCCAGCACGCCGATCGGAGTAAGCAACATTGTAAATCTCATCTCATTAAAAATAGTCGATATGACCCTCTATATGTATACAGCGATGATGATTGTGCCAGCTACACTAGGCTTACTCTTCATGTCTTCCCTGATGTATGTTCTAGTGAAAAAAAGGCTTCCAAAAAAACTTCCGCATTTGACATATGATATAGAACAGTCCTTTTTCACCAAGAAGTTCCATCCTCTTAAAGGAACGGTAACTGTTGAAACAAAACGCCAGCGAACAAAGTTCATGTTAAAGATCTTATTTTTTGTTCTATTGATCAGGTGCTCAATCTTCATAGCCTCATTCTTGTCTATCCCCATCGAACTTATCGCAGTACTTGGTTCAGTTGTCTTGTTAATATGGAGATGGTACTACCTCAGAACAAACCCTCTGGATATTTTAAAGAAAACCCCTTGGCACATCCTTATCTTTGCTTTTTCAATGTATGTAATCATCTACGGGCTTCATAATACAGGACTTACTGATCTGCTTCTGAAAATTTGCGTGCCGATCGTTGACCAAGGCATGTTTCAGGCAACATTTTTAATGGGCGGTCTGGTTACCATTCTTTCAAATCTATTTAACAACCATCCTGCCCTGCTGATAGGAACAATAACTTTGACAGAGATGAACCTTGATCCTATCACGTTAAAAACAATGTATCTGGCGAGTATTGCAGGCAGTGACATCGGTGCACTATTACTGCCGATCGGGACCCTGGCATCATTAATATGGCTGCATCTTTTGAAGCAGAACAAAATTAAAATAAAATGGAAAGACTATCTGCGGATATCGTTAATAGCGGTGCCTCTCACTTTAGCAGTAACCTTATTATTGCTTTATACATGGGTCCATTTCATTTTTATATTAAGTTGACCGTCTGGGAAAACGTATGAATATTTATAGGAGTCGATTGTAATTGAACCATTTTAGCCGCATGTTAAATAAACAAATAAAACTAAAAATAACCGGACATAGTTTTAAAGGAATTCTAACCGATTTTGGAAATGACATTTTAGTACTTTTTGATGGACAAAAATTTTTCTATATCCCTCTATTGCATGTCCAAAAGGCAGTTCTTATCGAAGGGGATGATCAGGACATAATTAAGCCTGAAGCAATGCCTTTTCCACAAGATGACTCACCCATTTCATACCGAAGTATCTTAACAAATGCTAAAGGGTTGAACACTCAAGTTTATGTCATAGGGAAAAAAACGCTTCACGGGACGATCATTCATGTATTGAGCGATTATTTAGTACTTTATTCACCCGTATATAAACTGATTTATATTCCATTGGCACATTTGAAATGGCTGACTCTTTATGAACAGAATACATCACCCTATTCTGTTCGATTCGAACTTCCTGACACCTCTTCCCTTAGTCGTTCATTCGAGGAACAATTAAAGAAGTTCGAGGGGAAGATTGCAGTTTTTGATATGGGTGAGGATCCAGATAAAATAGGATTGATCAAGAATGGAAAAGGTAACCTGATCGAATTGATCAATGCTAATGGAGAAGCCGTTTATTTTAAGCTGAATCATGTCAAATCGGTATATCTTCCATAAAAAATGTGTTTTTGAATAATAGCTTGAGTCCCCTTTTCACGCGGCGACTCAATGCTTTTTTTTTCCAATAAGAGCAAAACACTTCTTGCAAACGATTTATGTAGTATAAAATAGACGTATACACGAATTGTTTTATTACGCAAACCTAAAGGGGAAAATGATTATGATACAAAGTACTTTCAACAATAAAGTTCTTTCTATTCTAGAAGATAAAATACAAGTGATAAAAAAAGGAGAAGGAGCCATCTACTTGGTCGGACCTATAAGGCTCCCTGTTAATCTGAATGGTGAAACCGTTGTGTTCAAATGGTACAGCTGGCTGGAGGGCTGTGAACACACCGACAACTTTGAAGAGATTATTAAAAAATTGTCTTCATCAAACCTGGCCGAATATCAGCAATCCAGTGTTTTAGTATACGGTGACTTTGAATACAGCGAAGATGCACTCATTCGTATGCACTCTATTTGTCATACTGGAGATATTTTTGGCAGCAAGCGCTGTGACTGCGGCTATCAGCTTAAGCAGTCCATGAAAATGATCACCGAACATGGTACAGGCGCGTTGTTTTATCTAGCAAACCATGAAGGACGCGGAATCGGTCTGTTCAGTAAAGCGATGGCTTATGTCCTGCAAGAAAATGGACAAGATACGGTAGAAGCAAATGAAAGTTTAGGTTTTGTAGATGATTCCAGAAACTATGATGATGCCATTGAAGTTTTAAAAGCTTTACGTACAAAACCTGTTACTTTAATTACGAACAATCCTAAGAAACTTGATGCATTGATAAAAGCAGGATTGCCTGTTTCAGGCCGAACACCGATCTGGGGAGATATCTCTGAGTTCAATGAAAAATACCTCCAAACCAAGATACAACGATCCGGCCACTTAGAAGACGAAGGGACCTTTCCAGATGAGCAGTCATGAATTCTATATGAAACTGGCGTTAGATAATGCTATGGCTATGAAAGGCCAGACAGATCCTAACCCTCTTGTAGGTTCTGTGATTGTGAATGAGAACCGGATCGTAGGAGTGGGAACGCATCTCAAAGCCGGTGAACCTCATGCGGAGATCCACGCCTTACGAATGGCCGGTGAGAAAGCCCGTGGCGGAACCATCTATGTTACACTTGAACCTTGTTCACATCACGGGAGAACGGGACCGTGTGCCGTTGCAATCGTAGAAGCGGGTATCAAGAAGGTTGTGATTGCATCACTCGATCCTAATCCTCTCGTTTCTGGACGTGGCGTTAGAATACTAGAAGATGCCGGCATTGAGGTTGAAGTCGGTATACTTGAAGAAAAATCCCGTAAGATGAATGAAGTGTTTAATAAATTCATTGTACAAAAAATCCCATTTGTTACTCTAAAGTCAGGAATAACACTCGACGGTAAGATTGCGAGTCATACGAATAACAGCAAATGGATCACATCCGCTGAAGCAAGACAGGATGTTCATAAGCTCCGAAACGAAAATCAAGCCATTCTCGTTGGAGTAAATACAGTGATCCATGATGATCCTGAACTGACAACAAGGATACCAAACGGCCGTAATCCAATACGAGTGATTATGGATTCAACACTCAAAATCCCTTTAGGGTCAAAAGTACTTAACGATCAACAAGCTGAAACATGGGTTTTTACTACTGAAAACCATGATAAAAAAAAGAAAGAGCGTATTGAAGAACTTGGAGCTAAAGTATTCATTACCAATACCTCACAAGTAAATCCGGTTCGTGTGCTTGAAATATTAGGAGAGAACCTTGTTTCTTCCCTTCTAATTGAAGGTGGCGGTACGATAAACGCAGCTTTTCTTGAGAACAGGCTTGTCGATAAAACTATTTTTTATATGGCGCCGAAATTGATCGGCGGCAAGGGATCTCCTTCATTCTTTGGAGGCACAGGAATTGATAAAATGGCAGATGCCATTGAATTGACTGATCTGCACGTTACTCAAATCGGTCCAGATTTTAAATTTACCGGTTATCCAAAATACAATTAAGAGGTTTTGCCCATGCGATTAGGTTTTGATATTGACGATACTTTAATAAGCTTACGAGAACATGCTTTTCATATTTATAATAGAAAGCTGAAACAAGATCTTCCCATTGATGTTTTTCATACGATTAAGACGTTAGAGATTCATGAGCCGTTCGGACTTTCAAAACAGGAAGGCAACCAATTATGGATCGATTCCATGGAAGAAATCTATTTCAGTGATTGCCCAGCATATCCTGATGCAGTAGAAGTGCTCCAAGAGCTTCATAAGCAGGGCCATGAAATTTACTATATTACAGCTAGACCTGCTAAACATTGTGAACAAACAAAAAATTGGGTAGAAAAAGCTGGTTTTCCTGTAGAAGAAGGCAGATTCTTTTGTGGTATGAAGGATGAAGAAAAGATACATACCATTAAAGAGCTGAATTTAGATTACTATTTTGACGACAAACCTAATGTATTAGAGACTCTTACGAGTGAATCTGTTCAGCTATATGTGAGGGGTCAGTCTTATAATCAGCATCTGGAGTTTCCTCGATTAACAAATTGGACGGAATTAAAAGAGATTATAAAAAAACATAATACGAGCAAATAGTGCGCTTCTGTGCGTACTATTTTTTTGTTTAAATATCTTCAATAAGTAGGCACACGCACTCTCTTTAGACCCACATTCTTCATACCTTATGATAATGACATGAATTTTTTTGTTGCAGAAGAATGGCGGTGAAACAATTTGATTGAAATAAAAAAATCAAGATACGGCAGAGGAATTTTTGCTACGCGTACTATTCAAAAAGGCGAAATGATTCACCAGGCACCTGTCATTGTATGCCCTGGTGATCAATATAGAAAACTGAAAAATACTGTACTGCGTAACTATTACTTTAACTGGGGAAAGAATTATGATCATGTAGCGATTGCCCTCGGATATGGGTCATTGTTTAACCACTCTTATTCTCCTAATGCTATGTTTGAGAATAACCTTAAAGAAGAAACGGTTGATTTCGTAGCACTTAAAACAATTAAAGCTGGCGAAGAAATTTTTGTGAATTATAATGGCGACCCTGACGACAAAGGACCACTGTGGTTCGATGTTTGGTGAATGAATAATAAAAAAACAAACAGTCCGCTTCATAAGGAGGCCACTGAAAAAGTCCATCATAGAAGATTTGAGGCGGTGATCTCCGCTCCAGGGTACATGCTTTCCGCGGGACGGGCGGTGAGCCCCCTGCCGCTACCCGCCAAAAGGGGTCTCACTTGTCCCACTTCTCCCGCCGGAGTCAGTACCCTTCCGCTCCAATCACTACATGTTTGTATCACAAAATTCAAAAGAAGGGTCAAACCATCTCGCATTTACGAGATGGTTTGATTTTTTCTGTAATACAAAATCCTATACGTGTAGGTGTTAATGGATGATTCTAAAGCACCAGTCATGGAACTTAGTCCTTAAAAGGACAAAAAAGGACTTCGCAAATGAATTCCATGCGAAGTCCTTTTTTTTTTACTAATTTCCTGCATAAGCGTGCTGTTTTCACCTTTTATCTAAAATATGCGCAGGGAATTGAAATGAAAAGGCTGTACCTTTTTTTAGTTCACTCGAAATCTGAACTGTTCCATTCATCGCTCTTATGACGCTAAATGCCACCATCATACCAAGGCCAGTGCCTTTGGCGCCCTTTGTTGAGTAATAGGGCTCTCCTAAACGGTTTATCTGTTCCTTTGTCATGCCTATACCTGTATCTTTTATTTCTATCGTTACGAGATTATTATCTTGTTCCACATTTATCGTTAATTGACCTCCATGAGGCATGGACTCTATCCCATTCTTTATTACATTCAACATACATTGCCGAAATTTTTGCCTGTCACCTAATACACATGCAGATGATGAAAATTGGCTCGAGATCAGAACGGAATGCTGATTTGCTGTTGGGATCAATATGGATATGATTTGATTAAGTTCTTGTTCAACGTTTAATTCTTCCATAGAATCAATCGTGGGTTTTGAAAAAGTTAGATAGTCTTGTATAACCTGTTCTGCAGAATCGAGGCCATTTCGTATTAAACTCAAGTATTCTTTTTGTTTCTCAGGAGTTATGGCTTCCTTTTCTAAAAGCTGGACAAATCCTTTTGATACAGTTAAAGGATTTCTGATTTCATGTGAAATTGCAGCACCCATTTGTTCGACAGCTGCCAATTTTTCCGATTTAAACAACTGCTGTCTCATCATCAGATTCGATCTGACAAATTCAATAGTACTCGAAGTGATCAGCATACCCACCGATGGAATAACTAGAAAAGCGAAGTAAGCATCAAAGCGGTTCAAATTGATATTAACTATTTCCATCGTAGCGATAGTTGCTAAACTAGTAATTAAGGTTATACTTACCGAGATGATAATTCTCTTTTTTGGACTCTGTTTCCAAAACACGGGATAAACACGCCACAACAATATGGCTAGGGGTCCATATATTAAGACATTTAAAAAGAACCCGGTGTCTATACCATGCAGACCTCTTAACAATATGATTGCCAATGAAAGAATAGGCCCGATTCCCATGTAAAGACCGCCGAGGATAACAGGTAATTCTCTCAAATCAAAACGAGTTGTATCAGTAAGTTCGTAGGCAAGCGCAATACATGCCCAAACCGCTGCAATCCCACAAACGATCGCTGCTCTTTTAGAGATTAAAGCGGGATCTTTTCTTTTTAACGACCAGAGAATACATATGAAAATAAAAATGAGCAATAGAGACAAGTTAAACAATAAATGCTGGGTAATCTCCAATTCATTCACCATCCATTAGACCTATTACTGAAAATATTACATTTAGTTCCAAAGAATGACAATAGAATTATTGATTAATACTTTTACTTTCAAAAAAATTATTAAAATGTTTATCGGAGGATGCAAAAGATGATGCTTTTCTTATTACTATGTTTGATCACAGCAGGACTTATTATTGAAGTCATACAAAAAAGAGTTTTAAAAATCAAAGACCCTGATATCGAAGAACTTTGGGCAGAATTAGAAAACAGAAAATGGTATGAAGAATTAATCAGTGATCCTAAATTAAAAGAATGGGTTTTACTTGATAAACAAAACGGACTCTTAAAAGACCCTTATTATGTCCGCAAAATAATAGAAAGTGAAGGACACCGGCTAGGATTTGTTAGCTATATAAAAAATAAAGCTAAATAAAATTACCTCGTACACCTTAATCCCAAAAAGAAACCAGCAAGCTTCAGCATGCTGGTTTTTTAAACAATTGTTTAATTAAGAATACGATCTAATGCTCTCAATCGCCTGTTTCACGTTTGCGAATGTTTTTATAGAAGTGAAGTCAATTCCCTCTGAAACAGCATTGATCGCCAGTTCCGGACGAAGACCTGTTACGAGTACATCAATTCCTAACAAACCCAGCACTCTGTACACATTAAAGATATTAGCCGCCACTTCAGTATCAATGGCAACAATTCCTGAAAAATCTATGATAAGCCGTTCAATATTCATTTCTGGTATTTTTGGCAGTACACCATTCATCAAATGTTCCGTTCTGTCAGCATCAATTGAACCGATTAATGGCAACACTGCTAGACCGTCCTGAATCGGAACGATAGGTGTAGATAATTCCCTTAGTTCTTTTTTTGCATTTGATAAAAGCTCCTCTGAACGTCTTTCAAATGCAAGTACCGTCTCATTTATACTGACATCGAGCATGTGGTGGACTCGTTTAAGAATTAATACAACGTCTTTTGTGTTCAATCCATGTTCCAAACTGATATCCATTATAAAATCCGCAAATACCATACGAGTATCAGGGTAACGAATCAGAATATCAGAAATTCTATTATGTTTAGCTGCGGTCTTCTCTCCATTATCTCTGCTCCATTCAACAAGTTTATCTGGAACAGATCCTTCTTTGCAGTCAATGGATTCACTTAAGAATTCCAGAAATTCTGCATACACCTTTTTTGCTTGTAAAATATCATTTGGAGGAACTTGAAAACCAAACTTTTTAATAATATCATCAACGATTTTATTAGCTAGAAGGTCAGCGTTTTCTTTTAGATAATTGGCAACCGTTAATGTCGCTTCCATTACTTTCACTCTCCGCATCAATATAGTTTTAATATATCAGTTTCTTTTTATTGTAACATTAAAAAACCATAAACTGCCTAAACTGTGAAAATAATATAAGATTCTATGCACTTATTCGAATTCGTCCTAACTCCATGTAAGAATTGTTAACTTAATGTAAATCTTATAGGTATTCGGTTGAAATTTGAAAGAAGTCATGTTATTTTTGTTTTCGAAAGTCGATATTGGGTTTCGAAATTAAGGAAGGTGGCGCAATGGAAGAAAAGGTTTTACGAAAACTATTCCTAGGGTTTATACAAATACACATCCTGCACCACGCAAAAGAACATCCCATCTATGGAGTATGGATGTTAGAGGAGCTTAAAGAGCATGGCTACAATATTAGTACCGGCACTCTTTATCCCATCCTGCACAGCATGGAATCTGACGGCCTTTTAAATAAAGAAGAAAAAAATGTGGAAGGTAAAATCCGAAAGTACTATTCTTCCACAGAAAAAGGCAACCTGGTGCTAGTTGAAGCAAGAAAAAAAGCTTACGAACTTTTCAAAGAAATAAAGGATTAATAGAGGTGAAAAAACATGAAGCAAGAACAAAATCGTTTTAAAGCATTACTAGAAATACTCTTGGTCTCAACAAGGCTTGGCTTAACTTCTTTTGGCGGGCCCATTGCACACTTAGGGTACTTTCACGAAGAATATGTAAGAAAAAGAAAATGGCTGGATGAAAAAAGCTATGCTGATCTTGTTGCACTGTGCCAGTTTTTACCCGGACCAGCGAGCAGCCAGGTAGGTATAGGAATTGGTGTTATGCGCGGAGGCGTCTTAGGAGGAATCATTTCTTTCATCGGGTTTACACTGCCTTCTGTTATCGCGCTTATTCTATTTGCACTCGTTTTAGAAGGACTTAATATTAGTAATCTCAGCTGGATACATGGTTTAAAAATTGTTGCTGTCGCAGTTGTCGCACATGCAATACTTGGCATGGCTGAAAAATTAACTCCTGATTTAAAACGAAAGACCATCGCTTTGTTAGCATTAGTCGTTACACTTCTTTGGCAAACAGCTTTTTCACAAGTTGGAGTCATTTTTGTTGCTGGTCTTTTAGGTTTCCTCTTATACCGCCAGCAAGCAGAAAGTGAAGATACAGAATTTAAATTCCCTGTCTCACGCACATTTGCAGTGATTTGTTTAACACTGTTCTTTGGCTTGCTTATTCTTCTACCAATTATAAGAGAAGCAACATCGATCAGCTGGATTGCATTCTTTGACAGCTTTTACCGCTCAGGTTCCTTAGTATTTGGCGGCGGACATGTCGTCTTGCCTTTATTGGAACGTGAATTTGTTCCAACAGATTGGATCAGTGAAGAAGCATTCTTAGCTGGATATGGTGCTGCTCAAGCTGTACCTGGACCTTTATTTACCTTTGCAGCCTATCTCGGTGCAGTAATGAATGGATGGCAAGGAGGATTATTAGCAACGTTTGCAATCTTCCTTCCTGCGTTCCTCCTAATCTTAGGCACACTTCCCTTTTGGAATATGCTGCGCCGAAATCCAAAGATTAAAGGAGCATTAATGGGTGTAAATGCGGCTGTTGTGGGGATACTGATTTCAGCTTTCTATAAACCAATTTGGACGAGTACGATCTTGAAACCAATTGATTTTGCTTTTGCAGCCGTACTCTTCAGCATGCTGGTTTATTGGAAGCTTCCACCATGGATTATTGTTGTAACAGGTGCTATTGGCGGATTGTTGATGACCTCATTATAATAAGCAAAAATGCCCAAGCAATAGTGCTTGGGTATTTTCTTTTTTATTGGCTTCGGGATATATGAAATGCTTACTAAAATTGCGCTAAACAAATTCTAACTAGCTCATTTTATTTATTAGGTAAATCACAAACAAAATCGCCATAACTAATAAACTGACAACCAAAGAACAAGATAATAGAATGATTAGATTTTTAGATGCCCGAAAGGTTTGCTGGTTAATCTGATATCTCTTTCTCATATAATCATAGGATGTAAAGACGATGATTGTTGTTCCTAATAAAAAGGCTAGAGCACCTACCATGATAGCGACCATATCTGCTGTGTCTGAAATTTCATCTTGAAGCGTAAAATGAAGATTTACTATAACAAATCCGATTCCAACAACTGCAATTGCCGTTCTAACCCAAGCAAGATATGTACGTTCATTTGCTAAATGCTGCTGAATATATTTTGAATCAACGGTTTGGTCTTCCTTCTTATTAAACATTTGTTTATTTCACCTCAATGTTTTTCATTGAAACATTCTTGTGTATACAATTATAGACTCCTTGTTTCTTAATAACAAAATGACAGCTTATATCTTTCAGTTTGTATAAATTCTGACGAAATTATATGTGAAAATATAAAAGATAAACCCTCACTGATCAGTGAGGGTTTATAAAATGTGTTGTGAACTGATATTTTTACACACAGCATTTATTGTCTTTTTTTTTCATCTTCACAACAAGATTCTTCTCCGCTCTTAACTTCTTTAATCTCAATGCTGCAGCATTCATTTTCTTTTTTATCACCTAAAAGTATTTTGATAAAGCTCATCTTCTTCACCTCCTTTCAAAAAAGAAACTTAAACAAGATAGAATATAAAACCCGAGACTGTAGACATCGTGATAACTGAGAGTAAAAATGTAATAACTAACTCCTTTTTAAAAATTGATTTTAAGAGTACGACCTCTGGTAAACTAGCACCTGCCGAACTGATCATCAAAGCCATAACTGGTCCCAGCGCCATCCCTTTTGCAATCAATACTTGGGAGATTGGAATCATACTGGAAAGCCTGATGTATAATGGAATTCCGACTATTGCAGCTATTGGAACGATCCACCAATTATCTCTTCCAAATGTACCGGCAATCCAATTCATAGGCACTAGACCATGAATGATGGCGCCTATTGCTGCTCCTAATATAAGATAAGGATAAACACTCTTCATCAATCCAAGCGTCTCCCTCAGTGCGGCTCTCACGTCAAACTTTTTGGACTCTTCTTTATAACCCGTCATCACCACGTTTTTCACTGATTTCTCAAATCCAAAAGCTTCTAATGCGAAACCAATTATGACAGAAAAAACTGCGGTTATAATGGTGTAGATTATCGTAACTTTCCAGCCAAGCATAACCCCCATTATGGTAATGATTGTTGGGTCTAATACTGGAGATGAGAACAAGAAAATCATTACAATGGAAAACGGCATCTTATTTTTCAGCATGGTTACGACAACCGGAATGGTAGAGCATGAACAAAACGGTGTAATAAAGGCAAAGGTCAGTGCAAAAACGGCAGCTAATCCTCTGTTCTTTCCACTCAGATATTTCTCTACTTTGTCGTATGGAACATACGACTGAAGCAGGTTGATAACAAATGAGATCACCACAAATAGTACGGTGAGTTCTAATGCAATGCTTAAAAAACTTTTAAACGTTTCCATCCACATGATTCTCTTCTCCTTTTCGATCAAGCACAGCACACTTGGTTATTTTGAACGGCTGCTTTTCTTTTAAATAGATTTCTAAAAAACAATTTTTTCTTTTCTTCTATCTGAAGTTTCCAATGTTGGCTGCTCACTTTTTCTAACTCTTTCCGTTGATTTTGCAAGATGTATTCAAGGTAATAATGGTTCATAGACGCATCCTCCTTTTATATCAAAAAAATTTGTTTTATACATCAAAAAAAATTGATGTTTTGTTCAAAAATGAAATACTACAAATTGTAGTACTCATTTAACAACAAGATGGCAAGAACACACAACATAACTGATCAGATAAAAGACCTTTGATTTCCTTAATGTTCAAAGAGTAATAGTTCCAGGTCCCTCTTTTTTCTTTTTGAATTAAGTCGGCTTCTAATAAAATCTTTAAATGATAAGATAGTTTTGATTGTGGCATATCAATCAAAGGTGTCAGGTCGCAAACACAAACACTTTCTTTTAGAGCTAAAATATTTATGATTTGAAGCCTCTGCTGATCGGCTAATGCCTTGAATTTTTGTTCATACTTTTCAAAGTCTGGATTTGCTGCTGAATTCATGTTGTTTAATAAGGGTATTTCTTTTTTCATTTTTAATCACTCCTAACATCAAAATTATTTGATGTAATTTCATTATATCCTTTATTTACTAATTTGCAACTATTAAATCAAAAAAAATTGATTTAATTCTCTTCACAACTTCTTCATAACTCATTTTTATAATAAAGCAGTATCGGGGTTTTTATCTCTTAATTTTAATGGGCAACCTACAAACAGAAGGAGGAATATAAATGAAGCTGAAAATCAACCTATTCGCAACTTTGCTGATAGCATTCTCACTTACTCTTACGGCTTGTGGCAACAACGAAAAAGAAAATCCAAAAGAAAAAACAAATGAAGAAATGGACCATGGCAGTATGGATCATTCAGGTTCTGGTGAAGTGCCGAAAGGTTTAAAAGAAGCTAAAGATCCTGCTTTTCCAGTTGATAGCAAGGCTATCATTAAAGCCGATCACATGAAAGGCATGGATGAGGCTGAAGCAACGATTGTTGGAGCTTATGATACTACTGTTTATACGGTATCTTACACACCAACCACTGGCGGAAAAAAAGTGACCCATCATAAATGGGTTATACATGAAGAGCTTAAGGATCCAGGAGATCAGCCATTAAAGCCAGGAGCTGAAGTTACACTTAACGCCGACCATATGAAAGGTATGAAAGGTGCTAAGGCTACTATAGATTCAGCAGAACAAACAACAGTTTATATGGTTGATTACACACCAACCACTGGCGGTGAAAAAGTAACAAACCATAAATGGGTAACAGAAAGCGAATTATCAGCTGAATGATAAAAAAAGTCTCCCGCGCTGGAGACTTTTTTTATTTAGGAAAACGAATATGGACTTCAGTACCTTTACCAAGTTCACTTTCAATCCATATTTGGCCGTCGAGAGCTTCAATTATCCTTTTAACAATAGTTAAACCAATTCCGCTACCGCCATATTCTCTATTTCTTGACTTCTCGCTTCTGTAGAAGCGTTCAAACACTTGATCGAGTTCATCTTTTGGGATCCCTTTTCCTGTATCCTTTACCGTAATATGAACATGATTAAATTCTTCCACAGCTGTAACCGTTACGTACCCGCTTGCAGGAGTATAGGTTAATGCATTGCTTAAAAGATTGATAAACACCTGAGTCATCCGCTTTGCATCCGTCCTTAATTCAATGGGAGCGCTAGATATTCTTTCAAGTATGACACCTTTCTGTACATATGTGGCCGATACAGCGTCGATACTTTTGTCTATCAGTTTATTTATATCCTCTTCCTTAAGATCAAGGACAGATTGCGGAGATTCCATTTCGGTAAGGTGTTCTAGGTCTTGTACTAATAGTATCAGCCTTTCTATTTCTTCTTTAAGCGAGTGGAGCCTCTCACGCGTCGGCTGAAAAACACCGTCCTCAAAGGCTTCGAGATGACTTTTGATGGTTGCGAGGGGCGTTCGTAACTCATGGGCAATATCTGAAGTCATATTTTTCCGAGCTGATTCTTGTCGTTGTAGTTGAGATGCTAAATGGTTTAGAGACATACCGAGTTCATTCAATTCATCGTTTCCTAGTGTTTTCACTCTTGCCTGAAGGTCTCCCCTTGTCATTTTTTCTGCTGCCTTTCTCATTAATATGAGTGGTTTTGTTAGGTTTTTTGCAACAAAATAACTAATGATACAGACTAAGAGAATTGCTCCAATAGAAGTCCAAATGATAGAGCTTAACAATGCTTTTTCAAAATGGTGTGTCAATGGTCGTATACTATTAAAGTCAGGTACATCTTCTTTAAACATGTTTAGATGATAATGTACTTCCAGCATGATGATAATACTTGCAATAATAAGAATAGATGAAGCAGCAAACACAAAACTAACCGTTAATCTTGCATGCAGTCCTCTAAACATGAGAACCCCCTCCTGTAAACTTATACCCCATCGCAAATACGGTAACGATATATTTGGGTGCTTTTGGATTATTTTCAATCTTGTGACGTAAGTTCTTCACATGTTGATCGATCGTTCGTGTGCCGCCTTCATAATCAAATCCCAGTATCTTTTCAATTAATTCATCTCTAGAGAAGATTCGGTTTGGGTGTCTTGCAAAAGTAATCAACAATTTGAATTCATTTGGAGTGAGGTTTACTAGCTGCCCCTTTACAAACACCTCTTGTTTGTCAGATGCTATCTTAAGTTCACCATCGTTATATGTAATCTGTTCAGCTAATAATTCTCCCTCCCCTGAACGTCGTAAGATTGTTTTCACTCTCAAAACAAGCTCACGGGGACTAAACGGTTTTATCATATAATCATCTGCACCTATGGATAACCCTTTAATTCGATCTTCCTCACTTATTTTTGCAGTCAGCATTAGGATCGGAACACTGAATTGCCTCCGTATCGTTTCGCATATTTCTTCTCCGCTCATATCCGGCAACATTAAATCAAGTACGACCAGATCCACAGTCTTAGTAGATATATAATGAAGAGCATCCTTTCCGTTAGACGCTTCTAGAGTCAGAAACCCATCTTTCTTTAAATAAGAAGAGACCACTTCCCTTAATTTTGGTTCATCATCAACAATTAAAATGGTTTTCATTTAATGTCTCCTCCTCATTTTCTAGCAATATTATTCCTAATCATAGCAAAAAGCACGCCAAGAGCATGCTTTTTTGATGAAGATTTAAACACTTGTTTAATTTAAGAGGTATTCACCTAGAGCTAGTCTCCTTCTTATTACAATCCTCTTTGCTTCATATTTTTGCTGCTTCCTCTAAAATAAACAACAACTGGAATCAGTAATAGTGACAATAAACCACCAGCAAATGATAATACTGCATAACTGGAGTATGCAACAACTATTCCAGACATAGCTCCTCCAGAGGCACCCGCTAATGCAATCAATACATCTATGTTTCCTTGAGTTTTAGCCCGGGTTGAAGAATCTGTAGAATCCACTACTATAGTAGTGCCGCTAATCAATCCGAAATTCCAGCCTAGTCCTAATAAAGAAAGAGCAATAATAAGAAAGAACATAGAGTCACCTGGTGCGTTCGCTGCTATTAAACCCGCAAGCAGTAAAGTGATTCCTGAAGCAATAACCATTGGAGTACGTCCAATTTTATCAACAAGGACACCTGTAACAAGTGAAGGCAGATACATCGAACCGATATGAACACCGATAACTAGCCCTATTTCGCTAAGTCCGTGTCCATGGTGTTTCATATGAACAGGAGTCATCGTCATGATTGCAATCATCACAAGCTGTGTAAGAATCATGACAGCAGCACCGATTGCAATGCCTCTTCTATGGTTTGAATGATTACTTCTAGTTATTGATGCTTCATAAACTTTCTTGCTTATATTAGCTTCCATCATTTGTATGATTAAGAAAGGATCTGGACGGAGCATAAGAAAAATTATAAGACCCGCTATAATAAATGCCGTTCCAGATAAGATGAAAGGTCCTGCAAGGGCAGCAACATTAATGGATGATGCAAAATCCCCCATCACACCAACTAAATTTGGACCTACAAAAGCACCAACTGTTGTTGAAACTAAAATAATACTAATCGCCGTCGCACGCTGGTTTTCATGTGCTAAATCAGTACCTGCATAACGAGCTTGTAAATTTGTAGCTGTACCCGCACCGTATATAAATAGAGAACCAAATAAAAGCAAAAGGCTGTTTGTTATAGCAGAAATCACAACACCTAATGCTCCTAATCCCCCCACCAGAAATCCAATTGTTAATCCTGTTCGGCGTCCATACCGTTGAGAAAGACGCCCCACTATAAACGCAGCCGCTGCTGAGCCGATTGTAAAAAGAGCAGCCGGCAAACCTGAAAATGCATCTGTCCCCATCATTTGCTGCGCAAGAAGAGCACCAACAGTAATTCCAGCAGCGAGTCCAGCCCCGCCAAAGATCTGTGAAATACCTACAACGAACAATGTTTTCTTATATATCTGTTTTGATTTTTTAGATGAGATGCTGTTTCCTTGATGAAGTGTTTCTATTTTGTCATTTAGCATACTTATACATCCCCTGTCTTAATGCAAGCAATCTTAACAACGTTCTTCGCATTCTCTATATCCTCTTCTTTCACTTTTAACAGGATACAGGATGATGATATTTCAAGTTTAAAGAGAATTCCAAATCTACTTAATGATTGTTGTGCCTTAAATGACTCACCAGGACTTATCGTTAAATGGACTAAAAATAACGGATTTTTTTTAAACCAAGACATACGACCCTCTCCCGAATAAGTTACCTTTCTTTCATTCTATTCGTAATTGGAATATAATAAAAATGCATATTTGTAATATTTACTATACGGTTTCGTTATGGAAAGAGGAGAAACCCATGGATTTTTATCAGCTTAAAACGTTCTATCATGTTGCAAAACAAAAAAGTTTTACACGAGCTGCCAATGAACTCTCAATTAGTCAACCTGCTGTTTCAAGACAAATAGAATCAATGGAACAAAAGTTTGGATTAACCCTTTTCCACCGCGTAGGAAGGGAGATTAAACTGACCGATTCTGGTTTGGTCTTATTTGAAATGGCAGAAAAAATTCTCTCTTTAGTAGGTAAAACGGAGTCTGTAATGGAAGGCATGAAAAATCTAGAAAGTGGATCAATCGTGGTTGGTGCTAGTACTACAATCGGGAACTACTTAATGGCTCCAATTGTCATCAACTTTATGAAAAAGTATCCGGGTGTAAGCATTAAATTAGAAATCCAGCCAACGGATGAAATTCTTATTAAGGTGAAAAACAATTTACTTGATATAGCTATAATTCCTGAAGTACCTGTCATTACATCGGTAATCAACGAGATACTACTATAGGATGAGATTGTCTTGATCGCAAGGAAGAATCACCCCCTTACGAAGAAGAAAAATTTAAAACTTGAAGACATAATAAATGAGAAGTTTGTTATGAGAGGACAAGATTCAAATACACGTAAAACGATTGAGAAGCATCTAAAACAACATAAGGTTCATCTTCACAAATATATTGAACTAGACTCAACTGAAGCGATCAAACAAGCTGTTTTGACCGGAGAATACATTAGTTTCGTTTCTAAAAGAACCATTCAGATGGAAACAAAATTTGGAGAGATTCAAGTATTAGAAGGTTCAGACTTAAAGGTTTTCAGAAACTTTCATATTGTCCGGCATAAAGAGACCTTCCCTAGTCCTGCAGCAGATGCCTTTATTCGATTTATTAATCATGACTCCTGTGTTATTTAAGAAAATATGGCTCTCCATACTGATGAAAATAAAGCGTTATTTTTAAATTGTCATAATTCAGGAGTTATAAAATCTATTAAAGTGTTACTATATGGATATATGTGTATAAGAACAATGAAAGGTGGTCTAAAGCAGCTATGGATTTTTTAGGACCTACTCTTTTGATCGTTATAGGAATTATATTCTCTTTACTCTTTGTCTTTTTCATAAAGAAGATATCCAGAAAACAAGAAGAACGTGCAGATCAATTTGAACAAGAAGTACTTGCTTCAGACTGGTCAAAATCATCTCGAAAAAACAAGTAAAAATAAAAAAACAGTGCATGAACGCACTGTTTTTTTGTTTCTCTGTTAATTTTTTCTCACCATAAACCAACGTAAAAAAGAGGTCTTAGATCGATTAGTTTTTAGTTGCAATGTCCTTCATCTTGGCACCCTATCGCTTCATCGTCTACTTGGATCGTTGTGTGATGAATTTGGAAGTCATCATGCAAGATCTTTTTAACCCTTTTTAATACATCTTGATAATCTGCGGATGGTTCTCTGACCACATGACAGCTGAGTGCCGGAAAATCAGAAGTAATGGACCAAACATGTAGATCATGTACCTCTTTTACATCAGGTATGTTCATGATAGTTTCCTTTACCTTTGAAACATCAATATTTAACGGTGTTCCTTCCATCAAGATATGGAAGGAATCTTTCGTTACTCTCCAACCACTTATGATGATTAAAATAGCAACTACGATACTCGCGATCGGGTCTGCGATACTCCAGCTAAGAAACATGATAAGAAGAGCGGCAACAATCGCTCCAACTGAACCTAACATGTCACCTAGTACATGCAAAAAGGCGCTACGCACATTCAAGTTCTCATCCTTATCGCCTTTCATCAAAATGTAGGCAGCAGCAATGTTAACCAACAGTCCGATAATGGAGATGATTAACATACCTGTACTCACCACTTCAGGGGGATCCACGATTCGGTGATATGCCTCCCAGAAGATATAAAGAGAAATTAGAATTAGTGTAATTCCATTTAAGAAAGCGGCTAGAATCTCAAACCGTTTGTAACCAAACGTCTTGGACTGCGTCGCTTTTCGTTGTCCCATCGTAAGAGCTAAAAAACTAAGCCCAAGTGCAGCTGCATCACTTAACATATGTCCTGCATCGGAAAGTAAAGCAAGACTGTTCGTCCAGAGGCCACCAATGATCTCTACAATCATGAATCCAGCAATTAAGAAAAAGGACCATTTTAAAGCTTTTTTATTGTTACTTCCATGGTGGTGATGGCCGTGATTGTGATCATGAGAGTGCCCCATTCCTTTTCACCTCTAATATATGAATATATGCTCATATATATTATGTCAAAGCAAATTAAATATTGCAAATATATTCTGAATACAACTTAGTATCAAGAAATCACTATCTTTAGCGATTTTTAGTGAATCAATCTTAATACTATATAGGTTATCAATAGCCCCTCAAGATATACGCCATCTAATTGGTACAAAATACTTCTGAATTCATTTTCCTAGTGAAAATTAAAAGCACCCCAGATAGAGTGCTTTTAAACATTTGTTTAATTTTAGAGGTACTTCCGATGTACCGTCTTCCCATCAAACGTGAACAGAACAGGCTTCTGCTCGATCCTCGTCTCCATATGAACTGGACGTCCCCAGAGGTGATGAACGTGCGGCAGCACTTTCTCCAGATACTTCACATCGAGTTCCATATCTTCATAACTATGATTGAGATATAGCTCCCCATTTTTCATATAATCTGCGTCATTTACTGTGATATACGGAAACCCACCGTTTACCCTCATACTCACTAGCTGATCACGAACTTCTTCCCACTGCTTATCGACAATTTTATATTCCTTCCCCTGTTTTTGGAAAAGGTACATGTCTTCTCTTTGAGCAAGATCTTTAGTTAGATAGTTTCGTATGAACGACATGTCAGATTCAAGTTCACGAACCTCGAACATTTTTTCACGTCCTGAACCTGGTTTGACGCCTTGTCTGATCAGTTCTTCATTTGGGTTGTTGTAGCGTTCTTCGATGTCTTTGAATATCTGTAACCCTAGGTAATATGGATTGATAGATGTCTTCGATGGCTGAACTACCCCAGCGTTCAGTTTCGCAAATTCAATCGTCTCATGAGAGGTTAAGTCCATTTCTTGCAGGATCTTGGCGTGCCAGTAGCTAGCCCAGCCTTCGTTCTCCTAAGGATCTTAGATTATCCTTAACGTCTTGATGACTATTGTTTGTTAAACTTCTAACTCATTTATTATGATTTGTTAATGTTCAAATGATTTATGTTCCATAGACCGAGCAACAATTTCCGAATTACGATTCATATTTAACACTGGAGTAACAGGTTTAAATAAACTCTTATCAACTTTATTAGTAATAATAAATTTATACATATCCTGTTTGAATTTTACAGTTTTCAATGGCTGTTTTTTTAATCCTTCCAATATAAAATTGAATGATAAAATTGTTAAACCAAAGAATAGGACTGGAAACAATAATAACCAAGGAGCCAGTCTAAGTTGATAAAAATATGTGCCAACTAACCCAGACCACTCATTAGATAAAGAAAGGGCTATTTCTTCCTCATCACCATACTCACGAGTAATTGTTCCTCCAAAGAATACCGATAAAAGTCCCAGGTGAGCCAGCAGTATTAAAGCTGCAATAATCTGTTGCATAAAGATGATACCGATCTTAGGTGCTAAGTGAGGCAAAACATGCTTTATAAAGATTTGCGTAGAATTCCCTCCTATTACTCTAGCCCCAATGATAAATTCATTTGATTTAATAATCTTAATCTCCTCTGCTATAAGGACGCTTGTTGTTGGTATTGCGATTAAAGTCAAAATAATGATTTCAAATATCGCTTTCTCACCAAATGTTAAAACCTCCGAACTTATTACAGGTTTTAATAAGAAATAACAAACTAATGCCACAGGAAGATAGTAAAATGATTGATTTAGAGATGTTACCCATTTTATCCGCTTAAATAAGGAAAGTAAGAAACCGAACACAAAAGCAGAGCTGACTCGGAGTAAACTAATAATAACAGCTAATCCAATCGTGAATTTGGCACCTTGTACAATTTTGTACATTAAGTCACTCCCAAATTGATCTGTTCCCATCCAATGGTTCTTAGAAGGTGGAAAAGGTGCTCGGTCAACGGGCATTCCGTCTTTATAAAGAAATTCAGTAACTGGAATTTCATCGTTCATAACGAAATGATGATATAAACTAAACCCAAGGATAGAAAAGATAAAAAGTAATCCTATGATAAATAGAAGACCTCTATTCAATCTAAGCATCGCTGTCACCTCTTAAACGTATGATAAATGTTTGGATGAACGAAAAAGATAGGTAAATCGGAACAAACATCAAAAGCATACCGATCGTAAATATTTCAGGGGAACTATTGTCTAACATAAATGTTGTGATGCCATAAATGTTGAATAGATACTCGATGATCAATAGATTGGAAAGCATAAACCACCAAATATTCTTTGAATGAAAGAAGAAACTAATTATTGCATTTGGAAGTATATGCCGCCACAGGACATAAAACGATGTCAGTCCTTTTCCTGAAGCTAAATCTACGTAAGGTTTATTCATTTCCTGCTCAAAGTCATACAATAAAATTCTGGTGCAAAGAAGTGTTGGCAAAATGGTCAAACACATTATAGGTAAAAGATAAACGTTTTGCTCATATGCAACTGCAATAGGAAACAAGAGGATATTAAAGGTTTTAAAAAACCAAATGATAAACATTTGAACAGCTACTGCAACCAAAATATCAGGAACGGATTCTAATACATACAATACTTTTTTAACAGGTTTTATTAGCTGTGATGGCAGCTTATATATTAATAAAGTTAATATGATTGAAACGATAATTGCTAAAATGAATGCTGATGTTAAAACACTTAAAGAATAGAAATAAGGTTCCCATAATGCTGGAAATAGACTTCTTGGGATACCTGTACCTGTAAAATAAACAATTTCCATAGGATTTATTATTTTTCTGAAAAGATCAACCGTCTCTTGAATATATAAACTTATATCAATTTTCAACTCTACAAAAGCAAACGGGAGCGATCCTATAAAGAAGATCCCTATGATTGCTAACAACAGAGAAAAGACAAACTGTATTCGTAACAGTCTCATAAAAAGCCTCCTTATAATCAATGACCCTTCGATAGAAGGGTCATAATTGTTTACTTTTTAGGTGTTCGATATTCTTTTTTAGCTGCCTGATAATCAGATGCCGTAAACATAACAGTAGGCATATTTGAAATAGCTTCTGGCTCTTTGCATCCATCAAGAGTCAATTGACTACTTCCGTTATCATTAATGTCTGTACAATGAAACTCACCAACTGGCAGTTCATACCCTCTATAATTATTGGAATATATAAACTCTCCACTTTGATATTTGAGTTCATTCGTTGTACTTTTGCCATTTTTGTCGACAATAGTAAACTTCAAATCAGAGTCTTTTTTAGCCTCTACATCATCAAGAAATTGAAACATTAATGAAAGGTTGTATGCTTTTCTAGATCCAGTTAGTATCTCATTTAAATTTGAAGAGGTGTTTACTATAACAATCTGTCCGTCATCAATATGATTTTGTATTGAAGTTGGTAGCCCTTTTCCCTTATCCTCTTGAGAAACTTTCTCTTTATCTTCTGTACATCCTACTAACAATAAACCTATTAATGGTATTGTCATTAACAACTTTCTCAATGAATAATCCCCCTATTTTTTCATCATTTTTCAAAATAATCTGATTAAATTTTACCACATTATTACAAATTTGGGTGTTAGTCTTTTTTATTTCTTCCAGATTAAATTTAAAAACAAAAAGCACTCCTAATGAGAGTGCTTTTAAACAAATGTTAATTTTAAAGGTACTTCCGATGCACGGTTTTCCCGTCAAATGTGAACAGAACAGGCTTTTGCTCGATCTTCGTTTCCATGTGAACAGGACGACCCCAAAGATGATGAACGTGTGGGAGCACCTTCTCTAGATACTTCACATCGAGTTCGATATCTTCATAGTTATGGACGAGGTAGAGTTCTCCGTTCTTCATGTAGTCTCCATCATTTACGGTAATATACGGGAATCCTCCGTTTACCCGCATGCCTACAAGCTGATCTCTGACTTGTTCCCACTGTTTATCAACGATCTTGTATTCTTTTCCCTGCTTTTGAAACAGGTACATATCTTCACGCTGAGCTAGATCCTTAGTTAGATAGTTTCTAATGAAGGACATATCTGATTCAAGTTCACGAACCTCAAATATCTTTTCACGTCCCGATCCAGGCTTTACTCCTTGTCGCAGCAGTTCTTCATCTGGGTTGTTATAGCGTTCTTCGATGTCTTTAAATATTTGAAGACCCAAGTAGTAAGGATTTATAGATGTCGTCGAAGGCTGTACAACGCCCGCGTTTAATTTAGCGAACTCAATCGTCTCATGAGAGGTTAAGTCCATTTCTTGTAGAATTTTGGCGTGCCAATAAGACGCCCAGCCTTCGTTCATGATTTTTGTTTCGAGCTGCGGCCAGAAATATAGCATTTCCTCTCTCATCATTGATAAAATATCCCGCTGCCATTCTTCGAGTTCACGGCTGTATTGCTCAATAAATAAAAGAATATCTTTCTCTGGCTGAGGCGGAAACATTTTTTTCTTCTTCAATGCAGGCTTAGGGCCTTTTTTATCATCGATTTTCCATAGGTCATCATAAGGCGTTTCTTTCCTAGGTGTTATTTCATCATCTTCACCAAATACATAGTTTAGTTTGTTCCTAACGATCGACGGATCGATGTGTTCTTGGATCGCGAGCACTGCATCCAGGAACTGCTCTACTTCTTTCTTTCCATATAGATGTTCATACTGTGCAACCCGTTCAGCAGTAGCAGTCATGCACTCAACCATGTCTCTCCTTGTGTTTGAAAAACGGACATTGTTCTTAAAGAAGTCACAATGAGCTAGAACATGAGCAATGATAAGCTTATTTTGTATCAATGAATTTGTATCTAGCAAAAACGCATAACAAGGATCTGAATTGATGACCAGTTCATAGATTTTGCTCAATCCCAAATCATATTGAAGCTTCATTTTGTGAAACTGTTTTCCGAAACTCCAGTGTGAAAAACGAGTCGGCATTCCGTACGCACCAAATGTATAAATAATATCTGCCGGACATATCTCATACCGCATAGGGTAAAAATCGAGGCCAAAGTGGTCTGCAATCTCAGTAATTTCAGCAATTGCTCTTTCAAGCTCTTTATTTTGCAAGTCCCAGTTCATGTTTTCCCCCTCCTGCTTTTTCCTTACTTTTAACTGTATGAAAGAAAACGGACATTCATGAGAAAACAAGAGCGAAAATCGGACGTGTTTTAAAATTATGCTTTTCGAACTGCGGGCAACAAATAAAATAGAAACGTACTTGCTGTTACGATTCCGCCTATTGTGATGGTAAACGCGGAACTGGTTGATGCCGCTAAGTATCCTGATAGCATTGCTGCGACAGGCAGTAATAGCCATGTCATCCACCGGCTTGTGGCTTGTACTCTGCCTAATAAATGGTCAGGAGTGTGCGTCTGACGAATCGTTCGGATACACGGGTTGATCATACATGCTGCTAATACACCAATCGCATTCGTTACCGCAACAGCAATAAAAGTTTCGGAGTATGCGAGTCCAATGATGGAAAGACCTCCTGTTAGATGCGCGATCATTAAGATCGTCTGAAATCTGAAAATCCTACTCATTCTGTTTGTCACTAAGGCACCGGTGATTGCCATCAAACCACCTAATGAGAGTATGAATCCAATTTCAGCAGGTTTAAAAAAGAGAACTTCTTTTAAGTGAAAAATAAGCAAGGTTAAAAACATCGTTGTTCCAAAAGTTGATATCATAAGCGCCACGTTTGTATACCAAATGATTTTTGTGTTAAACACATGTTTAAATCCTTCTTTGAGTTCTGAAGCAAATGTCCGAAAGAAAGTATGACGATTATAGAGTGTTACCTTATTTTCGTGTTCAATATGTATTTTAGTGATCATCCAAAAAGTTAAAAAGAATGATATTGCGTTTAGGAAGAGACCTGCGCCTGGAGCAGTTATTGCAACGAGCAGTCCTCCAAGTGCCGGACCAATAACGATTGCTGTTTGAAATAATCCTTCATCCCATGCGTTCGCTTCATGCAGCCTTTCTTTTTGTACAAGATGAGGTAAAAAAGCAAATCCGGCCGCATTATGAAGCTGTGTCAGCCATCCCATCAATAAAGCACCAGCTGCAATATGCCAAAATTCAAGGGTATCGGTTTGATAGAGCACAGCAAGAAGCAGAAGTAATAGTCCTCGTGTGATATCACTGAAATAAAGGATTTTTTTTCGATTATATGTATCTGCTATCCATCCTGCTATAGGTTGAAAGAATACCGGTATTCTTTCAACCGCAGCTATAATACCCATAGAGACCGCCGAACCTGTAAGCTGAAGTACAATTAGCGGAAGTACAAGAAGGTAAACTTGATCCCCTAAAAACGAGATGAATTTACTTCCAAGCAAATTCATAGCCTTTCTATTCTTATATAATGGAGGCGTTTCCTCGTGTGAATTTTGACGTAAAGATTGCATTTATTAAATCCCCTTTCTCTCTGCTTAATAAAATTACTTATTAAACAAGAGAATCCTTTATAAAAAAAATAAATTGTTGGGGACTGTCCCCCAACAATTTATTTCCCTTCGTCGTTTCAACTTCCTAATCTTATAAAATACTCCAAAAGGACCAAGTTTTTTTCCTGATTTACTATTAAGCCTTTGTTTTTCTAGTTATATCGACAATTATTTCCCAACATACCAAAAGAAGCACCCAAAATAAAGAGTGCTTCTTTCTTCTGCTAACGACCTTGATAAACATCCAGCACGCTTGGCCATCCGTAGTATTCTTCGGCAGGTTTTGCTAACTTGTCGATCCAAACTGTTTCTTTAGATTCAAAATCCATCTTTTTTATCACTTTCGATTGATTAGAGTTTTCGAAAGATCTTACCCAAACTATCCCTTTGTCAGGCAATGTTTTCGGAAAATCATCCGCAGCCTCCATCCCTGGCTGAGTTAATCTTTTTGCACTTCTCGTAGTTGTATCAACTAAAACTAGGAAAGGCTTCGATCTTTTTTCAACAGGAACTTCCCATCCCCATTCAATCTGTCTGCTTACAACAATTTCACGGTCACTTCTCCATGTAAAATCACCATCAGCATATCCTTGGAAACCTAGATCCACTTCTTTTCCGCTTCGTGAGTCCCAAATGGTTAACCGTTTATTTTCAGAGACTAATCTTCCAATCCCGTTGATATAAGCCAATCTTTCAGTTTTTGGCGACCAATGAAACCAATTCGAATTATTTAACATATTTGCGATCATTTTCGTTGTTGATTCGTTCTTAGAAACAATCATCAATGTATTGCTGTCCGCTGACAGGGATGCAGTCGGGCATGAGATAAAAGCAAAAACGCTATTCTTCATGCCCCATTTGAATTTTGTTGTGCCGATTGCGAAAAATGATTCACTCATTTTTGGTAAAGTCGTAATCTTTTTTACTTTTTTCAAATCACCTTTTGCATCTGCAGGCACAGTAAAAATCTGAACAGGAGTCCATCCATCCGGCTGAAGATTGGCTGATGATGAAACGACAAACCCTTTGCTATCAGGAGTCCAGCTATAGTTTCCTACCCCAAGAATAACATTTTGAAAAGTGGATGCCGGCTTTGAAACATCAATTACATTTAGAACACTCCCGCTTTTCCAAGCAAGCAACTGGCCAGCCGGTGACCATCTTGGCATCATCAATTCACCTGTAAACACTTTTCTTTTTAAACGAGTCACCCTGTTGTACACCCATAACTCTTTTGTTTCACCCCCACCAGCCATGTAACTGATATACATAGCATCACTAGAGAATTTTGGATGTGACAGCTTAGTGCCTTCAACTAACCTTCTTTCCACATCTCCATCTTTCAGCCACAATCCATCTTGACGAATAAATGCAGCTTTTCCCTCGGCCGCTTCGGAATGGCTCGGAACATTCATTACAATAATCAACATACAAACCAACAGAATGGTCAATCGTTTCAAATCACTCACCTCATTACTAACATGAACTAAATGAGGGAATTCATACAAAAAAACTCAGAAACCATCGGCTTCTGAGCTTGTCCATTTTAATTATTCTCCTGTTTCCGCAAAACGCTTGATACGACCAGCGATCTCGTCACGTACACGCTGGAACTCGCTCCACTCTTTCCCTGCAGGATCGTCAAACCCCCAGTGCTCACGCTTTTTATGAGGCGGTGTTGCTGGACATACATCATTGGCGTGTCCGCATAGTGTTACAACTAAATCAGCTTTTTCTAAAATATCTTTATCAATAACATCTGAAGTCTGATTCGTAATATCGATATCTACCTCTTTCATCGCTTTGACTGCGTTAGGATTTACACCATGTGCTTCAATCCCTCCAGAGTATACATCATATTTATCACCAAGATAGTGGTGTCCGAATCCTTCAGCCATCTGAGAACGGCAAGAGTTTCCTGTGCAAAGGAAATAGATGATTGGTTTTGCCATGTATAAAAACCTCCTAAAAGAACTTCTTTCGTGACCATCATAATATAAGTATATCCTTATATCAATATTTATTTATATATTCTTTGACATATTATATAAACATATGGTTATATACTAATGAGGTGAGATCGATATGGAATTGGATCAGTTAACGGAATGCTACAAAGCAATGGCAGACAAAACACGTTTAAATATTTTAGCTTTACTCCGTCACGAAGAATTATGTGTATGTGAGCTGGTTGAAATATTAAAGATGACACAGCCTAGTATTTCACAGCATTTAAGAAAATTAAAGCAAGCGAAATTAGTGAAAGAACGACGAAACAGTCAATGGATCTTCTACTCCATCGATGGTGAGATCTATCCTTTTATAAAAGCAAACTTAGAAGCTCTTCCTGATATGTCAGAAAAGATTGAACAACTTAAACAATCAGGCGGTAAGGTTTGCTGTTAACCTAGAGACTCAGGAGCAATTGGGGGAATTGATATGAACAGCATGGCGATAATGGCCTTCGCTGTATTTTTAGTTACGATTATTTTTGTTATCTGGCAGCCAAGAGGTCTTTCGATCGGATGGTCTGCTACAATCGGTGCAGCTATTGCACTTCTTCTAAAAGTCGTAAGTCCTGCAGACGTCTGGACTGTTACCGGTATCGTCTGGAACGCGACATTAGCCTTTGTTGCGATCATTCTCATATCGATCATTTTGGACGAAATTGGATTTTTCGAGTGGTCTGCTCTTCATATGGCAAGACTTGCTGGCGGCAACGGCAAGAAGATGTTTACATATGTCATCCTTCTTGGAGCTGCTGTTTCCGCATTCTTTGCTAACGATGGTGCAGCCTTAATCCTGACACCAATTGTACTTGCACAAGTGCGGGCACTTCATTTCAAAGAATCAATGGTACTTCCTTTTATTATGGCTAGCGGATTTATTGCAGATACGACTTCTTTGCCGCTTGTGGTATCAAATTTAGTAAACATTGTTTCAGCTGATTTTTTTAACATCGGATTCGTTGAGTACGCAAGCCGGATGATTATACCGAACTTCTTTTCTTTAATTGCGAGCATGCTTGTTCTGCTTATCTTCTTCGGTAAAGATATCCCTGAAAACTATGACCTTTCACAACTAAAACAACCGAAAGAAGCTATTCGTGATCAAAAGCTTTTCAAGCTATCATGGGTAATCCTCGCTGTTCTTTTAGCAGGTTATTTAACAAGTGAGTTTATCGGTATTCCCGTATCATTCATAGCAGGAGCTGCAGCACTCATATTTATCTTAGCTGCTCGTAAAAGTCCAGCCATCCATACGAAAAAAGTTATTAAGGATGCACCATGGACAGTTGTCGTATTTTCAATTGGAATGTATGTAGTTGTTTACGGTCTTCGTAATGCAGGGCTTACAGATATGCTCGGAAACGTAATTCAAGCTGTTGCAGACCAAGGATTGTTTGCAGCTACGATCGGTATGGGCTTTATAGCTGCTGTTCTTTCATCCGTAATGAATAACATGCCAACTGTAATGATTGACGCTTTAGCTATTCAAGGCACAGAAACATCCGGTGTCATCCGCGAAGCATTAATTTACGCAAACGTTATTGGGTCAGATCTTGGACCAAAGATTACGCCTATCGGGTCGTTAGCAACCCTCTTATGGCTGCACGTTTTATCTAAAAAGGGAGTAAAAATCACGTGGGGCTATTACTTTAAAATTGGTATCCTGCTTACGGTACCAACATTATTCATTACTTTGACCGGCCTATATTTATGGCTGCTGCTTCTATCATAAAAAAAGGAGAGTGCAAATCATGATTCAGCGTATGCATGTTGCTGTTAACTGTACAAATTTAGAAAAATCACTGGAGTTTTATAAAAACTTTTTTGGTACGGAACCCGCAAAAGTAAAAGAAAACTACGCCAAATTCGAACTTGATGAACCAGGACTTCACTTTTCACTGAATGTGCGTCCATTCGAAAAAGAAGGCGTGTTGAACCATTTAGGTTTTCAAGTAAACAACACAGAAGACGTACTTGCTATGGGTGAACGTCTTCGCAGTGCAGGTCTGTTATTAATAGATGAGATGGACACAACATGCTGTTATGCTGTTCAAGATAAATTATGGGTCTATGATCCGGACGGCAACGCATGGGAGATCTTCTACACGAAAGAAGACTCTGAGTTTGAATCTGCTGGAGATGCTCGCGACCTGTCACTTTGCTGTGCTCCGCCACAAAAACCGCAAACGATTCAACTTGGTTTTACAAAAAAATAGATTTTCACATAGAGCTGACTCAAAATGGTAAAAAGCACCTTTTTGATGTCAGCTTTTTATTGTCTGTGAATGTTTTCAAAGAAGATAGTGCCCATTAGTAGTAAGGCATGATGAATCCACGAAAAATAGTGCTTAATCCACGAAATTTTGGTCTCAATCCATAAATCCACACCGTTTATCCACGAGTTTTAGCCTTATATCCACGAGTCTACACTCGTCGACATTTACGACTCCTCTCATGCCACTTAACGAATCCAACCGAACCAATTCTTTATTGGATTAATAAAGATATCAGCTGAAGTGACTATTCATGGACAATCCCGCATATTATCTAGTAATCACATTAGACAGGGATGATGCCATGATGAGACGTACTTTAGCAATCTTTTTGGGCAGCGTGCTGATTGGTATAGGAATAAATGGATTTATTGTCCCTTTTCATTTATTAGATGGCGGGATGATCGGGATCAGTCTTCTCGTAAAATATGTATGGGGCTATAAAGTGGGGTTAACCTTAATATTATTAAGCATCCCAATCTATCTTTTAGCTTGGAAGCTGGAACGCCGTTATTTTATAAACAGCATTCATGGTCTGCTCGTCTCTTCCTTGATTATTGATCTTTTGACCCCATTAAGAGGAATGTTTTCAGTTTCAATCATTGAGAGCTCTGTAATTGGCGGTCTTTTTATCGGAACGGGAATCGGCTGGATGCTGAGACATGAAACAAGTACAGGCGGAACTGATCTATTGGCTCTATTCGTATCACGCTGGCTTTCAATCAATGTTGGAATGGTCATTTTCTTAATCGACGCTGCTGTAATATTAGTCGGGCTTTATGTGATGGGAGAAGGGATTTTATTTTATTCCCTCGTTACGATCCTTTCGGTAGGGTTTGCAACAATGACAATGACCCTGATCCGGTCGATTCAATTTTATAAGAGCACATAAAAAAGAGCCAGTCACAGGCTCTTTTTTGCTTTAAACAGATCTATCCATACATGCAATTAATCGGTCTTCAATGTCTTTTGCTTTTTGTTCTAAGTCTTGGTCGTTGAGCAATTTTACAAACTCGGTCGGCTTTGGCATTCCGATTTTAGTCTTGCCTTCATCTGTATAAAGTACCATCTTACAAGGCAAGAAGTATCCGATCATCTTGTTCTGCGTCAGTACTTCCTTCGCTTCATGTGGGTTACACACCTCTAAAATAAGAAAATCATCGTTATAGTCCAGTCCTTTTTCCTGCAGCTTTTCTTTTACGTTAAACTGCCAAAGCACACCGAACTTTTCTTCCTTTAGTTGTTCCTCTAATTTTTGAGCCGCTTCTTCCATAGTCATTGTTGTCTCTACTGTGTAATGAAACATTAAATTTCCTCCTTTTTTGTTATAGGGAACTCTGTCCAAAAAAGATGTTCGTTCCCGTCTGTTTCAAGTCCTATCCTGCCGTCCATCATGGTTATGATTTCTTTAGCGATCGATAAGCCAAGACCAGATCCTCCCGTTCTTACAGTTCTCGAAGAATCAGCACGATAGAAGCGTTCGAACACTTTTCCCGTGTGCTCAGGAATAATGAATTGCCCATCATTATGCACTTCAATACGATACACATCCCCTCGTATCTTCCCTATTATCTTTACCCAACCGCCTTCATCATAAAAACATACATTTTCTAACATGATGGACAATACTTGTTTTAACGCATCTTCACTTACATATACTGTCCCGTTCTGGATAGAGGAGTTCACGGATATTCCTGATTTTTCAAAGGCAACAGTAAAGCTTTCCAGAGCATCTTCAATGACTTTTTGAACGGGAAGTATCCGGCCTTCCTGATGGAAATTCGTCCATCCTTCTAACTGATTGATCTGTTCAGCCATGCGGCTTAATCGTCTCGATTCTTCTAACAATATTCCGTATAATTCTGGAGTTGGCTTTATAATGCCTGATTGGAGTCCTTCTAAATAGCCGTTTAAGTTTGTGAGCGGTGTTCTTAATTCATGAGAGATATCTTTGAGCATCTGATCTCTTTTTTCATCATTTTTCTTTAGTGTCAATGCCATGTTGTTGAACGCGTCCGACAGTTTTCCTAACTCGTCGTTGCTAGAAACAGAAAGAGGCTCAGGATAGACTCCTGTTTTGATAAAAGCAGCATATTGCGTCAATTTGTTTAATGGCTTGATTAAATTTTTTAGGAATAAGAAATGCAGTAAAAAAACAATGGAAAAAGCTATAATACTGATCTGCAAAAAGTAAACGTGTAATTCACTATTGAATAAAGGACCGTTAATTCCATAATCATTTACTAATAAACAAGCGTAATCTTTTATTGTTGATCCTGACCAAAATACAACAATCCCGAGAGCAAGTGCGTTTACTATTGCAAGTTTAACTAACAAACTCATTTTACTCATTTTAAAGCGCGACAAATTGGTACCCCATTCCACGTACGGTTGTGATAAAGGTTTTGCCTGATTCCTTGCGCAGCTTCTCTCTTAAGTTAGCAACATGAACATCAATTGTCCGGTCAACTACAATTTTTTCCTGATGCGGATAAAGCTCGTCCAACAATTGCTCTCTCGTAAGCACTTGGTTTGAATGACGCATAAACATGGACAATAGACGAAACTCATGAGGTGTTAAGGAGAGCTGTTTCCCTAAATAACTTGCTTCTCCTTTAAAGGGTTTAAGTGTTAGACCATTATAAGAGATCTTGTTGCATCTATGAGCTGTTCTTCGCAAGACAGCTTCGACTCGTGCTACGAGTTCTGCAGGACTGAATGGCTTAATCACGTAATCATCGGCACCTGCTTTAAGACCGCTTATTCTATCCTTTTCAGCTGTTTTGGCGGTCACCATGATAATAGGAATCTCACTCTTTTGTTCCTTCCTGACCCATTCCGTTAACTCTTCACCGCTAACAGAAGGAAGCATAAGGTCCACGACTAAAAAGCATGGATCGATCTTTAAGAAAGTATCCTTTGCTTCTTTTCCATTGCTGGCTTCATATGTTTCATAACCTGAATTCTCAAGGTAGATCTTTATCAGGTTCCGAATATTTGGGTCATCCTCTACGATCATAATTGACTTTCCCTTTAGTTCCATCACAAAACATCCTTTATTTTAAGCGTGTTACCATATCGGATAGGAATTCCTCATTCATCGGCCCGACAATTTTCTTCTGAATAACACCAGTTGTATCAATCATATACGTTGTCGGAATCGAAAACGCTTGATACGTTACACCTACATCTCCTGTTTCATCAAGCGGTATAGGAAACGTTAATCCATAGTCATCGACAAAAGTTTGAATGTTTGACTGGTCTTTTTCCATGGTTGTCAGATTAACTGCCAAAATCTCAACATTCTTTTTGTCTTTATTCTTTTCGTAATACTTCTGCATGTGAGGCATTTCCGCCTTACATGGCGGGCACCAGCTAGCCCATAGATTCAATACAACTTTCTTCCCTCTATAGTCCGATAGCTTGACCTCTTTTCCATCAAGCGTATTCATCGTAAAGTCTGGAGCCATATCGCCTTCATTCACACCTGTTTTCCCTGAAGGTTCTGCTGCTTGTTCAGATTCACCTGTTGTTTCTGTGGATGTTTCTGATGATTCTTCCTGCTTCTGTGAAGTCTTTACACCTTCAGCACTCTTTTTATCTTCTTTTAATTGTAAATCATAAAAGGTATAACCCGCTAAACCTAATATAACGATTATGGCAAAAATATTTTTCTTAAACATGGAAGAACTCCCCTCTTACGGTGCCCATGACCAGCTTGAAAGCCATGAACTGATTATTTGCATCTGCCCTGTGAACAAAAGCAGTCCCATTCCTAATAAAATGACTCCATTAATTTTTGAAAGCTTCGGTAAAATTTTGCTGATTGATTTTACTGTTTTAAAAGAATAAGTAAGTGTAAACGAAATAATTAAAAAAGGTATTCCTAAGCCTAATGAATAGATCCAGAGCATAAACATCCCCGAATATACGGTCTCTGTAGAACCTGCCATTAATAAAATGGATGATAAGGCCAATCCAACACAAGGCGTCCATCCAGAACCAAAGGCTAATCCGATCAAGAATGAACTAAACGGATTTGCACTTGGCTTTGAAGTAGAGTTGAAGCTTTTCGTCTTCATTAAAAAATTCAATTGCAGCCAGCCTAGCATTTGAAGACCGAAAACTATGATTAATAATCCGCTTACTCTCTCAACCGTTTCACGGTAAGAAGCAAACAACTGTCCAATCCAGCTTGCAGAGGCCCCCATAAGTACAAAGATCACACTAAAACCTAGAATAAAAAAAAGCGAACGAATCATCACAGTCTGTTTATCAACTAATACTTTGCCTCCATTGATTGTCCCGCCAGTTAAATGAGCTGTATAAGCAGGAATCAAAGGAAAAATGCATGGAGAAAAAAAGGAAAGTACGCCTGCTGTTAAAGCAAAAATTACGGTTACATTCTCCATTTCATCACCTCCTGACTATATTGTGCTCCCCTTTTGTTAAGATTTGATAAAGGTAAAAGATATAGAACAAAAATGAAGCTGCCAGAAAGGAAATAAAAAGCGGCATTATAGTCATAAAAAAATGCAAAAACCCCACTCGTGAGTGCATAAAACGTTCCAATCAACAAGATATTCTTGCCTGTTAACAAGTACCAGCTGACCGTAACAAGCATCAGAAGCAGAAACACTTCTGCACCATCATTAGCTGATCCAAATGTATTTTTCCAAACTAAAAAAACACCGCTTCCGATCATCCATAACAATACGGTTTGTAATAAAAAAGAATGAATAAACTGCGGCTGTTTATATATTTTCCATATGCTATACCCGATAAAAAACACACAAGCCAACACTATACCTTTAGTTCCACCTGTAAAATACAAAAGTGTTAACGGATGTTTAAATGACTCTATCGGCTGAAAAATAATAGGACTGAACTTCCAAACCCATATTGAATTAAAAACACCTGAAAATAACCATTCATATGCTGGTTTGTAATTTCCGTCAATCAAATAGTGGCAGATCAGCAACAAACCTATGAACGCAGTTCCCAAACTTAAAAAGATGGACAGCGTCTGTATAGAAACAGGCATACTTCCAATTTGAATAATCTCCATACTTTCTCACCTCTGTGTCCATTACACACTGCAAACATTAAGAATTAATAAAGATAAAGAAAAAAATCCGCCAAAACAAGACGGATTTTCTATTTTTTATTTATCCTAAAATATCTATCCAGATCTTAATGGATGTTGCAACAATAAGAGCTGCTAAAATGAATTGAAGGATTTTTGTATTTACTTTTTTACCAAATTGAGCCCCTAGCGGAGATGCGATCAGACTCGCAACTACCATGATTACAGCTGGCCATAATAATACTTGCCCAGTCGTAATCTTACCAATCGTCGCACCGATTGAAGAAATAAAGGTAATGGCAAGTGATGTTGCGATCGTCATTCGTGTTGGTATCTTAAGAACAACCAGCATGATCGGCACAAGGATAAAGGCTCCTGCTGCACCAACGATACCTGCTGCTATACCGACGATAAATGCCAATACCGCTGCAATCCATTTATTAAACTTCACTTGATCTAACGGAATGTCATCGATGCCCTTTTTAGGAATAAACATCATAACTGCTGCAATTGTAGCCAATATGGCGTATACAATATTGATTTGAGCCTCTGACATTCCCTGTGATCCATAGCCGCCGATAAAACTTCCTATCAGAATGGCACCACCCATATAAATGATGAGGGTTTTATTCAAATAACCGCCTTTACGATAAGCCCAAACTCCACCTATGGTAGCAAAGAATACTTGAACAGCACTTATACCTGAAACTTCATGGGCAGTGTATGCTGTGAAGCCTAGCATTGCTGGAATATATAGAAGCATCGGATACTTGATGATCGATCCGCCGATCCCTACCATTCCGGATATAAAAGAACCTATAAAGCCAATAAGAAAAATCGTTATAATGAATCCTAATTCCATGACTTCACCTCCCGATGACTGTTTTTATTTAGATAAATAAGTTGATCTTAGATTCATCTGCATCAGCAAGATATGAAGCTACACCTGCATAATCTAACCCATCAATAAGTTCGTCTTGCGTAATACCCATAACATCCATTGACATTGTACAAGCAACCATCTTAACATCTAGATCTTGAGCCATTTCGATTAATTCTTTTAGTGTTACGATGTTTTTCTTTTTCATCGTATACTTCATCATCTTTCCGCCTAGACCGCCATAGTTCATTTTAGAAATACCAAGTTTCTCTGGTCCTCTTGGCATCATTTTTGCAAACATTTTATCCATGAATGTTTTCTTCACATTTACATACTCTTCTTTTCTTAAGATGTTTAATCCCCAGAAAGTAAAGAACATCGTTACTTGTTTCCCCATAGCAGCTGCACCTGTAGCGATAATAAAACTTGCCATCGCTTTATCAAGGTCACCACTGAATACGACCATAGTTGATTTATCTTGTGTTTGTTGTTCCATTATCAAATCTCCTCCTCATAATTAACCCCTAGATATACAAGTCATAAGGAGGCATGTGAACATACCCCCTCATGTTTTATTAACCTTTTTGAATCCAGAACTTGAATACGCCGTCTTCTTCTTTATGGTCTAATAATTCATGACCAGATGATTTTGACCAAGCGGATAAGTCGTTTACTGCACCTTTATCAGTTGCTAGCACTTCTAAGATGTCTCCGCTAGCAAGACCATCCATAGCTTTTTTTGTTTTAACAATTGGCATTGGGCAAGATAACCCTTTTGTGTCTAAAGTTTGTTTTACGTTCATTTCAAGAACCTCCTAGTAGTTTTCAGTTTGTTTTTTGTTTTATTTACTCAGTGATTGCACAGCGGTTTGGACCAATTTCCATATCACGCTGTTCATCAGTTGAAGGGTCAATTTTACCCATGTTCGTTTCACGAATTTCTTGGTATGCGTTTGGCTGAGGCGGTAAGTTTTCTGTTACAGCCTTACGGAATTCATCTTCACTCTTAATATTCAGTCCTTCGTTCTTTTCAAACAACTCGCCTAGAGGAGCTTGAACAGCACCTTTTTCATCAAGTTCGCTGATTTTACCAAAGTGTGCTGGCAATACAACTAGATCTTTTGAAAGACTGTTGTATTTGTTGTATAAAGAATCACGCAGATCGCTTACCCAGTCCTCAGCTTTACCAGCAAGGTCTGGACGTCCGATTGAATCAACAAACAGAATATCACCAGAGAGCAAGTATTGTCCGTCAACGATCATAGAAGTACTCCCGATCGTATGACCTGGCGTATAAAGCGGCTGAATTTCAATCTTTGTATTACCGATCGTAATGTCTTTGCCTTCTTGTAACGCTTCATATGAGAACGTTACTTCTTCAGCATCTTTCGGAGGCAGCCAGTATGTTGCGTTCGTTTTTTCCGCAAGACGGCGTCCGCCAGAAATGTGGTCAGCATGAAGATGCGTATCGATCATATGCTTAATTTCGAGATTGTTTTGTTTAGCAAAATCTTCGTAAGCTTCAACTGTACGCGCCGAATCGATGATTGCTGCTTCGCCGTTTGATTCTACAAGGTAAGAAAGGCACCCTTTACCGATACGATTGAACTGGTAGATAGAGCCGCCATCCTTCAAGTCACCAATCTTAACTGGCATCAAGTATTCGCTCCAAGCTTTCATACCGCCTTCAAGGTAGTAAACATCTTTAATTCCTGCTTCATCAAGCATCTCCGCTACCATTACAGAAGATCCTTCTTTCGCACAAACAACCAATACCTCTTCTTTTGGAAGGTGTTCCAATACATCCTCAACACCATCAATCAAGTCGAAATACGGACGGTTGATCGACTCAATGCCTTTACCTTCGATTTTCCAGTCTTTAAAATCACTTTCATTACGAACATCAAGAATAAACATTTTGCCTTCAACAACACGTTTTGCTACTTCTTTAGCTTTTAATGCTTTAACCATTTTATTAAATACCTCCCCAGGTATAATTTGTTTTAAAAATTTTTAATTTAGAATGTTAATGTCATGTTTGCATCTTTCGCGAAATCTAAGAACATCATTGCTCCGCCAACATCAATTCCGTCAATAAAGTCTTCTTTTTTCAGGTTCATAACATCCATCGTCATTTGACATGCGATGATCTTAACGCCCATTTCTACAGCCATTTCGACCAGTTCCGGAATAGAAGGAACATTTGCTGCTTTAAATCCTTCAGCAAGATTTTCTTTTCCAGCTGGAAGTGGTAAGTTCTTAAAGCCTTCTTTATGAATTAAGTTCAGACCCTCAAATGTGAAGAAGATCGTAACTTCGTAATCTGCAGATGCTGCAGCTGTTGCGATGTTAAATACCTTGTACGCGTCAAAAGCACTTCCGTTACTTGCGATAATTGCAGTTTTATTAGCCATTATTGATTTCCTCCTTCAGTTGTTCCAGTCCATTCTGACATTCCCGGCAATACATTTTTCACACGCTCAAAACCTTGTTCAGATAAAATTTGTGCAGCCATATCACTTCTTGAGCCGGTACGGCAAATCACATGGATTTCTTTGTTTTTATCAAGTGTGTCTAACTTGTCTTCAAGTTCGCCTAAAGGAATAGATACTGCCCCAGGTATACGTTTGAACTCATATTCTGCTGGTTCTCTTACATCTAGCAGAATCATATCTTCTTTATTACCAGCCAAAGCTTTTTCTAATTCATCATTTTGAATCGTATGCTCAAACTTAGCTGCTTCTTTTACTTCACCAGGGTTTGATTTTCTTAAATAGTGCTTAAGAACATCTCCCTCTTCTTTTGTACCTAGATATTGGTTTCCTGTGTTTCTAGCCCATCCTTGAATATCAGCCAATGAACCTTTATCCGTTGCCTGAACTTCAATGACCTGACCAGCTTCAAGCTGATCCATCGCTTTTTTCGTACGTACAATCGGCATAGGACAAGAAAGTCCTTTACAGTCTAAAACTTGATCTACTTTAATACTCATTTGTGCAAAACCTCCATATTTTCTTTATTTAACTTCGCCATTCCAGTTCAGCATGCCGCCAGTCATGTTAATAACCTTGATGTTGTTAGCAGCTAAAACGCCGCATGCTTTTTCACTTCGTTTACCAGACCGGCAAACCATGATGTATTCTTTCGCTGGATCGAATTCATTCAATCGGTAAGGAACTTCACCGAGCGGGATATGTTTAGCGCCAGGTATCATTCCTTGTACGACTTCATCGTTTTCACGAACATCAATGATGTTTAACTGATTTTCGTCTTTTATTAAACGACTAACTTCTTGTGGTTCAATAGTTTTAAAAGACACAGGTTATTATCCCCTCTCTTATATAATGTATGATTCGTAATACTTATACCCGTATAGGTATATTAAAAACCAAAAAAATTTAACATGTTCCAATTTTACTTCTTACACTCAGTTGTTTCATGAAAAATATTTCATTTAGATCTATAATGGCATCTTTCATAAAAGGTTCTATGACTGGATCAATTGCGACTTCAATATCTTTGATCTTGATGACAATATCTTGCTTATGTGACCCATCCAGGGCAACACCCACTCGAGGTCCTCCTCAGCCAAAACCAGCCATGAAAATTCTCACTTTATATGGAGCAACAGATTTTTTTTGAATGAACGCGATTGCTTTTTCTGTAATATCCAGAACTGTCACCTCTTCTTTTAAATACCCATAGGGGTATATTAAATGATAAAAGAGAATCTGTCAACAGACGATGCTTATGACAGATATTAGCGGCTTTTCACAAGAAGCTGCACAGCTTCTTTTACAAGATCGGAGTTCATTTCTTCTCCATTCTCCATTTGATCACGCAAGCATTGTTCAAGGTTCGTGCCGACAATTAATCCAATCGTACGATCAATAGCAGTTCGTGAAGCAGAAAGCTGTGTGATAACGGCTTTACAATCTTGCTCTTCTTCTAACATACGCAAGACACCACGAATTTGCCCCTCAATTCTTCTTAGACGATTTTTCATTTCTTGTGTGTATTCCAAATCAGCACCTCCTCTTCATAAAATACCTATAGGGGTATATTACATCAAACTAATTTTAATGTCAAACGTTGTGTTGAAAAGAATGAAATCGGCTGCAGGTATCGCCTACAGCCATTCATTTTTATTATTGTGCCACCTTTTGCATTCTTTTATGAACCAAATCCATGACTGCCTGTTTTAATGAAGCTAAAGCTTGGTTGGCTTTCTCGTTTGATTCAGCCTGTACTCCGAAATAAAACTTAATTTTCGGCTCAGTACCTGAAGGTCTTACACAGAACCACGATCCGTCAGCTAACGTATATTTAAGTACATTTGATTTCGGAAGAACTATATCATCATTCGTATCTCTATCTATAGTATAACGGATACTTGCATGATAATCTTCCGTAACAGCTAGCTTTTGGCCGTTTATTTCAACCGGCATATCAGCTCTGAATCCAGCAAGCAGGTTTACGATCTGCTCAGCGCCAGATTTGCCTTTTAACGTCAGTGATTCAAGTCCTTCCTTATAATAACCGTACTTTTCATAAACATCTGTTAAGGCATCATAAAGCGTTTTGCCTTGTTTCTTATAATATGCAGCCATTTCTGCACCCATTAAACATGCTTGTACAGCATCTTTATCTCGCACAAAGTCGCCAATCAATGAACCATAGCTTTCTTCGTACCCGAAAATAAAAGAATGTTTTCCGCTCTTTTCGTATTCTTTAATTTTTTCACCGATAAATTTAAATCCTGTTAATGTATCTTCACATGTTATACTATAAGATTCAGCAATAACACGGCCTAATTCTGAGGTTACAATGGTTTTAAATACGATACCTTTAGGGCAGAGGCTGCCTTTTTCTTCACGCTGAGAAAGGATGTATTCCAGCATGAGGGCTCCCGTTTGATTTCCTGTTAAGATCTCATATTCACCTTGGTTATTTTTCACTGCAATCCCAACTCTGTCTGCATCTGGATCAGTCGCCATAAGGATTTCTGCATCATTTTCTTTTCCATACTGAATAGCGAGTTCAAATGCAGCATGTTCCTCAGGATTAGGAGATTTTACTGTAGAAAAATTTGGATCAGGCTGCTCTTGCTCTTTGACAACTGTCACATTCGTAAACCCAAGCTGCTCGAGTCCTTTTCTTACTGGAATATTTGCTGTTCCATGAAGCGGAGTAAAAACAATGCTTAAATCATGCATTTCTTTAATAACATCACGGTTCAAGCTTATTTTAGTCAGCTGCTTCATATAGGCTTGATCAATCTCATCACCGATCACTTCGATTAGACCTGAACTTTTTAATTCATCTTCATTTTTTACATCTATTAAAAGCTCATCTTCTACTGCATTCACTTTTTGGATTACTTCATCTGCTTCTTTAGGCGGCAGTTGTCCGCCATCAGGTCCGTATACTTTATAACCGTTATATTCTGGTGGGTTGTGACTCGCAGTAATTACAATCCCGCTATACGCTTTTAAGTATCTAACGGCAAAAGAAAGCTCAGGTGTAGGTCTTAAACTTTCAAAAACATATGCCTGTACACCATTTGAGGCTAAAGTCTTTGCTGCTTCCATCGCAAATTCAGGTGATTGGTGTCTTGAATCATAAGCGATCACTACGCCACGTTTTTGTGCCTTTTCACCTTGCTCCATAATAAAATGAGCTAATCCAAGAGATGCTTTACGAACTGTATATGTGTTCATCCGGTTTGTACCAGGACCAATTTCCCCGCGCATTCCTCCTGTGCCAAACTCTAGGTTCTTATAGAAACAGTCTTCTAGTGCTGTCCTGTCATCTTTAATTCCTTCTAATGCAGTTTTTAAAGATTGCTCAAGTGCTTCGTGCTGTATCCATCTTTCATATGTTTTCTCCCAGGACATTATACTGCCTCCTTTTTCTTTTGAAGCTGATTAAATATTTGTTCTCTTTAGTTTCGATTTTAATCGATTATTTCCTGCTCTATCTATTAAATACGGCCTTTATTATACCGTTTTCATCATAAAAAATAAAATCTCTTCTTAAAATGCTCTTAGTCCCGACACGATTCGTACTATTTCCCGAGAAATAGAAATAATGCGGCAAGCTTTTAAAGCTTGCCGCATTTACTTAATTGATTTTTTCTAATGGATGTTTTCTATAGGATTGATCATTTCGCTCATTTGTTATTCTCTTCATCGAAAGTTGATAGGAGCGAAAGGTGCGAGCCTCCTCGAAAATGAAAATCACATTTTCTTCGTGCGATGTAACGCTGCCGAAGCCTTCCTTGTCCTGCGTGCTCACCGCACGCCCCGCGGTCCTGGAGCGGAAATCAACATCTTCCAATCGCCACAAAAATTACGAAAACGGTTTATTTACTTTTATCTTTTTGGATCACACTATATAAATCAAGTCGTCTGTCTCTAAGCAGGGTAACACTGCCTGTTTTACGCTGTCTTCTCAGAATTTCAAGGTCCACATCACCTACTACTACCGTTTCGATATTCGGATGACATTCTCCGACAATACCGTCTCTTGGGAACGAGAAATCGGAAGGTGTGAAGATACCTGACTGGGCATATTGGATGTCCATGTTTTCTACCTGTGACAGGTTTCCTACTGTACCAGCAATCGCTGTATAGATTTCGTTTTCAATGGCACGAGCTTGGGAACAATATCGCACACGCAGGTATCCTTGACGGTCTTCTGTACAGAACGGTGTAAAGATAATCTTAGCACCCTGATCTGTAACAATACGGGATAATTCAGGAAACTCGATATCGTAACAGATAAGGATAGCAACTTTACCGCAATCCGTATCAAATACTTGTACTTTATCCCCAGCAGAGATTCCCCACCATTTTCGTTCATTTGGTGTGATATGAAGTTTATATTGCTTATCGATGGTACCGTCTCTTCTAAACAAATACGCTACATTGTATATGTCGCCATCTTCTTCAACAAAATGCGATCCCCCGATGATGTTCACATTGTATCTAACAGCAAGGTTCGTGAACAATTCGATATACTGCTCCGTGAATTCTGTTAATTTACGAATCGCCAAACTTGGGCTCTTTTCTTCACAGAAAGATAAGAGCTGTGTTGTAAGCAATTCAGGAAAAACAGCAAAATCTGAACCTTGATCTGAAGCAACATCCGTATAATACTCTACTTGCGTTGCAAAATCTTCAAAGGAATCGATTGATTTCATCATGTATTGGATAGTGGTAATCCTTACTGGTTCACTTGTTTTAAAATATTTCTTCGTTTTATTCGGAATGTAATCAACATTGTTCCATTCCATTAATGTGGCATATGCTTTAGACTGCTTATCATCCGGCAAATAGCTTTTATTTAAACGCATGATCGTGAAACCATTCATCAGTTGGAATGTTAATACAGGGTCATAAATATTATGCTGTATCACTTCACGAACATATTCTCTTGGTGTCATTTCTTTTGAATACTTATGATAGTTTGGAATTCTGCCGCCAAGGATAATACTTTTCAAGTTTTTTTGTTCAGCCAGCTCTTTGCGTGCTTCATAAAGCCTAGCTCCAATTTTCATACGACGGTATTCTGGATGAACCATTACTTCAATCCCGTACAAATTAAAACCTTCGGGGTCATGATTTGTAATATAGCCTTTGTCTGTGATCTCATCCCATGTATGCTTATCATCATATTCATCGAAATTCACCATCAGACTCGAACAGCTTCCAACGATTTTGCCTTCATACGTTACACAAAATTGACCCTCTGGGAATATCCGGAGGTGGCTCTCCAGCTGATCGCGCTCCCAAGGTTCCATGTTTCCTGGAAAGCATACCTTTTGCAGTTTTAAAATTTCATCAATATCCTCAAATTGTATATTTCGTAGTTCTATCTTTTTCTCAAATTTTGAAACATCGATCTCGCTCATCTATTCCACTCCTCTAACCTGCTTTACTCTTTCACTTTAGTTCCAATTTTTCATACGCTCATAAAGAGAACCTGTATACAATTCCAGTTCATTGCCGTCAGGATCAAGAAAGCTGATGGTCCAGCCTCCGCCTCGTTCAATCGGCCCCCTGGATAGAATCACTTGTTTTTCTTTGAGGTATTCCGAGACTTCAATAAAATCAGCTTTAGAAACAGAAAAAGCAAAATGATCTACACCGATTTGATCTCTTTGTTTAGGTTTTGCTTTTTTGATTTCAATTAAACAGATCCAGACCCCGCCAATGTCTAAGTATACATCTGTATTCCCTTTATGCACGATTTTTGCACCTAAAATTTCTTGATAAAAATGCGCCGCTCTCGCTAATTCCGAAACTTTTATCGTAATATGATTGATCCCCTGAACTTTGATCATATCGTTCGTTGTTCAGCAAGCTTAATGAGTGCAGCCAGTTCAAGTTCTGCTATCGACTCCATCTGATGATCGACTTCGTCAAATTGCATATGCCTCGTTACCGGGTTTGGAATCGCAACACAATAAAGACCTGCTTTTTTTGCAGCTGTAGAACCGTTAACTGAATCTTCAAAAGCAATTGCTTCCTCAGGTTTAACACCTAGTTCTTCAACGGCTTTTATATATAAACTTGGATCAGGTTTGACCTTTTCTACATCATCAGCTGTCTTGATCACCTCAAAATAATGATCAAGACCGATTCTTTCTAGATGCTCTGATACCCATTCTCGAGAGGAGCTGGATGCCAGCCCTATCTTTAAACCTAACTCTTTTGCTGCTCTTAGATAGTTCTCTATTCCAGGAAGCGGTTTTTGTTCTTTAATCAAGGCTAATGCACGTTCGGTTTTCTTAGTCCTTAACTCATCATGATTCAGCTTTTTATTGATTTGCTTTTCTAAGTATTCGTAAGGGTTGAAGCCAGAATGAGTTCCTATACATTCTCCCCACACTTCTAAAGGCAGCTCACTTCCATGTTCTTTATACATCTCTTGAAATGCGTGGTAATGCTGAGTTTCAGTATCCAAAATCGTACCATCAAAATCAAAGACTAGCGCTTTAATCATTACTAATCATCCTAACCGCGTTTTTATTTATTTTCTTAAACTTTTAATAAAGACGCAAGAAAACAGATTTTGTTTTGACAGTTAATGCAGCGCATTGGTTCTGAACATGATTTTCTTCCCGTTGCTTGTTGCGATGATAGCCCCTAGCTGATCTGTTCTGTAGACAGTCATCTTTCTGTTGTTCAGCCTATATAAAACTTCTTTGGATGGAAACTGATAGGGGTTGTTCTTCCCTACAGAGATTACAGCTGTTTTAGCTTTTACCTTTTTTAAGAACTCCATTGATGATCCGGTGTTTGCACCATGGTGACCAATCTTTATTACGTCCGCCTTTACGCCACCGCGGCTCATAATTTCTTTTTCTTCCTCTGCACCCGCATCTGCCATCAACAAGAAGTTCTTCTTTCCGTGCTGGATCTTTATAACGGCTGAATAATCATTTATGTGTTTGTAATACGATCCTTTTGGTGCAAGCATTTCAACCTTTACTGAAAACCCCATTTTAAAATGGACGCCTGCTTTTGCACGGTCTACTGGAATTTGTTTTTCATTGATCACACGGAAAAGGTCATGGTAGTACTTCGTATCATATGGCAGGTTAGGCATATAAAGAACACTGACTGGAAATGCTCGAATTACATCATCTAATGAACCGATATGATCATGATGCGGGTGACTGGCTACTACAATATCTAAATGGGTGATGCCTTCTCGTTTCAGGTAGGTGATAATTTCTTCTGCATCATGCTCATCGCCCCCGTCGATCAGCATCGTTTGTCCGTTCGGTGCTTCTACAAGTATACAGTCGGCTTGTCCGACATCTAAAAAGTGGATTTTTAATGGATCAAACCAGTCGGCATGTGCAGTCTTTCCTGGTATAAGTATCAATACAAGTAAGAAGCAAATGACGGATGCCGTTGATTTGTTATATTTGATCAAACTTCACACCCCTTTATTATTTGGTTACGCTGTTTTCACAAACTTTGTTGCTCTTTGAACCGGTTGACTTCCGTTCCAGGATGCTCGCTTTCCGCGGGGCGGGCGGTGAGCCTCCTCGGCTATTTAAGCCTGCGGGGTCTCACCTGTCCCGCTTCAGGTAAGTATTCTTGCTCCTTCGTCTACTAGTAAATGCTTCCGATGTGAGTTTCCTCGTCGCATGCCTTGCGAGAAGCTTCTCATGTGGTAGGCACGCACCTTGCACTACAGTCAACTTGTCGATGAAGATATAAATAATATTTAAAAAAACAATCTTTTAGAGAAGAGTCAAGAAAGGGAATCAAAAAAATCGTTCACAAAATCTTATCCTTAGTTATATGTAATTACGCTTGTTTCAACAACAAAACCCGCTATCCAATACATGGATGGCGGGTGGCTAAATTATGTGGTGATCTCACTTTTTTTGAAGAAGCTCTTCATAGCGTGGTAAACATCTGCTTTTTCTTTTAAAATATAATGGCTGAATTTAGGATTATCCATATTTTTATATACACTCATTAATGTGGAGTGACGGTTATAAGCATTCACTTCTCCATATCCAAACATATTTGAGTGTTCCATGATCTGCTGTACGAGCTTGACACATCTCGCATTGTCACTTGTCAGATTGTCACCATCGGAAAAATGAAACGGGTAGATATTAAAACGGTTAGACGAGTATTTCGTCTCAATGAGTTCCAGCGCTTTTCGGTAAGCTGATGAACAGATCGTCCCGCCGCTTTCCCCTTTGTTAAAAAAGTCTTCTTCAGAAACTACTTTTGCTTCTGTATGGTGTGCAATAAATTCGATTTCTACTTTTTCATATTTAGACCGTAAAAACCGCGTCATCCAGAAAAAGAAACTCCTCGCCATGTACTTTTCCCATATTCCCATAGACCCGGATGTATCCATCATCGCTAGAACAACAGCCTTCGATTCTGGTTTTATCACTTCGTTCCAGGTTTTAAAACGCAAATCATCATTATGAATAGGGGCTACACTTGGTTTTCCAATCAGTGCATTTCGTTTGAATGCGGTCAGTATCGTTCTTTTTTTATCAACGTTACCCATTAAGCCTTTTTTGCGTACATCATTAAACTCAATTTTTTCTAAAACGATCTGGTCTTGCTCTTTTTGCTTAAGGTTTGGCAGTTCCAGCTCTTTAAACAGCATTTCTTCAAGTTCCAGTATGGAAACTTCTGCTTCTGCATAATCCATTCCTGGCTTATCACCCGCTGGACCTTTTCCTTTTCCTGCGCCGTTTTGTCCGGCACGTCCATCTCTGGCTACTACGTCCCCCACCTGGCTATCTCCGTCACCTTGGCCTACGTGCTTGTTTTTGTCGTAGTTGTATCGGATTTTGTATTCATCCATTGAACGGATCGGAATCTTGATCACATCACGTCCGTTGGATAAAATGATATTTTCTTCGCTTATCAAATCCGGCAAGTTGTTTTTAATGGCTTCCTGCACTTTTTCCATATGCCTTTGATGATCTTGATATCCTTTTCGGTGGAGGGACCAATTTTCCTGGGACACAACAAAATTGTTCTTATCCTGTTCGCTCATCGTTTTCCCCTCCAGAGCAGCAAGAGTCAATGCTGCTTTTCTTGATCAACCCGGGGCATATCGTGTTTCCTTTTAATCCGCTTTTATTAGAAAAAAGGGTTGGTTACTCTATCTTATGCAAGTACTCACTAGAATTGCTAAACTTTCGCGATAAAAAAAGCCCTCTTTTCCAAAATCGAAAAGAGAGCTTGCACATTATTTCTTATATTCCTTTTTTTCGTGCTGTTTAGGGTCAGGTGTCTTGCCGCTTTTACGTACTTCTTCATTTGTAGAAACATGTTCCATTACTTTTCCGTGTTCTTTCATTTCTTCATAATTTGATGCCATAGAACTGTTTTTTCTTTTAGGTTCTTCTTTATTTGATTTTGTCATAGGGATTCACCTCTTAATGAAATTTTCCCCATTTATTCCTTTTTAAAACCGTTAAAAACTCTTAGTTCATCAACTGGCCAATAACGAATATTGGCTTCTCCAACAATATCATTCATTTCTACGAAGCCTATATGGCGGCTGTCGATGCTATGCAGCCTGTTATCACCAAGAACAAAGATCTTTCCTTTAGGAACTGTATCATGTCCTGTGATTTCTTCAAGAGTAAAATTCCCAGTCAGTGTACGGTTGCCTGCAAATCTTTTAAATTCTTTTAGATAAGGTTCCTCTACCGGCTTATTGTTAATATAAAGTTTGTCATCTTTGTATGCGATATGGTCACCTGGCAATCCTATTACCCGTTTAATATAATCTTCTTTCGGATTAGCTTTAAACACGATAAGATCAAATCGTTCAGGGCTTCCGATCTCATAGCCGATTTTATTAACGATAAGACGATTGCCATTCTGAATGGTAGGCATCATCGATTCACCGTATACAACATACTGCTCAATCAAAAACTTTTTTATAATAATAGCAAGAATGAGTGCAATTCCAATCGCTTTAATCCAATCCAGCAGTCCATTTCTTTCTTTTCGAGCCGAGCTCATACAGCTCACTTCCTTTAGTTAGCTTATTAGTATCAATTTACCATTTTTAAGTTAGCAATTACAAGGTCAATATTTTTAAAGTAAAAATGAATGTATATTAATTCATCAGAATTTCTTTAGTTTTCCCTATTTTAGTGTAAAAAAACACACCCTGAAAGACCTTATCAGTGTCTTAGGGTGTGTTCTGCATTTTATCGATTCAGCAAGCTTCCAACATAGCGCAATAGTTCGTTGGCACTAGTTGTGTTATAGCCATGCTCATCGACAAGACGAGCTATTACTTCATTGATTTTTTTCAGTTGTGATTCGTCAGGAGTCTTTGAAGAAGTTGTAATCTTCACAACATCCTTCAGATCTGCAAAAAGTTTCTTTTGGATCGCTTCTCTTAAACGTTCATGTGAATTGTAATCAAACTTCTTCCCTTTTCTTGCATATGCAGAGATACGGATAAGTATTTCTTCACGGAATGCTTTTTTCGCGTTTTCAGAGATCCCAATCTGCTCTTCGATAGACCTCATCAGCTTTTCATCCGGGCTCATCTCTTCTCCAGTGAGCGGATCGCGAAGTTTATTCTTGTTGCAATATGCCTCTACATTATCCAAATAGTTATCCATAAGTGTTTTAGCTGATTCTTCATACGAATACACGAATGCTTTTTGAACTTCTTTTTTCGCAATGTCATCGTACTCTTTACGGGCAGCAGAGATAAAGTTGATAAACCTTTCTTTATCTTCCTTAGAGATGGAAGCATGGTGATCGAGACCATCTTTTAGTGACCGTAATACATCTAAAGCATTGATGGAAGGCGTTTCTTTACGTATAATGGCAGATGAAATTCGGTTGATTACATAACGCGGATCGATACCTGACATTCCTTCATCAGAGAACTCTTTCTTCAGTTCTTCGAGATCAACATGATTGAAGCCTTCTACAATTTCACCGTCATACAGTCTCATCTTTTTAAGAAGGTCCATACCCTGTTTCTTTGAATCTTTCAATCGTGTCAGTACGGAGAAAGTAGCCGCTACCCTCAGTGCATGAGGAGCAATGTGAACATGAGACATATCACTCTCACTGATCATCTTTGCATAAATCTTCTCTTCCTGTGATACTTTCAGATTATAAGGCACACCCATAACAATAATCCTTGAATGCAGTGCTTCGTTCTTTTTATTCGAAATGAAAGAACGGTACTCAGATTCGTTCGTGTGAGCGACGATTAATTCATCGGCAGAGATCAAAGCGAATCTGCCCGCTTTAAAGTTGCCTTCTTGTGTAAGTGAAAGCAGATGCCATAAGAACTTTTCATCACATTTCAGCATCTCCTGGAACTCCATCATTCCTCTGTTCGCTTTGTTCAGTTCTCCATCAAAACGATAGGCTCGAGGATCTGATTCTGATCCGTATTCCGCGATCGTTGAGAAGTCGATACTTCCCGTTAAATCGGCAATGTCCTGTGATTTTGGATCAGATGGACTGAACGTTCCGATACCAGTACGTTTGTCTTCTGAGAAGAAGATCCTTTCGACCATCACATCTTCAATTCTGTTGTCATACTCGTGTTCAAGCCTCATTGTATTTAACGGAGATAAGCTTCCTTCGACACGAATACCATACTCATCATAAAACTCTTTTCTAAGATGCTGCGGGATCAAATGCAGCGGATCTTCGTGCATCGGACAGCCTTTAATCGCATAAACGGCGCCTTCTGGTGTTTTCGTGTACTGTTCCAAACCTCTTTTTAACATTGTTACAAGAGTGGATTTACCACCCGATACAGGACCCATTAATAGCAATATACGTTTACGGACATCAAGGCGTTTAGCGGCAGGGTGAAAATACTCTTCAACAAGTCTTTCGATTGATTCTTCTAATCCAAAGATCTGATCGCTGAAAAAATGATACACCTTTTGACCATTTTTTTCTGAAATTCCAGCATCTTTTATCATGTTGTATACTCTTGAATGCGCGGACTGGGCTACAAATGGCCGATCACGTAAAATATCAAGGTATTCAGCGAAGGTACCTTCCCAGGCTAGACGCTGTTCTTCTTCTCGATGCAATTGGATTCTTGATAAAATATCCATGAGTACCTCCTTGATTGTATTGGCTCCATCAAGTGTTAATCTACTCTATGCGAGGATGTCCGTAATCATTCTGTTTGAATAGTGATTTTTATTTCAAAAAGTGATAATTCGTATAAACCGTTTCATGGTAAAATATGTTTATCATTTGTATTGAACGGAGAAACAGTCATGAATCCCAAGCTGGGTATCTTTGCGGTATTTATATTATTAAGTGTGGTGTTCCTCTCATTTACGGGGTTGCGGAATGAATATGAAAATTATATTCCTTTTCAAACAGCAGTAGGAACACTCGCTAATGCAAAAAGCATCTCTTTAGAACAGAACAGCCGCCTTTTGGATAAAAACGGCGGACTTCTTTATGAGTTTAAAGGCGATGAAAGCCGTATTCATCTTACATATGAGAACATCCCGATTCTCATCCGGCAGGCGTTCATCGCGACTGAAGATCAAAATTTCTTAGAGCATCATGGCATCGACGGGAAAGCGATCGCAAGAGCATTTGTAACAAACTCTTCAGAAGGCGGAATCGAGCAAGGCGGCAGTACGATCACCCAGCAGCTGGCCCGTAACCTTTTTCTTAATCACGAACGCACGTATGACCGGAAATTGAAAGAGCTTTTGATCTCTTATCGAATCGAACAGCAGCTTTCTAAAGAACAAATTTTGGAGCTATACATCAATGCTATCTATTTTCAAAACGGAATATATGGCATTGAAAAAGCAAGCCGCTATTACTTTAGTAGACCTTCTAAAGAGCTTACTTTGAGTGAAACTGCACTCCTAGCTGCAATACCAAATAACCCTGCCATGTATAATCCTTTAATAAATCTATCAAACGCTAAACAAAGGCAGGAATGGATTCTCCTCAAGATGAAAGAAGAGGGCTATATTGATCAATCCAAGTTTGATGCTGCTATTAAACAACCGATTAACTTGCATGTTGCAAAGAACGACATACCCTTCCCAGAGATCGTCGGCTATGTAAAAGATGAACTTCTGGAATTAATCCTATCTGCTCCTGAAAATAAAGGGTTGAGTGAAGATCAGTTAACGAAAAAGCGGGATGATTTGTTAATAAGCGGTGCGGTGATCGAATCTTCATTGGATTCAAAGCTGCAAGAAGAAGCGTTGAAGGCTGTTCAAAAAAGACTTTCATATAAGGAAATTGAAGGTTCAGTCGTTGTAGTTGATCATGTTTCGAAAAAGATTGTCGCGATGGTCGGCGGAAAAAATGTGGGAATTGAAGAATTTAACCGGGCTTACCACGCAAAAAGACAGCCTGGTTCATCCATTAAACCTCTTCTCGCATATGCCCCATACATTGATGTATTTGGTCTTGGACCGAATTCAATGATATCTGCAACCCGAATTTGTGAAGGAAACTATTGTCCCAGCAACTATGGAGGCGCAACGTATGGTACAGTCACTTTAAAAAAAGCAATGGCTAGCTCCATCAATACTGCAGCTGTTCGGGCGGTCAAGAAAACAGGCGTGGAAAGAGCTTTCTCATACCTGAAGCCGTTTCAGTTTTCTGCAGTTGAACAGAAGGACCATCAGCTTGCTTCAGCACTTGGTGGTTTTTCAAAAGGCTTTTCACCACTTGAGCTTACTAGTGCTTATACAGCATTCGCCAATAACGGAACGTACGTGAAACCTAGACTGATAACCTCTGTAAAAGATAAAGATGGAAATGTATTATACGAGTGGCACGAGCAGCCGGTTAAAGTATGGAAGCCGGAAACGAATGCTGTGATGAGAGATATGCTGGCCGCGGTTACGATTTCTGGAACCGCACGGGATGCACGATTTCCTGGTTCGGACTACATAGGCGGCAAGACAGGAACAACAAACGATGTTAAAGATTTGTGGTTCGTGGGGCTGGCTGATCGGTATACAGCAGGCGTCTGGGTAGGCCGTGACAAACCCGGAAGTCTTCGCTCGATCGAAGGATCCTCCCCAGAAGTCATGATCTGGCGAGATATTATGATAAAAGCACATAATAAATGAAAAAATACCCTGCCGCTTGGTGAAGCAGCAGGGTTTTTGCTTAAGATGCACTCCTAAATTTCAATAAACTTCATTCAGCGATGGTTAATTCCTTGCTTAATTTAAATAATCCCACGAAAAAAGGGATTATTCCTTGATCAATTTGAATAATCCCACGCTAAATGAAAAATAACCACAGGTCGACATTCTCCGACAAAAAGTCACCCATCCAAAGCTTTTATGTAATTGAAGCTACAAATGCATTATACAAACGCAATACGGTATACACAACAAGTAAACCAAAGCCTGTCCAGAAGAATAGATGCATAAAGACCATGCCGATGATGCCTGTCGTTGGTAAACTGGAGCCGATCTTCAAAAGAAAATAAAAGAAATAAATGAGAGATGCGGCAATGAACACGATAAACATCAGAAATATGGAGTGATTTAATATAATCGCAAGCATTCCTCCGCTAAAGAAGAACCAGCCGCCGCTTTTTCCCTGCTGCAGAAGCACACCTTCTGTATCCTTCGAGAAAAAGAACATACTTAAATGAGTCAGTGCATCCGATAAAAGTTTTAAAGCAGCAAAGATCATAAAAAATAATAAGAACAAACAAAAACCCACTGATAAATGGATGACATGACTTTCAAACAGTTCAAGCATCCCCTGGTAAACGCCAAAGTATTTAAGCTTTTTTATCACAAACCGTTCAATATAAATAGCAAAACCACAGCTAAATAAAATAATCGAAAATAACGGGAGATAGCCCGTCATATAAACGTTTTTCTTCATTCTGTTACTCATATCCCCCTCAATTTGTAAACTTTCGCAGAAATACATTCACATGAAAACCGTTTTCATTTATAATGGGGAGAGAGATTGGAAAGAATAAGACTACTTTCAAAGGAGGAGTTCAGATGGATTTTATCCTCATCCTACTCGTGATGCTCGCCTTCCTGTCTGCAATCTTTACAGCAGGCTATAACGATCGTCCTGGAAAAAACTAATCCATAATACATATGGAAGCAAAAACGTCCCTCATTGATAAGGACGTTTTTTTATTTCCACTTATTTTAAATCCCCAAAACTTTGCTGGCGCAATGCCTCATAAATCAGAATCGCGGCTGTGTTTGATAAGTTTAACGAACGAATATGATCGTTCATGGGAATGCGCAAACATCGATCCATGTTTGAATCAATTACTTCCCTCGGCAGCCCCTTCGTTTCTTTTCCAAAAACAAAGAAGACATCTTTTTCAGAATCCGAATAGTCAAAATCAGAATACGTCTGTTCTCCGAATTTTGTTATATAATAAAATTCGCCATCCGGATATTCCTTATAAAAAGCATCCAAGGAATCATGGTGATGGATGTTAACGTGCTCCCAATAATCGAGACCTGCACGCTTTAAATATTTATCTTCCAACGAAAAACCCAATGGATGAATAAGATGCAAGTGTGTGCCAGTACCCGCGCATGTACGTGCGATATTTCCTGTGTTCGCAGGAATCAGTGGTTCAAATAATACAACATGTATAGCCAAAAAGCTCACCTCAAAAACAATATTCCAACAAGTACTTATTATAGCACTTTTTTAGGAATATCACTCCAGATGGCGAGCTTTCACTTAAAGAATATGAAAAAATTTATACTGAATTCTTTTCGTATAAGCGGTTGAGTCCTCATATCCCCAATAACGCATCCTGCTGTTTGTTGTATGCGCATTTACAAGAGGTTCTCCTGATGGATCTTTTGCTACAACGATCGTCGTATGCTGATAATGCCCGTCTCCGTCAAAATCATAGCAGATCACATCACCCGGCAGCAATAGGTGGGCAGATGATTTCTCTTGAGCCTGCAGACTTGATTTCGAACCGCTTAAGTACCATCGTAACGCGTTTGCCACCGACCAACTGTAGCTCCAGGAATTATTTCTCATCCACCATCCTTTTGACTTAATGGATTGCGGAGTCATCGGAATTCCGCCCGCATGGATACTTTGTGAGATATAGTTGGTGCAGTCGTTCTCGAAAGATTTATAAGCAGGATTAAACGTGTTCCACCAGCGTTCCGCATATCGTACGGCCGCCAGCCTGTCATATCCTCCTTTTGTCGGTGCGATCGATTCATTCTCACGTTCGATCTTTGGCAGTTCCCGATAATTGCCTTCAGCATTAACAGGCTCATCACTTTTCATTTCTCCATCTTGAAAAAAGATAGCACGTCTCTCTTGAGACATTTCCTCTACGTAAAAATCAAATCCGTGTTTAATAAGAAAGCTATAATGAACAAGATAGTCTACATGAATTTTATCTTCGGTTTCTGTAGTCCGTAATACACTCCCGTTCGCTTGATTATTTACGATAAATGCTTTTCTATCGGTATACATTTGTTTTTTTCGCATAAAGCTTTCTTGTTCATTTTTTAAAAAGAAGCCCCTTCCGTCTGCATCCGCATGTATCATCCATTGGGACTGGTTTTGAATATAACGTTTCAGTGTCTCCATCCACATCAGACATACCTCCCTGCTTCTATTAACATATGAGAGGTACGTAAAAAAAAAGAACCCTTTAAGGGCTCTATGATGTTTTCTTGCAGCTATTCTGTTCGATCGATAATAATATTTCTTTTTTGTCTAATCCTCCGCCATATCCTACAAGTGCACCATTACTTCCGATTACGCGGTGACACGGAATAAAAACAGGTACAGGATTCTGGTTATTCGCACTGCCGACAGCACGAACTGCCTTAGGTGCACCAATTCCCTGAGCTACTTCCTTATATGAACACGTAAGTCCATAAGGAATGCTCGTTAGCTGGTTCCAAACTTTCTTCTGAAAGGCCGTACCAAACAAATCATAGCGGATGTTAAACTCATGCAGGTTGCCTGCAAAATAAGCATTTAATTGCTGAACAGCATCTGCTAGATATTCAGGAGAATGAATAAGTTCTCCTTTAATAAAATGCTTAGCCATCCATGAACGTAAAGATGGAAGGTTATCCTCCATTGAACCAAAATCGAGACGGCAGATTCCGTTCTCCGTTGCAATGATCGTTAACGGTCCGATTACGCTTTCCATTTCTTCATAATAGAGTAACGTTTTAATCTGACACATAATTATCCCTTCTTTTCATTACTTGACCTAACTATATCGGACACTTTAAAGATATGCGATTACGAAATTTCTTGATTTTGAAGCATTTTAAGTCCTTTATCTATCTCTAACGCCACTAAATCGTCTTTTTCGCGCTCTTTTGCTGATGAAAGTTCTAATTCTGCTTCATTTCCGCCTATTTTCCCAATTGCCCAAGCAGCAGTCCCTCTAATAACAGGTCTTGGATCATTTTTTAATAAGTAGACTAAATCAGGTATTGCAGCTTCTTCTCTAAAATGGGCCAATGCTATAATCGCATTTCTCTGAATTGGTTTCTTTCCTCTCCAGCTTCCGGATACATGCCCAAACTTTTCTTTAAAATCTCTATTGCTCATCGTCAATAAAGGCTGTAAAAGAGGCTTTGCAATTTCAGGGTCCGGCTCCATTTCTGCGTGGTGATGAAAATCTTTCCCTTTGTTTTCAGGACAAACAGTCTGACATGTATCACACCCATATATACGGTTGCCCAGCTTTTCTCTGTATTGATCTGGCAAGAAACCTTTTGTCTGGGTTAAGAACGCGATACATTTTGATGAATCCAGCTGTCCTCCCTGTACAAGTGCACCTGTGGGACATGCTTCAACACATTTATTGCATGAACCACACTGATCTTCCATCGGGGTATCTGCCGGAAATGCGATGTTCGTGATCATTTCGCCAAGATACATATAGGAGCCAAATTCAGGTGACATGATCGCACAGTTTTTAGCGCTCCATCCTATCCCAGCTCTCTCGGCCACAGCCCGATCTGACAGTTCTCCTGTATCAACCATAGATTTTATATTAGCATCTGGAACTCTCTCTATAATAAAGGCCTCAAGCAGTGCAAGCTTTTCTCTTAATATATGGTGATAATCTTTACCCCATGATGCTCTGCAAAAAATACCTCTCCGCTCCCCTTTTGTACTTCTAGGTGCATTTTTCATTTTAGAGGGATATGCAAGAGCGATCGAAATGATGCTGGACGCTCCTGTTAGAAGACGTTCCGGCTCTGTTCTTTTGTCAATGTCCTTCTCTTCAAATCCTGACTGGTATTGAAGATCTTGCTGAATACGGAGCCTTTCTTTTAACTCAGCAAAAACATCAGCATCAGCGAAGCCAATTTTATCTATTCCGATTTCTTTACTATATGCAACAATCTCTTCTTTCAACTGGGCACCTGTCATACATATCCCTCCTTTCACATTTATTTTCGATTCGTATGGTAAACTACATGTATATATTTAGAAGAAACGGGGTTCTCTTATGATTACAATTTCTCCAAAAATAAAGGAGCTTGTCCCGCAGTTTAAAATAGGCACAATTACATACCATAATATCGCGATTAGCGAGTCTCCGCAAATGATAAAAGGCAGATTCCAGCTATTTCTAGAATCCTTAAAACTGGAAGATAAAACTGCCGCTGATTATCCGGGTGTTTCTGAATACCGTTCTGTATTTAAAAAGCTTGGCACTGATCCATCTCGTTATCGACCGGCTTCAGAAGCACTGCTGCGCCGCGTTTTAAGCGGAAAAGAGCTACCTCCGATCAATTCAGGTGTAGACGTTAATAATTTCTTCTCTATTCGATTTGCCATACCAATCGGTCTTTATAACCTTGATAAACTTGAAGGCGATATTGAAGTAAGGATCGGCGGTTTTGAAGATACATATGAAGGGCTGAACGGCCGTGAGATGAATATGGAGGGGAAGTTGCTATCTGCAGACTCTGTTGGAGCGTTTGGCAGTCCTATCGTCGATTCTAAGCGGACGATGGTGGATGAGAGTGTGGCGAATGCTCTACATATTGTTTATTTACAGCCCTCCATGGATGAAAGTGAAGCTCGTGAAATGTTGGAGTCGATGGCTAAGATGTTTACACAAGTGAATGGCGGGACGGCTGAGATTCAAGTTAATTAAACAGTTTTTTAGTTTAGGTCGGGTGTCGAATTATGTAGTTCCGTCAATATAATGAGTGATTTGGTGAATATAATGAGTGGTTTGGTGAATATATCGTGAGGAAGTTTCAATATAGCAATTATCTTTCACCTTCAATGCTCCTATCAAAAAAATGCAGGGCTTCATTGAGTCAACGAAGCCCTGCATTAAAACCTACAACTAACTTGTTCTATATATAAGCAGCATGTATTTAATTTATGACAAGTTCTTTTAAAAAATTTTACTCAACCAGTGTATACTTGACTGACAAAGTTGCTTCAATTTCATCACCTTCATCCAATTCAAACACATATTCAGGCAAATAAAAGTCATCACCCTTTCCCAAGATGATGTTTACTTTTGCCCCGTCGTTCACAAAGTAATTTCCTGATCCCCTGTTCGGTTCAACTTTGTATCGACCGGGCGGTATATCTTTACCCGCGATAAAAACTCCAGCAACCAATACTCTGGGTTCTTTCTTCTTAACGATTATACCTTTAGTGATGACGTCGAGTTCTTTTTGTTTATCTGAAATCTGCTGAGTAAGAGCTTTTATTTCTCCATTTTTTTCTTCCACTTGCTTAGAGAGTTTATCATACTCTTTCTGCACATCATCTCTTTGATTAATAATACTGGTAACCTCGTCATACTCAGTGCTCATTTGACTCAATTCTGCTTGTTTATTGCTCTGTTCCTCTTCTGCTTCAGCTACATCTTCTTCAATAGCAGCCAAATCATCCCTCAAACTCTCTATCTCATCATCGATCTCATCAACCGTTATTTTTTTACCATCTAACATAATTGATGCTTTGTTGTACCCCCATCCATGAGCATAATACCAGCTAACCAGAACTAACACTAAGGTGATTGCTCCAAAATAAATCCATTCTTTTTTTAGCTTTTTAAAATCAAAAAATTCTTTAATCACAATGTATTAATCCCCCTTTTAAAAAAACATCACTCCTTAAATTTATTTTCTTAGTAAAACTTTATGTCACGATTTATGAAACAAAAAAAGCATTCCTACATATGTAAGAACGCTTGCTCATCTATAATTTCTAAAAAGAAAAACCACTGAGATAATTAAGATCGATAAAAAAATCAGGATCAATCTTATGGAATAAAATATTCTACCTATCATGATTTCAATCACATTCATATAGCGGGTAATATCAGTAACTAAAAAAACAATAGAGGTAATACAAACGGCGATTAAAACAAACCCTATGATCGTTCCTAGCTGCGATCTCGCTCTATACATTTGTTTCTCCCCCCTTATACTTAACTATTCAGTGTACAAGAAAGAGGTTCACAAATGGACAGGAACACATTAAAGCAAAATAAAAAAGCCAATGCTGTTTAGCATTGACTTAAAAGTTAGTATGTAATGGTACCGGTGGTCGGGGTCGAACCGACACTCCAGAAGGAACACGATTTTGAGTCGTGCGCGTCTGCCAATTCCGCCACACCGGCATTGTAAAGCTCTTTAAAACTTGAATGGAGGCGGCACCCGGATTCGAACCGGGGGATAAGGGTTTTGCAGACCCGTGCCTTACCACTTGGCTATGCCGCCAGATAAAATTCAAATGGAGCGGAAGACGGGATTCGAACCCGCGACCCCAACCTTGGCAAGGTTGTATTCTACCACTGAACTACTTCCGCAAATTATCTTATTCATCTATATAAAAAATGGCTGGGCTAGCTGGATTCGAACCAACGCATGACGGAGTCAAAGTCCGTTGCCTTACCGCTTGGCTATAGCCCAACACATAAATGGGGCGGACGAGGGGAATCGAACCCCCGAATGTCGGAACCACAATCCGATGCGTTAACCACTTCGCCACGACCGCCACAATATAATTTAAATGGCAGGGGCAGTAGGAATCGAACCCACACCAAAGGTTTTGGAGACCTTCGTTCTACCGTTAAACTATGCCCCTGTAAGAATAAATATGCTAAGAAATAAAATGGTGGAGGGGGACGGATTCGAACCGCCGAACCCGGAGGGAGCGGATTTACAGTCCGCCGCGTTTAGCCACTTCGCTACCCCTCCACAAAATGAAGACAGGTTTTATTGTAAGTTATTTACGACCTATTTTCAATACGTTTTTTATTCCAATTCAGGAAGAAAAAACTGGTGCCGGCTAGAGGACTTGAACCCCCAACCTACTGATTACAAGTCAGTTGCTCTACCAATTGAGCTAAACCGGCAAAAAAAATGGTGGCTCGAGACGGAATCGAACCGCCGACACGAGGATTTTCAGTCCTCTGCTCTACCGACTGAGCTATCGAGCCAAGATAATTCTTGGTATTTTATAGCCACCAAAAAAATAAAAATGGCGGACCCGACCGGGGTCGAACCGGCGATCTCCTGCGTGACAGGCAGGCATGTTAACCACTACACCACGAGTCCAAAATTGGTTGCGGGGACAGGATTTGAACCTGCGACCTTCGGGTTATGAGCCCGACGAGCTACCAGACTGCTCCACCCCGCGATGATATAAAAGTTTCGGATGATGTATCCGAGTATGATATAGACTGTCTCTTCCTCTACATATTTATCTTAGAAGTGTATCCGTCGAGACATGTCGTCGTGATTTCACAGAAGCTTGCGCTCCATGCTCCACCCCGCGATGATATAAAGAATAAAAATTAATGGTGGAGGATGACGGGTTCGAACCGCCGACCCCCTGCTTGTAAGGCAGGTGCTCTCCCAGCTGAGCTAATCCTCCATATAATATAAAGTTGGTTATGTATAAAATGGTGACCCGTACGGGATTCGAACCCGTGTTACCGCCGTGAAAGGGCGGTGTCTTAACCGCTTGACCAACGGGCCAGTATTTAAAGTTAGAGAGTATGTATCTGGCGGAGAGCAAGGGATTCGAACCCTTGATACGGGGTTGACCGTATACACGATTTCCAATCGTGCTCCTTCGACCTCTCGGACAGCTCTCCAATATGGCTCCACAGGTAGGACTCGAACCTACGACCGATCGGTTAACAGCCGATAGCTCTACCACTGAGCTACTGTGGAATATGTATGGCTCAGCGACGTCCTACTCTAACAGGGGGAGACCCCCAACTACCATCGGCGCTGAAGAGCTTAACTTCCGTGTTCGGTATGGGAACGGGTGTGACCTCTTCGCCATCATCACTGAACCAATTATATAGAGAGTATGTTCTCTCAAAACTAGATACGACGTTTCCAAACGTTTCATACAATTGTAAGGATAAGCCCTCGACCGATTAGTATCTGTCAGCTCCACGTGTCACCACGCTTCCACACCAGACCTATCAACCTCATCATCTCTAAGGGGTCT
>NZ_SGXL01000002.1 GCF_004216955.1 Fictibacillus sp. BK138
CATAAAAGTGTTTGACTTGCTCTAATTTGTTACTGACGGAATTAATTCTTAATTCCTTACCTTTGCTTTTGTTCAGTTTTCAAAGAACTTGTTTGTTTAAAGCTTGTCGCTCGTTTTGGCGACTTTATTAGGATAACATCTCAAAAATAAGATGTCAACCTGTTTTTTTATCGTGTTTCCCGACTGCAACATTGTTTCTGTGTGTCGCAGCGACAAGAAATAATATAGCACGATACTCATAAACAGGTCAACACCTTTTTGTAAAAAAGTTTATTCTTTTATTGCGTAATAACGGTGGTATAGGTTTTTGCTTTTCGTTTCCCGTTTAACCGTCTTGATATATCCCTTATCTTTTAGGTGCGTAAGAAGCATTGGAAGGTCGAGAGCATAATCCTGCACTTCACTATGCTCCATTAACTCATGGTATGCCCATTCGTCTTTTTGTTTAAAAACACTTAGTAAATGATTAGCTCCCAGTTTTGTTTTAGAAGAAAGTGAAAACTCTGAAGCAAGCAGAAGAAGCTCGATTCTTTTATCAATCGATTCCTCGCCTGTCACAAGCTCTTCATAAAGCTTGAAGATCTCAGGCTGGATCATCTTCACTTGGTTCCAGACAGTTACCTCCGGATAATAACCATGCTCAATAACAGACAGACGTGCTAAATGATGAAGAGCATGCATGATGTTATTAAAAGCATCAAGATATTGTCCCGAGTGAAATAATTCCTTCCCATCATTATATCGTCTTAAAAGTTTAGCGAACTCGAGGCCAATCTTATGTGTCCTCTCTTCTACAGGAAATTCATGAAGCCTGTCCCTCAGCCTCGTTATGTATTCGTTTCGATTAAAAAGAACTTTTCCGTTCATTACCCAGTCAACTGCTCTCCTATTGGTGCCAAGCATGAGCCATGAATTCAATAGCTCTTCTGTTACAACATGCAAGGCTGCTGAACCGGATTGGAACTCGTAATGTTTAATCATCCACGGCTGATCAGATTCTTTTACTATAATAAGAAGAATACTGTCAAAGTGGTCAGTACCTGGGCTAAATGCTTTTGTCTTTTCAACATCCAATACACCTAACGTGTTTTCATTGCTGGCTCTTTCCTGATAAAGAGGGCGTAAAATATCGTCCATTAAAGGTCATCTCCCATATTAACAAAATCCTGTGTGTTATCTTTCAACATCAAATAAAGAAATCCTTTTTCTTTTCTTCAGAGTTCATATGTTATACTAATGAACGTAGGAGGGACAGGTATGATAAAGTATACGAGCAAGATTAATAAAATACGTACGTTTGCCTTAAGCCTCGTGTTCATAGGTATTATCATCATGTATGCAGGCCTGTTTTTCAAGACAAGTTTTGTCGTTATGTCTATTTTTATGGTTATTGGGTTTATTGCAACAATCGCTAGTGCTGGTGTTTACTTTTGGATTGGAATGATCTCTACTCAGGCAGTACAAGTTGTCTGTCCGAATTGTGGAAAAGTCACAAAAGTCCTCGGCCGTGTTGACGCATGTATGTCCTGTAATCAGCCGCTTACGATGGATAAAGGTCTTGAAGGCAAAGATTTTGATGAGAAGTATAATTCTAAACGCCAAATGCGTAAAGAAAATAGATAAAGCTGACATTCCGTTAAGGAAGTCAGCTTTTTTCATTTAGTGTTATCTTTTGCAATCCGGGCAGACGCCGTATATTTCCATCCGGTGCCGGCCAACTTCAAAGCCTGTCACCGACTCGGCAAGACTTTCTACTTCATCTAAGCCTGGATAATGAAAATCTACAATTTTTCCGCAAGAATCACAGATGATATGGTAGTGGTCGGTAGTCACACAATCAAACCGGCTAGATGAATCTCCATAAGTCAGTTCTTTTACAAGACCCGCTTCTTTAAATACACGAAGATTATTATAGACGGTAGCAACACTCATATTTGGAAACTTCCCTTCCAGTGCCTTGTAGATCTCATCAGCAGTCGGATGGGACATCGATTGAATAAGATGCTCTAAGATAGCATGACGCTGCGGTGTAATACGTACACCTGCTTCTTTTAAATTGTCAATTGCAGCATTGATCTTTGCACTAGACATCCGTCATGCACCCCATTTCTTTAAGAATTATTACTTTATAATCGTTATAATTAGTCTACTGCTTAACTACAGGTTTTGTCAATTGAAGTATACGCAGCACTCACTTTTTTAAGATAAATCTTCGTGAAGGACAGGTTCATCTACCTTCATTTTTTCATTTACATACCTTGCAGCAACGAACAAAAAGTCTGATAGTCGGTTTAAATAAGATAATACAAGAGGATTTACAGCTTCCACCCCTACGGCCAGCCGCTCTGCCCGTCTTGCAATCGTTCTGGCTGTATGGAGAGCACCTGCAGAAGGAGACCCTCCTGGCAGTATAAACTGCTTCAATGGTTTTAGCCCTTCCTGCCAACTATCGATCGTTTCCTCAAGAAAACGAATATCGTCTTCTTTCAGCTTCCAAGATACTTCTTTACCAACAGGTGTCGCCAGCTCAGCTCCAACATGAAACAGAACCGTTTGAACTTTTCGCATGACGATTGATGCTTGCTTTGCCCAATCTTCATCAGGTAATTGACTAATGCCAAGACCGATCATACTGTTCGCTTCATCACATGTACCATATGCTTCTACTCTGATGTCATTTTTTGATACTCGTTCGCCAAAGATTAAAGAAGTTGTTCCTTTATCCCCAGTTTTTGTGTAAATCTTCATATTAATACCCCCGATCATAAGGAATGATATTGATCATCTCTGAAAGTTTGTGACTTCGATAAAGTTTAAGATTATCACTAAAAATTTCAATAGCTCTTTCCTGATATTGCGGTGAGATACCAGACAGGTGTGGTGTAACGGTCACATTGTCCATATCCCATAGCGGACTTTCTTCAGATAGCGGCTCTTTTTCGAAAACATCCAGAGCGGCATGAAGGATCTTCTTATCTCGAAGAGCTTCGATAAGTTCACTTTCAACGATTGTAGTGCCCCGGCCAATATTTATGAGAACCGCAGAAGATTTCATTCGCGCAAAAGCCTCAGCCCCAATGAATCCTTCTGTTAAAGGTGTTGAAGGAAGCACATTCACAATAAAATCACTTTCTTCATACAGCTTGTTTATTCCTTCTTGATCTACAATTGCATCAAAGTTCGGCACTGATCCGCCGCTTCTGTTAAAACCAATGGTCTCCATATTGAAGGCTTTCGCAAGTCTTGCAACTTCTGATCCGATTGCACCTGTTCCTAATATACCAATTGTTTGTCCTGAGATTTCAGTCATAGGCACTTTTCGGTCCCACTTATGCTGTTTTTGATTGTCCATTAATTCTTTTGCTCTTCTGGACACTTGCAGCATCATGGAAATTGTATATTCTGCCATCGGGGTCTTATGTATGCCCCTGGCGTTTGTAATAAGGATATCCTTTTTTTGAAGAGCTTTAAAAGGCATCTTATCCAGTCCTGCAGAGATTACCATAATCCATTTTAACGATTTCGCCTTAGCGACTAATTCGTCTGTCAGATCTTCACCGTAAGAAATGAGAATCTCTGCTTGATCCAGATCCACTTCAGCTTCTTTCATCTTGTTGTAAAAACGAAACTCCTCAACAGGAAATCGCGCTTTAAGCTCTTCTTTGACTTCTTCTCTTAATCGTCCGCTTGAAAGTATCATAAAAAAACACCTTCTTTTTATTATTGTTGAATTAGAAAAAGCGGGACAGTGCATCCCGCAATTTAATTCGTTTTTTCACACTGCTTATTTAAGATTTTCTGGATTCAGCCCTTGTAATTCAGGCAGTACGAATAATCCATCTTTACGGATTAAAACATCATCGAAGTAGATTTCGCCACCGCCGTACTCCGGACGCTGAATGAGAACCATATCCCAATGGATCCCTGATTCGTTTCCATTAAAAGCATCTTGATAAGCTCTTCCTGGTGTAAAGTGAATGCTTCCGCCGATCTTTTCGTCGAATAAGATGTCACCCATTGGATGCTGGATCAGTGGATTTACACCGATTGCAAACTCACCAACATAACGAGCGCCTTCGTCCGTATCAAAGATTTCGTTCAATTTCTCCGTATTATCTGAAGTAGCTTCAACAATTTTTCCGTCTTTAAACGTTAAACTTACATTATTAAATGTCGTTCCATGATAAGGACAAGGCGTGTTATATGTGATCTTTCCATTCACGCTGTCTTTAACTGGGGCTGTAAATACCTCACCATCAGGAATATTATTTTCACCTGCACACATGACAGCAGGAATACCTTTAATAGAAAACGTCAGATCAGTTCCAGGTCCTGTGATGCGTACTTTATCCGTACGCTCCATCAATGCATGAAGAGGCTTTTGTGCTTCTGCCATCGCTTTATAGTCAACATTGCAAACATCAAGTACAAAATCAGTGAATTTCTCCAGACTCATTTTAGCCATTTGAGCTAGACCTGTTGTTGGATAATTCAACAATACCCATTGACGATCGTTGATAATCAGGTTTTGAACAGGCTTATTCAACTCGGCTTTCATTTGGAAAATATCACTTGGGATTTCAGCAAACTCTGAATCATTGTTTTTACATTGAATGGAGATATAAGCATCTACGTCTTCCATCCTTGCAAGATCCCACTTCACTTGTGGCTCAGTATGTTCCTTAGAAGATCCCGTCAATAAAACGCGGGAAATTTCTTCGTCTACAAGCTGTACATACGGATAAGCTCCCATGTTATACGTTTCTTTTACCAGCTCTTTAACTAGCGGCTTTCCTGCAATAAAAGAAGTAATTAAGACTTTTTGCCCTTTTTCAAGTTTAAGTGAGTGCGTTAACAATGTTTTTGCTAACGTTGTTAAACGTTCATCTCTCATTATGTAGACCCCCATATATTTATCTGTTATAAAATTCACACAATTATATTTTAGCATGGGAGAGCTATCCTGCCTATTTTTTATAAATGAAAGCATAGTATCTTCTGAAGCGCTGCATAATAAATGGCGTGGAGGTGATTAAAATGAACGTATCACGTGCTCAGCAAATCATTGAATCTGAAAAAGAGATCGAAGTTTTACATAATGGGACTCCAGTCTGGCTTCAATCGGTTGACGAGAACAATCAAACGGCAAGAGCTTACACAAGAGAACAGCCGGATAACGAGATGAACATCCCTGTGAATGAATTGCAGGAAAGTTAAAAAAGCCCCGAATTCAGGGCTTTTTCTTATGATAAATTTTCTTTTATAAATGCGAGCGCATCCTGTACGTGATCCTTCACTCTTACTTTCCGATATTCCTTTTGAATGACTCCCTCTTTATCAATGATAAAAGTGGATCTCTCAATTCCCATGTACTCTTTCCCGAAGTTCTTCTTCAGTTTCCAAACATCATACAATTCTGCAGCCTTATGATCCTCATCCGCAACCAGCAAAAATGGCAGACCGTATTTCTCGATGAATTTATCGTGTCGCGCGAGAGGATCTGGACTGACACCAATAATGACCGTATTCTGTTCCTCGAAGTCACCGTGCATATCTCTAAAGTCACAAGCCTGTGTAGTACAGCCTGGTGTCATGTCTTTCGGATAGAAATACAAAACCACATTCTTGCCTTTAAAGTCAGAAAGCTTGACTTCCTCTCCGTTACTCGCAGGCAATTTAAAATCAGGTGCTTTTGTTCCTGTTTCAACAGTCATTGAATAAGCCTCCTTAAAATTAAATCTTTCTATATTAAGGTTAGCCTAAACGCCGCTTCTTCAACAACTATTTTGCTGTTCTATTATGGTGTATAACAGAAGAGAGAACAAATGCGATCGGCAGCAAATAGCCGATCAGTGCCTGAAATGCTGCGATCCATCTCCCTGCACCGACTGGAACAATATCACCGTACCCCACTGAAAGAATCGTGGTACTGCTGAAATAAATGCATGCTTCAATAAACGAAAAAAAATCGCTTTGTTCCAGCTCCAGTTTTATCACCGGGTAACCCATAATGGACAATAAAGCATATATCATGCCAAAACCCGAAATAATCGTTCCATATACAATGAATAAAATCAGCAGATGGCTCGCTGGCATAAGATGCTCTTTTATACCAGGGTGTTTAAACAGCATCCATATGCTGCGCATAATAATCGCAGTACTTGCTATTAATAAAATGACCAAAACGCCATGTCCCATTTCTTCCACCTCCATTTATCTTATGAAAAGATAATGGTGAGTAGGACAGCCTTTATAAGATCTAAAGTAAAAAGACAGCCCGCATTTTTGCGTGCTGTCTTTCTAAATGGCACTGCACTTATCTATAAGTTATAGCTTTTGGCTTATTTATGTTCTTTCTCTTCATTGAAAAGAGCGGCAGGAGGCTCACCGCACGCCCCCCCCGGAAAGCGAGCATCCTGTAACGGAAATCAACCACTTTCAAAACTGCCTTTTGCTATTAATTCTTTGCTTTATTTGCAGAGACAAGCTCTGTTAATTCCTTAAGCTGAGTTGCCAGTTCACGCACACGCGTCTGTGCCAGCTCGTCCACTAGTACATTTCCTTCATCAAAGTTAACCGGATCAGCTACATACTGATCTGGAATAACTAAGCTGTAGATTCCGCGTAATACGGTACGAAGATTAGCCAGGGCGTTAATTCCGCCTTTTCCGCCGCCGGCTGCAACTGCTATTGCGGAAGGCTTATTTTTGAAATACTTACCGCCTAAGAAATCGAGTGCATTCTTTAATGCCCCGCTCATACCGCTGTGGTATTCAGGACTTGTTACGAAGAATCCATCAGCTTCCTCAGCATATACCGCAAGTTTTTTTACTGTTTCATTTTCTGCAGACGCCGCGTCACCTGTAAACAACGGAAGCCGGTCAATTCCCACATCGAAATATAAAACTTCAACGTTCATCTTTCTTAGCTCTTCAGCTGCATATTGAGCAATACCACGCGTTCTGGATTCTGCTGTTGGACTCCCTGCTATAACCATGATCTTCATATATATCCCTCATTTCTACGATGTTCAAAGTAGTACGGTTCATATATTACTAAACTTTTATCTTCTTTTATAAGCGAAACGAATTCAAAAGTATAAAATCACGACTTTAGTCAGATTTTTTATGAAATATATATTGACTTTCCTGTTGTTCGGATGTAAATTATTTGTAATTTTGGAATTATTAAAAACTAATTAGATATAGACCTAATCAAAAAGGAGAGGAAGTTGTAAATGGTACACGTATCTGTCGATTTTTCACCTTTTAACGAAATGATGATCAGTCTTCATGTTATTCAAAACCCTTCACATCACCCTTATAGGAAGGGATGGGCAGAAAGAGCAGTCAACAAACTCCCTCAAGATCTTGCGCTGCTCATAAAGGAATGGGGACCGCATTTTTATGAGTGGATGTATTTTATAAATATCCGTAACGAATTTCAATTTAACGAGGAAACAGTTGAAGAAGGAATTGAAAAGTTGGCCAGAGTTCCAGATTTAACTTTTGCTTACCTGTTACTTGGAGAGAGATACGGAACAGACAGCTTGCTGAAGTGGAAGAACAATCCGGCAACTGCCCCCCTACACTCTATTGAAAAAGATATTCTTTTAAGGACAGCGAGCTGGAAAAGCAGATTCTGTGATTTCTTTTATGATTACAATCGTCATCTGTTTGCCGAGGAGCTTTTCCGGATAACGCCTTGGATTGCGAGGGCATCTGACAATTTTAAGAAAGAACTCATGTCCTCGAAGATAGAAACATTAAACAGCATTCATCCCGATGTAACCGTTACGTCAGAAAATATAAAGATAAAAAAGAATGATGTGTACACCTTTTTCTTTGAAGAGTTTCCTAGACTAGTGATCCAGCCTTCTACATATGCAACACCTCACGTCATGCTTTGCTGCAACGAGGACCGGGTTGCGATCGCTCTTCATGTAGCGGTTCCCGATTCAGAAAAAGACCGGGAGCCTCCTGAGGATTTAATCTCACTATTAAAAGCCCTCAGTGAACCCACCCGTTTAAAGATTTTGCAGGATCTGCTTCATCACCCATACAGCACGAAACAGCTTGCCCACAAATTTGGATTAACCGAAGCCACTGTTTCCAGTCATTTAAAACTATTACTCTCTTGCGGCTTAGTGGAAACTCAAAGAAAAGGATATTACGTATTTTACACCGGGAAACGTGACCGCTTGGAATCTTTAAGGACAGAAGTTACACAGTTCATGCAGCAGCCCGTTCTGGACGAATATATTTTTATCCCTGATTTAACTTAAAAGGAGCGTCTTAAAATGAGAAAGCTAGTTTTGTATGTTAAATCCATATTTCTTCTCGCTGTAGGTATCATTTTGCTTGCGGCTGCACCTTCTCTTATTGCTGGGGATAATGGTATTAAATTCAGTCTGATCCGTTATGCACAATCTGTGTTTGATATAATCAGCAGTTTAGTTACACCATCTTCACTGACCGTTTACACCCACACCCAGACTTGGGCTTTTCCTAGAATGCCCGTTAACCGATCAATCGTATTTTTGAATGAAGTTACTGAAAGACCTCTTTTTCCTGAAATATGGGGAATCGTGGGCTATACCCTCATCCTGCTTTTAGCGAGTTTTTGTATCGCTTTTACAATTGCTGTTTTTCTCGGCTGGATGACAGAGCTTTTTCCTCCAGTTTTTAAGAAGACACTTTTGCGAATCAGCGATCTGCTCGAAGCTTTGCCAGATTTATTCTTTGTGTTTTCGATTCAGTTAATGGTGGTCTGGATCTACAAAAAGACGGGATGGCTTGCAGCAAATCCATTTACATCCAGCAGAGAACCCTCTTTCCTACTGCCGCTCGTAACATTAAGCGTAGTTCCAGCAATCTATTTATATAGATTGCAACTCTTATTATCAGAAACCGAGCTCGAAAAGGAATACATCACCTTTGCACGTTCAAAAGGAATTAAAAAATCCTATATCATTCTCCATCACCTCATAAAAAACACGGTAAGTGAATTAAGTATCCACCTTCCGTTTATCATGCTGATCTTATTCAGCCAGATGGTTGTATTGGAATACCTTTTTAACATGAATGGAATTATGAGGATTCTATTAGGTGAACAGCCCTCCGAAACAAGAGCAATGCTGTTGCTATTAATCGCTTTACCTCTTTTCGGAACGGTAAAACTTCTGCGGATTGTATTGAAAGAGAGGGTTTCTCATGCTGGGTAAGTTAAACACTTTTCATGTCGGATTGATGCTATTGTCTATCATCCTATTTACAAGTATCATTTTCCCAATACTTATTTCAGAACCGGTTATCCATCATTTCCGTTATACAGAAGAAACACGGCAACTCATCGTTCCTCCGTATGGTCCTTCTCAGGAATACTGGCTTGGAACAGATCGAAATGGCAAGGACCTATTTTATGCGATAGTGGACGGAGCTAAGTACACCATTGTATTTGCAGGCATCATTACTCTTGCACGTATGATCATATCTCTCATAATGGGAATGGTTTTTAAACGCTTGTTTATGAATAGCTGGTGGAGCGGTTTGATACAAAGTTTTCAATACATTCCGCAATCACTGATCGTTTTACTAGTCCTGTCACCTCTCATGTTTTATGAGTTAAGATCTGACTCTGTATTATCATACGCAGAAACTTTGGTCATCCAGCTCATTGTTCTAGTAGCTGTGGGTATCTTGCCGCTCGGAAAAATTATTGCTGAAACAGCTGAGTCACTCTCGGGTTTTCAATATATAACATGTTCAAAACATATGGGGGCTTCGTCTTTTCAAATAACAATAAGACATATCATGCCTCATATGTGTCCGCGCCTCTTTATCCTGGCAGGCAGACAGTTCACCCAAGTTCTAACCTTGATGCTGCACCTGGCCATCTACCATTTATTTATTGGAGGAGTAAAAATCACTTCCGGTCAGGAGCATGATCAATTCAACAACTATTCTACGATTTCAAACGAATGGACAGGACTGATCAGCATGTATCATAGGGAACTTATGCTAGAGCCTTTTGTTGTTATGGTCCCCGTTGTCGCCTATACCTTATTGATTCTTTGTGTAAATGTTATGACGAAAAGCCTTGAGAAAAGCTTTGATAAACGACTTTTGCATTAAATAGTATTGTTAGTTAACTAAATGATTGTATGGTCATTCTTTTTATCTCTTCATTGACAAGTTGATTGAAGTGCAAGGTGCGAGACTCCTGCGGGACGAGTGGGACAGGTGAGACTCCTAATGGCGCAGAGCGTCAGGAGGCTCACCGCCCGCCCCGCGGAAAGCGAGCATCCTGGAACGGAAATCAACTACTTTCAAAACAGTTTAAAATAAAAACCGCTCTCCTTTTTTCGGGAGAACGGTTTTCTTTAGTTTCCTGCACCTCTGTATTTTGTGACACCGACATTCCACAACGTTACGGCGATCGTAAAGAATACGAGTCCAACAACCGGTGTTAAGAAAGCATACGTATACCACTCTTCTCTCTCTAAAAAGTATGAAGCAGGATATACACCTACAAATGCAAACGGAAGAATCCATGTGAGCACGTATTTAATGATTTTATTATATATATCAACCGGATACCGGCCATAGTTGCCGATGTTATACATCATAGGCATGATATCTGTACGTGAATCGGACCAAAATCCGATCGTAGCCAGGCTGATGAAGATCCCCGCATACACAAGAGCTCCTCCAATGACAAAAAGCAGAAAGATAAGCGGATCATACCAGCTTAACTCGAGACCGAGTTTGCCGCCTGCATAAAACATAACGATCAATCCTGTCACTGCACCAAATAACGATTCTAGCTCCATCCGCTCGAGCACGATTTGAAACAGACTGTGAACAGGTCTCGTCAGGATACGGTCCATCTCCCCTTTGACAATATAACGATCGGTAAAATCCCAAATATTAAAGAAAGAAGAAAATATCGCAAACGGCACAAGGAAGAATCCATAGATAAAGATCATCTCATCCTTACTCCACCCTGCGAGCAGTGTTGTATGTCCGAAAACAACAAGGATAAACACAAGGTTCACGGCTTGAAACAGAAAATCAGAAAAAATCTCCACGACCATATCTGCTCTGTAAGTTAGCCTAGTTTTTAAATATTGTCCTGCATATTGAAAAAAGATTGATAAGTATTCCATCTGTTTCTATCCCCCTTGAACCACAAGCTGGCGCTTCGCTAAAATCCAGAGCACGTAAACAGGGATAATTAAGATAACTGACCAAAGCGCCTGATTGATTAAAGCTTCAAACACTTGAGAGCCTTTAAACCCTTCCGTAAAAATCATACTCGGGATGTAACTGATCCCCTGAAACGGAAGATAGCTCATAATATCCTGTGCCCACATCGGATAAAAACTAAGCGGCAGGATCAGCCCTGAGAAAAGGTCGATCACAACTCGCTTTGCCCGGATCAGTCCGTCGTTGTTAAATAAGAAGAACGTTGCAATGCCGGCAAGCAGATTGATCTGTGTGTTAATAATGAAACTGAATCCGATCGATATAAAGAAGTAAATCCAAGTCCCGGCGTTAGCAGACAGCTCAACTGGGAAAACGAGCGCCACGATCACCATACCAGGAACCGAAAAGAACAGTAATCTAAAGATCCCTTCACCTAGCCCCTGCATCATCTTCATATTTAAGTAAGGATAGGGACGAACCATCTCGATCGCTACTTTTCCTTCTTTAATTTCCATCGCAATCTCACGGTCGATGTTATTAAAATAAAAGGCTCTGGCCATCCAAGCCACTGCAATATAGGTGGTCATCTGTGTGATCGACAGACCCTGAATGTTTTCCTTCCCGCCATAGATCGCACTCCATAAAAAGTAATAAGCACCGATGTTGATGCTGTAGATTAAGATTCCGCTGTAATAGTTCGTACGATAAGCCAGCATCATCAAGAAACGGATGCGGATCATTTCTATATACTTACCCATGGCGAACAGCACCTTCTACATAGATGTTTCGGATGATTTCTTCAGTCGAGATCTCAAGGATCTTTAAATCTGCAATCTTCTTAACAGCCGTCACTTTTCCGATAACCCCTGATATCACCGTTTCATCACTATCTACAGAGGCAACCCAAATCAGGTCACTCTCCCCTTGCTCCCAGACTACGAGGTGATCTTTTGTTAAATTCTGCAGTTCTTCTAATGTTGCCTTTTCGCTAAACTGGAACTGAATCTGCTTTCCTTCTGCCCAGTTTTCACGAAGTTCTTTTAACGGACCATCATAAATGATCTTTCCTTCATCGAGCATGACAACCCGCTCACAAAGAGCTTCAATATCTGAGAGGTCATGTGTTGTTAAAAGGATGGTCGTTCCATACTTTTCGTTGATGCGTTTTAAGAACTCACGAATCTTTAGTTTTACAAGCACATCAAGACCGATTGTCGGCTCATCTAAAAACAGCAGCGGTGGATTATGAATAAGAGCTGCCGCCAATTCACAGCGCATTCTCTGTCCGAGTGACAGCTTTCGGACTGGCTTATCAAGAAGCGGTCCGATATCGAGCGTCTCTATCACATCTTTCATATGTTCTTCATATTGCTGATCAGGTACATTGTAGATTTTCTTTAACAGCCTGAACGATTCCTGAACCGCGATATCCCACCAAAGCTGTGAACGCTGGCCGAACACAACCCCAATCGTCTTAACGAACTTTTCCCGCTCTTTATGCGGATTCATGCCATTCACAACAATCTTGCCGTCAGTCGGTGTTAAGATGCCTGTAAGCATTTTAATAGAAGTAGACTTACCTGCTCCGTTTTCACCTATATATCCGACCATCTCTCCTCTTTTAATCGAAAAAGAAATATCGTCTACTGCTGTTTTAATTGTGTAGTTTCGTGTGAAAAGGTCACGAAACGCCCCCTTCAAACCTTGCCGGCTCGAAAAGGACTTAAACTCTTTCTTCAGATTCTGAACATCTATAATATTCTTCATATAATGAAGCCTCCAAAATAAATAAAAGAAATAATATAAGGTATTTTAAGTGTTTGTAATTTTGCAAAGCAAAATTTAGCTTTTCCTATCAGAGAAACGCAAGCACTAGGATAGTGTATCCTATCCTTCTTCTAAAACTCAAATAGTTGAGAACTTACGGTACAGTTTTCCAGTCCTGTCTCCGCAAGCTTTTCATGCTACAATACTAGTTGTACTCAAGGTTACTTAGTTATTTAGGAGGAATTATATATGAATCACTCTCGATCTGAAGCTCTATATGATGAAGCTCTCTTACATATTGTCGGAGGTGTTAACAGCCCTTCGCGTTCATTTAAAGCAGTTGGAGGCGGTGCACCAGTTTTCATGGAACGCGCTGAAGGTGCTTATTTTTGGGATGAGGACGGCAACCGCTATATTGATTACTTAGCTGCTTATGGTCCTATTATTACTGGACATGCTCACCCTCATGTTACAAAAGCGATCGTTAAAGCTGCTGAAAACGGCGTTCTTTACGGGACACCTACTGCACTTGAAGTTAAATTTGCAAAAATGCTAAAAGAAGCCATGCCGGCGATGGATAAAGTTCGATTTGTAAACTCTGGAACTGAAGCGGTTATGACGACGATCCGTGTTGCTCGTGCTTATACCGGCCGTGATAAAATCATTAAATTCGCTGGCTGCTACCACGGCCATTCTGATTTGGTTCTTGTTGCTGCCGGATCTGGTCCATCCACACTCGGAACACCGGATTCTGCAGGCGTTCCGAAAAGCATCGCACAAGAAGTGATCACGGTTCCTTTTAACGATGTTGATGCTTACCGTGCTGCTATGGACAAATGGGGCGACCAAATTGCTGCTGTTCTTGTGGAACCGATCGTTGGGAACTTCGGAATCGTTGAGCCGAAAGAAGGATTTTTACAAGCGATTAATGACATTACTCACGAGCATGGCGCTCTCGTAATCTATGATGAAGTCATTACAGCTTTCCGTTTTATGTATGGAGGCGCACAAGATTTACTAGGTGTGAAGCCCGATATGACAGCACTTGGTAAAATTATCGGCGGTGGACTCCCAATTGGTGCATACGGCGGCAAAAAAGAGATCATGGAAAAAGTAGCTCCGCTTGGACCTGCGTATCAAGCAGGAACGATGGCTGGAAACCCGGCTTCCATCTCAGCCGGAATTGCCTGCTTGGAAGTATTGAAGCAAGAAGGGGTATATGAGGAGATGGATCGTTTAGGAGTGATTCTTGAAAATGGATTGCTGGAACAAGCTGCGAAACATAACGTTTCCGTGAGCATCAACCGCTTGAAAGGTGCATTAACTCTTTATTTTACAGATGAAAAGATCGTGAATTACGAGCAGGCTGAAGCAACCGATGGAGAGATATTCGGAAGGTATTTTAAACAAATGCTTAACGAAGGCATTAACCTTGCTCCTTCCAAGTATGAAGCGATGTTCTTAACAACTGCCCATACGGAAGAAGACGTGATGACAACGATTGAAGCAGCTGGTAGAGCATTTAGCAGACTTTAAGATTTAGTCCATTTTTAAAAGTTTGTTGCTTTTAATTCATTTTATTTATTCACTTCACTGACAAGTTGATTGGGTGGAAGGTGCGAGACTCCTACGGGACGAGCGGTCAGGTGAGACCACTCAAAGGCGCAGAAAGGCAAGTGTGCTCACCGCACGCCCCGTGGAAAGCAAGCAATCTAGACCAGAAATCAACTAGTTACAAGAGTAACAAAGTTTGCGAAAACATCCAAAACTTAAAAGAATAAAGAATCCGTCTTAGCACGGATTCTTTTTTTGTTTTAGGGGAAAACAAGTAATAAATACCGTTGCCTTTTCATACGGTATGTAAGTCTGCAATTTTCACAATTTGTTAACACACTCTGACTTGATTAAACTTAAAAAACAGTTTATAGTGTTTGAGATTATTAACATTTTTTATGAGAAAGGAATTATCGCAGTTATGAAATTAGGAGCCCGAATGATTAAAACGGGTTTAGCCATATCGTTATCGATCTACCTGGCGATGATGTTTCAACTGGACCAGCCGGTTTACGCGGCTATTGCTGCAACATTCGCGATTCAGCCTTCCATCTACAGGTCGTATCAAACCATCTTGGAACAGATTCAAGGGAATCTTGTAGGTGCAATCTTTGCTATTATTTTTGTTATTTTGCTAGGTAATAACCCGTTTGTAATTGGATTTGTTGTTGTACTCGTTATCGCAGCCAACTTAAAGATGAAAATTGAAAAAACAATACCGTTATCCATTGTTACGGTAATCGTGATCATGGAGAGCCACACAGAGAACTTTATTGGTTTTGCTGTGGACCGGTTCTTGCTCATTATGCTCGGCGTCCTATCGGCATTCTTAGTAAACCTGGTATTCATGCCTCCTAAATACGAAACAAAATTGTATTATAAGATCTCAGGTCATACCGATGAAATTATTAAATGGATTCGCATGGTCACGAGACACGCATCAGAACATAATGCGATTAAGGAAGATTTGACTCATCTAAAAGAAAACCGCTTTAAGATGGATCAATATTATCTATTATATAAAGAAGAGCGAACTTATTTCAGGACTAATAAATATTCGAAGACCCGTAAGCTTGTACTCTACAGGCAGATGATCCAGACGACCAACAAAGCGCTGGAACTGCTGAAGAGCCTGCACCGGCATGAAAACGAATTATACAACATGCCTGAACCGCTTCAGGAACTGATTCAGCTGAAGCTCGATGGATTAACAAACTTCCACGAACAGATGCTGCTGAAATACACTGATAAAATCAGAGCGCAGCACACACTCGACATGGACGACGAGATCAGCAAGAAGGCGCTCATGAAATGCATCATGAGCTATTATAAAAGCCCTGATAATGAAGAGTGGATTGAGCTCTTCCCGGTATTCGCACTGATCATCGATTACAGCGACCAGCTTGAACACTTGAACACACTGGTAGAAAGCTTTAAAAACTACCATCAGGACGACAGCGAAGTTCAATTGGACCAGCGGTTTGAGGATTAGATGAAGATGTAAGCAGGCCAGCCCTTTTGTGGGGGCTGGTTTTTTGTTGTTGGTTTGGATGGTGCGCTGGCAGAAGTTAGCTCGATACGGATGGCTGGACTTCTGTCGATTCCTGTCGAGGAATGTAAACTCGTGGATAAGAGCTAAAAACTTTTGGATTCAGGGATAAAACTCGTGGATTGAGCCTAAAATCTCGTGGATTCATAGGTGGAATTTGTGGATTCGCCCACTTTCAGGTGCGAAAATAGGAATCTTGCTTTTTGCTTCAAACGGTATCATGCGGCAAAATGGGATTCCTAACAGTATCCAAAAATACTAAGGAGGCTAACATTTGAAAAAGCAAAGGAAAACACCCATTTTTATTACTAAATTATCAAAATTAGTTAGGAGAATTCCTCCCAAACACTTTAGGAAAGAAGAATTCCAAGAACAGCTTCGGAATCATTCTTCTGGCTTTAAAGGTGAACAATCTTTAGAATATTTTTATCGATATTTGCCAAAGGACATTTATTATCTTCACGGTCTACGTATACAGGAAGATAAATATTACTTTCAAATGGACACCTTGCTTATAACCCCTAGTTTCATTACCATTCTCGAAATTAAATACATGGCTGGCCATCTGCTATTTGAAGATCAGTTCTTTCAATTCATTCGAACTTATGATGGAAAAGAAGAAGGATTCGCAAACCCCATTGATCAGGTCAATCGTCAACAATATCATCTCTCTAAAATTCTTGAACAGCATAAAATGCCTTCTATTCCCATTGAAACTCTTGTCGTAATGACTCATCCTTCTGCTATTGTTGAATCCTCTCCCACATATAAGGAAGCTAAAGAAAAAGTAATTAAAAGTTCAGGTCTTCAACAAAAATTTGAAAGCCTTGCTCGAAAATATCCCACACCCATTCTTACACAAAAACAAATTAAGAAGTTAACCAGATTATTAATTAAATTAACCTCTTCATATGATCCTGATATTTGCGAACTCTTTCAAGTAAAAAAGAATGAACTCGCCAAAGGGGTGTTTTGTCCTAAGTGCTCTCATTCCATTATGAGATATGAATGGGGGAAGTGGCATTGCAATACTTGTCATACTTCTTCAAAGACTGCACATATTGAGGCACTGCAAGATTATGCCCTTTTAATCTCTAAAACAATTACTAATCATGAATGTGCTTACTATTTAAATCTATCATCAAGCAGTCAAGCCTATCACCTTTTACGGTCTTTAAATCTGCCTGCATCTGGAACAAATCGATCCCGCCATTACCACCTCAATCCACTCCTAGAAGAAGTTCATTAAAAAAGAAGCTTGGCATATGCCAAGCCTCCTCATTTCACTTCTTATTAGCTCTTCATCCGCGGATCGAGTGCATCACGGAGGCCGTCACCCATCAGGTTGAAACCTAGTACTGTCAGCATGATCGCGAGACCTGGGAACAATACCGTCCATGGTGCCTGGATGATGAAGTCTTTCGAATCAGCAAGCATTTTCCCCCATTCTGGAGTCGGCGGCTGAGCCCCCATCCCCAAGAATCCTAGAGCTGCCGCTTCAATGATGGCTGTTGCGATAGCTAGTGTTCCTTGAACGATGATCGGAGCTAAGCTGTTCGGCAAGATGTGATGAACGAGAATCCGAAAATCACTCATACCGATCGCCCGTGCTGCTGTGATATATTCTTCTTCTTTTACACTAAGTACCCTTGAACGCAATAAACGTCCGAACGTTGGAACGTTGATGATGGCAATCGCGATCAACGCATTCTTCAGGGATGGTCCTAGTACAGATACTACTGCAATCGCAAGCAAGATACTCGGGAACGCAAGCAGGATATCAAAAATACGTGAAATGATGCCATCAACCCACCTGCCGTAATAACCGGCTACGATCCCGAGCAACGAACCTACGATGACAGAGCCGGCTACCGAGAAGAAACCTACCCATAGCGAGATTCGGGCACCGTGGATGATACGGCTTAAAATATCACGGCCAAATTCGTCTGTTCCGAACCAGTGTTCAGCTGATGGCGAAATGTGTTTGTCTTTTAGCTGGACATCACTGTAATCGTATGGAGCTAACACATCTGCGAGCAGCGCGATCAAAATAAAAAAGGATACGATCGACAGGCCGACAAGTGCTATTTTATTCTTTTTAAAACTTCTCCAAGCATCTTTCCAAGGAGAGATTACTTTGTCTTCCACAGGTTCCGCTGGTATATGCTGCGGCTGCGGATCCGGCTGCGGGACTACGGGAGGTTGTGATCTAGTTAGTTCTGACATTCTCTAATCCCTCCTACTTAAATTTAATTCTTGGATCGATTGCTGCATAGAGCAGATCCACGAGTAAGTTAATTAATACAAAGATGGTAGCCACCACAAGAATACCTGATTGAATAACTGGATAATCACGGTAGGAGATCGCATCGTAAATATACGTACCAATCCCTGGCCATCCGAAGATTGTTTCTGTCAGAATAGCTCCACCGAGGAGTAATCCTGTTTGCAATCCGATAACCGTAACAACCGGAATTAAAGCATTTTTCAATGAATGCTTGTAAACGACCCAGAACATTTTCATACCTTTTGCACGAGCGGTACGGATGTAATCTGAACGCATTACTTCAAGCATGCTTGAACGCGTCATACGTGCAATGATTGCCATTGGGATTGTTGCAAGGGCAACACCAGGTAAGATAAGGTGCTTCACTACTTCAACAAACTGATCCATTCTGCCTTGAAGCAGAGTATCAATTAGATATAAGTGCGTTATCGGATCTACCGGAACACGAATATTATCACGCCCTGTAGTAGGCAATAGATCAAAGTGGATGGAGAATACATATTGCTCCATCAAACCGAGCCAGAAGATCGGCATAGAAATCCCTATTAAAGCGAGCACCATTGCAGCATAGTCAAACCATGAATTTTGGAACCAAGCTGAGATGATACCAGCATTAATACCAATTACGATTGCGATGATCATCGCTACGAGCGCCAATTCAATAGTCGCTGCTAAATATGGCCAGATTTCCTCTGCGATCGGTACGTTCGTTTTAAGTGAAACTCCTAGATCTCCAGTAAACAGACCTTTTAAATAATCGATAAATTGTGTGTACCAAGGCTGATCTAACCCAAGTCGCTTTGTTAAAGATGCAACGGCTTCTTTCGTGGCCTGCTGCCCTAAAATTAATTGTGCTGGATTCCCCGGGATAGCACGAATCATCATAAAAACTATAAATGTCATTCCTAGAAGTACAGGAACGAGCGTCGCTAACCGTCTGATAGTATAGGCAAACATAGGGTCACCTCTTTCTTTAGAAGAATTACAAGTATGATAGGTTACTTAGTCATTTTGCAAAAAAAGGGGAGCAGGCTATATTAGGCCATACTCCCCGCCATACCTTATTCGAAAGATACATCCACGAAAGATTGAGATCCAGTTGGATGTGGAACGAATCCTTTGATTTTGCTTGCGCCAGCCAATTGAGGCTTAGAGTGAACAAGCGGAACCCATGGAGCATCGTCATGAATAATTACTTGAGCTTTTTTGTAAAGTTCCTCACGCTTCGCTTCATCAGCTGTTGTTTGAGCTTCAACTAATAGCTTATGAACTTCTTCGTTCGCGTAACGAGAGTAGTTGTTAGAATCGATCGTGTCTTTGTCAAGAAGCGTATAAAGGAAGTTATCCGCATCTCCATTATCACCAGTCCAGCCTAGCATGAACATTGGTGCTTCACCTTTTTGAACTTTCTCAAGGTAAGTACCCCACTCAAAAGTTACGATGTTAGCTTTGATATTAACTTTTGCAAGTTTTGCTTGGATTGCTTCAGCTACTTTTTGACCGTTCGGCATGTATGGACGTGCTACTGGCATTGCCCATAGATCCATTTCAAATCCTTTTTCTAATCCTGCTTTAGCTAAAAGTTCTTTAGCTTTTGCTTCGTCATACTCGCGATCTTGGATTTCATCGTTGTAACCAGCGATTGAAGGAGGCATTGGGTTTTTAGCCGGCTCAGCAGTTCCTTCATAGAAGTTGTCGATGATCGCTTGCTTGTCGATCAAGTGGCTGATCGCCTGACGTACTTCTTTCTTATCGAATGGTGCTTTTTCAACGTTAAATCCTAGGTAACCAACGTTCATTGAAGGACGTTCGAACAATTGAAGCTTTCCGTTATCTGTTACTTTTTTCATATCAGATGGATTAAGAGCATCCATTAAGTCGATCTCGCCTTTTGTTAAAGCATTTAAACGAGAAGAGTTGTCTTTAATTACTTTGAAAGTTACGCCATCAAGTTTTGGAAGACCATCCATCCAGTAATCAGCGTTCTTTTCAAGTACGATCGTGTCGTTTGGCTTCCAGCTCTTGAATTTGAAAGGTCCAGTACCAACTGGCTGTTTGCTGAGCTTGTCACCATCTAAAGATTTCGGGCTCGCGATTGCGAACGGGCTCATTGCAACGTTCTTTAAGAATGGAGCTTGTGGCTTGTTTAAAGTGATAACTACTTTGTATTCGCCATCAGCTTTTACATCTTTAATGACATGGCCTTCGTCACCTTCAAATCCACCAAACATAGATCCGTAGTAAGCGAATTTTTCGCCATCTTTACTTTGTGCCCAACGGTCAAAGTTCTTCACTACCGCATCAGCGTTGAACTTCTCACCATCATGGAACTTAACGCCTTCTTCAAGCTCAAACGTATACGTTAAGCCATCTTCAGAAATATCCCATTTCTTTGCAAGACCAGGAACGATATCTGTGTTATCTTTGCCGTAGTTTACTAGCGGCTCATAGATTTGTTCTGTAACGATGAAAGATTCACCGTCTGTTACAACAGCTGGATCAAGTGCAACGGAGTCCCCACCGCGGCCGTAGATCATAACATTGTTCGGATCGACTTTTTCGTCGTCTCCACCTTTGCTGCTGTCATTGCCTGATGAACATCCTGCCAAAGCTAGAGATAAAGCAAGCATTAAAGCAAATAAAGTTAATAGACTTTTCTTCATCTTCTTTCCCCCAGTTCTCATTTTAATAGTGCCTTTTTGTATATGTACGCGCTTACCGTTTATTCGTATAAATGGCAGGCAGCGTAGTGGCCTTCAGCAACTTCTTTTAAAACAGGTTTTACTGATGCACAATGTTCCATCGCTTGCGGGCATCTCGTATGAAACGGACAGCCGGCTGGCGGATTGGACGGACTCGGTACATCCCCTTGAAGGATGACGCGATCCTTTTGATGTTCAACATCCGGAATCGGAACGGCAGATAGTAGTGCCTGAGTGTATGGGTGTTTCGGGTTGTCGTATAGTTTTTCACTATCGGCAAGCTCCACGATATGCCCCAGATACATCACCCCGACTCTGTCACTGATATGGCGTACAACTCCCAGATCATGTGCGATGAAAAGATAAGTTAAATCGAATTCTTTCTGCAGATCCTGCATTAGGTTCAGCACCTGCGATTGAATGGAAACATCCAATGCAGATACAGGCTCGTCCGCTATGATCAGCTTCGGATTAACAGCAAGAGCTCTTGCAATCCCTATCCGCTGGCGCTGTCCTCCTGAAAATTGGTGAGGATAGCGTTTGGCATGCCAGCTGCTGAGCCCTACTACTTCGAGCAATTCTTTCACTCTTCTTTTTCGTTCCGCTTTATCCTTTACACCGTGAACGATTAAAGGTTCTTCTAAAATCTTTTCAACCGTGTGACGCGGATTGAGTGATGCGAAAGGATCCTGAAACACCATCTGCATTTCACGGCGTTTTTTTCTCATCGCGTTTGTTGACAGTTTAGTAATATCTTCGCCTTCGAAGTAAATTTTTCCTTCAGTAGGTTCCAAAAGCCGTAAGAGCATTCGTCCTGTTGTGGACTTGCCGCATCCGCTCTCCCCTACAAGTCCTAGTGTTTCTCCTTTTTTTATAAAAAAGGAAATACCATCTACAGCCTTTACTTCACCGACTTGTTTGCCTAGCACTCCGCCTTTGATCGGAAAGTGCATTTTTAGATTCTCTACTTTAACTAATGGCTGTGTCTGACTCATGCAGGTTCACTCCCTTCTCCTCATAAAGCCAGCATCTTACTTGATGGCTGCCTTCTTGAGTTTTAAGATGCGGAGTTTCAGAGATACATCTTGTTCCTGCATGCTCACAGCGCGGTGCGAATGAACAGCCTGACTTTATGGAACCAGGCTTTGGAACATTCCCAGGAATGGAATAAAGTCTGCCAACCTTTTCCCTCATATCTGGTACTGACTTGATCAGTCCAACTGTATATGGATGCTGCGGGTTTTGGAAAATGGTTTTTACATCGCCCTCTTCAACTACTTTTCCAGCATACATAACAACTACACGTTCACACATTTCAGCAACTACACCAAGGTCATGAGTTATCATCATAATGGCAGTATCAGTTTCTTTGTTTAACCGCTTCATTAAGTCTAGAATTTGGGCTTGGATCGTTACATCAAGAGCAGTTGTAGGCTCGTCCGCGATTAGAAGCTTCGGGTCACAGATCATGGCCATCGCGATCATGACGCGCTGACGCATACCTCCCGATAACTGATGCGGATACTCTTTTACGAGCTCTTCAGCTCTTGGCAATCCAACAAGCTTAAGCATTTCAATCGCTTTGCCCCATGCTTCTTTCTTTGACCATTTTCTATGTATGCGCAGTGATTCAATAAGCTGGTCACCGATTGTAATAACCGGATTCAAGCTTGTCATCGGCTCCTGAAATATCATGCCGATCTCATTGCCTCTAATTTTCCGCATCCTTTTTTCTGGTGCAGAAGCAAGATTTTCACCTTTAAAGAGGATTTCCCCTTCGATCTTCCCAGGCGGGGTAGGTACTAAGCCCATGACAGATAGTGATGTTACGCTCTTGCCACAGCCGGACTCACCAACAATTCCTAAAACTTCGCCGGGATTGATATGAAAATCGACACCGTCAACCGCTGGAATTGCGCCATCCTCTGTCAGGAAAGAAGTTTTCAGATTCTTAACTTCTAAAACTGGATTCCCCATGAGATCTCACTCCTTTCTCTAAGCTGTCAAATTTCCTAGAATATTACTTCTCTGTTGTGAATTATGACACTACTCTGACATTTTGACAATAATTAATTTTCAGAATAATCGACAAATACTCCTCCGGATGTAGGGATAAAGACCTAACTTTATTGGATTAATTTCATAAAAGATTACAAAAAAGACCGGCATCTGCCAGTCTTTGTCACATTAACTCAATTGTTGAACCGTAAATAAATCATAATAAGGTCCTTGTTTTTCCATTAACTCTTTGTGTTTGCCTATTTCTGCGATCTTACCATGATCAATAACAATGATACGGTCAGCATGAGTGATCGTAGACAACCGGTGTGCCACGATGAACGTTGTCCGGTCTTTTGCGAGCTTCTCAAGTGCTTCTTGGATAAGGTGTTCGCTTTCTAGATCAAGTGCAGAGGTCGCTTCATCCAGAATTAGGATCGGAGGATTTTTCAAAAATACTCTTGAGATGGCAACACGCTGCTTCTGGCCGCCTGAGAGCTTAACTCCACGTTCCCCTATTTTAGTATCGTATCCTTGCGGCAAATTCATGATAAAATCGTGTGCGTTCGCTGCTTTAGCGGCTGAGATCATCTCTTCATCTGAAGCATCAGGATTTCCCATTAGGATGTTGGCGCGTACAGACTCGCTGAACAAAATGTTATCCTGCAGAACCATCCCGATTTTATCGCGCAAAGACCTTACCTGAAAATCGCGTATATCTGTTCCATCAAGCTTGATGCTTCCCTCTGTTACATCGTAAAACCGCGGAATTAGACTAATTAATGATGACTTTCCTCCCCCGCTCATTCCGACCAGGGCAATCGTTTCCCCAGGCTCGACAGATAACGATACGTTATGGAGTACATCCGTTTCATTCTCATTATAGGTAAAAGAAACATTTTCAAAATCCAATGCCCCTTTTACATTATCTAAAGACTTTGCTCCAGGCGAATCTTCAATGTCATAGGATTCATCCAAAAATTCAAACATCCTGTCCATTGAAGCAATGGATTGTGTAAGAGTTGTTGAAGAATTCACAAGGCGTCTTAATGGATTGTAAAGCCTGTCCATATAAGCTACAAAAGCTACTAATGCTCCAATCGTGATGTTTCCAGTGATGGCTTGATACGCCGCGAACCCGATTACGAGAAGCGGAGCGATATCTGTCACCGTGTTTACAACTGAGAACGTTTTTGCGTTCCACTTCGTATGATCCATCGCTTTATTTAAAAATTTTGAGTTGCGTTTATCAAACTGAACTTGCTCATGATCTTCCAGCGCAAAACTTCGAATGACTGACATCCCTTGAACTCTTTCATGCAGATGCCCCTGTACTTCAGCAAGTGCCTGTGAACGATCTTTCGTCAGCTGGCGAAGACGGGCATAGAAAAATTTTACCGAAAACGCATAGACCGGCAGCATCGATAAGGCGACGATGGTCAGCCAGAAATCCATGGAAAACATGATGGCTACAGCAATAACGATGGTTGCCATATCAAGCCAAACATTCATAAGACCTGTGATTACAAACGTTTTTGTCTGTTCCACATCATGAATGACTCTTGAAATGATTTCTCCAGATTTATTATTCGAATAAAAACGAAGACTTAAGCGCTGAATATGGTCGAACATTTTATCACGAATATCATACAAAATTTTACTTCCGACCCACTGCGCATAGTACTGTCTCCAATATTCAATCGGCGGTCGAAGAACAACAAATATAATGGCGGCACCGCCCATCAGCCAATATAGCTTATTCATCTTTTCATCAAACGGCAATGATGTTTGAATAATGTCGTCCAATACATATTTGAGAATGAGCGGAGTCATTAAAGGAATTCCGAATTTGGCAAGACCAATTAAAATTGTCCAAAAGATCTGCCATTTGTAGGGTTTAACAAAAGCCAAATATCGCTTAATACTATCCATGCATATCACACCATTCTGTATTCATAAAGAAAACTTGGCATCTGCCAAGTTATTCTCGTAATGAGTAAAAAAAGGATAACCCGCTGACTACTCAACAGGTTTTCCTTTTTAACGAAATTCTAAATATCTTTCATACCATTGTTCCACAAATCCAGGTTCAAAAGGTCCCTTTTTCTGTGTAACCATCATGATTAATTCTTGAAGATTTTTTTGAATGATCGTATCCAGCTGACTCGGATACCTCATCATTCTTTTGTGAAGCTCATATTCGTCCTCATCTAATAAGATATAAGTTCCATCTGGAAAGACTTTAATATCTAAATCATAATCAATATACTTCAACGCTTCCTTGTCCCACATAAATGGGGAGCCAAGGTTGCAATAATAATAAATACCATCTTCCCGTATCATGCCAATCACGTTGAACCACTGCTTGGAATTAAAATAGCATATAGCAGGTTCTCTTGTCCGCCATTGACGGCCGTCAGATTCGGTAACCAAGATCCGGTCATTACCGCAGATAACCTGACTGGGAGTCCCTTTCAGAATGACAGTATCCTCCCAGTTACGGTGGAGGTAGCCATTATGTTTGTAGCTTTGAATATTGATTATACTTCCGGTTGCAGGAAAACTCATCTCTCTCTCCTTTCTGCCCGAGTTCCGGAAGCTAATGTTACCTATTGAGTTGCTGACTCTCCTTTCTTCAAACCATTTGTCGGTAATTCACCAGCTCCATGTTTAAACCTCGTTCTACATTTGTTTTTTATTCCCGTTCATTACTTTCTTACAAAACACGCTTTTTTCTCTACTTTATTATATCGTTTTAAGAATAGTTTGGAAATGTACTTGTCCCTGTTTTTTAAAAATAAACGCCTTTTTTATAATAATTCCGCTCTAATAGTATTCCCATCGGTTATGTATAGAAAACGTATTGGTTTTTTATAAAAACTGTTTCAGCAAACTCTGTTGCTCTTGAATGTGGTTGATTTCCACTCCAGGTTACCCGCTTTCCACGGGGCGTGCAGAGAGCTTCCTACCGCTTTGCGCCATTAGGAGTTTCAATGAAGCATATGCGCTCCTGTGTCTAAAAGCTATTCTCAACCAAGCCAGATTCCTCGTCGCATTCCTTGCGAGAAGGATATTCATGTAGTTGGCACGCTCGTCCCGTAGGACAAGGAAGGCCTCGGCAGCTTTACAATCGCACGAAGAAAATGTGATTTTCCATTTTCGAGGAGTCGGCAACCTTGCGCTCCAATCAACTTGCAGATGAAGAGAGAAATAAGAACCAGAAGTAACAATCCTTTAGAAAAAAAGCTTTTTGATTAAAAAATAAAACCAAAAAATGCCCCCTAGTGATTAGGGAGCATTCCTGGATAGAGGTTATTTTTGTTGTTGGTTCTTACCTTGTTGAGACTGTTGGTTTTGCTGACGAACTTCCTGAGCGTTAGTTTCGCTAGCAAATTCAGTTCCGTAAGACTGACCAGCTTGTTGTTGTTGAGCTTGCTGCTTTTGGCGAGCTTGCTGCTGTTGTTGTTTTTGTTGTTGTTTGTCCATGTTTTTTCACCTCCACGAAATATAATTTACCCGGGGTAGACGTGTTTTATAAGGAGTTTTTATTAATAGATATTTCCAGTATTAAAAGTTAAAAAATTGGGGGATAAATGAATGATTACACTAATTTAAGGAGGGTTGAAATCATGTATGTAGGAAGAGATATGACCGAACTGAGTATGACCAGCAAAAATGAATGGAAAGACGAAGAGCTCGCCTATTTTCATCACTCACTGCAGCAGATGGCCCCTTATCTAAACGAAGAAGGCACGAGTATTCACAGAGAAATCATTAAAGAAATCGAAGCTCGCGGCGGCTTAAAACGCGGCGAAGCTGATTGGACACACGGGACCGAAGTTAAATATGATTGAATAGGAGGATCCCCCAACGAGCTTGGGGATCTTTTGCTTTTGTTATGATTGCGTAAACGCGCATAAATCTTTGCGAACGCGCATAAATCTTTGCGAACGCGCATAAATCTTTGCGAACGCGCATAAATCTTTGCGAACGCGCATAAATCTTTGCGAACGCGCATAAAAACAAGCCCTCCGCTTCGCTAGGGCTTGTTTTTATTAGAAATTGCTATAAGACTGGCCACCGTCGACGTTCAGCGTGCTCCCTACGACCCAGGAAGCTCTCTTAGACGCTAAAAATACTGCTACATTTGCAACTTCTTCTACTGTACCGAAACGTCCGGCGGAAATATGTTCTTCAACGAATGCATTTATTTGATCTGGATCTTGTTCCAGCCTTTTCTTCCAATTTCCTGTTTCATGTAAAATAGAACCAGGAGCAACCCCGTTTACTCGGACACCTTTTGAAATCATCTCATCACCAAATGATTTCGTGAAGGAAATCATTGCCGCTTTGCTCGCATTATAAGTCGGCTTTCCACCTGATTCACGGCCGAAAATGGATGAAATGTTAATAATTGCTCCGCCATCAGCATTTCCACTCATCACTTCCGCAGCTTGTTTGCTTAAGTCCACAGCTGATAAAAAGTTCAGATGCATCGCTTCTTCAAACTGTTCCATGCTTGTTTCCATAACCGTTGACCCATTGCTGCCGCCTGCGTTATTAACGAGGACATCAATCGTACCAAACTTCTCCAAGAAGTCTTTCATCACACGTTTACGATCATGTTCATCTGTTACATCACCTTGAAAAATCTCGATCCCTTCTTTTTGAGCCGATTCCAGATCACTCAAAGTCCTACCTACAATTCCAACTTTTGCACCCTCATCTAAGAATGCATAGGCAATCGCCTGACCGATTCCTTTCGACCCGCCTGTAACGAGAACCGATTTTCCTTTAAGTTCTAAATTCATACAATGATTGCCTCCTTTATTAGCCGAATAATTTTTTGATGAGAAACAGGAAACGGATACTGGTCCAGCTCCTCTACTGTTACCCATTTCCAATCCGGTGGCAGCTCTTCAGTACTTTCAAGTATTTTTCCTTGCCATATATTGATTTCCCATTTTAAATGTGAAAAAACATGCTCAATATAACCAGCCTTTTCCTCAAGGACAGCTTCAACGCAAATATTTTCGTCCAAATATCCTTTTATTGCATCCATTTCTGCATTTTTGTTTTCACCAACATATTCCGTATTCGGAAACTCCCACATGTTTGCGAGCAGACCTTCCGAAGGTCTTTTGTGAATTAGGAAGCGTCCATCTTCCCCAACTATTATTCCTGAAGCCATCTTTGCTTTTCTCACTTTTGTTTTACCAAGTTTAACAGGAAGCTCATGCTGCTTTCCTTTCTCGAAACCTTTACAGAGTTCCCGCATCGGGCAAAGCAGACAAGCAGGTGATTTTGGTGTACAGATCAACGCTCCAAGCTCCATCATTGCTTGGTTAAAAGATGACGGATCCTCATGAGATATAAGCTCACGAACTGCTTTTTCAAACAAGATCCGGGTTTTTGGCTTGCTGATATCTTCTTCTATTAAAAGGATTCTCGATAAAACACGCATCACGTTGCCATCAACAGCAGGCTCAGGAATTCCATACGCAATACTTAAAATAGCTCCAGCCGTATACGGTCCAACACCTTTTAAACCCGCAATTTCCTTTGGTGTATCAGGCACTTTTCCGCCATAAGATTCGCATACTTCTTTTACAGCGGTTTGTAAGTTTCGAACTCGGGAATAATAACCTAGACCCTCCCAAGCTTTAAGTACTTTCTCTTCATCAGCAGAAGCAAGATCTTGAAGAGTAGGAAAAAGGCTGGTGAACCGTTCGAAATAAGGAATAACAGTATCTACTCTTGTTTGCTGAAGCATGATTTCGGATACCCAGACACGGTAGGGATCTTGGTTTTCTCGCCATGGCAGAGTGCGTTTATTTTCACTATACCAAGTAAGCAATTGTTCTTGAAATTGTTTCACATATGACGCATCGAGGGAAAATAAACTATTACTTGTTGTGTTCAATTTAGAGATCTTCCTTTACGTTCATTTTTTCAAACGCCCAGCAGTGAATTTTTTCTGCTCCCCCTGACACGAGCGGGAAAAGTTTTGAAAAAACAGGGTGCTCTCTAGACGTACGTTTTTCTTTTATTGTTTCATATGCTTCTTTATCGTTTACCTTAAAATATTCAACATAAAGCGACGGCTGATCCGCAGCCCTGTACCATTGAATGTCGGCTGCGCCTAGTTTTTTAAGTTCATCAATCACAGATGCCATTTCGTACTCATATGATTGAAGTGTCTCTGGATTTACTTTATACTCCATAAAAACTGTTAACATTATCTTTCACTCCATTCCCTACATAGGAGGTGGTCGCCTTGGATACAGGCACACATATTGTGATGGGGTTGGGATTAGGCGGTTTAGCCATGCTGGACCCTGCAATCGCAAATGATCCAGCGACATCCCAAGCCATCCTCGCCGGGACTTTAATCGGTTCCCAGGCTCCTGATTTTGATACTATTCTAAAGCTAAAAAACAACGCAGTCTATATTCGTAACCACAGGGGTCTAACCCATTCCCTGCCCGCATTGGTGATCTGGCCGCTTCTATTATTCGGCATTATATCATTATTTGTTCCGCAGGCTGACAGCGGGAAACTGCTCTTATGGACCGCTATAGCTGTTTTCCTGCATGTTTTTGTAGATATATTCAACGCTTATGGCACACAAGCTCTGTATCCTTTATCAAAGAAATGGATTGCCTTAGGTGTTATCAGCATCTTTGATCCATTTATCTTTTTCCTTCATATCGCCGGTCTTCTCCTTTGGTATGTGGGAGTAAATCCAGGATACACATTCTTAGGCGTGTATGTCATTCTTGTCTTTTATTACATTTGGCGCATTCTTGCACGTCAAAAGGTTAACAAGATTGTCTTAAAAAAACTACCTGAAGCTGAAGAAATTTATGCAAGTCCGACCATGCGCTGGGGACAATATCATTTAGCCATTAAGTCAAAGCATGAATTTTTCGTTGCTGGGTTAAAAAATGGGAAAGTAACGATCTGGGATACATTTGACAGGCTACCCATTCCGCAGACCAAAATCGTGGATGCGGCGAAATTGGATAAAAACATTTCCGCCTTTCTTTCCTTCTCACCTGTTCACAGATGGGAAGTTGAAAAGAACGATCATGGTCATATGGTTCAATTTATTGATCTCAGATACCGAAGTAAAGGTCACTATCCTTTTGTCGCCATGGTCCAACTCGATGAGAACCTGAACATTATCACATCTTACACAGGATGGGTATATTCTGAAGACAGGCTAAAAAAGAAAATGGATTTCTCACCGATGGATCTTTTAAACAACAATGAATAAGTAAAGAGACGGGCTTAGTTAATCGGCCCGTCTTTTTTAATGAATCGCTGAAATTTTGGATTGCTTGAGAAGTATTCGTGCAGCTTGTGGCCGTATGAATTAATGAGCTGTGTCACCATCTTCTCGGTTACATCTTGACCCTCATATTCCCTTCCAGCTCTTGCACGGGTTGATTCAAAATCTTCCCATAATCCTTCCACCCATTCCCTGGATTCTTGATAACTCAGGCCAGGGTTCACTTTTTGAAGCATTTTCGCTAATCTTTCAAAACGCTCTTCCATTATTCTCCCTCCTTATCCAAATTTTAAAGAAAGCCCCGTCACATAAAGGTTTCTATTACGTTTCATACTAGTTGAGAACCGATTTAAAGGAGGTAATACCACATGCGAAATAAATCGAAAAACTTCCCTAATCGGATCTCCTTCTCAGGTGAGCCGAGAGCAAAAGAAGAATTCTCTTCTAAACGGCCAGATGGATCAACTCGCGACCATCCACAGGAGCGAATGTTTTTATCCAATCAACACCGAGATGATCAGTAACTCTTGCGGTTATGAATTTCATTCTGGGGGGTGAATCAGTTGAACAAGAAAGATTACTTCTCATCAACACGATTTAACGGAAAATATTCTGACCCCTTTCACTCGCCGCGTGCCAATTCGAAGCATGCGTACAATCAAGTGAATGGGGAGACCCAGCAAGCATTAAATAACTATGTGCTTGAAATTCAAACACGTAAGCGTTCATAGTGAAGAATAAAGAAGCGGTCCTGTTATCGCTTCTTTATTTATGTTTTTTTAAGCGAACTGATTTGGTGGCCATAAATATACATACACTCACATCCTGAAGCGAGCATCCTGTAACAGAAATCAAGATTCTTCTTTTGCAAGTTGATTGGAGCGTAAGGATGCGAGACTCCTGCGGGACAAGCGGTCAGGTGAGACCCTTAACGGCGCAAAGCGGCAAGGGGCTCACCGCCTGCCCCGCGGAAAGCGAGCATCCTGGAGCGGAAATCAACTACTTTCAAAATGTTTATGCTTCAAGCACCGAAATCGGCAAGGCTTCTAACGTACTCTGTTTATTTTTATAACCCCAGGCAAAAATACCATTTAAGTAAAGAACCGAAAAAGTGGAGCCCGGATCTCCTTGTATGCCGTATTCTTTTCCGCTTTCAATGGTTGCAGGATCCATCAGATAGCATTTCGCCATCGCAATTTTACGTTCATGAACAGCGTACTCACTCACCATGCCCATTTGTTCTGCTTTTTGTGCTTTTGCTCTTAAAGAAGCAATCTCTGCTCTTATTTCAGACTCAGTCATCTCGCTAAATCTTTTTTCCATTTGAATCTTTCCTCTCTTTTCTGTACGCTGAAACGTGGATTCAAACCTACTTTATATAGGAGTGATATTATGAATAAAACTGTCATTATTACAGGCGGTGGTTCAGGTCTTGGCTTGGCTCTGGCAAAACAATACAGCAAAGAATTTCATGTATGCCTGATCGGGCGTACAGAATCGAAACTTCAGCAAGCCATAGAAACCCTATCACAAAATGATAATCGCGTTTCTTATCAAGTTTGCGATGTTGCCGATTATGAGCAAGTACAAACCACTTTACATGCAATATTTGAAAAAGAACCTGTACACCTTGTAATCAACAATGCAGGAACTGGTGTTTTTGAACCTTTAAACGCCTTAACAAAAGACGATATTGAGCTCATGGTTCATACAAATGTGTATGGAACGATTTATCCTTCACAAGCCGTTTATTCTCTCTTTCAAAAACAAGGCTACGGCAAAGTAATGAACATTATCTCCACTGCTGGCCTAAGAGGAAAAGTGAATGAGTCTGTATACTGTGCGACTAAATTTGCAGTGCGCGGTTTTACAGAAAGCATTGTTAAGGAATGGGAAGGAACCGGGATATTTCCTACAGCGGTCTATATGGGCGGGATGGATACCCCTTTTTGGGACGATACCGATCACATTAAAGACCGCTCTCGTTTAAAATCCCCGGAAACGGTTGCAAAAATGATTTTCGATCAGGACGATAATCGTTCAGAAATTTTTATAGATCGTTAAGCTCGTCTCCATTTAGAACTTCTGATATAACAGATGAATCAAAGCCCTTGCTGTATAAAAAACGCTTCATGCGTGATTCGTACTCATAACCTGTGTATTTCTTATATTTTTGATGTGCTTTTTTCGCATGAACCAGCAGGGCTTCTTTTTCTTCTTCAGGAGACTGGCTGATCTTTGCCTCTTGGAAAGCCATCTCGATCACTTCCCAATTGAATCCTTTTTGCTGAAGCTGCTGAGCAATTTTTTGTTTTTGTTCTTTCTCAGAACGTTTTGCAGTGCTTCTAAATTGTTTTTGAATAAACTTAACCGACGCCTCAAGCTGCTCCTCATATGTGAACTGGTCCAGCGCCTCTTGGGTATCACTCTCCCCGACGCCCTTTTTCTTAAGCTCCTGGCGGATAGCGCCTGGTCCTTTAAAAGAAGTGTTCATCCGGGTTTTCACGAACGAATCGGCAAAAGTTTTATCATTAACAAAATCATACTCTGATAATTTTTCAATCACTCTTTTGATCGTAGACTCAGTGACCTCTTTTTTCTCAAGATACGCTTCTATTTCATGTACTGTCCGCATTCGATAAGACAAAAAGTGAAGTGCTTTATTAAAAGCTTTTCGATACTCATCTTCTTCGATGATCTCTTGCCATTCATCCTCATCGATCTCCATACCTTTTTGAAGTTGAAACTTTATCAAAACGTCAGCATCCACACTAAAAGCGAACTCTTCTTTTTTTCCTTTTTGAATAAACACATTAAATCGTTCATCATTTTTTTGCTGAGCAGAAATCCTTGTTATTACAGCCATCTACCCACCTTCTTTCAGCTTATATTTTAACATAAGTCTTCTTGCAGTTTGAAAAAATACCCCTTTTATAGTTCGTAAACAAGGGAATTGAATAGGGAGAGGTAAATAGTAATAAAGATAATGGTGAGAGGAGTCTTTTATGAAAAACATTTTAATATCCGGCGGCACCGGATTTGTCGGAAAACACATTACGGATTTACTGACTAAAGATCACTACAAAATATTTATCCTGACACGAAATACAAATAACAAACCTAGTCAAGAAAACGTTTCTTATGTAGAATGGCTAACTCCTCAAAGTACGCCTGAAAAAAATCTCCCTAGAATCGATGCGATTATTAACCTTGCTGGTGAATCTATCAATGGGAGATGGACTGACAATAAAAAGCAAAAAATTTTAAACAGCCGTTTAAAAGCAACGGAATCTCTGTTAGATCTTGCCAAAAAGATGCCTGAGCCTCCTTCTGTCTGGATCAACGCATCTGCTATCGGTTATTACGGCACTTCAAAAAAAGAAGTTTTCACAGAGCAGACAACAAGACATGGCACCGACTTTTTAGCTGAAGTCGTTAAAGCATGGGAAACAAAAGCAAGCGAAGCAAAGAATCTAGGATGCCGAACGGTATTTACCCGTTTTGGACTTATTTTAGGCCGTGACGGAGGTGTCCTTCCTCAGTTAACTCTGCCGTACCGTTTTTTTGCAGGAGGAACTGTAGGGTCTGGTGAACAGTGGGTTTCATGGGTGCACGTTGAAGATGTTGCCCGCCTAATAAAAGAGGTACTTCAAAACGGCAAATACGAAGGTCCCGTAAATGCTACTGCTCCTGGACCAGTTACGATGAAAGAGTTTGGCCAGGTCACTGGTGATGTGATGCATCGGCCACACTGGCTCCCAGCCCCCTCGTTTGCGTTTAAGCTTTTGTTTGGAGAAATGAGCATGCTGATTCTTAAAGGGCAGCAAGTACTTCCAGAAAAAGCGATGAACTTAGATTTTTCATTTAAATTTCCTCATCTGAAGGGGGCTTTACATGATTTGTTACAATGATAATAAAAATAATCTATCAGGTGACACATTATGAAAAAATTGATTAAAAATGCAAAAGTATACCCTATTACGAGCGCTGAGCTGGAGCAAGGAGATGTCCTCATTGAAAACGGCAAGATCATTGCTGTTGAAGCATCGATTGAACCATCTTCTGATATGGAAATTATAGATGCAGAAAACCTTCATCTCCTTCCCGGATTTATTGATGTACATACACATCTAGGTCTTTATGATGAAGGAACAGGATGGGCCGGAAATGATGCCAATGAAACACACGAAGTGCTTACTCCGCATATTCGTGCGATCGATGGGTGTCATCCTTTAGATATTGCATTTAAAGATGCTGTGCGTTTCGGGGTCACGACGGCCCACATCATGCCAGGAAGCGCGAATGTAATCGGGGGTACGACTTCAGTTATTAAGACACACGGTCAAGATATAAGAAAAATGATTATCAAAGAAACAGCTGGCCTTAAAATTGCATTAGGCGAGAATCCCAAGAGGATCCATAGCGGACGACACAATGACTCCATTACCCGTATGGGAATTATGGGGATGCTCCGTGAAGCGTTTTACCAGGCACAGGGTTCGGCTTATCAAGATAATCTCCGAGTCGCTCCCATTGCTGCAGCATTAAACCGCGAGATACCTGTACGCATTCATGCCCACCGTGCTGATGATATATTGTCAGCTATCCGTTTCGCTGAAGAGTTTAACCTGGATTTCCGCATTGAGCATTGTACAGAAGGACACTTAATCGCAGATTCACTGAAAGATTTAAATCTTAAGGTCAGCGTTGGACCAACTTTAACCCGAAAGTCTAAGATAGAACTTAAAAATAAAACATGGGACACGTATCGTATACTATCTGAAAATAATGTCGAAGTTTCGATTACAACCGATCATCCTTATATTCCTATCCAATACTTGAACGTTTGTGCAGCCATTGCCGTACGGGAAGGATTGAGCGAAAAAAAAGCGCTTGAAGGAATCACGATCGCACCAGCCAGAAACCTTGGAATAGCGAATCGTGTCGGAAGTATCGAACCTGGGAAAGATGCTGATTTATCCTTATGGACAGAGCATCCGTTCCACTTTTCGGCAACACCTGTTATGACCATGATTGAAGGCGAAATAATTTACAAAAAATCTACAAAATAACTATTTTCTTTTTTAGAAAAATGTCTTATGATACAAGAAGAGCAACATGCGGATTTCGATTAATCCGGTCTAACTAAAAAGTGCTCTATAGAACACCAAAATTATTTTCATAAATTAAATATTGAGCAAGGGAAGGCAATTGGTGCGCCACCAGCTATGACTGGTCCTAGTGGGTTCGATTCCCACCCCGAATTAATTTTTATTCTTAATTCGAGGGTGGGGGATAATTCTGCCCTCTAGGAGGGATTAAATTGTTGAAAAAGCGTGATTTATCAGACAGTCATGTTCTTTACAATTTAATGGTGCACCCAGACGTCTTCCCTTTTGTACGTCAAAAAGCTGCTTCTTTTGAAGAATTCATGTTCTTAACGAAGCAAACGATCGAGGAAGAAGACCAAGGAAAAATCATTTCCAGAACGATTTTGGATGAGTGGCATAATCCTATCGGCACCATTAATTTATTCGATGTCCAAGATGGCTACGGTTTTCTTGGAACATGGATCGGTCAGCCATACTTTGGCAAGGGTTATAATAACTTAGCGAAAGAAGCATTCTTTTCTGAGTTATTTTTTGAAAAGGATATTCATACCGTGTTTATGAGAATCAGAAAGGTAAACATTCGCTCACAAAAAGCTGCTGAAAAAATTCCTTATGTGACACTTGCAAATGAGACACGCAAGGATATTTACGATCAGCTCAATCAAGGCGAAGAAATTTATAATCTTTATCAGATTGAAAAAGATAACTATTTGATGCATCAGCTTCGTACTCAGCCTCTTGAAGTGGCAGAAGAGCAATTAAAGGAAGCTTAATGCACGAAACAAGTTAATAAACGTTGCACATACTAAGACCACCTTCATTTTTTGAGGGTGGTCTTTTTGATTTGTGTGAATATCCTCTTTGCAAGTTGATTGGAGCGCAAGGTGCGAGACTCCTGCGGGACGAGCGGTCAGGTGGAGACTCCTAATGGCGCAAAGCGGCAGGAGGCTCACCGCACGCCCCGCGGAAAGCGAGCATTCTGGAGTGGAAATCAACACCTTCAATAACTACAAAGGATTACATTTTTATTTTAAGGAGGTCTTTCTAATGAAAAGCAGCAAACGAGAAGCAAAAGAGCGAAATAATGATTTAACTAAAACACAAGAAGTCACTTACAAGGAAGAATTAAAATCTGCAGAATCTGTTGCAGAAACGAAAGAAATGACGAATGAAGACTATTCGTAAGTGGTGAATTCTTCCTGTATTAGATTTTACGATTCTGCACATTCTAAGTTCGAGGACAAGTTCCTCACAAGCTTTTGATTTACGTTTCAAACATTGTATATCTTTAAGGAGGTATTTTTGTGGAAAAACGTAACCGAAAGTCCCCATCGCACAACAAAGCTAATGCTTCACAAGCCAAAGGACTTGACGTCGAGTACTCAAGTGAATTGGCAGATCAAAACGATCTTGAAGCGCAAGCTCGTGCACAAGCCGCTGACCGACGCCAGAACAAGGGCCGTCGCTAAGTGCAAAAAGACCTGCTGGGATAGCAGGTCTTTTTTTGATATAAGAAAATTCCAAAAGTGCATAACTTGTGGATAAAGTTATCAACAACTATGTGCATATTGTGAATAACTTAATTAACTATATAAATGATTGTGTGCAATTCTGTGCAAAAATTGTGTATTATACACAGTTTCTGTGGAAAACCATGTGGATAGTGTGTATATATCAGAATTTTTGAAGCAATAAATTTATTTTACTGAAAGTACTTTTATTATTTTTGCTGGGTTTCCACCTACTACTGCATTATCTGGTACATCTTTTGTGACAACTGCTCCTGATGCGATAACTGCATTATTGCCGATTTTCACACCTGGATTAATAATGGAACTGCCTCCAAGCCACACATTGTTCCCAATATGAACAGGCTTACCATATTCCTTACCTGAGTTCCGTTCATGGGGATCTAACGGATGTGTTGCCGTATAGATATGAACTCCCGGAGCAAGCATGCAGTTATCTCCAATACGTACTTCACAAACATCTAAGATTGTACAATCAAAGTTTGCATAGAAGTTTTCCCCAACATGTATGTTGTATCCGTAATCACATCTGAAGTTAGGTTCTATACCAATGTTTTCCCCCGTTGAGCCAAATAGTTCTTTAATCAGCTCGCTCCTCTTTTCGGTCTCGTTCTCGAGAGTTGCATTATACAATCTCGTTAACCTTCTGGCCTCTATGCGCTCTTTCTCTAATTGTGGATCATTTGGCCGATACATGTCACCGTTAATCATCTTTTCTTTTTCTGAAGTCATAAAAAAGCCTCCTCCCCATGCTATCCTGGTATCATTCTAAGACCAACGTACAAACAGCTTCTACTTGCGCGGTTTGCGGAAACATATCCACAGGCGTTATATTCTCTATTTTAAATCCTTTACTTATCAACATGTGGACATCTTTGGCTAAAGTTGATGGGTTACATGAAACATAGACCATCCGTTTAGGTTTGATTTTCGCAACTGTTTCAAGAAAGGCTTGGTCACAGCCTGTTCTAGGCGGATCTACAACGATTATGTCAGGATGCCAGCCTTCTTTTAGCCATTTAGGGAGCAGCTTTTCAGCTTTTCCCGTTTCATACTTGGCGTTCGTAATTCCATGTTTCTCAGCATTTTTTCTTGCATCTTCAATTGATTCTTTAATAATATCCATACCTCGTACTTCTTTTACCCCATCAGACAGCCACATTCCAATGGTTCCGGAACCGCAATAAGCGTCTACAAGCTTTTCTTTACCTGTCAGGTTAGCCTGCCTTTTTACTTCATCATACAGTTTAACCGTCTGCTGCGGATTCAATTGAAAAAACGCACGTGCAGACAGTTCGAAGCTAAGATCACCTAAATGCTCTGTTATCGTATCTTTCCCGTATACACCCTCTGTTTGATCACCAAAAATTAATGATGTTTTTTCTTCATTAACATTTTGAACAAACGAAGTTACTTGCGGAAGACGTTTTTTGACTTCTGCTATGAAAAGTTCTTTTTTAGGAAAGGCTTCTGTAGCTGTAACAAGAACAAGTTGTATTTGATCGGTACGAAAAGCAGTACGAACCACAATTGTCCTAATGCTCCCAGTACGTTTTCTTTCGTTATAAACAGGAAGGTTAAGATCGCGGATGATCTGTTTAACCTTGTTCGTTACGATATTCGTATCTTCGTGCTGAACCAGGCAGTGATCAATATTGATCAGTTTATGAGAATTGCTGCTGTACAAGCCAGCGATGACTGTATCATTTATCTTGCCTACTTGAAACTGACTCTTGTTTCTGTAATACCATGGTTCTTTCATTCCAATCGTTTTCTCGAGAGGAAGTTTGTCCTTAGAAATTTTTGTGTAACGTTCAAACGCCTGAGCCACGATATCTCTTTTTTCTTTTAACTGGGAAGGATAGGACAAATGCTGAAGCTGACAGCCTCCGCACTCCTCGTAAATCGGGCATGGCGGAGTTGTCCGGTTTTTTGACTTCTTTTTAATCTTTTTAATTTTGCCCTCAGCTCTGTTCGGGAACACTTTTGTAACTTCCACCTGAATTTCTTCACCAGGAAGAGCACCAGGAACAAATACCACCTGGCGTTTATAAAATCCGATTCCTTCTCCATTAATACCTAGTCGTTTAATCGATAGCGGAAACGTTTGGCCGGTTTTCATGATTGGATTAACTTGCTTTGTATTCTTCAAATTTTTTCACTCTTTTCTTCGCTAAGAAGTTGCTTTTCTTATTGTAGACGAAACGAACCGCTTCTACCAACTTCATCACCGCATAAACAGACAATGAGATTTATTTGAAAAATCAAATATATCACTTTGTACCGATTGAATAGAGTAAAACCCATGTATAATGTTTTTATCGAAAGCGCTTTTGTTAATAGCATTATTATTTTTTTGCATTTTTACGAAACCGCTTTCGTTATTGTTCTATTAACTAAAAGGAGGAAAAAATCGTCTGCAGAGTTTACAAAAACACCCTTTTAAGTGTCTTTTTTCATAAAAAAAGCGCCCTTGTATCATACAAAGGCACTGTTTAAGGATTAAATAATAAGGGAGGTGCAGACTTTTTCAGTTGTAAGTCATCAAGGCTTTTGAAAGTATATCCTCTCTTTTGAAGAGCTTCTATCGTTTTCTCCAATGCATCCGCGTTGTCTTTTGAAACGGTATGCAATAGAAGAATGCTGCCTGGATGGATCTGTTTCATGATCTGGTTGTAGGAATACTCCCAACCACGCTGTTTGTTGGTTTCCCAATCGAGAAATGCAAGTGACCAAAACACATGTGTGTAGCCTTCTTTTTTTGCAAGCATAATCGTTCTTTCGCTAAAAACACCTCTTGGCGGACGCAGATAGTGCATATCTGTTCTACCGGTGAGTTCTGTATATCTCAGCTTCACTTTTTCTAATTCATTTTTTAATCGCGAATCAGAAACCTGTGTTAAATCTGGATGATGATAGGAATGATTACCTACTATATGCCCTTCTTCAGCCATTCTTTTTATTAGGTGAGGGTGAGTTTTCATAAATTGTCCGGTTACAAAAAAGGCAGCAGGTACTTTTTTTCGTTTCAATACATCCAGCACATTATCTGTATATCCGTTTTCATACCCATTATCAAACGTTAAATAGATGTCTTTTTTGGTTGGATTTCCTAAAAAAAGACTGTCGTATCTTTTAATGAGTTCAAGATATCTCGAATCAGTAGTAGGTGGAGTTTCTTTCCCCTTTTTTTCAAAAAACCACTCCAGCCTTTGATTCGATACACCTCGTTCGGCATAAATTACATGTGATTGGGTGAAAAATAAAATGGAAACCAAAATCAGGCACAGGAGCCGGTTGATTTTCATAAGAACTTCCTCCTTCAAACGACAACCTATACCTTTATTGTGTTTTGATTAGCAGAAACCATGCTAGGGATATTAAGGAAACCCCGATGATTCTCTAAAATCCAAATGGTTTAGCGGCGAATCTAAAAATTTTGGTGCTCAATCCAAAAGTTTTGAGCTTCAATCCAAAAATTCCACCTTCCAATCCAGAAGTTTTGGGCATTTATCCACGAGTCGACAATCCCGGAAATATATTGACCTTCTACCCTCTACACCACAGCCCTTTACAAACAAAAAACCACAGTTCATTCACTGAACTGCGGCTTTAATTACAATATTTATTTAAAAACCGGATCTTTAAACTGCTCCAGCTTTTGTAAGGATGATTTCTCAACATGCTCATGCAGGCTGTTTCCGTGGGAATCCATTGTTACGACAGCTGTAAAGCCATTAACACGGATATGCCACATCGCTTCAGGAATACCGAATTCCATCAGATCAACACCTTCAACCTTTTCCATACATTCCGCATAATACTGTGCGGCACCGCCGATCGCGTTCAAGTAAACACCGCCATGCTCTTTAAGAGCAGCTAGTGTTTTTGGCCCCATGCCGCCTTTACCGATGACTGCACGGATGCCAAATTTCTTCATGATGTCGCCTTGATAAGGCTCCTCACGAATACTCGTCGTTGGTCCTGCAGCTTTTACTACCCAGTTCCCATCAGCATCCTTTGCCATAACAGGTCCGCAGTGATAGATGATCTGACCATTTAAGTCGATCGGAGCAGGGTTATCCATAAGATGCTTATGAATTGCATCGCGTCCGGTATGCATCATGCCGTTGATCGTAACAACATCTCCGACCTTCAACTCACGGATCTGCTCTTCTGTAATGGGAGCTTCTAACGTAATGCTTCTTGTTTTCTCTTCTTGATGCTCTAGAGCTGCAGCTGCTTCCTCATCTGCTTTTGCAAAATCGATCTCTTCGCCTTCTTGATACAGCCATTCTTGGATTTCTCCTGTATCAGCGTTCAGCTTTACCCCTAAACGGCGATAGGCCCAGCAGTTGTAAGCAACAGATACGAAAAAGCTAGCCGGGATACGGTTAATAACGCCGATTTTACAGCCTAACAGCGTCGTTTCTCCGCCAAATCCCATCGTTCCGATTCCGAGCTTGTTTGCGTTGTCCATCACATACTCTTCAAGCTTGCGAAGGTTTTCATTCGGGTTAACATCGTCAACTGAACGGAACAGCATTTCCTTTGCCAGTTCATATCCAGAAGTACGGTCTCCTCCGATTCCAACACCAATAAAACCAGCACTGCACCCTTGTCCTTGTGCTTGATATACAGAGTGCATGATGCATTTGCGGATGCCATCCAAGTCACGTCCTGCACGTCCTAATCCTTCTAATTCAGCAGGCAGGCTGTACTGGATATTTTTATTTTCACAGCCTCCGCCTTTTAGGATAAGGCGAGCATCGATATAATCTTCTTCCCATTGTTCAAACTTGATAACAGGAGTTCCGTCACCAAGGTTGTCACCGCTGTTATCTCCAGTGATGGAATCAACAGAGTTCGGGCGAAGCTTCGTGTCCTTTGTGGCATCAGCAATAGCTTGACGGATGGCTTTTTTCATCTTAATCTGGTTCGCGCCTACAGGGACTTTAATTTTAAACGTAGGCAACCCTGTATCCTGGCAGATCGGTGATACATTCTCGTCTGCTTTTAAAATATTATCTGTAATCGTATCTAAAGACATAGCTGCCCGAGTTCCTGCATTCTCTTTAAGTTTGGCTGCAAGAATGGCACGGCGAACGTCTTTTGGCAATTTGGTTGATGTTTCTACAATCAGTTTATACATACTTTCCTGAAATTTTTCCATCTCTCCACTACCCCTTTATGACTTGGCTTTTTGTAAGCGTAATCACTATTAATGCTTCTATTATAACAAAAAAATCCGTTCCTTTAATAAAGAAACGGATTCCAAACTTATTTTTCTTCCCAATCGTAACGAAATTGCTTACACTTCTCTTCAAGATCGTCGAGCATTGAGATGATCTTATCGATCTCATCAATCCCGGCTGTTTCAGCATCTATAGAATCTAAAACATCAACTAATAAATCAATACGATTTTTAATATATTCTTTTTGAGAGGATTTATCCTGAATAGAGTTACCCATGTTGATCTCTCCTTTCCATCCATTCTACTTTAACAAGGCCAGACGCTTTTGCCAATATTAGATTAGGCTTTTCACACTTAAGTTTACCCTTTTTCTTTATCAATTGTTCAGTTAAGATAAGTATTGTCCATTTTGGCATGAAGGAGATTTTATAATGGTTACAAAAACAGCTTTAAAAGCGATAACCCCGGATTATGATCCATGGGAAGCTTATTTAGATATACACGATCATCAAAAACTGCAGCTCTCCAATATTGAAATTACGACTACTACACTCTGCAACATGAGGTGTGCGCACTGTGCTGTCGGTTATACACTGCAAACAAAAGACCCTGAACCACTTCCGCTGGATTTAGTCATAAAACGACTTGATGAGATTCCTCATTTAAGAGCCTTCAGTATTACCGGCGGTGAGCCTATGCTTTCGTTGAAATCTGTAAACAGCTATGTGGTCCCTCTTTTAAAGTACGCCAGAGAACGTGGTGCCCGTACACAGATCAACTCAAATTTAACGTTAGATTTAGCGCGCTACGAAAAAATTATTCCATATTTAGATGTTCTCCATATCTCCCATAACTGGGGTACACTGGAGGAGTTTTCTGAGACTGGTTTTGCCATGATGGAAAAGAAGCCTTCACTAGCTCAAAGAGAAGCATATTTCTCACGGCTTATCGAAAACGCACGAGCTCTTACACAAGCAGGTGTTATGGTATCTGCTGAAACGATGCTTAATAAGAAGACAGTTCCTTACTTGGAAGACATACATAAACATATACTTGAGATGGGCTGTCAGCGACACGAAATACATCCGATGTACCCGAGTGACTTTGCAAGCACTTTGGAAACCATAAGTCTGGACGAAATGCGCAAAAGCATCCATAGACTCCTGGACATACGAGATAAAAAGACATGGATGCTGTTTGGAACCTTGCCTTTTTATGCGTGCTCCGACAACGAAGAAGACCTTAAATTGCTGAGAAGACTTCAGAACGAGAAAAATGTAACGGTTAGAAACGATCCTGATGGAAGATCCCGTCTGAATATCAATCTTTTTGACGGCAATATTATCGTGACTGATTTCGGTGACGCTCCTCCGCTTGGGAATATTAAAGATACGAGCCTGCTTGAAGCCTATCAAATGTGGAACGATTCAAAGCTCGCAAAAGAACTTGGATGCCACTGCCCTGCTGTAAAATGCCTTGGGCCGAATGTTCTTGTTAAGCATTCTTATTATCAAGATATTCACTTTTCCGATAGGACAGCAAAGCTTTAAAGCGGTAAAAAGTTATAAACTTTACAAAAGTAAGTTTAAAACGTATAATAAAAGGCAAATATTAAACTGTAGCTTAAGCTTTGTCGTATAGAGGTGAATGATATGGATTACAGCACTATGTGTCCGAAATATGAAGTTGCCATGGATATAATCGGTAAAAAATGGACAGGACTCATCATTCGAGTGTTGATGGACGGTCCTAAACGTTTTAAAGATATTAAATCTCAAATTCCCGAGATGAGTGACCGTATGCTTACGGAACGAATGAAGGAATTAGAATCAGTTGGAATTGTCAAGCGCAACGTTTATCCGGAGACTCCTGTAAGAATCGAATATTCACTAACGGATAAAGGAAATTCCTTGAAGTCAATTATTAATGCTATACAAGATTGGAGCGAACAGTGGGTCGATCATTGTTAGGCTTCTTATAAGAAAAAGGACAGCCGTCTAGACGCTGTCCTTTTTTACATATTACTCGTATGAAAACGGAATGATACGTGGTCTTGAATTGGAATCCAAGCACCGATTCCCTGCTGTGTAACGTTTTGAATGACGATTTCTCTTTTTCCGCCTTTTAATACAATGTACACTTCTCCGTAAGTAACTCTTCCTCTTTCGTTAACTGCCGGAACATAACTGTGTAAGTAACCGACTTGCTTAGGAGAAACATGATATACATTTGGTTTTTTTGTTCCTGCACCTACTGCTGTCTGGAATGCAAGAGGCAGCTTCGATTTTTCCGCTGCTGCAATGAGCATCATCTTTTGAACCGCTTCGCTGTTTGGAATGGAAGCCGTCAGTCCTCCGCTTACTTTTTTATGAGCTGTCTGGTTGTAATATAATTTAGCTATTGACTGTGCCCCTCTGTTATCTAAGCGGTTTGTATTGATCTGCTGATGCTCCCAGTTTACTGTAGTCTCAGTCGATTGATAAGAAAGCGGCCATTGACCTAAGTAAATTTTAGCACGATACCAGAATGCAACTTTTGAAGCGTTTATGCTTGATTCATTTAAAAGTCTGATCAGATCAGGGTTCGTGATCGGAACATCAGATGTTTTTAGCATTGCCTTAGCCAATTTGCTCGGTTCAAGATATGGAAGATCTTGCGCTGAGTTAGGATACGTATTTTCTTTCGAGATGCTCAGCACCGAACCCGGAACTTTTATGTCAGCTTTTTGTTCCGCTTTTTGTTCCACTTTTTGTTCCGATTTCTCAGATGTTTTTTCTGCCGGTTTTTCCGCAGGCTTCTCAGTGGTTTTTTCCTTTGCTAACGCCTGGTTTGTAAAAGCAAAAAGCATAACAAATATGAAGATAAGAATTCTTTTTCTCATGATTTCCTCCTTTACCCCTATTTTTTTCTATCTCATGAAATTTATCCGCGTGCACGGGTCTCTTTCACTGGGGTATTGTTGGAAATAAAAAAATCCCGATTCATGAGTTAGAATCAGGATTTCTTACTATGCTTGTATTTCAAAGCTTTCGGTGATATTGATGCTGTCCTTAACAGACTGTACCATCGAACAATTTTTCCGGGTAACTACTAAAGCTTTTTCAACTTTCTCATGTGGAAGTTCATTTCCCTTTATGACAAAATGCAGATGAATGTCTGATACTCTGTTTGCCTCGTTTTCATCACGTGTCACTTTTGCTGTAACCTCAATGTTTTCATATGGCAGCCTCATACGTTCTAATACTTTTCTTAAAACGCCGCCGCTGCAAACCGCTACAGAAGATACGAGGAGCTGAAATGGCCTGAACCCATATTCGGCATCTCCGCTGATTTTTAGTGTTCCATATTCAACGGTCGTTTCAAATCCTTTTTCATTCATTTTAAAATCCATTGTCAACACACCTCTGGTAAAGTTTTTATTCAACTTTTAACTGCATCCATTGTACAATGGTTTTAGTTTGTTTTGAAAAGGAGATGCTCATGCAGCTTTCAACATATAGATTCTCTGTTTTAGTCAGCATTGTTTTTATTTCTGGTTTTGCACAAGGAATGTTATTGCCGCTGATCGCGGTTATTTTTGAGCAGAACGGAACCTCTGCATCGTTAAACGGTTTCCACGCAACTGCGCTGTATATTGGGATTCTGATCGCTTCTCCTTTCATAGAGAAGCCCCTTCGTAAGTTCGGCTATAAACCGCTTATTATGTCAGGTCTTTTAGCAGTGATATTATGCTTTGCTTTGTTTCCGATCTGGAAAGTCTTTTGGTTTTGGTTCGTGCTGCGGCTGCTTATCGGAATCGGTGATCATATGCTTCATTTTTCTACTCAAACATGGATCACTTCGAATAGTCCAGAAAATAAGCGGGGACGGAATATCTCCCTTTACGGTATAGCATTCGGTGCTGGTTTCGGAATCGGACCTCTCATGACGAAAATGCTAGAGGTAAATGAAAACCTTCCGTTTTGGTTCGCAGCAGTTCTTTGCTTAATTTCATTTATATTAATGACAAGTATACGCAATGAAAAGCCTGAGACGGAATCAGCACGAATGGCTGGTGTCACTGCATTTTCACGCTATAAAGAGGTACTTAAGATCGCCTGGGTTTCATTGCTACCCCCATTTGCATACGGGTTTCTTGAAGCAACACTCCATGGATCTTTTCCTGTTTTCGCCCTTCGAAACGGTATAAGTCTGGATTGGGTAGCGGTCTTATTGCCTGCATTTGTATTAGGGAGCTTGGTTTTTCAGCTTCCGCTAGGTGTTTTAAGTGATAAATTTGGACGAAAGCCCATTTTAATCTTTTCTTTCGTTTCAGGATTTTTCTCGTTTTTAGCAACCTATTGGACATTGCATTCCTTCTGGGTCCTTCTTGCTCTGTTCTTTTTCTCAGGTATGTTTGTTGGATCGATGTTTTCTCTTGGAATTGCCTATATGAGTGACCTGCTTCCAAAATACCATCTTCCTGCCGGCAACATTTTAGCAGGAATCAGCTTTAGCATCGGAAGTATGACAGGTCCATTAATCGGGGGAAGTTTTATCAGTTGGTTTAAAGGCGGTGCTTTTGTTTTCGCGATCTGCGGTATGTTATTTATTCTTTGCCTGCCGATTGTATTTACAAAAAAACGCACTTCTGATGAAGCTGCACAGACAAAAACGGCTTAGGTTAAATATTTTTTTGTACTTTACCCATATTATGAAAAGCAGGAATTTTGACATTGAATGCGCAATCTTTAAACTAGAATTAATGATACTTTCACAATTTTGAATAATAAGGAGTAGATTTGTATGATGAGATTACGTTCGGATATGCCTGAACTTAGCGGTGCAACAGAGTGGATCAATGGAGAGGTCTCTAAGAGCGATCTTGTTGGCGACAAGCCGACCCTTATTCACTTCTGGTCAGTCAGCTGTGGTCTATGTAAAGAAGCCATGCCTAGCATCAACCAGTTTCGGGATGATTACAAAGATGAACTGAACGTTATTGCCGTTCATATGCCTCGTTCCGAGAAGGATCTTGATCTTGCACAGATTAAAGAAGTTGCTGCAGAACATGATATTACACAGCCCATCTTTGTAGACAATGATCATGCATTAACGGATGCATTTGAAAATGAGTATGTTCCTGCTTACTATGTATTCGATGCAGAAGGAAAACTTCGTCATTACCAAGCGGGCGGAGACGGAATGAAAATGCTGACAAAACGTGTTAACCGTGTACTAGGAAAAGAAACAAAATAAAAAACCGGGCTCAGCCCGGTTTTATTTTTTTTTCTTTTTTCCTGTAAACGGCCTTTCCATAAGCCTAAATAGCAGGGCAAAGAACTTGTAGATAAATAAGCCCGTCATTGCGCCTAATCCGTTAAGAAGTATGTCATCGATATCGAAAATTCTTTTTGCATATTCGTATTGCAGCACTTCAATAACAAAGCTTGTACCAAATCCAATAACAAACATAAGCCGCCATGAATTAAATACACGGAATATTAAAGGCAGCAAAAGACCAAGCGGTAAAAATAAGATAATATTGCCTATGATGTTTTTAAAAATCAAGTAGTAATCTCCGCTTCTCCACATGAGGCGTATACTATCGAACAAAACAAGATTTGCTGATTTTCCATATACGTACTCATTAAATGAGAAAAGCGTGGCTTTTATAAGAACAGCCATGTACACAATAAAGAAAAGTGCACCTATCACACTAAAAAAAACTCTAACTTTTTTCATAACGCCTTTCTCCTGCCTTTATTTCAAAAATTCCCATAAGTGCCTTTTAAGTTTAACACGCAAAGGTCTTAAGGAGATACAGGTAAAAGACACAAAATCTCTCCAACATAGTCCTTCTATTATGCGGTAATTTTCTTTTTGGCTCTTTTTACAACAATAAATAACAGAATCGCAGTCACGATAATCGCAGCTACGGGGAGCATATATTCTTCTGCCTTTGCGCCGACATCTTTCCACTGCGGTCCAAATTGCTTCCCAAGATAAATATAAAATGCGGTAATCGGAAACATCGCGATGAATGTGTAGACCGAAAATACCCAAACATTCATTTTTGCCATGCCGCACGGAACAGATATAGTAGTTCTTACACCAGGAAGAAATCGTCCGAAAAAAGCGACTCCTGCACCGTATTTTTCAAAAAAGCGATCTGCGGCATCAATTTCTTTTTCTTTGATAAAAACATACTTGCCATACTTGATCAGAAAAGGTCTTCCGCCATATCTGCCGAGAGCATAAAGCGTCAGCGGTCCGAGCGTACCTCCTAAAGTTCCGGCAACAACCGCAAGCCAATAATTCATATCACCTTCATATACCCAAAATCCTACGAGCGGTAGAACCAGCTCAGCGGGAACAAATTCAAAAGTGAGTGCAATAATTAGTCCAAGATAAGAAAACTGCTTTAAAAACTCAATAAATGAGAGTATAAGTTCTTCCACCTTATCTCCCTCCCTTTCTGTCCAGAAGCACAACGAAAAACATTATAACACAATCATAAAAATGCCTTAAAGTCTTCGCAATAAAGCAAAAAAAGCCGCCCGTAACCGGACAGCTTTTACTTATTAATGAAAGTTGTTCTTTTTGTTAGCACTGCTGCTTGTCTTGTGTTTACTTTCATTTTTGTTGTTCTTGCTATGGTTAGTGTTTTGTTTGTTGCTTTTTCCCATTTAGCAATACCTCCTTATTTCAAGGTACTACTAGTTTTTCCTATCATTCAGCCTTTAACAAGCCCCTTTTCTTGGCAAAGTCGATCTTATATTTATGGAACGTAGCATTAAGCACACCGCCAGAAAGCAGAACGATTCCTGTTAGATAAAACCAAAGCATGAGTACAATAATAGCTCCAATACTTCCGTACGTTTGCGAGTAATTTCCGAAGTGATCTACATAAAAAGCAAATCCTAATGAAACGATCTGCCATAAGAATGTAGCAACGAGAGAACCATACCAGATTTCACTGTATTTTAGCTTTTTACATGGGGCCATATAGTAAAGAATTGAAACAACTGTTGCGATCAGAAAGAAACTGATCAGCCAGCGAAGTACAGACCATATTGTTAGAAATTCATCACTTAAACCTAAATAGGAAAATGCTGCATTGCCCAACATCTTGCCGAACACCGGGAAAACCAAAGCGACAATAAATGCAAAAACTACACCAAAAGTTAAAAAGATCGATAAGATTCTTGTTTTGACAAAGCCTCTGCATTCTTCAACTCCATATGCTTCGTTCAATGTTTTAATAACAGCATTGATGGCGTTTGATGCTGACCAGATGGTTGCTAAAATCCCGATAGATAGCAATCCTCCACTTCTTCCTTCAAGCACTGCCAACAAATTTTCTCTCACAGAATCCATCGCCTCAGCAGGTACGAAATGTTCCAGGAGGTTCAGTGCCTCAGCAGGTTCTATAAAGAAAGCACCCAGAGTTAATAAGAAGATTAAAAAAGGAAACAATGATAAAAGAAAATAGTAAGCAAGCTGTGCTGCAAGCCCTGTTACGTCTCCCCTTTTAAAGCCGTGCATAAATTCAATTCCGAAAGATTTTGCTTTCATGTTTTTAAGAATATGCCATAAAGTCAATGGTTCTCTCACCCCTAACTTATTTGTATAGTTCCTTTATCATTCCCTTTCCTAATGGTGATAAAAACTTTTTTCGACAGAAGTTTATATTTTTTTATAATGGGTAACTTAAGAATAATTCCATATTACAACCACACAAAAAAAAGGAGGAATTTTAAATGAGTTTATTATGGGCACTTATAATTGGAGGAATCATCGGTTGGTTAGCAGGACTATTAACAGGGCGTGACGTACCAGGTGGAATCATCGGTAACATCATCGCTGGTTTCGTTGGTGCTTGGTTAGGTGGCTTATTATTAGGTGACTGGGGTCCAACTGTTGCTGGTTTCGCAATTATTCCAGCTATCATCGGTGCTATCGTAGTCGTACTTATTGTAAGCTGGATTATGCGCAGCATGCGTAGCCGTGCTTAATTAAGAAACACCAAAAGAACATAATCAGAAATAAAAATGAAAGCTGGCTCAAAAGATCTGAAATGGATCTTCTAGAGTCAGCTTTTTTCATTATCTAGGGATATTTAAGGAAATATCAACACACATTATATTTGTTAAAATGATTAAGGAGGAAATGAAAATGGACGCACAACGCGCACAAGAAATCTCTGCTTCAACTGCAATGGCTAACGTCACATATAACGGACAAAGCATTTATATTGAGCATGTCGATCAGGAGAACGGAACTGCTACAATCCATCCACTCGATGAACCAAACAACAAACAAAGCGTTTCGGTTTCCAGTCTGGAAGAACAATAAAAACAACCCACCACATCCCGTGTGGTGGGTTATATATTTTCTCTATTTGAAGCTATTATCCAAAAGATTGTTGCTCCTAAACGATTTTGAAGAGCACTTCTTTGAACAGTTAATTGGAGCGGAAGGACGAGACTCCTGCAGGATGAGTGGGACAGGTGAGACCACTCAATGTCGCGAAGCGACGAGGGGGCTCACCGCACACCCTGCGGAAAGCGAGTTCTGTAGCGGAAATTAACCCCTTACAAAAGCAACAAAGCCTACGAAAACAATCTTATTAAAACCGTTTCTTAAATACATAACTCGGCTTTTCATAATGCATCTTTTCTTCATAAAAACGGTGAGCATCTAATCGATTCACATTCGAACTCAACGCTACACAGTTGCAATTGTTCTGTACTGCAAACGACTCCAAAAAGGCTAGCAGTTCTTCCCCATAACCTTTTGACCGCTCCTCTGAATCCGTGATCAGATCATATAGATATATATGTTTTCCATCATAAAAGTTCGTTAGTATGGCGAAACCTGCAAGTGCGACAATCTTTTCGTTATGATAATTGGCAAACAGCGTATAGCCTTCATTTTGCATTTGAAGAAATAATTCATAGAACAAGTCCTCTGAAAGATGCGTCCGCAGCTGGTTCATCACAGGAAATGCTTCGCGTACTTCGTGCTCTAACGACAATTGCCGAATCTCACCCATTGTTACTCCTCCTGATTAAAGCGATTCTCTATTTTTTATTTCGATAAGCAGTCTTTCACACCCTGCAGTTACAAGGTCATATACTTCTTGAAAGTTACCGGTGAAATACGGATCTGGTACATCTTCAAACTCGTTCTCCGGCACAAAATCCAGAAGTCTTGCAATCATGCCTGTCTCTGATTGCCCTGCCATCTTGTGCATGTTTCCTATGTTCTCAGCATCCATTCCAATTATATAATCATATAGTGCCAGGTCGTTCGTTTTAATCTGACGCGCCTTTTGACCTTCAAATGATATTTGATTCTTTGTTAAAATATTTCTTGTGCCTTCATGCGGCGGTTCTCCTACATGCCAATTGCCAGTTCCTGCGGAGTCCACAGAGATTCTCCCCTCTAGACCTTCTTTTCTAACGAGATCCCTAAAAATAGCCTCAGCCATTGGTGAACGGCATATATTCCCTAAACAAACAAAGAGTACTTTAATCATGATTCATACCCCTTTCTTCTTCCTTTTAAATTATAACATTTCTAACCCCTTTCAAAAGGAATTCTAAAGCAAAAAGAAAACCGGGCTTTTCTTCAGCCTGGTTTTCTTTTGCGACATTTAAGCTAGATATGCTTCACGGACTTGTTCATTTGTTATCAATTCCTGTCCCTGCCCTGCCATCACGATCTCTCCCGTTTGGATCACATACCCTCTATGCGCAACCTGCAGAGCCTGATAAGCATTTTGTTCGACCAAAAGAATAGTCATCCCTTCTTTGTTTAAGTCACTGATTATGTCAAAGATCTGTTCAACAATTACAGGCGCTAATCCCATGGATGGCTCATCCAGCAGCAATAGACGCGGCTTTGACATTAAAGCACGTCCTATCGCAAGCATCTGCTGCTCACCGCCACTCATCGTTCCTCCCTTTTGACTCAAACGTTCCTGAAGACGCGGAAAATATTGAAATACTTTTTCCATTCGTTCTTTTACTATTCTTTTATCTTTTACAATAAAAGCCCCCATCTCCAGATTTTCTTTCACAGTAAGTCTTGGGAAAATCCTTCTTCCTTCAGGTACGTGGGCTATCCCGGTCTGTGCGGTTAAGTGAGCGGGTTGTTTTGAGATATCTTTTCCTTCATAAATAACGGAGCCTGTTTTTGGCATTACCTGGCCGCTGATCGTTTTCAGCGTTGTCGATTTTCCTGCGCCGTTCGAACCGATTAATGTAACGATCTCCCCTTTTTCAACAGAGATGCTGATCCCCTTAAGCGCATGAATACCACCGTAAAATGTGTTTACATCTTTCAACTGTAAAATACTCATCGTTCTCCCCCTTACGCTGGCGTTACGGCACTTTTTCCAAGATAGGCTTCAATCACTTTTACATTATTACGGATTTCCGCAGGTTTTCCTTCAGCAATCTTTTCACCATGATCCAATACAAAAATTTGTTCCGAAATTTCCATTACGAGTTTCATATCATGTTCGATCAATATGATCGTAACATCAAGATCCTCTCTCATACGGTGGATGAATTCTGTTAACTCCCGGGTTTCTCTTGGGTTCATCCCGGCTGCGGGTTCATCGAGCAGAAGGAGTTTCGGTTTTGTCGCCAGTGCACGGGCGATCTCCAGCCTTCGCTGTGCGCCATATGAAAGATTTTGAGCATCCTCATTCAAATGTTTCGCCAGCCCGACATATTCAAGCCAATGATACGCTTCTTCCTGCGCACGCTTTTCTTCCTCACGCACTGTTTTTGTTTGAAAAAGTGTTCCGACTAGACCTGCTCTCAATTGCTTGTGCAAACCAACCATCACATTTTCCAGAACCGTAATGTTTGAGAACAATCGGATATTCTGAAACGTTCGGGCAATACCTTGCCTTGCAATATCATGCGGTTTCTTTCCGATTAAGGAAGTTGATCCAAGCTGCACATTCCCTTTATCAGGCTGATAAACACCTGTAATCAGATTGAAAAAAGTCGTTTTCCCCGCTCCGTTCGGACCTATAACGGCTGTGATCGATCCTTTTTCAACGGTTATATCAACTGAATTAACAGCAACGAGACCACCAAATTGTTTTGTTAAATTGCTCACTGTTAATATCGACATTTTAATCCCGCCCCCTTAAGCTTGAAATCCTTTATCTGGTTCAACCGTAATCTGATCTTTTCTGTGCTTTTTGGAACCCTCTTTTAAAGATTCCTCATCGAACACAGGATTTTTCGCAGGAATTAATCCTTGAGGGCGATAGATTGCAAATACGATTAAGATAGCTCCAAAAATAAATCGCTGCATTTTAGCTGGCGCCAGTGCCTCTGGAAAACTGATCACTCCGTTCAGGCTTAGCTGGTTCAAGTAATTCGTTACTTCCGTGAGAACCTGCAGGTTTAAAATCGTGATTACCGCAGCCCCTAAAATAACGCCAGGAACACTTCCCATCCCGCCTAAGATAACCATTACAAGAATCGTAATCGATTCCAGCAATGTAAAACTGGTAGGATCAACGAACGTCTGCTTAGCAGCAAAGACGACTCCCATCATTCCAGAGAAAGATGCTCCGATCGCGAATGCCAATAGTTTTGTCCTTACGAGGTGGATTCCCATTGATTGTGCAGCAATCTCATTTTCTCTAACTGCTTTCCATGAACGGCCAATCTTTGAATATTCGAATCTTCTTACAGCCAGAATAACAAACAGCAAGATTGCGAGAACGATAAAATAGAACTGATTCGGATAAACGAATTGATAGCCGAAAATTTCAGGCGGCTTTACCGATGCAAGCCCCATCGCACCGTTCGTGATATTAACAGGCTTATCAAGGTTGTTGAAAACAATCCTGATGATCTCCCCAAAACCTAGTGTTACGATGGCGAGATAATCCCCTTTTACACGGAGCACTGGTATACCTAGAAGCACTCCGAATAGTGCTGCTACAAAACAGCCGATCAAGATAAAGATCCAGAAGCTCTCCCCAGATAGCGGAAAGTCACCGAATGGCATAAAATTAGCTGCCTGTCCTGTAGCAAAGATTCCGTACGTGTAAGCGCCAATGGCGAAGAACGCCACGAATCCAAGGTCCAAGAGTCCGGCCAAGCCGACTACAATGTTCAATCCGAGCGCCATCGCAACATAGATCCCAACAACTGTAGCCACTTCCATATATGACTGGTACCCTGGCCCTGTACTTGAAACGAATGGTATGACTCCGATCAATACCACACCTGCGATCACCCATTTTAATCGGTCAGGCAGTTCCGTGTAGTATAAGAGGAGCAAAGAAAATAACAGAAGAAGAAATGCCGTTACAGATGCTTGAGCCAAGTATAAGCTCAGTGAAGTGACTAACACATAAAGCACGAGCAGAATGATTTGAGCCAGTTTGTTGCCTTTTAGTTTATTTGTCAGCTTATGCATGCACCTTCACCTACACTTTCTCAGTAACTGCTTTTCCAAACAGTCCTTCTGGTTTAAAAATCAAAACTATGATTAAGATCGCAAACGCAAACACATCTTTATATTCAGCTCCAAAAATACCGCCTGTTAAGAGCTGAAGGTTTGCTGCAGCAAACATCTCCAGAAGTCCAAGCATAATACCGCCTGCCATAGCTCCCCGGATATTTCCAATCCCCCCTAGGACAGCAGCAGTAAATGCCTTTAATCCAAGGATAAAACCAATGTAAGGATCAATCGTTCCATATTGAACAGCAAAAAGTACACCCGTTGCTCCTCCAAGAGCTGATCCGATAAAGAAAGTTAGCGAGATGACTTTGTTCACGTTGATCGACATGAGTGATGCTGTTTCACGATCTTGTGCAACAGCTCTCATCGCCATTCCCCATTTCGTTTTATTAACGAAAAAATCCAAGCCCACCATCATGATCACAACCGAAATGATAAGAATGAGCGTAGAGGTTTTAAAAAATGCATCACTAAATGAAGAGGAAATACTAGAAAATTTAATAGCAAACTGCTCATTGAACATGGAAGGTCCAGTTAAGATGTAGTTTCCTCTCTTGTATTCCGTTATAAAACGAACCAAATCTTGAAGCAAAAACGAGACACCAATCGCAGAAATCAGCGTGATAAGCTTAGGCGAGTTCCGAAGTGGCCTATAAGCCATCCGTTCAATACCTACACCCATAAACCCGGTAAGAATGGAAGTAACGACCAACACGAGAATCAAAGCCAGAATAGCAGGCATAGCAGCCAGCCAGCCCAGCCCTGTCATCAATATGAGCATCGCTACACCTATAAAAGCACCAGTCATAAAGATTTCACCATGAGCAAAGTTGATAAGCTCCAATATTCCATAGACCATCGTGTATCCAAGTGCGATAACCGCATAAATTGCACCAAGAGCTAAACCGTCAACAAGAACTTGAGGCAACGTTTGTAAAATTTCAGCTAACATAAATATTCCTCTCTTTCACAACTAGGGAGTTTATGTAAAAAAGAAGAGGGATATGGCCATTAGGGTCATTCCCTCTCATGTAAACGTTGGTTTACTTACTGATTTCGCCTTCTTGAACTCCAGGATATTTAGCTTCACTGAATTTATAGATATATACTTTAGCGAACTTGTTATCACCTTTGTCATCGAATCCGACTTTTGTTACTACACCTTGGAAATCTTGAATTTTACGGATTGCTTCGGCCACTTTCTCACGGGATGGAAGATCTCCATCATTGCCTTCAATTGCATCTTCAAGCCCTTCTAATAAAACGCTCATAGAGTCATAGCCATAAGCAGAATAAGATTCTACATTCTTGTTAAATTTCTCTTTGTATTTTGAAGAGAAATCTTTCCCTTCATCAGTTTTGCTCGCATCAGCCGCAACAGATGTATAGTATACGTTTTGTACAGCGTCGCCTGCGATTTCAACTAGAGTAGAAGAGTCCATTCCATCTCCGCCCATGAAAGGAATCTTGATCCCTTTGTCACGTGCTTGACGGATCAGCTGGCCGCCTTCTGTATAAAGTCCGCCAAAGAATACTAAGTCAGGTTTCTTTGACAATACTTGTGTAAGTACACCATTGAAATCTTTCTCTCCAACGGTAATCCCTTCATATCCAAGAATTTCAGCTCCAGCGTCCTCAGCTGCTTTTTTGAACGCGTCAGCAAGACCTGTTCCGTAAGCTGTTTTGTCTTGGATAACGAAAATCTTTTTAGCTCCTAATTTATTAATCGCAAAGTCTGCACCTGCAGGACCTTGGAAATCGTCACGTGCAACGATACGGTTTACTGTCTTAAGTCCGCGGTCTGTTACTTCCGTAGCTGTATTAGCTGGAGAGACCATCGGAACTTTGTACTTTTCATACACTTCAGATGACGGGATAGAAACACCTGAGTTCAAGTGGCCGACTACCCCAAGGATGGATTTATCAGAACCGATAAGCTGGGCATTAGCTACACCTTTTTTAGGGTCAGCTTGATCATCATATGGCTGAAGCTGAAGCTTGTACCCTAAGTCTTCGAACTTCTTCTTGTTTTCTTCAAGAGCAAGCTGTGCACCAAGTTTAATAGATTCTCCAAGTGTTGCACTTCCCCCTGATAATGGAGTCTGTGTTGCAATTTTAATAACCTTTCCGCTTCCTCCACCACTGCCGCCTGATCCTCCTGAAGCATTACAGCCTGCTAAAAGTCCTAAAGACAATGCAGAAGCTGCTAATACTTTTAACCCTTTTTTAATCCCCACCTAGAAATCCCCCTCGTAAGAATATTTTGATAATTGCAACTATTTAAAAAAATAGTACATGAATCCGTGACGGTAGACAACTAAAATTTTGAAAAAATAGATATTTTATTTTAAATTTAAAAGTTTTCCCTAATGTTCAACAAAATCCCTTACATTCCGCAGCTAGAACTTTAGTACGAAAAAAGAAAAAATCCGCTGAAATGTACTCAGCGGATTTCATTTATTAATTTTGATTCGTTAGTATTTTCACGTGATACTTTCTTGTCCTCGGTCCATCAAATTCACAAAAATAAACGCCTTGCCATGTTCCAAGCAGTAACTCCCCATTCTGGATTAGCACGACCTGCGAAGAGCCAACCGTGCTGGCTTTTAAATGAGAAGCTGAATTGCCCTCAGCATGCCGATATTTTGGGTGTTCCCATGGATACACTTCATCAAGCCTCATTAACATGTCTTTCACAACATCAGGATCTGCGTTTTCATTTATCGTAATGCCAGCGGTGGTATGCGGACAGTACACATACATTACCCCGTCTTTTACTCGCTGTTCCTCCAGATACGCTTGCAGTGAACTCGTAATCTCATACATTTCGTCACGCTGGTGTGTTTGAATCGTAAACGTTTGAGCCACTTCCTATCCCTCCTCTACACTACTTAATTTGATGATTCCCTAACAAAAACCTTTTTATATCGGAAATTGTATAGAAGGATGATTACAAAAGCAGTTTTTAATGATAGCTTGAGAATGTCCGGTATCGTTCGTAAAGTTCTAGAATCGCTCGTGAATTTCAAGAATCGCTCGTAAATTTCAAAAACCGCTCGTAAATCTCAAGAACCGCTCGTAAATCTCAAGAATCGCTCGTAAATCTCAAGAATCGCTCGTAAATCTCAGAAACCGCTCGTAAATCTCAAGAACCGCTCGTAAATCTCAAGAACCGCTCGTAAATCTCAAGAACCGCTCGTAAATCTCAAGAACCGCTCGTAAATCTCAGAAACCGCTCGTAAATCTCAAGAACCGCTCGTAAATCTCAAGAACCGCTCGTAAATCTCAGAAACCGCTCGTAAAAATAAAAAATCCCCAAAAGGACAGTTCCTTTTGGGGATGATTTGCTTATCTTATTTTCTATGAACTCTCGTACGGTCACCTGCGAGCTTTTTCCAGCGAGCTTTTTCTGCAAGAGCCAGCTTTTGATCTTCTTTTCTGGCAAAATAAGCGAGTTCACGCTGAAGTTTTAAAAAACTATTATACCGTTCTTCATCTAATTCACCGGATGCAATAGCACCCTGGACGCCGCAGCCCGGTTCATTATTATGTGTACAGTCACGGAATCGGCATTGTTCTGCAAATGCCTCAATATCCTGGAAGCTCTGGCTTAAACTGCTGTCACCTTCCCAAAGCTGCAGCTCACGCATTCCTGGTGTGTCGATCAGTATTCCGCCGTTTTCAAGAACGAGTAGCTCCCGGTGAGTCGTCGTATGCTTTCCTTTTCCATCTTCTTCACGAATATCGTTCGTCTTCAATACTTCCTGACCAAAAAGCTTATTGGCGAGTGTTGATTTCCCAACCCCGGAGGACCCTAATAATGCGACTGTTTCTCCTTCTTTTATAAAAGAGGATAGTGCATCAAGACCCGATCCATTTTCCGCACTGACTGCAAAAGTGGGTACTCCAAAGGCAATTGTCTCCACTTCATCTATATACGTTTGAACATCCGCACAAAGATCTGCTTTACTTAGAACGATAACTGGAGTTGCACCGCTCTCCCATGCCATCAATAAATAGCGCTCCAATCTGCGCAGATTAAAATCCTGATTTAATGCATTCACTAAAAATACAGTGTCTACATTAGTCGCTACAATTTGTTCTTCTGTCGTTATACCCGCTGCTTTCCTTGAAAACTTGCTCTTTCGAGGCAAGATTCCATGAATATAAGCTTTTCCTTCTTGAGGAACAGCTGAAACAGCAACCCAATCACCAACTGCGGGATAATCGTGCCTTCCAGCAGCGTTGTATCGGATTTTCCCTGTGATCTCTCCAAGCAGTTCTCCGTGTTCAGTAAGAACGTCATAAAGACCTTTATGTTCAACGCTGATCCTGCCAGGAACAAGTGCTTGATCTTCATATACTTTAAATGCTTCTTCAAATGTTTGATTCCAACCTAGTGATTTTAAATTCAATGTAATACCCTCCGAATAAATGTTGTCTAATTTTTTGTAATAAAAAAGAACCGCAGTAAACGGTTCTTTAAAAGAAAGAGAGGTGCACAAAAAAACCTCTTTTTCATATAAAAAACCATGAACTGAATGCACAGCCCATGGTTAAAATGACAAATTTAATCGCAGAAATCACAAATCAAATAAACTTTATCTGCTATCCTTCATTGTCCCAATAGGCTGTACAAGAAACACTACACTCTCTGAAGTCAATCCTTTAAGTTGTCTCATCATACATCCCTCCTTGGGTTTTGATAAAATAGTTTACTTTCCCACTATACCAGTATATGCATATTTTGTAAATAGATGCATTCAGATTATTTTGTTATTGAAGAACTTTCATGATAGCCTTTAATAATGGTTTTAATCATCTCTTCATCCATTTGGAGTGGCATTTTATCTAATGTATTAAGCAGCTCCTGTGTATTAGAGTCATCAAACACGATGTTGCGATTCAAATAGTTCTTATATACATCAACAACATTGTTCAACAGCTGTTCTTCTTCATTAAGATTTGACTCATAATCATATGGAGCAAGTTTGAAAAGATCGAGGTCAGCCTTGTCTCTCATGATTTGAAACACATCAGCACTTAACGGAGGATTGCTGTTAGTAATGTGATAGATGTTATCTTCTCTTCCTTTTTGCAGTACATCTGATAAAACATCAGCCACATAATCTACAGGAACGAGATTCTGCGTGCTTCCTTCCTCACACAATAGGTGAAAAACGCGGTCTCCCAGTCCTTTGCGCTGAAATCTCTTTTTAAAAACTTCCAGACTTCTCATTAATCCATAAAGAGTAAACTTCGAATCAGCTTCACCGGTTTTTGAATCGCCGATAATGATGGCAGGCCTCAAGATGGTTACGTTGAAGGATTTCTTATAATCCATGCAGAGGTGTTCAGCTTTACACTTGCTTTCCTCGTAAGGATTATTGAACGAACGGTCTATCGAATGAAGCTCTTCTTTTGCAAATTCATTTTTTCCTAATGTGTAAGCCGTACTCACATAATAAAAATGCGAAACACCCATCTTTTCCGCTGCCGCTAAAGCATATTTAGTGCCCGAAAAGTTTATTTGAAAAAGTTCTTCTTTCAGATCAAGATCAAACTTAACAAGTGCGGCCATATGATAAAAAACATCAATCTTATTCGCAAGCTCCCGTTGAGTCTCTTTGTTCATACCCAGATCAGGAACTGTAATATCACCTTTAATAATATGAATATTGCCTTTAAGATCAGCTGTCTTTAGAAGAAGCTGCTCTGCTTTTTTTATATTACGCGCCAGTACATATAACGTATGTCCTTCACGCGACAAGTTTTGAATTAAGCGTCCACCTAAAAAACCGGTAGCTCCGGTAAGAAATATATTCATTAAGCCGGTTCCTTCCTATTCCTATATCAGCATATTTTCTCTTCTATAGTAACACATCATCTTAAAGATGGCGCTGTATTCATAGGGTTTTGTACTGCTTCCACAAAAAAATAAAGCCACAACATGTAGCTTTACTTTTCATCATCAGATTTCGCAATATTTACTGCTGGCATCTCATTGTTCATATAGTCCGTAGGATGACCATCATCTTCCCGATTTTCACCATAGAAAAACTCATTAATTTCCTTTTCAGCATGTGCTGTCGGATCTTCAAGTCGCTTTTCCGATTCATGTTCCTTGTCCAATGCTATTCATCCTTTCCACAGTTTTCACAAGCTTTAAATACTTCCTCATATTGTAGCTTTTCGTTAGCATCAAACTTATGATTGCAGTAGCGAATAATACCTTCTTGATCGATCACAAAACAAGAACGAATTGCGGTACCATTCTCTTCGTTTAATACACCAAAAGCTTTAGTCACTTTTTTATGCCAATCGGCTAAAAGCGGATAAGGAAGTGTTCCAAGGCTAGCAGAGAAAACATTATGGGAATAAATGTGATCCACACTTATCGCAAGCACTTCTGTATTCGCATCTTTAAAACGCTGATAATCCTCTTTCCAAGAGGTGATTTCCTTTATTCAGCCAGGTGTGAAGTCCAGCGGATAGAACGCTACAAGGACATTTTTATTGCCTCTGAAATCGGCTAAAGAAATATCTTTTTGAAGCGTGGATGGCAACGTGAAATCTGGTGCTCGATCGCCCGTATTTAACAACTAACCCACCTCCTTAGTTCTCAAGAATATAGTTCCCTGTTCCTTTAAAAGAAAACGTTGGAATATAAAGTTATTCTTTAATGTATGCAGGAGGGAAAGAGCTTGTCTCCATGATTGATGAGGTATTCTTAAAAATGAATAAATTAGATAACGTTTAAAGATGTAGCCTATTTAGAAGAAAATGAGCTAAAAAGCATCATAAAAAGAGATGACCCCCTAAGAAATTGTGTATCTTGGTTGGCGTCAAGTGATCATTAACCGGTATTGTTGGCATTTTGAAGATTACGAAAGGGCCGATTGGGATTAATTTCACCAAAAACAATTATAATTTCACCTTTCTTGGTGTTATATTAAAGAATCTAAGCATTATTTTCACCAAATTGGTTATTTTATTGACACTTCGACTAAACAAAAAAAGCCAGAGGACACTCCCCTGGCTTTCAAAAATATTATTTTACCTCTACTACAGTTGTTTCTTCTGTAGTCACTTCTTCAGTTGCTGGTACTTCAACAACTTCAGGAGCATCTTCTTCTAAAACATCTTCAACTGCTAGAATAGCTGCATTGATTGCTGCATAAAGTTTCGCATTTTCACTAGCGTGCTCTGCTGCTAAAGAACGGATCTTGTTTAAAAGAGCCGTAACTTCTTCAGATGCTACTTCTTCAGTCGTTGTTTCTTCCGTTGCTGGAGCTTCTTCAGTCACTTCTTCTTCAGTCGTTGTTTCTTCTGTTGCCGGAGCTTCTTCAGTCACTTCTTCTTCAGTCGTTGTTTCCTCTGTTGCTGGAGCTTCTTCAGTCACTTCTTCTTCAGTTGTTGTTTCCTCTGTTGCTGGAGCTTCTTCAGTCACTTCTTCTTCAGTCGTTGTTTCTTCTGTTGCCGGAGCTTCTTCAGTCACTTCTTCTTCAGTTGTTGTTTCTTCTGTTGTTTCTTCTGTTGCTTCTTCTTCAGCATCTACAGCGTGAACAGCAGCGTTTGGTGCAGCATGCAGCTTCGCGTTTTCACTTGAACGCTCATATGCATTAGAGTTGATTTTGTTTTGAAGAGATTTGTTTTCTTTTGCTTCTTCAACTTCTTCAGTAGTTTCTTCTGTTGCCTCATCTTCAGTTGCAGTTTCCTCAGTTGCTGGAGCTTCCTCAGTCACTTCTTCTTCAGTCGTTGTTTCCTCAGTCGCCGGAGCTTCCTCAGTCACTTCTTCTTCAGTATCTACAGCGTGTACAGCAGCATTTGGTGCAGCGTGCAGCTTCGCGTTTTCACTTGAACGCTCATATGCATTAGAGTTGATCTTGTTTTGAAGAGATTTGTTTTCTTTTACTTCCTCTGTATCTTCAGATTCTTCTTTGTCAGAATCATCTTCTTTTACATCATCAGCATCTTCAGAATCATCTTCATCTTCTTTCACTGCATCATCGTCAGCGATTACATCTGTGTCTTCTTCCTCTTTTACCGGATTATCTTCATTTTCCTCTTGGATCTCATCAGAGTCAGAGTCATCATCGTCTTCTTTCACTGCTTCTTTGCCAGAGTCCACGTCAGTGTCTTCATCGTTGCGAGTTGCATCCTCTTCTTCAGTTACATTTTCATCCGTTTTACCTTCATCGCTGTCTGATTCAGGGATTTCAATCTCGATCACTTCAGTTTCTTCTTCCTCAACTGGAACTGTAACTTCAGTTGGTTCCTCTGTTACAGGCTCCGTTACTACTGGCTCTTCTTTTTCAATGGGACCAGCATGAATGGCTGAGTTTGGAGCAGCATGCTTTTTTGCAGTTTCACTTGCATGCTCTGCACCTTGAGAGTGACTCTTATCTTTAACAGGTTTTTCAGCTTTTGCAGGTTTTGGTGCTTTTTCAGCTTTAACCGGCTTTTCAGCTTTAACTGGTTTTTGAACTTTCACAGTAACTTTAGATGGTTTTGCATACTTCTCATCCTTAGCTTGTACTTGTCCTTGAGAGCTTTGTGCTTTAATCGCATGCTCAGATTTGTGACCAGCCGCTTCAGCAGCACCTGTTCCTACAACTGCCGCAAGAGTTAATGTTCCAGCAAATACTAAAGATTTTACAAATGTACGGTTGACTTTTTTCATTATAATTCGCTCCTTAATTTTCAAATGGTTGATTTAAAACTATCCAATATCTCCATGAAAAATTAAAGAGCAGTTTCCGGTGGCATTGATGGCGGTGCGTTCACCCATTGACTTCTCAAGAGGTCCATTCTGCTAAAATACACAGAAACTTTTTCACTATCAGCAAAGATTAGCGGCAGGACCAAATTAGCCTTAACATTGGCTAATGGCAGCCCCCCATTTCCAGCATCCTTAGAGGACGATGAATGAGAAGAGCTTTGTCCCGCAGTTAATGGTATTGCCTTAGAATCCGGCTGTTGAGGAAGCTCTTTAGAAGGAAGCCTGTTCGGAAGTTTTGATACAACTTTTTTCCGTTGCTGTTCTTTATTCTTCCTTTTTGATGAAAAAAGCTTCTTATTTTGCTCTTCCTCTGCCGTAACTTTAGGCAGTACTGATTGGTCTTTAATTGTTTCTGTATGTACGTACTTTGATGTTTCAGCCTTTTTCTTCTCAGGCTGATTTATTGGAACATTCTTTTTGAGTTGTCCTTGAGGAACTGATTTTTTTAGTCCGTTCGAGTATTTTGTTTGCTGAGAAGATCTGCTTTTTTCAGCAGCAGCATTCTTTTCTCTGGCTTCATAACTTTTCTCCGAACCATGATAGTTAGATGTATCCCCTTTCAATTTCTTCGGTGAAGCTTCAGAAACTTCGGGTTTTAATACATTTTCCTTTTGAGGTTCTCGTTCAGGAATATCAACTTTTGCATTTTCCTGTTTAAGGTCTGATTGATTCTGAGTTTTTTGTTCTGCTGCTGAATTTTGTTTCTCTTCATTATTTTTCTCGGCAAATACTTCATTAGGAATAAAAAGGATGGCACCTGCGATCAAACCTTGCATAATAATGCTTGGAATTCGCACAAATTCACCTCCCTTCTTTCATGTATATAATACATCCAATTTATGTGTTTTTTGTCGGTCTTTGTCCAAAATAGTCATTACTTCCTAAAGAACCACAATTTCAAAAAATATCAAGAGGGACTTGTGTCTTAAATTGGAGACAAGTAAATAGCTTATACACGAAACTTTACAATAAAAATATCGTATAGTTAGTTGAAAGAAAATAAAGGAGTGTATGTTATGCGAAGTGCGAATCCTGCTTTAAAGAGTACAACCTTTAATAAATTCGGAGGAACATCTGTCAGCAAACAGATGACATTATCAGGAACCGTTTATAAAACATTTATTCTACTGGTCATTTTAATGGCTTCTTCCTTTTATACTTGGCATCAATATAATATTGGAGAACCAGTAAGCCATTTAATCATGATCGGGGTGATTGGGGGACTCATTTCAGCATTAATCATTGCCTTTGTTCCTAGAACTGCTCCGCTGCTTGCACCGGTCTATGCTGCTCTGGAAGGTTTGGCAGTAGGCGGCATATCAGCAAGCTTCGAAGCTCAGTTTAATGGGATCACAATGCAGGCTACAGCTTTAACGTTTGGTACGTTATTTGCCTTGCTGCTCGCTTATATGCTTCGAATCATTAAAGTTACACATAACTTCAGGTTGATTGTTTTCTCGGCAACAGCTGGCATTATGCTTGTTTATCTTACGAGTTTCATATTAGGGTTTTTCGGGATCAATATTCCATACCTTCATAGTTCAGGACCCATCGGTATTGGTATCAGTCTATTCATCGTGGTCATAGCAGCACTTAATCTAGTCCTTGATTTTGACTTTATCGAATATGGAGCAAGCCAGCGTGTTCCCAAATACATGGAGTGGTACGGCGCATTTGGCTTGATGGTAACATTAGTTTGGTTATACTTTGAGATTCTTCATCTATTGGCAAAAATCAGACGAAACTAATAAAGAGAAGCCCGCGGGCTTCTCTTTTCTTATGAAAGAATCATTATCCATCTGTTAATCGTCCAAACACCTATGCAGATATTAACGGCAAATAAACCAAATCTCATAAATTTATTCTCATGAGCAATAAGCTGAACAGTATATAATATCCCCCATAGAACGAGGATAAGAACCGACCAGAACAACCCGTTTAGATCACCTTGCATAAATGCTCCATAGCTATAGATTAATGTATAGGGCATCAAGAGGATGGCAATCAGAAAATACATCCCATGTATGATGTGTCTGCTCACCGGACCAGAGAGCGGGGCTGTTTTTACAGCTAAACGATATAAAAGGGCTATTCCAATTCCAGACTCAAGAAAAAATAAAGCCTGGAAGATTTCATAAAAAAATACCGGCAAGACTTGAAGAGCATCCATCCAAAGAATTCTGCTATAAAACAGCAGCCATAACATAAGGATTACTCCTGCTATTGAAAAAAAGGGTTTGATCCCTTTCCAAACCGTTGACCCTAGCAAAATCACACCAAATATAAAAAACAGAGAACCCAGCAGTTTGCTTGCGAATAGTAAAAGAAAACTATATAAACAGAGAAGAACGGCAAACGCAATATGAAAAACATAATCATATTTTGAATGCTCAGCTTGTTTAAATGTATTGTATATGGGATCCATGCTGCACCTGCCAAGTCTAGTCGTGTTTATACTTTTATCGACATGTATCTTTAATTACTTAAATTATTCTTTCGGCACTTTAACAACACCGCGAATGTGCCACATGTTGATAAGCTCAATTCTTTTACGGTATTGTTTTGCCTGCAGCCTTCCCTTTTTGTATCTTCTTTTTAATAGCTGCAAGTAATCTTCAATCTTAAGATGATAATCATTCATGCTTTATACCCACCCTCGCCATTTTTCTCACTGTCATATTCCCGAAAATAGTCGATTTGTAACATGAAAAATAAAAAAACATGAGAGGGTTAGGAAAAGACAGCTACAAGATCGCAGCTGTCCTAAAAATTATTCGCCTAGTTTTTTAATTTGTGATAATAGATCATTATAAACAGCGATGTCATCCAGCAGACCGCTTTGTTCGAGCAGCTCAGCGTTCAGTTCCCCATCTTTTATCACTGTTAAATATTTATCAATTCCCTCTTGAAGCTGATTATTATGTTCAATCACCTGATTGTGAACATCTTCAAACACAGAAGGCGGTGTTAAATCCGCGAACTCACTAATGTCTGCTTTCATATCTCCCAAGAGCTTTTCAAGTTCCTCTCTCGCTTTCGGGTCGTTTACTGCCGTCTCTGCAATTGCGGAAATCTCTTTTGAAAAATCTTGTACATCGTTAATATATTCAGTAGCTTCAGGTACATAGTTCAGACCATTCGTGACTTCATTCACTGCCGAACAACCTGTTAATACCGTGATTGATAATAAAGCGGCCATCAAAGTCTTTTTCATTTTTTTCTCCTTTTTCCTTAATATTTGGAATGGATTTGAATTAAAAAAAACGCCCCTTTTCTTGAGCGTCTCGACTTCTGCTTATTGTTTTATACGATTCGTGATGCATTAAGTTTCATCACTTTCTTAATGAGTAAAAAAGATCAGTGAACTTATCGATTACATTTTCAAGTTTTAATTTTTCCTTCTCACCATACACCTTTGATTTTAACCGGTCAGGATTAATAGAAGATAGTTCCTTCATGTAAGCTTCGATTTTTTTCAATACGGCATTAAAACGTTCCAGTGAAATTTCTTTTTTATAAACTTTGGAATCCTTAATACGATCTTCAAAAATCTTCTGAACCGTATCATTAGAAAATTTAATATCCACTGCTTTTCTCGTTCCATATCCGTCCACGATATAAAACATGGTTGTTCCTTCTGATTTTTTGCTAGGATCGGCAAACTTTATTTCTGAAGTCAGGCTTCCGACTCTAACCTCCATTTTGAACGAACCTGAAGAAAACACCTGGTTTGGCGTAAGGGTTACTACAGGATTGTTCCCTGAAGGATTAGTTGCTGGAGGATTTTGCAGGGGCGGGTTTCCTTCTTCAATCGGCAGCTCTATTTCACTCGTTGGATCACTTTCCCCGTTTTGATTTCCCGGTTTTCCAGGTATATGTTCCTTAACGATATCTTCAATTTGGTTCCATAATAATTCCCTGACTGTCTCTAATATTCCATCAGCGGATTTTAAATGTTTTTTCGCTTGACCATGCGGAGAGTCCGCAAGCAATGCCTCAAGGTCATTCTTCAAACCGAGCAAAAACTTTTCAAGTGACTCAGAAACTTCTTCTTTAAAGGTATCTAAACTATTTTCAGGAGTTTCTTTCAGCTCACTTTTAAGAGAATGGATAAAGTCAGCGGAGCTATCCGCTAGTTCATGCCTCCAGTTGCTATAAATCCGTTCCGCTTCTTTTGCTCCTTGATGATGTTTCTCTATATCTTTCCTGGTATACGTTTTAAAAGGTTTATTTTCGTGAACACTCTTTTCAAAATAATCTTCTTTTTTATTTTCTTTTTTAAGTTTCTCGGGAGGAACGGCTTCAAGATGATGAGTCTTTTTTACATGATAATTCTTTTTCAAATGCCCATAAGCGAAATGGTTTCCCCGATCATATGAAAATGCCTGTGCAGCGTGATTTACCAGCTTGAAAACCTCCCTTTTCCCGTAATTTTTGTTTTCTTCCTGAGTTTTTGGACAAAATAAAAAAGCCCACAACAGAAGATCAGATCTTCTTTATGCCGGCCGGTTGCATCACTAGCTCCACATACTTATAGATGCCCAAATAAAAAGTATGCTTCCACGCTTCCATTAATTTCAATTATAATAACAAAAATCTAAAACAACAATATATTTTTCTATATTTAAGGATCTTTTCTAAAAGATGGTTACTTATGAAAGAAACTTCATTGACAAGTTGATTGGAGCGCAAGGTGCGTGCCTACCACATGAGAAGCTTCTTCGTTAGGCATGCGACGAGGAAGCTCACTTCGGTAGCATTTACTTGTAAACGCAGGAGCAAGAATACTTCTCTGAAGCAGACAGGTGGAGGCAAAGCGACGAGTGGGCTCACCGCACACCCCGCGGAAAGCGAGCACCTGGAGCGGAAATCAACAACTTTCAAAAACATCAAAGTTTACAAAACAGCCTTTAATAAATAAGAAAGGATGAAGAGAATGAGTAATAAGGATAAAGCTTATGAAGGAAAAGACGAACTGTACTTGGATATCGATAGAATGATTAACGAAGGAATGGCTGGCGGTACTGTGGCAGACACTGAAGATCTTCGACAGATTGGATATGATACTGATATTACCTCTCAAGAAGAACCGCCAACTATTGCTGGTGAAAGAGAAGAAAAAGATAAATAAAGAAACAAAAGGATGCCCTACATTCGGACATCCTTTTTTTATTTTCCAATTTTATTTAGCCTTTATAAGTCTGATCTCCTTTAAGACTTCTTGATATCTCCGATCAAGTCTCATCTTCTCTTCATCATTCAAGCTTAATGAAAGCTGTCCGATTAAATCGGTCATTTCAAGTTCCAGCTTCAGCAAATGATCTTTGTGATCCGTGGTTTTTAGACCTCCTTTTTTATCGCCATTCTTATTTTCAAGATATTCTTCATAGCTTCCCTCAAACCAATAAGCTCTTGGAGGCTGAAGATCCAAAACATGTGTTGCTGCTTTTTCCATTAACCTTCTATCATGTGTTGCTAGGATAAATGTACCCGGATAGGCTATCAAGACTTCTTCTAATGCTTCCCTCGTAAACAAATCCAGATAATTCGTCGGCTCATCAAGCAATAACAAATTATAATCATTTAAGAAAAGCTTTGCTAAAGCGGTCTTCATCTTTTCTCCACCGCTTAGTACTTCTACTTTTTTAAATACATCTTCACGTTTAAATAAAAGCCTCGCTAATATCGTCCTTACCCATGTCTCCTCATATAAGCTGTTTTCCATGACATTTTCTAAAATACTTTTTGACTCATCTAGGATATTTAAATGCTGATGAAAGTAGCCGATCTTGAGCTGCTTCGATTTTTCAATCTGGTCATTCCCTCTATTTATATTCTCTAATAGGGTTGATTTTCCGGTTCCGTTTTTACCTGTTAAAACAACCTTCATACCGGGCTTTACTGTAAAAGTTAGGTCAGTAAACAGCTGACGTTCTTCAAACCCAACTGTAAGTTGTTTAACAGCCAGCGCTTGTTTGCCATGGATGACTGAAAACTGCTGAATATCAAAATCGATTTTAGGCTGCTCTTTTGGCTTTCCTTTCTTATCCATCATCTCGATTCTTTTTTCAATAACTTTAGAAGCCTTCTCCAACGACCTTTTTGCGCTTTTGACCTTCATCTTTCCTAATTTCGCTTCACTATAAGACATTCGAGCCGGTTTATCCTTCATGCCCTTCGCTTTCGATGATTTCTCCTTAGCGGCATTCTCCAGTCTCGTTTTTTCTTTCGTGTATTGCTCATATTCAAACTGCTGACGCTCTTGTTTTTGTTCTTTTTGATTAAGGTATTCCGTGTAATTTCCGTGATACAACGTAAAAGTTTGCTGCTCAAGCTCAATGATCTTTGTACACACCGTATCAAGAAAAGTTCTGTCATGGGATACGAGCAATACAGCGCCTTTATGATGATTAAGAACTTTTGCCAGCTGATCCATCCCGTTAACATCCAAATGACTTGTCGGCTCATCTAAAATAAGAATGTCCGGTTGCTTCTCCAGAGCTCCGGCAATCTGAGTACGCGTTTTTTCACCGCCGCTCATTGTTTCATAGCTTTTCCCTTTAAGGTTCCACTGGCCTTCACTTCTTGCTGTAATCGTTTGTGCACCTTCTTCAAACTGGCTGACTACAGCGAACGTGCCATAGTGCTGAACGAATCCGGAATCAGCTTCTTCCATCAAAGAAAGCAGCTTTAGGAATGTTGATTTTCCTGTTCCGTTCAGTCCTACTAATCCGATACGATCTTTGTTAAAGAGCTGAAACGGCTCTGTTTGTTTTAAAATTAATTTTCCTTTGTATGACTTTTCAAGTCCGATTGATTCTAATAAAAGCATAAAAAAACCTCCTAGTTTTACTAGAGAGGTCTGCCCACGCCGAATATCACCGTACTTACCGCGCAAATAAACGGTTTTTTGGCAACAAAAAAACAGGCATGCAGTTGAGTCCTAAAAATGGGCAGAGAAATCCTATCTAGCGTTCTACTTTAATCATTCAAGTAAATGGCTAAAATAAGATTAATTGCTCATTGGACGTCTACACCTGTTCCTTCCGTTATTTTTCTAAATTGTAAGCGATAACCTAAACAAACGTCAAGCGTCATTTTTCACTCCTGTACCCAATGCAGATTTACTTTTCTTTGATTGGCACCAGGTCTTGTATCTTTCAGCATCCGGATAAAAAGCAGGCCTTTCCGGTAATGCGCTTGAACAGGATCTTGGTGCACCCGGACAGGAAGTGTGATCTCCCGCCTAAATTCACCAAGCTGAAACTCTTCGGTATTCAAGCGATAGGAATCAAGAGAAATGGATAATTTTCCTTGGACCGTCAGTTTGAATGGATCTACGAGGACTTCTACATCATCCGTGCGGTGTAATCCTGGCAACGCAAGCACACAGCAGATTTCCTGAGGTGTTTCGTATATGTTGCAAAGCGGATTTTCGTTCCTTATCTCAGAACTCGGTGCCTGATTCGGTGCAAAGAACTGGTCACCAAAGTATTCTTCCGCCATCCTTTTCCAGTCCATCATTTGTTTCCAAGTGTCCATTCCTATTCACCTCTTATGAAGGCGGCCCTAAAGGAACTGAAGGAAGATCAGGATCAGGAAGTTGAGGAGCCGGACCTATATGACCGCCTGTGTTAAATAATTGCGAGACCGGTTGGATAACGCCAGCGCTGCCGATCTGGAGAACTGAGGAATTTTGAATGCCTTCCACTTTTAATTGCTGAATTACAATCGTCTGACTGACAAACAGATTCATGATTCCTCCTCCTCAATTTCTGGATAAGGATTTTTAAGAAAGTTACGAATATGCTTTACACGGGATTGCAGGGTCATCTCATTAACTGAACCTATATGCAGAAGAGATGAACTTGATACACCGAGAATATCAATTCTGCCTACTCTAATAAAAGGGCATGCGTTAAACGTTTTCTTAATCTGAACTGCTGGACAAACAGGAACTACGACAGGCTGCGAAAAAATATCATACTTGTTTAATGGGATATCAAATCTTCCGAAATCAGTACGCTCTCTCTGAATAGCAAGAGCAGCAGAAAAACATTGTATTTTTTCTGTATCCCCAGTTTGGATAATAGAAGAAGAGGCAACTGAATTTACGATTACTTCATCTACTGCAGATGTTCTATACATTTTTTCACCCCTATAGCGGAACGAGGGATGTTCCTAAAACAAGCGACTCAGGCGGAGTGTCAAACGCTGATCCAAGATTGATACAGTCAACATCTCCTACTAAAACAACAGAGGATAGACCCACTCCGATGATGTTGATCTCACCAACAAACAGCTCATGGTTGGTTACGCAAAATTTCACTCTCTCCACCTCCGTCATTCTTTGAATCTTTTAAGTGCACGATGAATGTTTCGATCCCCCGGTAGATATCCTCTTTCGTTTTTTCAAGGATATCTTTGCGGCCCCTCTCATCTTTCGGCTCATATTTTGTAAGATAATGCTTTATTCTTCCTGGAACTTGACGCTGAACATCCTCTAAAATAAAAACACGGTAAGCTTCATCAAGCGGAACATTTATTTTATTTTCAAGAGATTGAAGATATACAGGAGCTTCTTTAATAAAAAATTCATCCATCGCTTTTATCATTTCACGGTAATTAGGATTTTCTATAACACTGCGCTCCATCTTTCCTGGCATCTGAACCGTATTCTGGCCGATATTGAATTGCTCGATTAAATCTTTGCTCTCAGCGGAATGCCCTATGCCAATATGAAGGGTTCCCTCAAGTTTTTCTACTTTTAATTGATCAAACTTGTATTCTACCGTTTTAGGCTCATTAGCTAGTATATTAACCTGCTGTTTAAGCTTTTTTATCTGAAGTTCCAATACTTTAATTCTGTCATTCTGGTCCTCGAGCATCTGTTTCATCTTGACTAAATAATAGTTGTTCTCCTCGTTCATACAATCATCAGCTCCTTAGTAAGATGTATGCCTTCTTACTAAGGAATTTGCATATCGCTTAAAAATTTGTAGTGTTGGTGTTGTCATTAACATCCGGGTCTTGCGTATACGTCACGTTGTAGCCATTATGCAAACGAAGATTATCACCTGTATTAAATGAACCAGCACCTGCATACGTTTTTGCATAACTAACCGGGCAGATCGTCTGGACGTCACCTACATGAAATACAGAACCGCTAGATACAGAGTTTACAGAAATCTTTCCTACGATAGCCGGCATACACGTTCAGTCCTTTGTAAGGTTCTCCTCATATGCTATGCATACGCCCATCTTCCTGTGATAAAAAACATCCATTCACCTTTAGGCTCCTACCTACATAAGCTATCTCAAAGGGACGACGTCACACTCGTAAAACCTTTTATATAAGAAGGAGGTGTTAAAGTGCCCTGTTTGATTGTTGCACCTATCAACATCAATGCGGCAGAAGGGGTTGTAAACTTCGGGGATACGCTAGTGATCAACCCTAAAACTACAGGGAAAGGGTACAATGGCGCTGGCGGCGGGAATACAGGGAACTTTATACAGACGATCTCTGTTGTCAGTGCTACAAATACGTTGGATCCTGATGTTTTTGATTCGAATAATGCCGGAAATGCGTAGGGGGAATACTGGATGTTTGGAAGAGGTCCTTTAAATCCATTCACTAATAACCGATCTATGGATGACTGGCTTAAATCGTTTGAACAGTTCGTCAACAAAGGGTTAACTCAGTTTGAGCGTTACGCTGACCAGATATCATTTGATGTAGATACCGAAGAGACTGATCAAGATTATAAAGTTTATGCCGATCTTAAAGCTTATAATCCTGAAGATATCCAAATTGAAGTTCTAAATCAGGGGCTTCAGATAAAAGCTCAAAGAGAAGAAATCCGATCGATGAAGAATAAGCGTACAGGACATTTTCAAGAGAGAAAGTCCATGAAACGAACAGAACGATTTGTACAATTGCCTTTTATGTTTAGAAATGAGGATATAAAAGCTCAGTACAATAACGGCATCCTAATGATTTCCGTAAATAAGGGGAATGGTGAACCAGCTAACCCGACTGTTCCGATTGAGGTTGCAAATGATACTAATGACAGTGAATTTGAAGAGTGAAATTTGAAGGCCCCTCTTAACGAATAGAGGAGCCTTTTCTTTGTTTATCGGCCTAACGTTGGAGCGAGCCACACTTCACCAGTACCTTCAAACACGTGTAAATAGCCTTCCCCGCTCGTTGCTGACCCTACGATGGAAGAAGATGCACGCTTGACCGAAAAGTCGATGTCACCCTTTCGAAGAAGAGCAAACGTACCGTCTACTTGAAGTTTTTCATCATTCAGCTGCACTTTCATAATTTGATCTAGAGGTACAGGACTTTGCAGCACGCAAAAGCCTGAACCCTTTAACTTCGTCTGAAACAGTCCGTCATCACCTTTTATAGAAGACGTTAGCTTTTGTCTGGAGACACCAAGCTGCACACTAGGCTCTGCGGCATAAAACATTCCTTTATCTGCAACAACTTCCTCTTCGTTAAGATTCATTAAAAGGTAATGCCCATACGACGGCTCTAGATAGATCTCACCCGTACCCTCATAGAGTGGCTTGAACAAGGATTCATCAGTGAGAATATTTGAAGCCATCTTTTTCATAAAACCACCAACACCGCCTGCGTTGCTTTTCAGCTGCAAATCACCCTTCATAAACTGAAGAGCACCTGCTTCAGCCTGAACAGCTCCCTGGCGAAGGGTAATCCGGACTTGCTTCAGCTTAACTCCCGTCTCCTTCGCGTAATAAGATGAACTGGACCCGGCACTCGTTACAGGCAAATGCTTATACTCAAGGACTTCAAACGTGGCACGGCGCCCTTCCTGTTTTTCAATTACGGTGAATAAAGAATCATTCATGTTATCGTCCCTCCTCCTAACTAGGATACCAAAGAGTCTCTTAACCTAGTCAAAGCATGGTATAATTCACATAAAATGATTAAAAAAGAGAGGCGTGATTTTTTATGCAAAATAAAATCATTCTAGTCACTACAGATTCTTTTGGTACCGGCAATGACCCTGCCCTTGGCGAAAATGTGATGGAAACGTACTTTACTGTTTTAAAACAGCAGGCGGATCTCCCGGCAGCTATCTTTTTTATGAATCGCGGTGTTTACTGCCTGACAGAACGTTCATTGTGCTCCCTTCACCTGAAAGAAATGGAGGAAAAAGGCGTAAAAGTGTTCGGCTGTAAAACTTGCGTCGACCACTATAATGTTGAAAATGAACTAGCAGCTGGAGAAATCTCAGGAATGGCGCATTTTGTAGAGCTATCAGCAAAATATGAAGTCATCACGATCGCTTAATACATAATATAATCGATTGAGGATGGATGCTTTGATCCATCCTCTTTCTTTTAAAGTAATTTTTCCTTTTCAAAAATACATGAAATTCATAACCGGACAAAAACCAATCAAAACCGTACAAAAAATGAGTTTAACCGAACAAAAATTTAGGTTAACCGAACAAAAAAATGAAGTAGGTTAAATATTGTACACTCGAGACGGACACGAACATAAAAACACACCCCCAACGTAGGGAGTGTGCGTTTTTCCTCATTTATCTGCGCTTCTCTTCAATAATTCTCTTCTCATGTGTTGTCGGTTCTTCCCTGACTACAGTCTCTCGGTGAACGGGTTCTTTTCTGACAGTGAAAAGTCGCTTAAGCAGCATGCCCACCACTCCATAGACAATGATTGCTATGATAGTCGACAGTTCTACAACAAAACCATTCGCGAGTTCGATATTCGGGAATAAAGCTTTGAAAGGCAGCAGCAGTGGCTCACTTAATCCGTATATCAGCTGAGCAAATGTGGCTCCTTCATTCGCGTTGAACAATTGAAAAATGAAACGCAAAACTAAAATTAATTGAATGATGCCTACAATAAATGAAATAATCGTTGCGGGTACGGAACGTCTCATAACAATTCCCTCATTTCAATGGATTTGCTCTTAAGATACCCGTAAATTCTACAAATTAAGCATTGGTTGCTGCTTTCCTGCCAGATCATAGTTTGCAAGCCATCTTTCTGTAAAATCCACCAGTTCCACTTGCGGAATCAGACGGCATTCCGCTGATCCTGCTTTCCCTTTTATCACTGTGTGACCTGCTCCCTCATAGGCGCTCCCGATCTCCTCAAAGAGTTCTTCACGATAAGAAACTTGAGTAAAAGACTTCCAAACACGTTGTCCATAAAGATAATAGGGTCCTGCGTTTTCTTCGGTTTTTGGGTTCGGAACACGATGTTCCGCCAGATGCATCGTCGTATTCGAGTCATAACCCACGCCGATTAAAAGAACGTGGCCACCAAGTTCATACATTTTCCCAAGCGGTGAATCCTCTCCTAAAGCAAAGTCAAGCGTTTGACCGTTTATGATTGTTTCTTTATTTTTCCCCCACGCCGCAAAAGATTCGGTAGGGTGATTGCTTCTTATCACGCCAGGGAACGTCCGAAAAGCCTCAACAATCGCTCCCATAAAATAAGTCGGTGTAATCTCAGGATCAAAGGCAGGCATTTCTTCCCGGATAACCGGCCACCATTCTTCAGGTACAGGAGGATTCAGCCAGCCGGCAGGATCTGAATAATGTGCCGTATGTGCAGGCATCACAAGGGTTCCTTCTTCAGTGATTACATCCATTAAAGCTTGTACGACTGCAACCGGTCCCCCCACTACCCAGCCTAACGATTTTAGTGAGGAGTGCATGATTATCGTCATACCCTTTTTCAAACCAAGATTGCGGAAATCCTCTGCTAAAGAAGACCTCGTTTTAGGAAAATCCGTTTTTAATTCCATTTTGTTCACTCTTTTCTTTAGACTTTTTCTTATATGTTTGTTGCTATGAAATCATTTTTGTAAAAACCCTTCATCGAAAAGTTGATTGGAGCGGAAGATGCGAGACTCCTGCGGGATCAGCGGGACAGGTGAGACTCCTAAAGGCGCAAAACGCCAGGAGGCTCGCCGCCCGCCCCGTGGAAAGCGAGCAACCTGGAGCGGAAATCAACCACTTTCAAGCAGCAACAAAGTTTATGAATCAGCCCTTTATTATGTTGTTTCTATTATTATAACAATCAATTGGATGAATTTGGCGATGACTATTATTGATTTATTTTGGTTGAAATTGAATGTTTATGATTGAAAAATGTAAGGGCTTACGTTAAACTAAGGTCAATGAATGAAGATTGTTGGAGGTTATAGAATGTTAACTCCTGAAAGGCACCGTAAAATCATTGAACGATTAGGCGAAAAACAAGTCGTTACTATACAAGAACTAGTCGAAGCAACATCTTCTTCCGAATCAACAATCCGGAGAGACCTAAGTCAGCTTCAAAAAGAAAAGAAACTTAAACGTGTACACGGCGGCGCTTCTCTTCTGCACCAAAAAAGTGAAGAGTTAAGCGTAGTTGAAAAGTCAGCAAGAAATTTTTCCGAAAAAGAGAAAATCGCAAACTTTGCTGCAACGATCGTGAATGATGGCGACTGTATTTACATTGATGCCGGAACGACCACTCACCTCATGATCCCTCATTTGAAAGATAAAGAGATAACCGTTGTAACAAACGGCATTTCGCATCTAGAGGCCTTGACTGAACATCAAATCACTACGTATTTAATCGGCGGTCTCGTTAAACCAAAAACAAAAGCACTTGTCGGAAGCGGAGCACTTAACAGCCTGAGCACCTACAGGTTCGATAAATGCTTTTTAGGAATAAACGGCATCCACCTTGAGGCGGGCTTCACTACACCAGATCCAGAGGAAGCATCAGTAAAACGGCTCGCGCTCTCTCTTTCGCAGGAAGCTTTTATTCTGGCGGATCACAGCAAGTTTAACGAAGCCTCGTTCTCGAAAGTTGCTGATTTACATGAGGCTGTCATTTTAACAAACGAGCTGGACGAAGACGCTGCTTATGACTTTGAAGATAAAACAGAAATAAGGGTTGTGACACCATGATATATACTTGCACACTCAATCCATCCATTGATTACGTCGCAAGAGTAAAAGACTTTAAAGAAGGCGATTTGAACCGGACAGAATCAGCCCAAATGTATCCTGGGGGAAAAGGAATTAATGTTTCTAGAGTTCTTAAACGTCTCGGAATTGAAAGTACTGCTATAGGGTATACCGGTGGATTTACGGGAGAATTCATTAAAGATTTTCTCACAAATGAAACGATTACCCATGATTTCATAACAGTTTCGGACCTTACGAGAATCAATGTGAAACTCAAATCCGAAAAAGAAACAGAGATTAATGGACTTGGACCAAGTATCTCTTCTTCTAATCAGGAAGAATTGCTTGAAAAGATTAACAGTATGAATGAAGGTGACTTTCTCGTCTTAGCTGGGAGTATACCTCAATCGATCACAGAAGATTTTTACGGAGAGATTGCAAAAAAATGTCTTCTAAAAGGAGTAAAAGCAGTTATAGATACAGCAGGAACTGCACTTATTAAGACCTTCCACCACAGTCCCTTCTTAATAAAACCTAACCATCACGAGCTTGGCGATCTTTTTCAAACTAAGGTTGGAAGTGTTGAAGATGCGGTTTTTTATGGGAAGAAATTACTGAATGAAGGTGTGGAGAATGTCATCGTTTCTATGGCTGGTGAAGGAGCAATCTTCCTGAATAAACAGCACACTCTTCTTGCGAATGTACCAGCTGGAACAGTGAAGAATTCTGTTGGCGCAGGAGATTCAGTAGTTGCAGGTTTTCTATCACAGATAATCCAACAAAACGATATCCAATCAGCATTTAAGTACGGAGTCGCTTCGGGAAGTGCTACTGCATTTTCGGAGGATCTATGTACAAAAGATCTAGTTGAAAAATTAGTAAAGGAAATCTCTATTAAAGAGATATAATGCTTTACCTTTTGGGGAGGTAGTTTTTATGAAAATTACAGATTTACTTACGAAAGACACCATCATCTTAAACCTGGAAGCCCGTTCGAAAGAGTCAGTGATCGACGAACTGATCGAACAACTGGATGCTGCGGGCAAGTTAAATGATAAAGAAGAGTATAAGAAAGCGATTTTAGCGCGTGAAAGCCAGAGCACAACAGGTATTGGCGAAGGCATCGCAATTCCGCATGCTAAAACAAATGCCGTCAGCCAGCCAGCAATTGCGTTCGGCCGCTCTCATGACGGTATTGATTATGAATCATTGGATGGTCAGAACGCTCATTTGTTCTTCATGATCGCAGCCTATGAAGGTGCAAACAACGATCACTTAGCTACCCTTTCAAGACTTTCGAGCTTTTTAATGGACACAGGATTCAGGAAAAAACTCGAGACGGCTGCAACGAAAGAGGAAATTCTGCATGCTATTGACGCGAAAGAGAAAGAGATGCAAACAGAGGAAGACCCTATTGTTTCAGCATCACGTCAAAAAATCTTAGCGGTTACAGCCTGTCCGACAGGCATCGCCCACACCTATATGGCGGCTGATTCCCTTAAAGCAAAAGCAAAGGAAATGGACGTAAATTTAAAAGTTGAAACAAACGGTTCGAGCGGAATCAAGAATGGTTTAACTAAAAAAGATATAGAGGAAGCCGACGCGATTATAGTAGCAGCGGATAAACAGGTGGAAATGGACCGTTTTGACGGAAAACATGTGATTCAGGTTCCCGTTGCTCAAGCGATCAGAAAACCAAAGGAACTTATTCAGCAGGCACTTGATCAAGATGCACCTGTTTATAAAAGCACAGGAACCTCTCGATCAGATGAAAAAAATAGCACATCGAAAAGTGGAAGATCAGGATTTTACAAGCATTTAATGAGCGGTGTATCAAACATGCTTCCTTTTGTTGTCGGCGGAGGAATCTTGATCGCCATCTCATTCATTTTTGGAATTAAAGCCTTTGATCCGAATGATCCTTCTTACCACCCGATCGCGGAAGCACTGAATACGATTGGTGGCGGGAACGCTTTTGCATTAATGATTCCTGTACTTGCCGGATTCATCGCGATGAGTATTGCGGACAGACCTGGTTTTGCTCCTGGTATGGTCGGCGGTTTCATGGCTGCAACAGGCGGAGCTGGATTTTTAGGCGGATTGATTGCTGGTTTCTTAGCTGGTTATCTTGTTCTTGGTCTAAAGAAAGCCTTCAGTACATTACCAGGTTCTCTGGAAGGGATCAAACCTGTCCTTCTATACCCGTTGTTCGGTATTCTGCTGACTGGCCTTATTATGATGTACATCGTAATCGAACCTGTAAAAGCACTGAATGACGCACTGACTGTTTGGCTGAAAGGAATGGGAACTGGGAACCTTGTATTGCTAGGTTTGATCTTAGGTGGAATGATGGCAATCGATATGGGCGGACCGATCAATAAAGCTGCTTTTACATTTGGAATCGCGATGATTGATGCTGGCAACTTTGCACCTCATGCTGCGATCATGGCGGGTGGAATGGTACCTCCGCTCGGGCTTGCCTTATCAACAACATTATTTAAAAAGAAGTATACGAAAGCTGAAAGAGAAGCAGGAAAAACAAACTACATCATGGGTGCTTCGTTTATAACCGAAGGAGCTATTCCCTTTGCAGCTGCCGATCCAGGGCGTGTCATACCTGCAGCAATCGCAGGTTCAGCTGTCGCTGGGGCACTTTCCATGATGTTTGGCATCGGATTGCCTGCACCACATGGCGGAGCATTCGTCATTCCAATTGTAAACGGCAATCCTCTGCTTTATGTAGTAGCGATTTTAATTGGTGCAGCGGTTACCGCGTTTATCGCTGGACTTTTAAAGAAAGAAGTAAAAGAATAAAGCATGAAAAAAGCGCTCTTTCGCAAAGAGCGCTTTTTCTTTATTATGCAGCTGCATGTTCGTCTTTATCAGTTAATGATTTTTTCTGGCCGATGCTCCACCCTGTGTACGCGAGCAGCAATGTAAACATTGGTGATAACCAAAGGAACAACGCGTATGGAATGTATTCAATAACTGACACACCAAGTGTTGACGCGAAGAATGCTCCGCTCACACTCCATGGAACGAGCGGATTCACGAGTGTTCCTCCATCCTCCACTGTTCGTGACAAGTTCTTTAACGGTACACCTGATTTTACGTATGCATCTTTTAACGCCTGTCCCGGCAACAGAATCGACAAGTACATCTCGCCTGCAAGCAAGTTTATTCCTACTGAAGAAGCTAATGTTGTCGCAATAAGCTTCCCTGCTTTTTGAGCTGAGTTTTTCACAGCACCAAACAATAGATCAAACAGTCCAAGCGCCTGAATCACTCCGCCTAACCCTAATGCGATGAGCACGAGTGATATGGACCACATCATCGACAATAAGCCGCCTTTGTTTACGATGCTGTCTACTGTTCCGTTTCCTGTTTCCGTCTGTAACCCGTTCTGCATAACGTTCATTACTTTTTGTACAGTCAGATCTGGGATTAAGAAAAACGAAACCGCGATAGAAACGACCACACCTGCTAATAGAATCGGGATGATCGGCAATTTTCTAAACGCTAAAACCAGTACAACGATCGGTGAAATCAGCGTTACGGCATGAATCGGAAATTCATTAGAGAGTACAGATTGAATCTGCTGAATTTCATCAAATTTTGCCACTCCCGTACCTTTTCCACCAAGAACAAAAAATGCAATCGCCGTTAGTATGAATGCCGGCACTGTTGTCCACATCATATGACGAATATGTTCGAACATGTTCACACCAACTACACCTGGTGCAAAGTTAGTAGAATCTGATAACGGTGACATCTTATCACCAAAACATGCTCCGGAAACAACAGCTCCTGCTGCCAAAGCGGGATTAACACCTAACACGTGGCCGATTCCCATTAGAGCGACGCCAACCGTACCAACGGTCGTAAAAGAACTTCCTGTAAACGATGAAACGATCACCGTAATAAGGAGTGCGCTGACAGCGAACCATTCTGGCTGAATGATATCCATCCCGTAAAACAGCAGCGTAGGAACTGTGCCGCTCAACATCCAGCTAGCAATAACAAGACCAACCGTTAAGAGAATCATGATCGGCTGAAGACCAGCTATAATTCCGTTAAACATTCCCTTTTCGAGGGTTTTCCAGCTGGCTCCAAAAGCCGCGCCTACTGCAGACAGTAAAACTAAACAAGCAAGCAATGGAATATGTGGTTCTACTTTTATAAAAACAAGACTCGTAAACATAACAGCAAAAATCGCTACAAATAAAACGAGCGCTATCGGTAATGAGATTTGTTTTTTCATAATGTGTATCTCTCCGTTCGTATGAATCATAAGTTCACTTACATGCTTAAACGCTTTTATGCGTTGAAGTAAATGAGTAACTGTTTTACATACTAACGGACTTTACAGATGCTGTCAACACTTTAAGAGTGGTAAATTAAAGTAAAGACTAGTAATGGAGGCTATTCATTTGTATAAAATTCGAAGTTCAGTGAAGGCGTTAATCATACATAATCATCACTTACTCACGATTGAAAAGCAAAGCAGTGATAGTAAAAAATACATAATGCCCGGCGGCGGACAGGATTTTAATGAAACACTATCAGACGCTGTTGCCCGTGAATGCATGGAGGAACTTGGTGTGAAGGTTGAAGCTGGCAAGCTTCTTTGGGTGCGAGAGTTTATAAGCAAAAACCACATTTCCGATCAGCCCATGGACGATCAAGGTCACATTGTGGAGCATATCTTTGAAGCTTTTTTGGAGGAGATTCCGGAGAGATTTGATCCGATGGAGCCTGATTCTACTCAAACAGGTGTTGTTTGGCTGCCGATTGACCAGCTTTCGGAAATTAACTACTATCCTAAGGAGTTGATCCCGATGATTCAAGGGATAAATAGCGGTGAAAGTACCCTTAAGGTGTATGTGGGAGATATAAATTAGTGGCGGTAGACGATGAATCCAGAAGTTTTGCTGCTGAATCCACAAATTTCAGGGGTGAATCCACAAATTTTGCTCTTCAATCCAGAAATTTAAGGCGTTTATCCACGAGTTTACTTTTGCCGACAATATCCGACACTCTCTCACACATAATAAAAACAACAAAAAAGAGCGAGGCATTTTCCCCCTCGCTCCTTCATCACCTATCTCCCCCGCCTCGCAAAATCCACGAATCGAAACTTATCTAATCTGTGACGGGACTCCGTATATTGAAATAGGCTCGCATCATCTAAATACACAAAGTTTTTCACAACAACAATGTGCTGAAAGCCATCCAGGTCCAGTAGCTGTTTATCCTCTTCTGTACATTCAACGACTACAATTTCTTTTTTTGCAAAGCTGATCGTTAATCCGAGCTCTTTTTCTAAATAAGCATAGATTGATTTTTCACCGATTTCTTTTGACAGCTTCGGAATATACTTTTTCAAAAAGAAGTCCTTGTCCAAAATGATGGTTTCCCCATCGATTTGTCTCGAACGAATCACTTTCCAAACAAGTTCATTCGAATCAGCCTGAAGCTGCTGCTGCAGAAAACTGTCAGGTTCGATCAATCCAAATTCATGTACAGTCGTAACACTGCTTTTTCCCATCGTTTCAGACAGCTCTTGAAAGCTGACTAACCCTGAAACAGGAAAACTGAACTTGTTCGTCTCCAGGACAATCGACCCTTTTCCCCGGATTTTTTGAATAAATCCGTTTTGAGATAAGAGGTTCAACGCCTTTCTAACAGTTTCTCTTGATGTTTCATAGCGGTCTGCAAGTTCGTGTTCAGATGGAAGCTGTGTGTTAGCCGCAATAATACCTTCTGTAATCTGTGAAGACAGCTCTTGATAGATTTCTTGAAATTTATTTTTTCGCATCATTATTCACCATGCTTATTGTAGCATTATTTTTTTAAGTGAAAAACGACAGATTCATACGGTCTCAATGTAAAAGAAGAAAAATCTTCTGGACTGGAGTCATAATTGCTTATCAGCACATCTGCTTTATAGCCATCAGCCATATTTTCTTCAGGCAATGTGAACGTAGTCTCCTTGCCGTAAAAATTATTAACGACCAGCAGTTTTTCGTCATTTTCGCGGTTACGGAAATAAGCAAAAATCTCTGGGTGATCCTCTAATATAAGCTCATAATCACCATATGTCACAATGTCTAATTCTTTTCTGAGCTGATTCAGTTTTTGATAATGATAAAAGACAGAACTCTCATCCTTAACTGCTTCTTCTGCATTGATCTGGTGATAGTTGTCCGCAACCGGAATCCAGGGCTCCCCTGATGTAAATCCAGCATTCTCCTCATCATTCCACTGAACAGGAGTACGCGAATTATCACGTGATTTATGCTTCAGAATTTCTAGAACCTCATCTTCGCTTCGTCCTTCTTCTTTTAAAAGCTTGAACATGTTTAAGGACTCGACATCTCGATACTGCTCAATCGAATCAAACTTCGGATTTGTCATGCCGAACTCTTCACCTTGATAGATGTATGGTGTACCTTGCATCATATGAATCGTCGTCGCAAGCATTTTTGCTGATTCTACGCGGTACTTTCCATCATTCCCATAACGAGATACAATCCTTGGCTGATCATGGTTGCACCAAAAGAGCGCATTCCAACCTCCTCCTTTATGCATTTCAACTTGCCATGTGGATAAGATCTCTTTCAGTTTCAAAAAATCAAAATCGGCAACACTCCACTTTTCACCGTTCGGATAATCTACTTTTAAATGATGAAAGTTGAAAGTCATGCTTAACTCTTTACGATCTGGATTCGTGTACTTTACACAATTATCGATCGTTGTGGATGACATTTCTCCTACGGTCAATACATCATACTTCGAGAAGACCTCTCTGTTCATCTCCTGCATGAATTCGTGAACGCGCGGACCATCCGTGTAAAATTTACGGCCATCACCAGGTGCCACTGATCCATCATCATCAGGAAACTCCTGATTTTTTGAGATGAGATTAATAACATCAAGACGGAAGCCATCAACACCCTTCTCAAACCAGAAGTTCATCATCTCATAAACCTTCTGCCGGACTTCTTCGTTCTCCCAATTCAGATCAGCTTGTGTCACGTCAAAGAGATGAAGGTAATATTGTCCTGTCTCCTCATCTAATTTCCACGCAGATCCTCCAAACTTGGAAACCCAGTTCGTCGGTTCCCCGCCATCAACAGGGTCCTTCCAAATGTAAAAATCGCGATATGGTTTGTCTCTAGAGGAACGCGACTGCTCAAACCATTCATGTTCAGTGCTCGTGTGGTTTACGACGATATCCATGATGATTTTCAGATCACGTTTGTGCGCTTCTTCTAGCAAACGGTCAAAGTCTTCCATCGTTCCATATTCATCGAAAATCTTATAATAATCACGGATGTCATATCCGTTATCACGCTGCGGAGAATCATAGATTGGAGTCAGCCATAATACATCGACCCCTAATTTCTTAAGATAATCCAGCTTATCAATGATTCCTTGAATATCTCCAGTTCCGTTTCCAGTAGTATCGTTAAAGCTTTTCGGATAGATCTGATAGACAACTGATCGTTTCCACCATGGTTCGTTCTTCATTTTTTCACCGCCATAATTATTACTTTATGAATGAAAACAACCGGAAATCAAAGTTCATCCGGTTGTTTGGTTTTACTTGTTTTTCATTTACTTCTTCTCTTTTTTCACTTTCGCATAGAAATAAGTCAGTACGAATGGCACTACGATTACGATTCCCATTCCGATAAAGAATGAGCCCCAGCTTCCCGGCAGGATAGAAAGGAATCCTGGAATTCCGCCTACACCAATGGAAGATGCTTTTACGCCGGCAATGGTAATCACGATACCTGCCATCGCAGAACCGATCATCGCAAAGATGAATGGATATCTAAAGCGTAAGTTAACCCCGAACATCGCAGGTTCTGTAATACCAAGATAAGCAGATAAAGCTGATGTTCCAGCTAGACCTTTAAGCTTCTCATCGCGTGAAGCAACGAACATAGCAAGTGCAGCTGAACCTTGAGCGATATTTGATAATGCAAGCATCGGCCATAAGAATGTTCCACCCGTGTTTGAGATAAGCTGAAGATCGACAGCTAAGAAGGTATGGTGCATACCAGTCACAACAAGAAGTGCGTAGAATCCTCCATAGATCAATCCGCCTAACCAAGCAAAGTTATCAAAAATGGATACGAAGAAGTCTGTTACAGCATTCCCGATCGAGAATGTAATCGGACCGATAACGATAAATGCTAAGAATCCTGTTACTAACAATGTGATTGGTGCAACTAATAGGAGCTGCAGTGAATCAGGAATACGTTTTTTCAAAAAGAGTTCAATTTTAGCTAATACATATGATGCAATTAATACTGGCAATACTTGACCTTGGTAGCCAACTTTTTCAATCGGCAGACCAAACAGGTTCCATGTCGGAATATCTTTTGTTTTCCCGTAGTCCCAAGCGTTTAATAGATCTGGATGGACGAGCATGAGTCCAAGCACGATACCCAGCAATGGACTTCCACCAAACTTCTTAACGGCTGACCATCCGATTAATCCTGGCAGGAACACGAAAGCAGTATTCGCGATCAGGTTAATGATGCCAGCGAGATCTGCCCAGTTTTTATGAACATCAATAAATGATTTCTCATCATAAAAAATGCCCGGTCCAGTCAGAATGTTGTTGATACCCATCAATAGACCTGCCGTAACGATGGCAGGAAGGATAGGAATAAAGATATCCGCTAATGCTTTGATCGCTCGTTGAAGCGGATTCAATTTCTTGCTTGCTTCGTCTTTAATGTCTTCCTTTGAAGCTCTTCCTGTACCCGTGATGTCGATAAATTCGTTGTACACTTTATCAACGGTACCTTGTCCGATGACCACTTGATACTGGCCGTTCGCGGAGAACGACCCTTTCACTAGATCAATATCTTCAAGTGCTTTTTCATCAACTTTTCCTTCGTCCTTCAATGCGAGGCGAAGACGTGTGACACAGTGTGTAGCTGCAGATACGTTATCTTTACCGCCGAGTGCTTCGACGATTTGTTCAGCTGTTTCGCGGATTTTGCTCATTAATGTTCCCTCCTAGAAACCGTTTCCATTTCTGCTGATAAAAAAAAGGTCTTATCGTGTCTATACCCTTAATTATCATGTGATGAAAACTAGTACTTTAATCAAACTGTGTATGAAGCGTTTCCAAAGAACCGGAAACTTGTATATACATATTACAAAAATAATTTAACCTGTATATACAAATAAGTCAACTCATTCGTTTAATTGGTGTTATTTACTAAAAAACGCAACTTTTCCTTTTCCTAATTTCTTTTGATATAATTTGTTACAGAAGCAGAAACGAACTGAAAAGGAGATCATAGAATGTCACCTAAAAAAGCACTTACTATTGCAGGCTCTGATACTAGCGGCGGAGCAGGCATTCAAGCAGATTTAAAAACATTCCAGGAGCTAGGCGTTTACGGCATGACAGCACTTAACGTTGTAGTCGCTCAAGACCCTCATCGCGACTGGTTCCATGAAGTATTTTTACTTCCGGCTGATATGTTTAAAAAACAGCTGGAAACGGTTGTAGCAGGAATCGGAGTTGATGCATTAAAAACAGGCATGCTGGCATCTGTGGAAGCGATCCAAATTACAGCTGATCTAATTGAAAAGCACAACCTTCAAAACGTTGTAATCGATCCAGTGATGGTGTGTAAAGGTGCTGAACCACTTCACCCTGAACTGGCGAGCACACTGCAGAACGTTCTTGTACCAAAAGCAACAGTGGTAACACCTAACCTTTTTGAAGCAGCACAATTAGCTGGTATGGAACCAATTACGACTGTTGAACAAATGATGGAAGCAGCTCATAAGATCCAAGCGAACGGCGCAAAATACGTTATTGTAAAAGGCGGCGGAAAACTTGATCATGAAAGTGCTGTAGATGTTTTATATGATGGAAACGAGTTTGAAGTTTTAGAATCAGAAAGAATTGAAACAACATGGACGCACGGGGCCGGATGCACGTTCTCAGCTGCAATCACAGCTGAACTTGCAAAAGGAAAGCCTGCGCGTGAAGCGATTCTTACAGCAAAAGATTTTATTACAGAAGCAATCGCATCTGGTTTTGAACTCAATCAATATGTAGGACCAACATGGCACGGTGCATACCGCAATAAATTGAATAAATAATTTTCACCTTAAAACGGGCTGTCTAATAAGTAGGTTTAACTTACTTGGACAGCCCGTTAGTTATTTTTTCAAAAAGGAATCTTGAATAAAAGCCTAAAAGGTTGTTGCTTTTAGCTTTTACTATTATCATCATTTGCAAGTTGATTGGAGCACAAGGTGCGAGACTCCTCGAAAAATAAACTTCAATTTTTCTTCGTGCGATGTCTCGCTGCCGGAGCCTTCCTTGTCCTACGGGACGAGCGGTCAGGTGAAGAACCTAATGGCGCAAAGCGGCAGGAGGCTCACCGCACGCCCCGTGGAAAGCGAGCAACCTGGAGCGGAAATCAACTTCTTTCATGAGCCACGTTTGCGATTAACCCTCACTTTTTTTATGCCAGGCATATCATACACGATTTCCGCTGTTTTGAATTATAATAAGTACATCTATCATAAGCAGGAGTGAGAAGCATGCAGCCTATTCAAGCTAATGACGTCCAGAACGCACTGGATCAATTTATAGGAAAAGAACTATATTTGCATTTGGAAACCACTAATGGCGCTTATGCCAATCACAATAACGAATCAGTACTTACTGTTAATGCATATATCCGTAACGGAAAAGTAACACCTTTGTCCGGAAAAATCATGGGCACCGGTCCTTTTCGTGTCGGGTTAAAGATCGAACTTGGCTGGATCTATGCAGAAGGATTAACACATTGGGAAATCGACTCAGAGGGAAGACTGCTTCTCGCCGGCCATGATCAGGAAGGCCGTCTTGCTGTAGCTCTTCAACTCAGCACTTCCCCATTTGATGTTTAAAGGAGGTTATCATTCATGAACGATCATTTATTAGTCATCTTTCCACATCCTGATGACGAAGCTTTCGGAGTATCAGGGACAATTGCCCAACACACGAAAAAAGGGTCACCCGTAACTTATATTTGCCTTACTTTAGGACAGATGGGGAGAAACATGGGAAACCCGCCTTTCGCAACTCGTGAATCCCTTCCTCTCATCCGTCAAAAAGAGTTAGAGAATGCTTGTGCTGCAGTCGGGATTAAAGATCTGCGTCAATTTGGACTTCGTGATAAGACGATTGAGTTTGAAGATGAACAGCTTCTCGCAGATCAATTCTTAACCGTTATTGATGAAGTGAAGCCTGCAACGATTATTACTTTTTATCCAGGATACAGTGTGCATCCCGATCATGAAGCAACGGGAAGAGCAGTAGTTCGAGCGGTTAAGGGCATGGCTGAATCGGACCGTCCAGAACTTTTATGTGTAGCTTTTGCGAGAAATTCTGAAGAAGACCTTGGTGCACCTCATATTGTTACCGATGTTTCTGATGTTTTTGAAGACAAAATGAACTGTATCAAAGCGCATCGCTCACAGACACAATGGCTTGTTAATAGCGTAGAAAAAGATCCTGCGATGCTGGAGTGGGTTCAAAAAGAAAGATTTTGGCGCTATCCATTATAATTTTTATGTATTAGAATCTGTTGCCTTGCTGGGCTTCTGGATTCTTTTTTTATGTTTAATAACTTGAATTTTCAAAAAAATGTACAATTCCATGTGGCATTTTTCTCCTATTGTGGTATACTAAATGTAACAAATCGTTCACATTTTAGACGCTAATTTGTCAAAATTGTAAGCGTGTACAATACTTCAAGGGGTTGATATGTAATGGATGTATTCATGGTTTATTTGTTTGTAGCAACTGCGACACCGCTGTTTTTGTGGAATGATAGTCGTAAGCTTGCACTGGCACAGATACCGTTTATCGCCCTGTTATGGACTTACGTAGGATTATTTATGGCATATGACAGCTTAAGCCTGTTTGTTCATAGTTTCTTTATAACGGTATTCATCGCAAACGTCGTTTTTGCTCACTATGCAGCTTACGTTGTTTGGGGCCGTCCATACTTGGCGAAACGTAAAATGGAAAAAGAATATTAAGTTAAAAAAACGTGACCCCCTCTATTAAATTAGAGGGGTTTTTGCATTTATTGGTAAATTAAACCTCGGAAATTCCACGGTATACCGCCGCTCATCAGTCCCTCGTCTCCCCTCACCTTCTATAGCGTATATATCCTTCTTTTCTTCGATTTTCTTCACTTTTTGCCCGTTTTCTACACTATCTCACCAAATACTGTTGTCATAAAATCTGACCATGTTATACTCAGTAACGTTGAATTTTTGACCGGACAAGTAAATAAAAAACACTAAAAACTAACAAACAAAACAGGAGTGATTAACACCAGATATGGCTTTTAATGAAACAAAGAATAAACGTATTGTAATAAAGATTGGTTCCAGCTCATTAACGAGCGGACTTGGTGATATTAGCAGACGTAAATTAGAACGTCTTGTAGATGAGGTTGTTAAATTAAAAGATGAAGGGCATGAGGTGTTGCTCGTTTCATCTGGTGCAGTTGCAGCAGGCTACAGAAGATTGGGATGCTTAAATCGCCCAACTACTCTATCTGAAAAACAAGCAGCAGCTTCAATCGGACAAGGTCTTCTAATGGAAGCTTATTCTGAAAGATTTGTTTCTCACGGCTACACAGCTTCACAGATCTTGATCACAAGAAGTGACTTCTCTGACCGGAATCGTTATCACAATGCGCGTAACACAATAAATGTTCTATTAGACCGCGGCATTATTCCAATCGTAAATGAAAATGATACGGTAACCGTCGAACGGTTAAAGTTTGGAGATAACGATACACTTTCAGCTAAAGTGGCAGGTCTTGTGGATGCCGATCAGCTGATCATCCTTTCAGATATTGACGGTCTATATACAGAAGACCCAAGAAAAAACCCAGAAGCTCAACTTTTAACGAAGGTAAGCGAAATTACACCAGAAATTGAGGATTCCGCTGGCGAACCCGGCAGTGCTGTCGGCACAGGAGGAATGCGCTCTAAGATCGATGCAGTCAAGATTGCAATGGCATCAGGCATCTCTTCATTCCTTGGTAATGCAACTGCAAATGACATCATTCATCAAGCAGTAACAGGAGACGCACGAGGAACTTATTTTGTTCCTAAAAAGAACGAATTCAACTTGGATACAAAATTACAATGGATTGCGTTCCATTCAGGACCCGAAGGCGAAATTGTCGTTACCAATAAAGCAAAAGAAGGAATTGATGACCTGAAAAGTCTTTACCCTACTGGAATTCATTATGTTAGTGGACACTTTAAAAAGGGTTCTGTTGTCCGCATCAAAGACCTTGATGGCAATGAAGTTGGACTAGGTGTATCTAATTATTCATCAAAACAGCTCATTAAGATCAAAGGTTTCTCAACAGACGAATTGGAAGACGTTGGTCCTGAAGAAGCGATCAACAATGATGATTTAGTGTGTCACACACGCTTAGCAGTACCGATTCACTAAAATTTTGATGAAAAGTTTTGATGAAAGTTAAACAAACGTTTAAAAATAACAAGGAGGCGTTGGATGAGTACTTTTAAAAGTACAACCAAACCATTGATTGTAGAAGACCAGGCAAAGCTAGCTCAGAAAGCTTCAAAAAAGCTTGCCTTACTGACCGAAAAAGAGAAAAACGAAGCTTTATTAGTAATTGCAGATGTTTTAGAAAAAGAGTCAGATTATATATTACAAGAGAACAAAAAAGATTTAGAGAACGGCGAAGAAAAAGGTTTTTCAGAGGCTCTCATGGACCGTCTGCGTTTAACTTCTGACCGTGTAAAAGATTTTGCTGACGGACTTCGCGAAGTTGTTGAACTTCAAGATCCTGTCGGCGAAATCTTATCAGGCTGGACGTTAGATAACGGACTAAAAGTAGAACAAGTACGCGTTCCGTTAGGTGTAATCGGCATGATCTATGAAGCTCGTCCGAATGTAACGGTAGATGCTACCGGATTAGCATTGAAATCAGGTAACGCTATTGTGCTTAAAGGCGGTTCGAATGCTATTCATTCCAACTCAGCAATCGTATCTGTGATTCATAAAGCATTAGCTGATACGAAGATTCCTGAGGACGCTGTACAATTCATCGCTTCAACAGATCGTGAAGCTGCGGGACAGTTGTTTACGATGAAAGAGTACATCGACGTGCTGATTCCTCGGGGCGGCGGAAAGCTGATTCAGACAGTCGTCGAGAATGCGACAGTTCCAGTGCTCGAAACAGGCGTTGGTAACTGTCACATCTATGTTGATCAGTTTGCAGACGTTGATAAAGCACTGGCTATTTTAGAAAATGCAAAAACAGACCGCCCTGCTGTTTGTAATGCAGCCGAGACGTTCATCTTTCATGAAGCATGGTTAGAGCAAAATAAAGATCGTGTCGTTGCATTATTTGATAAGCATGGGATTGAAGTTCATGGTGACGAAAAAGCTGGCGAAATACTGCCAGACGTTATCCCAGCTACTGAAAAAGACTGGGCTGAGGAATATTTAAGCCTTGCTGTAGCTGTGAAAGTCGTTGGATCCGTTGAGGAAGCAGTGGCTCACATTGAGCGTTATGGCACGAAGCACTCTGAAGCAGTGGTGACAGAAGACGCTGAGACGGCGGTAAGTTTCTTGAATGCCGTTGACGCAGCTGCTGTATACCAAAATGCTTCAACTCGTTTCACCGACGGCTCTGCGCTAGGTTTTGGAGCTGAGATCGGAATCTCGACACAAAAGCTTCATGCTCGCGGGCCAATGGGTCTGCCAGCACTGACGACGATTAAATATCGTATGACTGGTGATGGGCAGGTTAGATAAACAACTTTAGTAGCACAACTACTATTGAAAGCAGTCTCGCTTTGGCGGGGCTGTTTTTTGTTGTTTATAGACAGGTAAATCATTGTTTCAGGAGAATATTTAGGTAGCAAAGGAGGTCGTCAATGCTAGTTAAAGATCGTTCAAAATCGCTTAGGATCAAAAAGCTTGAGGTATTCCAACGCCGTTTAATTCAAAATCATCCTAAACTTTTACCCATTAATGATGAGTTAGGAGGTAGACTCGCAGGACATCATGGTGAACAATCCAACGATTATTTTTTAAAACCTTTCTTAAGTAAAGGCTATACTGTCCTTCATGACTTACGGCTGGCTGCCCACGATAGCTTTTTTCAGATTGACACACTTCTAATATCCACACACTATATTTTAATCCTTGAAGTAAAGTACATCACTGGCACCTTACATTTTGATCACCTTAATCAAGTGATCCGAGTAAGAGATGACGGCAGTGAAGAAGCATTTCAAAATCCGATTTATCAAGTGAAACGCCAACGGTCTCACTTAACCGATTGGCTGTCTAGAAATCGTGTTCCTCATATCCCTGTTCACTCTTTAGTTGTAATGAGCAACCCCAGAACCATCATCAAATCCCTTCCCTCTCATAAAGACATACCTCAATATATAACCCATAGCCCTTATCTCCAAGAACGGATTCAAGTTTTCGATAAGATGCATTCCGTTGAGAAACTGACAAAAAGAGAAATCACAAAACTTTCAAAACTGCTCGTCCGCCAGCATACTCCAGACAACCCCGACTTAATAAAAAGGTATCAGATTGAAGAAAAGGATATTATCAAAGGGGTTTATTGTACTAAGTGTTTTTATATGCCGGTGGTGAGGAAGCATAATACTTGGGTTTGCCCAAAATGTTCTAAAAAAGATCGGAATCTTCACCTGCCTTCTTTAGAGGATTACGCATTATTATATGGAGCAAGCATTACAAATAAAGAATTTTGTAACTTTCTACAAATCCCTTCCAGGCATGTAGCAAAACGTATTCTTAGTAATATGAATTTACCTCATACCGGAGGCTGCAAAGGAAGAACATATACGTTACCCTATCTTTAAAACCCTAGTAATTGCTCATAAATTTCTAGGACGGCTCGTAAAATTCTAGAACCGGTCGTAAAATCCTAGAACCGCTCGTAAAATTCTAGAACCGCTCGTAAAATTCTAAAACCGCTCGTAAAATTCCAGAACCGCTCGTAAAATCCTAAAACCGCTCGTAAAATCCTAGAATCGCTCATAAAATCCTAGAATCGCTCATAAATCCCCAGAGAAGGTTCTTTTCCCTCCCAAAATAGCATCATACTCTTAAGACATACTCTAGAACATAAATACCAAAGGCTCTCGCCCATCGAGAGCCCACATCCACCCAAATTCCACACAAAAAAGCCTCCTGCAACCAAGCAAGAGGCTTTCTTTCATCAATTCTATTAGTGACTCCCATGCTCCTCAGACTTCTCTGCTCCACCATGTTCACCATGGTTCTCAGTCTTCGGTTCGTCATGTTTGTCGTGTTTTGCGTGGCCTGCTGTCATTACCCAGACAGAGCCGAGAACAATAACGATCGCTACGAACGCTGCGAACAGGATATTACCTACCTGTACACGGCCCGTGAGCTTCGTGCTCGTCGAGTTCTCTGTCACGTGCATGAACATTAATAGCTGCAGGGCAGCCTGCAAGAACGCAAATCCAAAAATGATTATTAAAATCCAAGTTAGCGACAAGTCAGTCCCTAGCGCAATCCATAATGCGAACAGCGTCAACACGATTGATAAAACAAATCCAATCAAGTGTTTCCAAGGGAATCCGCCATGTCCGTTAGCTGCAGTTTTATTAGCCATGATGCATCACCATCCCCATCAGATAAACGGCAGTGAAGATGAAGATCCACACTACGTCTAAGAAGTGCCAGTAAAGACTGGTGATGAAAACTTTTGCAGAAGTGGCAGGCGTCAGACCGCGCTTAGCCACTTGGATCAAGACCATCGTTACCCAAAAGATACCGAACGTTACGTGGGCACCGTGAGTTCCTACAAGAACAAAGAATCCTGACCAAGCTGCACTCGTACCGATGTTTGCACCCTCATGAATGAAGTGCAAGAATTCCTGAATCTCAAAGTAAAGGAATCCAAGACCTAAACCAAGTGTGATGATCATCCAAAGCATTAAGCCTTTTACATTATGACGGCGCATTTCATGAACCGCCAGGCCGCAGGTGAAACTACTTGTTAAAAGCAAGAAGGTTTGAATAAGCAAACTCTTCACTTCAAACAGTTCACCAAGAGCCGGACCGTCTGCAATACGATGTGTTAAAACCATATACGTTGCAAATAACGTTGCGAACAACGCAATTTCTGCCCCTAGGAAGATCCAGAAACCGAGAATGTTAAGACGCCCGGTCTCCGAACGATACTCTAAAGGCGTGTTGGGGTCGTGTGTTTCTACATGTGCCATTTTTTCACGCCTCCTTATTTAGAAATCTTTTCTGTTTCAATGACTTCTTCTTCACTTACATAATACCCGTCGTCATATTCAAATGAACGGTAAATCAATGTTCCGATAACTCCGATACCACCGAGAATCGCCATCCAGATCCAGTCAAATACAAAACCAAATCCAAGAACGAAGAAGAACGATCCCATGATAAACGGTACACCAGAGTTGCTAGGCATATGAATCTTTTTAATATCTTTAGCTGTTAACTTCTCTACCTTGCCTGCCTGCTTCTGTCTCCAGAAATGGTCAAGACCTGTAATCTCTGGAATTTTAGCAAAGTTATAAAATGGCGGCATTGCTGAAGGAGTAGACCATTCAAGCGTACGGCCATCCCAAGCGTCACCAGTTGTTTCACGCTTCGCGAAACGGAAGCTGTAGTACATGTTGTAAACGAGTACTAAGAATGCGATACCCATCATGAATCCACCGATTGTAGAAACCATGTTCAATGGACCCCAGCCAGACTCCTCGCTGTATGTGTACACACGTCTAGGCATACCATCAAGACCTAGGAAGTATTGAGGCATGAAACATACGTTAAACCCGATTGTGAACAACCAGAATACCCATTTACCGATACGTTCGTTCAGCTTGTAGCCAAACATCTTAGGATACCAGTAGATTAAACCAGCGAAACATGCAAATACTGTACCAGCGATCAACACATAGTGGAAGTGAGATACTAAGAAGTATGTGTTGTGGTACTGATAGTCAGCTGCTGCCATCGCAAGCATGACACCTGTAACACCACCGACTACGAAGTTCACGATAAAACCAAGTGACCATAGCATCGGCGTCGTAAATTGAATCTTACCTCTGTACATCGTGAACAGCCAGTTAAAGATCTTAACCCCAGTCGGTATACCGATCGCCATCGTTGTGATGGAGAATACAGAGTTAACGGCTGCACCTGAACCCATCGTAAAGAAGTGATGGACCCAGACCAAGAAACTGTATCCTGCGATAAGAAGCATAGACCAGATCATGGCTTTATAACCAAACAATGTTTTTCTAGAGAACGTAGAAATAATTTCTGAGAACATACCGAATGCCGGCAAGATTACGATATATACCTCTGGGTGACCCCATAGCCAGAAGAGGTTAGCCCAAAGCATATCCATCCCTTCACCTTGAAGAGTGAAGAAGTGGCTTCCGAACAAACGGTCAAATGACATAAGTGCAAGTGCTACCGTTAAAATCGGGAAAGCGAAAATAATGATAACCATTGTTACGAGTGATGACCATGTGAACATCGGCATACGGAACAACGTCATTCCCGGTGCACGCATCTTTAGAATCGTAACTAGGAAGTTAATCCCTGTTAGTAGTGTACCGATACCTGCAATCTGCAGACCCCATAAGTAGTAGTTCTGCCCAGGTCCCGGACTAAGTTCGTTACTCGCAAGCGGCATGTAACTCGTCCAACCTGCTGATGGCGAACCACCGATAACGAACGAGATGTTAAACAGCATCGCTCCGATAAAGAACGTCCAGAAACTTACTGCGTTTAAATAAGGATAAGCTACGTCACGAGCTCCAATTTGTAATGGAACGACAACGTTAATCAAACCAATTAAGAACGGCATCGCCATGAAGATGATCATGATCGTACCGTGAGTTGTAAATATCTCGTTATAGTGCTGCGAATCAAGGAACTTCGCATCTGGAACAGCGAGTTGAGTACGCATTAAGAGCGCATCGACACCACCGCGGAAAAGCATAAGAACCGCAGAAACGATATACATGATACCGAGTTTTTTATGGTCAACAGTCGTTAGCCATTCTGTCCATAGCCATTTCCACTTTTTATATCTAGTTAGGTAAAACAGGATCCCCACCATTGTTAAGACAATGGAAACGTCAGCCCCATAGATCAGTGGGTCGCCTGTTACGAAAAATTCATCCCATTTCATATTAAGTTGCCTCCTCTGTTAATGGGCATGTGAATCCCCATGAGACTCTGATTCTTCTTGTTGTTCTTGTTTCTTTTTCTTTTCTTCTTCACGTTTCTCTTTTGCTGCTTTCGAGTGAGGAATTAACGGCTCATAGCCTAATCGCTCTCGAGCTTTAAGCGCATAATCAGCTTGATCAGCATGGTTAACAAATCCTAAGTGAGTAGAAGAGAACGTCATTTCTTTCACGTGGCCAGGAAGCATCAGCTTGTCGTACTGCTCTTTCGTTAGTTCAGGAGCATCAGCTTTCGTTTCACTCGCCCACTTTTCAAATTCTTCATCAGACATAGCCATTACATCAAACGTATGATCTGTAAAACCTTCTCCTGTAAAGTTGGAGTTTCGTCCTTCATACGTTCCTTGCTCATCGGCTTGCAAGTAAAGTTCTGTTTCCATACCAGCCATCGCATATTTTTGGCCGCCTAGTTGAGGAACCCAAAATGATGCCATAGAATCGGCTGAAGTCAGTTTAAATAGAACAGGTCGATCTTCAGGGATATGAAGATAGTTTACTGTCTCAATGTCTTGCTCAGGGTAAGTGAAGACCCATTTCCAATCCACGGATGTTGCATGAATCACCAATGGCTTTTGATCTTTCGTCTCTGCAGGAGGTCCCTCAAGAGAATAGATCGTTTTAACCGTTGGAATCGATAAAGCAACAACAATTATAATAGGAATGATCCACCAAATCGTCTCAAGCAAATGACTTCCTTCATTATCAGGATCATAGCCCTTATGATTTTTGCGATCACGATATTTATAAACAATAAAAGCTGTAAGTGCATATACAACTAGCAAGATAAATAACATAAACCAGATCGAATACATAATAAGATCCTTCTGCTGCTCACCAACAGGTCCTTTTGGATCTAAAACCACCATATCGCTGCAGCCGCTTAGCATGAACACGGCCATCAATAACCCGATTGTTAAAAACGGCTTTAACCGTTGCATCACCAGGTCCACCTTCCTTTCTCTATTTAAAAGCATTTCTTTTTGCCTTTTATAAATCGATCGAACCAAAAGTGATTATAGTACATTGTGAAACAAATCACAATGGATATCAAAGGCAAAACCAAATGACAAAAAACCTTTGCCTTCATAGTATCAGAATCGCTCCAAATGTGGTTTATCCGTAATTAAATGTCACGAGAACTTCAAATAAAGCTCACAACTTTATCACAGTTTTGACATACAATGTTCACGAATTTGGAAGAGCCTTCATCTGCTGGTAATAAGATATCCTCTTTTAGAAAGTTCAGTTTTTAATTTTTACCCTAATTGGAAAGGCTTCACACCTTTTTAGTGAATATTTACAAACAAAATAAAGCACAGGATAACAATATCCTGCGCTTTATTTTTTGTATTTTATCTAATGATCCTATTCAAATTTGTCTGCTGTCCATTCACAGGTAGCTGGTTCCCTAATCTTACAGAAGTGATCGAACAAATGGGAATAAGGATGGGTATAGCAAGCTGCAGAATGATTGTACCGCAATTTACCTTTACGATTCTTCCGACTTCGATAAAATTACCTTCTGTAGTAAGGGTAACTTCCTTCCCAATGCAGTCTTTCAACTCATCTCTAAGTGCTTCAGTGCAACTATCATTTACACATTCACAGTGACAATCTAATTTACAATCCCTTGTTTGATTCGTCATATTGCAAACAGAACTTGGATTAATAAACTGAATCACACTCGAAATGGCGCATATAGAAAAGATAAACGGCGTTCCTGTTAGACTGTCTCTTAAAACAATAAAACCGCAGCTTACCTTCAATAATGCCCCATTAAACGGACCATCTGGAGTCGTGATTCCAATTTCCTTTTCAATACAATCTTGCAGTGCTTCTCTTAGTTCTCTTATACACTCATTCTCTGTGCACTTACACTTGCAGATCGAGCATGTTTCATCCTGCTTTTTCACGAATTCACACACGGTGGGTTGAGACGGATTAAATGCATTGTCGCATGCGAAGCTAATAATATCACATATTTTTATTAATAACGGACCTGTAATCTGCGGAGTTTCACTTTCAACAATAATTGTTCCGCAATCCACTTTGATTAATCTTCCGACAATAAAGCGCACATTTGGGATACTGGCTCTCGAAAGTAATGTAATTCTTCTTCCCACAATTTTTCTTAACTGCTCTCTCAGCTCTCTCGTACATATACTCTCACCGCACTGGCATCTATCACATTTTAATTTTCTATGGTTAGGGTTCACATTACCGCAACTCAACACGAGTTCCTCCACTCAAATTTTAAACTTTATGTATTCTATGCAAGTACTAGGACAACCGTTCAAGCAGACAAAAAAACGACCCTGCCACTAGGCAAGATCGTCTCACTTTTCAGTTCTTATGCACTTACTTCAACTTGATTTTCACTGTCATTATAAGCATCTGTATCTAATTGTTTCTGAACTTTGCTTGTTAATAGTCCAGATGTCATCGCACCGCTTACGTTAACTGCCGTACGGCCCATGTCAATCAATGGTTCAACCGAGATCAATAGACCGGCAAGTGCAATCGGAAGGTCCATCGCAGACAATACGAGGATTGCTGCAAATGTTGCTCCACCACCTACACCCGCTACCCCAAACGAGCTAAGCGCTACAACTACAACGAGCGTCAACAAGAACGATGGTGACAGAGGATCGATTCCTACAGTTGGAGCGATCATAACTGCAAGCATCGCCGGATAGATTCCTGCACAGCCGTTCTGACCGATCGAAAGTCCGAATGAACCTGAGAAGTTCGCAATTCCGTCAGGCACACCCATGCTCTTTTGTGTACGGATATTTAATGGAAGTGCACCAGCACTCGTACGTGATGTGAAAGCAAAAGACAGTACCGGAAAAGATTTCTTCATATATGTGATTGGATTCAACCCAGCAAACGTTAACAATAACAAGTGAATTCCAAACATAATCAACAGTGCTACATAGGAAGCAATGACAAACTTGCCAAGCTTCGCGATTGCGCCCATATCACTAAGCGCAACAGTCTTCGTCATTAAAGCCAGCACTCCGTATGGTGTTAAGCGAAGAATTAATGTAACAACACGCATGATCACAGAGTAAAACGCATCCACAATCTTTGCAAAGAGCTCAGCATGTTCTTCCTGCTTCCGCTTCACTCCAAGGTACGCTACTCCCAAGAATGCCGCAAAGATAACAACAGCAATCGTAGATGTAGGTCTAGCTCCTGTAAAATCTAAAAACGGATTAGCTGGCAGCAAGGATAGAATCTGCTGCGGCAATGTAAGGTCTTTGACCTGTTCAAAAGTACCCTCCATCTGCTCACCGCGCGCTGTTTCAGCGTCACCTTGCTCGATCTGGACCGCTTCAAGATCGAACGCCACGGATGTTCCAATTCCGACAACAGCTGCAATAGCTGTTGTTCCTACAAGAATACCAATGATCAATCCGCTTAATTTTCCGATATTTCCTTTAAGATTTAAACGCGTAAATGCTGAAAGGATCGAAATGAACACGAGCGGCATCACGATCATTTTTAAGAACGTTACATAACCGCCGCCTACTAGATTGAACCAATCAGTAGATTTTGAAGCAACTTCAGAATCAGCACCATAACCGTACTGAAGTACAAGACCGAAAAGAATACCTAATCCAAGACCTGTGAATACACGTTTCGAAAAAGAAACGTGCTTCTTTTGCATGTAAAACAACACACCCAAAAGTATAAGCATAATTGCAATGTTTGATAAAACTAAGTAAGTAGTCACCTACAAGTCCCCCCTTTAGTTAACTAAAATATATTAATACAATAAAACCCATCTGTAAAGTAGGAATTACTGAGGGAAATTTTGCGGCCACCTCCTTTGCAAAATAAAAAGCCCAGCACTTCCGAATAGAAAGAGCGAGCTTTAGTGTCATTTGTGTCTGGTTTATTAGTGTGTTTATTTAGTTGTGTTTCAGATATATTCTTTAAAGAAATAAATTATGCTTGTTTTTGTAGCAAATTCATATGAGCAGGTGCTAAAATTTGGATATATAAAAGGAGGTCAAGCTATGAAAAAAGTTTTGCTGTTCGTGTATGATTCATTCGCTGAATTTGAAATTTCAATTTTAATCACGTGTTTAAATGGTTCTGACTATGAATTAGTCACATGCTCACCGTATTCTTCCGGCAGAGCGGTCACATCAGCCGGAAAATTGAAGATCATGCCTGATATAACAATCAATGAAGTTGATCCAGACGATTACGCAGCACTTATCATTCCAGGCGGAAATCCCTATCACTTACTAGAGGACACGAGTGTAACAAACATGATTCGTACATTTTTCGATAGCCATAAACTGATTGGAGCGATATGCGGAGGCCCAGCTTTACTGGGGGCTGCCGGTATTTTAAACCATGTAAAATATACCGCTTCCCTCACTCAGGATGATACACAGTATCTGCCCGTTATGAATTGGGACAACAAAGAAGAAGAACATCTTGTTACAGGTCAAAATGTAGTCACTGCAACAGGCTCAAACTATGTCATTTTCGCTGAAGAAGTATTGCGTCATCTTAATATCGTACCTGCTGAAGAAAAAAGTCCCCTGCAATATTTTAAAGAACCTTCTATGTCATAACTTTTTATTAGAAATCAATTCTTTAATTTCCTTTAAAACGGGCATGGTCTCCATGTCCTCTTCACTTACCTCTGCCCAAACAATCCCTGTCGGTTTTGGATAAGGTGATTTTGTTTCAATCAATCCTTTTTCTGTCGCAATCCAATCCACGGTTAAGTCAAATACATCTACAGGAATTTCATCATCAACCATCTGAGCACTTTGTATGGAAGTGATCACGGGCACTTCTTTGTTCCCAAGCTCACGGATAATCGCATATTCCCTGTCTGCATATCCTTCACCTTTTCCAAGTCTTCTGCCATCACGATGGATCGCAACAGATCCTACCACAATCAAGTCGATCGAAGGCATCTTAGATAAAGGTATTACTTTTCCATAGTTCATAATGCTCGAAAGACTTGCCGCTTTCCTTTCCTCACCCTTTGGAACCCACTCTGGCTTCACTTGAATGAAACCATCCTTAAGTCTTGGCGTTGGTACGAGCAACATTTTTCCATCTTTTAAAATTTGAGTTCTAAGCGGCAGCTGAGGTGAATCAGGGTTTACTTTAATGATTCCAGCCTCTTTGTACTCCGGCATTTCGGTTATGTATTTTGCAGCAGCCTCCGCCCCTTTGAAGTTCGGTATCCGATTTGTTAAAGGAAACGGAAATCTTCCAAGTTTTTCTTCAGTCAGCTTGCTCCAAACTTTATGCCTGATTTCATCCTTTTGGTTCATTTATACTCTCCTTTCATCTATTTAGGATAAAAGTCACCGATAAAAAAGAGGACTATTCTCCTGTTTAGCGTAATAAATTGAGTGGGGGAAAGAAATTAATGCTGAAATGGGGGGATTTTTTATATGACGTTATACGGAACACTTGTCTTGATTCACATTATTGCGGCTATTGTCGGCCTTGGAGCAAGCTTTGCCATGCCTGTCGTTACAAAATTCGCAAAAACAGCCAGCCAGGCCAGGTTTGCACTTGAGCTTAACGCAAAGATTGAAACCTTTCCGAAGATCGGAAGCTTAACACTTCTTGCAACTGGACTTTTATTAGGTTATTTAAATTCTGCACTATTTAGTGAAGTTTGGTACATCTCATCGCTTGTTATCTATGTTCTGGCACAAGTACTTGTAATCGGCATCATACCTAAGAAACAAAAACAAATGAACGAAATTCTTGCTTCACATGAAGGCGATGAACTGCCCGATACTTATCGGACCATTGATAAACAGCTTGACCCCTATGTTTATCTTTTACACGGCTTAGCTGTAGTATTGATCGTTTTAATGGTCGTAAAACCTTTTTAGGTGTTCATAAATTCTCCCTCTCTTGGACACAATACGGTGTAAAGAGACGAGGAGTGAAAAACACATGGCACGCGGAAAAGAATTCGAACATAAGAAAAAGGGCCATCCGGGCCGTTTTCCTGACAACACACTGCAAAACAGACTCGTTCAAAAAAGTGACGAGACTGACTCAGCAAACCTAGCTACAAAGGAAGCTTTTAAAAATCGTACTGGTGAACAAGAATAATAAACGAGCAGCACTCATGGAATTTTTCTCCTTGGGTGCTTTTTCATTGTCACGATTCGTCATACACCTATTGAGTTCCTTCCCCATTCAATACTATAATCAAGAGGGTACAAATTACTGACAGAAAAGGTGTTATATAGATGAGTATTTTAACAGTACAAGGATTGAGTCACGGTTTCGGCGACCGTGCCATTTTTAACGATGTCTCTTTCCGTCTCCTAAAAGGAGAGCACATCGGTCTAATCGGTGCAAACGGTGAAGGTAAATCTACCTTTATGAATATAATCACTGGCAAATTAAAGCCAGATGAAGGAAAAGTGGAATGGGCGAAAAAAGTCCGCGTCGGTTATCTGGATCAGCATACTGTTCTTCAAAAAGGAATGTCGATCCGCGACGTGCTGAAGAGCGCGTTTCAATATCTGCTCGACATGGAAACAGAGATGAACAGCATGTACGAAAAGATGGGTGAAGCCACACCTGAAGAGCTGGAGAAATTGCTTGAAGATGTAGGCGTAATCCAGGATACGCTAACGAATAACGACTTTTATGTAATCGATGCAAAAGTTGAAGAAATCGCGCGAGGTCTTGGACTCGATGATATCGGTCTTGATCGTGATGTTCACGACTTGAGTGGCGGACAGCGTACTAAAGTATTGCTTGCGAAACTTTTATTAGAAAAGCCAGAAATTCTATTGCTGGATGAGCCTACAAACTATCTGGACGAACAGCATATCGAGTGGCTGAAGCGCTACTTGCAAGAGTACGAAAACGCGTTTATCCTGATTTCGCATGACATCCCATTCTTAAATAGTGTAATCAACTTGATTTATCACATGGAGAATCAAGAACTGAATCGCTATGTTGGCGACTACGATCACTTTAAATCGGTTCATGAGATGAAAAAATCCCAGCTGGAAGCGGCATTTAAGCGCCAACAGCAGGAAATTGCCGGCTTAAAAGATTTCGTGGCACGCAACAAAGCCCGTGTTTCAACTCGTAACATGGCGATGTCCCGTCAAAAGAAGCTTGATAAGATGGATGTCATTGAGCTCGCAAAAGAAAAGCCAAAGCCAGAGTTCAACTTCAAAGAAGCCCGCACGCCGAGTAAGCTGATCTTTGAAACAAAAGATCTCGTGATCGGATATGACGAGCCATTATCAAGACCGCTGAATCTCCGTATGGAACGCGGACAAAAAATTGCTTTAGTCGGTGCGAATGGTATCGGAAAAACAACCTTACTCCGCAGTATTTTAGGTGAAATCAAACCTGTTTCTGGCTCGGTTGAACGCGGGGAAAACCTTGAGATCGGCTATTTCGAACAAGAAGTAAAATCTGCGAACTACAACACATGCATCGAAGAGATCTGGAACGAGTTCCCTGGCTTCTCTCATCATGAAGTTCGTGCAGCTCTGGCAAAGTGCGGATTAACAACAAAACACATCGAGAGTAAAGTGGAAGTTCTGAGCGGAGGCGAAAAAGCAAAAGTTCGCTTATGTAAACTGATCAACCATGAAAATAACGTATTGGTACTCGATGAGCCTACAAACCACTTGGATGTTGAGGCAAAGGACGAGTTGATGCGTGCGCTGAGAGCCTTTAAAGGAAGCGTCCTGTTGATCTCCCATGAACCGGAATTCTATAAAGAAGTAGCAAACGAAGTCTGGAACTGTGAAAGCTGGACGACAAAGGTGTTTTAATCTATGAATTTTGTAAGCCCTCATCTTTTGGTGAGGGTTTTTATTTTAGGAAGAAAAATTGATTAAGTCTAAATTTCAATAATAAGGTCTAAATGAAAGTTAATTAGGTCTAAATCAGAAAAATTAAGTCTTTTCTAAGGCCGATTAAGTCTTTTTTTAAAAATATAGGTCTCTCGACAAAATCTGACATAGCGCTTCTTTCACTTCTCAAAAAAACACCTCTTGCCAGCCGCAAGAGGTGTTTCTCATTTAATTCTCCAGTTTTTCCACCAGCAGTGACAGCTCTTCCCACCGTTCCATCGTCGTTTCGAGCTCTGTCTCTACTTTTTTCTGTTCTGCATACAGCTCGCTGATCCGTCCAAAATCGCTGCCTGCTGCAACGATTTCAGCTTCAATCTGCTCTTTTTTCTCTTCATGCGCCATGATCCGGTCTTCAATCGTGTCCCATTCCTGCTGTTCTTTATAAGATAGCTTTTTCCGCTTTTCTTTTCGGGGCTGGCTGCTGCCATCTGCCGCCTCGGCCGTGACAGCCTCGGCTTCCTTCTTAACAGAAGCCGCAAGCTCGTCGCGTTCTTTTTTCTCTTCCATATAATCGGAGTAACTGCCCTGGAACCTGACGACCCTGCCCTCCCCTTCAAATGCAAGCAGATGATCCACTACACGATCTAAGAAATAACGATCATGTGAAACAGTTAATACAACACCTGGGAAGTTATCGAGATACTCTTCTAAAATACTGAGCGTTTGAATATCTAAGTCATTCGTTGGCTCATCCAAAAATAGAACGTTCGGCTCTTCCATCAAGACCTTCAGCATATATAATCTTCGCTTCTCTCCACCAGAAAGTTTGCGAATGTACGTATATTGCATATAACGCGGGAAGAGGAATCTTTCCAGCATCTGTTCAGCTGTGATCGTCTGGCCATCCACTGTAGTGATCACTTGTGCCGTCTCTTTGACATAATCGACCACACGAAGGTTGCCATCGAGTTCATCGTGATCCTGCGTGTAATAACCGATTTTAACAGTTTCTCCGACTTCAACAGAACCAGAGTCAGGAGTCATTCTGCCTGCAAGCATGTTCAGCAGAGTTGTTTTTCCGCTTCCATTTGGCCCGATGATCCCAAGACGCTCACCAGGAACAATCAAATAGTCCAACCCATCAATCAGCTTCTTGTCATCAAGACTTTTGGACAATCCTTCTACCTCGATTACTTTTTTGCCAAGACGCTGTGATCCGATTGCAAATTCAACAGAACCTTTTGCAGCCGGACCTGTTTCCTCCTGAAGACTTTCTACCCTTTGAATACGGGCTTTTTGCTTCGTCGTACGCGCTTTTGCACCGCGGCGCAGCCAGGCCAATTCGCGTCTCAGCGTGTTTTGGCGTTTATCTTCATTCTGCAGGACGAGCTCTTCCCGCTCTGCCTTTTTCTCTAGATACGTTTCGTAATTTCCTTCGTAAACATAGAGTTTTCCGTTATCAAGCTCAAATATATGATTCGTTACGCGGTTTAGGAAATAACGATCATGGGTAACCATTAAAAGTGAGCCTTTATACCCAGCGAGAAATGTTTCCAGCCATTCAACCGTTTCATTATCAAGATGGTTTGTCGGCTCATCCAGAATCAAAAGGTCAGCTGGCTGGATCAACGCTTTTGCGATCGCAACACGCTTTTTCTGTCCGCCGCTTAAGAATTTCACTTTACGTGAAAAATCGCGCAGACCGAGCTTTGTAAGAACCGTCTTTGCGACAGTGTTTGCTTCCCAAGCTTCTTGCTCGTCCATTTTTTGCTGACCATTCATTAAGCGCTGCAGCTTTTTCTCATTTGCAGGATCTGCTTCAAGATCCAGCAGAGCTTGCTCATAGTCTCGCATGGTACGCATGATGGTGGAATCGCCATAATAGATCTGTTCCAAAACGGAAAGTTCTTCGTCCAGCTCCGGCTCCTGGGCTACGTATTCGATCTGAAACTGATTGGCGTGGGTGATGCTGCCCTGTTCAGCAGGGTCTAATCCTGACAAAGCTTTCAACAGAGAGGACTTTCCCGTTCCGTTCGGACCGATCAGCCCGATTCTTTGTTTTTCGCCAATGGAAAAAGAGATTTTATCAAAGAGAGTCTTTTCTCCATATGTTTTATATAAATTTTCTACTAGTAAAATACTCAAAACAAAATCATTCCTTAAGGTAAAATTCTTATTTTCTATTGTAGCTTAACGGCGCCAGAATAGCATCTTTAGGTTATGATTTGGGTTTTTTCTTAATCTTTGTTATAGTGATAAACATGTTCTGAAAAGGAGTGGGCACGTTTTTTGCTCAAAACGGATGCCGCTATTTTCGATTTTTTCGGCTTGGCTTTTATCTTGTTGTTGATGCCGGTTAACATTTTTTCCGGCAATGTTTGTTATGCGTTTTTCCACCGCGCTTTTGACTTCAAGTTTTTTTGTCACTCCTCGCAAGCTCTTTTTGCAAATAAAAAGCTCTAGTTTTATACAACCTGTCAATTTTTTCATAAACTTGTAATCCGTTGAGCAAACTAACGTGACCCATTTCATGAAAAAAAGAAAAGGAGAGATTTTTTTACATGCAAATCGAAGTAATTATTTCTTTAATTATTTACATGATTGGTATGCTGTACATTGGTTATTGGGCATACAAAAAAACGTCTGATCTGTCTGACTACATGCTTGGCGGCCGTGGACTTGGTCCTGGTGTAACAGCATTATCTGCTGGTGCATCTGATATGAGCGGATGGATGCTGATGGGACTCCCTGGTGCTATGTTCGCAGATGGGTTGAGCAGTATTTGGATTGCAGTCGGTTTAACAATCGGGGCTTATCTGAACTATATTCTTGTAGCACCTCGTTTGCGTACGTACACGGAAGTAGCAGATGATTCGATCACCATTCCGGATTATCTTGAAAACCGTTTTAACGACACACAGAAAATTTTACGTATTGTATCAGGTATTGTTATTATCATCTTCTTTACTCTATACGCTTCTGCAGGTCTAGTATCTGGAGGAAAGCTGTTTGAGAGTGCATTCGGTCTTGATTACATGACTGGTATGCTGTTAACTGTCGGAGTTGTTGTAGCTTACACTTTGTTTGGCGGATTCCTCGCCGTAAGCTGGACTGACTTTGTACAAGGATGTATCATGTTTATCGCTCTTGTATTGGTGCCAATCGTTGCCTTTACTGAGGTTGGAGACACTCAAACACTGGTTGATACAGTACGTGGAGTAGATCCTTCATTGCTTAATGTAACAAAAGGACTATCATTCTTTGGTCTATTGTCTCTATTAGCATGGGGGTTAGGTTATTTCGGACAGCCGCACATTATTGTCCGTTTTATGGCCATCACATCTGTAAAAGAAATTAAAGCAGCTCGCCGAATCGGTATGGGTTGGATGATCATCTCCATTATCGGTGCATTGTTTACTGGATTCATCGGTATCGCATGGTTTGAACAATCAGCAAGAACTCTTAAAGACCCAGAAACAGTGTTTATCGTATTTGCTAATGTATTGTTCCACCCGTTCATTACTGGATTCTTATTAGCAGCTATTCTAGCAGCCATCATGAGTACAATCTCATCTCAGCTGCTCGTAACGTCATCAGCAGTAACAGAAGACTTTTACAAGCAGTTCTTAAAGAAGAATGCATCTGATAAAGAGCTTGTATTAATCGGAAGACTTGCTGTATTAACAGTTGCTGTTGTCGCAGTATTGCTTTCATTAAGCCCGAACGAAACAATCCTAAGCCTTGTAGGTTATGCATGGGCAGGATTCGGTTCAGCATTTGGTCCATTAATCTTGTTGAGCCTCTTCTGGAAACGCATGACAAAATGGGGTGCATTAGCAGGTATCATCGTTGGTGCAGTTACCGTATTGACATGGGTTCAGTTCCCAGACTTGAAAGCTGAAGTTTATGAAATGATTCCTGGATTCTTCTTAAGTATGCTGGCTGTCATTCTTGTCAGCTTAGTCACGAAAGATCCGTCTTCAAAAGTTCAGAATCAATTCGAAGACATGGAAGAAACATTAGATAACAAAACAACTTAATAAAAAGTAAAAAAGCGCTCCTGCTTTTCAGGAGCGCTTTTTCTTATGGCTTTTTCACTTTTTCAACAAGCGTTTTGTAGTTTTAAGTTCATCAATGTTCAGAGCACCAATTCCAAACATAGCAGTTCTAAGTTCAAATTCAATCCGGTCCATTTGTAAAATCAAAGCTTCAGCATCTTTTTCAACCGCTGACTGAAGCAAGCTGCGGCCAAACCCAGCTATGTCGGCACCTAGGGCTAATGATTTCGCTGCATCAACCCCATGTTTAAGGCCACCGCTCGCGATAACGGGTATCTTTTGGGATACTTCCCTCACACCATTTATACTCTCAGATGTCGGAAGACCCCAATCCAGAAATGCTTCAGCAGCCTTTTTCCTTGCTGCATCTTCTGAACGATAGCTTTCAACTTGTACCCAAGATGTTCCGCCAGCTCCAGCGACATCAATAAACTGGACGCCCGCTGCAATCAGTCTCTCAGCAGTGTCGTTATCAATACCCATGCCCACTTCTTTTACTCCAACCGGAACAGGCATTTCTGAAACAAGTTTTTCGATTTTACTTAATAAATGAGAGAAATCCGTATCCCCTTCTGGCTGGAACACTTCCTGCAGCGTATTTAAATGAAGAACGAGAGCATCCGCTTCAGCGATCTCAACCGCTCGTTTACACTCCTCAAGCCCAAATCCGTAATTCAGTTGTACAGCACCGATGTTTGCAATAACAGGGATGTCAGGAGCCCATCTTCTAATTTGAAAAGTGTAAGCAAGCTCTTCTTTCTCCACTGCCGCTCTCATAGACCCAAGACCAATCGCCCAGCCTCTCTCCTGTGCCGCAATAGCCAAGTTCTGATTTATCTTAAGCGCCGTTTCCGTACCGCCAGTCATCGAACTGATCAAAAAGGGAGTCTTCATCGATTTCCCTAAAAAAGAACCAGAAAGAGCTACATCCTCAAAAGATATTTCGGGCAAAGCATTTGGTACAAATCGATAGTTCTCTAAACCCGTTGTAATGTTTTTCCCCTCAACATCTTCATGGAGACTGATCCTAATATGCTCTGTTTTCCGTTTCTCTGTGAGATCTTTAGGTTGATCCATGTTTAAATCCTCCCTTCTTGCTGTTATTTCTATCTTTCCGCAAAAACCACACCATTACACTTTACATCTTCTAAACAGCTCACGCTAGGGGGACTGACCCCCAACAATTTATTTCCCGCTCCAATAACGAGTAAACACCCGTTAGGTATGCTCCATTTCAATCCACCAAACTAAGGCATATCATTTTTCAGCCTTCAAAAATCTAAATTCAAATAGCACTGAGTTTGATAATTGTGTTAAACTACCAATTAAAACAATTATTGGGGGTTATTTGTATGGAGATCCGCCTGCTCACACCAGATGATGCTGAAGCCTACTGGGAAATGCGCCTTGAGGCATTAAAAAATCATCCTGAAGCTTTTGCTACAAGTTATGAAGAAGCTCTTGAGCGTAAAAATCCAATTGAAGAGGTTGCCAACAGGCTTAAAGGAGACGGTGATTTTACTTTCGGAGCATTTCAGGAGAATACCCTAATGGGTGCCGTTACACTAGTCCAAGACAAAATCGAAAAAATGAAGCACCGTGCTCACATTTTCGCCATGTATGTGAAACCCGAACACCGCCGGTCAGGTGCCGGTAAAGCTCTCGTGACAGCTGTGATCAGTCATGCAAAACAGATTCCCGAAATATTGAAACTTAACTTAACAGTTGTCTCCAGCAATGATAGAGCAAAAGGACTCTACAGCTCACTAGGTTTTACGACATACGGAAAAGAAGAAAAGGCGCTTCGAGTAGATGAAACATTTTATGATGAAGAACTAATGGTCCTTTTCCTTAAATAATCTTAAACGCACTAAAAAAGCCTGCAAACGCTATGCAGGCTTTCTTTACTTATTTGTATCATTTGAATGATCATTATTGTGTTCGAGATAGTCTTCTTCTTGATTTTTCGGCTTTTTCTTTTTAGTCTGACGCACGATTAGTATAACAATAATAATTACTAACAATAAGCTGACGTTTAAGAAGCCGCCTAAAAAACGAAAAATATCTCCCATAAAGTTGTCCATGCTGCTTCACCTCTTTTCAGCATTTTCCCCTTTATAGCATTTTTTAAACCGTCTCTTCTTCAAACGAACTGATCAAAGGAAGCAAGACACTAACCTTCGTACCTTTGCCAATCTTGCTTGTATACTCTACTTTGCCGCCCATTGATTCGATGATACGAATGGATACCATCGTTCCTAACCCAGTTCCTTGCTGCTTTGTTGAAAAAAACAGAGAGCCGATACGGGACAGCTGTTCTTTAGTCATCCCTTTTCCTGTATCTCTCACGATAATCTTCACTTGTTCACCGTCAGGGATTAGCTTTATAGATACACGCCCCTCTTTCGGAGTTGCCTCAACAGCATTCTTTAAGATATTGATCAGTGCCTGTTTTAACTGATTACGGTCTGTCATGATCATCGCATCTGATTCAATCAAATGAGTAAGCGTTATACCATCTTTTAAAGCATATGGATTCAACAAAATACTTAGTTCCGTTACTAATTCAGCTATTGAAAAAGTTTCGATCTTTTTAAACTCCGGTTTAGCGAAGTTCAAGTAATCACTTATAATACTTTCTGCTCTGCTTAATTCACTTAAAATTAATGGATAGTAATGTTTATGCCGTTCATCCTCACCTTCCATAAGCTGAAGAAAACCTTTTACTACAGTCAATGGGTTACGGACTTCATGTGCAATAGAAGCCGCCAGTTCCCCCAATGTATGCTGTTTCTCAGAACGCCGAATCTCATCTTTCATTAAGTTTCTCTCTATGACAGCCTCATTTAAGATAGAGCCAAAAACAACAGCTAAAATTTGAATAATACCGAAAACAGCTATGTATAAATAAATATCTTGGTTAACCTGTAGAACATCATCATTCATGTACAGGTAGCTTAAAAGAATCAATAACTGTACAATAGCTGGCCATAACCCAGCTATGATGGACATGTAAATTCTTTTTCGCGGAGGAAATCTCCAGAAATATTTATAAAGAATAAAAGGAACCGTACATGCTACCGCTGCACTTATGTAACCTAGGTAAAGCGTGTCTCCGCCCATTACTGTTCTGGTTGCTAAAAGAGCAGTGAGCGTAATAATCCCTGAGATCGGCCCGCCGTAAAAAATAGAAAGCACTAGAGGAACATAGCGCAAATCCCAAAATAACCCCGAATCAAAATAGGCAAAATACATGCAGAGTGAAGCAGATGCACCATATAGAATACCTAAAAAATAAGGGGATTTTCCTATCTTTCTGCTTTCGAACAAAAAGCTATAGCTAAGTACTGGTGCAATAACAATCAATACATGCAAAAGCAGCTTTTCAATGATCATTTTCTACTCCCTGGTCAAAATGGCTTGTGTACTATAATTACGACAAAAAAAGGGAGATTCCTGCAAGAATCGCCCTGATAATATGACAAAAGCATCGTTTCCATAAGACAAAAGTTTTAATTTCAATAGCACTAAGCTTCTTGTTTCAACTGACTGTTATATAAAGAATGGTAAAACCCTTTATGATTTAACAATTCCTCATGAGTTCCTTTTTCCAGGATGCCGCCATCATGAAGAACTAGAATCTGATCAGCTTGCTGAATCGTATTTAATCGATGGGCAATAACAAAGCTGGTTCTGCCCTTCATCAATCTCTGCAAAGCTTCTTGAATCTTCATCTCCGTTATCGTGTCGATACTGCTGGTCGCCTCATCTAATATCAAAAGGGAAGGGTCTGCCAAAATGGCACGCGCTATGGATAACAGCTGTTTCTGCCCTTGGCTGATTCCGCTTCCTTCCTGATTTAAAATCGTCTTGTAACCCTTTGGAAGCTTTTGAATAAATGAATGGGCATTTGCAAGTCTTGCAGCTTTAATGACTTCTTCATCGGAAGCATCTAGCCTTCCATAACGGATGTTTTCGAAGATAGAACCTTCAAACAAGAAAGAGTCTTGCAGCACAAAAGCCATATGACTTCTTAGACTGCTTCTTTTTACGTTCTTAATATCATGACCATCGATTAAGATCTGCCCTTGATCTGCATCATAAAAGCGTGACAGCAGATTCACAACGGTTGTCTTTCCTGCTCCTGTAGGTCCCACTAGTGCGACCGTTTCACCTTCTTTTACCGAAAAACTAAGACCCGATACAGTTTGGTCGTCACCTTCATACGAAAATGAAACATCTTTGAATTCCACTTTTCCTTTAACGGATGAAAGTTCGATCGCATCTTCTTCATCTCTTTCTTCTCTCGACTCATCTAAAATTTCAAATACTCTCTCCGCACCGGCAACAGCAGAAAGGAGTGTATTAAACTGATTGGCCAGATCATTTAATGGTCTCGTGAATTGTCTTGAATACTCCACAAAGATTACGATAACCCCGATCGAAACTTTGCCGTTCAATGCCAGCACACCGCCGACACCCGCTATTAATGCAAAGCTGCCGTTATTCAGTACGTTCATGAGCTTTGGAATAAACCCTGAGAAAGTTTGTGCCCAATAGCCAGATTCTTTCAGACGTTCATTTTTTACCATGAATTCTTCTATAACTCTCTTTTCCTGCGAAAAAGATTTAACAATACGCTGGCCAGAGGTGATTTCTTCTATATAACCGTTGATTTCACCAAGGTTTCTTTGCTGTTCTTTAAACCTTGCACCCGTTCTTTTCGTGATCCATTTCAGTCCAAAGACCATAAGCGGTACGATGGAAAGAGAAATAATAGTCAGCAGCGGACTTAAATAGATCATGACAGCAATCGTACCTACAAGCGTCAGAATACTAGAGAACACTTGGATAAAAGAACTGTTCAGCGTGGAACTGACATTCTCAATATCGTTGGTTACTCGGCTCATCAGTTCCCCGTGCTGCCTTTTATCAAAAAAGGAAATCGAAAGTCTGTGAAACTGCTCAAACAGATCGTTGCGCATGCGATACACCGTCTGCTGAGCAATTCCGATCATCCAATAGTTCTGAAGCCAGATCGACAATGAGTGTCCAATAAAGACAAAGATCAGGCCGATTAACAGCTTCGTAAGACCTTCTGCATTTTCCTTAACGATATAGGAATCGATCGCGATCCCGATCAGAAATGGACCAAGCAAGCTTAATGCGGAACTGATGATGACCATGAGCAAAACCAAGCTTAATAGCCATTTTTGATTCGAAAAATAGCTTCCGATACGTTTTACCGTACTAGCCCAATTTTTCGGTTTTACTTTTTCTCCGAACAAATGATTATGTGGATGAGGTCTGTTTGAACCCTTTGACATGCTGGAAACCCTCCTCCCCAAACTGTGATTGTACGATCTTCACGTACAGCGGCGATGTTTCAAGAAGCTCGGTGTGCGTTCCCCAAGCTTCTGCTCGGCCATCATCCAATAGCAAGATGTGGTCGGCTTCCATCGCCGTACTGATTTTTTGTGTAATGATAAATGTTGTGCAGGAATATTTCCTTAAAGCTTTTAAAAGCTTTGCTTCTGTTTTCAGATCCAGTGCACTCGTACTGTCATCAAGCATTAATATTTTCGGTTTTCTAACTAATGCACGCGCTATGGACAAACGCTGTTTTTGACCACCAGAAAGGTTCACACCCCGCTGTCCGACCCGTGTTTCATATTGATCCGGCAGTTTCTCAACTGTCTCATGTATTTGTGCATCTTTTGCCGCCTGAACGCTCTCCTCTTCAGGCGCTCCTTCTTTGCCCCAGCCGATATTCTCAAGTACCGAGCCAGTAAATAAAACAGCTTCCTGAGGAACAACCCCTATTCCTTTTCGAAGATTGTCAATGGGATACGCCTTTACGTTTCTGCCATCGACAAGTACTTCCCCGTCTGTTACATCATATAATCGCGGGATGAGCTGAAATAGTGATGTTTTACCTGATCCTGTCGAGCCAAGAATCGCTAACGTCTCGCCAGCTTTTACTGAAAAAGAAAGATTCTGCAATACGAATGCATCGCTCTCTGGATATTTAAAAGAAACATCCTTAAACTCAACATGGCCTTTTTGAAGATTTATCGATTGATCCGTTCCTTCTGCTTCAATAAGATCGATCTCTGTATCTAGCACCTCTCCTATACGCTGAGCGGAAGCCTTTGCGCGGGAAAACGCCATGATAATAAATGAGATAATTGTTAAAACAGATGAGATCCGAAAAGAATAGTTCACAATCGCGACCACTTCACCTACTTCGATCGCACCTAGATTCACCTGCCTGCTACCAAACCAAAGAATAGCTAGAATTCCGATATTCATAACCAAGAGCAAAACAGGAATAGAAACTTCAATAAGACGCAGTGATGATACCGTCTGAACTTTAAGATCATCACTTGCTTTCTCAAATCGTGATGATTCATAATCTCTTCGTAAAAAGGCTTTGATCAGCCGCATCCCCATCAGATTTTCACGCATTACACGGTTCACACCATCAAGTCTGTCCTGGACATCTCGAAACATCGTCCCTGCAGTTTGAAGCACCCATCTTAAGAAAAAAAGCAGAAAAGGAAGTGCTACTACCAATACCATCGCAAGCTTCCAATTGACGATGAGCGACATAATTACCCCGCCTGCCAAAAGCAATGGTGCTCTTAACATAATCCTTAAGCTCATAAAAACTGTATTCTGAAGCTGTGTGACATCATGAGTCATCCTTGTAATCAATGAAGATGCCGGAAATTTATTAAAATTAACGAACGAAAAAGCCTGAACCTTTTCAAAAACACGTCGCCTGATATCAAACCCGTAACTCTGACTGACATGCGCAGAGAAAAAGGAATTTGCGATCCCAGCAGCAAAAGCAGCAAGAGCAAGCCCGAACATCACCGCACCCCAGTACTTCACAACATCTAGATCACCTTTCAAAATTCCATCATCAATGATCTTAGCCATGATTAAAGGTTGCATAAGCTCTACTGCCAGTTCAGAAAGCGTCAGGAATAGAGCAGCCGCTATCGCCACCCGGTAAGTCTTTAAATAAGAAAATACTTTCCACATAGATTTATCCCCCGTACTCCCTAGATGTTTAACGAACTTAACAATCTACTATTATTCTATCCTTTTTCTTGAAAATATTTAACTATTTCGACTTCTTATCCTATTTTTTTGCTAAAGAAAAAACCCGCTATAGAAGCTTAGCGAGTTTTTTCAGTATCATCTTCATGTCCGTTCACTTCAATATCCGCTTCTTTCGGCCACGTTTTCACATGGTCAGTTTCCAAGATTCCCATCGTCACATCGCCAATGTCAGGATCTTCTAACAGTGTATCCCGCACGCGGAACTTGATATCATCAGCATCTGCCAATGTAAATCCTTCTTTTAGTTCGATATAGCTCTCAACATGATATCTTCTTCCCTCTTGAAGAATTCTTAGTTCCTTAATATCCACTACATCTTTATCAGAAAGAATCGTTTCAGCAATTCTGTCCTCTACTACCTTTGGTGCTGCAACACCAATCAGACCTCTTGTGTTTTCAATACCGAGTTTGAACGCGACCACCACAAGAAGAATACCGATCAACAGTGTCCCGATTCCATCCAGAATATAAGCACCTGTCAGGTCTGCAAGAAGGATTGAAATAAGTGCTAATAAAGCACCCGAAGTTGCAATCAGATCTTCATAAAAAACAAGACGTGTCGGTGGTGCAGCCAAGCTTACATTCTTAAATGACTCTTTCACTATCCCTAGACCTGTTGCTTCGCTTCTTGTCTCATGCACGATCTCTTTCATCGCCTTGATCAAAATAAAACCGTCGACTAAAATGGCTAAAATCATAATTCCGATGTTCAGCAATAAATTTGTTGAAGGATGCGGGTCTTGTATCAGCTTCCATCCCTTTAAAATAGTTTCATAAGCCATGATCGAAACAACAATTACAGCGACTAAAACGAATAAGTTCACAACACGGCCAAATCCCGCTGGGTATTTATCAGTAGGTTCTTTTTCCGAAAGGGCACTTCCGAAAAAAACAAACGCCTGGTTCAAAGCATCTGCTGCCGAGTGAAGTGTCGTCGCAAACATCGCGCCACTTCCACTGACTGCGGCTGCAATACCTTTAGCTATAGCGAGTACCGTGTTTCCTAATGCGGCAATTCCGGACGATTTGTTTCCTTTTTTAAGTAGTTCAATCAAAGGTCTGCCTCCACTCCTGTTATATGTCTTTTTATAAGAATTCCTGAAAATACAAGAATTTAAACTTAAACCACATAAAAAAACGGGCCGTAAAAAACACCGCCCGTCGTAAGAGTAACTATTATGAAACTTTTTCTTCTTTATCTCCCTTTGATTCCTTATATCCGCCTTCCCAATACTCAGCATTCTTTATACCGAGCTTGGTGGAATCAAACACCGGATCAAGTCCCGCTTTCTTTTGTTCCTCATAATCTTTCAGAACGCGCAGAGCTGGCTTAGCCAAAATCAAGATGGCGATTAAGTTCAGCCAAACCATGATCCCAAGACCAACATCTCCAAGAGCCCAAGCTAAGTCTGCAGCTTTTACTGCTCCATAATAAGTAGTGCCTAAAAGAACTAGCTTTAAGATAATCATCGGTACTTTGTTGCTGCGTCCGCGAACAAGATAGGCAATGTTAGTTTCCGCAATATAGTAGTATGCCATGATCGTAGTAAATGCAAAGAAGAATAATGATACCGCGACAAAACCTGCACCGAAACCTGGAATAACGGATTCAATGGCATTCTGAGTAAACGCCGGTCCTGCTTCAACACCAGGCAGATTTTGCACTAAGAAAGATTTGTCACCTTCATTTTGTACATTGTACATGCCTGTAAAAAGAATCATAAAGGCTGTTGCTGAACAAACCAGCCAAGTATCAATGTAGACAGAGAATGCCTGAACAAGACCTTGTTTCGCCGGATGGGATACTTCAGCTGCAGCCGCAGGGTGAGGTCCTGTACCTTGACCCGCTTCATTGGAATAAATTCCTCGCTTAACTCCCCACGAGATTGCTGCCCCTACAATACCGCCGAACGCGGAATCCATCGCAAAAGCACTTTTGAAAATAAGTGCAAATACTGCAGGAATCTCGCCAATATTTGCTGCGATGATAATTAATGAAACCAATACATATCCGATCGCCATAAAAGGAACGACGAATTGTGCAACATTCGCGATACGTTTAACCCCGCCAAAAATGATGGCGCCAATTAATAGAACAAGAAGAACTCCAGTAATTTTCGTGTCTAAATTAAATGCGTTCTCAAGACCTGCCGCGATAGAGTTTGATTGGATGCCTGGCATCAATAAACTCATTGCCGCTAAAGCCGAAATAGCAAAGATGATGCCGTACCACTTCCAGCCAATACCTTTTTCAATATAATAGGCTGGTCCACCGCGATACTCACCTTCTTGCTTCTCTTTATATACTTGAGCAAGTGTTGATTCAATGAACGCACTCGCTGCCCCGATAAAGGCAATCATCCACATCCAAAAGACAGCACCAGGTCCACCAAATCCGATAGCAGTAGCCGTACCCGCGATATTACCTGTACCTACACGACCAGAAAGGGAAATGGCCAAAGCTTGGAAAGAAGATACCCCGGCTTTTGAACTCTTACCTTCAAACATAAGTTTGATCATTTCTTTGAAGTGCCTTACTTGCAAGAATCTCGTTAAAATAGAAAATAATAGCCCGACACCTAAACAAAAATAAATCATCGGCTGACTCCAAAGGATCCCTACAGCCTCTCCTACAAATGTTTCAAAGTTGGTCTGAATTGTTGCTAAGAACTCTTTCATCTTTACCCCCTTAAATATTTTACTGAAAATTTACTCTATTTGTAATTATAAGATAAATCGTATATGATTACAAATTGTGACAAGTTTATCACTTAGGTATTTTCTATTATGAGATGAAATGAAATGAGAATACAAGATAAAATTCTTTCCAGTATGGACATTTGTATCTTTAGTAGCGTACAAGTTACTAGTTGAATCCCAATAACAGCCATTTCTATAGTAGAATGTAATTGAAAATGTGCACATACAAAAAACCAGCTGTCCTGTTCAGCTGGTTTTGATCTTATTAAATGTACTTTTTACTGTGACTTATTTACGATAGTCTTTAATTTTGATTTCCGGATAATTTGATTAATCACCTCAGAAAATACGAGTCCTATCGCAATCGACCCTGATATCATAAAAGCTTTTGCTGCCAAATTAATAGCGAGATTGTAATCATTCTGCACGAAGTTTCTCATCGCATTGTAGGCAATACCCCCTGGAACAAGCGGTATAATTCCTGCAACACTATATATGATGACAGGAGTTTTATACTTTTTAGCAAAATATTGCGAGGCGATCGCTATGGAAAAAGCTGCGATCACTGTCGCCAGCACCATATCCACCCCGTTAGCTTCTAAGAGAAAATAAAAAATCCAGCCGACCATTCCGACAAGCCCACAATGAAATAATGAGCGTTTCGGTCCATTAAAAATAATAACAAAAGCCGCCGACGCGATAAAACTTGTGATTAGCTGTTCAATAATCGTCATCGTGAACGCTCCTTTCTAAAAGAATGAAAATGTGACGGCGATTCCCGCGCCTATAGCAAACGCAGTTAAGAAGGCGTCTGCACCTTTTGCAAGTCCGGATATGAGATGACCAGCCATCAAGTCGCGCACTGCATTTGTGATCAATAGACCGGGAACGAGCGGCATCACTGATCCAATTATGATCTTATCCAGCTCACCGCCAATTCCAGTTGAAACAAAAAAGAGCGCCTGCAAGCCTATTAGCAGCGAAGCGGAAAATTCCGAGAAAAATTTAATCGGTACGAGCTGATGAAAATATAATAATGAAAGGAATCCTAGCCCTCCCGTTACGAATGCCGGAAAAAAGTCCCCCCAGCTTCCTTGGAACATGATTAAAAAACAGCCAGATGAAATAGCAGCTGCTAGAACATGGACCCAAAGCGAATAAGGAGAACCAGATTCACTGATTTTCTTCAATTCTTTATAAGCTTCCTCGATCGTGTACTCGCCCGCACTTATTTTACGAGAGATTCCGTTGACACTCGCTACTTTTTCTAAGTCGGTTGTCCGTTCAATAATCCGAATCAGCTTTGTTTTCGTAGGTTCGTTCCCTTCAACTGAAAAAAGTATACCTGTCGGCGTTACATAGGGGTGAGATTGATGGGCACCAAAAGAAGCTGCAATGCGCATCATCGTATCCTCGACCCGATACGTTTCCGCTCCGCTTTGCAGCATAATTTTACCCGCCAGCAAACAAACCGCCATTATGTCATATGTTTCTTGTCTTTCCATCTCCATTAAGCATACTCTCCAATTTCTTACTTACATTCATTCTGCCCAAAATCGAACAATTAATATTTTTACAGTTTAACTGATTGGAGTATAGAGGGCAATGGAGTTGAACAAGTTTGCAAATGTTACTAGAATAAATTTAGTAGTGTGATTTACCATACACATCAAATAGATAACTAAATGGATCTTTTTGTTCAGATTTCTTTCTTATAAAACCACCTTTTTCATGCAACGAGATCGGGAATGATGACAATATTATTATCATGCCGCACAAGAAAATCAAACTCATGATACCTGCTAAAATTACCATGATTTATTCCTCCTTTTTCTTTATAAGCAGAGGATAATTTATGAAACGCGTTTCAAAGCAAGAAAAACTTTGTATAAAAGAAGGTCCGAGTATGGCAAATATAAAAGATATCGCAAAAATGGCCGGAGTGTCAGTGACCACCGTTTCTCGAGTCATCAACAACTATCCATATGTCAGTGCTGAAAAAGCGGAAGCTGTGAGACAGGCGATGGAGAAATGCAACTACCAGCGGAATATAAACGCTGTGCATTTAAGCAAAGGAAAAACCTTTTTAGTCGGAGTTGTCGTTCCCTTCTCAAACCATCCCTATTTCGGGTTGCTTATTGAAGGAATAGCAAATGCAGCATTAAAGAACAACTACAAACTCGTTTTGATCCAAACGAATTATGAGGAACAAAAAGAGATCGAAGCTTTGACCATGTTAAAAGATAAGCAAATCGATGCGCTAATTATCTGTTCGAGGATATGCGATTGGAGTGCTATCGGGGATTTTACACAGTACGGGCCGATTGTGCTCTGTGAGGATGCGAGAGAGAGAAACGTTTCTTGTACGTTTGTGGATCATTATAAAAGTTTTTCTGCAGCTCTAAATTATCTTCATCAAAAGGGACATTCGCGGATCGGTTATTGTATCGGAAGGCAATCTGGAACGAACAGTGAACAAAGAGACGCAGCTTATAAAGATTTTTTAAAGGAAAACTCCTTGTGCTACAATCCCTGTTTCATATTTTCAGGGTGTTTCAATTTTGAAGACGGAGAGAAGGTTGTAACTGATTTGGTGCAGATGAAGGATCGGCCCACCGCTCTCCTCGTTACGAGTGACCAGGTTGCGGCAGGAATCTTAACTTGCTGCAAAGAACAGGGTATCTTTATCCCTGAAGACTTAGCGATCATGGGGTTCGATAACCAGCCAATCTCAAAAGTCATGCATATTACGACACTGGAAATACCGCTTGTAGAAGTCGGAAGGAAGCTATTTCATCAAGCTATGGATGGAGAGCTCGTTTCACATGAAGAGATCGCTGTAAAATTGATTGAGCGGGAGACGGTTTAGGAGAAGGGCTAACTCAAATTAGTTGGGTTAGTTCTTTTTGGTTCGTTTTACGGTACGTGTTTTTATATTTATTACACGTTCGCTCAATCTATCCCGAGTTTCGCTCCAAATCCTTGTCGAACCGCCCCTAACATGCTGTTTTTCGCTCAAGATGCTTGTCGAACCACCCTTAACGTGCGGGTTTTCGCTCAAACTGCCTGCTACAGCGTTCTCCAGCCGGCGTTTTTCCTCCCAAAACATGTCTAAAACACTATAATGAAAGCCGCTAATTAAAAAAAGAGACCCAAAAGGACAATATCACTCTTGGGTCAATCAATTTTTATTAATTTATTTGTACTTTTATTGGTTCTAGGTTAATTCTTTCATCTTTACTCAGATTACCAAACGGCAGCATTAAGGAATACTCATCAATATTAAAATTCTTCACTTTATCCAGGTTAAATGTTGTTCGGAAGTGATCTTTTTCTAGCTCTTTGCTTTTATTAATAACAATAAAAGATCCAGGACTGTCTGATAAAAGATCATATTGCGGCTTCAGGTCATCCGTTTTGATAACTTTAGAAGTTTGAATTAAATTAATGCCATCAGCAAACTGTTTGTACCAATCTTCTTTTATTTTCTCTTTATTACTACTCACAATCTCGTAATCAATAACCAGCTCGTTCCCCTTCTTTTCGATATTTCGGACAACTGCCTTAAATACACCGTTCAGACTACTGACTTCATAAGGAAATGACTGATTTAATGGTTCTATTATAGGCATTTCGTCTCTTACCACCTCAGGATAAACCATTAAATATTCAGCATCATCTTCTATCTTTCCTAACTGAGTTTCTCTCTGTTTTTTTATTAATAATTCATTTTGAACAATTGTGGCTCGTCCAGCACCCCGAACCTCCACTCTTCTGCCTTTATCGTCTAATACGTTTATATTTACGCTTTCCTCCACTCCATCAACAGGATGTGAAGTCATGATATCTAGCGTCGCCGTTGCCTTTCCAACCGATAGCGACCTTAATTCAATTTTATGTGCACCGTCTTTTGATGCTCCAAATGCATTTAATTCTATTTTTTTCGTAGGAAGCTGAATTACCGGAATATCAAATTTCCATGTACCTTTTTTGTTGGCCATAAGGTTAAACGTTAATGGCAACGTATAATTCTTCGGCAATTCTTTCCCTGACAATTCAAATTCCAGCGCAGCAACATAACTTCCGTCTTTTACTTTTTGAAGTTCGGTCCTCGTGCCTGGAAGCTGTTCTTGATCACTTCCCGCTAACGAATAACCCGTTTCAGGGCTGCGTTCTTTATCCATGGCCTCTAAAGAAAGGTCTTCACCCTCAGCTTTAATCGTTACTCCAATAACATTCCCATCATAAAAAGCACTTGTTACCGTAACATCGACCCCGTTACTTGAAGCTTTCTCGTTAATTTCTGTTACTAGATTACTTGCAGCCAGCTCTTTTCCGATTTCAAGATTGAGCTGTCCATAGAGCTTTCCGATCAGTGGGACATCAGCTAACACTGTATTTACCGGAGAAAAAACAAATCCTGAAGCTAGCACAACTGATGCTGCTGTTCCTGTGACCCATGCGGACAACTTCATTCCAGATTTCATTTTATTTCTGCGTTTTATTTTTCTGCCTGCATTCATCCCTTTTTGAATGGCAGTCATGATTTCATCTCTCGGCAATTCTTCTTCATGTTTTCTATCAAACCATTCTTTGTCCATATGATCCCGCTCCTTCCAGTAAACCTTTTAGTTCCGTCTTCGCTCTATGAAGATAAGTTTTTATAGTCCCCTCTGGTTTCTGCATCTTTTCGGCAATCATTTTTATTGAAAGATCATGAAAATAGAATAAGATAATCACCGTTTGATAGTTTTGGTCCAAAGTTGAAATGGCATTAGTCAGGTCCAGATCCTCTTCAGGGCTGTGACTCGTATTCTCAGTTAGGCTATGTATAAACGCCTCGCCCGTCAGGACTGTTTTCTTCTTTTTTTGAAGCACCTCATAAGCTGTGCGAATTAAAATTTTCACAAGCCACGTACTGAAATATTTAGGTTCTTTTAATTTATGAATTCCTACAAAAGCTCTGCAGACTGTTTCCTGCAGGACATCGAGCGCATCTTCCTTGTTCCGCACATAAAGATAAGCCGTTCTGTATAACTTGTCACTTTCACATTTAATCAGCTGTTCAAATGCATCTTCGTTTCCTTTTATCGCTTTTGTTACCGTTTTTATATTTAGCAAGTCCGTGCCTCCTTTCACCCATTAGAGGAACTGTTCACGGGAAAAGTTTCAAATTTATTCTAAAGCGGTTATTCCTTATAAGAATCGGTTAATCCTGCATGTTGTAAATGGCAAGTTTACGGTACGTGTTCTTTTATTTATTACGCGTTCGCTCAAACAAGCCCGAGTTTCGCTCCAAATCCTTGTCGAACCGCCCCTAACATACTGATTTTCGCTCAAGATGCTTGTCGAACCACCCTTAACCTACTGAATTTCGCTCAGGGTGTCAGATTTTCGTAGTCAGAAACACGATAAAAAAGCTCAACAGGTAACATTCAACCTGTTGAGCCTTGTTTTTTATCTAATAGCCTGCTTTTTCTCTTAAATTCTGTAATCATCCGCTTTCCAATTGTTAATCGCTTGTTTAATTTCTTTTGGTTTCATGTTTTCTGCAGCAGCTTTTTCCGCTAATCCTGGAAACTCGTTGTCTGGTGCGAAACGCAATGCCACGATCTGTCCAGGTGTCAGCTTCGCGTCTAACAATTTACCTGTTAACACGTAATAACGCAGGTTCTCTTCAGCACGAATGGCGCGATCTTGCGCTTTCAATGGATATAAACGCAGCAGAGCAAAAGTAACCGCCAGACTCAGCGACATCACTACAAGTACAACGCCTAAAAAAGTATCCTCCGCATTAAACAGATAAACGATACTTGCAATCAGTCCCCCAACCACCAGCAAACTTAACACATAATGATAAATCGGGTGCATGCGTGCATGATTTTTAAAGTTTTGTGTCTCCATCTTTTCTCCTCTTTCTTTATGAGATTACTCCCACTTAAACGTAAAACTTGCGGCAATAAACGCTCCAACGAGCCAGCAGCCTAGAATGACCGCTTCCATTCCAAGGTTCATGAATGAAGCACCGACGTTCATCGTTTCACGCAGTGCATGACTGAGATGGGCAATCGGCAGAATCTGTACGATCGGCTGCAGAAACTCAGGCATATCTTTTATCGGGAAAAACACACCGCCTAAGAACAGCATCGGAAAGGAAAGGAATCCAGCGATCGGCCCCGCACTCTCGGGAGTCTTCGCAATCCCTGCAATAATAAAACCGATCGCCATGAACGCTAATGTTCCAAGTGTTACAAACGCGATTACCGTCAACCATGAGCCGCGAACCTCAATCCCAAAGACAGCCCAGGCCACCCCAAGCACAATCATCGCCTGCAAACCATTCAGCATGAAGCGAGCAGTAATCTGCGCCGCAATAAAAGTGGATGCCTTCAACGTTGTTCCTTGCATTCTTCGCAAAATTCCGCGCTCACGCCATGAGGAAATCTGACCGGCCACACCGTTCATGTTGTTGCTCATGATCATCATCGCCACGATTCCAGGTACAAGGAAGTCTATGTAACGGAGGTTTAGGGCTTCAACACCTTTAGAATCAGTCACAACAGCTGGCTTGTAATCTACCTGCTTTTTACTGATCGTATCTACCGCATTGTTCACGAGCTGCAGTCCAACTTGTGAAACCGTTAGATTCGTCTCATTATAATAGACTGGCAGTTTGAACGGCTCGGCATTCCCGCCTGCACCCACACTCTTGCCATAACCTTCAGGAATGGTAACAACAAGCTGCAGATCACCGTCTTTCAGCTGTTGTAACATATCCTTTTCATCCGAACTTTTCTCGATCGAAATTGCTTTGTTCTTCTTCAGTTCCTCTACTAAAACCTTGGATTGCTCACTTTTGTCTTGATCAACTACGGCTACAGTCAAAGAAATGCCATTGCCGTTTCCTAAGAACGACCCGAGCATAATCATTAGAAAAATCGGGAAAGCGAGCGTCCAGAATAAGACTTGCCGGTTTCGAAGGAAAATCCGGAGCTGGGCTAAAGTCAGTTGATAATAGGCTCTCATCCTTCTCTTAACCTTCTTCCTGTCATATGAATAAATACATCTTCAAGCGTTGCTGTTCTTGTTTGCAGATCTACCAGCTTCAGTTCTTTCTCAGATGCTGTAGCTATTAAGCTAGTAAGCGTTTTTTGCAGGTCATCTGTGTACAGGATATGTACATCCTTCTGGCTTCCCACTTGTTTAACGGCTTCAATCTCTTCTAGCACCACATCCGCTTCTTCATCAAAACGAAACTCGACGGCACTGTCAGATTGCAGATTCTTCACGAGCTCACCCGGCGTATCGAGCGCAATTAGCTTTCCTTGATCCATTATGGCGATCCGGTCACACAGGACATGCGCTTCATCCATGTAATGAGTCGTAAGTACGACCGTTTTGCCACGGTCTTTCAACCGCAGAATAATATCCCACAGCGTCCGTCGGGCTTGCGGATCCAAACCTGTTGTCGGTTCATCCAAAAAGATAATCTGCGGATCATGAACGAGTGCCAGTGCAATCGCAAGACGCTGCTTCTGGCCTCCAGACAATCCCTTTATCCTGCTGTCCTTTTTTTCAGTCAAAAGCATATCCTCAATCAGATCTGGAATTGATATATGATCACGATAAAAACTGCCGTACAGATGAAGAATTTCTTCTACCGTCAAAAGTTCAAAAAGTGTTGTCGATTGAAGCTGCACCCCGATGACTTCCTTCACTTTATCGAGCTCACGGGTGATATCAAACCCGCCAACCATTGCTGTGCCATCATCTGGTTTACGAAGCCCGACCAGCATCTCTAGCGTCGTTGTTTTTCCAGCACCATTCGGACCAAGAAGACCGAACACTTCACCTTTATGTACGGAGAACTCACTGCCATCTACTGCAGTAAAATCTCCATATCGTTTAACCAATCCCTGCACTTTAATAATTTCTTGCAAAGACTCCATTTTCCACACTCCAAACCTTTATCACTGCTTTTTGTTTTTGCTGCAGCCAAACATACCTTCAAATCTTGACCATACTTGTTTTAAAGCATCCATCCACTCGCATGCGCTATCTATCGAATCTGGTTTTATCGAGTAATACCTGTAACGCCCCTCTTTCCTTTGCGTTACAAGACCTGCATTCTCTAAAACTTTTAAATGCTTTGAGATCGCAGGCAGCGACATATCAAAAGGCTCTGCTAACTCCTGGACACTCCTTTCTCCCTTTGACAGCTGCTCGATAATACTTCTTCTTGTTGGATCGGATAAAACAGAAAACACATCATTCAAATTATCAGCATTATATTTAACCATTTGGTTAAGTATAGAGCGCCGCAATAGAATTTGTCAATTTATTCCGGTACTAGCTATAGGTGTATTCCATTTTCACAGTAGCAGTAATTTTATTTTCTCCAGGCTGAATCGGCGTTCCAGCTCCTTGTGCCAGCGTTGCGGCTTGAAACAGTACTGGAGTTGGCGGCAAAGGCTGGGACAGTTCCTGAACGACGATCGGAACTGGCTGGAGTGTAAATTGCATTGTCCGCGCCATGGACACTGCCTTTTGCTGCGCGTTTTGAATAGCTGCAGTTAAAGCTTGATTATAAAAAGCCTCTGGATTCGATACAGAAAACTGAATAGACGAAACAGAATTAGCTCCGCTTGCGACAGCTTGATCGATCACCTGTCCAGTTTTGGTAATATCTTTTATTGTTACTTGAAGCTGATGTTCCACACGATATCCGCGAAATGTCTGCTGACCGTTTTCATAATTATATTGCGGTTCAATGCGGTAAGAAGAAGTTTGAATATCTTGCTGAGGAATGCCTAATGACATCAATGCGTTAATAACAGCTGATGTTTTAGCAGCATTTTCTTGTTGTGCTGCACTTAGGTTCATGTTCTCGGTAATGACCCCGATGGTTATCATCGCCTGATCAGGTACTGCTGAAACGGAACCTTCGCCAGAGACGGTTAATCGATTGATTTTTGTCTCTTCATTTGTCTGCCTAAACCCCATATTCTGATACCCCGGATAGCTGTAATACATTGCAAAGCTCCTTTCACAATCTATTCCATAAAAACTATGCAATGGCGGTTGATAAAAGAAGGATAAAGAAAAAAGCACTTGCCACGATAGTGACAAATGCTATTTAAAAGGAAACGCTCCAACGGAATGTCCATTTCGGCCAGTTGTCGTTTCGGCTTGAGATAAAGAATTAAGTATAGCTTCCTCCGTTGCTTCTGCAGCAGCCGTGAAAAGTTCGTTCATCACAGGTAGATCTTCTCGGAGCTGAGTGCGGACTTCAGTTTCTTTTTCATGAAAATGAGGAATTTTATGTGCCGTGGAAAAAGCAATCACAATATCCCCGCTGCCGTTTCCAAAGTGGCTGCCTGTTCGGCCGAGTCCAATTCCGCAACGTTTTGCCACTCTCAAAAGCTGTCTGTCGCTTAACGGAGCATCTGTCGCGAGTACAATCATAATGGAGCCATCACTGGTTTCCGATATCCCCTCTGACTCATCAACTTTTAAATGAGAGTATTTAAATTCTTCCCTCTTGCCAAAATTACTGAGTACAAGACAGCCTAACGAGAATTCAGATACGGTGCGCGAAGAGGTTCCTATTCCGCCTTTATAACCAAAGCAGATCATTCCTTTTCCAGCGCCGATCGCCCCTTCTACCACAGCTTCATCCGTTGCCTTAGTAATAGCCTCAACTGCGTGCTCCGCTTTTACAGGAAAGTGCCGGATCGAATTCAGATAGCTATCATTGCATTCTCCAACCACAACGTTCACCGTTCCCGTCGTGTCGCCAATCTCAGGGTTTTGCTCCAACATGTACTCCAGCGTTCCTTGCGTAACAGCCGGCACCCCAAACGTGTTGGTCAGCATGATAGGAGACTCCAAAACTCCCAGCTCATTCAGCTGAACAAGGCCCGCCGTTTTCCCGAATCCATTCATTACATAGCTGGCAGCTGTTACTTTTTCTTGAAACAGGTTGCCTTCGTGCGGCAAGATTGCCGTTACACCTGTGCATGCGTAATCGTTATCATTTATCGGATAGTCCAGCGTGAAATGACCGACCCTCACGCCTTCTACATCTGTGATGCAGTTTTTCTTCCCTGGAGAAAGAGTTCCCACAAGTATTCCTCTGTCTCGAACCTTCATTACTTACACCCCTGGTTTTTATTTTGGAAGATAGTTTAAGAAGTTTCGATGCGCAAATCCTTTTACTTCGTCTTCTGAATAATGTTTTAACAGTTCATTAATCAAGTTTTGTGTTTTAGAAGCGTCCTCTAGATCCACGATGTGTGAAGCAATTCCGTCAAAATCAGAGCCGAGACCAATCTGTTTCACACCCCCAAGTCCGCAGAAATGATCGATATGCTTGATCAAATCTGAAATACTTGATGGACCTTCACTTTTTGTAAAAGGAGGGTTATAAACAACATGAACAACTCCGCCTTTTTGGAACATTTCTTTTGCCATATCATCCGTAAGGTTGCGCGGATGCTCACACAAAGCACGAGAATTAGAATGACTTGCTAATGGATATTTCGCGATCTCCATCACGTCCCAGAACGCCCGGTCACATAAGTGAGACACGTCAGTCAAGATTTTATGCTGGTTATTAAACCGTACGATTTCTTTTCCGAATAAGGTCAGCCCTGCTCCGCGCGGTTCTTGTGCCCCGTCGGCTGCAAGGTTCGCATGATTCCACGTAAGCCCGATCAGACGAACGCCAAGCTGATAAAGAATGTTCAGCTTTGTCAGGTCATCACCGATCGCTTCCACACCTTCAAGCGTCAGCACCGCACCGATCTCACCATCTTTTACAGCGGCAAGCTCACTCCAATCCTTTACATGCTTCATCTCTGGATTTTTACCGAGTACTTCACTATAAAAGTAATTAATTTGGTCTAAAGCAGCCTGGAACTTTTGATCAGAGGGAATGAAAGGTTCTACGAAAATTGCAAAAAACTGAACCTTTACTTTTCCTTTTTGAAGCCGCGCCTTATTTGTTGAAAGCTCAGGGGCATCGGCATATTGCAAATCCCCCTTTGTTTCCCAGAGTTTTAGTAATGCGTCACAATGTAAGTCAATAACATTCATGTGTAATCCCACCGTTCATTTGAATATTTATTTCATCATTATAAGGTTAAGGACCGTTAAATATAATCCCTAACGAGCAAAAGAATACGTTTAGTTGAAAATTGTTTTTGTTATAATGTAAAGTATACTTTAGTTTACATATAAGGAAAGGCTTGATACGGGATGGAGAATAGTTCTTCTAATTTTATTAAAACAATCATCCAAAGCGATCTGGAATCCGGAAAGCACAAGAAAGTTATTACACGTTTCCCTCCAGAACCTAACGGATATCTTCATATTGGACATGCAAAATCGATCGTCATCAACTTCGGACTAGCTGATGAGTTCGGCGGGGAAACAAACCTGCGTTTTGATGATACGAACCCATTAAAAGAAGACCAGGAATACGTTGATGCTATCAAGAAAGATGTTGAATGGCTAGGTTTCGAATGGGAAAACCTTCGTTTTGCTTCCGATTACTTTGAAGAAATGTACACGCGTGCTGTTCTTTTAATCAAAAAAGGTAAAGCATACGTAGATGATCTCAACGCTGATGAAATCCGCGAATACCGCGGAACACTTACTGAGCCTGGTAAAGAAAGTCCTTACCGCAACCGTTCAGTTGAAGAGAACTTGGATCTTTTAGAGCGCATGCGTAAAGGCGAGTTCGAAAACGGTCAGAAGGTTCTTCGTGCGAAAATCGATATGAGCTCGCCAAACATTAACTTGCGCGACCCGGTTATTTACCGCGTATCTCATGCTACTCACCATAACACGGGTGATACTTGGTGCATCTATCCGATGTATGCCTTCGCTCATCCGATCGAAGATGCGATTGAAGGCGTGACTCACTCTCTTTGTACAACAGAGTTTGAAGACCAGCGCCCACTCTACAACTGGGTAGTAGAAGAGTGTGAAATGGAAAGCAAGCCTCAGCAAATCGAGTTCGGCCGCTTAGGTCTGATCAATACAGTAATGAGCAAGCGTAAGCTAAAACAGCTTGTAGATGAAGGCTATGTGGACGGTTGGGATGATCCGCGCATGCCGACGATCTCTGGGTTGCGCCGAAAAGGCTACACACCTGAATCTATCGTTGAATTTGTAAAAGCCGTTGGTGTATCAAAAGGTTCTGGTGCTGCGGATACAGCGATGCTTGAACACTTCATTCGTGAAGATCTTAAAGTAAAAGCACCTCGTACGATGGGTATCGTTGATCCGCTTAAAGTGGTTATTACAAACTACCCTGAGGGACAGGTTGAAATGCTGGATGCAGAGATCAATCCTGAGAACGAAGAAATGGGAACACGCCAGATTCCGTTCTCTCGTGAAATCTATATCGAGCGCGAAGACTTTATGGAGGATCCTCCGAAAAAGTACTTCCGTCTCTTCCCTGGCAACGAAGTACGCTTAAAGCATGCATACTTCATTAAATGCGAAGATTTCATAAAAGATGAAGACGGCAACGTGGTTGAGCTTCATTGTACGTATGATGTTGAAACGAAATCAGGCACTGGTTTCACTGGGCGCAAAGTAAAAGGAACACTTCACTGGGTTGAAGCTACACAAGCTGTTCCAGCGGAGTTCCGTTTATATGAGCCATTAATTCTGGATGCTGACATGGAAAACGAAGAAGACAGCGAAGGCAAAACATTCTTGGATTACGTGAACAAAGATTCTCTTATCGTAAAACAAGGGTTCATCGAAGCAAACATGAAGGACGCAAAGCCTCATGACAAGTTCCAGTTCTTCCGCCACGGCTACTTCAACGTAGATCCAAAGCATACAACAGCAGATAAAATCGTATTTAATCAAATTGTTTCATTGAAGAGTTCGTTTAAGCTATAAAAAGTATAAGGCTGACACTAGAAGGCGATTAATTTGCTTTCTGATGTCAGCCTTTTTTTGTTTAACTAATACTTCATCTTTTCAATAGGAACAGTGACTAATTCAATATTTTTAAGACTGTCTTTACAATCTGTTAATACAAAGATAAATTCATCTTGTTTATTTTGTTTTTCTATCCCATCGCATTTGTATTCCTCAACAAACTTTTTATCAACAGTTTGATGTACTTTTAAGCTATCGCCGTCATAGGTAATTTTCTCAACAGACCTTTGCCCTTCAATACCATATTTTATAAAAGTTAGCTTAGATTCTGTTTGATCTTGAACATCCTTAAAAAAAGAATTGAAACCCATCGGATTTTTAAATTCACCATTTTTATCTTCAACTCGTATTGCTCCAAGATTTTCGCAGCCCGAAAAGAAAATAGCACCTGCTAATAAAACAAATCCAAAAAGTTTCATGAACTTCTCCTTTACTTGCTTTTGGGAGGTCTCTCCCCATATTGCAGCTCTCGAATACTCAATCCAAAATCCATTTCCAAATGCGGATAATCTTTAAAACCAACCCAATCTCCGCCCCACTCGAAGCCTAATTCTTTCCCGATACGTACAACTTCCAGCCAGTCTGATTTTCCATTCTTATTATCATCACGCTCCAAGTCCCACACGACTGTTCCGTCTTTTAACTGAAGTGCAAAATCTATGGCCAAACCATAATTATGGTACGACTCTCCGCCTTCTACATGTGTAACAACCGTTCCTTCCGTACTTCTCCCGCGGGCATAAAGTTCATCCTGTTCTTCCGCTGAACGGAAATCATCCGTTATCACAATCGCAATGCCTTTTTTGGCCGCTCTCTGGATCAGCTGGTCTCTTTTTTCTGCAACGATCGGGTGGATCTCCGTTGGCATCGGAACATTCTTTTTTCTCATCTCATCTATGATTAAAAAAACTAGAAACCCTAATAATGACACAAATACTACTCTTGTTATCCATTTCACTGAAGCAAATCCCCCCAGAATCTAGCATTCTATTTTCATTCTAACGTATGTGCACTGGAAATGTTTCACTATACTCTATTCTATGAAATGAAGGCATAAAAAAAGACCAGGTATAATCCCAGTCTATGAAAAAATATTATTTATCTTTTGAAGCAAGTGCTTGTGCAAGATTAGATTTAATAGAAACCTTATCAAAAGACAAACCAAGCTGAGTAGCCGTTAAAGCAATTTCCGGTCTGATTCCGGAAATTGTTGATCTGACACCAATAAGGCCAAGTGTCTCTATTAAAGAGAAAATTTGCTGTGCAACCATCGTATCAATAATGAGAACACCAGATAAATCAATTAATAGATGAGAAATATCTTTTTCCGTACATTGCTCCAGAGTATTCTCTACGATTAGCTTTGCCCTTGCTGTATCAATCACACCAATCAACGGAAGAAGTCCCATATGATTATTGAGCGCAATAACCGGAGAGCTTAATTCATTGATCATCTCCTGCTGCGCTTTTAATTTCTCTTCACTGTATTTTTGGTTTTCTTCAACGAACCAAGTAACGATTTTATTAAAGGTATTGATGATAACGTCATTCCAAGAATTAATAACATCTTGAGAATATTCACCTTCATGAAAATTCACAAACTCTTTAACGAAACCAAGATACTGCCTCTGAACGTTAAAGAATTCATTCATGATTACGGTCACAGGTGTATTTAAGTGCTCATCGTCCTTAGCAATCATCACTACCCATGGTTCAAAGTCTTTTAGAAACTCTGATTCCTCTTTAACAAAAACCTCACAAAAATGCAGATGAAACTCATGATTCTGCTTTTTTAATGTTCTTATGGTTTCAGGATTTGAAGAAGCATAGACTCCTGTGGCTTTGCTTTTATCGATAGAAGCATACCATTCTTCAGTCATTTGCCATGTTTTTTCAATTAAAAAAGAATGCAGTGCCTTATCTCTATGCATTACTTTTACACGCTCCCCATTTACCATATTCTCTCTATCATATATTGGATTTCCTGTCTTTACAATTTATAGGATTACTAATCTTCATCCTTTGCATCCCAGTCTTCTGGAATCGGTTCACTCAAATATTCTTCCACCATCTTCTTATACTTTTCAAGCTGTTCAAAATGTGTATTGAACTGCTCCTTGTTGATCAGATGCTGACTCCCGTCAAAAATGGTACGAATTTTGTTTTGCTGAACCAAACTTTCAACGGCCGCTTCAGGCATAGATAAATACTCTGCTGTTTCTTTTATTGTCATGTACATAATTGTTATCTTCCCTTGTTTAACATTTGTTTAACCTAAGATTACAACATGAAGGCAATCCTTTCAATATACCTGATTAGTGAAAAAGATCATTCCAAATCTATTGGAATGATCTTCGTTTCATTAACAGTTGATTACTTATGATCAATGCAAAAATCAACAGTATCGCATCCACAAATCCGTATGCTAAATCATAACTGCCTATGTGGAATAGAAAGCTTCCTAGTAACGGTCCAATCGACATCCCCATATAGCGAAAAAAATTATATGCGCCGATTGCAGTCGCCCGATTCGTTTGGAATTCCTGTGTAAGCAATGCAGTCTGCACAGGCAGTGACATTCCCAAAAACAATCCAAATAAGCTGATCGAAACAATTAACATACTAAGTGAAACATCTGATACGAGGATGAAGAACAACAGTGACAGGACATTAAGGAATGCAGTGCCTACAACGACTTTTCTTTCGTCAAAGTTTCGCAGCTTTCCGCCAAAGAAACTTCCTGCAACAATTCCCAGTGATAGCGGAAGAAAGACAAGTCCTTTTTGTTCAACAGATAAGCCATAACGCTCACTCATAATTCCCGGTAAGAATACCAGAAAGTTATACAGCGCGTAATATTGGATAAAACCGATTCCGATAACTGAAAATCCAATTCGATTTTTTAGAATATTAATAAAATCCGTGAACTTAAAGTTTTGTTTCTTACTTACTTGAGGCTTCGTTTCTTTTAAATAAACGATGTTACCACCGAGAACAATTAAGCCAACACATAATAAAGCCACAAAAATGATATGAAAATCAAATGAACCGCTTAAGAATCCACCAGCCACAGGACCGAGGACCGGACCAAGCGATACCATCATCTGAAAGGTTCCCATCGGCTGAATACGGTCTTTTCCTTCAAACAGATCACCTATCACCGTTACTGCTACAACAGAACCTGCTGCAATACCAACCGCTTGCAAAGAACGAAAAACTAACAATGACTCAATTGACCCCGAAAGAAAACAGCCAATCGTTGCGACCAAGTAAATAAAGAGACCCGCGAGCATTACTTTTCGCCGTCCTATAGAATCTGTTAACGGGCCATAAACCATCTGCATGAGCGCTAAGAAAATCGTATAAATGGATATCGAAAAATTAACTAAAAACGAAGAGGTATGAAGTTCTTTTGTCACTTCTGGAATGAGAGGAACATAAATGGTCTGTGAAAAAGGACCAAGGAAAGCGGCAAAAGCGACAAGATAAACCAATAAAGTTCGGTGCTTCAATCTGAAAACTCCTTGCTGTATGAAATAAAAAAGCCTGTGGAAATAGCTCCAGACAGACTTAGACCAATGTTTGAACTCTTAAATTATACACCTGATTAATCTTTTTTAAAAAGGATTAGCATTTTATCCTTTTTTAGTTTACGGTTAATTTCGTTCAAGCTTAAATATCCCTTACATGGAATATATGTCACTCTTTCACAACTAAACATCTAATACCAAAACACCTGACTTTGCGCGTGAGACACACGTTAAGATCCTTGATTGACTTTGTTTTTGTTCTTCGCTCAAAAAAGAATCACAGTGTGCGATTTCGCCTTCTACAACCTGGAGTTCACATGTACCGCACCTGCCGACCCTGCATGAATATGGTGCTTGAATCCCTTTGTTCAGGAGTGCTTCAAGCAAAGTCTGATCCTTCGCAACTTTAACAAGAGTTCCATCTTTTAATTGAACATGAAAGGGTTGCATATCTTTAGGTTGTGGCGGAGTAAACCTTTCCATATGTACAGCAGATAGTGGATAGCCTAGTTGATACGCTGACTCAGTAAGGTCCGATATAAATGAGTCAGGACCACAAAAATAAACGTGAGTTCCGATAGGGTGTTCTTCTAAGGAAGATGCACTAATTCGCTTCCTTTCACTAGAAAAATAGAAACGGCATTGATTTGGATAATGTTCCTGAAGAAAATCATAGAATGCACAAGCTTCCTCCGTTTTAGAAGCATAGTGAAGTTCGAATGAATCCTTTCTGGAATGAAGTTCATTCATCATCGATAAGAAAGGGGTAATTCCGATACCAGCTGCGTAAAAGACATGGTGCTTCGCTTTAAAGCTAAGAGGAAAGTGATTCTTTGGGTAGCTGATATGCAGCTTGTCTCCAACCTTCATACGTTGATGCCAATAACGGGAACCGCCCTTAGAAGTATCGCTTAAACGGACGCCGATTTGATAGTGTTTCGTATGATCAGGACTGCTCGTTAACGAGTATTGTCTGACAAGTAATTCTTCATCCTCAATATATGTTGAAATATGAGCACCCCCGCTAAACTTCGGAAGTGGCTTCCCATCAACAGCAGCAAGAGTAAATCTTTTAACAAATGCAGTCTCGTCCTTAATAGCTTTAATCACAACAGGAATCATTTTTTCTTTATACAAAGCATCCACTCCTAAAGTTTTGCCACATAACCTAATACGGCGTTATGATAAACCGAGTAATGGTCAGATACAGATAACTCCAGTCCACAGTGCTCGCACAAGGTTTCTTCCTCTGCATTTTTCATTTCTTTGATTCCATGACACCGGCAGCAATAGACCCTGGTTACTTTTTCCCCGTAACCGATGTATTGTGCCTCTTCATCAGAAAATCCTGTGGCCTCCGCTACTTCTTCAGCTTTCTGAATATACTCGTTTGGCAAGACAACATACAGATAAGTCCCCATCTTTTGATCTTTTAAGAATTTGGACAGCTGTGACCACTCTGTTCCACCTTCAATTAAAAAGATTTCAAGTAACAACTCTTCTTCTTTTACTCGCTCTATCAAACTGCTTAAAATCTTTATACCTTGCTGATCTCCACAAAATACGTACTTTCTTTTACCAGAAACAAATACTGCTTCGCCGCTCATAAAACTTTTCCGCTTCCCAGCCGTGCTTCTAAATAATCCAATACACCTTCTTTATATAACGCAATCCCTTTGTACTCCGTTATATGCGGAGGCAGTTCAGAAAGAATTTCATAAAACTGCTTCAGCCACTCGGGGTTAGAAGCTAATTTTTCTAAAGACAACAAATGAGTGTGGATCGTAAATAGGATGGCGTTACTCCGAGGCAGTCTGAAAAGCTTTTGAACTTCTACACGAATATGAACAAGTTCACCCGCATTCTCTTTCGTCACCTGTTTCCTTAACAGCCCCCATTGATCAAACGTTTCAAGTGAAGTATCCAGCCTGTCACCTGCCATCAGCGACCAGTTTTTTCGTTCCCACGGGTTTCCTGCTTCAATTCTCATAAGAAATTGCAGGATTCGGTCGTCCAATCCTTCCTCTTTAAAACCTGGAATGGGGTGATGAATGCTTTTAAACTTCATACCTAAGTTAAACGCAAGCGACCAGTTAGCCGGAAAGCAAAGCTGCCCTGCGTCCAGATACAGATCACCATCGCGCTGCATCATCAAAATAAGATCCTCCTGCACGTGACGACTTATGAAAGCTAATGGCTCACAAGGCAGACTTTTTTCAACTCCAAAAGTAAATTCATGCTTTTCACCCAAGATTTTATTGTGAAATATCCATTGAGATTCATTCGTCTCCAATGAAAACTTTTCTGGATACTGCGCAACGAGATGTTCCATAACCAACTCAACAATCTCCCATTGACCTGTAAAAGTATGTGGAAGAGATTGATAGCAACGTTCTGGGTGATGAGTTAGTAGATTACGCTTTAATTTCATTTCTTCTTTATAATCTAAGGTGACTTCAACACTGAGTGGGAGTTTCATAGGAATAGAGTTATTTGAGTAGCGGTAGGTCGAACCTTTAAAAGGATACGGAAAGTTCTCAAGATTATCAGTCCACTTCATGCCTTCACCCTTTACAGAATATTCTTATAATTTATTGTAAAGAAAAGACAGTCTTATGAAAAGTGGGATATGTTAGGAAAACTTCAAATAGAAGGATTACCTACTTTAATCCCGAAAATTAAAACAATCTTATTTTAAAGTGAGGTTTTTGAAGTGGTTGAATTGAAGAATCTACTAAAAGAATTTACTAGATTGCATGATCAGTTTATAAATGATTGGAACGAAGCAATGTTTTCTGGTAATACGACTTCTGTAGAAAAAATGACTGATGACTATTATGTAGCCTTTTTTAAAGGTACACATGACAAACCACTTATTTTTAGCAGAGAAGAGGCAGTTACCGGAATGAGGCAATCCGTTAGGCATTTCTCAGGTACTAATAAGAAGTTTGAGAATAGGGTTATTCGTCTTAGAAATAGCGAAAATGCAGTAGTCTTCTACGAACAATTAATCGTTAGAAACGAAGAGGTTTTAGCCAGATTGTTTACGATTGAGAATTGGCAGCTTACAAATGGGAAATGGATGATTGTGAGGGAAACTGAGGAAGCAATTACTTAGGATTATTAAAAAACAACGCACAGACTTTTCTTGCTGTGCGTTGTTTGGTGCTAGCTTTCGGTATTGAATTTCTCCGGATAATCACAAAGTTCAATAATCTGTCCTTGAGAATGAACGGGATTCATATAGATCAATCTGCGACCATAAGGATTGATTCGATACGTATCTTTTAAAAAGGTGTATCCTCTTTTCTCAAAGTCTTCAATCGTCTTCATCAAATCGTCCACCTCATATGCCAGATGATGAACCCCTTTCCCGTTCTGACGGATGAAACGTTCGATCGGCGACGTTCTGCTTGTTGGCTCCAGCAGTTCTATGACCTGGTTTTCCATTTCAATCACTGCGATATGTGTTTCGACCCCAGGCTTCTCACTCGTATAGCGTTCCGTGAGGTTTCCGCCTAACACCTTAGTGTAAAATTCAATCGCCTCATCTATTCTTCTCACGGCAATGCCTGTATGATCCAGTCGCATTATAGTTTCACCTCTTCCTCTTGTTGAGTAAGATTATAGATGCTTTAATTCCTTTTCGCAAAAATGGGCGATTCTCTATAAGAGAACCACCCATACATTTATTTGATTCTTATTTTCTCATTGCCCTTTATCCAGGACGGATAAAAGCTAAGTTTAAGTTTGATAGGCTCTTTTCGGGTTGAAAGACCATGTATAGAAACTCCGTTTTCTTCAGCTGTCATATAATTATAATCTATCTCTATCTTTTCTCCTGACATTCCAAAGGCCTCACTAAACATGCCATAAGGAAACTCTTTCATTTTCATAGTAAACGCTAGATCATTGCCAACCACTTTTACATCTCTTATCATATTTGCTTCAGGCTGTTTTAGAATCTTTTGTTGCTGCGGATCGACGACTACAAACAATTCATCTTTATTGACCGCTTGTGCACTATTTAAAACTAGATAGAGTTCTTTTGGTTCATGAAAGTAGTTACTCTGCAGATAGATCTCCTGCTTTTTACCATTTGTTCCTGTTCCCGTTACGCCATTCAAAATTTTTCCCCAAACTTCGCCCTTTTCATCTACAATTCGTAAATCATCAAAATTAAGAACTTGCTTTTCATTCTTGTGATCGGCTTCCAAATACACGGCAATTCTTAAAGGATAAACGATTACTTTTTCAACATTTATCTTTTGACCTTCTAATTCCATCGTTTGATTGATAGGATATTCTTTTTTCTTTTTAAAATCTTTTAAAGTGAAAGGCAGTGAATATTTTTCTCCACTAACTTCAATATCAATCATATATTCTTTAGTAGTTAACGGAACTTCAAAGAAATACTCAATCTCTCCGCTATATGAATGTTGACCCTTCTCTGATTCATGAGGAGCACCATAAGAAATTGATGCCTCGTCAAGAGCAGTGCCATCCTTTGCTCTTAATTTGACCTTGTCAATCATCATTGATTTCTGCTTTTCCTCAGAGTGGAGCGTATAGTACAGAACAATCCCCATTTCATCTGCAATCGTTCCATCCAATGTAACTTTCAGACCATCTTTCACTTCAGAAGTAACACCTAGTTCTTGATAATATTTATTTTCTACTGCAGCCAGTCTTCCTTTATCATATCTGATAAGTTCAACGATTTTTTCCATCCCGGGAATCTCTGAAATATAGCTGGCAAACACTGGAGAAATTCGTATCGATGAGAATAATCCGATGAATAAAAGAGCTGCAGCTATAAAACTATAAATACTGTTCTTTTTCCTTTTAGATCTCCGTTCTTCTAGTTTAGCTTTATTAAATCCTGTCATAATGGCTTGATCCAATTTATCAAGTGATAATGGGATGTTGTCATATTCTTTCTTAAATTCGTTCAACTGTTCCTCTTCTCTTTTAAACATTTAGATTACCTCCTCTCTCCTCAAGTTTTTCTCGTAGTGCTTTCAGCGCTTTATTGAGCCAAGTCTTAACTGTCCCTTCTGGGCACTGCATGGTTCCAGCGATATCTTTAATCTTCAAGTCATGAAAGTATTTTAACGTGAGGATTTCACGTGAACGTTCGTCCAGTCCAAGCATCGCATCCCGAAGTTCCATCTCTGAGTGATTCTCTGTCACCCCAATGGATTCCAGCACCTCTTCATTAATAACGACTCGCTTTTGCTTTTTAAGCTGATCATTGCAATAGTTGATCATGATTCGAATCAGCCAAGTTTTGAAATAAGAAGCCTCTTTTAATTTCCGAATTCCTTTATAAGCGCGGTATGTTACTTCCTGTATGGCTTCAAGCGCTTCCTCCTCATTTCTTAAAAAGGAGAGAGCTGTTTTATATAAATCCACTTTGTATATTTGAATGAGCTGCAAAAAAGCATCATCGTTGCCTTTAATCGCCTTTTTCACTAACTGTTCTGTCTCCAACTTCTCGCCTCCTAACCCCTTACCTATATATTAGACCCTGAAATGTGGAAAAAGTTTTAATAGACGAAAAAATTTTTATAAATAATGAATCCTGCAAAAACCTCAGTCTAGTAATAAAAGCTGAGGTTAAATTATAAAATACTCTTAGTATTTATGGTTATAAACGGACAAAAAAAGAACCCATAAATGAGCTCTTTTTTAAACACTTGTTTAATTAAAACATCCCTAACGCCTTCTTTGTCGCTGGTCCGACAATCCCATCTACTTTTAGCTTCTTAGCTTTCTGGAACTTCCGTACGGCAGCGTCTGTATTGTTCCCAAAAATCCCGTCGATTCCTTTTGTGCTGTATCCTAAATTAGTGAGTCTACGCTGCAGTTCCATGACTTCAGCTCCACGGCTGCCCTTTTTCAGGTTCACGATCGAGAATACAGGTACTGTTGAACCGTTTGTTATTTTATAACCATTAGCTGCTGCTAATGCTGGGAATGTCTTGCTTGAAGTCGTGATGACGACTGGTGTGTTCACAGGAATTCTTGCGTAAAGCCACTGTACATCGTTGTTGTACATACGGATACACCCTGCACTCACATATTTCCCAATCGAGTTTGCATTATTGTTTCCGTGAATGGCATAGGTTGTTCCCCAAGTTCCTCTAGCATTTAATCCGAGCCATCTGTTTCCTAGAGGATTCCGAGGATCTCCACCTGGTATATTACCGGTATAATAAGGCCTGTTTGTGATCTTGTTTACAATTTTAAATTTTCCTTCTGGTGTGTAGGATGGCAGCTTGCCTGTCGCCACTTTAAATACTTTCGATAATTTATTATTCTCGAAATACGCCAGCTGGTTGGTGGATTTATTTATCACGATAAAAGAAGAAGCTGCTGCTTTTGCCGGCTGCACCAAAAAGAACATAAAACAAAACATGAGTAATCCGATGACTATTTTTTTCGTTTTCATTCCTTCTCTCCTATTCTTTATTGAAATAACAAATCCTCATATTCTATGCGAGGGAATAGGAGTTGCATTACTGTTTTGTAAAAAAATTTAATCAAAAAAACATGAATATTAGGGTTGTACCATGAATAGACTGGTAGGTTATATTTAACTTAATAATTATGATCTGAAGGAATGAGTATACATGCGTAATATTATTTTGAAAAACGATATAGAAGTAACGATAAAAGAAGCAACAAAAAAAGATGCCCAATCGATGATCGACTTTTACAACGTGGTTGGCGGTGAAACAGATTTCCTATCTTTTGGAGCAAACGAATTTAAGCGTAACCTTCAAGAATACGAAGAATACATCACGGCAACCTCTAATGAACCAAATTCCATCATGCTGCTGGTATTAATTGATTCAGAGATCATCAGCATCGCAACCATTAATTCCTCACAAAAAGAACGAACCAGACATGTTGGGACACTAGGAATCGTCGTCTCAAAAAAGTACACTGGCTTAGGATTGGGAAAGGTATTAATGAATGATTTAATAGAATGGGCTAAACAAAACGGTGTGACCAAAAAGATCAGTCTTGTTACAAATGAAAATAATACAGTTGCTATTGAGCTTTATAAGAAGTTGGGATTTGAAATGGAAGGACTTTTGAAGCAAGATAATTTTATTAATGGGGTTTTTAATAACACCGTTATTATGGGATTGCTTTTATAGCTTTTTATTTATATACTTTTCAATTAATTCTGAAATTATCATTGACTTCTTTATTTTATGATGCTAAATTTACTATTAATATTAAAATCAATGATGAGAAAGAGTAAGATATGATTCTGTTCCTCAGAGAATCGGTGCTTGGTGAAAGCCGGTGTTCAGACCCTATCCGAAAATCATCTCTGAGATGCAAGGCTGATAATGTAAGCTTTGACGGGTCGTCCGCCGTTACAATGGAACACGTATAATCGTACGTTGACTGAGTGCCGCTAGCTTTCATTAAGCTGCGGAATTAGGGTGGTAACGCGAGCTATAACTCGTCCCTGTTTTAGGGACGGGTTTTTTTATGTTCAAAAACAATAAAAGGAGAGATTACTAATGAGAAAGATGGACACCGTTTTTATTGGACTTATGTTATTTTCAATGTTTTTTGGAGCAGGAAACCTTATCTTCCCTCCGTTTTTGGGAGCAGAAGCCGGATCTTCTTACTGGCTTGCTATGGCAGGATTTATCGTTACAGGAGTTGGACTTCCCTTTGCTGTATTATTTGCTGTTTCTCTTGTAAAAGGAGGGGTTCAAACCATTGGCAACCGTGTTCATCCGTTGTTCAGCACAGTTTTTATGGTCGTTATCTATTTAAGTATCGGGCCGTTCCTTGCTATCCCAAGAAACGCAAATGTTGCTTATGAAATGGGTGTTAAGCCCTTCCTGAGTACTCATACTAACGCGGCACTCATTCTTTTTTTATTCACGGCTGTCTTTTTCGCACTTGTTTATGCAGTCAGTCTGAATCCATCAAAAATGGAGAAATATATGGGGCGCTGGATCACGCCAACCTTACTTTTAGCGATGGTTGTGCTATGTACAGTAGGATTTGTTAAGTTGGATTCTCCCCTTCAATCACCATCTGCTAACTATCAATCAGGAGCTTTCTCGACAGGGTTCATTGAGGGATATAACACAATGGATGCACTTGCTGCACTTGCTTTTGGGATTGTTATTCTTACAGCAATTCAGCAAAGAGGTGTTCGGGATCGAAAGCAATTAACAAACTATACATTAAAAGCCGGTTTAATCGCTGGTACATTACTTGCGCTGGTTTATGTCAGTTTGGGGTTAATGGGTGGAAAGATGGCAGCAGCCGGTTCCTTTGAAAATGGAACAGATATTCTTTCAGCAGCCTCCACTCTATTATTAGGAGGAAGTGGAACAGCCTTTCTAGGTTTTATTTTTACATTAGCTTGCTTTACTACCGTTGTTGGACTAACATCTGCGTGTGGTCAATATTTCTCAAAACTACTTCCCAAAGTTAGCTACAAAACAGTGGTCTTGCTGGTCACACTTGTAAGTTTCACACTCTCTAATCTTGGTCTGAACCAGATCCTAAAAGTGTCGGTTCCGTTTTTAGTCACAGCTTATCCATTAACAATCGTATTAATTACACTTACATTTTTTAACCGTTTCTTCAAAAATCCGAAAAAAGTGTATGGCAGTGCAATTCTTTTCACAGGAGTATTTGCATTAATGGATGGATTACTTGCTTTTGGTGTTGAATTAGGTCCGATCCAAGTTGTTAAGGATATCCTTCCGCTATCCTCGATGGGATTACAGTGGATTCTTCCAGCTCTTGTTGGTACAGGTGTTGGAATGGTTATCAGCAACTTCAACAAAAAATCTTCAACACCAGATATGGTAGAAGTAAAAGCTTCTTGAGTTGAACTAGAATAATAATTTTACTTCGCACAAAAAAGGTACTTGCGTCTCATTACAACGCAAGTACCTTCTTTCATTATTCCCCTTTAATTTCAAGCAGCTTTTGTCTCAGCCCGATCTCCATCGTAGCGAGTTCTTCTTCTGCCAGACGGCGTTTCATACGGCCTTCTTCCTGGATGCGGAGCGTTTCTTCAAGTGTTGACAGCAAGTTTTCTTGCGTTTTCTTTAACGTCTCGATATCGATCAACCCGCGCTCATTTTCTTTCGCTGTTTCAATCGTATTTGTTTTAAGCATCTCTGCATTTTTTAATAAAAGTTCATTCGTCGTTTTGGAAACCTGTTTTTGAGCTTCTACAGCATTACGTTGTCTGATTAGTGTTAGTGCGATCGCCACTTGGTTCTTCCAAAGTGGAATAGCCGTCATGATGGACGATTGAATTTTTTCTACAAGTGCTTGATTCGTGTTTTGAATGAGACGGATTTGAGGTGCACTTTGTATCGTGATTTCACGGCTAAGTTTTAGATCATGCACTCGTTTATCCAAGCGATCTGCAAACTGAACCATATCGTTTACTTCCTGGAACTTCATCTGGTCATTTGTTTGTTCCGCTACTTTTCTCATCTCAGGAATCGTCACTTGATTCAGTTCATCAAGCTTCAACTCACCTGCTGCGATATACACATTCAGTGCTTGGAAGTATTCCTTATTGTTCTCATACAGTTTCTCGAGCATCACAATATCTGACATGAGGACATTCTTGCTTCCGTCCAGCTTTACAGAGATGCGGTCGATCTGCGCACCAGTCTTCTGATACTTGGAAAGCACTTCTTGAACAGAACCGGAGATTTTACCAAACATGCGTCCGATCAATGTTGGTTTATTTGACTTTAATTCCTCAGGATTCACATCTTGAAGCTTTCTCATCAAGTCGCCAATGATTTCACCGATCTGACCTGTGTCTTTCTTTTTCACATGTTCGAGCATCGTATTTGAAAAAGAATGAAGCTTCGCTTGTGCGGGTGCACCGTATGTGATCATCGTCTGGTGGTTTGTCGGGTCGATCTGCTTAGCCAATTGATAAGCCTTTTCTTTGTTTTCTTCTGGCAGTACATCAATCAAACGGATCTGTTTATTTTCCCCCGGCTGCAGATTGGCTTCCTTCTCTTCACCAAAAGGATTAGCCAGCAAGTCATCCATTAGATTTGCCGGTTCATCATTATTGTTAAACAGGGGTGCATTATTTTCTTTCATTTATATCTCCTGCCTTTTTGATAGATTGGGATTCTTTCAAAGATTTGATAGAATACTTCGCTACATCGATCTCATAATGAAGGTCTTCTATATCATTTGACAAAACTTGGAATAAATCCTTTTCGATGTATTCTTTTAACTCATCGAGCGTTCGCTTTGTTTCTACTAATGAATTTGTAAGTTCCTTTGTTTTTCTGGGCTGCGCTGTTAAAAACATATATTTCTCCGTAAGTTCGACAGCTGAATCCAAATGCGAAAAGTAAAATTGTTCAGCCTGGTAAAAACGCCTTGGCTCTTTCTGAGTTAAGCTATGAATCTTCCGCACTACCCGCACCAAGTCTGCTCTTTGCTTTAATGTTGGCAGGTCTCTAACAGAAAGCAGTGCTTTTTGGAGGCGATTGATCTTCGGTTTTGCTTCATCTAAATTTTTTCTGATGTATTTATATTCTCGTCTTGATAGTTGATGGCTGCTAAGGAATCGCTGCTTTTGTAGAAGCCCTGTTGCTGTATAGGCGGCAGCTCCACCCGCCACGGCAATTCCAGATGACATGAGATACGTCTGGTCATACGCAATAATACTCGCCAGCCACACTCCTACAGAGGATGGAACAGCAACAAACATGCGGATAAAAAAAGCTAAAAATCCGTTCATTGTAATCGACTCCTGACATGAACTCTTTATTAATCATACGATTGTACAAGTTTCAGAGTTTCGTTTTTCCATAAAAAAGTTTCCTTATAATATGTTTCTAGTATTACCTTATCGAAACCTTCCTAAAATAACCATGGCTTCAGGAAGTAATGTGTTCTAAGACTTGAGGCGTATTTTATAAAAGGCTCTCTTTCAAAAGATTGACGTAATATGATTTTTAATCCTTCGCTTCATTGATGAGTTGATTGGAGTGCAAGGTGCGAGACTCCAGCGGGACGAGTGTGACAGGTGAGACTCCTAATGGTGCGGAGCAGCAGTAGGCTCACCGCACGCCCCGCGGAAAGCGAGCAACCTGGAACGGAAATCAACTACTTTCAAAAACAACAAAGCTTGTGAAAAAGCCTTATAAAAAAACTCACCCTGTATAGAAGATGGTGAGTTTTGATTTTTTATGTAATTAAGTTAGTATTCCAGCGGATTTTCTCCAAAAGCTTCCCATAAGAGCGGAAACTTTTTTCTAAATCCCTCTTCATCTTCTTCATCCCAGTCAAATTCAATCTCTGGCTGAATATATGAATCGTTAGTTAACTTTTCGTACAAATCATGATAATCTTCATCATCCTGACCCGTCTTTTCTTCAAATGCTTCACATGCCACGAATAATAATTCTTCAAGCTGCGGCATTTCTTCCTGCTCTTCTATTAGTTTTAAATATGGTAAAAGAGTCTCTGGATCCTTTATAGCAGCCTCATAGGGCTCTTTTCCGAGATATAGAAGGAATGCTCTAAAATAATCAAAGCAATCATCAGAACAGCCCCCCATGATGATGTATGCTGCAGCCCATAGATCTGATGTGTATGACTTTGAATAATAGTTATTTAGTATAAAATCAAATGAAATGATATCTTTTACAGGTCGCTTGGAGAGCTGTGTCATCAGCCATTCCATTTGTTCCTCAGCATCATCGGCTTTTTCTTTACATTTATCGATCAGTTCCCAGAAAAGCGATTCTGTCATCGTAGTATCTTTTAAAATTAGATTTGTTGATTCTGCAGGTATATACCCTTTCTTCATCTTTGAGCGGATTAGTTTCTCTATTTCTTTACGGCATTCATCTTCAGATTCAAACGTTTTTGTTTTTATGGCGCCAACCGTTCCTACTTTTCCATAGGTAACAACATAAGAATTTCCTGTTTGGCTGATCTTCCAAAATTTATTTGAAGTATTATCTTGATAAATAAGTAAAGATTCCATATCGAATTATCCCTCATCTTCCATCTCGAACTTAAGCCTACCTACTATGTTAATACAAAACAAAGACGCTGAATATGTATATATCACATAAACAGCGCCTTTAGCTTATACTCACAATATTCACTTAAACTTTCTTTCCTTTCTTACTAATACACAATGCTAGTTATTTATCCCATAACTAGACTTCAATTAATTGTCCGTTCAATCAATTGCCTTGCATTAGATCAATATTTTTCCTTCACTCTGGTAATTTCCCACATGCCCACACGCTGCGAAAATAGTTTTCACCGGCTATTTCCATCTGCAACATGATCTTAGCATGCTTCGCTCACATACGTCATTGGAATCATCCTCTTTCCGTAATGTGTATTTGCGCGTCCCCGCATATTCACACATCTCGAAACCAGTTTTCACGGGCTGATTTCTACCTGGATGTGATTTAATATGCTTCGCTTACTTGCGTCATTGGAATCACGCCTTCCTTGTAAAGGTTGTGTTTCATTTGTTAACTACATATTAACCTATTCTGAATTTATTTTAAATATTCAGAATAATCAATACTATGTTGTTTAGGGTGGTTTTATTCCACTTTTGTTTGACATACTTCTTTTTTCGTAAAGTTTCTTTTTATTTCATCATATTTCAACAATTTAATTATTAAACTTTATTTTAGGCTTTCACCTATTCGTTTCTCCTCTCATAGAATGCATGTAAGAAACACAACTAACTGATAAGAGGAGTGTTTTTAACATTGGCTGGAAAAATATTAAATTACTACGCTGGCGGCAATACAGCAAGGGGTTTTCATAACTTATTCGAATCAAATCTTAACGGCCTTGAACGCCTTTTTATCCTTAAAGGCGGACCTGGAACAGGAAAATCTACTCTGATGAAAGCCATCGGAAAGAAATGGAACGATGAGGGGTATGATGTTGAGTACATTCATTGCGGTTCAGATAACGGCTCGATCGATGGTGTAATTCTTCGAGAATTGAAAGTCGGGATTGTTGATGGAACGGCTCCGCATGTTATTGAACCAAAAGCTCCAGGTGCCATTGAGGAATACGTAAACTTAGGTGTTGCCTGGGATTCAGGTAAGCTCGCTAAGAATAAGAATGAAATCCTGCAGCTGTCTGAGGAGATTTCTGCTGATTTCCAAACAGCTTATTCGATCTTCCATGAAGCACTGCTCGTTCATGATGAATGGGAAAAGATTTATATCGAGAACATGGACTACAACAAGGCGAATGAACTTACAGATGAACTGATGCACAAGTTCTTTTCGAAAAAGCAGAACAAACAAGGTGAAGTCTATCATCGTTTCTTAGGAGCAGCCACTCCACTCGGAGCTAAAGATTTTGTTCCAAATTTAACTGAGTGTTTAAAGGAAAGATACTTTATTAAAGGACGTCCTGGTTCTGGCAAGTCTACTATGTTAAAAAAGCTTGCAGCGAATGCAGAAGCATCGGGTTATGATGTTGAGATCTATCACTGCGGATTTGATCCGAACAGTCTTGATATGGTCATTGTGAGAGAGCTCGGTTTTGCGATCTTTGACAGTACGGCTCCGCACGAATATTTTCCTGAGCGGTCTGGTGATTCCATTGTGGATATGTACGCAAAAACAATCACGCCAGGTACAGACGAAAAATATGCAGCTGAACTAAAGGTCATAAGCTGGCGTTATTCAGAAAAAATGAAAGAAGCCATCAGCTTTTTAGCCGAAGCGAAACGAAAGCATGATGAGTTAGAAAAATATTATGTTGGAGCGATGGACTTTAAAAAGCTTGATCAGATTCAGCATACGCTTAATACGGAGATTGAAAAAAGAGCTGTAGCAAGACAAAAATAAAAATACATCTAGGTCGCCATTTTTGGATGGTGACTTTTTTTGTTATGATGATTACAAGTTAAATCATACATATGGAGGACTGGCTATGAATACGAAGGAAGGTAAATTGGTCCAAGATCTTTACCAACGCTTTTTGAATGCCTGGAATGAACGGAATGCTCGAGGTATGGCTGATCATTTTACCGGAGATGCTGAGATGATCGGCTATGATGGAAGCCAGGCGATCGGCCGTGACGAAATTTATTCACATCTGAGTCCTATCTTCGAAAACTTTCCTACACCGCCTTATCACGGGAAAGTTAAAAGTGTTTCTTTTTTAAGCGATAACGCTGTAATTCTCCGCGCCATCGCTGGAATGGTACCAATCGGAAAGACTGAGCTTTCCCCTGAACTGAATACACATCATACAGTCGTTGCGGTAAAAGAAGGCGAAAGTTGGTTCATTAAGCTTTTTCAAAACACACCCGCACAGTTTCATGGCCGACCTGAACTTTTAGAAAAAATGACGGATGAGCTAAAAGAATTGATAAATAAGTAAGAAAACCCGCTGGCAGCCAGCGGGTTCTTCTCTATCACTAATGTTTACCTAATAAGTCCAATATCCCTTTGTAGATCAATACAGCTGCGAACACTAAAACGGTTAAGATAGCGATAATCTTGATCGCTGGACCGAATGCAGCTAAAAACGTTCCGCCTAACGGCAATCCAAGTAGAAAATAACCAGCTAGTAAAGCACCAATCAATGTTAACACGTTTGTATTAGACATATTGCGCCTCCTTATAACAGATTTTTCTGCTTGTTATAAGGTATGCACGATTGGGGCAAGTGGTTAATGAAGGTAATCTGTCCACTTGCTATTTTAATAGATTCGCATAGTCCTTCTTGGGTACAATACCCTCTTCCCCGGCGCGATTTAACAGTGTAGTAATCGCTTCAAATCCTTTATCTCCAAGATCAGCGGTAAAGTCATTCACATAGAGAGTGATGTGGGACTGCGCTACTTCTGTAGACAGCTCGTTCGCATGCTGCATCACATACTCTTTTGAAGCTTCAGGATGCTGCCACGCATATTCTACTGATTCTTTTATCCACTTTGTAATAGATTCTAAATCTAGTGAACGGCGGGCGATAATTGCGCCTAACGGAATAGGAAGCCCTGTATCTTCTTCCCACCAGTTCCCCATATCCGCAAGCATCGTCAGTCCATAGTCTTGGTACGTGAATCGCGCTTCATGAATAACGAGACCGGCGTCGATCCGTCCATCCTTAACTGCTGGCATGATCTCATTAAATGGCATCACGATGATCTCGCCAACTCCGCCTGGCACATTTTGTGCTGCCCACAAACGAAACAACATATAAGCAGTGGAACGTTCGCTCGGAACAGCGACCTTCTTACCAGAAAGCATCTCAGGACTTGCATCACCTGGCTGATTGACGAGAACTAGCGGACCGCAGCCGCGTCCTAGTGCACCTCCACATGGAATAAGTGCATATTTATCTAACACCCATGGCAGTGCGGCATAAGAAATTTTTAAAATATCAAGTTCATCTGATCGAGCCGCTAGACCGTTTGTTATATCGATATCTGCATATGTAACGTCAAATTCAGGTGCACCAGGCACAAGACCGTGAACTAATGCGTGAAAAACAAACGTATCATTCGGACAAGGAGAAAAAGCAATACTCATTTTACTCATTACAAAACCTCCGCAATAACTTTACTGGCTGATTCCAGTGTAACTAATGCATCTTTAATCCGCCAAGCAGAACGATCCCGAGGACCGATTGGGTTAGAGATGGATCGAATCTCTAAAACTGGCAAACCAAACTCTTTTGCTGCCATCGCCACTCCGTATCCTTCCATCGCTTCAGCCAATGCACCAGGTTCACGCTGTTGCAGGTTAGAAGTTGTTTCTGCAGTCCCAGTTACTGTTGATAACGTCAGAATGTTTCCGGTTTGAACAGATATATTTGCTGCTATTATCGATTCCAATAAAACTTGAACTAGATCACTATCCGTTTTCACACGGGTGGAGGCTCCAAACCCGAGCTCGTCCAGTGTAATAAAACCTTCTGGCGATTCGGCACCTAAATCAGCAGAAATAATTTCGTTGGCGATTACGAGTGAACCAACCTCTGCTTTATCTGTAAATCCACCCGCTATACCCATGTTAATCACAAGGTCATATTCGTCAGCTGCCAAAGCTCTTGCCGTCTGGATCCCAGCAGAAATAGGACCGACGCCTGCCAGCTTTACGTCGATCCTTGAATCCGTGCCAATTCCTCGCAATATGGCATCCCGTTCTGCTTCTACTGAGGTCATGATTAAAATGCGGCGATATTTATTCATCGAGATCCCTCCGCGTTTTTAGCTTAACTTTTTAATGAAAACCACTTTCAGATAGTTACCTTCTTTGAACTCTTTATTTGTCTTGAAATCTGCAGGAAGCTTGAATTCCTCTAAGATTTCATACGTTCCACCCGTTTGTTTAAAGGCTGATGCAATAAATTCTTTGAACTTTCTCATACCGAACGTACTGCAGTTGGATGATGCCACAATGACTCCATTTTCTTCTGTAAGCTGAATCGCTTGTGCCAGCAGCTCAGGGTAATCCTTCCCTGCACTGAACGTATGCTTTTTTGAACGGGCAAAGCTTGGCGGGTCAAGAATGACAAGATCAAACGAAAGCTCTTTTCGAACCGCATACTTAAAATAGTTAAACACATCTTCTACAATGATGTCGTGATCTTCGTAATCCAGACCGTTCACACTGAACTGCTCCTGTGTTTTACTTCGGCTTCTGTTTGCCAGGTCGACACTCGTTGTTTTCGTTGCTCCGCCTAGCGCTGCCGCAACTGAAAAAGCACCTGTGTATGAAAATGTATTGAGTACTGTTTTTCCTTTTGCATAACGGTCGCGAATCGTCTTTCGAACGTCTCGCTGATCTAAGAAAACGCCGACCATTGCGCCATCGTTTAAATAAACTGCAAAGTGGATGCCATTTTCTCGTACGATTAGAGGACTAGGTGCTTGTTCACCTTCCACAAAATCATCATCATCGATGTACTTCCCTTTTACTGCAAAACGCTTCTTCTCGTACAGCCCTTTTACTTTAACAACGTTTTTAAGAGAGTCGATCACTTCATCTTTAAACGCATAGATTCCTTCACTATACCAAGTGAGGACGTAATAGCCGTTATAATGATCAATTGTCAGTCCGCCGATTCCGTCTCCTTCACCGTTAAAAACACGGAACGCTGTCGTTACGTAATCGTTGTACAGTGCTTCTCTATGATTGATCGCTTTCTTTATCTTCTTTTCAAAAAAGCTATGATCGATCACTTCTTGTGAATTTTGAGTGAGGACCCAGCCTCTGCCTTTATTTTGCTTGCCGTAGTACCCTTTTCCAAGGAACACATTCTTGTCGTCAAACAGCTCGATGATTGTACCTTCTTCTTTTACATTGCTGATATTTTGAACAGCATCCTCTGTAATAAGAGGATAGCCTGCCTTTAAGCCCTTCACATATGAAGATTTTACTTTTAACCGGACGTTCTTTTTCATAATGTCACCCGTTTCCCATTCTCATTTTGAAGCAAAAACACTTTAATCATAAAATAGCTTACTTCATCAGGAAGCAATTCTTTTATCGGTTTTAACTTTTCTCCGCCAGCCTGCTGGATGGCGTTCTCGATCTCAGAGATATATTCATCTGGAATAAGATCTTCCATATGAACGTCCATCCCTTCCTGCATGCATTGGATCAAGTGGCTTTCCACTGTACTCACTGCCAGGTCCCGATGTTCGGCTATTTCTTCAACAGACATTTCCTCTTTATAAAACGTGTATGTTTCAAGGTGAGAATTTGGTGTCGGTTTTTTCTTAATGGGGTCTGTCCCCGGGACAGACCCCTTCACTGCATTTTCTTTGCGCTCAGGATTCTGCACTAAAAACTCCAGAATAGCCTCGATAAACTGTTCACCATACTTCTCCAGTTTATTTTGGCCAACTCCTGTAACGGTTAAAAACTCTTCTTTTGTTTCAGGAAGTTTTACGCACATATCTTTCAATGCCGTATCTGCAAAAATAACAAACGGCGGCACATTTTCTTTTTCTGCGATCGCTTTTCGGACCATTCGAAGCTCTTCAAACAATGGATCGTCATTAGACACCTGCTTTGTCTGAACGGCTTCTTTTCGCATAACCGTTTCTTTACCTAACAGAACTTCTTTTCCTTTTTCTTTTATGTAAAGAGTCGGGAAGGAGCCATGCTCTACCGCAATCAGTTCTTGAGAGATAAAGAATTCGATAAGGTCGGTAACTTCTTTTATGCTTTTTTCTTTCATCATGCCGTATGTTGGCAGCTTGTGAAATCGCAGCTCCATCACTTTTTTATTTTTAGATCCTGTCAGCACTTGAGCGATAATCGTTTTACCGAATCTTTTCTGCCCCATCCGCACGATACATGACAGCACGATCTGAGCTTCCCGCGTTACTTCAATGCTTTCTCGTGAATCCGTACAATTGCCACAGCGTCCGCATGGAGGTATTTCTTCGTCACTAAAATAACGTACGATCATTTGTTGCAGACAGCTCTCTGTATGACAGTAATCCACCATAAGCTGCAGTTTTTCAAGTTCCTGTGAGATGCGGTCAGATTCACTCGACTGGTCGATCAAGAACCGCTGCACTTGAACGTCCTGAGAGGAATATAACAAGATACATTCACTCGGAAGTCCATCACGGCCAGCACGGCCCGCTTCCTGATAATAGCTTTCCATATTTTTCGGCAGCTGAAAATGAATAACATATCGAATGTTTGATTTATCGATCCCCATACCAAACGCAGATGTCGCGACCATTACCGAAGATTCATCCTGCAAAAACTGCTCCTGCTGCTCCATTCGCTCTTGGTCGTTCATCCCGGCGTGGTAGCGCGAAACATGAATACCGCTCTTTTTCAGATGCTCATACAGCTGATCAACCGTCTTTCGTGTCGCCGCATAAATGATTCCCGCTTCTTTTTCGTTCTTTTTTATAAAATCTTTTAAAAATGATAGCCGGTCTTGTCCTTTAATCACTGAAAAAGAAAGATTCTCACGCTCAAAACCTGTTAAGACCGTTTTGTTTTCATCGATATCCAGCGACCAGCAAATATCCTGGCGGACTCTTGGTGTAGCGGTTGCCGTTAACGCAAGCACAACAGGTCGCTTTGGCAGATTCCCTATCATTCTTTGAATTCGCTGGTAGCTCGGCCGGAAGTCGTGGCCCCATTGCGATATACAATGCGCCTCATCCACGGCTACTAAAGGAATATCAATTTGTCTTAAGTGATCCATAAAGTCATAGGATTCGAGTCTTTCTGGTGCAATATATAAAAGTTTATATTCTCCGCGCTTCGCCTTTTCGATCCGATCTCTTGTTTCTGCTGCTGTTATCGAACTATTAATGAAGGCTGCGGAAATTCCTAACTGTAATAATGTATCAACCTGATCTTTCATCAATGAAATTAAAGGAGAAATAACAATCGTTGTTCCTTCAAAAACAAGTGCAGGAATCTGATAGCAGATCGATTTGCCTCCGCCCGTCGGCATGACACAAAGCGTATCTTCACCTGCTAAAACCGATTGTATCGCTTGCTCTTGTCCATTCCGGAATGAGGAATAACCGTAATGCAACTCTAGCATTTGCTTTGCTTTTTGTATCAAAACTTTTCTTGCCCCCCTCAGGTAGAGTCATCTCTTGATTATAAAGGTACATTCCTAACATAGCAAAGACACATCTTACCGTTTTAGCTGATTTAAAAGGCTGTTTTCGTTTATTTGGCTGCTTTTGAAAGGAGTTCGCTTCCATTCCCGGATGCACGCGTTTCGCGCTGTGCGGTCAGCCTCCTCTGTACTATGCGCCGTTAGGAGTCTCACCAGAAAATGTGGTACATTAGAAAATGGAGAAAATAGAAAAGGAGTTTTTACATATGACAAATCATGAAAGCAACAATTTACCGCCAAAAACATGTTCGATTGAAAGACTAGTAACAATGCCATCAGATGTTGAAATGGTTATCGCGGGCAAGAAGACTGCTACTCGCCGCAACGGCAGATATGCTGATGTAGGCGAGATTATGGAATTGCAAGGCCACAAGTTTGTGGTGGACAATGTTTACTCTCAGTCATTAGGAGAATTAACAGACAAGCATGCACAAGACGAAGGTTTTGAAACAGTGGAGGCTTATAAAGAAGCGATTCTATCATACCACCCAGGAATGCCATGGCTTCCTCACATGAGAGTATGGGTACACGAATTCAGTCCAGTTAAAGGTTAAATTACACCGGAATGGATTTGCTGTATAGGGGTTTACTTTATATTCATATTCTTAGCGTTATTGTGTCAATCGGTCCCTTCTTTATCCTGTTTCCGATCATAAAAAAACTCCGGACAGCTGAAGGTGCTGAAATGAACGCACATGTTGGCACATTTCGCTTTATCGTCTGGCTTGCCAAACACGCCGGGCATGTCTTAGTTGGATCAGGTGTTCTTCTATTGATTTTAGGACCATGGACATGGAGTACACCATGGGTTTTAGTAACACTGATTATTTTATTTTGCTCGCTTTTCTTTTTGGCACGTGCATTTTCGCCAACTCTTCGCAAATTTGAAGAAGAAGACAGCGATCAGAATTTATTGGCAGACAAATTAAAAAAAGCAGTATGGATCTACCTCATTTTACTGATGATCATGCTGTGGTTTATGGTAGTGAAGCCATATTTGTGGTAGAGAGAATGGAAGCTGGCCGATTGTGGCCGGCTTTTTTTGTAGTTAGCGCAGCCTAGTCCGTTCCAGAAGGACACATTTTTAAATTTGTGGATTGAGACCTGAAATTTATGGATTGGAGGCCAAAACTTTTGGAATGAGAGTGCTTTTTTCTGGATTCAACGCTGTTTTTTCTGGATTAACTGTTATAAGTGTCTTTTTAGTAAACGAGTATTCTTTTCATAAAAGAATCTCCCTCTATATGTAGAATAAATATAAGAATAAGTTCTATATAAGGATTGGAGACAACCCGTTATGCAATTACACCCTATTACAGTGATCGAAATCATTTTTACCGTCATTTTTCTTGGCGCTTTATTTATTATTGCCGTGCTTATTCCAAAAACCAAAAGAAAAATTGGTTTGTACGCCGCTAGTCTTATCACTGTAATCGTATTTGCCTTTTTTCTTATTCGTCCCCACTGGGTCAACTACCAAGTTTCCATTAAAACAGAACAGTTGCATGCTTATTTAGAGAAAAATTATCCTGGTGAGGACTGGAAGATTAAAAGAAAGGTAGGCAGACAATATAACCCTTATCATTTAGATGTAGAATTCGAGAACGAAAAAGGCTGGTTTTACACCTATTGGGTTAAGAGCGCTGACACCATCAAACAAAAAGGTTATGCTGCCCCCGTCAGCGAAACGGAAAATCGTGAGCCCAAACATTTTCAGCCTGAGGATTGGTAAATTAAAAACTCCTCCTATCCGTAGAACGCAGGTCCTCAACGAGGGTCCCGCTATAATAATCGCCATTCATAGACCGGTCACGCCATGCTACCGTTGAATCGTAAAAATCTCCAGCCGTATCTACCTCTGTAATTAATACGCCAGGGACATTTCGGCGCAGTTTTCCCACCGTAACTCCATCCGCTCTAACAAAAAAGGCTGGCCAACAGCTTTCTTTTGCCGAACTGTTGCTTGCGCTGATCCAGATAAAATTGTTTGCGGCATAACTTGTCATCGTAGCTGGCATGGTAATCTCAGGATACGTCATGCCATGGTTATACTTTAAATTTTCTTTTCCTACAGCAGATTTTATCGCTTCTAATCTATCCGCCCCCATGTTCGCCGCATGATACGAATGAAACATTACCTGTACGCCTTTTTTCTTATATACGCGGTAGAGTTCAGGGTACCGATAATCATGACAGATCTGTGCTCCGCACTTCACACCATTGATTTCAAACGTGCAAAAATAGTTACCGGAAGTATAGTGAGCGAGATCGCCGGTTTGTTCAGTCTCGTCTCCTGCACAAAACATCTTATCGTATCGATCTACAAGTTCTCCGGCAGCATTTATGATATACAAACTGTTGTGCGGTTTATGATTTCCGGTCAACGGGTGTGTTGTTCCTAAAACAACCCAAATTCGCAGATCACGGGCGTACTCCAATATCTCCTCTGTACAATTCTTAAGCAGCTCCCAATCAAATCCCTTTAATGAAGGCATGTCAGTACCTGCGTAACCAGAAAGTGCAGCTTCAGGAAAATGGGCAACGTCTGCTCCCTTTTCTTTCGCTATCCGCATCTGTTTCATTATGTACTGTTGATTTTTCTTAATATCAGCCGAAACAGGAAACTGGCATGTTGCAACGACCATGTTCATGAACTACACCTCGCTCATTTGTTTGTTTTTTTGAATGATTATACTACATAAAAAAAATGAAAACCTTTTCATTTTCAAATTAGCGTAAATATTTTAAAAATTTATATAATTCCCCTTGTTACGCACTTTTAAAGCTGTTATGATTGTGAACATTATATTTCTAAAAACACCTAAGAAGGAGCGTAGCATCATGAAAAAAATTATTTTGGTCTTATTAATTGTTCTACCATTTTTAGCTCAGCTCGTCGTCTTGCCGTTCGTTAACAGGATTGACCCCATTGTTTTAGGGTTGCCGTTTCTTCAATTCTGGTTGTTTTTATGGATTGTTTTAACTCCTTTTTGCACCTTTGGCATCTATCAACTTCAGAAATCACAAGGAGGCTTGGATTAAATGCAGCAGGGAAATCTTACAGCACTTTCAATTACAATCTGCATCATATTAACCGTAGTTCTTATTGGGTTTCTTGCCGGCAGAGATAAAGCTACCCGCAGTTCTGTAGAGGAGTGGTCTGTTGGCGGACGCCGGTTCGGAGGCCTTCTTGTCTGGTTCTTAGTCGGAGCTGATCTCTATACGGCCTATACGTTTCTCGGATTAACCAGTACTGCATATACGGCAGGAAGTTTAGCTTTTTTCGCAATTCCATACTCTGTTCTTGCGTATTTTATCTCTTACTTTTTCCTGCCGAAACTTTGGAAAGTTGCCAATCATCATAAACTCACGACGCTGGCTGATTATGCCCGTGAGCGCTTTGATTCTAAGCTACTTTCGTCTCTGATCGCTATCGTTGGCGTACTTATGCTTATCCCATACATCTGCCTGCAGCTAAGCGGTATTCAAGATACCCTTCAAGTTGCTGGGACAGGCTTTATCAATGTAAAAGTGGTCGTGATCACATCCTTCTTTCTTGTTGCTCTTTATACGTTTTTTAGCGGAATCAAAGGGCCGACGTACACAGCAATCATTAAGGATGTGCTCGTTTGGGCAATCATGCTGTTCATGGTCGTTTCTCTTCCGATCATGCACTTTGGCGGCTGGAACCCGATGGTCGATAAGATCGTAACTGAAGCACCTCAGCTTCTGACGATTCCTACTGAAGGACCAAAAGGTATCCCGTGGTTCATCACCGCTTCATTCGTGTCAGCTCTTGCTTTATTCATGTGGGCTCACGCTGCGACTGGTGTGTTCACAGCAAAAAGTGCTGATGCGATCCGTAAAAATGCCTTATATCTGCCGCTTTACAATATTGTTTTAATTCTTGTAGTCTTTTTAGGGTTTATTGCATTTTTAGTTCTGCCTGACGGTACGGATCCGCGTTTTGCTTTATTAGCATTGATCCAAACGTCATATGGCGGAATCGGACAAGGGTTGGCGTATTCGACCATTGCCCTTGCATCACTTATCCCATGTTCGATCATGGCGATCGGTGCATCTAATCTTTTCGCGAACAACATTTATCGTGATTTGATCAATCCAAAAGTAAAAGGCGCAAAGCTAACGATGATCACACGCGGTATGGTGTTTGTCGTAATCGGACTAGCTTTATTGTTCGGACTTGTATTCCCGCAAGCTCTTGTATCCCTTCAATTGTTGGGTGTATCCGGTATGGTACAGATTTTCCCGGCTATCGTAGTAAGTCTGTTCTGGAGAAATCAAACGAGAGAAGCCACAATCCTCGGCCTGCTTGTTGGACTCGCGGTAACGTTCACTGTTTATTCGACTGGAACATCACTTGGAATTTACGAAGGGTTCTGGGGTCTGATGGCGAACTTTGCTACTGTTGTAGCATTAAACCCGTTATTTGTTAAAAAAGCAAAATTCTCTACAAACGATGTGAAAGATTACTTGTTTGGAAGAAAGTCTAAAGAAATAGATCTAGTGCGTAAAGGCGCATAAATTGTAAAGAGGATGACTTTTGATGGTCATCCTCTTTTTTATATCTTATCTAGGATCATAAAAAATTTTGAAGGCTCTTAACATTTTCTGAAGGCTCATAAATTTTTCTGAAGGCCCATAAATCTTTCTGAAGGCTCATAAATTTCTTTGAAGGCCCATAAACGCAAATTTGATCTCTATCGCCCCTGCTTTTGCTCCTGATAATGCATCATTTTTTGATTAAATCGCATGCCGAGTACTTTAAAGTAGATTGAAAAGCCGAAAATTCCGCCTAAATAGATGACATGAAACAAAATCAGCATGTTATAGAACATTTTTGTGCCGATCACGAACCAATCGAACAACTGCGACATTCCAAAGAGTACCGCACCTAATAAAACATACTGAATCAGCAGTTTGCTTAAAGCAGATAACTTCACTTTACTGTCATCATTCCAGAATAAATATTGAAGACACGTTACAAAGATGCTCAAAAAGAAGATCTGCACGACCATCTCAAACGAAATTTCACGAGCGCCCAGCATAAATCCGAACACTACATAAATAATAATGCCTGCCGAGAAGAACAATCCAGCCATCGTTTTAAAAACAAGTGTATACTCCATTATTTTATTCCACATCTCAATTCCTCCTTTTTAAAAGCCTATCTTTTCTTTTAACCCAGGAACATACTGACGGGAGACGATCATGTTCTCACCGTTCTCAAGTGTCACTTCTACCCTTCCTCCAAGTCGAGGAGTGAGAGATTTAATTTTGTCGAGGTTCAAGATTGTCGCTTTGGTTGCCCTAAAAAAATTTCCGTCACCGAACAGCTCCTCAATTTGATAAAGCCGCATAGAAACTTCATAAACCATTTGCTTCGTATAAGCGAAATTCTTTTTATCAACAGACTCAAAGTAAAAAATATCGTTCGGCACCAGCAAATGGATTTTCCCATCCAGCGTTCCCAGCACTTTTCTTTCCAGAGACCTTATAGAAGTTAGTACTTGAATGACTTCATCGTTTAACTCTTTACACTTTACGATTATTTCTAGCTCATCTTGCTCATCATTTTCATGAATGGTTAACTTCATCTCTCGTCGGTCCTCCTTCCGTTTTAAGGACTGTTAAGCTTGTGTCACCAGTATATGTCAGCACAATCAGCCCGTAAATGGACTTTCAACCAACCTGCAAAAAGCCATCTCTAAGTTGCATTTTTCAACTCTTAAAAATACAAAAACATCTGCTTGTTCAGCAGATGCTTCACTATCAATAACCGAATGCTTCTTTTACAATATCCAGAAGTACGGTATTTCGATCGGTTTGCACTTTTCCTTCGTTATCCCAATTTACTAAGTAGTATGGAAGGTGCAGAACATCTTGCAGCCGCTCCTCCGTCAAAAAGTCAGATGTAACTTTTAACTTTATATCCTCTGCATCGACTGGCAGAGTTGTTGCTAAAACATAACCCCAGTCCTCTCCATCTTTTGTTGAGAAATTGTGGAACGGAACAGTAAAAAATCCAGCTTCTTGCAAAGTGGTTTCAATGCTCCACATGTATTCGGGCATCCAGCTCGAAGTGGAACAGGCAATTGAAATCGCACCTCCGGGATTTAAGTGGTCTTTTAATAGATTGTAAAACTCTAGAGTAAATAACCTAGATAGACTCGGGCACTTTGAGGTTGGCTCTGGAATATCTACAATGATGACATCCCAAGTTTCTGTACTATTCTCAACAAAGGTTCTTCCATCCGCAATAACGGTTTCTACTTTAGAATGATTCAGTGATCCCTTATTGAACTCTACTAATCGATCTAATTTCTTACCGAAGTCTATCATTACATCATCAATATCAATCGTTGTTATTTTTTCAATACCTTCATAACGCAATGCCTCACGAGTGGTAATTCCGCCTCCGCCGCCAATAATCAAAACTCTTCTGACGTTTTTTGCTGCAGCCATCGGAACGTGAACAATAACATCCGCGTACTCGTCCTCATCACGAGTCGTGCTGAACATCACATCTCCATTGCTGTAGATCCACATTTCACCTTCTACGTCTACCAGTGCAATCTTTTGTGTGGGTGTATTTATTTTGCGGATCACGCGAAAATCTCCCTCTGGTTTTTGATCTTCATTCATGTAGCTTTTAATTGACCCTTTTCCAAAGTAACGCCAATAAATCCAGGCAGCAGCCTCAACGAAAAGAATCGCTGCTGCACCCAAGACTAGCCAATATAGTTCATTCATATAAACACTTCCTTAATTATTAAACAAGCTTAATTTTATTCATATTCACACGTTGGACAAGTGGTGTTTAAAAACAAGGTCAGCGGTAAAAGTTAGGCGCAAAAGTTAGGCTTCTGCATAGACTATTGCGACTTTATTTTTTTGGAGGTACGCATATGAGCTATATGAATCCACAAGATCAGCAATCGACCGGACAGCAGCAAGCACTCCAGCTTTCTTTGAAGCTAATTAGAGAAGCTGTCGCTGGAGAACGAGAAGATCAGTTGTTTTATGAATACTTAATTTCTATTGCACCAACAAATGAAGAAAAATTAATCATCGCCTCGATCCGTGATGATGAAAAAAGGCATAACCGGCTGTTCAGAAAAATTTATAAAGACCTTACCGGGCAAGAGGTGCCACAAGTAGCTGGTGAGGAGTTTCAGCGCCCAAAATCGTATAAAGACGGTCTTGTAAAAGCATTATTTGGTGAATTGGCGGCGGTTGAAAAATACCGTGTTATTCGGCAAGGTCTGCCTAACACGTATTATCGGGACATCTTGTTCAACATCATAACGGATGAAATTAAACACAGTGCAAAATACAATTATTTATTTACGCTTAACAGCCAGCCTGGCTCATCATCCCGCAGTCCAGATACAGAATCACAAGTACAGACTGAAACGCAAATACCAACACAAACTCAGACTCAGACTCAAAGTACAGCTGACCAGTGGGTAATGTATATCGATCCATTAGTGAAAAGAGCTTTGGAAGAATCAAAGGAAGGCATTAATCTCACTCATCTATTCCAAGAATTTATTCTTTCTGGCGTATTGGTCGGGCAAGGTTTTACACCCGAGGAAGCGATTGAACTTGTTGAAAAATGGGAGAAAACCGGCGAATCTCAATTATTAAAAAAGAGCAAGATGATGGGAAACCAACCCAGAATGTAATAGAGGAGGAAAGGTATGGAGCAAGCACCGGAATATACAAAGCCATTCATTGGAGATCAATTTCCGGAGATGACAGTTCATACCACCCTTGGGGAGCTTGTCCTGCCAACAAGCTATCAAGGTCATTGGTTTGTATTATTTAGTCATCCCGGTGATTTTACACCAGTCTGTACAACGGAATTTGTTGCTTTTCAAAAAATGATGCCCGAATTCAATAAACTGAACACGTACTTGATCGGGTTATCGGTTGAACAGGTTTTCGCCCATATAAAATGGATTGAATGGATCAAACAAAACCTTAAAGTAGAGATCACGTTCCCCATTATTGCTGATAGCCTTGGGAAAATAGCTACTAGACTCGGAATGATCCATCCTACCATGGGAACAAGAACGGTTCGAAGCGTTTATATCGTGGATCCTACCGGTAAGATCCGGCTCATCTTAACGTATCCGGATTCTATCGGACGGAACACCCATGAGATCTTAAGGGCAGTTAAAGCCTTGCAGACTGCAGACAGAAATAAAGCAGCGACTCCTGCAAACTGGCCGAAGAACGACCTGATTGGCGACCGGCTCATCGTTCCCCCTGCTAACACCGTTCAAGAAGCGAAAAAACGGACAGAGCAAGCACAAGCTGGAGAAATTCAGTGCTATGATTGGTGGCTATGTACGAAGCCGCTTAATAATATGTAGAGGCAGCCTCTTAAAGGCTGTCTTTTTTGCAGTTTACAATGTAGTATTTGGAAGATTATTTTGATAAGCTACATACTAAACTTATTAGAAGTTTTCTCAAAGGAATCAGGTGTTGAAATGGATATTAAACAATTGCAATATTTTATAGAAGTTGCCAAATACAATAGTTTTACACGTGCTGCTGAGGAACTGTTCATCACTCAGCCAACGATAAGTAAAATGATCAAGAATTTAGAAGATGAACTAGGATTGGTTCTATTTGACCGTTCCAGCAGAAAGAAGCTGGTTTTAACCGATGCTGGCCGAATTATTTTTGAACAAGCCAAACTTGTTAATAAAGCGTTTAACAACTTGGAATCTGAGATGGATAATTTGCTGGGGCTGCAAAAAGGGCATGTTCGTATAGGATTGCCTCCTATTTTTGACTCCCGTCTCTTTCCAAAGCTCGTTGGAAGCTTTCATGAGAAGTATCCAGCGATAACGTTCGAGTTGATGGAGGACGGCTCAAAGAAAATCGAAGAAGAAGTAGCGAATCACCATCTGGATATTGGGGTTGTTGTTCTTCCAACAAACAACGATATTTTTCAGTACTTTTCTTTTATGAAGGAAGATTTGCAGCTGATTATTCATCCAGATCATCCTTTAGCACAAAATGAAGCGGTTAATTTATCTGATCTAAACAGTGAATCATTTATATTGTTTAATAAAGATTTTGTTTTGCATGACAGGATTATCACTTCATGCAACCATGTAGGATTTAATCCTCATGTGATCTCGGAAAGCTCACAATGGTCGTTTATCGAAGAGATGGTCGCCTGCAAACTCGGTGTCTCTCTATTGCCTGAAAGTATTTGCCGACACCTTACGACAAAAGTGAAAACAATTCAGTTAGTGAATCCATCAATCGGGTGGGAACTCGCACTTATTTGGAGAAAAGATCAATATCTATCTTTTGCAGCAAAGGAATGGCTGCGCTTTGCAAAAGAACAGCTTTAATAAATATCCAAGATGATTCCACTGAGAATCATCTTTTTTAATGCAGTCATGGCATGATTGTAAGCATTTACATAGATAAAAGTTATGTTATAGATGAAAAATAACCATTTTACTCCATGTTAATTCCGGCGTACACTTGCCTTGTAAATGGAATTTCCATACGGGAAGGACTGATTCATATGAATAAAAAGAAAGCGCGAGAAAGCCGCATTATTAATACAGACCAGGTTATGTCTCTGGATTTAAATAATTATAATACGTTGTTCGGTGGGGTATTGATGAGAAAGCTGGATAACAATGCCACCTTATCTGCACGCAGACACGCTCGAGTAAAAGAATGTGTAACAGCTTCAACCGATTCAATCGACTTTTTACATCCCATCCACCAAACCGACTCTGTCTGTATAGAATCGTTTGTTTCATATACTGGGAAAAGCTCTATGGAGATCTTTTGCAAAGTGATTGCTGAAGACATGATAACAGGCGATCGAAGAATAGCAGCAACAGCCTTCTTAACGTTCGTCGCTTTAGGAGAAGACAAAAAACCCGCTGATGTTCCGCAAGTGATCCCTGAGACAGAAGAAGAGAAATTCTTATATGAAACAGCTAAAGAAAGAGCAGAAGTACGAAAGCTAAGACGTTTGAAAAGTAAAGAACTAGCAGCTGTCATCTCTCTGGAGAAACCTTGGGATATAAAAGAGAAAGAGGAGGTATTCGCATGATCACACTATGCAGTCAAAACGAACTAAAATCGGCGCAAGCTGCACTCAATAAATTAGAGCTATCCCATCCTGAACTTTTTGAAAAGCTAATCGATGTTATTAACCTTACTCGTGCTATTCAGCTGAAATATCAATACATGGGTTGTCTAATCATGAATGAGGATCCAGGAAACGCCAAACCTCAATTTGTTATTGGTTCTGTTATTCGTTTGTATAAAAAAGAAATGCAAAAATTAACTAGCGACAAGGATATTGAGGAGTTAAGAAAAGTATTCTTAGAATATAAACACACTGGTTACTCCCGACTTAGTCAGCTTGCTCTAGGAAAAGCACCTGAATCATTAGCAGGCAGTTCAGCAATTATTCAATAAACGTAAGAAAACCTGAGTACAAAATTATCGCACTCAGGTTTTTTTTATACCGTTTTAATCTTGGTTATAAAATAATAGTATTTGTACACAACAACTAGCAGCAGCACTACTCTCACTATCGTACTATCGGCCATTATAAAAGCCACACCTATCATGGCATCGGCAAACAGATTAATCGTGATTTTCTTCTTTCTCGTCATCGATTTTTCTTTTATGAATTCTTCTAAATGATTTTTGTATATCGATGTTCCCTTGAACCATCGTTCAAACTTTTTAGACCCTTTAACAAAAAAGTACGATGCTAGAAGAAGTAAAGGTGTTGTTGGGATAAGCGGCAAAATGATACCTACGATTCCTAATCCAAGAAATAAGAATCCCAGAGACACGTAAAGCATATTCTTGATTTTCACTGAGATTCTCACTCCTTTCATCTCTAACTATCTTACCTTCTTTATCCGTGAATGGCTATTGATTCACGTTTTTATATAACATGCGCCGTTCTTTTCTTAGCGGGGCATTTTCATAAAACGATATTTCCTCTTCAGTTTCTGGAATAACACTAGGTACAGGAGCCGGTTTCCCATCCTTATCAATCGCTACCATCGTAAGAATAGATGTCGTGTTTAAGGTTCTGTTTCCCGTCTCTAAGTTTTGGGACTCGACTTTCACGTATACTTCCATCGAGGTCCTGCCCGTTGAAATAACAACACCTTCAAGGATTAAAATATCCCCAACTTTTGCAGAAGATAAAAAATTAACATTATCAATAGAAGCTGTAACGACAACTTTTCCGCTATGTTTCATTGCAGAGATCGCGGCGATTTCATCGATATACGATAACACCGTTCCTCCGAAGATCGTTCCCATATGATTGGTATCCGGAGGCAAAACAAGTTTCGTTTGAATCGTTCTTGAGACATTCGATGATAATTGCTGTACCATACCATTCCTCTTTCCCCGAGCTTTCATGCTCTTGTTTTAGTGGCGGGAATTGGAACGACAAAATAAATACCCATCACAAAGGATGGGCAGGCTTGAATACTCAATAGAAACCATCTATTAAAATACCCTCGTCCTATCTTCCCAACTCCCGAAGAAGATCAACACTATAAACATGGCAGGTCTCCTGACTTGTGCTTTACTCTACTCTAAGCCCTTCCCGTCCTTAGACAGTGGTTTTGCTTATTTCGTCATCACTTACAGTTGCGGGTACAGCTCTGGATTTTCACCAGATTCCCTATTAAGTCTGTAACAGACACCATGATTACCGGATGAATCTATGAAATTATGAACTTCTTGCTTTATTATAAGATGCTGTTAGATCGATGACAACTACAGGGAATGTATTCGAAATAATTATATACATTAATCCCTTTTTTTGAACTCGGTACTTTTCAACAAAAAAAGAGCAATCTACCAAAAAACTCAAGCATGTTTCAGCTTAAGTTTTTTTGCATTTTATTAAATCTCTTTATTTCATTACAAACGCTACCAGGCGCCATGCACCATCACCTAATTCGCTAGAAATTTCAAGATCAATTTGCTTTCCAGTACTTCCTCCATCCAGTTCAAACCTGAGCCATTTAAATTGACCAGGATCCAAAGCATAGCCAGCCTCGGCTAATAGTTTGTTGTCTGATCGTATGATGGTGTTTGCAGATCCATAAACGGAATCACCAGTCAGGAAGTAGATTTTGTGGATTCCAGCAGGTACGTTAACTCTAAAAATAGTAAGCTCTTCTCGTGATGCGATTAAATCACGTTGTAATGCATCAGCATTACCTCTATCCCGAGCAAATGGTGCCGTACCAACCCATCCGTACCCGATTGATGCATCCCATGTATCTTCAGGAACCAATCTCTCGTATGTTGGAAAAATTGGCGTCGAACTACTTCCGCCGTCTAATGCAAGCTGAACATTTTCACCTGATAACGCTGATACCACTTGAATGTCTCTCGGCGGACCATATACGGCCGTTTCTCCAGCATCTACTTCTACGCGAAGCCTTTCTGCTGCAGGCATTTCTGCCGGAGATGTTACCATTACTTCAAATACAGCCTCGTCAGATGGTCCAAGTACTCTTGTGACGCTCTCGCTCTTCCATCCTGTTGGAACGGGAATTTTAACGGTCACTTCTACTTCCTTTACTGTACCATTACTTAATGTTACTTTAACAGGGCTTGGCTGACCTGCCATCATGGTGTCAGCTGCCATACGAGTAATGTCTACACCACCATTTCTGACTGCTCCTGCTTTTCCATTTTTCACTGTAAAAGAAGCAAGCGTTACTGCAACAGCGTCTGGATTACTTGGAGAAGACACAACTCGATAATCCGATTCCCATGATTTATGTGTGACATGGCACTTCACATACCCCCGATAATCTCCATCAAAGAATTTTACATGCTGATTAACGGAAAGTGCTGCTTCTATTTGATTTTTCCATCCACATCCTGAACTTATTGACGTTCCGACAAATTCTGTTGCCAAGGTTTTAGAGCTTGAGTCGTTAAAATCTTCCTTCAGATCGTTTACCCAGCTTGAGTGCCAGTCACCGCTCAGAACGACCGGATTAGAAGGCTCATATTTTTTAATAAAAGAAAATAGACGGTCTCGATCTGCGGAATAGCCATCCCATTGGTCGTGATTAACGCTAATTCCTTCACCTGGGTCATAATCGTACTGTGCCATCATGGTCTGCTGAGCGATTACGTTCCATCTAGAACGTGAATCCCGAAGATTTTTCAAGAGCCACTCTGCTTGTTCAGATCCAACAAGCGTTCGGTTAGGATTCGACGCTTCAGGATCAAGAGGTCCGCCAGGAAAGCCACTTCCTACTTGATTATCTCTGTATTGTCTAGTATCTAAAATACTAAATTCTATTAAGCTGCCAAACGTAAATTTACGGTAAAGAAGCATGTCTGGACCGTTCGGCTTAGATCTTCGCCTTAGCGGCATATGTTCATAATATGCTTGAAAAGCTGCTGCGCGAACAGCAAGGAAGCGTTCACGCTCACCTTCCGGATAATTTGGGTCAGAAATATCATCAGACCAATCATTGTCTACTTCGTGGTCATCAAATGTAACGATAAATGGGAACTTTGCATGTGCAGCCTGTAAATCCTGAGAAGTTTTATATTGTGCATGGAGCAGGCGATAATCGGTAAGTGTTTCTGTATCTCCTTTTTCATATATGTAATCTCCTAAATGGAAGACAAAATCAAGGTCTTCTTCGACCATATTATGATAAGCAGCAAAACGGCCACCCGCCCATGCCTGACACGATGCAATGCCAAACGTTATACTCTTAATATCTGCATCACGCGCAGGTGCTGTTTTTGTTCTTCCCACTGGACTGATTTCGCTGCCTGCCTTGAACCGATAATAGTACTCTTTTCCTGGTTTTAACCCATACACTTCTGCATGAACGGAATGTCCAAGCTCAGGCGCTGCAATCTCCTTTCCAGAAAGAACAATTTTATTGAACGCTTCATCGAAGGATATTTCCCACTGAACCGAAACATACTTGTTTTCCATTCCGCCTTTCCCATCCTCTGCAAGAGGATTAGGAGCGAGCCTTGTCCAGAGCACTACGCTGTCAGGAAGAGGATCACCAGAAGCAACACCTAAGGTAAATGGATTACCAGTAAAAACTGGAACAGCTTCAATCTCTTCAGTTTTATTAATTGCAGGAATAGATAGTCCGATTGCAGTTGCCGCAGCAGATTTACCTGTTGTCTTAAGGAAGTTCCTGCGATTCATTTTTTCAAGATTAAACTCTTTTAACCATTTCTCAAAACCCAACATAACCCACTCCTTTAATACTTTTCTTGTATAACAATTAGATTCTATTAAATGAAAATAAACTCTCCGTTACAGAAGAATAAAGAATTGTAAAAACCGCTAAAACAGCAAAAAAGCCCTTGAACTAGTGAACGAGTCAAGAACTTTTTTACAGACTATATTATTCTAATTTGGATTTAGTTATACTTAAATTCTGCTTTCTCTCAACCTCGTATCTAAGGTGAAGAAAACTTTCTTTAGCCTTTCAGTAGGTATTTTAGTATATTGGTCGCCTATGTTAACTTCAAAATAACATTCAGATTCACTAACTTCTCTTAACGACCCCGTTAAACCGATACCTGTTTCGCTATACAGTTCTAAGAGGATAGGTTCAAGCTTATTTTTTGGTAGTGCAATATGAACATGAAACATATTTGAAACTGGTTCTAACGGAACGGTCTTAACACAATAGCACTGATTATATAACGCTGCGAGCACTATCGCTTCTTCATAGTACTTTCCCATTTCATTTACTCTCTCATCAAAGTAATAATCTGCACTGATCACATATGGATAAAGAGAGATCAGATCGCCTCCATGGCGTCTTTTCCATACCTTGGATTCTTCCGTAAAATCTTTAGGACCCGCAAGAATAGCTCCTGCTATACCTCCGATTCCTTTATAGAAAGAAACATAAACACTATCAAAAAGAGAACAAACTTCTGCTGCAGACTTTTGGTAGAAAGGTAGAATTTCAAACAATCTTGCTCCATCCAAATGAAGTTTGATCCCTTTAACACGGCAATAGTCAGAGATGGCCACAAGTTCCTCATATTCCGGAAGCTGACCGCCAATTTCACGCTGAGGCAGTTCCAGCAGCAAACAGGAGATCTCCTCTTTCATGTTTACAACATCCTCAAGAGTTATTACTCTTTCCTTTTCTGCTAGAAGAACAGGCTCTATTCCGTGCAATTTTTTCAAACCATCTTCTTCATGAATCTCCAGATGGGATAGGGGATGATAAGCTACCTTTTTTAAACTCTTTTGATCACACCAGATTCTTAATGCGATCTGCTGCGCCATTGTACCGCTCGGGAAAAAGACAGATGATTCTTTCCCTAAAAATTTCGCTATTTTTTCCTGAAAGACTTCAATGACCTTGCCACTTCCGTAAACATCACTTTCAAGGTGTTCATCTACTGCATCCATAGCCTTTTTCAAAACTGAAGCATTACGTTTACCATGGCCGGGAATTTGATATTCAGATTCCTTGAAAGCCTCTAATATTGGGTTATCATGGCTCATCCAACCTACTCCTTTCCACATACCAATTGATAGATCAAAAACTTTTCATATGGATTTTTCTCGTATAAAGCAGGCAATACGATTTCTTCTTTCAACTCAAATGCTGTTTGATTTTCAAGAAAATAGATATATTCCTCTGGAGCATAAAATAGAATCAATTCGATTTCTCTTGGTTTTTTCTCTACAGAACGTAAGATATTGTTGGTTGTTCTCATGAAGATTTGAAGAGAGAATGGATTAAAAAAATAAAATCGATTATCTCTAGTATCGATTTTGTATTCTTCTGCTAAGCAGCGTTGAAAATGAATGCTTTCCATTCCTTCTCTATATTTCTTTATATAATTCTTTTTGTTCTCGAGTGCCTCTTCATAAAAGGTTTCATCCATTTCAATACCTATAGCGGATGCTCCAAACATATGGTGGACGAAAAAGTTCAACCTTCCTTTTCCGCAGCCAAAATCTACTACGCGCTCACTGCTCTTTAATACATAGTGTTCAAACAGTGTTTCCAGAGCTTCATAAGGAGTAGGTTCGTAACGGTTATAATGCATTGATGGATGGAATCCCTTTTGACTACCGTGTGTACGAATGTTGAGTAGCTGATCATAATACTGTTCTTTCATGATGGAAGACTCCTATTGATAATACGTTTAATCCTATAATAACAAAATCTTTTCACACTAACTAAAGGCATTTATTTGTGTTCCTCTGCATATACTCTAGGGCTTTTCCTATAATTCCTTTTGCTTGTTACTCTTAAAGTATTTCTTAAGGCTTATGAAAAAACTAGCTGCAATCATCACAAATCCATTCACAAATGTTACAAATCCAAAGAAGAACCCGCCGTATCCCGCACCTTCTCCAATATCAGCGACCAATTGGAGCAATAGGGCACCTGTAATAAAAGCCATTATAGGAGCCAATATCATTAAGATGAGACCTGAATAAAACAATTTTATTCTCTCGCTTTGATTGGCTTTTACAGCTGCATAATTAAGCAGCAGAATAACGATGAAATATGACCAAAGAATTACACTGTCCATCCTTCACCCTCCTATCTCTCAGTCTAGTTTAGAATAGTTTAACCATAATGGAAACATATGTAACCTAAATAAGGTTTATTAAAACGACTGATAAAGATGAATTGACATTGCTGAACTTTGTACTACACTTGTAGAAAGTTTAAAGATTGTCTCCTGACACCAGGATCCTAACAAAAAAAAGAATTGGAGGGCACATCATGTTATTTCTCATTTTATTGATCGGTGTACTGCTAGTTGTAATTGCTACCACGAAATTTAAGCTTCATCCATTCCTATCTTTGATTCTAGGAACCTTCTTTGTGGGAATCGCTTCAGGCATGCCTTTAATGAAGATTGTTGAAAACGTTAACACTGGATTTGGCGGCCTTATGGGGGGAATCGGCCTCGTGATCGTTTTTGGAACGATCATCGGTACCATTCTTGAGAAATCCGGTGCCGCTCTTCGTATGGCAGAGGTGGTTCTTCGAGTTGTCGGACCGAAACGCCCTCAGCTCGCTATGAGTATGATCGGCTATATCGTTTCTATTCCTGTTTTCTGTGATTCAGGCTTCGTCATTTTGTCTTCTTTAAGAAAAGCCCTCGCAAAACGGGCAAAAGTAGCTGTTGCTTCGATGTCTGTCGCACTTGCTACAGGTTTATATGCCACACACACGCTCGTACCTCCAACCCCTGGTCCCATTGCAGCTGCTGGTAATATCGGCGCAAATGGATTCTTAGGAACGATTATTATAATCGGGCTGATCGTTGCCATTCCCGCTACCATCGCTGGGTATTTATGGGCTGTAAAAGTCGCAGATAAAATTGAGGTTCAAGATGACGGTGAAGAATTGAATTATGATGAAATCGTCTCTTCATTTGGAAAAATGCCTTCAACGTTTTTATCCTTTTTACCGATCGTGCTTCCGATTGTTTTAATTGGCATCGGATCTATTGTGACGTATCAAGGTGCAAAAGGAGATATTGCAAACTTCTTTCTTTTCTTAGGGAGTCCGCTTGTGGCTTTACTGGCAGGTGTGATTGCAGCCTTCTTCTTGCTTCCGAAATACAACGAAGAAACGATGACAAAATGGGTTGGAGAAGCGTTGTTAGATGCCGCTCCTATCCTGTTAATCACTGGAGCTGGCGGAGCATTTGGAGGAGTTATTAAAAATACAGGCATTGCAGACATCATTCAAAGCTGGTCCTTAGGTGATATTTTCAGCGGAGCATTATTCCTGCTTATTCCGTTCTTGATTGCAGCTGCGCTAAAAACTGCCCAAGGATCTTCGACTGCGGCACTCGTTATTACTTCTTCACTCATCGCGCCGATGCTCCCTGGCCTCGGTATTGAAGGGGCTGTTCCACTCGCGCTGGTCGTTATGGCAATTGGAGCAGGAGCAATGACAGTGAGCCATGTGAATGACAGCTTCTACTGGGTAGTGACAGAGTTCACAGGAATGAAAGTAACAGATGCCTATAAAGCACAAACGATGGCTACATTACTTCAAGGGATTGTAACGATTGTCTTCACGATGATCTTGTGGGTGATTTTGGTTTAACATTGATGTTCTTGGAAGGGGTTGATTTCCGCTCCAGATACTCGCTTTCCGCGGGGCGGGCGGTGAGCCTCCTGGCGCTTTGCGCCTTTAGGAGTCTCACCTGTCCCACTCGTCCCGCAGGAGTCTCGCATCTTCCGCTCCAATCAACTAGACAATGATGATAATGAAAATAATCTAAGCAGTAATCCTTCAGAAAAAGAGTTAAAGAAAAAGACAGAGTCGCAGCTGCGCTCTGTCTTTTTTAATCTTCTTTTGCCCCGTCTTCTGCAATGGCTCTTAAGTCTGTGTAAAAAAAGTCATCGTTGCATAAAGGAGAATGTTCTTTTTTATCATCATACTTATTGATGATTTCTTTCAATTCTCCTGTATCGCCTTTAGCATTAATAATCTCAACAAGCTGGTTCAATCCATCAGAAGTTTCTTGATTTATTTTTTCTTCTTTTTCTCTCATCGTTATCCCTCCTATGATTTTTTATGTTCCCCTAAAAGGAAAAAATTACACGGGATAAAGAATAGCCCCTGCTGCAACAGGGACTTGATTTAATCCTTTTTAACCGGCAGTCCTTCTTTTTCCCAAGCGGAAAAACCGCCCTCTAAGTTAAGAACTTCTTTGAATCCTTTTGCTTGCAGCAAGCTTGTTCCGATTGCAGAACGTGCTCCTGCCTGACAATGTGTGATGATTTTTTTATCCTTTGGTATTTCATCGAGTTGACCTTCCAGGTTCCCAAGCATGTGATGATGAGCACCAGGAATATGGCCGTTATCCCACTCATTTTGATTACGTACATCGATTAAATAGAAATCTTCTTTATCTAATAATTGTTTTGCTTTTTCAGCGGGAATGGATTCATATCCTTCTTCGAATTCTCTGCCTATATCTTCAGGCAACACATACCCCGTAACCTGATCGAGACCGATTGATTGAAGAGATTTTTTTACATGTAACAAGTCATCCTCTTCTTTAACAATTAAAACAATATCAGTTTCATAATTCAGCAGCCATCCTGCCCAATTCGTGAAGGAGCCGTTAAACGGCAAATTCAGAGAACCTTTTACATGCCCTTTCTCAAACTCAGCGGCAGGGCGTGTATCTACTAAAATTTCACCATTGTTTAATGGCAGAGAGACTTTTGGTGTTTTTTCTTTATTTAATAATTCAGGGCCGACTTTATTCAATTTCTTCATTTGAGCAAAATATTTAGGCGGCTCTGGCTGTCCTGCCAGCAGCTCATCCAGAAATTGTTTTTCTTCTTTAATCTGAAAAGCCCAGTTAAACTTCTTTTCATAACCTAATGTAGAAACAGGTACTGCTCCTAAGGATTTTCCGCAAGAGCTCCCAGCACCATGAGCTGGCCATACTTGTAGAAACTCAGGAAGTTTTCCAACCTTTTGGAGAGACTGAAATAATTGCTTTCCGCCTGTTTCTGATGTCCCGGCAACACCAGCTGCTTTTTCCAGCAAGTCAGGGCGTCCTACATCACCGACAAAAAGAAAATCTCCTGTAAATATTCCCATCGGCTCATTCGCTCCACCCCCTTTATCTGTCAAAATAAAGGAAATGCTCTCTGGTGTATGGCCTGGTGTGTGAATCACATCAAAATGAACGTTACCGATTGAAAATGATGACCCTTCTTTCAATAATTCATGATCATACTCTGAGAGGTACTGATATTTCCAATCTTGATCACCCTCATCTGACATATATAATTTAGTGTTATAAAGGTGTGCCAGTTCTCTTGCACCTGAAAGGTAATCCGCATGAATATGTGTTTCTGCTGCTGCATGAAGCTTGAAGCCTTCTTTTTTAGCAACCTCAAGATACGGCTCAACATTTCTAGCCGGATCAATCACAATCGCTTCCCCTGTCTTCTGGCAGCCGATTAAATAAGACATATGTGCAAGCTGTTCATCAAAGAAAGATTTAAAATACATGCTGAATATCCCCTCTCAAAATTATAGCGATGATTACTTTGATAGCTGTCTCAAAAATACCTGCATAGGTATTGTACCCATTGATGTAGAGAATATAACTTTAGAGCAAAAACAAAAAACAGAGAGATGGTAAGCTCTCTGTCTTACACTATTCAGCATTTACATAATTAAAATCTCCATTGACTCTCACACTTTTTGGAACCTTCAACAGAATGAACTCATTTCCGTGAACAGAAAAATAACTGCGTGAGAACATACTTTGCCTTCCCGTAAATTGATCAAATGCAAATCCCTCGCTAAATCTGGTGAAATTAACATCAACAAGTTCTGGAGCCTTTATTCTAAGAATGGACTCATTAACGTTAATGTGCGGAGAACCTTTTCTCTCCGTAAAATCTACTCCATCAATAATAATTTTCCCCATGTAATGTGCAGCTTCAATCACGCCATCATCTTTAGGCTTACTGATGACAAATACGTTAGCATAATAATCTTGTTCATCTTTATTGGAAATTTTTAAATCTTTACCGTTAAAAGGAAAGTTCCAAGACTCTTTTTTAGTGAAAACGCCATTTAGATTTGGGAGTTTGCCATTGATTGCAGAATTAATTATCTTGCTTTGAGCTTCATCATGTTGACTCGTTTTTTCTTTACTAATTACTTTGCTTTCTGTTTTTTCAGCCGGAAAAACGGTATAAGAAAGTACTGCGGCAACTAGAGTTAATATAAAATAAACTCCAACTACCCATTTCATTTTTTTAGGAGTGCGATGTCGCTTTTTATTAGATTTAAAAGCATACGTTCCTATTCCCGCAACCAGCAGGATAACGATGAGGATCGGCAAAAGTGAAATTAAAACCATTATGGCCGCACCTCCATCCGATTAGAAAATGATATCGCTAATATATAGAACAGCGCTGATGCCATTATTATTTTTAGTATGAACAAAAACAGAAAGTTCTCAGATCCAAAGAAAGAGATGATAGATGGAAACACTGTCGGATCATTATTCATCCCATCAACAAACAATGCTCCCACAAACAATACTGGTAATAAAAAGCTGAATAATCGATTAAGCTGGATTAGTATTCCGACAAAATAGCCGATACTTGCACAAAGAAAGATGTAAAGTATTGAAGCGGTTATTCCTTTTAGAGTGCCTAATAACGTTAATTCACTGACCATAATTGAATCGGTGTTTTTAAGAAGTATGGTGATTAGACGAAATAGATGACCTGTAAAAAACACCATAATTCCAGCAAGAATACTGGCTGAAAAAAGAAATAAAATATTTGAGTAATGGCTGATGAGGCGGTTCGTTACGAAAGAATAGTCATCATAACGATAAGCTTTTGTTGTTATAATGATGGCAGTAATAAAAGCCCAGATCATCACTAAAACTTGAATGATATCGCCAGTATAATAATTTACATCGTATGAAAAAGTACCTGATGAACCCCCGCTCATTCCAGTTCCATTCAGCGAGAATAATATGGCAAGTAACTGAATAGCTACTAAAGAAGAAAATACTCCAAAATAAGACTTTAATTTATAACGGTATTGTTTCTTTGTAATTTCCCAAGTAGTTACATCAGTTAAAGACATGATCAATCCCCTCCTTTGTTTTACTCGTCAAATACGTACAGACATCTTCTGCAGAAACAGACGAAACCTCCAATCCTATATCTCTTGCGATCTCAAGATCACGCAGCGAGCAATCATTCTTAATAACCACATATGAACCATCCACACCGATACTCTGTGTAAAGATAGTCTCCTTGTTTGAAGTCCATTCACTAACTGCAGTAGCTTTTCCGCTGATTCCAATCGAATATTCCTTAAGGATCTCAATAGGCATATGAAGCAGCTTTTCTCCATTTTTGATCAAGAGGATTTCTTCTAAAATATCTTCAACTTCACTCAGAAGATGGCTTGATAGAATAATAGTCCTCGGATGGGCAATGTAATCCTTTAACAATGCTCTGTAAAAGTCTTTTCTCGTTCCAGCATCCATACCGCTTGTCGGCTCATCAAATATGGTAAGCGGACAACGCGCAGCCAGACCGATTATCATATTAAACGTACTTTTCATCCCCTTTGAAAGGTTCACATGGCTTTGCAATGGGTTGAACGAAAAGTAGTCAAATAAACGCTTAGCAAGTCTTTGATCCCAGTTCGGATAAAATTCCCCTGATGTTTCAAGCAGTTCTTCCAGAGTTAGTGAGGGGGAAAAACTCATACCATTATCGATAAATATGGAGTTAGCCGATACCTTAAGATTATTAAAAGGATTTTCTGAAAATACTTGGATGTCACCAGATGTATGATGAAGATAACCAGCAATCATTTTTAATAGCGTGGTCTTGCCCGCTCCGTTTCTTCCAATCAGGCCCGTTATTTTATTTTCGGTTAACTCAAATGATAAATTATTGATTGCTTTCGCCTTGCCATACCGCTTTGTAAGTTCTTTGCATTCTACTACCTTCATTTCAGATCTCCTTTCATCTGTTGATGCAAGCTTCGAATCATTTCCAAAAGTTCTTCTTCTTCGACATTTAATTGGATAGCTTCTTTCGCTAATTCTTTGACCATCGACCTCAGCTTCGTATTCTTTCTTTTTCTTAGGATAATTTCTCTTGCTTCCGTTGCAACAAACATTCCTAATCCCCGCTTTTTATAAAGGACATTTTCATCAGCTAGTATGTTAATTCCCTTTGCAGCCGTCGCTGGATTGATGTTAAACATCTCTGCTAATTGGTATTGAGAATAAACTTTTTCATCACATTTAATATTTTCATTAAGAATTTCTGTTTCCAGCCATTCTGAGACTTGAACATAAATCGGTTTCATACTGTCAGAATTTAAAATCAAGCGTACATCACCTCCGACACACCACATTAGTACATTACTCTTGTAATGTACTATATATTACCATATTATGCAAAATATATTTTTTGACACAAAAAAAGACAAAGAATTAAAAACCCTTTGTCTAATAAATTTATTCACTTATACACTTAAAACATCCGTACCTGTGTTGCTCTTTTGATTTCCTCGATTCTTTACAATCTCTGCATAACGATATGCACTGTCTTTCCAGATTCTTTCCTGAGTATCAAAATCAACGTAGATGATGCCGAAGCGTTTGTCATACCCAAAGCTCCACTCAAAATTATCCATTAAGGACCATAGATAGTATCCTTGAACATTCATCCCTTCATCATTCAGGTCAGATACAGCCTGCAGGTGCTTTTCGATATAATCGACACGTTCCTGATCATGGACTCTTCCATTTTCAACAACGTCATCAAAAGCTGCTCCGTTTTCCGTAATGAAAATTGGCAGGTCCGTATATTCTGCTCTTAGTCTTCTGATCAGATCTTTAAATTCATTTGGCGCAATATCCCAGCCCATGCCTGTTTTGTCATAATCAGAGTAAGCACCTCTATGCAAGAAATCATTTGCCGCTGAAAACTCAACGAGTCCACGGCTGTAATAATTGATTCCAAAGAAATCGCATGGAGTGGCGATTATCTCCATATCTCCCTGTTCGATAAAGTCATATGAATGAACATATTTTGAGAAAAGGTTCATCATATCTACTGGATATTGCCCTTTGAACACAGGATCTAAGAACCATCTGTTTGAATATCCGTCTGCATTATTAGCAGCAAGCTGATCATTCACCGAATCTGTTTTTGCATAGATTGGTGTAAGGTTTAACGTAATTCCGATTGGCGTTTTGGATTGAAATTCGTTCTTTAACATTTCAACTGCTTTTCCGTGTGAAAGAAGCATGTGGTGAACCGCTCTGACTGCTTCATCCATATTTGTATGACCAGGTGCATGGAACCCTTGATGATACCCTAGGAATCCTGCACACCAAGGCTCATTATGTGTGATCCAAGAGTCCACATCAGTATCAAGCTCCTCATAGCAAACTCTCGCCAGATCCAAGAACCATTCTACAGATTCACGGTTCACCCATCCGCCTTCCTCATGTGCCCATACTGGAAGATCCCAGTGATAAAGAGTGATCGCAGGCTTGATTCCTTCTTCGATCAAACGTTTAGTCAATTTTTTATAAAAAGCGATTCCCTCCGGATTAAGCACACCCTTTTGCGGGAAAATACGCGGCCATGAAACAGAAAAGCGGTACGTTTCTACTCCAAGCTGCTTGATGTTTTGGATATCCTCTTCAAACCGGTGATAGTGGTCACAGGCGATGCTACCGTTGTGCTGTTTATAAACTTTCCCTGGAACGTCACAGAACGTATCCCAAATAGAAAGAGATCTTCCTTCTTCTAATCTAGCTCCCTCGATCTGATAGGAAGAAGTGGCTGTTCCAAAAACAAAGTTATCATTAAATTTCATAGATGTTCTCTCCTCTATTCTTTTATAGAACCTGCTGAAATGCTGTTAACGATATATTTAGATAAAAATAGAAATGCGATCATGATTGGTACTACCGAGATAGCGATCCCCAGATACATAGAGCCAAGATTCTGTGCGACTTGCGAGCCTTTTAAGAATCCCATCAATACAGGCAATGTGAATTTTTCAGGTGAAAATAAAACCACTAAAGGCATGATGTAGTTATTCCATGACCCAATAAAAGTAAAGATGGACATCGTTGCAATCGCTGGCATCATAATAGGAATTGCGATCGTATGGAAGATCTTAAATTCACTTGCCCCATCAATTCTTGCTGCTTCAATCAGACTGGGATGAAGCGTTGTTATAATATATTGGCGGAGAAAGAAAACAACGAACGGACTGGCCGCTGCCGGTATGATTAATGGAATATACGTATCAAGTATTCCTAGTGTTTTACTTAACTCATAAAATCCGATCAAGCCTAATTGTCCAGGAACCATCATCATCACTAACATAAAGACAAACATCGCATTTTTACCCTTGAACATATAAAAAGCGAATCCGTAAGCTGTTAAAGCTGAAAAGTAACCCGACAATAAAGTAACAAGAACTGAAATGATTAAACTATTTTTAAAACCTGCCCATATGTTGATGTAGCTCATCATCGTCTGATAGTTTTCCACCAATGAACTCCCAGGGATTAAAGTAAACCCGGATAAAATCGCTTCATTGGAACGGGTAGCATTTACAAGCATCATTAAGAACGGAATGAAGCAGACGATAGCCATCACACTGAGTACGATGTAGAGGATCAGTTTCGGTATACTTCTTTTTGGTTTTGGTTTCGATTCTATTACACTTTTATTTTGAACTGGATTTGAAAAACTTTTATCTACCGCTGTTTTCCCTATCATGCTTTACACCTGCCTTGGTTGTTTACGTTCTTTCCCATACATCCCCTTGAAGATAAAAGCAGAGAATATGAGAGTGATAACAAATAAGCCATATGCTACAGCAGCAGCGTATCCATAATTGTTATATTTAAAGGCTTGATTGTATAAATAGAGCACCATTGTATTAAGCGAACCGTCAGGTGATCCGATTCCATCTGTTAAAAGCATCGGCAAATCAAACAATTGAAGACCTCCGATTAATGAGGTAATCATGATATAAAGCAGGATAGGCTTCAAAAGCGGGATCGTAATCTTAGAAAAGGTCTGCCAGCGATTTGCACCGTCGATCAGTGCAGCTTCGTAATAGTCTTTGGATATCCCAGATACCCCCGCCATCACGACAATAAATGAGTGGCCAAACCACATCCACGTTAAAATCAGCGATACGGAAAGCTGAGCCGTCGTCGGTTCATTCAGCCAATTGATCGGATCCGAAATGATACCGAGTTTCATCAGCATCATGTTTAACGAACCATGCTGCCAATCTAGTAAAATACCGAACAACAGAGCGACCGAACTGATTGTAATTAAATTAGGAAGGTAAAAGATCGATCTAAAAAAAGCGAGTCCTTTTAACTTCATTCTCATATCTGAAAAAATCATCGCTAAAATTAAAGCGAGTCCTATTTGAAGGGCAAAATTCACACCCCAAATTTTCCAAGTATTAAAGAAAGCTTCTACAAAATACGTATCTGTCAGCAGGCGTTTATAGTTTGCAAGTCCTACAACTTGTGCTTCACCACTGCCTGAATAATTGGTAAAGCTATAATAGAACGTTAATAATACCGGATAAATACTAAACACCAAGAAGATGATCCAAAATGGGGCAATAAAAACATAGCCGTAACGGTTTAGATTTTTCATCTCCCCTCCCCCTTTCAATAATGGTGCAGTGGCAGAGCACTTCCCCTGCCACTTACACATTTAAAATACTTACTTCTTCGGTACTTTTAAGTCAGGATAAGCATTTTGCGCTTTTTGATAAAATTCTTTAATTGCTGCATCTTTTGATTTCTTGCCTGTCACATATTGCTGAACCGCGTTACCGTAAAGTGTATCCAGCTGCTGATCGTACTTTGTTACGATTCCTGGAGTGATCTTACTTGATTGGTCTAGGAAAAATTGATAGTTATTTTGTCCGCCCAAGAATTTATCGCTAAAGTCATCTTTAATGGCATCTGTAACAGGAAGGTATGAAAGTACGTCTCCCGTTTCTTTGCTCCAAGATGTTAAGAATTCATCATCTTGAGTCATCATTTTTACAAATTTATAAGCAAGCTCTTTATTTTCAGACTTGTTATAAACACCAAGCCATGTTCCACCCCAGAAATAAGGGCTCGGACCACTAGTTACAGCCCAGTCACCAACTAAGTCTTTTACATTTGTTTTCAATACGCTGTGAAGTCCCCAAGTAGGAAGAACATATGAAAATACTTCTGTCTCTTTTTCTTTGCCATTCTCCTTCACCTTGACCGGCTTATCCATAGCCTCAAACCAAGATGGTGACCATTCAGGAGCTAATGCTGTATAGCCCTTTTCTCTAAGTTGTTTTGAATAATCCATGTACGCAATCTTTTCTTCTGTCAGCTGCAGCTCATTCTTCTCATTTACCCATGGCTGTGGGTTGTCCCCTTGTGCGAACCAGCGGATGGAACCTTCATCCGGAAACATGCTATAGCCTTTTTCTTTCATTTTTTCAGCCACTTCAAATACTTTATCCATGGAACCCATCATTTCTCCAACTTGAGCTGGATCATCAGTTCCTAATACTTCCTTCGCAAGGCTTCTCTTGTAATAAATACCACCAGGTGTTGTTTGCCAAGATAGCGCACGTACATTGCCATCCTTATCTTTACCTAGGGCATAAACATACGGCACATATTTATCTGAGATCTCATCTGCGTTATATGGCTTTTTAGATAAGTTTTCCCAGTATCCAGCATCGACCCATTGTTTCAAAAAGGCAATTTCACCTGTAAAAACGTCAGGTGCACCAACTCCGCTTTCAAGAACAGGCTTTAGCTTTGTTGGATAGTCTGCGATCGGAACAATCGTTAACTCTACTGTTACACCGTTCTTCTCTTCAAAGGTTTTGATTGGTTTCTTAAGTTCATCTGTAAATGACCAAATTTTCAAGTCAGCTTTTTTCTTGGAGCTGCCTGATGTTTTTTGATCACTTGAACAACCTGCAAATAATCCCACGATCAACACCAAAGACAAAAACATACTAATCATCTTTTTCATGCGTTTACCCCTGCCTTTATATAAGATTATATTTACGAAAGCGGTTTCGGTTTTTCGTAAAAAAAATTTCGAAACCGCTTTCGAAATTACCGAAAAAAATTTTTTCTTTTTTTAATTCTCTTTTTTTGAACAAGATTCACGAATAATGAGTTCAACTGGAATCTTTTTAGAGACGACCAGCTTTTTCTTTTGAAGGATTTGGTTCATTAAGAGCTGTGCGGCTTGAAACCCTATCATATCCGTATCTTGTTTGATTGTAGTTAATTTAGGTGTAATGTAAGCAGCCATTTCGATATCATCGTATCCAATGATCGAAATATCCTCCGGCACCCTTAACCCCTTCTCCTTAATAACTTCAATCGCTCCGATCGCCATATGGTCTCCAGCTACAAACACTGCTGTCGGTACATCATCTAACAATAGTAATTTTTCCATGGCTTCTTTACCTTCATTGATTGAAAACAATCCGCCATTAATCAGATAACCCTCAGGTATCGGCAGCTTCAAGTCATTCATAGCTTTGTTATATCCCTTGATTCTCTCTGCCCCAGCATCAGTTGAGGGATCACCCGCAATATGAGCGATTTTCGTATGGCCAAGTGAATGTAAATAGTTAACCGCAAGCTTGCCGCCTTCAATATTATCCGAATAAACAAGACTGCAATTTTGATTGTTCATATCGATAACCACAATCGGAATAGTGCTATTTATCATCTCTTGTACTTGCGGATCTTGCGAATCAGAACAAATAACGACTATGCCATCTACACCACGATATGAAAAATGCTCTAAGTAGCTGATATCTCGATTACGTAAATTTCGTGAAGCGAAAATTAAATCATACCCTTCACGTTCAGCATTTTTTCTAAAACTTTCTATTATGGCACTAAAAAACGGATGCTTCATTCCGACTTCATTGTCTTCAGCAAACATAACACCGATCGTCCAGGACTTTTTCGTTGAAAGTGATTGAGCATGTGCATTTGGTAAATAGCCCATATCTTCTACAGCCTGAAGAATTTTCTGTCTTGTCTTTTCACTAACATCTGAATAATTGTTAAGTGCTTTAGAAACGGTAGTCGTCGAAAAACCCGTTTTCTTTGCTATGTCATAGATGGTAACCATTGTTATCCCCTCTTTATCGAAAGCGCTTTCGTTAATTGGAATTATAACGCACAAAAAATGAAGTTTCAATAATATTTTTTCACTTTATAAAATAAAAAGAGACAGGATAATTAGATCCTGTCTAAATTAATAAAAATTTAACTTTGTCTTTTAAAAGTTACTGCCTCACACATCACATTGTACATTTTCTCAACACCTACCTCTGATGCTTCAAAGTCGAATGCATTTTCTTTACTGATCCCTAGGCTCTCGGCTTCCTCTGCAGCGTCAATATTGGCTCCCAAGAAAATGAATTCCCATCTGTATTTATCTTGCTGATGTTTGATCAACTCTTTTACTTTTTCATACGAGAACTCACGGCTCGCATTCTCCATGCCATCTGTTGTGATCACAAAAATAACGCTGCCCGGTCTTTGCTTCTCTGGTGTTTTTGCTAAACGGTGACCAACATCTAGAATGGTTTTACCTGCTGCATCCAACAACGCTGTTGTCCCTCTAACATAATACTCTTTTGATGTTAACCTTAATTTTCTTGCATCTTTGCCGGTCCACAGCACTTCATATTGATCATCAAAAAGAACGGTGGTGAGCAGCGTGTCTCCCTCCAACTGGCACTGCCTCTCAATAAACGAATTAAACCCGCCGATTGTATCTTTTTCTAATCCGGACATGGACCCGCTTCTATCCAGCAAAAAAATGATCTCCGTCAAATTCTTATTCATCTTCATCGTCCTCCAAATTTGTTTGTCATGCTATAATAATAGCTGCACTTATCCATAATTTGGTCGCCTGTAAAGCGACATTTTGGAGGCTAGCCTTATGCTGGATCAAAAGATTCTTAACGAATTAGAAACTTATATTAATGGCCATTTAATTTTTGAGTTGCAAGAAAGTATGTACTACATTGATGTGAAGGCAGAAAGTCTTCATATTGAGTTAGATGATTATATAAAAAACAATCAAAAGCCAACTCTTCAGGAAGTTCTGTTTCTTTTTATTGATGAAAAAGGTGTCAGTGATAGTCATGTCTACAAAAGTGCAGGTATTGATCGAAAGCATTTTTCAAAGATCCGATCGAGAGCTGATTACCGGCCTAAAAAGAGCACTGTGATTGCCCTTGGGCTCGGCCTTAAACTTGGTGAGGAGGAGTTTGAGAAACTGCTCGAGTCAGGGGGCTATTCACTTTCTGATAGCGAAACCGCCGATTTAGTTATCAAATTCTGCTTAGAAAAGAAAATCTATGATGTTATGCAGGTAAATGAGTATTTGAATTACTTTAGTCAGAAGACATTAGTGTAGATTAGCTTGATTTGAAGGATAGATCAACCTGTCGTGGAATACCCACACCGGTATGGCATGAGGAAAATCGCACGTTAAATGAGTATAATCACACGTTAATTGAAATTTTCCCACGTTAGGTCGCCATAATCGCACGTTATTTTGAAAATAACCACGAGTCGACATTTCGCGACAAGTTCCGCAACAGCATACCCCTCCCTATAACGAAAAAAGACAACCCAAAAGTTGTCTTTTCACTTTTATATAAGATTTTCAATTGCTCCCGCTACATCATAGCTGCTGATGTCAATTTCAGTTTGCTGATTGAGAGCAAGCTTTGCAAGTTCTGCACCAAGGTACGGTCCGCTCGTTAAACCGGATGCTCCTAATCCATTGGCAAGCAGGATGTTCTCATAATTAGGCAGAGGGCCAATTACTGGTAAGAATCCAGGAGTAAACGGTCGGAAACCAACTCGGGTTTCAAGTATAGTACTGTCTGCTAAACCAGGCGCAACAGCTAATGACTTCGTTAAAATCTCATGGACTCCACCCGCTGTTACACGGTTATCAATCCCAGCTTCATCCTCATGTGTTGCACCGACAACGACTCTGCCACCTTCAAAAGTGAGGATATATTGATTAGTTGGAGGCATCACAACTGGCCAAGAGCTTGTCTCAGTTTGAGGCATTTCCAGATGAACGATTTGAGCTTTTTGCGGTGTTACTTTAAAGTTAACACCTAACGGCTTCAGTAATTCTTGTGACCATACACCTGCCGTAACAATTACTTTGTCAGCCAGAACCGTTTTCTCCTCTATTTTTATTCCAATGGCTCTGTAGTTTTCATGAATGATTGATGCGTCGCCGTTCAATAGACTAGCTCCGTTCTTAACCGCTGCACTTACTAAAGCATTTCGCAGTGATCTTCCATTCACACGAGCACCACCGCTCACAAAAACAGAGCCATATTCTTCAGCAATAGGAGGGAATAAACGTTGTGTTTCAGCAGGCGAAAGTACAGTGACCTCGCCAATCTCAGGAGCGTCTTCTCTACGCTTAATCGCTCTTTCCGCCATCTTCTCCAACTTTTCCGGGTCTGAATGTAGACTTATCGCACCCACCCGTTTATATCCTGTTTCCGTTTCGCCGTCTGCTTCCAACTGCGCAATCAATTCTGGATAATAGCGGGCACCGCCTTTTACTAGCTGATACCAAGCTTTGTTCCGTCGCTGCGAAAGCCATGGACACACGATGCCTGCTGCAGCATCCGTTGCCTGCCCTTGATCTTGACGATCTGCTAAAATAACATCAGCCCCCGCTTTTGCAAGGTGATATGCTGTAGATGCTCCGAGTATTCCAGCTCCGATCACTATCATTTTTGGCATATTAAACATTCCTTTATTCCATATGTATTTGTAATAAGTTTAACTGTATTATTTCATAAAATAAAACGGAAAAAACCCTGATTTCTGCTGTTAATTTTAAATGCTTAGGAACAACAAAAAAAGAAGCAGGATATTCATCCTGCTCCTCTTATTAATCAACCCCGGGAAACCAGCCTGGTGTACTCACAATAGCCTTCCATAAAGGATCGGGAACGACTAGTTCCTCTTGTTTCGTTTTATCGATCTTAGTCACGATCTCTGATTCTTTTCCTTGTTCAATTTTTTTAACCCAATCTGGATCAATAATAAGCTCTCGACCAAGTGCTATTAGAGGCACCCCAGTTTTAATTGCATCAAGTGCATCATCGGCTGTATAGATAGAACCAACACCAATAACTGGTACGAGATCTCCAACTCTTTCATTAATGATTTCAATACGAGGACGTTTATCTTCAACTCCACGTCTTGGCTCAGACCAGAAATCCATCAGGGAAACATGAAGGTAATCCAGCTTTTTCGCACTTAATGCATCCACAAGTGCTAATGTATCGGCCATCGTAATCCCAGGTGTCGTAGGTTCTTCTGGTGAAAAACGATATCCTACGAGAAATGAATCATCTCCGTGTTCAGCAACTGCTTTTTTTACAGAATCAACTACAGCCAGAGGAAAAGCCATACGTTTTTCTAAAGAACCACCCCATTGATCTTCACGGCGATTAGCGTGAGGCGAGAAAAACTGCTGAATTAAATATCCATTCGCTCCGTGAATCTCAACGCCATCGTAACCTGCCTCAATTGCCCGTCTTGTAGCTTCTCCAAAATCTCGAATAATGGATTCTACTTCAGGAGCATCTAATGGTCGCGGAACTGGTTTACCTTCTCCGGATGGTATATCACTTGCACTTACGACGTCCCCGTTCGGAACAAGCTCAGGGGGAACCTCCCGTCCTCCATGAAAAATTTGGAGAATAGCTTTTGAGCCTTTCGCTTTTATAGCTGAGGCCAATTTCCGAAGACTAGGAATCATTTCGTCTGTATCTCCCGCAAACTCACCCGGGAACCCTTTACCATTCGCTGTCACGTTCGTACAAGCTGTAATGACCATACCAACACCTTCCGAACGACGCTCATAATAACGAATCTCTTGTTCGGTTACCGTCCCATCTGGATTAGATGAAAAATTAGTCATTGGGGCCATAATTAATCGGTTTTTTAACTCAATACCATTTTTAAAACTAAACGGTTTAAACAATAGCGCATACTTTTGATTCATTATGTTCTCTCTCCACCTTTAATTACTTTCTTTTTTTTAGTAACTATTATAATAATACCTAGTACTCACAAAATCAAAAGATACGATTCTTCGTTTTAGGAATGAATTATAAAGGGAACAGTATACTTCTAAGAAGATGAAAGTCCGTGCTTTTCGTATTCTCCCCTACTAATCAGGAGGTAAAACATGAAAAAATCCAGTATAGCGGTATTTTTAATAATTTACGCATTATTCTATTTCTCAAGCATTCTGTTTCCGATCGACCGTTCTTGGTATGATGCGTTGAACAAACCTTCATGGACACCATCAGGTCAAACAATTGGTATCATCTGGGCTGTTCTTTTCGCGTTGATCTCCTTATCTGCCACTCTCATTTATAACAAATATGGGTTTAAACCTGTCCGATTTTGGGGGCTTTTTGCGATCAACTATGTTTTTAACCAAGCATTTAGTTATTTTCAGTTCACTCAAAAAGATTTATTCGCAGCTACTATTGATGCATTTTTGATCACTGTGACTACTCTTCTTTTAATCATTGTTGCTAGCCGATTGAATAAAGTCTCTGCCTGGCTGCTGGTTCCCTATTTTCTTTGGAGTTCCTTTGCCACTTTTTTATCATGGACGATCTATAGCCTAAATTAAAAAGGATCTAGCCCGTAAGACTAGATCCTTTTTTAATAACCAGAAATGGCGACATTTTGATTTTGAAGGTTAAACCTGTTTTCCTTCCAAGCCAGAGTGTTCACCACATAACCGAGAGCATCTGCATTATACCTTCCTGCAATTTTCTGATATGCCATCAGCTCATAGACTCCGTTAGAATCAAAATCCACGGGATATAAACCGCTTAGTGGATTAACAAAGCCCTCAATAGGGCTTTTTAGTTTTCCGTTTGCATCATAAATTTCACTCAAGTATTCTGGATCTCTTAAAGAAATATCTATTAAGTACGTTAGATTATTAATCTTGCTGAACACTTTCACTTTATAGTTGTCTTGGTAATTAACATCATATTGAAACTGCTCGTTATATGCATTGAAATCGAATAGCAGCTGCGGGTTATTATTAATGAACGAATAAACGTAATCATATGTGAACGCACCGCTTCCCCCTGATTCAATCCGTATTAAAATATCGTCCACACCGTTCCCGGTAAAATCCCCTAAAAACAAAGTGGGATTATAACCCGCATTTTCAGATAAAGTCACTGATTGATATGCACCTGTTCTTCCGTCTTGTACAACAAGCGTAATGTTTTGAATGAAAGGACTATCAGGAGTTCTTATGCCCGTTAAGTACACGTTTTCAGGTACTTTATCACCCGTAACATCACCTTTGGCAAAAGAAACAACGCTTGGATCCACTCTGTAATAGTTATACATAATAATGCTCCTTGCCTAACTGGACTTTATACATATCCTATGGGCAGTATGGAGAATTGTTACTATATTAACTAGAGTTTACTTATGAAAAATAATAAGATTAACAGCGGTTAAAAATTGATTTAATTCATTTTCGGTCTTAAATTTATATGAATATCCATATGTTATAGGTGTCAGTCCTGTATTCACTCTTTTAGGAAACAAGCTTAGTGCAGTACTGTTATAAATGCCGTGACTATTATGTTGTAAACCTTTATTCTCTTCCACTGTATTAGGATTTAAAACTATACTAATCTCCTTGTTTGGCAGCAGATAAATGACATCCCCAGTATGTATGTTTTCAAATTCAATCGCTTTGCTTGTTTCCTTTGTCAGCTTAAAATCATTTTCTGTAAAAATACTCTTCAAATTATCCATCATCTATCTCCCTCTCCTTTTAACAATCTAAGCTTAAGAGATAAATAATAAAAAGCCAACACAAAATGTTGACCTTCACAAATGACAAATACTTAAATTTATTGAGATTAATACCCCATCTGCCCTAAAAGCTGTTTTGCTGAAGTTAAACTTTGTACTGCTTGCTGCTGCCAGCTGATTATGTTTTGAAGGAACGGTTTATATCCTTCAGGGGCATCGTCTCTCATTACAGGCAGCCATTTCGTTACTTCTTGATCTCTTTTCAGTCCATTGTTTATACATGATACCAAAATACGAATAATTGTCTCATGCGTTTCACCGTTTTGCAGACGTATTGCACTCCCTACTGCTGTCACTCTATGATATGAAGCTGGAACTAGACTGTTGTGCATTTCTGCATTTCCTTTTAAGTCTGCTGTTGCCGGGATAACAAATAATTGAGTACTCATGGAACAAACCATTTCTTCAGCATATAGACTTTGATTTAAAAGCTGTAATAAAGCGGTCCAATCCTGTCTAAATTTATAAGAATTCAACACTTTCACCCACTTTGAAAAAATTCATAATATCTTATGAAGTATGGGTGTTTTTGTTTCTGTGTAATTTATGGGAATCTTCACTGCTCCACTAAAGGCAGTTTCAACAATTTATCATCACCTTCTCGGGGAGTGCCTCTTCCGTCCCGGTTATTCGTTATCGTATATAATTGGTTACCTTCAATCAGCACATCTCGCATTCTGCCCGCACCTTGAAAAAATGTATCAACCGTTTTCTCAGCCAGATTGAACACTAAAATTTGTTCACCCCGTAAATTCGATGCATAGATTTTGTTATCTTTAATGGCCATTCCAGATGGTGCCCACGTATCATCTCCTGAATGAAAGATCGGTGATACCATACCCGTTTCTTGTTCATCACCTTCAATAACCGGCCAGCCGTAATTTTTTCCAGGTTCAATTAAATTAATCTCATCATGTGCAGATTGTCCATGCTCTGAGCTATAAAGATTTCCGTTCTGGTCCCAGGCTAACCCTTGAGGATTTCGATGGCCATAAGAATAAACATAAGAATTATCAAATGGATTATCCGGCGGGATAGTGCCATCTAAATTCATACGTAAAATCTTCCCTGCGAGAGTATTAAGGTTTTGTGCATTTTCCGGATTTCCTGCATCGCCAGCTGTAGCGTACAACTTCCCGTCCTGACCAATTTGAATTCTTCCGCCGTTATGGATTCTTCCTCCAGGGATCCCTTCAATTATAATCCCATTTTCCCTCCATCTATTGCCGTCCAATTTCAGAACGATAATGCGGTTAAAAACACCACCATTATCTCTATAGGTATGGTAGGCGAATGCTTCTTGAGAAGTATCAAAGTCAGGTGCAAGAATGAAACCTAGCAAGCCTCCCTCTCCACTGTGCAGGATCTTTTTTGTAACTTCGATATCCTGAACCGTTTTTGTTCCGCTATCGGCATCCACTTTAACGATATAGCCTGGGCGCTGGCTTAAATAAAAGGTGTTATTCTGTTTTGTAATATTCCAAGGTATGTCCAAATCTGTTGTAATCACCTTAGCTTGTCTTGCAAGAACTTCTACCGCATCTTTCTCGCTGTTTTCGGATGTTTTTTTATCATCATTGAAGCATCCAGAGAGAAATAAGATCGAAACCAGAATGAATAAAAACCTTCTCAATGCCAACACCCCCATTTAAAATCTTTTTCTAATAGTAGTTTAGCCAGATTATTATTGAATCTAACAAACAAACTTTATTAGAAAAAATTATACCATTTGAATAAGAGTCCAATTGGGCATCTTGTATCAAAAAAAGTTTTATAACTGGGCATTCAAACAAGCAATATCTATTTGATAGCCATTGATTATAGAAGGGGAAACTTTCAAAAGGAGATTGTACGATTTGGAGTTAGAAAAATTTGTTGATCCTCTTCCCATTCCTTCTATCATTAGCCCAAAGGAACAATATAAAGGGAAGCCGCTGTATGAGGTCCGTATGATCGAGACACTGCACAAGTTTCATAGAGATCTGCATGCAGCAAAAGTATGGGGCTACAATGGGCTAGTACCTGGTCAAACATTTAATGTTGAAAGAAATCAGCCTATCTATGTGAGATGGACAAACCATTTACCCCTTAAGCATTTTTTACCTGTTGATAAAACGATTCACGGAGCGAACCATAACCCAGAAGTGCGTACCGTTGTCCATCTGCATGGAAGCCCATCAGAACCAGACAGCGATGGTCATCCTGAAGCATGGTTTACGAGAAACTTTCGGCAAACTGGCCCTCACTTTAAGAAAGAAATCTATCATTATCCGAATTCAGAGCGGGCATCTTGCCTTTGGTATCATGACCATGCACTCGGTATTACCCGCTTAAACGTGTATGCAGGTCTTGCAGGTCTTTACTTTATTCGAGATAAGCATGAAAGAACACTTCCGCTTCCAGAAGGAAAATACGAAATACCGCTTGTCATTCAAGATAAATCCTTCAATCCAGATGGTTCGCTGTTCTATCCTGTCCAGCCAGAAAATCCGCCACCGAATATACCATACCCTTCTATTGTCCCAGCATTTTTAGGGAATACCATAACCGTTAACGGAAAAGTTTGGCCATATTTACAAGTGGAGCCACGAAAGTACAGGTTTCGCCTCTTGAACGCTTCTAATACCAGAACATATAAGTATCAATTCAGCAACCTTATGCCATTTTATTTAATTGGGACGGATGGCGGCCTTCTTGAACGCCCAATCAAGGTAGAAAGTTTAGATGTTTCACCAGCCGAACGTGTTGATATCGTTGTTGATTTTTCAAAGCTAAGAGGACAAAACATTGTATTGCAAGATGGGTTTGAATTAGGAAATCCAACCGGAGATATCATGGAAATCCAAGTAACTAAGCCTTTATCTTTTCCTGATCAATCATGGGTCCCACTCCACCTAAGTCACATTGAGCCTCTTTCATTAAATTGTGCAAGAAAAGTAAGACGTTTAACATTACAGGATTCACAAGATGAATTTGGTCGTCTCATGCTATTGTTTGATGATAAAACATGGATGGATCCAGTAACAGAGACACCGTTGCTTGGTTCTACAGAAATATGGGAGCTAGTGAATCAAACTCCTGGGATTCATCCTATTCATATACATCTGGTCAATTTCCGCGTAATTGACCGTTCCGATGAGAATGGAAATCTAGTAGAACCTCTCCCAGCAGATTTCGGTTTGAAAGATACCGTTCTCGTAGCAGGCGGACAAACGGTTCGAATCATTATGAAGTTCCAGCCTTATTGCGGAGATTATGTATGGCACTGCCACCGTTTAGAGCACGAAGATCATGACATGATGAGACCATTAACAATCCTTCCTTGTGATATTTCTGATGAATCTGATTCATCAAATGGTCACCATTCAGACTGATATTGTAAAAATATGAAAAGGCAACTCCCTTAGCTAAAGGAGTTGCCTTCTTTAATCATTTTATTTTGCATTCTCATCGGGTTGATGGATCCCAAAAATATTGCCCTCTGTATCTATGTAATATCCTTGCCACGCCATTCCTGGAAGTGCATATTTAGGCATTGCGACCTTGCCGCCAAGCTCAAGGATTTTAGCTTCGGTTTGATCGTAGTTTTCCACACCCATTGTACAAGTAAAGCCGTTTACCGCTTGATTAGGTTCTGGCGGTGCACTTTGCCGCTTCATTAAAGCCCCATTTATCCCTGGTGTATTATCGTCTCCTGTAACAGCCCCAAAGTAAGGCAATCCCGCATACTCACTCCAATCTTGAAATGACCAGCCGAACACCTCTCCATAAAACTTCATTGCCCGTTCCATATCATCTACATGAATTTCAAAATGCACTAATCTTCCCATGAGTTACCTCCTATAGTATAAAATAATTACCACTTAAGTCATTCCATGTACTTCCTGATAATCCCTCTTAAAGTATGGGAATATGCAAACAAAAAAGGCACCCTCAACGCTAAAATCATTGGGGTGCCATTTTGTGCAGTACAACTTACGCTGCTTTTTCGATATTTATTTCTTTTCCTTCTTTACGCCACTCTGTATATTCAGATGCTGCAGTGAAAAGTACGTCTGTAGATGAGTTCAGTGCCGTTTCAAATGAATCTTGCAGCACACCAATGACAAATCCTACTCCAACTACCTGCATAGCCACCTCACCTGGAATTCCAAATAAGCTGCACGCTAGTGGGATCAGTAATAATGATCCGCCCGCAACCCCTGAAGCACCGCAAGCACTAATTGCTGATAGGACGCTTAGGAGAATTGCAGTAACAAGATTCACTTCTATACCAAGTGTATGAACCGCGGCAAGTGTCAAAACGGAAATCGTAACTGCTGCACCTGCCATATTGATCGTTGCCCCTAAAGGGATAGATACGGAATAATTATCCTTATTCAAACCAAGCTTCTCACATAATTTCATGTTTACCGGAATATTGGAAGCTGAGCTGCGTGTAAAGAAAGCTGTGATTCCGCTTTCCTTCAAACACTTAAACACAAGCGGGTATGGGTTTTGCCTTATCGCTAGGAACACGATAGCTGGATTCACGACCAGCGCTACGAAAGCCATGCAGCCGATCAATAAAGCTAACAACTTGCCATAACTTAATAAGGAATCTATACCATTTGCTGTAATAGATTCAAACACTAACCCCAAGATTCCTAACGGAGCAAACTTAATCACCCAAGTAACGATTTTAGAGAGAGCGTCTGAAACATTAGAGATCATTGTTTTAGTCGTATCCTGTGCTTTTCTTAAAGCAAGGCCTAAAAGTACTGCCCATGCCAGAATACCGATATAGTTCGCATTAACAAGAGCATTAAAAGGATTATCAACTACGTTCATCAGCAACGTTTTGAGGACCTCGACAACACCACCAGGAGGCGTTACACCTTCCGCTCCCTTTCCAAGGGTCAAACCTACAGGAAAAATAAAACTTGCAAGAACGGCTGTTAATCCTGCCAAAAATGTTCCTAAAAGGTATAAAAAAATTATTGATTTCATGTTCGTTTGGTGGCCCGCCTTATGTTGGGCGATCGCCGACATAACTAAGAATAATACCAGCACAGGTGCAATAGCTTTTAAAGCACCTACAAATAAAGAGCCAAAAATAACAACAGGTTTCGCTGCTTGCGGAATCGTAACAGCTAGAATAATACCAACAATTAATCCAATAATGATCTGTTTAACAAGACTCAACTGATTCCACTTTTTCAGTATACTTTTCATAGATGTCATCACCAATCTAAGTTAGAATTGTAAAGCTGTTTAATCTCAAAAACCTGCAATAAAATAAAGTCTTTTACAAGGGAACGATGAATGATATATATTCCACCTGAAAAAGACAACTGTCTTTCTAATAAATAGTATTATAGTGGGTATTTTGATAGATTACAATTTATTTATAAAAGTTGTAATTATTTGAATATTTTAAAAACACCTCAAGAAGTTTTCCTGAGGTGCATAAGTGATTCAGAATTCTCATTTTTGAACGTTTCTAGTAAATTCCCACCGCATCAAACCCTGTGTTAACAGCCGTTTCTTCAGCACTTCCTTCTCCATAAAGGTCGCTTGCTGACTGAACGAGAGCCTGGCGAGCGTCGCTAAAATTGGAATTTGAAGTTAAATAAACAGATAACGCACGGTAATAGATCTTCCCTAATTTTTCTCTTCCAAGTTCTTGTCCAATCAAATATGCGGCATGGTTTGTAATGGAAGAGTTAACATGAACACCACCGTTATCGACATTAAGCGGCATGTTATAAAATTCATCCATATGAGCTGGATAGACTCCGCTGCCGTAAGCTGCTCTTTGCGGATTACTTACGACAACACTATTTGGATCACTTAAGCTGCGCAGTCTTGTTACTCCATCCGCTTTTGCAGCGGGCGCCATAATGTCCTCGCCCATCTCCCAATCACTGTCGTCGACAAGTGCACCAAAAACGTCAGCGAACGACTCATTCAGTGCTCCAGATTGGTTGCGGTATGCCAGGTTCGCAGTATGGGAGATCACACCATGAGTCATTTCATGGGCTGCAACGTCAAGGCCGGCTGATAATGGAATGAAGAACTCACCATCGCCATCTCCATAGGCCATATAACGCCCATTCCAAAACGCATTATTATAATCGACACCCATGTGTACATAAGAATTAATCGCCATTCCTTCTCCATCAAGAGAATTACGACCATGTTGGTTTAAATAATATTCATAAACTTTCTCAGAATTATAATGAGCATCGACAGCAGCACGATCATAGTCACTAATGAAGGACGCAGAATTCCCTGTATATAGTGCGTCATTGCTGGAATCCCAATCAGCTGTAGCATCATACGTGAAGATTCCTTCGAGATTCTCATGAGAGTAGTCTGCTAAAGCAAACTTCGTGCCAGAATTTTCTTCCTTCACGCGGGTGATATGCAATTTTCTGTGTTCTCCATGCACACCTTTTCCAGAGCCAGTTTGCGTTTTATTTTCTTCTGCATGCATCAAGCCATTAAATTTATCAATTACTTTTCCTGACTTTGCATCCACATACACAAACCAGTTTCCAGGCTCCTCACCCATAAAGTTAACATTCACTTTATAGGCAGTATGATTATTCTTTTCAAAAGGATAAACAACAAGCTCAGCAGTTGGGTCGTAAGTCAGTTCTTCTGGAGCGTTAACAGATGATAGTGCTGATTGAAGCGCTGCTTCCCTGCTGATAGAAGCAGTGGTATCCACTTCCTCAACGGCTAGAGTCTGATTTGTTCTTCCGTTCACAGTTACTACTTCATTGTTTTTATTAAAATGGGTAATAACTTCAGATCCTTCTACAGGAATTCCATTGATTGCCTGAGTAAATCGAACATGTGTCATACCCAGTTCATCTTTCTGTACACTTTTCACTTTTAGATTTTTGTCAGGATTGATGATCCCCGTCTTACCTTGATTTTTCTTCAAATAGGTTAAGGCATCGGAAGAACTGCTAGAAGAGAACTTCTCTGCAGAACGCTCCTTCACAAAAAAAGGAACACTCGCTTTTTCATTCCACTCTTTAGAAGCTTGTACACTACTAACCTTACTAGAATCAATTGGCTGTGCAAGAACGTTCACAGGAATTGAACCTACCAACAGCGCCGACGACAGAAGTACAGGTGCTAAAAGCTTTTTCTTCACTATGTAATACCTCCTATTAATTGGATAGTATTCATTATAGAGGAGAAGAAAAAGTTTCGAATGAACAATAAGAATTATCTTAATTTTACAAAAATATAAATGATAGCTAATTCTATTGGCAATATGTAGGTAGAATCTACCAAGTAGAAACAAAGGGAATATCTGCACAATAGTTAATAATGGAAAACTTTGCACTAGCCTTTAACCCATAAAAAAGAAGGAGTTAGCAGGTAACTATCCTGCTTTCTCCTTCTTCTTTTTCTAAAGCTTTATTCTGATTTTAATTTTAGTAAGGGTGGGTTATCAGCTTCATTACTTTAGAACTAACTTTGCGTAAACAGTTTCCAATGCCCTTCGGATACAACATCGACCGATCCATCGATCACTTTGATTGCGGTTTGATCATCAATTGCATACGCCGGCCCCTGCATTCCGGCTGCCCATTTCTCTGCAGCAGCCATCGTGTTATGCGGCAGCATCTCGTGATCCACATGGGGGAACATGGCAAAATCGACAAACCCAAGCGTTTTATCCTCACCGTTTGGCGGCGTCCAGCCAACGAAGAACTCTCCAATTTTAGGTGCCATCACCATGCTCCCAGCACTCATCCCCACATAGACTGCGCGAAGCGAAGGCAAGAGATCTGCCAGCCCGGACTCCTTCATCCAGTGGTACAGATAGAGAGCGTCGCCGCCTGACACCAGCAAGACGTCCGTCTCACGGACCAGTGGGACCCAGCGATCTTCGCCGATGCTTGGTAGCGCTGTAAGCTCTAGCACCCCGACAGACTTCCAGCCTAGATCGACCATGGGATTCTTAGAATTCCCGCTGATGAACTCCCAAGTTCTGACGCCTGGTCCGACCCATGGATGTCCGTACATCGCAGTAGGGATGCACAGAGCGTTTGACTCAGCAATCGGTTTGTCCAGCATATCAACTAGCGCGTCGCGTATGCTTTTATTATTAACGCCTGCAGATGTAAGCAGCAATTTCATAACGTAACTCCTCCTTGTCGATACAATATTCTAATTGCCTATTTTATTCTGCAAGAGCTTCCGTCTTCCTTTATTCCATAAATTTTCCGTTGTTTTTAAAGGACTCGACCTCTAGTAACGAAGTGAAAAATAAATAAAAACAGTATGTAACCCAAGAGGATTCCATACTGTTTTTTTACTGTATTTTTTTCTATATGCTTTTATAAGTCATGATTCTAAGTTATCAAGCAATGCACGCACTTCATCTGTTGATTTCGTGTTCATCAATTGATTACGTAATTCAGCAGCTCCTGGGAAGCCTTTGACATAGATCTTAAAAAAGCGATGAAGACCTGTGATTGAACGTGGTACTTCTTCGGCATATTTATCCTGGAGGTCAAGCTGCAGTCTTAAAAGATCAAGGTATTCTTTACTGCTGTGCTCTCTTGGCTCTTTTTCAAAAGCAAAAGGATTTTTAAAAATCCCTCGTCCGATCATTACACCATCAATACCGTACTTCTCAGCAAGCTGCAGCCCGACTTGACGGTCAGGAATGTCTCCATTGATTGTTAAAAGTGTTTCGGGTGCAATACGGTCACGCAATTTTTTGATTTCCGGAATAAGCTCCCAATGCGCATCTACTAAGCTCATTTCCTCTCTGGTACGTAAATGAATAGAAAGGTTCGCAATATCCTGCTTTAAAATATGCGCGAGCCACTCCTCCCACTCATTTATCTCTTTAAAGCCAAGCCGAGTTTTCACGCTGACAGGCAATCCGCCCGCTTTTGCTGCTTGAATAAGTTCTGCCGCAACATCCGGACGCAGAATAAGGCCGCTTCCTTTTCCTCTTGAAGCTACATTTGGTACAGGGCAGCCCATATTTATATCAATGCCTTTAAATCCCATCTCTTTCATACCAATGCTCATTTGGCGGAAATATTCGGGATTATCGCCCCAGATATGTGCCACTATCGGTTGTTCATCTTCTGTAAACGTCAAACGGCCGCGGACACTTTTCAAGCCTTCTGGATGACAATAGCTATCTGAGTTTGTAAACTCTGTGAAGAATACATCCGGCCGCCCGGCTTCACTTACGACATGACGAAAAACTACATCTGTCACATCTTCCATTGGTGCAAGCACAAAAAATGGACGCGGTAAATCACGCCAAAAATTATCTATCATTTCAAGCTCAAATCCTCTCACTATGGATACAACTTTAAAATCCCTGTAAAAAATATTCTTTTACACTTATATCATGTTTAGTAACTTATTATCAATCACTGTACATTTATAAATTATGGAAAATCATTAAACAGAATAAAATAAACTAAAAAGCCTGATCCACCATGGAATAAGGCTCCTTAAAGTTATGAGAGTACAAGCTTCGCAACTGCTTCAACATGTGTCGTCTGAGGAAACATATCAACCGGCTGGACTTCTACCGTTTTAAATCCGCCATCCTTTAACACACGGAGGTCGCGTGCCAATGTTGCTGGATTACAGCTTACATATACAACGCGTTCAGGCTTCATCTCAATAATTGTTTTTAAAAGTTCCTCGTCACAGCCTTTACGCGGCGGATCGACTACGATCACGTCTGGTGTGATGCCTTGTTTCTTCCACTTAGGAATCACATCTTCCGACTTACCTACTGCGAACTCTGCATTTGTGATGTTATTTAATTCTGCGTTTCGTCTCGCATCTTCAATGGCTTCTGATACAATTTCTACTCCGTACACTTTTTTCGCTTTTTGTGCGAGGAAAAGTGAGATGGTCCCGATTCCGCAATACGCATCAATTACCGTTTCGTCACCGCTCAGCTCAGCATATTTTAACGCTTGATCGTAAAGTACTTTCGTTTGATCTGGGTTGATCTGATAAAAAGATCGAGCTGAAATGGCGAACTTGATGTCACCGATATAATCATGAATATATTCAGCACCCCATAGCACTCGTGTTTCGTCTCCAAAAATTACGTTCGTACGCTTAGAGTTTACGTTTTGCACGATTGATTTAATCTCAGGAAGTGCCGCTGTAATGTCTTCGATAATCTTTTTTCGCTGGGGAAGATCTTTGCCGTTTGTCACTAAAACGATCATCAGGTCGCCAGTAGTTTTACCATATCGTGCGATGATATGGCGGAGAATGCCTTTGTGTTTTTGTTCATCATAGGCTGTAATGTTGTACTTATTAACGATTTCTTTCACCGCTTGAACGGCGTCATCGTTCGTATCACCTGTAATGATGCAGCTGTCCATCTCTACGATTTCGTGGCTGCGTTTTTGGTAGAATCCTGTGATGATGCGGCCGTCTCGCTCACCTACCGGAACTTGTGCCTTATTTCGGTAGCGCCAGGGCTCGTCTCCCATCCCGAGTGTTGGCAATACAGGTACTCCCTCAAGTTTTCCGATTCGAGTGAGCACATCTTCTACCTGCTTGCGTTTATATTCTAACTGTCCATCGTATGATAGATGCTGCAGCTGGCAGCCTCCGCACCATTTGTAGATCGGGCATGGCGGCTCAACTCGTTCACGACTCGCTTTTATAAGTTCTTCTAATCTTCCGAAACCGAATCCTTTTTTAACACCAATAACTTTTACCTTTGCACGCTCTCCCGGCAAAGTATTCGGTACAAACAAAGTAAACCCATTAACACGTGCAACTCCAGCACCTTCATGGGTTAAATCCACTATATCCACTTCGTAACTCTCATTTTTATGAACAGGCAAATCAGCCTTTGTCATTTTCATCGTCCCTTTTTGTCCATTATGCTTTTCTGATTGTAGCACAACTGCTTATGGACACCAAATGGCAAAATATAAAAAGAACAGACCTAAACGTTCAGGTCTGTTCAAGGTTTATTAATTACTTGCTGCTTTTACAGCTTCATATGCATTCACGTATCCAGCTCCTACTTCATGGAGCTTATAGCCTGCCATCGGATCGGCTGTTGATTCTAATAATTGAAGAACTTGATCAGGTGTTAAGTTCGGGTTCGCTTCAAGCATTAGTGCTGCAACACCCGAAATGTGCGGGGTCGCCATGCTAGTACCGCTTGCAGTTGTGTAGCTTGCAAGGTGTTCCGGTGCAATATATTCTGCATCTGTTACTGAACCCAGTGCGTTCATGACAACGCCAGTTTTTGATTTTGTAGAGACAATATCAACACCTGGTGCCGTAATGTCCGGGTGAAGCAGGTTATCTCCTTCGACTCCTCGAGATGAGAAGTCTGCCAGCTGCTTATCCTTTGTTCCCGCAGCAACTGAAATAACCCAAGGAGCTGCAGAATACGGATTTAACGTGTTATCATCTGGTCCTTCATTACCCGCAGCGAACGTTACAACCATCCCAGCATCATGCGCTTCTTTACTTGCCACGTTGATCGGGTCGTTTGCTGAGTAATCACCTGTTGTTCCCCAGCTGTTTGAAATGACATCGATGCTGTACTCTTCTTGATTTTCAATCGCATAGTTAAATGCTTCTAAAGCCCAAAAGATATTGATCCCTTCACCTGTACTAAGACCTACCAGCTTTGCATCTGGGGCAACACCTGTGTACAGCCCTTCACTCGCTGTTCCAAGCCCTGCAATTGTTCCAGCAACGTGAGTTCCATGACCAGAAGAGGTATCTGTGTTTTGAACATTTTCAAGGTAAAGCGGATCATTCGAGAACAGATCTCCCGCTAAGAATTTTACATTTTGAATGACTTTTTCTTCGCCAAACGGCAGATCAGGATGTGTTGCATCGATTCCACTATCGATTACAGCAACGGTTGTTCCTTTACCTGTGTAGCCTAATTCGTTCCATACTCGCTCAGCCCCAATTAATTTACGGCTGTCTTTCATTAAAAAGTTCAAATCTTTGTTATGGTAGACCGATACTGCATCTAAGCTGCTTGATAAGAGTGATGTAATCTCAAGCTTCGTTCCTTTAACAGCAACCATCGGCAGCTTGCTGAACGTTTTTGTTTCCAAACCAAGATTCTGAAGTGCTGCTACATCTGATGAACTCGGCAATGATTCATACGTAACCACCGCTTCAACCAGTGTATTAGATGTTAGATCACCAAGGACTTTTGTCAGCTCAGTGTCTACCTCTATACCAGCAACCGCCTTCGCATTTTGCTGTGGCAGGAAAAAAGCTGCAGCCATCAAGACTGTTAAGCACAACGTAAAAAACTTTTTCATAACCAAACCCCTCCGCTTCCTTTTTTATGAATTGTTTTAATTTTCTAACATAGTAAAGGAAAGGGCAATCATGCAAAGGGGATAAATCGTATTACTGCAAACGGACTATACTGATATATCGTTTGATAGGCTTTCTCGTGCGACGATAATGGTATAAAGGTCATTAATCGTCTTGTATTCTTTCGTAATTTCAATCGGAAAGCCACTCTTTATCTTGTGAAAATCACGGGTAATATCCGTTCCGATCGCTGAAGTGATTTTGTTTAGCAACCTCCTGATTACGTTTGGTTTCTGATTGGAATCTATAAATTTATCGAACACCAATAACGTGCCGCCCTGTCTTAGACAGTTCAAACTTTTCTCTAGTACTTTTTCAGGATGTTCTACCACACTTAGAATTAAATTTAATACGACTACATCAAACTTTTGATTTCCGAATTCCATGTTTTCAGCATTCATTTGGAACAGCGTAATATCTTTGCTGTTCCTTTTACTCTCAGCAATTCGTAACATATCTTCGGAAAGATCAATGCCTGTAATAGATGCGTCTGCAGGCAGAAACAGAAAGTCCTCACCTGTACCTACTCCAACTAATAAAAGCGAGCCCCCTTTTCGAACTTCAATTTCAGAAAAAGCTTGCTGACGTGCCTTTCGAAAAAGACGGTTGCCCATGAACTTATCGTAGAAAGGAGCTAGCCTTTTATACTTTTGGATATTTGAGTTGTCCTTCATATTTAATCTCTCCCCCATTTCATTTCCCCATCAAAAAAAGAACACCTAATAGCTCTATGCTTAGGTGTTCAGTCTCGTTAGCTTATATTAAGGTTTGATTCTTTCTTTTGGTACTAACAACTCAAAGTGATGATGCAGGTTCTCGAATTCACCTGGCAGAATACCGCCTAACTCACCGTCGAGGTTGATCTGCATCTTTTCGCGTGGTGTTACTTTAACACGCTTCGCTTTTTTGTAGATAACATGATCATCATGAATGTGTTCTCCGCGTATCGCAAGGGATGCGATACGGACAAACTCAGCTAGGTTTGTTTTCTTTAAGATGACCACATCGAATAGTCCGTCATGGAATTCAGAAGATGGAGCGAGTTTTTCAAACCCTCCGACAGAGTTTGTATTGGCTACTAAAAACAGCATGATCTCGCCTTCGTACTTTTCCTTATCATCGAATTCAATCTCAACATATGTGGGACGAATGGATGGAAGCATCTCGATTCCTTTTAGAAAATAGGCAAGCTGGCCGATCATTGTTTTGAGCTTGCTCGGCACTTCATACGTAAGTTCAGTTATTCGCCCGCCTCCTGCAATATTAATGAAGAATTTATCATTTACTTTACCAATATCAACCGGCATGTGAGTACCGCCGCAAAGAACATCACAAGCGCCTTCGATCGTTCGCGGTACACCAACTGCACGTGCAAAATCGTTTGTTGTACCTGCTGGAATGATACCAAGCATCGGACGATTCTCAAGGCCTGCAAGTCCATTTACTACTTCATAGATTGTTCCGTCTCCGCCGGCAGCAATAACAAGGTCAAAACCTCGTTCTCCCGCAAGGCGTGCCGCACGTGTAGCGCAGCCATCTTCAGGTGTAGTCGCATGACACGATGTTTCATATCCTGCATTTTCAAGTCTATCCAGTATATAAGGAAGCTGTTTCTTTACCGTTTCTCTCCCTGAACTCGGATTATATATTAGTCGAGCACGTTTCATATCTTTCACCTTCGCTGTTTGACTTCTATTAAAAGTTTTAACGTAAATCTTTCACTGTATAACCGCAAAAAACAGTCCGTTCATGGACTGCTTCTAAGGATTCCTCTTATATTATAGTGATACATGTCCTAAAAAGCAAAGCTGTTTGTGCGTGGCATGTGTTGAAATTGTGTCTAAATTGAAGGGGGTCTGTCCCGGGTCTGACCCGGGACAGACCCCCTTCAATTCTCAAACAATTCTTATGAAAATAAAGGAGTTCCTTGTCTCTTTATGGAATTTCTTAGGTGAGGAGTGTGTAACATGGAGAAACCTACGTTAGAGATAGCTTTATCAACCCCGGCAGATTATCCCGGGCTTGTTGAAATTGATCATCTCGTTTGGAACATAGAAACAACACCAGCACCAGACATCCGTTGGGATTCACCTGAGGATTATGGCAAACAGTTTCCTGCCGGCAGTCAAATTGTCGCCCGATGCAATGGGAAGGTTTGCGGCTACATTTTTTACAAAGATGTGATTCCAGTCCCTTCCAACCTGCATGTAGCAGATCTAGCGATGGCTGTTCACCCTGATTATCATGGACAGAACATCGGCTTTGAACTTATGCGGGCAGTTGAGGAGCTGGCGCGTGACAACGGCAAAACAAAACTGTCTTTACGCGTTTTATCAACGAACGAGAAAGCCATCCGCTTCTACAAAAAATGCGGCTATCAGGAACAAGGAAGACTGATCGGAGAATTTTATTTAAACGGGCGCTTTGTCGATGATCTGCTTTTTTACAAGCATATCTAAAGACTGCATTCATAGATTAATTAATGCACCACTATATTAGGAGGTGTTTTCAAATGTTTTGGGTTTTTATTTTATCGCCGCTCGCTGCGGTCCTCTTGCTTTTTGCAATCGTGCATTGGAGAACGAAACAGAGGTATAAGAGGTACAATGCAAAATATGAACTTGAGGAACATGTAAGTGATCAGAACAAGATCAACAATGCTACTGCCTGGAATTCTTCACAGCAAAATCACCATTCTGGCGGTGGAGGTGGAGGATTTTAAAAAGACGGGATGCCGATCCTGTCTTTTTTCACGCTTAAATACTGAAAGGAGATTTACATGCCACACAAAATAGCGATATCCGGAAGTACGATCATGTCTGATATCTCACTGTTACACGACCTTTTTATAGATGAAACGAGTCATATCGAAATAGGAGAATTCGAGAATGAAGATGCCTATCAATCTTTTTTAGGCATGATTAGAAATTCTAACAAAAGCTTTGGCCTTCATTCCCCACTTTTTCGCAATGACAGCAAATATGATCTTATCGAATACGTGCAATATGAACCCGAAGAATCATGGGTTCAGTTTGAGAATGAAGTGAAGCGGATGGCTGAAGCTGGGGCAGCATACATACTTGTTCATTTTCCCTATTTTCAAGACGAATCAAAACATCCTGAAAAATTAATAGAAGAAGGATTACATAGGTTATCACTTCTTCAGACAAAGTATAATCTGCCAATAGTCTGCGAACCGAAACTAGGAATGTGGAAATCCGCAAGAGGCATCGAATATCTTCATAAGTTCCCTGTATCCGTTTGGAAGAAGTATGGGCTGAAGCTTTGCATGGATATTGGTGATTATCTGCTGGCTTCTGCAAAGTTATCCATGGACCCGCTGGAGTTAATTCAAAAATGGCAGGAGTACATCAAAGTTGTTCATCTTCATAATATTGAATTCATTGAAGGCAAATACATATGGATTCCCATTCATCCTTCACACGAGAATGATGATGTTCACTTTGCGGTTAAAGAGATTTTGAGTTTCATAGCAAAACAAAGCAATATCTATTGGGTTTTAGAACATACCCCCCATTCATGCCCAAAGAAAGAATTCGTTATGGAAGGCATACAGTGGTTAAAGGAAGACATTTTAAAAATTAAATAGTGACATGGAGGATGCAACAAATGAAACACTTAAAAATCGCCCTATTTCTTGGTTTATTGGGTTTACTTGCAGGAGCTTTTGTAGTTCCTTTCCAGCTGGAATCGTTAAAAAATGCACTACCAGCAGCTGAGTATGCAAAAATAATGGACGCCTTACCTTTTTCGATGCCAGTCATGATTAGCATAGCTTCATTACAAATCGGATTATTAAGCTTTGTATTAAGCTGGATCGGTCTAAAACTTACAGAACGTACTGATCTGGCACTGCCCCTTCTGCACTCATGGCTTCTTGAAAAAAAGAAACCTGTTATCAACATCCCTGCTTTAAAACTCGCTCTTATAGGAGGTGCAATTGGATCTCTATTTTTGGTTATAACTGATTTATTTCTATTTCAGCCTCACATGCCAAAGCTTGGAAATGGTGGAGGGGCCGTATGGTGGAAAGCGACACTTGCGGGAGTATTGTATGGAGGGATTGTTGAAGAAGTTCTGATGCGTCTCTTCCTGATGACCCTTATTGTATGGCTACTGGCCTTCATATTTAAAAAATTTGGAGGAACCATCCCTTCCCCTTTTTACTGGATTGGAATTATAGGGGCAGCCCTTCTTTTTTCAGCGGGACACCTCCCAGCTACAGAGGCTTTATTTGGAGAGCTCAATACCATAATTATAACCCGTGCTTTCATCTTAAATGGAGTACTCGCTGTTTTCTTCGGATATCTCTTTTGGAAGAAAGGACTGGAATACGCGATGATCGCGCATATGATGCTGCATGTGGTGACACAGCTAGCCTTGCTGCCGTTAATAAAGCTCATTTCATAAGGTTTGCAAATACTGGATCAGATCCAGTATTTTTTTTTGAAGAATTTGAGGTGAGTTATCCGTCAAATTAAATAAAGATGTTTTTTAGGGGGAGTTATTTCAAATAAATGTCAAATAGTTTACAATTATTTCAAACATTCTTTTAAGAATTGAGGTGCATTATGAATTTTTCATTGAGGAGTTATTTAAAAAGACTTAGGTCTATCATACTTGGAATCTTAATAATCGGCATACTGCCAGCTCTTTTATTCGGAACCAATACTCAGGTTGAACAAAACGTTTGGGAATACTCAATTAGAAACCTTAAATACCCGCTTTTTCCTGACGTATTTGAAAAGTATCAATATTCCATGACTATTTTCTTTGCTGCTTTGTTTACCGGTTTAACAGCCGCTCTAATTCTTACTTTTTTTACAACACTTCTGCCAAGATTCCTTCAACGTGTTGTATATGGCTTATTAACATTTTTGGAATCACTGCCCGATCTATTTATTGTAGTCGTCCTTCAGTTTACCGTTATTTACATCTATCAATCTACGGGAGTTCTAGTAGCTAATATTTCAAACGTTTATAACAATCCAATCTATCTCTTGCCGATCCTTACTCTTTCGATATTGCCTACGATTCAGTTGTTTAAGATCGCTTTGCTGCTCATGAAGGATGAACAGCATAAACCTTACGTAACAGTTGGCAGAGCGATGGGTCTTAGCCGTTTTTACATTACAATCGTACACGTTTTCAGAAACATCCTTACGAGTCTTGTCCAGTATTACAAAACGATCTTTGTATTTATGCTTTCCAATCTGTTTATTGTAGAATACGTGTTTAATTTGAATGGAATTATGAATGTGTTACTGAATACGAAGGGTGTGGCCTTTATGGTATCCGCACTCATGATCGCAATCCCTTTTTCTCTTCTATTTGAAATTGCGGAAACCAATACCATCAAGGTAAATAAACAAGAAGAGGAGGAAGCCGCATGATTATCAAACTATTAAAACAGCCTCAGGCTATAATAGGATTTCTTTTTATTACAAGCTTACTGATTTTTAGTTTTTATTGGCCCAGCATGCTGGATGTTGATAAGACAGAAGCGCTTAAACTTCAGGATTTTTTATATGACGATGATGGAAGAATAATAGATGCTCCTCCCTATTCTCCATCACAAGTTCCTCCGTTAGGCTCGGATATGTTTGGGAAACATATTTTTTATCAGGTAATCGATGGAGCAAAATATACCATTCTGATCGCACTGGGTATAGCTTTGTTTAGAATTCTGTTTTCTGTGGGTATCACTCTGATCAATCCTAAATCCAGCTTTTCTTTCTTAAACGATATCGTTCAAGCAACACTCTATCTCCCAACTGCTATTTTAGCTTATATCTTTATGAATTCATTAATAATGAAGCAGTCAATGGAGCCTATGAGTACTATTAAACTGATCGTGCTGCAGTGCCTCATTTTAATAGGTGTTGGTGTACCGCCATTAATCTCAACATTCTCACGTGAAATTAAGACAATTTTAAACAAAGATTACATTACAAATACATTTGCTTTAGGTTCAAAAAAAGTTTATGTGTACTACAAACATGTACTGCCTGAACTTTCCACAAAACTAGTACTATTATTTGCTCAGCAAGTCGTACAGACATTAATCCTTATGGCCCACCTCGGTGTTCTTGCCATTTTCATTGGTGGTTCAGCTATAGTCGTTTTGGGAGACATTTTTGCTCCCATGCCAGTAGCCATTCCATTAGCAGGCGAATGGGCAGGTATTATTGGAATGAATTTCGCAAAAATAAAGGCTGCTCCTTGGGCAATTCTAACTCCTCTAACTTTCTTTGCTTTGTTAATTTTTGCATTAAATTTAATCATACAAGGAATCCAGAACTGTCTAGAAACACACAAGTCGTAAAGTGAGGTGAAAGATTATGGATCAGCATATATTACAGATTAAGAACTTAAGAGTTTCTTTTAATAAAAATAAGCAAAAGACAACAGCCGTTAATGATGTAAGCCTTCAAATTGAAAAAGGACAGACAGTGGCTCTAATCGGTGAATCGGGTTCAGGAAAAAGTATAACTTCTCTTTCCGTATTGCAGCTCCTCCCTTCAAACGGCCAGGTAGAGAGAGGCTCTATCACCTTTAATGGAAAAGAACTTCTCAAGAAGCCCGAAAAAGAGATGCGAGAGATCAGAGGCAACGAGATCTCCATGATATTTCAGGACGCCATAGCGTCGCTAAATCCTGGCATGAAAGTTGGGGTACAGATTACAGAAGGGCTTAAATATCATAAGTTAGTTCCAAAAGAAGAACTTAAAACGGAGGCACTTCAATTGCTGGAACAGGTCGGCTTTAAAAATCCAGCATATATTTATAACCAATACCCTGATCAGCTTTCTGGCGGGATGAAACAGCGTATCTTGATCGCGATGGCTATTTCATGCAAACCCAAACTCCTTATCGCTGACGAACCGACTACTGCCCTGGATGTTACCATTCAGAGACAGGTACTCGATTTAATCGATCTTTATAAAACAGATTTAGATGCCTCTGTTCTGCTGATCACCCACGATTTTGGTGTAGTTGCGGAATATGCCGACTGGGTTTATGTGATGTTAGGCGGTCATATAGTAGAATCGGCAGATGTATATACGATCTTTAAAAATCCCGTACACCCTTATACAAAAGCTTTGATCGGCAGCATCCCTAATCCCGAGAACGGACAGGAACGATTGAAAAGTATTCAAGATTATACATTTGAAGATACGAGCTATGACGGAAAAAAATTCGCCCCTGCAACGTATACCTATGAAAGCAGTTCTTTTGATGCACCCTCTTCATTAGTTGAAGTAGAACCGATGCATTATGTCCGGTTCTATGATGATGAAAGGAAGGTGGTTGCGATTGGATAATCTACTTGTAAGAGCTCAGAATCTATCAAAATACTTTTCAGACAGCAATGGCGTTCATAAAGCAGTCGATGGTGTCTCACTCAACATCCATCGTGGAGAAACGCTTGGCGTTGTTGGTGAATCAGGATCAGGAAAAACAACGCTCGGACGTACCATCATGCGTTTATATAAGCCAGAACACGGACAGATCTGGTTTGATGGTAAAGAAATAACGAAGCTAAATGACGGAAAGCTCAGACCCTACAGAAGAGAAATTCAAATGATATTTCAAAATCCGTATGAATCTTTAAGTCCACGTTTAACTGTTGGAGAAATTCTTGAAGAACCGCTATATATTCAAAAAATAGGGACAAAAAAAGAGCGGATGGATAAAGCACTTAGTATGCTTGAGAAGGTTGGACTGCCTCGGAACTCTTATCAAAGAAAGATTCACGAGTTTTCCGGTGGTCAGCGCCAAAGAATTGGGATCGCGCGTGCGCTGATTCTAGAACCGAAATTTGTAATAGCAGATGAACCCGTTTCCGCACTCGATGTTTCTGTTCAAGCTCAAGTATTGAATCTCTTAAAAGACCTGCAAGCCGAGATGAATCTAACATGTCTATTTATATCGCATGACTTAAGCGTTGTTCATTACATGAGTGACCGTGTAGCGGTTATGTATCTGGGACATCTAATAGAATTAGCTCCAAAAGAAGAGCTGTATCGCAACCCGATACACCCTTATACAAAGTCACTGTTGTCTTCCATACCTGTTCCAGACCCAGAACGGCGCAATCCATATCGCGAGCCGATCATCCTGCCAGAAAAGCCGCTATATCCGCCACAGCTGGTACATGTCGGGAATGAACACTATGTATCGGCCAATATGATCAATATAAAAGATTTTGAGATTGAAAATACTAAAAAACAAATAAGCTATATTTAAAGCAAAAGACTGGCTGATGACCAGTCTTTTCTACTTTTTTTAATTCTCATGTCGAAGAGTCCATTAATTCAAATTTACAGCTTCGAAAGCCTATACACGCTTTCATCTATTTCTTAAAATCACAAACATGCTTACTGCCATAGCTCCTAATCCTAAAATCAACGAAAATACCAGTCCAATCCATGCCATAAACAGATCATCACCCGGATAAGCTGGCTCGAGCGTTATGTAATACCAGATAGCCCAGATCATTAGGATAAGGAAAAAAGAATTCCCCACGCATGCCATCTTGATCTTGTCCTTATCATCTCCATCCCAAATCTCAGAAATGAAAAGCCATGTGAAGATGCTAAGCGGTATACATAATAAAAGACCCAATATGGTTCCCATCGGCAAAAAGAACATGATAACAAAAGCTATGCCAAACAAAGCAGTATTGGCAGCAAATAACGCCGCTCCGGCCAGCCAGAAGTTTTGACTTAACAGACTGCCCTTTAATTTATAACTGATGTTTGTTATAAAGCCCACTGAAGACCAATCTTTTTGTTTTGTTAATAAAATAACAGTTAAAATCATTCCAGCTATTAATAAGATCGACATCCACTCACCACCCACATTTTTACAATAACCTGATCTTATAATATCATTAAAGAAGAATACAAGAATATTTAAAGGAGGCTAACAGGCATAATGGAACCTTTTATTCTATTATTTATTATCACTATAGTAGCTGCCATTCTGATTAAAAAGGCATCAAAACCCAGATACTTAAAGATCGCTGAAATGACCACTTTGCCTCCAGAATTAGGCGTCAACGAAAATCTGCGTCTTGAAAAAAGGGTCCAGAAGTTAGAGACTTCTCTTCCAAGCGAGTTTAAAGAGAGACTTAAACGGCGATATCTATCTGAGAACCCTAAAGCTACAGAAGCATATTTTGAAGCTTGTTTTTATGAACTTAAACGCTTCTTCATCATGTGTTCTCTATTGAATAACGTTCCGATGTTCAGCAAAAAAGTTGATGCTATCTGGCATGAGATGCTGATGTATACGAAGGAATACGAGAAGTTTTCTTCAGACCTATGCGGTGAACACATTCATCATGCTCCCAACGATACAGTAACACCTGATCCGAACGGCAGAGCATGGTTTGATCTTTTATACGCGAAGCTTTTCGTTTTTACAGAATTCACACCTGTCGCCTGGGGTACCTTTTTTCAAAATCCGCTTCATCCAGGACTTTTAGAAGAACTGCGTACGCTTTCCGTTGAGGACTTAAGCAGAAGATATTTTAGAGAAAATGCTGATGAGGATACTGTTCATGCATTGCTTACAGAGATTAAAAATGAAATTGAACGGTTCACGAAAGAGAATGACCCTTATAAAGGATTAAAACTTACGCCAAATGCGATTGATAGTGCTCCCATTTTAGCTGGAGCCATGCTTTATTATTCCTATCACCATTTTGACGAGTATGAGAGTCATATGGGGAAATTAAATCCGGCAAACAACTATTACTCTGGCGATTCGACCGCGTGTGGAAGCAGCTGCAGGAACGATAACCATGATAGCGGCTGCAGCAGTGATGGTGGAAGCAGCTGTGGCAGCAGTTGCGGCGGTGGTTGTGGAAGCAGTTGATTTTACTTGTATGAGGCCGATTAAAGAACATAATCGGTCTTTTGTTTGTACGTGAATTGTTTTTTTACGGTACGTGTTCTTTTATTTATTACACGTTCGCGCAAAATGGTGTGTATTTCACGCAGAAAACGCTAGTTTTCACGCAACATTGTTCTCCGTTCACGCGAAACATACCATGTTTCACGCATAATACCTGCAGTTTCACGCATACACCCCAAAGATCGCTTCGATTTAGCTTGTATAAAAGCATAAAAAGACATAAAAAGCCCTGCAGGATGACAAACACATCACTTGCAGGGCTTAGCACTTTAATTTTCTTCTACTTCTTTACGATTTTTCTTAAAAATCTTGGATAATACTTCATACACGATTGGTACGATAATCAGCGTTAACAACGTTGAACTTGTTAATCCGCCGATTACGGTGATACCAAGACCTTTCGAGATAAGACCGCCTCCGCCTGAGCCGACCGCTAACGGAATTAATGCTCCGATTGTTGCGATAGCCGTCATTAAAATTGGACGAAGTCGAGTTGCTCCTGCCTCAAGGATTGCTTCACGCATACTCATTCCATCACGTTCCATATGAATAATGCGGTCTACTAAAACGATAGCGTTCGTAACAACGATACCGATCAGCATTAACAGTCCCATCATGACAGATACAGAGATGGTTTCCCCCGCGATTAATAATCCGACGAATGAACCAATGACTGCAAATGGCAGTGAGAACAGGATCGCAAATGGTGCGACACCTTCACGGAATGTTACAACAAGGATGAAGTATACGATCGCAATTGCTGCTAACATTGCTGCTCCAAGCTGTGTAAATGTTTCTGTCATATCTGCCTGTACACCAGCTACTCCAACGGTAACCCCTTTAGGCATATCCAGCTTATCGATATCTTTTTGAACTTCTGATGTTGCTTTTGAAATATCATCACCTATTGCCTTGCCTGAAACTGTTGCGTAGTACTCCCCTTTGCTTCGGGCAAGTGTATTAAGCGTCGTTCCTTCTTCAACTTTTACAAGCTCTGATAATGGCATTGTCGTACCAAGCGCTGTTGGCACTTGTCTTGCCAAAATATCATCGACGGATTTAGGCTGTTTCGTTTGCTCCTGCTGAACGATAACGTCTAGCGTGTCACCGTCTTTTTCAATCGTTGTTAATACATCATCCGTTTTTGCAGGATTGAGCATCATCACGATCTGACCGGTTGTCAGTCCGTATTTCAGCAGTTCATTTTGATCGACATTAAATGTGTGTTCAACAAACGCATCTTTTGCGCTTGAAGAAACATCTTCTAAGTGGTCATTTTTCTTCATGACGTCTTCTGCCATTTTTACAGCTTTATTGAGCTTATTTAAATCTTCACTGTAAAAGGTGTAGCTGACTTCATTTTCAGTACCTGTCGATGCAGCGAAGTTCTGGCTCTTCCATTCTCCTGATTGCCCGATGTTTGCTACATAGTCTTCTATATCTTCACGTACTTCCGGGAAGTTTTCCATCTCTGGGTCAAAAATCAGGTACATTAATGCACCGCCTGCTCCGCCGCCCGCCATTGCCATCATCGGATCAGCGTTTTCCGTAACAGAGATTTGAACGATATCGATATAATCACGCTTCAGCATTTCTTCTTCTAATTCTTCAACGTTTGCCAGTGTTTCTTCCTTAAGCTCACCAGCTTCTGGTGTGTACGTTAAGTACATGACTTTGTCTTCTTCACTGCCCATGAAGCTGAAACCGATAATTGGCGTTAACGCTAAGCTACCTGCTAATAAAATGACGGCTAGTAGTGAAGTAATAATTTTATGATTAAGAGATTTGTTAAGAATCCCTTTGTACCAATTTGATAGCTTACCAGCTTCTTTATGGCTTCCTTCTGTCTTTTCGCCATACAGCTTCTTTTTGAACAAGAAGTGGGATAATGCAGGTACGATTGTAATGGCAACAATCAGTGACGCTCCTAGCGCAAATGTCATTGTTAACGCGAATGGCGCGAACAGCTCTCCAACCATTCCCCCTACAAAGATAAGCGGTGCGAATACTGCAACGGTTACCAGTGTGGATGATAGGATCGGCTTGAACATTTCGATTGTTGCTTCACAAATCAACGCACGTCCATTCAACTTTTCTTCTTTTAAATGCAAACGTCTATAAATATTTTCAACTACAACGATGGAATCATCGATTACCCGGCCGATTGCTACCGTGATCGCACCAAGTGTCATGATGTTCAATGTAATATTCATCCAGTTAAGCAGCAATAATGCCATGAAAATTGAAACTGGAATCGAAATGATTGAAATAATGGTTGATTTAAAGTCACGCAAGAATAATAGGATAATCAATACCGCGATTAATCCTCCGAACACTGCTTTTTCAATCATGGTTGTCACGGATTCTTCTATTGGTTTTCCTTGGTCCAGAGAGACATCAATAACAAGACCATCAACTTTTGATTTTTCTTCTTTTATTAACTCTTTTACACTATTAACAACATCAACCGTGTTGGCTTGCTGTTCTTTAACGATCTGAATCGCAATGGCTTCGTCTCCATTTGTACGGGAGACTGACTCTACTTTTCCGACCGTTTTGATATCTGCTATTTCACTTAGCTTTACAAATGGGGTTGGATTTTCTGCAGATGGTGTGACAGGGATCATCATGTTCTTCAGTTCTTCTGTAGTCATGAATTTACCGTCAACTGCTACCGCTTCTTCACCCTCTTCAAACTCATAAAGTCCTAAAGAGACTGCCATGTTGCTTGCCTGGATCATTTCTTTTACTTTTTCTTCGGTCAAACCAAACTCAGACATTTTGGCTTTTTTATAAGTGAGGTCTACTTCTTCAATATGCTGACCTGTAATTTTTGCTGATGCAACTCCATCAATCTTCTCGATCTTAGGAAGAATAATCTCTTCTACTGTTGAAGTTAATTCCACGATATCTTCTTTCGTACTGCTGACACTAAGAGCAGCAACAGGCATCATGTTCATGCTGATCGCTGTAACTGTCGGCTCTTGAGCTGCTTCTGGCAAGTTTACCGTATCTAAGGCAGACTGCAGTTCGCGTTTCGCCTCATCCATGTCTATGCCATATTCATACTCCACTTGAATGTTTGACATATTGGAATAGGAATTTGAATAAACGGCTTTTACATCTTCAAGGCCTTCAACTGCTTTTTCTATTGGCATGGACACATCTTCCATAACTTTCTCTGGAGTTGCTCCAGGATAAACGTCCATAACCATTAAATAAGGAATAGACACATCCGGAATCGTCTCCATATTCATTCGTGTCCCTGAATAGATGCCTGAAACTGTTATAATAATAGTAAGCAGCCACACGGCCAATTTATTCATCAGGACAAAATTAACTAACCTTTTCATTAGTCCACCAACCCCTAATTGACTTATCAAACTCAATTACTTATACTAATGACTGGTCGGTCATTTGTCAACGAAATATATTAGGAGAGATGAAATGAGTAAAAAACAATTAATCCTGGAAAGTGCTTTAGAGCTTTTTGCAAAACAAGGTTTCGAAGCTACTTCCGTCCAGCAGATAACCGAACACGCGGGTATTTCCAAAGGTGCTTTTTACTTATCTTTCAAATCAAAAGACGAATTGATCATTGGACTGATCGATCATTTTATGATGGAATTCATCTCAGATATTGACCACGTAGTCAAAAATCATAATGATGATAAAAATCTATTAAATGAATTTTATAAAGCAGCGTTTCATTCCTTTCAAAAGCATTCTGACTTCGCCAAAATTTTTATAAAAGAACAATCGCAAACTGTTAACGAAGAACTCATTACTAAGATGCATCACTATGACAAACTAATTGATAAGATTATTTTAGGGATGCTCGAACGTTTATATGGCGGGGAAGTCAGACATACAAAATATGATCTCATCTATTGTGTGAAAGGCTTCATCCATACGTATTCACATCTATTTTTATTCTTTAACGTACCACTCGATCTGAATCAATTAAGTCAGTCACTCGCAGAAAAGACCTATTTGCTTGCCCGTCATTCTGAGACAACTTTTATATCAGAAGAACTTTACCAATCGTTTAACGAAATGCCGGATGAACAAGTTACAAAAGAGCAGATCATCGAAATCATTGAACAAAAAATAGAAGAAGTTGAAGAGTCTACTGAGAGTGAATCCTTGGTTCTGCTGAAACAGCACATTCAAAAGCCAAGTCTCAGTCCAGCGATAGTAAAAGGGCTGCTGTCAAACCTCAAAGACCACCCTAAATGTAAGCAGATTTCTTATTTGCTTCGAAATTATCTGGAGTTATAGACGAAAAAAATCCTCCCGTTACAGGAGGATTTTTGTTTTAGATTCTTGTAATTTTCCCTATATCCTTCATTGAAAAGTTAATTGGAGCGGAAGGGCGAGACTCCTGCGGGACAAGTGGGACAGGTAAGACTCCTAATGGCGCAAAGCGCAAGGAGGCTCACCGCCCGCCCCGCGGAAACCGAGCCACTGCAGCGGAAATTAACCTCAGTCAAAAGCAGCCAAGTATATGAAAACTATCTCTTTTTCAATTCTTCCACAATCAGCTTGTTTACAAGCGGAGGATTCGCTTTTCCTTTTGTTTCTTTCATCACTTGTCCTACAAGGAAACCGACCGCTTTTTCTTTACCGTCTTTGTAGTCAGCTACAGACTGCTCGTTCGCATCCAAAATCTTTACGACGATCTCACGGATAGCACCTTCATCAGAGATCTGTACAAGACCTTTTTCTTTTACGATCTTTTCAGCATCGCCGCCGTTTTCGATTAGCTCTTTGAAAACCGTCTTTGCGATTTTATTCGAAATCGTTCCGTTCTCAATCAGTTTGATCATCCCGGCAAGACCTTCAGCTGTAAGAGCGGTTTGATGCAGTTCTCTGCCTTCGTTGTTCAAGTAGGCACTCACTTCACCCATGATCCAGTTGGATGCTTGTTTCGCATCAGCGCCTGCTGTGATCGTTCCTTCAAAGAAGTCGGCCATCTCTTTTGTCATCGTGAGAACTTTTGCATCGTATTCAGGAAGTCCGAATTCGCCAACATAACGTTTCTGGCGGGCATCCGGAAGCTCTGGAATTTCTGACTTCACCCGATCCATCCACTCGTCATCAATAAAGATCGAAACCAGATCAGGTTCCGGGAAGTAGCGGTAGTCATCAGATCCTTCCTTCACTCGCATAAGAAGTGTAGTCTTTGAAGCTTCATCATAACGGCGGGTTTCCTGAAGGATTTCCCCTCCGCCTGATACGACTTCACGCTGACGCTTCTCTTCATGTTCGAGTCCTTTTTGAACGAAAGCAAATGAGTTTAAGTTCTTAAGCTCTGCTTTTGTTCCAAATTCCTCTTGGCCGACTGGGCGGATAGAGATGTTAGCATCGCAGCGCAATGAACCTTCTTCCATCTTACAGTCTGAGACTCCTGTATATTGAATGATCGCTTTCAATTTTTCTAAATAGGCATAGGCTTCTTCCGGCGTACGGATATCGGGCTCAGACACGATCTCGACGAGCGGCGTTCCTTGGCGGTTAAGGTCTACAAGTGAACCGTCTGCCGTGTGCGTAAGCTTTCCTGCATCCTCTTCCATATGAATGCGTGTAATTCCGATTTTCTTTTTGTTTCCGTCGACTTCAATTTCGATCCAGCCATGTTCACCGATCGGCTTATCAAACTGTGAAACTTGATAGGCTTTCGGATTATCCGGATAAAAATAGTTTTTGCGGTCAAATTTCGTTTCACGGTTGATCTCACAGTTCAGTGCAAGTGCTGCACGCATCGCAAAATCAACAGCTTGATGGTTCACAACAGGCAGTACACCTGGGTGCCCTAAACAGATGGGACATACATTCGTGTTCGGCGGCGCACCAAAGTTTGTAGAACAGCCGCAGAAAATCTTTGAGTTTGTTTTTAATTCTACGTGTACTTCTAGTCCAATTATCGTTTCAAATTCGCTCATTCTCTGCACCCCCTACAGCTTCGGCTTCGCTTTGTGATGTTCTGTTGCCTGTTCAAACGCGTGAGCTACCTTATAAATGGTTGCTTCGTCAAAATGCTTTCCGATGATTTGAAGTCCGATCGGCAGCCCGTCTGAGAATCCACAAGGTACGGAAATCGCCGGAACACCAGCCAAGTTCACTGGAATCGTTAAAATATCGTTCATGTACATCGTTAACGGGTCTTTCGTCATCGCTCCGCATTTGAATGAAGCAGATGGAGTTGTTGGTCCGATGATGACATCATATTTTTCAAAGACTTTAGTAAAGTCCTCTTTAATCAGTGTACGTACTTTTTGCGCTTTTTTATAATACGCATCATAATAACCTGAGCTCAACGCAAACGTACCAAGCATGATGCGGCGTTTTACTTCCTCACCAAATCCTTCACTGCGGGACTGCTTATACATATCGATCAGGTTGTTGCTGTTGTCTGAACGAAGTCCGTAACGAACACCGTCAAAGCGCGAAAGGTTCGCTGATGCTTCAGAAGAAGACAGCAGATAGTATGTGGCTAGTGCATAGCGGGAATGCGGAAGAGATACTTCTTCCCAAGTTGCACCTAATCCTTCAAGTACTTTAAGAGCTTCCATTATGCGCTCTTTAACGTCAGACTGGACGCCCTCTCCAAGGTATTCTTTAGGAACACCGATTCTTAGCCCCTTTACTTCACCTGTAAGTGAAGCCAGATAATCTGGGATATCTACTTTTGCAGATGTGGAATCCATCGGATCGTTACCTGCAATCGCCTGCAGCAAGTACGCATTGTCTTCAACGCTTGTTGTGATCGGTCCGATTTGGTCAAGAGATGACGCAAAAGCGACAAGACCGTAACGGGATACAAGGCCATATGTAGGTTTCAGTCCTACTACACCACAGAAAGCAGCCGGCTGTCTAATTGATCCGCCTGTATCTGAGCCTAGCGAGAAAAGAACTTCCCCTGCTGAAACGGCTGCAGCTGACGCACCTGATGATCCGCCTGGCACACAAGAAAGATCCCATGGGTTATGCGTCGGGTGGAATCCTGAGTTTTCATTGGATGAGCCCATCGCAAACTCGTCCATGTTTAATTTACCGATCGTGACCGTGTCTGCAGCAGTTAAACGCTCAACAACTGTCGCATCATAGATCGGTTCGAAATTTTCTAGAATCCTTGATGCACAAGTCGTACGGATTCCTTTTGTTACGATGTTATCCTTAATTCCGATCGGCATGCCAAATAGCAGTCCTCTGTCAGCACCGGAAACTAGTTTCTCATCTAATTGTTTAGCCTTAATGCGGCTATATTCTTCATTTAATGTTAAAAAAGCTCTTACTTTATCGTCAACTTGATGGATGCGATCAAACGTTGCGTCCACAATGTCAGTTACACTCAATTCTTTTGTATGTAATAACTGATGCAGTTCTGAAATCTTTTTATCTAAAATCGACATACGCGGGCTTTCCTCCTACTCCAAAATGTTCGGAACTTTAAACTGGCCGTCCTTTTGTGCTGGTGCATTTTTCATGGCTTCATCAACTGAAACAGAATTTCGCACCTCATCTTCACGAAGTATATTCTTCAGTTCCAGTACGTGTGTAGTCGGTTCCACGTTATCTGTGTCGAGTTCATTTAACTCTTCTGCAAACCCGATAATTTTATCTAACTGCTCAGTCAGCATTTCGGCTTCTTCATCCGTAACCGCTAATCTAGCCAAATGCGCTACGTGTTTCACTTGATCCTTCGAAATTCGAGACAAACCTGACACCTCCAAGACTTCTTATACCAAAGTATTATTCTGATGATAACAAAAAGCTTGGTGTATAGGCAACTTGGGAAGAGAAGATTCGTGAGATTACGTCTAAATAGAGAGAGATTAAGTCTTTTTTGGGTACAATTAGGTCTAATTTGAAAAGATTAAGTCTAAATCGATGTGAATTAAGTCTTTTTTTTAATATATAGGTCTTTTGACAAAGTTCGACAAATAAAAAAACCGATTCAAAACGAACTGTCTTGAATCGGCCTTATCTTTAAATACCCCACTCATGAAGTTCTAAACGGCGCACGCCTTCCTTCACGTAAGGATCTTCTTGTGCTAAAGTTTGTGCTTCCTCTAGAGAATCAGCTTTATATACAACCATACCTCCTGAACCATCGACGAAAGGTCCTTTAAGATGTACCTTGTCCTTTTCAACTAGGTCTTGCAGGTAATCCAGGTGAGCCTGGCGGTACTCTTGGTTCAATTCTGGTTTTTCCATATGTAAAATTGCTGCGAAGAATGCCATGCGAATAACCTCCTTATTGTTACGTTTATCTTACTATAATCCTTCTCGTTACCAAAAGAAAAAACATCCGGTGTTATCCGGATGCATCAATCCTTTCCATAGCTTGAATCTTTTGTAGGATGGCGAAGCATCCCTTCTTTAGGCGGCGCCTTTTTTTCAATAAGATCCCGATTCATGTTCGTGTTCCAGCCAATATCGTTCGTGGGATGCACCCACTCATCACCTGCCATCACTTCAGGGTCTGTGTCCGTGCTCCAGTTGTTAAGAGGAGAATTTTCTGAATCATAAAAGCTGTCGCCAATCACAACGCCATGTTCGTTTACGAAAGGTGCCTGCATCTTCATACCAGTCTCTTTAAAATCTGGTGAGCTGATCTGATGCGGCATCGTTTCATCCAGATCGACTTCCGGCAGATTCTTCTTTTGCTCTTTATCCTTTGACATCTACAACACCTGCTTCCATATCGTTATACGATTAACTTCTCCTGAACCAGGGTGGATAATCCATTTTTATTTAAGATTAGGTAAAGAAGAAATGAAGAAAACCGCAAATAAAAAAGTCTTTTCTCAATGGAGAAAAGACTTTTTTGTTATTAAAGTGTTTCTGAAGTTGTTTTTGCTTGCATGTGAAGAATCAGGTAATCTGGTCCGCCTGCTTTTGAGTCAGTTCCAGACATGTTGAATCCGCCAAACGGCTGGTATCCAACAATTGCACCTGTACATCCGCGGTTGATGTAGAAGTTACCTACGTGGAACTCCTCGCGCGCGCGTTCGATGTGCTCACGGTTGTTAGAAAGAAGTGCACCAGTCAGACCGTATTCTGTGTTGTTTGCGATTTCCATCATGTGATCGAAGTCACGTGCTTTACATACCGCAACAACTGGTCCGAAGATCTCTTCTTGCATCAAGCGAGCTTTTTCATCTACATCAGCAAAGATTGTCGGCTGGATGAAGTAACCTTTGGAGTCGTCGCCTTCTCCACCAGTCATAAGACGGCCTTCTTCTTTTCCGATTTCGATGTACTTCATGATCTTGTTATAAGAAGCCTGGTCGATTACCGGCCCCATGTATGTGCCAACCTCTTCAGGGCTGCCAACAGTTAGAGTCTTAGTAAGAGCTACAGCTTTTTCTAGAACTTCATCATATACATCTTGGTGGATGACTGCACGAGATCCAGCAGAACATTTTTGTCCAGAGAATCCGAATGCAGAGTAAACGATTGAGCTTGCTGCTAATTCAAGATCAGCGTCACGGTCAACCACAACTGTGTCTTTTCCGCCCATTTCAGCGATTACACGCTTAAGCCAGATTTGACCAGGGTGTACTTTTGCTGCTCGCTCATAGATACGGCAGCCTACTTCACGAGAACCTGTGAATGATACGAAACGAGTTTTTGGGTGGTCTACTAGGTAGTCACCGATCTCAGCTCCGCTACCAGGAACGTAGTTAAGTACGCCTGCAGGAAGTCCTGCTTCTTCCATTACTTGAACGAACATTGCTGCGATAACTGGAGTTGAGTTCGCTGGCTTCAATAATACTGTGTTACCAGAAACGAACGCAGCTGCTGCAGTACCCGCCATGATCGCAAACGGGAAGTTGAATGGAGAGATAACGATACCTACTCCAAGTGGAATGTAGTTAAATTTATTGATTTCGCCATCACGGCTTACAACTGGCTGACCAGCTTTAAGCTTGATCGCTTGGCGAGCATAGTATTCTAAAAAGTCGATAGCTTCAGCTGTATCAGCGTCTGCTTCTTTCCATGGCTTACCTGCTTCTTTAGTAAGCATAGCGGAGAATTCATATTTACGGCGGCGGATGATCGCTGCTGCACGGAACAAGATGTTCGCGCGGTGTTCAGGATCCCACTTTTTCCAAGATTCGAAAGCCGTTAATGCAGCTTGCATTGCTTGCTCAGCATGATCTTGAGTCGCTTTTGAAACAGATCCAATCACTTCTTCTTTGTTAGCTGGATTTATAGAAACAATCTTTTCATCTGTTGTGATTTTCTCACTGCCGATAACAAGCGGAAACTCTTGTCCAAGCTTGGAATTGATAACCTTCAAGCCTGCTTCATAAGCTTCCTTGTTTGCAGGAACTGAAAAATCCATAAATGGTTCATGACGGTATTCACGTGTCATAATAAATTCCCCTCCTAATAAAGCGTTTTCAAAATTGGTTTTCCCACCGTTCATTCTACATGAACAGAGCGATTTGTTCAAACAAACAGAAATAGTCAGAATTCTTTATTTTCAAGGGATTTCTGACTGGAATGCATCTTCTTTCTTTATGATGAATGAATAGTACTTATAAAACGAGTTTAGTTATAAAATTTTGGTAAAAAGACGAATAAATATTCTTTTGGAAGCCCGTGATACTGGACGTATTTTTAAAACAAAATGCGCGGGAAATCTACTTTTACGGTACGTGTTCTTATATTTATTACACGTTCGCTCAGCTTGGTTGAGTTTCGCTCAAAAATTCTTAGTTTCGCTCAAGATAGGTCTAGCTTCGCTCAGAATGCTCAAGTTACGCTCAAACCACCTCTATTTTCGCTCAAGCGAACCTTTATCCAAGTTTAAATTGCACTAATAACGCATTCAGCTATTTTAAAAAAACGAAAAGCTGACTTCAAAGAGCCCTTTGCATGCCCTTTAACGCCAGCTTTTCCTAAAAATTGAATTATTTTCGGTAAATATGAACAAATGGTTCTTCTTGTGTTGTATCGTCTTTTACGATCAATGCCTCTGGCTGGTCAACTGCAGAGCCGATGTACACTTCGATCGGAACATTCGGCAGTTCGCCGAGTGCTGATGTGGCGACGAACTGTGTAAAGGAGATGATCTCCGCCTTGCCTCTGAACTGCACAGGAATTTCGATCGTCATTCGCTCCAAATTGCCATCTTTATAGAATCCTTTTCCGATTACACCAATAAAATTCGGGAAGTATTCCTGCACTTTCGCTTTGAAAGTTGTAAACTTCTCATAGTCGCTTCGTTTCTTTTTTGAAGCTGTGTCAGATGGGAACAATAGATAATCTTCATCGATTTCGTTCCACGAACTAATCGAGTTGCTTCCCTTTTTCACGACTCCAGCAGAAAAGAAGTTTCCTGGTGTTACGGAATCACGCTCTTCTTCTTGATAAAGTGCAATGACGATAGGTACATCTTGAAGTTTAGGATCCTGGCGCAAACGGCTTGCCACTTGTCCGGCTACCTTTTGCGCTTCCTTTTTAACTTTTCCACGATCCAGCTTCACTTCACCTGGGTAGATCAAGCTATCTTTCTTTACGTCAAAATAATAGGTGGAGTTAAAAGACAAACCGACTACCACGCCGCCAAGCTTTACTTTGCCATCTCCGCTTTGAACAAGATAGTTATGCTCAAGCACATAGGAAAGGTATTTCGGGCTATTCTTATTGGCCTCTTGCAGTTTTTTTACGTAGTCGGGATCATTTTCAGCAACCTTAACCCCTAGTTTTGGGTTTAAACCGGTCTGATCCAGATCACTTTTGCTCTTCCCTGGCTTTTCATCTTCTCTTCTCAGCCAGTTGGTAACAGTAGGTTCATTTAAGAACTGACCTTCCTGGAAAAAGTATTTATCCGTGTTGAACGTATCTTGAGCCACTCGCATCAAGCCCATTTCGAACTCGTTAATATCGAGGCGATTGTCTACACCATAACGGATAACACCGCGTGCTCCACCTGGCTCAAATGGAAAAATACTTCTGTAATACTTTTCACCTGTATTGATTTCCCCAGTGATGATCGCTTTTTCTTCTTTCTTCCCCTTTTCCTGCACAACCTTTTCTTCTTTTTCCAGCTCATCCTTACCCAGACAGCCAGTTAAAACGAGTAAAAGGCTTAAGAAAAGGAGTCCAACCCGTTTAATCATTACGGACACTCCTCTAATAGATGGTTAGCTCTCGCCAATCTTTATTTGTTCAGCTCATCAACCAATTGCTGCTCATCCCAGACATCGATGCCAAGCTTTTTCGCCTTATCAAGCTTAGATCCTGCATCTTCTCCTGCGATCAGCATATCTGTATTTTTACTCACGCTTCCGGTCACTTTCGCCCCTAAGCGCTCCAATTTTTCTTTTGCTTCATTACGAGTTAGAATGGACAGCTTTCCAGTCAGAACAACGGTTTTCCCTGCGAACGGTGTGTCCAGATCCTCGACTTTAACAAGCTTAGGTCCTTTATATGTCATGTTCACGCCAAGGCTCTGCAGTTCTTCCATCAGTTCCTTAACTTCAGGCTTCGAGAAGTATAATTGAATAGAATCAGCCATTTTTTCGCCGATTTCTTCCACTTCTAAAAGCTCCTCTTTCGTTGCAGCCATCAATGTTTCCATCGTTTCAAAGCGCTGTGCGATTGTCTTTGCCGCCTTTGCTCCTACATGACGGATCCCGAGTCCGAAAAGAAGACGCTCTAATGAGTTTTCTTTTGATTTCTCGATCGCTGCAAGTAGATTGTCTGCGGATTTTTCACCCATACGTTCTAATTCTAACAGTTTATCACGCTCAAGCTTATATAAATCTGCAACATTATCAATCAGCTTCTCTTTAAATAATTGAGCGACTACTTTTTCCCCTAGTCCATCAATATTCATCGCATTTCTGGAAACAAAATGAATAAAGCCCTCACGGATCTGTGCCGGACATTGCGGATTTAAACAGCGGAGTGCCACTTCACCGTCCAAACGCTCGAGCTTGCTTTCACACTCCGGGCATTCTGTCGGCATGTTGAAATCCGTCTCGTCTCCCGTTCTTCGCTCTGTTATAACGTTAACGACTTCAGGGATAATGTCTCCGGCTTTTTTCACAACGACATAATCGCCAATTTTAATGTCTTTTTCGCGAATCAAATCTTCATTATGTAATGAAGCGCGTTTGACTGTCGTTCCAGCTACTAAAACAGGCTGAAGCAATGCGGTTGGCGTAACAACACCTGTACGGCCGACGTTAAGCTCGATCCCTTCAAGCTTTGTAACTACTTCCTCAGCCGGAAACTTGTACGCGATCGCCCAGCGCGGATTTTTCGCGGTGAATCCTAATTCTTCTTGCTGATATAACGAGTTCACTTTTATTACGATGCCATCAATTTCGTACGGAAGATCTGGACGTTTCTCCTGCCAGCCATTCACATATTCGATTACTTCATCGATGTTATCGCATTTTTTCCACTCCGGATTCGTTTTGAAACCTAAGTGACTCAAGTACGTTAGGCTCTCATCATGCGAATCAACCGAGTGGCCATCCAGCTTGCCAACTCCGTATAGAAAGATATCGAGGTTTCGGCTAGCTGCGATTTTTGGATCAAGCTGGCGCAATGAACCGGCTGCTGCATTCCTTGGATTCGCAAAAAGCTCCTGCCCTTCCTCTTCACGGTGAGCATTAAGCTTCTGGAATGATTTCTTCGGCATGAACGCTTCTCCGCGCACTTCGAGCATAACAGGATCCTTCAGCTTGAATGGAATGGAACGAATGGTTTTTAAATTGTTCGTAATATCCTCACCGATTGTGCCGTCGCCACGGGTTGCACCGCGAATAAATCTCCCATCCTCATAAAGGAGAGAAACCGCAAGTCCATCTATCTTAAGTTCGGCAACATACGTTACGTTATCACCTACACCATCGCGTACTCTGCGGTCAAAATCACGGAGGTCTTGATCATTGAATGCATTTCCAAGGCTAAGCATTGGAACAGTGTGCTCAACTTTTTCAAAAAAGTCCAAAACGGCACCGCCTACACGTGATGTAGGCGAATGCTCGTCATGGAGTTCAGGATGGTTATTCTCGAGTTCGATCAGCTCTTTCATAAGCTGGTCGTATTCAGCGTCAGGTACAGACGGCTTGTCCAGTACATGATATTCGTAATTGTATTTTTCTAAAAGCTCCCGGAGCTCCAGGATTCGGTTCTTTGCGTGTTCTTCGTTCAACCCGTTCCACTCCTTCTTTTCTTACTCTTTTTCGATCGGGGCAAATTTAGCAAGCAGTCTTTTCACACCAACAGGCTGCGGGAATGCGATATCCAGTTCTAGTGAATCACCTTCACCGCGCATGCTTACTACTGTTCCCGTTTCCCACTTACGGTGTTTGACTTTGTCGCCTACTCTCCAATCTAGTTTTTCCCCGCCGGAAGATTGATAGACAGGTGTTACGGTTTTCTTTTTCGGACTCATGAATGATGGAGTCGATCCACCACCGGAACGAGCCGAAGCACCCCAAGGAACAGACGGCTTTTCTTTCACCTCTGCTTCAATCAGATCAGCAGGAATTTCTGCGATAAAACGTGACTCCGGATTCGTTGTTGTACGTCCATAAAGTGTACGCATTCTCGCGTTTGTTAAGAAAAGCTCTTCCTCTGCACGTGTAATTCCTACGTATGCCAGACGGCGCTCTTCTTCCATCTCGTTCTCTTCGAAAAGAGCTCGGCTATGCGGGAACACCCCTTCTTCAAGCCCCATCAGGAACACGACAGGGAACTCCAGACCTTTTGCAGAGTGAAGCGTCATAAGAACAACGGATTCTTTCGGTTTATCTTCTTTTTCAGCCTCTTCATCCAGCTTATCGATATCCGCAACAAGAGCAAGGTCAGTAAGGAAAGCAATCAGCGACTTGTCATCCTGTTTCTTTTCAAAGTCCTGTGTCACGGAAATAAATTCATCGATGTTCTCTAAACGGCTTTGTGCTTCGATCGTTTTTTCAGCTTTTAAAGCATCCCGGTAGCCGGTCTTGCTTAAAACTTCTTCTGTGAGTTCAGTAACTGAAAGGAATTCCTGCTGGCGTGTCCAGTTCGTAATAAAGTCTGTGAACTCTTTTAAACTGTTTGTAGCACGTGCGCTAAGTCCGATCTGTTCTACTTCTAAGAGTGCCTGATACATCGATAAATCGTTAGCAGCTGCATATTGAGCGACTTTATCTAATGAAGACGCACCAATCCCTCGTTTTGGAACGTTCACGATCCGAGTCAGCGAGATGTCATCGTCAGGGTTTGAGATCAGACGAAGATAAGCAAGGATGTCCTTGATCTCTTTTCTGTCATAGAACTTCGTGCCGCCGACAATGTTGTAAGGAATGTTGGATTTTATCAAAACTTCCTCTATTACACGCGACTGTGCATTTGTTCTGTAGAGAATCGCAATATCGTTGTAAGATCGTTTGCCCGATGTTACAGCTTCACGGATCTTTCCTGTTACATAATAGCTTTCACCCTGCTCGTCATCGCCTTGATAGTAGGTGATGCTAGCTCCATCGGTATTATCTGTCCAAAGGTTCTTCGGTTTGCGGTTCATGTTGTTTTCGATGACTTTGTTCGCAGCCTGAAGAATCTTTTTCGTAGAACGATAGTTTTGCTCTAGCAAAATTACTTCGGCATCGTTGTAATCTTTTTCAAAAGAAAGGATGTTTGCGATATCCGCTCCGCGCCAGCCATAGATCGACTGATCAGAATCCCCGACAACACAAAGGTTGCGGAAGCGGTCAGCAAGCATTTTTACCAGCATGTATTGCGCACGGTTCGTATCCTGATACTCATCGACGTGGATGTATTGGAACTTGCGCTGATAAAACTCAAGCACCTCAGGAACTTTCGCAAACAATTGAATCGTCGTCATGATAAGATCGTCAAAATCAAGTGCCTGGTTCTTTCTTAAGCGCTTTTCATAGTTTTCATATACTTCTTGAACAACACCTTCAAAATGGCCGTTCGCAACTTTCGCAAAGTCCGATGCGGTCTTCAGTTCATTTTTTAAAGATGAAATCGAACTTAAGATGCCGCGCGGCTCGTATTTCTTCGGATCGTAGTTCAAGTCTTTAAGGATCGCTTTTACAACAGACAATTGATCTGTCGCATCTAAAATTGTAAAGTTTCGGTTGATTCCGATACGGTCGATGTCACGTCGCAAAATTCGCACGCACATGGAGTGGAATGTAGAGATCCAGATCTCTTCCGCTACAGGACCCGTGATCTTCGCAACCCTTTCTTTCATCTCTCTTGCTGCTTTATTCGTAAATGTGATCGCCAGGATGTTCCATGGTGCCACTTCTTTTTCCATCATTAAATATGCGATGCGGTGTGTCAGCACACGCGTCTTACCGCTTCCCGCTCCAGCCATTAACAGCAATGGCCCGTCTGTATGTTTTACTGCTGCTTTTTGCTCAGGGTTCAGCCCTGTTAACAACTTTTCGATCATTTGATGCATACTCATTATTCATTCACCGCCCGAACATATATTCTCATTTTATTTTCGCTCATTTTCCCGTTTTTTTCAAGTTCTATCCTTAACCGCTTTAACAGTTTCGATGGCAGCTTTCAGATCATCATACACGATGTTCCCGACTACAACCGTATCGGCAAACTGCGCCATTTCACTTGCTTGTGCGGCAGATGTGATTCCGCCTCCATAATAAAAGACTGTGTTCTCAAGCACACCTTTTACTTGTTTAACGATATTCACATCACCATACGTACCGCTGTATTCCAAATAAAAAATAGGAAGCTTAAACATTTTTTCCGCCATACGGGCATATGCTACAACATCATCTGCCGTTAGATCTGCATGAGCATTCGAACGCTCAGCCGCCGTACAATCAGGATTTAAGATGCAATAACCTTCCGTGATGATCTCTTCCCAATTCATGATGTCTCCATACTCTTTTAAAGCTTCATGATGCAATCCGGTAATGAAGTTCGCATCCTTCGCATTTAATACGGTAGGAATATAGTAAAAATCAAATCCAGGTGTAAGGGATTCAATATTTGAAACTTCAAGTACACAAGGAACCGCAAATCTGCGGATTCGTGACATAAGATCCAGTGTGTTATCAAGCGTTACCCCTTCAGATCCACCGACGATTACAGCATCCGTACCACTTTCGCAAATCATCTCAAGGTCGCTGTCGCTCATCTCTTTATCTGGGTCAAGCTTAAACACATGCTTCCATTCTCTATAATCAAACATGGTGTTCTTCCTTTCATGAATAAAGGCTGATCTCAACAAGTAGTTGTTTTTGGAAGTTGTTGATTTCCGTTCCAGGATGCTCGCTTTCCGGGGGGCGTGCGGTGAGCCTCCTCTGAGCTTTGCGCCGTTAGGAGTCTCACCTGTCACACTAATCCCCCAGGAGTCTCGCACCATGCACTCCAATCAACAAATCAATGAAGCGTACTCTAAAAATACTAAAGGCAAATATAGAACAGCTTTAAAAAACAACCCGTGCCTGCTTTTATAACAGGCCGTTTTCTGTACTTCTGCATTATATCAAAAATCAAGTTCTCACTCTATGATTCATCATGTGGAAAGATTGTGAAGTTCATACTTCAGTTTGGGGAGGCTTGCCTGTGCTCATGTGGCAAATTGACGATGAAATCATGCTGAAACAAGCAGACTTGAAAGAATCCGAATCTATTTTTATGCTGCTCGAGCATTCGCGCGAGCATCTCGGACCATGGATCGGCTGGGTGGATTACACTCAATCCAACGGGGAAATGAAACAGTTTATCAAAACGGTTAATAAAAAGATGAAAGATCAAACAGATGTTGTTCTTTTTATTTGGTATAGGGGTCAAGCTGCAGGGTCAGTCGCTTTATATGATATTAAGTGGCATAATCAGTCGGGAATGCTGGGATATTGGGTTGGAGCAGGATTTGAAGGGCATGGCATCGCACAGCGGGCTGTAAAGGGGATGCTTATGTATGCGTTCTATACCCTCATGCTGAACCGTGTGGAATTAAGAGCGGCTGTTCAAAATGAAAAAAGCATTAAGCTCGCCCGCCGGCTTGGCTTCCAGGCGGAAGGCATCGTCCGGCAAGCAGAATGGATTCGCGGGGAATGCCGCGACCAGGTACAGATGAGCTTGATGAAGGGTGAGTTTCATTAAATTTCTGGATTTATAACATAGGCAGCGTAATCTAGTGCACTTTGATCAATTTCCTCTTTAGATGCTCGGATCGCACCATGAATGGTAAACGGAGCAAGATATCGAGTTCCGATTAAATTTGATGTCGCCTGAAAAGGACGCAAAAGTTCAGAAATTGAATAATTGTTGTAACCGCCTGCTTGATACGAAATTTGCGGTCCTCCTGTTGAGATGGCAATGAGAAGCTCTTTGCCGTGCAAGTTATCTCCGCCTGGTCCGTAAGCCCAGCCGTATTGAAGCACTTGGTCCTGCCATTCTTTTAATAGCGATGGAGAACTGTACCAGTAGAACGGAAACTGCATAACGATACGGTCATGTTCAAGCAGCATGCGTTGTTCTTCTTCAACATTAATTTTCACGTCTGGATAAAGATCGTAGAGTTTTCTGACTGTAACACCTTCTTGTTTTTCGATTTCTTCAGCCCATCTCTTATTGACATGAGAGTTATGCAGATTCGGGTGGACGATTAGGACTAACGTTTTTTTCATTTTATATAATCTCCTTTTATATCTATTTTTCATTTGGTTGTACAAACAACTATTATTGTAAAAGAAAAGCTCAATGTTAATCGAGCTGCTCTGCTGCCAGATGTGTTGCTTTTGTAAGAGCTTTTCCTTCTTCTTCTCCCAGAATATCTGAGTATGTGCGGAATAGATCTTTCCACGCTTTTTCTAATTGAACCTGAATCTCTTCTCCCGCTTTTGTGGGATGAATGTGTGACATCTTCCCTTGCACTTTGCGCTCAGCCAACCCTTTAACAACGAGCTTATCTATAAACCTTGTAATAGTTGACGGCGTCATATGAAGTTCTTCAGCAAGTTCCGATTGTGAGATTCCAGGCTTGTTATTAACAAGCATCATTAAAAAACCATGCGTTGGAGAAATCCCTGTCGGTTTAAATGACTCCTCTGCCATTTTAGTGATGACACGAGAAAGTTTGTTCACCGTAAAATAAAGACAGTTTTGAAGATACTTTTCCGGCAAATGAAGCACCTCTTTTACTTTGATTGTTGTTTGTACATACAAATATAAAGTTGAAATGACATATCGTCAACCTTTTTGTCCTTTAGACAGAAAACCTAGCCTAAAATATACATTTCGGAAACAGTTTTTATTTATCTTTCCAGGAATCGCACGTTAGGCAGGTTTTTTCACACGTTATTTTAAAAAATCACACGTTAGCGAGCATTAATCGCACGTTAATCTCAAAAAACGCTATTTTCGACAAAGGCCCACATGTTCTAAAAATATTTCAATAGAACCTAACCTCAAACAAAAAAACCTGCCGCAGCAGGTTTTTCTTAATTATTTATTTCGCTTCTTCCTCTTCATGAACACGATCGAGTACCATTGCGTAAGCGTCGTTTCCGAAGTTCAGGCAGCGCTTCACACGTGAAATTGTCGCTGTGCTTGCACCCGTTTCGTTCTCGATTTTGTGATAGGTCTTACCTTCACGAAGCATGCGTGCCACTTCAAGTCTTTGTGCGAGTGACTGGATCTCGTTCATCGTACAAAGGTCGTCAAAGAAACGATAGCATTCTTCCATATCCTTAAGCGAAAGAACAGATTCAAAAAGCTGATCCAGCGCTTTTCCACGTAGTTTATCAATTTGCATGAAACATGCACTCCTTTTTTCTATTGCATCTTAACTGAATTCTCCATACCGCTAGGCACGATGTTGATCCAGGTTTTGCCCGGTATGAAAGCTCCGCCGTTCGGAACGATTCTGCCATTCTCGTTTTTCCACGAGATTTTCTGAGCAACACCATTTTGAATCAAAATCGCATCTCCGCCTGAAGTTAGATTGATTTCACGTCTGCCGGCATCATCGATAACCCGGTGAGCTGCCTCTACGATAAATACATTGCTCACTGAGATTGGAGTTTCAGTTTCCCTATCTATTGTCAGTTCATTGTTGCTGCTTCTAGCGTACGTCTTCTTTTTCTCGGAGTACGTAAATCCTACTGTTTCTCCGCGGCCATAATCAACCGTAACCTCTTTGGCCGACTCGCCTACAATATTCACGGAACTCGATTTTGTCAGGAATGGCAGCATATCCAGTTCGTCTGTTTGATCCGCTCCAACTTTATCCATACCTCTTAAAATATTTTCAGAGGTGATGTAAGAGTTGTGAGGTGCTTTTCTGAAATCAGCCCGTTTAAAAAGGCTGCCGTCGTAGTCCATGCCGTTCAAATGATCAACGGTACCGCTGTAAAGCATCTCTTTCGCTTCAGGACTGTATCCGTGCGCAACATAAAGTGCGTTGTATCCGCGGGAAAGTTCAATATAGTAGTCTCTCGCACTGCGGACTGGGCCGACTGTTTCAGGCATCTCACTCTGGAAGATAGCCAGGAAACGAGTAAGTTCTCCCTCAGCTAATACTTCGTACACAATATCGGCTTTATGAAGTCCTGATTGTGGTCGTGCCTTCCAGTGGTTGTTGACCATGACCGCTACCGCACGATGATCAACCTCTTCGTTCGTTCCAATACCAGTAAGGGGAAAGAATGAAGAGAATGTTTTTTCTTCTTTCTTATCTTTCTTCTTATCGGAAGCTTCGGCTTTATCCACCTTGCCGTCCTCTAATACCTTATCTTTTGCGTCTTTACATGCAGACAGCGTAAATACAAGGATCATAGACATCAAAATCACGTACCACTTTTTCATTGGGCTCACTACCTTTGTATCATTATTTTGCCCAATCCTTTTCTATATTAACGCATAATCGAAGGAAAGAGTAACCCTTTCTTTTTCACATCGTAAATGCCTCTTTGCGTAATGCGGATATATGGCAAGTGTGTTGAAGAAAAGAATAGAAGAGAATAAATCGGATCTTCGTATTGATAGCCCCGGTCTCTTAAAGCGCTCGTTAGGGCTTTTTCTTCCTCTATTAGTTCTTCTACAGCAAGATTCGACATTCCTCCCGCTAACGGAAGATTAATCTCAGCTACCACTTTGCCTTTTTCGGTAAGTACGATCCCTCCACCTATTTCTTTTAATCGTTCAAACGCCAAAGACATATCTTTTTTGCTTTTGCCGATAATCAGCAAGTCACCTGTATTCGAGTACGAACTCGCAAACCCATACAAATTTTTAGCAAAGCCCTTTACGATCGTGTTGGTCCGCCACTTTCCATCTTTATCGATCAGCATTAAGAAGCACTCATCTGAATCTTCGTTAATCTCTTCAGAAAAAGGATTGATCGATACATTATATGGTCGAGTGATGACACTATTGTACATTTCTATGCCAACAAGCCCTGAAAACGTAAAATCCTCATCATTTAGATCCCAATCTATTTTTCTTCGCTGGATGCCGTGACCTTCCCAGTCGAACTCAAAATCAGCATCCTCACTCGTATCTACCCCATCACGTTTCATCCATTTCCCTTTTGCCAAAACGGAAACTGGAAGAGGATTATGAACATCATCTAAAATATTTAAATGCGCCACACGCCCTGGAGCTACCATTCCAAATAGATGGTCCATTCCGTAATATCGCGCAACGTTATACGAAACCATCATATAGGCATCCACCGGGTCTATGCCTGAATCCAGTGCGATCTCAAGCATTTTATCTGTAACGCCTTCCTCATAAAAAGCAGGAGTTGATCCGTCCGTCGTAAAGAAAATTCGTTCAAAATTCGAGATGCCTTCTTCCTTCATCTGCCGCAGCAGTTTCGGAAGGTCTGGACGAATCGATGAATAACGAAGGGATACTTGTAGTCCTGCATTCAGCCGGTCCATCACTTCTGTACCTGTCATTGCTTCATGATCGCAATCGACACCAAGAAGCGTCATTGCGGTTAACGTTTTCTCTGATGCTCCCGGCAGATGTCCTTCAATCTTCTTGCCAGCTTTCTTCGTTTTCAGCATCCAATGTAAAAGCGTATCATCACCTTGAAGAACTCGTGGCCAGCTCGTCAGTTCTCCGCCTTGCAATACATATGGGCTTTCCAGAAGTTTTTTAATCGATGTTTCCGAAAAATACTTCTCCTCTTCCGCGAGCTCCGTTTGTGCGTCATATCGGCACCACCAAAAGAAATTAGCAGGCATTTCGTTCACATCTTCCATAAAAGAAAGCGCTTTCGAAATATTCATTTCAAAAAGAAGCATGAAGTTATCGGCTAAAAATACAGATGTCCCGCGCTGCAATGCATATCGAGAGAGCGTCTGGGGATTATAAAGTTGAAACGGATGACAATGTGGTTCAATGTATCCTGGCACAACAAATCGGCCTTCAAGATCCGTATATTCGGTACCCGTATCTTCAGCTGGGAGTTTTTCGCCAACATAGATAATACGGTCTTCTAAAATCCAGATGTTTGCCTTCGTCCATTTTTTAAGGGCGGTATTAAGGTAAGCTGCGTTTTTTAAGACAAGAGACGGTGCCATTTCACCTTGAATGACGGCCACTTGTTTGCGCATTTGTGATTTATTCCAAAACGCGATGTGTTGGTTCATGTTGGATTCACCTGTCTTCTCTGAAAATTTCGTTTTTTCAAGAATACCATAATCACCAAGCAATTTGGTAAAAATCGAAAGGAGTATCTCAATGAAACAAAATATTGGTTTAGTAAACAGCATGATCCGTATTATTGCTGGCCTGACTTTACTCTCTGTTTACACGGCTAAATTAACAAGAAAGCCTTACAAAGAGTCATATTTTCTTATGATTATGATGGCAGCGATGAAGGTGGCTGAAGGCATCGTACGTTATTGTCCGATGACAGATCTGCTTCATAAAAGCAAAGAAATGAACGATATGGATCTAGGAACTATTGCAAAAGAAGGTTCACCATTTAATCCTTCTTAAATGTTAGGGGGCATATGATGCCGACACATTCCATATTAAAGGGTAATCGGCCACTTCTAAGTCTTTTGATCATTGTATTTATTACACATCTCGGATCATATCTCGTTCTTCCTGTTCTGCCTATTTTATTAAAAGTTGAAACTGGACTTAAAGCTGCCCAGATCGGATTTACTCTGGCAGTGATTTCGGTGTTCATGCAAACAGGGAGTGTGGTTGGAGGAGTTTTAGCTGACCGTACAGGAAGACGTTTTATTATAGCGATCGGAGCGCTGATTCGGGCGGCCGGTTTAATCGGTTTTGCCTATTTCTCATCGTACTATCTTGTCTTGTTAACAGCAGCTGTCAGCGGTCTTGGTCTTGGTCTAAACGCTCCTTCAACTAAAGCGTTTATCTCTTCGCTTGTAAAAGAAGACATGAGATCTACCGCGTTTTCGCTTCGCGGTATTTTTGCAAATATCGGGATGGCTCTTGCAGGCTTAACGGTGTTTGCGTTATTTACGGATAATTCCAGGCTCATTTTCATAACTGCTGCCGTGATTTATGTAAGTGCCAGTATAATTAGCTGGTTCTTCCTGCCAGCTGGCTGTGGCGATGAAAATTGTGGAGAGGTAAAGTGGAACGAATATAAAGAGGCGCTTAAAAACATTCCGTTTCTTGTGTTTGTGATCGCAACGATCTTTGTTTGGGCACTCTATGTACAGTTTGCACTCGTCTTGCCTCTGCGTGCTGAAAGCGTCTTGAAGAACGGCAAAGACATAAGCATCATCTGGACGATTAACAGCATTACCGTCATTTTGGCACAGACGCTCATCACAAAAAACATCATCCGAAACATTCACCCTCTTACATCTGTCGGACTTGGAACTGTTTTTATCGGATTATCACTTGGCAGTTTGTTTTTCGCAAACACTTTATTTTTCTTTGTGTTTACAGGGCTGATCTTTATCGTTGGCGAGATGCTCCTCATGCCTACTCTTGATACTTCCATTTCCCAGCTTGCCGCTGCTCGTTTTCTTGGCATGTTCTTTGGACTTGCAAGTGTTTTTACTGGTATTGGTGAAGCGATCGGAAACTTTTTAGGCGGAAGACTATTCGAGCTTTCAGCAGGCGGAGAGAATGCAGCACCTTATATCGTTTACGCCATTGCAGGAATCGTAATTTTTATGGGCATGCAGCTTTTAAGAAGATGGGGACCGCTTAACATTATTCAGCCTCCAAAACCAGCTGATACAGCATCACCCATCACTGATTCAGCATCATCTCATCCCAATCCAATAAAAGAAAGCTGACTTGCCAAAGAATCTTTCTTCGGTAAGTCAGCTTGATTCAAAAGGAGAAAGCCTTATGAACTATGAATACTTAATGGATACTGCTTTTCTTTATATATTGCTCATCGGCGGAATTATCGCCATCACTTTCGTTTTTATTAAGAAGAGACGTGTGAAATAGCTTTATAACCAATATCTTTGCGATAAAAAGATCCTTCGCACGTAATCTTTTTCATTTCTTCGTAAACTTTTCGTTGTGCTTCTTCTAGCGTAACACCTTTTGAAGCAGCCAGAAGCACTCTACCGCCATCTGTCATTAATGCATCTCTTGAGCTTTTAGTACCTGCATGAAACACATTCGTGTTGTCATGAATTTCTTTAAGTCCTTTAATAAGCTGAGGTTCAGATGATGAAACAGGATACCCTGCTGATGCAAGAACAACACCGAGTACAGACTCATCCGACCACTTAAGCTCTGGCTTTTTGCCATCTAATAATGAGACCAGCAATTCTCCAAGATCATTTTCAAGCCTCGGTAAAATCACTTGTGTTTCCGGGTCACCGAAACGCGCATTGAACTCTATCACTTTTGGTCCTTCTTTTGTTAGGATCAACCCTGCATAAAGGATGCCGGTAAACGGTGTACCTTCTTTTTTCATCGCCGCAACAGTCGGCAGCACAATGTCGTGAATCGCTTTTTGAACAGCTGCATCAGGAATTTGTGGAACAGGCGAATAAGCTCCCATGCCGCCTGTGTTTGGCCCTTCGTCTCCGTCGTACGCTCGCTTATGATCTTGCGCGATCTCCATCGGAAGTACGATTTCGTCATGCACGAACGACATTAACGAGAACTCTTCACCTTCTAAGAATTCCTCTACAACGACTTTTTCACTGGCTGCACCAAACCGTTTGTCTACCATAAGTTCGTACAAGCCATCTTCAGCTTCCTCCTGCGTTGCCGCAACAATAACTCCCTTGCCTGCTGCAAGGCCGTCCGCTTTTAATACGATAGGCGCACCTTTTTCTCTTATATAGCTAAGCGCTAGATCGTAATTCGTAAACGTTTCTGATGAGGCAGTCGGGATCCCGTACTTTTGCATGAGGTTTTTGGCGAAAGACTTACTTCCTTCAATCTGTGCCGCAGCTTTTGATGGTCCGAAGATTCTAAGTCCCGCTTCTTGAAACTGATCCACGATTCCGTTAAGAAGAGGTACTTCAGGTCCTACAAACGTCAGATCGATCTCTTTTGACTTTGCAAAAGCTACAAGTTCATCAATCTCGTTTTCCTTAATCGGTACATTTACAGCGATTTTTTCTGTCCCAGGGTTACCTGGTGCTGCATATACGCGTGAAACACTTGGGCTATTGGTAAACTTCCAAACAAGCGCATGCTCACGTCCGCCTTTTCCGATAACAAGAACTTTCATGGACGCTGCCTCCTTTAAATGTTGTAAGACTGGTATCCCATGTCCTTTACAGATGAAATTTCACGGTACGTGTTCTTATATTTGTTACACGTTCGCTCAAACTTATTGGGGTTTCGCTCAAAAACGCCGAGTTACGCTCAAGATTTTCTCGCTACGCTCAAAATGCCTTAAGTTTCGCTCAAAATCTCCATTCTTCGCTCATAGTCTTCATTTTTACCTAAAAAGCTTAATGTCTAAAGTGCCTTACACCTGTAAACACCATCGTAATGCCGTGTTCGTCTGCTTTTTTGATTGAATCTTCGTCCTTAATGGACCCTCCTGGCTGAATAATCGCCGTTACTCCAGCGCGTGCCGCCGCTTCAACGGTATCATCCATCGGGAAGAACGCATCGGATCCAAGCGCAGAACCTTTTGCACGTTCGCCAGCTTGTTCAATGGCAATCTTCGCTGCACCAACACGATTCATCTGACCAGCTCCAACACCAACTGTCATTTCGTCCTTCGCAAGTACGATCGCATTTGATTTAACGTGTTTTACAACTTTCCAAGCAAGTTTCAGGTCTTTCCATTCCTGCTCAGTCGGCTGGCGTTTTGTAGGAATGGTTACATTCGCGTCATCTAGTCCATAAACATCTTCATCCTGAACTAGCATCCCGCCAGAAACAGTCGTAACTTTTTTCGCGATCCCTTTTCCATCTGTAAAATCGAGCTTCAACAGACGGATGTTCTTTTTCTTTGTTAAAATTTCTAAAGCTTCGTCTGTAAACGAAGGAGCAATAATGATCTCTAAGAAAATTTCCGCTAATTTCTCTGCCGTCTCAGCATCAATTTCTGTGTTTGAAGCGATGATTCCGCCAAAGATTGAAACCGGATCTGCTTCAAAAGCGCGTGTATAAGCTTCCAGTACCGTTGAACCTGTACCAACTCCACATGGGTTCATATGTTTCACTGCAACAACAGCCGGGTCAGAGAACTCTTTTACGATAGAAAGTGCTGCATCAGCGTCATTGATGTTGTTGTATGAAAGTTCTTTCCCGTGAAGCTGTTCTGCATTTGTTAATGAAAGTGATCCTGCGAGCGGATTTGCATAGAACGCCGCTTTTTGATGAGGGTTTTCCCCATAACGAAGATCTTGCTTCTTTTCAAATGTGACAGTAAATGATTCTGGGTGCTCTTCTTCTACAGCTGCTGTTAAGTATTCCGCAATCAGCGCGTCATACGCTGCAGTGTGGCGGAAAGTCTTCGCTGCAAGTCTGCGGCGCGTCTCTTCACTAACTGAACCCACGCTCTCTAGTTCACCTGCAACTGTCTCATAATCTTTCGGATCAACTACAACCGTTACATAAGCATGATTTTTTGCTGCAGAACGAAGCATGCTCGGTCCGCCGATATCAATATTCTCAATCGCATCAGAAAAAGTTGTATCTTCTTTTGCGATGGTTTCTTTAAATGGATATAAGTTCACGACAACAAGATCGATCGGTGCAATCTCATTTTCATGCATCGCTTGTTTGTGTGTTTCGTTGTCACGGACAGCAAGAAGCCCGCCGTGAATTTTCGGATGCAATGTTTTTACACGTCCGTCCATGATCTCAGGAAAACCTGTTACTTCGGAGATTCCGATGACTGGAATTCCTGCTTCTTCTAATGCTTTTTTTGTTCCGCCCGTCGAGATGATCTCTACACCATGACTCGCTAATTTTTCTGCAAAAGGAAGCAAGCCTTCTTTATTGGATACGGAAACTAGTGCTCGTTTAATGGTCATTGTACAATGCCTCCTACGGTGTCTCTTTGTAATAGTTTGTTTATGATGGCTGGGTACAATTGATGTTCGGCTTTCTGTATACGCTCCTGCAACGTTTCTCTTGTATCTCCAGGCAATACCGGAATTTTCACTTGTTCAATGATCGGTCCTGTGTCCATTCCGCTGTCTACATAATGAACGGTAACGCCTGTTTCTGCAACATTCGCTTCTAAAGCCTGGCCGACTGCATCCTTGCCTGGAAATGCAGGCAGGAAAGAAGGATGTATGTTTACGATCCTTCCTTCATATGCATCCAGCAGCACGCTGCCGATTAGCCGCATATAGCCTGCAAGTACAATAAACTCAACGCTATGTGCTTCAAGTTCATTCACAATCTCTTGTTCAAAATGAGCTTTTGAGGCAAACGTATTCGGTACAAAAGTAAAAATCGGGATGTTAAATTTACGGGCTCTTTCGATGACCTTTGCTCCGGGCTTGTCACATACTAAAAGCTGTATGTCAGCATTAAGCGTTCCATTGTCCACAGCGTCTGCAATCGCTTGAAAGTTGCTTCCGCTTCCTGAAGCAAACACAGCTATTCTTTTCATTCGATCGATCCTCCGCCAAAAATAACACCTTCACCTTTTTTAACACGTCCGATAATGTACGGCTTCTCACCCGTTTCCTCTAAAAGACGGATGATCGGCAGCATGTTTTCTTCTGAGACCGCAAGAACCATGCCGATTCCCATATTAAACGTAGTAAACATTTCTTTGCGCGTGAGGCTGCCTTTTTCTTCGATCAGATCAAAAACTGGAGGAACCGGCCATGAGCCATAATCAATTTCTGCAGCAAGCCCTTCAGGCAGCATGCGCGGAATGTTTTCGATAAAACCACCGCCTGTAATGTGAGCCACACCATTTACATCGTATTTATTAAAAACTTCCAATAACGGTTTAACATAGATTCGTGTTGGGGTCAGAAGCTCTTCACCAAGCGGTTTAGACAACCCGTTATATAGTTCCTGCAAATCCAATCCAGCGTCCTCTAATAAAACCTTTCGAACAAGAGAAAAGCCGTTTGAGTGCAGGCCGTTTGAAGCAAGTCCGATCAACACATCGTTCTCTCCAATTCGAGAGCCGTTAATCAGCTTAGATTTCTCAGCAATTCCAACTGTAAAACCTGCAAGGTCATACTCCTCACTGCTGTACATGCCTGGCATCTCGGCAGTCTCTCCCCCGATAAGAGCGCAGCCTGCCTGCTCGCAGCCGTCTGCGATGCCTTTTACGATCTGTTCAATTTTTTCAGGGTGAAGTGTGCCGCAAGCAATATAGTCCAGGAAATAAAGCGGCTCTGCTCCTTGCGCGACGATATCGTTCACACACATGGCTACTGCATCGACACCGATCGTATCGTGTTTATCAGTTGCAAAAGCGAGCATCAATTTCGTTCCTACTCCGTCTGTTCCGGAAACAAGCACAGGCTCCTTGTGTGAGAAACCTGACAGATCAAACATCGCACCAAATCCTCCAAGTCCAGCAAGCACTTCTGGACGTTTTGTTCTAAGTGCATGTATCTTGATCCGGTCAACCGCTTCATAACCTGCTTCGATATTCACTCCCGCTTGCTTATATGCTTCTGCCATCGACTTCTCCCCCTTTAAACAAGCTCTTTTTCATATGGTAAAACTGTATCTGGATAAATTTCTGTCGGATAACGTCCTGTAAAACAAGCTAAACACTGACCGCAGTTCGGTTCTGAGTTCGAGCGGCCAATCCCCTCCATCAATCCTTCAACAGAAATAAATGATAAAGAATCAGCTCCGATAATTTCTCGGATCTCATCAACTGAATGTTTTGATGCAATGAGTTCTGCACGCTCTGACGTATCGATTCCGTAGTAGCATGGATGGGCGATCGGCGGTGCTGTAATTCTCACATGCACCTCTGTAGCGCCCGCGGCACGCAGCATTTTAACGATACGGCGGCTAGTTGTGCCTCGAACGATCGAGTCATCTACCATCACAACACGTTTGCCTTCCACAATTCCTCGAACGGGTGAAAGCTTCATCTTCACTCCAAGTTCGCGCAGTTCTTGTGAAGGCTGGATGAATGTTCTTCCTACATAACGGTTTTTAATCAAGCCGATCTCATAAGGAATTCCGGATGCTTCCGCATAACCGATCGCGGCTGAAATACTTGAATCAGGAACACCTGTTACTACATCTGCTTCAACTGGTGCTTCTTCAAACATCTTCTTCCCAAGACTTTTTCGTGCAGCATGAACGTTAATTCCTTCAATATTGCTGTCTGGTCTTGAAAAATAAATATATTCCATCGAACACATGGAGCGCTGTACAGAAGTTGAGAAGCGGTCTACCGTTAACCCGTCTTCGTTAATGATTAGTAGTTCTCCAGGCTGCACGTCACGAACGTATGTTGCACCGATTACATCAAACGCACATGTTTCAGAAGCTACAACATAAGCATCACCCAGCATGCCTAATGACAATGGACGCAAGCCGTTCGGATCTAATGCCACCATCATCTCGTTTTCTGTCATGACTAAAAACGCGTAAGCACCTTTTAACATCGTAAGTGCGTTCTGTACTTTTTCCTTTAATGTAAAATATCCGCTGCGCTTGATTAAGTGAGCAAGCACTTCCGTATCAGATGTCGTCTGAAAGATGCTTCCTTGTGACTCCAGCTGATGTTTCAATGCATTGGCATTCACTAAATTTCCGTTATGCGCTAATGCGAGTGAACTCGTTTGCGAGCGGAATAAGAGAGGCTGAACGTTTGCAAGCTCATTTCCGCCAGCGGTTGAATACCTGACATGACCAATCGCACCATGTCCAATCAAACCTTCTAACTCGCCTTTGCTAAAAACGTCATTCACGAGACCGCTTCCTTTATGGATGCGGAGGCGCTCTCCATCCGTTACAACAATTCCAGCACCCTCTTGCCCACGATGCTGCAGGCTGTGAAGACCATAATACGTTAACTGTGCGGCGTCAGGGTGACCCCAAATACCAAATACGCCGCATTCTTCGTTTAAACCTTTGATGTCAGCAAGCATGGAATGGCTCCTTTCCAGGCATCTTCCAGTTCCTGGAGCGTACAGGATAATAATTCTTCACCCTGTTCATTATCGATCGCAAGACCGCTCTCAGAACGTACAAACCCTATGATTTTTGCATCTTTTACAAGCTGTTGGAACTCATCTTGATTTTCAGGTTTTACCGTTACTAAGAAACGGGATTGAGATTCACCAAAAAGACTTCCTATCGGCTCATCTGTCAGCGTAACGCTCGCCCCAACTTTTCCGTCCATCACAGATTCAGCAAGTGCTACTGAAAGTCCGCCTTCTGCCACATCATGTGCTGAAGCGATAAGCCCTTTTTGGATCGCTGTTAAAAGATCACGCTGTCTGTTTTCTTCCACTTCAAGATCGATGTGAGGTGCTTTGCCGAAAATGCGGCCTTCTTTCATCTTCTGAAGTTCACTGCCGCCAAATTCAGGCTTGCTGTCACCGATCAGATAGATGATATCTCCCGCTTCTTTAAAGCTTTGCGTTACAATGTGCTTTGTATCCTCAATCAGCCCTACCATTCCGATAACAGGCGTCGGGTAAACCGCTACACCGTTCGTTTCGTTATAAAGAGATACGTTTCCACCGATTACAGGAGTCTCAAGCTTTGTACATGCCGCGCTCATGCCGTCAGCCGATTTTTCAAGCTGCCAGAAGATCTCCGGCTTCTCAGGATTTCCGAAGTTTAAGCAGTCCGTTACAGCTAATGGTTTCGCACCTGAACATACAAGGTTACGAGCCGCTTCAGCAACAGCAATTTTCCCGCCAACTTCAGGATCAAGATATAAATAACGAGAATTACAATCCGTTGTCATCGCTAACGCCTTTTTCGTTCCTCTTATTCTCACAACTGCTGCATCAGATCCTGGCGCTACCACTGTATTCGTACGAACCATATAGTCATATTGGTTATAAATCCACTCTTTGCTCGCGATCGTCGGCTGCTCAAGTAATGATAGCAACGTAGATTTGAAGCTAGTAACCTCTGGGATATAGTCCTCTTGCGCTTGGAATTCACCATAATATGCCGGTTCTTTTGAAGGCTTATGATAAACCGGTGCATCTTCAGCAAGTGCATCTACTGGTACATCTGCTACAATTTCACCTTGATGAGTGAGGCGCAGTACCTTTTCTTCGATAACCGTTCCGACTGTTACACAATCAAGATCCCACTTTTCAAAAATCTTCTCTACTTCATGCTCGCGGCCTTTTTCCACAACTAACAGCATGCGTTCCTGCGATTCTGACAGCATCATCTCGTAAGCCGTCATACCTGTTTCGCGCTGCGGAATAAGGTCAAGGTTCATCTCGATCCCCATTCCTGCTTTACTTGCCATCTCAGCTGACGAGCTTGTCAGTCCAGCCGCACCCATATCCTGAATCCCAACAAGCGCATCACAGTTATGAATCAGCTCCAAACAAGCTTCCATCACGAGCTTTTCCATGAACGGATCGCCAACTTGAACCGCCGGACGTTTTTCTTCTGATGCTTCAGATAATTCTTCCGATGCGAATGTTGCACCATGGATGCCGTCGCGTCCCGTTTTTGCTCCAACGTACATCACGGAGTTGCCAGCACCTTTTGCCTGACCTTTTTTAATATCTTTGTGATCGATTAAACCCACACACATTGCGTTAACAAGCGGGTTACCTTCGTATGACGGATCAAACTGAACTTCTCCGCCTACTGTCGGAATACCGATACAGTTTCCGTACCCTGCGATACCAGCTACAACTTGCTCAAACAAATACTTCACACGAGGGGATTCTAATTCACCAAAACGCAGCGAGTTCAGCATTGCGATCGGACGCGCTCCCATTGAGAAAACGTCACGGATAATGCCGCCAACACCTGTTGCAGCCCCTTGATAAGGTTCAATCGCTGATGGATGGTTGTGAGACTCGATCTTGAATACAACCGCCTGGCCATCACCGATATCCACGATTCCAGCACCTTCGCCCGGCCCTTGCAGCACACGCTCTCCCTTAGTCGGGAACTTGCTCAATACTGGTTTTGAATTTTTATAGGAACAGTGTTCACTCCACATAACAGAGAACAATCCAGTTTCCGTCCAGTTTGGAAGTCTACCAATAATCTTTTCTACCAATTCAAACTCTGAATCACTTAAGCCCATTTTACGGTACAATTTCTGTTCTTTAATTTGAGAACTTGTTGGTTCATGTTGCAGCGACATAGCGTTCCCTCCAGCTCTTCACGATTGATTGAAATAATTTCAGTCCATCCTTGCTTCCTAACAGCTCATCAACAGCGCGTTCCGGATGCGGCATCATCCCAAGTACATTGCCCTCTTTATTTGTAATTCCGGCAATATCCTCAACAGATCCGTTCGGATTTTTTGCATAGGTGAATACGATCTGATTGTTTTCTTTCAACGTCTTTAGCGTCTCTTCATCGCAATAATAGTTTCCTTCACCATGTGCCACCGGAACAGAGATCACTTCACCTTTTTCGTATTGAGATGTAAAAAGTGTTTGATCATTTACAACAACAAGCTCTTCTGGCTGGCAGATAAATTTCAGCGATTCATTACGGCGCATCGCTCCAGGCAATAGACCTGTTTCAAGCAAAATCTGAAATCCGTTGCAAACACCTAGAACGGGCTTGCCTTCTTTTGCCGCCTTTACAACCTCACTCATCACGTTTGAAAATTGTGCGATCGCCCCAGAGCGTAAATAATCTCCATATGAGAAGCCGCCTGGCAATAAAATACCGTCAAATCCACTTAAGTCTGATGCATCATGCCAGACATACTCAACCTCACTGCCAAGCTCGTCTTTTACCGCATGATACATATCTGTGTCACAGTTCGATCCTGGGAATACGATTACTGCAAACTTCACTGTGCAACAACCTCCTCCACCTCATACCGGTAGTCCTCAATAACCGGATTGGATAAAAGTTTAGAGCACATGCTAACGATTTTCTCATCTAGATCATAGTCGCCTTTTTGAAGTGTCAGCTCCAGATACTTGCCGATACGTACGTCTTCAACCTCTGACTGTCCCATCTTATGAAGCGAATGCATAACTGCCTTTCCTTGCGGGTCCAATACACTCTCTCTTAGCGTCACATAAACTTTTACTTTATACATGATAGGCCTCCTAGACGTTTTAAAATAGTTTCATAAGCATCTGTTAAACTTCCAAGTTCACGGCGAAACACATCTTTATCAAATTTCTCGTTCGTTTCTGCATCCCATAAACGGCAAGTATCAGGGGAGATTTCGTCAGCTAACAGCAGTTGCCCTTCGCTGTCTAAACCAAATTCCAGTTTGAAATCTACAAGCTTCACATTTCGCTGAACAAAATACGAAGTCAGAATTTCATTAACCTGAAGAGCCTGTTTAGAGATGACTTCAAGCTGTTCTTTTGAAGCGAGATTGAGAATATCGATATGCTCTTCAGTAATCAGCGGGTCTCCAAGATCATCATTTTTAAAATAAAACTCAACAATCGTTCTTGGCAGGATCTGCCCTTCAGGTAAACCCGTGCGTTTTGAAAGCGAACCAGCCGCGATATTGCGCACGACCACTTCTAAGGGAATGATGGTCACCTTCTTTACGAGCTGCTCCGTTTCTGACACTCGTTTTACAAAATGAGATTCAATGCCTTTTTCTTTGAGCAACTCGAACAGAATGGATGATATCTCGTTGTTAAGTCTCCCTTTTCCTTCGATCTCGGCTTTTTTCTCACCGTTAAAAGCTGTGGCTGAATCCTTATAGCTTACCCATACGATATTTTCGTCTGATGTTGCGTAGATTTTCTTGGCTTTTCCTTCATACAGCTGCTCTAGCTTCTCCATTCTGACCCCTCCGTTTTAGGAACATTCCCAATATTCAATCTTTTAAAAAAGGCAAAGAGAAAGAGAGCTCTACATATCACTCTCTTTTTAGTTGAAGTCCTGCAAATAAGCTTTTATTGCAATTACTGTCGTCTTTGAAAGAAATTGATTTCCGTTCCAGATGCTCGCTTTCCGGGGGGCGTGCGGTGAGCCTCCTAGCGCTCTGCGCTGTTAGGAGTCTCACCTGACCCACTCGTCCCCCAGGAGTCTCGCATCTTGCACTTCAATCAACTTTCAATGAAGTCTTTTAAAAACAACAATCTTTAAAGATCCTTCTTATAAACCTTTTAAAGCCCTAATCTGTCGAAGATCGTATCTACGTGTGACAGATGATAACTGTAATCAAAGCATTCAGAGATTTCTTCTGGTGTTAATTTGTCTGTTATTTTTGTTTCTGCTTCTACTAATGTTCTAAACTGTACGCCTTCTTCCCATGCTTGCATCGCTTTTGGCTGCACTGTGTCGTATGCTTCTTCACGTGCCATGCCTTTGTCGATCAGTTTCAATAGTACTCGCTGTGAGTAGATCAATCCGTACGTGCGGCCCATGTTGCGCTTCATGTTCTCTGGGAACACCGTTAAGTTTTTGATGATGTTGCCAAAACGGTTCAGCATGTAGTTTAGTGCGATCGTCGCATCCGGCAAGATTACACGTTCAGCAGACGAATGCGAGATGTCACGCTCATGCCATAGAGACACATTCTCGTAAGCTGTCATCATGTACCCGCGGATCACACGTGCTAATCCTGTCATGTTTTCAGAACCGATCGGATTTCGCTTATGCGGCATTGCAGAAGATCCTTTTTGACCTTTTGCAAAGAACTCTTCAACTTCACGCGTTTCACTCTTTTGAAGTCCGCGAACTTCTGTTGCAAACTTCTCGATGCTTGTTGCGATCAACGCGAGTGTTGACATGTAATGTGCATGACGGTCGCGCTGAAGTGTTTGTGTAGAGATTGGTGAAGCTTCTAACCCAAGCTTTTCACACACATATTTTTCAACGAAAGGGTCAATGTTGGCATATGTTCCAACTGCTCCAGAGATCTTTCCGAAACGAACCGTGTCAGACGCTTGCTTGAAACGTTCAACGTTACGCTTCATCTCTTCGTACCATAAAGCAAGCTTCAATCCAAATGTTGTAGGCTCAGCGTGTACACCGTGCGTACGTCCCATCATCACTGTGTACTTATGTTCTTTCGCTTTCTCTCCTAAAATTTCAACAAAACGATCAAGGTCTTTTGCCAGGATGTCGTTTGCTTGTTTTAAAAGATAAGAAAGTGCTGTATCCACAACATCTGTTGAAGTCAGCCCGTAATGTACCCATTTGCGCTCTTCACCCAGCGTTTCAGAAACCGCTCTAGTAAAAGCAACCACATCATGACGTGTTTCTTCTTCGATCTCTAAAATGCGGTTAATATCAAACGACGCATTTTCACGAAGCTTCTTCACATCTTCCTTAGGGATATCACCAAGTTCAGCCCAAGCTTCACATGCCAGGATCTCAACTTCCAGCCAAGCTTGGTATTTGTTTTCATCCGTCCAAATAGCTCCCATCTCTGGGCGAGTATAACGTTCGATCATTGTTGTACCTCCGTCTTCTTTCTCTCTATAAATACGTTAGACACGATTTCAGCTTTTTCTAGCGCTTCTTCAATGGTTTCGCCTAAAACCGTAATGTGCCCCATTTTACGTTTCGCTTTTGCTTCTTTCTTTCCGTACAGGTGCAGTTTCGCTTCTCCTAATTTTCCTATCTCATTTAACACGGTCTCATGATGTTCACCTAAGATGTTGATCATTATGGCCGGTTTTATTAAGTCTGTATTACCAAGCGGCCAGTTGCACACAGCACGTACATGCTGATCAAACTGTGACGTCTCACATGCCTCGATCGTGTAATGCCCCGAGTTATGCGGGCGCGGTGCAAGTTCATTCACATAAATACCGCCGTCTTTTGCGACGAACATCTCTACAGCAAGCGTCCCAACAAGCTCCAGTTCCGTTGCGATTGACCCTGCTAAGAGCGTTGCTTGTTCCGCCGTTTGCTTTGTGATTCGTGCAGGTGCTATCGTTTGGTGCAGAATGTTGTCTCTATGAATATTCTCTGCTATCGGAAACGATTTAACCTCACCGCTTACGCTTCTTGTTAAAATAACCGAAATCTCTTTATCGAATTCCACCCATGACTCAAGGACACAATCAGTTTCTCTATTTAATAGCTGTTCTGCTTTTTCGATGTCGCTTTCCTGCTTGATCACAACTTGGCCTTTTCCGTCATACCCCCCGCGGCACGTCTTTAGAACGGAAGGAAGTCCTAGCTGTGCGATTGCATCAGTTAAAGAATCTAAATCTGAAACAGGTCTGAAAGGAGCTACCGGTACGCCAGCTTTTACGAGTGTTTCTTTTTCTTTTAAACGATGTTGAGTAACTGCAAGAAGTCGGCTTCCCTGCGGCAGGTGTGCATTTTCCTCGAGCCAGCTTGCACTTTCTGCATCTATGTTTTCAAATTCATAGGTGACAACATCGCTTAGAGCTGCAAGCTTACGGATGCCTTCACGATCTTCGTAACCGGCTAAAATCTGCTGATCTGCAACTTGCCCGCAAGGCGAATCTTCACCTGGCTCTAAAACTACGACACGTAGTCCCATTTCTCTTGCGCTCAATGTCATCATGCGCCCTAGCTGTCCGCCGCCTAAAATCCCAATTGTCTGCTGTGGTCTAATTGTTTTATACAAGCTGCTCACTACTTTCAATCGCCATCTCTTCAGCATTAGCCCGGCGTTGTTTAAGTCGTTGTCTTACACCTTCATCATGAACGGCTACCATTTGTGCAGCTAGAAGTCCTGCGTTCGCTGCACCAGCTTTACCGATAGCAACAGTTGCTACGGGTACGCCTTTAGGCATCTGAACGATGGATAAAAGTGAATCAAGGCCATTGAGCGCTTTAGACTGAACCGGCACCCCGATAACAGGAAGGATCGTCTTTGCTGCAACCATGCCCGGCAAGTGTGCTGCACCGCCAGCTCCTGCAATAATTACTTCAAGTCCTCTTTGTTCAGCTTCTTCTGCATATTGAAACATAAGATCTGGTGTACGGTGTGCTGAAACTACTTTCTTTTCAAATGCTACTTCAAGTTCTTCTAAAATATCGCACGCTTCTTTCATTGTCTCCCAATCTGAAACACTTCCCATGATCACGCCTACTTTAGCCATGGCAGCCTCCTTATTGTCAGAAAAAATAAAAAAGTCCAGTTTGTATGCTTCTCCCTAAATATGAGAGAAAGCAGCCAACTGGACATACGTATCCGATAAAAATAACAGAAAGATGCTTTCCCTCATAGTCTGATGAGATATAAGGTCATCAGGTAGAGACTTACGGGCCATATCCCCGAAATTATATGAGGGCTTTATTCTTCTGGTTTTATTGTAGCAATGGTCGTTTTCATTTGTCAACAAAAATCGAACATTAAGTTATATAAAATACTTAATGTTCGTGTTTTGCTATGATTTTATAAGTTTCCCTTCAAAAACAATTCGTTGTTCCTTCACTTCTGGTTCCAATCTGCCATTACGTTTCACCTCATGAAACACAGGCTCTTCCATTCTTCTAACCGGTGTATAGCCTTCCTTTGCCATACGGTCCAGGCAGTCAGAAATGGACTCTCCTGTTTCAACAGCAAACTTCTTTTTAGATGGTTTCTTCTCCATCTGTTACCTCCTGATACCCTTGACCCAAAACCCGCCATGAAACGCTTTCGGCTCATGCGAAATAATAAAAGCCTTTGGATCCAAATCTTTAACTGTATTATATAGATTCAACTCTGATTTACGAGATGTGAGAATCTCCATCATTAAACGCTGTCCTTCACGACCTTCAGCAAGCCAGTTCGTAACCCCGTAGCCCTTGTTGCGAAGCGCATTAGGCAGGCCGCCCGCAAGATCAGTTGTAATCACGTTAACAGTAGTATATCCAAGTGCCAGCTTTTCCTCAATCTTCATCCCCACAAGCACACCGGCTCCATAACCAACCGCATAAGCAATCAAGTTCTGAATCTCATTCAAGTTATCAAGTACTAGACCAAGTCCAACAATATAGATGATAACCTCAAATATACTTATAAAAGCAGCCAGATACCGCTGCCCTTTAAGCGTTAAAATCATCCGGATCGTAAAGAACGAAACGTACACAATATTTATCAATAATATAATACAGACCATAACAACCGCATTATCTAACAAGGTGGCAACCTCCTAAGGTGAAAAAAATACTTTGTTAAGAATAACACTTTTTGGACAAGTTGGAAACTGGAGAATTGATGCAAAAACAGTTAGATGGGGAATAGGAGATTTGAACATGAGGTTAAAGACTAAATACATTTACATATCACTCTAGAAAACTGTAAAAATAAAAAAAGATGGAACGAACATAAAGTTCATCCCACCTTCTTTGCCTAGCGACGTCCTACTCTAACAGGGGGAGACCCCCAACTACCATCGGCGCTGAAGAGCTTAACTTCCGTGTTCGGTATGGGAACGGGTGTGACCTCT
>NZ_SGXL01000003.1 GCF_004216955.1 Fictibacillus sp. BK138
AGAATTACAGAAAATTGAGTGAGGGCGGCCACTGATATTTTTACAACAACAGAGAAGTTATACGCCTTTATTTTGCCGCCCACGCTTCGATCTCGACTTTTAATTCTGGTTTTGCTAAAGCGGTTATATAAGCAAATGTAGTCACTGGTGGATTTCCCTTATGGAAATCCTCCCATTTATCTAAAAATACTTTCCTATCTATTTCTTCTGTCAGCCAAAAATTAATTTTGAAAATATTGTTTGTACTTACTCTTTCACTATTAAGAATCGCTTTTATGTTATCTAATGCATTGGCAAATTGGCTTTCTATATCTTTCGGTAAAATTCCATCTTTATCATTACCAATCTGACCAGATAGAACGACTAATTCAGCCTCTCTCGGTATGATGGTAACATGATGGTATTGAGCTATTGGTGGTGACACAGTATCGGGGTTGGTTTTCCTAATTTTCATTATCTGTCTCCTGAAATTTTATTTAATACAACGATAAGTTAAATTGCATTGAAAACTCGTCCTAGAACATAAAAACTTAAAATCTATGTTTTGGGCAGCAGTTACAAGAATAGAGATAATAGTTACAAGATAAATAGAATGGATGAGGTTACGTGCTAAATGAGATGGATTTAACCAAAGAAAATTTAAAGAAAGCATTATACTTAACTATGAATAATCAAGTTCTACATAAAGAACTTGTTGATTGGTGCTCTCGAAAATTAGCAGAAGTATATTCTGAAAATGATGATTTATATCTTGATGAGTTTATCGAGATAGCGAAAGATATTGATGCTCAGTGGGAGCTGCATCTCACAAATACATTTTCTTTATCAGAGCTTCAAAGGATTGACCTTAATAGAGTGACCATGCCAAAAGACTGGTTAGTTAGATGGTACTACGCCATCTGATGATAATCATATGGCGAATACGAATGCCTAATTTCCACCCCTTTCCTGAAATAGTTACTTCTTTTATTTTTCTCCAAACTTATTCCTCAACTCAACCCTTCAAAAAGCCATTTCGAATTCGCCGCGATTAAAGTAATGTTGTATTTCAACTCTTCCTTCACTCCCTAAAAGGTCTTCTGAATATAAAGTAAATTACTAACTGTTTTTCAGGTGTCTCCATTCAATCCAACCCTTCGAAGGATTTCATTATCTTTGCTTCCTTAAAAATCTAGTTCTTTTAGTCAGTCATCTATCTTCACCTTCAAAAAGTGACATCCTTCTTTAAAAGGATGTCACTTAAAAGAATGTTGAAACAACAAAAGATGTCGATTCTAGTACACTGTTCGACCTTCCAGGACAAATGTTAAAAACCCAGCAGGTTATACCAATATAGTCTGTGTATCAGTTAGACTCTAGTAAGAATGGACCCTTTGTTGATTCGTATGGAATCTTGCAAGAATTCAACGAGGATGCTGCCTGCAACTACCGTATTGTCGCCGGTTACCTTACAGGGAAGAGTGGTATCGTCGTATTGGTCGTAACAGTATAGCTTATCATCCTCTACTCGGAACTCTAGTCTATCGTTGTTTTTTATAAATGATCCAATATACGAACTATATGTATCAACAGGATGTGTATACTCAGGAACTTCCGCTATTTTTTCACAAGGAATACCATTGACCATGATGAACTTGATTTCTGAGTCTTCCTTATTTTGAAACCCTACCGAGAGTACTTCTCCTTCAGATGAAGTACCTTGAAATCTGTCTTTACCATATGGAGTGAGGACCGATTCATGATCGTTCATATTTAAGACTAAGCCCCCCGCTGGTTGGCTTATACTCACATAACCGGTCCAAGCCCCCACGTATGTCCCTGTGCAACGGTTTAACGGTATTGTTTTGCCTTTGTAATTCTGAGGATACACTTTTTCTGTCTCATTTGGAAAACGGAGGTTAAAGATCATCTCTATAATCTCCTCAGCATGACCCCAGAATCCTTCTCTTTTATTACATGCCATCACAACTCCAAAGTCTTCATCAGGTGCAATGAACATCCATGCTCCGAGTGATTGGAGTGCACCGTCATGCCAGGCACGTCTTATTCCCTTATAAAAATCCAGTTCAAGTGTAAGGCCGTAACCGCTCTGGTTCGGCATAAAATAGTCACCGTGTAGGGTCATCATCTCACGTACACTGTTTTCGTTTAAAAAATCTCCACCTGATTTCAAGAACATCTGACCGATTTTTGCCAGCTCAGACATACTGGCCATAGCAAAGCTCGATGGGTTATGTGCCGAATTTGCAGGAAAACGGTGCGCTACTCCAAGACTGCCGTCTTCTTTTTTTGAATGGGGTAATGCCAACGGATAAGTGACAGCTTTCGAAAGATCATAGGTAGATCTTTCAAGCGATATAGGGTCAAACACGAATTCTTGTACAAGTTCGTTGAAAGATATACCCGTTACTGCTTCTGCTACATATCCTGCGGTGTCAACCCCAAGATCGCTATAACTCCATGATTCTCCAGGGGGGAACAATAGAGGATGATTGGGAACACTCATCACTAATTTATTCAATCCATCAGAATCTTGGCTTCCAAATGCCTCAAAAACATGAGGAAGACCCACAGTATGACTAAGAAGTCTTCGCAGCGTAACCTTTTCTGTCTCCTGTTCGTTATGAAGTGTGAACCAAGGAACATAAGCCCTAATGGGTCTATCTAGATCAAGGATACCTTTTTCCACTAGTTTCATAATTAGAGTACCCGTTATCACTTTACTAATCGAGCCGATACTAAAAAGGGTATGTGGCGTAACATTAAGAGCAGTTTCTTCCGTACTCGTATACCCGAATCCCTTTTCGAAAAGGACATCATGTTTATTGAATAGGACGATTGCAAGACCCGGTACGGTCGCAATCTGCATTTTTTCTGCTATAAGTTCTTCGATTTGTTTATAGTTCAAATTTAAATCCTCCGAATGTTTATAATCTATAATCCCCTGAATGTAAACTATCTGTTGTAATTTGATACATCTTAATCACTCCTATTAATCAATTTAAAAAGGACTAAAAAACTGTATAGTCATTTTTTATTACAATCGTATAACATTCGAAAAGTTTTAGCAATAAGGATTTACTATCAAGGAGAAAAGGGTTTTATGTATAAGATTAAAGTCCTAGAAGCAAAATGAACTATGAGAAGTATTCCAAGTTCAAAATAAAAGGTGTTATAGACATAACGATTGGGGGATGACATCACTGTTCAGAATAGCGACAATTGAAAAGGAGATGCTTTAAATCTCGATCCTTGGTTAATGAATGATAGTTTTATATAACCTTTTAAGAGAATAAAGGGAGATTCATCATAAAATTGAAATAAAAAATAGAAAAATTCCTTTGTTATTTATTTCTATTTTGTAGTATCCTAAAAATGTAACATTATGAAAATACTGAGAAACAAGGGGGTGGATGAACTTGTTGATTAAAGGACATTTGATTGATATCCAGCCGATAGACCATGAAGTTAAAAAACATGCATAAACAAAAACAAAAACGTTTAGATATAATCTACTTGGATATGCTAAACGTTTTTTTATGTTTTTTTTAACTAAAAAAGCCAGTATATATATTCTGAACCAATTGCATGATGCAATCTCCAAAACTCATTTTTTCTGTATAACGGACTTAGCCCTTTCAGGTTTCGGAAGCACTGCAGCCTATAGTAAAAAAATCCAGCGAAATTTTTTATGATTTTATTAATATAAAGAAATTATTTTTCATCAGAGTTGGTTCTTCTCTTCCCCAGAAGTTCTGAAGCTTTTTTAGCTTTATCCCGTGTCTTGGTTATATAAAGTAATGAAGTTTGTGTAGAGGTATGCCCGAGTTGATTCATGACAAGAGATAGGTCTCCCGTTGCTTCTGCCAGATTCGTTGCATACGTATGCCTCAGTTTATGCGGAGACAGTTTTTTATCGAATGCCTTCGTGTACTTATAGACGATATTTTGTATAGCCCGATGGGAGAGGGGAGACGATTGCTTTTTATATACACTTAAAAAAACAAACTCGTCTTCATCTGTGGATCCACCGTACTTTTGATTTCTAACTCCTAGATATCTTTTTATATCCTGCATACTTTCAGGAACTACAAAGACAGAATCCTTTTTATTTCCTTTCCGGATTACATGTATTTCTCCGTCTGAAAAATCCAGATCCTTCATACGTAAATTTGCAAGTTCATCTAAACGGATTCCCGCCCCTAAAAATAAGGAGAGGATAGCAAAATCCCTTTCTTTATCACGTTCAAAATAAGTCTTCTGTTTCGGCGAGAGGGAAAGAATATGCTCATCTCTTACGTAATTTAGAAAATTGATATCATTGGTTTCGACAAAAATCTTGTTTACTATATTCTTCGCCCGTTCGTTAAGAGTTTCTGTTACCTTATGAATACGAACCTTTGATAGAACGTTCCTAATCATATAAGATTCTCCCTGATCATTTTCAGTTTCATTTGTTAGGAAGTTGAAAAGGGAGCGAAGTGCTGATTTTTTCCGGTTGACAGTCGCTTGAGAAATTCGTCTTTTTTCAGCGTTCTTTTTATTCGAAGATGAATATTCTTTTTTCCCGATTGTGCGGAAGTAGCTTTCCACTTCCTTTAAAGGAAGGTTCTCTAACTCTGATAACTTAACCTCTTTTAATGGTCCAGTTACGATTCTTTCAGCTATAAGCCAATCAAAAAACTCCTGGAAATCCCTAGCGTAGTTATACAGCGTAACAGGAGAGAGATAGTCTCTAGAATCGATGTATTCGATACAATAGAAGGGAAGTTCTTCTTGGATTCTATCAACCCTTTGTTGGAATTTTTCTCGCTGCCTTGAGATAGCCAATAAAAAACCTCCTTTATATATATTCTCTTCAAAAACATATGTTCGTATAATGCAATTTATATGAACAAAAAAACAAATCTTTATATTGTAGGTGTTTTTAATAAAAACTCACTTAACGCTGGATATTTATCTTTATTTGTATTTTCATGTAACAAATCAGTGATGAACTTGAATAAGTTATTTACAGCTTCTATACATAAATTACTCTGAATAGAAGTTGGAGTAAAGCCTTCATGAACAACCTTATTTCTTAATAAATAAGTGTTTTTCCACCAACTACCTACAATACTTTCTTTATTAGTTATATCAAAATCGCCGCCTAATCTTCTGTGAAACTGATGAGTAACCATATTTTTAAAAGCTATAGATTCAACTTTTTCATTTATTACTTTTAAATTGTTTTCTTCATTAAATAAAAGTTGTCTATATAAAGCAGTAAAAAAGGTTTCAACGGCTGTTTGAGATTCAATAACAGATTGCCTAAAATCACCATTTTTAAAATACCTTCTGGCATTAAGATTTAATTCTTGAGTATATGTAAATGGATTTAATTCATATCCAACAGTATCGATAAATCTCATGACAGCATCAGTTTTTTTAGTGTCCAAATAATTTTCGTGGTTTTGATCCAATTTATTAAAATTTAAATGAAATAAACCTTGATATTCTTCCTGATAAGGTTTAAGACTTACTAATCTAAAAAGTATAATTGGATCCAGATTTTCCATTTTAACTTTATTTACACTAATGTCTTTTGTAACTAAAATATAGGAAGTTATAATATTATTTAGATTTTTAAGTAGTAGATTAAAGGTTTCAGTCAGATAATCTTCATTACACGTATCTTTTTTAAGTTCTTTCTTATAAATATATGACATTTCAACTCGGGTTCGATTTATACTTTGTTGTTGGTTTGATACCTCTTTATATGTACCTGTATAAATGGGTTCTGTATGATTAAATTTTGAAAAATGAAAATGATTTAAAACATCATTTGTAACTTTATACGTTACATTAGTAGAGTCTTTAAAAGGGACAAAATAAGGTAAAGCTATTCCAAATTGCAGCATTGATTTACCTTTAAAATATCTCTCGATATGAGACTTTAAATTTAATATATAATTTGCTTTATTATAATAAAATGTTCTTTGTTCCATTAAACCAACCTTTCATTAATCTATTATTCTTAGAATATATCAATTCTTTTAAAAAATAAACTATTCTTAAAATTTATATTATACGAACAGTTAATCTAATCCTATTTATTACAAAACTATACTTATTTACAGTCAGAATACTAAAGAATATTGTTAAAAAAAGCTGGTTACTGTGCTTTGAAAATCGCTAATAAATACCACTATCAAATACTTCACATAAAAAATTTTTCTATGAGAGATGTGTTCTATTGATACACACTCTCATAGCATTGACCTGATAGGAAGCCAGGGTTATCGTAGTTTGGCATTATCTAGTTTCGGGTTGAGTCTTATCAGTCCGTTTATCCATTCTTCACGCCACCAGACCACATCATGTCCCCCTTGAAACTCGTGAAAATGAACATTGTGCCCTTTAAGCTCAAGCATACCTTTAAAGATTCTATTCGCTTCTAATAACTGTTCAACTTCTAGATATCCTGTACTCATATATATATTAAGTGAAATTGTTTTAGGTTCATTTAATTTCTCTTTAAACCAAGGATGGACACCACTATTAAATGGATCTTTTGAATGTACAGCACCTGACATTGAGATAACATTACCAAAGAGGTTTGGATTCTTTAACGCGATGAATAGGGAAGCTAATCCACCTAAGCTATACCCTCCGATCGTGGCGTCTCTACTCTCTAATGACACATTGAAGTTGTTTTTTATCCAGGGCATAAGCTCTTTTATAATAAAATCGTTAAAATTTTCATTAAACACCAACTCTTCCATTCTATCAACATTATCAATACCTATGAACACACAAGGTTCTATACTTTTATTAAAGATGAGTTTATCCAAAGCATCATTTACAGATAACGAAGTAAGGGTCGATAAACCATCAAAACTCATTATCACCTTATAAGGTCTACCCTTGTTTGAGTAACCCGAAGGTGTATATATTCTAATTTTTCTTGTGTTTTTTAAGATATCACTATAGAACTCATGAGTTCTTATGTTTCCTTGAGGAACTTTATGTGCTGTGGATTGTTTCTTATTTAATGAAAGACCAAGCTCAACTACTGACAAGGTTGTATATTCTTTCTTTTCAGAATCCGTTAAAAATCTCATATTACTTTTACTATATGGATCCGATTGATACCTTTTACTTCTTTCTAACCAGTTATTTCCATGATTATCATTGATTGAAAACCTATATGTAGAGACGAATTTTTTACTTGTCTTGAAGGTTCTATAAAAAATCTTCGTGTCTGTGATCTGGCTTAGCATATTTTCCTGTAAATCCCATCCAGGAAAACTACCTAAAACTAATACTTTTTCTGTATTGCCATCTCCTATATATATAAACGTTACCAATTTTTCTTCACTTTCTTCACATGTTTCTACGATAGGTGTTCCCTTTTCCTTAATCTCCATGATAAAGTCATCTATATTGTTTTTTTTATCGTATTTTAGTTCCTTTATTAATCGTTGTATTCTAGGACTGGTGTTTGTCACTGGCATATGATTCTGCCTCCTAAACTTTGATTTTCCATATGATTCACTTTTTTAAATATTACTTGCATTATTCTAATTATCAAGTGTTTTAAAGTTCTACTTAAAGCTATAAACCATCAAATCAAACGAAGATCTTATTCATCAAGAAGCGTTGCAAATCAGGTCTGATACTATTATGAATGGTTTCATAGACCTTTTTGCTCTTAGTCACAAAATCACCCGTTCTTCCATAACTAAAACCCCTTGTTACGGAAAAGGCATTTGAAAGAAGTTCGATCGCAAGTAATTTTTGTTCATCCTCATCTAAAGCAGGATCCAACTCACATTGGTATAAAATGGTGCTGGTAATGCCTTCATTATTTCTTACGGGTCTAGACAACGTATAGCCTAACGGCTTACCATTTTCGTTTAATGCCATATAAGATTCTCCGTTGAATATGTTTTCGCACATCGATTCCCACGCGACAGATGGGTTATAAAAATTAATCTCTCTCACATCCGCAGGAGATCCTTTCTCAAGCCTGTAAATACTCTTTTCTCGTCCTGAAGAAAAGTGTCCCGGACTGATGTTATCAAAAACGTCCAGGGTGCATTCTTTAACATATCCGAAAGATTCATAGAGTGCGATAGCGGATTTGTTTCCTGTTAAGACTTCTAGAGTAGCTCGTTCAACAGCTTCTTTTTTATACAGTTCAAACGTCTCCTCAAGAAGAATTCTGCCTATACCTTTTCCGCGCAGGCTGCCTACGACCCCCGTCCCCCCATTCCATGCAATCTTGACACCATTTAATGACTTGATGGAGTTCAAGACGAAACCTGCCGGTTTTCCGTCAAAGAACGCAACTAAGGATGAGGAAGGAAATAGTTCCTTTTTTCCGATCATCATCGCAATCTGATCTACTGTAAGTTCCATGTTCTGGGAGTATCCACTAAACACATCATTCCAGACGTAAGAAAGTTCGTCAAAAGTACATTCATTTACTTTCTTGATATTAATCATCTACAGATCACACCTTAATATTTTTAACTTCAAATAACGGTTTTGAGTTCCATTTAGATAAAAATGGAAATCCTCAACCCAAAAAATCAGTCATACCTCAAGAATTTTATCATTTTAATAGAATATTCTAGTTTAAAGGGGTTAGATGTTCGTGTATGATTTTCCAGCAACCATCCGTCTTCAAAAATGCATTGGTGGCTTTTCCAGATCCGCTTACCTTCTCTCCTTTATAAAATCCACTCCAATGATAATTGTATATACAAAGAGCAGATTCATCTAATATACTTAACCATTGGATGTTGTCGATTCGGTAGTCTTCATCCTTTATGAGTGACCAAGTGTTGTCAAAATAGTCCCTGATCTCCTGTATTCCTTTATAACACTTCTCCTGAAAAAGAAATACTGCGTTATCGTGTATAAAGGATTGTACATTAGTAAAGAGATGGCTATTCGTTGCATCAATGTATTGAGAAAGCGTCTCAAAATTTGTCATAAGAACACACCTTTTAAATTTTTTCACACTTCTTACAAAGAGATTTATACTTTACGATCTCAAACTACTCATATTTGTTGGGCCACTAGTTTAGCGCATCAAGATAGCTCTTAAAGATAATTCCTGCTAATTTTAACATCGTCAAAAGAATTTATAATAATATCTTTGTAATATTCATTTATCGCTTGATCTAGTTGATCTTTTTTCACTTTCTTGGACTTTATCAGATAGTCTTCTAAATACATTTTATTCAAGACTATTTGTTCTAATTGCCTTCGATCCAATCTATCATCTGCTTTTAATCCTTTTGACAATCGTTCAATTTCTGATTTTAATTTCTTTTCATCAGGTAACCACCCCTTTTCATGAGCTTCAAGATAAATCAATTCGTTTGCGACAAGGGTCATAAGTTTATTTACATTAAGGTTTTTATTTGTTAAAGATATATCACTCCTATGAAAAGGTTGTTTTTTGACCATAAAAACTATGTCACTCTCTAGAAGCACTGCGTTCTCTTTAATTTCTTTTTCAAGATAAATATCTTTAATCCCATTCTCTTGAATTTGTTCATATGAAATGCTGATTGTTTTTTTTACGTTTTCCTCTGCATTTTGCGAAGTAAAAAAAATAAATAGAAGAATGGAAGGTAATAATAATATTTTTATCTTCATTCGTATCACCTGATAAAAAACTGACTATACAGTTTTATATTTTATGTCGTTGGCCTGTTTTTATACCAACGAGGATCTTTTACTTTTTATTTTCTATTAAATGCTTATCTTCTAGTTTTTTTTCAATTTGTTCTAGATATTCTTTATCTTTTAATATCATTTCTTTATTCCTGTCTACCAGTTCCTTAAAATTATATTTGATCTTCATTCTTTTCCTCATTTCTCAAAAGCCTGACATGCATAAAGGTTTTGTGGCTTTGAATATCGTTTCAACCAAAGGTATAACTGTTTTATCGGAAATCTCAGCTAACCCAAGGTTGATTAATTTTGAGAATGATATAGAACCTACATATAGGGATGATAGATTTGTAATATCAATATTAATCTCTAATTCAAAAGATCCTTTTTCAATAAGTTCAAGTCTTCCATCTTTGATTTCCGTAATGATGCTTTTATTATTCTCTTCTAATAAACTATCAAAGATGTTCCATCTTATAATCTTATTGACGTTATGATCGATCTTTTTACCTAGAGATTGAAAAGCCCTCATTACATCAAGAACTCTATACATGATACCAACACCTGAGGTATTAGACTCATGGTATACAAATGGAATGAGATGGTTAGTATCGTTTCTAGGATCTGAAAACAGATGATAAAAATCTTCGTCTTGCGTATTAATTACAATATATCTCACTTGGTCAGATTGACTATTGAAGAAAGTAAAAATCTCATTTAATGATTTAGTGTCTAAATAAACCAGTTCTTTAACTTGGATATCATTTATCAAGAAACTAGTTCCTTCTCCTTTTTGAAAATTAAATATACAATAACCTAAAATCTTCCCATCGATTTCACACCCTATGATTCTATTCGCAGGGTTCTTAAAAATGGCCTCGAGTTCACTTTGCGTTTTATTGAGTAGCCCATTGGTCAAAAGACAGTATTCGTTATAACATTCTAACAGTTTCTCTTTATCCTTTTCGGTCAAGTATTTTATGTTATGCTTTGAACCCCTACTCGGAAAGTTTTCTGGCTTGATTTTATATAGATTCATCTTCGTACCAAAACCAAATCCCATCTTCTTATAAAAATCCGGTCTGAATGGATACAGCATAGCAACGGTCGCACCTTTTTCCTGATAGTGCTTTAGAAAATAAATCAGCATCTCTTTTGCGATTTTCTCCTTCTTGTTAAGAAGGTCTACCGCTACAAGTCCGATTCCACCAGCTTTTAGCTTCTGATTATGCAGATGTATTTCATAATCATGAAACCTCATAGAACCAACTAATTTTTCGTTCTTATAATATCCATACAGACTTATCGTCGGATCTTCATTCTGGATGTGCAGCAATCTTTCCTTTAATACTGATTGATTACTTGGTATATGGTAATCAAAAGCGGTATAAGCTCCGGATACTACGTTGATAAGAGCATCAAAATCTTCAGTTGGTATTAGTTTGATTGACATACTCCGACTCCTTGTTTTTATTAAAACAACCCCTGCCGCAGGGCAGGAGTTGTTTCTTTTTTAATCCTTGTAACCTTAGTGTTTCTCGATATACGTCCACTTGTACGTGAAATCTCCACCAAATACATGTTCTGCTCTATTCTTAACATATCCTCTTAATAGAGCTGCTGTTCCGTCCTGGAACATTGGAGAGATCGCTTGATCTTCCATAAAGACTTTTTCTGCTTCTAATAACATCTCAAAACGTTTTTTTGCATCTGCTTCTTTTAATGCACTCTTTACAAGTTCGTCGTATTTTGGATTTGAATATGCCATTTCGTTATGGCCACCATTTGTTAGGAACATGTCAAGGTATGTCATAGGATCATCATAGTCTGGTCCCCAACCTGCATAAGAGAAGTCATAATCCATCTTTGTTTCTAACGCTAGCTTTTGTTTGAATGGTTGAGCTTTGATGTTAACAGTTAGACCAGGAAGGTTCTTCTCTAGCTGGTTCTTGATATATTCACCGGTCTTCTTACTCGTATCATCATCATAGTTAAGTAATTCTAATGTTAGAGATTCTTCACCGATCTCTTCAAGACCTTTTTTCCAGTACTCTTGTGCTTTCTTAATATCGTAAGAACCGAAGTCACCATTGATCTTACGGAAATCTTCACCATCAGGATTCTTCGTGAAATCCGAAGGAATGAAATAATACGCAGCTTTAGATCCATCATTTAAGATAACTTTAGCATGAGACTCTTTATCCCATCCGCTGTCGATTGCTTTACGGATGTTTAAGTTCGCAAGTGCTTTGTTCTTTTGATTTAAACGCAAGAAGTACATTACAGGATCAGGTGAAGTGTAGAAGTCTTCATGATCTTTGTATTGGTCTACATACTCTGCTGTAAGTTTTGCATAATCGATGTCACCCGTCTCGAACAGGTTGATCATAGTAGCTGTATCTTTAACTACTTTTTGATTGATCTTATCTAGGATGACGTTCTCTTTATCCCAATATTGATCGTTCTTTTCCATTACCCAACCTTCGTTATGTTTCCATTCACTCATTACAAAAGGACCATTATAGATCATCGTGTCTGCTTCAAGTGCATAATTTTTACCTTGAGATTCCACATACTTTTGGTTTTGAGGATAGAATGTAGCAAAACCAGTCAAACTTAAGAAATATGGAGCTGGGTATTCAAGTGTTACTTCAAGCTTATGATCATCGATCGCTTTAATACCTAACTCATCTACCTTGCCGTATAACGGGTCTCCTTCAGTTTGAATACCGTTAGCGTTTTTAACCACTCCCATGATGTAAGCGTATTGAGAAAGAGTGTCTGGATGCAACGCTTTTTTCCAACTGTAAACAAAATCATGTGCTGTTACCGGATCTCCATTACTCCATTTTGCGTTTTCGTTCAGTTCAAATGTGTACACAAGGTTATCATCACTTACAGAATAACTTTTTGCGACACCTGGGACAGGCTTATTTTCAACATCAAGACGATAAAGCCCTTCGAATGTATTATTCATGATGGTAAAAGAAACCGTATCTGTTGCCTGACTAGAATCCATCGATGGAATTTCACCGCTAGCATAAAGATTTAGAACTTGTTCCTCTGCAAGATTACTAGAATCAGGTGTTCCGGTATCTTTCCCTTTTTCTTTCCCTTTAGACCCTGAACTTTCGTTCCCTGAACAAGCTGCGAGCATCATGCTAAGTATTAGCATCATGATCAGTAAAGACTTTTTCATTCATTTTTCCCCCATTCTTTTATTCTTTATAAACCATTTAGTATTTTCTAAATGATTTAGAAAAAATAAAAATTATTCTGATAATTTGCATTAGTTGTTATGGCACCAGCTGAATAAGGTCTAGGTGCCATAACAATACACTAATTTTATAAAATGACTATTTAGTTTTTTTAAATAAAAAACTGAACGGTCAATTTATTTTATATTTAATCACAGATGTAAAAATCCGTCAACAAATTTTAATGTATTTTTAATATTTTTTATTACTTGATGAGATTCTCAGGATTTAAAGGCAAAAGATAGTGAGGAACGAACAGTCCATCCTTCCTTACTAGAAGATCATCAAACCATATTTCTCCTCCACCATAATCAGGTCTTTGGATGTTCACGATATCCCAATGAATTTTAGAATCGTTACCGTTGTATGATTCGTCATTATAAGATTGTCCAGGAGTAAAATGAAAGCTTCCTGCAATTTTTTCATCAAACAGCGTATCGTTCATAGGCTGAAGAATATAGGGATTAACCCCTATTGCAAATTCTCCAATATACCTTGAACCGTCGTCTGTATCTAATATCTTGTTTAATTTCGAGTTATGGTTAGATGTTGCATGGATTATCTTGCCGTTCTCGAATTCAAATTTTAGACCTTCAAAGGAAGTACCGTTATAAATGGTGGGTGCATTAAAAGTAATGTATCCGTTCACTGAGTCACGTACTGGTGCTGTGTAGACTTCTCCATCGGGAATATTATTCTCTCCTGCACATACGATAGAGCCCATATTTTTAATTGAGAACGTAAGATCTGTACCTGGCCCCTTTATATGGACATTATTGGTACGATCCATTAGTTCTTTTAGCGGAAACATAGCTTCTTTCATCCTGCCATAGTCCATTGTACAGACTTCAAAATAAAAATCTTCAAAATCGTCTAGAGACATACCAGCTTTCTGGGCTTGTGAAGCATTTGGAAAATTCATCAATACCCATTTAGTATGATTGATCAGATGGTCTAAATAAGGCTTTGAGGCTTTATTATGCAGCAATAGTTTTTCTGGAGCTACGTTTGAGTTCTCACGGTCGTTTTTCTTGCCGTATATTCGGATAGTAGCATCCAAATCTTTTACTTTATCCATGTCCCACTTTTGGCCGATGAGATATCTCTCCTCTGTTGCCCCATCCAAGAGCAAACGGGATAACTCTGTATTGATTAAATCGACAAATGGGTACGCCCCCCTCTTGTAGGCTACTCGAACTAGCTCTTTGGCGAGTTCTAAACCATCGTCTAAAACAGTAATCAGTATGACTTCTTCCTTTTTAATTTTCACAGAATGATCAAGTAGTACTTGAGCTAATTTTTTTACTCGTTCATCTCTCATCATAATCCCCCTCAAATAAAAACTGACTATACAGTTTATTATAAAGGGTCAATTAATGAAAATCAATCTCATCTGTGTTGTCACTTTTCTTGTTTTCCTTGAATAATAACATGATACCTATACTGTAAATGGTTGATATAGCCAGTGGAACTAGTACGTACGCCTGATCCAATAGTAACAAACCAAGTAAGAGTGAAGAAGCACACGTCCCTACTGTGATAAAAAAGTATGCTTTACTTTTATAGATCCAAGTGTACGGTAAAAAATGCGAGCCCCCAAGCAGTCCTATAGTAAATGGCACAAAAGCCGGTGCTTGTTGGTAGATCAGAATAAATACTGGAAGATAGAACATCTGAGTACCTGCAACTAATCCTCCAAGTTTTCCTAAAGGATTATCAGTCATTAAATTAATTCCCAACATCCTAGCAATCAAGATTCCAGCTGGGAAAATCACACCCAGACCAACGATCCATATCAAACCAAGGGCTTTTAATGAAAAGAATAATGGAGCAAAAGAAATTAAAAAAAAGAAAATTGCTCCTGCGAGTAGAATTGGATACCCTCTTTTAGCAGTTTGGATAAGATTTATTTGGATTTCTGTTAATTTTTCCATAAAATTCTCCTTTTATAAAGTGGATGATTTAAAAGCTTTACATATAACAATCATATAATGTTTTTTGCGCCCCTTAAAAACTAACCGGTCAGTTTAATAATAGCCGATTTGAATTCAATAATACAGTTTTATTATTATTTGTTATTATATTCATTGTTCTGTATGGAAAAACATCTATTATGAACGGGTGAATTAAACGAATGGGTTATAAAAAGACCAGGGAAAATCTAACGGGTACTCTTTTGGAGGAGAATATCTTAATTCGCAAGCCTTTTAGCAGGTGAAATAGCACTATATATAACGACCAGATTTTTGTCTGGTCGTTTTCTTATAGACTTATTATTTTAAAGCACCCGATTGCGGAATAAGGAGAAATTAAATTTTATTATCTCTGTGCCACTTATCATCGCCCATAATCCTATCAATGATGTGATTGTCTGCCCAAACTGCCGTTACTTCTAATCCTTCACATTCCGATTTAGTAGCACTTCGAATTTCCCCTTTATGGTAAATGGAATATTCGCCTGAAATACTATCAATGATATAAGAAGGAGGTGGATATGCTTCATCATCATTTTTAAAAGGGCGATTTTCTACAACTGTCCAATCCCCTGATTTTAGAACATATTCATATACACCAACTATAAATTGGTACTCCTCATCCTTTGAAATGTCTTCAATACTTTCTCCAATATATTTATAAATTCCAATGCCAGCATCTTTTAAAATTCTACCGAAAGCATATTTGCCATTAGGAAGAGGTATAGCATATACATCCCCAATTTTAATTCGTATACGTTTCTTTCCTGACATTAAAATCACCACATTCTTAGAAAATATTGATAATAAGTTCGAAGCTTCTTTTCGACTTTCCTTCTTCAACTATCCTGCTACGTTTGTTTAATAAGTTCCATTAAAAAAGGCGTTAACCCTTCTGAGATCAACGCACTCGATTGCAGAATAAAACCCCAGTTATTATTCACTAATTTCATTAGCCCTCTATTCAGCCATCATATAAATCTTAGTGTAAAACTTAACTAGTGCGATTGCTAAAAAAGAGAATGCTACAACAATAGTGAATAGTATCCATTCTTCTAACCAACGATTGGTCCAGAAGTACATTGAACCAATAATAAAAAGAAATAACGTTATTATAGGAAGTTTAATATTTGGGAAGAAAAATTGAATTATACCGCTAATCACAAATACAATCATACAAATTGGTATCAATTGTAGAATCAATATGAAGGCTATACTCCCCATAATATATGACACCCTCCCTAAGAGAATCGTAGTTATAAATTATTTCGCTGTAATGTAATTTAATTCTTTTTCCTATTCCATTACTGACTGTCCTTTATTTTATTACTGCTTATTCAATAATCCTGCTCTAGATATATAAAAAGCAATACGATTTGCAGTGCTTTAATCTTGCTGATCAGGTTTTTTTATTGGCATTTTCGTTATTACTATTATCTTATCAAAATCTGCATTCGGCAAAGGTTGTGGCTCACGTTTATCTGGCATAGTTTGGACATTCTTTGCAGTCGGTGGCAATGGTTCGTCAACAGAATCTCTAATTATGACTTCACGTTGAGGAATATTTGCTTTGGTAATTTCCCTTTTTAAGCCATAATTACTATTGGGCAAGTAAGATATTAAGCCGATTATTGATGTTACACTTAGTGCTAACCCGACAATTACTTTAGTATTAAATTTCATTACCAGACCTCCTTTATATAAATATTAACACGTTTTTAAATATCTATGCTTATTCTACAATCCTGCTACTTTAGTTTAATATTAGTTATCTTAACCATTCAAATAACACCAGGCAAAAGAAAGCTAATACGGTCAGCAATATTAACAAGTTTCTTCTCTGATTTTTATTCAACCGAGTAACTTCTTTTTTTTCGGAACTTGATAAGGTTAGGTTTATTTGTCAAAGTAAATTCCCCCTACTTAGGTGTGTTCCTTAATACCCTTATTCAACAATCCTGCACGTTAGTGGAATAAGGATATCACGTTTTTAACGTTATTATATATTTGATTTAGTCACCTTTTAATCCATTTCCGCTAAAAATGGCAGGTCAATTGACAAGTGAATTCACATACCAATTCGCAGCGTGACAATATTTATTGTCATCTTGCTAAAACGTGTGTGAATTGGGATGCTAATTAAGATTATAAAAGTAGTATTTTTTCACCAAAACACTTATAAATCAAAAAAAAAACGCAACGAATTCCGTTGCGATTTATAGTGCTAATTACTATGCGATTTAGTTTGTTTTTTCTTCTGCTATTAAGCTTTCGAATCGAATTTCATTTACAGAAGAAACTCTGTTAAATAGAGTCGTTCTTTTTTCGAAGTTTACAACCAGTGTTACTTACATAAATAATTAAGATAGGCTTGTTCTGTTTCTTCAAATACTTTTTTATATTCGTATTCATCACCTATAACACCATAATGAAGACCGATTCCATCAATATATGCCCAAAACATAGCAGCTGCGATTTCCGGTTTAATACTTTTATGGAATTCTCCGCTTTCTAAACCTTCTTTAATTATCTCAACCAAAAGCTTAATATATTGATTTTTATATCTATCCAACATTATCTTACGTAAGTTCTCTTGCCGTCCTGAGTTGAGCCAGAACTCGATTTGAACATTGATCTGTTCCTGTCTTTCTTTGGTCAAAGACACATTGAGGAACACTTCAAACAATGCGTGTATCTTACCTTTTGCGGTTTCTAACGTCTTGAATTTTTCTTCGAAATGGTTTATTGAATTTCGTGTTCTCTCTTCCATTAGAGTAATATATAAATCATCTTTACTCTTAAAGTAGTTATAGATTAAACCTTTACTCGTTTTAGAGTAGCTTACGATATCATCCATTGTTGCGGCTTGAAATCCCTTTTCTCCAAAGCATTTTAACGCACTTTGTAGCAGTAATTCCTTTTTCTTGTTTTTGTAATCTTTTGAAACCTTGGGCATCAAAACAGCTCCTTATATAAAAATGATAGTTGGGCATTAAAAGTATAGGTAAGAGCAAGATTTTCGGGTGAATTCATGCACCCTATCAGGTCTCATCGCCTATGAGCAAAACCCACGATCTTGATAGCTGCACTTAGGCGACATTGTCATTCTAACAAAATCTGAATGAAGTGAGCAGTCATACATCTAAATCCGTCGAGTCGATAAGCTACAATCTCACTACAAAGTAAATCTTCCTAACAGGTCTATGATACGGTTTTCCATTATAAACTGGACTTTCAGTTTTACTATTTTGATTATATCTAATAATATGCCTAGAAGCCATAGGATTATAAAAACTTGCATAGCTTGGGAAAAATATGGTTTATTTATTAAAAATGAATACACAGTCATTTTTAGAGAGTCAAACAGATCTTTTTACCAAATTTCTTATTTTTTTACTTTAAAGGAGGATTTATATGGAGATTCGTCAAGTCATTGAATCAGACTACTATGTAATATCACCACATATTAATGAATGGTGGGGCGGAAGACAAATGTCTGATATGTTGCCAAGACTATTTTTTGACCACTTCAAAAATACAAGTTTCATTGCAGAACAGGACGGAGTTATTGTAGGGTTTTTAATTGGATTTCTGTCCCAATCCACTTCAAATGAAGCATATATACACTTCGTTGGTGTCCATCCCAAATTTAGAAAACATAATATTGGAAGAAAATTATATAACAAATTTTTTAATGTTGTAGAGGAAAGTGGTCGTACTATTATTCGTTGCGTTACGTCTCCTGTTAATAAAGTTTCTGTTGAGTATCACACTAAAATGGGTTTTGAGATACAAGGTGGAGGTAAAAAGATGCAAGGAGTTTCTGTAATGGAGAATTATGATGGACCGGGTGAAGATAGAATACTGTTTATTAAACATTTAGTTTAAAGTTTGTAACTATTAGGAATTTTCTTTGAAATAGAATGTGGAAACTCAATTACTTTAGGTTCACCCTTATTATATAAACAACTACCATCCAAAATTCAACAGACCATAAAAAGAACTGAAGGAGACATCCCTTCAGTTCTTTAACATTATTTCAACTTGTATCGATAAACGCCTCCAGCCATTGCACCTGCAAACAGATACTCACCATCAGGACTAATAGCCAGCGTGTTTATGTTAAGGTTCTCTAAACCATGCGAGAAGCTACTCCATGTTTTCCCGCCATCTCTACTCATAAGTACTCCTCTTCCTCCTTTTAAAAAACCATCTTTTGTTCGATAGACATTTGTCGAAGCATAGATAGTTTTTTTATTTTTCCTAGCGAAAACAAGGTCTGATACATTTATTTCTAGTGGATAATCACTTGCTTTTATCGTTTTTCCACCGTCATGACTCGTATAAAGTTCTTTACCGCCAAGAATGATATTTTTCGAATCTAGAGCTCTTATACTGGTGATCGGTGTGTTGTTAAGGTACTTTATCGTACTTACACCATCTTCTGTCACAGCGACACCTGAAGGTCCAGCCAACCAAATCTTTTTCGGGTCATTAGGATCTCCCTCAATTGCTAGAAAATCTGTACCTAGTCGTTTTACAGTCCATGTCATTCCACCGTCATCACTGATCAAGATCCCGCTATATTTAGAGTTGGATGCTACATAGGTAATATATACTTTTGAGGGATCTGCAGGGTGAAACAAGATGGCAGTAGGATGTTCATAATTACTGAATCTTTTTTCCCAGGTGGCACCTTCATCCCTGCTGATATAAACCGCTAAACCAAAGTCGTTTCTGACTTTTATTATTGTACTGCTATCTTTAGGAGAATGTGCAATCAAATAAACATCTTCCCCAACACGCCCTTCTCCACCAGATAGCCCCCATTCTAAAGTATGTTTGTCACTTGAAAACTTAGTCTTATAAATTTCACGTTGCGTAGCTGCAAATAACTCATATTGTTTTCTACTATCTTCCACAACACTTATATCGTTGACGAATACAGAAGGAATTCCGAGCCTGTTGTACGTATTTCCACTATCTTCTGATTCATAGATTCCGCTGCCCATAGCAGAAAGTAGAAGTGAATCGTTATCTGGCCACATCGCAACATCCACTACGCTACTTTTCTTCAATGGATCTTTTAATTCTTTCCAAGTCTTACCTTTATCCTTACTAACTAGTAAGGAACCAAAGATCCTCCCGTAAATAGACCCATTCTCTACATCGATGAGGGTGAACGCATCTGGTGTTTGTTCATATAACACACTGAAATCTTCCCCCTCATTAAACGATACATATGAAGTACCAAATAGAATTTTTACAAAAATACCTGTTTCATTTACAATTATCTTTTCAATACCATTAAAGAGGTCTCTTGGATTAGGATTCTCATAGATTTTTTCAACATTCGATGGTTGGGTATCTATATTTCTTATTACATAAACATCTCCTAGTTCCGTCCCGAGGTATAAGTTTCCATTATAGTAGGCGCTAGACGTTATGTTTGGAAGAGATGCTATTTCACTCCAACTCTTCCCATCGTCACTGCTCACATAAACCTGGTTGGTCCCTATCCCAACTAGTAGTTGACCATTATCACTTAACTCAAGTCCGATTACCTTTTTGTCGGGAAAATTGGTGGGCGCCCAAGATATTCCTTTATCTTTACTAACGAGTATTTTACCTTGTGTTAAAGGATTGCCAAACTCTGTTGTACCCATAAATAATATCTTATTATCCTTAGGGTTAATCTTTAGCAGGGTTGGTTCAGAACCGAATGGTAAACCTCTTGATTGTTTCCAAGTATCACCATGGTCACGGGTTATGAATAGTCCCTGTGGGGCCGACAGGAAACCACCTGGATTAATTACATACATTGTACCGGGATCCTTTTTGTCCATCACCATTTTTCCACCGTTCGAATTTGGCCCAACCGTTTCCCAACCGTTTCCTATCCGTGAATCCTCCGGAATAACTTCAAAGGATGTAGTACCAGTTATGTGTACTTGTTCAAACTCTTTTGTTGCAGTACCATTCACAGATACTCTGTGGATACCTCCTTCGATACCTTGAACTTGTGCCTTCCATAACTTACCCTCCTGAAAAGTCGCTTTTACCGTACTTTTATTCCCCCTGGGGGATTCAACGGATACCAATGGAGCTTCTTTTATGTTTACAGGACTATTAATATAGATTTCTGAGAAACCTGTTGTAGGATCTGGAGATGCCGTTACATCAAAGTAGTGAACACCAAAATGAAAGGGTATCCTTAAGAACGTTTCTTTTGTGTTATCAAGAGCTTCAATCCAACCAGTAACATCCATCTTTCGATCTGGTCTTTTTAAGTCAATAGAGATTTCAACCTCCTGTCTCCCCTTTGCAGGTATCAATATGACGCTAGGATTTATGTTTACATCAACACCTTTTTCTCGTTGAATCGCGTTGAGTGTAATCAAGGCTGGGGTATCTTTATCGTTGGTTAAGGTGATCTTTTTTTTGCTCCTTATTTTTTTTGAACTTAAATCCGCTATACCGAACGAGAGCGACTTAGGGTCTGCAAACAACGTGGCTTTTTCGGCCGACTCTACATCTAGTCTTCCTGCACCCTGTTCAGTAGATTTATAATCCTTTAATGGTTTAGCTGACCCGACCAATGCAGAACTCACCTCTGAAACAGTCCAGTCTGGATGTGATTGAATCAATAGAGCAGCTGCACCAGCTACATGAGGAGATGCCATACTTGTACCGCTCATCTTCATATATCCAGAAGGGTCACTAAACAATGCATTTTCTGGTATCGTTGAATTGATCCAAACGCCTGGAGCAACGATATCAGGTTTCATGCCAGGGTATTGGGAAGGACCACGCGAACTAAAATCTGCTATCTCGTCAGTTATGTCGTTCCCAGAAATACTTACGGTCACTTGCCCCTCTTTTAGTCTTGCTAAAAGTTCATTACCTGAAAATTCATCAATACCGATAGCATAAACGTTTTCGTCCCCGTTTTGAGTAATTCCAGCTTTTAATGGATATTTTTCTGTTGAAATTTCTACACCGTCAGTAGGAACAAAGAATATAACAGCTTTCGCACCGCGAGACTTGGCAATGTTGAATCTCTTTAAATCCTCAGTTTCGTTTAGGGTAGGTATAAGCAAAGCATTATTGGCTACGTCTATATTGTCATACTCTTCCTCATACCAACGACCACCATTAACTAACTTAAAACTTTGAGGAGTACTCGGTGGATTCGCTGAAAAAGGAATATAATACGATTCAAAATCTTTTATGACAGGACTTGTCATCTGAAGTGTCGGTAGATGTACTCCACTCGTACTCGCGCCGACAGCAATGACCCCTTCGGCAGCTGCTGGAGCATTAATTGTCTGATCACTTGGCCCGCTGTTACCTGCAGCAGCTACGACTACCACTCCCGAATCTACTGCATTCTGAGCCGCCTGAGAGACGACATCGGTGCCATCACCACTTCCACCGAGACTCAAGTTAATCACATCAGCAGGATAAGGATTGTTTTCCCGATTAATTGCGAGGTCGATTGCTTTGATAATATCTGATGCAAAACCTCCGCCATCTTTATCTAATACTTTATAAGCGGTCAGTGTAGCATCTGGTGCAACACCTTTGATGTTTCCATTAGCCGCTACGATACCTGCTACATGGGTGCCGTGACCGTTATCATCCATCGGATCGTTATCATTATTGACTAGGTCATAGCCGTTGACAACTTTCATACCCTTACCAAAACCTCCGCCTAAATCTGGATGCTTATAGTCGATACCTGTATCAAGTACAGCGACCGTTATACCTTTACCCGTAAGGTGACTTCCATTAGAGTCTTTTTTCTTCCATACTTCTGAAGCTTTGATGAGTGGGATGCTACTAGATACCTCCGCGTGCATTCTCGCATCGGTATGAACAGCTTTAACACCTTCTATAGAGCTTAGGCTCTTGAGTTTATCTGCTGTAACTTCTGCAGCAAACCCGTTATAGGATAAAAAATATTCTGACTTTACTTTTACATTGATACCATTATTTTTTGCAACATCAATGATTTTGTCATGCTGTTTTTGATAATTCTTTTTTTCATCGCGCAACTGAGAGATCGAATTTTTATTGTTTGTATTCACGTTTAACTTTTTATAGATAGGTTCTTCTTCCAACTGGATTATTACTCGAATAGTTTTATCCGTACTCGCTTGTCCGATCTGTAAATCTTCGAACCCTAAACTAGTAATGAACAGCACGAAAATAAAGAATAGTAATAGCGGTTTTGATTCTATCAGTTTCATCCTCTTCCTCCTACTTAATGATAGATACCTAACTTAGATTACTAAAACTCCTCCTCTCTTAAGGAATACGTGAGTAATACCAAGAAGCTACACAGTTGATGAAGATTCTAAGAGGATTAAAATAAACTGGTTATTCAGTTTATTAAAATTTACTAGACTATAAAGAACTGGTCAAGGTACAACTTTTGTTATATTTTGTATTTTTATGTCGTATAAAATATCCCCTTATTATAACTATATAAGGTATAATTTACTAAGACTGACTGGTTAGTTTAACACTTAATAGGAAAAAATACTTATTAAAAGGTGATACTGATGGGAATTAAAAGACTTTCTATTTTTCAAAAGAACCTTTTATTGACAATGGTCATCACTTCTTTATTTGGAGTCGTATTGTTTTGTTCGAGCATTTATGTTTTGACTAATCATCTAACAAAAAATATAATCCAACAGGCCACAGAACTGGGGGATACTTGGATTCCTTTAATGGGTACTGAGAATATTGAACGAAGCTTATCTGACCTCAAAGCTAATTCTCCACATAACATCCAACTTATAGATCAGCTTACACTTTTAACAGAGAACAATGAGAATGTTTCACAGGCATATCTTTTTGGAGCAAACATCAATAAAAACAACGAGACTATCATATTGCCTCAACCAAAAAAAATTCTTGATCTTGGTTATAAGATTGGTGAACTGCAAAAACAGCCTATCGAATGGGTAAACGCAGCTAAAAAGTTGTTAAGAACAAAGCAGCCTACACACACCCTTACTTATTCGGACGCATTAGGAACTTGGGTCACTACTTTACATCCTGTAATGAATAATAAGGGTGAAGTAATCGCTATTTTAGGAATCGACATAGACGCAAGTATAGTAGAAGACGGAAAAAAAAGTTTGATCTATTTATTGGCTCCTCTACTTCTTTTGTTTATAGGGATAACTATGTGGTTTCAATACCTTGGCCAATACAAGTTGTTTAAACCTCTTAACCAACTATTGAACGGGATTAACCAAGTCAGTAAAGGGGACTTTAAATCCAACATACCAGTTACACGAAAAGATGAGATTGGTCTGCTTACAGAAAGCTTCAATACCATGGTATGTGAAATCAGATTACTCTTTGATAGCCTTTTAGAAACTGCCAGTTCGATTCAAGTTCAATCCGCAGAATCTCCAGACACAACTGAAACATCATTGAACAATTCTTTAGAACTAGCGTTTAAACAACTAGAAAATATTAATTATTACACCTCTGTATTAGAACGGATACAGCATGCTGATAAGATGAACGCTATCAGTCAACTTGCTGCTGCAGTTGCACATGAGGTTAGAAATCCATGTACTACCATCAATGGTTTTTTACAATTTTTCTTAGAAGAGGATTGGTTACCTGATTCTAAAAGGGGACTGATAGAGGTGATGAAACAGGAAGTAGATTATATAGAGAAGATTATCAGCGAATACATTCAGTTTTCTAACCCACATCAATTGAACAGTCAGAACATAGACATCTCGGAGAAGATTAATAAGCTCATAGAGCTAGTCGCACCCGTTGCTCATCATAAGGTAGTATATAATACTATTTTTGAAGAACCTTTGCATATTAAAGCTAACGAGATAGAGATGACGCAAGTTTTTCTTAATGTATTACAGAACGCTGTTGAAGCGATGCCATCGGGAGGAACACTTACAATAAAGGGTTACAGAACCGATGATTATGTCACTATAGAAGTAAGCGATACAGGAAGTGGTATGAGCAAAGAAGAGTTAAGTAGATTAGGCACCCCATTTTACTCTACAAAATCAAAGGGCACTGGCCTGGGTTTGATGACTGTATATCATATAATTAGAAAGTACCAGGGTGAGATTAAAGTAAAAAGTACCATGGGTATAGGGACAGTTTTTACGGTTAAAATACCTCTCGAGACAAAACAGGTTAATAATCCTTAATATGGGTAGTTTTTTACGCACGATATGAGTAGGGTTACAACGTTTCAGATTTTAGAGTTTTTTAAACTTGCTGCCTCCTGCTCTTCTTTAACTATGAAAGTAAATATTAGTTCATAAAAATTTAGAATTAAATAATCTGTATGACACATTAGAAGATCTGCAATCATCCTTCATTTGAACTGCTTATGTTGAACACGTCCAAAAGCCGGTTTCATAGCGTTGTAGGAATCGACTTTTGGGCCAATCAAGCGTTTTGAAACGGACCGTATCAACAGAATCTATCCTTATTATAGGTTCATAATCCCTCGAAAAAAACCATGTGAGTTTTCTCTTACTGGTTGGACGAATGTGTTCTATACACCTCTAAAATCACTTCTTCTTAAGAATTCATTATATCAACAGAAATATCTCTTGTTGTCACTTAAAGACATGTTTGAAATACTGCTCAATCTCTTCCTTCGAAGATTCTCTTGAATGATTATTCAGGAAAAGCTTATAAATCCCTAATTCAGCGAGAAGATGGTGTTCTATTTCTTTTCTTTCGTGAAGGAACCTCAATACTCCATCAATTCCCTGAAGCATCCTGTTCTTTCCAAATTGTTGCTGAGTATAGTACCATACAGAAAAATCATACCAACCTTGAGATCGTTCTTCTTTTACTTTTAAGAATGAACCACTGACATCCTGCTGGTCACAGTAAATAAGAAGTGGCTCTAGGTGCTCAATACGTTCGTAAAGACTGAGGATGAACTTTTTTATTTCTAAGTACGAGCGATCATCACGGGCTAGGTAGGTACATAAAGGATTTTGAAGAAACGAACACTCGAATATATATACCTGATCGTCTGCCTCTGCTTTTCTCCCAAACCTTTCCCATTGTCCTAGAAGGATGTCGGAAAACCTATCGATAGGCAGCTTATATACATCATGTTTCTCGATATCATCCAGAAGATTGTCAGAGATGTTTACATCTTCAGAGAGCTGTTTTGCATAATATAGGTAAAAATCATCATCTCTATTGACCGTCATTGATTCAATAATATTTTTTTCATGTTTGTGAGATTCCAAGAGGTCCTCATATTCCTTCTTGGACAGACAAGCTACACCTTCAAAATCAGCTGGATGATCGAGATCTCCCTCAACAAATAGGATATTTGGGACTCCTTGTTTTGTAAGGATCTTGGATATCTTTAAGGCGGTCGTGGTTTTACCTGAACCCGGCAAACCCTCCACTAATATTAGTTTAGTAGTCATCTCGTTACTAACACCTCCTTTCTCGAACAATAGACCTAATTTGTCCCCTTACTCTATTACTAAAAAAACAAAACTTATATGCTTACAGATTTTAGGGAACCGATATCCAATAGTTGGTCTACTTCTAAGTGGTCGAACTCCCCTTTTAAGATTCTAGATAAGTCTTCTATGGCATCATGTAAGGATACATAAACACCTGTTTTCTTTGTAAATGGTTCTGCCACAAAGAAAGGTTGTGTTAGATATGCCTCAATCCGTTGCGCCTTCAAAAACATATCCTTTTCACTTTGAGGTATGGATTCAACCCCTTTAGCATGAATCAAGAGTTGCAATTCGCGGTACCGGCGCAACACCTTTCTTGCTGCTTGTTGAACTTTCATGTGTTTCGAATCAAGATGAGCACCTTCTAAAACAGTGGAGATCGAAAGGACTGGGTTGATAGCTGGATATATTTTTCGAGAAATAAGACCTCCATCAAACTTTAATACAGTGTCTAGCGGTCCGTAAGGTTCTTCTTCTTCTACTGCATCCCCCCTCGGGTCGTAAAGAAAAGTGGTGACGTTCGTTATATTCTCCGACTGTAATCGGTCATTGAGTTTGTAGAACTCTCCAGATATAACGATCGATCGATCAGCTGCAAACAAGATATCATTCTCGCCGCTAGAAATGATGACTTCATATGCTTCGTCCATGTCCTGAACAACCTTATTCGATACATCCTGCAGATCATCGATTCCGGGACCATGCTCTACAGGCAGGAGCATTATCGTTTTATAGTCTTGCTTATCTTTCATCCGATAGAATATTTCAGAGAGGAATACGAGTTGCCCCATCCCAGGTAATGCGATCAAGCCAATGGTCCCTCCACGTGAAACCGGAGAAAAAAGATCAACTACCTTAATTCCGGTTTCAATCATCTCTCCCTCGCTTTGAAGTATGATCAGTTCATCAAGAGTGCAGTTGGCTATAATAGACAATGCAACTAGAGTTTTTACCTCTGCCCTTTCGATAGGAATCTTTCCCGTGCATAAGTTTGAGACGGTAGCTGGACGTAAACCCACTTCTTGAGCAGCCTTTGTAAGTTTGGGAACTCTTTCTTTAAGAAGAGCAACGTTTAATTTAATCTTTTCCATTCTTATCACTCCAATTACTTTAAAGAGTATCACTTATTATTCTTCAAAGCAATTAGGTGGCCATTTTTCAGTTTTAGGATTTAATGAACGGTAAAATTAAAGAAGGTCGGACTAAAAATGCCCCACCTTCTCTTACAATATAATTGATGTATTGAATTTATTAAAAGAATTCTTTTGCCAACTGAATCATTTCTTGAGGTTTTTCAACGACTGTCCAATGTCCACATTCCTGGATTACCACTAATTCTGCGTGTGGGATGTCTCTGATTAAAAGTTGCTGGATAAGCTCTGGTGTGATGATATCATGACTTCCTTGAGCGACAAGGATTGGAATGTGAGAAACACTCTCCAGCTGATTTCTCAGGTCATAGTTTTCTTGGATGTCTTTTCCTAAGATTTGATTGACTTCAAGGTTTGATTTGGTTTTTGTCTTCCTCATCAATGTCTCTTTTGAATAAACATAATAAGGGTTCAACACCTTAAAGATATCATCAAGTGTAGCTTTACCCTTTTTAAATTCCGTTTCTAACGCGGACAATTTCACCTTATCTTCAACCGTCATCCTGTTGTTCATCTCTTCGCCAAATACTTTAAATCCTTCAGCCGTTGATCCAACCGCTGCCGTTAATAATATCTTGTTCACGTTCTCTGGGTATTTTATCGCATACAAGAGAGCGAGCATAGAGCCCCACGATTCTCCGAAGAGATTCACTCTCTCCAGTGATAGTTCAACTCTCAGTTTTTCAAGTGTCTCAACCTCATCCTCCATTGAATATACACCGTCGATCGCTGGATCAGATTTGCCGCACCCTTTTTGATCATAGAAAATTAATTGATAGTCATTAGATAGCGGCTCTATGTGAGGTAAAAAGAAACCATGTTCTCCCCCTGGTCCACCGTGCAAGAATATGATTGGGTCACCGTTCCCTATAATTTTCAAGAAAATATTAGTTCCGTTTATCTTAATTTGATGTTCTGTTAGAACCATATGAACCCTCCTGTTATGAATACTTTAATTTATATTTTTTGATTAAGTTATCTTCTTTTTCATAATCAAAATCTTTTTCATCGATTTTTTCAGGATAGTTGAACTTTTCCCATGCGATCGTTAACGGTATCGCTTCTTCTCTTGAAATAATTTCTTGGTAACCAAGCTCGTTACGTATTTTTTGAGTATCCATGTACCAGTGCTGATCAGCATTGCCGGAATCCGAAAACTCCTCTTCCGGTACAATAATTATTTCCCCGTCCCATCCTTGGCTTTGCTTTATCATATTTACCCATTCAAGTTCAGTTAGTGCATCATGTTCTGCTAAATTGTAGATTTGATGTTTAGCTTTATCTTCGTTTAAAGCTAGAACTATACCATGGGCGATGTTATCAACATATCCGCGTGACACCCTCCACTTTGCTAGCTTATCTCCTAACAAAATCTTTTCTCTCCCATCCATCATCCTTTTGAGATATGGGAATAAGCGATGTTGTCTATCGCCCGGTCCATAAACTTGGGGAAGTCTGAGAATAGTGCCTGGAAGGTCAGAATCGCCCAATATCGTTTCTTCGATTAGCTTCTTGTCATAAAAATGAAGTCTATGCTCTGTATCGTAAAGGAACTGTAAAGGATAAAGCCCTTCCCTTAACGGTGAGTCTTCCTTTAATGGCATCGGTTCAAGTGGGCCAGCTTTAATGTTAAGCAACCTCTCATAAGCTCTATAAATATCTAAGCTGCTTAACCCTACTACACGACCGGCAATGCCTTTAAATACATTCATCAAACTTTCTGCATCTTTTTTTAGATAAGGGAACATATCCAGTACGATATCTGGCTGAAATTCCTTAAATTGTGAGACGTAATCTTCCAAGTAATCTCGATCTCCGTGTATTTCTTTAACTTCTTTAGGGAGTAAAGCATTTGTCTCTCCTCTGTGAAACACACATACTTCATGTCCTTGTCTTACAAGCCTCTCGACTACATAAGGGCCGATAAACCGTGTTCCGCCAATAATCTGAATTTTCATAGTATACCTCCTAACAATGAATAAAAACCGACCGTTAAGTTTATTATAATGAGTAGAGTGATTACTGTCTATTTATACTGCCCCGTTATGATCTTTAGGCTGGCTCTAAATATTCGAAATATTGGCCATCTGGGTGTTTAACTATTATGCTTATTCCTTTTGTGATCGGTGTAGGTTCTTGAACGATCACGCCATTGTTTCGTATACTTCTGTTTTTTGCCTGTACGATAGATCTTACTAGAATCGTTGCAACTGGTTTCTCGCTAAGTTTCTCAGTCTCTTCAACCAATAACAGACCGTCAAACCTAGCTGTTTTATAAGGATTGTCAGTTATCGTAAGAGGGTCTGAACCTAACAACCTCTTGTAAAATGGGATATGCGACATCAAATTATCTACGTATATTCGAGGTAAAACTTTTATTGTGTTCAACGATATGCCTCCTGCTTTTCTTTTTAAAACTAAACTATATATTCAGTTTTTTTAATTGTATAATGAAATCCATTTATTAGCTATCTTTTTATAGACAAGATTTAGTTAAGAGAACCTCTAAAACCAGCATATGCTTTTTGAGGTGCGAAATGTAGCCAGAATGCAAAAGATAGAGTACTTAGAGAGAAGTGTTCTCCTAGTACTCTACTTATTTTCATATGTCATCTATACCTACAGCTTATTAAATTTAAGAGATATTAAAACGATTAATTTGTTGTTGTAATTCATCCGAAATTCCACTCAGTATTTCAGCAGATTTTTTTATCTCTTGCATTGTTGCATTTTGTTGTTCGGACGATGCAGCAATGTTCGCTGCATTTCCAGATGATTGTTGAGCTAATACCTCTAGGTTTCGTACTAATGCAGCTACTCCTTCGGAATCTGTTGCAAGGTTATCTGTTTCTTTAGAGACAATAGATATTTTTGAATCTACTTCATTAGCCGTATTTAAGATCTTCATAAATGCTTCTCCTGCGTTTCCAACGACTATTCTTCCTCTTTTTGCTTCAGCCGTTCCAATCTGCATTGATTCAACAGCCTTTTGCGTTTCTTGCTGAATTACTTGTACTACATCTGTAATTTGATGAGCAGATCTTTCTGATTGCTCAGCCAGTTTTCTTACTTCATCCGCAACAACTGCAAATCCTCTGCCACTCTCCCCTGCTCTTGCTGCCTCGATCGCCGCATTCAAAGCAAGTAAGTTTGTCTGTGATGATATTTCAGTAATTACCTTAACAAATTCTCCAATTTCAGCAGACCTTTCACCTAATACCTCTACGATAGCTGCTGACTTGCTTACCGTCGTATCAAGAGTATTCATTTGTTTTGTTATATTTTCAATTTGTTCTGAACCAAGTTCTGCTTGCTTAATTAATATAGATGATGCGTTGGCAACATCACCCGAGATATCAGCAATTTTACGAACCCCCTTTGCCATACTACCAATAGAATAAGAACTTTCCTCAGTTGTTTTTTCTTGGACCTCAATTGAGTTTGCGATTTGTTGAATAGAACCAGTGATCTCATTAGTTGCATAAACCGTTTCTTCGGCTCCTATCAATAATGCACGGGATGATGAAGAGACTTGTTCAGCAGTATTACCAACAGTTCTAATCATTTGATTTATGTTTTTAACCATTTGGTTGAATTGTTGATTAAGTTTGCCAAGTTCATCATTCTCATTTTCTTGGAGTTCAATATTTAAATCCCCTTGTCCTACTTGGGTGATAGCATTAAACAGATCTTTTACTGGCGCAAAGATCTTTTTTAAAGTGAAAAATTGAATAATGGATATTACGGCTAACAATAAAAATAAAACGATAGATAAACTAATAACTAAATCGTATTGACTTTGCGTCACTAAACTAGCGTCCGTATCTATCCCAAAGATTGCTATTACTTCTCCGTTTTCATCGATGATTGGTTCAAGCGTAGTTATCCAAGTCCCTATTGAGTCAGTGTATGCTTTTGTGGACACTGCCTTCTTTTCTTCTAGCAGTTCCTCAGCTGCAGTTATCCAATAATCAGGTTGTTCCAACATATCTCCAAGTTTAACTTCTTCAATGTCCATCAGATGCTTCGGACCTGGAAGAATCATTGTTTTATTACCATCAACAATTTCAGCTCCAAAGAAATACCCTTGCGCTACATTTTTATTTGAATCTGATAACTTTGTTAAATTATTGATTAATACCTGATTATTTGGTGATAGTTTATCATGATCGGTAAGAGCATTTTTGATATAACTTATATCAAAGGTACTTTTCCAAAGAGAAGCTACTCCTGCTGATTGATTTGAAATACTTTTCGTGATAACTGCCTTTTGAATAAAGAAACTAGCAAATATAAGGACCGCTCCGATTAATAGAGAACTAGTGATGGTGAACAAAAAGTTACGACCAAAAAGCGACTTTAACAAAAAAACTTCCCCCTTGTAAGAAACGAATAAAAACTGTTTAGTCAGTTTTAATAATTAAAACATATTTTTCCACAAATCGTCAATTGCCTGCAAAATTCTACATTTTTTTCATTTATACTTTAGTATTCACGATGATTCAAGTGACTAAAAAGTCCAATCGTATTTCATTCAATCCTATTGTTTTTTTCAAAAAAATAAAGGAACCTTCTTGAGGTTCCCTTTCCATGGTGATCTATTATACTGTTTGTAAAGTTGCCCAGTTCCCATTTTTAAACAGATGTACTCTTTTACCATCATGATACTCTGCTTCTATCTCCAGATCTTCGGAGCCGATCATGAAATCTGTATGCCCACTGCTAAAGTTGATGCCTTTCTCCTCAAAATCCTCAGGATTTAAATTCTTAGCATCTTTGAGTGCCATCGTGATCACCCTTCCAAGAGCTAGATGGCAAGATGCATTTTCATCAAACAAAGTATTATTAAAGATGATACCTGAGTTAGAAATTGGTGAATCATGTGGTACGAGAGCCACTTCTCCTAGATATAGCATACCATCATCCATATTCAAAAGCTGCTGTAACGTTTCATATCCTTTTTCTGCAGTGAAATCAACAACTCTTCCCTCTTTAAATGTTAAAGTAAAGTTCTCTATTAAGTTCCCAAAAGCAGATAATGGCTTTGAACTGGATACTGTTCCGTTTACTCCATATTTATGAGGTGATGTAAATACTTCTTCAGTCGGAAGGTTTGGTATGTAATACGTTCCGAAAGTTGAATGATGACCACCTCCAACCCAAGTGTGGTCTGGATGCAAGTCGATTGTGAGATTGGTTCCTTTTGATTTATAGTGAAGGGTCTTAAATCTTTGTTCGTTTAGATAATCAACCTTTTTCGTCAGTGTGGTAGAATGTTCATGCCATGAGGCTATAGGCTCTGGTTGATCGATTCTTACAGTTTTAAAGATAGCCTCCCAGAGTTCAGCTACCGCCTCATCTGTCTCCATCTTTGGATAGATACTCTTTGCCCAAGCTTTAGTAGGGACTCCGACTATCGCCCAATGCATATCACCTCTTAACCTTTTACTGAAAACTGATTGCAGCTTTTCACTACGATCTTTTTGTACAAACATGATGCGTTCAGGCGGTATGCTGACATAACCGTTTGGATCATTGCCTGTGATCATCAGCATACAGTCGTTGTGATCAGCGAGGCTGTTGAATTTGTCAACGTCCCATTGCTGAGTAAAGTTCTTTAGAACATCATCGGTGGCACCTAAGTAATGGATTCGATTTAATTCTTGATCGTCCCAGTCAACGAAAACTTGTTTACATCCATTATTATATGCGTATTCTGCGACCCTTCTTGTAAAATCAGCAGATTCTATTGGGGAACTGATAAGTAGTCTTTGCCCCTTTTGAATATTCAGACCTACCTTGACCACGATTTCAGCATATTGATTTAACTTTTCTTCAAAACTCTTCATAATAACCCCTCCTACCAATATTTGAAATACATTAATCATGTGTTATTACAATACTATTATAAAGTTAATATTTATCATTCTATTACAGACCAAGGAAAAGAGATTTCACTTTTTAAGACTTATAATCAATGTAGTTCTTAATCAAAAAAGAACAGTTTCCGCTGCGATAATATAAGTGTCCTTATTATGTTAATGCTGTTTCCTTCTACAAAAGAAAGAATATAATCTTTTTTATCTATTAATAGTTGATTTCGTTTTGTTCCATCAAAGATTCTATTTGTTTTTTATGTTGCATTTCATGTTGAATCAACCCCTCAAAATATTCACCAAGGAGCAATTGCTCTTGTTCAAGACAAGGTTCTTTAAAGCTTTTAGGATCGATTTTCCCGATAAGAGATACTAGCTCTCGAGCTGTTGTTACATATTCTTCTATGAGCTCTACTTTTGAAATGCCTGCTCTTGCATAATTTGATGCAGCTAGATTTCTTTCTTCAGCATCGACTGATAGTCTAGGAAACTTTTTATTCTCTAGTAGAAAGCTGAGTCTGTTTTCAATAACAAATCTATCCCAAAATAATAGATGTGATATGATATCAGCGGTCCCCCATAATGTCCCTGGTTTTAAAGGTTGAAACCATTGTTCATCAGACATCTCTTCTAAAGTGGTCACCCAATGAATAAATTCAATTTTCTGTTGCAGAATAAGATCTTTCTCCATTTGATCCTCCATGATTCATATGAAAATTTCATTCCCCAAACTCGATCCAAGGTTTTAATGGATCGTCATCATCTATATTAAAATACGACTTGGTGAACCGTACCCACTCCTGGGTATCTACTTCACTGTATTTATACGTTTGAAAGTAGGTTCTCAAGTACTCTAGAGCTTTATCCGGTCTTTTTGAAAGTTCCCAAAGTCTTAAAGCGGGAGTCTCATAAACAGCAGCCATGTAACCGTTTGGATCAAATTCTGATAATCTTAAGTTGCTGTGTTGCATAGTGTTTGTCTCTTTGGCCTTCTGTACGGAAGCATTTGCATCGCTAAATACCTCTTCAGGTTTATTATTCCCCTCTAGAATAAAGTAGAGATAAGTAGCGAAGTTCGTTAACCCCTCGTCCACAAAAGCGGTATGATAGGGATTGTTGCTTACCAACCCATAAAACCATTGGTGCGCAACTTCATGAATGACCACATGCTCGTTAATGGCGCCAGTACCAACTGTAACGATACCGGGATACTCCATACCATCCCCGTTCATGATGATATCGAGTTGTTTATAAGGATAGTCTCCTAGATGCTTCTCGAAAAAAGAGAATCCTTTTATCGCCGTCTCTAGATATTGGTCTCCAAAACTTTCATCAACTTTGTTTCCGATTAACCTTATTTCTGTGCCGTTGATGTTTTTTTTCTTGACGAAGGTCTCTTTCATGATTGCTATATAAAATTCTTTTACTCTACTTGTCTTAAATAATTTTTTCTTAACTTGTTCATATGTTTCTGTATCAGCAGTACTCGCGACTAAATAGTCTTCACTCGGCAGTTCCAGCTGAACTTTAAAATCACTATAATCGGTGTGATAGGACTCACCAAAGAAATTGTATTCTTCCTTTTCCCAGCCAGACCGGTACGTGACGAGCATAGGATACCATTCAGCAAGGTAGAAATTCCCATTCCTAATCGCAAATCTTTTCCCTTCCTCGGGCAAGGTGAAAGAATATCTGACCCTGACCTCGGCATGGTTTCTCGGCGCAAGCTTACTCTTAAGATTTATCTTAAGAGTATCTTTATATAGATCATACGATGTCTCTGCCCCATTTACAGTTATCTTGCCGATCTTAAGTTCGGATGCTCCAGGTATAGATTCCGGTTTATTTTTTTCAGTATACATATTCGGAATAAGATAAAATAAAATCTCCTTCCAACTCTCAGAAGATTTGTTAGTTACCTGAATAATCGCCATGACATCAAATTTACCGGAAGGATGCATTTTTATATCTAGATTGTAAGAAGCTGCATTCTCATTAAGTTTTAATGTGTTTGAAAATGTTTCTGTGTTTTCAACCATACTATTCTGCACGATTAGCCTGGGTTCTGACTTTTTATAACTCATTTCATTGTGAACCTTTTTCTTGTTTTTTTCTTCGTTCACTAAGTTATTTTTATCTGAACAGCTAATTAAAAGACACAGTCCTATTACAATACAAAATTTTCTCATGTTTTCACCCGATCTAATCCTAATATTTTAAGTTGATTTTAGGAGCTTATCATACGCAGAATTCATATTAGCCTACTTTCTTCAATAGTTACTCTAAAGAATAAACTTCACGCCACCTTGAGATGGTCTAACTCAATGTGGCGTGAAGTTTAAAAAAGGGAAGACTCGATAAAATTAGACGTATTCTATACTCCTCAAAAAACAAGAGAAGAGATATAATCACGATTAAAAACTGACTAAACAGTTTATTTAATGTTATTATTACATGTTGTTTTTACCTAGTCAATACATTTTGTTTTTTCCCTTTGATATTTATTCATTTCAATATATGTAAGTATTACCATGTTTTACCCCTTATCTATTCATAGTGATCAGAATATCTATTGCTTTTTAAAGTAAATAAAATTACTATTAACAGTAATTGGTTGATTAAAATAAATAAAGGAATGAAGAGAAAATGATTAAATTTACTGATATGCAGTATACAAGACCAGAAATAAGTGAGTTGGAAGAACAGTTTCACTCCTGTTGTGTAACATTAGAAAAATCGAATGACTTAGATGAAGTGCTTGAAGCCATTAGGGTTATTAATCGCTTAAGGTCTGGGTTTGAAACAATGCAGGCTATAGCAAGCTTGAGATATTATGCTGATCTAAAAAATTCGTTTTACGAAGAAGAAAGGACTTACTTCGATAGTCATGGACCGTTTTTCTCTAAACTTGTTTCTACATATTACATTAGTTTGTTAAAAGCTCCCCTAAGAGAGAGGTTGGAACAGATATTAGGAACCCAACTCTTTGTTATTGCAGAGTCCTACAAAAGTACGTTTTCACAAGATATCGTCCCATACCTTACTGAAGAGAACCGTCTAGTTACTGAATATAGGAAATTATTAGGAACAGCTACTACTAAATTTGAGGACAGAACTTGGAAACTGAATGAACTTATACCCTTGCTTAATGATAAGGACAGGCAGACACGAATAAAGGGCTTTACGATAAAGTTCAAAATATTCTCTGAGCTCGAAGAAGAAATCGATGATTTATTTGAAAAGTTAGTCCATGTTCGTACTAAAATCTCTAAGAAACTAGGTTTTGAGAACTTTATCATGCTTGGATACAATCGGTTAAAGAGATCGGATTATGACCAAGGACTAGTTTCCAAGTTCAGAGATCAAGTCGCTGAATCAGTTGTTCCCTTTATTAAAGAGATCGAAGATAGAAAGCGATCTAGACTAGGTCTTGATTCCATAAAATTTTATGATGAGATGATTTTCTTTAAAGAAGACCCCATTTTGTTGCAGAAGTCACTAGAAGATGTTTTAAAAGCAGGAACAAAACTGTTTACCGAGATGTCTGAGGAGACAAAAGAGTTTTTTACATATATGGTTGATAACGAATTGATGGACCTGGTGAATAGGCCGAATAAAGTAAGTGGTGCTTTTATTAATTTTATCAGAGATTACAAAGCGCCTTTTATGTTTGGAAGTATCCATGGTACTGGAAGCGATTTGAGAACTTTGTTGCACGAGGCTGGTCATGGGTTCCAGTTCTATCTTTGTAGAGACAAACCGGTTCCAGAGTACTTGGCTGGTACTTATGAAGTTACAGAGATTGCGTCAATGTCTATGGAAATATTGACAGAGCCTTGGTATCATCTCTTTTTCACTCCAGAAGATAGTGAGAAATACAAAGAAAAGTTAATCCTTCAGCACTTTCAGATGGCGCCTTATGTTTGTGCGGTAGATGAATTTCAACATGTCATATATGACCAACCTGAACTTAGTAAAGAAGAACGAAAACAAGTTTGGAAAGATCTCGAAAAAAAATATCTTCCAAACAGGGACTATGATTCAAATGAATACCTTTTGAAGGGGAACTTTTGGCAACAGCAGAGTCATATCTTCTTCTCTCCTTTCTATTACATCGACTATGCACTAGCACATGTTTGTGCCATGCAATTCTGGAAGAGTTACAAGAATGACCCAGTTAAAACATGGGGGGATTTCGTAAAATTATGTAAATATGGAGGAACACTTTCATTTTTGGATCTTATCGAGAAAACAAATCTGGTGTCCCCTTTTGAGAAAGGGTGTCTCCCTTCTATCATCATGGACGTAAAGAATGAAATTTTTAATAGATTGAACTAAAAAACGATGGCTTTACTGCTGTTTTACCGAGTAACACTCTTCGTCTTTTGAATGGATGTTTAGAATCATGAGTAATTAACAATGACAGCCCCGTGTCAATTGATTGACAATTCAGAAGTTTAAATTTAATATAGACTAAGTAGTCATTTAAAGATGGGGGTAAGAGAATGAGAGATCAGCGCTTAACCAAACTTGCCGAAATATTGCTAGATCATTCTGTAAAAATCCAACCGCACGAGACTTTAATGATTGATGTCTATGGGGACGGTAGTGAACTTGCAAAAGAGCTAGTAAAAGAGGCTTATAAAAGGGATGCGTTTCCGTTTGTAAATCTAATCGATGAAGAACTGCAAAGACTTCTGATCGAAGGTTCTTCTGAAGAGAGAGAAGCACTTAAACAAAAATTAGATTTAGCAACTATCCATGAGATGAAAGCGAGTATAAGAATATACGGCTCGCGAAACGACCTAGAGCTTTCCAAAATAGATCCGCAAAAGAGACTCCTCAACCAAAAAGCACGAAAGCCATACATGGATCATTTGATCAATAATGTTAAGTGGTCTTTATTGAACTATCCTAATGCTAAAATGGCTCAAAAAGCAGGGATGTCACTTGAAGAGTTTGAAGATATGTTTTTTAAAGTCTGTACACTTGATTATTCTAAGATGGACCGTGCTATGGATAACCTTAAAGAACTTTTAGATAAGACGGATCATGTTCATATAAAAGGCCCGGGCACTGATTTGGAATTCTCAATAAAAGGCCAAGGTTCGATCAAATGTGCAGGCGAGGTCAACATTCCAGACGGCGAGATCTATACTGCTCCTGTAAGAGAATCGGTAAACGGCACTATCTCTTTTAATACATCATCCACTTATCAAGGCACTTCATTTTCTAACATAGTATTTGAGTTTAAGAACGGAAAGATTATTGAAGCTCGTTCAAATGATGAGAAAAAGTTAAAAGAAATACTTGATACTGATGAAGGTGCAAGATTTATAGGAGAATTTGCGATTGGTGTAAATCCATATATTCTCAATCCTATAAATGACACACTTTTTGATGAGAAGATCGCAGGAAGTTTTCACTTCACACCTGGTCAAGCCTATAAAGATGAATCATATAACGGCAACGATTCCAAGATCCACTGGGATATCGTGAACATCCAAAGACCTGAATATGGTGGAGGAGAAATCTGGTTTGATGGTGTACTAATACGAAAAGATGGCCTGTTTGTCATCGATTCGTTACTACCCCTGAATCCAGAGCATCTGGTTGATGAAAAAGACACAGTTACCGTTTAGTGAAAAAAAGAACATCAAAATGGCGAAAAAACAAACGGGATTTTTGTATATGTGTGGATCGCTATAAATGTATTCTCTTATAACGAAAGAGCCATCAAAGCGTATCAAAAGCTTGGTTTTATGATAGAAGGTACATTAAGAGAAGACCTTTACTTTAATGGTAACTATCATGACAATATCTTAATGGGACTTTTAAAAAGAGATTATATTGAATCCATATGATACTAAATGATGAGGTCTCTAAGTTTTGATGAAAAATGTAAAAAAGGCGTATTATACGCCTTTTTTTTAATCAGTTTTCTTTCTAAAGATCCTCAATTTCTTTTTTTTCGAACAGCTGAACCCGTTGTAAGCGCTGGTAGCTCTTCCCTTTATTTACTCGTTCTAAGTAAATGTTTGTTGTTGATATGTCAGAATGACCCACCCATTCTTTAACATCCACTAGAGGTACTTCATTTTCAAGCATCGTAGTGACAAAAGTATGACGGAACCAGTGAGGACTGATTTTATCGTTCACTCCTGCAACTCGGACCGCCTCTTTTACGATCTTATAAAGGTGATTATAGGTAATTCTCTGACGAGTTTCTTCCTTATTATAAAGCGAATAAAATAGAGGTGTTTCATCACTCGAATTTATATGCGTGTTTCCTTCCCAGATTTCAAGATAACGTAGAAGTTCGTTTTCTGTTTCTTCTCGTATTGGGACTTCTCGATGTTTCCCACCCTTACCAATTACATTGACCCAAAGTTCACCCCGACGATAATAGAAACTTCCTTTATTTAAGTTTACGATCTCACTCGCACGAAGTCCGGTTGTGTAAAGGAGATAACCAAGGAGTAAGTTTCGTTGCTGAAGGTGTTCCCGTTTGTTGTTCGTTCGAACCACTTTGGGAAAGTATTCAATTAACCTTTCCGCATCTTCCTGGTTCAATTCACGTAGCTGAACACGGTTCTTATTCTCTTCATTTAAATAGTGGCCCCGTTTTACTGCAGGTTTATGGATCCAACGAGAGAGCGGTGATGAGTAATACTTCGTGTCGTATCCGAAATCAAGCAGTCTACGAAAGAACTCTAGTTTACGGATGGCCGTCTTGGCTGCGTACTTCTCAGAGATGTGTTCGTTATACGCTTTTACTTCAGGATATCCGATATCTGAAAAAGAGAGTTCGTTTTGTGCCAAATAATCGAGCAGCGTTTTTGCATCTGCTCGGTACGCTCGCTTCGTATGGTCCGAGAACTCTTTTCCTTTAATAAAAACACGCGCAAAAAAGAACATCTCGATAAAATCCCGTTCGCTCGCTTCTTTCAAGTTTAGGTTTCGATCTTCATCTAAGAAATTCTTGTTTTCCAAATTATGTATCAACTGGTTTAGTTCTTCACTTCTCTTACTTCCATTTATAACTTCCAGATTATTCATGTGACTCTCCTCTCATATTGAAAATAGAATCAACTTATCTTTATTTAGTACTTTTTAAAAAGTCTTTAACTTATTTTAACACTATCACTAATTTAATAGACTATTATCTATATATTATAGTAAGTTTATTTTCCCAATCAAGATAATACATCCTTATCTTGATTATTATAAATAAGTATATTATCGAACTTACGTTCCGTCAAATATAACTAAAAAGGTAAAAGACCATTGTTAAAATGAACTGTCCTCCCATATAATGGACACTTATAAAAATCCCTTATTCGGGTTTTTTTGTTCTTTTGCGATAAACCTTTTATAATCAAATCAAATGAGGAAACAGAGATTAAACAATGAGTAATATTAAATTCAATGAATTTCAACGTAAACTACTGGAGGACATGAATCTTTTGCACCTGATGTTATAAAATGGCTGTTTACCGTTTCTGTAAAGGAACAAAAATCACCGGCACTTTACAAGCTTTGTCGATACAGTATATCCTACTACCATCTTTTCCTTGATTGTATTCACATGCTTTAATCATTTTCCGCTTTCTAATAAAGCAGAATTCGTATTATCCCTCATATCACAAAAAACACGAATACACCCGTTTTCCAGGTATTATTCGTGTTCGTCATGTTTTCATTTTTTACTTATTATAGAATTGGTATTTTAAATTTCATTTTCAATTATGGAACGTGAAATTATTAAAATAGTAAATCAAAGAAAAATTCATCCTTCAACGAACTGTGCAGCAATGGATCTGTTTTTGGGCCTTCTTATTCAACATAAGTAGCAATATGGCTTACTTAAGCATACAAACTACTTGCGAAAAATATCAGCAACTAAATTACTAAATTCTCTCAAGTAGTAAAGGTAATTATCTCCCCCGTAGTTATATCTTTTGTTATACATTTTTGCCACTACTACATTGTATTTGGGAATGACAAGAAGAGTTGGGCCTGTAATTCCTAATATTTGATAAGATTCTTCTGGAACTCTATCTCCAAGCTCACTGTATACTGCTGGAGTTCCTTGTACATACCAAAACAAACCATTTTTAGGAAGTCTATTATCTCTGTAAATGGGGCTTTGGACTTTTGTAGCAATTTCAATAACTTCTTTTGGTACAATCTGCTTCCCCATTGCAAAACCTTTGTTTAGATGAAGGTTTCCCCACTGTGCAAACTCTCGTGCAGAGGTATGTAAGTTTGATTCTGTTCCATCTGTTGAGTTTCCCAACTTGAATGAACCCTCATCTTCTGGATTAACGATTTGTTTTACTAATAATTCACTCTCTTTTGTTTGCCAAGCTGTTTCCTTAAAACCTAAAGGTGAAAAGACTCTTTCCTTCAAAAGGTCTGGAAAACTCATGTTAAATAGACGGTTTACTAGTCCTGTCATCATTAACACATTAATCCCTCTATAAGCCCATCCTTGTCCAGGTTCAAACTCTCGAAAAATAGTACCATCCTCTTTTTCGTGCAACCCGTGTGAGTGGGTGACTAAATGACGTAAAGTTGTTTTACCGAGCAGCTGACCATCCATGTCTCCAAAGTAATCAATCGCATAGTCATCGAGACTCTTAATTTTCCCTTCATAAAGAGCATAAGCGATTACTAAACCGAGGTAGCTCTTTCTAGCAGAAGCTACATTAAATTGAGAGCTAGAAGTGATTGGAGTTGCTTCAGCAGAATTAGAATGATAGCCATTATAATGTTCAAGTATTACCTCGTTATCTTTCATAATATATAATGATGAGCTACTACTCTTATTTTTTTCCCTTATATTCTCCACCCAAGTAACCAATTTATCTAAATGCACCATTATATTACTCCTTTAAAATCATAATTTGTATAAAACCCTTATTATTCTCTACAAATTATGGAAATCCTTCTTCCAATAATCTGCTTAATAATCTAGAACAAAATTATTCTAACCGCCTTTTAATCTTTTTGTCATCTTGCTAAAACCTGTGCGAATTGGGGTGCTAAAACGGAACTAAAAATCTAATAAACGTTGATAACAACAAAAATAAGTAAGCTAATTCATATGCGAATTAGCTTGCTATTTGCATTACTTTTTCTGTTTTGTACTCCAAAAGAGAACCCGCTAATTTTTATCTAGGCGCTTTTTAACTTATATAGTTTAATATGCTAGAGGAATATTTCATGATATAAATTCAATTCAACATTACTGCCGGACACCCTTGATTTTCGATCTCTTTAGAACCAAAAATTTGATATCGATATTTTTTCTCAGGTTGCCCTGCTTCCTGCATAGAACCTGTAGCACCAAAACGAATTTCCTTCTGTGGAACCCTTTTAACTTTTTTTCTGTTTTCGTCCACATAGAATGCATTTATTCGGAGTGCTCCTGAATGATTTTTATTAACCCATCCATATTCCATCGGTGAAGAAGTATCAATGATACCGTCATCAGGTACCGTATAGGTAATCTCATTATTCTTGATCTGCAATGGTGGTGCTTTTATCACATCATAATTTATCACTACACAACCTTTAAAATTCATCGGCAGTAAATATGTTTGGTCTACTCCTGTTTTGTTTCTATTTGTAAAAAAGTAGAAAGTTGCTAAAAAAACAAGAATTACCATAACTATTCCTATTTTGTACTTCAAAGAACCCACCCGTTCTCGGAATATAATCAAATTGTCTCTTCCATCTTTTATTCAACTTTATGAAGTGGTTTCATAATTCTGAATGCTCCCTTACCGGGGATATACCCTAAATCCCTGTTTAGATGTTGCATGGAGAAATTGTTCTCTTCTGTCTCGGTTTTCATCCATCGTCCACCTAAGCTAATGACAGAGTGAATAGATTTTAGTTTTAAGCTTCTTGCGATTCCCTTACCCCGATAGTCCTTGAGAACACCGGTATAATCTGTGTAATACACTCCTGGTTCATCGGTATTGAATATAGTGGTAATCCCCACATACTTCCCACCTGCTATAGCGACGAACGAGCAATTTAAAACCAGCCTGTCCTCAGGGAGCTGTTCATCTAACCATTCGTCAAAAGGAGGATTGAACTCCAGTGCACCTGGGTTATCCCTCATAGTTTCGATATAAAGGTTATACAGATTTATTTTATTCGCATCGCTCATGGCTTCAGTTAAAGGAATAAGTTTGATTTCATTAATAGTATTTTCTTCCGGTGGTTCAAAACTCATCAGATCTAAAACCAGATCGAACACATGTGCATCCTTTTTGTATCCATGTTTTGCGGCAAACGGTAAGGAGTTTGGGATCCAATCTTTCAATTCAGATACGAATACCGATGCACCCTGCTCCAATCCCCATTTCTCCAATTCCTTTACAATCATACTTCCAATTCCTCTTCCCCATTTACTAGGGTGTACACAAAAAAGGCTTGATAGCTGCCCAGGTTCTGTCCAAGGTGTCCGCCATACCACACCATAACCTACGATTCCAGCATTTGATTCGGCAACTATTCTTGTTCGTCCAAAACCAACTAATCTATTATTTTCATCTATAACCAATTTATTTGTTTGAGGGATATTTTGATCTTCTTGTTTTAGAGAATCAATGTTAGTAGATCCTGGTTCAATTAGATTTAACAGTCTTGATATCCCTTCATAGTCTTCTGGTAAATTTACATCTCTGAGCCTTATCATTCGGAAAATTTCCTTCCATCGATTGATTTTATATCCATAGACAAGACATACATTAATAGTCTGTCATACCAATAACGAATCTCTTTATTGATCTATCTCTACTAAGTAAAGTTCCATTTTGTTCAAGTAATGCATTTTTCATGTAAACTATTACTTTCTGTAAATCATAAATAGACTTTTATAAAATTAATAAAAAGCGACATTTATACTCCTTAAAGAAACATACGCTTTAACAGAACCCACTTTGATTATTTATCATCCCTTTTAATATAATTAAATTCACCTTTTAACAATCCAAGTGTATATACATCAAAGAAACTTCCTTTTGTATAATAAGCATTCCTTCGAGTGCCTTCATGAATGAATCCAAGTGATTTTAGCAGATTAAGACTTATCTTATTAAACGCATAAACTTCTGCATCTATCCTATGTGTATCATTAGAAAATACTTTCTGTAAAAAAGAACTTAGTGCTTCTTTTGAATAACCTTTTCCTCTTTCTTCTCCTAAACCAAAACGCAACCATCCAAATCTTTCTGAATTATCCATCCAATTTAATCTTATATATCCAATTGGTCTATCTGAATCTTTTAGAGAAATAATATAATATGGTTGTTTTGATTCAATACTCTTCTTAATATCGGATTCCTGATTTTCATTAGTTATCTTCGTATCTAGACCGATTGATAGTTCTCTAATTAAGGGATCATTTTTCCACTTTGCTACTATAGAGCTATCTGATAATTTTACGTCTCTTAAATATAAATTCTCACTAACACAAAACAAATTGATACCCTCCTTTTTAAAGTGCACATTATTCAAAGTTTATCTGCTTTAAAATCTGGTAACTTAATATTAAATCATCTCCATATACTTATTGATCTAATTAAATCTATAACCACCAAAAGTAGATAAAGAGCTTTCTCTCATTAAATTCCTCTTATAAAGAATACTATATTTTTACAAAACTATCCAGTCAGTTTATTGTAAATTTTGTTAAACAGAAGTTTAAGGGTTTGATATTTTAAAAAACTGACTGGTTATTTTTTATTATAAAATGTATAATAATTTTGAAGTTAAATTATGAGAGGAAAGTGAAAGTATGAACATTCAAAAAGGGTTGCTTAAAACCTTAGCGATGAGTCTTGCACTTGGTGTCGGTACTTCCCAAGTGGTTTTTCCAGCAAGCATCAAAGCTGCAACAAAAAAAATTAATATTGAGCCTTTTACTATTTCGACACCCTATGTGGATATGAGTAAAGGCACGAAAGCAACCGTAACGGTCACTCCTAAAAAAAGCAGTCCTGGTTTAGAGACAGTAGTCTTTAAGCTGATGAACGGGAATAAAGTAGTTTCAGAATCTTCCATTGAAAATGATATTAAGACAGCTGAAAAGTTTACGGTTAGCTTCGATTCACTTTCAAAAGATAATTGGGTTCAGGTATCTGTCCTAGCGAACGGAAAGAATGCAGCAATACCGGTTACTAGTGCTCCTTTTAAGTTACGTGTGATGGAGACGACTGACCTGCACACTAACTTTGCAGCCTATGATTATTATAAAGCAGCACCTTCTGATGTTGTTGGATTGTCTAAGACAGCAACATTGATAAAACAAGCGAGGAAAGAAGTAAAAAACAATGTCCTAGTGGACAATGGTGACCTGCTTCAAGGAACACCTCTTGGTACTTATAAAGCTAAAATTAATCCTTTGAAAAAGGGAGAAGTACACCCTGCTTATAAAGCTATGAACCTTTTAGGTTATGACATGGCGACTCTTGGAAACCATGAATTCAACTACGGTCTTAACTATTTAAGTGAAGCCATCAACGATGCGAATTTTTCATACGTAAGCGCAAACGTGTATAAAAAGGATAATGATAAGAACCCGAACAACGATAAACACCTCATCTCTCCTTACAGAATTGTTGAGAAGAAGGTGACCGATATCAGCGGAAAACAAAAGACGGTAAAAATCGGTTACATTGGATTGGTGACCCCTCAGATCACTGACTGGGACAAGCAGCACCTAGAAGGTAAAGTAACAGCACGAGGTATCGTCGAGACGGCTAAGAAGTATGTACCTGAGATGAAGAAGAAGGGTGCAGATATCGTTATTGCTCTCACCCATTCTGGATTCAGTGCTAAGGCTGATAACACCGAAGACGTGATCTACTCACTCAGTAAAGTAGCTGGTATTGATGCGATCACATTCTCTCATACCCATAAGGTGTTCCCTGCTGCTGATGAGAAATCATTGGATATTTTGTTTAAGGATGCTCAAGGTAACGTACTTCCTGGTGTAAACAACGCGAAAGGAACCATCAATGGAGTAGCAGCTGTCCAGGCAGGTTACGGAGGAAGCAACTTAGGCTTGATCGACCTAGACATCCAGTTTGTCAAAGGGAAATGGGAAGTATATAACACACAATCTTCTACCCGCGCGATTTTTGATAAAGTAACAGGATATAAAGCAGCTGAAGATCAAGCGATCGTGAACGCTGTAAAAAATGAACATGAGGCAACGATCAAATACGTAAACACACCGATAGGAAAGACTACTGCACCGATTCATAGCTATTTTGCGCTCGTTCAGGATGATCCATCCATCCAAGTAGTAACGAACGCTCAGAAATGGTACGTTGAAAAATACATCCAGAACAACAAACCTCAGTACAAAGATCTGCCGATCTTGTCTGTCGGGGCACCTTTTAAAGCAGGACGTAACGGCGTGACAGAATACACGGAGATCTCCAAGGGTGACTTAACGATCCGTAGTGCAGGTGACCTCTACCTTTATGACAACACGTTGAAAGCAATCAAAGTAAAAGGTTCAGTGGTCAAAGAATGGCTCGAGATGTCAGCAGGCAAGTTCAATCAGATCGATCCTGCAAAATCAGGAGAACAGCCTTTGTTCAACGACTTGTTTCCTGTTTATAACTTTGATGTGATCGATGGGGTAACATACAAAGTAGATGTGACAAAACCGGCGCGTTATAACGATAAAGGATTAAAGGTTTCAGATGCAAGCCGCATCATAGACCTATCTTATAACGGAAAACTTGTAGACCCTAACCAAGATTTCATCGTAGTGACGAATAATTACCGTGCTTCAGGAGGAGGTAACTTCCCTGGCGTCAAAGGCAGTGAGTATGTGGTAGATTCTGCGGATGAGAACCGTCAGATCTTAATGGATTACATCTCTGAAGTAAAGGAGATCAATCCTACAGCTGACGCCAACTGGTCTATTGCCCCGATCACCGGTGACAGTGTAAACGTAACATTCACTTCTTCTCCTAATGCCGAAGCTTACTTGACACCAGAAAGTAACATTAAATTTACGGGTAAGAAAGACGCGAAAGACTTCGGGATTTTTTCGATCGATTTACAATAGTTTATTTGTACGAACTCAGAAACCCCGGAAAATATCTGGGGTTTTTCCTTATGTCTATTCGATTGATCGTCTACTCTTCTAAAACTTCAAGAAGCAAAGATTTTGTAGACAATTTAACACGTTCTTCATGTAACCAATAGTTCCTCAAATATCTTCCTGGATATTATCTACTCTCACCCCACACAAGATGTTCTTATCCTATCGTTTTTTATAAAAGTTTTTTTAATGACTAATTAGTATTAATTGACGGAGTCATTTAAATAAGATCAATTCTTATAATTTTTTGTAACCACACGGCTTAACTTTACGATTTATACATGAACACTTAAAAGGAGTGATACAACATAATGCAAAACGACGATTTAACAACGAGGATAGATAATATTTTTCATCGACATCACCTTGATGTATATCGCTTCCTCATCACCTTTACTGGTAATAGACACGAAGCAGAGGACTTAACTCAGGAGGTTTTCATCCGTGTGTTGAATAGTTTGCAAACCTTCAAAGGTGAAGACAGCAAGTTAAAGACATGGATTTTCTCAATCGCCAAACACGTAGCGATCGATCAACATCGAAAGAAGAAGATTACTTCTATTTTTTTCAACGAGCGTGGTCTTAACAGCTTGCCTTCAGTAGAGAAAGGTCCCACAGATTTAGTGGAAGATGATGAGATGAAAACGATAGTTTACAAGGCCGTAAGTAGATTGAAGCCAATCCATAGAACGGTCGTCATATTACGGGGGATCAATGAGTTCTCTGTAAGGGAAACAGCACAGATACTTAACTGCACAGAGGCAAAAGTTAAAGTAGACTACCATCGTGCTCTGAAAGAGCTGAAAAAAAAATTAAACTATGATATTAAAGGAGTGGTTACTAATGCACACTGAAAAGGAAATGATCGCTATGATAAAAGAATCTTACAATTTGGATCCTAGACCAGAGTTTGTGAATGGCACATCTGAATTTTTAAAAGAAAGGGCACGTGGATTTACAGCGAACAGAGAAATCAGTAAAAAGAGAAGTATCAAGAAATCAGCTTTACTTTACAGTTCTGCAGCGATGGTTGCTTTCTCAATGTTTGTTGGATCTGCATTTTACTTTCCTACAGTTGCCAAGATGGCAACGTATATTCCCTACTTTGGGGTGGTATTTGATTCAAGAGGAATTGGAGATATCTTATGGGATGAATTTCTAGATAACGATTTCCAGGTGAACAGTATTGGTAAAAGGACATCTGAAAGAACCATAGATGTTTATATAGGTGGAACAGAAGACTTTTTTTCAAAAACAAAAGATGATGTAATACGTACAGGAAATAGAATCCTATCTATGAAGGGGTACGATTCCTACTCCTTAAAAGTAGTTCATGATACAAGAAATCCCGCACATGTTGATACTAAGGAACAAAAGGAAAAGCGAAATTTAGCAAATGATGTAAAAGACATGCTAAAGGACAAGGGATACCTAGTATGGAGTACATTTATTACGACTGAGGAAGATTCCAATTTATTAAGGATTGTTATACCCACAACAGAACATCGGGAAAATGAGATAAATAGCGCAGTCCATTCGTACTTAAGGAATAAAGACGAGAGTGATTTCAAAATAATTGTTGATCAAACAACATTTAATGCTGACTCCTTTGACTCAAGGATCGATGAGATTCTATCAGTTAACAAAGAGATTAAATATTCAGGATTAGGGTATTCAGAGAAGTCCGGAAAACTCGTATTGTTCGTAAAGACTTCAATAAACAGTACTGATCCAAGTGCTCCTGAGGTCGCAAAAAATATTAAAAGAACAGTTAAAGAGATACTTTCCTCAAAGGAGATCGGTCCATATATTAGTAAACCGTTTGATGAAATTATCGTTCGAAGCAAAGATGGAGAAACGATCAACTAAATTTTATTTTACAAGCTGCCTGAATCATCAGGCAGTTTTTTTTATTTTATGATGAGTCTCAATCATTTCATCATTTGAAGTCAATAAAAAAAGCACCACCTTAGGTGCTTTTTGATTAACTGCTCACTTTTAATCGTGCTAAGAACTTCAGGAAATGTTCATATATTTCGTTACTATGATTGAGCATCATGATGTGTTTGCTTTCAGGTATGACCTTTGTATCTGTAACTGTAATCTTCTCTTTTATCTTTTCAATCATTTGAAGCTTAAGTTCAAGTTTTGGTTCGAGTTCAGCTGGTAAAAATAGGACGGGGCACGTAATGTTCTGATAGAGTGTAATCATATCTAAATCACAGAGAGAACTCAAAATTTCTGCTGTGATATCCGCTCTCTTCTTGAATGTATACTTCCCGTTTAACGTTTTGTATAGTTTAATCCTGTCGGCAACACTTGCGAAATCTTTCGCGTTCTCATTCATGAAGTCGACGAACTCTTCTCTATTTTCAAACTCAGGGACCGGACTGTTCAATATCTCGTTGATAAAATCTTCTTTTGTCCCATCTCTCTCCCCATAAGGACCCACGATGTTAAGTATTCCACCATCGATAAGAGTTAAAGATTGTATCAATTCTGGGTAGGTAGCCGCAAAGTAAACGCCGAGTTCAGCACCTAATGAACTTCCGATCAAATGAACATGGTCTATCTTTAATTCCTGAAGTACACGAGCGATATCCTTTGCCAGGACGGATACGTCATAACCAGATTCAGGGTGTGCAGAATTTCCATGTCCTCGGATGTCGATAGCTATTACCCTATGACTCTTGTTGATGAGCTGAATAAACTCATCCCATACAAATGAAGCGAAGAACCCACCTGGATGAAGAAGAAGTAATGGCTCCCCTTCACCTGGTTGTTCATACACCGCAATGTTCGTGTCGTTCACATTTAAAAGTTTCATAATCATATGCCTCACATTTCTATTTTTAGATGGTTGTTGGAATCATATTTCTATTCAATAAACTCACTTTCTAAGATGCCCATTATGATTGAGTCATGGTACTGCCCTTCATAGAATAACGCCTCACGCTGGACCCCTTCTTTTTTAAAGCCTAGCTTTTCATATGTTTTGATCCCGCGTTCATTAAAACTGTAAACGTTCAGTTCGATCCGGTGAAGATTGAGAGTTTGAAACCCAAATTTGACCATTAACTTCATTGCCTCGCTGCCATACCCTCTACCAAAATACTTTGGTTCATTTAACGCCACACGTATGTATGCATTACGATTCAATGGATTGATCTCTAAGATTGAGATGTCTCCTACCACCTCATCATCTTCTTGGGTACAGATCGTGAGATCAACACGGCTATCGTCAGAAGAGATCCTGTCATAATATCCATTGATTTGTTCTCTAGTAAATACCTTTTTACTTCCTGTCATCTTTCTTACTTCTTCATTCGTAAGTGCTAGATATATAGACTCCTTATCGGACTGTTCGAGGGGTCTTAAGTAGATTTTGTTTCCTTCTAATAATTTGTTAGCATGTTCCATTCTATATTCTCCTCATTTTCAATAAACTGACTAGATAGTTTAATTTTATTATATAGACTGAAGTAAGTCAAAATGATATCTAATTAAATCACGTTCACAACGATTTTTAAACTTACGGTAAATGAAATTATAATATTTAACCGTGGTTCAATTCGCTACTTTAGAATGAATTTAATCGGAAAATAAGTTACAGTATAAGTTAATCTTTGTTTTTATAATTATTTAGGAAGATAATCGAGCCTTCTTTTTTATATTCTTGTATTTCAGAGTTTATCTTTCTGTACTCTTGATTGATTACATTGGACATAATCCCCAAAAAAATTGTTACCCATAGGAATAAGATAAATGTCAAAGCAACAGAATGAACTGAAGGTTCGAATATAGACTTGCCGAGAAATGTCTGATTCCCTAAGATCACGAGAGCTAGGCACCATGAGATTCCTCCGATATGAATGAGACGGATCTTGTTTTTCACAATAATCTTTGACTTCATGATAAACAATGCTAATAAAGGTATTGCCTGCAGCCCATGAAAACTTAGACCATGTAACCACAATATATCTCCAGTCGCTCCTGAATATCTCCCCTGTTCCATTATCATCCAGATTCCACTAGCGAATCCTATCATAATGGAAACCATACCATAGCAGATTCCTTTCATGAGAAGGTTGTATTTGTGGACGTTCCGGTTAAGATAGAATTTAATTGCCAAAATAATATAACAAACAATGATTAAGATAGAAAACAAACCAAAGATAGCACCAAAGATATGATCATGAGCATTACCTTCTTGTGCGAAACGGGGATTTATCCCCCTTATGTTTTGAACCGTCTCCAACCCATAGCAATAGATAGTAGCTATGATTAATATCCATCGGAACCAGGATGCCGAACGGACCCCAAAATTAGCTAGAGGTATGAATGCTGCTGTTGTAAGGATGAATAGTCCTAAAGCTATATTGAATGAAACTGCATTGAACAAATCCCCCTGCGGTCGAACAATCGATCCCTGAAACATTATGAGTGCCAGACAGAGTATTCCCATGAGTACACCTAGAAGACCTGTGCAGACTAAATACTTCTCACCTTTGAAAAGTATCATTTTTTTTACTGGATTTTTCATATGTGTTTCTCCTTTTGTTAGTCGTGCAATTAATAATTTATATCATCTAGATTAACCTGCCCTCGCGACCATTAAAGTTTTCTTTTTCTTGCACAACATGATAATTAGTACACATGTAACGAGAACCATGCCATGGAAAAGCCAGACCAACTGAGGCATCGTTATAAGCTTAATCATGATTGAAGCGATGATGAATCCCATCATGAATCCTAACCTGTTCACAAGATTTACTACTCCAAATACTCTTCCACGGATAACGTTATCTGACTTTTGGACCATTGTAGTGAAGATTGTACTCGCTCCTGCATCAAATACACCTGTCACAAAAGCAGAAGGTAAAATCAGCCACAAATTATTTGTCGACAGAACGAGTATGAAGCAAAGCGAGATCATGATGGAGATCCCAATATAGCTTAGAAAATAGTTTCTTTTAATGAAACTGATTTTGTTTATGATCATTGTAGAAAGGATGCATCCTCCTCCCCACACTCCCCAGATAATCCCTTGATAATAAGTGATATTATTTGGATTAATCTTCTCGGCTAATAGTGGAATACCTAGATTATGGGAGCTCGCTGCAAATGTTTGAACAAGAAAAAGAGCGAACAGAATACCTAATACGGGATTCTCTCGGATAAATCCCGTTACTTCTTTGATATCAGAAGACCAACTCATATTTGATTTGATTTTTCTATCACTATGTCTTTTCCATTTATATAGAAAAAGTACGAGTGCAGATAGTAAGAAGGTAAATGCATCAATAGCGATTATCAAACGATAATCAACAAAGCTTGATAACATAGCAGATGCTAAAAACCCTACGACCATACTGATGGCACTAAGGCGGGAGATCATGGCGTTAGTTATTAAAACCTTATCTTCTCCGAAGATCTGTGGTACTTCTGCATTGAAACTTACATTGAAGAAACCGCTGAAGAAACCTAATACAAACGCACTAATTAAGAACATGAGAGGATTCGGTAATACAATGAGTAAGAGAAGAAAGATCACCCTTGCAAGATCACTAATGATCATTAAAAGTCTTCTATCAAATCGGTCAGCAAGTACTCCAGAAAATAAACTTGAAATAAGCCCTCCCGCTACCCTCAAAATAAATAAGGCCGCAAGCCATGTAGCGCTTCCCGTTTCCATATAGATAATGGTGTTCATTACCACCATCTCCATAATGGTTCCCATCTCTGAAAATGCCTTTGTATATAATAGCGCTACTTTTTTCATTTTCCTGTTCCCTTCTCAACATAAAAAATGAGTACCATTTCAGTCCATTATGTGCTCGCTAATAATAGATTCATCTAACAGCGAAGAGCGAGAACCTTTTAACAGCTCTGTTATTAATGATGAGTTATATTCCACTCAAGAGGATTTTCGACCGGTATCTTCAACGGCTCGATGTACGTCAGATTTGATACTGTGATCTTGAGATCACCTTCTGGGATACCATTCGCAAAATGAATAGTCTTCATTTCTTTCCCCTCCTCAACGTCATGCACGATGATAAAATCCTCTATATACTTTCCAGAGCGGTCTTGGATTGTAATTTTATCGTTCATGTGATTGGTTCCTTCTTCATTCGAAGATGGTTGTAGCATCGAGTATGAACCCAATAGATCGTCCTCTTTCTCAAGTTGAAGTTTTATAGTCCCCTGTTTTACACCATCAGCTGAGACCAATCCCTTATAGAACAACCTATTTCCATGTTCGTTTGTCACCAACTCTTCTTTAAGAACATCTTTGTTCTGTTGGTACATCGTCTCGATGTCGTCCCCCAAAACAGAAAAAGAATAAGCGTTTTTCGATTTTTTTACTACATGTGTAAAGGTAAAGCTGACTCTATCTTCCGTACCTTCGATGTTCAACAGATGATGTAAGATGGAATTATTCTCTAGATAAGTCGTTCCCTTTTCATCTTCAAAGACCCTATAGTACGTAGGGGTAGATACATTCTTCTCGTTGATCTCACCGATGAATCCTATTATGTCGGAATCGAGTTTTTGGTCTGTTTTGATCCTTGCTCCTGTCTCAAATACCTCAAGCTGCTGTAACCTGACTTGATTCCCTGTCTGCAGTGATAACTCTTTATCCATACTGTATTTGCCTATCGTGTCTGGCAAAGAACCCGGTTTGTTGGGATGTAGTTTGAAAGCGAGCTGCTGTATATGTTTGTTCTCAGACCCATACGCCATAGTGACACCCTTCAACTCTATTCGAGAACTTGCCTTGATCTTATCCAGAAGAGGTTGGGCATCAAACTTTTCGATTTCAATTTCAGGAGTGATTATCATTGAACGGTACAAGCGATTCTTTAAAACGAAACCCTCAGAAGGACTGTTCTCTACAACGGCAGGAATGTCTATCTCTTGACCATCGTCTAGTGTCAGTCTAACCGTATCTGCACTAAGAGATGGCACGCTTTGTTCATCTTTGTCACGCCTTTTAATGTCCACGCTATAGATCAAACAGAACCGTGTGCCGTCCCCCCATCTTTTTTCGATCTTTAAGACCCGTTGTTTTCCTTCTAAAGGAATTGTGATATTACTGTCTTCGAATAAATCAAAGGATAGCGGAAATTTTAAGTCAGGAAAAAGCGACGATTCTGCTTCAGCGAGGTCATCCCAGCTCTCCACGACTTCAAACATTTCTGGATCGATTCTCATTGTTGATCCCATTGTTTCCTCATATTTCGTATAAAGGATAAACCCAATAAAGAGTGAAATTCCAATGAAGAGCTTTTTAGTTTTACCCAATTCTATTCCCCGCTTCTCCATTAATTTGTTGAATTATGATGAAAAAAGGTTATTATAAAAACTAACTAGTCATTTTATATTTTATTAAATATTTGGAACGGATTCAACAACTTTAAACAAAATAGAAAGAAGGTAGCACGATTGGACTCGATTGAATTGAAAGAGTTAGGTACTGTCTGCTCAAATACTGAAGAAAGAACGAAAAACAAGTGGAGAGATCTCGTTTCAAAGATACTAATCCATCCCGCTTATTTGGATGGGCTAGCAGGACTTGATGAGTATTCGCATGCAATTGTGATCTTTTATATGGTGGAGAGTGGTAGAGAAAATCCGACAAGAAAGAAGGTTTCAACGCCGCATGGAGATACCCCATTGCGGGATAAAGGATATTTTGCCCAGAGGACTAAACATCGGCCAAACCCCATCGGAATAACAGCGGTTGAGATCATCTCAGTAACAGAAGATGCCCTTTATGTGAAGGGGTTAGACGCAAACAGTGGAACGTCAGTTCTAGATATTAAACCTTATATCCCGAGCTTCGATAGAAGAGAGGATGTTCAGATACCGAGCTGGATGAAAAAATTAATGAAAAATTATACTTTCTGATAAGTTGTATTGACCGATTCTTTCCCTTAAAGGTAGCCTCCAAAGTCCATTCGGGTAGTAATGCTCAAGAAGTGTAATAGTTAAGCTTCTAGAAAGGAACTTTTATTACACTTCTTGTTCAAGATTGTATCAAAAACTGCTTAAGATGCATCTTCCTTAATCATACTTCTTCTTATATCATAGTTTGCAGTGATCGAGACCATGGTTAGGACCAAGGTCAGGAGTAAGAAAATTCCGGTGATCAAAAAAGCAGGTTTAGAACCGTACGAATCCGCCGTCCACCCTAACAGAGCGGCTGATAATGGGAAAGAGGCGGTCAGGATCATCCTGAAGGAAGCGTTGATCCTTCCCAAGAACTCTTCAGGGATTTCAAGTTGTCGGATGGTGAATGTATAAGTGTTTATCCATGCGTTCGAGACACTGATGAGACCATAGCCGGCTACCAAAAGACCTACACCGGTACTCAGTATCATCAACAAGATCCCGATCAGAGAAACCATATACCCTAAGGTGATCGCCCGTCCGATGATTATCTTCTTGATCAGGAAGGGTGCAACTATTGCCCCTAGCAACGCTAACAGACCAGAGAGAGAATAAAAGTTTCCGACTAAGAATGAACTTAGTTTCATTTCCTTTACTAAATGAAAAGTGAGTACCGTATATAGTGCACCTTGCCCCAGATTGTATAAACCACCGCATATACCCAGGTTCAAAAGAATATTACTGTTTTTTATGAAGCGAAAGCCCTGTTTAGCTTCCTTTAAAACTTTAGAAACGGTGACCTGTGATTTTTCACCGGTCTTGAACCTAACGGGCATATAATAGATGATAATCAGGGTGAAAAGGTAGGACACGGCATCGATGAACAGTGCGTTTATTGCACCCACCAAGGAGATTAGAACCCCTGCGATCGCAGGACCTAATACTCTAGCTAGGTTATCAAGACCCACATACATCGAATTTGCGGTCGCCAGCTGATCCTTCTTCACAAGACGTGGTATTAGACCAAAGTCAGAGACCAGGTCAAAACATAAGGTACAGATGGAAAGACTAAACCCTATAAGGAGTAACATCCAAATTTCTAACACATGCAGAAAGGATAGACAGGGGATGAACAAGACCAGTAACGTCCTGCAAAGATCTGACCATAGAAGAACCTTTCGTTTCTCCCAACGATCGATAAAGACTCCTAGAAAGGGACCGAGGACTACAAAAGGTAATATCTCAGCTACCCACATGATGCTCATCATACCAACGGAATCTGTAAGTTCTAAGACTAACCAAGGTATTGCCAGCATATAAATCTGACTGCCTATCTTAGATAACGAAGAGGAAGCAAAGAATAATGTGAACCATCTGTTTCTAAAAACACCCAAGTGATTATCCCCCCTTTTTTTCATTTGTAGGACCGTTCCTATCAATCACTCCAGATCTTGCCGTTCCTTTTTACATACTTTTCAGACAAGAGCATAATCCTTTAATCCCATATATCTGGTCTAGGGATATTGATCGTTCTCATGTAATCCAGTATCTGTCCTGCATGTACGGCTTCGTGGTAACCATACCTTAAGAGCATGTCTCCAAGACTACGGACATAACCGGTATGACCTAACTGGTATAGATCCGTACGATCAATTTTGATCTCAAATAGTTCTTCAGCAGTTAAAGAACGGATGTAAACAATAAATTGTTCTCGATAAGGTTCAGAAAAAGCAAGCAACTCTTTGACGTTGGAAAAATCCATATCCTTGTAAGGTCGGATCGGGTCGGGAATGCTACCTCTGTTCTGGATGATCTGAAGGTAGAAATATTCGGCCGCTAGAACGTGTTCGATCATCTCTATGAATGAAAGAGCGTTCGAGTCTGGTTTCCACCGTAACCTTTCGGTAGGAATCGCGTTCCATATCTTTATGCTCCTTCTTCTTACTTCCTCAAAGTTTAGGATTAGCAGATCTACTCCATTCATGTCACTCTTTCTCCTCTAATTGTGTATTTAATTTTGTTTATAGTTAACTACTCAAAGAGTTTGATATCGATTGATTTGATGTGTTCCCTCGTCAATATGTGTACCTGTCCTCTGTGATGACAAAAATGTGAGAGAATTTGTAGCAGCCATTCAAAACGAGAGTATGTGATCCCCCAGTAAGATGTAACCTTTTCTTCCAGCTGCTCGAACGAATTATCTTTAAACTCATACAGCAAAAGTCTATACCCTTCTACTAGGGCCGCTCTCATCTCTGCGATGGTCTCGGGTTCGCTACTTCCATAGAACACACCCATTTCTTCACTAGAGGCCCCCCTTAAGATTAATAGATCGGCCTTCATGAGGATCGATAGATGACTCAACAGCTCCCTCAAAGATCTCATTCCCTGGATAGGACTTAGGTCGATTTTCTCCTCAGGCAGTTGTTCACAAAGCTCCATGACTGAACGGACAGCAATTTTTAACTGGTGTAAAGCACTTTCAGTAAGCATACAGACACGCTCTCTTTCCGATGTATTAACATGTAGCTTTAAATAATCAAAGAAAATCCCACCTTGAGATGGTCAAACTCAAAGAGGGATTTTCCTAACAGGATAAAATAAAACTGACCGACCAGTTTAATATAATTTAATCATACTATTCATTACTCGTCAATCATTTTTAGTTGTTGTTTTATTAGTATATTGAGCTTACAGGAACATTCATTTTGAAAATCATCAAAGTCTAGAGTGTTACGTTCTGGAAAGTGTTCATGTTCGAGCGAATAAGATGCTTTACACATACGAATAGTTTAGTATTTTCTATTTTCAGGTTTATAAGAAAATCAATGATTTAACGGGACCTTATTAAAATTTCCATGTCTGTCTATCTTGCCCAGAAAGAGTTGTTCTTGCCCCTCAGGGTAATTTCGATCGTACAGGAATAAAATATCACCTTTCTTTGTAAAGAAGGGTTCTTTAATATTTGATTCAATATTTGTAATCCTTTGATCCTCTAGGGTTTCACTATTCATCCGATATAGTTCAAAATAACTTGTTGATGGATCTTTTTTGATTTTCGCTTCAGACACATATACGAATTTTTTTCCGTCTGGTGATATGACAGGAAAAACAGGATCATGTTTATATGGATTGAGCGCTTTAAATGAACGGGTTTCAGTACTGAACAAAACGAGATCAATCCCTTCATTAGTCCCTTTTATCTTTTTGACTTGTTCTCTGAAATCTTCTCGCTCTGTAAAGATAGCTAATAAAAAAGCGATATTCTTTCCGGAACTATCTATGGACAGGTCCGACATGATGTCCGCATCAAAGCTTGTGAGTTTTCTTTGTTTAGAGCCCTCTAAGTCCGTCTCATACAGATCTAACTTTCTCGAAACTTTTTCCTCCGCAGGTGTTTCAGCAATGAACTCTTTAGCTTTTAGGAAATAGATTTTATGTCCTTCTGGAGAAAAAATAGCTTCGGTAACGAGTTCATCGTTACTCGTAAGTTGTTTGTTACTGTTTTTATCTAAGCTCTTTATCCATAAGGACTGTTTTAAGGTCGAATCATAAGAAGATTTCAGATAAAGGATTTTCTTACCATCTGATGAGAACACAGGGTTTATCTCATTAGTCTTTTTAGTGCTAGTAATTTTATGAGCATCCCCTCCATCGTAATCGGCCTCGTATAAATCCGATTGGCCATCAACGAAATAAGAATATATAATTTTACTGTCATCAGGTGAAGTAGAGACCTGTCCATATATTCCTTTTTCAGGATAATACAACAGAGAAGAAGGTAGACCGACCGTAAACAAAAGGATAAAAACTATAATGATTATACTAATGACGGCAACGGTAGAAATGATGATTATTCTTCTTAATTTCATTTGACGCTCCTTAAATAGTAATTCTTTTTTATATTTTGCACTATTTAAGAAAAAAAATACTGGTTAGTCATTTTTATGTGAAAGATCAAAAAAAATCTCGATCAACTATCAAATGTAATATCCTTACTCGGATAAACATCCGCAAACCAACGTAATACGCCGTTATGATGATTTATAATTTGCTGGGCAGAAATATCTTTTGTATCCCAAGTGCTGTGTGTATCAGAAGCTAAAGTAACCTTATACTCCATACTAAAAGCTCTTCTACAAGTTGTATCAACACAAGCTTCTGTTTGAATTCCCGCAATTACTAAATGTTCAACCCCTTGTTTTTCCAATTCTTCATCTAAAGTAGTATGAAAAAATGAATCAGGAGTAGTTTTTTGAATGATTACATCTTGAGCATTGGGAGTAATTTCAGGGTGAATCTCCCAACCCTTTTTGCCATATTCTAAAGGCTTACCAGCAGGTGCATTATGCTGTATATAAAAAACTGGTATTTTATTAAAGCGTGCTTGGCTAATTAAATTCTTTAAATTTTGAAGTAACCTATCCCCTTCATATACAACGTTACCTTCTTGAAACATGCCATTTTGAACATCTATAACAAGTAGTGCTTTCTTCAATAATTCTCCCCCTCAAAAAATAGATAAATGAAAACTATCGATTGTCTTATTCTACAATCCTACCTCTTTAGTTGAATAAAGAAAGACTTTTATACAGTAAACTTAGATAATCTAAGTGTAAAGGTTTCCACACTTGGAATTAAATTTACTTTTATAATCATATCATTCATATTGACTCCGTTTCTTTGGTGATGAATGCTCTCTAATAACCACGTAAGATAATTGTTCAGATACTTGGTCGCCACACCGGTAAATCGCTGTATCCACCCTTTCAGCCTACGGTGGTAGTTGTTGACGTTCTGGATGTGATAAAGCCCCTTGGTGCGGATTTTAGCGTCTGATTTGAACTGATAAATCTCTTGTATTTGGTATCTCTATTATAGAACACTTGTTCGAATTGTTTAGATATCAACATCAAGCTTTAACAGAGCCAAGTATTAAGATAAAACGACACGTGAGATGGTCAAACTCAACGTGTCGTTCAACTGATAAAAAGGGTACTGTAATGAAAGTGTATTAAACTATATATCCTTCCTCCGTAAGTAATATACCCTTAGATATAATTGTTTGGAAAGTTCTACTTTGTTCCACGTATATAACCTTTCAGCGATACGCCACTAAATATACGTAACACAATTTGAACTGAGGTTTAAGATGTTTATAAAACCTCACGATGGATAACTTTTAAACAGAATGTCGGAATAATTTATCTCAAACCATCAAGAAAGCTGATTTCTCTGATTCTTTCAATTATTTTAAGAAATCTATTAGTGAGGGTTGCATAATTCTAGCACCAACTCCAAGTGCTGCCCTGTGCACACTTTCTTGCATCTTTAGTTCCGTAATGACCTGTGCAATGTCTGCATCTTCATTGTTTGAAAGTAATCGGGTTGCTGTGACTTTTTGTTCACCTAATCTGGAATCGATCAGTTCTATACGATTGTACCGCGCACCTAGTTCTGCACGTTCAGAAAGAATATTGTTGATGTTTGTGTCTAGTTTATTTAAGAAGCTGTCTATCGGTGTACTACTCGAACCGTTTAACACCTTTTCTAATTCTTGAATATCTCCAAACAGACCTGATTCTGGCGGGCCAGGATTATAAGAAAAAACTTTTGTCGGCTCTATGTTTACCGAAATAAGTATTCCTTTCGAGAGTTCAAAACTCACCTTGTTTGTGTTTTTCGATACTGTTCCGGTAGATAAGTCGACTGGCATAGTTCCCGTGTCATTACCGTTAAAAATATACTTTCCAGATAATTGAGTGTTTGCAATAGTAACGAGATGCTCTTTTAGCTGTGTTACTTCTTTTCCGATCATTGCTTTTTGAGGAGGATCTAACGTCCCATTACTAGCTTGTAAGGTTAACTCTCTTATCCTGTTTAAAACTTGTGACGCTTTTTCCAAGGCCTCATCGCTGTTATCCAACCAATTGTAGGCTTCTGAAAGATTTCGTTTGTACTGTTCAACTTCTGCCAGTTCTGTCCGATATGTCATACCCTTTGCCGCAATGACGGGGTCATCAGATGGTCTAGAGATTTTTTTTCCCGTCGCCAACTGCTCCTGAGTCTTGGACATTTGTTTATAACTTTGGTTGATATGACGCAACATGTTATTTGTTATCATAGATTGTGTGACTCTCATTTATATCCTATCCCTACCTTCCGCCAATACCCATTCCTTTTATGATAGTATCTAGCATCTCATCAACAACTGAAATATTACGTGCAGCAGCATTGTATGCATGTTGGTATTGAATCATGTTCGACATTTCCTCATCAATTGAAACACCACTGACGGATGCACGTCGTTGGTCTACAGCATTCTTTAATACTTGCGAGTTGTTAGATAAGCGATCAGCCTCCTGTGTTTCAACGGCAAGCTTACCGATTACACCTTTATAAAAGTTTTGAATGGTTGATGTTCCGGTACTGAAAGAGATAGTCTTATTTTTAACACCTGATAACAATAACGCATTGCTACCGTCCCCGCTGTATGCTACCGTTTCCGGAGGAACCGGTCTAGCAGCTGCAATATGGTCAAGATCGTCCATGTCTGAATGTAGTTTTAGGCTTCTTGCAGCTCCTGCTGCAGCCGTCCCTACATCAAAGAACTTGTATGCTTTTTTAACTCCCGCATCAATGCTGTCTAAACTCCAACCTTCAGAATGAATATCATTGAACGCGTTAGCAAACGCAAAAGCCATCTCATCTAGTTTGGTCAACATCTCAGGATAGATTCCCACAACAGTAGATCCGTTGTTATATCCGTACGCCTCGATATTCCCTCGTAGTCTCCCTCTCGCTAAATCCATTACGCTGATTGATGAATTTCCGACAGAAACAGAATCGATCATACCGTTGATCGGATTAAATTCTACTGAAACAGTGTTTGAAGAAGGAGTTGTATTAGAGTCGAGTAACATGATCGGAGTCGTGAAGGGATTGCCGTTCTTGTCCAGCAGTTCGATGTTGTACTGACCCTCGGCAAGAGGGGATGCCAGTCCGCCAGATGGCGTGGTCGTTACTCTTATGTTGACTAATCCAGATAACTGATCTACTAATCTATCCCTCTCATCATATAGATCGTTTGGTAGATAACCATGTGGTTCTACTTCCTTGATTTGCTTGTTGATGTTATCGATCTGGGTGGTTAGGGAATTGATCTCTGTAGCAGCCAACTCAGTTTGAAGTCTGATATCCTCTTGAATCGTAGAAAGAGAGTTTGATAAATAGTTAAAGGTTTCAGCAACGGCCTGTCCTCTCTGCCTAACGACCGAACGTCCTTCTTTTGTCACCGAAAGGTCTTGGAGAGATTGCCAAAATTGATCTAACGTCTTTGATAGACCGTTATCAGAAGGCTCGTTCATTATATCTTCTATTTTTGCTAGAGCTTCATATTTTGCGGTCCAAAAGCCATCTTTACTGTTTTCCCCTCGAAATTGAGTGTCTAAGAACCCTTCTCTGACGCGTTGAATCGAGCCTGCTTCTACTCCTGTCCCCAGATGACCGGGAATACTGGGTCTGTTCATCCCAACTCCTGGATATGCTTCGGTCTGTACAAAATTAACCCTTTGGCGCGTGTATCCTGGTGTGCTGGCATTGGCGATATTATGTCCCGTCGTTTGAAGCGCTGACTGTTGAGTCGCCATGGCACGTCTTGCAGTTTCTAACCCATGAAATGTTGAACGCATGTTCATCCTCCATTTTTTCTTTTTGTTTAGTTCATAAAAACTGACCGTATAGTTTATTATAAAAAAGAAAACTAATTATAACAACTCAATTTAAAACTTTTAATCATTCATGAATTACAACATTGCCTTTGCTTATTTTGTTCATGTTCACTGAGGTCATAGATATTATTGTTAGAAAGAAAGTCTTTTGTTATCTCTTTTTTCTACTTTAAAATATACAAAAACGCTAGAGACAATATCTCTAACGTTTTTATTTTTATTCTTCTGTGATCTCAAGATATTCAATGTGAGGTGGTTCTGTTAAGTGTGTAGTTAATTCATATACAGCAACACCGAGTTCCGCATAATCGATTTCTTTTTCAGGAATTTCTGTAAACACCTTTTTATCTTTCGTGTAAATCACGATCATGTCTTTTTTAATCATCCCGAGCAGACCAGATTTACGAGATTCAATCGTAATGGTTTTAATCTCAGCAAGAGGAATCGACCTCTTTTCGCCTTTTGATGCGATTACTAAATCACGACCGATGATAGAAATCTCTTCTTCTTTTTTAGTACTTGTTTGAAAGTGGATTTCTTTTTCATCTTTTTCATTATTTTCTCGTCTTTTGTTAAAAAATGATTCCTTGTGTTGTTCAACCGTTTTAGACTTGAATAATACTAAATCAGTATACGTACCTTCCCACATGAACAAAGAATCATTTCCCTCTTCGAGGTTGTATGCTCCTACCCAAGCTACAAATACTTCGTTAGATTGATCGGTAAAGCTGCACATGTAATATCGTACGGGTTGACTGTAAGCATTTTCTGTATTAACATGATCGATCACCTTAATTTGTGTAGCGTAAACCGGTTCTTCTCTTTCATACAAAAGATGATAAAATAAGTGAGTTGGAGCGGTTGTCTCTTGTTTTTTCTTTGGGACTGGGTTCTTATGTTCCTTCCTAATACGCATCAGCTCCCATTGAAACATCTCAGATGATTCGATGTTTTTTGCACAATAACGAAGTACGTCATCAGATACCGGCAAGTCTTTACGCAGTGATGTGATCACAGCTCGTGCTTTTAGCGTAGGGTCGTTAAACCCCAACGCTTCCCTTACTTTTTCTTTTAGTTCATCGGTGTAATAATATTCGAATAGATTCAGATAGGTTTCAAGCTCTATCCGTAATTCTAGGTAAGTTTCTTTCCAAGAGCAATACACGTTTTTTCTTGAGTACGCCTCGTTATATGACTGGATCTTATCTGCTGCTTTGTTATAATCTTCAATCAGCACTGGAATGACTTCATCTCTTTTGAATTGATAGAAAACATCATCTTCATGGAGCTTTAAGAGCAGCTTGTAAAGATCGAGTTTATAGGTATCTGATTTAAGATACTTATATGTTTTTTCAACAACTCTTTTTGTCCAGAATGTGTTTTCCTGCAAGAAAGTAAGCGGTAACTTTACGTCGCCATTCGGCATGTTTTCTTCTAATATATCTACTAGAGCAAACATGCTGGTGTCATCAGTGTTATCAAGAAGATGATCGATCACCCGATCCTTTGCATCTGGACTCAGGTTTTTAAAATTGTCCCGCATGGCTTTAACTAGCCTTTCGTCTCTATAATCCGAGATAAAATCGATGATATGAAAACTTGGATCATCCCATTCTTCTCCACTAGATTGAAATTTCGTAGCGGCTACTTTTACAAAATCTACCAACAAATCGATCTCTATCGTTTCTTCCTCATTCTTTTTTAACTTCTGAAGGATATTTAACCCTTTAAAACGTTTCTCTTCATTATCACTTTTGAGGAGCGTTATAACATCTTTTATCGCTGCACCCATTTTACCCATTTTTTCACTCTCCAATTTCACTTGTGAATTCTAGCTACCCGTACGCTTAACGGTCCAAACATTATTTCTTCCCCTATTGTTAAAAAAAGTGTAAGGTCGTCTGACTGAATATGCGTTTAACAAATTTTCTTGTTATCAATCCAAATCAAGGTCTGACAAATCGACCTCAAGAACATCTTCTTCTTCAAATTCATACTCTTTATTCCCAATTACTTCTTTTTCTATTTTCGTTTGGACTTGGCGTATTAACTCTTCATCAATATTATATCTTTCAAATAACATTACTAGAGCTTCGAAATAAAATTTGATGTACCTCTCTCTCTGATCTGACTCATTAGAGATTTTATGATACGGCAGCCACAAGGCCCAGACGACCTCCTTATCTTTTCGAGAGATATCAGGACCTTTTACTTCTACTTCCTTTACGTCTTTTTTAGTGCTTACCGACAGATACATATAGTCCATATTCTGCTCTTTAGCTGGAAATTTCAGATAAGGGCAGATGTATTCATTTAAATATTCTCTGATCTTTAAATCTACTTTATAGGATATAGAAAAACTTGTATTAACCTCACTGAATAAACGATTAGTAAATATATACAATTTTACAACCTCCGATTCTCATTTAAACTACTCCTTCGATCAGAGATAATTACGTTTCACTTTATATCTTATTATAATAAATAGCCGGAAAAATGAATAGTCAGTTTTAATATTTTCTTCTGTGAAGTCTCAGTTTTTTCATCCAACATCTTTCCTTTTTTCATTAAAAAATTGTTATTTACAAAATAAGTAATTATCATTAAAATAAATTACAACGATTAAATTTATTTTAATGGAGGTAATTTTATGGAAGCTGAGAAAAGAATGGAAAAGTTGGAAACCGAAAACCTGGAACCTTCTGTTATAAAAAACCCGAAATTTGTTGTTTTATGGTTAGCCTCTGCTTTCTCTAGTCTGGCATTCTCCATATATTTGACGACTGAAGCTTGGCTCGTGGTGGATGGGATGGACTTGAAAGTTTGGTTAGGCATCATCATGATGATGACCACCCTGCCTAGAGTTTTCTTGATGGTCTTTGGAGGGGTTCTTGCAGACCGACAAAAACGCTCACAAGTATTATTCATCTTAAACTTGATCAGGGCTTCTTTAGTATTCGGACTTGTAGTACTGCTTTACGCAGGTAGTCTAAACATATGGATACTTGCTGCTTTTGCGTTTTGTTTTGGCATACTTGATGCATTCTTCTGGCCGTCAAGCAGCTCTTTACTCCCTGCGGTAATAAGAAAGGAACAAATCACACGTGCTAACTCTATCTTGCAGACGACTAACCAGATGACTTTTATGATAGCACCTGCTATTGCTGGTTTTATGATGAAGTTTAGGTCGTATGAAGAAGCATTTGCATTAACAGGAGTATTGCTTTTATTAAGTTCGTTTCTTGTTCGAAACATGAACGAAGAAACGAGTAAGGGATCTGATAGAAATGAAAAACGATCTGTGTTTCAAGATTTAAAAGAAGGCTTCTTATATGTAAGAGGGATACCGTTCTTGATTGTTACGATGTGCAGTTCTGTTGTTGTTAACCTTTTACTGGTAGGCCCGTTGAACATTGGAATTCCAATTCTTGTGAAGGACTCTTTGAGTGGAGATGCACTAGACCTCAGCTATTTAGAAAGTTCTATAGCGATCGGAATGATCATAGGGGCCGTTTTGGTTGGCATCTTGAACATCAGAAGAAAACGGTCAGTTATAAGTTTATTTTTGATCTTTCTCTTAGGAATATTGTGTGCACTCTTTAGTCAGATAGATACACTCTGGCAAGGTCTGTTGATCCTCAGTGCGGCAGGTCTCTGTCTTTCTATCAGCAACATCATAAGCCCTTCTCTCACGCAAGAACTCGTTGAGACGAAGATGATGGGGAGAGTTCAAAGCATGATGGCTACCTCTTCTGCCGGTCTGGCTCCATTATCTTTTGCACTCGTGTCCGTCTTGTTATCCTTTGAAGTATCGATATCTCATATTATGTTCGTCTCTTGCACACTAATGGCATTGTTTTCATTAATGGTTCTTTGGAGGGTGAGAATCGTATGGACAATCGATTAAGCGAAAAAAATAAATTTTGTGTTATCTTAATATAAAAGAGTGTGAATGTGGAGGTGTAAATGTGAAGTGGAAAATGTTATCGATGGAACTAATGAAGATACTTTCGGATCCGAGAAGAAACAAGATTCTTCATCTAGCTTCTGAAGAACCTGTAACAGTTAAAAAATTGGCTGAAGAGATGAATGAGGAACCCGTTCGGCTTTACTATCATATAAAGATGCTGGTCAATGCAGATTTATTGGAAGTGGTTGAAACGAGGCAGATAGGAAATCTTACAGAGAAGTATTACAAAACGATTAATTTAAGTGATGTTATCTACAAAGGGAACATCGAGGAACAGGCAGAGCATGTAGATTTAGCACTTTCCTTATTACATAAACGTCTTGATCCCGGATTACATCTTTACCAAAAGGCGTTGGAGAAGATACGCGAAGAAAAAAAGAACGGTAAAACTTTTAAGAAACTTCCCTTCCAGGTTTCAATCGATACTTCTTCTTCAAAAATGACTGGTCAAGAGTGGCGAGAATCCATTGAACCTATCATGAAAGCTATGGGTAAAAACAAGGATATTCAGGATCCCTGGCCAGAAATCCCTACTGATGTAAGAGATGATGAAGAAGGAACTTTTCAATATGTTTTAATTAGTTATCGTGTAGAAGACGCTGAACAACTAGGACTAATCAAATCGGAAGAGGATTGATAAAGAATATATCAATCATATGATTTATCAAGGAACCTGAGAAAACTCTTTTCAATACTTCCATTGGTATCAAAATTATATAAAACTTTATAAATTAAATTCAGATTGTAGCCCTTAAAAACCTTCCACATGGCCGGAAGGTTTTTTTGACAAGGCTCTTTTCGTAAAGATTGTTGCTTATAAGTATGTACAAGGAATACTTTACTTTTTATGGTACTATATAAACAAAGGCATATTAAGCTTTAGGGACAGTTTGATGAAATCTTGTTAAGATAAAAAGGGGGAATTCGTTGAAAAGGTTTATTTTATTGATGCTTTTTATTTCCTTTGGTGGAATTGCAATCGGATGTTCTAAAAGCGGAGAAGAACTTAATTACGCTTCTTTATCGAAATCTGAAGTTGAACAATTTATTGAAGAAAAAAATATTGAACCATTTGCAATAGAAGAAGCGCAAGACTCTACAATGGTCTTATATCAAAGTGGCATTTATTATTTATCTAAAAATGAAGATGAAATTATAGTAAATAAAACTGTATGGGGCGGCAATAGCAAAGAGAAAGTGCAATTAGGTATGACCAGCACTGGAAGTCCTCACGCTTATGTAATTGTTCAAGACAAAAAATTATTAAACGAAGCATATAAAGCAACAGTTAAGTTTAGTGATGGGAATGCTACGACTAGACAATTTGGCAGCAATAAAGGGTTGTTAATGTTTTATGACAAAACCAAAAATAATATAACAATTAACAATGAACTTGAGTTATCGATTTACGACAAAGAAGGTAAAGTTATTTACGAAAACAATCTATAATTTCTTCCTTATATCTTAATGCACAAGGGAACACACTCGTCGTTCCATATAGGAATGGCTGTTTTTTTATACCTTACGCAGGGAAATTGACGGTAAATAATACTTCTTGAATTTTGTCCTCTTTGCTCAGGTTTATAAGCTCGTGTTTAAGTGCCTTGATTTAGGCGAATTTCTTGTAGTTCGTAGCTGTATCTGTGCATTTGCAAAACGTAAATAAACTATCATAAACGTCTATCGCTCTACCTTTCACACTTCCGCAATGTATGCAGCCTACCCCCTCTTTAAAACGGGGTTTCTCTAATTGTTGTATATGCATCTTTCATATTAGCATCTTCATTATCGATAAAGTCTTCTTTTAATAGGTTGAATAGTTGGCTTTGCTCGCCTTTAGTTAAGTCCGAAAACGTGGCATAGATGTCTTTAATTATTGAGTAACTGCCTCCTGAAAGAGTATTTTATCACCTCTTATAAGGATGGCGGTCAAAATAGCAACAATCTATGCGAAAAGAGCCTTTGACAAAGAATGATGTAGATTTATGACGAAAATCGTTGACCCACTATATTATTAATAATTTCTTCATTACTCTATTATGTTGCGCTCTACCAACCAGCTATAAACCACCATGAATATCAAGAAGGAACCAATACAAAAGAAAAAGATCTTACCCATCATATTAGGTAAAACACTTATTATCAACTCCATAATCTCTCCTGTTGATCCATGTAAATTTTTTTTATCAAACTTAAAAGAATAGACTATAGATAGTACCCCTAAGATGATTAACACTACCGATAATAGCAACATATTCCCCCTAGCCCTCCTCATAAAATTAGCTTTTGTTTTCAAAGCGGAATTTATAAACCAGTCATTAAAGCAATTTTTTACTCTGTCAAAATTCACTTTATGGTAATACACACTCATACTAAAATTATTTCCAAAAATTGAGTTGCCAATCGGTTAAAAAAAGAAACAGGGTCTTCGTCTTAATAAAAATAATCCTCCGTATTTAACATGTTTTTGTAATCACAGTTACGAAATAAGACACAGCAATTACACCCTCATCCAGCATGTATCACAATGAGTACAATCAATAACATTATGAAACGATGCATTGGAATCTAAACAGCTTATGTGGAACATTATCTTCTATTTGTCATTAAATTGTTTTACGGTAAATGAGTTTAATAAATCAATCCATTGATGTCCATTAGGATACTGAATATTCAATGAATCTATTAACCAATGACGATACTCATCACTCATTACCGGTAATACATTTGTTAAATCAATAATATCTTTTTCTCTAATAAATGAACTTCCACCTTTATAAAGAAGCTGTATCTCTGGTTTTAAATACGGTACTCCAGAATAAGATTCTAATCCGATATCCTCTATAGATCTTCTTATAGTATCGTTCCGTTTATAAATCCAATGGTTCTCCTCTGTATCTAATATCATCACTTGGAAAGCCCACGTTGTTTCACTTTTTTTCTTTACCCAAACGTTATCGAATTGGGAATCAAGCTGTTCTTCCAGCTCCCAAGGTATTAATCGTCCTTTGGACGCCTTAAACATTTCCCAATCTCCATACAGATATTTTTGTAAGATCAAGTGCTCAGACCTTAAGATCACAATGTCTATATCACCGTGCTCCCGCGTGGTTCTTTCTAAATACAAGTCGAGTGCCAATCCACCAGCAATCCACCACTGCAGAGGAATTTTGTTGAACATATTATGAATCTCGTTGATAGAAAGCGGTTTCCAAACTTCTTTATTATCGTTCATTATTCACCTCAAAATTAATTTAGAAAATCAATTATTCCGCAATCCTGCTCGTTTACTGAATAAGCTGATATAAATATAAACTATATAAAATGTAAATTTAACCTTTTCTTGTTCAAGAGCTGCATATCAACGATCCATTTTGTTTATTTGCTTTAAACAATAGTTTAATTCCAGGATGAAGAGGATCACACTGACTAGTCCCTATTAAATTTAAATGGAATTCCCTTAAAATAATCTTTAGTAATGTCATGTGTTAGTCTCTCTAGTACGTCTTCAAAATTGATAAACTTTACTTCTTTGATCTCACAATCAAGCGGAATCAAATCAGATCCATCTCCAACATACTCTACAATAAACATCGTAGTTATTTGCTTTTTAAAACCTGTTCTCTTCGCGATATCTTCATCAAACGAGAAACTTAATACTTCATCTAGTCGCTTGATTAACTTATACTGAGTCGAACCCGTTTCCTCTTTTAGTTCTCGTAAGATTGCAACCTCTAGATCCTTATCAGTTTCTTCTACTCCACCTTTTGGGAAATCCCATTCACCCTTTATGTTCTTATTTGCATTTTTTATAGAACTTATCTTAACTTTATGTACCAATAGAAACTTCGTTCCTTGAAAGATTATGGCCCCGACTGCATTTCTAACCATTCTGTACGCCTTCATTTAGGTGCTCTACATCTCCTTCTAGCTTAATTTCTAATTGATTGCCATGAACCTCAACGACCGTTAGGCTGGTATCATGTATGTGTGGGGGATTCCACAGATCCGCGATAGATAATCTTTTACATTGTGATAATAATGCCTTGATAAAAACGGAATGTGTAACGATTAGAATATCTCCTTTATCATGTTTTGATAAGATCTTATTCAAAAAACGATTTACTCTCTCTTGCAGCTGGTAGAAATCCTCCCCTGATGAGGTAGTGTAAAGGTGTGGTGTGTTCCAAAAGGCTGAGTATTCATCCGGATATTGCCCTTTTACGTAGTCGTGCGTTTGTCCTTCCCAATCTCCTAGGTTTATCTCCCTAAGGTTTTCATCTTCTATAATCTCCTGTTCCCTTTCACCTCTGATTAGCTCAGCAGTTATTAGGGTTCGTCTACTGGGGCTAGCATAGATAGATTGAAATTCTAAATCCCTTAACCTACTACCAAGTGATAAAGCATTTTTAACTCCATTTTTTGTGAGGTCGGAGTCTTTCCATCCCTGAAGTTTTTGTTGTGTATTCCATATAGTTTCACCATGCCTTGTGACAAATAGCCGTAGCAACAAATTCATCCCCTCTACTGTAAGAAACATTTTTAACAATTTGAACAGAGAAGTTTGTTTCAAAATTAAACAAGTAATTAAAAAAGATACTATTTTCCGAAACAAATTGAGTTCCAGTCACTCCATAACGACTGCTCAAATTGAGTAAAGATTGAACACATATTTAGGTAAGTTTGTTTTTAATACACAAAACTATACACTCTTGCCCTTATTTTCTATTTCTTAGCGATAAGAACTGATCATTGTTAATTTAAGTGTTTTACTATCAAATTCTAACTCCAACTGATTGTCCCAGTTGAGAAATTCATGAGAAGTTATTGATAATTTGTTTTCCGTCCAACTATGGAATCTAATTGTGTCCATTTCTATTGGACTCTCCACCATCTTCTTATCTATTAATGTCGACCCAATAATTTCAATGTAATAGTCATCAGCGATTAGGAAATCTCCTGATGGTGTTACGGTCAGACTCTGATACTGAGGCTGCGTTTCATATTCCGTTAACTTTCCGTTAAGACGGTCGAGCTGATAAAAGTAATCAGATGTAAGGACCAAAACACTATTATGCTTTTTCGAGATCGCAAGTGCTCTTGGTGAACCCCTGAATACACCACACCATTCCGTAAAGTCTTCATTTTCAAATTTCACCCATGTCCAATCTTGGGAGTTCCAGGGACTTGAAATATCATACGTCTTCTCTAAGTATTGTCCCGAGTACGGTAGGTGTATCAATTTTGCCTTTGATATCATTTTTCCATCCTCCTGAACATATCCATAACTTCTATTATTTTTAAACTTCCCAATTGATTACATATATAATATTATAAAATGCCCAGTCAGTTTTTTAAATAAATATTATTTAATTGAATCCTACTTTTTATTATTTACGACTATTAATTGGAAGGAGAGATTGTAATGGAGAAATCAAAATTATTAATGGAGAGAATACGAGATGGTGATGACTCTGCATTTACTAAACTAGTTCAACCTTTAATAGATAAGGCATATAAAACAGCTTTTTTCATCGTGGGCTCAAGGGTAGATGCAGAAGATGTGGTTCAAAATTCACTAATCGAATCTTATTCAAATATTATTTCGAGTGATAAAATAAATAATTTCCCGGCTTGGTTCCATAAACTTGTATCTCGGCGGTCGATTGACATGCTGAGGAAGGAAAAAAGAAGGAATCTTGATATTGGAGATAACGATTCCTTTCAAAGTAACCGGCCGAATCCATTTGAAGAAGTTATTGCAACAGAAACGAATAATGAAGTAAGAATGGCAATTGATTCACTAGAGAATGCAGATTATCAAAGAGTACTAGTCATGTATTACTATCAGGAACTCCAAGTTTCTGAAATTGCAGAAATATTGGACGTGAACGTATCAACCGTGAAAACTCATCTTAGAAGAGCAAGAGAAGTACTAAGTAGAAATTTCATCTTAAGGAAAGGGATGGAGGCGTGCAAATGAAAAATATTGACAGGAAGCTAAAAGAAGAGATACATACTAAGTTAGAACAAATTGATGTTCCAAAAAGTCTTTATAAGTTTATCGAAACAGTACCAAGTACAGTGAAAAAAAACAAAATAGATGAGAAAATGAATAAGAATACATTGAATTACACCTCTAATAATAAAGCCAAATGGTTGAGAAAAAAAAGGATTACTTTTTCATTAGCCTTTGTTGCAACTTTTTGTCTTTTCATTGGAGGTGCATTTGTTTCTCCATCTGTAGCACAAATGGCTTCTACTATTCCGTATCTAAATTTAATATTTGAAAATAAGCTTGATGCTAAACCACTAAATCAAGAAATTACTCAAGCACTATATAATAAAGAATATAAAAATGTAGGTGTTCGTGTCAGTATTAAAGATAAAGAGGTAGAAGTTATGGTTATCGATTCGGAAGAATACTACACCGAAGTGAAATCACCTATTAAAGATCTGATTAAAGATATATTGAAGGCAAGAAATGAGGAGAATTATAAGATAAATGTTTTAAATGATCCAGTCCTAGCTCAAGAATGGAGCAAAATGAATAATCCGACAGAACAAGATGAAGAGTTTAAGAAGGTTATGGATTTAGCCTCTAGAGTGCTAAAAAAATACGGATATAACTCTTTTGGACACGAAACCGGGAAAGAAGAGGGATTATTTTATTTGCAACTACCGAATACAGAGACAAGGGTTAAAGAGATTCTAAATGAAATTAATGAAAGGTTAAAGCAAGAGCAAATGGAAGAATACTCATTCAAAGTACACTTCTATGATCCAAAGATTAAAGAACGAGAAGAAAGATTAGAGCCTTTGTATAGAACAATTACTAAGGGTTTGACTGCAGACACTGACTTTAAAGTAGACGGAGTCGGATATTCCAATAAATCAAAAGAAAATTTCTACATTGAAATTAGAACAACTCTATCATCGGATGATCCAGATAAAGTAGAAGTAATAAATAAAATAAGGAACACAGTCGAAGACTTCCTTCATTCAGAACAAGCACTAAAGTTGATTAAAGAATATAAATATAAAATCGTTATTTTTAGTAAAGATAAAGAGGCATTGAAAATATTAACTAATAAATAGTCCCATAAACTCTAGTCAAAAAAAGGTATACAACTAGAAAACTTCATAATTGAAAAGAAAAAAAGCACGCCAAAAGCGTGCTTTTTTTAATGAATTTAAACAGTTGTTAAACTTCCATATTACATTTTTTTACCCCGACATCTTTCTCCCTTTGGTCAGCTGCATTTTAACAAGTGTAGCAGGTTTTGTTACTTGAAGAGGGTGATCAGGGTGAATACGGTCAAGAACGAGGTGAGAAGATTCAGTGGAAACTACACGGTATAAGCTGTAATAAGACTATTATCAAAACGATTCAATATAAATGGATAGTTATATAAAACCTTTTACGCATAAAATGTCGTAAAGTGCTTTTAAATATTCCTCTTAATCTCTTTTGTTTAAGAGGGTGCGTTCTAATTCCTTAATTGCCATATGATACAGGTCGAATTCTTCCTTTTCAAGACTAATCTCACCATAGCGAACTCTTTCATATCCCGCTAGGACCACTTCTGCGTTTAATCCGGCTAGGTGTAACCTCCTAAACCATATCGAAGGCGATTCCGCTATCTTCCTGCCATACCCCATTTTTTCCATCTTCTTCTCAAACTTCAAAAATTTCATTCTAGTACGATCGTTTGAGTATAACCACTTTTTTTGTTTAGACTTAATATTTCGAGGTTCTGGAATAGTCGCTAAGGAAACCATGGTTCCACTAGATATTTTATTCACCCGTTTTCGATAGACCAAAAACAATAACAAAATCATTAAGAGTAATAAAGCAATACATACCCAATAGAAAGCTGTTGGAATTCTGTATGATACTTCCGATAAAACGACCTCCGTACCATCCCCCTCCCCTATTGTTTTTGAAGGTACATAGTCTTTTTTGAAGAGGTTAATAATGGGGATGAATATATAAGTAAAAACAAACCAGACCGGTATATAGAGGACGTAATACAACAAAAGAAGAATTCCATCTATAGAATGAACATAGAATCGCTTCAATGGTTCTATCATGACAAAACTACACACACCGATCAGAATGACTATAAAAGGCACCTTGAATTCATTCCATACGTTTTTGTCTTCTTTAGGAATAGTGAAATAAATACCTATTTTCATTCCTACCAACAAAGCGAACTGTAATCCGATGATACCCAAAAGAAGGGTAAGCCCTTGCTTCATCAAAAAGATATACCCAACGACCACCACTAAATTCAAAGCTAACACTGCCTCAATATTTGATTCAAGTTCCCCCATCCACTTATTTCTACTTCTTACCGCCAAAAATAGTGAAAAAGGAATAGAGAATAGGAACGAAGAAGTGACCAACCACGAAACCACAAAAGTCATGGATATGATCACCGTATACTGAAGAGGTAAAGATAATTTGAAAAAACAATTCAGAAATCCACTTATGGAGATCACCAAGGTATATGAAAGAATTAGTAACAACAGCTCATACCAAGAAAATTGATCTGAGAAAGGTGCATAGATTGAATATAAAAGAAGTACTTCAGGCAGTTGGTATATCGCCAATATTAAAACTTTCCTGCTCTTCATCATGTTAGCACCTCCAAAGAAGAGTATGATCGCAGCAGAGCGCCACCCTCACTATGATCTACATAAAAAACCTTTCCCCCTCTTCTGATCCATCTGTTCATGATTCCTCTTGAGTCAGAATCTGATGGAATATGACCGAGGAGTATGATAAACGGAGTTGTGTATAAGTTTTGATCAATTCTCTTCCACATAACATCCGGCATCACAGGAATGTTGAATCGATCGATACGAGCTAATCCTTCGAAGATCCTACTTAATTGATCCGGTCCACTTTCAGAAGATAGATGATACAACCCAGAAGGACCTGGTACTCTAACATTTATGTATAACTCAAACGGGATTCCTTTTACAGTGGCATACTGGCACATGAATGCTAGATAACTGATCTCCCTTTCGATCGTATCAGTAGATTTTGTTCCTTTATGGTCGTGTTGGATGGTATACACGAACGTCCAATGATAGACCACTGACTTCTCAAAGAGTTTTGTCTGAAGTGTTCCTGTCCGAGCTGTTGCCTTCCAGTGCATTCTGTGAAAAGAGTCGCCTGATGTATAGTCCCTGTTCCCCGCTGGCAACGAGTCATTTTCATAAAGTGCAAACGGCCGAGATTTGTTTCCGCTTCCCTCTTGAAAGAGTTGTTCGATTCCCTGGACGATCATGGGGGAAGGATAAACGATGAACTCAAGCGGGATCTGAGACTGATAGTTTAAGGTCGTTAAACTCGTCTGCATCGGATCATCAATCCGAAGTGTTAGGTTGGAGATTTTTGTGATTCCCCTCTTCTTCGCTACAAAGGAGACCTTTTCTTCGTAGGCTGTTCTTTTATTAATTACAAAAGGTCGTGTTTGTTCGACCTTTCCATGTGGTTGTGAACCCACTTCGTTCAGAGAACTGGATATAATATCGTGGTGAGAAAGAGTAACCTCACCGCGATAAGATGGCCACTTGCCCGTATGCACGAGCTTTATATAAAACTCGTCCTGATCTCCAGGAAAGAGACGATAAACCTGTTTGTTTTGTTCCACTCCTAGGTCTCTTGTTGATAATTTGAACTGCATAAGTGAGGTTGCATAAAGAAGGAGGATGATTACCCCAAGACTAAATAGAAACGAGATCTCCTTGTAGAAACCGATGACCAAGACGAAAACACCTGCTGACATCAAAGCGACGAACAAAGGTTTGATCGTAATCTGTTGGTTCCAGTTCATATCTATCTTCCTACCTCAGATTCTACCGGTACATCGATGGACTCTAGAATTTCCCTCAACACCTGTTCCTTTGTTTTTCGCATAGTCCCTTCCATTGACAGGACTAGGCGATGAGAAAGAACGAAAGGAGCTACAAGCTGGACGTCATCCGGAGAAACGAACGTCCTGCCTTTCACGTAGGCAGATCCTTGAGCCGCTCTCATAAAAGCAAGCGTCCCACGGGGAGAAACACCGTTTTCGATATATGCATGTTGACGGGTCGCATGAACGATGGCTAATAAGTAGTTCTCGATCTCATCACTTACGAATACCTCTTGTACTTCTTGCTGCATCTCGAGTATATCTTCCAATGTGAACACGGGTTCAAGAAGGTCCTGCGGATTCTGCGCTCGGTACATATGTAGCATTTCCTTTTCTTCTGTGAAGTCCGGATAGCCTGATGGTAGTTTCATAAAGAACCGGTCAAGCTGCGCTTCGGGAAGCGGAAACGTCCCGTGTGATTCGATTGGATTTTGTGTCGCGATAACCAGAAATGGAGAAGGAAGCTTTAGGGTCTCCCCATCGATCGTCACTTGCCGCTCTTCCATTACTTCCAGGAGACTCGATTGTGCACGCGGAGTTGCTCGGTTGATTTCATCGGCTAGCAAGATATTTGTCATGACCGGCCCCGGGCGCATTTCAAATTCCTGATGCTTAGGGTGAAAAAACTGAATTCCTGTAATATCTGCGGGCAGGATATCAGGAGTAAACTGGATGCGTTTAAAATCTCCGCCTATCAATCTAGCGAGACTCTTAGCGAGTACCGTCTTCCCTGTGCCAGGAACATCCTCTAATAGAAGGTGTCCTTTATTCACCAAAGAGATCATGGTCAGTTCGACCAAATCATCTTTACCTGTCAGTACACTAGCAATAGCCTTTTTCACCAAGTTAACTTGATTCGTTATTTTCATGTTGTCCTCCTGATTTCAATGTTACAACCAGTTAAAAAACTGAATGTATAGTTTATTTTAGAGGTGGTAAAATTTATTGTCAATTGTAGTTAAAGCTAAGTGTTAAATTTAACAGGAAGAGCCTGCTTATAGGACGTATCATCTTCTTTAAAATCATCATAGGACAATAGAATTGTACCTGAATTTCCCAGCTATAAACTTCGGCTAATGGAATGTATTTTCATTTGCATTTTGAATAGAATCAATATTCCGGGTTTAAAATAAACTGTGAAGTCATTTTATTAAGGGTGGTATCTGTGAAAAATATAAAATATGGTTTATTCTCTCTTGCCTGTTTTGTGATATTTATTATCAACAATATTTATACTATCTACTTCTCAGATTGGTCCTTATCCACTCTGGAAAGAATCATTGGAATAATCCCGTATATATTAAACCTTGTTGGTGTAGTTTTTGGTATTATTTCAATAAATAAAGAAAGGTATAAATTTATTGGATTTTCAGGCTTTATATTAAATATAATATTCGCTTTTTTCTTCTGGTCATTCTTTTTTTCAATGGGGCCCGGAGGATTCTTTTTAGAAAAAATATTAAATTTATTTTAATAGCATTAATATATAAAATAATTTAGATTTTAAATAAAGAGTCAACATAAAATTTGACGGCAGAACTTTTTTTTACTAACTTTCCCATCTCAACCTCACTTTTATTTAAAAATGGCTATACATGTTTTGATAATTTTAATATACACACATGCGCATTTTAGTATAATTTATATTACGCCTCTCCTCCTTTGTAATGTACCCCAATGGTCTGTTTGTACTTGAACGTGTAAAGATTTCCTCTTTGAGAACGAACATATAACTATTCTTGAACGAAAAAAAGAAGATTTATATTGGTAAACAAGTTTTGCCCTCAAAAGAATTGATATTCGAGTATTTCCTTTCCTTTCTTTATTTACTAAGACTAATCTCCTATATATAGTTCCATTAGAGTGTTTTTGGTAATGTTTACCTTTTGTAATTGACATATTTTTATTAACTTAAATATAATAAACTGTATAGTCAGTTTTGATTTAATTGACTTAGATTCGACCAACAGTATATAAGAAAGGAGATTCAATCTAGCTACTCAAATCAAATATCAAACGCACTAGGAGATGATAAAGTGAAAATTAAAAAAGTACTGGGCATGGGTATGTTAACATTAGCTCTCTCTTTTGCATTTCAAACCGAAACATCCGCAGCTGCTGTGAAAAATCTTGGATTACTTAAATCATTAAAAGTTAATACAAAGACTGATAATGTCAAATTGCTTTGGAGTAATATCGGAAGTCGTTATGAAGTATTACAAGATGGTGAAAAAATTTATGAAGGATCTCGTAATTCTTTTTCACATAAAATGTTAGATGAAGGAAGTCAATATAATTATGAATTGAAAGCATATGATAACAAAAATAATGTTGTAGATGTTGTTGAAATAAAGACCAGTACAATTGCTGATATTTCTAAAATGTCAGAGAAGGAACAAAAGAACCCCTTTAATTATTCTAAAATTACAAGCATAATTGATAGATCGGAAAATGTCTTAAAGTTAGATTGGCAAGATATTATGAAGGTTAAAACTTATGAAGTATCAATTAATGGAGAACAAATCACTAATTTAAAAAACAGTGAATTTATAGATTATTCACCAAATCTTTCTGAGGATTCTCAATATAACATTCTTTCTAAAAGGATGGTCGATGAAAAGCAGAAAGTAGAGATAGATAAGTCTATAGAAAACAATCCATTTATTACGATGAGCGAGAGAGAAAAATATTACTACGAAGATTTATCAATGATGTTCAATCTATCTCCAAAGAAAACTGAGAATGAAGTACAAGGTGTAACTAAAAATTGGAGTATAATGTACAAAACTTTTATTCCTTCTCAATATGTCTATAACCCTATTTATAAACAACCTTATCCTTATTACGGGAATGAATATGCATATTTTAATGGGGATGCAAGATCTTATAGTTCGAGTGATACTGATATTAGGTATAAGACAAAGACTGTAACCAATGTGACGGTTTCGGATACTACACGTAGTGTAACATTACCAACAAGAGCAATAGGTATGTCAAAGGGGTACGATGCGAACTATAACTTAATGGCAGAGGCAAGAGATACTCCAGAAGAAATTTACATTGGTCGGACTGATTACACAACTGCAGGTGCTATTGGTTTTACATTATTACATGCTTCCAATAATGTATTAATATGGAGTTCCCCAGATATAGACTATGATTATTCGGGAACTTTTAGACAAAATGGTTCTGTTTATTTACATGGTAGTCATGATCAAATGCCAAACCATGAGATGTATATTAAAGGACCAGGTGCAACATATTATAGTACTACAGTTTTTAGACATGATTTAATGGGTGCGATGTATTTAGAACCTGCTCATCCACAAAAATATTGGTCTGCTAGTTTCCAATTTTAGTTTTTCTAGCATTACTACATTGAGTAAATATGGTTTTATCAGGTAGCCACTCACCTGAGTGGCAAACCATGAATCATGGGATTAAAAGTATCTTAATCAAATGAATTAGACAAACCTGTTAGGCTTGAATCTATTCTTGTAATGATTCAAGCCTCTTTACTTTATTTTAATTGTTTTTAGTCACTACAATAAATAGATTCCTCTAAAGACTGCTTCATATAATAAAAACATTCACCGTTCATGTTTCATTTAATAGGTGTTTCTGAAATGGAACCGCAAGTTTTTATAGATTCTCTTAATCAAATATTTCCTCTCTGTTCTCCAAGATAAAATTAACTTTCATTCTCACACGAGGAACCCCGTCTTGTTGATAATAATCTCTCAATACTTTCTCGATCTCATCCTTGTTCGTTCCGAGTACCTTTGGAGAAAATCGTTCAACATAATAATCCCCATAACCTTTTACACAGTTCGCCATCGTATCCAATGCGATTAAACTAAAAGGCCTTCCTTTGTAAAGCCAAGATTTCATTCTTTCCCAGGTCGGAAGACAAACGGCAGCCAACCTTCCCCAGTTATCGTTAAAAGATGTGCAAGTTGACTCGATCCAATCAAGTATTTCGATTGTACGAAAACGGTTCAAACAGGTAAAAGCTGCTATTGGGAGTTCCTTTTCATTTACCTGCCTCAGTTTCTCAAATACATGATTTAATCCCTCCTCGGCTGGTAAACTACTGGCCGTTGCCCTAGAAAGCGGATAAAGATATGTTTCATCATAATTGATCCAAAGTTCTTTTATCCACTCAGAAGCGATAGCACCTAAAACATCAGCTATGATTTCCAGCATCCGTGATTTTACTTCGTAATTTTCAGTTCCATAAAATCTTGATCTTACAGAATTCAAGATCGATAGGTCAGGATGTTTCTTAAGGCATTTGACCACATCATCCTCGAGAAACCACCTGGTTATAGAAAAGTCTAATAGTGACTCCAAATCATCTTGAACATTTTTTAACGTTGGGGCTTTATCTTTACTACTTACATCTATATTTTCTTCAGGTTGACATGCGACTCCGTCTTCTTCATATAAATCATCGTGTAATAAAAATTTGTTTGGAGAATGGATAACAGCAAGGTTGTACCATTCTAAGGGTCTTAATGAATATGTAACTAGCCTTTTGTGACAATGATTGCATAATTTGTATGGCTGATCAGGGTCATCAGACGTTTCCACTACATGTATCTCTTTTCGCTTACAGGCTTCACACAAATTAATTTTTGTCATTGATATTTGCTCCTTTTTAAATCATATAAAATTATGTGTTTAAATTCCTATAGAAATTTTATCACTTACCGATAAAAATGAATATGCAGTCTACTTTGTCGTTGAGTAAAAAATGCCATCAATGAAATTAGCTACCTAGTAAGTATTATAGTAATTTAAAAAGACCGAAAAAATTACTGTTAGTGTAGATTTCTTGAAGCGAGTAACATATCTATAAATTCAATCCAAGTGGACGAACTATAACCAAAGGAGGCTTGAAGTGAGAGATATTTTTATTTTCCATCCTTTTTCGATATTAAGAAAAGGATTATATTCATGTATTCAAAATAACTATAAAGACTATGTTATTAACCAATCTTCATCATTTGAAGATTACAACACAGATCTCATCCAACCAGACGATGTAATCATTATCTATTTACAGTTTATAACAGATGAAACGTTACATAGACTAAATTATTTACAAAAAAACAAAGTGAAAATCATCATTTGGATGGACTTTTCAGATGAAACGACTATTAGGTCTCTTTTTCAAAAAGGGTTTTTAGGTTATCTCATAAATGATATTGAAGAGGATGAGATATTAAAAGCGATAGAAAACGCTTTTAATGATACCCCTTATCTTCATCCACGGTTGAGCTCGCTTTTATTAAAAGAATATCTTTACGAAATTCACAAAGAAGGAAAAGAAGATGTTGTTATACCTATTATTAATCAAGATTTGAATAGGACACTAACTAAACGAGAAAAGGAAGTCCTGATCTGTTTAACAAAGGGGTATGGAAACAGTAAAATAGCAAAAGAATTGTACCTTACCGAAAATACAGTTAAGAACCATGTAAGTGCAATACTTCATAAATTAAAAGTTAAAGATCGAACTGCCGCTGTCGTACTGGCGATAAAAAACGAATGGATACTCTATGATTCTGTTAAAGATAGGTAATCTATTTTTACTTAGATATTCTTCTTCGTAGCTTCGATAATTCTTATATGTATACAATATCATATACATTAAAAACAATAACATTATTAGGGGAGAATACGCTCTCCCCTCACCGCTATAAGCGGTTCACCCCATCGGGGTCAGTGTGTTTATGAACGATTAGTCCCCCCTTCAAAAACACACTGATCATAATACGATTTTGTGTTTAACATCCTGGATTACATGATAAAGCTTTCTCACATTAGATTTTTCAAAAAAAAAAAAAGAGAAAAGAACGAAGTTCGCTCTTTCCTCTTCGATAGTCTATATATGACCTTTTTCTTTTAAGCTAGTGTATTCAGCTTTCGCATTTACGATTAAATGATCTAGAACTTCGATCCCGATCAATTTACCCGCTTCCACCAACCTCTTTGTGACAGAGACATCTTCAAAGGATGGCTGCGTATCCTGACTCGGATGTTGATGATACACGATGATTGATGAAGCATTGTTCAGTATGGCACACTTAAACACCTCGCGAGGATGCACAACACTCGTGTTCAAAGCTCCAACATGACACCGATGGACCGCAACAACGCGATTTTTCGTATTCAGACACATCACGAAGAACACCTCACGATCGTCCTCCCCGATAAACGAAGCAGCAACCTTCGCCCCGTCTTCCGGACTGCGGACGATGTAACGCTCACCACCGTCGATTTCCGAGATCACTTGCTTGATTCGTTGAATTTCATACACTTTCTTCATAGCTTTAACAGCTCCTTTCTTTGTTTGAGGAGCCAAAAATCTTTCTGAAAAGAGTAGTCAAGGGGCTAGGGAAGTTTGTGTAAGTTTTTTGAGTGCTCTTTCCAAAAAAGTTCACAAAGTTTGCTGGAGGAAAACGGAAGCATCCCTTTACTGCTCTCCTGAAGAAACGATTACACTGAAGAGAAACAAAGAGAAGAATAAAATTCCCGACCCACAGAAGCTGATCGGGAGCAACAAATTATGTAACTGAAATTTTAGGTTCTTCTCCTATGTTCGGAAAGTGTTGAGTATTTTCGGCAAAGTTTCGGTCTTTCAAAAAATAATGAATAAAATACACAAAACCAGAGATGCCTATTTCAAAAAAAGTTTCAAAGAGATGTTGAACTAAAAAACATCCCGCACAACCACACTAAATCTTAAAATCATATTCAAAATCTTGTTGGAAATCCATTGTAATCAAGCGTTTAAGAGGGGCAATTTCATAAGCCTCCTGACCAAAATAAACCCCCTTCACTTTTTTATAATGCTTTTTAAAAGAATTAATAAAATCCTTATATAAACTTTTTGAATGTTCGTTATCTTTAACTGATGATATTCTTCCCCATATGAAGTAGTCATTTTTATATATTCCACCTTGACTAAAAACAATCGAATCATCATTTGCCGATTGGTCGATGAAATATCTTAAACTACCATCTCTTTCTTGTTCTACCGCACGATAATTTAAATTAGTGGACTGGTCAATGACTAAAAAAGCATCATCAAGACGATTTCCAGATATATTTATACCTAGATCCTGAAATTCAAATATAGAAGTATATTCAATAAAGTCTATATCTTCAAATGAACCACATCTTATATATTTTAGTGGACGGTTCTCTTCAAGAGCCATTAGATTAGAAACCAAATCATTTCTTGTTGCAAAAAAATGGTTTTCTTTTGCCATTTATTATCTCCTCCCTTAAACAACACTATGATTAAATATATCCCTTCTTGAACTATTCTGCTCGTTCGTGCAACAGACCTGTTTTATTACTAGCATAAACTCAATAAAAGAAACGAGAATCCTTCTTAAACGATCCGTTACAATGTTTGAAGACCATCAGCTGTTTCCTCTATTTTTTTTATGATGTATTCAGCAGGCTCGATGCCTGCCAATGAATAAAAAAACTTTAGTTTTTTTCTCCATGCGAAAAAAATCAGCTCCAAATTCTTGGAACTGATTGAAACGACTATTTTTTATGGATCAATCCTTATCCCGCTCTCTTTTTCTCCTAAAACGAAGTCTGCCGCTTTCTGAGCCTGTGCTGCAGCCTGTACGACCAATCGATTGTCATCTTTCAACACCTTTATCCAGGAATGAATATAACTTGCGCTGTTCTCTATGGTGTTGTGGATGTTTGCCACCCCGCACAACATTGCCGCGCCCATCTCGGCAATGAGTTCCTCCTTCGAATAATTCTCATCTCCGAATTTCACATGTGGGATGGTTACCCCCCGCCTCGCGAGACGGGATTGATGACCGGTGCTGTGGATCATTTCATGAAAAAGTGTACAATAATATTCTTCCGGAACCGTAAACTGTTCGAGAGGCGGACAGTTCACCCGGTCTTCACTCGGAATATACATGGGATGCCCTGAAAAAAAAGTAAAAGTTAGTTCCTCTTGATACCCTTTAAATATCTCTTCTGCTTTATCGATTGGTTCATGTTCAAGTTCAGTAGTGGTCCGATTGCTCTCTAATCCTTCAACTTGTCCCGCAATATCAAACACCCGGTAGTATCGAAGATAAGGTATCTTCTCCTCTTCTCCATTCTCGGAATTTTCTTTATCGAGCCATGTCCAAAACACGACGATATGAGATTTTGCTCCTCTCTTAACCTTTCCGCCTGCTTCTGTAATCTGCTTAAACGTCGCATACTCACCGCTCTGAAGTAAAAAAGCATTGATGCCCCGGTATGGTCTTTGTGTCTTCCAGTTTACTGCTCCTCCGTTCAACCAATGCCTTTGCCACGGTACTGTCCCTTTTTCAAGCTCTTCGATGATTCTCTCTGTCACCATTTCGTACACACTTTTTCTCATGTGTATCTCCTCCTCAACATCTTTTGTCTTCCGAAGCGATTCCTGTCCCCTAAAGGGGAGGATTTTCGCCCCTTTGACGTGGAGATGAGAAAAACGAAGACGGACAGAGGTCAAGGGTCTCTGCACAAAAAATTTTAGAAATGAGCATTGCGAAAAAAATTTTTGTGCCCCTTTACCGCATGGCAAAGCGGCTTGGCTTACGACAGGTAAGGTTCCGGTGTCCTTCCTGCCGTAAGGTTAGTCCGATTATGGTCGTTTTACGATTCGGAAGACAAAGGGCAGAATACAAAAAGGCAGCCACTCGGGCTGCCCTCCACTATAACTGCATTTTTCATTCGGCTCGTTCGGTATGGCGGTTACCTGTAAATGGAACAGGAACCTATCGGTGTGTAGGTGAAGTATGAACCGTACAGACCGTGGTTATCGATTCATTTAATACCGAAGCGACACGTTAAAGAGTGACAGAAAGAAGCTTTTCTTTTCTGATCACTCTGTCGTGCTGCCGCCCAAAATTCTTAAGAATCGAAGAAGAAATATTTTTTGTTAAAAAACAACATAATTTATATATATTACTATTGTTTTCATTAATAACATATAAAAATACATATATTATATGAATAATGGTGTTATTTTTTTCTCTTCAAAAAGAAACGGGAATTAAATCGCCAGGAAGATCATTGTATACCCAAATAAACCTGAACTAAAGGCAACAAAATGTGCAGCACTCAACGCTTCATAAACTTTAGGTGCTAATTATTAGACGATGATGTAGGTTGAGTAAGCATAACAAAATTGTTTAGAGAAGAGGTATGATCATTTATAAGAAACTTATTTATAATGATTATAGTTGCAACTGCCTACTCAAATTATTACTCTGTAATACCTGTTCGAATGAGTTTGAAATCAACTGAGATATCATATTTCATAGCTTTATATTTTTGATGCCATCCCTTTCTTGTTAGGTGCGCGAACCGAACAGAACTTCTATAAGTCTCCCCGAATCCAAAAACATCAGAATTACGCTCCTGACAATAGGCAATCACCTTTTGTGTTTCCTGTTTTAACTTAAGACTTATGGCATTTTCTAATAATTGAATGTTCTTGGGGTTTTTAAGATCGAATTCTCCCTGTAATTCCAACAATCTTCCTTTTACCTTTAAATTCAGATCAAACCGAGGTTGTGTCTTATCCATAAGTTTTACTTTTTTAGAACTCTTAATGGTATCAATGACTGTTGTTATGTTGTGTTTTTCACCACGTATATCTTTTACTGGGAATGTGAGTTCTATACTTCCCGCACGGTAATCATCGCGAATTAATTTTACAAAAAAACTTTCTTCGGGTGATAGTTTACCGACCATCTTATCATTTCTCATAACCGCATTGCCAGATACGATTATTGAATTACCACTTCGTTTGATCAATGGTACAACCGGATCTATTCCTGGGGAGTAATAACTTTGTCGAAAATCCTGTAGTGTCGAGTTGGGTATCTGTTCCCTCTTAGTCAGCTGCTCGATCATATTGAACAAATGTTGCCCGACATCAGGAATATTTTTATAGTCGTGTTTTAGGATCTCTTCTGTAGAGCCTTCGACTACTCCGATATTGACAAGGTCACTGATAGAAGGATCCCTAGCCAAAGTATCAACGTAAGGTTTTATCCCTTTTCTAGAAATCTCCTCATTGTACAGGGCTACCCTTAACTGCCCTGATAGGAGCTCTTTTGATGTTTTAAGATTAGCGTCTAAACGGCTACCTTTACTTGTTTTCCCCTTACTTGTTATAACGTCAATATTCTTTGCGGCTTCGGGGTTGATCTGAAGAACAACTACAGTCGATTTAACCTTTTTGTCATTTTCTAAATCATAACCAACTGTTGTGATTAGACCGATTTTTTCTAGGATTTTTTTTTCAGCACAACCACTCAGTAAAATAAGACAAACGAACCATGGTAACCACCTAGTCACATGAACTTGCCCCTTTGTTAAAAATTTTACGTTTAAACATTGCAAATAGATATAGAATTACGGGATACCCAGCGACTACAAAGAATGCAAACTTAGCAAATATTCCATTTAAAGCGTCTACCTGGTTACGTGTCACAAAGAGTTGTATACAAATAATTATGAGTATAGATATGCCCCAGATTGCATTCTTACTCTTGATGTTGAAAACACGTTCCAATCCCCTGCAAGCTGACCACATATATAGAATTAAGTTCGGCAAAATGATTAACATCCAGTAAGTAATCGCCACATATTCAAATCTTTCGATAAAAGGAAGTCTAACTACTTTAAACAAGGACAAGGTCGCCCATATTGTTCTTTCCAACTGTTCACCACTAAAATAAACAGTTGCAACTACCATCAGAGACGTATAGATAAAAGTTGTAAAGACCACCCCTAGTTGAGCGAACTTTTGTACTTTCTTCTTTTCCTTTACAAAAGGATAGATGGTATAAAGGATTTCATAACCCAATACCGTGAACGTCATATTATAAGCGCCTTTTAACAAACCCTTAATATCCGACTCAAACATTGGTAGCATCTGCTTCCAATTTGCATATTGCAGAGGGTACGCGATAAAGATTAGAAGCCATAGTGATAGGGTCACGCTAAAAAAAGCGATTCCTACGATGCTGCGGATTCCTGAACTTATACCGTAAATGACAAGTAACAACATAGATGAAGATAAGAACCATAAAGGAATTTCCGGAAAGATCCAAGCTTGAATAACTTCTATATAGTTTCGTAATACAACAAAGAAACTCATGAGCAAGTAGAAGATGTAACTTACATTTAAGAGTTTTCCTATTAAGAGACCAAAAAGGTCATGATGGATTCCGTATATGTCTGTTGAGCTGTACAATTCTAACGTCTTTACAATGAAAAAGACGAGTAGGTTTGTCGCAACACCTGATATGAGGACCGAGATCCAGGCATCCTGTTGGGCATCTTGAAAGATAATTCTCTGAAACCCTTGCACACCAACACCTAGCTGAGTCGCGTGAACTACAAAGAATATTAAGAATGCGTTGAACAGATAGTTTGATTTTACTCTAATTGCCACCTCCATTATCTACACCATCCTATTTAATTTCCTCTGGATCATATTTTTGGTCGTCCTCCGGACGTGTTAATGCAGGTCGCTTATAAGTTAAATTAAAGGGCAAACGGATAACACTATCTGACCAATCCTTCAATCGGGGCGGATAGAATGGTGCCATGTAAGGACTTTCTAACGTAGAAAGTCGTAATAAATGGATTAACGTTAGACAGAAACCGAACATGATTCCATAAAAACCCCAAAACCCAGCTAAAAAGAGGATAGGAAAGCGAATGATCCTGATTAGACTACCCATCGTATAGCTTGGAGTAGTAAAAGAAGCTAACGCACCAAGAGCGACTATTATAATGAGGATGTTACTCGTAAAGCCTGCTTGAACTGCGGCAGTCCCAATAACGATCCCGCCGACAATACCCATTGTCTGACCTACTTTAGTCGGCAACCTAGCACCAGCTTCTCGAAGAAGTTCAATGATAAACTCTAAGAGTACAGCTTCAAAGAGTGGAGGGAAAGGAACTCTTGACCTAGATTCACCTAGAGGTAACAAAAGGGCCTGCGGGATTACTTCATAATGGAACGTTAAAGCCGCCACATATAAGGCGGTAAAGAAAACCGAGAGAAACATCGCTATAATTCTAAGCAGCCTAACAAATGTGGCGATTGGCCAGCGTACATTATAATCCTCTCTACTATGAAAGAACTCAAGAAAAGACATTGGACACAAGATAGCCATTGTACTTCCATCGACAATTAGGGCTATCTTTCCATTTAATAAACCGTCGCTAATCCGGTCTGGTCTTTCTGTTAATAACATCTGAGGAAAGATCGATAGATAGTCATCATTGATTAATTGATTGAGAACTGCGCTGTCCAGTAGACCATCGATTTTTATTTTTTTTAACTTCTCTCGTAGACGGATTATAAGATCCTCAGAAGCTACTCCTTTTATGTATAACAATGATACAGGCGTATTCGTTCGAGTTCCGAATAAGAACAGCTCGTTACAAAGGTCAGGTGTTTTAATATATTTTCTGATAATTGATACGTTAGTGGAAAGGTTCTCATTAAAACCAATTTGGGGCCCAACCACTTGAGATTCATTCTCCGGCTTTGTTAGAGCCCGGCTATTTTCAGCAGGAATCTTAGCTAGTATGATTTTTCGTTCCCCTTCGATGTAAACCCCTGCACTCCCTTTCAAAACAGAAAGGATAACGAATTGTATTTCATTAGATTCTTCCAAGTCACTGACGGCGAGGTTTGATAAAGCTTCAGATATTGTGTATGAATGTTCCTCTTTCTGTAACTTACTTATAATATTTTTGTTTAATTCATGCTTATCGATTTGATTATCAATATAAAATAGAGTTAGATTTGATATCGTAATAAACTTCAAATCTGAGGTATTATGGAATATTTGAATCAACAGTTCTTTTAACTTGTTAGAACTTAGTGGAATATCGGATATGATTTGTTGTTCTTTCTCACCAGGAACCTCTTTGTAAAGTAGCTTTTTGATTTCTCGCTTTTTCAATAACCCCACCTCTAAGGTTAGTTTGAACATAAAAGATATGATTATTCTTGTTTCAATTATCATTAACATTAGACATCTTTGTTTACAGTGAGTACAGAAATATTATGTATGCTTTTAGTTAAGAATTCGCTAAAGAACTGTTCTTCACTTTAGGACGTGAGATTGGAAATCATATGGAATACAAGCGCATGGCATGCTGCACGGTATTGATATAGAAGTGTTCTGGGGTGAGTTCTCTGAAGGATTAGGTATAGCAAAAGACCCCTACAAAAACAGAGAACACAAGCTTTTATATTTTAACGAGTACATGGACAGGTTAATCTTTAAGGATGAGATCGTGCTAACAGGAATTGATGATGAGTTCATATATAAAGGAAGCAGCCAAGTATGACTGCTTCCTTTAATAACACTTTTTAATGAAACTTAACTCGAATCGCGAACTCCGCTTTATTCTTCTCCATCACGAACTCTTTCGTAATATAGATGATCAGAATAATTGATCTTACCCATCTTCAATCATCTAGTCTTACAAATTAATATGTAAGGTTGTCGTCTGTCATACTGATACGAATCAATACGTGGATTTTTAGTACCAACAATTAAAAAGAAAATTTAGAAGTTCTCTCGATGAAGGGAGAAAAAAAGCCCAGGCGCTGTTCCCTGGGCGAGGTGTTTGTCTTGTTAGTATACCATATTACTTCTTCTTCATTATGATAGTCTTTACGATCTGTTGTTCATACTCCACACCATTTTCTTTAATATGCCCAATGGCTTTTTCTGCAGCCTGATTCGCTATTTCTTTAGCACAGTTACGTACTAGAATTCCTAATGGGTTAACGATTATATTAATAATCCACTCGGATAAACAATATATAATCGGATATATACATATATGTCAAAAACGCATTATAAAATAATATATATTATAGTGATTTTTAATTCAGTGGTCACTTGTGTGCACTGTTTGTAAGCTTTCTGATGTGGGGGTAAGTTATACAAAAGTTACTATTAATTCTCATAAACCGCACTTCATTGTAAATTTTAATTTTAAGGTTTATAATAAGAATAAGATGAACATAGTATAAAAAAGGGAGCATCGGCCACCAACCGATACCCCCAACAACAGCTACTCTGCAAGAAGTGCAGTGGCTTAAGTAAATAGAGATACAAAAAAGTAACCTATCACCAGCGGCCAGCAGGGTGGGTTACTTTTTTGTCGTAACCGCGATTACTGCAACGATCAGTGTTGCAAAAGAGATCATGAGCGTTAGTGTGTCAGAAACAGTAACCATCAGCGACACCCCCTTTCTTACCGGGGATTGCCACTGCCCACCCTGCATATGTAACTGTATGTAGTCAGTATATCATAGAACAGCCTCTTTCTCTGTTCTAATACTTTTATCTTTCTGACTTTAACCTAGATAAAAAATAAAGGATTTACTCCTAAAATAATTAGAAGTTGAATTGATATAGTAAAACAATTTCAATAATTTACCCTCGACTCGCGCTTTTTATAAGTAAGACATTAGAAATAATAAAAATTCAAGTTTAATGTTATTACTAAGATTTGTTACTCCGTTTTAAAAGATTTTTTTTGTCATAAAATTTTTTCAAGAGTATTCAATTCCATAGAAAGGGAAATCAGCTTTGTGCTGAATCTATGCCAAAAAATCAGTCCATTGCATATCAATAACTACTCTTCATTAGATGGGTAGGAGGTGTCGAATCCAAGATGTCATCTTTGGTGTAGAAGTAGATTCCTCCAATTTCAATTTTTATGCTTGTACTGATACTACGTCTCTTAGATATTATTCAATTAGAACCTTCCATCTCGAACTTGATTAATGAAGGCTTTCATAACGTACTCAACAGATGAAAAAGCCTTGTTATATCAGGGTTTTTCAAGTTTTGATTGTTATTTTATATCAATGCTTTTCAAGTTCAGTTGGCACGAAACGATATGGATGGGGTTCCGAAGGGTGAACTTGAGAGAGGAACTATACAATGTATATTTCTAAGTATAATAATGCTGTAAAACCGCATAAAATCAATTCATTTAAAAAGTAAGTGTATTTTAAAATGTTTTAAAGTTGTAGCCCAGGTGGTAAATTTTAAAAACGAAGAAATAAAGTAATGCACTGACCTAAATAACCAAATAAAATATTTATTTATTTTATATCTATCTTTACAAACGTATCTTCTGATTGTGGAATAACAACCAGTTTTACTTACTCCTTCGCCTCTACCTTTCTGATATCTATTATCTCAACAACTCTATTACAAAAAATAAATAATTCTCTTCTAATTCTTCTATTGAAACTCTATCAATTAATTTTTATAAATACCAATAATTTAGTATCTGAACTAATGACTACTAACAAAAAAAAATGCTTAATGCAGTTAGACATTAAATTTAAAACATAAATCCCTTTTTTCTTCAGCTGAGAACAATACACTTCCCATTACTTCTCCTGTAGAATAACTAGATAAATAGTCTTCTCGAAAATGTGGATCTATCATACCAATTCTCCATTTGTTCCAATAGATATGCCTTACTATAAAAGCTACAAAGTTTTTCGGTGTCATGATAAATGAAACAGGGATTCTTATGTCGTTCTGTTGACCAATATGGATATGAGATACTGGATGAATTAACTCTTGCCGATGTTCAATGCTAAAGTCGTACCTAACACTAGTTACATTTTTCTTTAGTTCACCCTCACTTAATGCTTGAGAGTATTCTTCAAAAAATACCTCTCCACATTCCTCGATGTTTAGTTCTAAATCATGTAGATATTCTTCATAACTAACTTGAATTGAGGGTGCTTCATAATAGGCATATCTTAAATCACAAATTTTTTCATTTCCGTCCAATTCATAACCAAACTGAAAGATTGATCCGTCTTCTTCAATTAGAAGATTGTAATCTAAATTTTCTCTAGCAATCCTGTAGGTATTTCTATAATCGTTTTTGTAAGAATGAGTAATAAATTCTTTAGTAAGATCAGACTTACGAAGAGAGGTCGCCTTCTCTTTCTCTTCAATAAAACTAATCTCTAATTGTTTCAATATCTTTTTAGCATCTTTATAATCTATAAAAATTTTTGCAGGTGAAATTGTCATTTTTCATTCTCACCTTGCAATAGGTTTAATGCTGTGTTTCTATCTAAGCCAAGCTCATCTAATCTTTCCAATAATTTTTCACGCTTTTTGTTCATTTCTGCATTTTCTAAAGCTAATTCTCTCCGTAGTGTTTTGATTTCTTCAAATCCTGGATATTCGAATACCAAATCAGGAAAATGAATCTTAGCTTTATTTATTTCTTCAATTATATAGTTGAAATTCGTACCAACGCCCGATAAGCTTAGCCAAGCTTTTGAGCGCGTAAAAGCCGTAAACAATTTGTTCCTTGATAAAATATCGTATCTTCCATTACTTAAACTATCAGCTCCTATTACGTATACTGCTGCTGACTCATTACCTTTTGCACGGTAAACAGTTGTTAGTGTAACTTTCCCTTGAATGATAAAATTGTCACCACTATACGAATTAAGCAAGTTGTTTACATAAATATTCTCTTTTTCCAATAACATTTCAATTTTTTCAAAATACCTTCTTGCATACTTATCGTCCAAACTTATTACCATGATGTCTTCAGGTAATAAATTTTTTTCAATATCTTCTTTGATTAAATCACTAACCCATTTTGCTTCGGCATCAGCATCGGAAGCGTTATGCGTTTGTATAATTTCATCCAAGGTGAAATAATCTGAAATAATAGAAGGGCTGTTTTGTTTTGACCGGTGGATAACCGTGTGTTCACCTTTAAAGCATTTCCCTTCTTTTACTTCATAACCTAAATCTTCCCAATGATCTTTGTTCTCTAATATCTGAATGGCTTTATCATTGTACAAACCAAAACCAACTGCATGGGCAGCTAATAGAATTTCCATTGGGTTTCGGTAACTCTTATGAAGAACTATATCGTTATTTTGATATGGGTGATTTTCTTGTAAATCTGATAATGAAAACCCTTTGTCTCCAAATTCATTTTCAAAAAGTTCCATCGTTTCCTGAAGTTCTATATCTAATATATTTTGCAATTCATCATAAGCCCAAACCAAACGATCATTAACCGCCAGTTTTCTACATAACCAGTAGAATGTTTTTGGAAAATCTTGTCCCTCATCCATTAGTACGTAATCATATGTATTTCTAACTTTCCCTTTTGTTCTTGAAAGAAGGTCATAACACACGTACTCAAAGTTATTCATTTTAGCTTTACTCGCACCAAATTTAGCTTCACCTAAATTTAAGGGAGATATGCCATTAGAAATACATGTATTGTAATAAACACCGGGCAATGTCTTTCCACCCCAAGCATGCAATATATGAATATTATCCCAATTAGGATCATGGTCTTCGTGCATTCTATAAAACCTAGTTATTAATTGTTTTATTTGATCGTATAAACTTTTTGTATAGAAAGTATATAAAATTTTTGCATCTGGATTCTCCATATGAATCAGTGCTGCCTTCATCGCTAAAATAATTGTTTTACCCGAGCCAGCCATACCTCTAATCCTTTGAGGGCCATCTATAATTGTAAGTGCTGCTATTTTTTGCTTTTGGTCGAACTTAGCGATTTGTAAATCTAATTTACTTAAAATTGCTCCCTTTGTTCTGTCTTCAACATCAGTTACATCACGTTTTACCGGCCTTGGCATACTCCGTGTCCCGTCTATTACAGAGTAAATATCAGTTAACACTGCTTCATCTATAGGATTAACCTCAATAGCATTTAATACTTGGGTTACACCAATTAAGCTATTAGCAAAATAATTATCCCCTTCGTTTTCCTCTAATGTTTCTTCAAAATTGGGAAGATAAATAATTGAGTTTATAGGAATTTTCAATTCATTTCTTGATCTTTTTTTTCTTAATCCCGTTATTTTTATTAATTTTGAAAGAATTAAACTATAGATAGAGTCTATTTCTTCATAGATCACATCTATTGCTTCATCATCTAACATTCTGTGGCTTTTATTTTCCTTAGTAATTATAATAACTCCGTGAACAGGACTTATTATTAAAAATCCAGGAGCTTTTACTTCTTCATCAAACTCTTTAAACATCGGAAATTTATAATATATTGTAGCATTTTCTAATTTTAGGTTTTTCTGATTTTCCTGTAAGTGTTTAACGAATGCTATAGCTTCATCATCGTTATTATATTCTGAAAAGGGGATTACTACTTCTAACATAATTAACCTCTTTCTTATTTCAATGTATTTTTAAACCTATCTTAATTGGCATCCCTGTTAAGTTGGCTATGGTTAATAAATTTATAATGCACGTTTTAAAGGAGAAGATATTTTGAAACATTCTAGGAACCTACCTAGCTCAGTTTATTACCATATGACTTAATCAATTCATTCTATTTTATCGTCCTTTTTATAAAATTCATAATATTCCCAGGAAAAGTTAAGGATTTATTTATAATTTACCTAAAAAGCAGGAAAATATTGAACTTAATTTTGTTAGAATTAACAGTTATAATTTCGATAACAAAAAAGAGGGAATGAAGAATGATTATTGACTTCATAACAGGACAGATTGATAAAGAACGTTTTAAAGCCCTCGACTAGAAAGACCTACTTCATGAAAAATGCACCCGATTATAGATTATTTAGAATTAAAATGATTAATCATCTTTTATTATATATATCCAAACCTGAATATCATCATTATTGTGATAATAAACATCATTTTCGAATTCTAAATCAATGGTCGATAATTCAATAAGATAACGGTAAAATTCACATCCCCAGTTGTTTAAATCACCTACTAGTCTTATTTCTTTCGCATGAGCGGCCAAAGGAGTTCAATATCAAGATCTTTTAAACTTTATCCGTTAAACTTATTTTTTTATAAAAAGTTGTTCTTGTCACTTTCTAATATCTTGCATAAAATCTTATCAAGAAAGGATAATTACGGATAAATGATAATTAGGTTTTCATACTATTTATCCATATTAATCTAAAAAAAGGCATTCATGTATAACAAGTAATCGGAATGAAAAATTAGTTAGAAAAAAACAGTATTATTGAGAAAATAAATAAAAAAAGACCTTAAATTAAGGTCTAATGAATCACTTCTTCAGGATATTCATCATAAGTCCTTCCTTCTAATATACGACCGTAACGGTGTTTCTGAACACCACCCCATTGTTTAAAGAAAAATGCAGTTTGTTGATCTATACATTGATCACGTATGGCAGTGACCCATTCCTCTTTCATAGGTCTTGCACCAGGACCGGACTCTCCGCCTACTATTACCCAATGAATCTCATTTAAGTTTAATTTGTTTAAAGGACCGATTAAAGGTTCACAGGATAAGAAACGTACATCAGCTGGTACCTTTCGTAAATGATCAATTCGATTAATGACTCTATCATTTTCAACACTAACACCAATCCATATATTTGGTGCCCAGGGAAGTTTATGTCCCATTTCTGCTAATCTTTCACTTCTTTTCGTTAAAACTTGGAAAGTATGATGAGAAGCCTCAATCATGGTATCAAATACAGATAAAATAAAAGAATCAGGTACATCTTTGTGAAATAAATCAGACATAGAATTAACAAATATCCTTTTAGGTTTCTTCCATTCTAAAGGTTTATTAATTAAATCATGATGTAAAGTTACCTTGAATTCGTTAACATAACGATTGTTTCCCATAGCATGAAGTCTTTTTGACATCCGGTGTGCGTAACAATTACGACAACCTTCAGACACTTTTGTACAGCCTGTAACGGGATTCCATGTAGCTTCCGTCCATTCAATATTTGAAGAACCAGCCATAGTATCATCCCTCCTTTATAAGTAAATTATACCACAAAACAGAACTTATGTTCTGTTTTGTCTAAAATAGTTTCAGTTGTTCCATCTTATCGCTTTCACAAAGATCATCAATTAAAGTTTTATTTAAACGAGCAGTGAATATAATTTCTTTAGCATTTCTTATTGTAGATATCGTATTATTTTGGGATAAAAAGGTAAGTGATTTTGTTTTTGAAAGTCTTTTCATAAAGTTATAGATTGATTTATCCACGTCTGACCTAAATGGAAGTGGAGTTTCTTCTAAATAAAATTTAACAAATTCAAAGTAGCTTGTTTTTTTATTGTTGAATTGACTCAAAAAATCATTCAAAAAATCTCTATATTCATAAGAAGAAGATTGTACGTCATCAGAAAAAAGATCATTTTCTACGGTGATTCCGCCTAATTGATAATTGCGTATGTACTTATCTTCTGCAGTTATTTTCAATTGTTCAAAATCTACCATTGACTCTTTCATTTGTCGTAATCCCTCTAAGTTTTTAGTAGCAAATACGAGATGAAAATAAACATTAGGATTAAGTTTACTAAAAATTCTTTTGCTTAATACAAAGAGTTCTTCTCCTGAGTTTTTCTTTAATTGGCTTTTATATAATTCAATAATTTTATCTTCTAATTGAAGCAAGTTTTTAGTTTGTAATGTAGTAATATTATTTTCTGTTGCTATCTCTAAATATTCTGATATATCCTCATTAAGTTCATTAAGTCCAAAAAATTCCTTAAGAGGCAACTGGTTATTTTTAATATTATGATTTCTTACAAGGGAGTAGCTCATAACATTTATTAGTATTTCATGTGATTGTTGATTTAAAATTTGTTGAATTTTCGGCATAGGTAATCCTTTATATCCAAATGGATCAATAAAAAATAACGATGGATAACCTTTAGTCTTTCTTAACATATTGTCTATATGTTCTTCAAAAGTCCCATAATTGTTTGAAACTTGTTCAGGGAAAGGGGCTTGTCGTTTTAAACTTTGCAGCGCATTGTAGTATTCTCTATGTGCTTCTATTGTGTGGATGAAAAATTTAATACTTTTCTCATATTTTTTTTGGAGTGACCCTTGTAAATGAAAAAGATTTTCTGATGCAATTTTAGGTGAACCGTGATCTCCATCATCAAAAGTTCCCTTACCAGCAAAACAATCCACAAAGTGGACTCGTTTTAAATTTGTTCCGAAAGAAGCGTTACTTAATACTTTAGCCCATCGAACTAAATAATTTTCAAGTAAGATATGTTTAAGTACTGTTTGAATGTCTCTTTTTTGAAAATGTTTTTCCTTTACACTCATTTATACACACTCCTACAAAATAAACTTAAATCCACTCAATAGTCCTGACCTTACCACTAAATATCCAATAACATCCAACTATCGATCAACTCTGGCTGCAAGCAATATTATTCTGTTTCTTTACCTACTAGCCTATTAAAAAATTATATCATATTATTGGTTAAAATGTATTTTATTGTAAATGAGTTTTTATGAGAATCCATAGCTGCAAATCGTTTGCTAAAGCATGTAATTAATATGAACGTTTGTAAATTTACTTTAGTAGTTTTGTGAACGCATTTATTTAGTTGTTTATTATGATTAATGATAGTTCGTAAATCACACAATAATAACTATATAGGTTTACTTACCTTTATAAATAAGGTCTTATGAATTTACTCAATTGATTTTTTCATATATATTAACATATACATATATGATGTTATTTTATATAAAAAAGATAAATATATTATCAAAACTCCTCAATAATCATTACCAAACCAACGAAATATACAGGTATGTTACAATTGAGACAACATAAAAAGAGGGAATGAAGAATGGATAGCATATGATTATTACAGAAGATACATGGGTGTCGGAAAAACGTTAGTGTTTTTTGCATGCTGGTATAGCTTAGAACATTTTGATGGACATGTGATGCTCTCCTCTAAAACCAGTAAAGTTCCGCTCTATCAAGGAATGGGAGCTTTCATTGGTGGTTTCAAGGACGACGTAGATGGCGGACATCCCATGATCTTTTATCCTCAGAGTTCTAAAAAGAACGTGAATACATACTTATCAGGAGGTGTGTAACATGGATAAGATGATACAGGTAATCGAGAGGACAGAACGCGGCCTAAGAGTAAGAAGGGTGAGTGAACATGATATAAAAAAAGACTTGCAGCACTTTGACGATGTATTTATAGATGGAGTTTTCACCTTGAATAGACTCCAGAAGCCACGTACCAAACTGCGTCCCATGTTAGCCTATTGTAAACAAAAAGGCATCACACCCGATGAGTTAACACCCGAAGAATGGCAGCAATTTTATGAATAAGAACAAATAACAACTCTCTAGTTCCTGGAGAGTTGTTTTATGTTTAAAAAGTGTATTTATTTAATTGCGACGAATTAACGATAGTTTTTATTTTATAATCAAAAAAAGCATAGAGAGGTTAACATGTGACATCATAGCAAGATATTAGATTTGGAGTCATGATGCCTAGATTCAAGAAGCTTTAAGCTTTTTAATCGTGCTTTATCCTGCTATACGTTAAAGAAGAAATGACCGCACGCTATGCTCTTATTATCCAATCTCTTAAGTAACTGTGCTCCCTTAAGCCTCGGGACTATAAAAAATCTGATAAGCTGAACAGAAGATTCTTTTATACTTTTAAAAAAAAGAAGCGGCAGGGCCCGCTTCTTATCTTTGCTCTTTTATTTCGATAAAGGCTTGGTGAAGATTACCTTTTATATGAAGGCTATCTAGTTTCAACCCCAATCCGACCATGGTTTGTGCCACCTCTGGACGAATTCCTGTCAGAACTGTCTTTACCCCTAATAGCGATAATGCGTCCACGACTTTGAACAACTGATCAGCAACCATCGTGTCGACGAACAACACACCGGATACATCGATGATCAAGTGTTCCAAGTTTAACTTCATAGCCTGATTCATCGTTTCTTCCATCAATAACTGTGCCCTTTCCGTATCAATGTTACCGATAAGTGGGAGTACTCCCGTCCCTTTGATCAAGGGAACAACAGGAATCGATAACTCTAAGAAAGCAGACTTGGCCTTTTCGAGAACTTTTTGAAAAGACTGTACATAGTTTAAACTAAAACAATATACCGCATGATCTAAAAGCGGGTCGAGGATCTCGATGATCCGAAAGATGGTCGCAGCTGACATTCCTTGTTTCATCGCCTCTTCTTCAATGGCTCTCCATATGTGTTCCCGGTAAAAACTAGTATCTTTTAACGCTTCATCAAGAGGGGCTCCTAACTGAAATAGATATTCTCCAGTGTCTTTCCCCCATCTTGATATTTTTTCAATTGATTTTTCTTTTTCATCCATATTAGTTAACGCTTCCCCAAAAAGAGTGATGAATGAAGCACGCAATTCCATGATATTTGGCTCGATCTTCTCGAACTCTTCCTTTTCTGTTCGTGTCATGACCACTCCAGACATCCGGTCTGAATGAACTTGTTCTGCAATTTCTTTTTTACGTTTTTGAATCATATCCCCAACTAGCTTAATTTCGTTCTTCATTTTATCCTCCAGATCCTTAAATCATTCTATTTCCATTATAAACTACCATAATATAGAATATCTATTTTGAAGGAACCTCTAGCATAATCATCCGTTCATATTCCAATCAGATAAATTTTTCAGGAGATGTATAAACTTAACTTTTATAAAATAATTATGACATATATTTATATGTCATATTTAACAATGATTTGTATATTAAAATATATTTTATAACTGTTAAATAAAAAAATACCTTTCAACTACATAGTTTTAAAACTTTATGAATTTAATGAAACATACTTAGATTCTGAAGGATCACATAGACCTAAAGATCCATAGCTATTCAGAACACAGGGAAAGAAACAGTGAACGTTTTTCAGCGAGAAGTTCCTGAGCGAGGTTTAACGTTAAAAGGTTCTCACAGAGGGTAAAGTCCAATCCACACATAACAGAAAGTTGAATTTCCAGATGGATATAGACCGCTTTTTTATCTTAAATCCTAATTCGGATAGGTTTTAGCAAGGTAACAATAACTATGGTCATGTAAAAGGAATAAGTGGCCGTTGAACTGAATTAAAAGTAAGAGTAAAAATCCGATGAAATTATTAAACAAACAAACGTAGCAAGATAGTTGAAGAAGGATTCCCATTAATAATTATAGAATTGTCTTAAAGAGATATTCATGAATAGTGGTGTTTAAATAGTGGAATTTAATCAATACCAGCAAGTAATGAACGATACAAAGTGGGAGAAATTAGGATAGAAATGTATGACTATCCAAACAATCGACAATGGAGAACAAAAGATATTGAAACTGGCTACATTTGCCCTTGGGACGGGGAATGGTACTATCATTTTAAGCTGGGCGGATATAAGACCATTGAATGGTTGGAGATAAAAGCAGAAACCGAAGAAATAATGAATGATGTTTTAGAAATACTTAATATCATTCACGTTCCTGGAGAGATATTAAATGATGTGGTCAGGGTTTATGGGTACGTAGAAATCGGTAAATCTGTTAATTATCTTTAAAAACCCTTTCATGTAACGGGTGTTTTTTTTAGGAGGGTGTTATGAGTATTCCACTTGAATTAGACGGTGCAAAGGTATTAATGTACACCAAAAACGACACTACTAAACAACTAAGTTTAATGGTTTTTAAAGAGGAAGATGGTTCAACAAATGAAGTACCAATAACCGCATTAGCAATTGCACAATACGATAAAGACGACAGATACTATCTATTTCTGTGTGACAAGGTTTGGGAAGTGCAAAATGATTATCTTCTTGACTCAATTGAAGAATGTATCGGTTTTGCAGAAGGCTTTGGCATTTTTAATGAAGATTGGTCAGAAAGATAGGCATTAAGTTCAATTCCAATCATCGTAACTCTTTTTACTTTAATAAGACTAAAGCTTCTGCTTAGTTCCTCTACTTTTCTTACAACACTAGTTATATCTCCTTTAAGAAGTAGAACGCCCGGTTAATTCCCCGACAAATTCTACATCATCGATTTTCCAACCTTGCTGTTTCACATGAATAAGAAAGGTTTTGACTATCACCGTTTCAGTATTAGATACATTATTATACTCTGTGGAAAGCTTGAATTCATTGAAAAATTCAAATTCCGTTTTGGAAGATTGATATTCATAAGCCTTTAATCCTGTCATTAAAGACTTTACGGATTGCTCGGAATTTGGTAGTTCTGTTCCAGAAGGATGAGTTGCTTTGTATCCCTGATCCGTCATCAATGGCTTAATTTTTTCATACCTTTCAGTAGTAGTTTGGTAGGTGAAAAAGCTATTTAAAAACTTTCGATTCACTTCTAATGCGTCCGTGTTCTGGATAGAAGATAGTGTGGCTATTTTCTCTTCATAATTATTTTGGTTGGCTCTTACTTCTTGCAACTGTGACCGCAAACTAAAAACATACATGACAACGACCAGAGCTGCGAAAAATCCAATCATTAGTAATACATAGTGTTTCTTTTGTCTAGACTCCATAACCTTTTCACCTCCGTTACTGAATTCGTCTAAAGCCTAAGAAAGGATATAGCCTTTTCCATTCTTCTACAGATGAATAAGATGTTCCTTTGCTGCTGTTTGTATTAATGAACTGATCTTTTCCTACGTACATACCTACATGAGATGGTCCTAGCTTATACGTGGAGAAGAACACTAGGTCCCCAGGCTTGATTTGATCTTCAGAGATTGGGACGGTTTTGTTGTATTGGGACTCAGCTGTACCATATAGATCAATTCCTACTTGTCCAAAAGCATATTCGAGCAATCCTGAACAATCAAAACCTCCTGCAGCAGGCGTCCTGCCCCCCCACACATAAGGTCGGCCAAGAAACTCTTCCATGATGTTATGAACTTCTTTAACATCAAATCGTTGTGTCCCATCTCCTACTACCACTACTTCTCCGTTATCGGTATTGTAATAGCGAAGTACATGCTGAACATAATTTACGTCACCATATTTGGACCATCCCATTTTAACTGCCATCATCTCACTAAATTCCGCTGCAACTTCTTTAGAATAACCCCCGCGTTCTATAGCATATCCAATGAACCCATTTCCGAAGTTATAAGCTTGCAAAGATAACTGGATATCACCCTTAGTTTGCTTTAAGATTTCTGCAAAGTACTTCACACCGATTTGTATGGAATATTCAGGGTCTGTAATAGTTCCAGGAGGAAGACCAATCGATTCAGACGCCTGCATAACGTCTAAATGCCTGCCTCCACTTTCTTGTTGGATAAGGGCCATAATTAGTCCTACATGTTTTCCGATCCCATATTCCTCTGCATATTTACGTATCAGTGGTTCGTATCGTAATACTTCAGCAGATACTTGTCCTGCTCCACCTGTCATACCTGATTCAAATTGATTCTCACCACCTAAACTGATAGAAAGGAATAGTGAGATACCAAAAATAGATGTGAGAAGAAGAAGAATACCTGCAATGATCCAAGTCAGAGGGTTTTTAAGAATGGTTATGGTCGCTGCAGACTTTGCACCTTTTTTTAAAACGCCTTGCATATGCTCTCCTTTCTAAAAGCTATCCTGACGCAACCACACAGGTAATGGTTCATGAATCACTATGTAATTACGTCAAAACGCTTTTCTCCAACATCATTTTTGATGTTTTGATTCCTTTACTCTCGGGTTTCTTTCTTTTGACCTCTTGATTGTTGCAGAAGGAGGATTCCCATTTCTCTTATTTATCTGTTGCTGGGCTTCCCACTTTGTTAGATGTTTATGGGGTTCTCTTGCAGCTGCCACTTCCCTCTTGCTATCTATTCTTCCAGCCGGCATACGGTAAGAGGATGTCTGATGTTTAGTTACTGTGTGTTGCTTAGGAGGTTGAGTCTCTCCGTTTTTTCTTGTTTCTGTTGACACTTTTAAATGAGGATTTCGAGCTTCTGAAACCTCTCGGTTAGCATTTGGCATCTTGCGAGTAGAGTTGTGGTTTTTACTAACTCCTTCACCTTTTCCACTTTTGTAATCATCTAAATGAACGATAGGTACTCCTGCATTTCGTGATGCTGATCGTTTAGCTGTTCCTGCTATCATTGCTGCACTCCTTGTAGAAGTTTTCCGTCCCGAACCTTCTTCTCCTGACTGAAAACTTTCACGCAGTTTTTTATGTTGGTGGTTTTTATAAGCTGTACCAACCATACGCTTTGCTCCTTTAACGCTTTTCTCTCCCGTATCGCTCATCTTGCCAAATGTACTAGTTGTCGCTCTTTCTACGACTTGTTGGCCGTGAATCATGCCACTAGAAGCGACCTCAAAGACCTCAGTTCGATACTTGAATAAGCCCCACATAGTAATACAAATAAGGAAAACAACAAACGCATAGCCTTCTACTCCGTTGGTGACTTTAACCGATTCATAAAGCAAAGTAACAATTCCAGTAATAACCGCGATTAAAAGGACCAATCCTGCTTTCATGAGTAGAACTCCTACGATTTTCTTTCCATGATTTAAGGCACTTTCACTATAAGAAGGGATAAGTGAAAGAACTAGTGGAATGGCAGTAAAAATCACGAGTGCCAAAAACCATACTTGAAGCAAGAACTTAAAAATCCCTAATAACAAGACCGGTATCGAAAGGGCGACTGTAGATATAATAGTGACACTTAAGAAACCAAATCGTTCTCCACTAAAATCGGGTGTCATTTGCTTATTATCAAAGTTATTTACTTCATCACTTACAATATTTTCTCTTTCTTCTTTTCCTTCCTTTGAATATGGTTTAATTTCTAGAAGTTTGTCTATTCTGTTCGGATCTTCACTTACTATTTCACTCTCTTTTGTCGAACCATAATTCAAGAGTAGATACGGACGTTTCACCATCAGGTTAAACAATTGATTTTCTAATACCGCAATTCCTTCGTTGGGATTATAAGCTGCATTGCTATTGAATTCGTCGGAACTAACAAGAACGTTTGCAGAGCTTGCTATCCCTTCAAGTTCTGCGCCCCTTTCATTCAGCCATTTAATGTTTCCGGTCGCATCTGAGTAAAACCAAAAGGTGATAACCATGATACCTAAAGCTCCTACAATGGCTTTTACTGCATGACCGACTTGTTGATTAACAAAATATCTCCAAGCAGCTGTTCCTCCAACAATAATGATAAACAAGGAAAGGAATGTCCCGGACATAATTTCATAGATTCGTTCACTCATGATACCTGCTTCACTTGCTATGGTACTGATTAAATCAAAAGACATGAGCTGATTGATCGAATATAAGATAAAGCTTGCGATCGTTTTATTAAATCCCCACATTCCTTGATTGATAGAGTGTAAGGCATTATCGCCTGTATCTTTCAGTCCGTCTCCAATGTCAGCTTCCATCTTATAATGATCTAGGGGATATTCTTTGCTCTCTAGTGTCACGCGCCCTACAGTTTCTTCCTTTTTTTGAACAGTTGGCGAAGGATCTTCCGCAAGTGAAGCCGTTGGTATAAGAAGGAACAGCAGAGCTACACATAAAGCTATACAACGTTTTAGGAAGTTCATCTAATCCCTCCTTATTTACAGTGGATACAAGCTTCTCTTTTATAATCCTTTTTAATTTCATCCCTGACAATATCCGAACTTTTACTTATGTCGATCTTCCACATATCATCTCTTTCGCGTAATACAATATTTTCCTCTACCGCATTATCACCATTGGGATTATCAAAATCTGCAAGTACATAATATTGCTCTAGTTCTTTGTCGTAATATATTTCAAAACGAATATCTTCATATCTCAACCCTGAATTAACTTTTTTTGCTGTCTTATGAACTTCATATGAGCCCTTTTCGTAAATGAATTTTTGTTCCTTTTTATAATCTCTATCAAACTTTGCCTTTTCCCACTTATATGCGGTATCTGCTATCTCTTCAGGAGATGTATTTTGACTGCATCCTGTTAAAACTACAATTAAAGTGATAAATAAGAATACTAGTTTTTTCATTAGATGAACGCCTCCTCGGTTTCTGCTCTTCCACGATCGTTTTCTTTTGTGTTGAAGGCACTGATCCATTCGTCAAACAATACGTCTGTTTGAATTTTGGCCGTCCGCCCGTACATATCCTCGACGATACATTGACCTTCCGTGAGGTTCTTTAGCATATCCCGATTCGCTTTGTTATCCTCCATGCCAAGAAACTCGATGATGTTCGCCGCCTCTTCAGTTGTTTTTGCTTTAAATGCAAACTTCGTCCCGATATTTTCTTTGATCTGTGGTTTGTTGTATTCATAAGTAGATTGCGTGATGATATAAACGGCTGAGCGTAAAGATCGTCCTGTCCGCAGCAACTCATTGATCAACCGATCACCTGCATTGGTATTCATCAGCATCCAGGCTTCCTCAAAGATGGTCATTTTTACAACGGAATCATCACGCGCGAATTTCGTTGCGAATTTGGCTAACGGCTGCATGAGTGCAACGGCAATATGTTCGTCACGAGTGGCAGCCTTTTCTCCTTCATCCGGAAGATTCAAGTTTTGGATCTGAAGGATGTTGACCTGCTCATTGAGACTGATCCCTTCTACATCCCCTTCAGAAAACATGAGCTTGGCTACCCCGTTCGTTCCGATTTCATAAAGAAGATCGCCTACATTTTTTACATCTTGGTCACTAGACGTTTGTAAATAACGAACGACTTTTAGAAGTCCTGGCTTTTTCTCTTGTTGCATGATGTGACGGACCCCTTTATAGATGGCGGTCTTCACGTTCCGTTCGTTGGACTGAAGTTCGGATAGATATTCTAAAACACCAACAGCTGCATCCTGCGCCTCTTCTCCTTGAAGAAAGGTAAGAGGATCCAGTTTCCCGGCGTCCTTCTTTTCACTGGAAAGTGTGATGTAGTTAAAACTTTCGATTAACTTTTTAAAAAATGGAGCCGTTTTCTGCATTTCAGGCGTAAGCGACTGCTTGAATTTCTTTTCCACTTCATCTTTTGGGTCGGTCATCAAGATCTTTGCCCCGAAAAACACGGAATTGAGTAAGATGTCTTTTAAGAGATACGATTTCCCCATACCTGTCGGTCCAGAGATGGTGACATGTGGAGAGGAATATTTGGAACCTTTTAAACCTAAGTGAGCTAAAAAGGGATGGTAAAAAACAAGAGATTGAGAGTTTTCGATACTTTCACCCTCATGGGAGATGTTTTTCCCAAGATAAAAACCGACCGTGTTGCCAATTTTGCGTGTCAGTGAAAAAAGGGATTCCGCGAAAGATTCAGGAGTAAGGATTTGCTCCCAATCTTCGGCTACGATTTTAGCTGCAGGTAATGATTGATGGAATAATAGGAGTTGATCGGCTAATGGTTGCACAATCTCTATCTGTTGATCCTTAAAGTCGATTTTGAGCCTTCTCGCTCTTTTTCGTACTTCTTCTCTTGTTTTGCCATAGACAACCAAGTTGATGTGCGCTCTAAGAAGTGGTTTTCCTTGATTTTTGATTTGATTCTCTAATTCGTGCAACAGTTCGCGCCCCGTATTGATTAAGCTGTCATCATCTTCGTTTGCTTCAATGAGTTGAGCATCCTGATCACGAAAACGCTTTTTGATCTTGTTCGTTTGGTTCTCGTCCTCTTTTTTATGTTTGTAGACGGTACGCATGTTTACTTCAACAGGAAAATGATACGACTGAAAGAAATAAGCCCACTGCTTATAACTTAAATCGATCGGAAACTCTGAAACCGGAAGAAACGCACACCACGATTCTTCATCCAGTTGTTTGATGTTTACATAGCCAGCTTTTCCGGGATCAAGTATCCCTTCGGTGAGGCTGTAAACACTGCCTTCACCATCGGGCTGAATCTGTCCTCTGACAAACTGATGACGGATGATATAACGTAATTCTTTCTCTTTTAGCCGATACGCGCCTGAATAATTATTGATCGTCGTATAAGCATCCTCTTCTGATTCCGCGAACATGTCGACGATCAAATGATCGACTTCATGCCCTCCAAAACCGGCAAGTTTCTGTAGATAACGGTTCATACTTTTAAAGGAGGAAGAGAAGGTGCTGATTAGGTTATCATCTAGTTCCTGGCGTTTCAGTTTCACACCGATAAAGAATTTATATTCTACAACGTTTTTCGCTTCTTCTCGTAAGATCTCTTTCGCGCGTTCCGCATAATATCTTCCTGTTTCGGCATAGTTTCCTTCATACTGCGCTTTTAACCTTTCCATCCTTTTGTCGATATCAACGGGGATCGGAACGATTTTATAATCGATCTCCTCAAATGCTGAGAGCTGCCAAGCGAGTCTCTGAAGTCGACTTACAAGATTGTTCTCAGCTTCTTGCTCATTTACGCCTACGGTGTTTTCGTGCAGACGGTAATAAGCCCAGGCCTCCATATCATGCGTATAGATGACATTATCTTGGTACGATTGGATCGGAAACTGTATCATGGGTCCACCACCTTATTGAAATTGCTCGTAAGTTTGCGCCTTTTTCATTTGTGGCTGATAAACGGGTTTATGATTGCTGTAACTGAACCGTTTATTGAACAGATAACGAAAGTAACCGATGAAAAAACGGTCTAAACGTTTACCATCGAGCCGGCTTCTACAGATTGCCCCTGCGATTATCCACGGCAAAACGGCATAAAAGGCGAGCTGTAGAGTCGTAGGTAAAACTTGATTGATACTTCCTCGGAAGAGAAATAGAATACCAAAAAGCAAAGCAGCCACAAGGATTTGTCTAACCTCGATTCCTTTAGAGAAAACGAGTGATTTTTCGCCTTTTCCGATCTTCCAGATTTTCAAAGGATACCTAAAGAACTTTCGGTAGTTATAGGCAGCTGACCTCAATTTAAACCACCGCTTTTCACTTGATCCCAAATCGCATTTGCCACGCTTTCAAATTCCCCTGGATTCGCCACGATCACATAGCAGACAACCGCAAAGATAAAGCTGGAAAAGAACTGTCCCCACCGTTGTGAGATGAACGCTCTAACGATCATGACGACCATGATGATAAATAGGACGGCTGCAACCTGACCTGAAACGTAATCGGTAAGACCTGTAATATCCGGCATTTGAATCATCCTCCTAATGTGTGTTTGAGTGCTTGCACATAAAATTTATTGTTCTCTTTAGACACGATTAGGGTAAACGGATGTTTCGTTTGAAGTCCCGTATCACCTTCCTGTAAGAGAACAAGGGTTTTCACAATATACTGTCCTTCCTTTTCCCCATCATAAACAACAAAGTCTTCAAGCCCTTTGTATTGATAAAGATCTTTTAAAGATTCCGGGTTCTCCATCAAGTAAGACATTTCCTGAGTAGAATTCGTGGTGTATGAAGTGAAAAACTGTGTGGCAAACTGCTGTATTTCATCTTCGACTTTCACGTTCTTCTTGGATGGATCGGTTTGGTCCTGCACTGCTGTCATTCTTGTTTCACTCGGTAGAGCTTGGTAATAGGGCTGTTCGATGACATTGAATGAGTTCCCGTCCGTTCCAAGGCGAACGACGATCATTTGTTTCTTCGTTCCAAGCGATTCCTCTTGCGTCGTCACTTTTTCCTCTTTTGCAACTTCTTCTTTCCCTGCATTCTCTTTCTTCACATCTACCTGTTCTTTTTTCTCTAATGTCTTGAAGAGCTCATATTCGATTTCGTAAACATAACTGGCAGCTTCTTCCCCAACGTCCTTTACATCATACAAACTAGCACTCTTCAAAACTCGTTTACCTTGGAAGTCTGTGAGGTTCTCTAATCCTCCTACCCTTAATCCCTCAGCCAAGAATCCTTGAAGTGCTTTCTCTCGTTCTTCTCGTTCCTTTTCATCGTTTGAGACATTGATATACGTATCGATAAACCGGCTAGCATAGGTTTCTCCTGCAGGAGAATTGGCAAAACCAACCTCATTTAGACTGGCGATCTGCTCACTTGATTTGTTCTGATATCCGTTTACTTTTTCGTTTAAAAAACCCGTCCGAGCCCATGACTGAAAGCTGATAAAGATAACACCAACTAAGACCATCCAAAACACGAATGAGAACGCCATCCTTGCATTAAAACGAGAAGATTTCAATCGCCTTTCATCTTTCAAGACCTTCTTTCTTCCTTGAAATGCGCTTCTTTTCAGCCCACCTTTCAACTTGCCGAAAAAAGTCATCTAATCCCTCCCAACTCTAAGGCGTTTCGTACATAGACACGGCGGAAATAAGTATCACTGTCTTCTTCCTCTACCATTTTTCGATTGATAAAGATCTCACCGATCTGCAGATTTTTTATCTCACTTGGGTTCGCTTTAAATCGCTCAACATCTCGTACCGTACCCATCTCTGATTCATAACGAAGATGAGGATATTTCTTTTCGATCTGCTGCGTGATCTCTTGATCAGAAAACGTACCGAAAACTTGCGCGATACGCTCTGCATCCTTGGAAGAATTGACACGTCCTGTCGCGATTACGTTGCAGTTTGAGATGATTTGCTCCGTCATGATAGGGTCAACAGCGTCTATATCTGATAACGTTTGAGTAGAAATGATACATTCGAACCCAGCCGAACGTGACTTATTAACGATGTCGACGATTCGACGGTCACCATAAGCTGAAAACTCATCATAGATACCAAAGATAGATTTACGTCCTCTCGCCTGGCGATAAGCGACCAAACTGTTAACGTCTAAGATTATCATTTTCCCAATTTTCCGAATATAATCAGCATAACGACTCCCGGAGATACTGAAGATCACGACATCGTTGTGATCGGTTATCTTTTGAAGGTCGATTCCATTTTCACTTTCGATGAACAAATGTCCTAAATCAGATTCTAGAAGTTCCCCTAATTGCATTTTCAGACGAGTGAGACAACCTTCCACGATCTCTTCAGGAAATTCATCATCTAGTATGCTCTTGATACGTTTCAAGCCCTCTTGAAGGGTTGTAACAGATCGCATACGCTTCTTTTTAACGGTTTTTTTCACAGTCTCTCTTTGGGGGGTGGGAGAAGTCATGAAATCACTTAAATCATCATCCAAAGAAGCTTGTTTATCTTTCTGGATTACGACTTCTTCTTCTACTTCCACTTCAAACTCTTCCTCAATTTCTTCCGTGCTGCTATGTTCTTTAAAAAACTGATTCATATACTTGAGGTTGGTTAACTTGGCAATGGTTTGTATGTCTCGAGGCGCGTTTGCTTCATCTATTAGTTTGATGATGAGTTGCAGATACCGAGAAGCGATGTCTGTATAATACGCTCCGTCTCCTTCACTCGAAAATTGAAACAGGGACATGAGCTTATCTCGTGTCTCGGTAGGGGTTCCATTCTTGATGGGGTTATACGTGAGATCATCCATTTCAGAAAAAAGAAATACGTTTCTGCCATATGCTTCGCACAGAGCTTTAAACTCTAGCATAGATTTTCGTTCGCCTTTACCGTCAACGAAGATGATGGGTTTATCTTGTTGCAAGGCGGCTTCCATTAACGATGCGATTAACGTGGTTTTCCCTGTACCCGTTCCACCTGTCGCAAGCATGTGGTAGTTGAGTTCCTTCGATTCAAGAGACACACGCTCTTTGAAATCGGTATACCCGACAAACACTTCCTTAGAAGGTCTTTTCCGATAGAGCAGTTGTTTTTTGGCCAGAAACTTCACACGATTTTTCCGGAAGGATTTATAACGTTGTTCCGCCTTCTGCTTCTGTACTTCACCCGATTTAGTCGTCACTCTTCTTTTCCAAAAAAACTTAGCAAAGATGAAGAATACAAATGAAAAGAGTAAAGCGAGTCCTCCTAATACCACATAGGAAGAATAGGAGACGGTGATAGCATTCCCGTCATTTAACAATCGTTCAGCACCCGTAGAAAGGTAAGGTGCGTTCATTTCTGAGATCAATCCAAAATAGGTGAGGATACTCCCGGTTTGAACTTGCCAAAAAAGAATCACAATTCCTGATACAAGTGCTGCATAAAAAAGCCAGTCCCGTTTGAACAAGTGCAAAATGGCAAAGATCAGCATTCCGAGTAGGGCCGGAAGAAAAAACAGAATTCCAATGATTCCGATCAAACCATAGATGACAAGGTCACCGATCATTCTGTCCGTTTCAGTCTGCTGTGTCTGTTCTTGATGTTTCGCCATCGGATCCACGTGGCATCACCTCTTCCCAACGTTCGTTGATAATAACAGGTGGAATCTTTCGTATGGTTATCTTGTTGGCATTGATCATTCGTTCTTTGGCTTCATTGATCACGTTATGGATTTTAATATCATCCGCAAAGTACATAACTTGATCGTAACTATAGGGCTGATCTGTGATTCGTCCATCTGAAAGGAAGGCTTCAAACAGCTTAAACTTTTCATCATATCGCTTTCGTTCTTTTTTATTGAGTTCTAGTTCTACCCAAGTCGTCGTTACTCTACCGTCAAGAGCTTTGAAGAAGAAGACCGCATCTGGTATCCTGTCTCGTTTAGCGTTGTACACTTTTAATTTAGTCTGATTATCCCCTTCTCCGATCATCGAGTGGCGAATCTCTCTTTCGGTTCGATATTTAAATTCAACCCCTTGGTTCTCTGCTTGAAACTCGTAGTACAGTACCAGATCCGTCAATAGAAGATCGTGTTGCATCGTATAAACGGAAGCTTTAGTAGGAACCGTTACACTCACATTTGTTAATTTTCGAGCTTCAAGTGTTCCCAAGTAAACCCCGACCTTGTGAGCGATTCTCTCATGTCTCACATATTTCTTTTCCTCTAATTTTCTTAAGCGCCGGTAGACCCGATGAATATTTGGTTCTCTAAATTTCAACATGATCTGCTTAGCTGTGACCATGCCATTTCTCAAAATAAACGTAAGATACTCGATATCCTTCTCTTTTAGCGACGTATACTTCAACATGGAAAACATCATCCTTTTTTAGCGAAAATAGGAACCACTCTCCCTTTTAGCAGCTGACCAAAACAGAAGCTTATTCCATACACAACAAACGAAATTAACACCGTAACTAAAAACACAACTAACTGTAACGCTTTAATACCCATCCAGAAAACGAATCCATATAAAATGACCAAGATGCCTAAGTACGCTCTTATCCAATGATTAAGCCCTATGAACACAGAACACCTCCTTGCATAAATAAGAGATGATAAACATTTTTATACATTTAACAATCCTTTTCCACCTAAAATACAAACCTCTACACAAGATAATTAAACTACCTTTCTTTCTACTTTCGCTCTTGAAATTCTCTCTTGATCTTGATCCTTCTTTTGAACTTGAACTTATACTCTCTTGAACTTGAATCTCTAAGAACTTATTATTTTGAACTCACAATTCATTCACTAACCTCTAAAACTACTACTACTCATCCCACTTAAACTTTTAAACTGGCTCCGCCTTCATGTAGTAGCAGAAGACCTCGGCTATGTTTACGTAGTATAGGCGAGGTCTTCTGCTGATTACGAAATGAACAGGAGCCCGTAATCCTTTAAATACGTGGGATGAGACTCACTATAAACCGCAAACGAGATGTAAATTGATTAACCATTTATTTACGTCATTATTTCTATATTATTTTAATATTCTGAATTCAACGCAAGTATAGTATACGCACATCTGTTTGGCAATAGATTCAAAGGTAAATCATTCCATATTACTACATATTATTTTAGAATAAGAATTTCTTACCATCTTTAAATCTCTCATTCTCTATTAGATCTTTGACTTGCTACTCCCCCTATCGAAAACACTCACCTACCACCTCAAAAGACACAATTTAATCTCTGTAAATAAAACTAGACTATGCATAAAAATCAGTAGAACTAAACAAGCTCTACAATACTCATAACAGTTCTTCTCCGCTTAACAAACATGCCAACAAAGAACCTTCTTCTCCCAAACGATAAAGAAGTAAAGTCTCAGTATCGAGAATATAAAACACACAACAAAAACAAAACAGTACCAGGAGAATTTTGATATGTATTGGCACATTGGCTCATTTATTATCAGCTTGATCTGGCCTTCGGTGGAGAACTGTTTCCGTAATATGGGGAAACGAGATTCTCATGATCGATAGAATTCACAAATCTACTAGAATCTGCTTGCAGCACATCTTGAAAAATGAATTGCGCTTTTTGGTTCTTCAGCTGTTTCAGTTCGATGATGTGATGAAAGAGTATACTTCTTGCTGCAATCTGGGTCACGGCGTTGCGTCCTCTTCCGATCGTTCGTTTTACGAGATTTTTAGATTGCTTCAGTACTTCTTTTAACGTAGATACCGCCATACCGAACGTTTCCGCGAGTAATTTCAGAGAACCTTCTAAGTAGGGATTGGTCTCTGAGGTGTTCACTTTTAAGTAATTGATGACATCTTCTTCGCGTTCGTTATAGTGTGAGCGCGTTCTCTCCTCACGAGGTTTCTTGAACTTATACCAGCCCTCCCGTCCTGTGAACTTTACGTTCCCTTCTGTCCAGAGTTCTAAGAGCTGCTCGACGTATGACCGTTTGACTCCTTTGTATTTACCCGAGTATGCGCTCTTTAAAGTCCTCTCGAACTCTTGTTTTGAGAGTGGTTTGGATAGATTGGAGTTGAACTGATCGAGTTCATCGTACGCCTCTTCCATGTTCCTTCCGCTAACATAGTTTGCTAGAGAAAGAGTTAATAGTGCGTTGTTCCTGCTTGCCGCAGTATGGCCAGAGTCAATATGTTCAGAGCGGATCAACGTCTGGTACCAGTCTGTTCCGATCAGGTTCTGCTCATTGCTGTTATTTGAATAAATTACACGAAACATGTTCTTCTTTTCATACTCACGGGACCATGTCATGAGTTCATTCGTCTCAACTGGCACCGGATAGAAGTCTAGTACGTTCTCTTCTTTTGGTATACGGTAGAAGCCAAAAGGTACACAGTTCACATCGACAGGTGCATATTCACATAATGCTTTTCGCATATTGAGAGAGATTCTCTCAGCGATTCGAAGGCTTTTATAATCATGATTCTTCGTTATATAAAAAGGTGTGGAAAGCACAAAGAAGACCTGGTACCCTCTTGGTGTAGCAAGCAGCAAGTTTGGCCGAGGAAGTCCTAACTCCTCACATCCGATATAAAAACCATAAAGGTCAACATCTTTTGTGTCGATATCCATACCGATCACGTTGATCTGCTTTAGGTTGTCTCTCGTGTGTCCTTTGATGATGCGATTTTTAAAGTCATAGTACGTACCTCCGCGATACGTGTTAGGTGTCCAGTGAGAGATCGTCTTATACTTTTCTTCCAACGTCTCATAACTTGTGACGACGTATCCTCTACCGCAGGATAGGTCTTCTTTAGATGATGAAACGAAAACGACACCCTTCTTGTATGGTGCATTTTTTTGAGCTTCACGAAAACGCACCACGTTACGGATTGGTGCAGATGTTCCTCTTTTTTTATATAAATCCAGGCTATCATGTGTAAGAAATGACAGTATATCCGATATTGAGACCTGTTTTTTATGTTTCAATGCGCTCTTTTCCATGAGGAACACCCCTTTTCTTCGTGATTTCTTGATACTCTCGTTAAAAAATGGGACGATAATACAGTTGAACTCCCACTTCCCGAAGTTTGTTGCAGAAAGTATAACGAAATCACTTTTTAAGTTTTGGTGTCCTCTAAGGAAAATGCACCAAAATAAAAAGTCCCGTAAAAGCTTGTCGCTTCTAGGGACGAAAAAAAGTGGTCTGTTTTTTATGATGCATGTTTCGCTCACCTTTTGCACCAATGTGCTCGAAGTGTACCATGTGTGCGAAACTTGTGTGGTTATAAGCAGTTCTAAAATTTCCCGTCATATCAAGGGATCTTAGCAGTCTTAGTAAGACAATACTATACAGAGTACGCTCTGATTTTGTTTTTCGTGGTGCGTTTATTTCGTGCAAACTTCGCTCATTTTCGTCAGTTCTCGTCGAATTATTCGTTGAAAAATTGGATAGATTATCCTTAAACCCCATTGTTCACTGTAGTTCATAAGTGTACAAGTTCCGCTCAAACTCTTTTTACTGTGGCGCATTTGGTGCATTTCCTGGTTCGTTTTTATACGCAAGTTCCGCTCAATCTGTAATACGATGGTGCATAACTGGTGCATAATGCATTTTTGAGCGTAGTTTGTGTACCATTTCTATATGTTACGCATCAGATTGCACCAATGGTTATCATTAACTTTACCTGGTGCATTTTATTCTTAATTCGAGCGTAACTTGTATCTGAATAAAACCATAGATCAGTTCACATTATGGAAATCAATATGAGATTTGTCTGTTAACTTTAGTTCTTCTCTAATTCTTTAAATTGTTTATCGAAGAATTTCATTAGTAATCCCCCTTTTAATCAATTCATTAACTAACACAATTTTTAAAGTCATTTTCACTATACTTTTTGTAAAACGAGGAGTGTTTCTTCTATTAAAAATTATTTTAACTTCCGTAAAATAATTCATTTCCATAAGAAGGTTTTAATTGTTGGTGGCTTTATATTCATTGCTACGATTTGTTTTGGTATTGGCTTATGGTCTTTCTCTTCCATTGTTAAACCTAGATAATGTTGTAATGGGTGTTCTTTGAAAATAGTCCTTTGTCACATTATGCGTAATTAATAATTACCATGTTTTCACAGATGATTTATGTTCAAATTGTTGTTGATATCTATATGCTTTTTTAAAGGTTTCCCGAGTTTAATCCTCTGCTTGTAGATAGTTTGCACAATTAAAGTTATATAGGTTAAAATCGATTGCCCATATTCATCAAACCATCCAGTTAATTCCCCTAGTTCCAAAACAGTTCCCCCTTTATAAATTAATCCATGTTGGAACAACCCCGCTAGTCCTTTAAGATTAAAGATGAAATTCTGAAATTCCAACACTTGAATTTTATAAAATTTGATAGTTTATTAAAGAAGTTCTTTTATGTTTATTTACGTATTTCCTTTGGATACTGGTTTGTATGTGTATATTACGAGTTTTCCTTGAGGTGTGAAAATGAATATTCTGTAGTGAAAGTTTTTAGTCACCACAAGATAAAAACCCTCTTGAGCCAATTGATCAGGAGGGTTTTAATTCACTATACAGTTAACAAGTCCTAAAAATGGTGCAGTTTTTATTCTTTGGTCGGAACCTGTATATATAATGGTGCATTTAATACAATTTTTTTTCATATCTGAATACTCAAATAGCCCATAATTTTACATTACTTCGATTATATATGTAGCAATATCATCCGAACTCTTTCTAATAACTTCAGAAATATTAAACCTAATGGTTTCGCATTACTTTCTTAAAGTGTGTTTCCACCAAGTTAATCACAAACTTATAAAAGTTGAAAATAGATAACATTCAATCTCTCACACTAATGTTCAAATCATATTATTAATATATTCTAATTTTAATAATATCATAAATAGTAACATAAATTACGACATATGTATTATCATATGAATTGATATATAATGTGATTTAATTTTATTTACATTGTAGATAATGTTTCACTTACATTCATGTATTCAAAACCTTATAAGAATCAAGGGATATTGGATACATAAGTAATATAGACAATGCTTTTAAAACGTACCAGTTGTATTTCTTTTTTAAGACCGTTAAATGGTGCATTTCTTGTACACAAGTTCCGCTCAACTATATTGATATTGGTGCACTTTTTATAATAAAAGCAACACTTTGGTGCATTTTTAGTCTATTTTCTGTCCAATGCTTGCTATAATGAATCTAGTGGTGCATTTCATCATTTATTTAAAGCTTAATTAATTGATTCATAGAAAGGGTGCTTCCTATGAAATATGAAGACATACCAGATCGATTGATACTTAACTATAAACTTTTAAAAATCGTGATCTTTGAAGAGACCAGGTTCCTTTTTGAAGACCGGCCACATGTGCTCGAAAATTGGCAGCATGATGCTTATCAGATGACAGAGAATGAAACGAAGCAACAGTCCCCTTGCGAGAAGATGTGTCCAAGTTTTCGTGCTCTATTTTACCTCTTTACGCAAACACTCTACTTTGGTGAGCATATCACGAAGCAGATGATACGGGATGCTGTTGAACGTTATAAAGATACTATTAAACTACTACTCGCCGGCCACTTCATTCAAGAGTTTCCGAACATCGAGATCAAACGAAGTGTGAACGAAGAGAAGATTGAAGAAGCGCTTGACCGGGATTATATCTATTCGAGCATGGACATGGACTTCCACCTTATGCGTGATATCGTGACCAAAAAGAAGGAATACAAAGAAGGCGACACGGGCTTTCTTGCGACAGAAATTGTCGATAACAAAGGACAGGTCAGAGGGATGGCTGAATTACGGCCGAACGATACAGGAGTATCACAGCTTACAGCTGACCAACAAGAGATATGGCTTGAACTTATCGAATCTACACTCAACTCGTTAGATGAGATGACAGCCGACCTTTTTGACTTGATCACATACCTATGGATGGTAACACCTAAAGATAGCGATGGATACATAGAATTTCACAGCAATGATGCCTTGCGTTTACGTAACCTTCGAAAGCGGACAGCAAACGGACGTGAACTCGACTACCGTGAAGAAGACCGTTTTAACATCATGAAACGAGTAGCAGCTCTCTCCTCAATCTGGGTATCTCTCGGTGAACAGAAAATCAAAGTCATCAATGCTGATGAGATGCAAGATAACGAGCTTTATAAGTTTAAAGATTTTCAGCGTATGTTTGAAATAGGTAAGATTCGGGTCGCTTATGACAAGAAGACAGGTGAAGCAAAAGGGATTTATGCCGTACAAGTAAAACCAACGTCTATCTTGACACCATATCTCGAAGGTCCTAACCGATCGATAGGTCTTCTAGATTTAAAAATCTTCCAATACAGTCATTACACGCAACGAGAACAAAAACGACTGGCCCGCTATTTAAATTTGCAATGGAAGATTAGAACGATGAGACGATCGTTGAACCAACCGTTTAAAGTATCAACGATTTTAAAAGTCCTTGATATCTCTTCACGTTATAACGGAGTACAGATACGGGATAAGTTTGAACATGTCCTTGACGAACTGCAGAAAGATGATGTTATCAAAACATGGCATTATACAGAAGAAATCGATGAAGAGATGGTAGGTCGGAAAGGTTGGTTTAAGAATTATTGGTCTAAGATCAATGTGATCATCCTTCCGCATGATACCCTAGTAAAAGAGAACCAGAAGAACCTGATATCATCTGACCACAGTGTTGATGAAAAGATCATTGCTCGAATGCAGCAGCTCACTCAAGAGAATCTGATAGTTTCGAATCAAGACCAAGGACAAACTTGGGAGTTTGTTGAGGAAGCTGCTCCAGCAGTTGATTCAAGCGATATCCTACAGGCAGATGAACCGGAACAACAGACTTTTGATTTTAATTCTGAGATAAAACTTACACCGGATGCCATGAAACTGATGATTGAGTCGTTAGGCAAAAGTATACGTCAATCTGCAAGTGAAATCGGCATCGCACACACTACCCTCTCCCGTTACATTCGAGGAGAGAACAAAAGACAAAACAAAAACAACGATGAGAAGATGTTGAACTGGTTGAAAGAGAAAACGAAACGAGAACACTAGCATAGGCAAGTGTTCTTTTTCATAATAATAACAACATATTTTAACATTAACATATGCATAATAATATATGTATACATATAAGTTATTTTTAATTATATAATTATCAATAAAAATATTATTATTTTATACATATCATTAATGTCAAAAACAAAATTGAAATAATAACATTAACAATGATGTTTTTGATGAATTTGCTGACTGCATGATTTTGTCCAGTAATTTAAATTGATTAATTAACTGCTTTAGTGGGAAAAAACTCGAAACAAAAATAAATTTAATTGATAAGTTTAGATTATCCCCAAAGAGTAGATTGATGATAAAGTCTGCAATTATTGGATAATCGAACACAATATATATATTATTGTTGAAATATATATCATTGTATATAAAGATGATGTTGATAATTATATTCTTATAATTATAACTTATATTAATGATGTTATTATTGATATTGTAAATGCTGATGATATCTATATGTTTACTACTGTTAGTATAATTATTAATGATACAGTAGATACCAATGTTATTATCAACAGCAATGTTTAGGTTATTTTCTTAAATTATGCTTATGTAAATAAATCATTCTGATACACATTTCATTTCTTAAGATACCAAGTTTTAGTTCGCATGGTTAAAAATCAACTAGTTATAAACCGTTAAGTATAAAGTTTTGATTATCGCCAGGTTACTGTAATTTGTTTTGAACATAATCCTAACTAACAATTGATCAACTTATGTAAATATAACTGAATAGGTAAAGCGGGTTATCTGTAAAATAATTCATTTTGAAGAAAAAGGTATAAAATAAAAATATATGTCAACAATGAAATATACAACGACAATATTATTGTTTGTATTATTATCAAGTATGTTATAATTTAAACTGAAATATATAATAATTATGCTAATATTGGTGAATATATCGACAACTTAATATGATATGTTTTATTATACTGTTGGTTATTGTCGACAAATATGGTGACAACAATTGCTTTATCAATGTTAAAATGAAACTATCAATTAGTATAAAATGGGGTGTTAAAATGACTGCAAAAATTGTGACCTTTGGAATAAGTAAAGGTGGTTGTTCTAAATCGGTAAGTAGTGGTGTGACTTCATACTTATTGAGTAAAGAAGAGCGCGTCTTAGCAATTGATATGGATGGACAGGGTAACCTTACGAGCTTTTTGACCAATGAATATGATATTTGTAACGTATTTGAGGAAAAGACGATACTTGAAGCGATTCAAGATAAAGACGTTAGAAAGTACATCATAAAGATCAGTGAGAATCTAGATCTCGTTCCTTCGAATGATTTTCTAGCTACTCTACCTCGCATGATGTACAGACAAGGTATTAAATTTGATGCCCTACAAGTAGCATTAGAACCTGTTATGGAAGATTATGATTGGATAATTATAGATACACCACCAGCTTTATCTGAACATACAGTAATGCCACTTAGTACATACTCAAAAGCAGGAAGTTTTGCTGTAGTTATGTTCGATGGATCGATGTTCGCTTATTATGCCATTCCAAAGTTCCTAGAGATCATTGAAGCTTCAAAGGAACGGTATAATCCAAGTTTAAAAACGGCGGGTATCCTTTTTTCATTAATTGATTCACGTGCAAAAGAGAATGAAGTAATGGAAGAGTCTATTGAAGAAGAATATCCAGGGTTAAGATTTCAAACGATTATTAAACGAAAAGCTGCAACAAGACGTTTAGCTATCTCTGGATTCGAAGAGAATCCAGAACTAACAAATGCATTAGAATATTATATACCATTCGTAGAGGAGCTGAAGAAACGTGCCAAGCAAGAACAGCCTCAAGGATAAGATCAAAAAACCTAATGCTACGCAGACCTTTTTTAATTCTTACGAAGAAAAATTAGAAGAAACAGAAAAAAAACAAAATGATGACATCGTTGAAGAATTTAAAGATAAAAATGTAGTTATAGATGAAAACGAAACATATGACAATGATACCAACGTTGTTAATGATGTTGTTGTGAATAATGAAGATGAAGATGATGACTACCTCAGAATGCTTGCTTCTGGAAACAAAGTTAAAAAAGTTAAAAAGAAAAAGGTCTTCACCTCATTCTACATGGATCCTGATCTAGCAGTGGAAGTAGATAACATTGCTTCCCGAGGTGAAAAAGGCGATAAATCAAAACTTATTAATAAAGCAATAAGAAATTTACTAGAACAATATGGTGTGATTGAAAGAAAATAAAGTGAAAAGCCGCTAGGAATCTAGCGGCTTTTTATATTTAAATAAACTCGAGCAACACAAAATTTCTAAATGTCTTAACCTTTGTGTAATATCATATTAATTAGCAATATATACAAAAAATAATACGTCAAAACAATGTCGCAAATAATAATATAATATATTTTATAATATACATATAAACATATGTCATTAATAAATTATATTAATATGTTAAGATATAATTTCTTCATTGGGTTTTTTATCCATCCTGGTGTGTCCAGTCTTAGGCTTCAACCCAAACAACCAACGTAAAGTGTTAAACCGTTTTATTACATATTCATAGAAAAACCACGACAAGAAAAGAGAAAGAATCATGATCAAGGAAAATTGGACAGCTGTACTAAGTTTTAATTGCAGAATAAAATATGCGATTATCACCAAGATACTCTGATGCAAGATATAAATAGGGAAAGCCGCTTCATTTAAATAGGGTAGCACCTTGTGTTTAACATTCAAATATTTGTGACCGAGTCCCAAGATTGCGATAAGTGTCAGCCAGACGTTTAAAGTTCTTAATATTGTCAATAGCAGTTCCGTCCAAGAGGAATGATCTCCATTGTGATACAACAGAGTAATCCATATAGGGACCAAAACCATTAACAGAATGATTACTTTCAAATAAATTTTATTGAACATTTCTTGATACGTAAACTTACTTGTTGTCAAAAAACCCAATAATAAGAACACTAAATAATAGAACGGATTTTGTCCTCCTGGAGCTGGAAGAACTTGTACAATGACTAGTATGATAAAGAACATAAGAAAGATTGCTGGCCTACTGAATACTTTATGAAATCTGTTCATCTTTTGAATATTCTTTTTATAGAACCTAAACAACGGTGAGGCAAGCATAGAAAGTACAAAGAGATAGAGTATGAACCAGAGATGAGCGGGAGTAAACGTACCAAAATAACCCGAAAGATCACTAAAGTTTAAAAAGTAAGATTGCAAAAAAGAAAGATAGTTGAGCGACTGATCCTCTCTACTCATTAACGCGAAGTATCCCTGAGGTGGTACGATCACGAACAATCCAAAAATAAAAGGGATAAGAAGTCGCTTTGTTCTGTCATTTATGTATTCTCTTATCGATCTTTTATTTAGCGCATACCAACTTGCTGATCCTGCTAGCCAAAACAATAGCGGCATGAACCAATAACTCGTAACTGCTATAAAAATACTCAAGCCAGAACTTAATTCCTCGCTTTTCACATAGAACGGATCCCATATATCGAAGACCCTTGCTGAATGAAACGGAAACAATAACAATATACCTAAATTTCTTAACCAATCAATATCATACCTTCTGTTTAACTCCATTTTGAAACCTCTCTCTTTTAATAATATCTACAGCGTTAATGTTAATGTTGACATATACTTTGCTGTATATTTTTTAATCAATGATGTCATATTCATTGTGAGTTTAATTGAAGACAAAAAATACCTTAACTTTATAATATACAAAGAATGGAAATATTGCTATCATAATATAAACTGAACAGTCATTTTTAACAAGAGATTAGAGGAGGAAATAAAGATGAAGTTTAAAGACTATTTGTATGAGAGACCTGACATCAACAGTACTAGGAACGTTTTCAAGAGTTTTATTAAACAATTTAAAACATCAGACACTTGTGACAATCAAAAAGAATTGATTCGAGAAATAAATAAGTTGAGGAACCACATCGACTCAATGTTTAGCCTTGTGGAAATCAGACATACAATTAACACTGAAGACACTTTCTATCGTAAAGAAAGAGAGTATTTAGATGAGTTCGATCCCCTCTATAAAGAAATGGTATCCGATTTTTATCGAGCGCTGGTTGAATCAAAGTTTAGGGAATCATTGGAACAAGAGTTTGGAAAACAGCTCTTTGCACTTGCTGAGAATCAGCTTAAGACAATTTCGCACCTTGTGATAGAAGACCTACAAAGAGAAAACAAACTGAACTCGGATTACATCAAGCTTACAGCCTCAGCAAAGATCAACTTTGAGGGTAGAACAAAAACTTTATCTCAACTCTATCCTCTTACGATGTCTCCGGACAGATCTCTTCGGAAGAAATCATCAGAAGCGCGTTTTGGTTTTTTTCAAGAGAACAAAAACAAATTAGATCTACTCTTCGACGAACTGGTTAAGGTCAGAACAACGATTGCACAAAAACTTGGATTTGAAAACTTCGTTAAACTCGGTTATGCACGTTTAGGACGTACAGACTATAAGAAGGAAGATGTAGCAGCTTTCAGAAAACAGATTAAAGAACATGTAGTGCCGCTTGTTGTCCGTTTAAAAGAAAGACAACGTAAGCGTATCGGGGTAGAGGAACTGTACTACTATGATGAAGACTTTTTCTTTACACAAGGTAACCCTACACCAAAGGGCAATCCAGACTGGGTTATTGAACAAGGTGAACGAATGTATCAGGAACTTTCAAATGAAACAGACGAGTTTTTCCGATTCATGGTCAATCACGATTTGATGGACCTCCTATCGACCGAAGGTAAAGCACCGGGAGGATACTGTACATATATACCCGAGTACAAATCACCCTTCATCTATGCAAATTTCAACGGGACAGCAGGAGATATCGATGTCCTCACACATGAGGCAGGGCACGCGCTCCAAGTCTACAGTAGCCGTGATCTAGAAATCCCAGAATACTATTGGCCGACATACGAGGCGAGCGAGATCCATTCAATGAGTATGGAATTCTTCACTTGGCCATGGATGGAAAATTTCTTTGGAGAAGATACAGATAGGTATAAGTTTAGCCACTTGAGTCGTGGAGTAATATTCCTTCCATATTGTGCAGCAGTTGACGAGTTCCAACATTATGTCTATGAGAACCCTACAGCGAGCTCAGAGGAGAGGAACCAATTTTGGCTAACATTAGAAGAAGAATACCTTCCACACTTAAATCATGAAGATAACAGTTATCTCAAGGACGGTGGATATTGGCAGAAACAACTCCATATCTTTACTGATCCGTTTTACTATATCGATTATGGGTTTGCACAAATGTGCGCTTTTCAGTTCTGGAAGAGAATGAGAACGTATAAGGATTTGGCTTGGAAAGATTATATTTATCTTTGTAGCTTAGGTGGAAGTAGACCCTTTACCGAACTCGTAGAAGAAGCAAACTTAGTGAGTCCTTTTAATGAGGGTTGTGTACTTTCGGTAATTAAAGAAATAGAAAATTGGCTGGATTGTGTGAAGGAAAGTGAACTAGAATCTTCGGAGTTCAAGGCTTAATCGTTATCAAATTAAACAATCACAAAAAACTCCCTCTCATACGAGTGGGAGTTTTTGCTGATTCTAAAACGGTATTCTAGGGTAACCCTAAATAATTCTTCTAACAAAAATAGTACGGTTCGCAGTCCAGCGATCAATAAGTTGTTCCCCGATCACAACCACCTTATCTGGTTTTTCAAACCTTAAGATGATGGGGAGGTCTTCGACATAGAACTCATTTTCATTTCTAGGAATAAGATGTTTTTTATTCCCTGAAGGATCGATGATATAACCCTCGTGTACCTCCAAATTTAGTCCAAGTTGTTCATTGATGTATATACCGATTGGAAAGGTAACCGGTTGGTCGTATGATCGTTTTTCAATCTCTAAAAAAGAAAGCATCTCGGAAACATATAGATTCCAATTTCCATCTGATATTTCTACACGCAGCTTTTTAAATGGAGTGACTTCGAACAATTTTTCTACAGTAAGATGATAATCTCTTAGGAAGCTTCGGTATCCATCCGCACCTGTAGGGCGGTTCTGATAATAAGGGAGATGCTTATCTCTATTCCAAATCTGTTCTGAAAATTCTTTACCTCTGGTTTTCTCTATATATGAGATAGTATCCTCAACATCCTTACGATAAAGATAGATGATTGAAGGATCAAGTTCAGAAATGGTTTCGAACAATTGATTAATGAAGGACTCAATAACCGGGTAAGAGACATTTTTCCCTAAGAACGTGTAGATCTGGAACTGAAATAAACTGCTATCTAAGATGACTACTAGGTCGTCGTCTTTCTTGACGTCTTCTACGAAACACTTCCACTTCTCAAGTGCTACATTTATATATTTTTCAAGGGGGAAATCCCACACATCATATTGTTTCAGGACTTTTAGAATAACATCATCCAGTCTATCCATATAGTTCCATTCAATCTCTAATAGGTCGAAGCTGATTGTACTATCTAACTCTATTTTAAGGGAGTTGATTATTTCCTTATGTTCAGGGAACTGGTTGATAAAAGTATCAAATTCTTTTTGCGTCAGATTTGCTTCATTGAAGAACAGTGTCGGATGTGGCCGTGCAACTTCGTGGGTCCATTTTACTTTTTGCCCCGACTGTTCAATGTTCGACATGATGATCCTTGAATTAGTCGACTTTCCCGTTCCAGGTAACCCCTCTAGAAGAATAAGTTGTGAACTTTTGTTAATCATAAAATTCTCTCCAATGGTTTTAGTTCTAGTAAACAATTCCTTACACACTAATAGTTTAGATAAGCTTTAATGAAATCTCGTAATTTTATAAGATTCTAAAATAAATTATTTAGAACTAAAGAAAACTTTTGAAGTAAAGTCTTTGTTTCTTGTTTTGATACAACAAGTCTTGGTCATCACTCAATAATCTTTTCATCCATCAAACTACCATAACGTAGCATATCATCTGTAAAGAGAATGAGGCTTTACAACTCAAAGCTAAAAAACAATACGGTCCGTTTAAAAAACTCGAATTCTAACATGATGTTTATTATAAAAAATTGCTTTAGCAACGAGAACCTTTATAAAAAAAACGACCGTTTAGTTTATTTTATATAGACTCCATTATTTAGTAATGATACATTTAAAATATATAAAACTGAATATAAAGTTTTTTAAAGGGGGTAATAAATTGCATACGAGCAGAATTTTTTGTTTTGGCAACTTTGTCAACGGTAGATGGCAAAGGAGTATCAATGATGGAATAAATGTTTATAACAAGTACACTAATTTGGGTATCGGCATGGTTGCCAATGCCTCAGGTCCCGAAGTTGATGCAGCGGTAACTAGTGCTTATGATGCTTTTAATCGGAAAGAGTTGGATTCTCTTCAGCGCTTTGAAATATTAATGAACGCTGCAGAGATCGTTAAGAAGAGAAAAGAAGAGATCGTAGAGCTACTTGTCAGCGAAGTTGGAAAGGTTTATAAAGATGCCGCTGCTGAGACTGACAGAGGGATACAAACCTTGATTGCATCCGCTGAAGAAACTAAGCGTATATCAGGGAGCGGTGTACCCATGGTCCAACCGGGCTACCAACCGAATGTGGCATTTACTGTTCGTGTTCCGGTCGGTGTTATAGCGGCCATAACTCCTTTTAACTTCCCGTTAAACCTCGCATTACATAAAATAGGTCCCGCAATTGCAGCGGGGAACACGGTCTTGCTTAAACCATCCGAAAAAGCTCCTTTGACCGCATGTATGCTGGCAGAAATCTTTCAACAGGCAGGACTTCCTGAAGGCCATCTTAACATCATTAACGGAACTGGAGAAGTTGGTAGATTCCTTCTAGCAGATGAAAGGATCAACATGTTCTCGTTTACAGGGAGCCCTGAAGTCGGTCGTTTGATAAAGAATGGTTCAGGGATAAGGAAAGTGACGTTGGAGCTCGGCGGCAACGCACCGAACATCATACATGACGATGTAACCGATCTAGAAAGAGCCGTTAAACTATGTATGAAGAACAGTTTTTCCAACAGCGGTCAGGCTTGTATATCTGTTCAGAGAATATACGTCCAGAACAGGATATACCAAGAGTTTATAGAGAAGGCGAGTGCAGAAGTTAGTTCGTTAATAGTTGGGGATCCGATGCATGATCATACGGACATCGGTCCGATGATCTCAGAAGAAGCCGCCAAACGTGTGGAAAGTTGGGTGGATGAAGCAGTCGATAGTGGAGCGACAGTTCTTATCGGCGGACGAAGAGAAGGGGCCTTTTACTATCCTACGATCTTGACGGATGCAGATGCATCTATGAAGGTGGTGTGTGAAGAGGTGTTTGGTCCTGTGGTGACCATCATCCCTTATGAGACGATCGATGATGCATTCGGAATGGCTAACGACTCGCGTTTTGGGTTACAGGTAGGTGTGTTCACCTCAAATCTGGAGATCTTCAGAAGAGCGACCACAGAATTAAACTTCGGAGGGATCAATATCAATAACGTATCTTCATATCGTTCTGATGTGATGCCGTATGGCGGGATAAAGGATAGCGGACTTGGTAAGGAAGGTCCCCGCTATGCGATTCAAGAGATGACCGATAAACGATTGATCGTCATCCACTGATAAGAAGGATAGTTTAAATTTGTTTAGACGTTAATAAATAATTTTAAGGAGAGAACAAGATGTACACGATAAAAAAGCTGGACACACTTACGTTAGCAGAAGTAGTAGAAACCTGGAACGAAGGGTTTAAAGGCTATTATTCGGACGCGACGATGACAGTAGATTCATTTGTTGCCAGGATGGTCAAAGAGAACCTAAAACCATCATTATCAATCGTCGCCTTTGATGGAGAGAAACCTGTCGGAATACTCCTCAGTGGTGTACAGGATGTGAACGGTAGCCGTGTGAGCTGGAACGGAGGAACTGCTGTAATCCCGGATTATAGAAAGAAGGGTGTAGGTTTAGCGCTTGTTGAGGCATCCCTCAAGATATATGAAGAAGAAAAGGTTGATGTAGCAACCCTTGAAGCATTCAGTATTAACGAGAAAGCGATCAATCTGTATAAAAAGATGGGGTATGAGGTGATAGACTCACTGAACTGGATGCAGAACGATAACAGCATCGCCCCCGAACTCCTGGACTTTTCAATAGAAAAGACGGACTTATCATTCGTGACAAAGACTATGCAGGAAGTACAATCACTTCCTATTTATAATAAAGAGATCAAACCTTGGCAGACTGAATGGTTCAACCTAAGACAGGATGGAGAGTTGTTGCTTGTGCTTGAATCGGGTACTCCGATCGGTTACTTTTTATATAGACATGTCCTAGACCAAGAAGGAAAGAAAACGGCAACGGTATTATACCAAGCAGAAGTTAAAAGTGGCACGTCTGATGAAGAAACCATTATCAAAGCAGGGCTGAAAGAACTGCTCACACCACTCGATGCTATAAAGAGGATGGTAGTTAACCTTCCTTCAAAAAAAGAGAGCGTCACCAGAATTTTAAAAGAGATAGGATTCACAGTGGCTGTAGAACAGGTTCTTATGACCAAGCCTCTTAAAAAAGTTAATTGATACAATAAATTCAACTACCTCTAAATAAAAACATCCGTTCGCTTATTTAATTATAAGGGAACGGATGTTAAATTTTTATTTTTAAAGCACTATCTTATATTTTAGATGACTTTATTATATTTAAACAACTATGTTATTTGAGCACACTTTTGGGTAACCCCATCCCTTGCTTATGGAAGCTTATTATGACATTTATGATAGAATTACAGAAAATTGAGTGAGGGCGGCCACTGATATTTTTACAACAACAGAGAAGTTATACGCCTTTATTTTGCCGCCCACGCTTCGATCTCG
>NZ_SGXL01000004.1 GCF_004216955.1 Fictibacillus sp. BK138
CATAAAAGTGTTTGACTTGCTCTCATTTGTTACTGACGGAATTAATTCTTAATTCCTTACCTTTGCTTTTGTTCAGTTTTCAAAGAACTTGTTTGGCTTGTCTTCTTTCGAGACAGCTTTATTATCTTACCGAATCGAAGTTATAAAGTCAAGCGCTTTTTAAAAATCTTTTTTTAAAGATAATATGGTGGGCCTAAATGGACTCGAACCATCGACCTCACGCTTATCAGGCGTGCGCTCTAACCAGCTGAGCTATAGGCCCGTGAAAATAATGGAGCGGGTGATGAGAATCGAACTCACGACCAGAGCTTGGAAGGCTCTTGTTTTACCACTAAACTACACCCGCAAAAGAATGGTCGGGAAGACAGGATTTGAACCTGCGACCCCCTGGTCCCAAACCAGGTGCTCTACCAAGCTGAGCCACTTCCCGTAAAATATGGCGCGCCCTGAGAGATTCGAACTCCCGACCTTTTGATTCGTAGTCAAACACTCTATCCAGCTGAGCTAAGGGCGCCTATCCATTGCATATTCAAATGCATTATATGTTATTTTGAAAAGTTGGTGCGGTCGAGAGGACTCGAACCTCCACGGGGTTGCCCCCACTAGCCCCTCAAGCTAGCGCGTCTGCCATTCCGCCACGACCGCGCGGCAAGATGCCAGCGCATGAACACTGCAACTTATTAGTTAAAAATTAATATGGTGCGGGTGAAGGGACTCGAACCCCCACGTCAAAGACACTAGATCCTAAGTCTAGCGCGTCTGCCAATTCCGCCACACCCGCATATTAATTTGAAAAATGGTGAGCCATGAAGGACTCGAACCTTCGACCCTCTGATTAAAAGTCAGATGCTCTACCGACTGAGCTAATGGCTCGTGCTAGTTTAAGCATTTAATACTTAAACAATCATCTTAAAAACAAAAAATGGCTGGGCTAGCTGGATTCGAACCAGCGCATGACGGAGTCAAAGTCCGTTGCCTTACCGCTTGGCTATAGCCCAACACCTTAGAATAAAAATGGCGGACCCGACCGGGGTCGAACCGGCGATCTCCTGCGTGACAGGCAGGCATGTTAACCACTACACCACGAGTCCATTCATCTAGGTATTTCGTATTTTGTTAGAAACAAAATGGTGACCCGTACGGGATTCGAACCCGTGTTACCGCCGTGAAAGGGCGGTGTCTTAACCGCTTGACCAACGGGCCACATGGCAGAGAAGAAGGGATTCGAACCCTCGCACCGCGTTAGCGATCTACTCCCTTAGCAGGGGAGCCCCTTGAGCCACTTGGGTACTTCTCTGTATGGCTCCACAGGTAGGACTCGAACCTACGACCGATCGGTTAACAGCCGATAGCTCTACCACTGAGCTACTGTGGAATGTCTTTTAAGGACAATTAACATCATAATTGTTTCAGCTTAAAATGTCAACCCGTTTTAGAAGGTTTTTTTAAGCTTTTGTTGCTGCAGCCAACCATTAAAGAAGGCTATGTAAAAGGCTTGTCTAACAGCGACTTAATTAAATTACCACATTCCTATTATCGAAGTCAACACCCTATTTTGAAGAAATCTGTTTTAATTTCCCCCTGCACTTTCCACATACATATCTCTTCGTATCAATTCTCCTTTTTCTTTTATAAGACTGCATACAGTCTGTGCATATATAGTGATATTTATAACTCTCTGTTCTCCTTTTTTCAGGGATAGATTGACAATAACGGGAACCGCCAACTTTATTCAGCCAATACTTAAAGTCGTAATCAGCATGCTTATAACCCTTCCCTTCAATATGCATGTGATAATGAACGAGCTCATGCTTTATTACCCCGATCAACTCATCCATTCCAAACGCTGCATAAAGATGAGGATTCATTTCGATATCATGAGACCTTAATAAGTACCGCCCGCCTGTTGTACGTAATCTTTTGTTAAATCTGGCGTTATGACGGAACTTTTTATTGAAAAATTGCATGGAGATCTCTTCTGTTAGTTTTTGCAGTTCTTCATCTGTCATGGTAATTCCCCTTACTATTTCGAGTTCACATTAACAAGCATCTAAACATAGACTAATACACAAACAACGGATTGGGAAGTTCAAGGAGGTTCTCTATATGCCAACATGGTTTAAAAGACAGCTCCGCCGCGCTTATTATCAAAAAGATCGTTACCAAATCCGCTTATTGAATCAATGCTGGTTCTTTTATAACAGAAAGCACTCCTCCAGTGAAGAATGACCACACTGGAGAAGCGCTTTTTCTTTTGCCTATCCTTTTTTAGGAGCAATCATCGTTAAGGCGATTCGCTGTTTAGCTACATCTACTGAATCGACCCAAACGGTTACCACTTGTCCTACACTTACCACATCCATTGGATTCTTAACAAATCGGTCAGTTAATTTTGATATATGAACGAGACCGTCTTGCTTTACTCCAATATCTACAAAAGCACCAAAATCTACTACATTGCGGACTGTTCCCTGCAGTTCCATACCTTGTGCTAAGTCTTCCATCTTAAGAACATCTGTTTTAAGGACCGGGCCTGAAAATTCATCTCGAGGATCACGGCCAGGTTTTGTCAGTCCGTCGATAATATCTTTTAATGTCGGTACACCAATATCTAATTTCCTTGAAGTCTCCTCAAGTGAAAGAGATTTTAATTTATCTGCCAAAGCTTCTGTACCGATGTCAGCAGGTTTAAATCCTAACTCTTTTAACAAAGCTTTCGTTCCTGGATAACTCTCAGGATGGATTCCCGTTTGGTCCAAAGGCTGATCTCCATCCATAACACGCAAAAATCCGATACATTGCTCGTACGTTTTTGCACCTAAGCGAGGAATCTTTTTCAGCTCTGTTCTATTCTTAAACTTCCCAACATCATTTCTTTTTAAAATAATGTTTTGAGCAACTGTTTTGGACAGGCCTGAAACATATTGAAGCAATGATGCAGAAGCTGTATTTACGTTAACACCTACTTTGTTAACCGCTGTTTCAACCACAAAACTGATCTCTTCGCCTAGTCGTTTTTGCGATACATCGTGCTGATATTGTCCGACTCCAATAGATTTTGGATCTATTTTCACGAGTTCCGCCAACGGATCTTGAAGTCTTCTCGCAATCGAAACGGCACTTCTTTCTTCCACTTGAAGGTCTGGAAACTCTTCACGGGCAACACTGGATGCGGAATAAACACTTGCGCCTGCTTCGTTCACAATCACATAAGCCACAGATTTATCGAGATCTTTTAATGTCTCTGCAATAAACTGCTCCGTTTCACGTGACGCTGTTCCGTTTCCGATCGCTGCAATTTCAATATCATACTTATCAATCAGCTTTTTTACTACCGCAGCAGATTTTTCAACTTCTGATCTTGGAGGTGTTGGATAAATGGTCTGAATGTGAAGAACCTTCCCCGTTTCATCAACGACACCAAGCTTGCATCCGGTACGGTACGCTGGGTCCACTCCTAATACAACTTTTCCTTTTAATGGCGCTTGAAGCAATAAGCTTCTTACATTTTCAGAAAAAATGTGAATAGCACGTTCTTCTGCTTGCTCTGTTAAAGCTGCGCGAATTTCTCGTTCGATCGAAGGTGCAATTAGTCTTTTATACGCATCTTCTATCGCTTCTCGCAAAAATGGTGCAGCTGGTGAGCCTGATCGCTTAATCGTTTTTCTCTCCATTTTAGAATGGATCAGGTCTGAAGGAGTACTGATGCCAACCTTTAAGATCCCTTCTTTTTCACCACGGTTCACAGCAAGAATCCGGTGAGGAACAATTTTTCGGATTGGTTCTTGGTATTCGTAGTACATCTCGAATACTTTCTTTTCGTCAGCTTCTGTATTTTTCCCTTCAGTTTTGATTTCGCCTTTTGAGAAGGTATCTTCACGTATCCATTTTCGCATATCAGCATCATCAGACAGCATTTCAGCTATGATGTCCTTAGCTCCCTGAAGAGCATCTTCTTCTGACAATACTTCTTTTTCTTCATTTATGTATTCTTTCGCCGCTACTAAAGGATTATCGTTGTGTTCTTCGAGCAGCCATAATGCAAGTGGCTCTAATCCTTTTTCTTTTGCTACAGTTGCTTTTGTTCTTCTTTTTTGTTTGTAAGGACGATACAAATCTTCTATATCCTGCAGCTTTTGAGCTTTTTTAATCGCAGCAGTAAGTTCATCTGTTAATTTTCCCTGTTCGTCGATTAGACGAATAACTTCCTCTTTGCGGGAAGCAAGGTTTTGCAAATAAGTCCAGCGGTCCATGATGTCTTTAATCTGAACCTCATCAAGACCTCCTGTTAATTCCTTTCGGTAACGGGCAATGAAAGGCACCGTATTTCCTTCTTCTAATAATTCAATAACCTGATTAATTTGTTTACCTTTAACATTAAGTTCCTGTTCCATCATACGCAATGCTTGTTCATTAACAGGTTGTCCCAATAAGAACACTCCTTTTTCAATCAATTACTTCTATTATAAACGAAGTGAATCTCTCCGTAAAAAAGCTTTAGACTGTTTTTGTTACATTGCCAGATAGAAAGGGGTTGATTTCCGCTCCAGGTTGCTCGCTTTCCACGGGGCGTGCGGTGAGCCTCCTGCCGCTTTGCGCCATTAGGAGTCTCCACCTGACCGCTCGTCCCGTAGGAGTCTCGCACCTTGCGCTTCAATCAACTTGCAAATGAAGAAAAGAGCGATTAACAAAAATCTTTTAAAAAGAACCTTTTAGAAATACACCAAAAACAAACAAAAAACACCATCCTCAAATGCAGTAAGGATGATGTTTCTCTAACTCATATTCACTTGACCTACTAGGACTGTAGCGTCATCGTTGATATCCTGCGGTAATCCGCTTATATACTTAACAGATTCCTTCGGAGAAATCATTTTTGTTAAAAGTGTACGGCTTTGCGTATGAATATCCATACCATCGGAATAGAGCATAAATGTTAACTCTCTTTCGAATTTAAAATCCTGTACTTTAAATCGTTCTGGTTTCCCTACTAGAAAACCAACTTTCGGCAAAGGGTGAATAGCACGTTGTCTTTCTGCAGAGACCATAAAACGGATGTTACCTACTCCAGAATAAGTGGCAGTTTGATTTTTATAATCGACTTTAACGATTGCGATAACAGCACCGCGCGTATGTCTTAGTCCATCGTTGCAAAGATGCATAAGCTGCTCCACTGTCTCATCATGATTTTGATCGATGATGTCGGTTGCTGCTCCCGATGCTTCTTTTGCCATTTTCCCGCTTCCTAAGCCATCCGCAACAGCGCAAATCAAATAATTGTCCGTTTCTTTCACATAAAAACTATCTCCGCAAAGATCATTTCCCTTTTTTGGCTTTTGATACGAGGAAACAGATGCTCTGCTGTATTGATAGTGTTCGATCATCTAAGCGCCTCCGAAGGAGTCACTCGCAAAGCTTCTTTCAACTTTTCTAAAGCTCTTCTTTGTAATCTGGAAACATGCATTTGAGAAATATCTAATCTTTCTCCTGTTTCCTTCTGGCTTAAGTTTTCAAAATACGTGCACTGAAGGATTTCGCGTTCCCGTTCAGAGAGAACCGCAAAAGCTTTCTGTAAAAGAAGTCTTTTGTCAATCTGATCGAATCCTTCATCGTTTGAACCAACAAGATCTAGAAGTGTTACTGTACTTCCCTCTTGGTCAGCCTCAATAGAGCTGTCTACAGAAAGAGCTTGGTAGCTCTTGCCCATTTCCATCGTCTCTAGCACTTCTTCTTCTGAAACTTCCAGGTAATCTGCAATTTCGGCAATCTTAGGTGATCTCTGCAAACTCGTCGTTAATTCTTCAACCGCCTTTTTAATTCTCGGCCCTAATTCCTTAATTCGGCGAGGTACATGCACACTCCAAGTTTTATCACGGATAAATCGTTTAATTTCTCCTACGATTGTCGGAACCGCAAAGGATTCGAACGATCTGCCAAACGTTTTATCATATCTTCTAAACGCAGCTAATAAACCAATCATACCGACTTGTACTAAATCGTCATGAATGCTTTTGCCTTTTGAAAACTTTCTAGCTAAGGAATGGACAAGATCTTGATATTGCAGAACAAGATTCGTCTGAATTTCCTCATTTTGTGGATCTTGCTGCAACTCGTCGATCCACGCATAGACTTGTTCTTTACTGTGAAGGCGCTGGCGAGATTCTGTCGACATGTTCCTCCACCTCATCTCTGTGAAGATACTTTGTCATCATTACAACGACACCGGCTTCACTGCTTATTTCTACCTTGTCCATAAGTGTATCTATTAGGAAGAGGCCTAAACCTCCCTCATTTAACTGATCAACAGATTTTCCATCGACTGGGCCAAGATTTTTTGAGATAGTGTCAACATCAAAGCTCTTACCTTGATCGACCACAGTTATTTCAATTCGGTCGTCAAAGATATTGCAGCCAATACGGACTTGACCTTTATCTTCATCCGCATAAGCGTGATTAACAACATTCGTCACTGCTTCAGAAACAGCAATCTTAATATCTTCTATTTCATCAAACGCAAAACCCATTCTGTTAGCAAGGCCAGAGATCGTTAATCTGACCACACCCACATAATCCGGTTTTGCCGGGACATTCATTTCAATATAGTCAGACGCTGTTCTCATAGCGCCTCCCCCTTTACTCCGCTTTCAATGTCCATCACTTCTGTTAAGCCGGTAATCTCGAAGATACGTTTAACACGATCTGTCATACCGCGAAGCTTTAATGAACTGTTGTTAGCTTTTGAAGATTTTAGCGCTCCAACAAAAATTCCTAGCCCTGTACTATCCATATAATCGATTCCAGAAAGATCGACAACAACAACGCTGCCTTCTTTTTCTGTTAGTGGAAGCATTACTTCTTTTAGCTTTGGAGCTGTATATGCATCCACTTCTCCTGTAAGGTGTAACTCGTGTGTTTCATTTATTTGGTGTTGATTAATTTGCAAATTCATTTTTTTCCCCCCACGCTTTGATTAAAACCCGATAAATTACCTTTACCCTGAACCAAAGTATGCTAAACCATTCGTTTTAAAATAATTAAGGTGAAATCATCTCTAAGCTCAAACCCTTGCAATCGATCCAGTTCTTGAAAAACATTCTGGACGATTTGCTGAGCAGGCAGATCCATATACTTTCGGATAAGAGATACAATTTCTTCTCTTTCAATAAAACCTTTGCTTGTACGGCATTCCGTTACTCCATCAGATAGGAGGATCACCATATCTCCAATTTCGATTACTCTCTCATAAGGATGATAAGTGGTTGTTCTGGAAACTCCTAATACAAGACCTTTAGCAATTAAATCGTGGAATCGATCTTCTTTTGCATCATAGATGAATCCAGGTTCGTGACCTGCACCTGCATAGAAGAATTTATGACTTTCCGGCTCATAGACACCATGAAACATTGTGATGAACATATTGCTATGAACGTTCTGTTCAACAACGCGGTTTAGGTTTTCTAAAAGAAGATGAGGCTTCATCTGCTCTTCCGGAAGACTATCCATCGCGTACTTGATCATAGACATACAAAGTGCAGCAGGTATGCCCTTGCCGATTATATCAGCTACGGCGACACTAAGGCTACTTCCACTTTTTACAAAGTTATAATAATCACCGTTCATTTTCTTAGCAGGAACACTGACAACTCCAATATCCAGTTCATCAAATTCAGGTACATCACTTAACAGCAAAGTCTGCTGCATGCTTGCAGCTACTTCAATTTCGGATTCCAGCTGCTGCTGTTTATCACGTAAACTTTGATGTTCACGATAAGCAAACCCGTATCCGATCATTGCCTCCAGAAGAAAATCGAAGGAATCCCTCATTTCTTCTGACATATCAGGAAACAGTTCGTCCATAACCTGAATATGGAGACTGACAAGATCCTCAGGGGAGATTTGCTGTTCAAGCAATTTTCTGCTGAATTGCTGGCCTTTATAGAGTGTTGTCTCAGTTTTAGCTTTTAGATAGACCGATAATAGATCTTGGTAACGTTCAGTTAGTGCGTCTTTTGCAGTCAAGAGCTCTCCTCCTAACGAAGCCATTTAGTAGCAGAAATCTCCGTTCCCACATCAACTGTGGATTCAATAGAAAATTCGTCCATTAAACGCTTCACGCCTGGTAATCCTGCTCCTAAACCTCCGGAAGTAGTATACCCATCTTCCATTACTTTACGGATTTCGCGGATTCCAGGTCCATTGTCTAGGGCTACAATTCGCAGACCCTTTCTGCCTAGTTGATCGATAGGCTCGATACAGATTTTTCCTCTGCCCGCATACAAATAAATATTACGGGCAAGTTCAGAAATTGCTGTTGTAATTCTGGCTTGGTCAACATTTCCGAAGCCAAGCTCCTTGGCCATGTTTCTGCCAAGCTGACGGGCACTTACGATGTCCCATTCGTTGCGTACTTCCACACAGGATTGGATGTCCATTATCATCCCTCCAGTTCCAGACGCAATTTATCAAGCCCTTGTTCTAAATCAAGTGCTGTCGAAACTTCCCTCATGGATATTCCAAGGTCAATAAGTGTAATAGCAACTGCGGGCTGTATTCCTGTTAATACAACTTGCGCTCCCATTAATTTTGACATTCTGACTACATCTCCAAGAACTTTGGCAATAAAAGAGTCGATCATGTCAACGGAAGTTAAGTCGATCACTACTCCCTTAGCACCGGTATCATGAATTTTATTCAACAGATCCTCCTGAAATTGAAGGGCTGTTTGGTCATCCATTTCAACTTGAATGGTGATCAATAAATATTCATGCAATTTTAAAATAGGAATTCTCATTTTCTCCAACACTCCCTATTCATTGCTTATTAACTGCTGTTTCGTAATTTCTAAAGCATTTTCCATACCTTTTTGAAGCGTACTCTTTGTAGGGAATAAGCTTAAATCAATACCTAAGCTTACAATGGTCTGTGCAATTTCTGGCCGGATTCCTACCAGGATACAAGTAGATCCAAGTAATCTGACAGCATCAGCAGCCTGAATAATATGGTGAGCAACCATCGTATCAACGACTGGCACTCCTGTAATATCAATAAGAACAACTTCTGAGCGGTACTTGATTACACCATTCAATAAGTTCTCCATAATCAGCTTCGCACGCTCCGTATCAATAGAACCGATCAAAGGCATTACACTAATGTTTTTGAATACCGGAATAAGTGGAGCCGAGAGTTCCAATAGTGCTGTTTTTTGAATGGAAACTGTTCTCTCCCAAATTTGAGATGAGTTTTCTACCACTCTGTTTAAAATCGGATCAAGCCAACTGTCGATCTCGCGGTAAAGAGCGGCAAGTTTCTCCTGATCCATTTCCGCTTCGACAAGCATGTTTAGAATAACGCGGCGTGCAATCTGAAGCCCTTGCGTTAAATATTTCAGCGGTAATCCTGTATGAAGCACCTGATCAAAGAATTGATCCAGTGTCCCATCTTTAGAAATATCGTGGTAATTTATATGCTTAATTAATAGCTCAAAAAACTGCTGATCTGTTTCTTCACTAAGTTTTAGTGTTGTTGTGTAGCTTGCAATTTCCTTATCTTTAAAAAGATTGACTTCCTTAAGCCAATTATTTTTAAGGGTTTCTTGATTTTCGTTAATCATTTGTACAATCAAGTTGTCCAATTTGTATAGCACCCCCGCTACATATAGTATCGACTCTATTATTTCATTTCTGATAATTTTCTGCAATGTTTACACTGTTTCTAACCTTGGATATATAACCGAATTTCAGCAAGCTCAAACCTGTATTTTTTTCCAGCTAAAATAAAAAACCGCCAGACCTCTGTCAGACAGTTTCTCAATGTGTGTTATAAAAATTTAAAAATCTACCAGACCAGTACTGATCTGCAATGCGTCGTCTACCCTGCGCATCATGTCTTCATCCAGCTGTGTAATCTTATCTGTTAATCTTTGCTTATCGATCGTTCTGATCTGTTCAAGCAAAATAACTGAATCCCGTTCAAAGCCGTATTTTTTAGAATCTATTTCAACATGTGTTGGAAGTTTTGCTTTTTGAATTTGGGCTGTGATTGCAGCAACTATTACTGTTGGGCTAAAACGGTTTCCGATATCATTCTGTATGATCAGTACAGGGCGAATTCCGCCTTGTTCTGAACCTACTACCGGTGAAAGATCTGCAAAGTAAACGTCTCCGCGTTTGACTATCAAGGACTACACCCCGCTAACTAAGCGGTCCAAGGTATGATCGGCTTCCTCCTCTAACATAAATGCTTCTGAGGCAATCGTTAGATTGATCTTAGCCATTTCCATGTAACCCTGTTTCATCTCATCACGAAACTGACGTTTGTTCTTCCGCTCACGAAGAAACATTTCAGTAGCTTGATGGATAAATTCGCTGCGGTCCAAATTCTCTTTTTTAATGACACGATCTACCTCAGTCAGTAACTTTTGAGGAAGACTAATCACGATTCTTTTTGTGTTCAATTCGGACACAACATACACCTCCAGCGCAAAGCTATACTACGATCAAGTTCCTTTTAACCACATATAATCTTATCACTTCAATATTCCATTTGCAAAGCGATTTCAAAGTATTTATTCTACAAAATTTTTAATAGTCCTTCTAATATTCTGCTAAAAATTTAGAATTACATTCATATTTTCTGAAATTCGACCCTTTTTCACAAAAACTCTCGGCACTCGGGAAGAAATTAAACATGGTATCTCATAATTTATGGTTTTTGCTAGAGAAGCAATTTCATCCATTTCAATCGTTTCATCACTCTGGTTCCCTATTAAGGTAGCTTTCTCACCAATATCCATTTCATAAGGAAGCCTTACCATGCATTGATCCATACAGATCCGGCCGATAATAGGTGCACGCTCTCCCCGGATCAACACATCAGCACCTGGTGATAATCTTCGCTGCCATCCATCGGCATAACCGATCGGAAGAGTCCCTACCCACTCTTCTTCTTTCGCTGTATAAGTCGCTCCATAACTTACAGTATCTCCAGGCATCAGTTTTTTAACATGAATCAGCTGAGAATGCAGACTGAAAGCTTCTTCTAATATAAATGGAAGCTTTTCTTTCATCTCTAAAGATGGGGATAAACCATACATACTGATTCCCAATCGAACGAGATTAAAAGGCCCTTCAACCTTACGCAATGCTGCTGCACTATTTGCGCTGTGAACGTATTTCGGTGTGATCCCCCACGTTTTCAGCAAGTCTAATTGATTAATAAATCTTTTTCTTTGAATATCAAAAAGTTCAGATTCCCATTCATCCGCGGTAGCAAAGTGAGTAAAGACGCCTTCTATTTCACACGCAGAAGAATCCTGGATCAAAAGTGAAATATCATGAAGCTCCTCTTCTTCTGTAATACCCACTCTTCCCATACCTGTATCAAGCTTCAAGTGAATGTTCAATACTTTATCTGTTTCTTTCAGGAACTCTGATGCTTCATCAAGCCAGCCCTTTTGGAAAACGGTGATGCTTATCTCATTTTCCGCCGCAAGACTAACATATTCAGGACGAATACGGTTCATAACTAAAATCGGTGCTGAAATTCCTTGTTTTCTTAATGCCAGTGCCTCGTCGAGTATCGCAACAGCAAGCAGTTCAGCTCCGGATTCAAGCGCCGCAACAGCAGTCTGGTACGCTCCATGGCCATAACCATCCGCCTTAACAACGGCCATAATTTTTTGATCAGGAAGATGGTTTTTGAATGATTTTATGTTTCTGCTGATTTTATCTAGGTTTATTTCTGCCCATGTATCTCTATAAAAGTGATTTCTGTCCACAATTAAGCCTCCTGCTAAGAAAAACTGAATGATTGCCTCTTATTTTAACTGTTTAATTAAAATTATGTAAGTAAATAAAGGTTGGTTCTTTGAAAATGCGGGGTTAGTTGCAGGAGCAATCCTTGTTTTGAGCGAAGATCGGAAAAGTTGAGCGGTCCGGAGTATTTTTGAGCGAAGTTAGTACTGTTTTGAGCGTAACTCAGACTTTTTGAGCGGTATTCGAAAATCTTGAGCGAACGTGTAATAATTATAAGAACACGTACCGTAAAACACTTAAAACGCAAAGAAAAAGACGGCTAAAAGTCTTAGCCGCCCTATATTATAGTAGGAATTATTTGATTGCTTCCCCAGACACAGATCTAGCGATAGCCATGAGCTCTTCTTGGTCTAAGTTATTTGAGGCGAGGAAATAATCTACTCCATTATAGTTCCATGTTACAGATTGTTCTGTCATGGCTCCGACTGTAAAGCCTAGATCAACAGGTTCTCCGTTTGCTAATGTTAACCTGGACGCTGTTTCTACTGCTGTATTTTTTTGCTGCATGAGTGTGAATGATTTGTTTTCTTCTTCATCCGCATAATTTAGAACGACCTTTGAATCATTGTCCCCAAGTGCTACCTCTCTCTCATTCACAAGATTCAAGTTAGAAGTGTAAGTAGGATACAGTACTTCAAACTCTTCGTCTGATCCAGAGAAAGTGGGAATTTCAAATTGAGCACTCGACATGTTTGATTCCATATCGAAAGAGTTCTTATCAAACTTTGCATTAAATTGAACTTTTGAAAAATCCAGTCTCACAAGCTCTTTTTGATCTTGATCCATAATACGGACCTGAGTAGGATCTAGATCTTTATTTAATGTGATTTCCTGCTGATATAAGTTTTTGTTCTGGTAATTCGTTTTTGTATGGAAAACATAGCTTTTCTCTTTTGATTTAAAGCCACGGTCCGTGTCGTTTAAGATATCCGCGATAAGTGATTGGAACAAATAGACCTGACTGTTGTTTTCCGGCCAGTCACTTTGGAAACGGAAGCTTTTGTTAAGAGCTGGCGTCAGTACGAAGACCCCGTCCTTATTGCGCAGGATCATCTGACTTTGATCTTTTTCAGCATTCTTTAAGCTGACCCGGTAAAAGTCCGGTTTCTTATGCCATATTTCCAAGTCATACGTTAATGGCTTTTCTCCTGTGTTTAAAGTCATTTTGGCTTCTGCTTTATAGCCTGTCATTTTTTCCATTCTTTCTTCCAACGAATCCAGAACATCACTCTGGCTTTGTTCACCGCATGCAGACAGGACCATTAAAGCCATGAACGCCGTCAAAATAATTGACAGTGTTTTCTTCATTTTTTGCCATCCCCTTTGTCCCAAAGTAATTTCGACATTGAAGGGGGTGCTAACTTCGCTTTAAGCAAAGGACTGCCCCTTCTACCGCATTACAATATATGAGACAACCCTGGACAATATGCAGACTAGCTTGACGAGCTTTCCAAAATAACTTGAGCCACCACGTATTCCTTCGTATGAGAGATCGATAAGTGGCATAAATAAGGATAAGGAGATGTTAAAAATGGCTTACCTTTTTCGTCACTTTTAATTTCCATGTCCTGCCATGAGAGTTCAGCGCCAATCCCAACTCCGAGAGCTTTTGCCATCGCTTCTTTAGCGGCAAACCTTCCGGCAAGGTATTCATATTTTCTGTTTCCGTTCAAAGATTCAAATCTTTTTTGCTCAAAAGGTGTTAAGATTCTGTTCGAAAAGCGCTCTTGATGAAGCGCAGCTTTTTTGATTCTTTTCAGTTCTATAATATCGATGCCTGTTCCAACAATCATTTACTTTCTCCTTTACAGCTATATCTTTCGCTCTCTTCTCGCTCACATGGTAAACTTAAGGCAGAATTTAAAATATGTATAAACTCGCATAAAAAAGGGTGATCTATTCTAATGTTCATAAGAGATGAAAGCTTCCAAACCTTTATTAGGCGCTACCCGATTGTAACTTTCCTAACAGCTGTTCATATTGTTGTGTTTCTTCTTATTAATTTTACCCCTTTTCGCACGTCTTTGTATCATTTGATGGTTGGTTCTAATTATTATATTGCTGCAGGAGAGTATTGGCGGCTTTTAACACCAATTATTACGCATGAAGCTGTGGGACATCTTATTTTTAACTCGTTTTCACTTATTTTATTTGGTCCTGCTCTTGAACAGATACTCGGAAAAGCGAGGTTTATCATCGGTTATGTTGGTGCTGGTCTGATCGCGAACATCGCAACCCTTTTAATGCTTCCGTTGTCATATGCACATATTGGAGCTTCTGGTTCGATCTTTGGACTGTTCGGTATTTATGTTTATATGCTGTATAATCACCGTCAATATATAGACAGGGCCAATACGCAAATTCTTCTGGTAGTATTGGGTATCAGTTTAGTTTCTACTTTTTTAAATGAAAGAATCAATGTTCTCGGTCATTTATTTGGACTGATCGGCGGTGCGGCATTAGCCCCAATTATCCTTGCGTCATTGCACCGGAAGAAAAATAGATATTAATCTCCAAGAAAAAAAGCACCTCCGATTATGCGAGGTGCTTTCTGTATTTTATGAGTGCTGCAGCAGCACTTCTTTTAATGAAGTTTCATAATAAACCGGCCAATCCACATCTAGTTTGTGTAGCTGTCTTGCGTGCTTGGGTTTTACACCTAAAATACTGACCGGCTTTCCGTTCATGTAGTGCAGCATGCGGAATAGTTCGCTCAGCTTTTGAACTCCTGGTTCATCTATTTCACCGGTCGCAGACAGATCAAAGAAAATGTCTTCGAACTGGCCTTCATATGCTGCTTTCAAAGCATTTCCCGTGACAGTCATCATCTTGCATTCCGTAATATCTCCGAACAAAGGAACAAAAGCCATCTTTTCAGAGATCGGAATAAAAGGACCTGAAAGTTCATCAAGTCGTTTCATCGCTTCTTCCAACGCTTCTTTTTTCTCAAAAAGCTCAAAATCCGTGGAAGCCAGCCTCATTCTAAGTTCAGAAAGCTTTTCTTCAAGTCCTCTTACGTGCGTGCCTGTCGGAATTAAAACAACATGTGCATAGTCTTTTTCCCACGAAATATGAACGTCACAGAGAACAAAAGGGTTATCTTTGCCTTTCACATTTGCTTCAAAGCTCTTTTCACCTTCAAAAGGCAGCAAGTACTTCGTCAGCTTATTATGACTCTCCTCGTCAAAACAATCATGAATCGTTTCTGCCTGTCCGTCCAAGAGAGCACTCGCCTGTTGAGACATGCCCTGAATCAGCCCATCTTTATTTATTTTTACGTATGGTACAGGTAATGGACAGTTCATGTTCAGGCATTGATCCTCTTTTCCACATACTCGTCCAGCCATTTTTCTGCCTGTTCGAGACTGTTAATAATAATTCCTTGTTTGTTGGTATAAGGTTCTAAGTCATACTTATTCGCGAGTCTCCCGCCTATTAAAATAACAGGCTTGTGAGGCAGAGCGGCTAGTGTGCGAACATAATTTTTAAGAACGGGCAGGTTGTAGACGATGGAAACGGAAAGTCCGATCACTTCAGGTTTCCATTGTAGAGCTGACTTAAGTGCAAATTCTAACGGAAGACTTGCTCCGTAATATTTCGTTTCCCAGTCTCGTTCTTCAAAAAGACTGTTAATCATCTTGATGCCTAAATAATGCTGTTCACCTTGCAGACAAAGGAACATGGCTTTGTTTTTTTCGCCCATAGTTTCCTCTGATACTTGAAACAATCTAGATAGAACAAAATCACAGACGCCGGTAGCCAAATGTTCATCAGCTACTGAAATCTCATTATTTTCCCATAGCTCACCTATAAGATACATAGCAGGAGTAAACAGGTCTTTGAATAAAACCATCCGGCTTTGGTTTGGCTGCTTTTTGATAAAACGCATCGCTTCCACATGATTGCCATCTAAGAACAACCGTGCAAGTTTCTCAACATCTGATATAGCCATTGGCTGCCCCTCCCTTTATTTGTGAGCAGCTGCTGCTTTCTCACCTAGAATGTTGTTAGCTTTGTTTAAATAATCTATATATACGGCAACCCTTGGGTTATCTTTCACTCCTTGTTCCTTTAGCACATCAATAATGATCGAAAAGTTGTCCATAAGGAGTTCAGTAGTCATCCCAAACTTCTGCAGGATTCCGTCTAGCCATAAAGCATAATCTGTAAAAAACTCCTCATTGTCCAGCTCGTAAGCTGTTTCTAAATGCTTGAAGTGGTGATGGTTATCCTCAATGCATTTACCTCTTCCTTTTTCACCATAACGGTCCATAAGCGACGGGTCATTTTCATAAATTTTCTCAGTGACTCTCTCTACCATAGCATTTATGTTAAATTCCGTCATTTTGCAACCACCTTATATTGTTTAACTGTAGGAATTACAGCAGCTAATTCTTTATCAGGGTACTTCTTCTCCAAATCATGAATTTTTTTGAATTCCTCACTTCTGACCCATTTTAAATAATCTTCCTTTGTAGAAAAAATGAGCTGAACGGTTAACTCACCCGCTCTTTTATCATTTTGTAATAATAAAAAGTCCACGAACCCTGGTGCATTGTCTACTGAGCGCGAGCGATTTTTATAAATATTAATTACTTCTTCTGCTTTTTCATTAGGTACATCAAATGTAGAAAAAACGGTATACATGCAACTATCACCTCGTGGATGTATTTAAATCATGCTAATAATTCATCTCATAAAAGATTCAATAAAGAATAATATTTTTCCTTCTTAAGCAAGGTTGTATTTTCTTGTTGCTTTTATAAGTAGTTAATTTCCGTTCCAGGATGCTCGCTTTCCGCAGGGTGTGCGGTGAGCCCTCTCGTCGCTTCGCGACATTGAGTGGTCTCACCTGTCCCACTCGTCCTGCAGGAGTCTCGCACCTTGCACTCTAATTAACTTGCATTGAAGAAAAGAAAAACTATGGCTTGAAAAGCAACAATCAAGAAAAGCTTTTAAAGTCTTATTTAAAAGGAACCTTCTGCTTTAATTGACTCCCAATACTACAGGAAAGAAACAGATATGTCACTAAAAAGGAAAAGCACTGGGGATATCTCCCCGGTGCTTTAGTACAGATCAAACATATTCACTTCATGATTCGTTTGCTTTAAATATGTAAATAATTGTGCTCGATGATGGAAAGCGTGCGTGACGATCTCTACGAGCCACTTTGCTTGTGTCATGCCCTTTTCGGCGTAAAATGCTTTTGTTTCCTTGTTCAAAAATTCTTCTTCTGAAAGAGATAAAAAGTAGGACTTTAATAAATGGTATCCTTCCTCCAGAACATGTGTAAGTTCAGTTACATTTTGAGCAGATAATTTCTTTTCCAGTTCACGAATTTCTTTTTCAGACTTTTCTTGAAGGATGGCTAAATCAACATGTGAGACCTGAACCAGATGATTAGCCAGTTCTAAGAATGTCCTCATATTGTCTGCTGGGCGGAAATCAAACACTGATTGATCCGCTTTCTTCAATAAATTGCTTGTCGTACGAACGACAGTATAGAATTCTTCCAATAAAGTCTCGGTCAATGACGTAGTCGCATTCATCTTTGTTAGCCCCTTACTTTATAAAGTATTTTCACTCTTATTTATTCTTTGGCAAATCTAATTTTCCTTCGAATAATCCCGAGGAAACCTCTCTATGAGCGATAAGACTTACATTATTATAGATATCTTCATTCTCCTCGCAGATCAAAAGCATGTCATAGTACGCTCTATTAAAAACTTCTACAACTGCAGGATCATACATTTTTCCCGATTGGTTTTCGATCTCTTTTTTTGCATCCCAAGGAGTCATGGCTTTTCGGTAGGCTCGGCTGCTTGTCATAGCATCAAAAGAATCTGCCACTGCTAATAGTCGAGAATAAAAAGGAATATCGTTACCCGCTAGCTTATAGGGGTAACCTAAGCCGTCAAACCTTTCATGATGGTGAAGAATCGCTTTGAGAACCCGCTCTGAATAACCGAAAGACTTAGCCAGTTCCATACCATCGACTGGATGCATTTTCATAATCTCATACTCATCTTCAGTTAGTTTACCGTTCTTCATAAGGACTGCGTCCGGTGTAGAGATCTTACCAATATCATGAATCAATGCCGTTAACTCTAGCTCTTCAAGATCAATATCCTTAAACGCTCCGTGCCTTGCCAAAATCATCGAATAGAGGGCTACTCTCTTTGAATGGCCTTGTGTATATAAGTCTTTTGCTTCAACTGCCAGAGAAAATGCTTTAACGCCCTGCTGTATGGATTCCTTTTCCCTCACTGTTTTATAGACGATCGTTTGAACCATAAAAAGCAGCAAACAAAAGATCAAATAGATCGAAATAAATGCAAAGTAATCAGCCGCAGTATCTTTTGATAAAAGTAGATAAGAAAGAAATCCCCCTGCACTTGACAGGTAATAAAGACGTCTGTCATTTAAAAGCAGAGCAGTCACCGGCAAAAAGAAATAAGCAGACTGAACGATCAGATAGCCCACGTAAGCGTAAGAAACAGAAACAACATAGATACTGCATAAAACAAAGACAGCTTTTGTCCAATCTTTATTTAAATAATTCATAAGTAAAGCAGGCAGGAATCCTATTAAAAACAGTGATATAAACGTGTAAAAGAGCTCCATTGGCTGGATAAAATAATGGTGCAGCGCCTGAATTACCGCACTTCCTATTATGAATAGCTGACCGAGTTTTATATTGCGAATCATTTAAAATCTCCGATTGTCGAATTTTGTAATTTAATGCAATTATATACCAATCATTCTTTTAATCCTAACAATTTTTTATTTGAGTAAAGATCCGCAAAAGAAAAAACCGCCCATCGGGCGGCTTATTTCACATAGCTTCTCGCTACATGTCTCATTTTTCTATGCTTTTGTCTTTGGCTTCGCATTCTTAGAATGACAAGGAAGGCTAATAATAAAAGTAAGCCTCCATAGAGAAAAATACTCGCCTTTACAGCTGTTTGCATAAATGTTGGATCTGCCGCTTCTTCTGCCGGTTCCTCTTTAGGTGCTGAAGCTGCTTTTGTTTCTTTTTCTTTAAATAGAGTATGAGAAAGCAACACTTCACCTTCTGCATTCTTTAATTGAAGTTTACCTTCTGTTGTTACGTCTTGAATCGGTTTTTCTCCTATGGGCATTGTTACGGTAAGATCCTCTTTTAGAGGATATGTCTCTCCGTTATCAGCCTGTATTTCGGTTCCTGCTGATAGGGTTTGTCTTTCAAAGTTCGAAAAACCATAATCTCCAATCGTCATCGTGTCCCAGTAAGCTGCACGGCTTGAGGGCGCCTTTAACGTTACAATGATCACATCGAGATTGTCCCGTGATACAGAAGTAACAAGCGTATGTTTGGATTCGTTGACATAACCGTTCTTTACACCTGTAGTGCCGGGATAATCCCACAATAGCTGGTGATGGTTTCGCAATGTCGTTTCCCATCCTTCACCAACCCAAGGGAGCTCTTTTGTAGACACGATCTCACGAAACACTTCATTTTCCATCGCGTATTGTGTAATCTTCGCCATGTCCTCTGCAGTTGTGTAATGCTCTACATCAAAAAGGCCATTAGGATTAACAAAATGTGTATTGTCTGCTCCAACCTTTTTAGCAAATTCATTCATCTGATCTGCAAATGAGGCTACATCACCGGCCATATATTCTGCAATCGCGATCGCAGCGTCATTTCCAGAGTTAATCAAAAGACCTTGCACAAGCTTTTTCAGCGGTACTTGTTCACCTTCTAATAGATAAACACGTGTTCCGTCAGCTTTAGCCGCTTCACTGCTCACAATGACAGACTCTTCCAACTTGCCTGATTCTATAGCCAGAATACCAGTAACAATCTTAGTGATGCTCGCTGGATACATTTGGTCCGTACTATTTTTTTGATATAAAATATCTCCAGTTTTCGCATCGATCATTACAGCGCTTTCGCTTTTAATATCCGGTATGTTTTCTCCTGCTGCCTGCACAAAATGTGATTGCCCCAGAATCACAAGTGAAAAAACAAGAAAAAGGCTAAGTTTTTTCATACTATTCCGCTCCCGTTAGTCATTTAATCTTCATAACTCTTCGCCAGACGTTTCTCTTCTATTATGGTTGAAATCAAAATGAAATTTAGAAATTATCGCCATAAAAAAACAGGCGATTTTATCAGTTGATACCTTTCGACAAAATTCGCCTGATTCCTTTTATATATCGTACATTCCAACCTATTTTTTAGTCAAAATGCTTCCTATTTTTCTTTCCTCGAAGCAAGTCCCCTGTCCAGCCTTTCATTCTCAGCCATAAATATATACCAACAGTTGAGACAGCCATTAAAATCATGGCGTATAAATAGCCATATTTCCAATCGAGTTCCGGCATATTTTTAAAGTTCATTCCCCAAATGGCTCCAAGCGCCATGGCTGGCGTTATGATAACCGTAAATACCGTTAACGTTTTCATGATTTCATTACCCCGGTGCGAGGATAGAACCTCTTCCAGGTTAAGAAGTGTATCAATATCCTGACGGTAATGCGAAATCAGAGTTAATGTACGTTCTATACGCGTTGTTATCTTTTTATAAGCTTTTGTTTCAGTAATGTCATCAAGGAACGCTTCCTTAATCGCCATGGCAGTCTCATGAACGGGCAGCGTCAAATCGCTCCAATTAATCAGTTCGATACGGCTATCGTAAATGCTGTTAAGCAAAGTCGTATGATTATTCTTCTGGACATCCCTCTGAAGCTTCTTAAGCTGACTCTCAAACTGATCGATCCCATCTAAAAAATGATTGATCAATTCACCCATAAGAATTAAAAAGCCTTCAACGGGAGTTTTTTCTTCTATAATAAGGTGGTCACAAGATTCTCTAAAGTCTCCGGTGATTTTTGATAGATCAAGACCGACTGTTATGAAGGATTTTGGCCGGATATAAAAATGGAAAACTTCAAACTCTTCCTGATTCTCAGGATTTTGTTTGTACGTAAGCGACCCGCGTATAATCGGATCTCCGTCTTTGTCTCTTTCAATCCTTAAATAGTTCTGTTTATTTTCTTTAATATGAGTCAGCCACTTCTTACAGCCTTTATTATCCGCTATCAGTTCGCTTATTTCCTCTTTATGGCATTCATGCTGGTGCCAAGTCCAGCCATATACACTTGTATGTTCCATTCATAATCCCATCCTTTTTGAGCGTTAAATGACGGTATATTCTTTTGCACCGTTTTGTCTGAGCCAATTCAGCGACTTCTGCATAATTTGTGGATGGTACTCTGTTCCTTCCTTATTTAAATGAAGCCAGATAGTTCCCGTTTTTTCGATCGCTTTTACCTTTAATAAAGCGATGCCAATAACTTCTTCATCTTTTTCCATCATTAATACAGCTGTATCGTCACGATCCAAGTATTGGGGCAATTTATTATGAAATTCCGGAGCTTCATCGCACCAATCTAACAAACGGTCAAGTTCAGCTTTTTCCGCAAACTTAACATCCACCACTATTCCTCCTCAATAGATTCCCCTGTATTTTCGTGAACAAACCTAAATAATATCTGCAAAAGGTGCAAGATAGTTCATCAGCAATTCCCGGTCTTCAGGAAAAGACATGTTTAAAAGCTTCAGTTCCTCAAAGGATACCCACCTAATATCGTAGATTAAACCGTCAGGATCTTGAATTTTCGGAGAACCACTGACGATATCAGCCAAGAAGTATTGAACTTTAAACTGTATGCCAAACGAGATCCCTTCTTTTATATGAAGCTTTTCTTGTATTTTCACAAGATAGCCTGTTTCTTCCCACACTTCACGTACACAACATTCTTCAAGCGTTTCACCTCGTTCTAAGCCTCCAGAAGGAGTACTCCATCGTTTCTCTTCTTCTGGTGTTCCCTGAAGAACCATTAAAAGTTTCCCTTCATGTAAACAAATACAACTCGCACCTTCCCAAATCACATGATCTCCCCCTTTACAGGAAAATTTTCTTGAACGCACCAAAAAAGTCCTGCGCATTCACACAGGACTTTTCAACAATTATATGACTTTAGCTATTTCATTTACCTTTTGAGTGTTGACGATTTTTCGGTTGCCATGATCCCAAGTATAGATCGTCTTGCTGTTTTGTTCGAGTAAAGAAAGAGAGTCATTCGTGCATTCCACAATTTTCGAATGCGGAATCTCGTGTTCTTTTTGTTCACCCGTTTCAAGGTCGATATAAACGATCCTTTCACTTTTTCCCGTTGAAAGATCCAATTCGTATACAAGCAGATGATTATCAACCTGATAAAGAGCACGAGGTGAGATTGATAATTTATATTCCGTTACTACTTTATCTTTTTCATTCAGTACCATGACTTTCTTTGGGTCACCATTTAATACGGGAGCACCTGATACGTAAACGTAATTTTCATAACACAGGATATCTGTCGGTGCCATGTTGCTTCCCAGATTCACACGCCTTTTCTTTCCGTTTCGGATTATATAAAGAACCGCTTGATCTTCTTCAACAATGTAGGAGGAAATATAGAGAACATCTTGATTCATCTCAACTTCCCAAAGATAGCCGTTCACTTTCCACTCTTTAATCAACTCGGGTTCATTTTTTGAGAAAATGAGCACTGAGCCTTTCGAACCATCACCTTCACAAGCAACAGCAACACAAGAGTCGAATTCATAAAAGTTCGGCTGTCCCTTGATAACTTGTGACTTTAAGCAGCCGTTCTTATGATCAAAGATAAACAACTTGTAATCCTTCGAGTTGTTATCAACCTTTTTGGAAAACCAGTAATTTTTCTGGTTGTCCATGAATACTTCGGAGTAGGCAAATTCGCTCTCCTCATTTCTTACTACACTTCCGGCCTGTTCAGGATCACATGAGACATACAGCGAGCTCGTGTTCTCTGCAGTTCGTGATGATAATTTATACATTTTGGCCATAGTACTCTCCCCCTTCAATTTTGGCGCCGGTTCCCCGCATGACTTCGATTTATGTAAAACTCAATTATCGAAATTATCAATTTCTAGCAAAAACTTTGTATTTTCTGTTATATTTATCTTATCAAACATACAGTTGATTCTGTATTGGGAAAAATGGTAGGAAAGATGCTTGTTAATTGGGGGTCTAGCATGACAATTTTCCCAAGTTCTGAAAGGGGGATTTTATGGTCGGTCAACGAATAAGATATTATAGAAAAACAAAAGGCCTAACCCAGGAAGAGCTGGCACAGGGAATTTGCTCTGTTTCTTACTTGAGTAAGATCGAGAAAGGGGACGCCAAATCAAGCGAAGAAGTCATTAACATGCTCTGTGAACGTCTAGGTATTTCGCCGGAGGAAGTGGACGAAGGCAAAATCCTGGAAATGCTTAATGAGTGGAATTTAATGATGACTGATCGTCGGTTTGAAGAAGCAGAGGAAATGTTTCCACTTATTCAAGAAAAAATGGAAGGAATAAGTGATCCTAGTCTTCGCCTAAGGTTTGAATTATTTCAATGCAGATATTTCATGGTACTGGAGCCTCCTCTTTTAGAAGAGACAAAATTAAAGTTAGAGGAAATTGAAGAATTATTCGATCATCTTTCCAATGATTTGAAATTCTATTATTTTATGTTTTGGGGGATGTATTATAACTTTAATAAAAAATATAATGAAGCCCTTGAATATCTTCATAAAGCTGAAAAGCAATTTAACCAGACCTCAAGTATACAAGATTCAGAGGCAGCTGTAATTTATTACCTTCTTGCTTTGACATACAATTTCTTAATGAGAATTACTTCTGTTACAACTTATTCTTATAAAGCACTTACAATCTTTGATAGAGAATATAACTATAGCAGGAGTGCAGATTGTCAGATTTTATTAGGCATTAGTTACAGACGTGCCCAGCATTATGAGTTAGCAGAATCTCATTTAAAGCAAGCTTTAAAGTATTCAACTACGTTTAAAAATGATACATTAAGTGGAATTATATACCATAACTTAGGTTACATTGCCTTTTGCCAGAAAAACCATTTAAAGGCTATAGATCGATTAGAAAAAAGTTTAGAATATAAAAAGAGTCAAGACCCTCAGCATATTGCTAATACAATCTATTTACTAGCAACTGAACATTATGAACTAGGAAAATTTGAACAAGCGAAAGAGTTAATTCAAAAAGGTTTAAAATATATTGATGAAAAACATGAAATATACTATCACCTTAGAATAGTTCAATATAAAGTCAATAACGCAGAAACAAATGATGAATTTGTTCAATATTTACGAAAAAATGCAATTCCCTTTTTTAAACAAAAAGGGATTTGGGAATACGTTGCTACTTATTCTGAGTTACTAGCAGATATATACTTTGAGCAAAGCCATTATAAGAAAGCTAGTGAATATTACCGCGTTGCAAGTAACGCTAGAAAAAACATTTACTAATAGGAGGATAGAAATATTATGAAGAAGTTATTATGTTTATTATTATTAGTTGGCATAGGTATCTTTTCAATAATTGGAATCTCTGCCGATTCAGCTGTGGATAATAGTCCAGGTATAAAAAAGATAGCAGTTGACAATAATCCTGGAATTAAGAGTGTGAATTACATTGCTGTTGATAATAATCCCGGAATTAAGAGTTTGAAACTCACTGCTGTTGATAATAATCCTGGAATTAAGAGTTTAAAGCTCACTGCTGTGGATAATAGTCCTGGTATTAAGAGTTTAAAAGGTGTGAAATTTACTGCAGTGGATAATAGCCCTGGAATTAAGTCTCTAACAATCTATTCATAAGGCTTTAAACCCCAATCTACCAGATTGGGGTTTCCCTATGCACTTATAACCACCTTCGTCCCAATAGGAACAAGCTTTGAAAGCTCCAACACGTGGTTGTTGTGCATCCGTATACAGCCTTTTGAAACAAATTTTCCTATTGATGCAGGGTTGTCTGTTCCATGTATTCCATAATGCGGTCGGGACAGTCCCAGCCACATGACACCATAAGGTCCGCCGGGGTTCGGTGCTTTATTGATAATGGAATAGGTTCCTGTAGGTGTTGGTGTGAGCATTTTCCCTACTCCAATCGGATAGCGTTTGATTACTTTGCCATCCTTTGCTAAGGCCAGTCTTTTTCTCGTTGTAGATACGTAGATCACATAAGGCATAACGTGATACCTCCCGCTTTAGCTTATGCAGGAAATAACGGTTATGCCCCTCATTCATCGACTAGCTCTTAAACATGAAACAAAGTTCACTATGTGAGGCTGGTATTCGCCCTGTTGCTTCTAAAAAGCTTTCTGCCGTCGTTAAGCCGAAATGTTTAAATGTTTTCTTTAATACTTTTTGTTTTTCCAGTTTATCTTCTGGCAGCTGATCCAAAAAGTCATCAAAGCTTCCATATTCACTTATAAGTTCTCCCACTCTTTTAGCGTTTTCGATCGTTGCCTCGATCTTCTTCCGATGTCTTATGATACCTGCATCAGCTACTAATCTTTCAACATCTTCTTCGTCAAACTGCTTTACCTTCTCTACGTCAAAATCAGCAAAAGCTTTTCTGAAATTCTCTCTTTTATGAAGAATGGTTCTCCAGCTTAACCCTGATTGAAACAGCTCAAGCGTTAAGCATTCAAACAGTTTATTATTTCCTTCTGCCTTCTTGCCCCACTCTTCGTCATGATAGAGCTGCAGCATTTCACTTTCTTCACTCCATTTGCATCGGTTCATCTCTCATTCTCCTTTTTGTGTAAAAGAAAAAAGCACAGCACCGCTGCACTTTTATTGGGTTGCTCTCATTTCAGAAAATGGATAGATTACGACTTCTGAACGGCCTTCGATTGATTTAGTTTCGATCAGACCTAATCCATTTCTTGAATCCATGCTGTTCAGTCTGTTGTCACCCATGACGAACACTTTGCCTTTTGGTACTTTTAACGGTCCGAAATCCTCTGTTAAATACACGCCAAGACTCTTTGCTTCTGATTTATTTTCCTGCAAATAGGATTCTTTCACTTTTTTATTATTTACATAGAGGACGTCACTCTTCATTTGGATAACGTCTCCTTCAATCCCTATGATCCGTTTTACGTATCTTTTATCATCACCTTTAATAATGACAATATCCCCTTTTTTCGGTTCAGAAAAAGCATAAACAATTTTGTTCACGTATAACTTTTCCTGATCGTGAAGGGTAGGTGACATGGAAGCACCTTCAACCATATAAGGTGCGAAAAAATAAGCCTTCGTTATGAAAACAAACACAAGCGCAAAACCGATCGCTTTGAGCCAGCTTACCCATTCACTCTTCTGCTGCTGGGTCTCTTTTTCTTGTTCTATCATATCCTCATCACCTCGGCGCCACAATTTCAATTTTAATGCGGTCTGGATCTTCGAAAAACAAAGCGTAATGCCCTTCGCCTCCAGCAAAGGGATAATCATTATCATATAAGAAAGGTACTCTATTCTCCTTCAATTGTACACGAAGGTGCTCTACATGCGCACGTGATTTAGCCCAGAAAGCTAAATGATTCAGGCCAGTATGTTTGCGATGAAAGGAAAATTCATTGTACTTAGCTTCAGTTTGTGTAAATACAAGATACGCGGAACCATTTTTGTAACTTATCCCTTTGTCCCATTCCTGAAAAGGTTCGTAGCCCAGCTCAGCCATCAGCCAGCTATAAAATAATTTTGTTCGCGCAAGATCATAAACATTAATTTCAACGTGGTGAAGTCCTTGAGGTGTGCTCATTCCATCAATATCTCCCTGTACAATCATTTATAAAGCAAAAAGGTAGTTATTACACTTTTAATCTTATACAAAATAGCCTACAATGGTAAAGATTTCCGTTTTTGAAACAGGAGGGTTATCCATGACCACTAAAACAAAACACGCAGCAATCTTCCTGGCTATTTTTCTGCTTTGGATGAAAACCTATATTGTTTCTAAAGTTTCTTTTACGCTGCCTGCAGATCATTTCCTGCAAGAAATTTTATTATTTCTGAATCCGCTTAGTTTTCTCGTACTCTATTTTAGTTTCGCTTACTTTACTTCACCTTCCAAAAGAAGAAGAGTCATCATTTGGATGTCTTTTATTTATAGTTTCATATTATACGCCAATGTTGTATATTATCGATTTTTCACAGATTTCCTGACGATACCGGTACTTTTTCAGACGAAGAACGTTGGGGATATCGGCAACAGTGTGTATGAGCTCGTTTACATAACCGATCTATTCTTTTTTGCCGACCTTTTTGTTTTAGCATATCTTTTAAAAAAGCCCCTATGGCAGTCCGATCAAACCATAAAAACGAAAGAGCGAAGAAAATTCTTTGCATACGGACTGGCTATTCTAGCTGTACACCTAATTTTAGCTGAGGTTGATCGTCCGCAGCTGTTAACTCGTACTTTCGACAGGGAGATACTAGTAAAAAGCCTGGGAACGTTCAATTACCATCTATACGACATCATGCTCCAGTCTAGATCCTCCATGCAAAAAGCATTGGCAAGCAATATAGATGCAGAGGAAATTCTACATAAGCTCAACAAAGACACAGAAAATAATCCTGAATTATATGGGATCGCAAAAGACAAGAACCTGATTGTGATTTCCCTTGAATCAACTCAAAACTTTGTGCTGAACTATGAAATTAATGGTGAGGAAGTAACACCTTTCTTAAACGAACTTGTAGAATCTAGCTATTATTTTTCTGATTTCTATCATCAAACCGGACAAGGCAAAACGTCTGATTCCGAATTTCTGCTCGACAACTCACTATATCCGCTGCCAAGAGGCGCTGTTTTTCAGACTCATCCATTGAACGAATATAACGCCATGCCTGAGATCTTAAAAGCAAACGGCTATTATTCGGCTGTCTTTCATGGCAACAATAAAAGTTTCTGGAATCGCGATGTTATGTATAAGACGATGGGCTATGATCAATTTTTCAGTGAGGAATACTATAAGGTCACAGACGAAAATACCATTAACTACGGGTTGAAAGATATACCGTTCTTCCATCAATCCATACCCTACTTAATGGATCTTCCGCAGCCGTTTTACGCGAGAATGATTACACTGACGAATCATCATCCTTATTTGATCAATGAGGAGGAACAGTGGGTCGAACCATATCCAGTGGACGACGGAACCGTAAGCCGGTATTTTACTACCGTCCGTTATGCTGATGAGGCATTGAAGCAGTTTTTTAATGACCTTAAGAAATCTGGACTTTACGAGAATTCTGTAATAGTGGTATATGGAGACCATTACGGGATCTCAGAACGACATCAAGAAGCTATGGCTGATGTACTAGGAAAAGCGTCTATTACAGCTTATAATCAGGTCGAGCTTCAGCAGGTTCCTTTATTCATCCATATTCCAGGTAAAAAAGGCAAAGTAATGGAGACGGTTGGCGGACAGATCGACCTAAAACCTACTCTGCTTCATCTGCTTGGAATTAAAGCAAAGAATGATGTTCATTTTGGTACAGACCTTTTTTCAAAAGATCATGATGAACTGACCATACTCCGTAATGGCTCCTTTGTTACGAGTGATTTTATTTACACGAGTGAAACATGCTACGTAAAGCCCTTTGGCGCACCGGTTGACCCTTCAAAATGTGAACCATATATGGAAAAAGCGAAAGAAGAACTCGATCAGTCCGATCAGATTATTTATGGTGATCTCTTGAGGTTTTTAAAACAAAAATAGTCGCGTTCGAAAGTGACCGATTTTATAAAACATGATGTAGATGTCCCTTCTGATTAATTTCAGAAGGGACATTTCAATTTTAGAGGGGGAGAATTATAAAAAACTAAGCTAGTCAGATTAAATCCCTCGTAAAACGCTCAAATCAGGCGCAGTTTGGAGTGCCGGAACTGTTTTCAGACTGTACCTAGGGGGTATTCAGTCTTATCCGATAGTTCGAATCCACAAAAAAGCAGTCTTAATCCAGAAATTTGGCCACTTTATCCACGAATTTTAGACCTCAATCAAAAAATTTTAGGTGTTTATCCACGAGTCTACAATCCTCGACAAATTTCGCCGTTCATATACTCCTTTATACCTCTCCTCCTTTATTAGACTAACCTAGGTAAAATACTATTTTATCGCTTTTTCATCCTGATCATTGAATAGTGCAGAGTAGTTTTTGGGAGCTGCTCAGCAAGCGGTGTAAGTGAAGGCATAATTCTAAGCTCCACATCCCTTTTAACCAACGCTTCTAGCAATGACCCCACAGGTTCCATTTTAAGCGGCTGCTCGGTTTCATACGATACGAAGTAGCCTGCACCTTCATCCATCATTATAAAGTGGTCAGGAGCAAGTGAATATCGATAAAGTCTTGTACGTTGCAGACGTTCCAGCCAGCCGCTTTCGATGGCAATAATCTTGTCTGCTGTGGTTGTATGTAAGAACTTTTCACGGTCATCTTCATTTGTTTCAGGTGTAGCCCAAAACCCAATTCTCGGACAATCCCGCGGCAAAAGATATAGAGGTGATCGGTCATCATCAATCGCCCAAACCATAGGTGGACGGTCAGAAAAACTCGGATGTTTTCTTGGGTGGAAAATTTCAATATTATCTTCTTCTGAAAAGTGGTAGAGCATAATGATGTCCTCCCTATTTATTAAACTCTTCTTTTATAATAGTCTATAATTATAAAAAGCGCGGGAATATTTAGAAGCAAAAAAAGAATCTCCATTTCAGAAGATTCGTTTATATCTATGGATAGAATAAAAATTAATCATTTACTTGTATAAATTCAACCTCCTCACCATCTGGTCCTTCATAAAAAACGGTCTGCCATCCGTTTTCGAGATTATAAGGTCCTTCAGATGGTGCTATTCCTGATTGTTGAAGCTCCATTATTTTAGTCTCAACACTTTCTACAGCAAAAGCGATATGAGTGGTGCGAGAATCAGACAAGCTGTCAGGGATTAACTCGAGCGCAAATCCTTTACCAACTAAAAACACGAGCTCTATGCCATTCCAATTTAATGACTCTTTTTTCTTAACAGGCAAGATTGTTTCATAGAATTGAAGCGATTTTTCTAGATCAGTGACGTAGATTCCAATGTGATGGAGCATGTTTGTATTCTCCTATAAAATCAAATTCATATCGCCAAATTCATGCCATAAATAACGCTGCTCGATTGCACCTTGATAAGCATCGTATAACTTATCTTTATCCACGAATGCAGAAAGCAGCTGAAGATGACTCGCTTCTGGTTCGTGCATGCCAGTTATTAATCCATCACAGATTTGCAGTTTCGTATTTTCTGTAATGTACAGATTCGTCCAGCCAGTGTGAGCCTGCAGTTCTTTTTTCTCGAGAGCCACAGTTTCTAATGCTCTGACTACCGTTGTACCTACTGCTACTACTCGGCCGCCAGCTTCTTTCGTCTCTTGGATCAGGTTTACTGTTTCCTCAGGAACCTCATAGTTTTCAAAATTCTTGTCTGGTCCTTTATGCCACTTATCATCAAGAAGGTAGCTGAGTCCTGTGTGAAGAGTAATGTACGCGATCCGGACACCTTTCTTTTGCAGCCGGAAAAGGAGTTCCCAGCTGAACGCGCGGCCCGCTGACGGCATCTCAACCGATCCAGGAATGGTTGCAAATACAGTTTGATAATAATCAAGATTCCAAGGTTCTTGAATGTACTCGTACCTCACAGGCTCTCCAAGACTATAAATCTGGTTATATAGAGAAGAGCAGCACAAGCTAAACGCTAATGAAACAAAAGGTGTATCAGATGATTGTTCGACTACTGTCGCTGTGAGCGTTGGTGAAAATCGGATAATTTCCCCTTTCGTAAGGGTTCCGCTGACCGGCAGGGCTTCCCATATAGACTCATTTTTTCTGTGAGCAAGTCTCACTTCGACTTCAGTTCCGTCTATTTCTCTTATACTTTTTAAAACTGCGGGCACTGTGCGGCTGGCATTTAATACGAGCAGATCTCCTCTTTTTAAATAACGGTCAAGCTGATAAAATTTTGTATGTTCTGTATAACCAGTCGTTTTATTTAGAACCATCATCTTCACGTAGTCTCTTCGGATCCCCCTGCGTTCAGGCGGTTCTTTTGCATTTAATTCTTGTGGAAGCTCAAACTTCATAGCAGATTCCATCAGTTTTCACTCCCCTCGAGCTGAAACTCTTGTGCTTCAAATCGTTTTCCAGTGATATGTTTTGACTCGTCTGATGCTAAGTAACCAAATACAGCGGTGATATCTTCTGGTTTTGCCAGCTCATAATCACAATCTGGAACTGCCAGTTCGTGCATATGCGTATCCATTTCTCCGGGATCCACCATGTTAACGCGAACGCCTGAACCGTTTACTTCATCAGACCACGTTTCAGTAAGGCCTTCGAGTGCAAATTTTGATATGCCGTAAGCTCCCCATCCGGCATAACCTGTTGCTCCCGCTTCTGATGTGATGTTAATAATGCTTCCCTGCTGTTTTTGCAGCATGATCGGAAGTACTCTTCTCGTCACGAGGAATGGTCCGATCGTATTGACACGCAATACTTCTTCAAAATCTTGTTCTGGATAATCCAGCAGATACGGCATAGGGCTAGGTCCCAATATCGAAGCATTGTTGATGAGAACATCAATTTTCCCAAAGTACTCTTCAGTCAATGCCACAAATCGCTCAACATCTTTTGAATTGGACATATCTGCACTTACCGCCAATACGTCAGCTCCCAATTGTTCTGCTTCCTCTTTCACCTCTTGAATTCCCTGTTCATTACGTGCACAGATTGCTAAGTTGTAACCTTCCTTAGCAAAAAATAGCGTAAGCGCTTTCCCTAATCCTTTTGATGCTCCAGTAATCATCGCGATTTTTTTCATGTTATAGCCTCCAATAGTTGATATTGAGTTATTATATACTTTTTATACATTTATGTTTACTAAGTATTTAAATTATAATTCCCAATAATTTCATTCGTCAATGACTTTGTTTTATAAATCGTTCGACAAATTCTTTAGACATAGAAAAAACCTTGCCGCAGCAAGGTTTTATTTAAGCCGAAATGAAGCTCCATCAATGATCTCCACATCGGTTCTTTCTTTTATTTCTCTCATTAGTTGAAAAAGGGCTAAATCTTTTTTCTTGGATTCAATCATGCAGTCGATCTGTTCCACACTTCCTTTTACTTCCTTTAGAAAATCAAAAAACATATCAACATCCACATAATCTGCATGGTTTCTAAACTGTTTATCACTCTTCGGGCTGGATATGTGCATTTTTAACGGAAGCGGTGATTGTTTCCATGATTCTACTACCCTTGGCCAATGCTGTGTCCAGTTTTCATCATGGTGGTAGGCAAGATGATGGTGATAGTCAAATACAAGCGGAATCTGAAGCTTTTCGCATAAATAAAGGGCATCTGCCATCGTAAAAGACGTATCATCATTTTCAAGCATGATCATCTTTTGAATCTGGACAGGAACGTAAGCCCAATTTTGCACAAACCTCTCGAGTGCTACGTCTGTTTCTTTGTAGTTGCCTCCTACATGCATCACACATCGGTGCGTTGGATCAATTCCCATATTTTTTAAAAGCTTATAGTGAAGCTGAAGCGTTTTTAAAGAGTTCTTCAGTACTTCTTTTTTTGGAGAGTTGATTAGAACGAAATGATCCGGATGAAAATCCAGTCTCATCTTATTTTCCAGGGCAAACTGTCCCATCTCATGAAGTGCATCAGCTAAAGGGCTGATATAATCCCAGTCTAGTAAATCACCATGATTGGCAAGCGGTATAATTCTAGAAGTCATCCTATAAAAAGCCACATCGTGAGCGGCTGCATGTTTCAAGATCCGCAATGTATTTGTTACATTTGCGAGCGAAATCCGTTCTAGTTTTCTTAACCCTGCCTCTCTGTTCTGAAGCTGGCTGAACTGTTTATATGTCATTGTCTTGGAGGGAGAAGCATTCTTTAGTTCCATGCTCATCGCAACAAATCCAAGCCGGATAATCGTCATTGGTCACACCTCATTTCATCTTTAACAGTATGACCATATGAAGTTATCGTTTAATCCAATTGCTATATAAAAAAGCTTAGCCGATGTACAGCTAAGCTTTTGATGTAACTAATTAAAGAGTTTGAGCCACTTTGGGTAATCGAACTGACCGTCTGATATAGTGAAAAAGTTTCCGAGAATCCCTAATCGCGTTTTTCCATACTCTTCTGCAACTATAGGAGTATACGTCGAGAATAGGAAGAAGTTTATATGTTCTAATTGGTAGTGTTTATTTAGGTTTTCAGCTGTTTTTACATGCGGATGCACAAAAATAACTTCATAATCTTCTTTTGAGGGGTTCGTTAGGAAAAGTGTAATTACTGCCAAGATTAATAAGCCTATGAACATCTACTTTTTCTTCACCTCAGGCGCCTCCGATCTTGCTTTTAACTAAGCATATTTTAGCCATACGTTTTAAATCCACGAATTTTACCCCTGAATCCAAAAGTTTCGGCTCTCAATCCACGAGATATAGCCTCGAATCCTAAAGTTTTTAGCATTTATCCACGAGTTTACATTTGCAGACAATTTTCGACATACAAAAAGCCACCCTGGAACCTTTCACGCCAAGGTGACTTTATAATTAAGCTGCTGCTTTTGCCTGCTTTTTCTTCTTGCGTTTAAACAGGTTTCCGATATTCGTCAGCATTTCATAGATTACCGGTACGACAACTAGTGTAAGCAGAGTTGATACAGATAGACCGCCGATAACAACAATCGCCAGACTCTTTGAAACAAGACTGCCGCTTGCTCCGCCAAACATTAGCGGGATCATCGCACAGATTGTCGCCACAGCTGTCATCAGAATCGGACGAAGACGGGTAGAACCCGCTTCCAGGATTGATTCTCTTACACCTAATCCTTTTTCACGCTGCTGTTGAACGCGGTCGATGAATACAATCGCATTTGTTACGACAATACCGATCAGCATGAGTGCACCGATCAATGATGAGATATCGACTGGAATTCGTGTAATAACAAGTGCCAGGATTGCTCCTACCGCTGCGAGCGGCAATGAGAACAGGATCGCGAATGGTGCTCGTGCCTGACCGAATGTAATCACCATGATTAAGTATACGATCAGAATAGCCGCTCCCATCGTCATAAAGAGATCCATGAACTGTTCGTTCATTTCTTCTCCAACTCCGCCTAATGCTACGGATACGCCTGCTGGTTTCTCGATGTTTTTAAGTATGTTCGCAATATCAGCGTTAACTTTTTTGATGTTTTTGTCTGTGATGATACCCGTAACCTGCAGATACTCTTTCCCGTCTTTACGGAATACTTGAGCTTTTGCAGGCTGTAGCGATAGTTCAGCTACATCCTTCAAAGCAACTGCACCTTTGACAGGGGAAAGGATAACCGTTTTTAATAAATCGTCTCGATCCTTCACGTCACTTAGATCATAGCTCATCATAACCGGAAGCTTAATGCCTTCCAGTGTCATTTGACCGACTGGGTTGCTCCCTGTTAACCCTCTTACTTGCTGGGCAATTTCAGCTGGAGTTAACCCAGCTTCCTGTGCTTTAGATTGATCAACATTCAGTACCCACTCATTTTTTAAATCTTCGTTGTTGGATTGAACATTTTCAAGCCCCTTAACATCTTGCAGTTCTGCTGTCAGCTTTTCAGCCATCGGAGCCAGATCGGATTGTTTTTCGGCTGTTATATTTAAACTGATGGCATCAGAGCTTCCACCCATCATACTTGCCATTGAAGCAGAAATTGTTGCTGGTGCGTATTCTTTTTCTAGTGATTTAATCTCATCAACAAACTTTTCTGTGTCTGCACCTTTTTCCATTTTAGCTACTAATCTTGCCGTGTTGTTTCCTTGAGCCATTCCCCATTGAGCCATCTCACTTGATACTCCAACCTGAGAGTAGCTTGAAACCACACCGTCGTAATTATTGATCACTTCTTCAAGCTTGTATGTTCCTTCTTTCACTGCATCAAGAGAGGTATCTTTCGGATATTCGATACTCACATTAACCATGCTTTCATCTGCTGACGCCATAGACCCAGCTGGCATGACAACATAAAGAGCGATCGAACCTGCAAACAACAAGATGCAAAGACCGCTAACGATCCATTTATGGTTCAGCGACCAGTTTAGGATGTTTAAATATCGTCTTGGTGGTTTTGGTGTATGTTCTTTTACATTCTTCAGCATTTTATAGCTCATTAACGGTACTACTGTAAGTGCTACAAGCAGTGATGCCAATAGAGAATAAACCATCGTTAAGGCAAAAGGCATAAAGAATACACCTAGAGCTCCTTCAACTAAACCAACCGGCAGGAATACTGCAATCGTTGTTATCGTAGAAGACGTGATCGCCTTTGCTACTTCTCCTACAGAGTCAACGATTAACTCCTTAGAGCGTTCTCCTGTCTGCAAGCGACGGAAGATATTCTCGATTACTACGATACTATCATCTACTAAGCGTCCAACTGCTACAGCCAGACCGCCCAGTGTTAAAACATTGAGTGTTATGCCTGATTGATGCAATAAGAACAGTGTTAAAAAAATAGATAACGGAATACTGATTACCGCTATTACCGTTGACTTAAAATGGCGCAAGAATAAGAGGATGACAACAGATGCAAACAACGCTCCAAGTGCTACTTCTTTTGCCATGCTCATAACAGAATCATAGACAGAATCAGATGTTGCATAGAACACGGAGAGTTTAAATGTGTCCCCATATTGCTTATTGATTTCCTTCATTTTCTCACGTACATCGTCACCAATCTGTACGGCGTTTGCACTAGCTTCCTTCGTTACCGACAAATACATCGCGTCTTTTCCATCAACATGTGTAAACGATTCAAGACGTTGTTCATCTTTTAGTTCAGCTACATCTTTTAATAAAACACCAGGTCCAACCGCAATGTTTTTCCACGCATCCAAGTCTTTCATTTCGCCTAATACTCGCAGCGTGTTTGTTTTTTCATCAAGCGTGACGTTTCCTGCAGGAAGTGAAACATCCTTCCCCTGCAGAGCAGCCATGATTTGCGGAGCTGCTATCTTCTTTTCCAGAAGCTTATCTTGATCCAGCGTTAAGGTAACCTCTCGTGTTGCTTTCCCAAATAAAGCAACATCGGCTATCCCTTCTACACCCTCTAACTGTGGAATCACTTCTTCTTCGATCAGTTTATAATCTTCTGTAGTAAATGCACCGTCTTTATTAATCGTAAGATCCATAATCGGAATCATGGACGTGTTTAACTGAACGACGTAAGGTTTGTTGATTCCTTCAGGCAGAGGATAGCTGTTCGTCTTCCTTTCTACCTCTGCTGTTACTTCTTTCATGTCTGACTTCATATCAAATGTTAAATCAATCCGGGAGATTCCTTGACCAGAAACAGATGTTACGGATTCCACACCTTTAATGTTCCGAAGCTCCTTCTCCATCGGCTCCGTAATGGTGTCTGTCATTGTTTCTGAATCCATGCCATCCGCAAGTGTCGTTACAGTAACTATCGGATTATCGATGCTCGGTAAAAATTCCATGGGCAAGCGCTGACCTGCATAAACTCCTAACGCAGAGATCAGCAAACACATAATCACGATGGCTGAGCGGTTTTTCAATGAAAACCAAGTCAGTTTCAACATATTCCCTTCCTCCATCCCCTATTGCCTCCACTAGTACAAAAGGCTCAAAAATATCACAATACTTGGATATTGTAGTACGTATAATCAGGAAAAACAAGTAACATTTATAAAATTTTGCCAAATTTACATAAATAGAATTTTTTCAGCAAAAAGCTGCTCTCTTTTACAAGAGAACAGCCTTTTAAATCTATGAAATTACGGTAAATATCGACGAGCTCCTGCATAACTGTCTTTCCAGTACTTCGTGTTTAAGGATTGGATGCGCACCCCTTTGGAAGTTGCCGCAATAAATTCCTTGTTTCCAAGGTAGATCCCTACAAATGAGATACTTTTACCGTTCGTTTTAAAGAATACGAGGTCACCCAATTTTTCTTTTCCTTTCACAACAGCCGTTCCGCCTTTATACTGAGCGGCTGAAGTTCTTGGAATGTCTTTATTTACTACAGTTGTTTTAAAAATATATTTCGTAAAACCTGATGCATCAAACCCTTTTGGTGTTGTGCCTCCCCACTTAAATGGAGTTCCCTTGTAGAGTTTAGCGGTTTCAGTTACTTCCTGATCATAGGATGGAGAAGCTTTTGCTGCGGTTACACCACCTAGAATTAATAGTGCAGCGAGCCCTAATGAAACAAATGCCAGCAGTATACGTTTCATATAAAACATCCTCTCTTAAATTAGCTCTTACAATCTATTAGTCGATGGGCCGTACCGCAAAGTTACTTTTTCCCCATAAGAAAAAGACTGCAAATTGCAGCCTTTTTCGACATTCTATTGATAGTGATATACATTTTGTCCTGTAATGCCTTCGATGGGTTCATTTAGCTGGTATGGTCCGATAGAGTCCAATCCCGTATTATTAATCTTGACGCTGTCGTAGCCATAGCTCTCAGCCGTAAGGAGGATAGCATCAATCATCATCTGATGTTCCAGATTATCCGCTAAAAGTTTAAAAGAGTCAGGGAACGTAATCTCAACTGATTTCTCTCCTGTTTCCTTAACTTCTAGTTCCAAATCTTTTGGGAGCAATGGTTTCAAACCACGTTCTTGCTCTTCATCCATAACGTCAAGAGCATCATCTAGATCAGCTGGCATATCTGTCGCTTCCCTACCTGTAGAAAATAGGCTGACAATGAAGGCATCTGTAGTTGGAGCATCATATCTGAAGTGAGGAGCACCCGGCACTTCAATATCCCAATCTTTTATTAAACCATAATTTGAAAAATCATAACCCGCTTTACCATCTGTTCTAAATTCCACTTTATATTTCTGGCTTTCATTCGAGAAGGTTAAAGCAATCAGGTTTTTAAGCAAAGGCTCTTCTGCCTCATATATAGATCCTGCCGGCCAGTCAATGATTACCGTTTCTTCTTCTTCTGTAATTTTGGCTCGCTGTAGCGGGCTTTCCACAAGTCCAGCTGACTCCGGTTTGAATTTCTGAAGCTGTTCATTTACTTTATCCAAGTAATGATTCGGCTGAGTAATAAAGCTAACAGGAATCGCAAGCTGTGCCTGATCATCCAAGTACCCTACCGTTACCCAATCTTGATCAACCCCGACGCCATCCAGGCTGCTTTCTTGGATCGGTTCATGATAAGCAACTGGCATAGTTTTTTTATCAGCTTTTAATTTTACATCTCCGTCTGTGGCAGTCGAAGCTGCGTCCATCCCTTTGGATCCTTTGTCAGCTTCAAACGCTATTTTGCTTTGCTCCATCTTTCCGCCGTTTTTCACGAGATCAGGAACAAAAACACCAAAAATAACAAGTGCACAAGCTGTCGCAAGGGCTGGAAGACTCCACGACGGAAGCCGTTTCCCTTTATTGTCTTTATAATGAACCTTCGCCTGTACCTTTAAATAGAGCTCTTGTTTGGATCGGCGGTCTTTTATATGGGGCAGACTTTTAAGATGCTGTTCAATTTTTTCATCGTTCCACTTAATTGGTTCCATCTTTCAATTCCTCCTCCAGGCCCGGTTGCTGATCCAGCCATTTGCGCAATTCTTTTATAGCCCGGTGCTGGGTGGTTTTCACTTTGCTTTCTGTCCAACTTAAAATTTGCGCAGTTTCCGAGATAGATAGTGACTGAATGTACCGAAGCACGAGTACCTGCTGCTGATCTAAAGAACAACGTTTAAGCATTTTATATAAATCTTTAAAAGACTCTTTTTTTGCTATTAACTCTTCTGGAAGGGGGTCCTGATCTCTTAGCACACTTTCACTCTCTTTAATGTCAAAGATCAAAAATCGTTTGTTGCGTCTTGATTGTTTTCTTAACCAGTCAATGGCCACATGCCTGGCGATCGAATACAACCATGTTTTTTCTGAACTTTTGCCTTCAAAACTTTCATACGCGTTTAATACCCGGATATAAACTTCTTGAACGAGATCCTCCGCCGATTCACGGTTTCGGACCATGTAAAAAAGAAATTGAAATAAAGCGTGGTGATATTCATCGTATAACCGGTCGAACGTTTCCTTCACCTCGAATGGCCCCCTGTCTATCTATTTATGTAGTCGTATTTACTCATAAAAAGTTACATTACAAACATGTTACTCTATTAGTCTACTCTTATTTTAAGCATCACGAAAGGACCAATTTGTCGATAATTACCAACAAAACCATTACTCCTTAGACAAATAAAGTCGTTAAATAGAAAATGGTGTTTTCGAAAATATGTTTGCTTGTGTAAGAGGTTAATTTCCGCGACAGAACTCGCTTTCCGCAGGTGTGTGGTGAGCCCCCTCGTCGCTTAGCGACATTGAGTGGTCTCACCTGTCTAGCTGCAATTAACTATTCAATGAAGAATTTTGACCAAACCACTAAGGTGAAATTTTTATTGGAAAAGAGCAAAGAAAAAGACGCCGGGTTTGGCGTCTTTATTGCTGCACATAGTTTAAGAACATTTCTTCGATTGTATCCCAAGCAATTCGGTATTGCTCTTCTTCTCCTAAAAAAGAATAATGCAATACATTGCCGTCACGAATCGCCCAGAAGATCCTTGAAATATTCTGTGGATCGATTTCTTTCTTGATTTCTCCGGAATTCTGGCCCTCTACTATAATATTTACGATATAGTCGATAAATCGGTTGTATCTCTCTGCAAGAATTTTTCTTAAATCTTCCTGTCTCGAGCCATAAAGCCAAAACTCAATATAAACACGCATGGTCTGCTGATCATCTTCTTTTAATTCTTGCTTTTTAAATCGCTTAAAGAGATTTGCAAGTTTTTCTTTCGCACTGGTAAGCTGTGCATTCACTTCATCCATCTCTTCAAAAAACGTGTTAGTACGTTTTTTAAGAAGCTGTAAATAGATCTCTTCTTTGCTTTCAAAATAATTATAGATAGCACCTTTGCTGATGTTTGAGTCTTTCACGATATCATCAATAATTGTCGCTTGATATCCTTTTTCACCAAAACATTTTAAAGCGCTCTCGAGTATGTGGTTTCGTTTCTCTTCTTTATACTGAGCTGAAACTTTAGGCATGATGCTTCCTCCATTTATGACACGTCTTCCATTTCAAGTATAACAGAGTTTTCAGTCTATTTCGGAAAAAGTTTTTGCTGCCTGAGCTTCCATCTCTTTTTTTATCGGGCGCTCCATATGAACTTGATCCACGAACTTAGTAAAACCCGCCTCATTCAATAAGCGGTTTATTGCGTCATCCTTTTTAGGCACATTCATCGTTAATCTTCTTACAGCCCCTTCTTCCGGAGCAAAAGCAACGTTCATTAAATGCGCAGTTGCTTCTTCCTCTAGGTTATATTCAGGGTCTATGGCACACTGGTATAGAACCATTCCCGCTAGCTCTCCAGTTTCTTTAAATGCCTTTTTATATACTGCATATCCCACGGGCTTTTCACCATCCATCGCCATTGCACATGAAAAATCTTTTAAACTTTGAAATTGAGTTTGCCATGCGGTGAGAGGTTCAAAAAATGATAATGCTTTGATCTCCTGCATAGTTGCATTTTTCACAGCGACATTTGAACCTAGCTCATTAAATACCGATATCTCTCCTTCATGCTGCATAAAAGCAAGTTCTTCAAACGTTTGATAGCCCATCTTTTTATATAACTTTATTGCTGTTTCATTCTCTTTAATTGCTTCTAGACGTGCAATATCGATATTCTGTTCTTCGTAGATCTCCAGACACACGGAGATTAATTTCTTCCCGATTCCCATTCCTCTAAAAGCAGGTGCGATCGCTGTGCCGCCGTTCCACACATATTGTTTGCCGTTAATCGTTCTAAAACTATTCAGTACAAATCCCGCAAGCTTCCCCTCATACACAGCTACAACTGAATTTTCTAACGAGATTCCCTCACCTGTTACTTTTTGCAAGAAACGGTCAAGATTCATTGTCATATCAGAGAAGTAGTGTTTCCAAGATTCGTTCCATAAAGATAAAGCTTCGTTAAAAGATAACTCACTAAAACGTTTAATGACTAGCACATGATTCACTCCCTGAATTTTGTTTTAAAACGACTGGTCGTTTTATTTAATTTTATTTTATTAAATCAAACGCTGGATGACTATTAAAATCGTTCGACAAAAACTTAAGTAATGAAAAACTGCTTGATATAGACATAAAAAAACCTAAGCAGTAAGCTTAGGTCATTTTCCTTCTAGTAAGATTTTAAAGTGCTCATAATATTCTTCGAGTTTCCGATCCTCTTGCTGAATAAATTCTTCTCTTTGTTTATCAGAATCTAGTTTCAATGCCTTTTCTCCGAATTCACAAAGATCATCCAGTACACCAGATGTTTTTTCTCCAACTTCTACATCTTCCTTTAATAGCTGGCATATTTCAGTTAAACGGTTTAATTCATTTTCACTTGCGCTCTTTTTTTGAATGATTTGTCCGAGCATAGAAGAGATAAGCTCAGCGCGTTCTTTTGTCTGCGGTTTCATGGAATCACTCCTCTTTCTCTTATTTTTCCCCATCTTTCATTACATAAACTGTTTTATTTAGGAAGAGAATGGGTAAATCATGGATAGTATCCAAAGAAAGGAAGAGTGCTGTGGCTAAAAGAACAGAGCTCCGTCAGCAAAAGAAAAAGTCACGCTGGATCCGGCGAACTGCTATTATTACTCTCATATTTTTCTTATCCAGTGTAACATTCGGAGGTGCCATGATATATGCCTATGTAAATGGAACTCCGAAATTAACGGAAGAAGCCTTAACCGACCCGCAATCTTCTATGATCTATGATATGAATGATGAGTTTATCACTTATGTTACAAGCAATGAGCGGAGAGAATACGCTAAAATTAATGACATTCCTGAACTTGTGCAGCAAGCGTTTATCTCAACAGAAGATACCCGCTTCAGAGATCACATGGGTGTTGATGTTAAACGTATATTTGGAGCAGCATTAGCAAACGTACAGGATGGATTTGGTGCTGAGGGTGCAAGTACAATCACTCAGCAAGTCGTGAAGAATAGTGTGCTATCACCTGATAAAACGATTAAGCGTAAAGTACAAGAAGCATACCTTGCTATTCAGCTAGAACAAAAGTATTCAAAAGACGAAATCTTAGAGATGTACTTAAACAAAATCTATTTTGGGAGCGGAGCTTATGGCGTTGCAACTGCTTCTAAGACATACTTCAACAAACCGCTGCAAGATTTAACTCCAGCAGAAGCTGCATTATTAGCAGGACTTCCTCAGCGGCCGAGCGGATATGACCCATTCCTGCATCCGGAAGCTGCTGAAGAGAGACGCAATACAGTTTTAAAGCTAATGTACAAAAATGGTGCCATTACAAAAGAGCAGAAAGAAGAAGCAGTTAAGACACCAGTAGAAAACTCGCTTGTTAAAGAAAAAGCTAAACGATTAAAATATGAATCTTTCATTCAGCAAGTAATCAAAGAATTAAAAGAGAAAGGCATCTCAGAGCGTGAGATCTATGAAGGCGGTCTAAAGATCTACACGACTCTGGATCCTAAAGCACAGGCACATACTGAAAAAGTTCTCTCTACAGAAGAGTTTGTGAAGTATCCTAGTGATAAGTTTAAAGCAGGTGTAGCGCTGCTCGATACGAAGACTGGCGTCATTCGTGCTCTAGGCGGAAACAGAACGAGCGGTGATGAAGATATCGCAAAAGGATTTAACTATGCTACAGACACGAAAAGACAGCCAGGTTCAACGATCAAGCCGATTCTTGATTACGGTCCTGCCATAGAAAAGTTAAAATGGTCGACATATAAGCAAATAAAAGATGAGGAATTAAAAATCGGTGACTGGGAAGCAGGCAACTGGGATGATGAATTCCATGGAGATGTTTCTATGCGGGAAGCACTCGTTAAGTCATACAATATCCCTGCAATAAAAACATTTATGGAAGTTGGATCTGAAGATGCCGTTAAGTTTGCCAATAACCTCGGTATCTCGATTAAAAATGCTTATCCCTCTTATGCAATAGGCGGATTCAGGCATGGTCCTTCACCACTGGAACTTGCAGGGGCATACACAGCCTTTGGAAATAAAGGTGTGTATCATAAACCAACAACATTGCGAAAAGTTAAATTTCCTGATGGCTATGAGAAGAAGTTTGAATCAAAACCAGTTGCAGCGATGCATGACTACACCGCATATATGGTTACTGATATGCTGAAAGACGTTGTGAAACGAGGTACGGGAACTTTAGCTGCGATTCCTGGATTAGAAGTAGCCGGTAAAACAGGCACAACAAATATGCCTGATGGATTGGATATTGAAAAAGGTTCCAGCGATTCATGGTTTGCAGGATATACAACCAATTACACAGCAGCAGTATGGACGGGATATGACAAGACGAACGCCGAACAATATTTAACTCCTGAGGATCAAAAAATCGCAAAATATATTTTCAAATCCATCGTTTCAGAGGTTTCAAAAGAAAAGAAAACGGCTGGTTTTGAAAAGCCCAAATCTGTAGAAGAAATCTATATTAATAAAGATACTGGCTATATCACAAAAGATAAGAATGGTTCCAACACCGTTAGAGAGCTTATTGTAAAAGGCACTTCTGTAAAAGAGCTTTTAGCTCCAATAAAAGAAAAGAAAGCGCCAAAGAAGAAAGAATCAAAAAAGAATGAAGACAAAAACAAAGAAAAAGAAAAGAAAAAGGAAGAAGACTCTAAACAAAAAGAAGAAGAAAAAAGAAAAGAAGACGATGACAAGAATACAGATCCTCCTCCTCCAACTGAACCTAAAGGAGATGATGGGGCTGATCCTCCACCACCACAGGATGACGAGCCGGACGATCCCGGAACAGACCCTGAACCAGAGGATCCGCCAACAGAACCTGAAGATCCAGAAGAGCCTGAGCCGGAACCAGACACACCTCCAACAGATCCGCCAGCAGAAGGTGATGGCACAACTGAGGCTAACACAACAACCACAGACACTACAAACACTCAAACTAAAACAAATTAATCACAAAAAAGTAACCCTGAAAATTATTTCAGGGTTACTTTTTTATGAACTCATATAAGAATGATTCTCCATTACGATAAAACCTTGGGTCATAGATTCCCAGCTTATCATCCTCTTCAACTACAACTACGAAAGGAGACCATTCATGAAGGGTTTTTGCTCTCGGATTCTCTTCAAACAGGGGTACAAGATCCGCTTCATCCCTCGAAATCAAACGGTGTTCAACTTCTGGCTTTATAAAAATACTGTCTTTTACAATCTCTACTTCGCTTCCATCTTTTCCGATCACCTGAAATTGAGTAGGCACAAAGCCCGCAGCGAGCGCTACATCTTCATACTTTTCTTTTGCTTCATTATAAATGATATATCCTTGAGCCGACTGGATGACAACATGTGCAATCATTAACAGCCAAACCACTCTGAATACTTTGTACCTTTCACCAGCTTCTTTTTTTCGAGAAACAATGAATCCAGCCAGCATCAAAAACCAAAACACAAAATCAACAATCGGTATCGTACCGAATGTTACACGATAGCTGGAGAATGGCTCAATATATCCCGTTCCCCATGTATTGAAAAGGTCGCTCGTATCATGTATGAAAACAGCTAGAAGCGCCCAATAAAAAATCCGCTTGTCTTTTACTTTAAATAAAAGACGGCTTAGATAGTAAAACACTAATCCCCAGATGGGTATTAGAAAAAATGAGTGTGTTAAGCCTCTATGCCACATCTGCTGCATGATTCGCCCTGTTTCGGTCAGATTGACCACCACGTCAATATCCGGTATTTGACTGCCTACAACTGTAGTTAACAAGAGCGCTCTTTTATGTGACTTATCCATATTTGATTTATTTGCCGCGCCATAAAGGGTTAATCCAAATAAAGTATGCGTAATTGTATCCATGTGCCCTCTTTGTTTTTTTATTTGGCTGTTTTCATATTCATTGTTGCTCTTGAAAGTTAGTTGATTTCCGCTCCAGGCTGCTCGCTTTCCACGGGGCGTGCGGTGAGCCTCCTGCCGCTTTGCGCCATTAGGAGTCTCCACCTGACCGCTCGTCCAGTAGGACAAGGAAGGCCTCGGTAGCTTTACATCGCACGAAGAAAATGTGATTTTCCATTTTCGAGGAGTCGGCAACCTTGCGCTCCAATCAACTTGCAAACGATGAAAATAGAAAAGAACGTTTTATTATATGGTAACGAAAAAAAGAACTTCTGTCTTGATAGAAGCTCTTTTCAAAGTTTCAATTATTTCCTGAAATAATTTCCGGGGAAATTCGACTTTATTTCCTATCGGTCTACACTTCCTGTTTTAATATGCTAATGCCCTTCTCTGCAAGGAATTCTTCGATTTGAGTTCTATGATGTTCATCATGTTCCACCAGACCGCTAATATATTCACATAATGTAATCATTTTCGAACCCATTTCTATTCTTTCCTGCCAAACAGTACTCGGAACTTCTCCTAACTTTTTCGCAACCACTTGGCGGCATTCAATCACTTCGTCTAGAAGCTGATTTTTAGATATACCGGATTTGGCTTCATTTGCAGCATTGCTGTTGATTTCTTCAACATCTACTTTTTTTACCGGAATTTCAGATCCACTTACAAAATAGGCAACTCTCTCATCCCATACAAAAACATCCCATGCCTTAAGATGAGCAACAATTTCTCCAACAGACCATTTCCCATCTTTAATAGGCATCAGCCAATATTCCTCTGGCATTCGTTTAAGCTGTTGAAGCCAATTCGTAAAATTTTTGTATTGTGTCAGCACTTCACTCATGATTGTCCTCCTTTAATTTCAAAACTTTTTGATTTTATTTAGGGTATTGTCCCTGTCACTCCTTCTCCTGGGACATACACTATAGATGAAAGCATAAGGCACAAGAAAGAAGGAGGAATTACAGCATGTTTGGAAAGAGACAACAACAACGTAACTGGGGTTACCCTGGATACGGATACGGTTGCTGCTCCCCATGTGGCGGTTATGGTTATAGCGGATATGGGTACGGCGGTGGCGGCGGAGTGTTCGCTTTGATTGTAGTGCTTTTTATCCTTCTCATCATCATCGGTGCGACGTTGAGATAGAAACAGCCAGAGGCAAGAGTTTTAGCTCTTGCCTTTTTTATTTATCCTGTTTTCCGCTCTGTTAAAAATACAAAGGATTCGCCTGAGACAGATTCCTCATTACCTTTTTCTCTCTTCTTCCCTTTTTTCCTGCCTGGCAATTGATCGCTGCTTCGCTTGATTCCCTCCGCCATAAAGTTAAATGCCATGATTACAGCTGCAAAACTTAATACCGGAAAGAATACAAGCCATGGTGCAAGTCTCAACTGAGCATAATAACCTCCTAACAAGCCCGACCATTCGTTTGAAACGGAAGCCGGAATCAAAAATTCCATCCCATATTCCCTATAGATCGTTCCTCCAAAGAAAACTCCTAAAATGCCAAGATGGGCAAGCAATAATAAGACAGCGATCACCTGCTGGACATACATAAGAACAAGCTTTGGCCATAGATGAGGCATGATGTGTTTAAACAAGATTCGGAACCTGTTACCTCCCATTAACTTGGCACTCGTAATAAATTCATTTTTCTTGATTAGGTTTATTTCTTCTTTTATCAATATGGCCGTATTAGGAACAGCAATTAGAACGATCAGCATAATCTGAAAAATGGCTTTTTCCCAAAATGTGATTTGTTCAATTGAAATAATAGGTCCTACTATAAAAAAGATTAAAAGAGCCGACGGTATATAATAGAAGGATTGTCCTAATCCTTTAATGACGGGTAGAATCTTACCGGCACTCATTAACAGGACTCCACCTAAGAAAGATAGAAATATCCTTAACAAACTAGCCACAAAGGCTATCCCTAACGTATATTTTGCGCCTGAAATAATCTGATAGAATAAATCCGCTCCCATACGGTCGCTGCCGAACCAATACTTGCTAGATGGTTCGAATGGAGCTCTATCAACAGGTGTGATTCCTTCATAGATAATCTGATTTTCATAGATTTCATTATCCATCACATAATAATGATAAAAACTGAAACTGATCAAAGCAAAAATGAATAAAAATCCTACAAGAAAAAAGGGGTCTTTCCAAATGACTTTTATCATTTTTCACCCACCCACTTATACGTAAAAATTCTCAGAGCCGTAAAGAATAGAAACATGGGTAAAAATAATAGAAGCATAGAAATGGTAAAGATAGCCGGGTTTCCCATTTCTCTTACCAGTGTTGTAACTCCATAGATATTAAACAAATATTCAACCATTAATAGATTAGATAGCATAAACCAGAGAATATTGCGAGATTGGTGAAAAACACTCAGCAGTGTGTTTGGAAGTACGTGCCTCCAAAGAATACGGAATCTGCCTATCCCTTTACCCTTAGCTGTATCGATGTATTGTTTGTTAAATTCTTCTTCCATATTAAGAAGCAATATCCTTAGAATAAGCAGTGTGGGCAATACCGTTAAACAAAAGATCGGTACAAAATAAGTTTTCTGGTCATACAGAGAAACAATTTGAAACAACAGAATATTCGTTTTCTTAAAAAACCAAATAATAAAAAACTGCATCCCTATTGCAATCAGAACATCAGGTATCGATTCGAACATAAACGAAAATACACGAATCTTATCCTTTAATCGTGCAGGAAGCGAAAAAATCACAAGAGAAAATATTAGCGCTAAGATAATAGCGATAAAAAACGCAGAAAATAGAATGGTTAATGAATATCCGATGATGCCCCAGATTTCTGGAAAGAGCGGGTAGACGCCGCTTCCGGTAAAATACATGATCTCCGATGGCTTCATCATCTCTTGAAATAGTTTTCCAATCCCATCCACATAGCTGCCCGTATTAAATGCCATGCCTGTAAACATAAACGGAACAGAACCTAAGAGAATAATGCCGATGACCGATAAGATTAATGAAAGCAAACTATCTTTTACTATGTATGGCATAACACCCTCCTATTTTTTATTCATCTTTTTATATTCATTCTTCGCCAATAAATATTCTCTATTGCTGTATGGTATAACAAAAACCGTGGATGGCTCTCCTTTACAGCCATTCAGCATAAAGTTTTGATTAGAACCCCAAACGTTCAGACATTCAATTTCACCCTTAGGCATTCCATAACCAGCATAATTATTTGTAAACACTGTTTTTTCTTCACTAATAAAATGTACTTTACTAGTCACCGGCCCACCTGTTTTAGGGAAGATCGTTATTTCCAGTGTGCTTTCTTTATTTGCCTCTACATCTTCTAAAAATGAAAACATTGGCGTAAGGTGTTCGGCTTTTGTAGCACCTAAAAATAATTCTTTTTCATTATCAGACAGATTTTGAATCACAACATGATTCTTTTTAATCGCATCTTTCACCGTAAACTTAGGCTCTTTATCTGTTTCTTTTTCAGAGCATCCGATTAATAATACTAATAGCCCTATAGCCGTCCATAACCTCTTCATTTAAAAGCCCCCTCTTAATTTAAAGAATGTTCGGTCTATTTATTTTATCATTTTTTACAATTATAGGAAAATTAAATCTGATTATTACTATTAGACGAACAAAGACCCCTCTTTTATTCAAAAGAGAGGCCTTTTTTTAATTTTTATAATTCTAATGTTAGCGGTGAATTTTCTTCACTGTTCATCAATCTGATTAGACTTGGTTTAATTTTTAGCAGGATGTAGTTTGGGTCGTTTGGTCCATCAAAATAATGTGACATCTGCTCAGACCAAAACTTCTCTTTCAATCCTTGATCATCTTGAATGGTTGCTGTACCTTCTACTTCTAGATATGGATCGCCATAGCCTTCGCCTTCATATCCAACCAAAAGGTGAACATTAGGATTTTCCTGGATTTCTTCTGCTTTATGTGTCTCTATACTAGTCGGTGTATAAAAGGTTAGTTCATCATGATAGAAGGTCATATATCTGGAGTGCGGCTTATTCTGTTTCACGCTCGCAAGCACTCCGGTTTGTCTTTTTTCTAATACATTTAATATTTCTTGTTTTAGTTGCTCTTTATCCATTCCATCCACTCCTTTAATTTACACTCCTTTAACTCTACCTTTTAGGATGGAAAATAAAACATCATGTTATGCATGCACAAATCAGACTCATCTTGAGTTTTAAACAGAAGCTGTTTCTTCCATCGCTTCTTCTTCCACTCTATCCATAAAATCTTGAACAACTTTATTGTTATTTTTATCACCTGCGATCTTAAGCATGACTTTGCCCAAGAAATTGATGCCTTTATTGTGTCCCGAATATATAAAGCGTGTGTTTGTTTCATCAATTTTTATTAATGTAAAGGCTGTTTCAATCTCGAAGGCCTTTCCTAGCGTAAACCCTATATGCAAGTGTTTTTTGAATTCTGTATTCTCATACCCTAGGGTCTCAACAATATAGGTTTCTACTCTTCGCCCCTCTTTATAAGATTGGCGATACGTCGAACCCACTATCCCTTCTTTCTTTTCGATTGGTGTATGTTCTACAACGTTTGGCATGATGCGCTGTAAATTTTCATCAGAAAATAGGTTCCACACGTTTTCAATATTTACCGAAATTACCCTCTCTTTATTCCATATTAACATCATTCTTCCTCCTCATTTCCCCATTTTAAAAACTGGTCGATCTCATCTATTGTGCCGTGCAATTCCTCTATTTTTTTCTGTATGTCCCGCTTTTTTTGATTAAGTATGTTCTCCAGGTTCTCAAATGATTCATCTTCAATAACAGTAATCATTTCTTGAATCGTAAAGTTGAATTTTCGTAAACTTACTAAAATCATTGCGATTAAATAAGAGCCATTATCGTAATACCGGTAATTATTCTTTGGATCAGTATAAGCAGGCTCGAGGAGTTTAACCTCTGCATAATATCTTAATGTTTCCTTGCTCAAACCTGTCATCTTTGAGAACTCACTTACTCTGTACATCCGTTATTCACCACCTGCAACTCCATCATAAACCGTGTTGTGCACCACAGAGTCAAAACTTTTTTCTCATCTTTTTATAGTCTTCCTCAAAGAAGCTGAATTTCCCTCTTAATAAAAAGGATTCAGTGCTGGGATAAGAGAATAGTAAACCTTTATAGGAGGTGTTAGTATGGAGTTTAGGAATTACGAAGAATTTTGGCCATTTTATCTTTCACAACATAGCAAACCATCTACTAGAGCATGGCATTTTGTAGGCACTTCATTTGTCTTTATTTTTATTATTCTTGCGATCTGGAAAAGTCTGTGGTTTCTCTTATTAGCTCCTGTCGTAGCTTACGGCATTGCTTGGTTCAGTCACTTTTTTATTGAAGGAAACAAGCCTGCTACATTTGGACATCCCTTCTGGTCTTTGAGGGCAGATTTTCGTATGTACCGGATGATTTTGTTGGGGCAGCTGCCAAAAGAGTTACATAAACTGTCCAATGATCAAAGAATGTAAGAAAAAAAACTCATCTTTAAGCAGATGAGTTTTTTTGGTTTTGCTATACTTTTATTTATGATGCTGTGCTTTCACTGCTGCATGTATAATTTCTTCTACCGGCGATATTCGTCCTAGGTCGTCTTTATGCACAATATGTTTTCTTTTAAATTGGGTGGGTGAGTCCAGGCCAGCAGCTGCAGCCAAATTAAAAAGACCTTCTCTTAACGAGATTACATAGTTAGCAACCCTATAGTGTTTTTCTTCCACAATGAGTCCTTCTTGAAGTTTTTTGCTTGTCGTCGCAACTCCAACAGGACACTGGTTTGTATGACATACCTGTGCCATAATACATCCTACGCTTATCATGAATCCGCGGGCGATATTCACCAGATCTGCTCCCATAGCAAGAGCGATCGCTACTTTGTCAGGGGTGATCAATTTTCCTGATGCGATCAGCTTCACTCTGTCCCTGACGCCATATTTCATAAGTATCTCGTCCATTACAGGCAATGCTGCCTGAATCGGCAATCCTACAGCATCCGCTAGCTCCTGATAAGTAGCACCCGTGCCTCCTTCTCCACCGTCAATGGTTATGAAGTCAGGTCCTTTCCCGCTTTCTTTCATTGTGGCGACCATATCTTCAAGTGCATCAAGGTCTCCGACTACAATTTTGATACCCACTGGTTTACCGCCAACATCTCTTAATTTTTCTATAAAATCGAACATGGTTGATGGATTATCAAATTCATAAAAGCGGTTTGGACTGTTAATTGTTTTCCCTTGTTCAACAAGGCGTATTTTTGCAATTTCTTCTGTTACCTTTTCGCCTTCAACATGTCCGCCCCTCGTTTTTGCACCTTGTGCCAGTTTCAATTCAAAAGCTTTTATCTGATCCATCTCACTCTTTTTTTTGAATTCTTCCCATGAGAATTCGCCACTCGGTTTTCTGACTCCGAACAGGTCTGGTCCAATCTGCATGATAATATCGGGATTGCCTGCTAAATGATAATCCGACAATCCGCCTTCACCCGTATTCATCCATGTTCCTTTTGCAAGACCCAATCCTCTCGATAATGCGGTAATCGCATTTTCACCTAATGCACCGAAGCTCATCCCAGACTGTCCTACTAGACCTTTTACTCGAAATGGAGTGCGACATGTTTGCCCGCCGATCACCACTGCATCTTCATCTCTTAATAAATAAGGATCAACAAGCTTTTCTTCATGATGCTCTTTTCGTGTAAAAAGACCATCTTTATCTATTTTATACGTTTTCGTTTTTACCTTTTCTGTGTTATCTACTTTTAATTCATCTCGCTGTTTTGGAAATAATGTATTACGAATATAGAAACCTTCTGCTTCAAAATCATGATCTGAACCAAACCCGATTAACCGCTCTTTATATTTGCCTGCTTTAACAACGTCTTGGTACTGTTTTCGAGAAAATGGTTTTCCTTCATTATCATTATTAAAGAGATACTGTCTCAGCTCTGGTCCTATTTTTTCGGTGAGATATCTGACATTGCCGAGGATAGGAAAGTTCCGCAGTATGGCATGCTGCTTCTGACGGTCATCTTTAAAATATAAATAAATAAAAAAGACAACAGGTACGACGATAACTAATGCGATAAAAACGATAAGCCCTATTACGAGATATGCGGTAATGTCCACACAATCATCCTTTCTGAGATCTTAATGATTAAATGCTTCATGTATTGGAACGTTTCCTGAGGTCACATCAAAGATTTTATTAAAAGCACTTTCATTATTTAAACTCTCTACTAAAACAGAAGCAACATCTTCTTTTGAAATTTCGCTATCTATATCCAGGGATTTTCCCATACGAATCATTCCTTTGCCTGGCTTATCCGTTAAATGACCTGGTCGAATAATAGTGAAGACAAATCCTTCTTGTTTTAACTGCTCATCCGGCTTATGTTTATCTCCTATTCGAGTTGTTCCATTGTTGTCTTTTTCATTTGCTCGAATGGCACTCATGAGAACAAACCGTTCGATCCCTTGTCTCTTAGCTTCTGTCATTGAATCGATTACTTCTTCATGATCAACTAATACACTTTTACTTTCACCTGCTCTTGGACTGGATCCGGCGATATAGATCACTGCATCACAAGCGGAAAATGCCTTTTCTAATCGATTTCCTTCGTCAATGACTACGTCTGATGCACCCAGCTTTTCCATGTCCGGCTTTCGATTCTTTTCTTTGATAATTGCAACAGGCTGATGGTCTTTTTCTTTCAGTTCTTTAATAACCAATTCTCCTACTGCTTCAGAAGTACCGATTACAGCTACTCGCATATCAACACCTCCCAATTAATGGCTTCTACTCTTTCATTACCACTGCTTTAATGAATAGAAACCTTGGCAGTAGCTTTATTTATCGATCAAAAGTAAGGGGATGTTTGAGTTAACGTTTCTTCGGTTACATTATATTTGGAGACTAAAGGAGGGCTTACATTGAAAAATTATACGAAATTTGTGGTTATGATTGTTACTTCAACCATCATTATGTTTGGACTTATGTACTTAAATGTCTTTCAATTAAATCACGTCTTTTATAGCGAAACACGGCTCTATATGGCTCTGATCATGGGGTCTGTCATGGCGATTGTCATGCTGTTATTCATGCGAAAGATGTATACAGACCGTCGAAAGAATATCGTGATCCTAGGAAGCAGTGCTCTTATATTTGCCGCTTCTCTCTGGCTGGTTCGCAGTCAGGCGACCGTAGACGATACGAGCTGGATGAAAGCTATGATTCCGCATCATTCTATCGCCATTTTAACGAGTGAACGTGCTAACATTTCAGATCCAAGAGTTCAGGAGCTTGCTGATAAAATCATTAAGGCACAGCGTAAAGAGATTGATGAGATGAAAAAGCTTATAAAAGACCTTGAGAAGAATGAAGAAGCACAAAAATAAAAACCACCTCCATCGGGAGGTGGTTTTTTCTGTAGTTTTTAAAATTTATTCTACTGTTACTGACTTTGCAAGGTTACGCGGCTTATCTACATCACAGTCACGGTGAAGCGCTGCGTAGTAAGAGATCAGCTGCATTGGTAGTACAGATACAAGCGGAGTCAAGTATGGGTGGATCTTCGGAAGAACGATGCGATCGCCTTCTTCTTGCATTCCATCCATAGAGATCACGCATGTGTATGCTCCGCGTGCCGCTACTTCTTTTACGTTACCGCGGATGCTTAAGTTAACATGCTCTTGTGTAGCTAGAGCAATAACTGGCGTACCGTCTTCGATTAACGCGATCGTACCGTGCTTAAGTTCTCCTCCAGCAAATCCTTCTGCTTGGATATAAGAAATTTCTTTAAGCTTAAGTGCAGCTTCTAAACATACGTAGAAGTCAGCAGCACGGCCGATGAAGAATGCGTTGCGCGTTACAGCGAGGAACTCACGAGCAATCTGTTCCATCTCTTCTTTTTGATCACATAAAACTTCCATAGCGTTTGCTACGATCGCAAGCTCCTGAAGCGGGTTGAAGTCTAACTCGATGCCTTTAGCACGAGCAGAATCAACAGCTAAGATAGCAAGAACAGCGATTTGTGCAGTATAAGCTTTTGTAGAAGCAACAGCGATCTCAGGACCAGCATACAAGTTAAGCGTGTAGTCTGCTTCACGAGAAAGGGTAGATCCCGGAACGTTTGTGATCGTTAATGCTTTGTGACCTAACTTCTTGATCTCAACTAATACGGCACGGCTGTCTGCAGTCTCACCGGATTGTGAGATAAAGATGAACAATGGCTTTTCAGATAAAAGCGGCATGTTGTAAACAAACTCACTTGCGATATGTGATTCAACTGGAATGTTTGCAATATTCTCGATCAGTTGCTTACCAACAAGACCTGCATGGTAACTCGTTCCGCAAGCAATGATGTATACACGGTCTGCGCCTTTCATTGCAGCACGGATATCGTCATCTAACTTAAGGTCGCCATTTTCGTTCTGGTACTGATTAATGATGTTACGCATTACGAAAGGCTGTTCATCAATTTCTTTTAACATGAAATGAGGGTACGTGCCTTTTTCGATGTCGCTTGCATCTAGTTCTGCTGTGTAAGGTGCACGTTCTACAACTTCACCATCCAGCGTCTTGATTGTATAGCTGTCACGAGTCACGATTACGATTTCTTTATCCATTAATTCAACGTATTGATCTGTTTGAGAAAGCATAGCCATTGCATCACTTGCAATAACGTTGAAGCCTTCACCTTTACCCACTAATAATGGGCTTTTGTTTTTACCAACATAGATGGTTTCAGGGTTTTCATTGTCGATTAAACCGATCGCATAAGAACCTTTAAGTTCAGACAATGTACGGCGGAATGCTTCTTCCACTTCCATGCCTTCTTTTACAAAGTGCTCTACTAGCTGAACGATTACTTCTGTATCTGTTTCAGACAATAATTCTACACCTGAAATGTATTGCTTCTTCACCTGTTCATAGTTCTCGATTACACCGTTGTGCACAAGTGTAAAACGCTCTGTTGAACTTTGGTGTGGATGTGAATTCACTTTACTTGGAACACCGTGAGTTGCCCAGCGTGTATGTCCGATCCCTACAGATGCTGCAACACCTAGATCAATACTCTCACGCAAGTTAGCAATACGGCCTTTTTCCTTGAATACATGAACTCCGTCTTCGTTAAGTACGGCGATTCCTGCTGAGTCATATCCGCGGTACTCTAATTTCTCAAGACCACGCAATAAGATTTCTTTTGCATCATTATTTCCAATATAACCTACGATTCCACACATAAATAAACGTCCTCCTTAAGCCATCACACTCTGCTGACGGCTTACATAAGAGGGCCGTGAGCGGGGCTCACAACCCCACCTATGTTTTCTATTTTTATTTTGGTTTCACTTGCTTTCGTCTTTGTACAGGAAGTCACCTTGCCTGGTTTGAACAAAAGCTTACGGAAGTGAATGTTCCGAGAGGCATCCGCCGAAATATCGATGAACCTCTTCCTCGTCAACTGCTTTTTTCCGATCAGCAGTTCAGGCGCTTTTTGGATGAATGATTAACTGTAAACTCCTTCCTTTTATTGAAGTAAACAAAAATAATCATACACGGGTTTTTCAGAACCGTCAATTATTATTCTTTCCCTAATTAAGAAAAAGTTGAAACATAAAGTTCCATAATAAAAAAATATGCATAAGCTGCCCTTTGTGTGAGCCGCATATGCATATGTTTCGTGCCCTTTTTCATTTTATGTCGGATAAAGGTCTTCCTTTTTATACTAACTCTTTTTTAACAACTTCTACGATTGTTTCTGCATGCTTCTGGCAAAGCTCTTCTGTTGGTGCTTCTACCATAACGCGAACAAGCGGTTCTGTTCCTGAAGGACGAACAAGCACTCGGCCGTTTCCTTCGAGTTCTGTTTCCACTTGATCGATAGACGATTTGATCGCTTCGTTTCCGTTCAGCTTAGATTTATCTGCTACTTTAACATTGATCAAAAGCTGAGGGAATTTCTTCATCTCTCCTGCAAGTTCTGATAATGGTTTTCCAGTTGCTTTTAAAATGGATGCAAGCTGGATTCCGGAAAGAAGTCCATCACCTGTCGTTGTATAATCCAAGAAAATAATATGGCCGGACTGCTCGCCACCAAGATTGAAATCGTTCTTACGCATCTCTTCCATTACGTAACGATCACCAACAGCTGTTTGAGCAGATTTCATACCGGTCGCTTCAACTGCCTTATAGAATCCAAGGTTACTCATTACTGTGGAAACAACCGTATCCTGCTTCAGACGTCCTTGGTCTTTAAGATGCTTCGCACAGATGAACATAATTTGGTCACCATCGACAATGTTCCCTTTTTCATCGATCGCGATCAAACGGTCTCCGTCTCCATCAAACGCTAATCCCATGTCACAGCCTTTTTCTTTTACAAGCTCAGCAAGCTTTTCTGGATGTGTACTCCCAACACCTTCGTTGATGTTTAAGCCGTTCGGGCTAGTTCCCATCGTTGAAATATCTGCTTCCAGATCAGCAAATAAGTGTGGTGCATGTGAGGATGTAGCACCGTGAGCACAGTCTAGTGCGATATGCAGTCCTGAGAAGTCTCCAGGAATTGTTTGTTTCAGATATTGCATGTACTTCTGTCCGCCTTCGAAATAATCGCTGACAGAACCCAAGTCTCCTCCTACCGGACGAGGCAGTTCATCTGTATCTTTATCTAGAAGTGCTTCAATCTCCGCTTCTTGCTCATCCAGCAGCTTGAAACCATCTGCCCCAAAGAATTTGATCCCATTATCCGCAACTGGATTATGAGAAGCAGAGATCATGATTCCTGCTTGTGCACCCAATGCTTTTGTAATAAAAGCAACCCCAGGTGTTGAAATAACACCTAAGCGCATGACTTCTGCACCGATGGATAAAAGGCCAGCGATAAGAGCGCCTTCCAGCATTTGTCCTGAAATTCGTGTATCACGGCCGATCAAGATCTTTGGTTTATCTGTATCTTTTGTTAGAACATATCCTCCAAAACGCCCTAATTTAAACGCAAGTTCAGGCGTTAGCTCTGTATTTGCAACTCCTCTTACTCCGTCGGTACCAAAATATTTTCCCATTATTGCTCTCTCCTTCATCTATTGACTGCTAGTTTCTGTTTGAATTTCCACACTGGCTTCTTGAACTGTATCTGTCAGATCAATATCAGCAGGATTTTTCCAATCTATCTTTACTTCGTGCGTTCCTTCTTCAAGCTGGCTTACATCTAAAATACCTTCGAGATCTGATTTTTGGAGCGAATCAAGTGTACTCTTCTTGCCTTTCACCGTCACATCCACGGTCCCATCTTCTGGGTCTAGGATAGTCGCTTTTTTCTCGTCGGTCGTACCAAGCAAAGTTAATGGAACATCTTTAAATGTTCGTGTAACCTCTTTGTCTTCAACGTCAACCGAAACAGTTACCTCTTTAACCGATACAGATTCAATTCCATCTGGTACAGGAACATCTACTGTGATTGTTGTATCTTTTTTGATCTTGTTCAGATCTATAGAAATCTCTTTAAATGAATCATATTTATCTAAAGAAGTCGTTGTACCTGTCAGCGTTATCTCATTTGGATCAGAAGTTATAGACGCAAGTGAGAGACCTTCTTCCAGCTCACCACTTGTACGGATTGAGATCGGCACTGTTTTTTTAGGTTTTTTTATTGGTACAGATACCTCAGCCGTTTCGGGAGTAACCTGTACATCAATAAGGTCTCCTTGTTGATTGTATGCACGTAAAGGCACTTTGGTCTGTATCGTCTCATCGGCATCGCCTACATCTACGAATCCCGTAATAAATGAAATCTGGTTGATCATTCCTTCTGGACCAGTTACTTTGACTGACTTTGGAGAGAATTCAACATCCCCAGCAGTATAGCCCTCTGGAAGCTTTCTTGTATTTTTTAGATCAACGTTAACCGGCATCTCTTTCGTAACTTTCTTATGAAGGATGACGTCAACGTATTCAGGCTTCACCTTCGCCTTTACGCCCTCCGGCAAACCCCGCACATCTACTTTAACTCGTTTATTACCCGGTTCCTCATTTGTGAGATCGATATATGCTTCGACTTCTTTATCTACTTTTGTGGCTTTCGTAATTAAACGGCTTGAGCCTGTCAAAGTAATATCTACCGAAGAAGGCAAATCGGTTAGAACATATTGTTTTTCATCAAAGTAAGGTGTGATTTCAACGTCCTGAATGGTCTCGCTTTCCGTATACATTTTTGAAAAAATCGAACGGTTAGCTGCTTCTTCCTGCGTTTCCATTGTTACGATGGTATACATCATTAAAGCAAGGAGGAAAGCAATGATTTTAACAAACCATGAACTATTAAGGAGTTTGTCCATTTTTCTTTCCCCTCCAATTCCAGCGAGTTGAGGAAGTGGACTTATTCGCAATAATCAATTCTGCATTTAACAAATTTCTTAAAGACTCTTCGTCCAGATTCCGATAGATTTCCCCGTTTTTTGTAAGAGAGATCGTACCTGTCTCCTCAGAAACAATAACGGTTATAGCATCTGTCACTTCACTGATCCCTAATGCAGCCCGGTGTCTAGTCCCAAGCTCTTTCGAAACAAACGGACTTTCAGTAAGCGGCAAGTAACAGCCAGCCGCAAAAACCTGGCTTTGTTTTATAATGACAGCTCCATCATGTAGCGGTGTATTCGGCACAAAAATATTCGTTAACAGCTCGGACGTTAAATGCGCTTGAATCGGAATGCCCGTCTCTACGTATTCACTCAATCCTGTTTCTCTTTCAATAGAGATGATCGCTCCGATACGGCGTTTAGACATATAGTTAGTAGACTTCACAATAGCTGCTATCGTTTTCTCAGTTTCTTCTTCCTCAGGAATTCCTGTTCTTGAAAAGAACCTGCCACGGCCAAGCTGTTCCAGCGCCCTTCTCAACTCTGGCTGGAAGATGATAATAATGGCTAGCAAACCATATGTAATGACTTTATCCATCAGCCAAGACATCGTCCGAAGATCGAACGAGCTGCTCAGGAACCAAACTACGATGATCACACTTATCCCTTTTAATAATTGAACAGCTTTCGTTCCCCGGATAATCATGATCAATTTATAGATGACATACGTCACCAATAAAATATCAATTATTTGTGTAAGGTAATTAAAAATATTAAAATCTGCGATTGGTAACATAACTTCCCTCCCAACTCGGTATGTGCTCCAAGTTGAAGTTTCATAATAGATTTAACTTATTTATTATAGCATACCTCATTTCAAAGAAAACTGAGCATGATAGGCTCAAGTTTAAGGAAAATTGGGGCTAGTCCTGTTGGTGAGGCCGTTGAAACTGTCTTTTGCTTGATACCACCATAGGTATTGAAGCTAACATTCGCACGGTAAACCGGATTAATCCCACGTTAGGTGAGTTTTTTCGCACGTTAAATGAAATAATCGCACGTTAATTAAAAAATAACCACGAGACGACAATCCCTGACAAACTTTGCACCGTGGATACCCTGCATCTTTTTTCTAACCAACAAAAAAAGCCGTCTCTAAACGGCTCTTATCATTATTTTGCATCGTTTCTTCTTTTGTACTAACCAATGATTTTAACTTATACCATACCCATTCGACAACCTGGCCGATTTCCTGACTGTGGCCTGTTACCTCACCTGCTGATGCAAGATATTGGTTCCCTTTTATAACGGTTACATCGCCCTCTACTCTTCCTTCAATGCGGACGTCTGCATTCTCAACGACAAGGTCACCTTTTATCGTTTCTCCCGCTGGGACAACGACCACTCTTTCAGCCTTTTTGATCTGAAGGTTGCCTTCTCCTTTTACAACAGCTAAATCCTGTTGATTATAGCTTGTGAAAACGGATGCCGCCATAAAGAACATAAAGATCGCTGCGGCAGTTAAAGCAGGGTGGCGCTGCATCCACCGTTTCCATTTCATCTGTTGCTTTTCTTTAGGCAGCTTTGCCATAACAGCCTGAGTAAACCCTTCAGGAGCCTTTATATTATGGTTCTGTAACTGTAATTCTTTTAGAGTTTCTAAAAGCATCTCGTATTCTTCTTTACATGATTCACATTCTTCCAGATGAGCATGAAAAACACGCTCTTCTTCCTTCGTCGCTTCACCATCGAGTACTTTGTTCATCAATTCATCAAATACAGAAGCTTCACACTGCATTTTTTCTTCACCTCGTTTTTACTACCATTTGAAATACTTTCTTCAGCGCTTCTCTGCCTCGATGTATACGAGTTTTTACAGTTGGGACGGGTATGTCCATAATGTGGCTGATTTCTTCCAGTGATAAATCTTCTACATATTTTAGAACAATTGCTGTCCTATACTTTTCCGGGAGCTTCATAATCTCTTCTTGCAGTTCATTCCATCGTTCATTTTCCGTTACTACCTGTTCAGGCAGTGGTTCTTCAGATGAGAGCTGGCTATACATCGTAGCTCCGTCAGTGCCAGGTACTTCAGCATCTAGATAGTAATCAGGTTTTTTCTTTCTTAACCTGTCGATGCATAGGTTTGTGGCAATCCTGAAAATCCAAGTTGAAAATTTAAACTCGTTATTGTATTTACTTATATTACGGTAAGCTCTTAAAAAAGTTTCTTGTGCTAAATCTTCTGCTTCGTGTCCATTGCCGACCATCCGGTAACAATGCCGGTATATTTTATCTTTAAAAAGGTCTACAATGCCTTCAAACGCTTCCTGGTCCCCTTTTTTGACTTGGGCAACCATATTCGCTACTAAGGCGTCCATCTATTATCACCACTCGGATTTTATTTACGTACCAGCTTGCCATAAGTTTCAACGATTATCATTATTTTTTTATTTTATCATGTTGCAGAATTTGACGAAATAAAAAGGTATATTTTTCTAGTTTCGGTGTTTCAAACTAATAAGCCCTGGGAATATTAATCATATAAAATACTTTAATCGAGTGAAGAGAGGGGTTGTTTGTATGCATAGAGATGTATTGATTGAACAAATCGAACACTCCAGACAGCAAATGAATGAGCTTTCGAAACATCTTCCCTTAATTGCAGAAGAAGTTGTTGAACTTTCTCAAGAAATAGACCAGCTGCTAAATCAATATCAACGCATAAATGAAAAAGAACAGTTGCTTCCGTAGAGAGGCAACTGTTTTTGTTTGAACCATTTTATAAAAGTTTTTCTCCGAACAAAGACCCCATTAATGCCACAGCTACTGTTGCTGTTTTGTTCTTCTCATCAAGAATTGGGTTTACTTCTACAAACTCTGCCGAAGTAATAATTTCTGCTTCTGCAAGCATCTCCATCGCCAGATGACTCTCCCTATAGCTGATTCCCCCTAGTACTGGTGTACCAACACCCGGAGCGTCGTGCGGGTCTAATCCATCAAGATCAAGACTAAGGTGAACGCCATCAGTATGTTTCAGATACTCAATCGTCTCTTCCATAACTTTTGTCATACCAAGCCGATCCACTTCATGCATCGTGTAGACTTTAATGCCTTTTTCTTTTATTAGCTCTCTCTCACCTTCATCCAGTGAGCGCGCTCCAATGATAACAATGTTTTCCGGCTTCACTTTAGGTGTATAGCCGCTTATATTAGTTAGCGTCCCATGGCCAATACCAATCGATGCAGCTAAAGGCATGCCGTGAATGTTACCGCTTGGAGATGTATCAGCGGTATTCAGATCACCATGCGCATCATACCAGATGACTCCAAGATTATTATAGTGTTTTGATACCCCTGCTAACGTTCCGATCGCAATACTGTGATCTCCACCTAAGACTAACGGGAACTTTTTGTTCTTAATCACGCTGGAAACAGACTCAGAAAGCTTTTCACTCGCTTCTAAAACACCGTTCAAGTTTTTAAGATTTCCTTCGTTTTCAATACTTTGTTTTTCTGGACGAGCAATTTCTATATCACCTAAATCCTCAACCTGATAGTTAAGGTTTTCTAAACGCTCAATAATTCCTGCATATCGAATAGCACTCGGTCCCATATCTACACCGCGTCGCATTTGCCCTAAATCCATCGGTACTCCGATCACTGATATATCTTTTAACATTTCTTTTTCCTCCCTTATGAAAAACAAAAAACTAACGAATTCCTATTACTATTGTATCTGTAAGGGATTTCATGGTTCAACTGAACAAAATTTTGCATAGATATACTAAAAAGAAAGCGCTTTCGATGGTTAGATACATATTTATAAGAAATAGATCGGAATATGGGCTGGTGAGTGAGGATCAAAACGTAAGCAGTGTTCGCTTTAATTCTTCGCTTATAGACTTTTCGCTATATCCTTCATAGAAATGAAAAAGAAGATGGATATATCCCACCTTCTAACCTTTTTATATATAAAAAAATCAGGCCATCGCCTGATATCAATTGTTATGTATTGGTGGAGCTTAGCGGGATCGAACCGCTGACCTCCTGCGTGCAAGGCAGGCGCTCTCCCAGCTGAGCTAAAGCCCCGAAGAAATAAATGGAGCGGGTGATGAGAATCGAACTCACGACCAGAGCTTGGAAGGCTCTTGTTTTACCACTAAACTACACCCGCGCATAAAAGCATTATAGTCTATCTTTTGGTATCTTATACAAAGATGGTGGAGGGGGACGGATTCGAACCGCCGAACCCGGAGGGAGCGGATTTACAGTCCGCCGCGTTTAGCCACTTCGCTACCCCTCCACATAAAAAAAGAGACGATCATAGATCTCTATCAACAAATTTTACTGGCTAGTAAAATTTGTGGTGCCGGCTAGAGGACTTGAACCCCCAACCTACTGATTACAAGTCAGTTGCTCTACCAATTGAGCTAAACCGGCATAAATGGTGGAGGATGACGGGATCGAACCGCCGACCCCCTGCTTGTAAGGCAGGTGCTCTCCCAGCTGAGCTAATCCTCCAAAAGTTATGTTCAGTTAAAGAAAAGTTGGTGACCCGTACGGGATTCGAACCCGTGTTACCGCCGTGAAAGGGCGGTGTCTTAACCGCTTGACCAACGGGCCATATTATTATGATATGGAGCTTCCAACCGGGCTCGAACCGGTGACCTCTTCCTTACCATGGAAGCACTCTACCTGCTGAGCTATGGAAGCAAAAAGTAATGGCTCCACAGGTAGGACTCGAACCTACGACCGATCGGTTAACAGCCGATAGCTCTACCACTGAGCTACTGTGGAATAATATAATTTGAAGTGTTTTGAGATAAAGCCCAGCGACGTCCTACTCTAACAGGGGGAGACCCCCAACTACCATCGGCGCTGAAGAGCTTAACTTCCGTGTTCGGTATGGGAACGGGTGTGACCTC
>NZ_SGXL01000005.1:0-13539 GCF_004216955.1 Fictibacillus sp. BK138
ACTGACGGAATTAATTCTTAATTCCTTACCTTTGCTTTTGTTCAGTTTTCAAAGAACTTGTTTGTTTAAAGCTTGTCGCTCGTTTTGGCGACTTTTATAAGATACCACCGTTTAACAGCTGATGTCAACCGCTTTTTTTAATGAATCTTAATTTGTTTGTAACGCCGCTGTAAAAGCGACAAGAAATAATATACCACCATGCATATGTAATGGTCAATAGTTTTTCTCAAAAAAATTAGTTACTTTGTTTTTGCCTTAAATACCTTCTGCAATCGGCTGGTTTTGCAAACCGGCAGAATAAACGATAAATGATTTGGTACCTTTCTTCAAGGACCGATTTTACGATTCCATCGATTCTTTGATCTTCTAGATCATACATCAGTTCTTCCATTTCTTTTTTTAGTACATATTCGAATTCATTAAGTTCCTGATGGTTCAGCATCATTCCGATCAAAACACAACACCCCGCTTTACTTTTCTTTTATCATTATTGCCACGAAAAAGCTCTGTTATTATTTTTTGGTTTTTCTTAAATATCCGTCATATCTTGTCCAGACAGTCATAAATATTTTGTAAGGAAGTATGGACAAGGGGGTAAAGAGCAAATGAAATTTTTCTTTGTCATAAACGGTAAGAAAGTAAAACAATACATGGTTGTTGTGTTTGCAGCATTTTTTGCTGCCTCCCTCGCTTTCGTGGGACAGCAGCAACTATCTGTATTCTCATCAAAGGATGGTCCTCGAGCTATATACAAAGGGGAAGATCAGGGGAATAAGGTTTCCTTGACCTTTGACATCAGCTGGGGAGACAAACGGGTTACACCGATCCTGGATATTTTAAAAGAAAAAGGGGTAAAGAATTGTACCTTCTTCTTATCAGCTGCATGGGCTGAACGACACCCTGATATTGTTGAACGAATCGTGAAAGATGGTCATGAGGTCGCGAGTCTTGGTTATCAATATAAAAGCTATACCGAGTGGGAAGATAAACAGATCAAGAGGGATATTCTTTTAGCTCAAGAGAAGATTAAGAAGGTTTCGGGCAAGATGACTTCCCTTCTTCGACCGCCGAATGGGAATTTCGATGAGCGAGTACTTAATATTTCTGAAAACTTGAATCATACGGTTGTTCATTGGAGCATTGATACGAAGGATTGGAAAAACCCAGGTGTCGACAAGATTGTTACTACAGCAACAGATGGTACGAAGGCAGGAGATATCATCCTGCTTCATGCATCTGATTCTGTTAAACAGACACATAAAGCCCTGCCGCAAATCATTGATAAATTAAAAGGTGATGGTTTTAAGCTGGTAAGTGTAAGTGAGATGATCGCGAATACAGAAGCAAGCAGTAAAGAAGTGAACTAATAAAAAGCAAAAAGCCCATGCATTTTAAGATGCAATGGGCTTTTTTTGGTTGTTCTTCTGCAGCAATCTGTGCAGCATTAATATCTGATACGTATTACATAGCATTAACGGAACGAATCCCATCCAAAGAGATAGAGCATTGTTTTCTTTAAGCACCGGTACCCATTCCAGGATGGTTACGACTGTAATAAAGAAGAGGGTCGGGATAAATGCTACGTTAGATGTTTGTTTAACTTTTAAATATGCGATGATCAAACCATATACTAAAATCGCAAGTGGAATCACTATATAGTTCACTATACTGTCGCCTTCTTTATGAAAGGACGTATATCTTAAATAAAATAAATCGAACAGTACGACAGCAATAAGAACAAGCTGCACACCATTCCAAAGGCGATGGCTCTTAAAGATGCCTAAGCCAAAACGGTGAACGGTCAAATAGGCAAAGAAACCCATCTGGCTAAAAACACTGAATAAGGCCCCAAAGCCGATCAGTCCAAAAATGTATAATAACAGCTCAAAAATGGTGCTGTTCTCAGGAAATTTTAATATGAGTCCGACCGTGATGGCACTCACAATTCCGATTAAAAGTGTGGTTACGAATAAAAAGAGCCAACTTTTGATTTTCACGCTTGTTTTCCCCCTCTAACTTGCTCCGTTACGATTGTACCAATGTCTTTTTTAAATTGCCAGTTTTCCTTTAAATAACCAGTATAAATAAATCCTAAAAATCAATCCTAATGATATATAGCCCACTTGAAAGGAGGAGGAAACCATTTGAAAAAAATATACACTTTCCTCTTTTGTATCATTCTGGCCTCTCTTACGGGCTGTGCACAAAATGAAGCCCAGGGAAGTTCCCAGATGGATTATGAAACGACAAAGAAGATGTTTGTCGACTTATTAAAAACAGATGAAGGAAAAAAAGCTATAAAAGAAGTATTATCCGATAAAGAAATTCAGCAGGAAATCCTGATTGACCAAGAAGTCGTAAAACAGACGATCGAACAGCAGCTTCTTTCTGAGAAAGGGCAGAAGTTCTGGCAGACACTTTTTAAAGACCCTAAGTTCTCTGTAGCTTTTGCAAAAAGCATGAGAAAAGAACACGAAAAGCTAATGAAGGATCTTATCAAAGATCCCCAATATCAGGCAGAAGTGATGAAGATCATGCAAAATCCGCAAATGGCACAAAAACTTTTAGGACTTGTTGATACTCAGCCTGTCCGAAAAGAAATGAAAAAAGTAATGCTTGAAACATTTGAGAGTCCGATTGTTCAGGCTCAAATTCAAGAAATGCTGAAAAAAGTAGCACATGATGAAATCGATCAATCCATTTCGAAAAAAGAAAAAGAAGCATCTGGCGGCGGCCAGCAGGAACAGGAACAATCAAACGCACAATAAAAGCCTCTCAATCAAGAGAGGCCTTTTTTATTTTGTTTTTTCAATGATGGTCTTAGCCATATTGATATAATGCTCGCCGATCGGATGAGTCTGCTCATACACACTTGGGGCAAAATCATCTTCTTTTATTTCAGGCTGTCCTAATGGAATCTGCCCAAGCAAAGGAACGTTTAATTCTTCCGCTAATCGCTTTCCTCCATCTTTGCCGAAAACATATTCTTTTTCGCCAGTGGACCCGCTTTGGAAATAAGCCATGTTCTCAACAATTCCAAGAACTTCATGATTTGTTTTGATCGCCATCGTTCCAGCTCTTGCAGCAACAAACGCTGCAGTCGCATGAGGTGTTGTAACGATTACTTCTTTACATTTTGGAAGCATCTTATGAACGTCCAGTGCAACATCCCCAGTACCAGGTGGCAGGTCGAGAAGAACATAATCCAGATCTCCCCATTCTACTTCACTAAAGAAGTTCATCAGCATTTTACCTAACATCGGTCCGCGCCAAATAACTGGTGCATTGTCTTCTACAAAGAACGCCATAGAAATGACTTTTACTCCAAAGCGGTCAACAGGAAAAATGCGATCGCCTTTTACCTTGGGGCGCTCAGTGATTCCCATCATATCCGGTACACTGAAACCATAAATGTCCGCATCGATCAATCCTACTTTTTTTCCTAACCGTGCAAGTGCTACTGCTAAGTTGACGGAAACCGTTGATTTACCTACTCCGCCTTTACCACTTGCGATCGCAATAAACTCAGTCTTGCTGTTTTCAGACAAAAGTGTCGGTGCGCCAGCCTGCTCTTGCGGCTGTTGTTCTGTCTGAACATCATCTCTTTTTTCAAATCGCAAACCGACAGACTCGACACCAGCGTTCTTAAGAACTTGTACAATCTGCTGCTGCAGCTGCATCTGTTCTGGTGTTCCTGTATGCGCAAGGCCGATCTTTAATCCAACATACCCTTCTTTTATTTTAAGCTCACGAATACTTCCGGAATCCACCATGCTTTTATGTAAATAAGGGTCTTGAATAGGACTTAACAGTTCGATTACTTTCTCTTCAGTAAGCACAAAGACACACATCCTTTACCTGTAAAATTCCTTTTCAGTATATCACAACCTTAGAGGACAAGCATGAAAGCGGTTTTAAATGATGTGGTTGATGCTAATAAAGCCATAAAGAGAAACTCCTTAATCATAAGGAGTTTTAGGAGGTGTTTCGTTTGTATAGTATCTGAGCATTCCTTGATAAATAGAAGCAGCCACTTTTTGCTGATACGATTTCGTCTTTAGCAATTCACGTTCTGATGGATTAGATAAGAATCCTACTTCAACCAAAGCACCAGGAACTTCAGCTGACCGGAGCAGGTATAGTCCTTCAATCGATTTTGCAAAACGGTTCGTATTTTCAAGGTTCCGCTTTATCTCATCTTGAATAAATAATGATACCGCTTCACCTTCTTCTCTACCAGGGTGGTAAAAAACTTGAGCGCCTCTCCATCTGGAGGAAGGCAAAGAATTCAAATGAATACTGATAAATAAGTCCGCATGATTTTCGTTAATGATTTTTTTTCGTTCTTTTAAATCTTCCCATTTTCGATGTCTTAGCTTTCTCGTTCCTTTTTCAGCCAAGTCTTTGTCTGTTTCACGTGTCATGATAACAAGAGCTCCCGCTTCCTGCAGATAATCACGCAGCATAATCGAGATGTTTAAGGCGATTTCCTTTTCGAGTACTTCACCGTCACCAACGGCACCGCCATCTGCACCGCCATGTCCAGGATCGATCACGATAATTTTTCCGGATAACGGCAGATTCCATGCACGCCATGAATCATTATCTAAAAAACGATAGGTGAAAATAAAGATAAGGACTGCGCAACCTAATGCAAATGCGGCTCCCTTCACCCACTTCTTCATGTTTTGTCCCCCTATACAAGCCATATATTACTATGTATATGGGACAAGAAAGAATTTATAACTTATTGAAGATTATTGCAGTTTCATCCTGTAGCGTTTTTCACCGTTTCTGTATCCTTCCATCCACCAAACATGGACATAGGCTTCACAGCAGAGGTGCAGTGATTCCATCATCATCTCTGTACCCCAGCACCAGAACTGCCAATACTCAAAAAGTCCATCTGCGATCGCTTTTTGTTTTTCATATGCACGATCTTTAATCTTTTCTAACGTTTCACCATGGTAAGCAAAACGGCTGTAGCCTGCACCTAGCAGATACGCATCGATAGCCATATCAATGCATGCGTCCTCAATATCATTTTGATACAGAAGAGAATATTGGAAAAACGGCTGGAACAACCGCTGAAATTCCTTTTTTATATTAGGAAGCGACAAGTCGCGAAGTACTTTCCGCTCGAAATTTTCTTTTTTATAGCGCTGTTTTTCTCTAAAGTTGTTTAAAACAATAGCCATTCTTTCTCCCCTTCCTGCGTTTTAATTTTACGCATTGTTTTTCCTTACCTTTATTTTTCTCAAAGGAAGGTTTATCGACACTGCATAAAAGATGGTAAGGGAAAAGCTGGCATTATTGTGCTAAAAAACATAAGGTAATCCTTCCACTCAGGCACAATTGAAACGAATCCAAAAGTTTTAGTATTGAATCCAGAAATTTGGTCCCTGAATCCAAAAATTTTTGCATCCAATCCACGAAAAACGAGCATTTATCCACGAGTTTACAATCCTCGACAAATTACGCACATGTAATCCGGCTATGTACAAAGCCTAAGAAAACAAAAAACCCCGCTCTCCAAAAAGAGAACAGGGTTTTGATAAACGTATAAAGAATTAACGTTTTGAGAACTGAGGTGCACGACGAGCGCCTTTAAGTCCGTACTTCTTACGCTCTTTCATACGAGCGTCACGAGTAAGGAATCCAGCTGCTTTAAGTGATCCGCGGTACTCAGGATCTGCTTCTAGAAGCGCACGAGAGATACCGTGACGGATAGCTCCTGCTTGTCCAGTGTATCCACCGCCATGAACAGTTACTAATACGTCATACTTATCAGTTGTTTCAGTTGTGTTAAGTGGTTGCTTAACGATAAGCTTTAATGTTTCTAATCCGAAAAATTCGTCTATGTCACGTCCGTTGATAACGATACGGCCTTCACCAGGAACTAATCGTACACGTGCTACGGAGTGCTTACGACGTCCAGTGCCATAATATTGTACTTGTGCCACGTAAATACCCTCCTTTTTTATCCGCGTAACTCGTAGTTTTCAGGTTTTTGTGCTTGATGGTTGTGCTCAGCTCCAGCATATACGTGAAGCTTTTTGAACATTTGGCGACCAAGGCTGTTCTTTGGAAGCATACCTTTGATTGCTAGCTCAAGCATTTGAACCGGACGAGTTGTACGCATTTCTAATGCAGTTCTCGTACGAAGTCCACCTGGGTGTCCAGTGTGGCGGTAATAAATTTTGTCAGTCAATTTCTTACCTGTTAATTCGATCTTTTCTGCGTTGATGATGATCACGTGATCACCAGTGTCAACGTGTGGTGTATAAATAGGCTTATGCTTACCGCGAAGGATAGAAGCAACTTCACTGGATAGACGTCCAAGAGTCTTGCCTTCAGCGTCGATCACAAACCATTTACGTTCTACTTCAGAAGCTTTCGCCATGAAAGTCGTACGCATGTGTTTTCCCTCCTGTATCTTCAATCAAATTCAATTATATTCAATGTGAACATTTCCCAAAATATCTCCGGGGCATGTGGACGATATCTTTAGAAATACCAAATAATATCTTATAATATATAAACAACGATGTCAAGCGTATCCTAAATATTATTCATGATTCTCATGGTAATTCTCTTGGTAATTTACTTGGTATAAATAAAGGCCATGAGCAGGTGCTGTTTTTCCAGCTAACGCTCGATCTTTGCCTGCAATAACCGCTATGATCTCATCAGGCTTTCTTTTGCCTTGTCCGACCTCTAAAAGAGTCCCGATGATTATCCTCACCATGTTGTACAAAAAGCCGCTGCCTTTGATTTTAAAGGTCAGAGCCTTTCCTTCTTCTAACACATCCAAAGCATAGATTGTTCTTACCTTATCCGCTACTTCTGAACGTGCAGATGAAAACGAAGTAAAGTCATGTGTGCCTAGAAAACAGTTGCACGCTTTTTGGATATCCCTAATGTTTAAAGGATACGGATAATGAAACATGTGGTTCCTTCTAAAAACATCAGGCTGTTTACTTACGAGCAGTTTGTAATGATATTCTTTGCTTTCTGCCGAAAACCGGGAATGAAACGAATCCGGTACTTCTTCCACATCTTTTATCAAAATGTCATCCGGCAGCATCGCGTTTAAAGCTTTACCCCATGCATCACTCGGTATGTTCATTTCTGTATCAAAATGGAACACTTGACCGAGCGCGTGCACACCTGCATCCGTCCGGCCAGAGGCCGAAATCTGTACAGCCTCTCCTTTATGCATCTTTTGGAGAACAGACTGAATCGTCCCTTGCACCGTTCTTCCGCTAGGCTGTATTTGGTATCCGGCAAAGTCAGTTCCGTCATAAGCTACGGTTACTTTCATACGAGCCATAGTTTTTCTCCTTTTAACTGCGTAATAAAAATAGCAATAATGTCAGCAGGATAAGCAGTACTAAGGCAAATGTATCCCGATTATGCCACTCTAGCGCTCTTAACCTCGTTCTGCCTTCCCCGCCGCGGTAACCTCTTGCTTCCATGGCAAGTGCAAGCTCTTCTGCACGCTTAAATGAAGATACAAACAAAGGAACGAGAAGCGGAACAAAGGCCTTCGCCCGTTCTTTAATAGGACCGCTTGTGAAATCTGCACCGCGAGCCATTTGGGCCTTCATGATCTTCTCTGTCTCTTGCAGAAGGGTCGGAATAAAACGAAGAGATATCGACATCATTAAAGCAAACTCATGAACAGGCAGCTTCCACTTTTTCAATGGACCAAGCAGATGTTCAAGTCCGTCTGTTATATCAATCGGTGTCGTAGTCAAGGTTAGCAACGAAGTCATCAACACAAGCAACAGAAGTCTCAACGCGATAAAGATACCCTGGATTACTCCGCCTTCGTATATTTCTAACCAGCCCGCTTTATAGAGCACATCTCCTTCTTTTGTTAAAAAGATGTGCAGAAGCATCGTGAAAACTACAAGAATAAGGATCGGTTTAAGTCCTTTATATAAAAACCGAAGCGGAACTTTGGATGATGAGATGGTGACAGCTGTAAAAGCAATCAGCAGCCCATACGTGATCCAGTTGTTAGCTAGAAAGACAATGAATAAATAAAAGAATGCAGCAATCAGCTTTGAACGAGAATCCATCCGGTGCAGAGGAGACGATGCCGGGTAATACTGACCAATAATTACATTTTGCAGCATGTTAGCTCCCCCTCTTCTTGAGAGCTTGTCCAAGACTTTTAGCCAGTTCTTCTATTGTAAAATCCGAAAGTGACAGGTTCTGCCCTGACTTCTCGTTCCACTTTAAAAGAAATTGAACCGTTTCCGGCACATCCAATCCTGCCTCTTGAAGGGCTTTTCTCTCATTAAAAATTTCGCTTGGCTTCCCGTGCAGGTAAAGCTCACCCTTATGCATGACAGCAATCTCATCCGCATATTTGGAGGCATCCTCCATGCTGTGAGTGACAAGCACAGTTGTTAACTTGTTTTTTTGATGAAGATCATAAAATAGATCCATGATTTCTACACGGCCTGCGGGATCCAATCCTGCAGTCGGTTCATCAAGAATTAGAACTTCTGGATTCATAGCAAGCACACCGGCGATTGCTACTCTTCTCATCTGGCCTCCGCTTAAGTCAAACGGTGATTTGCTTAAAACGGTTTGCGGCAATCCTACCATCTCAATCACTCTTGAAGCTGTATTCTTCGCTTCCTCTTCTGCCATCCCAAAATTGCGAGGACCGAACATGATGTCCTTTTCAACTGTTTCTTCAAACAGCTGATGCTCCGGATATTGAAAAACGATTCCTGCCTTTTTGCGAAGTGGCTTTAGATCTTGCTTCTTCCCGCCAGCTTCTAAAAGCGTGTCGCCCATTTTTATAGATCCAGCCGATGGTTTCAACAGGCCATTCAAATGCTGAATAAGTGTCGACTTTCCAGACCCCGTATGCCCGATAAGTGCGAGGAATGTTTCATCGGGTATATGCAGGTTCACATCATGAAGAGCACGTCTTTCAAATGGCGTTCCTTGCATATAACGATGTTCGAGTTGCTTTATGCTAATTTCCATAATGCATTCACCAGCTCTTCCTGCGTTAGATAGCCTCTTTCAAGCTCGACTCCCTGCCGGCGAAGAGCCTCGCTTAATTTTAGTGAAAACGGTAAATCCAGACCAGCAGACTTCAGCAAATCACGTTGCTGAAAGATAGTATCAGGTTTCCCTTCTGCTGCTTTTTCCCCCATTTTCATGACGACAACTCTGTCTGCACTTAGCGCTTCCTCTAAATCATGGGTGATTGAAATAACAGTTATGCCTTCATTTTGATTGAGTTCACGAACTGTTTCCATCACTTCAATCCTGCCAATCGGATCGAGCATTGAAGTGGCTTCATCTAATACGATGACAGAAGGCTTTTGTGCTAGAATACCCGCAATCGCTACTCTCTGTTTTTGACCGCCGGATAATTGATGCGGCTCTTGACTCAAGAAAGCTTCCATGCCTACTCGCTGAACACTCTCATTGATCCGTTTGATCATTTCTTCACGAGGTACACCAAAGTTTTCAAGACCAAACGCTATATCATCTTGAACGCTTGTCCCTACAAATTGATTATCAGGGTTCTGAAAAACCATCCCTACCTGTCTGCGGATCTCCCAAATGTCATCCTCACGCGCTGTTACGTACTCAGAAACATTCACAGTACCCTCATTGGGCAGCAACAGACCATTCAGCAGTTTTGCCAAAGTAGACTTTCCAGAACCATTATGGCCAACAATAGAAAGCCACTCGCCTTTATATACATCTAAGCTCACGTTTTTCAGCGTAGCCGTCTCTTCTCCCGGATAAAAAAAGGTCACATCCTTAACCGAAATAATGCTCTCCATGTGACATCCTCCTCTTAGCTGCTGCTATTCTAAGCTGCTCTCTGCTCTCGTTTATAAAAAGCTCTTCTATTTAGTGCTGATGCAAAGGCTGGAATGTCCCAGATTCCCATTACATTCAGCAATGGTTTAAAACGACTTTTAAAGAAGATTGTTTGGTTTGCTTTTTTGCTTCCCTGACTAGTTGATTGGAGCGCAGGATGCGAGACTCCTGCGGGACGAGTGGGACAGGTGAGACTCCTAAAGGCGCAAAGCGCCAGGAGGCTCACCGCCCGCCCCGCGGAAAGCGAGCATCCGGAGCGCAAATCAACTCTTCCAAAGGAGCGACAAAGCTCTACGTTATCAATTTTTTAATCAAATAAAAAAGGGCAAGATTGTCATCGAAGACTTGATCCCGCCCTTTAAGTAACGTTTATTATACTAATTCAATGATAACCATTGGTGCACCATCACCACGGCGAGGGCCGATTTTTGCGATGCGAGTGTAACCACCGTTACGCTCAGCATAGCGAGGTGCAAGATCACTGAAAAGTTTTTGAAGAGATCTTTGGCCAGACTCACTGTCTGCTACTTCGTTACGAAGGAACGATGCAGCCTGACGGCGAGCATGAAGGTCTCCACGCTTACCAAGCGTAATCATTTTTTCAGCAAATTTACGAACTTCTTTTGCACGTGCTTCTGTAGTTTCAATACGCTCGTTGATGATTAAATCAGTAGCTAAATCACGAAGCATTGCTTTACGAACCGCAGATACACGACCTAACTTTTGGTATCCCATGCTTGTATTCCCTCCTCTGCGCGTTTCTCTCTCGTCTTGAAAAAGCGCGTATTACGAATTAATCGTCAGCGCGTAATGAAAGACCAAGCTCATCAAGTTTCTCCTGAACTTCTTCAAGAGACTTCTTGCCAAGGTTGCGTACTTTCATCATGTCTTCTTCAGACTTATTCGCAAGTTCTTGTACTGTATTAATGCCAGCACGCTTTAGGCAGTTGTAAGAACGAACAGAAAGATCAAGTTCTTCAATAGTCATTTCAAGAACTTTTTCCTTTTGGTCTTCTTCTTTTTCTACCATAATCTCAGCGTTCTGAGCTTGATCTGTTAAGCCAACAAAAATGTTTAAATGTTCGCTAATGATCTTCGCACCAAGAGAAACTGCTTCCTCTGGACGAATGCTCCCATCTGTCCATACATCAAGCGTTAGCTTATCATAGTTTGTTACTTGTCCTACACGAGTGTTTTCAACTTGATAATTTACACGAGAAATAGGTGTGTAAATAGAATCAACAGGAATAACACCGATAGGCAGGTCTTCGCGTTTATTGCCTTCTGCCTGTACATAACCACGACCACGTTTAGCATGAAGCTTCATTTGGAAATGAGCTCCCTTTGCTAGTGTTGCGATATGAAGATCCGGATTAAGGATTTCTACATCGCTGTCGTGAGTAATGTCACCAGCTGTTACAACACCATCACCTTGTACGTCGATTTCAAGTGTCTTTTCTTCATCAGAGTAAATCTTCATTGCAAGCTTCTTCAAGTTCAAGATGATTGTAGTAACATCTTCAACTACACCTTCAACTGTTGAGAACTCATGCAATACGCCATTAATCTGAATAGATGTAACTGCTGCACCAGGTAGTGAGGACAACAAGATACGACGCAAGGAGTTGCCTAGTGTAGTCCCGTATCCACGTTCAAGTGGTTCAACAACAAACTTTCCGTATGTGGCATCGTCGCTGATTTCAACCGTCTCAATTCTTGGCTTTTCGATTTCGATCATTCAACTGAACCCTCCTTCAAACGTCGAATCTCGGCTGGATTGTACCAGCCGAAATTCCCCATAGGCATTCCGACTTATCTTTTGCCAAAACTTTTACTATAACCATTATAGACAAGTTATGGAATTATATACCGTGTATATCGTTACACACGACGGCGTTTTGGCGGACGGCAACCGTTGTGAGGTACAGGAGTAACATCACGAATAGCTGTTACTTCTAAGCCTACCGCTTGAAGGGCACGGATTGCTGCTTCACGTCCAGCTCCAGGTCCTTTAACGGATACTTCCAACGTCTTCATACCATGTTCCATTGCAGTTTTACCAGCTGTTTCAGCTGCCATTTGTGCTGCGAACGGAGTAGACTTACGAGAACCTTTAAATCCTAGGTGACCAGCAGTCGCCCAAGAGATTGCGTTCCCGTGCGTGTCAGTAATCGTAATGATCGTGTTGTTGAATGTAGAACGGATATGTGCTACGCCGACTTCAACATTCTTTTTGACACGACGCTTACGTGTGTTAGTCTTACGTGCTTTTGCCATTTAGAGTTTACCTCCTTTACTTACTTTTTCTTATTCGCTACAGTACGACGAGGTCCTTTACGAGTACGGGAGTTGTTCTTCGTGTTTTGACCACGTACTGGTAATCCACGACGATGACGAACACCACGATATGCTCCGATCTCGATTAGACGCTTGATGTTTAGTGAAACTTCACGGCGAAGGTCACCCTCCACTTTGTGTCCATCGATGACTTCGCGGATTTTGTTTAATTCTTCTTCAGTAAGATCACGAACTCGTGTATCTTCAGAAACTCCAGCTGCAGCAAGAATTTGCTGTGCTTTTGTTTTACCGATACCGAAGATGTATGTTAATGAGATAACTACTCGCTTATCACGAGGAATATCTACACCTGCAACACGTGCCATAATTTTTGCACCTCCTGTATATTAACCTTGTTTTTGTTTATGTTTCGGATTTTCACAGATCACCATTACAGTGCCTCTGCGGCGAATCACTTTACACTTTTCACATATTGGCTTGACTGATGGTCTTACCTTCATTTTTTATAACCTCCTTATGTCACGGAGTACATTGATTATTTAAAACGATACGTTATACGACCACGTGATAAGTCATACGGAGACAATTCTACGGTTACTTTATCTCCTGGAAGAATTCGAATGTAGTGCATACGAATCTTTCCAGAAACGTGCGCTAGAACTTTGTGTCCGTTTTCTAGTTCAACACGAAACATGGCGTTCGGCAAAGGTTCAATAACTGTACCTTCTACCTCGATAACATCATCTTTAGCCATCGACTTGATCTCCCTTCTTCAGAGCAATGACTTTCTCGTCGGAAAACTTCGCTACTGCATAACGCAATTTGCCATTGGTTACACGACCTGTTTCAAGAATGCTTTTAACAACTTCCGGAGAAATAAAATCCAGCAGCTCTAAATGGTTCAGGTTTTTTCGTTTGGCGCGATCGAACTTGCGTTTATCACCATCAGCTACGAGAACAAAACGTCCATCGAGAATGCCGACTATAACACCAAGCCGATCTGCGTCTCTTCCTTTTAGTATCCGAACCAGCTGTCCTATATTCGGTACCGAATCAGATTCGCTTACCATCTCATCACCTTCACCTAGATCTTTGTTAAGATTTCAAAGCCTTCCTCCGTAATGACAACCGTGTGTTCAAAGTGAGCACACCATTTGCCATCCGTTGTGACAACCGTCCAGTTATCGGATAATGTTCGAACATAGCGAGTTCCCGCATTTATCATCGGTTCTATTGCTAGAACCATGCCCTTTTTCAGTACCGGTCCTTTACCAGGCGGTCCGTAATGAGGAATTTGCGGGAACTCGCTATGTTCGAACATTATCCGATAACTGGACGGTTGTCACAACGGATGGCAAATGGTGTGCTCACTTT
>NZ_SGXL01000005.1:13549-60227 GCF_004216955.1 Fictibacillus sp. BK138
TCCTTTACCAGGCGGTCCTTAATTATGAATTTGCGGGTCCTCATGCAAGTCCTGGCCTATCCCGTGTCCGACATATTCGCGGACAACAGAAAAACCTTCTTCCTCAGCATACTTTTGTATCTCATGAGAAATGTCAGTTAACCGGGCACCGGCTTTTGCTTTTTCAAGTCCTCTATATAAAGACTCTTCGGTTACATCCAGAAGTTTTTGAGCTTCCTCAGAAATCTCTCCAACTCCATACGTCCAAGCGGAATCACCATGATATCCGTTGTACTTCGCCCCAATATCTATAGAGATAATGTCGCCATGGTTCAGTACGCGTTTACCTGGAATTCCATGTACAAGCTCTTCATTTACTGAAGCACAGATGCTTCCGCTAAAACCATTATAGTTTTTAAATGAAGGGATTGCACCTTGGCTGCGGATAAACTTATCAGCAATTTTATCCAGTTCCTTAGTAGTTATGCCAGGCTTAATGTGTTTTTTTAACTCTTGATGAGTTAAGGCAACGATGCGACCTGCATCCCGCATGATTTCAATCTCTCGCGGTGTTTTGCAGATAATCATTTCGCCAATCCCCCAATAAGTTGGTCAATGTCTTGAAAGACTTTGTCGATATCCTGATCACCATTAATGTTTTTCAGGTAACCTTTATCACCATAAAAATCAAGCAGTGGTTTAGCCTGCTTCATGTTTACATCTAAACGGTTTCGAACGGTCTCTTCATTATCATCTTGACGTTGGATAAGCGTACCGCCGTCTTTATCACATACTCCTTCAACCTTTGGCGGGTTGAATATTACATGATACGTGCTTCCGCATGTTTGGCAAATCCGACGACCTGTTAATCGCTGCATAAGCTTATCCGAATCAACTGAAATGTTTAGAACATAATCAATCTTTCGGGATAGCTCTTGTGTGATCTCTTCCAGGGCTTCCGCTTGGGCAACTGTCCGAGGGAATCCATCTAGTAAAAATCCTTTTTCGCAGTCCTTTTTAGAAAGTCGGTCACGTACGATGCCGATTGTAACTTCGTCAGGAACGAGGTTACCCGCATCCATGTACGATTTTGCCTCAAGTCCAAGAGGAGTCTCCTCTTTAATTGCTGCTCGGAACATATCTCCAGTAGAGATATGTGGAATTCCGTACTTCTCAACAATTCTTTCTGCTTGAGTACCCTTACCTGCTCCGGGTAATCCCATTAAGACTAGATACATCTAATCCCTCCATAAATCACAATCGTCTTTTTTAAACAGAGCATGCCGGGAAGAATAATCTTCCCACGCCCTTATTTAATGAAGCCTTTGTAGTGCCGCTTGATCAGCTGGCTCTCAATTTGCTTCATGGTGTCTAGTGCCACACCTACAACAATCAGCAAGCTTGTTCCACCAATTTGAATGGCTGGCGGAAGGTTCAAACCTGGAATTGCTGTAAAGACAACTGGCAGGACTGCAATTGCAGCCAGGAATAGAGATCCAACAAACGTTAATCGATACAGAATTCTTGTTATATAAGTTTGAGTGTTAGCTCCTGGACGAATGCCAGGAATGTATCCACCCTGCTTTTTTAAGTTTTCCGCCATTTGCTCCGGGTTCACTTGGATGAACGTATAGAAATACGAGAATCCGATAATGAGGAGCGCATATATAATCATTCCGACTGGTTTCGTGTAGTCAAACGTGTTGATAATCCAAGTCGTAACATCATTCTGTCCAAAGAAGCCAGCAACAGTTCTTGGCGTGATGATCAAGGAAATCGCGAAGATAACCGGGATAACACCTGCTGCGTTAACTTTGATCGGAAGATGAGTAGACTGGCCGCCAACAGGCTTTGTTCCAACGACCCGTTTTGCATACTGAATCGGGATTTTCCGAACACCTTGTTGAATAAAGATAACACCCATAATGATGAGTACAATCGCAAGTGCAAGAAGTACGACCGTAACGATGTGCATAAACATCTGATCACTGCCGCCTTCGAATTGCGTTGTGAAAAGCTGGTTAACTGCTGTAGGAATAGCTGCAACAATCCCCGCAAAAATTAGAACTGATATTCCGTTTCCAATCCCCTTAAGGGTAATCTGCTCACCTAACCACATTAAGAATGCAGTACCTGCAGTTAAAACTAACGCGATAAATAGATACGTAGTCATGCTAGGGTTTTGAATAAGTCCTGGAAAAAGATTGTTAAAACCGATAGACATACCGATTGCCTGGATAAAACCAAGAACGATCGTTCCATAACGAGTGAACTGAGCTAATTTCTTTCGCCCGACTTCACCTTGCTTACTCCATTCCGTAAACTTCGGCACTACGTCCATCTGCAAAAGCTGCACGATGATCGATGCTGTAATGTACGGCATGATACCCATAGCGAAAATGGAGAAGTTTTGTAACGCTCCACCGCCAAACGTATTTAAAAAACCAAAAATGTTAGCACTGTCGCCCGTACTGAATTTCAATACATCGCGATTCACACCAGGTACTGGGATGAATGTTCCAAGACGGAACACCACCAGCATCGCAAGTGTAAACAATATTTTGTTTCTCAGATCACCCACACGCATAATGTTGGAGATTGTCTGGAACATTAGATCACCTCAGTTTTTCCGCCCGCTGCTTCAATTGCTTCTTTAGCAGAAACAGAGAATTTGTGCGCCTTAACTGTAAGCTTAACTTCCAACTTGCCATTACCTAATACTTTGATACCGTTCTTAAGATTGCTTACTACTCCTGTTTCAAGAAGAAGTTCAGGAGTTACCTCTGTGCCCTCTTCAAAACGTACAAGCTTCTCAAGATTTACAACTGCATACTCTTTACGAGTAGGGTTTGTGAATCCGCGCTTCGGTAAACGACGTGCTAGTGGATTTTGTCCACCCTCGAATCCTGGTCTTACTCCACCGCCTGAACGTGAGTTTTGACCTTTATGTCCTCGACCACTTGTTTTACCATTTCCTGATCCGATACCGCGACCTACACGGTTGCGAACTTTACGGGATCCTTCTGATGGCTTCAACTCATGAAGTTTCATCTGAGCACCTCCTCATGATTTATTTATCTTATTAAGCTTCTAATTCTTTCACTGTTAAAAGGTGAGATACCTTGTTAACCATACCGCGGATAGCCGCGTTATCTTCGTGCACAACTGTCTGGTGCATTTTGCGCAAACCTAGTGTCTTAACAACAACACGCTGGTTTTCCGGACGGCCGATAACACTGCGAGTGAGGGTGATTTCTAATTTCTTAGCCATCTAAAGTTCCCTCCTTAACCTAAAAGCTCTTGTACTGATTTGCCACGAAGTTTCGCAACGTCTTCAGCACGCTTTAAATTTTTCAATCCTTCGATTGTTGCACGAACCATGTTGATTGGGTTGTTAGATCCAAGTGACTTAGAAAGGATGTCACCTACACCAGCAAGCTCCAATACCGCACGTACAGGTCCACCAGCAATTACCCCAGTACCTTCAGATGCAGGCTTTAAGAATACGTTACCTGCTCCAAAACGTCCAACTACTTGGTGAGGAATTGTTGTTTTTACAATCGGTACAGTTACTAAGTTTTTCTTAGCATCTTCAATCGCCTTACGGATCGCTTCTGGTACCTCTTGGGCTTTACCAGTACCGAATCCAACGTGACCATTTTTGTCACCTACGACAACCACTGCAGCAAAGCGGAAACGACGTCCACCTTTTACTACCTTAGCTACACGGTTAACCGTAACGACGCGTTCTTCAAGTTCAAGTTTGTTAGGGTCGATACGCATCAGGTTCCCTCCTTCGATTAAAATTCTAACCCAGCTTCGCGAGCTGCGTCTGCTAATGCTTTAATACGTCCGTGATATAAATATCCGCCTCGGTCAAATACAACCGATTTGATTCCTTTTTCAACTGCGCGCTTAGCGATTTCTTGACCAATCGCTTTAGCAGCATCTACGTTTCCACCGTTTTCTACATTTACTCCTTTATCAAGAGAAGATGCAGATACAATTGTTACACCTGCTTGATCATCGATCAATTGAGCATAGATGTGCTTTGTAGAACGGAATACGTTCAAACGAGGACGTTGTGCTGTTCCGCTTACAACGCGGCGAACACGAGCATGTCTTTTCTTACGAGCGACATTCTTATCTGCTTTCGTGATCATCCTTTGCACTCCTTTCCGCTACCTAACGGCTTTATTTACCAGTCTTACCTTCTTTACGGCGAACGAATTCACCTTCGTAACGAATACCTTTACCTTTGTAAGGCTCAGGTGAACGAACTGAACGGATGTTTGCAGCAACTTCACCTACACGTTGCTTGTCAATACCCTTAACGATAACCTTCGTGTTAGAAGGTACTTCGATGTCGATTCCTTGCTCAGGAACGATTTCAACTGGGTGAGAGTAACCAACGTTAAGTACAAGCTTGTTACCAGCTTTGGAAGCACGATATCCAACCCCGATAATTTCAAGAGCTCTTTCATAACCGTTTGTTACACCGATTACCATGTTGTTTAATACGCTGCGAGTAGTACCATGCAATGCACGGTGCTCTTTGTGGTCGCTCGGGCGTTCCACAGTAATTTCGTTATCTTGAACATTAATTTTAATGTCAGCATTGAATTTGCGAGAAAGTTCACCTTTAGGGCCTTTTACAGAAACAGTGTTGTCATTAGCAACATTGATCGTAACGCCGCCTGGAACTTCTATCGGTTTGTTACCTACGCGAGACATGATGACACCTCCATTCGCTTTTTATTACCAAACGTACGCTAGTACTTCGCCGCCCATTTGTGATTGGCGAGCTTCTTTATCAGTCATAATGCCTTTAGATGTAGATACGATTGCAATTCCAAGTCCTCCAAGAACACGTGGAAGTTCACTTGATTTTGCATAAACACGTAAACCAGGCTTTGAGATACGCTTAAGACCTGAGATTACACGCTCATTGTTAGAACCGTACTTAAGGAAGATACGAATCATTCCTTGTTTGCTGTCCTCTACATACTCCACATCGCGAACAAAACCTTCACGCTTTAGGATTTCTGCGATTTCTTTTTTCATATTAGAAGCAGGAAGCTCCAACTTATCGTGACGAACAGTGTTAGCGTTGCGGATACGAGTAAGCATATCTGCAATTGGATCTGTCATAACCATTACTAGTTACCTCCTTCCCTTTTTTCAGGGTATTACCAGCTGGCTTTTCTAACGCCAGGAATTTGACCTTTGTGAGCAAGTTCTCTGAAACAAATACGACATAATTTGAACTTGCGGATTACTGAATGAGGACGCCCGCAACGTTCACAGCGCGTGTACTCTTGCACTCCGAACTTTTGCTTGCGTTGTTGCTTAGCAATCATTGACTTCTTTGCCACGGGTAAACCTCCTTTGGCTAAAGGTTATTTTTGGAATGGCATTCCGACTTGTGTTAGAAGCTCACGAGCTTCTTCGTCAGTGTTCGCAGTCGTTACAATAACGATGTCCATTCCGCGAACTTTGTTTACTTTATCATAATCGATCTCAGGGAAGATCAATTGTTCTTTAACACCTAGCGTGTAGTTACCGCGACCGTCGAAAGATTTCTTAGAAACCCCGCGGAAGTCACGAACACGTGGAAGTGAAACGCTGATCAGCTTATCAAGGAAGTCATACATGCGCTCTCCGCGAAGTGTAACTTTTGATCCGATCGGCATACCTTCACGAAGCTTAAATCCAGCGATGGACTTTTTAGCACGAGTAATCACAGGCTTTTGACCAGCGATTGCTGTAAGTTCCTCTACTGCTGTATCTAACACTTTAGAGTTGGAAACTGCTTCACCAACACCCATGTTGATAACGATTTTTTCAATCTTTGGCGCTTGCATTACTGAAGTGTAATTAAACTTTTCCATTAGAGATGGTAAGATCTCTGATTTATATCGCTCTTGTAGACGGTTCATTATGTGTCCTCCTTTCACTCTGAGACTTATTTATCTAGGGTTTCACCAGATTTTTTGGCCACACGAACTTTTTTCCCATCAACTACATTGTAGCCTACACGAGTAGGGGCACCAGTTTTAGGGTCAAGAGGCATTACGTTAGAAGCATGAATTGGTGCTTCTTGGCTAAGGATTCCGCCTTGCGGATTAGCCTGAGAAGGTTTTGCGTGTTTCTTAACAACGTTTACGCCTTCAACAAGCACTCTATTAAGCTTCGGATAAGCTTCAAGGATCACACCTTGTTTGCCTTTATCCTTGCCTGAAATTACTTGAACTTTATCGCCTTTTTTCACATGCAATGGCATTGTGAGCTGCACCTCCTTACAAGACAATAAGAGCCTTGTTAGTAAATATATTAAAGAACTTCTGGAGCAAGAGAAACGATTTTCATAAATTGCTTGTCACGAAGTTCACGTGCTACAGGTCCGAAGATACGAGTTCCTCGAGGACCTTTGTCATCCTTTACGATTACAGCCGCGTTCTCATCAAAGCGGATGTAAGATCCGTCGTTACGGCGCATACCACGCTTAGAACGTACCACTACCGCTTTAACAACGTCACCTTTCTTAACAACGCCACCTGGTGTTGCGGACTTAACCGAACAAACGATAATGTCACCAATGTTAGCGTACTTACGACCAGAACCACCAAGAACTTTAATGCAAAGTAGCTCTTTCGCACCAGAGTTATCAGCTACTCTTAAACGGGATTCTTGTTGAATCATGCGAATGGACCTCCTTTCGGATATGAGTATAATCCGAACAATTTATTAAATAATTACTGCTTCTTGAACAACTTCTACCAAACGGAATCGCTTGTCTTTGGAAAGCGGACGCGTTTCCATAACCTTAACGATATCACCGATCTTAGCAGTGTTGTTTTCATCATGCGCTTTTAACTTTTTAGAGTATTTAACGCGCTTGTTATATAAAGAGTGTGTCTTGTATGTCTCAACAAGTACTGTAATCGTTTTGTCCATCTTGTCAGAAACAACACGACCAGTGTACACCTTGCGCTGGTTACGTTCACTCATTGTGCGAACCTCCTCTCAAGAATTAACCGTTAGTAATCCCAAGCTCTCTTTCACGTAAAACCGTTTTTGCACGGGCAATTGCTTTACGAACTTCACGAATGCGGGCCGGGTTTTCTAATTGACCTGTCGCTAGTTGGAAACGAAGGTTAAAAAGCTCTTCTTTAAGTGCTTTTGCTTTTTGTTCAACTTCTGCAGTGGTCAGGTTACGAATATCATTAGCCTTCATTTGTGTCACCACCCACTTCTTCGCGTTTAACAAACTTACATTTTACAGGAAGTTTGTGTGCTGCAAGACGCAACGCTTCGCGTGCCACTTCTTCAGAGACACCAGCGATTTCAAACATAACTTTTCCTGGCTTAACTACTGCTACCCATCCTTCAGGAGCACCTTTACCGGAACCCATTCGGACTTCTAGAGGCTTTGCAGTGTAAGGCTTAGAAGGGAAAATTTTGATCCATACTTTACCGCCACGCTTCATATAACGAGTCATCGCAATACGAGCAGCTTCGATCTGACGGTTAGTAATCCAGCTAGCTTCTAGAGCTTGCAAACCGAATTCTCCGAAATGAACTTCTGTACCGCCTTTAGCGTTCCCACGCATTTTACCGCGGTGTTCACGACGATATTTAACACGTTTTGGCAATAACATAATTATTTGCCTCCTTCCTCTTTTTTCGTTCCTCTTGTTGGAAGGACCTCACCACGATAAATCCAGATTTTAATTCCAAGCTTACCGTAAGTTGTGTCTGCTTCAGCAGTACCATAATCGATATCTGCACGAAGTGTGTGAAGAGGAACAGTACCTTCACTATAATGTTCAGAACGAGCGATATCAGCTCCGCCAAGACGGCCTGATACTTGAGTTTTGATACCTTTCGCACCCATACGCATTGCACGTTGGATCGCCTGCTTCATTGCACGACGGAAAGATACACGATTTTCAAGTTGACGAGCGATGTTTTCAGCAACTAGCTTAGCATCAACGTCTGCTTGCTTGATTTCAAAGATGTTAACATGAACTCGCTTGCCAGTCATATCGTTAAGAGCTTTACGAAGTGCTTCTACTTCCGATCCGCCTTTACCGATTACCATTCCTGGCTTAGCAGTTTTGATTGTGATATTTACACGATTAGCTGCACGTTCGATCTCGATACCAGATACAGCAGCATCTTTTAGACGCTTTTCAATATAAGAACGGATCTTAATGTCTTCATGTAAAAGATTAGCGTAATCCTTTTCTGCGTACCATTTAGAATCCCAGTCACGGATGACGCCAATACGTAGACCTGTTGGATTTACTTTTTGACCCACGTCTTAACCCTCCTTCTTTTCAGAAACAACGATTGTGATGTGGCTAGTACGTTTGTTGATACGGCTCGCACGACCCATGGCACGTGGACGGAATCTCTTAAGAGTAATTCCTTCATCAACGAACGCTTGCTTAATCACTAGGTTGTTCGGTTCCATTTCATAGTTGTGTTCTGCGTTTGCGATAGCAGACTTAAGCACCTTTTCGATTACAGGAGAAGCTGCTTTAGGCGTCAAACGTAGAATCGCAAGTGCTTCACCTACTTGCTTGCCTCGAATCAAGTCGATAACGATACGAGCTTTACGAGGAGCAATACGCACTTGTTTAGCAATTGCTTTTGCTTCCATTTTGTGTACCTCCCCTCAATTAACGTCTAGTTTTCTTATCATCAGCTGCATGGCCTTTGTAAGTACGAGTAGGTGCGAATTCACCTAGCTTGTGACCGACCATATCTTCTGTTACATATACCGGCACGTGCTTACGACCATCATAAACAGCGATTGTGTGACCGATGAAGTCAGGGAAAATCGTAGAACGACGAGACCAAGTTTTAACTACTTTCTTGTCGTTAGATTCATTAAGTGCCTCGACCTTTTTCATCAAGTGGTCATCTACAAAAGGCCCTTTTTTCAAACTGCGACCCATTTGAGAACCTCCCTTTGTGTTTGCGCTACGGCTCGATTGAACCGTAGGACAATCACATTATTTTTTGCGACGACGTACAATGTACTTGTCAGTTTGGCTGTTTTTCTTACGAGTTTTATATCCAAGAGTTGGTTTGCCCCATGGAGACATTGGTGATTTACGTCCGATTGGAGCGCGTCCTTCACCACCACCGTGTGGGTGATCGTTAGGGTTCATTACAGAACCACGAACTGTTGGGCGGATACCCTTCCAACGAGAACGACCTGCTTTACCAACGTTTACAAGTTCATGTTCTAAGTTACCAACTTGACCGATAGTTGCACGGCAAGTAAGAAGGATCATACGAACTTCACCAGAACCTAGACGAACTAGCGCATATCTTTCTTCTTTACCAAGAAGTTGAGCTTCAGCACCAGCTGAACGAGCTAATTGTCCACCTTTACCAGGCTTAAGTTCGATGTTGTGAATTGTAGAACCTACAGGAATGTTAGCTAACGGTAAAGCATTACCTACTTTGATGTCAGCATCAGTACCAGACATGATTTCTTGTCCAACCTTAATTCCTTTAGGAGCTAGGATATAACGCTTCTCACCATCTGCGTAATGGATAAGAGCGATGTTTGCTGTACGGTTTGGATCGTACTCGATTGTAGCAACGCGACCTGGTATTCCATCTTTGTTACGTTTGAAATCGATGATACGATACTTACGCTTATGTCCTCCACCTTGGTGACGAACAGTTAGTTTACCTTGGTTGTTACGCCCAGCTTTTTTGCTAAGAGGAGCAAGCAAGGATTTTTCTGGCTGGTCAGTCGTGATTTCAGCAAAGTCAAGCTGAGACATGTTACGACGACCGTTAGTTGTCGGTTTAAACTTTTTGATACCCATTGTAATTTCCCTCCTTTACGAGTTCTTTTTAAACTCCTTCAAAAAAGTCGAGTTCTTTGCTTTCTGGAGTTAGTGTAACTACTGCTTTTTTACGTTTAGATGTATAACCAGTATGACGGCCTACACGCTTGAACTTACCTTTGTAGTTAGCAGTGTTTACTGTTTGTACTTTTACGCCAAAGATTTCTTCAAGTGCGCCTTTGATTTGAGTCTTAGTAGCACGAGGGTTTACTTCGAACGTGTATTTTTTGTCAGCCATTATTTCAGTAGAACGCTCTGTAATAACGGGGCGCTTAATCACATCACGAGCTTCCATTATGCGAGCACCTCCCCTACTTTTTCCACAGCGTCTTTAGTCATAAGAAGCTTGTCGTGGTTTAACACGTCAAGAACACTAACGCCGTTAGCCGTAACAACTGTTACGCCAGGGATGTTACGTGCAGATAATGCAACAGCGTCATTGTAATCAGCCGTTACAACTAATGCTTTACGATCTGCGGATAGATTTGCAAGCACTTGCTTCATTTCCTTTGTTTTCGGAGCATCGAATGCAAGTCCTTCTAAAACGATCAAGTCGTTATCTAGAACCTTAGAAGATAGCGCTGATTTAATAGCTAAGCGACGAACCTTCTTAGGTAATTTGTAAGAATAGCTTCTTGGTGTTGGTCCGAAAACCACTCCACCGCCAACCCATTGCGGAGAACGGATAGATCCTTGACGAGCACGTCCAGTACCTTTCTGTTTCCATGGCTTGCGTCCACCACCAGCAACTTCGGAACGGTTCTTTACATCATGTGTTCCTTGGCGCTGTGATGCTTGCTGCATAATAACAGCGTCGAAAAGCACGCTTTTATTTGGTTCAATACCGAAAACGGAATCGTTTAATTCGATATCGCCAGCTTGAGTACCATCTTGTTTAAATAATGCTACTTTTGGCATCAGATTGTCCTCCTTCCTTATTTAGCATCCTTTGCTTTAACAGCAGAGTTAATTGTAACGTAGCTCTTTTTCGCTCCAGGTACGTTACCCTTGATCAATAGAAGATTACGTTCTGTATCAACTCTTACAACTTCTAAGTTTTGTACAGTTACTGTATCTCCGCCAGTACGTCCAGGCAATGCTTTCCCTTTGAAAACACGGTTAGGGTCAACTGCACCCATTGAACCAGGACGACGGTGGTAACGGGAACCGTGGCTCATTGGCCCGCGTGATTGCCCGTGACGTTTGATAACACCTTGGAATCCTTTTCCTTTAGATGTACCAGTAACGTCTACAGCGTCACCTTCTGCAAAAATATCTACCTTGACTTCCTGACCAACTTCGTATCCCGCAGCATCAACATTGCGGAATTCCTTAACGTAGCGCTTAGGGCTCGTGCTAGCTTTAGCAGCATGACCTGCTTGCGGCTTGATAGTACGAGATTCTTTTCTATCGTCAAATCCAAGCTGGATAGCTTCGTAGCCATCGTTCTCTACGGATTTCTTTTGAAGAACAACGTTAGGAGTTACTTCTACTACAGTAACTGGGATAAGATCTCCGTTTTCAGCGAAAACTTGAGTCATACCAATTTTTTTACCTAAGATTCCTTTGGTCATTCGTCACACCTCCTATTAATAAGTAAAATAAATTATATAAAGCAAACGTGAAATTATAGTTTAATTTCGATGTCTACACCAGACGGCAGATCCAAACGCATTAATGAATCAACAGTTTGTGGTGTTGGCTCGATAATGTCGATCAAGCGCTTATGAGTACGCATTTCGAACTGCTCACGAGAGTCCTTGTACTTATGAACCGCACGAAGGATCGTGTAGATCGCTTTCTCAGTAGGTAGCGGGATTGGACCTGATACCTTTGCTCCTGAACGCTTAGCAGTTTCAACGATTTTTTCAGCAGATTGATCAAGAATTCTGTGATCATACGCCTTTAAACGGATACGAATCTTTTGCTTTGCCATTATTTTCCCTCCTTTATTCGCCTATTTTGATAAACAGACATTGCTCCACGGAAATTCAACCTGATGTCACCAGCCATGGCAAAGGGGCCTGGTGTGTCAGCAACCTTCCGAATCATCGCAGTGAATGACCAACATTACTCATTATAGAGAAAAACAATGCCTAATGCAAGTTTTATTTGCATTTATTTATTGTTAATCGCACTTTTTCTATTATAGAGACTTTGCACGGCAATTTCAACTTCCTTTTTCTTCTTTTACACGCTTGAATATGTTACTTCTATATATAAGTGTATCTGCTGTGGTGATTCTTGATCCAGATGTTGAGCTAGTGATTAAGCCTAATGGTTTGCAGGTTTTGTTCCAGGTTATAAGAACCTATTCCGGCTGGTTGTCATAAATACAATTTGTGGATTAACAGTCGCAACTCGTGGATTCAACCCTAAAACTTTTGGATTCACCTGCTGAATTTGTGGATTCATAGGCTATATTTCTGGATTGGATGTGTTTTAAGCCGCTTCAGGTAAGTTTCCACGCAGTATCCAGCAGCTCATAAGCAGTTTACAGAGGTGTTTTTCAATAATGTTTCATTTTCACTTAAAAAATGATTCTTCAACTATTAAAAAGATACTTGAACATACAAAAAAGCACCCTCCGAATGGAGAGTGCTTCTTATATAGAAGTAATCTAAAGATTACTCAGTGATTGTTGCAACTACACCTGCACCAACTGTACGTCCACCTTCACGAATAGAGAACTTAGTTCCTTCTTCGATAGCGATTGGAGCGATTAGTTCTACAGTCATCTCAACGTTATCTCCAGGCATTACCATTTCAACGCCTTCAGGAAGTTGGATGATACCAGTTACGTCAGTTGTACGGAAGTAGAACTGAGGACGGTAGTTAGAGAAGAATGGAGTGTGACGTCCACCCTCTTCTTTTGAAAGAACGTATACTTCTGATTTGAACTTAGTGTGAGCTTTAACAGTACCTGGCTTAGCAAGAACTTGTCCACGCTCAACATCGTCACGGGAAACCCCACGAAGAAGTGCACCAATGTTGTCACCAGCTTCAGCATAGTCAAGAAGCTTACGGAACATTTCAACACCTGTTACAGTTGTTGATTTTGGCTCTTCAGTAAGACCTAGGATCTCAACTACGTCACCAACTTTTACTACTCCACGCTCAACACGTCCAGTAGCAACTGTACCACGACCAGTGATTGAGAATACATCCTCAACTGGCATCATGAATGGCTTTTCAGTGTCACGAGGAGGAGTTGGGATGTAAGAATCTACAGCGTCCATTAGCTCATAGATTTTAGCTTCCCAGTCAGCGTCTCCTTCAAGAGCTTTAAGAGCAGAACCTTTGATTACAGGAACATCGTCTCCAGGGAAATCGTACTCAGAAAGAAGGTCACGAACTTCCATTTCAACTAGCTCTAGTAATTCTTCATCATCAACCATGTCACACTTGTTCAAGAATACAACAAGGTAAGGTACACCTACTTGACGAGAAAGAAGGATGTGCTCACGAGTTTGTGGCATTGGGCCGTCAGCAGCAGATACTACTAGGATCCCACCATCCATTTGTGCTGCACCAGTGATCATGTTCTTAACATAGTCAGCATGTCCTGGGCAGTCAACGTGTGCATAGTGACGAGAATCAGTTTCATACTCAACGTGTGCAGTTGAGATTGTGATACCACGCTCGCGCTCTTCTGGAGCACCGTCGATTTGGTCATAAGCCATTGCTACACCTTTACCGTTCTTCTTTGCAAGAACAGTAGTGATTGCAGCTGTTAAAGTTGTTTTACCATGGTCAACGTGACCAATAGTACCAATGTTAGCATGCGTTTTGGAACGATCAAATTTCTCTTTACCCATGAGAAAGATTCCTCCTTAAATATGGTTACATATAGTAGATTTTTTTATTTAAAACAGACAGATTGTACTGCCCATTTTAGATTACATGAAATTGCTGTTTCTTACAACCGGGGAGATTAAGCTCCAGTTGCTTTTTTGATGATTTCTTCAGAAATCGACTTTGGTACTTCTTCGTAGTGATCGAAGTGCATAGAGTAAGTACCACGGCCTTGTGTACGAGAACGCAAGCTAGTTGCATATCCGAACATTTCAGCAAGTGGAACCATCGCTTTAACGATCTGTGCGTTACCACGAGCTTCCATACCTTCAACACGTCCACGACGGGAAGTTACGTCACCCATGATATCACCCATATACTCTTCAGGAACCGTTACTTCAACTTTCATGATCGGCTCAAGAATTGCAGGATCACATTTTGCTTTTGCGTTCTTAAGTGCCATTGAACCGGCAATCTTAAACGCCATTTCGTTGGAGTCAACGTCATGGTAAGATCCATCAACGATACGAGCTTTAAGGTCCAATAATGGGAAACCAGCAAGCATTCCGTTTTTCATTGATTCTTCGATACCAGCTTGTACTGCAGGGATGTATTCACGAGGAACTGCCCCACCAACGATTTTGTTTTCAAACACGAATCCAGATCCTTCTTCACCTGGCTCGAATTCAATCCAAACGTGACCGTATTGTCCACGACCACCAGACTGACGAACGAATTTACCTTCAACTTTAGCAGCTTGGCGAATCGTTTCACGGTAAGCAACCTGAGGAGCACCCACGTTAGCTTCAACCTTGAATTCGCGGCGCATACGGTCAACTAGGATATCAAGGTGAAGTTCACCCATACCTGCGATGATCGTTTGTCCAGTTTCTTCGTTTGTTTCAGTACGGAATGTTGGATCTTCTTCAGCAAGCTTAGAAAGCGCCATACCCATCTTGTCTTGGTCTGCTTTAGACTTCGGCTCGATAGATAGTGAGATTACCGGCTCTGGGAATACCATGGATTCTAAGATAACAAGGCTCTTTTCATCACATAGTGTATCACCAGTTGTAGTATCTTTAAGACCTACAGCAGCTGCGATATCTCCAGCGTATACGATAGAGATCTCTTCACGGGAGTTCGCGTGCATTTGAAGGATACGTCCAACACGCTCACGCTTTCCTTTAGTAGAGTTCTGTACGTATGATCCAGAGTTCAATGTACCTGAGTACACTCGGAAGAATGTTAACTTACCAACATAAGGGTCAGTCATAACTTTAAATGCAAGTGCTGAAAACGGAGCTTCGTCACTTGATTCACGAGTTACTTCTTCTTCTGAATCTGGAAGAACACCCTTAATAGCTGGTACATCAACTGGCGATGGAAGGTAATCAAGAACAGCGTCAAGCATAAGCTGAACACCTTTGTTCTTAAATGCCGACCCACACATTACTGGGTAGAACTCAACGTCACAAGTACCTTTACGGATACCTGCTTTAAGTTCTTCTTTCGTAATCTCTTCGCCTTCTAAGTACTTCATCATCATTTCTTCGTCTAGCTCAGCTACCGCTTCAACTAACTTGTTGCGGTATTCTTCAGCTAAAGGCATGTGTTCTTCAGGAATTTCACGAACTTCGATATCAGTACCAAGGTCGTTTCCGTAGAATACAGCGTTCATTTCAACTAAGTCGATGATTGCTTCGAATTGGTCTTCAGCACCGATCGGTAATTGAATCGGATGAGCATTTGCACCAAGACGATCATGGATAGTTTTTACGGAGTATAAGAAATCCGCACCAATCTTGTCCATTTTGTTTACGAATACTACACGGGGAACTCCGTAAGTAGTCGCTTGACGCCATACTGTTTCTGTTTGTGGTTCTACACCTGATTGAGCATCAAGTAAAGCAACCGCTCCGTCTAATACACGTAATGAACGTTCTACTTCAACTGTAAAGTCTACGTGACCTGGTGTATCAATGATGTTGACACGGTGACCTTTCCATTGAGCAGTTGTAGCAGCGGAAGTAATCGTGATTCCACGCTCTTGCTCCTGCTCCATCCAGTCCATTTGTGAAGCTCCTTCATGAGTTTCACCAATTTTGTGGATACGGCCAGTATAATAAAGTACACGTTCAGTAGTCGTTGTTTTACCAGCATCGATGTGAGCCATGATACCGATATTACGAGTATTTTTTAAGGAGAATTCTCTAGCCATGAATTTCTCTCCTTCCTTATGCAAAGGAATTTTTATAGTGTTTTAGAGACAGTCCGAAAACTGTCTCTATGATTTTACCAGCGGTAGTGAGCAAACGCTTTGTTTGCTTCTGCCATTTTGTGCATATCTTCGCGCTTCTTAACAGAAGCACCAGTGTTGTTTGCAGCATCCATGATCTCGAACGCAAGACGTTCTTCCATTGTCTTTTCTCCGCGTAGACGAGAGTAGTTCGTTAAATAACGAAGTCCTAAAGTTGTACGACGCTCTGGGCGAACTTCAACTGGTACTTGGTAGTTAGCTCCACCAACACGGCGAGCACGAACTTCAAGAACTGGCATGATATTTTTAAGAGCTTGTTCAAACACTTCCATAGGATCTTGGTTTGTACGTTCTTTAATAAGTTCGAACGCATTGTACAAGATTGTTTGAGCTACCCCTCTCTTACCGTCAATCATAATTTTGTTGATTAGACGAGTTACAAGCTTAGACTTGTAAATTGGATCAGGTAACACATCACGACGAGCAACAGGTCCTTTACGTGGCATGTGGTCCCCTCCTTTCTTATAGTTGTTTAATTTATTTTAAAACAATATTATTTCTTAGCTTCCTTTGGACGCTTCGTTCCATACTTAGAACGACCTTGCATACGGTTAGTAACACCAGCCGTATCAAGAGCACCACGAACGATGTGGTAACGTACCCCCGGTAAATCTTTTACACGTCCTCCACGGATAAGAACAACACTGTGCTCTTGAAGGTTGTGACCGATACCAGGAATGTAAGCTGTAACTTCGATTCCGTTAGTTAAACGAACACGAGCATACTTACGTAGCGCCGAGTTCGGCTTCTTAGGAGTCATAGTACCAACACGAGTACAAACTCCACGCTTTTGCGGAGATGAAACGTTAGTTTGGGACTTTTTGAAGCTGTTGTAACCTTTGTTCAACGCAGGAGAGTCAGATTTCTTAATTTTAGAAACGCGACCTTTGCGAACTAGTTGGTTAATTGTAGGCATTTTTATTTCCTCCTCTCTTGTCTTGTAATACCACCGACCCAGGTGGTTCATTTTAGGACAAAAGAAAGTTTTTGCGAGAGGAGCGTTAAGCAATGCTCATCGCAAAAACAGTTATTTTATCCTTTTATCGCAACAGTTGCGGCCCCGACATCTATACCGCATGCTTTTCCAAGCTTTTTCATAGAATCAACCTTTACGATCGGCACTTTCTTTTCTTCGGCAATCTGCAATACTTTGCTCGTTACCCGAAAATCAGCGTCTTCCGCAACGACCAGCTCTTTTACCTCGCCGTTTTGTAAAGCTTTGATTGTTTGCTTAGTACCTACGATAATTTCAGAAGCCTGTGTCACTTTTTCATAAGACATACGAATATCCTCCAAAGTAACAATTCTTAGGAGCACATCCGTTATAATATCACCGATGTACTCCCGATGTCAACATTTCATTTATTAATCTTGAGAAACAAGCTCTGTAGGCAGTTCAGCCTCTTCACCGTTCTCTTCTTCAACTACCGGAGAATTCATTCCGATGTTTCTGTAACGGTTCATACCCGTTCCAGCCGGAATCAGCTTACCGATAATAACGTTTTCCTTAAGACCGAGCAATTCATCACGCTTACCTTTGATCGCAGCGTCAGTAAGAACTCTTGTTGTCTCTTGGAATGATGCAGCAGATAGGAACGATTCAGTTTCAAGTGATGCTTTTGTGATACCAAGAAGAACTGGACGTCCTGTAGCAGGAGTTCCGCCTTCAAGAAGAACACTTCGGTTAACATCCGTAAAGTTATGGATGTCCATAAGAGCTCCCGGAAGCACTTGAGAATCACCAGAATCGATGATGCGCACTTTACGAAGCATCTGGCGAACCATTACTTCAACGTGCTTATCTCCGATTTCTACCCCTTGCATACGGTAAACTTTCTGTACCTCACGCAACAGGTATTCCTGAACGCCTTCCGCACCTCGGACTTTGATTAATTCTTTCGGATCAATCGAACCTTCAGTCAATACTTGACCTGCAACTACTTTATCGCCTTCAACTACCTTAATACGAGCACCGAATGGGATAGTGTAAGATCTAGATTCAATTTCACCTTGAACGACTACTTCACGCTTATCTTTATTGTCGTTAACGCCAACAACCGTTCCTTCAAGCTCAGAAATAACGGCTTGACCTTTCGGGTTACGCGCTTCGAACAATTCTTGGATACGCGGAAGACCTTGTGTAATATCGTCTCCTGCTACACCGCCGGTATGGAAGGTACGCATTGTAAGCTGTGTACCTGGCTCACCGATGGATTGAGCAGCGATGATTCCAACAGCTTCCCCGACTTCAACGTCAGAGCCTGTTGCAAGGTTACGTCCATAACACTTTTTACATACACCGTGACGCGTGTCACAAGTGAATACAGATCGGATTGTTACAGCTTTTACGCCTACTTCCTCAATGTGAGCAGCCATATCTTCTGTGATCAATTCGTTAACATCTGCAAGAATTTCATTTGTTTCAGGATGGTACACCTTTTTATAAGCTGTACGTCCAATTAAACGTTCATGAAGCGGTTCGATAACTTCGTTGCCTTCTTTAATAGCTGCAACTTCTAAGCCGCGGTCAGTTCCGCAGTCATCTTCACGCACAATAACGTCTTGAGCAACGTCAACAAGTCGGCGAGTAAGGTAACCTGAGTCAGCTGTTTTAAGGGCTGTATCGGCAAGACCTTTACGCGCTCCGTGAGTAGAGATAAAGTACTCGAGTACTGTTAGTCCTTCACGGAAACTTGACTTGATCGGAAGCTCGATGATCTTACCAGCCGGGTTGGCCATCAGACCACGCATACCAGCAAGCTGCGTAAAGTTAGATGCGTTACCACGGGCGCCGGAGTCACTCATCATGAAGATCGGGTTGCGCTTATCAAGAGTACCCATCAATTTATTTTGGATTTCGTCTTTCGCCAAACTCCATATGTTAATTACACGCTCATAACGCTCTTCTTCTGTGATTAAACCACGTCTGAATTGCTTTGTAACGTTAACTACTTTTTCTTCTGCAATTTTAAGGATATCTTGCTTTTCAGGTAATACTACGATGTCAGATACACCGATCGTAATACCAGCGCGAGTTGAATATTTAAATCCTAAGTCCTTCATGCGGTCAAGCATTTTAGACGTTTCTGTAATCTTAAAGCGTTTGAAGACTTCAGCGATTATTTTTCCAAGAATACCTTTCTTGAAAGGAACGATCTCTTCATGCTTTTGAATTTCTTCTTTAACATTAGATGCCGGATCTAAGAAATACTTTTCAGGTGTTTCCACTTGAAGGTTCGTAGTTGTCGGCTCGTTAATGTATGGGAATGACGGCGGCAGGATCTCGTTAAATAACAATTTACCTACTGTTGTCATAAGAAGCTTGGATTGCTGTTCTTCAGTGAACGATTCTTTGTTAAGGCTCGATACTGGCACTGCAATTCTTGTATGCAGATGAACATATCCATTTTCATAAGCGATAATCGCTTCGTTGATGTCTTTAAATACTGAACCTTCACCAATAGCTCCTGCACGCTCTAGAGTCAGGTAATAGTTACCTAGTACCATATCCTGTGAAGGTGTAACTACTGGCTTACCATCTTTCGGGTTCAAGATGTTTTGTGCAGCAAGCATTAGGATACGAGCTTCTGCTTGCGCTTCAGCAGATAAAGGTACGTGGACGGCCATCTGGTCACCATCGAAGTCAGCGTTGTAAGCTGTACAAACAAGCGGGTGAAGACGGATCGCGCGTCCTTCAACTAGAGTTGGTTCAAATGCTTGAATACCAAGTCTGTGAAGCGTTGGTGCACGGTTTAGCAATACTGGGTGTTCACGAATAACTTCTTCTAAAACATCCCAGACTTCAGGCTGAACACGTTCAACCTTGCGTTTAGCACTCTTAATGTTATGAGCAAGACCTTTTGATACAAGTTCTTTCATAACAAACGGCTTAAACAATTCAAGTGCCATTTCTTTTGGCAGACCACATTGATACATCTTTAAGTTCGGTCCTACAACGATAACCGAACGACCAGAGTAGTCAACACGCTTACCAAGTAAGTTTTGACGGAAACGTCCTTGCTTCCCTTTCAGCATGTGTGAAAGTGATTTAAGCGGACGATTTCCTGGTCCTGTAACCGGACGGCCGCGACGGCCATTATCGATTAAAGCATCAACTGCTTCTTGAAGCATACGTTTTTCATTTTGAACGATAATGTTAGGAGCACCTAGGTCTAATAGACGCTTCAAACGGTTGTTACGGTTGATAACACGACGGTAAAGGTCGTTAAGATCAGAAGTAGCGAAACGTCCGCCATCAAGCTGAACCATCGGACGCAATTCCGGCGGGATAACAGGAAGTACTTCAAGAATCATCCAGTCAGCATGGTTGCCCGAGTGACGGAATGCTTCCAATACTTCCAAACGCTTAATTGCACGCGTACGGCGTTGTCCTTGTGCAGTTTTAAGCTCTTCTTTCAGCATATCAACTTCTTTTTCAGCGTCGATATCTTCTAAAAGACGCTTGATTGCCTCTGCACCCATTTGGGCAGTAAACCCTTTGCCATACTTTTCACGGTATGTGCGGTATTCCTTTTCAGAAAGCAATTGTTTCTTCTCAAGCGGAGTATCCCCTGTATCTGTAACAACGTAAGATGCAAAATAGATAACTTCCTCTAATGCTCTTGGAGACATATCCAAAACAAGGCCCATACGACTCGGGATTCCTTTGAAATACCAGATGTGGGAAACCGGAGCAGCAAGCTCGATGTGACCCATACGGTCACGTCGAACTTTAGCTCTAGTTACTTCAACACCACAGCGGTCACAAACGACACCTTTATAACGGACGCGCTTATACTTTCCGCAATGACATTCCCAGTCTTTTGTAGGACCGAAAATTCTTTCGCAGAACAAGCCGTCTTTTTCAGGCTTAAGTGTACGGTAGTTGATTGTTTCAGGTTTTTTTACTTCCCCTCTTGACCACGACCGGATTTTGTCCGGTGAAGCAAGACCAATTTTCATATATTCAAAATTATTTACGTCTATCAAGGAGCGTACCTCCCTTTTGATATCCTGGTTTAGTCATTCGCAGTGTAAGACTCAAGATTTAGATTTAATTTCTCGCTTGCCTGATCGTCTTCATCATCAAGCTCTCTCATTTCGATCTCCTGATCATCTCCAGAGCAGATCTTAACATCCATTCCAAGAGATTGAAGCTCTTTAATTAATACTTTAAATGATTCTGGAACACCTGGTTCAGGAACGTTTTCACCTTTAACGATGGCTTCATACGTTTTCACACGGCCGACAACATCATCGGACTTAACCGTAAGAATTTCCTGAAGAGTGTAAGCTGCGCCATATGCTTCAAGCGCCCAAACTTCCATCTCCCCGAAACGCTGTCCTCCGAATTGCGCTTTACCGCCAAGAGGCTGCTGTGTAACAAGTGAGTAAGGTCCAGTTGAACGAGCATGAAGCTTATCATCAACCATGTGAGCAAGTTTGATCATATACATGACACCAACTGATACACGGTTATCGAAAGCAGTTCCTGTACGTCCATCATAAAGTACCGTTTTACCATCGCGAGCCATGCCGGCTTCTTCGATCGTAGACCAAACATCTTCTTCACGCGCACCATCGAATACCGGTGTTGCAACATGAATGCCGAGCTGGCGTGCTGCCATTCCAAGATGAAGCTCCAATACCTGACCAATGTTCATACGGGAAGGTACCCCTAACGGGTTTAACATGATGTCAACTGGCGTTCCATCAGGAAGATAAGGCATATCTTCTTCAGGCATAATTTTAGAAATTACACCCTTGTTTCCGTGACGTCCGGCCATCTTATCTCCTTCGTGAATCTTACGTTTTTGCACGATATATGCACGAACGAGCTGATTCACACCAGGAGGAAGTTCATCGCCATCTTCACGGTTGAATACTTTAACATCCAGGATAATTCCATCGCCGCCATGAGGCACACGCAATGAAGTATCACGAACTTCACGAGCTTTTTCACCGAAGATCGCATGTAATAGACGTTCTTCTGCAGTCAGTTCTGTAACCCCTTTAGGTGTCACTTTACCAACTAAGATATCTCCGTCTTTTACTTCTGCACCAACACGGATAATTCCGCGTTCATCCAGGTTGCGAAGTGCATCTTCTCCGACGTTCGGAATATCACGAGTGATTTCTTCCGGTCCAAGCTTCGTATCACGTGCTTCTGACTCATATTCTTCAATATGAATAGAAGTGTAAACATCATCTTTTACAAGACGCTCGCTCATGATAACAGCATCCTCGTAGTTGTAACCTTCCCAAGTCATGAAGGCAACAAGTACGTTGCGTCCTAAAGCAAGTTCACCTTTCTCCATCGAAGGACCATCCGCTAGGATCTCCCCTTTAGTTACTCGGTCACCAGTGCTCACGATCGGACGCTGGTTATAACAAGTTCCTTGGTTGGAACGGATAAATTTAAGCATGTTGTAAGTGTCAAGGTCGCCAGAAACTTCCTTGCCATCTACTTCTTTAATGCGGCGTACTTGCACTTGTTTAGCTGTAACACGCTCAACAATTCCTTCGTGCTTACATATAACTGCAGCTCCGGAGTCTTTTGCTGATACGTGCTCCATTCCTGTACCGACGATCGGTGATTCAGGAACAAGCAATGGTACAGCCTGACGCTGCATGTTCGCTCCCATTAGGGCACGGTTGGAGTCATCATTTTCCAAGAACGGAATACATGCCGTCGCAGCTGATACAACCTGTTTCGGCGATACATCCATGTAGTCGATGCGTTCGCGTTTAACAACTGTGTTATCACCACGGAAACGTGCAATTACGTCTTCGTTAAGGAATTCTCCATCTTCGCCTAGGAGTGAGTTTGCTTGCGCTACAACGTACAAATCTTCTTCATCGGCAGTCAGGTAATCGATACGGCTCGTTACACGGCCTGTTTCTGGATCAACACGACGGTATGGAGTTTCAATAAAACCATACTGGTTTACTTTCGCATAAGATGAAAGTGAGTTGATCAACCCGATGTTCGGACCTTCCGGCGTCTCGATCGGACACATACGTCCATAGTGAGAGTAGTGAACGTCACGAACTTCAAAGCCTGCACGTTCACGTGTAAGACCACCTGGCCCTAATGCAGAAAGACGACGTTTATGCGTCAATTCGGCAAGCGGGTTCGTTTGATCCATGAACTGTGAAAGCTGTGAGCTTCCGAAGAACTCTTTAATTGAAGCAATTACAGGACGGATATTGATTAAAGCTTGTGGTGTGATCGCGTTCGTGTCCTGAATAGACATACGTTCACGCACAACACGTTCCATTCTGGAAAGTCCGATTCTGAATTGGTTTTGCAGAAGCTCACCAACAGAACGCAGACGACGGTTTCCAAGATGATCAATATCATCAGTGCTTCCTACTTGATGCAACAAGTTGAAGAAGTAGTTAATAGAAGCAATAATGTCTGAAACCGTAATGTTTTTAACTTCTTTATCAACAAGACCGTTACCAATAACATTAATGATTCTTTCACCTTCTTGATCATCAGGTGCGTAGATTTTAATAGATTGTAAAGCGATGTCCTGATCTTCAGCAACTCCGCCAGCAGGTGTAACAGTTTTGAAGCCTACTCCGCTCTCTAACGCAGGAATAATCTTATCCAGCGTTCTGCGGTCAAGCACTGTACCCTCTTCAGCGATCACTTCGCCAGTTTCAGCATCAACAAGTGTTTCAGCTAGTTTCTGGTTGAACAATCTATTTTTTATATGAAGCTTCTTATTGATTTTGTAGCGTCCAACATTCGCCAAGTCATAGCGCTTCGGATCAAAGAAACGAGAATCTAATAAACTTTTGGCATTATCTACTGTTGGCGGCTCTCCCGGACGAAGACGCTCATAGATTTCAAGAAGGGCCTTTTCAGTTCCCTCTGTATTATCCTTATCAAGCGTGTTGCGCAGATACTCGTCTTCTCCGAGCAAATCAATGATTTCTTGATCAGACCCAAACCCTAAAGCACGAAGCAATACGGTAATCGGGATTTTTCTTGTGCGGTCAATACGCACATAAACTACGTCCTTAGCATCGGTTTCAAACTCCAGCCAAGCACCGCGGTTTGGAATGACAGTTGCGGTAAAACCTTTTTTACCGTTTTTGTCTATTTTCTCGCTATAGTAAACACTTGGTGAACGAACGAGCTGTGATACAATTACACGCTCTGCCCCGTTGATCACAAAGGTTCCCGTATCTGTCATTAACGGGAAATCTCCCATAAATACTTCTTGCTCTTTTACTTCGCCCGTCTCTTTATTGATCAGACGCACTTTCACACGAAGCGGAGCAGCGTAAGTAACATCGCGCTCTTTTGATTCATCTACAGGATACTTCGGCTCACCTAAGTTATAATCAATAAACTCTAAAACGAGGTTCCCTGTAAAATCTTCAATCGGCGAAATGTCTCGGAACATTTCACGTAACCCCTCATCAAGAAACCATTGATAGGAAGCGGTTTGAATTTCAATTAAGTTTGGTAATTCAAGCACTTCGCTAATTCTTGCATAACTTCTTCGTTGGCGGTGGCGTCCAAACTGAACTAGTTGACCTGTCAACTGCTTCACCCCTCAAATCCAGCGTTTTTTTCGTGTTTTTTTATTTCTATCTAACATTCTATTAAGAAGGTTAGAAAACAAAAAGAAAAAGGGTTTCATAATTTAAAACCGCAGTTTTCCTATTTTGACAAAAGCTGATTATATAATTTTGTCCAACTTTTTCACATTCTATACGTCTAAACATGAGTAAAAAACGTTGATATATCAACGTTTTTTCGCTTACCACGAAAAATAAGCAGGAAAATGCGAATCCATTGGCATTTTATAATACTATCATACGGGTTTTATCAAGTCAAACTTTTATTGAACGCAAAATATAATAACCTTTTTTCTTTGCGACCGTTTCAACTTGCCCGAATAATTCTTCTATTTTATCCATCGCAGAGGGTGCACCTTGCTTTTTTTGAATAACTACCCATAGTTCGCCTCCAATGCGGAGTCTCTCATGAGCGTCTTCAAAAATTTGATGAACCACTGCCTTCCCTGCCCTGATCGGCGGGTTTGTGATGACTGCAGCGAAATCATCATCTGCAACTTCAGAAAACAAATAGCTTTTTTTAATCTTAACGTTGTCTATTTTGTTTTGCTCTGCATTTCGTTTCGCAAGTTCTACTGCACGTTCATTGATATCAATCATCTGTACTGTTCGGCCAGGTTCTGCTTTTGCAAGCGAAAGTCCGATCGGACCATATCCGCAGCCTACATCTATATAATCCCCGGGTACCTCTGGAGAAATAAAGGAATCTATCAAAACACGGCTTCCGAAATCTACTTCCTTTTTTGAAAATACTCCAGAATCAGTTGTAAATTTGAATTTACCGCCGTTAAGTTCAAATTCCCACGTTTCTCTTTTACTCTCTGTCCCAGGTGTTTCTGAATAGTAATGGTTTTTCATTTTAAACAACTCTCCTTACCATCTGATAAAGACAGTATTCCCGATCAGTACGGATTTCGTACTTTTAAACAGTAAAACAAGCAAAAAGGTCCGCCAACGGGCGAACCTTTTCTTTTGAATTACTTAACTTCAACAGAAGCTCCAACTTCTTCAAGCTTAGCTTTGATTTCTTCAGCTTCGTCTTTAGATACGCCTTCTTTAACTGGCTTTGGAGCACCGTCAACAAGTTCTTTCGCTTCTTTAAGTCCAAGACCTGTAAGTTCACGAACAACTTTGATAACTTTAATTTTTGAAGCTCCACCGCTTGCAAGAATTACGTCGAATTCAGTCTTTTCAGCTGCAGCTTCTCCACCAGCAGCTCCACCAGCTACAGCTACAGGAGCAGCAGCAGTTACACCAAACTCTTCTTCGATTGCTTTAACTAGATCGTTAAGCTCTAAAACAGTCATTGTTTTTAGGCTTTCAATGATTTGTTCTTTTGACATTTTAATTTCCTCCTTATGGAATGTAAGTTATTGGATGAAGAATCAGCTTATGCGCCTTGTTCTTCTTTTTGTTCAGCAACAGCCTTAGTAGCCAACGCAAAGTTGCGGATAGGTGCTTGAAGCACGCTGAGTACCATTGAAAGAAGACCTTCTCTTGAAGGAAGTTCAGCAAGAGCTTTAACTTCTTCTAGAGACGCGATGCGTCCTTCGATTACACCAGCCTTGATTTCAAGAGCCTCATGCTTCTTAGCGAAGTCGTTAAGGATCTTAGCAGGAGCTACAACATCTTCATTTGAGAATGCGATCGCTGTAGGACCAGTTAAGTGTTCTGATAGTTCGTTAAGGTTATTTTCTTCAGCAGCGCGGACTACCATTGAGTTCTTGTATACCTTAAACTCGATGCCAGCTTCACGCAAAGACTTACGAAGTTCAGTAACCTCAGCAACAGTAAGTCCACGGTAATCAACAAGAATTGTTGATTGGCTATTTTTGATTTTCTCAGAAATAGTGGATACTACTTGCTTTTTTGTTTCTAAAATGCTGCTCATTATTACACCTCCTGTAAAATGATTGCATCACCGCAGGTTTTGTTTCAAAAACAAAGCCTCCATGTCGAGACATGGAGGCGTGAGTATCTAAAAGTCATAAGTAACATACTAATGAGCTTATCGATGCTTCACCTCGGCAGGAAAGTTTTAAGCCAAGTTGGCTCCTGCTGTCTACGGCATTCATCTGATGCATTTGTGTTTAACAGTATATAATATAACGGGTCAAAACCCGTTTGTCAACTATCGTTTTACAGAGAAAGAAGTTGGATTAACTTTGATCCCAGGTCCCATAGTAGAAGAGATAGCTACATTCTTCATGTAAGTTCCCTTTGCAGCTGCAGGCTTAACTTTTAACAATGTTTCGATGATTGTTGAAAGGTTTTCTGCAAGCTTATCAGCTTCGAAAGATACTTTACCGATTGGAACGTGTACGTTACCCGTTTTATCAACACGGTATTCTACTTTACCAGCTTTGATTTCGTTAACCGCTTTTTCTACTTCAAATGTAACTGTTCCTGTTTTAGGGTTTGGCATTAAGCCTTTAGGTCCTAGAACACGTCCAAGTTTACCAACTTCAGCCATCATGTCAGGAGTTGCAACGATTACGTCGAACTCGAACCAGCCTTGTTGGATTTTGTTGATGTAGTCAGAATCTCCAACGTGATCTGCTCCAGCAGCTTCTGCTTCTTTCGCCTTTTCGCCTTTAGCGAAAACTAATACACGTTGTGTTTTACCAGTTCCGTTTGGAAGCACTACTGCTCCACGAACTTGCTGGTCAGCTTTCTTAGTGTCTACTCCTAAACGAACTGCAACTTCTACAGACTCGTCAAACTTAGCAGGAGCAGCTTTCTTAACTAGCTCAATAGCCTCTGCAGGCTCATATGCTTTTGTGCGGTCTACTAATTTAGCCGCTTCTTGGTACTTCTTACCTTTGTTTGCCATTTGTTTTGTCCTCCTTATGTGGTTTAGCGGATATTCCTCCCACTTATTGCACTCGAATTTGTCGAGTACAACTCACGCGCTTTGCATGAATAAAGGTTGCGAACCGTGATTAACGGCAGGATCTCATCCATTTACTCGCAACCTAATATACATCAGGCATGGAATTAGTCTTCGATAACAATTCCCATGCTGCGTGCTGTACCTTCAACCATACGCATTGCAGCTTCAACGCTAGCAGCGTTTAGGTCAGGCATTTTTGATTCTGCGATTTCGCGAACTTTATCACGCTTTACAGTCGCAACTTTTTTCTTGTTTGGCTCACCTGAACCTGACTCGATTCCCGCAGCTTTCTTTAAAAGAACAGCAGCCGGAGGAGTTTTAGTGATGAATGTAAATGAACGGTCTTCGAAAACCGTGATTTCAACCGGAATGATTAAACCAGCTTGATCAGCAGTACGAGCGTTGAATTCTTTACAGAATCCCATGATGTTTACCCCAGCTTGTCCTAGTGCAGGTCCAACTGGCGGTGCCGGGTTTGCTTTACCAGCAGGGATTTGCAATTTCACCATTTTAATAACCTTTTTAGCCACGCGACACACCTCCTTAAGTCCGTGATGTGGTATTATGGGCCGAAACCCTCCCACTCAAAAATACGCTTCCCCTCCTAAAAGAGAAGAAGCAGTTGATTAGAAATATCAAACATAAAAAATTCTATCACCTTTTTAAAGTGATTACAAGTCTTTTTCCATTATTGCTGTTAACTTAACTTGCTGACTTGGTTAAACTCGAGTTCAACAGGTGTTTCACGGCCGAACATGTTAACGTGAACCTTCAGCTTGCGTTTTGTTGCATCGATCTCTTCAATCGTTCCAACAAAGTCAGCAAAAGGACCTTCTTTCACTTTTACAGATTCCTTAATTTCGAAATCCACTTCAACGCGCGGCGCTTCCATACCCATACCTTTAAGAATATGTTCTACTTCCTCAGGCAATAGCGCCGTTGGTTTTGAACCCGCACCAGCAGAACCGACAAATCCAGTTACACCCGGTGTATTACGTACAACGTACCAAGAATCATCTGTCATGATCATTTCTGTCAGTACATAACCAGGGAAAACTTTTTTCATGCTTGTTTTTGTCTTGCCGTTCTTTGTTTCGGTCTCTTCTTCTACAGGTACAAGTACACGGAAAATTTTATCTGTCATCCCCATAGATTCTAAACGTTTTTCCAAGTTTGCTTTTACCTTGTTTTCATAACCTGAATAGGTATGAACTACGTACCAATTTTTTTCCATACGATGGGACCCGTGTCCTTTCCCTCCTAAAATGGATAATACTCTAGCATTCTATCCAAAAGAAGATGTATCTAATCTACCCTAAAATAAGCTCTACGATTTGTGAAATCCCTAGATCCACAACCCAGAAGAACAAAGCCATAATTACAACAGTTGACAGTACAATCCCCGTGTAGCGAAACAGTTCTTTTCGCTTAGGCCAGCTTACGCGCTTCATTTCCTTATTAACATCAGAAAGAAACTTTGCTGGTGATTTTTTTGTCTTTTCTGCAACATCCGCCATCTTCATAAACCCCCATGCCTTTAATTCATTCAAACATTTATAAAAAAGCTTGCTCGCTTACTTCGTTTCCTGGTGAATGGTATGAGCGTTGCAGTAGCTGCAAAACTTCTTAACCTCGACTCGTTCAGGATTGTTTTGCTGGTTCTTCATCGTTGTATAATTCCGTTTTGAGCATTGTTTACAGGCTAAAAATACTTTTTTTCTCATGCTAAATAAACACCTTTCGTGCGACAAACCCACTCATCCACGTTACAATGTTACTTTTAAAACATTAACATAGGGGTATAAGCTTGTCAATAAAGGGAAAAAGGACTAGAATGAATGATTTTGTCTAATCTAGCAGGCTTTGGACTTATCGCATTTTGATCATGCTTTTACGGTACGTGTTTTTTTATTTATTACACGTTCACGCAGAAATAGGGAAGTTCCACGCGATACACTATCACTTTCACGCAAAACTCCTGCCGTTTCACGCAGAATGAGCTTCGTTCCACGCATGATACCTTCACTTTCACCCAATAGCCTTTAATTCTGTATATAACTTCATTTAAAATCGAACATCTTTCTGCTCAATTGAGCCCAAATACACAAAAAAGCAGGGATAGACCCTGCTTTTTAAGAAGTTATTTCCCTTAGTTCTAGATACCGCTCTAATTTACGCTTCACTCTCTGAAGTGCGTTATCAATTGATTTCACATGTCTGTCAAGATCCACTGAGATTTCTTGATAGGATCTTCCGTCAAGGTACAGCATAAGAACCTTGCGTTCGAGGTCACTTAAGATTTCTCCCATCTTCACTTCGATATCATCAAATTCTTCCTGATTGATGATGAGTTCTTCCGGGTCAGTGACTTTTGTACCGCAAATAACATCCATTAGTGTACGATCGGACTCTTCATCATAGATGGGCTTGTCCAATGATACATATGAATTCAACGGAATATGCTTTTGTCTTGTTGCTGTTTTGATAGCAGTGATCATTTGCCTCGTAATACAGAGTTCGGCAAAAGCTTTAAAGGATGACAGCTTGTCCTCTTTAAAATCACGAATTGCTTTATAAAGCCCAATCATACCTTCTTGAATGATATCTTCACGGTCTGCACCGATTAAAAAGTATGACCTCGCCTTAGCACGAACGAAGTTTTTATATTTATTGATTAAATATTCTAACGCTGCACTGTCTCCCTCATGAACCAGTTCCACAAGGCTTTCATCTTCCATTAGCTCGTAATCGCTTACTGACAGTTCCTTGAGATCTATGTTCACGACAAATCCCCCCGACCAGGTTTTTACCGGCAAAATATAGCAATATTATACTTCATAGTTCACAAAAGCGTCAACATTCCTTATTTTTGCCCTCTTCTCCATCTTTCAAATATTTCGGCAATTTCATCCGAAAGATGTATAGAGGAAGAGCTTTGTCGGCGTTTTCTCTCGCCTACGGAGACATGAATCTGTTTTTGGATCTCATCCATTTCGTTCTTTAACTCTCGGGCAGATTTCCTTAATGCACCTTTGCCAAATATCTGCCATTGTTCTGTAGAATCTGATGTCGCAACATATATACGGGTTTCTATCGATTTCAATTCCCCTACCAGCCGTTCAATCCGCTCATCGGCTGTTTCGTTCTCACGTGTGAAAATAACATCTACCCGGTAATTTTTTGTCTTTTTTTCAGTACCCGGGGAGAGATGGGCATCAAATACAACGATTACTTGATACCCTGTCGAGCCCTGGTACTCTGCCATATATTCAATCAGCAGATCTCTTGCTTTTGCAAAATCGGAAGTTTTTAAGCCCCGGAGTTCGGGCCACGCGCCAATGATGTTGTACCCGTCAACAATCAAATAATGGCGTGTTCTCATTTTTTCAATTCTAGTGGATTTCGGCCGCGGTATACCTCGTACATTAAAAGACTGGCAGCGACCGATGCATTGAGTGATGTTACCTTGCCCTTCATTGGCAGCCGGACTAGAAAATCACATGTTTCTGAAACGAGTCTTCCCATCCCTTTTCCTTCACTTCCGATTACAAGACCTAAAGGCATGTCCCATTTCGCCTGGCGGTAATCATCTGTACCTTTCATATCTGCTCCCGCAAACCACATGCCTCTTTCCTTCAGGTCCTTCATCGTCTGCACAAGGTTTGTTACACGTACAACAGGGATGTATTCAATTGCACCTGTTGATGCCTTTGCAACTGTTGCAGTTAATCCTACAGATCGTCTTTTCGGAATAATGATTCCATGTGCTCCAACAGCATCAGCGGTACGCATGATCGATCCTAGGTTATGCGGATCTTCAAGCTCGTCTAATAAAATAAAGAAAGGCTCTTCACCGCGTTCCTCAGCTAGTTTAAACAAATCATCGATATCAGCATATGTGTATGCTGCTACACCAGCGACAACGCCTTGGTGATTTCCTCCCCCGCTAAGGGAATCGAGTTTTTGTTTCGGGACATATTGAACGAGTACATTTTGCTTTTTAGCCATTGAAACAATCGTGCTAACCGGTCCTTTCTGCGAACCCTCACCTACAAAAATTTTATTAATATCTCGGCCGGAGCGCAGTACCTCCATCACCGGATTTCTGCCTATAATCAGTTCTTGCTCTTTTTCTTCACTCATCTTCAGCCTTCCCCCTCTCAATCTTGTTTGTCTGGTAAAACAGTTTTCATTAATGCTTTGAGCCGCTCATGCTCGTTCAGCAAATATAAATAGCCGATAATCGCCTCAAAGCTCGTTGCATGCCTGTATGTCTGTACATCCGTATTTTTCGGAACCGTCCCTTGATTAGCGTTGCGCCCTCGTTTGATGACTGCAACTTCCTCTTCCGTAAAAAAGTTTTCTTCTAGCAAGTGAACGACCATGCCTGCCTGAGCTTTGGCAGATACATACTTTGTTGCAGATACATGAAGCTTATTCGGTTTGACCTGTCCGTTGCGTATTAGATGCTCACGTACGAATTGCTCCATTACTGCATCACCCATATAGGCAAGCGTGGTCCCATTCAGTTGTTTGATGTCTGCATCAGATAGTTTCATCTACTTATCTCTTTTCCACCGGACACCTTGTGCGGTATCTTCCAGAATGATGTTCTGCTCTTTTAGCAGATCGCGAATTTCGTCGGCACGAGAGAAGTTCTTGTCTTTGCGCGCCTGATTTCTTTCTTCAATTAGTGCTTCGATCTGTTCGTCTAAAAGCTCTTCTTCTTTTTGAAGCGTCAGTCCTAATACTCCTGCAAGCTCATCGAACAAATGGATGAAATCAGTAATGACAGATTTTGAAGTGTTCTTTTCCTGCAAGTACACGTTCGCTTCTTTTGAAAAATCGAACAGGATGGAAATCGCGTTAGCCGTATTAAAATCATCATCCATATCTGTGATAAACTTGGCTCTTGTGTCTTCGATCACTTTTGCCCATTTTTCGTTTTCTTCAGCCAAATCAGCTGTAACAGTCAGACGGTGTTTCAAGTTTTCATAAGCTGTTCTGATTCGGTTCAAGCTCGTTTCCGCCACTTCCAGTAGTTCCTGGCTGAAGTTGATCGGGTTGCGGTAGTGAACAGCCAGCATGAAGAACCGGATAACTTGTGGATCCTGTTCTCTGACAAGGTCATGAACTAGCACGAAATTGCCGAGTGACTTGGACATTTTTTCATTATCTATATTAATATACCCATTATGCATCCAATACTTAGCCATCGGAGCTTCATTCAATGCCTCGGATTGTGCAATCTCATTTTCATGATGCGGGAATGCAAGGTCCTGTCCGCCTCCATGTATATCGATGGAATCACCAAGATATTTCTTAGCCATAGCCGAGCACTCAATATGCCAACCCGGGCGTCCTTTGCCCCAAGGACTCTCCCAATAGATCTCCCCTTCTTTCGCTGCTTTCCAAAGCGCGAAATCAAGCGGGTCTTCTTTTTTCTCTCCGACTTCAATTCTTGCGCCTGATTTCAAGTCATCGATAGATTGATGGGAAAGCTTGCCGTAGCCGTCAAAAGAACGTGTTTTAAAATAAACATCCCCTGCTGCCTCGTATGCAAATCCTTTTTTAATCAGATTCTCGATAAAGTCAATAATCTCAGGCATCGTTTCTGTTACACGCGGATGTGCATCTGCTTTTTGAACTCCAAGCGCGCACGTATCTTCGTGATAAGCATTTATGAATTTTTCAGCGATCGTCGGGACATCGCTGCCCATTTCGTTAGCTGCTTTAATCAGCTTGTCATCAACATCCGTAAAGTTGGAGATAAATTGAACATCATATCCTCTGTATTCCAGATATCTTCTGACGGTATCAAAAACGATAGCCGGACGCGCATTGCCGATGTGAATGTAATTGTATACAGTAGGTCCGCAAACATACATCTTTACTTTGCCTTCTTCTAAAGGTACGAACAGTTCTTTTTGGCGCGTCATCGTGTTAAAAATTTTAATGCTCATTAAGATTCACTCCCTCTTTTCATTCTTTCCAATTCTTCACATAACTTTTTCATTTCGAGCTGCATTTCTCTGAACTTATCAGCTACCGGATCTGGCAGGTCTCGGTGATCTAGTTCACATCCCACTTTGATCCCGTCTTTAATGACGACTTTTCCTGGTATACCGACTACAGTTGCGTTTGGCGGTACGTTTTGTAAAACAACTGAACCCGCTCCAACCTTTGAATTTTTCCCAATGGTAATATTCCCTAAGACCTTTGCTCCTGTGGCAACAAGAACATGATCTTCAAGTGTCGGATGCCGTTTTCCTTTTTCCTTTCCGGTCCCGCCGAGTGTAACACCTTGATAGATGGTTACATCATTGCCGATGATACACGTCTCACCGATTACGACTCCCATACCGTGATCAATAAAGAATCTTCTTCCGATTTGTGCTCCAGGATGGATTTCAATACCAGTGAAAAATCGGCTGATCTGAGAGATCACACGGGCTAAAAACAGCAGTCTGCGCTTAAATAATTTGTGTGCCAGTCTATGTGCCCAGACGGCATGCAGCCCTGAGTATGTTAAGATCACTTCCAACGAACTTCTTGCGGCTGGATCTTTTTCAAATACAACACGAATGTCTTCTTTTATGGCTGAAAACATGCTTCTCAACCTCCTTGCAAAAAAATTTAAACCTTTTTAGTAAACTATGTTGCTCTTGTAAGTGGTTGATTTCCGCTCCAGGTACTCGCTTTCCGCGGGGCGGGCGGTGAGCCTCCTGGCGCTTTGCGCCCTCAGGAGTCTCACCTGTCCCACTCGTCCCGCAGGAGTCTCGCACCTTGCGCTCCAATCAACTGCTCCGAAGTTTTATGAAAGCTGACCAGCTGCACTTTTTAGAAAAAATCTAAAAATAAAAAACGCCCCTGTGCCGAATGACACAGAGACGCTGAATTAGACGCGGTTCCACTCTGTTTAACAGGTACATTTAATAAACTTCACTACCTGTTCCCTTGATCTCCGTAACGGGGAGCTGCCGCCTATGCCTACTTCTGTTTCAGCACGGGACTCCGAGGGGCACTTCAGCAGGCATTTCTCATAAACCACTTTCAGCCGGTGATGGTTCTCTCTAATATGAAAAGGCGCCAGCCTACTTTCCTCATCTGCGTTTTAGTCTTTAAAAATAAGTTTCTTTTACTATATTATAATCTTTGCAAAATGTGTACTTTTATTACTTATTAATTTTTGCGATCACAGCATTTAGGCGTTTAACAATAACGTCTTTCCCTAAAAGAGAAACTGCTGCAGGCAGATCTGGACCGTGCGTCTGTCCTGTTGTGGCAACACGGATCGGCATGAATAGGTTCTTTCCTTTTTGTCCTGTTTCCTTTTGTACTGCCTTCATCATCGCTTTAATATCTTCTGCTTCAAACGATTCACTGTTTTCAACCTGAGCTAAGAAAGCCTCCATAACAGACGGAACACCTTCGCCTTGAAGAACTTCTAGTGCTTCACCTTCATACTCAATCTCTTCTTTAAAGAAAAGTTCAGTTAGATCTACGATTTCTGCACCATAGCTCATCTTTTCCTGGTGAAGAGCTACAAGGCGTGTTACCCACTCTTGCTCATCGGCACTAAGGTTCTCTGAGATTCTTCCTGCTTTTATTAGATGAGGCAAGCAAAGGTCAACGATTCGTTCAACGTCCTGCTTTTTCATGTACTGGTTGTTCAGCCATTCAAGCTTTTGCGTATCGAAAACAGCAGGTGCCTTTGACAAGCGATTCGGATCAAAAATCTCAATAAACTCTTCACGGCTGAAGATTTCTTCTTCTCCGCCCGGTGACCAGCCTAATAATGCGATAAAGTTGAACAGAGCTTCAGGAAGATAACCTAGATCCTTATACTGCTCAATGAATTGAACGATAGATTCGTCACGCTTGCTTAACTTCTTGCGGTTTTCGTTCACGATTAGTGTCGTGTGTCCGAACTTGGGGTGTTCAAAGCCAAGTGCGTTGTAGATTAAAAGCTGCTTAGGTGTATTTGAAATATGGTCATCTCCACGTAATACATGAGAGATCGCCATTTCGTGATCATCGATTACTACCGCGTAGTTATACGTTGGTATACCGTCCTTTTTTACGATAACAAAATCGCCAAACCCGCTTGATTCAAAGGAAACTTCTCCTTTTACCATATCGTCGAACGTAATCGTCTGGTCTTGAGGAACTAAGAAACGAATACTCGGCTTGCGTCCCTCAGCTTCTAATGCAGCACGGTCTTCATCTGAAAGATTGCGGCAGCGTCCGTCATAAACAGGTGTATCACCTTTTGCCATCTGCTCTTCACGGGAAGCTTCCAGTTCTTCTTCCGTACAATAACACTTATACGCTAGGTCTTTTGAAAGAAGCTCATCCGTGTATTTTTGATAAAGATCTAAGCGCTCCATCTGACGATAAGGACCATAATTTCCACCGATATCAACACTTTCGTCCCAATCCATGCCAAGCCATTTTAGATGGTCCAGCTGACTTTCTTCACCGCCCTGAATATTTCGCTTTTGGTCTGTGTCTTCAATTCTGATAATAAATTTCCCGCCTGTGTGACGTGCATATAAATAATTAAAAAGAGCAGCACGTGCATTACCTATATGTAAATGTCCTGTAGGACTTGGTGCATAGCGCACTCGAACTTCATTTGCCATCCTGTTCACCTCTAAAAGTTTTGTTTAACTAATCTTTACTTCTCGATTAAAACGACCGCTTGAGCCGCAATTCCTTCTTCTCTGCCTGGAAAACCTAATTTTTCTGTCGTGGTCGCCTTCACATTGATTTGATCGGCATCCACTTCAAAAATACCTGCAATAACGCTTCTCATCTCTTCAATGTAAGGAAGCATTTTGGGTTTTTGGGCGATAATCGTGCAATCTATATTTCCTAAGCGGTACCCTTTTTTCTCGACCAGCTTCCAGGAATCTAATAATAAACGCTTTGAATCTGCACCCTTATAGGCAGGGTCCGTGTCAGGGAAATGCTTGCCGATATCCCCTTCACCTGCAGCCCCAAGCAATGCGTCTGTTATCGCATGCAAAAGAACGTCTGCATCAGAATGTCCCAAAAGTCCTTTTTCATAAGGTATCGTAACTCCGCCAATAATTAAAGGCCGTCCTTCACAAAATGCGTGGACATCAAACCCTTGGCCTATGCGCATCATGCTTTTTCCCCCTGTCTATCCAGCAAGATGGCTTGTCCAAACAACAAGTCATCAGACGTAGTTAATTTTATATTATGATAGTCTCCCATTACAATAGCGACTGTATGTCCAATTCGTTCCACCAGGCTTGCATCGTCCGTTCCAAGATATTGTTCGGCAGCAGCTTTTTCATGCGCTTCTTTTACGATAGAAAGACGAAAAGCTTGCGGGGTTTGAACAGCCCACAAGCTGGAACGGTCGATCGTTTCTACCACCTGATTTTGCACAGCCCGCTTCACCGTATCCTTTACAGGTACAGCTAAAACAGCCGAACCTGTTTCAGCCGCATTTTCTACGAGCTGGCTAATGTGGTAATGCGTAATAAAAGGTCGTGCAGCATCATGTATGAGGACAAGCTCTGCATCTTCCGGAACTTTTTTTAGACCCTCATATACACTCTGCTGCCGTTCACTTCCGCCTGGAACGATTTGGCGCACTTTTGTATATTGGAATGTTTGTACAAAATCTTGCATTTGTTTTAATTCCCGCTCGCTGCCGACAAGAACAATACCCGAACATGCCGGGTCTTTCTCAAAAACATCCAACGTATGTTTTAAAACCGGTTCTCCTAAGAGCTCGATCCATTGTTTTGAAATACCAGCGTTCATTCTTTTGCCTTGTCCGGCTGCAGGAATTACTGTCCAATAATTCACGTGCTTTCCCCACCGTTCATTACAATGCTTTTTCTAGCAGCTTTTTTTTAGCAAAGATCATACGGCCCGCTGATGTTTGAAGTACAGATGTAACAACCACATCAATCGTTTTTCCGACATAGTCTCGTCCATCTTCAACAACGATCATCGTTCCGTCATCAAGATAGCCGACACCCTGATTCTGCTCTTTTCCGTCTTTGATCACTTGAACAACCAGTTCTTCACCAGGAAGAACGACAGGTTTTACCGCGTTGGCAAGATCATTAATGTTAAGAACCGCAACATTCTGCAGCTCACATACTTTATTAAGATTAAAATCATTCGTAACCACTACGCCTGTTAAAAGCTGCGCAAGCTTTACAAGCTTACTGTCTACTTCGGTCACTTCTTCAAAGTCACCTTCATAGATCTCCACTTTCATAGACAGCTCTTTTTGAATACGGTTCAAGATATCTAATCCTCGACGGCCTCTGTTACGTTTCAAAACATCTGACGAATCTGCAATATACTGCAATTCCTCTAAAACGAATCTAGGAATGATCAGCGGACCTTCCAGAAAACCAGTTTGACAGATATCTGCAACACGGCCATCAATAATAACACTCGTATCGAGAATCTTGTATTTTCCTCTAGTCTTTTCAGGTTCTGCTTCCTTCTTCTTCTCTTTGCCTTGGCGGTTCAGAGAGAAGAGCTGAATCAATTCATCTCTCTTTTTGAATCCGACCTGGAACCCAAGATATCCAAGTAAAAAAGTGATAGCGATCGGCAGAATTGAACTTACAACAACGATATCCATGCTGCTTAGCGGCGACTGAATTAAGAATGCAACAATCAATCCAATGATAAGTCCCATCGTACCCGATAAGAGATCAGTTGCAGGGGCCTTTACAACCGTTTCCTCTGCCCAGCGAATCAATCCTACTACATAATCCGACAGCCAAAATGTAGATAAAAATAGTATAAGTGCACCAATTACTGCCCCGACATATGGGGATGTTACTTGAGTCGGCAGATCACCGAAGTTAAGAACACGAATTAAATCTGGAATATAAAGATAGCCGAGCATGCCCCCGATCACTATAAAAAATAATTGAACAATTCTTTTTAGCATGCCTGATTCACCTCCCCTAATCATTATTTACAAAATAATAGTTTTGAAACGTAAAAAATCGTATTTTTAAAAACTAAATATGACGATCTACAAAAAGCTGCTCCTGAATTCGTTTTAATCCTTCTTTTACTTTTCTTGCTCGAATCTCACCAATTCCTTCAACCTCGTCCAACTCATCAATTGAAGCACGCAATATTTGCGGGAGATTTTCGAATGCATCTGTTAAGTTTTCGATAATAACAGATGGCAGTCTTGGTATCTTTGCAAGAATACGGTATCCGCGGGGATGAATGGTTTCATCCTGCATATTCATACCGGCTGAGAAGCCTAAAAGTTTCATAATAACGGACTCGTCGAATAATTCTTCACTTGAAAGCTTATTGAGCTGGCGAAGGATCGCATATGGATCGCTTTCATCGTCCTTCATATAATCTTTGATCAAAAGCAAAGCTTCTTCTTCGATGTTTGAGACGAGCTCTTCCATCTGAATCCTGATCAGTCTGCCTTCAACTCCAAGTTCATTAACATATTTAATTATCTCATTTTTTATGCGTAAAACCATTTCAATTCTGTGAATAACTTGTGTAACTTCCTGGAAAGTCACAAGTTCTTCAAATTCTAGTGCGCCTAGATTGGTCACACTTTGATCAAACACAACCTTATATTTCTCAAGCGTCTGTATCGCCTGGTTCGCTTTCGTTAATATAACGCCTATTTCTTTTAAGGAATACCGAATCATTCCTTGATAGAGCGTGATGACGTTACGTCGCTGTGAAATAGAGATTACAAGGTTGCCTGTCTGACGCGCAACACGCTCTGCTGTTCTATGCCTGATTCCCGTTTCCGTTGAAGGAATAACCGTATCAGGTATAAGCTGCGTGTTCGCAAACAAAATCTTCGCTGCATCTTCGTTTAAAATAATTGCTCCATCCATCTTGGCAAGCTCATATAGAGAAGCAGGTGAATACTTACAGTTTATCGAGAAACCGCCATCGACGATCTCTTTAATTTTATCATTATAGCCAACAACAATCAGTCCGCCTGTATTTGCGCGCAATACGTTATCGATGCCTTCCCGAAGCGGTGTTCCGGGGGCAACAAGCTGCAGCATCTGACTAATGATCGCTTCTTTAATCGCATGATCCATAATATGCTTTACCCTCCTAACGCTGCTTGTAATGCCTCATAAACAGTAGATACACCAACGACTTTTATTCCTTTTGGAACCGTCCAGCCGCCGATATTTTTATCAGGTATAATAGCACGCGTAAATCCTAGCTTTGCTGCTTCATGTACTCGTTGTTCAATACGAGAGACTCTTCGCACTTCCCCCGTCAATCCAATTTCTCCGATCATTACATCCGTTGGCTTTGTAGGTGCATCTCTGAAACTTGACGCGATGCTGATGGCCACAGCAAGATCAATCGCAGGTTCATCTAGCCTTACTCCGCCTGCCACATTTAAATAAGCATCTTGATTCTGAAGCAGCAACCCGACTCTTTTCTCTAAAACAGCCATCAATAGGGATACACGGTTATGATCGATTCCGGTAGCCATCCTTCTAGGGTTTCCAAAACTGGTCGGTGAAATAAGTGCCTGAAGCTCAACAAGCATCGGCCGCGTTCCTTCCAGTGAAGCTACAACTGTAGAGCCTGCAGCTCCCTTTGAACGTTCTTCTAAGAAAATTTCAGAAGGATTCAGTACTTCTTCCAATCCTTCTTCCTTCATCTCAAAAACACCAATCTCGTTCGTTGATCCGAAACGATTCTTAACTGCTCTTAAGATACGAAAAGTATGATGTCTTTCACCTTCAAAATATAATACAGCATCCACCATGTGTTCCAAAAGACGAGGTCCGGCAATTGCACCTTCTTTTGTAACATGTCCAACGATAAATATTGCAATTCCTTTTGTTTTTGCCATTCTCATTAGATGCGATGTACATTCTCGTACTTGTGAAACACTTCCTGGCGCTGAAGTTACTTCAGACCGATAAACGGTTTGAATGGAATCTATGATCATAACAGATGGCATAATGTCGGCCATCGCCTGCTCTATCAGTTCCAAATCCGTTTCTGCTAAAACAAATAAATCTTTTGCCGCGATCTCAAGTCTATCCGCTCTTAACTTTGTTTGTTTAACAGATTCTTCACCAGATATATAGAGAACACGTTCTCCTTTTTGAGCAAGCTGTGCTGATGTCTGAAGGAGAAGCGTTGATTTTCCGATTCCCGGATCTCCGCCAACTAAAACTAAAGAGCCTGGAACAATCCCTCCACCTAAAACACGGTTAAACTCCTGATAATTTGTAGGAATACGAGGTTCCTGCTCACTTTTCACTTCTACGATCGACTGTGGTTTCTGCTTAAGATTCGAATCACCTGAACTTAGTCCTCTTACGTTCTTTTCAGGACGAATCGTTTCTTCCACCATCGTGTTCCAAGCCTGGCAGCCTGGACATTTCCCCATCCATTTTGGAGACTCATAACCGCAATCCTGGCACATAAATATTGATTTTACTTTGGCCATTAAAAAAACTCCTCTTTAACTTCACACCTTAAAACATGATATTTATTCAATCCGAAGCTTTTATATATTAAACAGTTAAATGCTATAAAATAAAAAAATTTATTCAATAATATCATAACATAAAACCTAACAACTCTTTCCATTTACGCTCTGCAAAAAACGGCGAAACGTAAGAATTATTTCGACAAAAACCCGGAGGACATGACTGCCTTCCGGGTTTTTTTGCAAGATATTCTCATTTACTCTATTTAACCGGCCAAAACCGGTCTGTTCATTCATTTACTTACACGGTTTCAACAACAAAGTCGTTCTCTTCAACGTCAATTTTTACCGTTTGCCCTTTGTTGATGTTTCCTTTTAGCAGCTCTTCAGATAATCTATCCTCGATCTTACGCTGAAGTGCTCTTCTAAGTGGGCGCGCTCCATAATCCGGATCATAGCCCTCTTCAGTAATCTTCTCTAGTGCAGCCTGACTGAGCTCAATCTCGATGCCTTGGTCACTCAGACGCTTCTTCAAGGAATCTGCCATGAGACTTACAATTCTTAATAGGTGTTCTTTCTCTAGAGAATGGAAGACGATGATTTCATCGATACGGTTTAAGAACTCTGGACGGAACGCACGTTTTAATTCATCCATTACTTTAGACTTCATATCGTTGTATTTCTGTCCTTCATTGTGAACAGCAAATCCTAGTGAGCGGTTACGTTTTAACGTGCTCGCACCAACGTTTGATGTCATGATCACAACCGTATTTCGGAAGTCGACTGTACGTCCTTTAGAATCTGTCAGACGCCCATCCTCAAGCACTTGAAGCAGAATGTTGAATACTTCTGGATGTGCTTTTTCAATCTCGTCAAGCAAGATAACAGAGTAAGGCTTTCTTCTTACTTTCTCGGTTAACTGTCCGCCTTCTTCATGCCCCACATAACCTGGAGGAGATCCAACAAGCCTTGAAGTAGTATGCTTCTCCATGTACTCAGACATGTCGATGCGGATAATGGCATCTTCGTCTCCGAAAAGTGTTTCAGCAACAGCTCTTGCAAGCTCCGTTTTACCAACACCAGTCGGTCCTAAGAATATGAACGAACCAATCGGGCGCTTAGGATCTTTCAATCCAGCACGAGCTCTTCGAATAGCTTTCGAAATAGCCGTTACTGCTTCGGACTGACCGATTACACGGTCATGAAGAATTTCTTCCATCTTCAAGAGGCGTTCTGTTTCTTCTTCTGCAAGCTTAGAAACCGGCACTCCCGTCCACGAAGATACTACTTGTGCGATATCTTCAGGCGTAACTTCTGTATTTTCTTTCCCTTGCTTCTCTTTCCAAACGTCCTTCGTCTTTTCAAGCTCTTCACGAAGACGCTGTTCTGAGTCACGCAGTGATGCTGCTTTTTCAAACTCCTGGCTTTGAACAGCTGCGTCCTTTTCTTTGCGGACTTCTTCAAGCTTTTGCTCAAGCTCTTTTAAATTTGGCGGAGCTGTGTATGAACGAAGACGTACTTTTGATGCGGCTTCGTCAATTAAGTCGATCGCTTTATCCGGTAAGAAACGGTCTGAGATATAGCGGTCAGATAATGAAACTGATGCTTCGATCGCCTCATCCGTGATGGTTACACGGTGGTGAGCCTCATAGCGGTCACGAAGTCCTTGCAGGATCTGGATACTTTCATCCTTCGTTGGCTCATTAACCGTAATCGGCTGGAAGCGGCGCTCTAACGCTGCATCTTTTTCAATATACTTTCTATATTCATCAAGTGTTGTAGCACCGATACATTGCAGTTCACCACGTGCAAGAGCAGGTTTTAAAATGTTAGATGCATCGATCGCACCTTCTGCTCCGCCTGCACCAATTAATGTGTGAAGTTCGTCAATAAACAGAATGATATTGCCCGCTTGGCGAATTTCATCCATTACCTTTTTCAGACGGTCTTCGAATTCACCTCTGTATTTTGTTCCTGCAACCACCGTACCCATATCAAGCGTCATCACTCGCTTATCACGAAGTGTTTCAGGCACCTCATTATTAATGATCTGTTGTGCTAAACCTTCAGCAATCGCCGTTTTACCTACACCAGGCTCCCCAATCAGCACAGGGTTGTTTTTCGTACGGCGGCTTAACACTTCGATAACACGCTGTATTTCCTTCGCACGCCCGATAACAGGGTCAAGCGAACCATCACGCGCAATTGCTGTCAGATCGCGAGCTAAGCTGTCTAGAGTCGGTGTATTCGCACTGGCAGATGAACCTCTATGGCTTGAAGAAGATTCATTGCTTCCTAACAATTGAAGCACTTGCTGACGCGCTTTGTTCAGACTCACACCAAGGTTGTTCAAGACTCTTGCTGCTACGCCTTCACCTTCACGAATCAATCCTAATAAGATATGTTCTGTTCCAACATACGAGTGTCCTAATTTACGAGCTTCGTCCATTGAAAGCTCAATCACCTTTTTAGCACGCGGTGTATAATGAATCGTTTGAACAGCTTCCTGCCCACGACCGATTAACGTTTCCACTTCTTTTTGAATCTTTTCAGGTCCGAGACCAAGTACTTGGAGAGCTTTTGCCGCAATACCCTCGCCTTCCCTGATCAACCCTAACAAAATATGTTCAGTTCCCACATTGTTATGACCCAATCGAATTGCTTCTTCTTGTGCTAACGCTAATACTTTTTGAGCTCGCTCTGTAAAACGGCCAAACATCATACCCTTCACGCTCCTTATCGGTTTTCCAATTTTATTCTTTCTCTGATTAAAGTGGCTCTTCTTATGTCACGTTCGTCTGGAGTTAGAACTTCACCTGCATATTGTTGAAGAAAACCTGGTTGTGTAAGTATCATAAGTTCATTTAAGATTGTTTTCGAAATACCAGGCAAGATTTCTAAGTCGATGCCAAGCCTTACATCTGATAAGCATTTGGCAGCTTCTTTCGATTGAATAATCCTGCTGTTTTCCAACGTTCCCAATGAACGGTATAACTTATCTTCAAGCTGTAGTTTCAAACCATCCTGCAGCTGCTTTCTTGCAGCACGCTCTTGTTGAATAACCTGCATGACGACACCAGCTAGATCTTCCATTATATCCTCTTCTGACTTGCCTAGTGTCATCTGGTTTGAAATCTGAAAAATATTCCCCTGCGCTTCGGTTCCTTCACCATAAATTCCTCTTACGGCTAATCCAAGCTGATTAATCGCAGGAATAATACGGCTCATTTTCTTTGTCAGAACCAAAGCTGGGAGATGCATCATGACCGAGGCTCTGAGTCCTGTTCCTACATTAGTCGGGCAGCTCGTTAAATATCCTCGCTTTTCGTCAAACGCATAATCTGCATTTCTTTCAATAAAATCATCGATTACATTTGCTTTATGAAGCACTTCTTCCAGTTGAAAACCTGGTGCTAAGCATTGAATGCGGATATGGTCCTCCTCATTTAGCATGATGCTGACCGACTCATCCTGATTCATAAGAACTGCCCCGTATTTTGCTTGTTCAGCAAGATTTGGACTGATGAGGTGTTTCTCAACAAGTACCCGTTTTTCAATCGGTTTTAACTCTTCCATTACCAGCATTTCCAAATTTTCTGCTTCTGGTACATCCTTTTCTTCATTTATGAAAGAAGAAATAGATGAAATCACCTCATGAGCAGATTCTTTGTCTGCTGCGATAGGAAAAACAAACTGCTGAAGATTTCGGGCAAGTCGGACACGGCTTGAGAGAACAATATCTGATTCCGGTCCTTCCCTTTTCATCCAGGGACTGATCGCATCACTGATAAATCGCTCTAGAGACATAAGTTTACGTATCCCTCCCCTGCTGCAAGCGTTGCTCAATCTCTCTTATTTCATCTCTTGTTTCAGCAGCTTTTTCGAATTCCTCATTTAATATATACTGCTGCATGGCTTGCTTTAATTGCTGAAGCTGCTTTTTTTCTTGAATACTGCTTCCCGCCCGTAATGGGATTTTCCCTGCATGCAGCGTATTGCCGCCATGAACCCGTTTGAAGATAGGATTTAATTTGGATTCAAACGCTTTATAGCAATTATCACATCCAAAGCGGCCAATCTTAGCAAACTGGTAATAACTCATTCCGCATTTTTCACAGGCTAACGATGGTGGAATAAAGTTCGATGATGGTGTGTTCGGAACATGTCCATCACCATGCAGAAGACCAGAAAGCAATTGGTGAATGGAAAAGGAATTCGACCCCGGCAGGAATTCTCCTTTTTCTTTAGCACAATGTTCACAAATGTGAAATTCTGTTTTCTCCCCATTTATGATCTTAGTAAAATGCAATGAAGCTTCACGTTCATGGCATTCTTCACAATTCATTCTGCTCCCTCCCTTTATATAGAATGAAAAAAAGGGCTATGTGGTTCTATATTTTAAAGTTTTTATCATAGCTTTTAAAAGTTCTGCTCGCAATTCATCCCGATCCGGAAGATTCAGCTTTAAGATGGAACGGTCCATAACGCTTAACATCAACCTCGCTTCACGTTCACGGACAATGTTTTCTTCCAGTAGTCTCTTAATAACATTTTCTGCGTTACCTTGTGATATCCTTTCACCAATCAAGGTTGTTAAGTGATCGATAAGATGTGCGGAGCTCTCCGTTCGAACTTTCATGATCCGGATATATCCGCCTCCACCTCTTTTACTTTCCACTACAAATCCTTTTTCAACCGTAAATCTCGTGTTGATCACATAATTAATTTGAGAAGGTACGCATTGAAACCTTTCAGCAATATCTGTCCGTTTGATCTCGATGGCCAAATCGTTTGTGCTTGAGAGAATTTGCTTTAAATAATTTTCAATCACATCTGAAATATTCCTCATTTCCCCTCCCCCTTCTGACTTTGACTAACTTTGACTATCCCTTATTATAGCCTGGTTTTTTCCGAAAATGCAAATCTCTATGCCTCCATTATTGCCTCCTGAGTTGTGCTTTAACCTGTATGATTCTGTCGAATATATGGTGGTTTTGGAGGAGGGTTAGTAGGATTTGCTGGTTGTGGTTTTGGGATGTGGGATGGGTTTTTGGGTGGATTGGGTCGAGATTGGACTGGAATAAGTGATGGGTTTGCTTTAGGCTGTAACTTTCTGACAAATAGAATTGGATAAAACGCTGGTGAAGGAACTTATAAATAAAGTTGAAATGTGCAAAGGACTCATAAATCTTGCTGAAGACTCATAAACAGAGTTTTACTTATTAATGATGCTGCTGGAGCACCATTCATTACTTCAAACTTTTTTATACAAAAAAAAGAAGATGGATCTTCATCCATCTTCCTGATTGCCTAGTGACGTCCTACTCTTATGTCTGCTAGTTTTTTTACGGTACGTGTTCTTTTATTTTGTTACACGTTCACGCAAAGATAGGAGGTTTTCACGCAGGTTGGTGAGAGTTTCACGCGATATACACTCTGTTTTACGCAAAATCTCTCTCTTTCCACGCAGAATATCCTTCGTTCCACGCGATAGCTCTTTTCTCACAAGAAAAAACAGCTTTATATGTAGCCTTCCATAGAACAAGCAGCTTGTCATTTTACAGACAGCAGCTCATCTTGGTTGTTTTGATCACTAAAAGATCCTTTTCTTTCTTTTTAAAACAAAAAAAGAAGATGGATCTTCATCCATCTTCCTCATTGCCTAGCGACGTCCTACTCTAACAGGGGGAGACCCCCAACTACCATCGGCGCTGAAGAGCTTAACTTCCGTGTTCGGTATGGGAACGGGTGTG
>NZ_SGXL01000006.1 GCF_004216955.1 Fictibacillus sp. BK138
TTCAGCGCCGATGGTAGTTGGGGGTCTCCCCCTGTTAGAGTAGGACGTCGCTAGGCAATGAGGAAGATGGATGAAGATCCATCTTCTTTTTTTGTATAAAAAAGAAAGAGAAAGCACCTAAAACAATAAAGATTAGCTGCTATTTGTAAGATTGCGAGTTAGTTGTTCTAAAAACTACTCCATATAGAGCTATTTTTGTTATATATGAGGGGCAAGGCGTGGCATGGATCTGCAAGTTTGAGCGAACAAGGTATCATTCTGAGCGTAGGTAAGGAATTTTGAGCGTAAAACGACAATTCTGAGCGTAACTTGAAGTTTTTGAGCGAAGAAAGGGTACTCTTGAGCGAACGTGTAACAAATAAAAGAACACGTACCGTAAAAAACATTTAAACTACTGCAAATTTCACACCTGTAAAACATCTGCTGATAAACGATTTAATACACTCACCACTAACCTTCCATCACCTTTATTATCTCTTGTGCTTTAGTATAAAAACTTTAACTCTTAAAAGCGGCACATCGAACTGTTTTAAATCCTGCTGCAGCGGGGATTTAAGGAAACATGAGGACGCATACTCGGTTTATTTTACCTAATTGAATAAAGACAGACACAACGAGAGCCAGAGTCTCATACATTTTAAAAGAACATTTAAATAATCTGAAAAAACGTATATGAATAAACAATTCTGGCAACAATGGCATTATGGAGGTGGAAGAATGAAAAACACACGACAGTACGGGGAAACGTGTATGGTTTGTGAGGAACAAAAGGATCGGGGATTACACATTCTTCATCAATTTATTTGCCGGGAATGTGAGCAGAAAATCCTTACTGCCAAGACAAATGACGACTATTATAAACATTACTTATCACAGTTAAGAAAATTAAAATTAGTAAATGCGTCTTCATAAAAACAGGCTGATTAAACAGTCTGTTTTTTTATGTGATAAATTCTTTGAGGAAGCAACATGTGATAGAATAGAGATATACCAAAAGCTGAAAAACGTTTGAAAACAAAAGGGTTTTTAACTATGAAACATGCACCGCTATATGAGGCGTTACTTAAACATACAAAGAATAATAAGTGGTCTTTTCATGTTCCCGGACACAAAAATGGTCAGGTTTTTGAAAAGACTGCAAAACCTTTTTTTCAGCCTGTCTTGTCCTTAGATGCAACAGAACTGACAGGACTTGATGATCTGCATCATCCTGAAGGAGCAATCTTGGAAGCGCAGGAATTGCTGTCTTCATTTTACAACGTGAAGAAAAGTTATTTCCTTATTGGAGGAAGTACATCTGGGAATCTCGCTATGATTCTTTCTTCATTTTTTCCGGACGATATCGTGCTTGTTCAGAGAAACTGCCATAAATCCGTTTTAAACGGACTTGAACTTGCTGGTGTGAAACCCGTATTTTTATCACCAGAAATGGATGAAGACGGAGGATTTCCTTTAGGTGTCAGTCTTGAAACAGTAAAGAAAGCAATAAAAAGATACCCCGAGCTTAGAGGTATTATTTTAACAAATCCTACTTACTACGGGTTGCAGCAGGGTATAGAAGATATAGCAGAAGTAATCCACGCTCATAACGGCATCGTTTTGGTTGATGAAGCACATGGAGCACATTTTGGGCTTAAGAATATGCCTCAGAGTGCGATACATAGAGGTGCAGACGTAGTCGTGCAATCGGCACATAAAACACTTCCAGCTTTAACGATGGGTGCTTTTTTACATGTGAACAGTGATCAAGTTGATGAGTATCGTCTGTCGCAAGCTCTTCAGATGGTACAGTCTTCTTCTCCTTCTTATCTGATTATGGCTTCACTGGATTTGAGCCGTTTATATATGGAGAATTTATCGCAAGCGGATTTAGATTATATTATTCTTCAAGCTGATGAGTTTAGAGTGTTCATCAATTCACTGGAACATCTTCATACTGTTAAAACTCCTGCAGGTTACAATTTAGATCCTCTTAAGATAACCGTTCAGTCAGATAAAGATATTTCAGGGTTTGAACTGCAGCAGCTTTTTGAGGCAAAGGGTTTGTATACAGAGCTTGCCGATGACCGCAATGTATTACTTATTTTGCCGATCGGAACAATGAACGAGCTTGCTGAGCTTAAAGAAGTTTTTTATAAAATTTCAGAAAAACTTTCTTCATATAAAAGCAGATCAGAACGAATTCAAACGGTATCGCTATTTCCTCAGGTCAGTACGTTAGAAATTTCTTATCATGACATGAAGAGAATGCGCGTCAAACAAGTTCAAATGGAGGGTGCTGAAGGGTATGCGGCAGCTGAAGCAGTAATTCCGTATCCTCCAGGTATTCCATTGATTGCAAAAGGAGAAAAAATCACTTCAGAATCCATTCGTCGTTATTTATACCTTAAAGAGAAGGGTGCTCGGTTTCAAGGGGTCTGCGAGCAGAATAGGATGCATGTATTTGATATAAGTTAGGAGCAGTAATTGTGAAAGGCTTATTTATTACGCTAGAAGGTCCAGACGGATCAGGCAAAACCACTCAGGTTGCAAAGATTGCCGAATACTTAACCGAAAATAAAATCGACTTTATTCAAACACGCGAACCAGGTGGCACTAGAATCAGTGATAAGATTCGTTCACTTATCTTGGATCCAGAACATAAAGAAATGAATGACCTTACGGAAGTTCTTCTTTATGCTGCATCTAGGGCACAGCATGTTCATGAAAAAATCCTTCCTGCTCTAGAAAGTGGCAAGGTTGTACTATGTGACCGGTTTGTTGATGCTTCACTCGCTTATCAAGGATTTGGACTCGGTGTCGGAGAAGAACCGGTACTACAGGTAAACCGAATTGCAACGGGTGGATTGGTTCCTGACCGCAGTTATTTCATTGATGTCTCTCCAGAAGTTGGTCGAGAGCGAATGAAGGAGAGATACGGTACAGCAAGTCTCGACCGCATCGAGCAAAAAGATCTTTCGTATCATGAGCGCGTGAGGGAAGGATTTCAGTATATTTTTGCTAATCAGGAGAAACGTATTCATCGCGTTAACGGTGAACAAGATCCGGAAACAGTGTTTGCAGAGATCGTAAAGGATTTGGATAAGCTTTTAGCGAATCATAAGGAAAAGTAAAAGGAGGCATTTGCCATGAAAATGATTATAGCCGTTGTTCAAGATAAAGATAGCAGCCGGTTGCAGGATGCGCTTGTTGAAAAGAATTACCGTGCCACAAAACTCGCTACAACAGGCGGATTTCTAAAAGCCGGAAATACAACGTTTATGATTGGTGTGGAAGATGCTCAAATAGATGAAGTAATGGATATTATTCGTGAGAACTGCAAAAGCCGAAACCAGATGGTCGCACCGGTGTCTCCGATGGGCGGAAACGCAGATGCTTATGTACCATATCCTGTTGAAGTAGAAGTTGGAGGCGCTACAGTATTCGTACTGCCCGTTGAAAGCTTCCAGCAATTTTAATAAATTTAAGCTTCTAAATTGAGGGGTTATTATGAAAATCGGACAGGACATAAGACCAGTTCTTGATACAAAGCAAAATGAGGGGAAACTGGGAAAGAAAACATCCCTTTCATTTGGAGAAACGGTATCCAAACAGAGTGAGAAACTTCACTCTGAACAGCTTACACGGCTGTTAGGCGATATCGAGACACAAGGCAAAAGACTGCTGCAGTCCCAAACTGTACGAGATCTGCAGCTTTATAAAAATTTGGTTCAGCGCTTCGTAAAAGAAGCCGTTAACTTCGGGATGCAGCTGAAACAGAACAAAAGCTGGAATGAACAAGGGCGATCACGGACACTCAAACTTGTTAAAGAGATTGATGAACAGCTGATCCAAGTTACAGAAGCAGTATTAAGCCAGGAAAAAGACTCAATATCCTTATTAGATAAGATTGGTGAAATCAAAGGGTTATTAGTGAATTTATATACGTAGCAGGTGAAATGTATGATGAGCTGGGAAACAAGCAGCAAGACACAGCCCCGTGTTGTGAAACTATTAAAAAACAGTATAAAAAAGCAGCGCCTTGCTCATGCATATATTTTTGAAGGTGCACAAGGCACAGGGAAGATGGCTGTCGGGATTGCATTAGCAAAAACCTTTCTATGCCGGAATGCTGAGGATGGGAATCCGTGCGAGAACTGTACCAACTGCAAAAGAATCACATCAGGCAATCATCCGGATGTGCATATCATCTCACCCGAAGGACAGTCGATTAAGATCGACCAGATCAGAGGGCTGCAGAAGGAATTTGCATACAGTGGAATGGAGTCTTCTAAAAAGGTTTATATTGTAGAGCACGCTGATAAGATGACTGTTCAAGCAGCCAATAGTCTCTTGAAGTTTTTAGAAGAGCCGGGTTCAGACACGATTGCTATTTTATTGACAGAACAGGTTCATAGTTTACTTGATACGATTCGTTCACGTGCACAGACTCTTTCCTTCTCTCCTCTTGCTCCTGAAGGGATTTTACAAAAGCTGTTAGAAGAGGAAATACCGAAGCCGATCGCTGCTTTGGCCTCCTCACTCACGTCAGATTATGCGGAAGCACTCGAAATTTGTAGGGAAGAGTGGTTTGCACAAGCAAGAGCCAAAGTGATACAATTGACGGAGGAACTGCGGCTGCGGCCTGATTATTGTCTTGTTGTACTGCAAGACCAATATTTAAGCTTTTTTAAAGAGAAAGAACAGCTGCGTTTAGCTTTAAACTTACTTTTGATCTGGTATCGGGATCTGTTATCTATACATTTATCACAGTCGGAAAAAGTTGTGTTTTTCGATCAGCTTCAAGCATTAGAGCAGCAGGCGCTTCAAACGTCTCAAAAGAAAGCGGGAGAAGCTCTGCAAGCTATACTGACTGCTCAGGCCAGACTAAGGAGCAACGTCAGCCCCCTTATGGTGATGGAGCAGTTGGTTTTACGATTACGGGAGGGATAAAACCTTGTATGAGGTAGTGGGAATCCGCTTTAAGAAAGCGGGTAAAGTATATTATTTCGACCCCGGCGACCTTGAAGTGAAAAAAGACGCGTTCGTTATTGTGGAAACAGCGCGTGGAATAGAATATGGCAAGGTAGTTATCGATAAGAAACTAGTCGGGGAGAACGATGTAGTTCTTCCTTTAAAAAAAGTCGTTCGGCTCGCGACACAGAAAGATATTTTATCTGTTGACGAAAACAAAGCGGCCGCTAAGGAAGCGTTTCAAAGTTGTGAGGAAAAAATCATTGAACACCAGCTGGACATGAAGCTGGTCGATGTTGAATATACGTTTGACAGAAATAAAATCATTTTTTATTTTACAGCAGACGGAAGAATAGATTTCCGTGAACTAGTTAAAGATCTTGCTTCTATTTTTAGAACAAGAATAGAACTAAGACAGATCGGTGTCAGAGATGAAGCGAAAATGCTCGGAGGGATTGGACCATGCGGGCGTATGCTTTGCTGTTCAACATTCTTAGGAGATTTTGAGCCTGTTTCAATCAAAATGGCAAAAGATCAGAACCTCTCATTAAACCCAGCTAAGATTTCCGGATTATGCGGACGTTTAATGTGCTGTCTGAAGTACGAAAATGACTATTACGAAGAAGCTAAAGAAGAAATGCCTGATGTTGGTGAAGAAATTATGACCCCTCATGGTGTTGGTCGCGTTGTCGGCTTGAACTTGCTTGAAAAGCTCATTCAAGTAAACATTCCTTCAATGGAAAGAACGACAGAGTTTACATTGGACGAGCTGGCAGAAGGCAAGAAAGAGGAATTATTCAGTCAGGCCACAGAGTAAAAAGAGGTGGAATTCGTGGAAAAGAAGACTATATTTTCCCGCGTGGTGCAAATGGAAGAACAAATCACGGAGTTGTCACAGCAACTAGAAGATTTTAAGACCCATTTGGCTGCATTAATTGAAGAAAACCACCATCTCGTGATGGAAAATGAAAATCTTCGAAACAAGCTGAACTCAGATGGGACACGAGTTTCCGCTAAGAAATCTCCAGCTTCTAAAGGGAAAAAAGAGCCTGCAGTCGATATCGGTGAGGGCTATGATAACCTGGCACGTCTCTACCAAGAAGGATTCCACATTTGTAACCTTCATTATGGCAGCGTACGTTCAGAGGGAGATTGTTTGTTTTGTCTTTCATTTTTAAATAAGAAATAAACGCCTTTCCTAAGGGGAAGGCTTCTTTTTATATGGGTGATTTTTAAAAAAATTCTATTTACGCAACAACTGTAGCTTTAAGGAGGGTTAATCCGTTCCAGGATGTTCGCTTTCCGCGGGGCGGGCGGTGAGCCCCTTGAGTTCTGCCCTCCCTATTAGTTACTTTGAGCGAAAAAAGAAGATTTTGAGCGAAACTAAAGGGAGTTTGAGCGTAGCTCGGCATTTTTGAGCGAAACCCCAATATTTCTGAGCGAACGTGTAATAAATATAAGAACACGTACCGTAAAATTCCATCAATAAGGACCGGACCGGAGTACGGAAATAAAGCGACACTTCCATTTTTCGTTTGTCACGCTGACCATAGCCGGAGTCTCGCACCTTCCGCTCAAATCAACATGTCCACGAAGGTTATTCAAAAAAACGGTCCAAAAAAAAATCTTTTTTAAAAGCCTTTTATATAGAAGAAATGGAGGGAATAACGATGACTGAGCTCCTACCAGATGAGCGAATTGATTACTTAGTCCATGAAGACTTAAAAATAATCCAAAGTCCCTCTGTCTTTTCGTTTTCACTAGATGCGGTTTTATTAAGCCGTTTTGCCTGGGTTCCGATCCAAAAAGGAAAAATTATAGATTTGTGCAGCGGCAACGGTGCAGTAGCTCTTTTACTGAGCAAGAGGTCGAAAGCCCGTATAACCGGGGTTGAGATTCAAGAAAGACTATACAGTATGGCAAATAGAAGTGTTGTGCTCAACAATCTAGATGATCAGATAAATATGGATCTTGGGGATATAAAAGAGGCACCTGCTATATACGGTCATGGTACTTTTGATGCGTTAACGTGCAATCCCCCATATTTTGCTTCAGTTCATGAAGAAGATTTCAATCAGAATGAACATCTCGCCATTGCACGCCATGAAATTCATTGTTCTTTAGAAGATGTGATTCGTGTAAGCAGCCAGCTTGTGAAGCAAGGCGGTAAGGTTGCGATGGTGCACCGGCCGAACCGTCTCATGGAAATCTTAGCGTTTATGCGCCAGTATAAACTTGAACCTAAAAAACTGCAGCTGATCTATCCAAAAGCCGGAAGTGAAGCAAACATGCTTTTAATAGAAGGAATGAAAAACGGAAAACCTGATCTACATATTCTTCCACCTCTTACGGTATACGGAGAGAATGGAGAATATACGGATGAGCTTAAAAGGATGTTCTACGGTGAACAAGAGCAATAGTCATTTTGTGTATATTTTGGAGTGTGGTGACGGAACTTACTATACAGGCTATACAAATGAGATCAGTCAGCGACTGCGTAAACATGAAGAAGGAAAAGGGGCTAAGTACACGAGAGGTAGAGGACCTCTTAAGCTTGTATTTCAGCAATCTTTTTCTACGAAACAAGAAGCAATGCGCTTGGAATTTGCCATTAAGAAACTGAACAGAGCCGCAAAAGAGAGAATAATAAAAGAGGGAAGTGTTCCATATGTGGCAGCAAAAGAGCTACCATGACGAGAGAGGGACTGGTGCATTATATCTGGTTCCTACACCGATTGGAAACTTAGAAGATATGACGTTCCGTGCTGTTCGCACATTAAAAGAGGCTGATCTGATAGCAGCAGAAGATACGCGGCAAACGAAGAAGTTATGCAGCCATTTTGAAATTAGTGCACCATTGACGAGTTATCATGATCATAATAAGGTGCAGAGCGGAAAAAAACTGATAGAAGCATTAAAAGAAGGAAAGCAAATTGCATTAGTAACGGATGCCGGGATGCCGGGGATATCAGATCCCGGGTACGAGCTGGTCGTCCAATGTGTAGAAGAAAAAATACCTGTCATACCTCTGCCTGGAGCAAATGCTGCTTTGCCTGCACTGGTTGCTTCTGGATTAAATACAGAACTTTTCACATTCTATGGTTTTCTACCAAGGGGTAAAAAAGAAAAGAAAGCTGAATTAGAAAGATTAAAGCTCTTTCCATCCACACTTTTGTTTTATGAAGCCCCTCATCGTCTAAAAGAAACACTTCAGGCTATGAATGGAATATTTGAGAACCGGAAAATTGCGGTGGTCCGGGAGTTAACAAAGAAATATGAAGAAATTATCCGTGGTACACTTACAGAAGTTACCGATTACATAAATCAGGGAGATGCTGAGATCAGGGGAGAATTTTGCTTGGTCGTCGAGGGAAGCGGTAATGCAGAATTCGAAAGTGAAACAGCTGAGCAATGGTGGGAATCTCTTTCAGTAACTGAACATGTCGACCATTATGTAAATCAAGGTGAGAAACCAAAGGAAGCGATTAAGTTAGCAGCTGTTGACCGGAATGTCCCTAAGCGTTCTGTTTATCAGGAATATCATGGCCTGTAATTTTTTCAATACAAAGGGAAAGAGCCTTCTAAATGAAGGCTCTTATTGTTTAAGTTCTTATTTTGATGTTTGAAGCTGCTTTTGAAGCTCGTCCATAACTTCTTTAGCACCTTCACGGCTAAGAATGATTTTTCCGCCTGCTACAGTGTAGTTATCATCTGAAACTTCCCCAGTTACAGCACATGTCATGTTTGGCTTGTATTTCTTAAGGATGATGCGGTCGTCATCAACGTAGATTTCTAAAGCATCCTTCTCTGCAATTCCTAAAGTACGGCGTAGCTCGATTGGAATAACCACACGTCCTAGTTCATCAACCTTACGTACAATTCCTGTAGATTTCATAATAAAATCTCTCCTCCCGAATATATAAAAAATTTCCCTATCTATTTTAATCGTCAGAATTCGACAAAATCCTACGAGAACATCTTACCAAGATTTCCAATTGTCGTCAATAGTTTTGACTTAAACATTTTTAACTCTTTTACCAATTGAATTCTCTAGTATATACCCGTTTTATAATACTTTTAAAACCGGTAAATGGAAGATATATTCATATATTGTCATAAAAAATTCAAATAAGTGTAAAAGATGAAAAAAATTAACTGGAAATAAGGTTCAGATTAATCGTCAAATTTCGACAAAACTAACAATGAAAAAATACTATCCATGTTCTCCTCTTAAACCTTTAGCTCCTACACCTTGACACACTTTCAATGCATTAGGTATATTTTGAAGGAAGAAAAGAGAATAATGAAAGTATTTACATAGAAATCTTTCGCTTGCTTTTTTACTTTTATGTCCTAGAGTAAACAGTTTTTTATAGTTTTTGTAAAAAAGATACATTTTCCGGAACAGTTAAATGTTCCCTATAATTTTTTAAGGCTGTTTTCGTTTAACCTTTGTTGTCTTTGGAAGATGTTGATTTCCGTTCCAGGATGCTCGCTTTCCGCGGGGCAGGCGGTGAGCCACATTCGTACGTTTCACTTTTAAGTGTCTCACCTGACCGCCAGTCCCGCAGGAGTCTCGCACCTTCCACTCCAATCAACTTCTCAATGAAGAACTTCAAAGCTCCGTGTAGAAACTATATTATAGAAAAGAACCATTTCAAAAGACAATCAGTCCCTAAATGGAGGGGCTTTTTTCCTTATTACAGAATACTTTGAGGAGGCGGTATTAGTGGCAAAACCAACATTTTATATTACAACACCAATTTACTATCCAAGCGGAAAGCTTCACATCGGCCATGCGTATACAACAACAGCTGGGGATGCGATGGCAAGATACAAGCGTTTAAAAGGATTCGATGTTATGTATCTTACTGGATCTGATGAGCATGGGGAAAAGATTCAAAAGAAAGCAAACGAACAAGGTCTTCATCCACAAAAGTATGTAGACGGAATCGTGGATGATATTAAAGCCCTTTGGGAGAAGATGGACATCTCTTATGATGATTACATCCGTACAACAGATGATCGTCATAAAAATTCTGTCGAAAAAATCTTTCAGCAGCTGCTAGACCAGGATGATATTTACTTAAGTGAATATGAAGGCTGGTACTGCACGGACTGTGAGTCGTTTTTTACAGAACGACAGCTTGAAGACGGTAAGTGTCCAGACTGTGGACGTGAAGTGAAGAAGGTAAAGGAAGAAAGCTACTTTTTCCGCATGAGTAAATATGCAGATCGCTTGCTCGCTTATTATGAAGAAAACCCTTCTTTTATCTATCCAGAATCAAGAAAGCGTGAGATGATCAATAACTTTATTAAGCCTGGTTTAGAAGATCTTGCGGTTTCACGTACATCCTTTGACTGGGGAGTGAAGGTTCCGGGAAATCCAAAGCATGTGATCTATGTTTGGATTGATGCGCTTTCGAACTATATTACGGCACTTGGCTATGGCAGTGATAACGATGAGAAGTATCAAAAGTATTGGCCAGCAGATGTTCATCTAATGAGTAAAGAGATTGTTCGTTTTCATACGATTTATTGGCCGATCATGCTTATGGCTTTAGGACTTCCTTTACCGAAACAAGTAATAGCGCACGGATGGCTTTTAATGAAAGATGGAAAGATGTCCAAATCTAAAGGAAATGTAGTGGATCCTAATGTGCTGATCGACCGTTATGGCCTTGATCCGCTTCGTTACTACTTACTTCGTGAAGTGCCGTTTGGCTCTGATGGTGTGTTTACACCTGAAAGTTTCGTTGACAGAGTAAATGCTGATCTCGCGAATGACTTAGGAAATCTTCTAAACCGTACGATCGCCATGATCGGTAAATACTTTGACGGCAAGATTCCAGCTTATGAAGGCAGAGTTACAGAATTCGATGGAACACTTGAAAATTTTGCGATGGAAACAGTGAGAAAAACAGAAGAAGCGATGGAGAACCTTGAGTTTTCAATTGCGCTTTCAACCATTTGGCAGCTTGTCAGCCGCACAAATAAATACATTGATGAAACGCAGCCATGGGTGCTAGCTAAAGATGAAGCAAAACAAGGCGAACTCGCGAGTGTTATGTATCACCTTGCAGAGTCAATCCGCATCGTATCTGTTCTGATTCAGCCGTTTATGACAGAGACTCCAGCGAAAATCTGGAGCCAGCTTGGATTGAATGACTCTAAACTAACAGACTGGGATTCTTTAAAAGAGTTCGGTACCATTCCGGGAGAAACTTCAGTAGTAAAAGGGGATCCGATCTTCCCTAGACTCGAAACAGAAGTAGAAGTGCAGTTCATTAAAGATTCGATGGGGAGCACTTCTGCACCGGCAGAAGCGGCAAAAGAAGAAGTGAAGCAAGAAGCTCCTTCTGCAGCCGATCAAAAACCTGAGATCTCGATCGATGACTTCATGAAAGTAGACTTAAGGGTCGCTACGGTATTAGCAGCTGAACCCGTAAAAAAAGCTGATAAGCTATTAAAGCTTCAATTGGATCTTGGGTATGAAAAACGCCAAGTCGTTTCTGGAATTGCCCAGTATTATAAGCCTGATGATCTTGTTGGGCAAAAAGTGATCTGTGTAACGAACCTAAAACCGGTAAAATTACGCGGAGAGCTTTCAGAGGGAATGATTTTAGCAGGTTCTTCTGATGGACAATTAACTTTGGCTACAGTTGATCAATCACTTCCAAATGGCTCAAAAGTTAAATAATGAGAAAAAGCGGGGAGGATCTCCCTGCTTTTTTAGTGCCTAAGATAGAGGAAACACTTGGTAAACCATAATAAAAATAGGTCTTATTACCCACAATGTAATTATATTGTAATGCTACTGTTACCCGAATGAATGGAAAATGTGATAAGATTTGTAAAGTTGAAAGGATTGTACACTATGTTTGATACACACGCACATCTGAATGCAACACAATTTGAAGAAGACCGTCAGGAAGTGATTCAGCGAGCTTTAGATGAAGGCGTTCACCATATCGTTGTTGTCGGCTTTGACCGGGAAACGATTAAAGGTGCCATGGAACTTGCTGAAGAATATGACTTCATTTATGCTTGCGTAGGCTGGCATCCAGTTGATGCAATCGACATGACGGAAGAAGATTTGGCATGGATTGAAGAACTTGCAGCGCATCCAAAAGTTGTCGCTCTTGGCGAAATGGGATTGGATTATCATTGGGATAAGTCGCCTGCAGATGTTCAAAAAGAAGTATTTAGACGCCAGATCCGACTTGCGAAAAAAGTAAAGCTACCCATCGTTATTCATAACCGGGAAGCGACACAAGACGTTGTTGACATACTTAGGGAAGAAGAGGCCCGTGAAGTTGGCGGCATCATGCATTGCTACAGCGGAAGTATAGAGGTAGCCCGCCAATGTATGGAAATGAATTTCTACATAAGTTTTGGTGGACCAGTAACATTTAAGAATGCAAAAAAGGTTAAGGAAGTTGCGAAAGACATTCCGATGGACCGGCTTTTGATTGAAACTGATTGTCCTTATCTTAGCCCTCATCCATTAAGAGGCAAAAGAAACGAACCATCTTATGTAAAGTATGTAGCAGAATCTTTATCAGATATAAAAGATCTTCCACTTGAAGACATCATAAAGAAAACTTCCGACAATGCATTTCGAATTTTTAACATATCCCGATAGGATATGGTGTCGGAAACAAACGAAGCATGAAGAATATCGCGTTAATCTTTCAAGAAATGACAAAAGGGACAGGAAAATTGTCAAACGTTTTTTCTTCCCTTTTTCCTTCTTTTCCGTTCATAATTGTCCTTGGGTCAATTAATGACGAAAAAGGAGGGATTTGACAGAGAGAAAAAAGATATTTATAATGCAGTCCTTGTAGGGGAGGAAATTGGATGTATAAGAATATAACAGCTTTGTTCTCGAGTTTTACGAGAAAGAAACTTTATCTTTCTTTAGCCGCTCTTCTCGTTTTAGCGGTAACTACTGGATTCGTAGGTTATGAAACTACGAAAGCAGAAGTGACACTGATGCTTGACGGAAAGAAAACGGAAGTAAACACACATGCTAGCACAGTAGGGGAACTTTTAAGCGAACAAAATATAAAACCTAACCAGCATGATGTTGTAAAACCTGGGCTTTCTGCAAAGGTTGAAGATAACATGAAGGTTGATTTTTTAAAGGCTAAGGAAATTGTCCTTACCGTAGATGGCAAAGACAAAAAGGTATGGACCACAGCAAAGACTGTTGAGCAATTCGTAAAAGAACAACAGTTATCGCTGAAAGAGCATGATGTCATTAAGCCAAATCTGACTGCTGATATTCAGGATCAAGGCAAGATTAAGATCGAATCAGCATTTCCGGTAAAGCTTGTTGTAGGCGGAAAAGCACAGCAAGTTTGGACCACTTCGACTACCGTCGCTGACCTTTTGAAGCAACAAAAGGTATCATTAGGTGAAATAGACCGAGTATCACCTGCCAAAACAGAAAAAATTACTGGCAAAACGCAGGTTGAAGTCATCAGAGTAGAAAAGGTCACCGATGTAGTGGAAGAAGAAACACCATTTGCTGTTGTTAACCGTAAAGACAGCGGATTAACAAAAGGCAAAGAGCGTGTCGTGCAAGATGGCAAGAAAGGCAAGCTAGAAAAACGCTATGAAGTTGTAATGGAAAACGGCAAAGAAGTTTCCAGAAAACTTGTTGGTGAAAAGACATTAAGCGACAGCAAAGATAAGATTGTTGCTATCGGTACTAAAGCAAAACCGCAGCCTGTGGTATCAGTATCACGTAGCAAAGCTCCGAGTACTTCTGGCGGAAGAGAGCTGACTGTAACAAGTACGGCTTATACTGCTAACTGCTCAGGATGTTCTGGAATCACGGCTTCAGGCTATAATTTAAAAGCGAATCCGAATGCGAAAGTAATCGCAGTCGATCCTAATGTTATTCCTCTAGGCACAAAAGTATATGTTGAAGGGTATGGATATGCCATTGCATCAGATACTGGAGGAGCTATAAAGGGTAACAAGATTGATGTATTCTTTTCTTCTCAATCAAAGGCAGAGGCTTGGGGAAGAAAAACAATTAAGATTCGCATCATAAACTAATTAATAACAAAGCATGGGGATGATTCCCTGTGCTTTTTTTGTACCAAGAAACGAAGCACTTAGAAGTTAAGGCCAGTCAATCCTAGACTTTCTTGACGCCTGGGGTATACTAGTAAAAGATGTTTTTTCGTTCAAATTATTAGACGCTGCAATGCCTAAAAAGGTTTCACCGTTTTGGAGGAAATCATGAAAAAAATAAAAGAAATTATTATTGTTGAAGGAAAGAGCGATACACTCGCTATAAAACGCTCGGTTGAAGCGGATACGATTGAAACAAATGGTTCAGAAATAAGTATAGATACGTTGAATCGAATCAAGAGAGCGCATGACATCCGGGGGATTATCGTATTTACGGATCCTGATTTTCCCGGAAAGAGAATCCGGCAGATCATTTCTGAGTTTGTTCCTGGCTGTAAGCATGCATACTTAGCCAAACAAGACGCCATTGCTAAAGGTGATAAGGGTGTAGGTGTCGAGCATGCTTCTAAGGAAGCTATCATTGAAGCTCTTTCACATGTAAGAGAAGAATTGCTGGAATCAGATGAGAATGAATTAATAGCATGGGAAGATCTAATAGCAGCCGGGTTAACCGGAGGACCAGATTCTAAAAGAAGACGTGAAATAATTGGTGCAGAGCTCCGCTTAGGCTATATGAATGCAAAGCAATTATATAAGCGTTTAAATATGTTTCGCGTCACTCAGGAAGAATTTCAGAAAGCTCTGCAGGCGCTCTACAGAAATGAGGAGGACTAGATAGTAATGAGAAAAGATATCTCAACCCCGCAATCCACAAAGGCCATACTTGAAAAACATGGTTTTACATTTAAAAAAAGTCTAGGGCAAAACTTTTTAATCGATCGCAACATACTTAATAATATTGTTAATGCTGCTGATTTAACGGAGGACTCAGGAGTTATTGAGATCGGGCCTGGAATCGGTGCGTTAACAGAGTTTATCGCGAGGGCTTCAAAGAAAGCTGTAGCCTTTGAGATCGATCAGAGGCTGCTGCCTATTTTACAAGAAACGCTCGCTCCGTACCCGAATGTGGAAGTTATTCATTCTGATGTGCTAAAAGCTGATATCCATCAGGTAATCAAGGAACATTTTGAAGAAGGACAAGACTTGATGGTCGTTGCAAACCTGCCTTATTATGTGACGACACCAATCATTATGAAGCTTCTTCAAGACAAACTTCCTATTCGTGGTATCGTTTGTATGATACAGAAAGAGGTTGCCGACCGCTTGGCTGCATCACCGGGCACAAAAGACTATAATTCCCTGTCTATAGCCATTCAGTATTATGCGACAGCTGAGACGATGATTAAAGTGCCTAAAACCGTTTTTGTTCCAGCACCTAATGTGGATTCGTCGGTTATTAAACTAACCATTCGCAAAGAACCTGCAGTAAAAGTACAAGATGAAGCGTTCTTTTTTGAGGTAGTCAGATCCTCTTTTGCACAACGAAGAAAGACGCTATGGAACAACCTGACAAGCCAGCTTGTTTCAAAAGAAAAGAAAGATGAACTCCTATCTATATTAGAAAAGTTGGATATCGATCCTAAACGCCGTGGAGAAACACTGACAATCGAAGAATTCGGCAGATTGGCAGATTCTCTTTTGCCGCTTGTAAAATAAACCTCATTTTTCCCCTTATCCTCTCATACTCTTATAAAAGGAACATTGGGAGCAGTGGAGCTTGTTACTCCAAATAGGGGGAGTAAAATGAAACTAGAGATTGGATCAATTGTAACCAGGAACTCTTACAATCGGGATTTACTTTTTCGTATTGTAGGATTTAGTGAAGATCGTACCATTGCGGAACTTGCAGGAGAAGAGCTCAGACTCTGGGCTGATGCTCCGGTGGACGATTTATTTGTCGTGGACGACAAGCAAATGTCTGAACACAGGCAAGTAGTGAAGGAAAAGGAAGATTCCTCACTAAAACTATTCAGACAGGATTACTATCTGCTAAGACAAAAAAGGGAATACCTCTCAACAAACGGCTATCAATATGATCAATCCTATTTTGAACTGCCTGGAAGAGTGCTTCATATAGACGGAGATCCCTTATATTTAAATAAATGCCTGGAGCTTTATAAAAAGCTGGGTGTACCTGTTTATGGCATTCATATGAAAGAAACCGAAATGCCTGAAAAAGTTCCAGCACTTGTAGATGAAGTTAGACCGGACATTCTGGTTATTACAGGTCATGATGCTTACATGAAATCAAAAGGCGATGTATCAGATGTAAATGCATATCGCCATACAAAATACTTCATCAGGACGGTTCGTGAAGTGAGAAGGAAGTATACGAACCTCGATCATCTGATGATCTTTGCCGGTGCTTGCCAGTCTCATTTTGAATCACTGATTAAAGTTGGTTCAAACTTTGCGAGTTCACCTGCACGAATCAACATACATGCCTTAGACCCCGTCTATATCGTTTCAAAGATCAGTCTGACATCCTTCATGGATCGCGTGAACGTAATGGATGTTTTACGCAACACACTTACTGGCAAAGAGGGATTGGGTGGTGTAGAAACTAGAGGGTTCCTCAGAACAGGAATGCCCATCAAAACCAAGCCGTAAAATAGAACTCCGGACTGCCGGAGTTTTTTTGTTTTCACCCTAAATACTTAAGGAAAAGTCTTCTAAGAGACAATAGAGGCGATTGACTTCCACTTACGCTTCAATCAACTTGAATGTCTTTCGCAAAGGGTATTCTCTAAAAGATTGTTGCTTTTGTTTCTTCATTGGTAAGTGGATTGGAGTGCAAGATGCGTGCCCAAAGAGGCTGACCGCCCACCCCGCGGAAAGCGAGCGCTTGGAACGGAAATAAACCACTTTTCAAGAGCGAAAAATTCACAAAAACAGCCAAAACAAAAGATTATTTGTATCATTTACTCACTTTATACATATCTTCCCGAAAAAAAGACATACTAAAAAAAGCAAAAAAAGGATATTTGGTCATTGACATGAAAATGCTTTGCTTGCTATAATGAAAATTTTAATTTGACAAAAAAGCACGATTTGTGTTACAATTTGTCTAAGTGAGGTGGAGCCTAAAATGGGTAAAACAATAGTGGACATTAGACGCTCTTTAGAGTCCAACGTGGGTAGAAGACTTTCTTTACGTGCAAATGGCGGTCGACGCAAAACGATCGAACGTTTAGGAACACTGGAAGAAACATACCCTGCAGTTTTTATTATCAAATTAGATCAGGACACCAACGCTTTCGAACGTGTTTCTTATAGTTACGCGGATGTACTCACAGAAACAGTAGAACTTACATTCTTAGAAGATACACAAGCAGCAATCGGGCAGTAAGAACTCTTTACTGCTATTTTTTTTACCCTCTGGGGCTGGTTTTAAACATACATACGAAATACAGCAAGAATTAACCCCTTTTGGAGATACTATTACGTATCGCATATGAAAGGGGTTTTATCATTATGGGAAGAAGCAAGCATGGAATGATGTCTGAAGGATTAAAGACTGAAATTGCCAAAGAGCTAGGTTTTTACGATAAAGTTCAGCGTGATGGATGGGGCGGTATTTCTTCAAAGGACGCAGGAAATATGGTTAAGCGTGCACTTGAATTGGCTGAGCAAAGGTTGAACAAATAAATATGCGATAGAAATAAAGCCGGAGGTATTAAGTCTCCGGTTTTCCGCTATCCTGAGATGAAACGTTTTTTATATTATATAAATGTTCATACTGTGTTACTATTAAAAATATCAAAATTGTGTAAGATTTTTAGGCAGGGATAAAGATGATTAATAATAAAATATCCATTAAAGCACCAGCTAAAATCAATCTTTCTCTAGATGCTTTGCGAAAAAGAGAAGATGGCTTTCATGAAGTAGCCATGGTCATGACCACGGTTGATTTAGCTGACCGCATCGAACTGACTTTATTAGATAAAGACGAAATTAGAATAGAAAGCTCAGGCGGTTTCGTGCCTTTGGATGAACGGAACTTGGCATATCAAGCTGCTTTGCTTCTTAAGAAAACGTTCGGAATTAAACAAGGTGTTTTTATACATATTTCAAAACATATTCCTGTTGCTGCAGGACTTGCTGGAGGAAGCAGTGACGCCGCAGCTGCATTAAAAGGGTTGAATCAGCTTTGGAACTTAGGATTGTCACTGGATGAACTGGCAGAACTCGGGGCAAAGATCGGGTCTGATGTTTCGTTTTGTGTATACGGCGGAACTGCACTGGCCACTGGCCGCGGCGAAAAAATTCATCATATTTCTTCCCCGCCTCCATGTTGGGTACTTCTTGCAAAACCTCCTATCGGCGTTTCGACAGGGGAAGTATATCGGAACTTGAAGCTTTCAGGGATCGAACATCCTGATGTAGAAGGAATGGTTAGAGCGATTGAAGACAAAGATTACGATCAGATCTGCAGCCTCCTTGGTAACGTGTTAGAGACTGTGACCCTTAAAATGTACCCTGAAGTTAAACATATTAAGGAACAGATGATGAAACTTGGAGCAGATGCCGTTTTAATGAGTGGAAGCGGACCGACAGTTTTTGGGTTATTCCAGCATGAATCAAGGCTTCAGAGGGTTTATAACGGTTTAAGAGGTTTTTGCAATGAAGTTTATGCCGTAAGACTATTAGGGGAATGATTGATAAAATCCGTATAAAAATGTTATATTAACTTCAAACATTCGGTTTTGGAGGAAAATATGAAATTAAAAAGAAGCGGAAGAATGGTGGATTTGACAGCCTACCTACTTCATCATCCCCATCAGCTTATTCCCTTATCTTATTTTGTAGAACGCTATGAATCGGCTAAATCATCTATAAGTGAAGACCTTGCGATTATCAAAGAACATTTTGAACAGCACGGATTAGGACAAGTTCAAACTGTTCCAGGTGCAGCGGGCGGTGTGAAATACATCCCAGGCATCGATCAGGCAGAGGCAGAAGCAACAGTTGAAGAACTAGTTCAGCTTCTCGAAGATCCAAGCCGTATATTGCCTGGAGGCTATCTGTATGTTACGGATGTGATCGGCAACCCAAGGCTGGTTAATCAGATCGGCCGGTTGTTTGCTTCTATCTTTTCTAAAAGAAAAATAGATGTTGTTATGACGATCGCAACCAAAGGTATACCTCTTGCTTACGCGGTAGCTACTCATTTGAACGTTCCTGTAGTGGTTGTTAGGAGCAACAGCAGGGTAACTGAAGGGTCCACCGTGAGTATCAATTATGTATCAGGCTCCACAAAGCGCATTCAAACGATGGCTCTTGCAAGACGAAGCATCAAACAAGGTTCCCGTGTATTGATTATTGATGATTTTATGAAAGCGGGCGGTACGATTAAAGGCATGATTAGTTTAATAGAAGAATTTCAGGCACATATCGAAGGGATCGGTGTACTTGTGGAAGCGCAGGAAGTATCCGAACGCCTTGTAGATGATTATGTTTCGATCGCACGTCTTTCCCAAGTAAACGAAAAAGAAAACCGTATTGAAGTAGAAAAAGGCAATTATTCTTTAAACGGAGGTCATTCATAATGAAAAAGGTTCATACTACAGAAGCTCCAGCAGCAATCGGGCCGTACTCCCAAGGAATCGTTTACAACAATTTGTTTTTCAGTTCTGGCCAGATCCCATTGACAAAAGAAGGCGAAATGATCGATGGAGATGTGAAAGAGCAGACACATCAAGTGTTCAGTAACTTAAAAGCTGTTTTAAATGAAGCGGGCTCATCTCTTGAGCAAGTTATCAAAGCTACTGTTTTTATTAAAGATATGAATGAATTCGCTGATATCAATGAAGTTTATGGCGAGTATTTTTCAGACCATAAGCCAGCACGCTCTTGTGTGGAAGTTGCACGTCTTCCCAAAGATGCAAAAGTTGAAATCGAAGTGATCGCACTTGTGAAATAAGCTCCTTATAGGGCTTATTTTTTTTTGGCTATTTTAATATGTAAGGGTTTGGCACGAAAGAAAAAACCTAAAAAGCCTTATAGAACAGCAACTTCACAAATTTTTTAAAAATTTTTATTTTTCAAAGAAGGATTTTGTAAAATGTTGAAGAATTGTAGTATTACGTTCTTATTATTGGAAAAAGGTGGTGTTTGTAAGTGGAAGTGACTGACGTAAGATTACGCCGTGTAAATACAGAAGGCCGTATGAAAGCGATTGCCTCCATTACAATCGATCATGAATTTGTTATTCATGATATCAGAGTAATTGATGGCAATAATGGAATGTTCGTAGCTATGCCAAGCAAACGAACACCAGATGGGGAGTTCCGTGATATCGCACATCCGATTACTTCAAGTACTCGGGAAAAGATTCAAAATGCGGTATTAACAGAATATCACCGTATGGGAGAAATGGAGTCTGCTTTGGAAGAAGCAGGAGCTTCCTAATATCCTAATAAGAATCAAGAGCCTGGTCGCAAATGATTAGGTTCTTTTTATTTGTCCATTTTTATAATAATCTGAAACCTCTGCAGAAAAATCAGCTTATTTCCTCCATATTTTTCTCTATTTATATCAAACCATTGACAATCCCGCGTCACTTCTTGAAATGCCCCCGCGTTTAAGATATATTCGTAATGGTATATTAAGAATTAGGAGAATGGATGGAGGTTCACTATGACAAATCGCTATGCGGTCATTCTTGCTGCGGGTCAAGGAACAAGGATGAAATCCAAATTATATAAAGTGTTACATCCTGTATGTGGTAAGCCAATGGTTCAGCATGTTGTTGACCAGATCAGCTCACTTCAAATGAAGCAAATGGTGGCTGTAGTTGGCCATGGGGCAGAAAAAGTTCAGGAACAACTGGGCGATCACATTCAGTATGTCCTTCAAGAAGAGCAGCTCGGAACTGCCCATGCGGTTATGCAGGCAGAAGAGGTTCTGGCTAACGAAGATGGAGTGACTCTTGTGGTGTGTGGTGACACTCCGCTTATTACATCTGAAACCATGGAAAAGCTTATTGCTGAACATGAATCACTTGGGGCAAAGGCTACTATCCTTACAGCGCAGGCAGATGATCCAACAGGTTATGGCCGTATCATTCGCAACAGTGAAGGTACGGTTGAGAGAAACGTTGAGCATAAGGATGCATCTGAGGAAGAGCGCAAAGTTACTGAGATTAATACAGGAACATACTGTTTTGATAATAAAGCGTTGTTTGAAGCTTTAAAGAAAGTAAGCAATGACAATGTACAGGGTGAATATTATTTGCCTGACGTAATTGAGATCTTGAAAAAGGCCGGTGAGGTTGTAGCGGCATATCAAACGCCCGATTTCAATGAAACGCTGGGTGTAAATGACCGAGTTGCCCTTTCAAAAGCGGAAAGCTTTATGAAAAAGAGAATCAACGAGCGTCATATGAGAAATGGCGTTACATTAATCGATCCAGAACAAACGTATATTTCCGATGATGCAGAAATCGGAAGTGATACAGTTATCTACCCTGGAACCGTTATTTTAGGAAATACGAAGATCGGTGAAGAGAATATCATCGGTCCTCAATCAGAAATAAAAGACAGTGTGGTGGGCAATGGAAATACAATCCGCCAGTCTGTCATCCATGACAGTGAAGTGGGGAATGAAACAGCTATCGGGCCGTTTGCTCACATTCGCCCTAAATCTGTTCTTGAGAATAATGTTAAGATCGGCAACTTTGTCGAAATTAAGAAATCTGTTATGAGCACAGGAAGCAAGGCTTCACATTTAAGCTACATTGGAGATGCCGAGATCGGCAAAGATGTTAACTTGGGTTGTGGATCTATTACTGTGAATTATGATGGTAAGAATAAGTTCCTGACAAAAGTAGAAGATGGTGCGTTCATCGGCTGTAATTCCAACTTAGTAGCACCTGTTACTGTGGGGAAAAACGCTTATGTTGCAGCAGGTTCTACCATTACGAATGATGTTCCGGCCGAGTCGCTGTCCATAGCAAGATCGCGCCAGACCGTTAAAGAAAACTACGTTCAAAAGCTTAACGAAAAACAAAACCAATAATTAATTAAGAGTGGGGAAGGATGAAGCCATCAATGAGTACGTATGTAGATCCTACATTAAAAGTTTTCACTTTAAATTCCAATAAGGAGCTTTCAAAAGAAATTGCCGAGCATATTGGAATTGAGCTTGGAGAAAGTTCAGTAACAAAATTCAGTGACGGGGAAATTCAAATCAACATTGAAGAAAGTATCCGTGGTTGTGAAGTTTATGTTATTCAATCCACTAGCGACCCTGTTAACCAGCACTTAATGGAACTTTTAATTATGATTGATGCTTTAAAACGTGCATCTGCTAAAACGATCAATGTCGTTATTCCATACTACGGTTATGCACGTCAAGACCGAAAAGCACGTGCACGTGAGCCGATCACTGCAAAGCTTGTTGCAAACCTGCTTGAAACAGCGGGAGCTACTCGTGTAATTGCAATCGATCTTCATGCAACTCAAATTCAAGGCTTTTTCGATATTCCTGTAGATCAGCTGCTTGGTGTGCCAATTCTTGCTAACTATTTCTCAAATAAAAACTTGGATGACATCGTTATCGTATCACCCGATCATGGTGGTGTTACAAGAGCGCGTAAAATGGCTGACCGTCTTAAAGCTCCGATCGCCATCATTGATAAGCGCCGTCCTCGCCCGAATGTATCAGAAGTAATGAACATCGTAGGTAACATTGAAGGCAAAACGGCAATCTTGATCGATGACATTATTGATACAGCGGGTACGATTACGTTAGCTGCTAATGCACTTATTGAAAACGGAGCGAAGGAAGTATATGCATGCTGTACGCATCCAGTACTTTCAGGACCAGCTATGGACCGAATCCAAAACTCTTCTATTAAAGAACTTGTTGTGACAAACACGATCGTTCTTCCTGAAGAGAAGAAAATCGACAAAGTAACACAGCTTTCCGTAGCTCCTTTATTAGGAGAAGCAATCATCCGTGTTCACGAGCAGCTATCAGTATCTAAGTTATTTGACTAAGTTGAAGTCTTCGTAAACTGGTACAAGCGATGTTCTAGAAGCAGTTTACGGTACGTGTTCTTATATTTATTACACGTTCGCTCAGGTTTTCTGACTTACGCTCAAAAACGCCGAGTTACGCTCAAAATTCTCTTTCTTCGCTCAGATTGACTTTAGTTTCGCTCAAACTATTCATTTTTCGCTCAAAGTCCCTCCTTTTTATAAAAAAGGGGGGATAAAACTTGATGGGGTACGCTGCAGGGGTCTCGCTTTTTCCGATATCTCAAAAAAGCTGGGGAGCTCACTGTACTCCTAGCGAAATGCGAGCATCTGGAGCGGGAATCAACCTTTCTAAATCGAGATAATAAACTTCACGTTTTAAAATCTTTCACTTCGGGTAATCCTTTTAAGAGACTCGAAATAGGAAAGGTGGATCTCATTATGGCAACGAATCTAACAGTCGAAAAACGAAATACTGAAAAACGTTCATTTTTGACGGAGTTAAGAAATAAAGGACATGTTCCGGCAAACCTTTATGGTTATGGAACAAAGTCTGTTGCATTGTCCGTTGATGAACCTGAATTTATTAAAGCTTATAGAGAAGTAGGTAGAAACGGCGTACTCAAACTTAAAGTGGATGGAAAAGATTATTCTGTAATGGTACAGGAAATGCAAGTACACCCATTAAAGAATGCAGTTACTCACATTGATTTTATTGCGATTGATTTAAATAAAGAAACAGAAGCTGAGGTGCCAGTTGTATTAACAGGCGATTCTGTGGGGGTTAAGGAAGGCGGAGTTCTGCAGCGTGTACACGCAACTGTAAACGTAAAAGCACTGCCGTCTGACTTCCCGGAGCAATTGGAAGCTTCTGTTGAAGACTTAAATATTGGTGATTCTCTATACGTTAAGGACTTGCCGACTGGCAGCAAATACGAAATTCTTCATGAAGAAGATGAAGTAATCGCGAGTGTTGTGCCACCTAAACTTCAAGACGAAGAAACTGACCCAGAAACTGAAGAAGCGGATGAAGCTGGAGATGCTCCAGAGTCCTCCGAATCTGTTGCTGACGATGGTCAGGAAGGTCAAGAAGACGAGAAGAAAGACGAATAGTTATATACAAAACGCAGCCTACGCTGCGTTTTTATTCTGTTTATCAGAATTGATGTATAATGATCGTATGACATTTTAAAGGTTAGGTGAACCAAAAGTGAAATTGTTTATAGGACTCGGGAATCCTGGGTCAAGATTTGATGGAACCCGACATAACATTGGGTTTGAAGTAATCGACAGACTTTCCGATTCTTTGAACATTCAAATGCAGCAAACAAAATTCAAGGGAATATACGGCACAGCCAACGTTGGCGGAGAAAAAATTTATTTGCTTAAACCTCTGACGTATATGAATTTGTCTGGTGAATGTATACGCCCATTCATGGACTACTTTCAAATACCTGTTGAGGACATTCTTGTGATTTATGACGACCTCGATACTCAACCAGGGAAACTGAGACTGCGAACGAAAGGCAGTGCTGGCGGTCATAATGGAATAAAATCTATGATTGCTCATCTTGGAACACAGGAATTTAAACGCATCCGATTCGGAATCGGCCGTCCGCAAAATCAGCAGCCTGTTCCTGATTTTGTACTTAACCGTTTCTCAAAAGAAGAACAGCTTGATGTGGAGAATGGAATTGAACGTGCAGTTAAAGCGAGTGAGGCTTTTATTGATACATCTTTTGATAAGGTGATGAATAAGTTTAACGGGTAAAGAATAGATTACACATGTTCCGCTCATAATGGTTAGTAGAATGCTAACCGAAAGGGGAACGTATATGGCTATTCATTACAGGTGCAGGCATTGTAAAACCCATGTTGGCACCATCGATCACCATACTGTGAACACTTCGAACCTTGGATTTGAAGCACTATCTGCAGAAGAACGGCAGGAATTACTCTCTTACAAAGAGAATGGAGATATAGAGGTAACGACTACTTGTGAAGATTGTCAGGATACATTAGAACGATATCCTGAATTTCATACACTGAAATCTTTTATTCAATAAGGTATTGCTTTGGCCGCAGGCTATGATGCGGACCAAAGCCTTTTTCTGTTTACATGTCATTGTTTACGGCTAGGAACGGCGCGAGAGGGGGAGGAAAAATTGCTCGGATTAAAGAGATATTTTAGTCAGGGAGAAGATATTGATTCAATATTAAACGGTATAAATGCCGGACTGAAAGAACAGTTAGTTGCAGGTCTTTCAGGGTCTGCCCGTACGATGCTGATCAGCAGCCTTCATGAAAAAACGGGTAAGCCTCAACTGGTTGTCACACATAACCTATTTCAGGCACAAAAATTGTATGAAGATTTAATTTCCCTTCTACCTGAAGATGAAGTTTATTTATATCCGGTAAACGACTTAATCTCTTCAGAAATGGCGATATCAAGTCCAGAATTAAAGAGCCAGCGCATCGATGCTCTGAACTATTTAAGCAATTCTGCTTCAGGTGTCATCATTACACCGATTGCGGGACTAAGAAGATACTTGCCGCCTATTGAAACTTGGAAACAAGCAGGGCTTTCTTTTCAAATGGGAGAGGAGATCGATCCTGATCAAATATTGAATAAGCTTGTTGCTATGGGGTATGAACGGACATCAATGGTCCAAACTCCTGGCGAATTTAGTGTGCGTGGGGGAATTATTGATATTTTCCCTCTAACTCTTAAGAACCCTGTTCGTATCGAACTATTCGATACAGAGATCGATTCTATCCGGTACTTTGAAGCAGAAACGCAGCGTTCAAAGGATAAAGTACAAGAGATTTCTATTGCCCCTGCAGAAGAACTCATTTTGTTTGATGAGCATTACGAACAAGCCGCTGGTCGAATTGATGCGAGGCTGGCAGATACACTGAAAAATATTAAAGATGATTCACTTAAAGAGATGCTTGTTGAGAATATAAGTTATGAAACAGGACGTTTAAGAGAACATCAACAATTCCAAGGCATGTATAAGTATGCTTCTTTGTTTTACGATAATCCCGCAAGCCTGTTGGACTATGTTTCTTCTGATTGTTTAATCATTATGGATGAGATAGGACGAATACAGGAAACGAGCCAGCAACTTGATAAGGAAGAAGCAGAGTGGCAAACCGCACTTTTGGAACATGGTGAACTTGTCAGGGGTCTCACGATATCCCCTGACACGAACGGAATCCTAGGTGATAAAAAGAGTTTCCCGATTATTTATCTATCTCTTTTCTTAAGGCATGTTCCGCATACTCAGCCGCTGAACATTTTAAATGTAGAATGCAAAAGTATGCAGAACTTCCATGGACAGATGAATGTACTAAAAGGAGAAATGGATCGCTGGAAGAAGCTCGGCTTTGCGATCGTTTTTGTTGCGCTTAACAAAGAACGTGCAAACCGGCTCGAAAGAGTTCTGGCTGACTATGAGATGGATGCCGGGATAATAGATGACGACAAAGATATTCGCCCGAAAACAAGCCAGATATTACTTGGAGATCTTGCTAGTGGATTCGAATCAACAAAGCAAAAACTTGTTGTTATAACAGAAGAGGAAGTTTTCACGAAAAAAGCGAAGCGTCCTGCCCGTAAGCAGAAGATGACAAATGCTGAACGAATAAAAAGCTACTCGGAGTTAAAAGTCGGGGACTATGTTGTTCACGTTAACCACGGGATCGGAAAATATTTAGGGATTGAAACGCTCGAGATCAAGGGCGTGCATAAAGATTATCTGCACATCAAGTACTCTGGCAATGATACGCTTTATGTACCTGTGGACCAGATCGATCAAGTACAAAAGTATGTAGGCTCTGAAGGTAAAGAACCCAAGATCTACTCATTAGGCGGAAGTGACTGGAAAAAAGTAAAGAGCAGAGTAAAGTCATCTGTACAGGATATCGCAGATGATTTAATCAAGCTTTATGCTGAACGTGAAGCAAGCAAAGGATACGCGTTCTCAGAGGATGGTGCTGAACAGAGTGAATTTGAAGGCAGCTTTCCGTATCAGGAGACAGAAGACCAGCTGCGTACGATTGAAGAGATTAAAAAAGACATGGAAAGCATTCGTCCTATGGACCGGCTGCTCTGCGGAGATGTTGGCTATGGAAAAACAGAAGTGGCAATCCGAGCTGCTTTTAAAGCGATTATGGATGGAAAACAGGTAGCTTTTCTCGTACCGACGACCATTCTTGCTCAGCAGCACTTCGAAACATTCCGTGAGCGGTTTTCAGAGTTTCCGATTACGATTGGCAGCTTAAGCCGTTTCCGTTCAAAAAAAGAACAAAACGAAGTAATTAAAGGTTTAAAGGCAGGTACTGTAGATATTGCGATCGGTACGCACCGTCTTCTTTCAAAAGATGTGCAATATAAGGACCTGGGATTATTAATTATTGATGAAGAGCAGCGTTTTGGGGTCACGCACAAGGAAAAGATTAAAACGCTGAAATCGAATGTGGATGTACTTACATTAACAGCGACACCAATTCCGCGTACCCTTCACATGTCCATGCTCGGTGTACGTGATCTGTCGGTCATAGAAACGCCACCTGAAAACCGTTTCCCTATTCAGACTTATGTCATGGAGTATAACGGTTCATTGGTCCGTGAAGCCATAGAAAGAGAGATGGGCCGCGGCGGTCAAGTGTATTTCCTATATAACCGGGTTGATTCTATAGAGAGGATGGCTGAACAGATTTCTATGCTTGTTCCTGATTGCCGAGTGGCATATGCACACGGGCAAATGTCAGAGAACGAGCTTGAAACGGTCATGCTTGAATTTTTAGAAGGAAACTATGATGTATTAGTATCAACAACGATTATTGAAACGGGTGTTGATATTCCGAATGTGAATACGCTAATCGTCTATGATGCAGATAAGATGGGCTTATCCCAGCTTTATCAGCTCCGCGGCCGTGTAGGAAGATCCAACCGCGTTGCTTACGCGTATTTTACGTATCAGCGTGACAAAGTTTTAACAGAAGTCGCTGAGAAACGACTGCAGGCAATTAAAGAATTCACAGAGTTAGGTTCAGGCTTTAAGATTGCGATGCGCGACTTGTCTATCCGAGGTGCCGGAAACCTTCTTGGTGCACAGCAGCATGGATTTATCGATTCTGTAGGTTTTGACCTTTATTCGCAAATGCTTGAAGAAGCAATCGAGGAACGCAAAGGAACGAAACCAAAAGAAGTGGAAGAGGAGATGGACTTCAATATAGAAGTGGATGCTTATATTCCATCAAGTTACATTGGGGATGAGAAACAAAAGATAGAAATGTATAAGCATGTACGTGCCGCTAAATCGCTAAAAGATATTTCGGATCTGCAGGAGGAATTCATCGATCGTTTTGGCGATTATCCAGTGGAAGTTGAATGTCTGCTGCTCGCAGCGGGAATAAAGCTGCGTGCTAAGCGTGAAGGTATTCAATCGATCGAACAGAAGCAAGACACGATTAATATGCTCCTCACCGAAAGTTCAACAGCATCAGTTGATGGAGGAAAAATGTTTGAGATCGCAAACAAAATCGGAAGACACGTGAACCTAGGTATGCAAAATAACTTTATGAAAGTGGTTATTAACCGAAAACGCCTCAAAGATCTGGAACTCTTAAAACAAGTCGACCTTTTCCTAAAAGAAATAAAGCATGCGAGGAAAGAAAAGACAACAAATACACGCTAAAATTTAATAAGCCCTCTCATTCGTGAATAGAACAGGAGATGTAACAAATAATAAACCTAGAAAATGGAACATTCTTTCAGAGAAGGAACCATTTTGTTGTTACATCAGTGCACTATCATCATCCGAAAGTGAGGGCATTATTTATATGAAAGCGACTGGTATCGTTCGACGTATTGATGATCTTGGGCGCGTTGTTATACCTAAAGAAATCCGCAGAACACTGAGGATTCGCGAGGGTGACCCGCTTGAGATTTTTGTAGACAGAGATGGAGAAGTCATCTTAAAAAAATATTCTCCTATTAATGAGCTTGGCGACTTTGCGAAAGAATATGCCGAAAGCCTTGCTGACAGTACAGGTCATGTTGTTTTAATTGCTGACCGTGATACATATATTGCGGTAGCTGGCGGATCCAAAAAAGACTATTACAATAAAGCGATCGGCAAAGTAGTAGAATCTTCTATGAGTGACAGGAAGACTCTGGTTGAATCAAACGGTACAGAAGCTGAGCTTATTGATGGTATTAAAGAAAATACATCTCATGTAATCGCACCAATCATAGCGGGTGGCGATCCAATCGGAGCGGTCGTTATGATCGGAAAAGAAGGAAAGAAGCTTACTGAACTGGAGCAGAAACTTGCTGAAACAGCTGCAGGATTTTTAGCCAGACAGATGGAGCAATAAGAAAGGGCTAACTTCGCCCTTTCTTTTTTTATTTTCCATATATGTGTATCGCCGGGCGATACGTTGCAACAAAGGCATGAGCGCTTGTGGTATAATACGTTGAATTAAAAAGAATTGTAAAGAGATGTGTCGACATGTGTCGTCCCGGGAAATATTTATCTAAATACACTCTCTAAAAAGGATTGATGCTTCTGCTAGGAATTTTTATTTGACACCTGGCAGGTTGATAGGAGTGTAAGGCACGAGACTCCAGCGGGACAAGTGGGACAGGTGAGACTCCTAAGGGCGCAAAGCGCGAGGAGGCTCACCGCCCGCCCCGCGGAAAGCGAGTGTCCTGAAACGGAAATCAACAACTTTCAAAAGCAACGCTGATTGAGTCTTTTAAAACGAAAGAAACGGATTTTTGAGGTACTAAAATGAACACAAAAAAGTCTTCTGTTTGGGAAGGTGCTTTACTGCTTACTGCAACAGCACTTGTTGTAAAATTATTAAGTGCCGTCTACCGGATTCCCTATCAAAACATGACAGGTGATTTCGGTTTTTATGTATTTCAGCAAGCTTATCCATTCTATGCGATATCCGCTGCTGTTGCTTTTACAGGATTTCCGATGGCTCTTTCTAAAATGATCGCATCTAAAAACAGCAACAATGATCATCTTATAAAGACATCAATTTGGACATCCTTTTTGTTAGGGATTGTTTCTTTTATATTTTTATTTATTACCGCACCTTACATAGCCGTTTTAATGGGTGACAGCCACCTTTCTTTACCGATTCGTGTTATATCCGTACTGTTCTTATTTATACCGCTGTCTGCTTTTCTCAGAGGTGCGTATCAAGGGTATGGTGATATGCAGCTTACAGCAGTTTCACAGCTGCTCGAACAAACTGTTCGGGTTTCAGGAATATTATTAATTTCATTTTATTTTGTAAGAGAGGGTTATTCCAGCTATGAAACAGGAGCAGGCGCATTATCGGGATCGGTTTTAGGTGCTGCCGCCTCAGGATTATTCCTTTTGTTCTTCTGGAGAAAAGGAATCACTCCCGCTTATCATCCTAAGGCGAAAATAAGGGTTTCATATGGAATGGAACTTCTGAAGTCGAGCATTTATCTTTCCTTAAGCGCACTTGTTTTAGCACTGATGCAGCTGGTTGATGCATTCCTTTTTGTAAACGTGTGGGTTGAAAGCGGAATGCAGGCATATGACGCCAAACTGCTAAAAGGGGTATTTGACCGAGGTCAGCCTCTTCTTCAGCTAGGAACTGTAGCCGCCGCCTCTGTAGCACTTGCTGTCGTCCCGGAAATGGCACATTTAGTGCAGCAAAAAAGAAACGCTGATATCCAGTCGCTTACAAAGCTGTCAGTAAAGATTTCTGTTGTTTTTGGCGGTGCAGCAGCAGTCGGGCTCATTTGTATCATGGAACCTTTAAATACTATGCTTTTTAGGAATGCAGAGGGTTCATCTGCACTTGCTGTATTGTGTTTGTCCATTGTTTCGGTATCAATTATTTATACTTCTACAGGCCTTTTGCAGGGAATCGGTCATGGAAGATATGCAGCGGTATCCATTTTGGCTGCAATGCTCGTGAAAGTTGCGGGAAACCTGATATTGATACCGCACTTCGGAATGGAAGGAGCAGCACTTTCAACTGTTATTGCTACAAGTATTGCTGCCGTGCTCCAATTAATAAGACTCCAGATGGCTACGAGGTTTTTGAGCAATATACGAGCAGTTAACCTATTCTCTTATCTATTTACATTAGGTGTTATGGCTGCAGGTGTTATGTTGTGGGTATTTATTGCCGAAAATATTTTTGAAGGTGTTTCTAGGTTAGATGCTATGTTTATCAGCATAACTTCTGCTGTACTTGGCGGAGTGATCTACCTAACAGCCATCATAAAATTAAAAATTTTTTCTCAAAGTGAGTGGGAATCAGTATTCCACTCGATCGATACGATCAGGAAGTTAGTAGAACGGCTGAAAAAAAGGAGGCCAAAATGAAAAAAAAGATTACGATTATAGGCTTGGGGGCAGGGAACCTAGATCAAATGACGCTCGGTATATATCGGTTGCTCGAATCAGCAGAAACCATATATGCCAGAACGATCCATCACCCTGCTGTAGAAGAGCTTATCGCACAAGGGAAAACATTTATAACATTTGATGATATATACGAAAAGCATGATCAGTTCCAGCCTGTATATGAGGAAATTGCAGAACTGTTATTTAACGCTGCTGAAGAAACCGGGCATGTGATTTATGCCGTGCCAGGTCATCCTTTAGTTGCTGAGCAGGCAGTGCAGCTACTGCTGCATAATGCTGATCAAAATCATACAGAAGTCTCTGTAGCAGGCGGTAAAAGTTTTCTCGATGAAATGTACACGGCTTTAAAGATTGACCCGATTGAAGGTTGTCAAATACTTGATGGAACCTCACTAAAAAAAGAAGAGATCCAAATTCGGCATCATCTTGTTATCGTTCAAGTGTACGATTCATTTATCGCATCGGAAGTAAAATTGACACTCATGGAGAAGTACCCAGATGATTATGAAGTGACTGTTGTAACAGCAGCCGGGAGCTCAAGTGAGACGATCAAAAGAGTTCCGTTGTTCGAGTTAGATCAATCTGTTACATTAAACAATCTAACCGCTGTATACGTACCACCTGTTAAAGAAGACACATTGATGTACAGAGATTTTGCTTTTTTAAAAAGTGTTATCGAAAGATTGAGGGGGCCTGGAGGCTGTCCATGGGATCAGAAACAAACACACGTCAGTCTGAAGAAATATTTAATTGAAGAAGCGTATGAAGTGCTCGAAGCGATCGATGAGGAAGATGATGAAACTTTGGCTGAAGAGCTCGGTGATGTTCTGCTGCAAGTGCTTCTGCACGCTCAGATTGGCGAAGAAGAAGGTTTTTTTGCGATAGATGATGTGATCTCTGTCTTAACCGAGAAGATGATCCGCCGTCACCCTCACGTGTTTAGTAACGTAAATGCAGAAGACGCCGATGAAGTCGTTGCAAACTGGGAAGCTATAAAAGCTCGGGAAGCGGGCAAGGAAAAAAGAGAGTCTCTGTTAGACGGTGTGCCTAAGGGAATGCCGGCTATTCAAAAAGCCTTTCAATATCAGAAAAAAGCTGCTAAGGTTGGATTCGACTGGAAAGAAACAGAGCCGGTTTATGAAAAGATTTTAGAAGAGTTAAAAGAATTTCAGGAAGCTGAAGGTGAAGAACAGTTGAAAGAGCTTGGTGATCTGCTGTTCTCCGTTGTAAATTTAGCCCGTTTCTATAAAATCGATCCTGAAGAAGCTCTTAACGCAACGAACAGAAAGTTTTATCAGCGGTTTCGTTATATTGAGTCAGCACTAAAGGAAAAGAACCTCTCATTTGAAGATGTTACATTGGAAGAAATGGATCGTCTGTGGGATGAAGCAAAATAATTTTTTTTTCTACAAAGAAGGATTATAGTGAGAAATAGAGAATATTTTCTCGAGAAATACCATGAACCCTTAATTATAAAGGGTTTCTAACGAATTCTTTGAAAGAAACCTTAGGAGGTAATAAAAATGAACAAAAATGAATTGGTAACAAATATCTCAGAAAAGTCAGGTCTTACTAAGAAAGATGTAGAAACAGTCGTTAATGGCGTAATCGATGAAATCACTGCTGCTCTTAAAGGCGGAGAAAAAGTACAGTTTGTTGGATTTGGAACTTTTGAAACTCGCGAGCGTTCTAGCCGTACTGGCCGCAACCCTCAAACAGGTAAAGAAATTCAAATCCCAGCTGCTACTGTTCCAGCATTTAAAGCAGGAAACAAGCTGAAAGAAGCTGTTAAGTAAGCATGCGCTTAGACAAATTTCTGAAAGTCTCCCGTCTTATTAAACGGAGAACCGTGGCGAAGGAGATTTCAGATCAAGGCCGTATCACGATAAACGGATTGCAGGCGAAAGCTTCTTCTGATGTAAAAGTTGGGGACGTGCTTACGATTCGCTTTGGCCAAAAGCTTGTAAAGGTGAAAATCAACGAGCTTAAAGATACGACCAAAAAAGAGGACGCGGATAACATGTATACCGTTCTCGAAGAAAATCGCATCGAAACGACTGAGTAAAGAACCTGAATTCTTCAGGTTCTTTTTCCTTTTGTGGTTTTAGCATGGTTGTTCTATGTGAGTTGTTGATTTACGCTCCAGGTCCTCGCTTTCCATGGGGCGTGCGGTGAGCCTCCTGCCGCTTTGCGCCATTAGGAGTCTCCACCTGACCGCTCGTCCCATAGGAGTCTCGGACCTTGCGCTTCAATCAACTTACATGGAGGATAAAAAGAAAACATCCAAAACAAGAATACTACTGACTCAAAAAACAGCTCTTTTGATTCATCATAGCTTGTTCTATTCCCCCAGCCTGTTTCATACATTTGTATGGAATAGAGGAGGGGAATGTATGGACCAACGATATGATTTCAATAACAACTATAATCAAAAAGTAAGCACTCCAAATCATGATGTTAGAATGATAGGCCGTAAGAATCTGGAGATCACAGGTGTTAAGCAAGTTGAAAGTTTTGATAATGAGGAATTTCTGCTTGAAACCACGATGGGCTTTCTAGCGATACGCGGGACAAACTTGAAGATGAAAAACCTTGATGTCGAATCTGGTGTGGTGAATATCGAAGGAAAAGTATTCGATCTTGTCTACCTAGACCAGCAAACCGGTGAAAAGAATAAAGGTTTCTTCGGCAAATTGTTCAAATGACGTTAACCGTACAGTTTCAAACCATGCTGGCTATGGGTTTCATGGGGATATGGATCGGTATGGCTGTTGATACCTACAGCCGGTTCATCCATGAAAAGCGAAAGTGGCACTGGCTTCATTTCTTAAATGATCTGCTCTTTTGGCTGGTACAGGCTTTGCTGGTTTTTTATGTTCTTCTTCACGTCAATCACGCCGAAATTCGCTTTTATATTTTTATTGCTTTAATTTGCGGCTATGCTGCTTATCGTGCACTTTTCGAAAACATATATAAAAAGCTGCTGGAATGGTTTGTTTCAGCTGCAGCAGCAATTTTCCGGTTCTTATATAATCTGTTCAACAGTTTACTTGTGATGCCGATAAAATGGTTGATTATGCTTATTACGGGTATTCTTTTATATGTATTGAAGCTTTTACAAAGAATAATCTTTGTTTTATTAAAGATTCTTTTTTCTCCTTTTAAGTGGATCGGAAGCCTTGTATGGCGTTTCATTCCAAAACAAAAATGGTATAATTTAAAAGAGAAATATTTAAAAATTGCAGGGTTTTTTAATTCAGTGAAGAATAAAGTCAGCAATTGGAAGGGAAAAAAGAAGTAAAGGAGGGGAAGAGCGAACAAATGCGCCAAAAGAAGATAACAGAGATTCACTCACAATACATCCAGAATAAAGAACGCCATGAGAAGGTGATCGCTAAACGTAAACGCGGGCTGTACAGGCGTTTAACGGGGGCTTTTATCGTATTTTCCTTTTTTGCTTTTTTAATTATTACGGGTATTGCAGAGCAACTCTCCCTTTTAAATGAAAAACAGACGGAACAGAAAGAGCTGACCGAAGAATATAAAGCTCTTTTAGAAGAAAAGGCACAACTTAAAGACGAAGTGAATAAACTAAAAGACGAAGAATACATTGGAGAAATCGCCAGACGCGACTTTTTTATGTCAAAGCCTGGTGAAACAATCTTTAAACTTCCAGAATAAAGCAAGAAGCGTTCATTGACACGCAGATTTTTTCGAATGTATAATAAGTATTGATATCTTTTGAGATTTTTTAAGGAGGAGCATTTTTTGCATGTCAATTGAAGTAGGCAGCAAGTTGCAAGGGAAAGTTACTGGGATTACTCATTTTGGAGCGTTTGTTGAGCTGCCAGGGGGTACTACAGGACTCGTGCATATTAGCGAAGTTGCGGATAATTACGTAAAGGACATCAACGAATTTCTTAAAGTTGGTGATCAAGTCGAAGTAAAGGTTATGAGCATCGAAAAGGACGGAAAGATCGGTCTGTCTATTAAGAAAGCAAAAGAAAATGTTGCTTCCACTAGACCTGCACCATCTAGAGGCGGATTCAACAAATCCCGCAAAGGTCCAAATCGCGGCGGTAATAACCACTCTACTGCATTATCTTTTGAGGATAAGATGAGCAAGTTCCTTAAGGATAGTGAAGACCGACTCACTACTTTAAAGCGTAGTACTGAATCAAAAAGAGGAGGCCGCGGCGGCCGAAGAGGATAATTGATGCATTTTTAATGCTCATTCATCTATATATGGCTAGCATCCTATTCATTAGGGTGCTTTTTGTTTGCTGTTTTTTAAAGTAGTTGATCTCCACTCCAGGTGCTCGCTTTCCGCGGGGCGGGCGGTGAGCCTCCTGGCGCTTCGCACCCTCAGGAGTCTCACCTTTCCCACTCGTCCCGCAGGAGTCTCGCACCTTGCGCTCCAATCAACTTGTCAGTGATGAAATTTACAAAAAGCGTTATAATATAGCTTGAACGCAGTCCTGTAAAAACTTTTTTCGACAAAATTCAAAAGAACCGTTGACAGTTATAGAGGATTCTTGTAATATACTACTTGTGTCTTTTACAAATGGCGGTGTAGCTCAGCTGGCTAGAGCGTACGGTTCATACCCGTGAGGTCGTGGGTTCGACTCCCTCCGCCGCTACCATTTTTTGACACTTACATACTAAAATGTTCAAGAGCGCTTGCAAATGGCGCTCTTTTTTTATGCCTAAAAATATATTCAAATTAAATCCCCGTTTTTATTAATAAATAACCATTTATTTTTCATCATAATTCTTCTTAATCTCTTTTAATTCATTAATTAAGCTATTCATTTTATACGAATGCTGTCCTCTTTTGCTTTTCTTTCGTGAAATGGTGGGGAAGACCGTCGAGAAGTTTTTCTAGTAAACATTGTTCTTTTGACAAAATCTTTGTTCTAAACCTGTTTATAATGGTTACACAAATTGGAAACGGGTGGTGTATGGGATGTGGCAGAAGGTAGAACAAGAAGTACTCGAACCGATTAGAGGCATGGTGTGGGTAGAGAAGGGTCAGCAGGCAGTCTATAAGACAAGTAAGAGATGGCTTCAGATTTTGAACCAGAGCATTTTTAATTGGAGAATGCTGTTGTTTGGAATTGGCTTTTTGTTAGGACGAGCTATGATTTTAGCTGAGATGGCTCCATTTGCATTGCCTTTTGCAGCAAGTGTATTTGTCTTAAGAAAAGAACGGACAGGTATTGCTGTATTTGCAATACTTGCCGGCGCACTGACACATCAGCCGATCAATGCCTTGTTCTTCATAAGTGCCTTGCTTGTCTATGCGTGTCTGCAGAAAGGTACCGATCTATTTATCAAAAATAGAATTCAAAGTTTGCCGCTATTGGTATTCGGATCAAGCCTGATAACCCGAACATTATTTTCTTTATTTGGGGAAGGCGGACTTGAGCGGGTCGATACGATGCTTGCTCTTGTGGAGGGAGGACTGAGCTTAGTACTCACCTTAATCTTCCTTCAATCCATTCCTTTGTTAACGTATAAGAAGATTCCTCAGTCATTGAAGAACGAAGAGATCGTATGTTTAATGATCCTTCTCGCCTCAGTAATGACAGGTACAATCGGCTGGCAGATCAATGATGTCTCCGTTGAACATGTCGTATCCCGTTATCTCGTGCTTTTGTTTGCTTTTGTCGGTGGTGCAGCGATCGGATCTACGGTTGGTGTAGTCACTGGTTTGATTCTCAGTTTGGCTCAAGTAGCAAGTCTGTCTCAAATGAGCCTGCTCGCGTTCTCTGGTTTGCTAGGCGGACTTTTAAAAGAAGGGAAAAGATTTGGGGTAAGCTTAGGGCTTATCATCGGAACTGTATTGATCGGACTGTATGGTGAGGGCAGGGCAGAAATTACATCTACCTTGATGGAATCAGGATTTGCCATCCTTCTGTTTCTGTTAACTCCTAAAACAGCGATAAGCAATATATCAAAATATGTTCCGGGTACAAGAGAGCATTCGATGCAGCAACAACAATATTTAAAAAAGATTCGTGATGTTACAGCGAGCCGCGTCGAAAGATTCTCTTCATTATTCCAGGCGCTGTCTCATTCGTTCGGTTCAGTTGGATTGTCATTGAATGAAGAAGAAAGCTCACGAGAAGTTGATTTGTTCTTGAGCAATATAACAGAAAAAACATGTCAGACATGCTTTAAGAAGGAACAATGCTGGGCTCAAAACTTCACTTCCACCTATGACCTAATGACAAAAATTATGGTCGAACAAGAAGATTACGGCGATATAAGAGACCGGAAGTTAAAACGTGATTGGGAAAAGCACTGTATTAAACCGCAAAAAGTTACAGATTTAATGAAACAGGAACTATCTCAATATAAAGCAAGCCAAAAGTTGAAGATCCAAGTTCAGGAAAGCCGCAGACTTGTCGCGGATCAGCTTATGGGTGTTTCTCAAGTCATGGGGAACTTTGCAAAAGAAATTCAGCGGGAACAGGAAAATCATCAGATTCAAGAAGAGCAGATTAAAGACTCATTATTCCAAGCTGGGATTGATGTTGGGCATGTTGATATTTACAGCTTAGAAGCGTCAAACGTTGATATCGAGATGACGATTCCTTACTGCAACAATTCCGGAATCGCAGAGAAACTTATCGCACCGATCTTATCGGATATTTTAGAAGAGACGATTCTTGTTACACATGAGGAATGTGCGAATTATGCAACGGGTTTCTGTCACCTGTCATTTCATTCAGCAAGGGAATATGTGGTGGAAACAGGAATTGCTTCAGCAGCAAAAGGAGGAGCTTGGCTTTCTGGAGACAGCCACTCGACGATTGAAATTGGTGCCGGCAAATTTGCTGTAGCTATAGCTGACGGAATGGGCAACGGCGAACGTGCCTTCATAGAAAGTAATGAAACCCTTCAGCTTCTGCAGAAAATTCTTCAGTCAGGCATTGAAGAAGAAGTAGCGATCAAATCGGTAAATTCCGTATTATCGCTGAGAACAACAGACGAGATCTTCTCAACGCTTGATCTGGCTATGATCGACCTCCAGGACGCATCTGCTAAGTTTTTGAAAATCGGTTCGACTCCAAGTTTTATTAAAAGGGGTGACCAAGTAAAAACAGTGGAAGCAAGCAACTTGCCGATGGGCATCATCCAGGATTTTGATGTAGATGTTGTGGACGAGCAATTAAAAGCAGGGGATATTCTGATCATGATGAGTGACGGAATCTATGAAGCCCCTCGTCACATTGAAAATATTGATGCATGGTTAAAACGCAAAATAAGAGAAATCGATACTGACGATCCTCAGGAAATCGCAGATCTTATTATGGAGGAGGTTATCCGATCAGGAAATAACGGAATCGAGGACGATATGACTGTGGCGGTAACGAAGATCGAAAAAAATATCCCGAAATGGGCAACTGTCCCTCATTACCCGAAAGTAAACTTAAACAGAAAGAAAGCCCAATAGTTTATTAGAATAAGAGGCTGTCCAGAAAGTAAGTAAACTTACTTTCTGCAGCCTCCATTTTTTATTTTTCATTAAAAATAAAAAATAACTGAAACCCTCATTTAAGCTTTCATATGATATATATATTCTTCACTAGGCTTACCTAAGAAAGCGAGCATCCTGGAGCGGAAATCAACATCTTCTTATAGCAATAATATTTAAGAAATAGCTAATCAAACGAGGCATGACATTAAACGTTTTTAGTTTTGAATCATGCCTCTTTTTTATGAGCAAAAAGACTCTTTAAACGTATATTCCAAGACCTTTTTGACGATGATGGTAATACGTTAAAAATCGTACTTGAGAGGTGTTAGAGAATGCGTAAAAAAGGAACGTTGAGGCAGATTCTGCTGATTACAGACGGTTGTTCAAATCAAGGTGAAGATCCAGTAGCGATGGCGGCACTTGCTCATGAGCAAGGCATTGCAGTAAATGTAATCGGGGTATTGAATGAAAATGCGCCTGAGTATCACAGACAGGGATTAAAAGAAGTAGAAGATATAGCGATGGCTGGAGGAGGAATCAGTCAGGTCGTTTATACGAAACAGCTTGCACAAACGGTAAAGATGGTAACACAAAAAGCGATGGCCCAAACGATTAAAGGTGTCGTTAATGCAGAACTGCAACAAATCCTCGGAAGCAAATCTACGATGGAGGATCTTCCTCCTGATAAACGCGGAGAGGTGATGGAAGTCGTCGACGAAATGGGAGAAACTATGAACCTCGAAGTATTGGTATTGATAGATGCATCCGGCTCGATGGAAGATAAGATGCTGACCGTTCAGGAATCATTGCTGGATCTATCTATCTCACTAAATTCGAGAATCGGTGAAAATGAGTTTTCGATTTTTGCTTTCCCTGGAAAGAAGAAAGAAGTGGAAGAATTATTAAGCTGGTCTTCGAAATTAGATTCGATCGGCAAAATATTTTCAAAGCTTACACTAGGCGGAATTACACCAACAGGCCCGGCAATAAAAGAAGGGATCGCTGCATTCACTCGTAAACGATCCTCGAAAAGGAGCTTCTTGTCCGATGATGCCCCAGGATATATCGAAGAGTCCGGTATGTAACTTAGCTGCAGGAGAAGAAATTCGTGGAAAATGGAACCAGCTTATCTATCGTATACGCCGCCGTTTAGGTTATGGTGCAACAGGTGCGGTGTATCTCGCTGATTCTATTAACGGTACGGTTGCTTTAAAGATCGGACATGACCAGATGTCGATTACATCAGAAGTGAATGTGCTGAAGCGTTTTTCTAAGGTCCAGGGGAAAGTCCTTGGACCTTCTTTAATCGATGTGGATGATTGGCAGATAAGAAGCGTAACATACCCGTTTTATGCGATGGAATATTTAAAAGGTGAGACGCTTTTTGATTTTATGCGGCCGAAATCCCCCGAATGGGCGGGGATTCTGCTCGTTCAGCTCTTAACAGATCTGCACATGCTTCATCAGGCAGGCTGGGCTTTCGGGGATTTAAAGCCTGACAATTTACTTGTTACGGGTCCCCCATACCGGATCAGATGGATTGATGTCGGCGGTACGACTGTCATGGACCGGTCTATAAAAGAATACACAGAGTTCTTTGACCGGGGGTATTGGGGGAAGGGTTCACGAAAAGCGGAGCCTTCTTATGATCTGTTTTCAGCTGGAATGGTGATGGTGAACCTGGCTTATCCAGCACGTTTTACGAAAAAGAGTGATCCCGATAGACAGATGCAGGAATTAAGAAAAAACAGTCCTATGCTTAGACTTTACGCACATATTCTTGAGAAGGCATGGAACGGAAAGTATCGATATGCTGAAGAGATGAGAAATGAACTTGTGCTTTTATTGAATGAAAAAGATAAACGCACAGTTCAGCAAAATAAAAATCCTGCTGTACAAAAAAAGGCAGCTGTACAAAAGCAGACAAGACAGTCACAAAAAAAGAAACAGAAAAGTTTTATTGCCGAAACTTTTTTAGTATTTACTTTTGTCTTTGTGGTTTATTTATTTTATATGCTCGGCCAGACGATGTAAGAGTGTAAGTCAGCAGCATTCTTTGATATGATTTTAAGGAGAATCGGTGTGAAGGAGCGGGTTAGGTTGCAGCATGTTGAAAATTTTATTAAAAAGCACCAGCTTCTTTCATCTGCGAAAACAGTTGTTGTTGGCGTATCCGGAGGACCAGATTCATTAGCCTTGCTTCATTTTCTATGGAAAAGGTCAGCTAAATACAGTATTAAAGTAGTTGCCGCATCCTTTGATCATAAGCTTAGGGGTGAAGAGTCTGCCCGTGAACTGGCGATGACTGAAAAGTTTTGCTCAGATAGAAACATCCCGTTTGAAGGCGGAGCAGCAGATGTGGCAGACTATCAAAAAGAGAATCATCTTTCACTGCAAACAGCAGCCCGAACATGCAGGTACGATTTTTTTGAGCGGGTTATGAAGAAGTACGAAGCCAATGTTCTGGCGCTCGCTCATCATGGTGATGATCAAGTAGAGACGATGCTCATGAGGATGACAAGAGGAAGTGAAGGATACAGTCTTGCAGGAATACCTGTTAAACGCTCTTTCGCTGAAGGGGAAATTATTCGTCCTTTTTTAGGAATAACGAAAGCCGAAATCGAGCATTATTGTAAAGTGGAAGATCTTTATCCTGTTTATGATCCGTCGAACGAAAGTGAAAAATATGTACGGAACAGGTTTAGAAAAAAAGTGCTGCCTTTTTTAAAACAGGAAAACCCGAATGTTCATGAAAGATTTCAGTATTTAAGTGAAACCATTACAGAAGATGAAGCGTATATATTACATCAGGCTGAAATAGAGTTAGAAAAGGTTTTAATAGTTAAAACAGAGGGGAAAATAGAGTTATCTGTATCCGCATTTAACAAGATGCCTATTCCTTTACAAAAAAGAGGGATTACACTAATATTGAACTATCTGTATAAATTAAATCCTTCATCTCTTTCCTCTGTACATAAGGAAAACTTTCTTAGTTTGCTCGGAAGTGAGCATCCATCCGGATTTTTGCATTTTCCGTCAGGCCTTTTTGTCAGCCGAACTTATGACAGATGTACATTAAGTTTTGAGCAGGTAAAAAATGAAGAACCTTCATATGAGTTATCTATGGATGTGCCTGGCAAAGCAGAAGTTCCGATTGGAATATTAACTGCTGAAATAACGGATCGTGAACCAGCTTCAATTAGAGGAAAAGATGTTTTTGTGTTTTCACCGAATGATGTAAGTCTCCCTTTACGAGTTCGAAACCGCAGACCAGGTGACCGGATGGCGATTGCCGGCGTCGGTACGCGGAAATTAAAAGATATATTTATTGATGCTAAAGTGGCACAAGAAGAACGGAAAGTTTGGCCTGTCGTTGTTAATGCCAACGGCGATATTATATGGCTTCCCGGACTGAAACACACAGGACGCAAACATATAAATCATTCTGAACAGTGGGTTATCTTACGCTTTCAAAAAAATCGCCATGACGTCTAGGAGGCTTGTTGAACTATGCATGATGAAATTTTAGAAACACTTATATCTGAAGAAGCCATTCAAGGGAAGATCAAAGAACTTGGAAAAGAGCTATCAGAGGAATATAAGGACAGTTTTCCATTAGTAATTGGAGTGCTAAAGGGTGCATTACCTTTTATGGCAGACCTGATTAAACGAATGGATATCCACCTCGAGATCGATTTAATGGCTGTTTCCAGCTATGGAGCTTCTACCGTTTCTTCCGGTCAAGTGAAAATCGTTAAAGATTTAGATACTTCCTTAGAAGGTCGAGACGTAATCATTGTAGAAGATATTATTGACAGCGGATTGACTCTTAGCTATTTGGTGAACTTGTTTAAAGCACGCAAGGCCAAAACGGTTAAGATTGTAACATTGTTAGATAAGCCAACAGGACGAAAAGTAGATATTACACCAGATTTAGCTGGCTTTATCGTTCCTGATGCTTTTGTTGTCGGATACGGCTTGGATTATATCGAGAAGTACCGCAACTTGCCTTACATTGGCGTATTAAAGCCAGAGATCTACGAAAAGTAAGAATAACAAAAACCGCATAAGATTTGATTGTTCGCCTAAGGAGGTAAGGAATGAATCGCATCTTCCGTAATACGATATTTTATTTATTAATCTTTTTAGTTGTAGTTGGAGTTGTCAGCTTTTTCAACGGCAACAACAACGAAGTAAAAGAAATCCGTTATGATCAGCTGACAAAGTACATTGAAGACGGTAAAGTAGAAAGCATTGTTTACCAGCCAGAGGGTGGCGTTTATGTTGTCCGAGGAAAGCTGGAGGGAGCGAAAGAAGGAGAAGTATTCCAGACGAATGCTCCGTTAACCGGCAATACACTTGCTGAAATTGAACAGCTTGCAGACAGCGCAAATGTTGAATTCAAACAGCAGGAACAGACGAGCGGCTGGGTTACGTTCTTTACATCGATTATCCCGTTTGTCATTATCTTTATTTTATTCTTCTTCTTGCTTAATCAAGCTCAGGGTGGCGGAAGCCGTGTAATGAACTTTGGAAAGAGCAAGGCAAAACTTTATAACGAAGAAAAGAAAAAAGTTACGTTTAAAGATGTAGCTGGAGCGGATGAAGAGAAACAAGAACTTGTAGAAGTTGTTGAATTCTTGAAAGATCCTCGCAAGTTCTCTGCACTAGGTGCGCGTATTCCTAAGGGTGTTCTTTTAGTCGGACCTCCGGGTACCGGTAAAACACTTCTTGCACGTGCTGTAGCAGGTGAAGCAGGCGTTCCGTTCTTCTCGATCTCAGGTTCTGATTTCGTTGAAATGTTCGTCGGTGTCGGGGCTTCCCGTGTCCGTGATTTGTTTGAAAATGCAAAGAAAAACGCTCCTTGTATCATTTTCATTGATGAGATTGATGCTGTAGGACGTCAGCGTGGCGCTGGTCTAGGTGGCGGTCACGATGAACGTGAGCAGACCCTGAACCAATTGCTGGTTGAGATGGATGGTTTCGGTGCGAATGAAGGAATCATCATCATCGCAGCTACCAACCGTGCTGATATTCTTGACCCGGCACTTCTTCGTCCGGGACGTTTTGACCGTCAGATTCCGGTTAACCGCCCAGATGTAAAAGGCCGTGAAGAAGTTCTTCAAGTGCATGCGCGCAACAAGCCGCTTGCAGAAGACGTTAACTTAAAAACGATCGCGATGCGTACTCCAGGTTTCTCTGGTGCGGATCTAGAAAACTTACTAAACGAAGCAGCATTAGTTGCTGCCCGTTCTGACAAGAAAAAGATCGATATGGACGATGTAGATGAAGCGATTGACCGTGTAATAGCAGGTCCTGCTAAGAAGAGCCGTGTTATTTCTGAAAAAGAAAAGAACATTGTAGCTTACCATGAAGCTGGTCACACAGTGATTGGTCTAGTTCTAGAAGGTGCCGATACCGTTCATAAAGTAACAGTTGTTCCTCGTGGTCAAGCCGGAGGATATACGGTTATGCTTCCTAAAGAAGATCGTTATTTCATGACTAAACCAGAACTAGAAGATAAGATCGTTGGATTGCTTGGAGGCCGTGTTGCTGAAGAGATCACATTCAATGAAGTAAGTACTGGTGCTCATAATGACTTCCAGCGTGCAACGGGTATCGCTCGCCGCATGGTAACGGAGTTTGGTATGAGTGATCGTCTCGGACCAATGCAGTTTGGTTCTTCTCAAGGAGGCCAAGTGTTCTTAGGAAGAGACTTCAATAATGAGCAAAACTACAGTGATGCAATCGCGCATGAGATCGACTTAGAAGTTCAACGCATCATTAAAGAATCTTACGAGCGCTGTCGTCAGATTCTTACAGAACACAATTCTAAGTTAGAAATCATCGCTCAGACATTGCTATCTGTTGAAACGCTTGATGAGGAACAAATCAAAGAGCTTGTTAAAACAGGTCAGCTTCCTGACAAAAAGACGATTTCGAAACCATCTGATGATGTTAAGGTTACACTTAACAAAAAAGATGAAGAAGAACCAAAACAAGATTAATTTTTACAAAAGGATGCCTCAGATCTCGAGGTGTCCTTTTTTTGTAAGTCATTGTTGCTCTTGAAAGCAGTTGATTTCCACTCCAGGTTGCACGCTTTCCACGGGGCGCACGGTGAGCCTCCTGCCGCTTTGCGCCATTAGGAGTCTCCACCTGACCGCTCGTCCCGTAGGAGTCGGCAACCTTACGCTACAATCAACTTTCAATGAAGAAAATAAGGAAACATCCAACAGCAATAGCCATTATAAACCATCCTAATAAAAAGGTTTTTTCTTTTAGTTTCGTTTATTGATGTTCTTTCTCTTCACTGACTAGTTGATTGGAGTGAAAGGTGCGAGACTCCTGCGGGACAAGTGGTCAGGTGAGACCCTTTAAGGCGCGTAGCGGCAAGGGGCTCACCGCCTGCCCCGCGGAAAGCGAGTATCTGTAACGGAAATCAACCACTTCCAAGAGCACCAAAGATTATTCAACGAGTATTCCAATAAGCCACGTTACTTTACTCCTATACGTTTTGTGTTATAACTATTATAGAAACTTAAGATAAGAAGCGGGGACAAATTCATGATTTTTGTGTTTGATGTCGGAAATACGAATATTGTTTTAGGGCTATATGAGAACGATGAACTGAAGCACCATTGGAGAATTCACACATCACGTGAAAAGACAGAAGACGAATACGGCATGCTGGTACTCGATCTGTTTCGCCATGTGAATATTAATAAAGAACAAATTGAAGGAATAATCATATCCTCTGTTGTTCCTCCAATCATGTTCGCATTAGAGCGTATGTGCTTGAAATATTTTAATCAGCGTCCATTGATTGTTGGTCCTGGTATTAAAACCGGGCTGAACATAAAGTATGAAAATCCCAGAGAAGTTGGAGCTGACCGTATTGTGAATGCGGTTGCTGCCATTCATGAATACGATTCTCCATTGATCATTGTGGACTTTGGCACGGCTACAACTTACTGCTATATTAATGAAAATAAGCAATACATGGGCGGTGCAATAGCCCCAGGTATCAATATTTCTACAGAAGCGCTTTACACGAAAGCAGCTAAACTTCCGCGTATCGAGATCGCAAAGCCTGAAGGTGTGATCGGAAAAAATACAGTTAATGCTATGCAAGCCGGCATACTTTATGGATATGTAGGACAAGTAGAGGGTATTGTAAAAAGAATGAAGGAACAATCACCGGTTGAACCAACTGTAATCGCAACAGGCGGTCTTGCGAATCTGATCGCAGCCGAAAGCAGTGTTATTGACCATGTAGATCCTTTCTTAACATTAAAAGGTCTACTGCTTATTTATGATAAAAACAAGAACGGCTAAAAGGATGAGTTATTATGAATGACTATTTAATCAAAGCCCTTGCATTCGACGGGCAAATTCGTGCTTATGCTATTTCAACAACAGAGATGGTAAGCGAAGCGCAGCAAAGACATAATACGTGGCCGACAGCATCAGCTGCACTAGGAAGAGCGATGACTGCTACTACCATGATGGGTATGATGCTAAAAGGCGAAGATAATAAAATCACAGTAAAAATTGAAGGCGGAGGTCCGATCGGCGTAATCATCGTGGACAGCAACACGAAGGGTGAAACGCGCGGTTATGTTACGAATCCTCAGACTCATTTTGATTTAAACAGCAAAGGGAAACTTGATGTGGCAAGAGCTGTTGGAAAGACTGGATATCTATCTGTTTTAAAAGATATCGGTATGCGTGAAAAATTCACAGGACAAGTACCGATGGTTTCAGGTGAACTAGGTGAAGACTTTACGTATTATTTTGCTTCTTCAGAACAGGTTCCTTCTGCAGTAGGTGTTGGAGTTCTTGTAAATCCGGATAATTCCATCAAAGCAGCTGGCGGTTTTATCATTCAGGTAATGCCGAATGCTTCTGATAGTATCGTTGACCTTCTAGAAGAACGTATAAATGCAATACCTCCTATTTCCCGTTTAATCGAAAAAGGATTGTCTCCAGAGGAAATTTTATTTGAGCTTTTAGGAGAGGATCAGGTTCGAATTTTAGAAAAGTCACCGGTCCGCTTCCAATGTACATGTTCACACGAACGGTTCGGACAAGCGATTGTAAGTCTTGGAGAACAAGAAATCAAAGATATTATTGAAGAAGACGGTCAAGCGGAGACAAACTGCCAATTTTGTAACGCAACCTATGTTTTTTCAAAAGAAGAACTTCAAACTTTGCTTGAACAAGCAAAATCCTAAACCCGGAATCTTTCCGGGTTTTGATTTACACATGAAAATTATTTTTTAGCGTACGATTGTAATAGGGCGGAAATCACAGGCTTTTAAATTGACACTTAATTTCCAAAGTTGATACAATTAATCCAATAAAAATACTCGGTTTTAGGAGTGATGTCAAATGGCACGTGTGGCACAGTCGATTACAGATTTAATTGGTCAAACGCCTGTTGTGAAATTAAATCGCTTAACAACAGATGATATGGCAGATGTGTACTTGAAATTAGAATTTATGAATCCAGGAAGCAGTGTAAAAGATCGGATTGCATTAGCGATGATCGAAGAAGCTGAAGAGAGCGGCAAGTTAAAAGCGGGGGACACGATCGTCGAGCCTACAAGCGGAAACACGGGAATTGGATTAGCGATGGTTGCAGCAGCAAAAGGATACAAAACAGTTCTTGTTATGCCTGAAACAATGAGTATGGAAAGACGGAATTTGTTAAGAGCATACGGAGCAGAACTTATATTAACTCCAGGACCCGAAGGAATGGGCGGAGCGATCCGGAAGGCTGAGGAACTATCAAAAGAAAAAGGCTATTTCATGCCTCAGCAATTTAAAAATGAAGCAAATCCAAAAGTTCATAAAAATACGACCGGAAAAGAAATCATCGCACAATTTCCTGACGGTCTTGATGCATTTGTGTCAGGCATCGGTACAGGCGGAACGATCACGGGTGCAGGTGAGGTAATTAAAGAAAAATATCCGGAAGCGAAAATTTACGCTGTAGAGCCGACGGATTCTCCTGTTCTTTCAGGCGGAAAACCAGGACCGCATAAGATACAAGGAATAGGTGCAGGATTTGTTCCCGATATTTTAAAAACTGATGTTTACGATGAAGTCTTAACGATCTCAAATGATGAAGCATTTGAATGGGCAAGAAGAGCAGCCCGTGAAGAAGGCCTATTAGGAGGCATCTCCTCAGGTGCCGCAATCGCAGCTGCCTTAAAAGTAGCCAAAAAGCTCGGAAAAGGAAAAAAGGTACTCGCTGTAATTCCAAGCAACGGTGAAAGATACTTAAGCACACCGCTATACCAATTCGAAGACTAGCATAACCGCTCCCTTATGGGGGCTTTTTTTATTCGAAAGATAACGACGAAACGCGAAAGCTTCGTTTTAGACCCGTTATCGGGTACTTGTTGTAAATTTTACGGTATGTGTTCTTATATTTATTACACGTTCGCTCAGAATCTTTAAGTTACGCTCAAAAATGGCGAGTTACGCTCAAAATCTTCTAGCTTCGCTCAAACAGACCTTAGTTACGCTCAAGATCGTCTTTCTTCGGTCAAAGGAACTAAAATCAAGGCAAAACTTAAGAGACTGACCGCACGCCACACGGAAAGTGAGCATCCTGGAGCGGAAATCAACACTGCCAAAGCAAAAATCATACATAAATTCGTTTGAAAATGCAGGAAATTGACAGAAAGATGTGCCAAAGTGAAATGCCTCATGTACAATGTAAACAGAAGATTTTTGGGAGAGTGACCTTATGGGGAAGAACAAGAAATGGCATGTGCTGCATACTAACATTCCGCTTTCGAAAGAAGAGTGGTTTTTTAAATATAAAACGTTGTCGGCAACCGAACCGCGTCATGTTTTATTGGAGAGCGGAAGAACAGGAAAGTACAGTATTATCGGACTTTCGCCATTTGCTGAGGTTTCTGGAAAAGAAAATGTTTTAACGGTAAAAACAGACGACGGGATCTCGATAAAAAAAGGACCCGTTTACAAAGAGTTTCAACAATGGTTTAAGCATTTTGAGATCGAACCCGTTCATGGTCTGCCGGATTTTACAGGTGGGGCAATCGGATACTTGAGTTATGACCTGACTCGTGAATTCGAGAAACTTCCAGCACGTGCAGATGATGACCTCGGACTGCCTGATTTATACTTTTTATTATTCAAAGATGTATTCGTTTATGATCATGAGACGAACAAGCTTTGGATTCTTGTGTTAAGTGAAGAAAAAGACGATCCATATAGCCTGGACAAGCTGCGTGCTTTTAAGGAGATGTGGCACACACCTAGCTCCCCGGAGACTGCAAGAATTTTTGACCAAAGTTTTTCAAACGATGACAACTTTAAGCATGTATCTATGACTGAAGATGTTTTCGTTGAAGCGGTCAAAAAGATCCAATCCTATATCTCTGACGGAGACGTATTTCAGGTGAATCTATCTGTGCGCCAATCAAAGGCACTGCAGACGGAGCCTTTTAACATATATGAGGAATTAAGAAGAATTAACCCTTCACCTTATATGGGGTATTTACAAACCCCTGATTTCCAGCTGGTAAGTGCTTCTCCAGAACTTTTAGTAAAGAAAAAAGGCGATTGTGTAAGTACCCGGCCTATAGCAGGTACACGCCCGCGCGGCAGAACGGAAGAAGAAGATCTTGAGCTTGCAAATACCCTCATCGAAAATGAAAAAGAACGTGCAGAACATGTGATGCTCGTTGATCTTGAAAGAAACGATCTTGGCAAAGTTTCAGCCTACGGAACAGTTAAGGTAGATGAGTTCATGGTGATCGAAAGGTATTCACATGTTATGCATATTGTCTCAAATGTAGTCGGTAAGCTTCGTCCGGAATGTGATGCGTTCGATTGTATCAAAGCGACATTCCCTGGTGGAACAATAACGGGTGCGCCGAAAGTGAGAACGATGGAGATCATTGAAGAACTTGAGCCAGTCAGAAGAGGCGTTTATACAGGAAGTATCGGATGGATCGGGTTTAACGGTGATACAGAAATGAATATCGCAATACGCACGATGGTATGTCAAAATGGAACTGCGCATGTTCAAGCAGGCGCGGGTATTGTCATTGACTCGATACCGGAAAGTGAATATAAAGAGAGTTTGAAAAAAGCAGAGGCGCTGTGGCGTGCCAAAGAGCAAAGTGAGCTCGGGTCAATTTTGGTATAAAACAGTACATGAGAGGAGAAGAGACGAGATGATTTTAATGATTGATAACTATGATTCTTTTACGTACAACCTCGTTCAATATTTAGGTGAGATGGGTGAGGAGCTAGTCGTAAAACGAAATGATGAAATTACGATTAAAGAGATCGAGGAGTTAAATCCAGAATTTCTGATGATATCCCCTGGCCCATGCTCTCCGAATGAAGCGGGCATTAGTTTAAAAGCAATTGAATATTTTGCTGGGAAGATTCCTGTATTCGGCGTATGTCTCGGACACCAGGCGATCGCCCAGGTTTTTGGCGGAGACGTAATACGGGCGGACAGATTGATGCATGGCAAAGTTTCTCCGGTGCTTCATGATGGAAAAACCGTATATGAAGGCTTAGAACAGGAATTTCCTGCAACACGCTACCACTCTTTGATTGTCAAAAGAGAAACGCTGCCGGATTGTTTTGAGATTTCCTCGTGGACAAAAGAAGGCGAGATTATGGGAATCCGCCATAAAGAACTCCCGATCGAAGGGGTGCAATATCATCCAGAATCTATTTTAACGGAGGACGGAAAGAAACTCTTAAGAAACTTTATTGATTTCTATAAAGGCAAAAACGTATGTACATCTATATAAACGGAAAAGTTCTAGCGAAGGAAGAGGCCAAAATATCTCCTTATGACCACGGATTCATGTATGGTCTTGGAGCGTTTGAAACGTTCAGAACATATAATGGCTTCCCTTATTTGATTGATGAACATATGGGACGGCTTCATGAAGCACTTAAAGAGTTAAATATTGATGCAGAATTAAATACAGATCATGTTATAGAAGTGGTGCAGACTCTTCTGCAAAAAAACAAACTTGAAAATGCCTATTTTCGTTTAAACGTATCGGCAGGCAACGGTGATATAGGTTTGCAAACACAGCCTTATGAAAATCCTGCGGTTATTCTTTTTACGAAGCCACTACCGAACCAGCTGCCTTCAGCGAAAGAACTGATTGTACTCAATACTGTCCGCAACACTCCTGAAGGTAAACAAAGGCTAAAGTCCCATCACTATTTAAACAGTATACTTGGCAAAAGAGAGCTTAAGGATCCAGTCGGCCAAGAAGGAATTTTCCTGTCAGAACAAGGATTCATCAGTGAAGGCACAGTCTCCAACCTTTTTTGGTTTAAGGATGAAACCTTGTTCACTCCGGGATTATCAACAGGTATTCTAAATGGAATTACAAGAAAATGGGTATTAAATGCTTCCAAGAAATTGAACATTCCTTTTGAAACGGGGAATTATAAAATAAATGAACTTCATGATGCGGATGAAGTATTTCTAACGAATTCGATACAGGAACTTGTCCCGGTTAACCGGTTCGAACAAAAACAGTTTCCTGGAACGAACGGACAGTTTTTTCAAAAACTGAAAGCAAAGTACAAGGAAGATACGAATAATAGACGCCGAACGATTTAAGGGTTTAAGAAAGGGAAGATAGTCTATGCATGAAATGATCATGAATCAGCCTAAGCTTGTATGCGGAGAATACGTCCTCGATTTTTCGAAAAAAACATATGTGATGGGGATCCTCAACGTAACTCCTGATTCTTTCTCAGATGGCGGACATCATAACCGGATTGAGCAAGCCATCGTCCACGCAAAAGAGATGGTGAAGGACGGAGCTGACATTATTGATGTTGGCGGTGAATCCACTAGACCTGGAGCTCTAAAAGTAACGTTAGATGAAGAACTGGAACGGGTGATCCCTGTCATTGAAGCATTGAAAAAGGAAGTCAATGTTCCGATTTCGATCGATACGTATAAAGCAGAAACGGCAAGACAAGCAGTTCAAGCTGGTGCTCATATCATCAATGATGTATGGGGTGCAAAACTGGATCCTGAGATGCCGCGTGTTATGGCCGAAACAAATGTACCGGTGATCTTAATGCATAACCGATTCGATACCAACTATCAGGAGTTCATGGCCGATGTGATTGCTGACTTAGAACATAGTATAGCAATAGCCGTTAAGGCAGGTGTTAAACCAGAAAACATTATACTTGATCCTGGTATCGGATTCGTAAAATCCTTTCAGCAAAATCTTGAAACCATGAGAAGACTGGATGAAATAACTAATATGGGCTATCCCGTACTGCTGGGTACTTCCCGAAAATCCGTGATCGGAAAAGCGCTGGATCTTCCAGTTGATGAACGTATGGAAGGAACCGGTGCTACAGTATGTCTTGGCATTGAGCGAGGATGTTCGATCGTTCGTGTTCATGATGTTAAAGAAATGAGCAGGATGGCAAAAATGATGGATATAATGCTCGGGAAAGGTGCTGAGAGCCATGGATAAAATGTATGTGACAGGTATGAAATTTTATGGTTATCACGGCGTTTTTGCTGAGGAACAAAAGCTCGGCCAGCGGTTCAACGTAGATGTAACACTGTCGATGGATCTTTCGAGAGCGGGACTTACTGATGAACTAGATCAAACGGTTAACTATAAGGAAGTTTATGATGCAGTAAAGAAGATCGTTGAGGGAGATCCAGTTAAACTTCTAGAGTCTCTGGCTGAAAGCATCGCTGCCTCTTTGCTTGGCAAGTTCACTTCAGTTGATGAAACAACGGTCAAAGTAATAAAACCTGATCCTCCAATCCCGGGACATTATGATTCGGTTGCTGTGGAGATCACAAGGGGCAGAAGTTAGATGAAACAAATCAATACAGCTTACTTGTCTATCGGTTCTAATATGGGAGACAGGGAAGGACTGCTCAAAAAATCAATAGAGCTTCTTAACGGATATCCAAATGTTTTAATAGAAAGTGTATCTTCTATCTATGAGACAGACCCAGTTGGATTTACTGATCAGCCGCTGTTTTTGAATTTAGCCATAAAACTCAAAACCAGTCTTTCTCCACAGGCATTATTGAGTATAATGCAAGAGGTGGAGAACAATCTGGACAGAAAAAGGGTTCAAAAATGGGGACCTCGAACAATAGACCTTGACATTTTATTGTATAATAGTGTAAGTATACAGACGGAAGACTTAGAAATTCCGCATCCACGTATGCTTGAAAGGGCATTTGTTCTGATACCTCTTAGTGAAATTGCTCCTGATAATATTTATCCGGATAAAACAATTTCTTTACATCAAGTCCTTTGCGAACAAAGAGATAAAGAAGGTGTACGCATATGGAAGAAGACAGACTGGGAAGGCGCATCCGTGCGTTCAGAAAGTTAAAAGGCTATACACAAGAGCAGCTAGCTAAAGATATCGGTATTTCGGTGTCGGTTCTTGGCGAGGTGGAAAGGGGCAGCCGAAAGCCCAAAGTAGATTTACTCCACAAAATAGCGAATCAATTTTGCATTAACGTTGAAGAGTTACAGTAAGCAGATAGATTTTATTAAATGATTGGAAACGAGGTGATATGGACGTTGAAAATCGGTGATATTACATTGAAAAATCCTGTTGTCCTTGCCCCTATGGCAGGTGTGTGCAACCCTGCATTCCGTTTGATCGCAAAAGAGTTTGGAGCTGGGCTTGTGTGTGCAGAGATGGTAAGTGACAAGGGAATTCTTTATGAAAATGAAAGATCGCTTAAGATGCTGTATGTAGATGAACGTGAAAAACCGTTAAGCCTTCAAATTTTCGGTGGAGAACGTGAATCATTGGTAGCTGCGGCTAAATACGTTGATAAGCATACAAATGCAGATATAATTGATATCAATATGGGATGCCCGGTTCCTAAAATCACAAAGTGTGATGCGGGGGCAAAGTGGCTCCTTGATCCAGACAAGATCTATGAGATGGTAGCTGCAACAGTAGATGCTGTTCAAAAGCCAGTAACAGTAAAGATGCGGGTCGGATGGGATGAAGATCACATTTATGCTGTAAAAAACGCACAGGCAGTCGAACGTGCAGGCGGTGCAGCAGTAGCGGTTCATGGTCGTACACGTGTTCAGATGTATGAAGGAACAGCTAATTGGGATATCATCAAAGAAGTAAAACAAAATGTTTCGATTCCTGTAATCGGAAATGGTGATATTTCAACACCCCAAGAAGCAAAAGAACGTCTTGAGAAATATGGCGTTGACGGTGTAATGATCGGCAGAGCGGCTCTCGGAAATCCCTGGATGCTTTACCGTACCGTTCAATACCTGGAAACAGGAGAGATTCTTCCGGAACCTGATGCTCGTGAAAAAATGAACATCTGCATGCTGCACATGGATCGTTTGATCGAGCTTAAAGGCGAAGATGTTGCAGTTCGAGAAATGAGAAAACATGCAGCATGGTATCTTAAAGGGTTACCAAAGACAGGAACTGTTCGAAATGAAATTAACCAGATGACGACGCGTGATGACATGAGCAAGGTATTGTTCAATTACGTAGAACAAGTCGAAGAGATACAGCAAAAAATCAGCTAATTATAGTGACATACAGCCAGATCATCAGATGACTGGCTGTTGTTTGCTTAAATGGTCAAAACAGCAGCCGGTGTTTTCTTATATTATAAAATTTAGGGGGAAAAGCATATGAATATGCTAAAACTCACACAAGAAGGCACCAGGAAGCTTGAGAAAGAACTTCAATACTTGAAAAAACGCAAAAAGGAATTTCGGAACTCACCTGAAAAAGATTTCATAATGAGCCGGATGGAAGAGATAGAGAGTGTATTATCATCTTCTGTTACTTGGCCAGTTGTAAGAGAAGCGGGAGATTTTGTAGAAGCCGGTTCAACCATTACAATAGAGGAAACCGTCTATAAAGAGAGATACACATACACGATTGTTCATCCTTATGAAGCGGATCCCCGTGATAATATGATTTCTATTCAGTCCCCAATTGCAAAAGCCGCCATTGGCAAAACAGTAAATACATTGATTTGTATACAAGTACCGGCGGGTGAAAATTTAACTTATAACATAATAGATATTCAAAACTGCTAAAGGTAGGAGTGTTCCCATGAGTCAAGAAGTAGAATTAAATGATTTGCTGCGTGTGCGGCGTGAAAAGTTAGCTTCTCTAACAGAGAAAGGATTAGATCCGTTCGGTACAAAGTTCAACCGTACCCATACAGCTGCTGATCTTGCAAATGAATACGGAGAAGTTGAAAAAGAAGAACTCGACAGTCAGGAGATTGAAGTAACTCTTGCTGGTCGTATCATGACTAAGCGCGGAAAAGGTAAAGCTGGTTTTGCTCATATTCAGGATTTAACTGGTAAAATTCAGATTTACGTAAGACAGGATGCAGTCGGCGAAGATCAATATGATTTGTTCAATACTATTGATATTGGTGACTGGGTAGGGATTACAGGGTTAGTTTTCAAAACAAAAGTTGGAGAACTTTCTATTAAAGCGAAAGACTTTCAGCTTTTAACTAAATCCTTGCGTCCTCTTCCAGACAAGTTCCACGGATTAAAAGATGTTGAACAGCGTTACCGCCAGCGTTACGTTGATCTGATCATGAACCCGGAAGTAAAAGATACTTTTATCTCTCGTTCAAAGATTATCCGATCTATGCGTCGTTACTTAGATGACCATGGCTACCTGGAAGTTGAAACACCAACCATGCATTCTATTCCTGGGGGTGCATCTGCCCGTCCGTTTATTACACATCACAATGCATTGGACATGGAGCTTTACATGCGTATCGCGATCGAGCTTCATTTAAAGCGTCTAATCGTCGGTGGTCTTGAAAAGGTTTATGAAATCGGCCGTGTATTCCGTAATGAAGGTGTATCTACTCGCCATAACCCGGAATTCACGATGATTGAACTGTATGAAGCTTATGCTGATTACCTTGATATTATGGAACTTACTGAAAACCTGATCGCTCATATTGCTGAAGATGTGCTTGGATCAACTACTGTAAAATATGGTGACTACGAAGTAGATCTTAAGCCTCGCTGGAAGAGAGTTCATATGGTCGATGCCATTAAAGAAGCAGCGGGTGTAGATTTCTGGCCGGAGATGTCAGATGAAGAAGCGCGCGAATTAGCTAAGAAGCATAATGTGCCAGTTAAAGATAATATGTCTTACGGGCACGTTGTAAATGAATTCTTTGAGCATTTTGTTGAAGAAAAGCTTATTCAGCCTACATTTGTTTACGGACATCCTGTTGCGATCTCTCCTCTTGCTAAAAAGAATCCAGAGGATCCGCGCTTTACGGACCGTTTCGAATTATTTATCGTAGGACGCGAACATGCTAATGCGTTCTCGGAACTTAATGATCCGATCGATCAGCGCGAACGTTTTGAAGAGCAATTAAAAGAACGTGCTGAAGGTAATGATGAAGCACACATGATGGATGAAGATTTTGTAGAGGCACTTGAATATGGTATGCCTCCAACTGGCGGACTTGGAATCGGTATTGATCGTTTAGTTATGTTATTAACGAATTCACCATCTATCCGAGACGTATTGTTATTCCCGCAAATGCGTCATTCAGAGAAATAAGTTATTTAAAACCAGCCTAGTGCTGGTTTTTTTATTTAAACAGGAATGGATTGTTTTTATTTTGAGAAAGATAAATGGGGTGCTGACCAAGCAATTGCCATTTCACAATATCTTGTGTTTAAAGGTGAATTGCTTAGCCCATATTGTAATTAGCACTATATCGGTTTTGTTTGAAGAAAAAATGTTTAATTATTTTAAGGAAAACTATTGTACAAGAGCGAAAATGGTGGTATATTATTCTTCGTCGCAAGGAATACTAACGTGTTGATTGCTTCTCTAAAACGATTTAAAGTTTTTTGAGAAAGCTGTTGACAACAAGGGTTGCGGCATGATAACCTAATAAAGTCGCCAAAACGAGCGGCATTAAAAAAGGTTAAACAAGTTCTTTGAAAACTGAACAAAAGCAAAGGTAAGGAATTAAGAATTAATTCCGTCAGTAACAAATGAGAGCAAGTCAAACACTTTTATGG
>NZ_SGXL01000007.1 GCF_004216955.1 Fictibacillus sp. BK138
CGAACACGGAAGTTAAGCTCTTCAGCGCCGATGGTAGTTGGGGGTCTCCCCCTGTTAGAGTAGGACGTCGCTAGGCAATGAGGAAGATGGATGAAAATCCATCTTCTTTTTTTGTATAAAAAAGAAAGAAAAGTACCTGAAACATTAAAGATTAGCTGCTATCTGTAAGATTGCGAGCTGGTTGTTCTAAAACTACTACATATAGAGCTATTTTTGTTATCAATAAAGTGCATGGTGTGACATGGTACAGGAAGTTTGAGCGAACAAGGTATCATTCTGAGCGTAGGTAAGGAATTTTGAGCGTAAAACGACAATTCTGAGCGTAACTTGAAGATTTTGAGCGAAGAAAGGGTACCTTTGAGCGAACGTGTAACAAATAAAAGAACACGTACCGTAAAAGCTTAAAAGCACATACACCAGTCATTTAACATAAAAAGCGACAAACTATTCAACCACTAACACAATCCCCATCACATTAACCGTATCCTCCCCACATAATCAAATATCACTTACTCCGCCTTATTTTATGCTACACTAGGAGATAAAAATAATGGGGAGGCTATATAAATGAAAGACGTTCACTTTGATACATCCACTGTACATGCAAGCGGTCATAACAATGTTAAATCTGTAAGCAAGGTAAAGCCGATCTACCAGACTTCAGCTTTTTCTTTTTCCGATCTGGATGATTTAGAAGATTATTTTCGGGGAAAAAATGACTTTTTATATACAAGAATGAACAATCCGAACCAAGATGACTTTGCACGTGGAGTAGCACAGCTTGAACAAGCTCCAGCAGGTGTTGTTACGTCATCTGGTATTTCAGCAATACTAGTCGGAATTCTATCCGTAGCACAGTCCGGCGATCATATTGTGGCTTGCGATGATTTGTACGGAGGCACTTATCAGCTTCTTTCAGATGACTTGAAGAGTTTCGGAATCGAAACTTCATTTGTCTCTTTTAATGATGTAAATGAGATTGAAAAAAACATCCGACCTAATACAAAACTGCTGTACTCGGAATCCGTTACAAATCCGCTTTTAAGAGTGGAAGATCTCGGCACGCTCGTTGAATTAGCTAAAAAGCATAATTTAACTACGATGATTGATAACACTTTTGCTACACCTTTTGTATTGCAGCCGTACACACAAGGCATTGACCTTGTTGTTCATAGTGCAACCAAATACTTAAATGGACATAGCGATGTAACCGCAGGTGTCGTTGTAGGAAAAGAGGAACTAATCGCAAAAGCGAAGTCTAAAATGGTTCATCTTGGCTGCAACCTCGGACCGTTTGATGCGTGGCTGGCTTCAAGAGGACTAAAAACGTTAAGCGTACGTATGGAGCGTCATGTAGCCAATGCAAAGGCACTAGCAGACGAGTTGAAAGAAACAAAGGGTATTAAGAAAGTGTACTACCCTGAGTTTGTCAGCGAAAAAGGGAACGGGGCTATCGTTACCATCGAACTTGATGACAGCAGTGATGTTCATACGTTTTTTAAATCCCTTGACTGGGTACACATCGTTCCAACATTAGCGGGAGTTGAAACAACTGTTTCCTATCCACTAGGAACCTCTCATCGATCATTGCCAGAAGAAATGTGTGAGACGCTTGGAATCAATAAAAATGTAATCAGAATCTCTGTCGGAATCGAAAATGCAGAGGATATTATTGAAGCCTTCAAAACGGCTGCGCAAAAAGCTTTAGGGCTTTAAACTGTAACATAAAAGAAATTGTTCTCCTTGTCGAATCGTGTTATGATACCTGAGTGAAAGCGCTTCATCAAACACATCAAGGGAGGCATAAAAATGAAGCCGAAACAGGAATTACATCGCGGGCTCGAGGAGAGGCATATTACGCTTATGTCACTTGGGGCTGCTATTGGGGTGGGCTTATTTTTAGGTTCCGCTTCAGCAATTGAGATGGCAGGGCCGGCAATTTTATTTGCATATGCTCTAGGTGGAGCAGTTATGTTTATGATTATGAGAGCTCTGGGGGAAATGGCAATCCATCAGCCGGTAGCAGGCTCTTTTAGCCGATACGCAAGAAATTACATCGGTCCATTAGCTGGTTACTTAACAGGTTGGAACTATTGGTTCTTATGGATTGTAACTTGTATGGCGGAGATTACAGCGGTAGGAATCTACATGAAGATGTGGTATCCAGACATACCAACATGGATCTGGGCATTAGCTGCACTTGTTATTATGGCTAGTATCAACCTTCTTGCGATTAAAGCATATGGTGAGTTTGAATTCTGGTTTGCTTTAATCAAGATAGTAGCGATCGTATTAATGATTGTAACTGGTTTAGGAATGATTATATTTGGTTTTGGTAACGGGGGAGTTGCAACCGGAATCAGCAACCTTTGGGAAAATGGCGGATTTGCTCCAAATGGTGTGAAAGGTATCCTCATGTCGATGCAAATGGTTATGTTCGCCTTCTTAGGTATAGAGATGATCGGTGTAACAGCAGGTGAAGTAAAGAATCCTGAAAAATCGATTGCCAAAGCTGTAAATACTGTATTCTGGCGTATTTTATTATTTTATGTCGGAGCATTGTTCGTTATTATGTCGATCTATCCTTGGGATCAAATTGGCACACAAGGAAGTCCGTTTGTATTAACGTTTGAAAAGATCGGGATTGGACAAGCTGCTGGAATCATTAATTTTGTTGTATTAACAGCTGCATTATCCAGCTGTAACAGTGGAATTTTCAGTACTGGCCGTATGTTGTTCAATCTTGCTGAACAAAGACAGGCTCCTGCAAAACTTCATCGTGTAGGGAAAACAGGAGTGCCATCGACAGCTATTTTAGTTTCAGCTGCAGCATTATTGATCGGTGTAGTACTCAACTATTTGGTTCCTGAAAAAGTTTTTGTCTGGGTAACGAGTATTTCGACGTTTGGAGCGATCTGGACGTGGTCCGTTATTCTTGTCTCACAGTTGAAATTCCGTAAAGGATTGAGTGATGAAGAAAAAGCGGAATTGAAGTTTAAGATGCCATTATATCCTTTTGGATCCTATATAGCACTTGCGATATTAATATTTGTAGTAGGCATCATGGCTTACTTTCCAGATACACGTATTGCGTTAATCGTTGGTCCAGTCTGGCTGATTCTTTTAACAGCGATCTACTACTCAAAAGGTTTCCATAAGAGACCAGAAAACGCGAAAAAAGCAGCATAAACAAAGGGCGCTGGAAAAAAATAAAATTCCAGTGCCCTAATATTTATTTAACACTTGCATCATACTAATAAACGTGTTATATTAATAAATGTCCGAAACAAGTTGTTGAAAAACAACCTTTTATAACGTCGCGGGGTGGAGCAGTCTGGTAGCTCGTCGGGCTCATAACCCGAAGGTCGCAGGTTCAAATCCTGTCCCCGCAACCAATTTTTATTTCATGAACAACGTCGAGATTATTCTTGACCATGAAATATCTAGAGTGCCCATAGGGTGCAACCAATTTAAATTTTTATGAACTACATCAATTACATACAAGCTGGACCCGTGGTGTAGTGGTTAACATGCCTGCCTGTCACGCAGGAGATCGCCGGTTCGACCCCGGTCGGGTCCGCCACTTTTAAAAAACGAAACAAGGTTTCGTGTTTTTTTATGTCTAAAAGTAAGTTAAACTTAAAATATACTACTGATACCTTAGGAGTTCCATCTGATCCTAAGGCTTTTTTATAAACTGATTTAGCCAAAGAGGTGGTTTCCCGTGCTTCAAGATGAATTTGAATGGATAAAAAGCATCACACCGGATTCTTCTTATCAAAAAGAGTTAGTAATGGGGATTGGGGATGACGCCGCACTTTGGTCAGTGAACAAAGAAATGGATCAAGTCGTCTGTGTTGATACGATGGTTGAAGGTGTCCATTTTACGAAAGATACGTTGTCACCCTATCAAGTAGGCTATAAGGCGCTTGCTGTAAACTTAAGTGATTTAGGTGCAATGGGTGCGATTCCACAGTTTTATTTAGTATCTATCGCGATAGCAAAGGACTGGAACACAGAAGAACTTAGCGAAGTTTATAAAGGGATGGCCGTTCTTGCATCAAAGTATAAAACAGACCTCATTGGCGGAGATACCGTTTCGACAAAAGGTCCTCTCGTATTAACCGTTACCGTTATTGGAAAAGTAGAAAAAGGGAAGAGTCTGCTTCGTAAAAATGCGAAGCCAGGTGACTCGGTCTTTTTAACAGGAGTAACGGGAGAATCTGCAGCAGGACTACAGCTCTTATTAAAAAACACGAGACACCATCATTTTAGCAGTGACGAAAAGCAGCTGATCTTACAGCACCAAATGCCGGCTCCTCATATAGAACAGGGGAGAATATTAGCTTCCAGCGGCTTTCGTATCTCTTTAAACGATGTTAGTGACGGTATAGCAAGCGAACTCAATGAAATTGCTGAAGCCAGTCAGGTTGCTCTACATATTGATGAAAATAAAATCCCTGTCAGTCGATTGTTAGCGCGATACCCCAAGAATGAACAGTTGAACTTTCAGCTGTACGGTGGAGAAGATTATGTACTGACTGGGACTGTTAATCAGGATCAGTTCGAGCCATTGAGCAAACTGTTTCAACAGCATTCTTTAAAGATTTTTGAAATCGGGAAAGTTGGAGAAGCTGGTAATGCAGCAGTCTATTTGCATAGAAACGAAAACGAATCACCAGAACAAATTACAAAACAAGGTTTTAATCATTTTCGGGAAAGGTAAGGGAAGTCATGAGTGTTTATCATATTAAAACAAAGTCAGCGGAAGAAACGATGGCTTTTGCTGAAAAACTAGGGTCAGTCCTCGAAAAAGGAGACGTTCTTACACTAGCTGGAGATCTTGGCGCAGGTAAGACCACGTTTACTAAAGGACTTGCTAAAGGTTTAGGTATAACCCGTACCGTGAACTCCCCTACCTTTACCATCATTAAAGAATACAATGGCCGTTTGCCTCTTTATCATATGGATGTGTACAGACTGGAAGACTCTGATGAGGATCTGGGATTTGAAGAGTACTTTTCAGGTGAAGGAGTCTGTGTGGTAGAATGGGCGGTCTTTATAGAAGATTATCTGCCAAAAGAGAGGCTGGAACTCGTCATCTCGCACATTGGCGATGACGAACGAGAGATACGATTAACTCCGCTTGGGGAAAGATACGAAGAACGTGTTAAGGAGATTACGCAATGAAAGTACTGGCAATAGATACATCCAACCTCGTTATGGGGATTGCGGTAATGGATGAAGGAAAAGTGCTTGGTGAATATATTACAAACTTAAAGAAAAATCATTCAATACGCGTGATGCCTGCAATCGAACAGCTCATGAAAGAAACGGGTGTGAGACCTGCTGAACTCGATCGTATCGTTGTGGCTAAAGGACCTGGCTCGTATACAGGTGTGCGGATTGGTGTCACAATCGCAAAAACGCTCGCATGGACGCTGAAAAAAGAACTTGTAGGTATTTCTAGCCTTGAAGTACTCGCACAAAGCGGTAAGTATTTTAATGGTTTCACAGTACCGCTGTTTGATGCAAGACGAACTCAGCTGTTTACAGGTCTTTATGGACAAGCTGAATCAGGTGAATTTGAGAACCTATGCGAAGACCGCATCATTTTATTAAAAGACTGGCTTGAAAAACTGCAGACCACAGATAAGAAAATTCTATTCGTAGGAAACGATCTTCCTCTACATCAGGAAACAATATCTGAGGTGTTAGGAAGTCAGGCTGTATTTGGGCATGTGTCTGATCATAATCCAAGACCTAGTGAGCTAGGACGAATCGGTATGCAGAGGGAACCCGATGAGATCCATTCATTTACTCCAAGCTATCTCCAGCTAGCCGAAGCAGAAGTAAACTGGCTGAAGTCACAGGGCAAGTAGGTGTTTCAGATGGGAGAGGCATATACTTATAGACTTGCTAAAGTAAGTGATATTGATGATATTCTTGGCATCGAACAGTCTTCCTTTACTGTTCCTTGGTCGAGAGAAGCTTTTTACAGAGAAATCGTTGAAAATCAATTTGCGTATTATCTTGTTATTGAAGATCATTTTCAGCCGATTGGCTATTGCGGCATCTGGCTTGTAATGGATGAGGCTCATGTAACAAATATTGCGATTCTTCCTTCTTACAGAGGAAGAAAGCTAGGAGAGCAGCTTATGAAAGAAGCGATGATTCTCGCAAAAAGACATGGTGCAGCAACGATGACGCTGGAAGCACGAGTCAGCAATCATGTTGCTCAAAACTTATATAAAAAGCTTGGATTCGAAGCAGGCGGTATTAGAAAAAACTATTACAGTGATAACGGTGAAGATGCGTTAGTCATGTGGGTGGAACTATGAAAAAAGATGAAATCATATTAGCAATCGAAACAAGCTGTGATGAGACAGCTGTAGCCATTGTAAAAAACGGAACAGAGCTATTGGCGAACATTGTGGCTTCACAGATTGAAAGCCATAAGCGGTTCGGCGGAGTTGTGCCTGAGGTGGCATCACGTCATCATGTGGAACAAATTACGATCGTCATTGATGAAGCGTTAATTAAAGCTGAGCTTGAACCGGTTGATCTAACAGCTGTTGCTGTTACAGAGGGACCGGGATTAGTCGGCGCGCTCTTAATCGGTGTAAACGCAGCAAAAGCCTTTGCGTTCGCACATGGACTGCCTCTTGTACCCGTTCATCATATCGCAGGACATATCTATGCAAACCGGCTGGTAAAAGAAATGACGTTTCCGTTGTTGTCACTGATCGTTTCTGGCGGACATACAGAACTGGTTCTCATGGAGGAACACGGAACATTCAAAGTAATCGGGGAAACAAGAGATGATGCAGCGGGTGAAGCGTACGATAAAGTCGCTCGTACGTTGAACATGCCGTACCCAGGTGGTCCGCATATCGACAAGCTTGCACAAGAGGGAGAACCGAACATTGACCTGCCTAGAGCCTGGCTTGAACCGGAATCACTGGATTTTAGTTTCAGTGGATTAAAATCTGCAGTCATCAACACGGTTCACAATGCAACTCAGCGTGGTGAAGTAATTAAGCCAGAAGACTTAGCGGCGAGCTTCCAGGCAAGCGTTGTGGATGTGCTTGTGGAAAAAACATTTCGTGCGGCTGAACAAAATGGAGTAAAACAAGTTCTTTTAGCAGGTGGTGTAGCCGCAAATAAGGGGCTGCGTAAAGCATTGGAAGAACGATTTAATAACACAGGGTATGATTTAGTCATCCCTCCTTTGCACTTATGCACAGATAATGCAGCGATGATTGCAGCAGCAGGAAGTGTAGCCTATCAAAAGGGGACACGGGCTGATATGGCACTTAACGGAGTTCCTGGCCTGGATCTAGAAGCTCAATAATAGAGAAAAGCTCTTCTCCTGAATGGGGAAGAGCTTTTTTGTCGACTAAAAAGGACTTCGTTCGACATCTTATTGTGGAAAAGTTATACACATGTTTGTGGATAATGTGGACAATGTTTGAAAGAGTTCTACAAATAAGGGTTCGTGTTATACACAAATTACACGATGTATACACAATTTATTGTGGATAAAGTGGATAACCTTAAAATATAGCTTTAAAACCTGTTGTTAGCTTGTGGATAACAAAAAGCTGACAACCTTAAATAGGGTTATCAGCTTTTTTCTCTAAAGTTCATTGGGTTCCTGCTGGAAACTGTTATTTCTACTCTCATGTGCTCGGTTTTTTGAAAACGGTAAAAGAATTACGCTGTTTCTCTGGGCATAAAGGGGTGAACGTCCCTCGTTTTTAGCTACTTTGAGCGAAAAAAGAAGATTTTGAGCGAAACGAAAGGCAGTTTGAGCGAAACTCGAGAATCTTGAGCGTAGCTCGGCTTTTTTGAGCGAAACTCAGTGATTCTGAGCGAACGCGTAATAATTATAAGAACACGTACCGTGAAGTTGACGCTTCGAGCGATGATTATTGAACAAAACTCATTAAAAACCCAGCCTTCATTAAGCGTTCTGCAATTCTTCCCATTCTTCCATAAGAGCTTCCATCTCACTGTTTAATGCATCCAGCTGTGATTGGAATTCTTGTGTCTTCTCGTAATCTTGAAATACTTCTGGTTTGCAAAGTTCACCTTCTGCAAACGCAATTTTGCTCTCAAGTCCCTCAAGAAACTCTTCAATTTCCTCAATACGGCGCTGCCGTTTACGGTCTTGCTTCTTTGCTTCTTTATCGATTGAGTTCTTTACGTTATTTGACTGTACAGCGGACGGCGCGCTTGTAGCACTCTCAGTTTTTTGGCGTTCTGCAATTTCTTCTCGGGCTTTCATTTCGTTCTTTTTTTCTGTGTAGTAATCATAATCCCCAAGATACTCTGTAAGACCATCTGGAGCCAGTTCAACAACTTTCGTCGCGATCCGGTTGATAAAATAACGGTCGTGGGATACGAATAGGATCGTTCCTGGATAATGAATCAATGCTTGTTCCAGTACTTCTTTGCTATCAAGGTCCAAGTGGTTTGTAGGCTCGTCCAATAACAGCAGATTCCCTTTTTCCATCATGAGTTTTGCAAGGGCAAGCCTAGCTTTCTGACCACCGCTTAACTCGTTTACAAGCTTCATCACATCATCACCGCTGAAAAGGAATTGACCCAATATCGAACGGATTTCTTTTTCCGTTTTTTCAGGATAATCGTCCCAAAGTTCATTCAACAGTGTTTTCCTCGAGTGAAGATCTGCTTGTTCCTGATCATAATGTGAAATTTTCAAACCACTGCCATAGCGAATATCTCCCTTTATCAGCGGCAGCTGTTTTCTGATCACTTTTAATAGTGTCGATTTACCGATTCCGTTCGGACCAACGATCGCTATACTATCTTGACGGGTTACAGCCAGATTTACATCTTTAAAAAGTGGAGCTCCATCTTCATATCCGGTACTCACTTCCTCAAGTTTTAGCACATCATTTCCGCTCTGTCTTTCGATATCAAAAGAAAAGGAAGCTGATTTCTCAGATCCAGCAGGACGTTCTTTCAGCTCCATTTTTTCAAGCTGTTTACGGCGGCTCTGTGCACGTTTAGTTGTTGAAGCACGAACAAGGTTGCGCTGAATAAAATCTTCGAGTTTAGCGACTTGGTCTTGCTGTTTCTCGAACTCTTTCATTTCTTGGGCATAACGCTCTGCTTTTTGCTCTAAATAGCTTGAATAGTTTCCGGTAAAGCGGTAGGAACGCTTTCTCGATACTTCATAAACAGTTGTCACGATCTTATCGAGGAAATAGCGGTCATGGGAAACAATCAAAATACCGCCAGGATAACCCTGCAAATATTGCTCAAGCCAAGTTAACGTTTTGATATCCAAGTGGTTTGTAGGCTCATCCAGAATAAGAAGATCTGGCTTTGTTAAAAGAAGCTTCGCAAGAGCAAGCCTTGTTTTCTGTCCGCCGCTCAGCGTGTTGATTCTTGTGTCTCTGTCAAAATCAGCAAACTGAAAGCCATGAAGGACAGTGCGGATCTCAGCTTCATATTGGTAGCCGCCTTCATCTTTAAATTGGACCTGCAGCTCATCATAATCTTTTAAAAGACGTTCATATTCTGCAGCATTTTCCAAAACGGCTGGATCGCCCATACGTGCTTCCATCTCACGCAGCTTTTTCTCTTTTTTTCGAAGAGGTTCAAAGACCGATAGCATTTCATTCCATATGGATTCATCTGAATCAAGGCCAGCATCTTGTGCAAGATAGCCTGTTTTCACATCTTTTGGAATCATGACATGGCCAGAATCGTACGAATATTCCCCAGTAATCACACGAAGAAGGGTAGACTTTCCTGCGCCGTTTCTGCCAACAAGCGCAATACGTTCTCCTGTTTGAACTTCTAACTTTATATTGGATAAAATGACGTCAGCGCCAAAAGACTTAGTGACGTCCTGAACTTGTAATATAATCATTTCGATTCACCTCTATGAAAAAAGGGTGATTATTTATTGGTGGCTTTGTACTAAAGAAGTGCTGCTTGTGAACAAAGCAGTGAGTTTGCTTCATTGACAAGTTGGTTGGAGCGAAAAATCAACTGCTTCCACTAGCCTTTAAATAACAATCATAACCCTATCTACTAGTAGTTTAGCTTAGTTTGGGGATTCACGCCAACAAAGGGAATGTTCAACATTTTGCAATATTTACATGGAAGAATATAACGACAATAAAAGCGGTTTCGTGTATATTCAACTTGAGGAGGGGTTTTATGAAAGAGTTAACCCATTTTAACGAAGAAGGCCGTGCCAGAATGGTGGATATTTCAGAAAAAGAAACATCATACCGAACTGCTATCGCGGTCAGCGGGATAACAGTATCTGAAGAAGTCTTCCTTAAGATTAGAGATAACAAGTTTAAAAAAGGGGACGTTCTCGCAGTTGCTCAAGTTGCTGGCATCATGGCAGCTAAAAAGACATCTGACTGGATTCCGATGTGCCATCCGCTCTCATTAACCGGTGTAGATCTTTCCTTCGAGTGGGACAAAGAAAATAATGATGGATACAAATTAAACATACAAGCTGAAGTAAGAACAAAAGGAAGTACTGGTGTAGAGATGGAAGCACTCACTGCCGCATCTGCTGCAGCTTTGACCGTGTATGATATGTGTAAAGCTGCCGATAAAGGAATGATCATCGGTCCTACATATCTTGTCTCTAAAACAGGCGGAAAGAATGGGGATTTTGTACGCTCATCAAGCCCTGACAAAGTATGATACAATAAGAAAAGATAAGCTTTTCTTAATATGGAGGGCCCATACATGAACCAAGATCAGCTAAAAATACCGCATGCTACAGCGAAAAGGCTGCCATTATATTACCGGTTTCTTAAAAATCTATCTTCCTCAGGCAAGCAAAGGGTATCCTCTGCTGAATTGAGCGAGGCTGTAAAAGTAGATTCTGCTACAATACGAAGAGATTTTTCGTATTTCGGAGCGTTAGGGAAAAAGGGTTATGGCTACAATGTTAACTACTTGCTCTCATTCTTCAGCAAAACTCTTAATCAGGATGAAACAACAACGGTTGGTTTGATCGGAGTAGGTAATTTAGGAACTGCTTTTTTGCATTACAATTTTACAAAAAATAATAATACAAAAATAGAAGTCGCATTCGACGTAGACGAATCCAAAATAGGTACTGAGATTGCAGGGGTACCTATCTATCATACAAATGATATTGAAAGCGAACTGCAGAACCGGGGAATTGACGTTGCCATTCTTACTGTGCCTGTTGGTGCAGCACAGCCGATTGCAGATCAGCTGGAAAGAGCGGGAGTAAAGGGGATCTTGAATTTTACACCAGCACGATTAACCGTATCTTCAGAAATTCGCGTACACCATATCGATTTAGCCGTAGAATTGCAGTCACTTGTTTATTTCATGAAAAATTACTCTTAAAGGAGGAAGTACAATGTTAGGACCAGGAAGTATCGCAATAATTGGATTGGCAGCTTTAGTGATGTTTGGACCAAAGAAACTGCCTGAATTAGGTAAAGCAGCAGGTAAGACACTCCGCGAGTTCAAGAATGCAACAAAAGGCATTATGGACGATGATGATAACAAAAAAGAAAGCGAAGAACCGAAGAAGTAAGGATGTTTTTCTATGACCTCTGAAAAAAGCATGACGTTATACGACCACGTTGGTGAGTTAAGAAAGCGCATCATGTGGTCTCTAATAGCTTTCTTTGTATTTCTTATCGTTGGATTTTTCTTAGCTAAGCATGTGATCGTGTATTTGCAAAGTGATCCAATCGCTAAAGATATTCAGATGAACGCATTTCATTTAACAGACCCATTGAATGTCTATATGACATTCGCATTCTTTATCGGCTGTGTATTAGCAGCTCCTGTAGTTTTATATCAGCTCTGGGCGTTTATAAGTCCGGGTCTTTACGAAAATGAACGAAAAGTAACACTGATGTATATCCCGATAGCCTTTTTGCTTTTCTTGACGGGGTTAGCATTTTCGTACTTTATTCTCTTTCCCTTTGTCGTCAGTTTTATGGGCAATGTTGCGACGGCACTTAGTGTTGAAGGAGAATACGGAATTCAGGAATATTTCTCATTTCTTTTTAACATCACATTGCCGTTTGGATTGCTGTTTCAGTTTCCGGTACTGATCATGTTCCTAACTCGATTGGGAATTGTGACACCAGACTTTTTAAAGAGAATCAGGAAAGTCGCTTACTTTGGGATTCTAGTTATAGCCGGTTTGATTACTCCGCCAGAACTAATGTCTCACTTAATGGTTACTTTTCCTTTAATTCTTCTTTATGAGATCAGCATCATCATATCCAGAACCGCATACAAAAAACGGATGAAAGCCGAAGTTGAAGCTCTTGTGAAAGAGAAGGAAGCTGAAGTTGAATCTGCATATAACGAATAAGAGGGTGCCCGAAGCGGGAACCCTCTTTTTGTGTATTTTTTAGGGAGTTCTGGATTTTACGGTACGTGTTCTTATAATTATTACACGTTCACGCAGAAAAGGTGGACTTTCACGCAAAGGAGAGCTTGTTTCACGCAAAACAACGACTTTTCCACTCAAACGAAGCTTCGTTTCACGCAGAACACCTCCAGTTCCACGCAGTAAGCGCTTAATTACTATCTAAAAAAGAAAAAAACTGCCCCCGAAAGGGCAGTTTAGTATCTATTTCTTTCGTTTTCTTTTCAAGTGGTTATTCAATGCGAAATATCTGATGGCATTCGCGAAATCGAATGTTGCGACAACCATTGTGATGATCGTCCAGAAGCTTGTCATTCCGTACTCACTAGCATAATGGACCGCTAAGTACGTAAAGACGACTCCGATTCCTAAATATAAAAAGGCCATAAACAAAGGTGATGTCTTCATAGCAGTCCTCCAAAAATCAATTGCGCTGTTTCTAGCTGTTGCTCCATTTCCTTGATCTTATCGGCAAGGAAAATCTGGACAATTAATACGAGTGTATTCATTGCGACGTGTGCTGCGATCGGTACGATAAGTCTTTTCGTACGAACGTACAGAAATGCAAAGGTAAAGCCCATTGCTGTATAAATTAAGAGATGTTTAAAGTCTGCATGAACAGCAGCAAAAATAAGAGAACTGATCAAAGCAGAAATAAAGAAATTAAATCGTTTATGAAACGATCCAAAAATGATCTTTCGGAAGATAATCTCTTCTAAAATAGGACCGACAATAGCTGTGACAACCATAAAGTATTGAACGTCTTTTACGATCTCAACAAGCTTTTCGGTGTTTTCAGAACCCGGCTGGATTCCAAATACGTTTATTTCGATGAGGCTGGCAATGATTTGAGCGGCATACGCCATAAAAATACCGATGATCGACCACATGACCGCAGAACCTTTGGACACCCGTTCGGCATCACGGTGTCGGTTTTTCATCTCAGGAATCAGCATGTAAAGGATAATGAATAGGGCGGCTACAAAACTTATTGTGCCCCACATTCCGAACAATTGGTTTTCGGGAACACCGAGTTCATTTAATAGAGGAATTCCGAGATATCCCGAGAATTGCATTAGTATGTATATAAAGATGATCCACCAGTATTTTTTCTTCAAATTAAGTTCTCCTTTAATTCCTCACCTGAATACTATTGCTTAGTACTACTCTATATATGCTAACCCATTTTAACATAGAATAGGCATGGCTCGCGAGGATATCGAATTTGAGAACTTTTTCATATTTCCTGCTTGCAAAGTTTTAAAGTTTTATTTATTATTAGAAATGGAGTTAGCACTCACCAACAAAGAGTGCTAATAAGAAAATTTTTTTAACTATTTAAGGAGGGTGTTTCACTTGTTAAAGCCATTAGGTGACCGTATTATTATTGAGCTTGTAGAAGGTGAAGAAAAAACTGCAAGCGGCATTGTATTGCCAGATTCAGCAAAAGAAAAGCCTCAAGAAGGAAAAGTTGTTGCTGTAGGTACGGGCCGTGTAACGGATAACGGCGAGCGTATCTCTTTAGAAGTTTCAGAAGGAAACACAATTATTTTCTCTAAATACGCTGGTACAGAAGTGAAGTACCAAGGCAAAGAATACTTGATTCTTCGTGAATCTGACGTTTTAGCGATCGTAGGCTAATCTCAGAGAATGGAAGCTTCAATGTGTTGAAGCTACATAAATAAAAGCAATGTAAGTCACTAACTTTTAAAAATAATGGGAGGGTTTTTACATGGCTAAAGACATTAAATTTAGTGAAGACGCACGCCGCTCAATGCTTCGTGGTGTTGATGCACTAGCGAACGCTGTAAAAGTAACACTTGGACCAAAAGGACGCAACGTTGTGCTTGAGAAGAAATTCGGTTCTCCTCTAATCACAAACGACGGTGTTACAATCGCAAAAGAAATCGAACTTGAAGATGCATTCGAAAACATGGGTGCTAAGCTTGTAGCTGAAGTTGCGAGCAAAACGAACGACGTAGCAGGGGACGGAACAACAACTGCAACAGTTCTTGCTCAAGCGATGATCCGTGAAGGATTGAAGAACGTAACAAGTGGTGCAAACCCAATGGTACTTCGTAAAGGGATTGAAAAAGCAACAGCTGCTGCAGTAGCGGAGCTTAAAGCGATTTCTAAGCCGATCGAAGGAAAAGAATCTATCGCACAAGTTGCATCTATCTCTGCAGCTGACGATGAAGTAGGTCAATTGATTGCTGAAGCGATGGAGCGCGTTGGAAACGACGGCGTAATTACGATCGAAGAATCTAAAGGATTCACAACTGAGCTTGAAGTGGTTGAAGGTATGCAGTTTGACCGTGGATATGCATCTCCATACATGGTTACAAACTCTGACAAGATGGAAGCAGAGCTTGAGAACCCGTACATCCTTATCACAGATAAGAAGATTACGAACATTCAAGAAATCCTTCCAGTTCTTGAACAAGTGGTACAACAAGGAAAATCTCTATTGTTGATCGCTGAAGACGTTGAAGGTGAAGCACTTGCTACATTAGTAGTTAACAAGCTTCGCGGAACATTCAATGCAGTAGCTGTTAAAGCTCCTGGATTCGGTGACCGCCGTAAAGCAATGCTAGAAGACATCGCAGTACTAACTGGCGGTGAAGTAATCACTGAAGAGTTAGGTCTTGACCTTAAGACTGCTAACATCACGCAACTTGGAACAGCTTCTAAAGTTGTTGTAACAAAAGAAAACACAACAATCGTTGAAGGTGCTGGCGAGTCTGACAAGATTGCAGCTCGTGTTAACCAAATCAAAGCTCAGCTTGAAGAAACAACTTCTGAGTTCGATAAAGAAAAATTACAAGAGCGCCTAGCAAAATTAGCTGGTGGAGTAGCAGTAATCAAAGTTGGTGCAGCTACTGAAACTGAGTTAAAAGAGCGCAAACTTCGTATCGAAGACGCACTAAACTCAACGCGTGCAGCAGTGGAAGAGGGTATCGTATCCGGTGGTGGTACAGCTCTAGTTAACGTACTAAGCGCAATTTCAAAAGTTGAAGCTTCTGGCGACGAATTAACAGGTATCAAGCTTGTACTTCGTGCACTTGAAGAGCCAGTTCGTCAAATTGCACACAACGCAGGTCTTGAAGGATCTGTTGTCGTTGAGCGCTTGAAGAACGAAGAAATCGGAGTTGGATTTAACGCAGCAACTGGCGAGTGGGTAAACATGTTTGAATCCGGAATCGTTGACCCAACAAAAGTTACACGTTCAGCTCTACAAAACGCAGCATCCGTATCTGCAATGTTCCTAACTACAGAAGCAGTAATCGCGGATAAGCCAGAAGAAAACGCTGGCGGCGGAATGCCTGACATGTCCGGCATGGGCATGGGTGGAATGGGCGGCATGATGTAATTTGCCCCTCAACCCTTGATATATAAGGGTTTGTATAAAAAAAAGAAGCTTCTCACAAGTTGACCAAACTTGTGAGAAGCTTTTTTCTATCTGATATTTAGTTTATTTCTCTACCTTCTCTCCAAAAGCCTCTGGAATCATCGTAAACCCTTCAATAACCGTATCTTCTTCCACTTCAATCATGAGATAACGTTTACCGCTAAGCTGGACTTGTTTAACGAATCTTAAATCCTGTGGGCTAATCGAAATGTTAGCTACCTTTGTATTGATTTTAATAGATTTTGAATTATACTTTGGCAACACGCTGCTTGCTTTGAACTCGTATTTGTTATCATCAATCACTTTTTGGAAGGCGGTTTCTACTTTTTCCGGACTCACATCTTCAACACCGCTTGCCATTAACACACGTTCAACATCCTTGGAGTCTAATCTAGGAAGTTCTTCTTCTTCATTTTCCTCGATCATTCGGTTGATCTCTTCATACACATTGGAGAGAGTGGATGTATTTAACTGATCTCCAGTAACGTCTTTAATGATTTCTTCAAAAACGATTTTATCGTCTTTTGCCGTCATGATATCTTCACCATTTAATACTTGCTCAATGAAATCATAATCGGGCTCATGGACTTTGCCTGCTGAATAGAGAATATGGTTCACATCGGCTGCATTATCACTGAAACAAGGGAAGAGAAACCCTCCGATCGGTGCATGCAGGTTGATGATAGGATCGACGACAAAACTGTACTTGAATTCTTTTTCAACATAGTCAAAGAGCAACTCTTTTTTCGGTTCTTGTGTATTGTTTATGCTGCAGAGAATAAAGGGAAAGGAGTAGACGGCATCTCGTTCACTTATTTCAGCCTCATCATTTTTCCGCTTTGTCGGCTTATAGTATTCTCCCTTAATAAAGGTGATCACAATATCCTTTTCATATTGGCGATCTAAAAGCATTTTGCCTACCATTTGGAGCATTCGCTCTTTCCAGTCTTCTACATCACTGCTCAGCATCCCTTGATGCAAAATGAGCTGGCTGTTATTTTCGGCATTCTTTTGAAACTTTAACTCAAAAAGCTTTTCATCTAGATTTCCGCCTAGTAATTTCTTAAAGTTATTCAGAAACAGCTCCTGTTGCTCGGCGTCCAGCATCTCGAAAGGCTGACTCACGTGATGATAGATATCACTGGATTCCTTTGTAATATAGACGTTAAAAATAGTTGAGATTTTCAGTAGATCATTATCTTTTTTAAATTGCTTTCGGATCTGTGCTATATCTTTTTTATTCATAATTAAAACACTCCTAAGTTGCTCAGATATGTAAATATGGAGGAGAAAAATCTTAACATTTTTCAAGTAGTATTTATTTTAACATCTGAAAGTAGTTATGTGTGATTTTCAATTTACTGCACATTTAATTGAACTGGCAGAAGACACTAAAAAACCCCATAAAGCAGACTTTTCTCAAAGTACTGCTCTATAGGGGATTTGCTAGTTAACAACTATTAACTATAAAACTCTTTTCTTAATACGCGCTACAAGCGGTACTACAACAAGTCCAGCAAAAACAACCTGCAACACGTTTCCTGGAATTGATCCGAATGGTGCGATCCAGTTACCGTAAAGGACTACTTCAGCAAAGTAGTAGCCAACAATTTTAATAAGCAGGGCAGCAATAACGGCTATTGAATATACAACCGCTCTTTTCCCTGGTACCTTCTCACCTATAAGACCAGCAACATATCCCATTGCACCAACGATGATAAAGGTAAACGGAGCCCAAATCGTCCAGCCGGAAATTAGATCAAACAGTCCCATTCCAAAGGCACCTGCAATCGCTCCTGTTCTTCTCCCAAAAACGAATGCAGCTATAAAAAGGGGAACGTTGCCTAGGTGAATTAGTCCGCCGTTGCCTGCTATTGGCAGCTTAAGGTTGATGAACATCGTAGCTACAAGGGTTAATGCTACGAAAAGTGCATTAATGACTAATGCTTGTGTTTTATTCGTTGCTCTTGATGATATAGTTGTATTCACAAAAAAACCTCTTTCGTATTTATTATTATGTTTCGTATTTTCAGATTTTAAAAGGGAAGACCCTGTCAATTCATTATATCTTTCTCTCACGCCTAAGAAAATAGCTATTTTATGGATAAAGGAAACTGAAATGAAAAGATCGTATCACATTAAAAAGGAAAGGCAGTTTACTAAATAATTAGATAAATTTTGGAACCAAGCACAAAACAAGGTTTATTTCTTCGAATGCCTATTATAGGCAAATTATTAGCTTCTTTAGGTTCGTATCGCTGGGCGATATAACTTATAATAGATGTAAATACAATAATAATGAGAAAAGGAGGTCCGATATGAGACGTGATATACAACCTAATGAACGTGCATATTCTTCAAAGGAAGTAGCAGAAGAAGTAGGAATTGCAACTCCAACTGTCCGAAAGTATGGGCAGATTTTAGAGCGGAACGGATATGAATTCTTGAAAGACGGCGACAGGCGTATTTTTGTCCAATCTGATATTGGAGCACTTATAGCGCTGCGCGATACATCCAATTCATTAGACGATACAGCAAAAGACCTCGTGCAGCAACAAAAAGAAAGATTAGATGAATCTAATGCAACAGACGTAGCGATACCCGATATATACGAAAATTTGCCCCAAGACCCTAATCAGATTAAAGAAGTCTTAATAATGTTAGCCAACGAGCTTGCAGCGGCACGTGAAATGAATGTACAACTGACTAACGATATGTCCCAGCTTAAGGTATCAGTTTCCAGGCTGCAGCAAGATCATCATGTTATAGGCTCTGCTGTTGGAAATGCAGCACAGAAAACGAATGCTAAAATTGAAAAGTTAACGGAACAGCAGAAAAATCATTACGAAGCACTATTAGAACAAGAGAAAGAAAAAAGCGAACTGTTGCAACAAGAACTACAAAAGCTTCGGGAAGAACAAACAAGAGAATGGCGTTTACAAAATGATTTTAATAAACGGCTAGAAGAAGCGATACAAAAGCCTAAACATAAATCGGGTGGATTCTTTTCCTTATTCAGAAAATAAATTAACAAATGGATTGTATTTTGTATCGCAAGGCGATATAGAGTGTATGTTAATAGTATAAGGAATCTCTTTATTGCCACTTATAGCGATGTGCGATATGAATCATAAATCTTGGATATTAATATCTGATACATATAAGACGTACACCTTACCACAAACGCTAATTCTCCAATTTCCCGAGAAATATCTACAATTTCTGCGCTGATATCCGACACTAATAAATTCATTCCTTTTATATAAAAAAGTAGAACAGGATAACGATTGAAAATAAATTAGAGGTTTTCCAGGAGTTAAACAACTCATGAGGAAGCTTCTTTTTATTGCCTTTAAAAATTTCATATACGCGATATAAAAGCGGAGTTTTGTCGAAAATCGCGTATTTTTAAAATAACGTGCGATTCCAAGTCGCTAACGTGCGAATAATTCGTTTAATGTGCGATTTTCATAAATAACGTGCGATTATGCCATTTTTACGCCTTCTGATGATAAACTGCTTCTCCACTACGAGTACAATCCCTCACTTTCTCAAATCAACATCTCGAAATTTCTCTTTTTTTGTAAATAAAACAAGGAATATACATTCTCCAATGCGAAATTAATAGGAAGGAATAAATTAATCTAATAGAGAGACAGAAATGTTAGAGGGGAGTCTTACATGAGCGCTAGAGTCGAAAATTCATTTGAATATCATCCACAACTAAGAGATGTCATAAAAAATGTTGAGAAAGTAATGGTAGGTAAAAAACAAGTCACAGAATTAACGCTTGTATCTTTGTTGGCTGGGGGACACGTATTGTTGGAAGACGTGCCTGGTGTGGGTAAAACGATGATGGTACGATCCATCGCCAAATCCCTTGGTTTAACGTTCAATCGTATTCAGTTTACACCTGATTTATTACCGTCCGATATGACGGGGGTTTCTATATATAATCAGAAAGACATGAGTTTTGAATTCAGACCGGGTCCGTTAGTCGGAAACGTTATTTTAGCCGATGAAATCAACCGGACATCTCCTAAAACACAGTCTGCGTTATTGGAGTCGATGGAAGAGATGAGCATGACGGTTGATGGGCAAACCCACATCCTGCCTGATCCTTTTTTAGTAATGGCAACACAAAACCCGATCGAGTACGAAGGAACATATCCGCTTCCTGAAGCACAGCTGGATCGTTTCTTAATGAAACTCACTATGGGCTACCCAACGCCGGAAGAAGAGTTCAACGTTCTTAACGTGATCGGAAACGAACACCCGATTCACTTATTGAAGCCGGCGATCTCAGCTGAAGAGATTGCTGAACTGAAAACGGCAGTGAGAAATATTTATGTATCTGACTCTGTGAAACGCTATATTGTTGATCTTGTCAACCGTACGCGTAACCACAAGTCCATTGCACTAGGAGTAAGTCCTCGTGGATCGCTTTCCCTTTTGAAAGCCGTACAAGCTTATGCACTGTTAATGAACCGTGATTTTGTAATCCCTGATGATGTAAAATATCTGGCGCCGTTTGTACTCGTGCATCGCGTGCTATTAAAGCCTGAAGCCCGATTTGAAGGTGTAACTGCCGAAGAGGTAATCAAGGATCTATTAAACCGTGTTCCTGCACCTATTCATAAGGAACAGCATGCGTGATGAAGGCATTTTTCAAAAAAAATTGGGAGCGTTATAAAACACCGATCGGGTTTTCAGGGATCATATTTTTACTGCTCGTAACGTTTTCTTTTGCTATGTTTCAAGGCGGATTCGTAAGCTGGTTTTTGTTCTACAGCGTTCTTCCGCTCGTTTTATATTCCGTTGCGATGGCGTTCTATCCCATTCATCGGCTGAAGATTGAACGTATTATTTCAAAAGAAAAATTGATGGCCGGAGAAGAAGTGGAAATTACGATCCTGGTGACGCGCCGCAGTAACTTTCCTCTTTTTTACGTTGTATTAGAGGACGTGCTGCCGGAAGCACTGCTTCGTGAAACCCGCTATGAAGGAAACACTCATCAGATTCAATCCCGTATCTTAATGTTTCCTTTGTTCCGAAAACGCCTCGAATATTCGTACACGATTAACCCTGCACCACGTGGGTTGTTCAAATTTGATCAGGTCATGGTAAAGACCGGTGACATATTCGGTTTTGTATTAAAAAGTACGAGTGTATCGGTGAAGGATCAAATTTTTGTTTACCCGCAGTATCAGGATATTGAACGCTGGGAAAATGGGAAGATGCTTCAAACCGGTATGAAAAAAGTGGGAAAACGCTCATTTACAGATTACACTTCTACTGTAAGTGTGCGTGACTATGTGGCTGGTGACAGGATGAACTGGCTGCATTGGAAGGCGAGTGCAAGGTCCAATAAGCTGCTCACAAAAGTGTTCGAGCAGCAGCGGAACGATGATTTTGTAATTGTTCTGGATCATTGTGAAAAAAGCTATGGTGCGAACGATTGGCTTTTCGAACGGGGAGTTTCTCTTGCAGCGTCACTTGTTCATTTTTCAATCTCAAAAGGCGGTTCCATCGGCTATCATCCTTTTAAAGGAAAAGAGATTCCGATGAACATTGGGGTTGAGCAGGAATGGCGCATCTTTCATGAGTTGGCTAAAGTGAAGGCAGAGATTAAAGAACCTTTCGAAGAACGCTTGAAACAGGAATACATGATTGGTCATATGGAAGGGAAGACAGCTCTGATCATCTCTCCTAACTTGACTGAATATACGATGAAAACACTGGAACTTATCGCTTCCAGGCAGCAAACGAATGTTATTTTCTTTTTCCTGGCTTTGGAGTCTAAGCTGAATAGCCAGGAGCTGACGTATATGAACCGTATTAGGCAATGCGGCGTTCCGGTGACACCGATCATCGGCTCTGACTTTAATGAATCACTGAAGGCAGGTGGCATGTATGCAACAATCTAAACAACAGCCTTCATCCCTGCATACACTCGTGCTTTACGGTTTAGGGTTCCTTTTGTTATGGGAATGGCTCAGACCGTTAAAGGATATAACGACCACTGATGATATTAATATTTTTGTGATGTATACGATGTTCTTATTCATCGTGACGTATTTTCAGCTTCCATTCTGGATCTCATTTCCGGTAAAGCTGGGAGCTCTGCTGTACGCATTACATTCTCTTTATTTCTTTGATGTATTTCTATCATTCAAGTGGGTTCCGTACTTGATCGATGACATCAGTTATAACTTAACGTTATTTTCAGATCAGAACTGGAATGAAATGACCTCGCTCAGCCGTTCTTTGCTGTTCTTCATCTTATTATGGCTAGTGAGCTATCTGATGCATTATTGGTTGATTCAAACGAGGCGCATCTTCTTATTCTTTTTAATTACGATTATCTACATTTCCATTCTTGATACGTTTACGGTTTACGATGCAAAACTGGCGATCATACGAACTGTATTCATCGGACTCCTGCTGATAGGTATCTTAAGAATGATGAAGATCATTGAAACAGAAGGATTTTCATTATTAAAAGGGAAGTTTCCTGTTCTATGGGTTGCTCCTCTTTCAGGGGTGATCGCGCTGTCATCTGTATTGGGGTATGTAGCTCCGAAAGCTTCGCCAATATGGCCTGACCCGGTTCCGTTCATTCAGAACATGTCTGGAAAAGAAGACATTGGCGAAGGTGGAAAAGGAAAGGGTATAGCGAAAATCGGTTATGGCGAAAATGACAGCCAGCTTGGCGGTCCGTTCGAATTTGACTATACACCTATTTTTAAAACATACGATAACGCGAGACATTATTGGAGAATTGAAACGAAAGAGTTCTACACGGGAAAAGGATGGGAAAACAAGATTCCGACGACTGCTGTACCCGTCGATGCAAATCAGCCTTCCGCTCAGACAGATTATACTAAAGTCTGGGAAGAAGGACTTGAAATGGAAAACAAAACAGCCAGAATTGATGCGGAAAAAGGGAAAGAATATCCGTTTCTTATGATTCCTGGAAAGCTGACGAAAATCGATGCTGATCCTGACACGACTTATCAGCTAGATGGGGTAAAAGGGAAGATCTCAACATTTCAAAACGGTGGAGAAGTTAGGCTGTCCTCTTATGGTATGAACTATCAGCTTCCTGTATTAAAAGAAGCTCAGCTTAAAGAATCAACGAATTCTTACCCGCAGTATGTGACGGAAAATTACTTGCAGCTCCCGGAAACATTGCCGAAGAGAGTAAAGGATTTGGCCACTGAGATAACAGCAGATCAGCCAACGATCTATGACAAGGTAAAGACCGTGGAAGGATACTTTGCGAAAGAAGCGTATGGTTATAACACGATAGAAGTGGCGGTACCTGAAGATGACGAAGATTATGTGGATCAATTTCTCTTTGAAACTAGAAAAGGTTATTGTGATAACTTCTCAACTTCGATGATCGTTATGCTGAGATCGATCGGAATCCCTGCACGATGGGTAAAAGGGTTTACTCCGGGTACTTTTGAAGGTATGAAAGATGACGGTATTCGCGAATATACGGTAACAAATGCAAACGCACACTCATGGGTAGAAGTGTACTTTTCAGGCATCGGATGGGTGCCGTTTGAACCGACACGCGGCTTCGATAATCCGTTTCAGCCAGAAGAAGATAAGAAGGAATCAACACCAGCTGCAGCTGTTCCTGATCAGCCGGACAAACCTGAAAAAGATATGAGCGATGAAAGATCTGCTTCATCTGACGAAACAAGTTTTGCGTCCATTTTAAAAACAGCGGGCTATGCAGCGGCGGGATTGATTGTAATACTATTAATCGTTGCAGGACTGGCGTTTTTGTTCCGCAGAAAATGGCTTCGTCAATATACGATCTGGCGATATAAACGAAAACAAGGTTCCGAAACGTTTGAAGAAGCGTTCGAACGACTTCTTTGGTTGCTAAAAGTATACGGCATTAGAAGACAGCCTGCATTTACGCTTAGAGAATACGCACTCTACGTCGACCGAGCACTGGATACAAAAGACATGAGAATTTTAGCGAAAGCGTATGAAGGTGTCCAATTCAGTCCGAAAAAGCAGACAGATCTATGGAGCGATTTCCATCGTGAATTGTGGGAAAATTTAATTAAAAGAATCCGCCCTTGACCGCTATAGAAGGCATTGTTATTATGTCTTTAAGATTATAGCGTCAGATTATATTCTCCTTCGTATATCCTCGATAATAAGGTTCGAGAGTCTCTACCGGGTTGCCATTAACAACCTGACTATGAAGGCAGGGTTCTTTATAGCTATTTAAGGAATTCTGCCTTTGTTTTTTATGTAGAAAACAAGGGTGGAATTCTTTTTGTTTTACAGTTTATAAAGTAAGGCAAGCTGACGGATACTATAGCTGACATTAATAGATGGGGTGAGTACATGCACGAAACGAATGACTTGCACGTAATGAGCGAAATGATCGTTGTGTTGGATTTCGGCGGACAGTACAATCAGCTGATTGCACGCCGTATCCGTGACTTAGGAGTATACAGCGAGCTTCATCCGCATACAACAACTGCGGAAGATATAAAAAAGATGAATCCAAAGGGAATCATTTTCTCTGGAGGACCAAACTCTGTTTATGCAGAAGGTTCACCGGCTTGTGATGAAGCGATTTTTGACCTGGGCATCCCTGTGCTTGGTATCTGCTACGGTATGCAGCTGATGAGCCATCATTTTGGCGGAAAAGTTGAGCGTGCAAGCCATCGCGAATACGGAAAAGCTCAGATTACCGTTACAAATACAAACAAACTTTATGAAAACCTTCCTGAGCAGCAAGTCGTATGGATGAGCCATAGTGACCTTGTTGTTGCGCCGCCCGAAGGTTTTGTTACAGATGCAACAAGCTTGTCTTGTCCTGTAGCGGCAATGAGCGATGTTTCTCGCCAGCTATACGGCGTTCAGTTCCATCCGGAAGTACGCCACTCAGAATACGGAATCGAGTTCTTGGACAACTTCGTGAAATCTGTGTGTGGCTGTGAAGGCAACTGGACGATGGAAAACTGGATCGAAGATGAAGTTCAGAAGATCCGTGAAGTCGTAGGAGATAAAAAAGTAATCTGTGCGATGTCAGGCGGAGTAGATTCTTCAGTAGTAGCTGTGCTTGTTCATAAAGCAATCGGTGATCAGCTGACATGTATCTTCGTCGATCATGGACTTCTTCGTAAAGATGAAGCAGACCAAGTTATGAAAACATTCAGTGAAGGCTTTAACATCAACATCATCAAGGTTGATGCGAAAGAACGTTTCTTGAGCAAACTTGAAGGCGTTTCTGATCCTGAGAAAAAACGTAAGATCATCGGTAACGAATTCATCTACGTATTTGATGAAGAAGCATCAAACCTTCAAGGCATCGAGTTCCTTGCTCAAGGTACGCTTTACACTGATATCGTAGAGAGCGGTACTGCAACCGCTCAAACGATCAAGTCTCACCATAACGTTGGCGGGCTTCCTGAAGATATGCAGTTCAAGCTGATCGAACCTCTTAACACACTTTTCAAAGACGAAGTGCGAAAAGTAGGTACAGAGCTTGGTATTCCTGAACATATCGTTTGGCGTCAGCCTTTCCCAGGACCGGGTCTTGGAATTCGTGTACTTGGAGCGATTACAGAAGAGAAGCTTGAGATCGTTCGTGAATCAGACGCCATTCTTCGCGAAGAAATTTTGAATGCTGGATTAGATCGTGATGTGTGGCAGTATTTCACGGTGTTGCCTGATATCCGAAGTGTTGGGGTAATGGGAGATGCACGTACGTACGATTACACGATCGGCATCCGTGCCGTAACATCAATCGACGGAATGACATCTGACTGGGCACGTATCCCGTTTGATGTATTAGAAAAAATCTCTACACGTATCGTAAACGAAGTGGATCACATCAACCGTGTCGTTTATGATATTACGTCTAAACCACCGGCAACGATCGAGTGGGAATAGGGTTAAAAAAGTAAAAGACGAACGATTATAGCAAAATAACATATAATTATTCGGAAAAGTGCTTGACGAACGACAAAGTTCGACCTATACTCAAGATGTAAATAAAATTAAATGAAATTCCTACGTATAATATCGGGGATATGGCCCGAAAGTTTCTACCAGACTGCCGTAAATGGTCTGACTACGGAGGATTATTGAAAAAGTGGATGTGTCAATTTTTATGGCATATGTACGGTTTTCTTTAACCTTTTCGTATTCAGACCCAAGGGCTTAGTCCCTTGGGTCTTTTGTTTTTTATAGCGTAGGCGTGTATAGGGGGAAAAGAGAGATGGAACGGTATTTTGGCTTTAAGGATTTTAATACGAGTTATAAGAAAGAAGCAACAGCAGGTTTAACAACGTTTCTTGCGATGGCTTACATTCTATTCGTTAACCCGATGGTACTTGGTGACGCAGGAATGGATAAAGGAGCAGTATTTACAGCAACTGCACTTGCTGCAGCACTTGGAACATTATTCATGGGAATCGTTGCAAAATATCCGATCGCGCTAGCACCGGGTATGGGGCTTAATGCATTCTTTGCATACTCTGTCGTTTTAGTAATGGGTATTCCTTGGCAGACGGCACTTGCCGGAGTATTAATGTCTGGTATTATCTTTATTTTTATTACATTATTTAAGATTCGCGAAACGATCATCAACGCAATTCCTCAAGATTTGAAGTTTGCAGCAGCATCTGGTATTGGACTATTTATTGCTTTTATCGGTTTGAAAAATGCGGGAATCATCGCTCAAAATAAAGCAACACTCGTTTCTCTTGGCGACTTAACACAAGGACCAACATTGCTTGCGATCTTTGGCTTCATCGTAACGATTCTTATGATGATCCGAAACATCCGTGGAGGAATCTTCTACGGAATGGTGATCACAGCCGTTGTAGGTATCTTCGCTGGCTTGATCGATAAGCCTGATAAAATCGTTGGGGCTATCCCAAGTCTTGCGCCAACATTCGGACAGGCATTCAGCCACTTTGATCAGATTTTCACTGTTGAAATGATGGTTGTCGTTCTAACATTCTTCATTGTTGATTTCTTTGATACAGCAGGAACGCTTATGGCTGTTTCCTCTCAAGCGGGCATCATGAAAGACAACAAGCTGCCTCGTGCAGGTAAAGCATTGCTTGCCGATTCATCAGCTATTGCAGTCGGAGCGGTTCTCGGAACATCTTCAACTACAGCTTATATCGAGTCAGCATCAGGTGTAGCAGCAGGCGGACGTACTGGTTTCACATCTGTCGTAACCGGCGCACTATTCTTATTGGCATTATTCTTCTCGCCTTTATTAGTTGTTGTAACACCATCTGTAACCGCACCAGCATTGATCATTGTAGGTGTGTTGATGGTTTCAGTGTTGAGCAAAATCAAATGGGACCGTCTTGAAATTGCAGTACCAGCGTTCTTAACATTGATCGCAATGCCGCTCACATACAGCATTGCAACAGGAATCGCATTAGGGTTCGTTATGTATCCATTAACAATGACAGTAAAAGGCCGTGCAAAAGAAATTCACCCAATCATGTGGGTTCTGTTCATAGTCTTTATCAGCTATTTTGTATTCTTAGTGGAATAGGCAAAATCAATAACAGGGATGTCCGAAAACGGGCATTCCCTTTTTTGTGTTTTAGGAAAATAATAAAAAAAATAAGCCGATAACTTTAAGGAAGAAAGGTGCAAAAAATTAGTTTCTTCATTATAATAGTGTGCAGATTGAGCGTTAAGGAGAAGATGGGGAAATGGAAATGATGTGGAGCGTGTGGTTTTTTATTTTAGGGGCAGTATTGGCTTCGTTTGGCGGGGTAGTCGGCTATCGTCTTCCAAAGAAAATGAAGGTGATGGGCGTAGAACGCTCACAGTGTGACCATTGTGAAAGACAGCTGAAATGGTATGAGCTGTTTCCGATCGTTTCTTACTTAGCAGCAGGCGGGAAATGCGGGACGTGTAAGAAGCGCATTCCAGTTATCTATACAGTCGTTGAATTATTAGCAGGTGGCTTATACGCGTTCTCTTTTCTGAAATACGGTTTCTCAGTGGAGCTGCTTTTAGCATGCTCACTCATTTTGCTGTGCGCGATTATATTTGTATCGGATTTATTGTATTTCATCATTTCAGATAAAGTATTAATCGTGTTTTTCATCTGGTTTTTGGTGCTGCAAGTCGTGTTTGAATACAGAAGCTGGCTGGACGCAGTAGCCGGCGGTCTGCTCGGATTTTGTTTTCTGCTGCTGCTCGCGATTTTATCAAAAGGCGGAATCGGTGGAGGAGATATAAAACTGATGGGTGTATTGGGGCTTTTGCTTGGGTTTCAGGGAGCGTTTTTAACACTCATGATTGCATCTGTTGTTGGTTTATTTGTTGGTGTGATAGGTTTGTTGATGAAGAAGTTCACTCGAAAAACAGCTATTCCGTTTGGACCGTATTTAGCATTTGGAGCCTTGCTGACATTTTTCTTAAAAACTGGGTTAATTGCTTTTTTGTTTTAAAGCAACAAAATAATAATAAATAGGTCTTTTGAAACACTAACTTCTTTTTATGAGAGAATTAGTGTTTTTTTGTTTATGCTAATAATTTCAGCATTTTTTCACTGCTTTTTTATAATCTTCACGGAAAAATACATAATATAAGGTTTAAAAAAATTCCATTGATGGTAATTAACATTTAGTAAATATGGTTAATTTTGTATTTTTTTTATGATTATATTCCTAATATAGTTATATTGTAATGTTGTCGATTAAAGTCGAATATTGAATGTGGTAGTAATAAGGTTGTGGACAAGTCCTACAAACCTTTATATACAAAGGGATTAGAGGGGTTGACGCTTTTGGAAAATATGTGATAATTTTGGCATGATTCTTTTTTAAATTTCGTTTTTTGTATAATTTTTTGTTTTTTTGATTATTGGAGGTAAGTAAATAATGGTCGATGCAAAACGCAAAGCACTAATCTTTTTAGTTGTAGCATTTATTTTAGCGGTTGTAACAGCTGGGGTAGTATTAAACGAGATTCGAAAAGCTCAGCAAAGTCTTACTGAAACGACTAAAGTAGCAGCATTAGAAAATGACATGAAATCTAATGAGGCGATAACATCCTCCAAGATTAAGTGGGTTGAAATTCCTAAAAATGCGGCTGTTTCTAACTTTATTCAATCAGAAGGAGATTTAAAGGATCAAGTCGTCCTAACTGATATGAAAGAAGGAGACATCTTAACCAAGAACGTACTTCGCTCAAAAATTGATATTGCAAAAGGACATAGAGTTGTGTGGCTAAATCCTACTGAAAATGTATTAATTGATGAGAATGTAACAGAAGGTGACCGTGTGGACATCGTTGTTTCAATGGAAGAAAAAAATGCAATGACAACTAAAAGAGCATTAAAAGGCATTCATGTAGTAGAAGTAGATGATGATGTTGAAATTGATAAGAATAAGACAGCTAGTGTAATTAAAGTTTCCCTTTCTATAGAGGATGCAGAAAAGCTGATTCATTACCAAAATACTGCACAGCAAATTAGAATATTGAGAGTTAATGAATTAGAAGAGGAAAATAAAGAGGAGAAGAAGGAAGAGGCTACACCGGCTGCTAAACCAGCTGCGCCAGCGCCACCAGCTCCTAAACAGAATCCAGCACCTCAAGCTAAACCAAAAGCAAACTAGTATTGTAGAAGGGAAGAAAATGGCATGAATGGATACAAGGTTTTAATTGTAACAAAGAACGAATCATACATAAGCACTCTTAAACCAATCATTGAAGAAAACAACTTACAGGTTGATGTTATTGAAGAGTGGAGTGGAACGAATCTAGAAATTAATCAATACTCTATCCTTTTTATCGATCACCAATCCTTTAAATCATTTGAAGTCTTTAAAAATCAAAATAAGTTAATCGTAATAGGATTACTAAATGAAAAATCATTTGAACTTGGGCGTCAATGGATGCTTGCTGATGCATCAGATGTAATTATTCTTCCTGAAGAAGAGCATCGTGTGCAAAAAGTTCTTGATACGGCAAAAGAGAAGATCAGTTTACTTCAATCTCTAGATAAAAAAGAGAGCACTGGAAAAGCATATGCTTTTTACAGTAGTAAAGGTGGGAGCGGGAAAACATTACTTTCCGCTGCTGTTGGTCAAGGACTTCAAATATTCGAAGACAGCAAAGTAGCGATTATTGATTTAAATGCTCAATTTGGCGGTCTTGATACTATTCTGGGTATTGACCATAAAAGGTCTTATTACGATCTTCAGCCCGTAATAAAAGAAATGAACATTAGACATATCGAAAATATTGCCTATAAGGATGAGAGAACTGGAAATGTAATCGTGCTTGGCCCTCAAGATCTTGCAAAAGCAGAAGAAGTAACCACTGAACTTATTATTAAATTAATTCGTATTTGCAAAGAACATTACGATTATGTACTTCTTGATATACCGTCTTATTTTAATCACATTACCTACACTGCATTAGGAGAAGCTGACCATATATATTACATCTTGACGCCAGATAGCATGGGGTTAAGAGGCTACAAAAACACAGAAGATTCATTTGCCCGCTTCCAGCTTGGCTTAAGGAATAATGTCTCTATTCTTTTAAATAGAGTTCATACCAAGAATGAATTATCAAAGAAAGATATCGATGAAATGATTTCAAGACCAATCGTAAGCGAAATACGAGCAGATTTCTTTAACCTTCAACCGCATGTTAATATTGGCAAACCGTTCTTTACTTCGAAAAAAGAAAAATATTCATCTAAAGCTCTAAAAGATATTAAGAAATTTGTTACTAGCATGGAAAAGTGAGGTGATAAAAAATGGGTTCTTGGATTAAAGAAATAACAGCAAAATCACCTTTAGTTCCTGATCAGGACTGGGATGTAAATGACAGCCAGCTTGAACAGCTTGTCCGACATTATAAAGCAAGGATTATTAAGGAAGCAAACCTTGAATCCATAACGATTCTGCCAGCACAAGAGCGGAAACAAACCATTGAACGTCTGGTTACACAAATGATACAAGAAGAACGTGTAATTATTCCTCAATACGAGATGGACCAGATTGTTACACAAATCATTAATGAATCTGTTGGTTACGGGCCGTTAGAAGCATTATTAGAGGACGACTCGATAACAGAGATTATGGTAAATGGTCCAAATGAGATATTTATTGAGAGAAAAGGACGTTTAGAGAAAACACCTATTCGTTTTAAAGATGAAAAACATATCCGGCATATCATCGACCGAATCATCGCACCTTTGGGAAGACGTATTGATGAAAGTTCTCCTATGGTAGATGCCCGACTTCATGACGGGAGCCGTGTTAACGCCGTAATTCCACCAGTAAGCCTTGAAGGATCAGTCCTGTCTATCCGTAAGTTTAATAAGATACCATTTAATCTTGAGAACCTGAGGAATTTTGAAACGTTTTCTCATGATATGGGTGAGTTTCTCCAAGCAGCTGTTCGTGCAAAATGTAATATACTCGTTTCTGGTGGTACAGGTAGCGGTAAAACGACGCTGCTCAATGTTTTATCAGGATCTATTCCACAAGGTGAACGCATTATTACAATTGAAGATATGGCTGAGTTACGTTTCCATCATGCAAACCTCGTAAAAATGGAAGCTAGACCAGAAAATATGGAGGGCAAGGGTGAGATAACAATTCGCCAGCTAGTTAGAAATGCTCTTCGTATGAGACCTGATCGTATCATTGTCGGTGAAGTGCGTGGATCAGAAGCGATAGACATGCTTCAAGCTATGAATACAGGTCACGAAGGCTCATTAACTACAGTCCATGCTAACACTCCCAAAGACGCTTTGGGAAGATTAGAGGCAATGGTAATTATGTCTGGTCTACCGCTAACTGTTGATGTTATTAGAAGTTACTTTGTTGGAGCACTCGATCTAATTGTACAAACGAACAGACAAATTGATGGGAAACGAAAAATTGTAAGTATCGCAGAAATTAAAGAGGAAGATGGAGAAATTAAAGTCCTAGAGATATTTAAATTTGTGCAAGAGGGTGTAAATGCTAATGGTGAAGTTATTGGACACTTTGCACCTACAGGTTATATTCCAGAAGCTTATAAACGGATGAAAACATTTGGGATATCTATTAATGAGAACATGTTCTGCAAGGAGGAGGTTCAATGATCCTCGCATGGACAACAATGAGTTTAGCAATCTTCTCATTTTTCTTGGCCATTTATTTTATTAAAAGAAGTTCTAATAATAAACAGGTAAAAAAGCATGTGGAAACTTGGTTTGTAAAAGAAAAAAAGAAAGAGCGAAGCAGTTTTATTGTAGGAATAGGTGATAAATACGATCATTCTGAACTAGCCGAAGAACTGTCAAAAAAACTTGTCCAGGCCCATATTCCTTTAAAAGCATCTGAGTATGCTGGAATTTGTATTATGCTCTTCTTTATTCTCTGGTTTGTTAATCATTTTATTTTAAGTCTCGTTTTTCCGCTTGATGCGTCAGTTGCGTATTTTATTATTTGGCTGGGTTCAAAATTTTTATTAAAATCCCGGCAAAATAAGCGGAGTGAAAATTTTAATAAACAGCTTCCCAATATATGCCGGATGATGAGTAACTCTGTTAAAGCCGGGTTAACTATTCCACAAGGAATTGAAATGATTGCTCAAGAAGTTAAAGCCCCTGCAGGACCTGAATTTAAAAAAATAGACCAGCAGCTTAGTCTTGGGGATGATTTTGAAGAAGTCATGATGAGACTGAGAGATCGTTTTGATAGTAAGGAACTTCATATTTTTGTATCTACTTTACTCATTCAGAGAAAGGTAGGGGGCAACTTAGCCGAAGTTTTGAGTTTAATGGCTCAAACTTTAGAAGAGCGAGCTCGGGTAAGCAAAGAAATAGATACCGTTACCGCAGAAGCGAAATTCATTTCTTATATTTTGCCTGTGATGCCCATTATGATGGCTATGATGATGAATCTTTTTATTCCTGGATTTCTTAATCCTCTGTTTACACCATTTGGGTTAATACTGTTAGCTGTTTTTCTAGGAATGCAGTTTATCGCTTTCTTGCTTATTAAGAAGATTACTAGGATTAGGGTGTAAGCTATGGGTCAAATATTAGGTTTATTCGCAGTGTTAATGACATTTTTCATTTTACTATTTATATTAATCGGTTTTGTTTATTTGTATTTGTACATTATAAAAAAGGATAACTTAATCAAACACCTGCATTTAAGAGAAAAGAAGAAACGAAAAAAACGGACCTTTAAGGACAGTATGGTAAGCCCGCTTTTAAGAGCTGCTAAATATGCTGAACCTACCGCCAAAAAATATCCATTTTTTGCGAATAAAGAACAGGATGCTCTATTTTTAACAAGAGCTGGAAACCCTTTAGGTCTTACATTGGACCAGTTTTATGGAATGCGTTTTATTCTTGGACTAGGTGCTCTATTCTTTAGTTCTATATATTCCATTTTAGGTATGCCCTTTGCATTATTGGTGTTACTTGTTTTTCCAATAGCTGGATTTTTAGGACCGCAGCTTTGGTTGCGGATGAAAGCTAAAGAAAGGCAAGAGTCAATTAGTGTTTCTATGCCTGATTTTCTTGATACTGTGAGTGTTACGCTTCAAGCAGGTGTTAGTCTGGATGGAGCCTTAAAACAAGTCACCAATCAAATGGATGGCCCATTGAGTGAAGAGATTGAACGTTTTAACTATGAGATAGATTTAGGTGTAACTAGAAAACTAGCTTATCAGAATTTAATATCTCGCAATTCTTCAAAAGAACTTGAAATGCTTGTTAATTCGCTTATTCAAGGGTCAGTGCTAGGAGTCCCTGTATCTCAAACATTTCGTATTCAAGCGGATGATTTGAGAGCTATGAGGGGATTCAAGGCGAAGGAAAAAGCAGCAAAAGCAAGTCCTCAAATTACACTTGTAACTACATTTTTTGTTGCACCTGCTGTATTTTTCTTAATTATTGGGCTGTTACTACTAAACATTATTTATAATCCAGGAGCATTCGGATTAGATAGCTTCTTTTAAATAATAAAAAATAAAATTAGGGAGAGATTTAAATGTTTACAAAATTATATGTAAAGACAGTTAATGCTTGGGAGAACGTTACAAGAAAAGTGCAAAATGAAAGAGGAGCACAGGCATTAGAGTGGATTGCCCTTGGTATGTTAGTGCTAGCGATAATGGCTGCAATTGCTACTGCTTTTAAGGGAGACACGTCTGTAGGTACAGCAGTGAAAAACCAGTTAATTAAATTAATTAATGGGATTGGCGGTTAAACCGAGTCTCTGGGGTGCCATATGAGACATATAAAAAAATACATTAAGAATGAAAGAGGGTCGCAGCTAATAGAATTTTTAGCTGTGTTCCCTATGATCATATTTGCTTTGTTATTTATTTGGCAAGTTGCTTTAGTAGCCTATGCCGTAGTTGTTTCAGAAGCAGCAGCTAGAGATGGTGCACGAGTGGCATCGGTCGAGGGGGATTTTGAAGCAGCTGTAGAAAGCTCTGCTTACGGATTAGATCTTCAAAGTGTTTCAAGTTCGACTGGCAATTCTAGTTATGGAAAAAATGTAACGGTTACAGTAGTTGCAAAAGTTCCGACTGTATCTGTTCCCTTTTTAGGAAAGATTGATTATGACTTGAAAGCCGATGCAACCATGCCAATGGAGGAGGATGAAACTGATGAATAATAACTACTTAAAAAATGAAAAAGGAAGTACCCTTTTAGTAGTTATGGGTTTGCTTATGGCAGCCATTTTCATCAGTTTCATCTTTTTTGATTTCTTTACTACATTTGCTGCAAAAAGGGTGGGACAAACTTCAGCTGACTCCGCTGCACTTGCTGCTGCTGAAGAGGCGAAACAAATTTATGATAAAGAACTCAAAAAGCAAATTAAAGATCGCCTGGAAAAGCTTAAAAGCGAACAAGAAGCTGAAGAAGAAGGTAGCGATGCTGCTGAACTCCCAGAAGATGAAGGGATTTCTACTCCACTGCCTGGAATAGGTAATGCTCTCTTTGGAAAAGAGATGCCGCCTGGAGTGGAGAAATGGATTAATGGGAGTATTGTAGACCTTGATTCTCTTGATCTAAATGAGGCTTTAAAATATTTATTTGAACAAGATGAGATCAATAAGATTAGTTGTGGATCTATAGAGGATGCCTTCCCTCAAATTGAAGAGGCAGCGCGTCATTATGCAAAACTTAATGGTGCAGAGGATGACATAGAAGTAGAGTTTCCGTATGAAGGAGAATTTAAAGTTTTTGTGAAGGTAAAGAAAAAGGCCGAATTTGTTACGGTTGACGAGAATATGTTCTCAGGTGATGAAAATAAAGTAAGAGCAGAAGCCGCAGTAAATATTGCTACACCAAAAGGGATTGATATTAGCTGTGATTAAGGGGGAGACAAAATGAGCCGGAAACTATCGTTATGTGCTATTATTCTATGTTTATTATTCTCATTCGTAAGTGTTTCCCCTGCTTCTGCTGGGGGCCTTGATTATGATAAAAGTCAAATAAAGCCAACCGAAATGCAAGCAAAAGATACGGGAAGCTTCTGGGATTTCTTGCCCTTTGATTTTGGTGATGGATTAAAGGATACTTTAAAGAAAATTGAAAAGTTTTTTGAACCTGTTATTAAAGCTCTAGGGGATGCTATCGACTGGGCAGCAAAAGGAATCAAAGGACTTGCAGATTGGTGGGAATCCTTAGACGACTGGACGAAGGATCTCATTTATACAGTACTAGCTGTATTAGCCGTTGTCGTTGTTGCAGTTGCTGCATTTTTCTTACTTCCCTTTGTTGGAGTTGCTCTATTAATAGGTGCAATCATAGGCGCAATTGTAGCAGGTGCATTTTATTTTTGGAAATACGGAGGTACGGATGCATTTGGCTGGGGTGTGCTAGCTTGGGTATTCGGTGGAGCAGCCCTTGGTGCATTAGGTGCATGGTTATATAGCATAGGTGCTGTGGGTGCTATGGCGGGATTGCTACGTGCAGGATTAGCTAGAGGTTTAACTGCAGCCTTAAATGGAATGCGAACGTTCGGGGGCTGGCTAGGCCAAGGGCTTAGAACAGGTGCTAGGTATCTTCGTTCATTTGCCGGTTGGATTGGTCAAGGTGCAAGAAGATTTGGAAGCTTTGTTGGAAGAAATGCAATGAGATTCGGGCGTTGGGCTGGTGCCAGAGGCGGAACTGCTATTAGGGCTATTGGTGGTTTTTATGGTAGCTGGGGTGCATTTTTTAAGGCAGTAGGTATCGGTGCTGGCGTATCATTTTTCTACGACTTTGCAATGGCAGCATTTACAGATGAACAATTTAATCTTACAGAAACCATAAGAAATATGGCGATAAATGGTTTAACTGCTGGGATCGGAGGGCCAATTGCTGGTAAATTAAAGAGTGCTCTTACGGTTAGAAGTTGGAAAAGTCTTGTGGGGTGGAGTAGTTTAAGTACTGGAATTGGTGCAAGTGTATATAGTTTTACTGAGTATCTTGATGGAAGCTTTACTCCAGAAGATGTAATCGTAGGTGGAATAGGTGGTTTATTAGCGCTTCCTGGTACCACAGTTATTGCAAATACATTAAACGATTTTGCAGAACCAATAACTCAACCTATGGGTAATTTAATTAATTCCATTACTGCAGATGTATACTATTGGAATGATTCGAAGTCCCATCCAGATAATAATTTAAAAAAAATATACAATACAGGATTGGAAAAATTTTCACAATTTCAACAGTCTATTATTAATTTATACAAAAAACCATGGTGAATGGAGGAGGAAACATGAAGAAGAAGTCGTTAGACGGTTTTTTTTGGGGACCAATGATAGGAGGAGTTATAGTAGCAATTATTATGTTCACCACTCAAGCTACTAAACTCCCTAATGGTAATTATATATTTGATCAAAATTTATTTACTTACTTTCTTGCCGGATTACTTGTCTTATGTGCTATTTTACTAGTTTTTGGAAAAGTTAGAGAAACTATGGGGAATAAAATTAATGGTAAAACGGTATTGTATACAGCTATTGTTATTCCAATTGCTGCTGTTTGGTTATATTTTATTAATAATTAGTTTTGTAATTATAAGGAAGTGACATCATGGAGATACAACAACCAGCTGGGTTTTGGAGACGTTTAGTTGCAGTTATCATAGATGCTGGAGTAGGGGCGATTATTGGTCTTATTATTGGGCCGATTTTTGATGATGACAATCTATCAAGAATCGCTATATGGCTGTATGTAATGGCCTACTATATCCTTGTTCCTTATTATTGGAATGGTTATACAGTTGGAAAGCGGGTTACCGGTGTAAGAATCGTGCGAGTTGATGGTGAGAAACTCGGATTTAAAAATACTATTCTTCGGATGCCTGTTACTCAAATTATTTATACGATTAGTTTTTTAACATTATATATAGTAACAATTTTTATGATTATCGTTAGAAAAGATAAGAGAGCTATACATGATTTTGTAGCCGGAACGTATGTAACAACCGAAAAACCGTAAATCTCTAAACTGCACTAAAAGGAGGCATATATGAAAAGGTTCTTTACACTAGGAATTATTATTTTGTCATCTTTATTTCTAATAACAGCTTGTTCCGATTCAACTGCTTCGAAGAATGAAGATCCTCCAAAAAAGAAAGAGGAAAAAGAAGAAAAAGCTGAATTTCCTAAAGCGGCAACAGATCCCGAAGATATGATGCTTGAAGGCCCTGGTAAGTTGGTGAATGACAGCTATTCTGAAGAGGCAATGAAAGAAGCTTTTAAAAAGATCCCTAATAAGCTAAGTACCCAAGAAGCTTATGATGCTGTTATTCATTACTTGGCTGAGGATTACAAGGAAGACTATGAGTATTACAAAAATCTTAATACAACAATAGAGGTCCCTGGGAGTGATAAACCAGGTAATGGAAAAACATTAAACGTTGCTATTTTACTAGATTCTAGTGGCAGTATGGCTGCGAAAATTGGCGAGAAAACCAAAATGGAAATTGCGAAGGAAGCCGTTCGTAATTATGCAAGTAAGTTACCACAAGGATCTAATGTAATGTTGCGTGTATATGGTCAAAAAGGAAGCAATGCTGACAGTGACAAAAAAGTTTCGTGTGAAAGCACTGAAGTTGTATACGAACTTAATACATATAACGAAGGCGATTTCCAAAATAGTTTAGATCAATTTAAACCTACGGGATGGACACCGATTGCTGGTGCGATTCAAGCTGCACAAAAAGACTTAGATGGCCAAAGCAATGATAAAGCTGAGAATTTAATTTATGTCGTGAGTGATGGAGTAGAGACTTGTGACGGCGATCCAGCTGCTGCAGCTAAATCAATTGTCGAATCTTCACTAAAAGCTAAAGTTAACGTAATTGGCTTTGATGTCAATGATAAAGGGCAGCAGTCTTTGGAGAAAATTGCTCAAGCTGGTGGCGGAGAATACCAATCGGTTAACTCTGCAGCTGATTTTGAAAAATATCTGCTTGGAGAAAAAAATAAACTGTGGCTGGAATGGCAAACTTGGAGTGACGAAAATTTCATGCAAGCTCAACAAATAGCCAGTGATAAATTTAATGAAGTGCAAAATCGGCATAGTGATATCCTAAATAAAATCGTTGAAGAAAAGAGTCGACTTGAAAAAGGAGTAAGATTGTTAAATGAATTAAAAAAAGTCGAAAACGGTTTTGAAGTTGAAAAACTAATTAATAGTCGATATAACACTCTCGTTGAATATGATGATGATACGTTTAAGTCACTACAGAATGAAATAGAAGACAATCGTGATGCTTTACAGGAAACGATTGAAAACAAAAGAAATCAGGAACAGGGCAGTCTTAATTAGAACTGACAACAAAGAGATGGCAACCCCATCTCTTTCTTTTTGAATACGTTTAGAGGAGATTATAGAATGAAAACTAAACTTATGAGTGTGATTCTTTCACTTTTTGTCGTTACCCTGACCGCCTGCAGCGCCGATCAGGATGCTTCTAATAAAACTGAGAAAGAAGAAAAAAAGGACAAATATACTGCACTTGCTGAAGAAGCGAACCAAGATGAAAAGTTAGAGAAGCTTGAGCTGCTTCCTTATGCAGAAGAGGTTGAAGCTTCTTTATCAAGCCCAAAATATAAAGAGTTTACGACGAACTCTAGCGTTTTAGTAAAAGGAAAAGCAAAAAAGTATAGCGGATTTAAGTCTGAATACGTGTGGATTAAGGTGAGAAGCGAAGAAGACGGTCCTGCTGGCCGGGAATTCAGCTATTATGCACCTATTAAAGACGGGAAGTTTGAGCAGAGAGTACAACTCTTTAACGGAAAGGGAAACTATTCTGTAAAAGTCAGTGTTCCTAGTGATAAAGCGGAAGATTATTTCTACGATATCGCAGAGTTTGATGTGGAAAACGTGAATCCAGAAGTAAGACGTGACGTAGCATTCACAAAAAATGCTCTTGAACACGGGTTGGTGTTAAAAAATTCCATAAATGGGTATATGGAAATAGATGGATCTTTTGAGTTAGCGGGAGAAGTAGAAGATACCATTGTCGAACAGCTCATGGTGGAACTCAAAAAAGAGAGTGAATCTACTAAAATCATGATTCCTGTGGAGAAGGGGAAGTTCAGCAAGAAAATCCCTCTTTATTATGGAGAAGGCGTTCATGAAGTCCAAATCATGACACCGAAAGAGGGGATGTCGAATTATTATTCAGAAGCTGCAAATCTGTATGTGAAAAATCTATCAAGTGAATCCTATGAACCTATTAATTATTCTTCGGCTTATAAAGAAAAGGGATTCAATCTTGAGAATCCCGAAGTTGGCGGTGAAAAGACAGATCTCACTTATAGAATTAAAGGAAGTATCGACCCTAGCGGAAAAGATGCGAATAAAACAGAGGTTGTTTTTGTGCAAACCGAAAAAGATAATCAGAAGGCTATGTACGCCATTCCGGTAAAAAACAATGTATTTGACGGTGAGTTCTTCCTGCGATTTGGTCCGGGTAAATATGAAGTTTCTTTAATGGCACCAGATTTTACACTAACGAATGGGTATGTTCAGCACTTTGTTGGAGTAGCAGGTTTTACAGTAGAGAACACAAATGCAAAAGATCAGCGGTTTACCTTGCCTTCAAGAGGAATTCAGTCAGACGCACCAGCAATTAAAAAGTTGGCCGATCAGCTGACAAAAAATAAGAAAACGGAAAAAGAAAAGGCGTTAGCTGTCTACGAATATGTTGCCAAAAACGTGAGCTATGACGTTAATAAACTAAACAATCGCACATTTGAATTTGATGATAGCGCATTAAAAACGCTGGATGAGAAAAAAGGCGTATGTCAGGACTTCGCTTATTTAGCAATTGCATTACTGCGAGCAAGCGGGTTGGAAACTCAGATGGTGACAGGATACGCAGGCCAAAACCATGCTTGGGTGGAAACAAAAGTGGATGAACGCTGGCTGGTAATGGATCCAACCTGGGGTTCAGGATATCTGCAGAACAACAAGTTCGTGCCTAAATTCACGATGGAATACTTCGATCCAAAACCAGCAGAGTTTCAGAAGACACATACCAAGAAAGAAATAGAATTTTAAGCAATTGAGGTGAAGGTAAGTCTAAGAAAGAAAAACGTTGGAGAAGGGTTTATCTTTTTCTCTATATCTTAATCTATGGAATGGTTGCTCCCTTAAGTCTTATCCTGTTTTTTGCTGGGGAAGAATCATTTCCGTTCTTTATCATTCCTGTTGTGATTGCATTGCCTGTTATGAAGCAAAATCATATTCAAAAAATTAGAGAGAAAGAAATGAGTGTTTAACTAAAACATTCTAGATAGAGGAGAGAACAGATGAAAAGATTTAAGAATTATTTAATTCCGCTTATTTTACTAGTCGTTCTATTACTATCTGCCTGCTCTTCTGAAAAAACAGCATCTGATTCTGAACCGAAGAAGAAAGAGCCCCAGAAAGAAACGGTTGAAAAAGCGCCAACTGAATCAGAAGAGATGGTGTCGAATGGTGCTGGAGAGCATTACAAAAAAGTGAAGGAACTAGAAGGGGATGCTTTGGATGAAGAAATAAAGAGCATCACAAAGGAATTCCCTAAAAATCTTAAGAGCGAAGACGCGTATAACCGCATTATCGCAGCATTTGCTGCTGATCATCAGCCAGCCTTTCAAGAGCTGGAAGACTTTGATATCACGTTTGAAGAAGTGGAAGAGTATGAAAAATATCAGGAAGAAGGCGGCGAGGAGAAAAAGGAAGGCCCTCTTAATGTCGCGATTCTTTTAGATGCCAGTGGAAGTATGGCCGCAAAAGTTTCTGGTACAGATAAAATGACAGCGGCTAAAGAAGCTCTAAAGAAATTTGCTGAAGGATTGCCAGAGGACGCGAACGTTATGCTTCGTGTTTACGGACATAAGGGAAGCAATGCGGATAAGGATAAAAAGTTATCATGCGGCAGTACTGAAGTAATGTATCTATTAGGTACATATGAAGCAGGTGCTTTTCAAGAATCCCTATCTAAATTTAAGCCAACCGGCTGGACGCCACTTGCCGCATCTATTGCTGCAGCTGAAAAAGATCTTCAAGGCAAAGAAGGAAACAATGTGGTTTATATCGTGAGTGATGGTATTGAGACATGTGATGGAAATCCGGTAGAGGCAGCGAAAAGGCTGCATGAATCAAATATTAAAGCTGAAGTAAACATCATCGGATTTGATGTTGATAATAAAGGACAGCAGCAGCTTAAAGCTGTAGCAGAAGCGGGTGGCGGTGAGTTCCAATCCGTTTCGTCTCAGAAGGAATTGTTTGATGAAGTAGAATCCAATTGGTCAAAAGCGATGCATGATACAAGAATCAACTGGGCTTCTGCCATGGATATTACGGATATTAATTGGAGCAGTTCGAACAAAAGTATGGAGATGGGTAAAGTCTATACGGGAACAGTTATTGAAAGTCTAAAGGATGAGTGGTCTCTTTTAAAAGATGTGAAAATGAACCTTAGAGAACAGAAAAAGCTTTCTGATGAAGAGCTGGCAAAGCTTGATGAATTAATACAAGAACGATATGAAACATTAATGGACTATGCCAAAAAAAAGCATGAAGACAAAGGGGAAGCTCTTAAAGCTGAGAGAGAGCGTGTTATAGAATTCATTCAAAAAGCGGCTGATGAAGCCAGAACGAAACAGTAAAGGAAAGCAATTCCAAAGCAACAGAAAAGAAAATATCAATTGTAGAATAATCACTTTGCCCGGCATTTCAGTTGCCGGGCCTTTTAAAATGTTTAACAATTGTACAATAAGAGAAAAATGTACAAGAGAAAGGCGGGATTCCGAGATGAGCTATGAAGATTTAGCACTGCATACAGACAAATACCAGATTAATATGATGTACGCCCATTGGAAAAACGGAACGCATACTAACATTAGAGTGTTTGAAGCTTTTTTTCGAAAAAACCCTTTTAAAAGCGGATATGCTGTATTCGCAGGTTTAGAGCGAATCATCCATTATGTAAACCACTTACGTTTTAATGACGATGATATCGATTATTTAAGAACACAGGAAGAGCAATATGATGAAGACTTTTTAAACGAGCTAAAGAACTTTCAATTTACCGGGGAGCTTTTTTCCGTAAAAGAGGGCACGGTTGTTTTCCCAAACGAACCATTAATTCGAATTAAATGCCGTGTGTTTGAAGCTCATTTGCTGGAGACTGCTCTCCTCAACTTTATGAACTATCAGACACTGATTGCAACAAAGGCGGCACGCATCCGCCATGTTGCAAAGGAAGATCAGTTAATGGAATTCGGCACACGCCGGGCTCAAGAGGCAGATGCGGCAATATGGGGTGCGCGTGCCGCATATATTGCAGGTTTTGATGCAACTTCAAACATGCGCGCAGGAAAGCTCTTTGGGATTCCTACAAAAGGAACGCATGCACATGCATGGGTTCAAGATCATGATTCTGAGGAAGAGGCGTTCGAACGTTTCGCAAAAGCGCTGCCTGATCAAAGTATTCTTCTAGTTGATACGTATAATACATTAAAAAGCGGAGTTCCTAACGCTATAAAAGTTGGGCTAAAGATGAAGGAAGAAGGAAAGTCGCTGAAGGGGATTCGGCTGGACAGCGGGGACTTAGCTTACTTCTCGATCCAAGCCCGAAAAATGCTGGATGAGGCGGGACTGCATGACACAGTCATTGTTGCAAGTAACGATTTAGATGATGATGTGATTACAGACCTTAAAACTCAAGGGGCTAAAATCACATCTTGGGGTGTCGGGACACAGCTGATTACCGCATCTGACCAGCCAGCACTTGGGGGCGTATACAAAGTGGTAGCGAAATATGAAGATGGTGAATACGTCCCTACGATTAAAATTTCATCTAATGTAGAAAAGATAACAACACCCGGTTATAAGAAAGTTTATCGGATTATCAATAATAAAGGTAAAGCGGAAGCAGATTATATTGCGATGGAGGATGAAGTAATCCCTGAAAAAGATATCAAGCTTTTCGATCCCGTTCACACCTATAAAAATAAGGTTGTATCTTCATTTACGGCAGAAGAGCTGCTTCAACCTATTTATATAGAAGGTAAGCTTGTTTATGAACTCCCTAATCTGAAGGAGATCCGAAGCTACCACCAAGCGCAGCTTCAGTTGTTCTGGCCACAGCATTTAAGAAGATTAAATCCGCAAGAATACTTTGTAGATCTTTCTGAAAAGGTGTGGAAGACGAAAAACGACCTTCTAGAAAAGTATTCTTTATAGACTGCAGAACCTCTTTTTCGATGTGAAAAGAGGTTTTTTTATAAAAACTTCAAAAAACCGTTGACGGTGCTTCAGAACGCTGATATAGTAATAAACGTTGTTGCTTTTCTTACATATTTCTCGACAAAAACAAACAAAACTTTTTTAAAAAAGTGGTTGCATCGCATAGATGATATGTGGTAAGATAGTTTTTGTCGCTGCTTTAAGAAAGTAACGCGATGAAGTTCTTTGAAAACTGAACAAAAGCAAAGGTAAGGAATTAAGAATTAATTCCGTCAGTAACAAATGAGAGCAAGTCAAACACTTTTATGGAGAG
>NZ_SGXL01000008.1 GCF_004216955.1 Fictibacillus sp. BK138
AACGACAATTCTGAGCGTAACTTGAAGTTTTTGAGCGAAGAAAGGGTACTCTTGAGCGAACGTGTAACAAATAAAAGAACACGTACCGTAAAAAATCAACTAGCAGACATGAGAGTAGGACGTCGCTAGGCAATCAGGAAGATGGATGAAGATCCATCTTCTTTTTTTGTATAAAAAAGAACGAATCAAGGAATTTTAAAGCATCCAGCAGCTTCATTTACAGATAAAACTCCATTTATGAGTCTTCAGCAAGATTTATGATCCTTCAAATTTTTTTATGAGCCTTTATATCACACGAAAATTTAAGTCTTCCCAAAAGACCAACCAGGCATAAGCTGCACTGGCTGGTTTCTTCTTTTCATTTTTAAGGTATATCCATGTTATGGAGTAATTGGCCAAAGAGATAAGGAATTTTTTGAGCAGTTACGTTTAGGAATTGATTAATAAAAGGCAGCTCAAGTGAAGTATATGTGTGGAACAGTTCACTCCACCATTCCGTATCATAGCGGCTAATCATACTTAAGTTATAGAGAAGAACATAATGAACCATCAATTCATTGAGTACAGGCATCTGCAGCAAATCACGATCAACCGGAAAGTAATATGTATCTTCTGCAAAGTGGTAATGTAGAGGAAAACAATCGAATGGATGGAGTTGGTCAATTAATAAAATTTGATAATTATTTTCATCTCTTAGTTCCATTTTTATTTTTGAGGAAAACATACTATTTATGTATTCCTTAAAACGATCCACCGACATGTGCAGCAAGTCAGCAGCTTCACAGGATAATATAAAGGAGTCGTTGGACTCTTTGTTCATTCTGATCTGATAAAATGCACCAGTCATTTGTCTGTACAAAGGTGCTAGTTCTGGCAATGTGCTTAATAAATGATTCATCATAAACTTTTCGCCTTCTATGTGTTTCATGTGAAACATTTTTTCGCAAAAATGATTAAACAATCCCGTTTTTTGAACTTTTACTTCATCATTTAAAAATTCATAGCTCCGTTTTTTTCTCTTTCTTGTAGATAATCCATGAGCCAAAACAGAACTCGAGTCTGGATAGTCAGGGTCCTTGCATAATATACAAGCCTTCATCAACTGTGTCATTCCATAAAAGAGAAGAACCGGTTTAAGTTCTGCAGGAGCTTGATCCGCCAGCTTATAGTATTTTTTTCCGTGTTCGATATAGTAAATAAATCCATAAGTATTATCAAAACTTTTTCCATTGCTATCCTGCAAATTTAATTTTTCATATTGATTTGCTAGAAATTGCTGTGTTTTTTGAGAGGAAAAGAACATATCAAACAAAGACCAAACATCTTGCTTCATGACCACGGGTTATTTTCCTCCTGTCTTTTAAATTATTTGAAAAATCGAACATATCTAGTATTCCTTGACACTAGTTTACCCAGTTGATAATCTACAAATAATATTTTTCTGGATCAAAAATTTGAAGGGGTGGGTTCGGCATGTGGCAAGATAAATTTGCTAAAGAAGGATTAACGTTTGATGATGTGTTATTAATTCCTGCGAAATCTTCAGTTCTTCCTAATGAGGTTTCCATTAAAACCAGGTTATCTGAATCTGTACAATTAAATATTCCGATTATAAGTGCTGGGATGGATACTGTAACTGAATCAAACATGGCGATTGCTATGGCGCGTCAAGGCGGCTTAGGGATTATTCATAAGAATATGTCGATTGAAGAACAAGCTGAACAAGTTGACCGTGTTAAACGTTCTGAGAGCGGTGTAATCACAAATCCATTTTATTTAACGCCAGAACACCAAGTTTTTGACGCTGAGCACTTGATGGGTAAGTACCGTATTAGCGGTGTGCCCATTGTAGATGCTGATAAAAAGCTGGTAGGTATACTTACTAACCGTGATTTACGTTTCGTTCAGGATTATTCCATTAAGATCTCAGATGTAATGACGAAGGAGAACTTAGTAACAGCTCCTGTAGGTACTACTTTAAAAGAAGCAGAAAAAACGCTTCAACAATATAAAATTGAAAAACTTCCTTTAGTTGATGAAGATGGCACGCTTCAAGGTTTGATCACGATTAAGGATATTGAAAAAGTTATCGAATTTCCTAACTCAGCAAAAGATTCTCAAGGACGCCTCTTGGTAGGTGCTGCAGTCGGAGTTACAAAGGATGCACTTCTGCGTGTTGAGAAACTTGTTGAAGCAGGTGTAGATGCAATCGTTATTGATACAGCGCACGGACATTCAGAAGGTGTTTTGCAAAAAGTAGCTGAAGTAAGAGCTGCTTATCCGGACTTAACCATCATTGCAGGAAACGTAGCAACGGCAGAAGCCACACGTGACCTTATCGAGGCAGGGGCAAGCGTTGTAAAAGTAGGAATCGGTCCAGGATCAATCTGTACGACACGTGTTGTTGCAGGTGTAGGGGTACCACAAGTTACAGCGGTATACGATTGTGCTACTGAAGCAAAAAAATATGGTGTACCGATCATCGCTGATGGCGGCATCAAATATTCAGGAGATATCGTTAAAGCATTAGCTTCTGGTGGACATGCAGTAATGCTTGGGAGCATGCTTGCTGGGGTATCAGAGAGTCCAGGAGAGCGTGAAATCTTCCAAGGGCGCCAGTTTAAGGTTTATCGCGGAATGGGCTCTGTCGGCGCAATGGAGCGCGGCAGCAGCGATCGATATTTCCAGGAAAATAATAAAAAGCTTGTCCCAGAAGGCATCGAGGGACGCGTGCCGTATAAAGGACCTCTTGCTGATACCGTATATCAGCTTATTGGGGGCATCCGTTCAGGAATGGGTTATTGCGGTACGGCAACAATTGATGAACTTCAAAATGATTCCCGTTTTGTAAAAATTACGGGGGCTGGACTTCGCGAGAGTCATCCACATCAAGTTCAAATAACGAAAGAAGCACCAAATTATTCGGTCTAAAGGCACATTTTAGGACAGAGGTTTAACCTCTGTCTATTTTTTTGAAAAGGTGTATGTTACAATAATTTTTGTGTGTAAATGGGTATGGAGGTGCAGTTTTTTGAACAGCAAGATAAAACAACTATTAGCGTTGACGCTAGTATTTTCATTTGTAGTTGGAAGTTTATTTAGTTTTTCTCAAACAGCAAGTGCAGCGCCGTCTTTAGATATTAAAGCTGAAGGTGCTATTCTTGTAGATGCAGAAACAGGAAAAATATTATATCAGAAAAATGCTGATACATTACTTGCCCCTGCAAGTATGAGTAAGATGATGACTGAATACTTATTGCTTGAAGCAATTAATAAAGACAAGATTTCATGGGATCAGAAAACAAGTATTTCTGAATATGCACATAAGATTTCTCAAAACCGTTCATTATCAAATGTACCGTTACGAGTAGATGAAAAATATACAGTTCGTGAATTGTATCAATCCATGGCGATTTATTCAGCAAATGGTTCAACGATTGCATTAGCTGAACTCTTAGCTGGTTCTGAAGGTGAATTTGTTAAAAAAATGAATGCCAAAGCCAAAGAATTTGGCATGAAAGATTATAATTTTGTTAACTCTACAGGTCTTAACAACAAAGATTTGTTCGGTAACCATTCGAGTGGATCCGAAACAGATGAAAACATGATGAGTGCTCGTGCAACCGCTATTCTTGCTTTCAGACTACTTCAAGATCATCCGGAAGTATTAGAAACAGCAAGCATTCCACGTATGAAATTCCGTGAAGGTTCAGATGACGAGATTCAAATGGAAAACTGGAACTGGATGCTGCCTGAACTTAACAGCGGTTATAAAGGGGTAGACGGACTTAAGACCGGTTCTACAGACCTTGCTGGTAACTGTTTTACTGGAACGATCAAACAAGGCGATACACGACTAATTTCAGTTGTGATGAAAACAGACAGCCGTTTAGCTCGATTTAAAGAAACGAAAAAACTGTTTGATTTTGGATTTGCTAATTTTGAAAAAGAAAACATCTTGCCTGATAACTACCAAGTTAAAGGCAACAAAACGATACCTGTAGTAAAAGGTAAAGAAAAAGAAGTGAAGATCGCAACAAAAGAACCTCTTTCAATGGTTATTAAAAGAGGAGAAAAAGAAAACTATAAGCCGAAATTCGTAGTGGATAAGAAGAAACTAACGAAAGACGGCGAACTGACGGCTCCTTTTAAAAAGGGAGAAACGGTTGGGCATATCAAAATCGAGTATAAAGGTAAAGGCGAAGATTACGGTTACCTGCTTGATGGAGATACAAAAGGAAAAACAGAAGTTGTTACGACAAAATCTGTTGAAAAAGCAAATTGGTTCGTTCTTGCATTAAGAGGTGTAGGAAGCTTCTTTGGCGGAATCTGGTCCGGGACAGTGGACATGATTAAAGGTTTGTTTTAATTTGATAATATTTTCAAAGCTCATTAGCGTATGCTGAAGAGCTTTTTTCTATACGCAGATGATTGAAGTGCAGCGTGTGTGCCTACCTCTAACTATAAGAAAACAGGATTATTTCTGAAAATAGAGAGTCTTGCGCTTTTTATGAATTACGATAAAATAGATGAGGATACTAGTTTTATTTTAAAAGAACCGTGCAAATCGGTAATACCACATATAATCAGGGGGTAGTGTAGCATGTTAAAAACAGGTACTGAACGTGTAAAACGAGGAATGGCAGAAATGCAAAAAGGCGGCGTCATTATGGACGTTATTAACGCGGAGCAAGCTCGTATCGCTGAAGAAGCTGGGGCAGTAGCAGTAATGGCATTAGAACGTGTGCCTTCAGATATTCGTGCAGCTGGCGGGGTAGCCCGTATGGCTGATCCTACAATCGTAGAAGAAGTTTTGAATGCTGTATCTATTCCCGTGATGGCAAAGGCGCGTATCGGACATATTGTTGAAGCACGCGTGCTTGAAGCTATGGGTGTTGACTATATCGACGAGAGTGAAGTGTTAACTCCTGCAGATGAAGTTTTCCATTTGTTGAAGAGTGATTATACTGTTCCTTTCGTATGCGGTGCACGTGATCTTGGAGAAGCATCACGCCGTATCGGTGAAGGTGCATCAATGCTTCGTACAAAAGGTGAGCCTGGAACAGGAAACATCGTTGAAGCCGTTCGTCACATGAGAATGATCCAAGGACAAATTCGCAAAGTTGTAGCTATGAGCGAGGACGAGCTTATGACTGAAGCAAAGAACTTAGGTGCTCCATTTGAAGTTCTTCTTCAAATCAAAAAAGCCGGAAAGCTTCCTGTAGTTAACTTTGCAGCAGGCGGTATCGCTACACCTGCAGATGCAGCACTTATGATGCAGCTTGGTGCAGACGGTGTATTCGTAGGATCTGGAATCTTCAAGTCTGAGAACCCAGAAAAATTTGCTCGCGCGATCGTTGAAGCAACAACACACTATCAAGATTACAAACTAATCGCTGAACTGTCTAAAGGTCTAGGCACGCCTATGAAGGGTATCGAAATTTCCACACTGGCTCAAGGTGAGCGCATGCAGGAGCGAGGCTGGTAATTACATGCTGAAAATCGGAGTTCTTGCTTTACAAGGAGCAGTACAGGAGCATGTTAAAGCAATAGAAGCTTCTGGAGCTCAAGCTGTAGCAGTAAAACGTGTGGAAGAGCTTGAAGATCTGGATGGCCTGGTAATGCCAGGCGGCGAAAGTACAGCGATGAGACGTTTGATCGATAAATATCAATTTCTTGAACCATTGAAGGAATTTGCAACGAACAAACCTGTTTTTGGTACTTGTGCAGGATTAATCTTAATGGCAAAAAGAATTCAAGGTCAGGATACCGCTCATTTGGAGCTGATCGACATGACCGTTGAACGCAACGCGTTTGGCCGCCAAGTTGATAGCTTTGAAGCTGATCTTATGATTCACGGAGTCGGTGAAGATTTTACGGGTGTATTTATCCGAGCGCCATTCATCGTAGAAGTTGGTCCTGAAGTTGAAATTCTTTCAAAGCATAACGACCGAATCGTTGCAGCTAAACAAGGCCATTTCTTATGTGCAGCTTTCCATCCGGAATTGACGGACGACTACCGTTTGCATCAATTTTTTGTGAAAATGGTACAAGCAAACAAAGAAGTAGTTGCATAAAATAGAAAAATGCTGTACATTACTATAAAATCATCATAAAAAATCAATGACAGGAACTAGTAGCAAAAATGACTTTGTGAAGAGAGTCGGTGGCTGGTGAAAACCGACCAAAGCGTTTTGTGAATCCATCCTCGAGTGAAAAGCTGAAACTTAAGTATGCTTTTCCGGTGAAGAACCGTTACATTTAATTGAGCCGGCAGTAGGCATAGTTCTATTGCAATCAGGGTGGCAACGCGGGTTAACTCTCGTCCCTGTTTCTAATGTGATCATTAGGAGCAGGGGCGGGAGTTTTTTGATTTTTTATTACGAATAAAGGAGGAAATAAGTATGTTGGATTTGAAATTTGTACGTGCTAATTTTGAAGAAGTGAAACAAAAATTGTCTGCTAGAGGAGAAGACCTTTCTGGTTTGGATCAGTTTGAAGCGCTTGATCAGCGCCGCCGAGAATTGATCGGTGAAACTGAAGCATTAAAATCTAAGCGTAATGAGGTATCTAAACAGGTAGCAGAATTCAAGCGTGAGAAAAAAGACGCTGACCATCTGATTGCCGAGATGCGTGAAGTAGGAGATAAGATTAAGACGATTGATGATGAACTTCGTCAGGTAGAAGAAGATCTTCACGGAATCATGCTTACACTGCCTAACATACCGCATGAAAGTGTACCTGTTGGAGAAACAGAAGATGACAACGTACCTGTTCGCCACTGGGGTGAGGTACCAGAGTTTTCTTTTGAGGCAAAAGCTCACTGGGATATCGCAACTGACTTAAACATTGTTGATTTTGAACGAGGAGCGAAGGTTACAGGAAGCCGATTTGCTTTCTACAAAGGACTTGGGGCACGTTTAGAGCGTGCATTGATCAACTTCATGATGGACCTTCACGAAGACGAACATGGCTATACAGAAGTACTTCCTCCATACATGGTAAATCGTCAAAGCATGACAGGTACTGGGCAGCTTCCTAAATTTGAAGAAGATGCGTTTAAGATTCGTGAAGAGGATTATTTCCTGATCCCAACGTCAGAGGTACCTGTAACAAATATGCACCGTGAAGAAATTTTAATGGCTGATGAGCTTCCAATCACGTATGCAGCATACAGCGCGTGCTTCCGTTCTGAAGCAGGGTCTGCTGGCCGTGACACACGAGGATTGATCCGTCAGCATCAGTTTAATAAAGTTGAGCTTGTACGCTTTGTTAAGCCGGAAGATTCTTACGATGAGCTTGAAAAGTTAACAGGCCATGCTGAAAAAGTACTTCAGCTGCTAAACCTTCCATATCGTGTACTAAGCATGTGTACGGCTGACCTTGGATTTACAGCTGCTAAAAAATACGATATCGAAGTATACCTTCCAAGCTATGGTGAATATCGCGAAATCTCTTCTTGCTCTAACTTTGAAGATTTCCAAGCGCGCCGTGCTCAAATTCGTTTCCGCAGAGATGCGAAAGGCAAGCCTGAGCTTGTTCATACACTAAACGGATCTGGTCTAGCGATCGGAAGAACAGTAGCAGCCATTTTAGAGAACTATCAGCAAGAAGATGGAACGGTTATCATTCCAGAAGTACTTCGTCCATACATGGGCAATAAAGAAGTAATTAAGTAAATGACAAGAGAGGAATTTATCCTCTCTTTTTTTATATTTTTTTATAAAATAACGTTGACACTATATTTACTCACATGTTATTATAGTTCTTGTCAGTCACACGGAGGTATACCCAAGTCCGGCTGAAGGGATCGGTCTTGAAAACCGACAGGGGTTTAACGACCCGCGGGGGTTCGAATCCCTCTACCTCCTCCATATACATATTCAACCTCATCTGATTTTATCAGGTGAGGTTTTTTGTTATTTTAATTGATGGCATTTTCTAAAGGATTTGTTGCTTTTGTTTTTTTCTATTTTCATCATGGTAGAAAGCGGCAGGAGGCTCACCGCACGCCCCGTGGAAAGCGAGCAGCCTGGAGCGGAATCAACTAAGTTCAATACCAACATAATTTAATGTGAAATAATTTTTCCTTATCTTATAAACGATGTAAGCGCTAACACTTTAAAGCGGTAAAAAATCTTATTGACAGAACTTTTCGACAGGTAGTAATATGTCAATTATAACTTAATCAAATAATCAACACTTATTAAGAGAGACTGAGGGATCAGGCCCAATGACGTCCGGCAACCTCCATTATGGAACGGTGCCACTTCCTGCAGAATGATTCATCCATTCTGGAAGATAAGTCGATGTATGTCTATTCGCCCTCTTCCATTGAATGAAGAGGGCTTTTTATATTGAAGGAGGACAGAAATATGATTGAAGTGCGTGATGTAACGAAAATATATGCCTCAAAAGGAAAAGACATCATTGGGGTTAAAAATGTCTCACTCACGATAGAGAAAGGTGAGATATTCGGAATTGTTGGCTACAGCGGTGCAGGTAAGAGCTCTCTCCTCCGGTGCTTAAATTTATTAGAGAAACCAACAACAGGCGAGATTTTAATCGACGGTGTATCTATTACGAAGCTTTCTAAAAAAGAACTTCGAGGAGAACGGCTAAAGATAGGAATGATCTTTCAGCATTTTTATTTGATTAGTGCCAAAACCGTATATGAAAATATCGCATTTGCGTTAAAAGCTGCCGGGAAGAAGAAAGACGAAATTAATCATAAGACTCTTGAGCTGTTACAGATGGTAGGGTTAGAAAATCAAAAGGATCAATATCCGTCTCAGCTGAGCGGCGGACAAAAGCAGCGGGTTGGAATCGCACGTGCACTAGCCAACGACCCAAAAGTTTTGCTCTGTGATGAAGCTACTTCTGCACTCGATCCAAATACTACAAAAGCTATTCTTTCACTTCTTCAATCCATCAATAAGAAGCTTGGCATCACAATTGTTCTTATCACACATGAGATGGAAGTCGTTAAAGAGATTTGTCACAGGATGGCAGTGATGCAGGATGGAGAAATCATCGAGACAGGTGATGTTTATAACTTATTTGCACATCCGGAGAAAGAGCTAACGAAAACGTTTATAAGCAGTGTCATACAGATGAACCTTCCGGAACCGCTATTAAAGGGACGTAAAGGAGTAGTCATTAAAATTCATTTTAAAGGCGCGATAGCAGAAGAAGCAGTCGTCTCTGAACTCTTCCAAAACTTTAAAGTAAAAGGAAATATACTACACGGAAAAATTGAATACATCCAGGAAACGCCATTAGGGATTTTTATTATGGAACTGATAGGTGATGAAGCAGAAGTTAAACGGGCCATCGCTTACATCAAAGAGCGAATCGAAAATTTAGAGGTGGTGAAACACGTTGCTTGATTCTTTGTACAGCATACTGCCAGATTTGAATAAAGCTTTTTTTGAGACAATATATATGGTCGCGATCTCATTGGGTGTTTCTCTGATCGTAGGTCTTCCATTAGGGGTCGCATTGTTTGTGACAGACAAAGGGCTATTGTTTGAAAACGTCTGGATCAAACAAATTGCAGGTATTTTAGTAAATCTGATCCGTTCCGTACCTTTTATCATCCTTCTCGTTGCTTTGCTACCTTTAACGCAGCTGATCACGGGTACGACGATCGGTCCAACTGCAGCCTCAGTTTCATTGTCTGTAGCCGCTATTCCATTCTTTGCACGCTTAGTTGAGACCTCATTAAGGGAGATCGATAAAGGTGTGATTGAAGCGGCTGTTGCGGTAGGAGCAACGCCGTGGATGATCATCCGTGAAGTGCTGCTTCCTGAAGCGAAGCCAGGTATTGTTCAAGCGATTACTGTCACAGCCATAAGCTTATTAGGCTACTCTGCTATGGCAGGTATTGTAGGGGGCGGGGGAATCGGTGATTTTGCGATTCGATTCGGTTATTACAGATATGACAACACCATCATGTTTACTACGGTTGTTCTGCTAATTGTCATCGTGCAGCTCATGCAGGTCATTGGTGACGGAGTGGCTCGAGCGGTAAATAAAAGATAAAAAAGGGGATTCCACACATGAAAAAAATAATACTCACACTCTTCACTGCAATTGCTGTCCTGGCTTTAGCTGCTTGTTCTTCTACATCAGGGGCATCAAAAGAAAAAGAAATTACCCTTGGTGCAACAGCTGGCCCTTATACTGATATGGTGAATAAAGCGATAAAACCTTCTTTAGAGAAAAAAGGCTATAAAGTTAAGGTCGTTGAGTTCAGCGATTATATCCAGCCAAATTTGGCGCTTTCTAAAGGCGATCTCGATGCAAACCTTTTTCAGCATAAAGTGTACATGGAGAACTTCGCAAAAGAAAAGAATCTTAAACTTTCTGAAGTCGTCGTTGTCCCTACAGCTCCAATGGGATTGTATTCGAATAAATTCAAATCGATAGAAGAGATAAAAGAAGGAAGCACACTTGCGATTCCGAATGATCCTGTGAACTTAGCCCGTACATTAATCATGCTAGAAGATGCTGGACTTATTACGATAAAAGAAAACATTAATCAACTGACAGCGTCCGAAAAAGATATTAAAGACAATCCAAAAAACTTAAACTTTAAACCGCTAGAGGCAGCCCAGCTTCCGCGTGCGGTACAAAGTGCGGATGTTGCTGCGGTACCAGGAAACTTTGCACTCGCTGCAAAAATGGATCTCTTAGATGCCCTTCAGCTTGAAAATATGCCTGATACGTATCGAAATCGAGTAGTTGTTAATACGAAAGATCTTGAATCTGATTTTGCAAAGGATATTAAAGAAGTAGTGGAATCTAAAGAATTTGAAGAAGTCATTGATAAAGAATTCAAAGGCTTCGGTAAGCCTGAGTGGATGAAAAAATAAGTCAAAAACCATATATAAAAAAATTAGCCCCGAGTCAATTTTTTGACTTACGGGGCTTATGCCTTTATAAACGAACTTCGCGTTTTGCTTCAATCTTTTGAGCAATTTTTCCTATGATATCGTTGATTGATTCTGGGTTTTCACGAAGGTCATAATCGTTGATGTTTACACGGAGTACCGGACATGAATTAAAAGATGCGATCCACTTTTCATAGCGATCGTACATTTCTTCCCAATACGATACTGGTGTCTCTTGCTCCATCTTACGTCCTCGCTTCTGAATACGGGCTAGAATGTCATCTAGAGAACCTTCCAGATAAATCAAACAATCCGGCTGAGGGAAATAAGGTGTCATTACCATCGCTTCAAAAAGGTGGGTATATGTATCATAGTCTACCTCGGACATATTCCCTTTGTCATAATGCATACGGGCAAAAATTCCTGTATCTTCATAGATGGAACGATCTTGAACGAATCCTCCGCCATAATCAAACATTCTTTTTTGTTCTTTAAACCGTTCAGCTAAAAAGAAAATCTGCAGATGAAAGCTCCATCTTTTAAAATCATGATAGAAATTTTCTAAGTATGGATTGTTGTCGACCTTTTCCATAGATGTACGGAAATTTAATTTGTCAGCAAGAGCGTTGGTCAATGTTGATTTCCCTGCACCGACCATTCCTGCTACAGTAATTACAGCATCATTTGGAATGCCATATTGGATAAGCTTGTTCATTTTGCAACTTCTCCTTTTTTCAAAGTTGCTTCTATTAAGGATAAAATCTTCTCTTTATCCGTTTCATACGCAACAAAATCTAAATCGTCTCCATTAAAACTCAGCACCGGAATCTCAGGGTGTTGTCTTTTAAAGGCGGACATGAACGTATCATAATCAGCAGCAAGCTGTTCTAAGTATGCAGGTTCCATGTTCTGTTCAACGAATCGACCGCGCTTTCTAACGCGTTCTAACAAAGTATCAAGACTCGCATTTAAGTATATGATCATGTTCGGAACAGGCATATCTTCTGTTAAGATATCAAAGCACTGCATGTATTTATTGTAATGACGGTCTTTTAGCGTTCGACCGGCAAAAATTCTGTTCTTAAAAATATGGTAATCGGAAACGACAGGTATTTGTTTCGCTAGATATTGATTTTGAATATCTTCTAGCTGTTTGTACCTGTTGCAAAGAAAGAACATCTCGGTTTGAAAACTCCACTCATCGATGTCGTCGTAAAATTTTCCGAGAAAAGGATTCTCTTCTACAATTTCCTCTAAAATTTGAAAATTAAAGTGCTCAGCAATGGCTTTTGCCAATGATGTTTTCCCTACGCCGATAGGCCCTTCAACTGCGATAAAGGGGGTTGAACTCATCTTCCTTTTCCTCCCTTTCTTTTAACAAAACGAAAAATTACAGACAAAGAATATTGTAGCATACGTTTGGAAAAGGTGGATAGATTATCGCTAAAATTAATCGATAATCAGGACATCTTAGTAGATTTTTCTTTGTTTGCTTTTATTAGCTTGCTCGATTATAGCGGGTAAATCTAAATCTTCACTAAGGCTTATATCGGCATCTAGTGTTGTTTCCATTAATATTAATGCTCTCTCATTGTCTTCTTCTATATTAGATGCAGAACAATCAGAAGGTGCATACACATCGAATCCGCGCATATAGGCGTCATTTGCAGTAAAGAGGACGCAAATATTGCCTGCAACGCCGCACAGAATCAAAGTTTGCACGTTGAGATCATTTAATAAAGTTGATAAGGGCGTTGAAAAGAAACCAGAGTGCTTTGGTTTTATTACAAAATAGTCGTCATCGTCAGGCTGCAGCTTTTTTACGAACTCTCCGCCATCCTGTTCCATACAGTACTCGACGAGTTTTTGTTTATCGGATTGCCATTGTCCGAAATTGTCATTTACATAAATAACAGGAATACCTTCTTTTTTAGCCCGTTTCTTTAGATTTGCTATTTTTTCTGCAATAGGAGCAGATGTTTTTAATAAAAGAGGAGCTTCAGGAAAATTAAAGTCATTAATTACGTCAATAATAAGCATGGCGACAGGGATCTTGCTTTCTTTTTGCGGCATAGGTGTCCCTCTCCTTTGTTTTTTTATGGTAGTTGATTTTCGTTACAGGCTGCTCGCTTTCCGCGGGGTGTGCGGTGAGCCTCCTTGGCGCTTCGCACCATTAGGAGTCTCACTTCTTGCACTCCCATTAATACCTTATTGAACAGATTCCTTTCTTTATTATTTACAAAACCTCTTGTATAATCTCTATCAACTAAAACTTTGGAGCGGGACGATAATGGAGACTTTAGAAAAAGATGATTATTTCATGGAACTTGCTTTAAAAGAAGCAAAGAAAGCCGCTGATATTGGTGAAGTTCCGATCGGTGCTGTATTAGTAAAAAATGATGAGGTTATTTCAAGAGCTCATAATTTACGCGAAGTCGAACATAGAGCAATCGCCCATGCTGAGTTACTAGCGATCGATGAAGCTTGTAAAGAAACAGGCGCTTGGAGACTCGAGGGTACTACTCTATATGTAACGTTAGAACCGTGCGCTATGTGTGCTGGTGCGATCGTTCTCTCAAGAGTGAACAGAGTCGTGTACGGAGCTAAAGATCCAAAGGGGGGCTGTGCGGGCACATTGATGAACCTTTTACAAGAAGACCGCTTCAACCATCAATGTGAAGTTGTTTCAGGTGTAAAAGAAGAAGCATGCCGAGAAATCCTTTCAACCTTTTTTAAAAATCTCCGAGATCGCAAAAGGAAAGAAAAGGAAGAGCGAAAGAATGAGCTTTAAGGCTTGTACGGTTGATTTTTAATGACAGGCATAGTATACTAAATCTTGCACATTTGATTGTGCATCTAACAACGTTATACACTTTGTCGCGCTAGATGGGGAGGTAGCGGTGCCCTGTACTCGCAATCCGCTGTAGCGAGGTTGAATTCCTCTCCTCGGTTAGTTCAACGTATGGCCGACGGACGTAAGTGGTGTTGATGTCCGGGTCCTGCGCAACGGAGACCCATGAACCCTGTCAGGTCCGGAAGGAAGCAGCAGTAAGTGGACCACTTCGTGTGCCGTGGGGCAACCTGGACTGAGCTAACTGCGTCTGTACGCATAGGTTGACTATTCCAAAGAGAGGTGCGCGGCATTCTAATATATAAACAATAACTCATCCTTGTCTCAGGGGTGAGTTTTTTGTAATGTTTCAGTATAATAAAGAAAGAATGAAGTGATTTTAGGGAGGCAAAGGGATGAGTTATCAGGCACTCTACCGTGTATGGAGACCGCAAAGCTTTGAAGATGTGGTCGGGCAGGAACACATTACGAAAACGATTCAAAACGCCTTGATGCAGGACAAGCTTTCCCATGCCTACCTGTTTTCAGGACCACGAGGAACGGGGAAAACAAGTATAGCCAAAATTATTGCAAAAGCCGTTAACTGTGAGCGCGCTCCAGTGTCAGAACCTTGCAATGAATGTGATGCATGCAGAGGCATAACGAACGGAACCATTTCTGATGTGCTCGAAATCGATGCGGCGTCCAATACTGGCGTTGATGATATCCGTGACATTCGTGACAAGGTGAAGTTTGCTCCTTCATCGGTAACGTACAAAGTCTATATTATTGATGAAGTACATATGTTATCCACTGGAGCATTTAATGCTTTATTAAAAACGCTGGAAGAACCGCCAAGTCATGTTATTTTCATTTTGGCAACAACAGAGCCGCACAAAATTCCTTCTACCATCGTTTCAAGATGCCAGCGTTTTGATCTTAAGAGAATATCATCTCAGTCTATCATCGGACGGATGAAAAAGGTCGTCGACGCAAACGGTACGGAAGTTGAAGAAGAAGCGCTGCAGCTGCTGGCTCGAGCTGCTGAAGGCGGGATGCGTGACGCGCTAAGCTTATTGGATCAGGCGATTTCGTACAGTGACGATAAGGTAAGAGTTGAGGATGTGCTATCTGTAACTGGATCAGCTTCTCAAAAACATCTTTCAGATATGGCAGAAGCTTTTTTAGAAAAAGATGTATCAAAGGCTTTAACCATATCATCAGATCTTTTACAAGAAGGAAAAGATCCCGTCCGTTTCCTGGGAGACTTGATCTATTACTACAGAGACATGCTTCTGTATAAAGCCGCGCCGCAGCTTGAAGAGCTATTGGAGCGTGTTTCAACAGATGAGTCGTTCGAACATTTGGCCTCATCTACTGAGACAGAGAGTATCTATTTGATCATCAGCCAGTTGAACCAGGCTCAGCAAGAGATGAAATGGACCAATCACCCTAAAATTTTTCTAGAGACTACGTTCATTAAGATATGCTATCAAAAACAAGCAGGTGGTTCGGTACAAACGGAGAATCCTTCAGTTGAACCTCTTTTACAGAGAATCGAACAGCTTGAGCAGGAATTGACCAAGATGAAGCAGGGCGGATGGACTCAAAGCGGCTCTCCTGGTTCTTCCGAGCAGGATGCCCCTAAAGAAAAAAGAGTGATTCGTACCCAAGGCGGAGCTTCACATGGTCAAGTGAAAGAGATGCTGAAAAAAGCAAAAAAACCAAACCTCGTACAATTAAAAGGCATGTGGGGCGAAATTTTAGATAAGATCCGCTCAGAAAAAGTAAGTGCCTATGCTCTGCTGTCTGGAGCAGAACCAGTAGCATGTTCTGATCAATTATTCCTGCTGTCATTTCAGCATGAAATTCATAGGCAGATGGCTTCACAAGATAACAACAGAAGCTATGTTGAAGGGGCAGTTTATAGTACAATAGGAAAGAACCTGTCCATGCTGTCTATTTTGGATCCGGAATGGCAGAAACTAAAAGCTGACTTCATTAAAGAGCAACAGCAAGGCCAACCATCTTCTGAAGAGCAGGAAGCCAAAGAGGATCCTCTCATTACAGAAGCCATCAAATTGGTTGGCGATGATTTAATTGAGATAAAAGAAGAAGAGAACGAATAAGGAGGAGTTTTAAGATGAAAGGCAACATGAACAATATGATGAAACAAATGCAAAAAATGCAGCGTGATATGGCAAAAGCTCAAGAGGAATTAAAAGATAAAGTAATCGAAGGTACAGCTGGCGGCGGAATGGTTACTGTTAAAGCTAACGGCCACAAAGAGATCGTTGATATTGTGATTAAAGAGGAAGTAGTAGACCCGGATGATATTGAAATGCTTCAAGACCTTGTGCTAGCGGCTACGAACGATGCGCTTAAGAAAGTAGACGAAATGGTTTCACAAGACATGGGCAAATTCACTAAAGGGCTGAACATTCCTGGTTTATTCTAGGAGTTATTCATGCATTATCCTGAACCTATATCAAAATTGATTGAAAGCTTTATGAAATTGCCGGGCATCGGACCGAAAACGGCGGTTCGCCTGGCATTTTTCGTATTGGAAATGAAAGAAGATGACGTTTTAGACTTTGGCCGTGCACTGGTCAATGCAAAACGGCAGCTCATCTATTGTTCCAATTGCTTTCATATTACTGACCGTGATCCTTGTATGATATGCGATGATTCGAGCAGAGACCGTTCGACGATTTGTGTCGTGCATGATTCTAAAGATGTTATCGCAATGGAAAAAATGAAAGAATACCGTGGTCTGTATCACGTTCTTCACGGAGCGATCTCCCCTATGGACGGTATCGGACCGGAAGACATTAAAATCGCTGAACTCTTAAAACGTTTAACAGACGAAGGAGTTCAGGAGATTATTATGGCGACAGATCCAAATATTGAAGGAGAAGCAACGGCTATGTATATGGCACGGCTTCTAAAACCAACAGGTATTAAAATTACCCGTATCGCTCATGGACTCCCAGTTGGCGGGGACTTAGAATACGCGGATGAAGTTACGCTATCTAAAGCGCTTGAAGGCAGAAGAGAAATCTAACTAAAGGGGTTTGCACATGTTTTTTTCCCGTAAAGGGCGCTTGAAGCGGTCCGGAGATCAACAGTTGCTCCAAAGTCTTGATGAATTGAAAATAGAATGGATGCATCAGAAAGAAATGGTGGAACGCAGTGTCGAACCATCAGAAGAAGTGATCTTTAAACTTCAATTAGCAGAATCGAAATACTTCTTCTTATTAAAAGAAGCTAAAAAAAGAAATGTAACGACCAGCAGATTAAAATAACTGCTGGTCTTTTTTATGGACAACTCCCATACAATGACTAGTAAATAAAACTGGATGGATGTATAGGAGGTTTGATCAGTGGAGCCTATTACTGTAATCGCGATACTTGGAACGATCATCTTTGTTCTTTTGCTTGCCGGTGCTCCAATGCGCCCTTTAAAATGGCTTGGATTTGGAATCACACGTTTTTGTATTGGAGCATTACTTCTTTTCTTATTAAATGCGATCGGCAATTCCTACGATATACACATACCAATCAATATGTTTACAGCACTAATATCAGGAATAGCAGGTCTGCCGGGATTAGCTTCACTAGTCGCGATTGAGTTCTTCATTTTAGGATAGGATTCAATATAAAAAGTATTGCTACTAATTGGTCCAGAGGCTGGGAGACAAGCCTTCTGGGCTTTTTTTATTAAAATCGAAAATAATTTCAAAATAGCTATTGACCATGCTTGTGAAGCGTGATATATTATTAAAGTCGCCAAAACGAGCGGCGCATTAAACGAGTTTTACAACAAGTTCTTTGAAAACTGAACAAAAGCAAAGGTAAGGAATTAAGAATTAATTCCGTCAGTAACAAATGAGAGCAAGTCAAACACTTTTATGGA
>NZ_SGXL01000009.1:0-1309 GCF_004216955.1 Fictibacillus sp. BK138
ACCTCCCCGTCGATGTGGACTCTTGGGGGAGATAAGCCTGTTATCCCCAGGGTAGCTTTTATCCGTTGAGCGATGGCCCTTCCATGCGGAACCACCGGATCACTAAGCCCGACTTTCGTCCCTGCTCGACTTGTAGGTCTCGCAGTCAAGCTCCCTTGTGCCTTTACACTCTGCGAATGATTTCCAACCATTCTGAGGGAACCTTTGGGCGCCTCCGTTACTGTTTAGGAGGCGACCGCCCCAGTCAAACTGCCCGCCTGACACTGTCTCCGAACCGGATCACGGTCCAAGGTTAGAATTTCAATACAGCCAGGGTAGTATCCCACCGACGCCTCCACCGAAGCTGGCGCTCCGGCTTCTCAGGCTCCTACCTATCCTGTACAAGCTGTACCAAAATCCAATATCAAGCTGCAGTAAAGCTCCATGGGGTCTTTCCGTCCTGTCGCGGGTAACCTGCATCTTCACAGGTACTATAATTTCACCGGGTCTCTCGTTGAGACAGTATCCAAGTCGTTACACCTTTCGTGCGGGTCGGAACTTACCCGACAAGGAATTTCGCTACCTTAGGACCGTTATAGTTACGGCCGCCGTTTACTGGGGCTTCAATTCAGAGCTTCTCCTAAAAGGATAACCCCTCCTCTTAACCTTCCAGCACCGGGCAGGTGTCAGCCCCTATACTTCACCTTGCGGTTTCGCAGAGACCTGTGTTTTTGCTAAACAGTCGCTTGGATCTATTCACTGCGGCTCTCTCGGGCGATAAACCCTATCAGAGCACCCCTTCTCCCGAAGTTACGGGGTCATTTTGCCGAGTTCCTTAACGAGAGTTCTCCCGATCATCTTAGGATTCTCTCCTCGCCTACCTGTGTCGGTTTGCGGTACGGGCACCTCTTTCCTCACTAGAGGCTTTTCTTGGCAGTGTAGGATCAGGGACTTCGGTACTAAAATTTCCCTCGCCATCACAGCTCAGCCTTCACGTTGGACGGATTTGCCTATCCAACAGCCTAACTGCTTAGACGCACTATTCCATCAGTGCGCTCACCCTACCTTACTGCGTCCCCCCATTGTTCAAACGGAAAGGAGGTGGTACAGGAATATCAACCTGTTATCCATCGCCTACGCTTTTCAGCCTCGGCTTAGGCCCCGACTAACCCTGAGCGGACGAGCCTTCCTCAGGAAACCTTAGGCTTTCGATGGACAAGATTCTCACTTGTCTTTCGCTACTCATACCGGCATTCTCACTTCAAAGCGCTCCACCAGTCCTTCCGGTCTGACTTCACTGCACTTCGAACGCTCCCCTACCCCTGTACCT
>NZ_SGXL01000009.1:1402-2627 GCF_004216955.1 Fictibacillus sp. BK138
TACGGTACAAGCCATAGCTTCGGTGATACGTTTAGCCCCGTTACATTTTCGGCGCAGAGTCACTCGACCAGTGAGCTATTACGCACTCTTTAAATGGTGGCTGCTTCTAAGCCAACATCCTGGTTGTCTGGGCAACTCCACATCCTTTGCCACTTAACGTATACTTTGGGACCTTAGCTGATGGTCTGGGCTGTTTCCCTTTTGACTACGGATCTTATCACTCGCAGTCTGACTCCCGCGGATAATTCTCTGGCATTCGGAGTTTGACTGAATTCGGTAACCCTGTGGGGGCCCCTAGTCCAATCAGTGCTCTACCTCCAGGAATCTTGCCGCGAGGCTAGCCCTAAAGCTATTTCGGGGAGAACCAGCTATCTCCGTGTTCGATTGGCATTTCACCCCTACCCACACCTCATCCCCGCACTTTTCAACGTGCGTGGGTTCGGGCCTCCATTCAGTGTTACCTGAACTTCACCCTGGACATGGGTAGATCACACGGTTTCGGGTCTACGACCACGTACTATGTCGCCCTATTCAGACTCGCTTTCGCTGCGGCTCCGTCTATTCAACTTAACCTTGCACGGGATCGTAACTCGCCGGTTCATTCTACAAAAGGCACGCCGTCACCCGTTAATGGGCTCCGACTACTTGTAGGCACACGGTTTCAGGATCTCTTTCACTCCCCTTCCGGGGTGCTTTTCACCTTTCCCTCACGGTACTGGTTCACTATCGGTCACTAGGGAGTATTTAGCCTTGGGAGATGGTCCTCCCGGATTCCGACGGGGTTTCACGTGTCCCGCCGTACTCAGGATCCACTCAGGAGGGAACGAAGTTTCAGCTACAGGGCTGTTACCTTCTTTGGCTGGCCTTTCCAGACCGCTTCACCTACTTCGTTCCTTTGTAACTCCATGTAGAGTGTCCTACAACCCCAGAGGGCAAGCCCTCTGGTTTGGGCTGTTTCCGTTTCGCTCGCCGCTACTCAGGAAATCGCATTTGCTTTCTCTTCCTCCGGGTACTTAGATGTTTCAGTTCCCCGGGTCTGCCTTCTCATACCCTATGTATTCAGATATGGATACCATCCCATTACGGATGGTGGGTTCCCCCATTCGGAAATCCCCGGATCAGTGCTTACTTACAGCTCCCCGAGGCATATCGGTGTTCGTCCCGTCCTTCTTCGGCTCCTAGTGCCAAGGCATCCACCGTGCGCCCTTTCTAGCTTAACCTTATA
>NZ_SGXL01000010.1 GCF_004216955.1 Fictibacillus sp. BK138
TCAAAACTGAACAAAAGACAAAAGGTGTACTTACGAAACAGTCGAAGCTGTTTCATAATCTCCATAGAAAGGAGGTGATCCAGCCGCACCTTCCGATACGGCTACCTTGTTACGACTTCACCCCAATCATCTGTCCCACCTTCGGCGGCTGGCTCCCAAAAGGGTTACCCCACCGACTTCGGGTGTTACAAACTCTCGTGGTGTGACGGGCGGTGTGTACAAGGCCCGGGAACGTATTCACCGCGGCATGCTGATCCGCGATTACTAGCAATTCCGGCTTCATGTAGGCGAGTTGCAGCCTACAATCCGAACTGAGAATGGCTTTTTGGGATTGGCTTGGCCTCGCGGCTTCGCAACCCTTTGTACCATCCATTGTAGCACGTGTGTAGCCCAGGTCATAAGGGGCATGATGATTTGACGTCATCCCCACCTTCCTCCGGTTTGTCACCGGCAGTCACCTTAGAGTGCCCAACTGAATGCTGGCAACTAAGGTCAAGGGTTGCGCTCGTTGCGGGACTTAACCCAACATCTCACGACACGAGCTGACGACAACCATGCACCACCTGTCACTCTGTCCCCCGAAGGGGAAAGCTCTATCTCTAGAGTGGTCAGAGGATGTCAAGACCTGGTAAGGTTCTTCGCGTTGCTTCGAATTAAACCACATGCTCCACTGCTTGTGCGGGCCCCCGTCAATTCCTTTGAGTTTCAACCTTGCGGTCGTACTCCCCAGGCGGAGTGCTTAATGTGTTAACTTCAGCACTGAGGGTGGAACCCCCCAACACCTAGCACTCATCGTTTACGGCGTGGACTACCAGGGTATCTAATCCTGTTTGCTCCCCACGCTTTCGCGCCTCAGCGTCAGTTACAGGCCAAAAAGCCGCCTTCGCCACTGGTGTTCCTCCACATCTCTACGCATTTCACCGCTACACGTGGAATTCCACTTTTCTCTCCTGCACTCAAGTCTCCCAGTTTCCAATGACCCTCCACGGTTGAGCCGTGGGCTTTCACATCAGACTTAAGAGACCGCCTGCGCGCGCTTTACGCCCAATAATTCCGGATAACGCTTGCCACCTACGTATTACCGCGGCTGCTGGCACGTAGTTAGCCGTGGCTTTCTGGTTAGGTACCGTCAAGGTACGAGCAGTTACTCTCGTACTTGTTCTTCTCTAACAACAGAGCTTTACGACCCGAAGGCCTTCATCGCTCACGCGGCGTTGCTCGGTCAGGCTTTCGCCCATTGCCGAAGATTCCCTACTGCTGCCTCCCGTAGGAGTCTGGGCCGTGTCTCAGTCCCAGTGTGGCCGATCACCCTCTCAGGTCGGCTACGCATCGTCGCCTTGGTGAGCCGTTACCTCACCAACTAGCTAATGCGCCGCGGGCTCATCTGTAAG